>NZ_CM182009.1:0-3792497 GCF_059372615.1 Epilithonimonas sp. 33E | reverse complement strand
ACCATTGGAGGTAATATCGATTCAGAAAACGCGACGAGATTTATTCTGAAAAAATACAACATCAAAGGAGAATTATTTACAGAAAGTTATAAATACTATATGACGAAGCCGGAAACAATAAAAGATATTTTTGACAAAGCTCAGGATATTATACAATCAAAAGATCCAAAAGCTGAAGAATATATCAGTAAAAAGCTGAAAGAAAGCGGCAATGTTCCGGCACAAGCGAGATAAATTATGCAGAAACAAGTTCCATTCGGCAAAATAATAACCGAAGGCGAAATTTAGAATATACGAATGAAATTTTTTGAAATCGAAAAAACTTCAGAATCAAAGGCAAGAGCTGGAGTTATTACGACAGACCACGGACAGATTCAAACTCCGATTTTTATGCCGGTTGGAACTGTGGCATCAGTGAAAACCGTTCACCAAAAGGAGCTGAAAGAAGATATAAAAGCACAGATCATTTTAGGAAACACTTACCACCTCATGTTGCGTCCGACAATGGATATTATGGAACAGGCTGGTGGACTTCACCAATTCATGAACTGGGACAGGCCAATCCTTACAGATTCTGGTGGCTATCAGGTTTTTTCTTTGGCAAAAAGTAGAAAAATTACAGAAGAAGGCGTGAAATTCAAGTCTCACATCGATGGTAGTTTGCATTTTATGTCGCCGGAGGTTTCTATGCAAACCCAAAGACAAATCGGAGCCGATATTTTTATGGCATTTGATGAATGCATTGCTTATCCGAGTGATTACAATGCCGTAAAAACCTCAATGGAACTTACACACCGTTGGTTGAAAAGATGTATCGAGTGGACGGAACAAAATAAGGAATTATACGGACACAAGCAAAGATTGTTCCCGATTGTTCAGGGTTCAACTTATTCTGATTTGAGAAAGATTTCTGCTGAGGTCATTTCCGAAGCTGGTGCGGAAGGTAATGCGATTGGCGGGCTTTCTGTTGGCGAACCGGAGGAAGAAATGTACAGAATTACCAATGAAGTGACAGATATTCTTCCAAAAGAAAAACCAAGATACCTGATGGGTGTTGGAACGCCTTGGAACATTATAGAAAGCATCGGTCTTGGTGTGGATATGATGGATTGTGTGATGCCGACAAGAAATGCCAGAAACGCGATGCTCTTCACCTGGCAAGGTGTGATGAATATGAAAAACGAAAAATGGAAAACCGATTTTTCACCTCTCGACGAGTTTGGGACAAGTTTTGTGGATCAGGAATACAGCAAAGCTTATGTAAGACACCTTTTCGTAGCGAAAGAATATCTCGCAAAGCAGATTGCGTCAATTCACAATCTGGCATTTTATCTGGATCTGGTAAAAGTAGCGAGAGAACATATTGTTGCCGGAGATTTTTACCAATGGAAAGAGCAGATTATTCCGCAACTGAAGAAAAGACTTTAGATTAGAATCAGGATTTAAAAATCAAGACAGATAATTAATTATCAATCATCATTTCAATTATAGAACGTGAAAATCATAGACCTTTACGTCATCAAAAAATATCTGGGAACCCTCATTTTTATGTTGGCTTTATTGTCTGTTATTATTCTGGTGGTTGATGTCCAGTCCAAAACACCGAGGATTGAGAGTAACGGATTCACGGTTGGTTATTTTCTTTTGAATTTTTATCCATACTGGATTCTGAACCTCATTCTGACCTTTATGTCGATCCTGGTTTTTATCACCGTGATTTTTTTTACATCCAGGATGGCCAATAACACGGAAATTGTTGCAGTTATCAGCAGTGGCGCAAGTTTTCATAGGTTTGCAAAACCTTATTTGATCACATCGATTCTCATCGCATTTATCACTTTAGCGCTCAATCATTTTATTTTGCCCTGGTCCAATATCAAGAAAAATGTTCTTGAGCCTTATACATATAATTCGATTAATAAAGAAAAACTTTTGGGTAATATGACGATTGCATCCAATATCAATCCCAGTGAGTATATCTTTGTTAATAGTTATAACAAAAAGGAAAACCGCGGATCCGGATATATGTATCAGAGATTTGATAAAAACAAAAAGCTGATCTATCAGATTACAGCGATGGATATCAATTGGGACGCCAAGAAGAAATATTTTGTTATTAATAATTACGCTGAGCGGACCGCCTCAAAAAACAATACCGAAATTCTTGGGAATGGTTCGACAAAAATTCAGGATTTTAAAATGCCGCCGTCAGAACTATTTCCCGATAAATTAGTAGCACAAAATAAAACCACCCCTGAGCTTCTTGAAATGATAGATCGTGAAAAAATGAAAGGAAACAGTAATGTGACTTCTTTTTATAATGAGCTTTATCAAAGAACATCGATGCCGGTTTCGATTATTATATTGACATTTTTGGGATTGTCACTATCATCGCAGAAAAAACGAGGTGGACTGGGGCTTAACCTTGCTTTGGGAATTGCGTTGGCATTTTTATTCGTCTTTTCATTTCAGGTACTGAATGTCGTTTCCGAGAACAAAACACTACCTCCACTTTTAGCAATGTGGCTTCCGAATATCGTTTTTGCGCCGATTGCTGCGTATCTCTATATCAAGAGAGCAAATGAATAAATTTTAATTTTTTAGTTGCCCGAATTTTTTTTGCGGAGTTGATGATTTGTAGATTTTTTTTAAGACTAATAGAACATTTCTATCTCTTTGTGGAAGAATTTTTGTAAACCTTCGTTTTCCAAGTCAATCCATAGAAAGCCATTTTCGTCAACATTTTTGATGATGCCATTTTGGCGGACATTATTTTTCTGAAAAACACTTATCTCATTTTTTCTAAAAAGGAACCGATTGTATTGTGCTAAAATTTCTTCTTCAGAAATATTAGTATCCAATTTCGAAATCATAGCGTGGTGAAAATCCAGTGCAAATTCCTGTAAATCAAATATTAATCCTGTTGCTGTGTAAACCGAACCGGCTTTTGGTAGTTGGGAGTAATCTTCCTGCAGCACATTAATTCCGATTCCCAGGATGTAATATTCCAGGTTATTAACTTTCTTTTTTTCGATAAGAATGCCGCAAACTTTTTTTCCGTTGAGGATGATATCGTTGGGCCATTTTATTTTGACTTGGGATTTTGTCAGATTGTCAAGAAAATCTCGAACAATAATAGCGGTATAATAATTGAGAGAAATATCTGTAATATTGATTTTATCATTTCTAACTGCCAGTGAGTAGGCAAGATTTTGATTAGGGTTTGCCTTCCAGATATTGCCATATTGCCCCCGGCCTTTTAATTGATTAAAAGTAAAAACAGCAGTTGATTCGTCATCATTTATGAGGGTAATAATTTCATCATTTGTAGAAAAACAATTTTCGAGATGGATTAATTGACTCATTTATGAAAACTTTAAGATATAATAACTGACGAAACAAAAGATAAATAGATAAAAATCAATAAATTTGCAATTAGACAATTTTTTTGAATGAGTAAAAGTACAGAAAAACAATTATTAATCGACAAAATCGTAGAAGCGATTCAGGATACCAAAGGAGAAGACGTTCAGATTTTCGATTTATCAGGCATAGAAAATTCAGCAGCAGATACATTTATCATCTGCAGTGGAAACTCAAACACTCAGGTTTCTGCAATTGCCGGCAATATAGAAAAAAAAGTAAGAAACGATATCAAGGAAAGACCATGGCATGTGGAAGGTACGGAAAATGCAATGTGGGTATTGGTAGATTACGTTTCTGTGGTTGTACACGTTTTCCAGAGACAGATCCGAGAATATTATGATATCGAGGAGCTATGGGGTGATGCAAAAATCACAAAGGTAGAAAGCTAAAAGATGCAACGGTTGCATCATCAATTATTTTAAAAAACAAGGATGAATAACAAAGGATTCAATTGGTTCATACCCGTATTATTGGGACTTATTTTACTCATATTTCTTCCAGGACTTTTGGGAGATTCTATGGTAAAAAACATAGATGAAAAAGAATTTTACGGCTTGGTTCAACAGGGTAAGGTCAACGAGGTAATGGTTTACAGAGATAGCTTTAAGGCTGATGTTTATCTTACCAAGGAAGCGAAGGCCGAGTTACAAAAAGGTGACAAAAAAAGCGATCCGCTTTCTGTAATCAATATCAAACCGAGCCCGGATTTTGTATTGACTTATGGTGATTTAAGATATTTCCAGGAAAAATTTGACAGCATCAATTCCAAACTTCCGAAACAGGCAAGAATGGAATTCGGAAAAAGCCAGGGATTTTTCTCAGATCTTTTGTTCACAGCTCTTTTCTGGATAGGCATTATGGCTCTATTCTATTTTGTGCTTTTCAGAAAAATGGGAGGTGGCGCAGGCGGTCCCGGCGGACAAATCTTCAGTATCGGAAAATCAAGAGCTAAATTATTTGATGAAAAAGATAAAATCCAGGTAACTTTCAAGGACGTTGCTGGATTGGAAGGTGCTAAAGAAGAAGTTCAGGAAGTTGTAGATTTCTTGAAAAATTCAGAAAAATATACAAAACTGGGAGGAAAAATCCCGAAAGGTGTTCTTTTGGTAGGTCCTCCGGGAACTGGTAAAACATTATTGGCAAAGGCTGTTGCCGGTGAAGCCAAAGTCCCTTTCTTTTCCTTGTCAGGATCTGATTTTGTAGAGATGTTTGTTGGAGTCGGAGCTTCCAGAGTAAGAGATCTTTTTGCACAGGCAAAAGCTAAATCTCCGGCAATTATCTTTATCGATGAGATTGATGCGATTGGTAGAGCAAGAGGAAAAGGTAATTTTACAGGAGGTAATGATGAACGTGAAAATACATTAAATCAGTTACTTACGGAAATGGATGGTTTCGGGACAGATACCAATGTGATCGTAATGGCAGCAACCAACAGAGCCGATATCCTGGATAAAGCTTTGATGAGAGCAGGGCGTTTTGACCGATCAATTTATGTTGATTTACCGGAACTTCATGAGAGAAAACAGATTTTTGATGTTCACCTGAAGAAGATCAAATTGGACAATACTGTTGACAGAGAATTCTTGGCAAAGCAAACACCGGGATTCAGCGGTGCTGATATTGCGAATGTTTGTAACGAAGCGGCACTGATTGCAGCAAGAAACTCTCACGAATCAGTCACAAAACAAGACTTCCTGGATGCGGTTGATAGAATTATCGGCGGTCTTGAAAAGAAAAATAAAGCGATTAAGCCTTCTGAAAAAAGAAGAGTTGCTTTTCACGAAGCCGGTCACGCAACCATATCCTGGTTGGTAGAACATGCAGCGCCACTTCTAAAAGTAACAATTGTTCCAAGAGGACGTTCACTTGGTGCAGCTTGGTATCTTCCGGAAGAAAGACAGTTGACAACGACTGAACAGATGTTGGACGAGATTTGTGCAACATTGGGTGGTAGAGCTGCAGAACAGGCTGTTTTCGGAAACATTTCTACTGGTGCTTTGTCTGATTTGGAAAGAGTAACCAAACAGGCCCAGGCAATGGTTACGATCTATGGTCTGAATGATAAGGTTGGTAATATCTCTTACTATGACAGTTCAGGTCAGTCAGAATATAGCTTTGGAAAACCTTACTCTGAGCAAACTGCCAAATTGATTGATGAAGAGATCTCTAAACTGATCGAAACACAATATCAAAGAGCGGTTAATATCCTAACTGAAAACAGAGATAAACTAGATGCCTTGGCTCAGAAATTATTGGATAAAGAAGTGATTTTCCGTGAAGATCTTGAAGAAATTTTTGGAAAACGGGCATGGGATCCGGAATTGACCGAAAAACCAGTATCAAGCGTGGACAATCCTGCTGAGGCCGGAAATGTCTTAAATACAGAGAGTTAATTATCGAATTGATTGCAAATAATAAAAAAGTCCTAATTTATTTAGGATTTTTTTATTAAAACAAAGTTTTGATTTTTAGAGTAATGCAATAATTCTTTACATTTGTAATAATTAATAAAAAATTACAGAAATTGAGTCTGTTTAAGAAAATCGTAAATAAAATAATGAACCAGCCCGAAGAGGCCGAACCAGATGTTACAAAACTGGCGGATCAACTTCGTGATGCGGATCTGGATTATAAGTTTGCGCAGCTTTTTACGCATTCAGGTGGTTTTTTTAATTATTGTGCCGACGAGTCAGAAGCATTACAGACCCTTAATCAAATTATAAAGATAGAGCAGATTAACAATGTGTTTTGTTGGGATCAGGATCTGAAGAATTTCTTAGACGTCATCAAAACGCAATATACACCCGAATTAACAGAGCAAAATGATGCAGCTTTTATTACCTGCGAATATCTGATCGCATTCGACGGCAGGATTATGCTTTCTCACAATAATATTCTTCATTATCATTCTTCAAGGTTACCAAGTAAAATCATCATTATGGCTAATGTTTCTCAGATTGCAAGCAACCTTAACGAAGCCATGATGAAGGTAAAACGTGCCGGCAATCTTAAAAATCTTACATCTATCAGCGGTAGCCAGTCCAAATTGGATACTCCTAATAAGGATAATACCAAACTTTTCTTACTTTTGCTGGAAGATTAAACTTCAGTTTTGGATAAAAATTTAATTCAACGGACTATATCGGGACTTATTTATGTCTTTGTTATAGCAATGTGTACCACACCTTTGGGAGAATATCTGTTAGGTAATATTTTTCCGGATTTAAAACAGCAATATCTTTTTTACGGATTGATAACATTCTTCCTGGTGATAGGACTTTATGAATGTATCAGAATTATGAAATTTGATAACAGCATTTACAAATGGTTGGTTTTTCCTGTTGCGGCAATCATTTATTACCGCTTTAGCAAACGTTTTTTTTACCACGGTTTTTTCTTTGATGTTAATTTCAGCGAGATTTTGGCTTTAGCGTTAATTCCCATTGCAGCGATTACACTTTTCAAATATACCAGAGAACTTTATTTCGAGAATGGTAAACTGATTTTCACAGTTATTTATCTGGCTTTACCTTTTGGTTTTGCTTTGGGTTTACCAAAATTCAGCACACTTGACCCGGATAAGTCGTTTACTTTAGAAGTATTTATGCTTTTTGTATTAATATGGAGTAGTGATACATTTGCTTATCTCACAGGAAAATTTTTTGGAAAACATAAAATGGCGCCAAAAGTCTCTCCTAAAAAAACCTGGGAAGGATTTGCCGGAGGTGTAATTCTGACTTTGATTTTAGGTTTTTTTGTAGAGAAGTATTTCCCTGAGCTTAGAGGAAACTGGATGATTGTCGGATTATTGATTTCTATATTTGCACCTTTAGGCGATTTGGTAGAAAGTCAGTTAAAGCGTAGTTTTGCAGTGAAAGACAGTGGGAATATTATTCCCGGTCATGGCGGAATTCTGGATAGACTTGATAGCTTTATCATTTGTGCGCCGGTGATTTACCTGTACTTTATTTTAGAAAAACTATTTTAGAAACAACATTATGAAACTACATAAGGAATCGAAAGGAACGTTGGTTGTTGCGATTTTGTTCATTGCATTTATCGGAACCATATCCATTTATTATTTACAATTATGGTCTTTGGTTATTCTAATTCCATTATTGGTAATGTTAGGATTGATTTTCTGGTTTTTCAGAGTTCCAAATAGAGCCATTTTGGATCATACAGAAAATGTGATTGCACCAGTTGATGGAAAGGTGGTCATGATAAAAGAGGTTTTCGAAGATGAGGTTTTGAAGGCTAATTGTATTCAGGTTTCTATTTTCATGTCACCGCTTAATGTCCATATCTGCCGTTATCCCGTGAGTGGCGATGTGACATATAAAAAATATCATCCTGGAAAATATCTGGTTGCATGGCACGAAAAATCTTCTACCGAGAACGAAAGAACTACAGTTGCTGTGCAAAGTTTGACCAACCATCAAGTGGTCTTCCGCCAAATTGCTGGTTATGTGGCCAGAAGAATTGTTTTCTATTGTAATATCGAGGACAAAGCCAAAGCCGGACACGAATTTGGGTTTATTAAATTCGGTTCCAGAATGGATGTTTTTTTGCCTCTTGATACAGAAATCCTTTGCAAGATTGGAGATAAGACAAAAGGCGGACTGGATGTAATTGCCAGACTTAGAGATTAAAATCAGATTTTATATAATTAAAAAGAGACTTAATATTAAGTCTCTTTTTTTGTTTATCCAAGAATTCTACAGTTCGGTCTGTTTTTTTGCCGGTTCAGTAGGAATGTTTTCCTTTTGATTTTCAATCATGATACTTTTGAATCATCAAATAATTAAAACAATGAAAACATCAGTATTCTTTTCTTTATTCCTAATCTTATTATCTTTTTTTTCTAAGGCTCAAATGGATGATAAATTCTATCAGCCTAAGAAAGAAATGACACCTTTGGAATTCAAAAACATCGAAAATATAAATTTACCTGTTGAAAGCGATACCATCACAGCAGTTATTTTGAAACCGGAATCAAAATCGATCAAAAAAACGATTTTGTTTTTTCACGGAGCAGGCGGAAATATCTCGACTTATCAGTTTATGACAAAACCATTAGTAGAAAGAGGGTTTCAAGTTGTAATGGTGGATGTAAGAGGTTACGGGAAATCAACTGGAAAACCAACACACGTTAATGTTGCGTCAGATGGTCAAAAAATGTTCGACTATCTATTGAAGAGAAAAGATATTAGTAATACTAAAATCTATTTATTTGGGGCGTCCTTGGGCTCTCAGATTGCAACACATCTCGCAAAAGATAATCAGTCAAAAATTTCAGGATTGATCTTGGACGGCGGAATGTCATCATTTACAGATATTGCAATCCATTTCAAGCCGGAAATGAAGGACGTCATCGAAAAATATTTGATTTCCCCTTATTCTGCGAAAGAAGATGTGAAGTCTTTGCAAGGTCTTCCAAAACTATTTATCTATAGTAAAGGCGATACAACAGTTCCTTTTGAACACGGGCAAGTCATTTATAATAATGCTCCAGAACCTAAACAATTTTTGGAATATTCCGGAGAACATTTGCAAGCTATGATTGTAGAACCCAGCCAAATTATAAAAGCTATTGAAAAATTATAAAAAAAGGGAAGATTAATCTTCCCTTTAATTTTTAGCTGAGCAATGTTTTATACTTTTCACGATTATCAATCAGCATCCAAAGATTGATTAATAAAAGAATAACAGCAATAATTCTACCTTCGTTTGTAGGAAACAGTGTGAAGTTATGAAGAACAATTCCAACCATTACCGGCAAAATAACAATCGCGCCAAGGGCTCTTGTTTTAGGCAAAATAAAAAGCAATCCTCCAATCAATTCAACCGTACCAACTAATGGCATGAGCCAGGTGATTTCTCCAAAAGCTGCAAACAATTTCATTTGTTCAGGTTCCATTTTAGGCATTGGCATATAATGCAGAAACTTGTCTAATCCGGCATTGATAAACATTAATCCAAAAAGAAGACATAGAATAAATTTGACGTATTTCATACCACGAATAGTTTTTTAATTTAATTCTAAATTAAATCTTTTTTTCTATTCAAAAATTGTCTTAAGAAAACTTTTATAAAAAATTTAGATTGAATTTGAAAATAAAAAAATCCGCTCAGAGAATTCTGAACGGATTAGTATTTATAATGTTTATTCTAAAACCTATTTCAAAGCAATTTTAATCACTTCACTCATATTGTTGACATAGTTGACTTTAAGATTTTTCAGATAATCTTTTTTGATTTCTTCCACATCTTTTTTGTTCGCTTCGCAAAGAATCACTTCCTTGATTCCAGCTCTTGTTGCAGCTAATAATTTTTCCTTGATTCCGCCAACAGGCAATACTTTTCCACGAAGGGTGATTTCGCCGGTCATAGCCAAGTGAGGCTTCACTTTTTTGTTCTTGTAGCTGGAAACCATTGATGTCAACATCGCAATCCCGGCAGACGGCCCGTCTTTCGGCGTTGCACCTTCCGGAACGTGAACGTGGATGTTTTTTTTCTCGATATCTTCTTCCGAAATACCTAACTCTTCATAATGCGCTTTGATAAATTCCAATGCGATTGTTGCGGATTCTTTCATCACGTTGCCGAGATTTCCGGTCATCGTCAGACCGCCTTTCCCTTTGGACAAAATACTTTCGATGAAAAGAATATCACCGCCAACGCTGGTCCAGGCTAAACCTGTTACAACACCGGGAACATCCGTAATTTCAGACAATGTTTTTGGTCTTGGAACACCCAAAATTTCATCGACTTTATCGACGGAAATTTTCGGGTCAAATTCTTTTTCCATTGCAATCTGGAGCGCCACCCAACGCGCGATTCCGGCAATTCTTTTTTCCAAAGTTCTCACTCCACTTTCCGAAGTATGAGCATCAATGATATGTTTTAATTCAGTATTTCCTAATTTCAAGGATTTTGCATCCAAGCCGTTTTCCTGAAGTTGTTTTTTAACCAAATGCCGTTTGGCGATTTCAATCTTTTCTTCCAAAGTATAACCGGCAATGCTGATGATTTCCATTCTGTCCAACAAAGGTCGCTGAATGGTTGACAATGAGTTGGCTGTCGCAATGAACATCACTTTGGAAAGGTCATACCCTAGTTCAAGGAAGTTATCGTAAAAATTATTATTCTGCTCAGGGTCAAGTACTTCCAGTAACGCCGAACTTGGGTCACCATGGATGCCTTGTCCAATTTTGTCAATCTCATCCAGAACAATTACCGGGTTAGATGTTCCTGATTTCTTAATGGATTGTAGAATTCTTCCCGCCATTGCACCAATATACGTTTTTCTGTGGCCGCGGATTTCACTTTCGTCGTGCAAACCACCCAAAGAAACGCGGACATATTTTCTACCTAAAGAATCCGCAATCGATTTCCCGAGAGACGTTTTACCAACGCCCGGAGGACCAACCAGACAAAGGATTGGCGATTTCATATCGTTCTTCAGTTTTAGAACGGCCATATGTTCCAGTATCCTCTTCTTGATATCTTCCAGTCCGAAATGTTCTTTGTCCAAAAGCTTTTCCGCTTTGATGAGATCAAAATGATCTTTGGAATAATGTTCCCAAGGCAAATCGGTGAAGAAATCCAGATAATTTCGCTGAACATTATAGTCCGGAGAATTAGGATGCTGGCGTTGTAATCTTTGTAATTCTTTCTGAAAATGGGCTTCCACATCAGCATTCCATTTGACTTTAGAAGCTTTTTTCTTGATTTCGTCCGCATCAGACTCGACACCGCCACCCAATTCTTCCTGAATAGTTCTGATTTGCTGGTTCAAGAAGTATTCGCGTTGCTGCTTATCCAGATCCTTGCTTGTTTTCTGATGAATTTGATTCTTCAATTCTAAATGACGGAAATCATCGTGCATCAGTTCATACAAAGCTTTGGCGCGACCAGTCAAAGTTTTTTCTTCCAACAATTGTTGTTTTTTATCTGAAGAAAAATTACCATTTGCCGAAACGAAATTCAACAAATCTTCCTGGCCTTCGATATTCTTCAATGCAAATTGTGCGGCATTTGGAATGTTTGGGTCGATATTGATAATTTTTTCTGCCAGATCTTTGATATTGTCAATCAAAGCAAGGAATTCCTCTTTGTCTTTTGGCGGAGAATCTTTTTGTTTTGTGATTTCCGCAAGAAAATAAGGTTCCTGAGAAATCATTTTCTTGATTTTGAAACGCTGAACACCTCTTGTTATCGCGGTGATATTACCTTCCGGAAGTTTGATGATTTTGATAATCTTAGCCAAAGTTCCGATGGTGTAGAGGTCTTTCTCCGTTGGATTTTCCTCATTTGGATTTTTCTGACTTATGATTCCGATGAATTTATTTTCCTTTTGTGCTTCTTCCAGAAGTTTTTTGGATTTTTCTCTTCCAGCTGTAATGGGAATCACCACTTTAGGAAACATTACCATATTTCTTACGGGAAGAATCGGAAAGAGACTTTGAGATTCGTCGCTTTCCTTAGTGTCGAAGTCAGAGAAATTAATTTCTTCGGCAATGATTCCGAGACCTTCGTCAAGAATCTCTTCAAAATTGATATTTTCAAATTCTGTCATAATATACTTGATGACATATTGTCATTAATCTTAATGGATATGAAGATTAACTCTCTATTATTGCTTAGAAAATCAATCTGGTTGTATGTTGATTATAATTTCGCAAGAGCTATGCCACGGGAAAAAACAATACAATTTGGCAGTTTTATCAAAAAACCCTTTCAGAGTTTTAAACTCTGAAAGGGTTGTAAGTGTTATTTTTTCTCGCGGATTCAGCTGATTAAACAGATTTTTATTAAAGCTTATCTGCAGAATTAGTAACCGCGTGAAATATACTTTCATATAAATTAAACCAACATTCTCTGCGCTTTTTTCACCCCTTCAACAAGAATATCAATTTCTTCCAAAGTGTTGTAAACCGCAAAACTTGCTCGAACAGTTCCGGCAATGTTGAAGAAATCCATAATCGGTTGCGTACAATGATGTCCAGTTCTCACAGCAATTCCCATTTTGTCGAGAATCATTCCGGTGTCAGATGCGATTCCGACGCCTTCCAGATTGAAAGAAACTACACCAGTTCTATTGGCTTTTTCACCATAGATTTTGATGCCGTCGAGTTCCAGAAGTTTTTTCTGAGCATAAGTCAGAAGCTCATTTTCGTGGATTTGAAGATTATCGTGACCAATTTGATTAATGAAATCAACAGCTGAACCAAGAGCGATATTTCCACCAACATTCGGAGTTCCGGCTTCGAATTTGAAAGGTAAACCTGCGTATGTTGTTCCGTCAAAGCTGCAAACGGCAATCATTTCGCCACCGCCATGGAACGGATGAAGATTTTCCAAAACGGATTCTTTCCCGTAAAGAATTCCCGTTCCCATTGGAGCGTACATCTTGTGTCCAGAGAAAACGAAGAAATCACAATCCAGTTTCTGAACATTGATTTTGAAATGTGGTGCGGATTGAGCACCATCTATCAAAATATAAGCATTAGAAAGTTTTCTTGTTTTTTCAATGATCTGTTCGATTGGATTAATGATTCCCAAAGCGTTAGAAACCTGATTAACAGAAACAACTTTTGTTTTTTCGTTCAGCCAGGAATCCAAAACATCGATTTGAAGAATTCCGTTTTCGTCCATTGGGATGACTTTCAGTTTTGCGCCGGTTCTTTCACAAAGCATCTGCCACGGAACGATGTTGGAATGGTGCTCCAGATAAGAAATGATTATCTCATCATCTTTCTTGATTTGATTCGTCAAAGCATAAGCCACCAGATTGATTCCTTCGGTTGTGCCTTTGGTAAAGATAACTTCATAGTCGTGTTTGGCGTTGATGAATTTTTGGATTTTCTGTCTGGAAAGTTCCATTTCTTCCGTCGCCAACTGACTCAAAGTGTGAATCCCGCGATGAACATTAGCATTGATGGTTTCGTAATATTTTTCCCAGGTTTCCAGAACCGAAATCGGTTTTTGTGACGTTGCTGCGTTGTCCAGATAAACCAACGGTTTTCCGTTAATTTGCTGGTTCAGGATTGGGAATTGCGCTCTGATATGATTGATGTCGAACATGTTTTAATTAGATTTTTGATTTTGAACACAAAGTGCACAAAGATTTTTTTAAATTAAATATCTTTTTAAGGTTCACAAAGGTGTAAAACTTAACAAAGAATTGCACGCAGCCCGACTTGAGCGGAGCTCATTTTTGTTATTGCGATTGTTGAAACTTTCTGTAGATTGCTTCACTTCGTTCGCAATGACAAAAATAGCGGGAGCGGAAGGCGGATAAAGCTGCCCAAATAATTAAAATAAAGTTTGTAATTATTTAGAATGGTTCAAAGTTACAACAAAATTTATTAAAAATTTCGATGTTAAATATTTATAAAATGACTGTGATTATTGGATTAAGGAATAATTATTGAGTATTTTTGACCAACTCATTTATTAATAACAAATAAATACGAAACTATGGCATTCGAATTACCAAAACTAAATTATGCATACGATGCGTTGGAACCAACGATTGATGCAAAAACAATGGAGATCCATTATACAAAGCACCATCAAGCTTATGTGGATAATCTTAATAACGCAATTGCAGGAACAGAGCTGGAAGGAAAATCTCTTGAAGAAATCCAAAAGACAGGAACAGATAAACCGGCCGTGAGAAATAATGGGGGCGGACATTTTAACCACACACTTTTCTGGGAAATCCTGACTCCGGGAGGAAGCAAAGAGCCAGTTGGAAACGTGAAAGCTGAAATCGAGAAAATCGGAGGTTTTGAGAAATTCAAAGAAGATTTTTCTAACGCTGCGAAAACGAGATTTGGTTCCGGTTGGGCTTGGTTGGTAAAAAATTCTGATGGTTCTGTGGTTGTTTCTTCAACTCCGAATCAGGATAACCCGCTAATGCCGGTTGCTGACGTAAAAGGAACCCCGATTCTTGGATTGGATGTTTGGGAACACGCTTATTACCTGAATTATCAAAACAGAAGACCTGATTATGTGTCTGCGTTTTTTGATGTGATCAACTGGGATAAAGTGGAAGAGCTTTATAACAAATAAGATATTAGATTCTAACTCTAATAAAAAACCACCAAATTTTGGTGGTTTTTTTATGGATTTGGTGGTAGATTTTCTGTTGGAGTCTGTTCTGTTTTAGCTTTTTCCTTTTCTTCTTTAATCTTTTGTGCTTCTTTCTCTGCTTTCTCTTTATCCAGTTTTTCCTGTTCAGCTTTTGCAATTGCGGCTAAACTATCTTTTTCACGTTTGATTGCAACGGCATTGATTTTTGCCATGACACTTTCAGAAGTTGCGCCGGGTCCAAAAGAATCGATGGCAGTTGTATCGTATGTAATCGCAGGCGTTTTTTCAAAATTTTCCTGGCTTACTGTAGAGTTATTCTTGGAACAAGAAATGGCAAAAACAAAAATTGCGATAAAATAGATGTGTTTCATATCAACAAATATCGAAAATTATTGGATATAAAATTCAGCAATTACTGGAAAATGGTCTGAGATCCGGACACTTCTATCCACTTTATAACTGATAGGCTCAATTGATTCTGATGCAAAAATGTGGTCGATTTTCAGAGGGAATTTGAAATCGTGAAAACTGGTTCCGCTTCCTTTTCCGACTTTGAGAAAAACATCCTGTAAATCTTCTGAAACTTTGTAATACTCATAAGAATTCGGAACTGCGTTGAAATCTCCTCCGACTATTACAGGATAAGGCGATGTATTGATAAAATCTTTGATCTGGTCAATTTGTGTCTGGTGCTTTTTGAATGTCGGAATCAGCATATGCAAAACTTTCTTTGCTTTTTGCTCATTGACATCCATGTCTTTTGTTGGCTTAACCATTTTCTTATCGAGGAAAAACGGCTCCATATAGACATTGACAAAACGGATCAACTTCCCACTGATTTTGATGTCTGCATAGATGCAAATCCCATTATTAACGTCGGTTCTTACAATTCCACTTTCCGAAATCGGATATTTGGACTGGATTTTAACAATTGGATAGCTATTTTCAAAATACTTAAATCCGTCTAGGGGCTTTTTGTTATCATATTCCTGAAAGAAAACAACATCGGGATTCTGCTTATTGAGAAAGTCATAGATTTCATCATTTCCTAACTTTCCAAATTTCCCATTAAAAGAAATTAGTTTAAGATTGGATGTCTCTGTTTTAGTTGAAGTAAAATTAATCCAACGTCTTGTTGGTATGATGAAAAATAAAGACAATATAAGGAATATAAATGCTCTTTTTTTCCAGGTTATAATCCAAAAAATTAAGAATACAATATTAAAGCTGATCAGAATCGGAAATCCTAACGACAAAAGATTCAAAAATCCGAAAACCCTTGGTGGGATATACGCATTCATTATTGTCCCGAATAAAAGACCAATAACGATGAGATGCAGAATTGTCAGTAAGAACCGGATGATTTTCATTATTGGATTCTGTCTCTGTTTTTCTTCCAATTCCAGATGTAGAGAAAACCAATCAATGCACCTCCAAGATGTGCAAAATGAGCTATGTTATCGCCACTAAACTGTCTGAAACCTAAAAATATAGAAACAACAATAATAATCGGTGTCAGATATTTAGCTTTAATTGGAAAAGGAATAAACATAAACATCAGCTTTGCATCAGGAAACAACGTTGAAAAAGCGGCAATAACCCCGAAAATAGCGCCAGAAGCGCCGACCATAGGTGTTTTCAGAATAATGAAAAGTTGCTGTGCAGCATCTCTTACTGCTTCAGAATTGGTAGAAATCGGCATTTCCCCAGCATAATTATTGTCAGCATATTTGTAAATCTCGTGGACATCATAGGCCTGGCTGGTCAAATAATTTGTAAGCTGACTCACTTCATAAAAATTCCAGATATTATAGAGTGCAAATCCGCCCAAGCCTGAAGCAAAATATAATATTATAAACTTTTTCTGTCCCAGCACCTGTTCCAAAACAGGACCAAAGCTCCACAATGTCATCATGTTGAACGCAATATGAAGAATACTACCGTGCATAAACATATGTGTGACAATCTGCCAGGATCTGAAATTGGGAGATAAAGGGAAATATCCTGCTAATAGGGTGTCAACGTTGATATTGGCATTTCCCAGCAAAAATGCACCTACAAAAAAGATGACATTAATAATAATTATATTTTTGGTAACCGGTGTTAATTGAGAGAACATAGCTTAAAATTTATTTTTAAAATCATCGAATGGGACTTCCAACCAGCATTTTTTTCCGTTGACCGTATATTGTGGAAAACCAAGATCGATAAAATCTTTGACCAATTGCTCAACCTCTGTTTTATAAATAAAATCGAATTTAGATTTGGTTTTTAATTTAACCCATTGATATTCAAAATATTTGTAAAAATCTTCTTCGGTTCGGTATTCCAAAATTTCGAATATCTTTTCCAGAAATCTGATCACTTGAGACTCTTTCAATGCTTCCGGAACAGCTTCTATTCTTAAAACATTTTCCTGAGCTAAGGTCATTTCGAAACCGAAATCAGGAAGATATTTTTTGATGGATTTATATTTATTTTTCTCGATTTCATTCAGATGATATTCCAAAGAAAACAAGAGACTTTGTCCCGCCTTTTTGGTTGGTAGATTTTCCTGATGAGAAGACATCAGTACGCGATGCATTCTTCCCAGATCCAGCATATAAGTCTGCCCGTCTTTGTTCAGGAGCCAATAGCCGTTAGGTAATCGGAAAAGATCCTCGTCCAGATCCTCATCCTCAAAAAGATTGATTTTTGAAGGTGCAGCCGAAGCGGTTACTTCATAAAGTTCTGCCAGATTGATTTTTTCTTCGCTCGAAATCTTTTCTGCAACAAAAGGATTAAAATCTCTGTCCACATTAATGGCTGAAGGTGTCGCCGCACCTAGGTTACTCCTGCTCGGAGAAAAAAAAGTTTCCATTTTTGGATCTCTTTCGAAATCGAGACTTGGCGCAACATTGTATATGCCTAGAGACCGTTTGATCGTGGAACGCATCAGTGCAAATATCAAAGCTTCATCTTCAAACTTAACTTCTGTTTTCTGAGGATGAATATTAACATCAATTTTTTCAGGATCTAATTCCAGATAAAGAAAAAAAGACGGAATATAACCAGGTTGCAACAGACCATCAAAAGCTTCCTGAACAGCTTTGCTGAGATAAGCACTTTTGAAATATCTTCCGTTAACGAAGAAAAATTGTTCGCCTCTTACTTTTTTGGCGCCCTCTGGTTTTGCTACATATCCTTGTAGATTGACCCAACCGAGATCTTCTTTGATCGGAATCAAAAGCGGTTGAAGCTTTCTTCCGAAAACATCCACGATACGCTGCATCTGTCCGCCTTTTCTCAGCTTAAAAACAGGTTCGTCATTATGAAACATTTCAAACTCGATGTTTTCGTGGGCTAAAGCAACGCGCTGAAATTCATCAATGATATGACGAAATTCTACATTATCATTCTTAAGGAATTTGCGTCTTGCAGGAACATTGTAGAACAGATTCTTTACAGAAAAATTAGAACCTTCCACCGTCTGTACAGGTTCCTGGAACTGGAAAATTCCACCTTCGATATAAATATTGGTCCCAACAGGTGAATCTTTCTGCTTGGTTTTAAGCTCAACCTGGGCAACCGCAGCAATAGATGCTAAAGCCTCGCCCCGGAAGCCTTTGGTCGCAATTTTGAAAATATCTTCCGTTGAGCGGATCTTTGAAGTAGCGTGACGTTCAAAAGCCAGTCTGGCATCTGTTTCTGACATTCCGATACCGTTATCAACCACCTGAAGCAGATTTTTTCCGGCATCACGAATGATTAGCTGGATCTTGCTGGAACCCGCATCTACAGAGTTTTCCAACAATTCCTTAACAATAGAAGCCGGTCTCTGCACAACTTCTCCTGCAGCAATCTGATTGGCAACGTGATCTGGTAAAAGTTGAATGATATCTGACATTTTTGCAATTGAACTTTCAAAAATAAGGATAAGAATCGAGTAGTAAAAGTTAAATAATTATAAAGAACTTTGGAAAATTATGATATTTTTGACTTTCAGATAATTAATCCTATTAATGAAAAGAGATCTCTATATTGATTTTGCCAAAGGACTGGCTACGATTTCCATAATCTTCATCCACACTGCGTTCTGGAGCGGACAGTTTTATATGCCGACAGAAGCGAGAGTGTTTTCCTTGGTTTTTGATGTCGCGTTGTTTTATGCGCTGAGTGGAATCACTTCCGGAAGTAACATTGAAAAGACATTTTACAGATTGCTTAAGTTGCAGATCACGTATATGATCTTTGTGACGTTTCTCTTCTTTTTGGATTATTTTTTCAAGATTTTTGGATTGACATTTTTATCTTTTGAATGGCTGAAGGATTTTTACTCAACCTTTGGGAGCAAATATGTTCCGACAAGCATTTCGTCCGAACCACAATGGCAGATCCTGGGAAATTGGTACTTGCACGAATATTCCAATTGTGATACATTTCCTGTAGTGATGGGAAGCTTTTGGTATCTGAAGGTTTATTATATCCTCACTGTTCTTGGTGTTTTGATTTTAAGATTCTTTCCGAAACATATTAATTGGTTTATTGGGATTTGCGTGGTTTTGACTTTGATATTCAATATATTTCCGCAATATTATCCAAACGGACAGGTTGGTTATGTAGCATTTTATATGATTGTGTTCTTAGTCGCTAACAAAATGCGCGGAAAGACAATACCGGACAAAATGATTCCTGCTCTATATGGATTGGTAGGCGTCGCATTAGCTTGGATGTTCTGGAACTATGGGTTGGAAATTTTCTACAAACTCAACAAACAAAAATTCCCACCTAAAATTCCTTACATCATTTGGACTTTGTTTTCATTGGTTACATTATTTGTTTTCTATAATCGATTAAAGATTGAGAAGCCTAATTTCTTCACTAATGTTGGGCAGAATGCAATCTTTTTCTATTTCGCTCAGGGAATGAGTTCGTCTTTGGTTTATTTCCTTGTGGTTCCGATGAAAGATTCTTTGCCTTGGTATTTGTTGGTTTTGATTATTTACCCATTCAATATTTTATTGGCATTTTTGATTTCCAAAGGCTTGAAAAAAGTAGATGATTTAGGCTGGAAGGTTTTAGAATTCTTGAGAGCAAAAACGGCGGAAAAAAAATAAAGCGCCTTTTACAGCGCTTTTTAATATTCTTAATCATCTTTTCTTCTTCCTCTTGAAGCGATGATTGCGATAATGATAATTAGTATCACACCTCCAATAACCCAATAAAGTGGATTGGTCTGCCATTCTTCTGTTCGTGTGGTCACATTGGTTGTTTTTGTAACCAAGGAATCCTGAGCAAAGGATAATGTGTAAGTAAACATTGACAAAATACTAAATAGAAAAAATTTAGCACGATTGTAGAATTTTGTATTTTTCATAATTTTATTATTTTACAATTACCAAATTTTCAATATTCGTGCCATATCGATTTGAATGTAATAAAATAATTTATTCTTAAAAATTGTATTTATATAGATTCATTTATCCTTTCAAATTGTTATTTTTACAAAAAAATAAAAATGTTTCGTCTCAAACTTCCTACAGATCCGCGTTGGGCTAATATTGCAGAAGATAATCTGGAAGAGATTCTTACAGACCACGCCTGGTGTGAACAAAAGGCAGCGACCAATGCTATCGGGCTTATCACAATGGTTCCTGAGCATACGGAAATGGTAACGGAACTCTTAGCTATTGCGCAAGAAGAAATGGACCATTTTAACCAGGTTCACGAGATCATTAAAAAAAGAGGCGGCGTTTTGGGTAGAACACGTAAAGACGATTATGTGAATGACCTGATAAAATTCATTGTAAAAGGTGGGAACAGGACGGACCTTTTGGTAGATAAAATGCTATTTGCAGCAATGATAGAAGCCAGAAGCTGTGAGCGTTTCAAGGTGCTGACAGAAAATATCAAAGACGAAGAATTGAAAAAATTCTATAACGATCTGATGATTTCCGAAGCCAATCATTATACAACATTTATTGGATTTGCAAGACAAATCGGTGATCCGGATAAAGTGAACAAGCGCTGGGAAGAATGGCTGGAATACGAAGCGCAGATTATCCAATCTTACGGTAACAAAGAAACAATCCACGGCTAATGACTTGGTGACAAATAACTAATATGAACAGAAGCTTTAACGATTACCTTCGCCTTTTTCTTCGGTCCTTTATCCAGGGACTGATCATTATTGGCCCTTTCGCAATTACGGTTTGGATTATTTGGTATATCGTTTTCAGCATCGACAATATTATTCCATCGGTTTCGGAAAAATTCCCGGGACTGATATTCGTGACGGTTATCTTCGGGACAACATTCATCGGATTCTTTGGGAACAAATTCATTATTGGAAGGTTAATTGTTGACGGTGTCGATTATGTTCTGGAGCATATTCCCGGAATCAAATTTATTTACACCTCTCTGAAAGATGTCTTAGGTTCTTTTGTTGGTGATAAGAAAAAATTCAATATTCCGGTTTGGGTCAAGACTAATGAAGAACCAGAGATTTGGCGTATAGGTTTTCTAACGCAGTCTGATATGTCGGCTGTGAACCTTGACCATATGGTGGCTGTTTACTTGCCGCATTCTTACGCCGTTTCCGGCTGGGTGATTATTACCAAATTCAACAACATAAAAGAAGTTACCGGAATGAGTTCTGCCGAAGCTATGAAATTTGCAGTGAGTGGTGGTGTAGCTGGTTTCCATTCGGACGATAATGTTTTCAAAGCACCGGAATAGTTTTCAATTAATAATTAAAAAATGAATAATGAATGTCAAGATTTGATGTGCATTATTTGGTCTTTTCAAAATATTAATTATTAATTTAAATTATTCATTTATGAATCTTCCTTACGCAGAACCATTTAGAATCAAAATGGTTGAAGAGATATATCAATCCACAAAAGAACAACGCGAACAATGGCTGAAGGAAGCCAATTATAATCTTTTTAATCTGAGAAGTTCACACGTATTTATCGATCTGCTGACAGACAGTGGAACCGGGGCAATGAGTGATAAGCAATGGGGCGCACTGATGATCGGTGACGAAAGCTATGCCGGTTCCCGTTCATTCGAAGCTTTACAGCAAACCGTTGAAAACATTACCGGGTTTCCTTATTTGTTACCGACACATCAAGGTCGTGCAGCGGAAAACGTTTTGTTTTCGGTGTTGGTAAAAGAAGGTGATGTTGTTCCTGGAAACTCCCATTTTGATACTACAAAAGGTCATATAGAATTTAGAAAAGCACACGCCATTGATTGCACCATTGACGAAGCTTTTGATATCAACAATCTTCATCCTTTTAAAGGGAATCTTGATCTGGAAAAGCTGGAAGAGGTTTACAAATCTCATCCAAAAGAACAGATCCCGTTCTGTTTGATTACCATTACCTGTAATTCTTCCGGTGGGCAACCTGTTTCTTTGGAAAATATAAGAGCTGTAAAAGAATTGTCGGATCAATATGGGATTCCTGTTTTGTTTGATTCGGCGCGATTTGCAGAGAATGCTTATTTTATCAAAAAACGTGAAGAAGGACAACAACATAAAACCATCAAAGAAATATGTAAAGAACTTTTTTCTTATGGTGAGGGAATGACAATGAGTTCTAAAAAAGATGGCTTGGTAAATATCGGAGGATTTATCGCATTGAAAAACAGGGATATTTTTGAAAAAGCTTCTAATTTTACAATCATCTACGAAGGTTTCATTACTTATGGAGGAATGGCGGGAAGAGATATGTCAGCATTGGCCGCCGGCCTTAATGAAGCAACAGAGTTCCCTTATTTGGAAAGCAGAATTTCTCAGGTTGAATATCTCGGTAATCAGTTAATGGAAGCTGGGATTCCTGTCCAGAAACCAATTGGCGGACATGCCGTTTTTATTGATGCGCTTAACTTTTTACCTAACATCAAAAGAGAGGAATTTCCTGCACAGACTCTTGCAATCGAGCTTTATAAGGAAGCCGGAATCCGAGGTGTGGAAATTGGAACTTTGTTGGCAGACAGAGATCCTGAAACGAGGGAAAATCGTTATCCAAAACTGGAATTGGTGAGATTGGCCATTCCAAGGAGAACTTATACCAATAATCATATGGATTATGTAGCTGCCGCTGTGAAGAACGTTTTCGAAAAAAGAAATGACATTACAAAAGGTTACAAGATCAAACGCGAACCGGAAATTTTAAGGCACTTTACAGTTCAGTTAGATAAAGCATAAAACAAAAAAGAGCAATTGATATTGCTCTTTTTTTTATTTCTTTCTTTTGGCTTGTTCTGGAGTTGCTGTTTTTACTCCTGTTTGTTGAGGCATTTCTACACTTCCCGGAATTCCTGGTCCGCCAATTGGCGCACTGCTGTTCAACTGCTCTTTTTGTCTTTCCTCTTCTTCAGCATTAGTGGTCGAAGGATTATCTTTCTGTGACATTGCGTTTCCATTTTCATCTGTGAATTCCAATTTTGCGTCACTCTTTAAAAATTTAAGAAGATCCTTGGCTTTTTTACCTTCGGGCGTATTGCCATAATTAAGAACAATCTGTTCCAATTGCAGAATCATAATTTCTTTTCCTGCAGTTTTGCCGGCATTATAAGCGTTCAATAAATAAAATTTAGGCACCAATGCATCTTTTGGATGATCTGCAATGGCTTTATCAGCCATCGTGGTTGATTCCGAATACTTTTCTGTCAGATAAAGATTGTAAGCATCTGCATATAGTTTTTCCACATCTGCAGAGGATTTGTTGAAATCTTTGCTTTTTGGATTTTTTACAAATTCCGCATAGGAAGTATATGGATATTTCTGAAGAATAATCTGTTTTGCTTTTTCCGCGTCGGCAGGATTTTTTTCATAATTGAAAACGAAAATATTATATAAAGCCAGCAAATCTGTTTCTTCGTCGGGTTTGTTATCTACAAGATCATATAGGGTTTTGGTTGCCAGTTTTGTATTTCCGAAGAATGATTCATACATTCTTCCCATTCCGAGACTGGCAGTGTCCCTGTCTTTTTTGAGCTTGTCCAGTTCTGTTTTTGATGTAGGAATTTTTTCTATGTAGAACTCTGGTTCCAAACGTCTGGGATCCGGAGCACTTGTTATTCCTAATGCTTCATTTTTGAGATCTTCAATAGTTGTTGTTTTTGCAGAATAACGCCAGTTATCCTGTAAGGTTCTGTTCCCCCAAACTTGTTTGAAAGCCGTTTCTCCTCTTGGGATATTGTTTGCATTGGCAAAATAAAAGGTTGATCCTCCAGTATTAATTCCAAAGTTTTGGAAGCTGTTGCTATCTGTAGAATTATTTGCGAAAATAGAATTGGAATTGTAATCCCCATTATCAAAGCCTTTGCTTCTTTCGGCTCTTCTTTTTTCTAATGCTTCGGCAGCTTCCTTTTCTTTGATTTTCTCGATGTATTTTGTAAAATATTCTCTTTTTTCAGCATCGGTCATTTTTGCCAAAGCCAGGATACTGTCATTCTTTTTTACAATATAATAGTTTTTTGAAAGCTTTTTGATATTGGCAGTAAGATCTGTTAACCTGTCTTTTTCAGGTTTATAAGTCATAACTGCTAATGCGCTGTCATAATAAACTCCTGCAGTCAAATAATCATCTTTTGCAAAATATTTTTTTGCCAACTCAGAATAAGTCAATCCACGAATCTGAGGATCGGATTGCTTCTCTTTTAACGCTTTTCTGAAATAAGAATCTGCTATAGAATCTTTTGTCGCAGAAGTTGCAATCAGGCCGCTGGCATAATATAATTCATTTTTTCGGGAAGCGTAAGTTCCTTTTTTGGCAATTTTATCGATATAAGCAATGGCCTCTTCATAACTGTCTGCTTTTCCGTCAAAAGTTTTTGCAATTTCTATTTGGGATTTGACTTCAAACTCGTAGTTGTTAGCATACTTATAAGCTGTTGCAAAGGATTCTCTTGCTTCGGGTTTTTGTCCCAAATCAGAAAGAATCTGTCCTCTTAAAAATGCAATTCTACTTCTTGTTTTTCTATTTTTATTGTAAGTAAAGGCTTCATCCAGAACTTCAGCGGCTAGTTCCTTTTTACCCCACTTCAAAAAATTATCAGCCTGATAAACTTTGAGAATTTTTTTATGCTCTTTTTTTAGTTTTATCTTCGGGTCTTCTTCTAATTCCTTAAAAACTTCATCCGCTCGGTAATATTCTTTCATTTTTGTGAAATTGGCAGCCTGATAAATCTTAGCCAGAGGCAATCTTTTATCTTTGCTCATGGTATTGAAAATATAACCAAGCGCATCAAGGGATTCCAAATATTTGCCTTGATACATTCTTGCTTTGGCCAGCAAAATATAAGCATCAAATATTTTCTTGTTTTTCTCTACACCGCTGACAAGAACAGAATATTTTGAAATTGCTTTTAATGCTTTTGCTTCTGTAATCTGAAGTGTGGATGCGCCCTTTTTGGTATTGTTGGATGATAAACTTCTGTCGCCTCCGCTATTGTTAAATGTCGCTTCATTACCGGCTCTACCTCTTAGCGGCATAGGACCGGAATCAGAGCCTGATGTTGAAACACCGTTTTGCAAATCATCCATATTATCTTCTGTAGTATAGACAGAAATATACGGATCGAAGAAATTGTCCATATGTGCTTTGTCTCTGCTTTCGAGTTCGAAATTCAAAGCTTCCTTACTGTTAAACAGGGTGTTATAATAGGTCATAAACCTGTTCATGGGTCCACTTTTGGTCTTTTTCTTCTTTGTTCGTGGATTACAGGCAATAACGCTGATGACGGCAAGTATGATTAGTAAATATTTTTTCATCTAATTATTTGAAATGAAATTCAAGTTTAATCTGTAAAAATAACGAAAAATTGCAAAGAAAATTATTCAAGACAGTTAGTTTTAATAATTGTTCGGAAAGCAACCCAATTTCTTAAGCTCCTCATAAACCAAATCTACGGGAAAGCCCATTACAGAATAAAAAGAGCCGGATATATTTTTTACTTTTGCCATTCCTAGCCATTCCTGAATTCCATAAGAACCGGCCTTATCCAATGGCTTATAATTTTTGACATAAAAATCAATTTCCGGGTCTGATATTTCCGAGAATTCTACATCTGTTTTGCTGGTTTTACTGACCTGATTGTCATTAGTTTTGATTGTAAAAGCCGTATAAACCTGATGTTCTTTTCCGGAGAGATTTCTGATCATTTCAAAAGCTTCTTTTTCATCTTTAGGCTTGAGAAGTATTTTTTGATCTAATGCAACAATGGTATCAGATGTTATCAGGATTTCATCAGATTTTAATTCCAAAGCTTCTGCTTTCTTTTCGGAAATATATTCTGCAATCTGGTCCGGCCTTAGATCAGAAGGATACGACTCATCAACATCAATTTTAACAACCTCGAACTGGTAGCCTAATTGTATTAATAATTCTTTCCGTCTGGGAGAATTGGAAGCCAGTAATAGTTTCATTTGTAAATATTTAAGCTGATTTTGTTTCTTCGTCAAGATTCCATTTTCCCTGGACTTTCATCACTTGTTCAATGACATCACGTACAGCACCTTTTCCACCAAAAACGGGAGAAATATAATCCGAAATGGCTTTCACTTCGGGAACTGCATTTGCAGGGCAGGCAGCAATCTCAGCTAATCTCATAATCCCGATGTCAGGAATGTCGTCGCCCATCATCAGAATTTCAGAATCCTGCAAATTATATTTTGATTTGAAATCTTCATAATCAGAAACTTTGTGAGAAGATTTGGCATAATAATCTTTGATGCCAAGATATTCCATTCTATTTTTTACCATTGGATCGTTTCCGCCAGTGATGATCCCAATTTTGTAGCCCTGCTTCAAAGACTGAACTACCGCATAACCATCCAAAACACTCATCACACGAGACATATTTTTGTCCGGCAGGAGATAGACACTTCCGTCTGTGAACACGCCATCAACATCAAATACGAAGGCTTTTATATTTTTAAGTTTTGTCAAATAACTCATTTCAATTGTTTTAAAATTGTGCATAAAAAAAGTCCTCCCGAAAGAGGACTATAAAAATAGTGTTTTATGGATAAACTAAGGATAAAGTGCGGGTTCGATTTTATTGTTATTATTTTTGATTTCTTCCTTTTGGTTTTTTTCCATTGCTCTGAGTACTTCCGAAGGATCAGTTACGATCTTTCCATCAATATTAAGCGTTAACTTCATATTACCTTGTGACAGGATCTGTCGCGTATCTTTTACAGGATCATTTTTATATTCCTTCCACTGCTTTCTGAACTGTTCTTCGGAGACTTCTATTTCTTTTCCGCCTGGAACGCCAAAAGTTTTGACAACCATACCGCCCCTTGTACTTCCGATCTCTTCTTTTTCGATTTTTGTGACTTCATCAAACTTTTTGCTTCCCACAAATTTAAAGCTATGTGTGCCGGTGGCATCTTCCAGCTCCAAAATAAGTCCCGGCAAGCCGTAGAATTTGTATGGTCCATCCTGAAAAGGGAAATCTTGTGAGAACCAGGCTGTCCAGGTTCGTCCTCCAAAATCTGCGGTGGCTTTCTGAACATCGAATTTGTCAATCTTTTTCTTATCCGGAAGAATTTTCCACACCACAGGCTGCTCATTTTTTACAGAAAATCTGGAATTTCCGATTCCTGTATGCAATACAACCGAGAAATCCGGATAGGATTTTGAAACCGAAAATCCGATCTTTCCGGAATTGCCCCCGCGATAATTAAAATTTGTGGAGCCCATCTGGATTTGTTTTTTGAAGTAGGCATCTCTTGTAGAATCGCTTACAAATTTTTGTCTGCTGTAGAAATTGCTTCCGTCTTTTTTAATATCCAGATACATGAGTTCCGTTTCCAGAGAATCTTTTTTTTCCAGGCTGGAAGCGAATTTGTATTCGTAAATAATTCTTGTTCCTTGGGCGAATGATAGAACGCTAAGGAAAATACTTAAAATAGATAGTGTTTTTTTCATACCTAAAAAATTAGTGATTTAAAATTATGCAAAATAAAAAGGCAGACAAAAAAATGAACTGCCTTTTTGCAATTATAAAATAGTGTTATTTGAAATTAAATTTTACGGTGAACATAAACTGGCTTGGGCGGATATACATTTGGTTGGTTGTAACAAGCTGTTGTACAACTTCTACATTAACAGTTTCATAAACTTTTCTGTTGGCGATATTCAACCATTTGAATTCGAAATCGATTTTTCTCTTAACCCAAGTGTATTGGTATGACAAATCGAAGAAAGAATTTCTAAAATTCTGCCCACTTGCTTTTGTAGAAAGATCATCCCAGTTGAAACCAAAAGTATGGTTGTCGCTTGGATAAATATAAGCTGCAAGATTATGATTCCAACCACTGGATGTAAATACAGTATTGTCATTTTTATTGGTATTTTTGCTCCAATTCAAATTGATGTTATAATCTACACTTAGCCAACTGAAATAAGTGTTGTTGAATTTGATACCCATTGTTTGTCTGCTATTCGCTGATTCTCTCAAATCGGAATTAAAATAAGAGAAAGAATTGGAATCTGTATTGGTGCCACTTACAGATAGATTGGTTTTGAATTTTGGAAAGTATTTGCCAATTTCTGCACCTTCTGTCTGGGTTCTGATTGTGTTCTCTCTGCTTTGCAACTCCAGTTGTGAAACAAAGCCATTGGTTGTATAACTCTCTATCAAATTTCTTTTGTTGGTAGAATAGTTATATCTTACATTGAAGAAGAGATTGTTCAAAGGATTACGATACTCTAATCTGGAGCCGATCATTCTGCTCAAATATTCTGGCATCTCAATATTGTTACTAAATCTTTTTTGCAAATTAGTAGGACTTGTGAGCATATTCCCGCCATACAAGAATCCAAAGTTTCCAAAATCATAGGATTGATTCGCAAAAGCCCAGATTTTGAAAAATGATGCAAAGTCTAAGTTTGCAAACAGGTTTGGTTCAAAAACAGTTTTACTTTTATCCAGATAATTTTGTCTGATATTATCTTTGTAAGTAATACCATAGAAATTCATTGGAAGCGTTAGATTCAAATTAAAATTTTGAGATTTGAAGTTAACACCAACTTGAGTATAAGGCATTACCTCGTTCCAATCCATATCATTTTGTCTATCTGTTCCAAGATAATAATTATTATTGTTAACTTCTCCTGTAATAGCCGATTTCAAATTGTTGAAGTTCATATTCAAACCAAACTCAGGTGTGAATGTCCATTTTCTATATGAAAATCCTACAGAAGCAGAATGATTAACTTCAAGAGTTTTAGAAATTGCATATTGTCTGATTTTATCAAAATTACTGAACCCAAAGTTTTCCATATAGTTTCCTGGGGAAACTGTGAGCGTTTGTTTATCTTTCTGATACTTAACGTAACTCATAAAATTAACAAGCTTGTCTTTCCAAGGAATAATTGTGCTTAATGAATTTTGGAATGTTCCGGTTGGAGATTCAAGAGATTCATTTGCAAATTTATGAATTGGTGTTGCTGTAGGATCATTCAATGCTGGAGGCAGATTGTTGTCTACATTTGCACGATCTGTATTCCAGAAGCTGTTCCAGGTAGTTGTATTTTTGAAAAATCCTTTTTTAGCATTCTTTGTGAAAATTAATTCACCCTTGGCAGCATTATCAAAAAATCTATTGTTGGTACTAGATATAAAAGTTCCACCATTTGGAAGTGTTGGTACTGATATAGAACCCGCTCCATAAACTTTTGTTTGTAGGTCTTCTCTTTTAATACTGTTATTGGTATAGGAAGCATTCGCCTTCAGTTCCCATTCTTTATTTTTGAAAGGGCTTGTTAATAAGTTGGCAGAAAAGAAGTGAACATTATTCAATAGATATCTTTTTTCAGGTACGTCCGGAACACCCGCTGTTTCTACGCTGGTCCAGGATTTTTGTCCGGCTTGTGATCTTCTGCCTTCCCAACGGCTTCCAAAACTCAAGAGGTTACCTTCTTTTTCTACACTTTCGCCATTGTTATTGGCTTTGTAATTGACAACCCACTGGTTTTTCTGTCCAAAGAACATCGGCGTCAATTTCACATTCCAAAGTAGTGGGCTGAAGCCGGCGCCAATTTCTCCGCGACCGGTCATCGTCACCGATTTCTTCAGTTTGATGTTAAGAGCAGCCTGTTCGGAAGGAACCTTATCTCTCAGGATGCTTACAGGCTGGTGATTTTCTAAAACTTCCACTTTTGAAACCGCATCTTTCGGAAGTGAATTATTAACGGTTCCATAACCACCTTCCATGAGATCTTTCCCGTTAACATAAAATTTGTTGATGGCTTCACCCTGGTAAAGCACTGTTCCGTCTTTATTTACTTCAATTCCCGGGATTTTTTTCAGAACATCGGCTAGCGTTCTGTCGTTTTTGTTTTCAAAAGACTTAAGATCGTAAGAGATTGTATCGCCTTTTTTTGTAATCAGTTTTGTTTTAAGCCTTACTTCCTGGATTTCAGTTGCCTGAGAATCCATTGAGAAATTCAGCTTTTGGTCTTCGTTTTTTATAGATTGTGTAATTGGCTTCTGATTAAAGGCTTTGATCTTAAGATCAAGATTATTTTCGGAAGAAGTTACATTCACTTTATATTCGCCTTTGGCATTGGAAATTCCATAAGCCAGGATGGCATTTTTTCCGGGCTCTTCAACAGTTACACTTGCGCTGGCAAGGGGTTTTCCGTCAGAATCTGTTATTACTCCCGAAATTGTCTTTTGCCCAAAAACAACCACTGTAAACATCAGCATAAAAAGGGCAGATAGAATTCTTTTCATAGTCATTAATTATATCACTAAAATGTTAGTAGATAAAATTTAAAAAATGTTACAAACTTTTTATTGGAGTTTAAAAATTTGATTAAGTTAAAATCTATGCTCAATATGCAGTTTGATAATAACCATTTATAAAATGAATGAATTCTATTTATAATTGTTATAAATAACAATGCGCTTTTTTTCTCACAGTAGATTAAAAATTAATAAATTTGTCGCTTAATATTACATTAACATGGGAATTATTCTTAAACCTATTGACATTGTAGATGATATCACCAAAGAAGAGTTCTTTGAAAAATACCTGAAGCCACGCAAACCTGTGGTAATAAAAAATATGGCAAGGAAATGGCCGGCTTATCAAAAGTGGACTATGGACTATATGAAGCAGACTGTTGGTGATGTAGAAGTTCCTTTGTATGATAGCTCAAAAGCAGATCCGGCGGCACCGATCAATGCTTCTGCTGCAAAAATGAAATTTGCGGATTATATAGATTTGATAGAAAAAGAACCAACAGATCTCAGGATTTTCTTATTCGATCCTATAAAACAAGCGCCTAAATTATTAGATGATTATATTTTTCCAAAAGATTTGATGGGAGGTTTCTTGGATAAGTATCCTAATATGTTTTTCGGAGGAAAAGGATCTGTGACATTTCTTCATTATGACATAGATATGGCGCATATTTTCCACACCCATTTCAACGGGAGAAAACACATTTTGCTTTTCGATTACAAATGGAAAGACAGATTATACCAGATTCCGTACGCCACTTATGCATTAGAAGATTATGATATTGAAAATCCGGATTTCAGTAAGTTTCCGGCTTTGGATGGAGTAGAAGGTATCGAATGTTTCCTGGAACACGGTGATACGCTTTTTATGCCTACAGGTTGGTGGCACTGGATGAAATATCTGGACGGCAGTTTCTCGATCTCTTTGAGAGCCTGGGACAAAAGTTGGGCAGTAAAAGCACATTCCCTTTGGAATCTGACGGTTCAGAGGAACTTTGACAACTTTATGAAACGAAATTTCAAAGCCAAATATATGAATTGGAAAGAGAAAAAAGCTATCGAGAGGGCTAATTACGCTTTGAAAAGAGGTTTGCCAAGATAAAATCTTTTAAATAAAAAAAGCAGCTAAATCTTAGCTGCTTTCATTTTTTATATAAGTATGGTTTAAACCACACCCTGAGCCAGCATTGCTTCAGCAACTTTTACGAAACCGGCAATATTAGCACCTTTTACATAGTTTACATACCCGTCCTCTTCTTTACCATAATCTCTACATGCTTTGTGGATACCGATCATGATTTCTTTCAGTCTTGCATCCACTTCTTCAGAAGTCCAGTTCAATCTGATAGAGTTTTGTGTCATTTCCAAGCCGGAAGTAGCAACACCACCAGCATTAGAAGCTTTACCAGGTGAAAACAACACTTTATTATCTAGGAAATAGTTGATTGCATCAAGGGTTGAAGGCATATTAGCAGCTTCCGTTACACAAAGACAGCCATTTGCGACCAAAGCTTTTGCATCGTCAAGATCCAGTTCGTTTTGAGTTGCGGAAGGGAATGCAATATCACATTTCACTTCCCAAGGTCTCTTTCCTGCAAAAAATTGTGCTTCAGGATATTTTTTAGCATAATCTTCAGCTCTGTTATTGCCGGAAGCTCTAAGTTCCAGAAGGTAATCAATTTTTTCTCCAGAGATTCCGTCTTTATCATAGATATAACCATCCGGACCAGAGATTGTCACTACTTTTCCTCCAAGATCATTTATTTTTTTGATAACACCCCAAGCAACATTCCCGAATCCTGATACAACAGCTGTTTTACCTGCAATGGACTCATTGATGGTTTTCAGCATTTGCTCAGCAAAGTAAACCACACCATAACCGGTTGCTTCTGGTCTGATCAAAGATCCACCGTAAGCCAGACCTTTACCTGTCAATACTCCGGTAAACTCGTTTCTGATTTTTTTGTACTGACCAAAAAGGTATCCGATCTCTCTTGCGCCAACGCCGATATCACCAGCCGGGACATCAGTTTCAGGGCCGATATGTTTGCAAAGCTCTGTCATAAAAGCCTGGCAGAATCTCATGATTTCCATATCAGATTTCCCTTGAGGATCAAAATCAGAACCTCCTTTTCCACCACCCATTGGAAGTGTTGTCAAACTATTTTTGAAAACTTGCTCAAAAGCCAAGAATTTAAGTACACTAAGGTTTACAGTCGGATGGAATCTGATCCCGCCTTTGTATGGACCAATCGCAGAATTCATCTGGATTCTGAACCCTCTGTTGACCTGGATTTCTCCTTTATCATCAATCCAAGGAACACGGAAAATGATTACTCTTTCCGGTTCAGCCATTCTCTCTAGGAGCTTCATTCCGGTATATTCTTTTTTAGTGGCGATGAAAGGGATTACAGTTACTGCAACTTCTTTTACTGCCTGAATAAATTCTGGTTCGTTAGGATTTTTGGCTTCGATTTTTGCCATAAATTCCTGAATCTTTTGCTCAACGTTATAGTGTTCCATTATTCTATAATTATGACAACAAATTTAATTTTATTTTCGAATTTCGCAAGTAATATTTTGATTTTTATTGAAAATTTAAGGATATTGACTTAATTTTTTGCTTAATGTATAATTACATATTTTGCGTTAAGAATTTTTGAAGTTAATGTTAATTTATTTCAAGTTTTCGAAACGTTGTTTTTACTAATTTATTTGATATAGCCTTCCGGAAAGACATTTTATGTAGCCATAGATCTCCAAATCCAAAAGAATTGGTAAAAGCTTATGATGCAGAATGTTAGTTTTGTCTGCAATCTCATCCAGAGAAATTGATTTTTCCTGGGTAATAATGCCGAGGATTAACTGATGTTCTTTCTTGTCGGGATCTAATTTTATCATCGGTTCTTCTTTAGGAAAGAGTTCCGGTTGAATGGTAATATTCAGATTTTGAATTAATGTTTTAATGTCAACAATAGCTTCCGCTTTGTTTATTGCAATAAGTTGATTACAGCCTTGACTGTACTGATCGGTAATTTTTCCTGGAAGCGCAAAAACATCACGGTTATAACCATTCGCATAATTAACAGTTGTCATAGACCCGCCGCCATAAGCCGTTTCCACAACTATAAGATGAGGTGCAAATCCTGCGATAATTCTGTTTCTCTGTAAGAAATTTTCTCTACTGATGTTATCGAAACTAGTGTATTCTGAGATTAAAGCACCATTGTTATCTAAAATTCTTTTGGCTAAATTTTTATTAGAGGAAGGATAAATTGTTTTGAGACTTTGTGCCAGAACCGCAATTGTAGGAATTTCATTTTTAAGTGATTCCTCGTGGACACAAGTGTCTGCGCCCAATGCCAAACCACTGATGGTGCAGATTTTTGTGTTAGTTAATTCGGACAAAAGATCCTGAATAAACTGTTTGCCATAGGATGTCAGCTTCCTGGTGCCGACAATGCTGACAGGATTATGATCAGAATTTAAATTGCCTTTGCAGAATAAAATGACCGGTGCATCATCACAGTTCAACAGCTGTCTTGGATACGAATCTTCATTTTGAGAAACGATTTTAATATCATGCTTTTCGCAAAATTTAATTTCCTTCTCTGCAACAATCAGGAATTCTTTTTTACCGATATCCTGGGTAATATTTTTACCGATACCGAAAATGGATTGAAGATTTTTTGGGGAAGATTCCCAAACCTGTTTAGCAGAGCCAATATTTTTTATCAGTTTACGCAGATTGGAATTGCCAATGTTTTTGCATTGCTTAAGCGCAAGGATGTAAAGATATTCTTCGGAAAACATAATTCATTTGTGTTTTCTACGAATATAAAACTATTTTTCTTTTCTACGAATCTCGTCCAGGTATTCCCAAATATTTTCCTGCTTCAGTTGAGGAAGTTCTTCAAAATCTTCGGGATGATTAGCGATATATTCCTGCCACATTTTATCGTCTCTTTCGCTATAATAATTAGGATATTCCCAAATGAATTTTCTTTTTTTTTCTTCACCGATTTTTCTGAAAATAACGGCTAATAAAATCCCTGTAATACTGCCAGCCAAATGAGACTGCCAACTGATCTTGCTCGGTTCCTGTAATTGAGAAAAAAATTCTTCCGGAAAAATTCCCCAAATCAGACTGCCGTAATATAGTGCAACAACAAGTGATACCGTCAGCAATTTCATATTCCAGCGAAAAACACCACTGAAAAAAATAAAAAAAGCCAGCATATAAACTAATCCGCTTGCACCAATGATACAGTTGTAATTCCATTGCCCGGTTGTGATATCAATTGGTGGTAACATCCAGACCAATAATCCGGAAGCAATCCAACCAATCAGAAAAATTCTAAAAGCGATTTTCGGATAAAATTCAAAAAGTAAAAATAATAGAATTGCTATCGGCATGGAGTTGCTGACAATGTGGTCAAGATTGCCATGTAACAGGGGCGCAAAGATAACTCCCTTCAGCCCCTGCGGTAATAATGGAATGATTGCTCCGTTGCAGCCTTCGAAAAATCCAAGATTCTGAAGTATAAAACAACTCCACATCAGTCCCAGCATAATTATTGGAACTAAGAAAGACCTTAGATTTAAAGATTTTAAAAACATTAATTTTAAGTTCACAATTTTACAGCCAAATTTCCGGAAGAGGTAATTTTGTCTGTAAAAAACTGCATGATCAATAAGAATTTGGTTATAAAGTCAGATTTTAGAAAATTTAGTTTTATTATTTTTGTTCAAAATTAGGTGTTAATGAAAAAGGTATTGGCGTTATTTTGTGTTGTGTTTGGCTTTTTGTCACAAGCTCAAATTACTGGTTATCAGAAAATAATTGATTCGATTAATCAAAAAAAATGGGATTCGACAGCAATAGATCTCGACAGTCTTGCCAATCCGAGAATCATTGATATAAGATCTATTAAGAAAGATTCTGTAAAAATTACCAATAATGTGGTAATTATTCCGAACAATAATGATGCAAGTCCATTAACACCATCATCTATTTTAACGTTGCCAACTTTGAAACGTTGGTTTGTATTTGGACAGAATAGTTTGGTTTTCAATCAGTCATCATTTGCAAACTGGTATGCCGGAGGAAACAATAATATCGGCATTATCGGAAAAGCGAACTATAATATCGTTTATAAAAAAGATAAACATTACCTGGATAATAATATCCAATTGGGTTATGGTTTTGTATCATCTACAGGCCAATCTACAAGAAAAACAGATGATTACATTAATATCATGACCAATTACGGTTACGAGTTGGCTCAGCATTATTATTTGTCAACAGGTTTTCAGTTTCTATCACAGTTCACAGCGGGATATAATTATTCCAACACGCCTGATCCGGTTTTTGATGACAGGATTTCAAAATTTATGGCACCGGGTTATCTTAATTTGGGTATCGGTGTCTCTTATAATCCGAACGAGAATTTTCAGGTCATTCTAAGACCGGTGAATGGAAAATTTACTTTTGTTTTGGATAAGAAATTACAATTTGCCGGTAATTATGGTTTGGAAAGAGACGGACAAAGCCTGCGGGCTGAACTTGGTGCAATGTTGAATGTTCTTTATAAAATTAAACTATTCAAAGATGCCACTTACATTAATCAAATTAATTTCTTTACCAATTATCTTCAGCATTCTGAGAGAGTTGATATCAATTACAGCGGAAGCCTCAATCTGAAATTTAACAAATATATTACAACAGTCGTGACTCTTGATCTGATGTATGACCACGATCAGATCCAAAAACTACAGAGAAAACAAACCCTTGGAGTCGGAATTACATATAATCTGGGATATAAAATAGAGCGCGACAACAAAACCGGTGTTATCAAGCCTTTCGTAAACTAAATCATTCTTCTATTTTATTATATTTGTTTAACCAAAAACAAATAAATATGAAGAAACTACTATTTTTTGGAGGCCTATTGTGGGCTTTCTGCTCCTATGCGCAAGAACAGCCTGCGCAAGATTCTACAAAAGCTTGGTCTATCGTTGGTCAAAACACCTTGATGCTCAATCAATCGGCATTTTCTAACTGGATTGCTGGTGGTGCCAACAATGTCGGCTGGCAGGCTGGAGTTAACTACAATATGACCTATGAGAAAGACAAAGACCTCTGGGAAAACCTCATTATTCTTGGATATGGAATGAATAATACACAAGGCGTAGGAAATCGGAAAACACAGGATGTTATTAATATTTCTACCAATTATGGGCGGAAAATATCTAATAATTGGTACGCATCTGTTGGTGCTGGATTGATCACGCAGTTTGCTCCGGGCTACGAGGATGGAAATAATCCTGATGCTACTAAGATTTCAAATTTCATGGCACCGGGATATGTAAATCTGGGAGCTGGCTTTACCTATAAACCGAGTGATAATTTTACAATGACACTAAGGCCTGCCAATGCTAGATTCACTTTTGTTCTGGACAAAGACCTGCAATGGGCAGGAAATTACGGATTGAAAAATGATGGTGATTCTATGCTGTTTCAATTCGGTTTTCTGGGAACAGCACAATATAAGGTAAAGCTTATGGAAAATATTACATTGCAAAACAATGCTTCGGTTTTCTCTAATTATCTAGACCATCCGGAAAGACTAGTTTTGTCATATTCCGGAATTCTGAATATGAAAGTCAATAAGTATATATCAACCAACATAACATTGGATCTTTTGTACGATCATAACCAAATCAAGAAAACCCAGCTGAAACAAACCTTAGGAATCGGTTTGGCTTATAATATTGATAATGGAAAAAAGCGATCGGAGGATAAACGCAATCAGGATTGGAAAACGAAGTAAGATTTTGATATAAAAAAGCGGAGATTAATTCTCCGCTTTTTCATTTAGCCAACCCATTTCTCCAAAATGTTTTTTGAATTTTTGGATCTTTGGTCCCACAACAGCACTACAATATGGCTGATTTGGATTAGTATTATAATAGCCCTGGTGATAAGCTTCTGCTGACCAGAATTTTTTAAAAGGAACGATCTCGGTAACATATTTCCCGTTCCATTCCTGTTTTGCTTCCGATTCTTTCATAGATTCTTCAGCTTCCTGCTTTTGTTTTTCGGAATGGTAGAAAATAGCAGATCTGTATTGTGTTCCAATATCATTTCCTTGTCTGTTAAGTGTAGTAGGATTATGAAGAAACCAGAATACTTCCAGCAGTTGTTTGTACGAAATAATCTTTGGATCAAAAGCGATCTCTACAACTTCTGCGTGTCCGGTTGTTCCGGTACAGACTTCTTCATAAGTTGGATTGTCTTTGTGCCCGCCAGAATATCCAGAAGTTACAGAATCCACACCTTTCAGCATATGAAAGCAACTTTCCACACACCAAAAACATCCACCTGCCAAAGTGGCATATTCCAAATTGTTTTTATCCATTTTTTGATTTGTTAAAGGTTTTGATTTTTTCTCCTGTCCATTACAGTTGACAAGAAAAAAGCATAAGATGATTAATAAATATCGAGTCATTGTTCCGAAAGAAAAATCCTTTGATTTTTCCCGATATTAATAGCAAAAATTATTCCTATCAGAAAGAAAGACCAAAGGATTTGTGAGATCAATTATTTATTGTTTTCCCATACAAGTGCACTTGCTCCGAGTATAGCTGCATCTGCTTCATCCAACTCGCTGAAAACTAGTTTTACTTTTCCTCGGAAAATCGGGAGCAGGTTTCTTTCCATATGTAATTTAGCAGGTTTCAAAAGGTATTCTCCGGCTTTGATAACACCACCAAAGAGCAAAATTGCTTCAGGAGAAGAGAACATTACAAAATTGGCCAAAGCTTCACCTAATTTTTGTCCTGTATATCTGAAAACTTCAATAGCCGTAGGATCACCTTTTTCTGCACATTCAAATACAGTTTTTGAGTTGATAGCATCCTCCGGATATTGGTTCAGCATAGAATCCGGAAACTCAGCACGGAATTTCTTTGCAGTAATAGCAATTCCGGTTGCAGAAGCATAAGCTTCCAGGCTTCCTTCGGAACCTGTACTCCAGTGTTTTCTTCCGCCCGGCTTCACAATTGTGTGGCCAAGCTCACCCGCAAATCCATCGTGTCCATAGATTAAACTACCACCGGCAATAATCCCGCTTCCAACGCCTGTTCCAAGCGTGATCATTATAAAGTCCTTCATTCCTCTTGCTGCACCAAACATCATTTCTCCAAGTGCTGCTGCGTTAGCATCGTTGGTCATTTTACAAGGAACACCGAATTTTTTTGTCATCAACTCGGCAAAAGGAACAACACCTTTCCACGGAAGATTAGGAGCAAGCTCTATTGTGCCTTTGAAGTAATTGGCATTAGGTGCGCCAACCCCGATTCCGTCCAAACTATTGTTTTCCTTAAATTCTTCCAAAAGAGGAGTTATATTGGCATGTAAAGCGTCGATGAAATCCTCTACTTGTTTATAATCTTCAGTTTTTATGCTTCCTTTAGCAAGAATTTCTCCACGGTGGTTCACCAATCCGAATTTGGTATTAGTCCCGCCAATATCAATTCCGATTGCAATTTGTCTAGATAGATCAATTAATGACATTCGATTTTTAATTTTTAAGACCCTAAATTTAAGGAAAAACAAACTAATATACATCAGATGTTAAATTAATTTTAAATTTAGTATCAATGAAAATTTTCAACAATATTGTTGAAATAGGAATAAAAAATCCGAATGTGACATCCGGATTTATGTATCAATTATTTTATTTGCGTTTTCTTTCTTCGTCCCCACCAGATCATAAAGCCAGTTACTGGCATTGATGCAATAATCAAACTGACAATGAATGCGATGATTTTCGTGGGCAATCCTAATATCGCTCCAACATGGATATCATAATTGGCAGCAACTGTTTTCTCTCCAAAATTCTTATCCTTAGGATCATGTCTGTGTAAAAGTTCACCTGAATTTTCATCGAAAATCAAACTGCTGCTTTTGTGATATGAATATGAAAGATGTTTGACATAAACTTCAAAATTCGGATGCTCGTTGTCATCAATATGTGGATGCCCAAGGTCTAGGCTAAAACCATAAGCAGTGGGATAAAGCTCCTTCACTTTGTCAGAGATCTTGTCAAGAGTTCCTTCATTTCTCATTTCAATCGGTGCTTTGGTCGTTATTGTTGAAAAATCGGGGTAAGTAGTTTCTCCACCTGAAAAAATGTAATAGATCGATGCCTGAACGATAAAGAAAGCATAGAATAATCCTGTAATGGAAAGGATCAAAGCAAAAATAGAGGAATAGAAACCGAGAATATTATGAAGGTCGTAGTTCTTACGTTTCCATTGTGTAGTATCTTTCCATTGGAATCTGAAACGTTGCTTTCTGGCGGCTTTGTTTTTCGGCCACCAAAGAACTATGCCTGTGATTAGCATGATCAGGAAAATTATTACAGGAATACCAACAACATAAGTTCCCCATTCCTGCTTCAAAAGAAAACTCCAATGGATTGACTTTACAATGGCGAAGAATCCGTTTTTTTCATCATAAACCTGCAGAACTTTTCCAGTGTAAGGGTTGACATATGCCAGCTTGTAGATTGGAAATTCGTCAAAATAGTTCCATTGATCCGGCTGATGTTCGTACCAGTAAAATTGATAGGACATTTTTTTATCAATCGGAATATTAACCCAATGGATTGGATATTTTTCTTTGGTTTGCTTATTAACCAATTTTTCCAACTCACGAATCGGAATGATTTGTTTTGATTCGATGTTTTGTTCGTTGTGATAGATATATTCTTTACGTGTAAAGTTTTCTATCTCGTCTTTGAAAACATAAAGTGCCCCGGTAATCGAAATAATAAATATCATAATACCAATGGATAAGCCAAACCACAAATGTAGTTTGGCTGACCATTTTTTGAAAAATCCTGGTTTTTTTTTATGATGGTGTTTTTTTTTTCTCATAGGTGGGCTTAGAATTTATAGGCAACAGTTCCTAAGAAATTTGCTAACATTTGAGGATTAGCGGTTGTATATCCTGTCCAATAATGTTCGCTGGTTAAGTTATCGACCTTAACTCCAACTCTGAATTTCTTGGCATCGTAAAACGCATTAACATTGAGGACGAAATATTTGGGTAAAATGAAATCTCCTGTTACATTATTGTCACTGGCATAATTTCCTCCGAATCCGAACCCTAAACCTTTCACACGTCCATCAACAAACTGATATGCTAAGTTGAAATTCGCGTTCCAGAAAGAGCCAGCTGTTGCAGGTCTTGTATCTGTTGATTCATCGATAGTATCATTGTAAGCCAAACCTCCGACTAAAGAGAAACCTTTTACAAGATATGCGTTAACTTCCAGCTCAAATCCTTTGCTGAGTGTGGATGCGATTTGTTTTTGAACTGAACTCCCATTTGCTGCAACTTCTCCTGTGTAAAGCAATTGGTCTTTAACCTTGATGTTATAATAAGAAACGGTTGCATTAAATCTGTTGTTAAATAAACTCGCCTTTAATCCTCCCTCCAACTGGTTTCCTCTTTCTGGATCGGAAAGTGTTGTATTTCCTGCGATATCGGAAGTATAATAACCATTTGATTTGAATGAGTTTTGATAATTGCCGAATATAGAAAATTTATCTTTGACAATTTCATAAACGATTCCAGCTTTTGGTGAAAATGCGGATTGGTTATAAGCTTTTTCTACGTTAGTTCCTGATGTACCACCTAAATAATCATTGTTTTCGTAGCGGAGGCCGGCCATAATATGCAGATTTGTAATTGGACTGAATAAGTTGGAAATATAACCTGAGTAGGTATTCAAATCTCTAACATAATCCCAATTAGAAACATTTTTTGGGTCAGAGTAAAGCGCTGAAAGTACATCGGCGTTCATTCCGGAATAATCTTCTCCTGAGGCTGCAATGGTATCAAAATTAAAATTAAGATACTTATAGCGTAATCTCTCCGTTGTTCTCATATAATCAAAACCGACAATCGCTCTGTTTTTCATCCCATTGGAAAAATTGTGATTGAAGTTGAAATTCTGCTGAATTTGAAACCAAGATTTTTTACTGTTATCTGTGGATTGGTCAGCTCTTGCAACTTTATAGGTAGAAGTAGTTACATCATAATTAATAGAAAAGTAAGGATTATAACCGTCTGAGTAGGAATCAGAGTTATTGATGTAAGTACTTGATGTGATATTGTCGTTTATTTTCCATTTCACATTTCCGAAAACATTGGAATTTCTTGCGGTCATATACAAACCTTTTCCGGTGTAAGATTCTTTATAATCCAGCCCAGCTACTTTTTCCAGGTCTTTCATATTATTGATGCCGTTCAAAGTCTGTGGAGAAAGATAGAAGAAATAAGGATTTGCAGTCACTCGGTTTCGGAACAATTCGTAATCAAGATTCAACTGAACTTTATCAGACAGATTCCAAGTTAAGCTTGGTGCGAAGGTCGTGTATTGATTTTTTGCATCCGGTTTGGTGAAGTTACCATCATTGGTGTAAGCTGTATTTACACGGAACAGTAAGTCTTTTGTAATTGGCGCGTTGATATCTGCGGTTGCTCTGTAAGTGTTGTAACTTCCTGCAGATGCCGACATAGCACCAAAGAAATTCTGCATTGGTTTTTTCGTCACTCTATTGATAAGACCGCCGTACGATGCTACATTACTTCCGTAAAGTGTTCCCACAGGACCTTTCAAAAATTCCAACGTTTCAACATTAATGGCATCAATTGTCGACGTTACCGGCGCAACCATTCCATTTCTTGTAGATGCTTGTGAAGGAAAACCTCTCAGAACGAAAAACGAACCGCCATCACCCGCTCTTCCTGTCGGATTCCACATTTTCTGAAGTCCGGTTACATTTCTGTAAGCGTCATCAACTGTGAAGATATTTTGATTTTCCAAAATTCCTCTATCAATGGAAGAATAGACTTGTGGATTTTCGATAAAACTGATCGGCATTTTATTGGATGATTCGGTATCCAACTTTTTCACCATTTTTTCAATAATGACTTCTTCAATATTTTTCGAATTGACAGTATCTTTTTTCTCCTGTGCATAAGCCAAAGTGGAAACCAAAACCACAGCACTCACAAATAGTTTCTTCATTAATGGAATAATTTTATGCAAATATATTATTTTTAATTATTCTAAATTAACTAAAATTGTGATTTTTATCAGATTATTAAGAATTATTCCAAATAAAAATCCTGCTGATTACTCAACAGGATTAATATTTTTACTCGTAATTGCTTGTTATGCAGGGATTTCTCCTTTGTAAAGGAAAGAAACAATTTCCTTATTTACTTTGTCAACCATTTCGCTAAACAAGTAGAAAGATTCCTGCTTGTAAATTACCAGCGGATCTTTTTGCTCATAAACCGCACCTTGAGAAGAACGTCTTAGGTCATCCATTTCTCTTAAGTGTGTCTTCCAGTTTTCATCAATGATCGCAAGAGAAATATTCTTTTCGAAATCTGTGATCAATGATTCACATTTGGTTTCATAAGCTTCTTTCAGGTCTGTAACAATGGTCATTGTCTTAGAGCCGTCACTGAAAGGAACCTGGATCATCTTGAACATAGAACCCTGATTAAGGTAAACGTTCTCAATAATCGGATAGGCTTTTTCTTTCAGAAGGTTTAATCTTAAATCATAATCTTCTTTTGCAGCTTTGAACACTTTATCTGTAAGTGCAGGGATTTGTAAACTTCCAAATTCAGATTCGTTTACCGGCGCTTCCATTGTGAAATGCTTGATAATCTCGAATTCAAAATCTTTATAATTTCCGTTTGCCTTAGCCTGAGAAACAATTGCAGCAGCAGTGTCATAAATCATATTGACAATATCATACTTCAAGTGATCTCCAAATAATGCATTCTTTCTCCTTTTGTAAATAACATCACGCTGCTTGTTCATCACGTCATCGTATTCCAGCAATCTTTTTCTGACACCGAAGTTATTCTCTTCGACTTTTTTCTGAGCTCTCTCGATAGATTTGGAAATCATAGAATGCTGAATCACTTCTCCTTCTTTATGACCCATTCTGTCCATCATCTTAGCAATTCTTTCAGAACCGAAAAGACGCATCAGATTATCTTCCAAAGAAACATAAAACTGGGAACTTCCAGGATCTCCCTGACGACCGGCTCTACCTCTCAACTGTCTGTCCACACGACGGGAATCGTGTCTTTCTGTACCAATGATTGCTAAACCTCCGGCTTCTTTTACTTCCGGTTTCAGCTTGATGTCGGTACCTCTACCGGCCATATTGGTTGCAATGGTTACAACGCCTGGTCCACCAGCTCCGGCAACAATCTCCGCTTCTTTTTTGTGAAGTTTCGCATTAAGAACCTGGTGTTGTATTTTTCTTAACTGTAATGCTCTGGAAAGCAATTGGGAAATTTCTACCGAAGTTGTACCCACCAAAACAGGTCTCCCTGCTGAGGTTAGTTTCTCGATTTCCTCGATTACAGCATTATATTTTTCACGGTTGGTTTTGTAAACCAAATCCTGTCTGTCATCTCTTTGGATAGGTCTGTTGGTAGGGATTACCACAACATCCAATTTGTAAATCTGCCAGAATTCTCCAGCTTCAGTTTCCGCAGTACCTGTCATACCGGCCAGCTTGTTATACATACGGAAATAGTTCTGTAAAGTAATCGTTGCGAAGGTCTGAGTCGCAGCTTCAATCTTCACATTTTCTTTAGCTTCAATCGCTTGGTGCAGTCCGTCAGAATAACGTCGGCCTTCCATGATACGACCTGTCTGCTCGTCAACGATTTTTACTTCCCCGTCAATTACTACATATTCATCATCTTTTTCGAATAATGTATAAGCTTTCAGTAACTGATTCATGGTGTGAATACGCTCAGATTTCACAGCAAAATCTCGATATAACTCTTCTTTTGCAGCGAATTCTTCTTCCTTTGAGAGATTCTTCTTTTCTAATTCGGCAATTTCTGTCGCGATATCAGTTAAAACAAAGAATTGTGAATCTTCGTTACCTGCAGACATATATTCTACGCCTTTGTCTGTTAAATCGATTTGATTATTTTTCTCATCGATGACAAAATAAAGATCTTTGTCAACAATTGGCATATCACGATTGTTATCTGCCATATATTGACCTTCCACTTTCTGAAGCAAAGCACGGTTGCCACTTTCTGACAAGAACTTGATCAATTGTCTGTTCTTTGGAAGACCTCTGTAGGCCTGAAGTAATTTGAATCCACCTTCTTTGGTGTTTCCGTTCGCGATTAATTTTTTAGCTTCGTTGAAAATGGCAGAAACTGTTTTTTTCTGAACCTCAACAATTCTGTCTATTGAAGGTTTAAGCACATCAAATTCCTGTCTGTCACCTTGAGGAACAGGTCCGGAAATAATCAACGGTGTTCTTGCATCATCAATCAAAACCGAGTCCACCTCATCGACAATTGCGAAATTCAATTCTCCCTGAACCAATTCAGTAGGATTGGTTACCATATTGTCTCTCAGGTAATCGAAACCAAATTCGTTATTGGTTCCATAAGTGATACTTGCCTGGTAAGCTTTTCTTCTGGAATCTGAATTGGGCTGGTGATTATCAATACAGTCAATAGTCAATCCGTGGAATTGATATAGCGGGCCCATCCATGCCGAGTCTCTTTTTGCAAGATAATCGTTAACTGTTACAACATGAACACCTCTTCCCGGCAAAGCGTTAAGATAAATTGGAAGTGTTCCGACCAAAGTTTTACCTTCACCGGTTGCCATTTCTGCTATTTTTCCGGAATGCAATACGACACCACCAATAAACTGCGTGTCATAATGAACCATATCCCAAACGACAGGCGTTCCGGCTGCATCCCAAGAGTTTTTCCAAACAGCAATATCGCCATCCAGCGCTACAAAATCTTTGGTAGCTGCCAACTCGCGGTCTCTGTCTGTTGCAGTCACGCGGATTTCTCCATTTTGTGCTAAACGCCTTGAGGTTTCCTTTACCAAAGCAAAAGCTTCCGGAAGAATCTCGTTAAGAACTTTTTCCTCAACCTCGTAAGATTCTTTTTTAAGACCTTCGATTTTGTTAAAAAGCGATTCCTTCTCGTCAACGTTGGTAGAGTTTTTTATCTGCTCTTTTATTTCGTCGATTTGGGTTGTAAACTTGGCAGTTGCAGATTTTATTTTTTCTTGAAATTCTGCGGTTTTCGCTCTTAATCCATCATCGGATAATGACTGGATGTTAGGTTCAACTGCTTTGATTTTTGCGACAACTTTTTTTACTTCTTTTAAATCTTTTGCATTTTTGTCTCCCAAAAAACTTTTAAGAACGGTATTTAAAAAACTCATAAATTTCTGATTTATGCTTTGGATCCAAAGTCCAAAGCGTTTAAATTACACTTGTTGTGTGATATATTTTGAAGCTTTGGTGTAAAGCTTATTGACGATTAATACTCGTCTTCGTTCCAAAGATAATCCTCGTCTGTAGGATAATCGCTCCAGATCTCGTCAATCGCATCATAGATCTCTCCTTCGTCCTCAATAGCCTGAAGGTTTTCTACAACTTCCATTGGCGCTCCGGTACGGATTGCATAATCGATCAATTCTGCCTTGGTCATCGGCCAAGGTGCGTCACTTAAATATGAAGCTAATTCTAATGTCCAATACATAATTAAATTTTTTGCAAAAGTAAAAAATTAGGTGATATTTTATATATGTTTCTACTGATTTTCAATAATATTTAAAAATAATTTCATTTAGTTTTAAATGATCTTGCTGTCAGAGATTCATTAATGCCGATTTCCCAAAAACCATTCCACAAATTTTTTTGTGCCATTTTGGAAGTTTGTTGTCGGTTTATAACCAATCAGAGATCTCGCTTTTGTTATATCAGCATTGGTTTTCAAGACATCGCCGGGTTGCATTGGCAGCATTTTTTTATTTGCTTTTTTACCCAATGCGGATTCTAGAGTTGCAAGCATCTCATTCAATGTAACGACTTCGCTTTCTCCAAGATTTAAAATCTGATAAATATGATCGTGATTTTCCAGATATTGTACAGACTTAAGAATCCCGTCAATGATATCATCAATAAAAGTATAATCTCTTGCTGTGGAACCGTTGCCGTAGAAAGGAATTTCCTGGTTCTCGCAGATCAGTTTCGTGAATTTATGAATGGCAAGATCAGGTCTTTGTCTCGGTCCGTAAACCGTGAAAAATCTCAGCTGGATCATATCTATACTATAAAGATGATGATAAACGTGGCCTAAAATTTCGCCGCTTTTTTTGGTTGCTGCATAAGGAGAAATGGGGTTGTCAACATTATCTGTTTCTGAAAATGGGATTTTCTCATTGTTGCCATAAACGCTGGAAGATGAAGCGCAAACGAATTTTTTTATTCCAAATTCTTTGCACAGCTCCCAAAGATTCATCGTGCCACGAACATTGACTTCTTCATAATCCAAAGGCCGCTCAATAGAAGGACGAACGCCTGCCAATGCTGCTAAATGGATAACTAAGTCAATGTTGTGTTTTCTGAATATCTCTTCAAGGCCTCTTCTTTCCCGAATATCCTGATAATAAAGCTGGTAATATTCTGATTTTGTCAATGATATCAAATTCTCGATGTCGGCATCTTTATTTTTAAAACTGAACTCAGAATTGTTATTTGTAGACTCCAAAGTATTTCTGACTTTGATTTGATAGTCATAGAAATCATCAAAATTGTCAATGTTAATGACAGAATGTCCATTTTTTAAAAGATGCTCGACTAAATGGGAACCAATAAATCCACTTCCACCAGTTACAAGATAATTCATAATATATTGTATTGCTGCGAAGATAAGAATTAAACAAAAAAAGAATCTCTTATTCGGAGATTCTTTTTAATATTTAAAACATAGATTGTTATTTAACAATGAATTTTTTTGATTCAACAATTCCATTTTCCTCGACATTAATTATGTAAGTGCCTTTTGGAAGTTGAGAAACATTGATTTCTTTATCCGTACCTCTGCTGATAACCAATTTTGCGGAAGAATCGTAGATGTTTATTTTTTTTGTCTGATTATTTGTGGAAGTAACACAGATGATTCCATTGCTCACAACGGTTGGATAAATGTTGAAGTGCTGTTTTTTAACATTACTCACTGCTAATGTCTGATTTCCAGTTAATTTAATATCATCAACACGGAAACCCACATTAGAATCCAAAGGATTTGTAAACCTTACAGAAAGATTAGATGTTGCAGGAATTGTTCCTGTTGGTGTAATAACTAGCCAGACAGAAGTTCCGGAGCCGGTTGGTCTTGTGTAGGAAAGCGGAGTCCAATCTGTTCCATTAGAACTTACCTCAACTTTTAACTCATTACTGCTGGCATTGGTTCCTTTTTGATGCCCAAAGGAAAGTGTTAAATCCTGATATCCTGTTGTGTTGATTCCACTAATAATCAGTGTTTTTGCCGGATTACCGGAAGATGTGGTCACAGCACCTATGAAGACACAGCCTTGCCCGCTAGCTCCTGCATAGTCCGACGGTGTCGAAGTCCTCACATCAGCTGTTCCGGAGTAAGTGATAGGCGAACTGTTGTGATAACCTGTATACGCTGTCAAAAGAGTGGTAGAGGAAGGATTTCCAAAATTCTCGGAATAGATAGTCGTTTGTGCAAGAACGAAAGATGTTACCAATAATGATAAGAAGGCATAAATATTTTTCATACTAATATGTTTTTTAATTGTGGCAAATATATCCTTAAAACTGGAATTGACAAATTTTTTAATTTTTTGAACCTTATTGTAAAAATCCCTATTTTTATCCCTATTTAAATCTTCATAAAAATGCAATTCTCCGGACAAATCCTAAAGATGATTTCCCAAAACGGACAACCTATTCAGTATTTTCTTAATCTGAAAAATGATTTGATCAATATGAACCAACTGTTCGGAAAAACACTTTACATCAAACATTTGGGTTACGAATGTGTGAATTGTGGAAGTGATGAGAAAATATATAGAATGGGATTTTGTAAAAAATGTTTTTTTGAAAGTCCTTATGCAAGTGATACAATCATTCGCCCGGAATTGTCCACTGCTCATCTTGGGATTGCAGAAAGAGATCTGGATGTTGAAAAAGAAATACAACTGGTTCCTCACATTGTTTACTTGGCTTACACAGGTGATGTTAAAGTGGGCGTTACAAGAGAACATCAGATCCCGACGCGTTGGATTGACCAGGGCGCAACTTTCGCTTTGCCGATTGCCGTGACGGATAATCGCTATGAAGCGGGAATGATAGAGGTTGAACTGAAAAAGCATATCGCTGATAAAACCAATCCGAAGAAAATGCTTCAGGATGATTACGAGGATGCTTTGGATCTGATCGATTTCCGAAATAAGATTGCGGAATATTTTCCCAATGATTTCAAAAAATTTGCAGTGACCGAAGAGAATGTTGTGAAATTAGATTTCCCTTATGAAAAACCGGGAAAAATTAATGTTTTCACACTGGATAAAAAACCGGAATTCAATGGAGTTTTGAAAGGTATCAAAGGGCAATATCTTCATTTTGAAGGTGACGATTTCATCAATGTCAGAGGTCACGAAGGTTATGTTATAGAACTGGATTTATAATTTTGGAACGGTTTTTAGTCATCAGTTAATAATTTAATAAACGGATGAAAAAAACTTTAAAAATTTCGCTTATAATCTTAGGTAGTTTTCTTGCATTAATATTAATTATCAATATTGGATTCAGTCTTTGGTTAAAATATAAACTTCCCGATTATCTCAAAAACAAAACGCCATATCAAATTACCTATCAATCTCTGAATGTGGAAATCCTGAGTGGGGGTATTTCCGCTAACCAAATCAAAATTAAAACAAAACAGCCCAATAATCTGGAAACCATAGCGCTGGAAGGTTCTTTGGGGGATTTGAATATCAGTAGATTAGGTGTTATTGAATTGTTGAAAAATAACAGAATCGAAGCGAGTTCCATCAAGCTTGTAAAACCGGATCTTCGGGTTAGATTAGCAAAACCAAAAGCCGGCAAGTCAGGAAAAGATCCGATTCCATTTATGATTAATAATATTGAAATTGATCATGGAAATATTGGTGTTAAAAGATCGGACGAAACCCAATTATTTTCTGCAAAAGATCTTAATCTCAACGTTAAAAACCTGAGCCTTAATCAAGATCCTGATGAATTGCCGTTTGCCTTGGACAGCTACAATATCACTGCAAAAGATTTCTTTTTCCGTCTGGACCAGGTTTATTCCATCACGTCTTCAGACATCAAAACCGATAATGGGAAGTTAGAAATTGATGATTTTGAAATGAAATCTCTGGTGGATTTTAAGAATTGGGAACAAAGTTTCAGAAGTCAGAAAAGTTTGTTTGGGATCAAAAGCAAAAAGCTGACATTCGATGAGCTGGTTTTCAGCAAAACAAAACTAAGCCTGAAAAATGCTCAGATCAAAGATCCGGAATTTGTGATTCAGAACCGTGACAATAAAGTTGTCAAGACCAGCAAAAAGAAATCTCGATTTGATCTTAATTTTGAAAATTTTGATATTATTAACGGAAAATTATCGATTTTAAAATCCAATGGAAAGAAAACACTTTCAATTGCAAAATTTGATGCGAATATCAAAAGTTTTCTGATGAATGAAGAAACTTCAAAAAACAAATTGCCTTTCAGTTATCAGGATTACAAAATTTCCGGCAATCAGTTTTTTTACGATGCAGGACAATATTACACAATGGATTTGTCAAGCTTCGATGTGACTTCGAAAAGTATTGATTTGAAAGATTTTAATCTTAATCCAAAAGTTTCCAGAGCTGAGTTTGTGAGAATGATTCCAATGGAAAATGATTTATTTGATATTTCTGCCAACCGTGTTCAGTTATCAGGATTACGATGGAAATTTGAAAATGACCAACCGGATATTTTACTGAAAAATGCAAGATTAACCAATGTTGACGCTAATATCTTCCGAAGCAAGATTCCAAGAGATAATCCAAAAGAAAAACTACTTTATTCGAAATTATTAAGAACGATAAAATTTCCTTTAGTTGTTGAAAATCTGAATCTTGTACAATCCAAATTGGTGTATGAAGAAGACAAGCCGGATTCAAACGGACCTGGAAAAGTGATTTTCACCAACTTCAATATGAATGTAAAAAACCTTAATTCCAACAAGAAAAGAGGCGCTAATACCAATGTTCCGATTGTGATCAATTGTAAATTTATGGATGCTTCACCAATGAAGGTCAACTGGAATTTTGATACTGCGAATATGCGTGATAATTTCACAATTGGTGGTTATATCAACAATCTTCCTGCAAATGATATCAACCCATTCATCAAACCTTATATGAACATCACTGCCACAGGAACAATTACCAGTCTCAATTTTGACTTTAAGGGGAACAATGATATTATGAACGGAAAATTCCGGATCACACACAAAGATCTGAAGGTAAATATTCTGGATAAAGATACAAAGGAGAAAAAGAAATTCTTGTCAGCGGTTGCTAATCTTGTAGTTAAAAAAGATTCCAAAAAATTCCCGGAATCAGTTGATATCTATGTGGAGAGAAACAAACAGCGTTCTTTCTTCAATTTCTATTGGAAAGGAATAGAAGACGGACTTAAAAAAACATTGCTTGTTGTCAAAATTGATTAAAAAATTACCCTTTTCTGCGAAATATGGAAAAGGGTAATAAATATATAAATGTGCTTTTTGAAATTTAAAAGTCGTATTCTTCTCTTTCTTCTGTCGGAAGTGACTTTAGGAATTCATCAAATTCCGGACCTGCGTAATTGCTGTTTGCACCGTAAGAATCTATGATCATGGCTTTGTTCCCATAGACATCCTCTACAAGATAAAGGGCAATATTATCGTCCGGATCACTTGCGCCTTCAAATCTGTAAACACGGATAATTTTAAGATCTTCTGCATGATAAGCTTTTTCTGTACTATGAATGACGAATTGCTTTTTATCATTCATGATGATCTCATCTGTGATTCCTTTTTCTCTGAGCTTCTCCATAACTTGAGAAAGCGTAAGCATTGGTTTCGGGCTCATAATACTATTTTTTTGAATTGGTAAAAAAATATAATCAAATCGTGAACCAAAAAGAAAAGACTTTACAAAAAATGTAAAGTCTAAAAAAATAAAAGTTATGAAAAATTAAATTGTCCCTTTCTTCTTCATCGATCAGGAAAATTATTTGTTAGCCTTGTAACGCTTGTCAGGAGTTCCATCCTTTTTAAGCATTTTGTTGGCTTTATATCTTTTGTCCGGAGTTCCGTCTTTTTTCAGTTTGACATCAGGAGTGTTAGCCACTTTTGCAGCTTGTGCTTCCACAGACTTGGTCGCTTTTTTTTCAGTTTTCTGAACTTGCTTTTTTGCCGTGGCCGGTGCTGTTGTTTGTGCAGTTGCTACACCTACACCGAAAGTAAGTAGCAGAGCTGTTAATAAATTTTTCATATCAAAGATTGTTTTAGTTTGATGGAACAAATTTATACTAAAAATCAATTAGAAATTACGAATAAAAAAAATTAACCAGAAATTATAACAACTTAAAAATGCCTTAAAAATTAATACGATAGGCAATACCGATATTCAACAACGTTGCTTTGGAATAATACTTTTCTATATCAGGATTCTGATTTCCTATCTTAGAATTATAGAAATTAAGTTTTGCATTGAGAACAATCTGTTGAGTGCCGGTGTCATCAATAGTATAGATTGCTTTGGCTCCGAAATTAAGACCGCCATTGCCCTCGTGGAAATTCCCGGAATTGTCAAGAAAAGGACTTTTCACCCGGTAAGTGCTGTAACCTAAAATTTCTTCTACAAAAAAATCTTCTGTGATTTTGTCCTGATGAAATGCATACCAATCAAAATTGTTCATTGATGGAGCACCAAGATAACCGAATTGGTCACCGTTTATTATGTTTGCTAAAAAATATGTGTATTCTACGCCTAAACCAAAATTCTTGTAGACATTAACATTACCGCCTATTCCGAAACCATAAAAATAATCGAAGGCTTCATTCAGAAAATTGTTGCCAAGTGACTTCATTACTTTAACGTGTGGGTCGATAGAAAATTTTACATTTTCTGTCCAATCCTGGTTTTTTCTTCTTTGAGAAAAAGCAGATGTCGAAATGAGAGCCAGCGAAAAAAGTAGAAGTTTCTTCATTATTTCAAAGTAATATCATTGAAAATAACGTAAGTCACACCATCCGGGATTTCGATACTGAGAGAATCACTGGAGATTTTGCAGCCTTTGGTTTCGGTAGAAAAAGATTTTATCTTGAAGTTTTTAAGCTGAAATTTGTAAGCACCTTTGTCATAAGGCCCGGCCAAAACAAAACTTCCGCTTTCTTTCGGGAAAGTTTCCGCAATGATTTTCTTTTCCTTCACAAGATGAATCGGATTTTCCAGAAACTTGGCATCAGAATACGTGATTTTCCCTTCTACATATGCACGGAAAATGTTAGCATCATCATCCTTACATTGCGTAAAAAGAATTGATAATAGACAGAAAAGGGACAATATTTTGAAACCGAATTTCAAATGCTCATAGTTTAAGACCGTAAAATTAAAACTAATTTTTTTGAAAAATAGTATCTTTGTAACAAATAACGATTCCGAAAATATCTCGGAATCGCTTTTTGCGTTTATACCCACATTAATGGAATTAAAAAAAATCAATCAAAATCTTTTGCCGGACTTGCTTCAGAAACAATTCGGGAATGAGATTTTTTCACAGATATCAAAGCATCAGCACATTTCAGTCAAAGGAAGTGCGGGTTCCGCAGTTTCAATTTTAGCTTCGGAATTGTTTCTGACTCAGAACAAAACCATTCTTTATTTGGTGGATGACAAGGAAGATGCGCTTTACATCAATGCAGAAATGGAAGATTTGCTGGGAAAAGACAACGTTCTTTACTTTCCAGCAACACATCTTGAGCCTTATCAAGTTGAGAAAACTCAGAATGCGAATCTGGTTCTGAGAACTGAAGTCATCAATAAACTTAATTCCGGAAAATCGCCAAAAGTGATTGTCGCCTTCATTGGTGCGTTGTCTGAAAAAGTTTTGAAGAAAGAAGACTTCAAAGCAATTTCTCATCAGATAAAAGTGGGCGACCAACTGTATTTTGATTTTGTGGATGAGTTGCTGAATCATTATCAATTCAACCAAACAGATTTTGTTTCCGAGCCGGGAGAATTTTCTGTCCGAGGCGGAATTGTGGATGTTTTTTCTTTCTCCAACGAAAAACCTTTCCGGATCACGTTTTTCGGAAACGAAGTGGAAAGCATCAAGACTTTTGACATTGAAACGCAGCTTTCGTTGGATAAGATTGATGAATTCCAGCTGGTTTCCAATATGAATTTTTCGGTTTCCGGAACTAAGGTTTCTTTGTTTGAATTATTGCCTGATGACAGTTTTGTGGTTTCAAAGAATCTTTACCTATCAACCAAAAGAATCAGAGATTTTTATGAAAAGGCAATAGATAAATTCGACACTTTAAGCAAAGATATCAAGCACAGAACACCTGACGAATTATTCATTTCTGAACCTGAATTCCAAAATAAATTAATCAAATTCAAAACGATAGATTTCAGTTCTCAAACTTTCAAACTCCCAAATTCTCGAACTCTCGAACTCAATCAGACACAACAGCCGAGTTTCCATAAAAACTTTGAATTGCTGATTCAGGATTTGGAGGAAAAACAAAGTCAGGGTTTTGACACCTGGATTTCATTTTCAAGTGAAAAACAAAAGGAAAGATTAGAATCGATTTTTGAGGAATTAGAGCACGAGATTCCGTTCAAAAGCTTCAAATCGGAATTGCACGAAGGTTTTGTAGATTCTGATAATAAGATTCTGATTTACACAGATCATCAGATTTTTGACCGTTACCAGAGATATCAATCCAAAAATACTTTTGCAAAGTCTGAGCAACTGACGCTTAAAGATTTAATGTCTTTGAAAGTTGGTGATTACATTGCGCATATCGACCACGGCATCGGGAAATTTATGGGTTTGGTTAAGGTTAATAATGACGGCAAGATCCAGGAATGTTTTAAACTGACTTACAAGAATGGCGATTTGCTTTACGTGAGTATCCATTCACTTCATAAAATTTCGAAATATAACGGCCCGGAAGGACGAGAAATTGTTCTCAGCAAACTCGGTTCACCAGCCTGGAAATCATTAAAACAAAAAACCAAAGCCAGAGTTAAGCAGATTGCTTTTGATTTGATAAAACTTTATGCGGAAAGAAAAACTGCAAAAGGCTTCCAGTATTCGCCGGATTCTTACCTTCAAAATGAGTTGGAAGCGAGCTTTCTTTACGAAGATACGCCAGACCAGGAAAAAGCAACATTGGATGTGAAACAGGATATGGAAGCGGAAGGTGTGATGGACCGGTTGATTTGTGGCGATGTTGGTTTTGGTAAAACAGAAGTGGCGATTCGTGCTGCATTTAAAGCAGCGACCGACGGAAAACAGGTTGCGATTCTGGTTCCGACAACGATTCTGGCCTTCCAACATTACAGAAGTTTCAAAGAACGATTGAAGGATTTTCCTGTTAATATTTCTTATATGAACCGATTCCGGACTGCCAAACAGAAATCGGAAACCAAAGAAGGTCTTAAAAATGGTAAAATCGATATTGTCATCGGAACCCATCAGTTGGTTGGTAAAGATATCAAGTTCAAAGATCTAGGTTTGTTGATTATTGATGAGGAACATAAATTTGGTGTTTCCGTTAAGGACAAATTGAAAACGCTAAAAACCGATGTTGACACGCTGACATTAACGGCGACACCAATTCCCAGAACTTTACAATTTTCATTAATGGCAGCGCGAGATTTATCCGTTATCAAAACGCCACCGCCTAACCGTCAACCTGTGGAAACGCAAATCATTGGATTCAATGAAGAAATTTTGCGTGATGCGATTTCTTATGAATTGCAGAGAGACGGACAGGTTTATTTCATCAACAACAGAATCGAAAATCTGAAAGATATTGCAGGATTAATCCAAAGACTGGTTCCCGATGCGAGAGTGATTACTGGCCACGGACAAATGGACGGGAAACAAATGGAAACCAACATCCTCGATTTTATGGAAGGAAAATATGATGTTCTCGTTTCTACAACGATTGTAGAATCGGGCGTTGACGTTCCAAATGCCAACACGATTTTTATCAATGATGCGCAACGATTCGGGATGGCAGATCTGCACCAGATGCGTGGAAGAGTCGGACGAAGCAACAGGAAAGCATTTTGTTACCTGATAACGCCACCGTTCGATATGATGACGTCTGATGCGAGAAAACGTCTGGAAGCGATTGAGCAATTCTCGGATTTGGGAAGTGGTTTCCAGATTGCGATGAAGGATCTGGAAATCCGTGGTGCCGGTGATTTATTGGGCGGAGAACAGAGTGGATTCATCAACGAAATGGGATTTGAGACGTATCAGAAAATGATGCAGGAAGCTTTGGAAGAACTCAAAGATGATGAGAATTTTGAAAATCTTTTTGAAAATGAAGAAGATAGAAACAAGCTGTTCAAATCCACAAAAGAAGTCAACATCGATACAGATTTGGAATTGATGTTGCCAGATGATTACGTGAGTTCAACGGAAGAACGTTTGTCGCTTTATCAAAAGTTAGCAGATATTCAGAATGCTAAAGAGTTACAACAATTTGAAAATGAGCTGACAGACCGATTTGGAAAACTGCCTGATGAAGCGATTAATCTTTTGAAATCTGTAGAACTGAAATGGCTGGCGGCTGAAATTGGATTTGATAAGTTGGTGGTGAAGAATAAAGTGTTTCTTGGTTATTTCCCAGCGAATCCTCAGGATAAATTCTATCAAAGTGAAAAATTCAAAAAAATCATATCTTACCTCACACAAAATCCGGCAGAAGCGACGTTAAAAGAAAAGAACAACCAGCTGATGATGAGGAAAGACAATGTGAAAAATGTGGATGAAGTGAATCTGGTTTTGAATAGGATTTTGGCTTAGAATTGATTATATTTGATTAATAAAATTGGAAAGATGAATACTGATTTACAGATACAAAATAAAAAATTGGAGCTAATCCAATGGTTATCTACAATTGAAGATTTGAGTTTTCTTGAAAAGATTTCGGATTTGATATCTCGCGAAAGAAAAAAAGACTGGGCAGATAAAATTTCTGATGCCGAAAAAAAATCCATCGAAAAAGGAATTGCTCAAGCGGATGAAGGTAGATTAAATCCACATTCCAAAGCAAGAGAAATCTATGGAAAAAGACTTTGAGATTCTATGGACTGATTTAGCTCTGGAAGAACTGGCGCAGACTGTTGAATATTTGGAACAGGAGTTTACAGATAAGGAAATCGATAACTTGGGAAACGAGATTGAGAGAATCCTATATATTATCGCACAGAATCCTGAAATTTTCCCTTACTCGGATAAGTATAAAATTAGAAAGGCCGTCATATTAAAATTTAATAGTCTATACTACAGGATCTTAAATGATAAAATCGAGATTGTTTCATCCTTTTCCAATAGACAGAATCCTGAAAAAAGAAACATATAACTTCTTTGAATTTTAAATTTTATGAATGTTTGTTACGTTAATCTGGTGGAAAGAAAATTTATTCAGTTAACTTTCATAATATTTAGCTACCTCTGTAATGCCCAGATCCTAAAATACCATTATGATAAAGAAATGACCTTCTTCAGTGAGGTGGATAATAAGGCTGGTATTTCAGTAAAATTCAATTCTAAAGACAAATCGGTTCCTGTTTATTCGATAAGTTACAATTCTGAGAAGAAATATATTAGAAATACAATTAATTTCTATTATGCCTATCGGAAAAATATCTACAGAATGGATGGTGTTTTATGCAACAAAAAGTATGTTTCTGCCAACGGCTTCAGAACTTATAGTGCTTCGTCACCAATTCGATATTTTAAAAAAGCATCCGATACGTTGTATGATTACAAATCGTATAAAAATCTTGAGAAAAGAATCGCAACAGATAAAGACGGAACCAAAATAGAACTGTTTATCGCTAATCTCAAAGATGGAATCGATTATTCTGAACCGGCATTGTTTTATCTCTCGGAACATTATGGGATTTCACCAGGGTTAGGAAAAGGCGAGGTTGTGGTCTATGCCAATTATATTTTTAATAATAATTACAGTTCGGCAAATTTTGTACAGCTTAATGATATTAATGAGGATGTCTACTTCAACAAAGAACAAATCGAATCTCTCATTGATGACCAATATAACGAGTTTACCAAGAGAATAATGCCGGTTAAAAATCCTGCTTATTGTTCTGTTATACCATTTGGGGGCAATGTAGATAAGAAAACCAGAGAAGAAATACAAAGCTTTTTATCCGAGATGTGTGAGTATTTCGAATTGTGGAATAAATATGAAACGAACGATCAGTTCAAAAAATATTACGATTCTGAGGTCAACAGAAGAGTAGAAATCTATAAGAATAATGGTGAACTCAATGAGAAGCAGTTGAAAGTTTATATTGATGAACTCAGTCAACTTAAGAGCCTGAATTCTGAAGAAAATTTTGATTCCAACTAAATAAATCCTGCCTCTCAAAAATTACCTGAACATTTATTTTAAAAAATTAACTTTGCAAACACAAACAAAACAATGAAAAATATACTTTATTATATATTCGGATTTTTTATTCTGTCCTCTTGCAGTCCCAGTCAAGATGAAAATGGTGATTTCTTACAAGGCGTTGAGTATGGTACGGGTACTAATACAGGAGGAGGCAATGGTGGATCGACCACAATTAGGTTTTTAAGTAAAGTTTCTGGTATTGATTCTGACGGAGAAAGAACGACTGTAGATTATATCTATACGGGAAGCAAACTTACATCAGTTAAAAGTCAATTTGACGATGGTAATGAAAATGCCGTTCTGACATACAATAGCAATAATCAGATTATACATATGGATATTACCAATGTAGAATCTGGCGATACAAGACTGACGAAACTGGATTTAGTTTATGATTCTGGGAAATTAAAATCTGTCAGCGGAACTACAGAATCTGGTGGAACACTTCTGTATAAATCAACAACAGATGTAACATACAGTGGTGAAAAAGTTACAAAGGTTCTAACTAAAATGAATGCTGAAGATCCTGATAATCCTGGACAATTCATTTTAGAATATGAAGTGACAAGTAATCTGACTTATGCAGGAAATAATATTTCTAACTGGAAATTGGCGACAACTTCTGCAAGTGGCGGTCCTATTACAATTCCGCCAATTGTTATTGAATCTGCATTAAGCAACTATGATACGAACAAAAATCCTTTTGCTTCGTTACCTTTAGCTTACAATATTTTATCAACGCATTATAATACTTCTAATCAAGGTATGTTAGGGCTTTCTGCAAATAACTACAAAACTGTCAAAGTTACAACAATGGGAATGTCACAATCTCTTACAATGACATATCAATACAACTCTGATAGCTATCCTACAGAGATGACTTCTAATGCCGGGGATAAATTAAATTTCCTATATAAATAATGAAATATCTTATTGTCGGCATCGGGAACAAAGGAGAAGAATATGCAGAAACCCGACATAATATCGGTTTCAAAGTTGCTGAAAAGATCGCTGAAAAGATCGAAGCACCTTTCAAATCTTCGAACTTTGGTCTTTTAGCTGAAGGCAAATATAAAGGCAGAAAAGTGTTTATTCTAAAACCTGATACTTATGTGAATCTCTCAGGAAACGCTGTTAAATTCTGGATGCAGAAGGAAAATATTCCGTTAGAAAACATTTTGATCATTACCGATGATCTGGCTCTGCCTTTTGGCTCTCTGAGAATGAAAATGAAAGGTTCTGATGCCGGTCATAATGGGCTGAAAAGTATTCAGTCACAACTCAATACCCAAAATTACACCAGATTAAGATTTGGGATTTCTGCCGATTTCCCGGAAGGAAAACAAGCGGATTACGTTCTCGGGAAATGGAATGCTGAAGAACAAGACAAACTCCCTGAAAGAATTGAGAAGTTTTCTCAGGCGGCTTTATCTTTTGTGTTTGCCGGCGTTCAGAATACAATGACCGCTTTTAACGGCAAGTAGAAAAAGCAAGCCGGATAATAAATTACCCGGCCTACTACCCTAATTGTATGAAGAAAAAATATTTCCTATAACCAAGTTACAACGCCAGTTTCTACGTCGTAATTTGCACCCACGATTTTGATTTTACCTTCGTCTTCCAGCCTTTTCAAAGTTGAGCTTTGCTTTCTGATGTCTTCAATTGCGTGCTTTACATTGTGGTGATTCAGTCTTTCCAGAAGGTCTTCGTTCTTGGAAGAGCGCTCCTCACCCTCTTTAATGATATTTTTGATGATTGGGTCAAAGTGTCCGATCAAATGATTCAGGTTATCCATTCCCATTCCTTCGATGGCTGCTGCATCCAGACCACCTTTCAGTGCACCGCATTTGGAGTGTCCAAGAACCACTACCAGTTTAGAACCAGCTACATTACAGCCAAATTCCATTGAGCCAAGAATATCCTGATTCACAAAGTTACCTGCGATTCTTACACTGAAGATGTCTCCAAGACCTTGGTCAAAGATCAATTCAGCAGAAGTACGGCTGTCGATACAGCTCAAAATAACCGCAAATGGCCATTGTCCCGCACGCGTTGCATTCACCTGCTCCAGAAGATCTCTGTTTGCTTTCAGGTTGTTGACAAACCTTGCATTGCCTTCTTTAAGGATTTCCAATGCTTTTTCCGGAGTAATGGTTGCCTGCGTTTCTGATGTATGTGCTTTCATATTTTTAAAATGTTTTAATATTTGTGTTTCTGATTGTTAAAATTTAATAATAAATAATTTGGTTACATTGCTCTTTTGTGGTTCACCACCACGTGAGAATCCTGATCGCTCGCATAATCTCTATACGATGTTTTGAATCCCACCAGCTCTACTTCTATATCTTCTTCTTTTGCTCTGACATTCGCAAAATCCTGAATCATTTCCAGTACATCTGTCGTTATGTATGAAGTCGTCTTGGCATCGATAATTACCTTTGAACCAGACTTGATGTTCTTCAATGTTTTTTTAATCGCCGCCTTGTTCAGGAAAGAAACTTCTTCTGCTAATTTGATAGTGATCTCGTCAGCATCGTTCAATGTTTCTCTGCTCAGGTAATAGGCTCGCTTCATATTGCCTTGCAGGATATAAATAATTGAAATCAATAATCCAATCCCAACACCTTTCAGCAAATCCGTTGCCACAACAGCTAAAACTGTCGCTACGAATGGGATAAACTGATACTTTCCGTTGTGCCAAAAATGCTTGAATGTAGCTGGTTTTGCCAATTTGTAACCCACCAAAATCAATACCGCTGCTAAGGTTGCTAACGGAATCAAATTCAATATGACAGGAATGGTTAGAACACAGATCAATAAAAGAACACCATGGATGATTGCCGATAATTTGGATGTTGCGCCTGCATTGGCATTAGCAGAACTTCTTACAACGACCGATGTCATTGGTAATCCGCCAATGAACGAACTTATCAGATTGCCTATTCCCTGTGCTTTAAGCTCCAGATTGGTATCTGTAATTCTTCTTCTTATGTCCAGTCTGTCCGACGCTTCTATACAAAGTAGTGTTTCAATTGATGCTACGATAGCAATCGTTGCGCCGGTGACCCACACTTTTGGATTGGTGAATCCTGCAAAATCAGGAAAAGTGATCATATTCTTGAACTCATCCAAAGTGGTCGGAACAGGAAGTGTTACCAGATGCTCTGGGGAAATGGCTAATGAACTTCCCGATAATTTGAAAAATTCATTAATCAGGATTCCGGCAATTACTGCTACTAGTGCTCCGGGTAATAATTTCATTCTTTTCAATGCTGCAATATTATCCCAGGCTAACAAAATTCCCATTGAAATTAATGTTATAATGACAGCTCCCGGATGTATCGCCGCGAATAATTCTGAAAAATAATTAATGTTAAATCCATTATCGAATAACGACTGATGCCCTTCATAATCTTTATCAAAGCCTACCGCGTGAGAAATCTGCTTAAGAATGATGATGATTCCGATCCCGGCTAACATCCCTTCGATCACATTGTTCGGGAAATAATTGGAGATACTTCCTGCACGGATAAAACCCAGGATCAACTGGATGACTCCGGCAATAATCCCGGCACAAAGAAATAATTCGAATGCACCAATATCGGTAATCGCTACCAAAATAATAGCTGTAAGACCGGCTGCCGGCCCAGAAACTGAGATGTTGGAATTGCTGATCGCGCCCACTACAATACCTCCAACAATACCTGCAAGGATACCGGATAAAGGAGGCGCTCCGGATGCCAGTGCAATGCCTAAACATAATGGTAATGCAACTAAAAATACTACAAGACCAGACGGAAAGTTCTCTTTGATTCCTCCAAACAAAGATTGTGACTTTTTCATAAGAAAATAATAAGTTTGACTGATGTCATCACCTGACCTAAAGGTAACTACATCAATGTAAATAACAGATGTGATTGATAATCAATAGTGATTGATTAAGACGATGTCAGGAAACGGCAAGTGCTATCCGCTGTGTGATTACAGCCAACCCCAAGCGTTTTCTGAGAAAACAGAAAATGTTATTTATGCTTCCGGAGGTGGAGAGAATATGCTGAGAGACGGCGGGAAATATAGAGTTGATTCCCAGTTGACTGTAATTTTTCTATGGGTGTCAGCTTCATAAAACTTCAGGAAATCATGGATGTCCATCGTTTTAGGAATGGTTTTTTCGTAGATAACGATTGTGTTGCTGGAGTGCGTCTCTTCTTCACTGATTACAACATTGGTTCTCGGCAGTTCCCAACCGAACATTGCGGCTAATCCCGGAAGAGCCGTAAAGTTGAGAAAGATCGTTAATGTTATAATACTCCAGTACTTCATAATATTTGATGTGCCTATTTTTTTCTGCTCATCACCCAATCAGAATCTGTCAGGTTGTAGATCTTCTGAATGTCTTTTAATATGTTTTCAAAATCGATTTCGAGATCGATTATTTTTCCTGATCTCAGGTCGAAAACCCAACCATGGACGACCGGAAATTCTTCCAAAATATAACGTTCCTGTACGCAAGCCATTTTGATGACATTGATGCATTGTTCCTGGACATTCAGTTCTACCAGGCGGTCATATCTTTTGTCTTCATCTTCAATAGCGTCTAGCTCTGCCTGATGCAGCCTGTATACATCCCGAATATTTCTCAGCCAGGGATTCAGAAGTCCGAGATCCTGTGATGTCATTGCCGCTTTTACACCGCCACAGTTATAATGGCCACATACTATAATGTGCTTTACTTTCAGATGTTCCACAGCATACTGAATCACCGCTGTTGAGCTCATATCTAAAGTGTTAATGACATTGGCTACATTCCTGTGAACAAAAACCTCGCCCGGTTCTGCTCCCATCATATCTTCTGCCGTTACCCGGCTGTCGGAACATCCGATGTAGAGATATTCGGGATTTTGAGTTTGAGCAAGCTGGTGAAAATATTCCGGGTTGCCGGAAATCTTGGATTCAACCCACTTCTTGTTGTTCTCGAAAATAGCTTCGTATGACTTTGCCATTTAAACTTGGTTTGTAAATTATTTATTTCGTTGAAATCATTTTCAATTTCAATAGATCGAATCAATAATAATGCAAAAATAAAAGTTTACAGTGTAAAAAACTAATATTTAACAAACTTTTAATATTAGGACTTTTTCTTCTGACTTTAAAATAATCAGCCGTAAGAATTATCACGGCTGATCATTTGTTTTAAAAAACTGTTCCCGCATACTGTGAATTGGAGGCAATTTCACCATTTTCTGTTCGGAATGCGATCCAAACATGAAGTGGTTTGTTTTGAAAGTTGACCGGTAAGTTTACTGAATATTTGATATCAGAGCGTTTTGCGGCGTTTTCTACGAAGAACGTAAAATCATTATCCTCTCCGGCAATTAGAATCTGAGCTACATCATTTTCTCTCTCAGGGTTTCCTGCAGAATTATCCTGCCAGCTGATCTCCAATGATTCGGCTGATTTTAAGCTCATTCCTAATGGCACGGCCCCTAAGAGATTACCTTTGGAGAAATAAAGCGAAGGATAATCCGGAGTGATCGTCTCCGCGGTGTAGTTGATCCTGAAGTTTTCCATCAGATTGGTCATTGCCAGGTTGTAGCAGGATTTCATCCCGCTTCTGCTTCCAAAGTATTGGCACGCATAAGCTCTATAAGACTGCATGAATGCGGCACACTTTTTCATCCGATTCTGAATCAGCATCTGTTTCGCTGTTGGTTGTGAGGCTCTTTTTTTAGGGCGAACTCTTGAAATTTCATTGCCGTAAACGTTGGCGACTACGATGCGTCCTGTGCGTCCCGAAGTGCCGGATAATAATGAGTCATGTAATTTTCCCATAATGTTTTTTTTAAAATTTAATAGATAGTTTTAAAATTGCTTTTTGTGTCAGCTGATGAGCCAAAAGTATTATGGGTTGTCGTCAAAAGTTGTCGTGATTTATTTTTTTTGAATTATTTTTAATTGCAAAGGCGCATGGGTTTTTGTTTGGGTTGTATTTTAAGGGGGCGCAAGGATGCTTCGTTCATTATAAGGATTGGTTTTTATGCGCGCTTCGAGAGCCTCAGCCTGACAGCGGTTTTTTGATTGATGGTGAAATGTTAAAATACTTCGATTCCGCTCAGTGTGACATTTCTGATACAAAATGTTTATAGTTGCAGGTATATGTTTTAATCTACTGATATTTTGTTGATCGTGATGTTTGCATTTAACATAATATGAGAGTTTGTATATCCTTTGTATAACCTTTGTTCGATAGTGGTATATCTATTCTATATCCGTTGGTTATCCTATGTTCGATGTTCGTTCGATAATTAGTTGTTTAGGATGATCTTAATAAGACCAGCGATTTAGCATAATAAAATACATTAAAAAATATTTTAAAAGTTGTTAAAATGTTATTATTTTAGCAAATAATAAAAAAACATGAATGTGATAATAAAGCGACAAGATTTGTCGCATAACAATGCTATTGTTGCATTGTGAATAATAATCAATAACCAAAAAAGAAAACTCAAATTATGAAAAAGATTTCTACCACACTATTGGTGCTGGGTTCTGCTGTACTCTTTTCGCAGAAGATTTCCTGGCAAAAGAATCTCGACTCCGGGACACAGGATTTTCTTTCCGGACTGGCGGTTACGATAGACGGCCAGTATTTAGTTTCGGGATCATCCATTCAGTCCCTTCGTCAGGCTCAGGGTGACAGCTCCGGCTCAACTGCCGTAAATCCATCATCAACCCACAATCAAAACAAAGGCTACGATTACCATATCCTGAAGCTTGACCAGCAGGGTCAGAAGGTTTGGGAGAAGTATTTTTCAGGGAATCAGCATGATTATCTCAGCGCCACCGTTTCAACAAAGGAAGGTGGCTTTTTGTTGGCAGGGACTTCGTATTCGTCTTTAGGATTGGATAAGAAAGATAAATCTAATGGATCATCCGATATCTGGCTGATTAAGATTGATGAGAATGGTGAAGAACAGTGGCAGAAAACCATCGGAACAAGATACAGTGAAGAAGCCAGAAGTGTGACTCAGACTACGGACGAAGGTTACATTGTTACAGGCTCTACCAATCATCCAAAATCAGGTTACGGCTCCAAAGATGTTCTGGTCATTAAGCTGGATAAGAAAGGCAGGATCATTAGTCAATTAATTCTGGGTGGCAAAGGTCTGGATGAAGTGGAGAAAGTGATCCCGACGAAAGACGGCGGCGTGTTGATGGGCATTTATTCCAGGAGCGGCATCTATGACGGAGAGTCAAAACCGAAGATCAATTCTAAAGATTTATTATTACAGAATTCTGGAAGTTTAAATTTAAATTCCGGTAATACTTCTCAATCCTCAACCAACTACTCAGGCAGTAATTCATCATCATCCAACAATCAGAATTCTACAGAGAACTACAATATTAATTTCTATGGTAAGTCCTTCGGAAACTATGGCGAGGGTGATTACTGGATCGTGAAGCTGGATAAGAGTGGTAATGTCCAGTGGGAGAAGAACTTTGGGGGAAGCGAGGACGACCATGTTAGAACAATGGCATTGACAGATTCAGGTTATATTATTGGTGGAGAAAGCCGCTCAGAGACCTCGGGTAACAAGAGGGCGAAGCTGGAGGAGGGGACAGACCTTTGGATATTGGCATTGGATGAGGACGGTAACGAGCAGTGGCAGCAGTCTTACAACTTTAAGAACCGGGATGTGCTGATGTCCTTGAATACTATCAGGAATCATAATGTCACCCTGAGCGGAGCCGAAGGGTCTCAATCCGTCAAAGGCTTTTTGATAGGTGGTTACACGCAGTCGGAAGGCAAGGTGGAGAAGAATGATGAGACGTTCTGGATGCTGTACATTGACAGGAATGGTAAGGAAGTCTGGCGAAAGTATGTTGAAGGCAGGGACAAGAAAAAAGAAGAAAGACTAACATCCGCATTACTGAACAGGGACGGCTCATATATCCTGGCAGGGACAAGCGCTGAGGAATTGGGGAAAGAGAACTGGAAGGTGGTTAAGCTTGAGGACAAACAAATTGAAGATCTGATGGAGAACAAGGATATCCAGATTTATCCGAATCCTGTGAAGGATTACTGTTATGTGGAGATCGGGCTGGACTTCGAGAGTGCAGATGTCTATGTTTATGATATGACAGGTAAGGTGATCCACACCCTGAGCACCAAAAACAGGGTTACGAAGATTGATACGAGTAAACTACCACAGGGTGTTTACATCATCAAAGCGAGTATCCCAGCCCAACAGAACAAAAAACTAACTGCTAAAATCGTGAAAGAGTAAAACGCATAGATTATGAAGAGAATTGTATACTTATTATTTAGCTTTTTAGCTAATTTTTTATTATCACAGGGAACGGAATTACCAAAAGTGATCTCTCCTTCTCCTAATGTAGCTTCATTACAAAAGTATGGAGAGATACCTGTAAGTAACTACACAGGAGTTCCTAACATTAATATACCCATCTATACTGTAAAATCAGGAGATATCGAAGTGCCAATATCTGCATCATACCATTCTTCTGGTATTAGGGTTACTGACGAAGCTAGTTGGATAGGGTTAGGTTGGACTCTTAATGCAGGTGGTGTTATTACAAGACAAGTTAGAGGAATAGATGATTTCGATTCTCATGGTTATTTGGGAAGTGGAATGTATTCTTTTCCAAATCAATCTAATACATTTACGATAATCAGCAATTATCAAAAAATAAAATATAGTCTTCATCCCTATGATCCAAATTATCCCCCTAGCATACATGAAATCACCACTCCTGAGATGAAAGCATTTAGTGGTGGATATATATCTTCTCAAGTATTTAACGGTAGTGGATTGGACATTTACGGATATCTTTCTGATATGGATCCATTTGTAGCCCCCCAGGATGCTGAACCGGATATTTATCATTATAATTTTTTGGGATATTCTGGTAAACTGATAATAGGAAAAAATGCTGGTATAATTAAAATAGTTTCTAGTGAACAAGATAGATTAAGTTTTACTTATAACCGCGACACAAAAAAATGGACTGCGAAAGACATTAAAGGATTTGAATTTGAGTTTGGGGTTACAGAGTATTCTCGATCTAAACAACGGACTTGTATGGATTCTGAAGATTATATCAGTGAAACTAGTATTACTGGCTGGTATTTAAGTAGGGTCAAATCTCCAGCAGGTGGTGAAATTTCATTTGAATATTTATATGATGATGGCGCTCCTATAGCCGGTGTAAGTGTTACAAGTCAAAATGGAGTTGAAGAACAAGGCAATATTCAATGGAGAAAGACACCTCCACCAGGAGATACAAAAAGTTATTTAGGTATTAATGCAGGTGCACAGCCGTGTAATGCTAATTTTATAGGTGGTTCTTATAAAAGAATTGTAAAGAATTATACTGAGAGCTTCGAAAAGTATTTGAAGAGAATTAATTTCAGCGAAGGTTATGTAGAATTTAATATGGATTACAATAATAGGAAGGATAGGGTTATTTTTAATTATTATCCTGAAAATAAAATTAGCGGTGCATTAAATAATATTATTATTTACAATAAAAATAATGAAATTATTGACAAAATTACTTTTAATACGGATTATTTTAACGCAGATAAAACGAATTTAAGTAATAAGCAAGACTATCTTCGGTTGAAGTTAAACGCAATAACTTTACACACAACAAGTACCAATCCTCAAAAATACAGTTTCGAGTATAGTAATATAGCACTTCCTTCAAAAGACACGCGCTCTGTAGATAGTTGGGGGTACTATAATGGTGCTAATAATACTAATATAATCAACTACGAGCTTTATGCAACGCCCTCTAGTTCATACTCTTTTCAGATTTTCGGAAATTCATACACAAGGGGTAGTTTTTCAACATTTATACCATCATACAATTATTCTGACAATGATATTGTTGTTAATATGAATGGAGCAGATCGTACTCCTAATAAAGATTTTATACAAGCAGGAATATTAAAAACGATTTACTATCCGACTGGAGGAAAGTCAAATTTTGAGTATGAACCTAACACCTATTACAAATCAGATGGAAAAGGAATCTCGGAAACATCCTATTTTGCAAGTGCATTAGGTGCCAATGAAACCTCATTTTGGGTACAAGATAAGTCATTTGTTAAAATAGAATACCGATTTGATAATAACACTGGTTATGGACAAGAGACAGAGTCATCTATTTATAATAAAATATGGAATACTTATGTAACTTTGGAAAAGCAAGATGGGACACAAAAACTTAGATTTTTTCCTGTAAGGGATTTTTCTAATCCAAATTATCCTGCTCCAGATGGTACATTTGCAAAACATACTTTGGCATATTTTACTGTACTGCTTGAGCCAGGAAATTATAAGTTAAAAGCTAATAATGGAGGGTTTGTATATTTTACTTTAGATTTAAAAGCAACTGTACAGAACAAATATACATCCAGTACATCTGTTAATCAAGTCGGGGCTGGTTTAAGGGTCAAATCGATACAAAATATAGACGGTACAGGAAATATTGAGGCAAAACAATATTCCTATACCTTAGACAATGGTAATAGTTCCGGTAACATTATGTCTCCAATATTCAATTTTTATAATGCTACCAGTTATATGGAAGGCTATTTGTCGACTCCTCCCTCTATTGCGCGTAATGAAGATATGGAATCGGCGTTTATTATATCATTAAAAAACCCAATTTATAAACGTAATCGGCCAATAGGAAATTATATTGAGGCTTCAGGTAGTAGTTTTCTTCCTTTAGGAAATTCTGCAGCTGGACAATCGATCGGTTATTCTCAAGTTACAATAACAAATGTTGATTCTTATCCATTTTCGGCAATGAAAAATTTGGGTAAGTCTGTTTATAAGTATAATAATTTTCCGGATACTTTGTATGGTGCGACTGTTCCCTATGTAAAAAGAGATAAGCAACATGATGAAAATGGACAATTGATAAATGAATACCATTATGACAGAGCAAATAAACTATTGTATGAGAAGGAATATAAATATGCTTTAGGAAGTACATTTAAAGTAAATGGATTAAGAATAATGAGAAGTTCATCACCTTATTGCTTTGTTAATCCTATAGGGACATATGGCAATGGTTTCTTTCCATGTGACGAAATGATCATGGGAGTTCTTTTTGATCGTTTTTATGAAGATGAGATAAATTGGTGGACTCCAAGCCAAGTTGTAGAAAGAACTTATCCACAAGGATTTGGAGTTCCAATAGTAACAACAAAAAATTTCACATATGAGAATTTAAGTCATAAACAGCTAACAAAAGAGGAGACTATTTTCCCTGATGTCACCACTCAGAAAACTTACAGGTATGCAGATGAAGAAGGCAATCAACTGATGAAAGACAGAAATATAATTGGTATCCCATTAATAAGTGAAACAAAGAAAACAGTTAATGGTTCAACAAAAACCCTTCAGAAAGTTGAGACCTATTATCCAAAAGATGCATCAGAAACTACAAGTACAAATGGTTTGACTTTACCATTATGGACAAAAACTTATGGTCTGGATAACCTTACTACGCCTAATACTTTTTTAACATATGACAAGTATGACTCTAAGGGAAACATCTTGCAATATTCAGAAAAAGGAATAAAACCTACTTCTTTTATTTGGGGGTATAATCAAACTTTGCCCATTGCAAAAATTGAAGGAATTGGGTATGATGCAATGATAGCACTTCCAGGAATAAGTGCAGTCGTAAACAATATGATTTCTAAGTCAGATATAGATAAAGATCAGACTACTGAAAATGATTTAATCGTTGCTTTGGATGCTTTCCGTACAAATTCTAACTTGGCAAATTACCAAATCAGTACTTACACCTATAATCCAATGATTGGTCTTACAAGCGTTACACCAGCTTCCGGAAACCGTGAGGTTTACAAATATGATGATAATAATCGCCTGTTGGAAGTTAAAGATATTAATGGAAATATTCTTAAAGAAAATAAATATAACTATTCTAATACTTTTGCTAGTGATATAAATACAACCGGCGAAATTCTGGGTAATACGAGTGTCGGGGTATTTTCAGGACAGACCTCCCATGAAACATATAATTATTTCACTAAAAATATGCCGGGCTATTACTATTGGTATACTCAACCCACTGATGGCGTTACATTATCTAATTTAAATAATTCGTCAGTTGTAAATCTCACATTTAATAGCAATTCCAAATCTTCATACACTTTATATGGTACAGGTTTGAATACCACAACAGGAGAGAATGTAACTTTAGAGAAAAAAATAAATGTCTATAGTATTACTTATCCAACCTATGGCAGTCCAAACCTTACCGCATTGCCAAATATTCAAATTGCCACTTCAGGAATTTATCTTAATGGAACCACAGTTTCCGGATATTTTGTTTTCAAGCCGGGAATCTTTACTGGAACAAAAGATTTTGCTCTTATTTCCAGTGATAAAGCCCCGTCTGCTGACAGACCGGTTAATTTTCATGAAGTTGATACCGGCATAGACAGACAATGGATTTTTACATTTAAAACAACGGGTTATGTTAGTGCATCATATACGGGAACACCGTTGACAAATGATTCAGCAATTAATGTAAGTTCGTTTACATATCAGAAATAGTACAATTTACCATAGCTGCTAATTCTCCATATATGACAAGGCTAAACAAAATCTTAAAAGAATACAAATACAATTACAAACAATAAAAAATTAAGAACTATGAAAAAGATATTAACAACAGTAATACTGACAATATCAATATTCTCTGTGAGCGCACAAAATATCAACTTTACGAACCTGTATGGAAATAACGCTTCAGAACCGGATAATTACCATATATCAAATACACAGACAGGCTTTGGTGGTGATTGGGGACTTGATGTAAAATGGTGGGGCGGTGTAAAGCTTAGAACCTCATTAGGAGTACTTTATATGAACAAGTGGGGCAATGTCGGCATCAATACAGAAAACCCTAATGCGACATTGGATATCAATGGTTTTTTAAGAACTTCAGGAAACATCAACACCAGTGATATTATCAGTGATGGAGTCAACAGTTGGATTTTCCATACGCCCGATGATCAGCGTAGAACGCTCCATATTGCCCCTGGATTAGGAAATGGTCAGTTTGACTGGACAAAACAGACTGTATTCAATAACAACGGTAATGTAGCAGTTAGTGGAAAACTTGAGGCTACAGAAGTCAAGGTCACCCAAAGCCCGACCGCAGATTTTGTCTTTGAAGAAACATATGATCTTCCAAAGCTGGAGGATGTTGAAAAACACATCAAAGAGAGAAAGCACTTGCCGGAAATTGCTTCGGCCAAGGAGATGGAAAAGGACGGTGTTAATGTCGGTGAGTTTCAAATCAAACTGTTGCAAAAGATTGAAGAACTGACATTGTATACAATCGAGCAGAATAAACTCAATAAAATCCAAACAGAAGAGATAAAAAATCAGAAGGAAAAAATCAAGCAATTAGAGCAGGAGAATCAGCAGATCAAATCTCTGTTGGAGCGGGTTGAAAGACTTGAAAAGAAAAAAACTAACTAACCATAAAGAATCATCTTATGCACAAGAAGATACTTATCATAATGGGGTTAGCCTGGAGTATTTCAGGTTTTTCCCAGACAACCAATCTTAGCGACAGCTACCAGCCTCCACAGACTGTTATGAATGTGGAAGTACGTATGCTTCGCGGTTTTCACGCAGATTCCAAGAATGTTATCTATAATAACGGTGCCGCATTTATTGCAAAATCTAAAATTTATGATCCCAACAATCCGGATCCTGTTATAACAAATCCACCGGTAGCATATAACCCTGCAAGCGATGAGAATTATATCTACACGAGAACCTATCTTGCCCCTGTAACCCAAAGCAATAATTATGCGCCACAGATGCAGAGCATCACTTATTTCGATGGATTGGGCAGACCCAAGCAGAATATAGCCATCAAATCGACACCCGGCGGGAATGATCTGGTAACGCCTATTGTTTATGATGGATTTGGCAGGCAGACATTAGACTATCTTCCGATACCAGTTTCTACACTTAACGGCAGTATACAGCCAACTACAGGAAGCAATATCGATCCCTATTATTGGTCTTTAGGTGTTGGCGGTAATGCCTTTAACGAGAAAAAATTAGAAAACTCGCCCCTGGATAGGGTTTTGGAACAATATGGCCCGGGCGATGATTGGAAAAATAACAGCAAGAAAACAACTTTCGACTATCTGGCTAATGGAGGTAGTGAAGTGCTGAAGTTTGTAACCAGCACTCCAACACCATGGACAGAAGGCATCACCCACAGTACACTGTCATTAGCTACCGGGAATTACTATCCTCAGGCAACTCTGTACAAGAATAAGGTAACGGATGAGGACGACAATGTATCTTACGAGTTTAAGAATGGACAGGGACAGACGTTATTAGTAAGAAAGATGCTGACAACCACGCAATCAGCGGACACTTATTATGTATATAACGAATACGACCAGCTGGCTTTTGTAATCTCACCTAAAGGCGTTGAAGAAGTCCTAAATAATCTGGCGACCGCCGATTTGACAGAAACAGGTGCGATACTGTCAGAACTAAGCTATCAGTACCGTTACGACGGCAGAAATCGACTCGCTGAAAAAAAACTTCCGGGTAAAGGCTGGGAATCTATGGTTTATGATAATCAGGACCGTTTGGTAATGACCCAGGATGCCAATCTGAAAGATGCCGGAGAATGGCTCTTTACTAAGTACGACCAGTTCGGAAGGGTTGCCTACACAGGAATTACATCAGATTCAGGAACAAGAAGCAGCCTTCAGACGACATTGAATGGTAAAGGCAGTAACAATGTTGCGAGAACGACATCTTCAGGATTCACTGCTCCCGGATTAATAGTTTATTATGATAATCTTACGGCAAATAATTATCCTAATACCATAACCAAACTGTTATCGGTCAACTATTATGACAGCTATCCGGCCGATAAGCCAAACCTGTCGACATTAGCCTTCCAGCAGACCTTCATCACGGATAATTTCCAGAATAATATCAATACAAAGTCACTTCCTGTAGCTTCTTATCTGTGTAATATCGAAAATAATTCGTGGACTAAGAACTTTAACTATTATGATGAGAAAGGACGTATTATCGGCACTTATTCCAAAAATTACCTTGGAGGTTACACGCAGACGGAGGCTTTTCTTGATTTCACAGGAACACCACAGAAAACTATAACAAGGCATAAGAGAAAGACTGCCGACACAGAGGTAAGAATCGCAGAACGGTTTATCTATGACTATCAGAACAGGCTCAAGCAGCATTATCATCAGGTCAACAGCAATGCAGAAGTTCTTCTTGCAGAAAATACTTATAATGAACTGGGGAGACTTGTTAAAAAACAAGTTGGTAATAATCTTCAGGAGATCAATTACGACTACAACATCAGAGGCTGGATGACAGGGATCAATGATTTAGGTAGTATCGGCAATGACTTGTTTGCCTATAAGATCAATTATAACACCATTAATATTCCGACCAACCTCAGAAAACCTTACCTGGCGGACCAGTCCCTGGAGATCAACAAAAAATATAATGGGAATATCTCTCAGATCGAATGGCTGATAGCAGACCCAGCGGAATCTTCTCATGTGCAGAAATCCTACGGCTACACTTATGATGCCCTTAACAGGTTGAGCGCAGGATTTTATTACGTGAAAAACAGCGGCCAGTATATATTTCCTGAAGAGAACAACGAGATCCCAAAATATGACCTTAATGGAAATATCAGCGAGCTTAAGAGGTTTTCATATAATATCGGGACAGCGTCCAGCCTGATTGATGATCTTAGCTATCACTATACCGGGAATAGGCTGACATCAATAGACGATGTTTCAGGTGATGCCAATGGTTATGAGGGTGGCAATAGCACGATTGATTATGATGATAACGGCAATATGATTACTATGCCGGATAAAAGATTCAACTCGATCACCTACAATCACCTTAATCTTCCCAATGCAATGGATATGGGTTCCGGTAAGAGGAAGTCCAGTAACAGCACCTTGTACAGGGCAGACGGAACAAAGCTGCGAAAGTCTTACATCTCCCTTCGCCCTACAATGTCTGGAATCTGGGCGAACGTTACTGCGACTACACACTACCTGGATGGTTTCCAGTATCTTGATCCGGGAACTTCGGGACTCACGCTCGCGGCTAATAGCTTTGAAGAAGACAATGAGCTCGATCTTGCGATGGAGCGGGAGGCGTTCCAAAGAGTGGAAGAAGTTGCCTTAACCGAACCGGGAACCGGAATAGAGAATGCAACATTGCAGTTCGTACCGACAGCGGAGGGGTATTACAGTTTTGTGGAAAATCGTTATATTTACCAGTACAGAGATCACTTGGGTAATGCCAGAGTGAGTTATGCAAGAAACAGCGCAGGCGGAATAGAAGTAACAGACAAGAACAATTACTACCCATTTGGAATGAACCATCTGGACAACGATTCTGGATCATTCTTCGGACAGAGTTCGTATAAGAACTACAAGTATGGTTCCAAGGAATTGCAAGAATTTGGCGGATATGACTTCGGTGCGCGGGTTTACTCACCTGATGCACCTCATTTTTGGCAGATAGACCCTCTTGCAGAATCTACACCAGGATGGTCACCCTATGCTTATGGTTTTAATAATCCTATGCGTTTTGCAGACCCTACAGGAATGTCTAATGAAGATTGGGTGAAGAGGGGGAATCAGATATTTTTTGACCCGGCAGTCAAAGGTAATGCAGAAACAAAATTGAAATACGGAGAGAATGCTCAATCAATTACAGGCTATCACGTTACGCAAGGAGATGTTACTACGCATTATGCTTTGGGGGATAATGGTTCTATTACAACTACTGTTGGGAGTCTTAATTTTATGTCTACTACCCAAAGTGTTTTTGGTTCAAATAATATAGAAACCGGAAAAGCTACAATATTAGGCATAGGTGGAAGTGATACCATTACTGGCTCTATAAGAGAAACACCAGCTTCCAACTCTCCCGAAGTAGCAATGGGTAATCCTTCGGGGCGGTTAGCCGTTGCTGGGTTGTATGGTATGCAGATAGGAACTGCGGATATTGCAGCATCCAAAGCTTTAGGAGGAGCGTTTAACTTTTTAGCTTTTGGTAAAGGAGCAGGTCGAGTTTTTTGGTCTGGTGGAGATATAGCAAAAAATGCCGCTATTGATTATGCTACTGCAAATGGAGGTCGTTCATTAGAGATGACCTGGGTAGGAAGAGGATTGGAGTATGCAACAGAAAAAACTTCCTATAATACAATGAAACCCTTTTGGGATTATGCTTCATACAGTTTTGGAAGAGGAGCAGAAGGAACAGCTAACGTATTCATAAATCAAGCACGATATCGCTCTGGAAGCATTTGGAATACTGTAGAAAGACCTTTATTGCAATCAAGAGGAATTAATATTAATGCACATCTAATAAAATAATTATGTTTGGATTATTTAAACCTAAAAAGATTGTTTTCAAAGGCAGAGCAGGACTTATTTTTAATATGAATAAGAATGAATCTTATTATATAGATTCCGAAATGCTAAACGGAGAATATGATATAGTTATTTACAAAGATAGTATTCTTAAACTTCCTGAAAAACAACAATTGAGCAATGAAAGTAGAAATAGAATTTTGCAATCATTAGTTGAAGAGTTAGAAAAACAGAGTCTGAAATATGAAATTGAATAATGATTCTATGAAACTCAAAACCCCAATAAGTTTTAGGATAAAGTTAAGTCTTCCAGATGGAAAAGAGATTTTATATTGGTAGTGTTCCAAACAAGTTGGTAAATAAAAATAGTATTGGTATTCGATACTATTTTTATAGAAATAAGATAGGAAAATAAAGTTTGAAATGGTATTGTAGATAGCCAGAACAGGAGAAATTAGAAAACAGGCTATCTAAAATGCTGAGAATCATAAAAGGTGTTTCAGATGTGTTGGTGTTATTACCAGTACAAAGACAACCTTGGTAACACGAGGCTGAACTTTGGGCGTGACGAGAACCGGAATAGAGAATGCAACATTGCAGTTCGTACCGACAGCGGAGGGATATTACAGTTTTGTGGAAAATCGTTATATTTACCAGTACAGAGATCATCTTGGCAATGCAAGGGTGAGTTATTCAAGGAACAGCGCAGGCGGCATAGAAGTAACGGATAAGAACAATTACTACCCATTTGGAATGAACCATCTGGACAACGATTCTGGATCATTTTTTGGACAGAGTTCTTACAAGAATTACAAGTACCAAGGACAGGAATTACAAGAGACTGGATGGTACAGTTTTAAGTGGAGAAACTATATGCCGGATGTAGGGAGATTTTTTAATGTAGATCCTCTTTCTGAAAAATACGCTTACCAATCTCATTATAATTTTTCTGAAAACCGTGTAATTGATAGTAGAGAATTGGAAGGTCTTGAAGCTGTTAAGGTAAATAAAGATGTATCTCATCTTGTTATTACCGTAAATGGAAGAGCTGGAGGAGGATCGGGTGATTATATTCAAGGAAATAATACTTTGGTGAAAAATTTACCCGCACCATATAATAGAGGTGATGATGGTCTTTCTCTAATAGGAAAAAACCCAATATTTTCTGTTGATAATGCAACTGTAATAAACTACGCAGGTTCTGACTCTAATATTACATCAAAACATATAGCCCAAACAATATCCGACTATCATGCGGCGAATCCTGATGGTCAAATTGATCTTGTAGGACATAGTTTAGGGGGGAAAAACGTTTTAGAGGCAGCTAATATTGCGAAAGATGTTCCTATAAACTTAGTGATGACTCTGGAAGCAGCTTCTCCAGAAGGAGGTATTTTAGGAAGTGCATATTCTGCATCCTTAGGCTCTAATGTAAAAAATATTATAAATTTTAATTCTAATCGCTCAAGTTATATAGGTGGTGGTGGATCTGCTACTAATTCTTCACAAAAATCAACAAATATTAGTTTACCAACTGGCACAGATCATACTAATATGGACAATTCTTTAATATTTTATATTGCCCCATTGTTAAATACTACAAATCCGGTAGATACATCTAACAGAGTTAATTTTAATAATATGAAGATATTTAATAATGGTCAAATTGTTCCAGATCCTAATAATAAAAAAGGTACATCTTCCTATTAAATTATGAAAAATAGAATATTTTTAATATTATCGTTACTTATATGTGGGGCTTTTTTCTCAATACAAATAAGTTATTCAGGTAATTCTTATGATACAATTTTTAAATTGGTCTTTGCTTTCCTTCAGAATAAATCAATATTAGCAGATTTTAGTATTAAAAATCCATTAATACATATTGTCGTTTTTTTACTCATAAATATTTATTTAATAATATTTAGTTTAAAAAATAAATATTATTTAATCATCATTTCAACAGTTTTATTATTTACAATATGGGTAGATATCTTAATTTACTTTGGTGCTTTATTCTCAAAAGGTCAGTTTTTTTATAGTTCTATTCCTTTTTTGATATTTCTTATAATAAATATTTGGCTGGCAATTTTCTTTATAAACAAAAACAAATCCGATGGCGATCCCCTATAACTACAAGTACAATGGTAAGGAACTCCAGGAGACGGGGATGTATGATTATGGCGCAAGGATGTATATGGCGGATATTGGAAGATGGGGCGTTGTTGACCCGTTGGCAGAAAAGATGAGAAGATTCTCCCCATACACTTACGCTTATAACAACCCGATTAGATTTATTGACCCAGACGGTATGTTTGCTGTTCCTCCTATTGATTATGTGAATGAAAATGGAAAAAAATTGGTACAGACGGAACAGATGTTGAAGGTACTTTAATGATTACAAATAAACAGGACCAAGCAGCGATAAAATCAGCTGAGAAAAAAGGAGAACATATTTCTACAGATAAATTAAGTGAATTGAATGTCGATATGGTTGTTCCTCCGGATGGTACATTAAAAGAATCTTTGAGCGTTTTAGCTAGAGGCGATGCAAATGGTGGATTTAAAGAAGAAAGTTCCTCAATTTCGGGAGACAATGTAATATCAAGAGGGGAAACAGGACCATTGCCTACAGTTGATGTAAATGGAGTTGGTACGGCTCCTGCTTCAATACCAACTAATGCAAACACGCATACAACAATCCACCTTCATCCTGCAGGTATTTTTGAAGCAAATGGATTGGCTTATCCTTTTAATGCTTTGACTCCTACTCCTGGAGTAGATGATAAAACCTTTGCAGGTAAGGGGACAAATATTATTGTAGGCAGATTAGAAGTTGCAAACTCAACAAATGTTACTAAAAATGCTAATGGTACATATAATGATTACAGACCAGTAGGTGCAGCAATTTACAGAGGAAGTAATATATCTAAACCATCAATGATTTTAACTAAGCAGGTAATACAAAACATAATTAACAGAAATGGAAAATAAAATCTTAAAAAAATATTCTTTTTTATTGTGTTTGTTTTTTTCAAGCTATTTTTTATCCCAAACAAAGAAAATTAATTTTTTAATTATGGTTGATGAAAAACCCTGTTTGATAGTAAAAGATATGCGCCTTGATTCTCCTTCTATGGGTTCGATTGAAGGGAATTACATTGTTGGAACTGTTGATTTGCGTGATGATAATTATGATAAACTTACTAATGACAATTCATTAAATTTTGATATTAGTTTTGAAACATTTTCGTCTAAGTCTCCACTTGCACAGAAATATACGTTTTCTTTACCCAGAGAGTTTTTAATGCAAAAATATATTATTGTCAATATATTCAATAAAGATAGTAAGATTTATAAAAAGAGATATTCAGGGAGAAATAAGAGCAACAAAGAATATTATGTGGTAATTACAGGTCCTGATTTTTCAAAATTTGATTAACAATAAATATTATAATAATAAACCCCGCCGCAATGCGGTGGGGTTTGTGTTTTATAGTGCAGCTACATTTTTATTAAAGAAGTCTTTAAATTTTTTGGTAGTAAGCATTTTATCAATGATTTTAAAGACCGTTGTTTTATCTTCATCATCGAGTTGCTGTATCAGTTCCATTTGTTCCAAAGTAGATTTATCTTCAATTACAATCTCTTTAGGTTTTACGTTTTCATCATAATTAATAATCTGGTCAGTAAAAATCATTACCCACAGTATGGGAGGAGCTTATGGTAAAGGATATGTAAAAGCCCTTAAAGAATATATATCTACTTTACCTAAAGAACAGCAGAAACAAATTAAAATTACCCTAGTTGCAGATTTTTTGATCCTTTCCAAGCAGGAAGTTTAAAAGTTGATCCAAATATCAAAACTCAACAATTTATACACGAAGGCAATGGAAATATCAAAGGAATGGGGTGGCTTGCTAACGAACAAGAGCAAGGAATTAGTGATAAAGACACTTATACAAATACAGGATCAAGTACAGATCATTCAGTTCTTACTTTTCTCAATGACATTAGCAAATTACAAGAAGGCACTTACCGTTGGAATGGATCCTCTTGGGCTTGTACAAACTGTAACCATTAATAATCTAAATACTGAAAAATGAAGAAAATATTTTTTATTATGTCTCTTCTAATTGTTGGATTATCATTTCTTTATTTGCGACATATTTATGGATGGTATGAGTTAAAACTTTATAAAAAAACACCTAAGGAATATGTAAATGACACTGTTGTAAATAAGAAAAAATACTCTTTAGATAGTGCAATTATTGCTTTACAAATTCAAGGTTTTGTAAAAAATAATCAAGAGTCATTTTATTCCAAAGAATATGATGACTCCACTCAAATAATAGTAGATACTATTCTTTATAGTCCAGATTATAAAAAAATTGTAACTTTTATTATTGCTAAGAATTCAACCAAGAAGCAACTAATGCCAGACAAGAATTATAAATGGTATTATGATGCAACTTGCTATTTTGGAACAAAAGAAGATGACTCTTTTTTATTAAGTTGGATTGGTCCAAACTATACTAATTCTTATGATATTGAAAGTCTATCAGGAAAAATAAGAAGTTACTATTTTAAACGAAGTTCTTCAAGTATGGATAATGGTGATAAATATAATATTGATGATATTAGATTTTGGAGTGATAATGAGAAATGGGAAAAAATAAAATATAATAAGAAGATGCAAAAGGACTTTGAGGAAGAGAAAAAAAATCATCCAGAAAATGTCTACGACCCCAATGATAAATAGAATGCCTTTGTAGTATATAAGAACTACAAGTACAACGGAAAGGAACTGCAAGAATCCGGAATGTATGATTATGGTGCTAGGATGTATATGGCGGATATAGGAAGATGGGGTGTGATTGATCCGTTGGCGGAACTTTATTATTCTTACTCGTCATATCAATATGCCGCTAATAATCCAATGAAATTTATAGACCCAACAGGTATGTGGATTAGTATTAGTGATGGTACAAATAAATATAGATATGATAATGGAAAGTTATATACTCAAAATGAAAAGACAAAAAAATGGGATGTTGAAGCATCTGTAACAAGTGGCAGTTATGCGGGAGAGATATTGTCTTCTCTAACTTCTATCACAGGAGGAGATAAAAATTCTTTTGGAAGTAAATTTTTAGGACTATTTGCAAATGATGATGTAAACACAACTATAAAATCCAGCAAAGGAAGTAAATTTGATGGAAAAAATGGTACAAGTACAGATGGTTCGGTGGTTTTAACTGCATTTGATCAAGAGGTAAAACCATATACATCAATGTTTGGAGAGAAGTCAAGCCAAACAAGCAGTCCTTTCTATGCTACGCTATTTCACGAATTAGGGCATTCTTGGTTTGACCAAGTCTCCTCAAGGTCAGAACTGGGAGCTTCTTGGGTTGATGCAGATGATAAGAATAATTTGCCTAACAACATTCCGCAATCTGAAATAGCTGCTTCCTATATTGAAAATTTATTACGTTCCGAGCAAGGAATGCCTATTAGAACGAGTTATAGCCCAGATGCGAATACTGCTTCGACATTAGTTAATGTGAATAGTATTAAATGGAGTCCTACTACTAGTGGAAACAGTCCAGCTAATTTGAAGATAAATACAAATACTAGAATATTTACTATGCCAAACAGTGTGCAGAATATTTATAATAAAATAATGAACAGTAAAAAATAATGTTATGGGAAAAAAAATATATTTATTATTAGTAATGATAATATTATTTAGCTGTAATCCTTTATACAAAAAATATAAAAGACTAAATGACAATGTTCCAAAGGGAAAATTCTATACTAAGCAGCTTGAAATCATAAAACCTATTCTTTCCAAAGAAAAGGAAGATGTCATTTTAATAATTTCTTGGGAAAAGAACATATTAGTAAAGAATGGGAATGTTTATTATAATGCATTAATATATTATCCATCAACAGGGGAAAAGAAATTATTTAGAACTACTGAAAAGAATCCACGAACAATAGTGGAGTCTAATAATACATCTGATGTACATTTTAGAGAACTTGTATATATTTTGGACAACTATCTTGATGGTAAAGAGGAATACTTATTATCATTAAATGACTCTTTTAGTAGTTCAGAGTTAAGTACGCCTTATTATGTTTATGATTTTAATAAAAACAAAAAAATTAAAATAAATTCTTTCTTTTTTGATAAAAGTGGTAAAATTATACAATAGACAGCTTACAAGAATTACAAGTTTCAGGAACAAGAGCTGCAGGAAACTGGTTTTGGCAGTGTTCCAAACAAATTGGTAAATAGAAAACAGTATTGATATTCAATACTGTTTTTTGAGGAAGTGTGATAGAAAAATAGATTTTGAAATAGTATTGCAGATAGCCAGAGCAAAAGAAAGTATAAAATAAGCTGTTTGAAAATGCTGAGAACCATAACAGATGTTCCAGATGTGTTGGTGGATTTATAATTGATACGTGTTACAAATCTGCAACATCAAGGTGGTAAATAATAAATAGAGTATCGAGAAATCGATACTCTTTTATTATAGTATTCGAGCTTCCATTTAAGTCCTATCGATCGGCAGGTTTCACTCTTATCGGACGATAAGTTTTGCACTTATCGGGGCATAAGACTTACTCTTATCGAGGCATAAGTCTTGCTCTTATGGTGCGATAAGAGTATTTCTATCAAATGAGTCACGATTACGGAAATACTAAGTGCGTTTGCTACTATTACAAAGTCACAAAGGACTTTCTTTGTAAAAAAGCTTACTGCTGTGGTAAAAACATTGCTCAATTCCAAAGCAGAAATGATATTCACGGATAAGCTGAAGAATTATCAATATTTAATTCCACAAGAACTTCATAATACTAAAAGATATGGTACCAATGGAATCGAAAGAAAGAATCTCGGTCTCACATCTGAAGCGACTGGGCAGAAAAACCATTTGTTTTAGCAGAAGCATGATTATATTATCCGCTATTCTGAAAATCTATTTCTGGAGCTAAATTTTGTTATTAATATAACCCTCAGTGGCGTTCATTTTTGGTGTAATTACGACAGGATTTCCAACTACGACAGAGTTGTCGGGAACATCGGTATTGACATAAGCATTAGGCGCGATCAGCACATTATTGCCGATCGTGATCTTACCGACAATGACTGCGTTGGGGCCGATCCACACCTCATCCCCGATCACGGGAACGCCTTCGTTTTTTCCGCGATTAGCCTGGGCGATGGTAACGCCCTGTGCAATGTTGCAGTTTTTTCCAATCTTAGCTTTCGGATTGATGACCAAGTGTCCCCAATGGCCGAGGTAAAATCCTTCCCCAATTTGTGTCTCAGGATAGATCTGGAAACCATACCGGATCTGGTAATGGCGAAGCATCAGTTTATAAAACAAACCAATCACGGGCTTTTTATAATGTTTTTGAGTTTTTCTGAGCAGATAGATATAATGCAGATTGGGGCTGAAACATTTTTTCAGAATCTGAAACGATGATAGGTAGCGCCCGCTTTCCCTGTAAAAATCTTTTTGAATAATAGAATAACTCATGGTGTAAAAATAGGAATATTTTTAATTGAGATTCCTACGGGATAGCAAATTAGCTGCTATTACAAATTATCAATAATTTGCATTATCGAATTAACAGAATTTCCCAGACTGAACGGCTTCTCATAATGCCGTAATTGATCCTGATAACCATAGAAGCTTTCCGGCTTAGTAAGAGCCTGCTTCATACTATTATAAATACCATCCTCCGAGTTTTCCGTGACCAGGCCCAATTTTCCGTTTTCCAACATCTCGCTGACACCGGAAACATCGGTTGCGATGATGTTCTTTTTCAATGTTATCGCTTCAAACAAAACGGTAGGGAAACCTTCGTAACGGGAGCTCAGGATGTAAAAATCCGCTTTTTTGAAATAAGGATAAGGATTGTCTGTAAAACCAAGCATGGTTGCAGTTTCATCAATGTCTAATTCTGATTTCAGCTTTTTAACATTTTCAAAATCATAACCGTCGCCAACGATCAATACTTTGTGTGGTAAACCTTCGTTCAGCAATCTTTTATGAACTCTCAGTAGCCGGTCAAAACCTTTCTGAGGAAAAACGGTTCCAACGGAAATAAAAGTCGGGACTGATGAATCAAATTCATAATTAATGACCGGTTTTTCCGCTTTGGTAAGAATTTCTTCTGTGTCAAGAGGATTGTAGATCCTGACAATTTTATGTTTTTCGTCTTCGTTCCCGGCCAGTGATAAAAAGGTATCCTGAATTTTCTCAGAAATCACCATGACTTTATCATAATTGAAAAACCTCCGCATCTTCTCCGGTGTGTAGCCGCTTACCTGTGTAAGGTCATTATGGATCCACATCAGTTTTTTGGAAGATTTTAACGGACTGTTCAGAACCTCGTCCATAAAACCATGAATGGCCGCAAACTCGATATCGTACTGCTTGTTTTTAAGCTTTCTTTTGTAAAGAATTTTGGGATACTTCTTCAGCAGTTGCTGATAAACGACACGGTATATTTTTTTCGGCAGATCTTTGGGACGGTTGGTGGTGATCATCTCTCCACGGTTCAGGAACATGACGTTCACCCAATCCGGAACATCCGGGAGATATTTCCCCGAATGGAGATTCAGAAGAAGGTCAACCTCGTATTTATCTTCCGGAAGGTTTTTGAGAAAGGTTACCAGGACTTTTTCTGCGCCGCCATGACGCAGTGAACCAATTCTGATAAGGATCTTCTTTTTCAATAATCTGGATTAAAATTCTAAAATGCCCGCACCCCAGGAATAACCTACGCCAAAGCCAACGACCATGACCTTATTCCCTTTTTTAATTTTTCCTTTGTCCGATGCCAGCTTCAAAGCGATAGGGATACTTGCGGACACGGTATTGCCTATATCCTTCATCTCCATAAAAAACTTCTCATCCGGAATATTACAAAGATTTTTAAGATAATTGAGCATATAAGAACTGGCCTGGTGGAAAACGAATAAGTCGATATCATCCATTGTCAGCTTGTTCTTCTCTAATGTATCTTTGATCAAAGACGGGATATTCTCTACTGCAAATGTAAAAATTTTCGGACCTTTCATAAACAAAACCGGCTTTTCTGCTTTGTTCCTGGAAGCACCGTTTTCTACAATCAGGTTGTTGAAGCCGCTTCCGTCCGTTCCCACAACGAATTGAAAGTCCGGCCTGGTCTCATCTTTCTCCACAATCGTGACGGCAGCGCCGTCTCCGAAAATGGTTCTGTTGGATTTGTCTTCTTTGTCAAGAAATTTGGTATAAGTTTCCGAAGTAACCAGCAAGATATTCTTTGCTATTCCTGTGGCAATCAATCCTTTTGCCAGCGTCAATCCATAGACGAAACCGGAACAGCCCAGATTGAAATCCAATGCACCAATTGACTTTGAAAGACCTAATTTGTCCTGTAAGATACAGGCGGTTGTCGGTAAAAAATAATCAGGACTCTGAGTACAGAATAATATGAAATCAATTTTGCTTTTATCATAGTTTTTAAAAAGCTTTTCACAAGCTTTATAAGCCAAATCCAAAGCTGTTTCAGACTCATCTGCCACATGTCTCGATTCTACACCTATTTTTGCTTTGATTTTTTCGGCACTCCATTCCGGGAACTCTTTCGAAATATCTTCGTTCGTTAATATATTTTTGGGCAGATAGTATTCTACTGCTGCAACATTGATCATTATACTCTTTCCTAAAATTTTGGCAAAGATACTAATCTTAAAAACAATGTTAGGCTATGAATAGTATCATAAAAAGTTAAAAACCTATAAATTATGATGCTATTTAACAGGTTTGTAATGATGCGGCAGATTCTCTTTGATATAACGATCCAGTTCCGGACGGTTTTTCTCAAGCTCCCGGGGATATATAACATTGTTGTAAAGCGCCTTGTCTCCATATTCTTCTATCGTGCAGATCAATTTTGCAGGAGTTCCCGCGAACACCGTGTTATCCGGCATAGAAGAATTAAGAACGGAACCTGCTCCCAGGATACAATTGTTCCCCATCTGTGAGCCGGGAAGAAAAATACAGTTGTTCCCGACAAAGCAGTTACTTCCGATTTTTATTCTCCCAAAGTTTCGGGCATCGGCATATTTTTCCATGCTGCGGATCACATACATGGCACCATCATGATTGATGAATGTACACCCTGCCGTGATCTTGGTGCGATCGCCAATCTCTATCAGATAAGGCTCCGAGCCAAATGCAGGTGCTTCTATAAAAATAACATCTTTTCCAACTTTCATTCCTCTGGATTTACAAATCTCTATATAAGCTTTTTTGTAAATGCTTTTCCAGACCGAATGGATTTTCAGAATGATTCTGTAAACGATATTCATCAGTTATTTTTCTGCTAAATTAGTCAAGATATTTTCAATGGCATCAAAAATCTTCTGATTATCAAATTGATTTTCAGAATTTTTCAGATTTTTCTGCAGGTTCTCAATCAGGTGTTGATTAGTCATGAATTCCTTCATCGCCTGGTAGATCTCATTATGATCATAATTGATAAGGTAGCCATTTTCCTGATGTGTAATCATTTCCGGAATGCCACCAACAGCAGTTGAAATGATAGGCTTTTGAAGAATCAGTGTGTCAGCAATGATCAGTGGCCAGCCTTCCGATTCCGAGGGCATAATGAAAAAATCTGCATTTTTCACATAAGGATAGGGATTGAGCAAAGATCCCATTAAGACAAAAGAGTCTTCTACGCCCAATTCTTTTGCAAGATTTTCAAGGTTTTCTTTTTCTTCTCCATCTCCTATAATGATTATTTTATTTGGAAAGCCATCCTTTATTAACTGTGAATGGACTTCGACCAACTTGTGAAAGCCTTTTCTGGAATGCAATCTGCCGACTGAAACAAAAACCGGAACAGATGTTCCAAAGTCAGGGACAAATTCTTCAGCTTTTTGTTTGATCTCCTGGATTGGAATGGCATTAAGAATGACTTTGTTATCAGGTACATCAAGATCAGGATAAGTTGTTTCCAAAATGTCCTTGGTCTGCTGAGACCCAAATATAAAATAATCAAACTTTGGAATCTGATTCAGGATTTTCGGAACAAGCGGCTGTAATTTTGGAAAAGTAATGTCTGAATGAAACCAGCCAATTTTCTTTGATTTCTTATTAGCGCTTTCCAGAACCAGAGCAAAATCGGAATAAGTAGATGCTATCTCTATATCAAATTTCTCGTCCAGATAAATTTTATCGATCCAAGCGGGAAAAGTCTCAAAAAACTTAATTCTTAAACCTCTCAAGAATAACTGAATCTTCTGTATCAATGGATTCTCTGAGAAATCTTCTTTTCCTTTATTGATTTTTATATAATGAACATGAGACGGAACTTTGTCCCTAAGCTCTCCCTGATATAGATTGACCAGATAGGTAATGTCAAATTTGCTTTTGTCAAGATTTTCAAGAAGACTCAGAATTACTTTTTCTACGCCTCCCATTTCCATTGATCTGTGGCGGAAAAGGACTTTGATTTTTTGGTTCATTTGTATTTTTCAAAAAAAATTCTCAAAAAACAAATATAAGCATTGTTTGTGCAATTGTTTTGTATTTTTGCAATTCAAAACATATTTGTATGAGCAAAATCGCCGAAATTACATCTACTTTTTTTGCGTATCTGAAACGCCCGGATCTTTATCCAGAACTGAGAAGGAAAATCTGGAAGAATATATTCAACAGATCTTCTGCTTTGCGGGGTAAGGAAGATGCCGAAAAATGGTGTGCATCCCTGGCTATCTCTGAAAAGGATTTTATAGAAAATGTTCTGAAGACATCCTTTATTCCTTTCGAAAAATTGTTTCCTCAGGAGTTTGCAGATGCACTTCAAATCCAGGCAAAAGCACCGGTGAAATTGGGTGGAGCAGGCTCATTGAGCGTTATCTATTATATTAATGAATATACCAATGCTCAGAAAACAGTGGAAACAGGTGTTGCCTACGGCTGGTCTTCTTTTGCAGCTTTGGCGTCGTTGGTACATAGAAACGGAACACTTTACAGCTCGGATATGCCTTATCTTTTACAAAACCAAAGTGAGGATTTTGTAGGTTGTGTCATTCCACAAAAGTACAGGAATAACTGGGATCTCTACCGCTACGCAGACAAAGAATCTTTACCGAAAATTTTCGGTAAGGCTAATTCTTTTGATGTGGTTCATTATGACAGTGATAAATCTTATAACGGCAGGATCTGGGCATATAACTTATTGTTCAGTAAAGTAAGGAAAGGCGGCATTTTTATGAGCGATGACATTGGTGACAACGCGGCTTTCAAAGATTTCTGTGAGTCCGGCAGCCTGAAGCCTTACGTTGTAGAATTTGACGGTAAGTATGCCGGTCTTATTATAAAAGATTAAATAAAAAGCTCCGAAAATAATTTTCGGAGCTTTTTATTCGGTGTTGCAACCCATATTTTCGTACTGTTTGCGGAATTGGTTTGCCCATTTTTCAAATTCCGGAAAGTTGATTTTATCGGAGACAAACCGCCTGAAATAATCCAAGGAGAAATCTCTTGGAAAATTTTCCATAGCATCGAATTCGTTATTTAACCAGGCTTCATTGATTAGATGATTGAACCGGTTGACGTCGAAATCGAAACCATATTCGTGGTAAGAATTGGTCGCAGATGACTGGAATGTGGTTTTCATCGATTCCAGCTTTAGTTTGGAAATAAAGCTAGGGTTGCTTTTATTTTGCCGGTAATATAAGGATGCATTGATCAACTGTCTTTTTTCGTCTACTTTTCCGTCCATTCCTTCCCAGATTTCCAACCAATATTCTTTATTAAAAAATCCCATTAGTATTGAGTTGAGAGCCCAATATTTTCTTTGTGTAAGATTATCAACTCTTCCTAATTTGTAAAGAATTGTGAAAAATTTATATTGATTATAAAAAAAAGCCTGCATCAGTCTTTTTGAGAAAAAAAGAAGACCTTTGGGTTGTGCAGATTCGAGATCATCAGAAATTGAATCGATTATTAAATCATTTCTTTCAGATTCATTTCCTAGCCAGCCGAGTTTTATAAGATTGATATTAAATTTTTTTGCTTGCTGCGATAGATTGTCAACATTTACAGGTTGTGTAAACCAGACATCATCTTCCGTTACGATAATATATTCTGAGCCTTTTTTTACATTTTCGTACCAGAATTTGGTGGGAATTTCGAAGCCATTAACAGATTTTCCGGATCGCAGATTTTCTTCAATTGCTTTGATTTTTTTTGGATAATTGTCGGAAAGAAGAATCTTGACATCGGGATATTTTTCCCTGATCTTGTCGAGATAGGATTCTGGCGTTCCATCGTCCAGAATATTTATCCTAAAATCTCCGGACACAAATTTTTTGATAGAAGCAATGCATCTGTCCAGATAAAAAGGGCGGTTAAAAGATTTGATAAAAATATCTGTCATGAGTTTGGTTATATTGATTCCGAAGAGCTTAACTTGTTGATTAATTTAGAATATTTATAGAACATAGATTCACCATAAGTAAGAAGCAGAGCGTTTTTGATATAAAAAATATCAGAACCATATAAGTTTTTATATTTTGACATTAGCTTTTGGAAGCCTATGAAATCATAATATTTTTTTGAAACGTTAATTGCTTTTGCAAATAATTCTTTTGAAGGATTTTCATAGATGTTCAAAAAATTATTAGGGTCAAAATAATCATAAGAGTCCTTACCTTTTTTCAGTCGTTCTTCGTAAAAAACTTTCGATTGATTGATGAAAAGGTTTTTGATGACTTTATCCTGCTCTCTGGAAAGAGAGTTCTGCAGGATCCGGTATTCTAATAGACATTCGTCCAGATTTGCCATTTTCAAATTGTCTGTCATAATCCTGAAATAAAAATCGTAATCTTCACAATAGCGCATCTTTTCCCGATAAAAATCTTGATAGAATTCTTTCCTGAACATAATTACAGGATGATACAAAGAGATTTTTTTTGGCATTGTTTTCCTGATTTCCAAATCATTGATGGGTGCTTTCATCAATCCTAAATCATTTCCATTTTCATCGATTTTTCTCAAGGCTGCTCCTGTAATAAAAATATCCGGATTACTTTCTAGAAAATCATATTGGAGCTGGAAACGATCTTTTCTGGAGATGTCATCGTGGTCTATTCTTGCAATATATTTTCCTTTGGCTTCTTTGCAACCCGTATTGAGATTCCTGATGAAGCCGGCCGGACCAATGTTTTTTTCGTTTCGGAAAGCCCGGATTCTGGGATCTTGGTCTGCGAATTTTTTTATAATGTCAGGGGTATTATCCGTTGAAGCGTCATCAATAATAATAAATTCGAAATCGCGAAAAGTCTGTTCCAAAATAGCCTGAATACTCTGAGCTAAAAAATTACTGCCATTATAAACAGACATTACAACAGAAATCTTTGGTACCTGTTCCATAGAAATAATTATGAAAAAGTCTGATTTAGTTTGAGAACACTGCCGGCAGGAACATCTTTGTGAATGAGGCAGCCTGCGCCAATAATACAGTTGTCGCCGATCGTAACCCCCTTCAATACTGTAACATTACTTCCCAACCAACAATTTTTGCCAATTTTTATAGGGGAAGATTTGAATTTGCGGTGCTCGACGGTTTGTCCATTGTACTCGTGGTTGTGGTCATACAGCTTTACGCCTTCACCAAACAATGTGTTTTCCCCGATTTCTATTTTATCAATGGCATTAATAGAACAATAATTATTCATAAAAACATTCTCTTCCAGAACAACTATTGCGCCCTCTGCCAATACAAAATTACAGTAGTTCCTGAGATTAACACGTTTGTCAATCAATAAAGTAGCTGAGGGGTGAAGAGAAAAATTAGCATAGTTCCCGATTCTGAATGCATCACCAATCCTGGAATTTTTGTTTTTCCGAATGACATTGAGAGAATTCTCTTTCAGTATTTTAAAAATAATTTTAGAAAAAAAGTCCATTGTGTTTCTATTAATACAAAGATAGGTTAATGCCAGATTTTTATTTCTATTTTTGCCTAAATTTAATAAAATTAAAATACACCTGATGAGTCCTCTTGTTACAATCGTAATTCCCGTCTATAAAGTTGAACAATTCATTGAAAGATGTCTGCAATCGGTTGCTAATCAGACCTACACAAACATCGAATGTATCCTGGTCAATGATGTAACGCCGGATTCATCTATGGAAATTGCTGAGAGATTTATTCAGAAAAATCCTGAGTTTAATTTTATCGTTTTCAATCAGCCCACCAATCAGGGGTTGTCAATGGCGAGAAATGCAGGAATGGATCTGGCAAAAGGAAAGTATATCTATTTTCTTGATAGTGATGATGAGATCACGGACTATGCAATTGAACATCTTGTAAAACTTGCGGAGGAAACAGATGCGGAAATGGTTTTGGGGCAGAGTGTCTGCATCAATGAGGAAGAAAACTGGAGAAGAAATTATTTCCCGGTCAATTCCCCAAAAGATAGTCTTGAAGGCAACAAAGACATTGTGTGGAACTTTGTAAAAGGTCAATATCCTGTAATGGCTTGTGATAAACTGGTTAGAATGGATTTTCTTATGAAACATCAGCTGTATTTTGTGAAAGATCTTTTTTCTCAGGATGTTTTATGGAGTTTTCAAAGTATGCTAAAATTTGAAAAGATAGCTTTCCTTAGAGAAGATACTTATCTGTATTACTTTCATGGAGCATCTATCATTCATAATAGAGGAGAGAAACATTTTGGGAATTGGATTACGATTGCTTCTTATATGGACAAAGCTTATCGCGAAGAAAAAGATGCTTATAAGAAAAAACTGATCCTGGAATATCTTGTGGATTTTAAGGGAATGACGCTGGAAATGAACTGGAAAGCACAGAAAAATGAGCAGCTCTGGAAGAGGAGTTACAAAGCTTATAACCAAATGAAATCTTTGAGCCTTACGGATTATTTCTCTTCGGATTATTCCAAAAAACTAAAAAAGCAGGACTTATTTTACCGCCTGCCTTTATTTATTGGATATAGATTTTTCCGGTGGAGATTTGACCGTTGATCAAAGTCTTTTTACCACATCTTGTTTTTCTAATATTCCCTTCACATCATAGATAATTCCGTTTTCTGTAAGCAGATTTTTGATGTTAAGGCTTTGAAATTCTTTGTGAGAAACCGCTAAGACGATCGCTTCGTATTTTTTAAAAGGTGGTTTTGTTGAGGTTTCCAGACCGTATTCGTGTTTCACTTCTTCCGGGTTTGCCCAAGGATCATAAATCGAAACATTGATCCCATAATCTTCCAGGTTTTTCACAACATCTACAACCTTTGTATTCCTGACATCGGGGCAGTTTTCTTTGAAAGTAAATCCTAAAACCAGTACATCGGAACCATTCACTTTCATATCTTTTTTCAGCATTTGTTTTACGGTTTCGCTGGCAACATATTGCCCCATAGAATCGTTCATTCTTCTTCCAGCCAAAATAATCTCCGGATGATAACCAAATTCCTGAGCTTTCTGAGCCAGATAATAAGGATCTACGCCAATACAATGTCCACCCACTAAGCCCGGTTTGAACGGAAGGAAATTCCATTTTGTACCTGCGGCTGTTAAGACATCGTGTGTATCTATTCCCATCAGATTAAAAATCTTTGCTAACTCATTAACAAATGCAATGTTGATGTCTCTTTGAGAGTTTTCTATGACTTTTGCTGCTTCTGCAACTTTGATTGTTGGTGCCAAATGAGTTCCGGCTTCAATGACAGATTTGTAAAGATCATCAACTATTTTTCCGATCTCAGGAGTAGAACCTGCAGTCACCTTCAGTATTTTTTCAACGGTATGAAGCTTATCGCCGGGATTGATTCTTTCCGGGGAATAACCGGCAAAGAAATCTACATTGAATTTCAAACCCGAATTTTTTTCCAATACAGGAATACATTCTTCTTCCGTGACTCCGGGATAAACAGTTGACTCATAAATGACAATGTCTCCTTTTTTCAGAACTTTGGCAACCGTTTCACTCGCTTTGTAAAGCGGTGTGAGATCCGGGCGGTTGTTCTTGTCAACAGGTGTAGGAACGGTTACAATGTAAATATTAGAATCAGCAATATCCTCAAATTTGCTTGAGCAGAATAATCCTGTTTCTTCCAGATTTGGATTGTTTGGGACCAAAGCTGATTTTAATAAATCGTCATCAACTTCCAAAGTGTCATCCTTCCCGGAATTAAGATCAGCAATTCTTTTTTCATTAATATCGAAACCAACAACCGGATATTTTGTTGAGAATAATCTTGCTAATGGCAAACCGACATAACCAAGACCAATTATTGTAATTTTATGATTCATTGTTTTATTTAAGATTATTCCAATACCAAGTTACAGCTTCTTTCAAACCTTCTTTCATAGAGTGTTTCGGCTGGTATTCTAATAGATTTTTTGCTTTGTCAATACTTGCAAGAGAATGTGGAACATCGCCTTTTCTGTAATCACCGTAGATGACTTCCACATCTGCAATTTTAGGATCAAAATCGGAGAGATATTCTTTCAGATATTTTACAAGATCATTAAGGGTTGTTCTTTCTCCAAAAGCGGTATTGTAAACCTGATTTACCGATTCGGGATTTTCGGAAGTTAGAGCCAAAAGGTTCATCAGAATCACATTGTCGATATATGTAAAATCTCTTGAGTATTCTCCGCCTCCATTGATGACAGGAGATTCGTGATTCATCAATTGCATTACAAATTTTGGAATTACTGCGGCATAAGCACCGTTTGGATTTTGCTTTCTTCCAAATACATTGAAATATCTCAAACCAATGGTATCAAAATCATAAGTTCTTTTGAAAACATCAGCATATAACTCGTTGACATATTTTGTAATCGCGTATGGAGATAAAGGTTTTCCGATTTTATCCTCAATTTTTGGCAAACTTTCGGAGTCTCCGTAGGTGGAAGAACTCGCTGCGTAAACAAATCGTTTTACATTCGCTTCTCTGGCTGCAACAAGCATATTGAGAAATCCGCCGACATTAACGTCATTGCTTGTAATCGGATCATTGATAGATCTTGGAACAGAGCCTAATGCGGCTTCATGTAAAACGAAGTCCTGATTTTCACAAGCTTTTTTACAATCCTCCAAATTGCGGATATCGCCTTCAATTAATGTGAAATTCGGATTATTTTTGATGGCTTCCAGATTTTCTCTTAAACCTGTAGAAAAATTATCCAGACAAGTTACATTTGCCCCGAGATTTAATAATTCTTCACAAAGATTGGAACCGATAAAGCCAGCGCCACCGGTTACTAAAATATTTTTATTATTAAGTTTTTCTTTATAATTCATCATTTACGAATAGTATTTTTTTAATATCCTATTAAGATAAGAATCTTTATCTGTCAATCCGTTTTCCTGAAAATAATACTCTACATCAGGAACATTGATGTCATATCCGGATCCGCTTTTGATTAAGTTCAGGCTTAATTTTTTATCATAAAAGCGCTCGATGATCTCCAAAATTTCAATAATTGAATAGTTCTGAATATAAGCTACATTAACGATTTTATTTAATTCTGATTTTTCTAATAGTTGAAAAGTGATGTTTTTAATGTCTTCTGCATCAATCAGATTTCTGGTAGCTTTTGTATGCACATTGATGATCTCATTTTGATTAATAGATCTGATAAGATAATTCATTAGTAAGTTGGGGTTTCCACCATTTCCAACAGCATTGCTTACTCTCAGTATGAGATATTTTTCACATTGGTTTTTAATGATCTGCTCCATTTTCAGTTTATGCAAAACATAACTGCTTTCCGTTTTTGAGGAGTCATAAACGCTACAGGTAGAGAAATAAATAAAAATTTTATCAGGGTTTTCTGATAAGGTCTTGGTAACGAGATTTTCTTCCCGCATAAATTCCTCGGGACGGTTTTCTAATGAGTTGGAAACACCTGAAGCAAAGAAAACGGTGTCATCCCGATCATCTTCTACAAACAGTGAAGCTAAAAGTCCTCTACCTATTATCATTTTTTAATGTTTTAATAATTTCTTTTGAGATGAGTTCACAGGCCAATGCATTCCAATGAGAATCATCATATTGATACAACATTCTGTTATCCTTTTTTCTGAAATTGTTATAAAATTCAATTGTAGGATAATAACTGATATTATTCTGATTCAGAATTTTCCCGACTTTGAAAAGATAGTCGGGCTGCGTGTTTACAGGTATTTTATCAAAATAAACCGTTTCTTTATTTGGCATTGGCAAGTAAAGAAATTTGCTTCCAATGGAATCACAATATTTTTTATAGGATTCCAGAGATTTGATATTGATATGCATCCATTCATCAGAAGGCTCCAAATGTTTTGTGTCATAAAAAAACAACTTTTCGTCTACTTTTGATTGGGTTCCTGTTCCTCGCGATTTTGTAATTTTAGCTTTAGCAAAGTTATTAATATAACCTCTGAAAATCTTATCCAGAAAAACATTAGTGTCACCCAGCGCCCAAAGATTGTTGTATTCGTATTTTAATTGAGTCAGGAAAGAATTGTCAAAACGTTCAATCTTAGGAATTACTCCTCTCTCAACCCTTTCATAAATAATGTATTTTGGTTTTTGAATGATATTAAGCTTCAGCATTTTATCAAGTGTAGAAAAGTCTGTTGGCGCCATTCCATAGACAGAGTATTTATAATCAGAATTTTTCATTATCTGATTGGCTAAAATCTGGGACTGATTAAGTGTTGCTCCCATTGTATAAGAGTCACCAATGATAAGAATGTCGGGATTCTTAATGAATCTATCGTTTCTGAATCCTAACTCATCAGTGATATAGCTTTCGTCTTTTGGAATTTCATACTTAGTATTGAAACAAAGATCACCGACGCCGGTCATTTTTCCATTCTGGTTGGCATAGATCGGATAATTATGAGGAACAACAGTGCTTTTATAAAGAGGCGATTCATAGAACTTATGGGTAAAAGCATAAATAGGTAAAAACCCCTGAGAAATTTCAATAATCAGAAATGGTGATAAAAATAAAAGTGTTCTTAAAATAAACTTTTTCATCTCTTTTAAAATTGAAAGTAAATAAACTCCGCCTGCTCACCAGCAAATAATAAAACCAAAGTTGCTAACAGAAAATAAATAACCCACCTTGCAATAGTAGGCAATTTTGTAAAAGGTTTTCTCAATGGATGAAGTTCTTCTCTCATAAACCATTCGAAAATTAACATTATTACCACAAAAATCAAAACCTTCAGATCTCCATTCAGAAGTTTGTAAGGATATCCGATTCCGGTTCCTAAGGTTGAAAATAATCTTCCGATATAAGAGAACGCGTCTGTAACCGAAGCCGAACGGAAAAATATCCATGCAAAACAAGCCAAAGAAAAAGTAATAATCAACTGAATGATTTCTCGGAAATTCGGGAATAATCTTCCTTCCGCAACGATGTTTAAGTTATTTCTATTGGTTTTCAAAATGATGGAAGGCATAATGAAAAGTGCATTCAGAAATCCCCAAATTATAAATGTCCAGTTGGCACCGTGCCAAAAACCGCTGACAATGAATATGATGAATGTGTTCCTTATTCTCATCCAGTTTCCACCTTTGCTTCCTCCCAATGGAATATATAAATAGTCACGAAACCAGGACGAAAGCGAAATGTGCCATCTACGCCAGAATTCTGCAATATCTCTTGAAAAATAAGGGTAAGAAAAGTTTCTCAACAAATCAAATCCAAATAATCTCGCCGTTCCTAAAGCAATGTCGGAGTATCCTGAAAAATCACCATAAATCTGAAATGCAAACAAAACAGCTCCAAAAATCAAGGTCACACCGGTATAGTTATGGTAATCGTTGAAAATCATATTGGCATAGTAAGCGCAATTATCCGCAACTACCATTTTTTTGAATAGCCCCCAAAGAATCTGCCGCAATCCATCAACAGCATTGCTATAACTAAAGTTTCTCTCTCTCTTAATTTGAGGAAGAAGATGTGTGGCTCTTTCAATAGGACCAGCAACCAATAGCGGAAAAAAACTGACAAATAATGCGTAATCTATCCATGATTTTTCTGCCTTGATTCTTTCCTTATAAATATCAATGACATATGACAATCCGTGGAATGTGTAGAAGGAAATCCCGACAGGAAGAATAATTTTCAAAACCCAGGGATTGATTTGGAAGCCAAAACCGGCAAACAACTCAGCGAATGATTCAGCGAAGAAATTATAGTATTTGAAAAATCCTAAAAATCCAAGATTAACGCCGACGCTGAGCCAAAACCAGAATTTTTTAGAAGATTTTTTCTGAGATTTTTCAATTTTAAGACCTGTATAATAATCCAGAAATGTTGAAAATGCCAATAAAAACAAAAACCTCCAATCCCAGCAAGCGTAGAAATAATAACTTGCTATCATCAGAAGAATATTCTGCTTTCTTCTGGTCTTTGTCAACCAGTACAAAGCAAAAACTATTGGGAGAAAGATCGCAAAACTAAGAGAGTTGAACAGCATAGAATATTACAATACTTTTTTAATATGTTCGATGGTTATTTTATTATCCATCCATTGCAGATAATCAGATTTGACTTTTACCGACATTGCTTTTAAAAGATCTCGATTATCATAAAGATTGATGATTTTATTTTCCAGCTCTTCAACATCACGATTAATTAGAAATCCATTTTCATTATCTTTTATTCCCATTAGAGGTAGACCTACTTTGGTAGAGATACAGGGCACACCGGACAAACAGGCTTCTGCATACATCGATGGTCCAGAATCCGCATCAGAAGCAACAATTACGACATCCACATCCTGATAGAATGTAAAAAGATCCTGATATGGACCGGAAAATTTGGTCTTTAACCGAATATCTCTTCCTGTTTTTTTTGCATTTTCTATGGCGGGGACAATATATTCTTCAAAACCTTTCATTGTTCTGGTTGGATTTCCTGTCCAGCCAACGGTTAGAAAAGGATTTTTGCCAACATTTTTATTCTCAACAAAGTTTTCTTGTCCATAGATACCGTAAACAAAATCTACTTTGTCCGTCAGTTTTTTATAACGCGTTAGCAGGTTACCACCGCCAACGATGAGGTGATCATAAGGTTTTATATATTTTTCGAAAAACTCTTCCTGATTCAGACGACTTCTGTCGATATTGTTTTTTAAGTCGTTTGAAGGACCTTCGTGTGGAAATTTGTCAGTGAAAATCCCAACAATATTTTTTTTTGCAGAGAACGGAAATTTTGCCATATATTGAAAGTAATAGGCCATTTCGATTTTTATATCAAAATTTTTCTTTGCCGTTAGTTCCTTGTTAAGATCAGTTTTATATTGATAAACTTTATCAGAAATATACCTGGGGTAATAGTATTTTCTACTTTTATTTAGAAAATAAACAGCTTCGTTTTTCTTAATTAATTTGAAAACTAAAAATTTGAGATAACTTTTAAAGTTGAAAATAAATTGAAATAATTTGCCTTTTGAATTGTTTTTTTTAATAGAATAATCATCATCGTAAGCTATAAAACAATCATAATCTTTTTGCAAAAACGGAAGCCAGGCTTTGATCATAAACTCATAAGCCCAATCTGGTCTGTCAGCAATAAAAAGAATTGTTTTTTTCATCTAGCCTTTAAATTTTACATTATAATAATCAGCAACTTGAGTGTGACCAACATGCAATATTACTTCGTTTCCTATACCAACATCAGCACCACAAACACAAAACTCGGCTGGTAAAAGATAAGGTGAAGAGTGGGTTTCTACAGCAGCTTTCCACATCACAAGAGAAGCTCTGGAAGGTTCTTTTATCATAATCTCACAACACTTTTCGAAGAATGCTTTCCCATTTTCTGAGTCTTTCCAAAGTGTCATCGGGCTTTGGTTGTAAGAATGTCCGAAACCACTACTTTCGTCGGTGATTTTTCTGGCATCCAGAGATGTTTCCATATCTCTTTTCAGAAGGTTTCTTGGTGTGTATGGCGCACAAAATCCAAATATCTTTGTAAGAAAAACCAAACTGTAAATATCTGGTGAAACCACAAACATATCGGAGTCAACAACACAGCGGAAGTCTGCCTCCGACTCCGCAAGAGATTTGAATTTAAAATAATCTGCAGTCCTGTAGAGATACCTTGGATGTTCTTTTTCCGGAACAGGAGATGTTACTTTTTTAAGATTAACTCCTTCGATCTCCAAATCAAAATCAGAATAAACCGTGAATTTTGCATTTGGGAAATAGTGTCTGATTGTTGAAAGAGAAGGTTCCAATCTGTTTTCCAAATTAAATTCTGATCCGCCAGCATTGACACGATTTTCTCCAAATTCAGAAAACAAAAACTCGATGGAAATAGATTCTAGAAAAGATTTAATGTCTTGATTGTCAATTTTATAATCAGGGAGTTTGTCTATGGAAAGTGATGTTTCAGAAGTCGGTTTGTTGTCAGGAAAAGTTTTCTTTTTTCCCAGAAGAACGGCCATTGCCTCTCGACATCTCCAAATTAATGTTCCGATCATTTCTTGATTTTATTTGAATAATCCTTTCGCTTTCATCTCATCCAAAGAGTCATTCAATTTATTTTCCTGAATGTCCTGCTGTAAAACCCAATCTGTAAATTGTTTAATTCCTTTTTTAAAATCAAATTTTGGTTCGAAGCCAAGCTTGGATTTTATTTTTGTAAGGTCTGCAAAATTATGCCTGATATCTCCTAACCGAAAATTTCCGGTAATGGTTACAGGCACATCAATCCCATAAGAGACAATCAGAGTTTTAGCAACAGTCATTACATCAGTAGCAACACCTGTTCCGACATTGAAAACTTCTCCATTGGCATTGTCATTTTCTATTCCGGCGATGGTTGCATCCACAACATCATCAATAAAAACAAAATCACGGGATTCTTTTCCGTCTTCAAAGATTTTGATATCGTCATGATTTCTTATTTGGTTAGAAAAAATGGACAAAATCCCGGTGTAAGGATTCGACAAAGATTGTCCCGGACCATAAACATTCTGATACCTGAATGCAACCGGAGCAATTCCAATCGTAGGACAAACTGCCATAATCATTTGCTCCTGATTCTGCTTTGTAATTCCATAAACAGACGAAGGGTGAATCTTAGAATCCTCAGATGTTGGTAATAGCTTAAGCGTCTGATTGTCTTTGTATCTAACTTCAAAATTTCCCGCCAACATTTCTTTTTCGGTTCTGTGAGAAGGATAAACCACTCCCAATTCCGGATGCTCATATTTTCCTTCACCGTAAATTGAGCGAGAAGATGCAATAATCACTTTTTTGACTGAATTTTTTTGATTCACCAAAATATCTAGCATCAAAGCTGTTCCCTGGACATTCACCTCAGTATATTTTTCGATGCAATACATAGATTGTCCTGTGCCGGTTTCTGCAGCATAATGAACAATTGCATCTTGTCCTTCAATCGATTTTTCAAGATCTTCACGGGATGTTACGGTTCCTTTGATAAATCGGACTTTATCCTTGATACTTTTATAAAGAGGGGAAGTGTTTTCGGGATCTGAACCATGAATCTGCTCAGACAGATTGTCAAGAACAGTGATTATGTAGCCTCTGCTGGTTAATTTGAGAACAAGATTGCTTCCGATAAATCCTGCGCCGCCTGTTATTAATATTTTTTTTATCATTTGTGAAAGTTCTTTAATAAAGAAAATTTTCAATTTGTAAAAGTACAAAAAAACCATAATTTAGCGGAAAATATTATCAGAACCGTGTTAAATTTGATTAATGAAGATATTATACGTCAATAAAAATCTTAATCTTTCGAAACCGATCGTAGATCAGTTGATCAGAATGGGTTTCGAGGTCGATGTTTTGATAGAAAATTTGCCTCAAGCTCTTGATAAATCTGCATTGGTTCATAAAATCGGAAATATTTTTTCAAGATTAATCTTGAAAGACAAAAATTATTTCATCAAAAAAGAAAAACAGCTTTTTGAAAAATTCGCTGAAAAACAATTGAAGAACAAAACTTATGACATTGCTTTTTTTATAAGAGCGGATATGTATTCTGAAAAGCTTATCAAAAGAGTCAGAAAGCAGTCTGAAAAAATGGTAAGTTACCAATGGGACGGCGTAGATATGTATCCCAAAATTCTTGATTACTACAAATATTTTGACAGAAGACTGGTTTTTGATGGCAATGATATCAGAAAATACTCACAGTACAATCTTCTTCCTTTGCCGATCTATCATTATACTGAAAATATTTTTCACGATCCGGCAAAAGAAGAATTTGATCTTTTTTATGTTGGAGTAGGATTGGATGAGCGTATAAAATGGGCTTATAATATCGAAGATTATTCTAAAGAAAATGATCTGAAATTTAAGGCTATTTTGACAATTCCGGAATTCAGAGAAGAAAAGAAAACGAAATCGGTAAGTTTGCGGCATAAAGGAATCTCTTTAGCCGAGAACGAAAAATATACTGAGAAAGCAAAAGCGGTTGTAGATTTCAAAATGAGTACGCATAATGGTGTTGCTTTCCGATTTTTCGAATGCCTGAATCAGGAGCAGAAATTTGTTTCCAATAACCATAATCTTAAAGATTACGACTTTTATCATCCGGATAATATTTTCATCACAGACTTTGAAAATTTTACGGGATTAAAAGAATTTCTACAAAAACCGTATCATAAAATTGACAGGAAAATAGTTGAAAAATATGGTATTAAAAACTGGCTGAAATATGCTTTGGATTACGGAGATTATGAACCTATAAATTTGCCTTAGATGACAAAGTTTCTTACTGTTTTTACACCTACGTTCAATAGGGCTTATATTCTTTCAAAGCTTTATAACAGTCTTAAAAATCAGAGCAATAAAAACTTTATTTGGCTGATTGTGGATGACGGTTCTTCTGACGAAACTAAAACTTTAGTCCAGAAGTTTCAGGATGAAAATCAAATCGAAATTCATTATATTTTTCAGGAAAATAAAGGAAAGCATGTTGCCGTGAACAACGGACTGAGAAATACAAAAACTGAGTTTTTCTGTGTAATAGACAGTGATGATTATCTGGCAGTAAATGCAGTTGACGAAATGGAACGTCTTTCCCATAAAATCGGGAATAATGATCAGATTGCAGCGTTTACATTTATCCATTTTTCAGGAAAAAATACTGTTGATATCGATTCATTTGGTGAAAAAGAATGGCTTGTATCAGGGAGAGCAGAATATGAATGGGAATTTCCTGGAGAAATGGTGTATTGTTTCAAGACAAAAATTCATAAAAAATTTTTGTTTCCGGAGTTTGAAGGAGAAAAGTTTTGCCAGGAATCTCTGGTTTTTAGAAGAATTGAAAGGAAATATTGCATATTATTCACGAATAAGATTTTGGCTTTTGGAGATTATCTTGAGGATGGATTATCTAATGATTTTTACAAATTACTTTTGAAGAACCCCCAAGGATCATTGCTCAATATTAAAGAGCGTTTTCAAGATAAATTATCCCAAGAAGAAAGATTGAATCTTGCGAAAACCTATTGGGATATCGCATCCAAAACCAACAGACCTTTCACAGAAAAATTCTTTGGAATCAATCCATTCTCAATATTGAAAGTATTGTTTGATAAATACAAAAAATGAAAAAAGTATCCATAGTTATACCGGTTTATAATGCCGGCAATTATATATTACGATGTCTCGATTCTATTAAAATTCAGAGTTATAAAAACTTTGAAATTATTCTTGTTAATGACAGGAGTACAGATAATACATTAGAAATATTGAATCAATATAAAGCACAAAATATCAATCATGATATCACAATATTTACAAATGATAAAAATTCTGGGCCTAGTGTCAGTAGAAATATTGGGATTGAAATGTCAAAGGGGGATTATATTTTTTTTATTGATGCTGATGATGATTTGGTAGGAGATTCTGCATTACAGAGCTTTATTGATAAAACGAAGGATAACCCCGATATAGTCATAGGGGAAAATTTTTTTTATGTAAATGATGTTCTCACCAATAGCAAGTATCATACACTTGAAAATAAAAAGGAAACATATTGTGACAATGAAATTTTGGACGGGTTTTTCTCTACAGAATGGGCTTCAACTGTATGGAATAAATTATATGATATTAATTTTATAAGAGAAAATAATCTAAAGTTTCCAGACGGATTGCTTCACGAAGATGAATTATGGGTGTTTCAGTTTTCGGCACTTGCAAAAAAAATTACTTTTCTGAATAAAAAAACTTATAATTATTATTATTCCAATACAGGATCCATTACAGCTGGTGTGGGATTAAAAAACCTTTATGACAATAAGGAAATTCTAAAAGAAAAATTGAAATTTTCTAAAGAAAAAAAATTATATGATATTAATGACAGAACAGAACTATATATCAGATTTTTTGCAAAAAAGATTTTGTTGTCTAGAGCTGTAAGTTTTGGATATAAGATTTTTAAAAACTTCTATAAGGATTTGAAAAATGATTTTGATAAAGATTTTCCTAAAGATGATGAGTTCAATTTGCACCCTTTACTAGCCTACATTCTTTATAGAGTAAAGTTTGATAAAGATTTTTTCTTGTACGGCAAGTTTCCAAAGTATGTAAACCCGCTTTTGAAAATCTAATCGATATATTTTCTTTCGTAATTTCTTTTTCTATAAATTAAGCCATAGATTTTGTCCTTGAATTGTCTCAGCATTGTTCCTGGTTTCCCATTGTAGAATTTGGAATATTCATCAAAATATTTTGCCATATTTTGGATTTCTTCGGAAACGTTTTCCGCCAGATATTTTTTTTGTTCAGAGAAACTCAAATCCGTATTGGTGTTACTGATGCCGGTTTTTTCGAAGATGCTGATAAATTCGTTAACATACTTCTGAGAAATATTATGATGAATGAACAAATCCATCATAAAAGTCCAGTCAGAAGCAATTCTATTGTTTTCATCATACATGCCGTACTTATCGAAAAGTTCTTTTTTAAAAAACGCTGACTGATGACAAATCGGTTCTTTTAAAAGACTTCCGATAGTTATTCTGGATGGGATTCTATATTCATATTTTTTACGGTTTTCCAGTTCATAATATGCATTTCCGTAAACGATATCTTCATTATTAAAATGAGGTGCAATGCTTTCCAGAATTTCTGAAGAAGAAAACCTGTCCCCGCTATTCATAAAAATCAAGTATTCTCCTTTAGCATTTGCAATCCCTTTATTCATGGCGTTGTAGATCCCTTTGTCGGGCTCACTGATCCAGAAATTGATTTGCGAAGAATAGGATTCTAATAATTCTTTACTGCCATCAGTGGAATTTCCATCAATAATTATGAACTCAAAATTTTTAAAAGTTTGATTAATAACGCTTTTTATTGTTTCCTCCAAACCAAATCGGTTGTTGTAAGCAACTGTAATGACAGAAATCAAAGGACGATTTTCCATAAAATTATTAAAACTGTTTAAAACGAGAGCTTTGATCTACATTATTTTCAGATCTTCCTGCATCATTTCTTTCACGAGGCCTGCAAGATCATATTTTGGTTCCCAACCGAGTTTTGTTTTTGATTTTGTAGGATCTCCAATTAAAAGATCAACTTCTGTCGGACGGTAATATTGAGGATCGATTTTCACAACAACCTTTCCGGCCTCCAATTGATAATCCGGATGATTGCATTTGGCCACTTTTGCCACTTCGTTTTCATTTTTACCTTCAAATGTCAATTCGATACCAGCCTCTGCAAAAGCCATTCTTACAAAATCTCTTACATAAGTCGTTTTTCCGGTTGCAATGACATAATCTTCCGCTACATCCTGCTGCAGAATTCTCCACATGGCTTCTACATAGTCTTTGGCGTGTCCCCAGTCTCTTTGAGCATCAAGGTTACCAAGATATAAAACCTCCTGTTTTCCTTTTGCAATTGCAGCCGCTGCCATTGTAATTTTTCTGGTTACGAATGTTTCGCCTCTTCTCGGGGATTCGTGGTTGAAAAGAATGCCGTTGCAGGCATACATATTATAAGCTTCGCGGTAATTCTTGGTGATCCAGAATCCGTAGATCTTTGCAACACCATAAGGCGAACGCGGATAGAAAGGAGAATTCTCATCATAAAAACCGGCAGAATTTTTATTTTCCTCCAAACCGCCATAGAGTTCTGAAGTCGACGCCTGATAGATTCTGGTTTTCTTTTCCAAACCCAGAATTCTTACAGCTTCCAGAATTCTCAACGTTCCGATTCCGTCAACATTGGCTACATATTCCGGAGAGTCAAATGAAACTTTCACATGTGACATTGCACCAAGATTGTAGATCTCATCTGGCTGAACTTCCTGGATGATTCTGATAATATTGGTAGAATCTGTCAGGTCGCCGTAATGCAGTTTAAAATTAACGTGGCTCTCATGCTGATCTACATACAGGTGATCAATCCTTTGCGTATTAAATGAAGAAGCTCTTCTTTTGATCCCGTGAACTTTATAGCCTTTTTCTAAAAGCAGTTCTGCCAAATAAGAACCGTCCTGTCCTGTTACTCCTGTTATTAATGCCGTTTTCATTTAGTAGTTTTTGAATTTTTTTTCATAAACGTCTCTGATACCTTCTTCCAAACCTATTTTTGCTTTCCAACCCATTGCATTGATTTTGGAAACATCCATCAACTTTCGTGGTGTTCCGTCCGGTTTTGAAGTATCCCAAACAAGATTACCTTCGTAACCGACAATTTTCTTTACCAATAAAGCTAAATCCTTGATGCTGATGTCTTCTCCAATTCCCACGTTCACGTGTCCGAAATCATCATAATTCTGCATCAGAAAGATACAAGCTTCTGCAAGATCATCGGAGTGTAAAAATTCGCGAAGTGGAGTTCCTGTTCCCCAAACAACAACCTCGGGATGATTCTGTTCTTTCGCTTCGTGGAATTTTCTCAACAAAGCCGGTAAAACGTGAGAGTTATTCAAATCATAATTATCATTCGGTCCATACATATTGGTTGGCATCGCCGAAATGAAATTAGAATTGTATTGGCTCCTGTAGGCATCGCACATTTTGATTCCTGCAATTTTAGCAATCGCATAAGGTTCGTTTGTCGGTTCCAAAGTTCCTGTAAGAAGAGAGTCTTCTTTCAAAGGTTGAGGTGCCATTTTTGGGTAAATACAACTTGATCCTAAGAACAGTAATTTTTTCACATTATTGACATGAGCCTGATGAATCACATTATTCTGGATCATCATATTGTCATAGAGAAACTCTGCTCTGTAAGTATTATTAGCCTGAATTCCGCCAACTTTTGCTGCTGCCAGGAATACATATTCTGGTTTTTCCTGTGCGAAAAAATCTGCAGTCTGGTTATAATCTCTCAAATCAACCTCATTGGAAGTCCTTGTAATAAGATTGGTAAAGCCCTGTTTTTCCAATGCTCTTAAAATGGCGCTTCCTACAAGTCCACGATGACCAGCTACGTATATTTTGGAATTCTTTTCCATTATTTTTTTATTCTGTAATAAAGTTTTTTTAATTGTGTTTTAAAATCACTTTCGGAAACTTTGTCCAATCTTCTACTTGCTTTTAGGATTTGATTTGGATAATCACCTTCGCTCATTTCATCTTTGACCCTAATATTTATTTTATCCTCGTAAAATCGAACAATTATTGATAGAACTGATTGATCGTGACGATGAGATGAAAAGTCGGATTCTTGTTTTTCACAAAGTAATGGGTCTGCTACTAAATCTGGACGAAAGACCATGACATCTAACCATTGTTTTATTAGCATCATTGTATCAGGTGTTTTCTTTACAATAATGAATCCCGCCATTAATTTGTTTTTTTCCAACCATGCATTGTTATCAAAAATTGGAAGAAATGCTTCTTTAAGACTTTTTTTAATCCAATATTTAAGTTTGGGACTGTCGTTAAAAATAGGATTAAATTTGCTAAAAGCATAGTCCTTGTTTTCACTATATTGGTAGAAGATGGCATCCGTATGATTCAGGATTTCGAATTCTATCTTCCAGCCCTCCGGGTTTTTTAATTCATTTCCAGAATCTGAATAAACTAAAATATCTCCTTCATTCAATTTTGAAAGACTGTCATATATAACATAAGCTTTCCATAACCAGTAGCCACCTTTTTTTTTATCTAAAAATAAAGGCGAAGATTGTATGGATAAGGGTAAGTCTTCGAAATCATAGCGCTGTGTCTCATCGAATATATTTAACGATTTAGCTTCTTCAATAATTCTTTTGGCAGAATGGACAAAAGCATTGCTTCCATATGTTATGAATTTTTTTTTCATACATCACCAATACGTAGAACCTTCAACTTTTTCTGAATTATTTGGTTTTTCTGACTCCAGAGGACGAACCCAATAATCATTTTTGAAAGTGAAATTTTTTTTATATATATCAGCTGATTCCCATCTCTTACCAATAATACCAAATAAAAGTTGTGTTGCCCCCCCTAAATGTACTGCTTTTTTTCCTATTCTTTTTACATGTGCGGCTAATGAAAACCCATAAGCACCACATCCAATGATGGCTATATCAAAATCTGTTTTATTGATTTCATTCTTCATATACTCCAAAGCCTCAAACCAATCATTGAAAGTATCATGATTATTGCCAGCAACAGTTTGTACAGCTTTGATAGTTTTAAGCTCGAACTCTGGTAGAACATCGGGATTTTCAAATAGTTTTTCCCGATTTTTATATTGGTTTATTATACTTTCTTCAAAAGGATGAATTACTAAAACCTTTTTTCCTTTTAATGCTCTGCTCCAAGGATTTTTATGATAATAAGGTTCTAAATCCAAAAGAGGAATAGTTTTTACATTTTTAGGTTTTTTAATCCTTCTTTCCCGAGTCTGCCATGCACCTAAAACATCCAGTTCTTTAATGTCATTTAGAAACAGCTTGCAAAATTTGATAATGTTTTTTCTGTCATTCGGATAAAATCCGGAATAAACTGACATCCATATTCTGTATTGTTCATCCCAAGAAAAACGATCTATTTTATTGATAATATATAAAATTGGTCTTATTATGACAAGTGTTTGCATATCTAAATAATTGCTGAGAGTACCTAACTCAGTACCGCCATATCTTGCAATCATAACAGGTTTATTAGAAACAAGATGTTCATATACTAAGTCAGAAGCTTCTTGCCCTGAAAAATCAACTGGTGGAGGAGAAAAAAGATTCTCATCCAAAGGAATTCCATTTCTCGTTGCGTAAGAACGGCGTAATCTTTTAAGGAATTTTTTCATCTTATTCAATTTTTGACCATTCTAAAATAGGCATTATAGAACCAACTCTACCCTCTCCGGTAATTAATACAGGGCTGCATGTATCAAGTATTGTGAATTGTAAATCTTTTTGAGTATCATCTAAACCCTTAATCTTAGGAATTACAATTGTTGCATTTGCGATGTAGGTTCCTTCTCTCAAATAATCCATAGGTAATGGAATTCTATATTTGTGGAGGCCTTTTTCAAATAGATGATTATGATGCTCTTGTGGAAATATGTCTTTAAAACAACTTCTGAAAATTGGCCCGTATTCCAAATGTTCAATCATAAAGCTTACATCATATCCCTTACTTGGTTCAAAAATTTCAAACTCAATTTCCATAAAATTTTGTTTGCTATTTTCTATATCTGACGCTATCTCTTTATTTTGATTGAGAATTCTCAGAGCTCTTATTTTTGCAATTTTATTTGTAACTATGCTATAATCTGTAACTTCCCCTACACCACTTTCGTTTACCTTAAGGTAATCTTGTATAACCTTGGACGTTGGCCCTATGCTATTTATTTGGCCACTTTTTAGTAATATAGAATTTCTGCAGAGAGAATTAACAACACCCATATTATGACTTACAAAAAGGACGGTTCTGCCTTCTCCCGAATTTACTTGATCCATCTTGCCAAGACATTTTTTTTGGAATTCAATATCTCCAACAGCCAAAACCTCGTCAACAATCAAAATCTCTGATTCCAAATGTGCCGCAACAGCAAATGCGAGACGCACGTACATTCCCGAACTATACCTTTTTACCGGTGTGTCTATATATTTTTCTACGCCTGAGAAATCTACTATTTCATCGAATTTTCTCGTGATTTCTTTTCTCGTCATTCCGAGAATTGCGCCATTCAGGAAAACATTTTCGCGGCCCGTCATTTCAGGATGAAAGCCCGTTCCCACTTCTAATAATGAAGCAATTCTTCCATTGGTATATATTTTCCCAGTCGTGGGTTTAGTGACCTTACTCAACAATTTTAATAGAGTCGATTTTCCGGCACCATTTTTACCAATAATACCAACAGCATCTCCTTGTTCTATTTCAAAATTAATATCTTTTAGAGACCATACATAATCACTTGTCCCTTTTACTGTTCTGTCATTGACTTCCCCAATTCTTAAGTACGGATCTTCTTTTCCTCTTACCTTATGCCAAAAACGATTGAGGTCATGAGATAAAGTACCTGTTCCAACTTGGCCAAGGCGATATTGTTTAGAAATATCTTCTGCTTTTATTGCGATAGATTTCATTTTGTGTTTCAAGATTATAAGAACAAAAATAGATTAAATTATACGGTGTCCATAAAATCTTTTTCAACCTTATTGAAAATTACGGTTCCGATTGCCAAAACAGCAAAAATAATGATGGTACTTATTAATAACATCATTGGACTGAAATCTCCAACTCCCAACCACGCATATTTGAAACATTCAAAAATCCCTGTTAATGGATTGTAAAATGCTATCGTCTTGAAAATTCCTTTCAAACTGGAGGCAGGATAGATTACCGGAGTTGCATACATATACAAACTGATCCCGAAGCTTAGAAGCATTTGAAGATCCCGATATTTGGTTGTTAAAGAAGAGAATATCATTCCTAATCCCAATGCGAAGATTGCCATCAGAGCAATTAAAAAAGGCGTTGCAATTATCCACCAATTAGGTTGCACTTCTCCAATAAATAGGTAATAAATGAATACTGCTAAGAATAGTAACATTTGAACACCTAATCTCATCAGATTTGAGAAAACAATTGAAATTGGCATTACCAAGCGAGGAAAATATACTTTACCAAATATTCCAGCATTAGCAGTAAAAACATTGGATGTTGATGATAAACAATTGGAGAAGTAATTCCATAAAGTAATTCCAGCGAGATAAAACAAAATTTTAGGAGCTCCGTCTGTTGATAATTTAGCAATATTCCCAAATACAATTAGATAAACAATAGTTGTAAAAATGGGATTGATAAAAAACCAAATTGGTCCCAGAATAGTCTGCTTAAAGCTGGAGACAAAATCTCTTTTAACGAACATGTAAACCAAATCCTTGTAGCGCCAAACTTCTTTCAGATTAAGATCGAAAAGAGAATGACTGGATTCTATCGTTTCTGTCCATTGATGTTTATGAGAATCACTCATTTGTGCTTGTATTTAGTTTTATTTTATAAGGTTTTTCAGATATTCACCATATCCGCTTTTACCATATTTTGCGGCTGTTTCCAGAAGTTTTTCTTCATTAATGAATTTGTTCCTGAAAGCAATCTCTTCTATACATCCAATTTTGAAGCCTTGTCTTTTTTCAATCACACTTACAAATTCGGAAGCATCATTTAGAGAATCGAAAGTTCCCGTATCGAGCCAAGCAGTACCTCTGTCTAATACTCCTACTTCCAGTTTTCCATTTTGAAGATAAACATTGTTCACATCAGTGATCTCAAGTTCTCCTCTTGCAGAAGGTTTAATGTTTTTGGCAATTTCCACAACATCGTTGTCGTAAAAATATAATCCGGGAACAGCGTAATTTGATTTTGGCTGTAAAGGCTTTTCTTCAATAGAAACGGCCTTAAATTCATCATCAAATTCCACAACACCATATCTTTCCGGATCCGAAACGTGGTAAGCGAAAACTACACCTCCATCAGGATTTGTCTTATTTTTAAGCAAAGTTCCCATTTCGGAACCGTAGAAGATATTGTCGCCTAAAACCAATGCTGCCGCATCGTCTCCGATAAATTGATCTCCTAAAATAAATGCCTGCGCAAGACCATCAGGACTTGGTTGTACCACATATTCAATATTACAGCCGATTTGAGAACCGTCACCTAAAAGTTTAACGAATCCTGCCTGATCATGTGGAGTTGTAATTATCAAAATATCTTTAATTCCTGCTAATAATAAAGTGGATAGCGGATAATAGATCATGGGTTTGTCGTAAACAGGCATCAATTGCTTACTCACGGCAATGGTAAGAGGGTAAAGTCTTGTTCCGGAACCTCCGGCTAAAATTATACCTTTCATCTTGTGTTATTTAATTGTATTGCTTTTCGTAATATTTCTGGTAATCTCCGCTTGTTACATTCTCCAGCCATTCTTTATTTTCAAGATACCAGTCGATGGTTTTTGCCAAACCTTCTTCGAACGTTACAGACGGTTTCCATCCAAGATCAGAATTAAGTTTTGTAGCATCGATTGCGTAACGTTTGTCGTGACCCGGTCTGTCTTTTACAAAGGTGATCAGCTTTTCAGAATAGCCTTCCGGTCTTCCTAATTTTGCATCCATTTGTTTGATCAGTTCTTTTACAAGATCAATATTCTGCCATTCGTTGAAGCCTCCGATATTATAGGTTTCGCCGGTTTTAGCTTCATTGAAAATTTGGTGGATTCCTTTTGCGTGGTCGATTACGAATAACCAGTCTCTTGTATATTTTCCGTCACCATAAATAGGCAGAGGTCTTTCATTGATGATATTTGAAATGCAAAGAGGAATCAGTTTTTCAGGGAAATGATTCGGACCGTAATTGTTAGAGCAATTTGAAATAATAAACGGCATTCCGTACGTATTTCCATAAGCTCTTACCAAATGATCGGAAGCTGCTTTCGAAGCTGAATATGGCGATTGCGGATCATAAGCTGTTGTTTCTAAAAAGAATCCTGTCTCTCCTAAGCTTCCGTAAACTTCATCTGTAGAAACGTGATAGAAAAGATTTGTTCTTTTTTCGTCCGGAAATCTTCCGTGGGTATGATCAGGATTTAATGTCCAGAATTCTTTACAAAGATTCAAAAGATTCGCGGTTCCGTTTACATTTGTGTTGATAAATGCCATCGGATCGGTAATGCTTCTGTCCACATGACTTTCTGCGGCTAAATGCACAACCGCATCCGGGTTATATTTTTCAAAAACTTTTCTTAATTCTTCAGGTTTGGTGATGTCGGCTTTTTCGAAAACATAATTAGGCTCATTTTCAATGTCCTTAAGGTTTTCAAGATTTCCTGCGTAGGTAAGAGCGTCAAGATTGATGATCGTTGTTTCAGGATTGTTTTTTACAAACTCTCTTACAACGTGTGACCCGATAAAACCGGCTCCTCCTGTTATGATAATATTCTTCATAAATGTTTTTATAAAAATAACTTTTAATTTTAATCGTTTCCGAATAAATCTCTAGTGTATACTTTTTCTTTTACATCCTCCAATTCTGGTGTATTTCGGTTGGATATGATAATGTCACATTCTAGTTTAAAAGCATCTAAATCCCGAGTAACCTTCGAACCGAAAAAAGTTTCTTCTTTCAGAACAGGTTCATAAACAACTACTTCCACGCCTTTTGCTTTGATTCTTTTCATAATACCTTGTATTGCGGATGCCCGGAAATTGTCTGATCCGGATTTCATTATTAATCGATAAACACCGACTTTCTTTGGTTTTTTTTCCAAAATAGAGTCCGCAATAAAATCTTTTCTTGTGCGATTAGCATCTACAATAGCCTGGATAAGATTATTGGGAACCGAATTATAATTAGCAAGTAATTGCTTAGTGTCTTTTGGAAGACAATAACCGCCATAACCAAAAGATGGATTATTATAATGAGAACCGATTCTTGGATCCAGTCCTACACCTTCTATAATCTGACGGCTGTCCAATCTATGGATTTGGGAATAACTGTCCAGCTCATTGAAGTAAGCTACACGCATTGCCAAATAGGTATTCGAGAATAATTTGATAGCTTCTGCTTCTGTTGCATTGGTAAAAAGAGTGGGGATATCTTTTTTTATAGCGCCTTCTTTCAAAAGATCCGCAAAAACCGCTGCCCGCTCACTTTGTTCACCAATAATAATTCTCGATGGGTAGAGATTATCGTAAAGTGCTTTTCCTTCCCTCAAAAATTCCGGAGAAAATATAATATTGTCAAACTCTAAATCTTTTTTCAGATTTTCTGTAAAGCCAACAGGTACAGTAGATTTTACAATGACAACTGCTTTTGGGTTATTGGTTTTAACCTCTTTTATCACATTTTCAACACTACTGGTGTCGAAGTAATTGGTAGAAGGATCGTAATCTGTTGGGGTGGCTACTATAATAAAGTCCGCACTTTTATAGGCCTCGTCTTTATCAAGACTTGCCTTTAGATTCAGATTTTTGGTTTTTAGAAATTCCGTAATTTCGGGGTCATCAATTGGAGATTGCTTATTATTGAGCATTTCAACTTTTTCCGGAATAATGTCCAGGGCAATCACATTATGATGTTGTGCTAGCAAAACAGCATTAGACAGCCCAACATATCCGGTTCCAACAATTGTAATATTCACAAAGAATAAGTTTTAAAATTCTGGCAAAAATAAGAAAAAATTACTTGCAGTATGTATAATTGAAATAATTGGTTTCTTGTATATTAAAGAAAAAATAATTATCTTTGCAAAAGATTTACGGGAAAAATGGGAAGGCTTTCGCAAGAATGCCTTTTTTCGTAGATATAATTAGCTGGTGATAATTATGGATTTTAAAACGGAAATACATCGTTTACTCAACGAGTTTCTTTTAACAAGACCGGATCTTTTTTTAGTAGATCTTAAAATTTCTGCATCTTCGGATATTACAGTGATTTTGGATGGTGACAATGGTGTTACGCTTCAGGATTGTTTGGATGCAAGCAGGGCAATTGAATTTAATATGGATCGTGAAGAGCACGATTTTAGTTTGCAGGTAATGTCTGCTGGATTGAGTGAGCCATTGGAATTTCCAAGACAATTCAGAAAGAATATTGGAAGATCAATTGATATATTGTTAAGTGATGATTCCAAAGTTGAAGGAGAATTGGTGAATGTGGATGAAGAAAAAATTGTAATCCGACTAGAATACAGAAGACCTAAATTAATTGGAAAAGGAAAAGAAGATGTGGTTGAAGATAAAGAGATTCCTTATTCCGAAATCAAAAAAGCATTAGTAGTAATAAAATTTTAACAATATGATGAAAGATATTGACTTGTTATACGATCAATTATCAATCATCAATTATCATTTATAAATATAAATATGGATAATTTAGCTTTAATAGAAGCCTTTGGTGATTTTAAAGAAATAAAAAATATCAGCAAAATAGATTTAATGGCTATTATCGAAGATTCTCTTAAGACTCTTCTTAGAAAAAGATATGATTCTGATGACCATTTTGATGTGATTGTGAATCCTGATAAAGGAGATTTTCAGATCTTTTTGAACAAAGTGATTGTTGAAGATGAGATGTCTGAGGATGATGACCTGGAAATCGAGATTTCTGAAGTTAGAAAAATTGACCCGACTTTTGAAGTAGGTGAAGAATATACGCAAGAGATTCCTGTATCCAAATTAGGAAGAAGAAATATCTTAACACTTAAACAGATCTTGGCTACAAAAATCCAGGAGCATTTTAATGCTGCTTTATATGATCAGTTCCGTGACAAGATTGGAGAATTGGTAGTTGGAGAGGTTCACCATATCCGTCACAAGCATGTGATTTTGTTGGATGATGAAGGGAATGAATTCATTCTTCCAAAAGAAAATCAAATCCCTTCTGATTTTTTCAAAAAAGGTGATAATGTAAGAGCGATTGTGGAAAGTGTGGATTTCAGAGGATCAAAACCTCAGATTATGGTTTCCAGAACAGCGCCTAAATTCCTTGAAGAATTATTGGAACTTGAGATTCCAGAAATCCAGGATGGAACAATTATCTTGAAAAAAGTAGTTAGAATCCCAGGTGAAAAAGCGAAGATTGCCGTAGATGCTTATGATGACAGAATTGATCCGGTTGGAGCTTGTGTGGGTGTGAAAGGTTCAAGAATCCACGGGGTTGTAAGAGAATTAAGAAACGAAAATATCGATGTGATCCAATGGTCTAAGAATCCTGAGATTCTTGTGAAAAGAGCTTTAGGAAACATTACAATTAACAAGATTGAGGTTAATCCGGAAACTAATTATGCTTTGGTTTATACACCGGTTGACGAGATTTCTAAAGTGATAGGTAAACAAGGTCAGAATATCAAATTGGCATCATGGTTGTCAGGATATGAGATCGATGTTTACAGAGAAACTTCGGAAGATGATGATGTTGAATTGGTAGAATTCAATGACGAGATCGAATCTTGGATTATCGATGAGTTCAAAAAAGTCGGATTGAATACGGCAAGAAGTGTTCTTGATAAAGATACAGAAGCGTTGCTGAATATTGTTGACCTGGAAGAGGAAACAATTGAAGAAGTGAAAAATATTCTAAGAGAAGAATTAGAATAAGATTGAAATTTATTTCAGAATTAATTCTGAGAATCAAATAACTTAATAAAAAGAAAAATAGAAGCTTAAAAGCTTAAAACGCTAAAAGCCAAAAGCAAATTAATATTTATGCCAAAAATAAGATTAAATAAAGCCGTTAAAGAACTTAACATATCTATACCCAGAGCTGTGGAATATCTCCAGAGCAAAGGCATAGCTGTGGACAGTAATCCTAACGCTCTATTAGAAGACCAGGCATTTTCTGCATTGGAAGCTGAGTTCCGAAAAGATGGAGAACAAAGAAAAGCTTCTCATGAGGTAGTGATTTCTAAAGTTCCTGATGAAAAATTAGCAATTGAAGAAAAAGCTCCTGAGGTAATAAGAGCCAAAGCAAATCTAAAACCTGAAACCAAGGTTCTAGGAAAAATAGATCTTAATCCTGCAAAACCGTCTGAAGAGGTAGCTCCAGTAGAACCAGTACAGGAAAAGGTTCATGAGGAAAAGCCGGAAATTATAAAGAAGGAGGAGAAGCAAGAGTTCAAAGTTTTGGATAAAATTGATTTATCAAAACTTGAAAGCAACAAACCAAAAGCTTCTAAAGAAAAAGAAGAAGTTAAAGAAACGCCAGCTCCAGCCGTTCAGGAAGAAAAAAAACCTGAAGCGAAAGTTGAAAAAGCACCTGAACCTGTTGCAACTTCTGCTCCAGAATCAGATGAACCTCAAAAAATTGAAACGGTTTATCAAAAATTAGACGGACCAAAAATTTTGAAACAAACTGTAGATCTTTCTCAGTTTAACAAACCAAAACCTTCTGGTAATTCTAATAATAACGCGGCCAAAAAGAAAAGAAAGCGTATTACTAAGGATGTTCCAGGACAGAATAATGCGGGTCAAGGTAACAATCAGCAAGGAGGAGGAAACAGACCAGGCCAAGGCGGTCAAAACCGTCCGCAGGTCCAAGGTAGCAATAACCAAGGCGGAAACCGTGGCGGAAATAATAACAACCGAGGCAATAACAACAACCGTGGTGGAAACAACAGAGGCCAAGCTCGTGTAATGCCGGTTGAACTTACGGATGAGCAGGTTAAAAATCAAATTAAAGAAACTTTAGAAAAACTGACTAACAAAGGAGGTAAGTCTAAAGGTTCCAAACATAGAAAAGAAAAGAGAACCTGGAGAAGAGAGCAAGACGAGCTTCAACAAGAGATCGACGCACAAGACAGAACTTTAAAAGTTACAGAATTCATTACAGTAAGTGAATTGGCTTCATTAATGAATGTAAGTGCAACAGAAGTTATTTCTGCTTGTTTCTCATTAGGCGTGATGGTAACAATGAACCAGCGTTTGGAAGCTGATACCTTAACATTGGTAGCTGACGAATTTGGTTATAAAATCGAATTCTCGGATGCTGACATCGAAGAGGCTGCAGCCGAAGAAGAACCGGATGCAGAAGAAGATTTGTTGCCAAGAGCACCTATCGTAACAGTGATGGGACACGTTGACCACGGTAAAACATCATTGCTGGATTATGTTAGAAAAACAAATGTTATTGCCGGTGAATCCGGAGGAATTACTCAGCACATTGGTGCATATAATGTGAAGCTGGAAAATGGACAAAGAATTACATTCTTAGATACACCAGGTCACGAAGCCTTTACAGCGATGAGAGCGAGAGGTGCGCAAGTTACCGATATTGCGATTATTGTAGTGGCTGCCGATGATGACGTAATGCCACAAACCAAGGAAGCTATTGCGCACGCACAGGCTGCTGGCGTTCCTATGATTATCGCCATCAACAAAGTGGATAAGCCAAATGCTAATCCTGATAAAATCAGAGAGCAGCTTTCTGCTATGAATGTATTGGTTGAAGAATGGGGTGGAAATGTTCAAGCGCAAGAAATTTCAGCTAAATTTGGTAACAATGTTGAGTTGTTATTAGAAAAGGTTCTTTTACAAGCTGAACTTTTGGAATTGAAATCCAATCCAAACAAACAAGCAAGTGGAGTAGTCATTGAAGCAGCTTTGGATAAAGGTCGTGGATATGTTGCTACAATGTTAGTTCAAAATGGAACTTTAACTGTTGGTGATTATGTACTTGCTGGGAAAAATCACGGTAAAGTGAAAGCTATGTTGGACGAAAGAGGTAAACCAATGGAAAAAGCAGGACCATCAATTCCTGTTACCATTCTTGGTTTGGACGGAGCGCCAACTGCGGGTGATAAATTCAGGGTTTTTGCTGACGAAAGAGAAGCGAAGACTATTGCTAATAAGAGAGAACAACTTCAACGTGAACAATCTATCAGAACTAAGAAACATCTTACGTTGGATGAGATTGGACGTCGTATCGCTTTAGGAGATTTCAAAGAATTGAATATTATTCTTAAAGGTGACGTGGACGGATCTGTAGAGGCATTGTCTGATCAGTTACAGAGATTGTCAACTGAGGAAATTCAGGTTAACATCCTTCACAAAGGTGTTGGACAGATTACAGAAAGTGATATTCTATTAGCTGCAGCATCGGATGCGATTGTTATCGGATTTAATGTAAGAGCTAGTGTTAATGCAAAAGATATTGCTGATAAAGAAGAAGTTGAAATCAGAACTTACTCTATTATCTATAAAGCAATTGATGAGGTTAAGGAAGCGATGGAAGGATTACTTTCTCCGGAGATACAAGAACAAGTTATTGGTAATGTTGAGATCAGAGAGGTGTTCAAGATTTCTAAGGTTGGATCAATTGCTGGTTGTATGGTTCTTACAGGAAAAGTAACCAGAAATTCTAAGATTAGACTTTTAAGAGATGGCATTGTGAAATTCGATGGTGAACTGGAAAGTTTGAAGCGTTTCAAAGACGATGTTAAAGAAGTAACCAAAGGTTATGAATGTGGTCTTAATATCAAAGGCTATAACGACATAGAAGTCGGCGATATTCTTGAAGTCTACGAAGAAGTAGCTGTTAAGAAAAAGTTGAAATAAGACAAAATAGTAGAAACCAACTTGTTGGTTTTTACTATTTATAATAATTCCAAATAGATATTTAACTGTTGTGATTATGGTGAGTCATGACATGTGCTATTACTGTTAAAAATATAAAATTTTAATTTTATATTTTTAAAATCGCAAAATTTTATTGACAAACATTGTTTTTTTTCTAAAATAATGGTCTTAATGTTAACACCTTGATGTTTAAATTTTTTGTAATATTAATTTTTTTTAACATCTTTGTCTAATAGTAATTACATAAAAAGAAATATTATGAAAAAAATTTTACTTTCATGCGCTACTTTAATGTTAGCAAGCAGTGTTGCGGCACAATATTGGTCTCCTCAATATACTGGTTTTACTGAAGATAGTAGAGGGATTTCAGGGATTCATATTAAAGATAGGAATACTGTTTGGGCTTTTGCATATGATGGTACAGGGCAGATTGCTGATCTTCAGGAGTTTACAAAAACAAGTAATGGCGGGGCATTATGGACTCCTGGATTAATTGAATTGGGAGATCCAAGCTTAGTTATTCAAAACATTGTAGGGGTTGATTCTAATACTGCTTGGGTTATGACATCTAGGGAGGCTGATGGAACTGGAGGAGTTTATAAAACTACCGATGGTGGTGAATCTTGGGATTTTCAGGTTGCTGCTACATCTGCAGAATCTTGGAATAATTGGACTCATTTTTTTGATGCTAACAATGGGGTCTTTATGAGTGATCCTTCTTCGGGTTATTTTGAGATATTCACTACATCTGATGGTGGATCAAACTGGACAAGAGTGCCTTCCTCTAACATACCGGCTCCACTATCTTCGGAGTATGGCTATACTGGAGGTTATACTTATGTAGGTGATACCGTTTTTTTCTATACTAATAAAGGTAGAATTCTTAAATCAACAGATAAGGGGCTTACTTGGAGTGTTGCTTTGCCAGCAGGATTTGTAACTGATTTTGGTTCTGCAGCAAATAATGGATTGATGACTTTTAGTTCTCCCACTAAAGGGCTTGTTTTTAGAAAAACATTTAGTGGAACAACACCTACAGCTTTAGCATTATACAGAACAACCGATGGGACAAATTGGTCTCAGGTTACATATTCTGGAATTACTGCTGCTAGTAATATTACTGCGATTAGTTATATTCCAAATACTAATATACTTATTGCAACAACAGCAAACTCTACTACCGCTGGATCTTGGAAAAGTTTAGATAATGGGACAACATGGACTCAGATAGATACAGGAGTACAGCATGTAGGGGTTAAATGCTTTGATGATGTTACTTGTTTTTCTGGTGGATTCTCTAATGCTGCTCAAGGGACAGGCATTTTTAAATCTTCACAGTCTTTAGGTGTAGATAATTTATCTAATGTCAAAAATTTAGTGACACTTTATCCTAATCCAGTAGTTAATTATCTTAAAATTGACGCTAAAGGATATGATGCATCAAAAATAAATGTTAACATATCCGATGCTTCTGGAAAATTAATAAAGTCTTTTAAATCTCAAGATTCATATGATTTATCTAATTTTGTAAAAGGAACATATGTGGTTACTATTACTGATGGACAAAAATCTGAGACTAAAAAAATAATTAAAAAATAATTTAAAAATAATTTAAAAATAATTTAAAAATAATATAAAAAAAACACCTTCAATATTGAAGGTGTTTTTTTTTATTAACACTAAAACGAACGCTTACTTTATTAAAAAAATATATTTTTTTCAATATTTAAAATAAAAATTTGCAAATATTAGTAATTTTTAACATATTTGTTGCCTAAAATAAAATAGTGTTAATATGAATGTAAAATTACGATTGTTGACAATTGGTGTTATGTTCTTTACTGGACATGATCTAATAGCTCAAAAAACAAAAAATGATACTGCTTCGACTAAAACGGATATAGAAGAAGTGGTGGTGCTTGGGTATAGTAAAGTTACTACTAAACCTAAAGATGTTACAGCTAATACAACAATTTCTTCTGAAGTGTTGGAAAATAGACCAAATGCATCTTTTTTAAATTCTATACAAGGTTCAGCACCAGGGGTAACAATTGCTTCCAGTTCAGGATCTCCAGGTTCTGCTAAAATAGATGTTGTCATCAGAGGAGTATCCTCGCTTAATGCAAGTACAGATCCACTTATCGTTATTGATGGAGTGCCTACAAATGCAAACCAATTTAGAAATTTAAATCCTGAAGATATTGATACAGTTAGTATACTTAGAGATGCTGCTGCAACATCAATTTATGGAAATAGGGGTGCTAATGGGGTTATAATTGTTAAAACAAAAGGGGGTAAATTTAACTCGCCACTTTCATTTAGTTATAATGCTACAACTGGAATAAGCGTACTTCCTTCGAATAGATATCATTTAGCTAATGCAAAAGAGTTTTTAACTATTCAAAAAAAATTAGGAGTTACCGAAGCTGTAGCTATGACTGATGATGAAATAGCTAATTATCCGATTAATACTAATTGGAACAAAGAGTTTTTTAGACCTGATTTGGTTCAACAGCATAATCTGAATGCAACTTTTGGAGGAGAGAATGTAAGTGTATATTCTTCTTTGGGTTATTTAAATCAAGGAGGTATGGTTCCGTCTACAAATTTTCAAAGAATGACCTTCAGAAATAATATTACGGGTAAATCTAGTAATAATAAATTTAATTATAGTGTACAATTAGGTTTGGCATATTCTAAACGTAATCAATTAAATGAAGAAACTCAGGATATTAGTAATTTTATTTTACAAAATCCTCTACTAGGTGGCCTTATGGGTAATCCTTCAACTCCATCTAGTATAGCCAATACTGGACAAGAACTATTTAATATTCTAACTCAAAATCAAACAATTAATCCAAATTATAATAGAGGTGATTTTGTATATGTCCTTCAAGATATTCTTAAAAACAGGAGTGTTTTTCATCAGATTCAAGACACTAATATTTTCACAGGAACAACAGTTTCTTATAAACTGACGGATAAGTGGAGTGTGACAAACAGATCAGGATTAGACTATAAAATTACCAATGGAAATGCTGGAAGAGATCCTAATGGATTTTTAGCTTTAATTGTGGCTTATAATAATAAGCTCTCTAATGGTAATATGCCTTTTGGCGGTAATGAACAATTATATAATAGTAGAGAGCTTAATTTTAATTCTGTTACAAGCACAAATTATTCTATTGAATTCGGGGATAATCATTCTTTAGATCTTGGAGGATATCTAGAATACACTAAAGTTCATTATTTGTATAATTCTCAGAATCATGACGGTCTAGATCCGCGTGTATGGAGCAGGGGTACAGGTAAAGGATATGTCGCAACAATGATAGATGGTACAACTATAAGATATCAAAACACAGTAAGTGCACAAAAAGTAAATGCTGGATCATTAGCGTATTTTGCAACATTGGATTATGATTATGCCGGTAAGTACGGTTTAAGTGGTGTTATAAGAAGAGATGGCACATATAGATTTTCTTCAGACTATAGATGGGGTACATTTTGGTCTGTAGGAGCTAGATGGAATATTGATCAAGAGAATTTCATGCGAAACTCACCATTTCAAATGCTTAAATTAAGAGCATCTTACGGAACACAAGGGAATCAGAATGTTGTAGCACCCACATATGGGGCTAATGCATTATTAGTTGCTCCAAATCTTATTAGAGATGTAATGTCTGTAAATAGTACTACTAATCCAGTTTATAATAATGGAGCTTCAGGTTTCTATCTTTCACAACTTGGTAATTCGGAATTACAATGGGAAGAAATTGCACAAGCAAATATTGGAATCGATTTTAGAACATTAAAAGGGAGGTTAGAAGGTAATATTGATATTTATAATAAACAAACATCAAAATTATTTACAGATATACAAGTTTCTGCTGTAAATGGTTTGTATGAATATAATGGTAATTTAGGAGGAATAAGAAATAGGGGTATAGAACTATTATTAAGGTATAAAGTTTTTAATAAAGAAAATTTTAACTTATCTGTTTTTGCAAATGGATCATATAATAAAAATACTATTACAGATCTTCAAATTCCTTTGTTAACGGGTTCACTAATTAATCAGGTAGGAGGTACTGTTTATCAATGGAATGTTGTCCCTTATATGGGAATAGATCCTGAAACTGGGAAAATGCGATATATGGATATTAATGGAAATATTACCACTAACAATCCTACAGAAGCTGATAGGAGAGCAACTGGAAAAAATTATTTTCCAGCCTATATCGGTGGTTTTGGTTTCAATGTAGATTATAAAGGTTTCTTCTTGGATACATTATTCTCATTTCAAGCCGATTATTATAGAACAGATAATCAGGAATATTGGGCATATTTAGGACAAGGTTATGCGATGGATGGATTTAATGTTTCTAGCCACTTACTAAATGCTTGGACACCAGAGAATAAATACACAGATATACCAAGTTGGGATGTTCTAAAAGGATCAGATAATAGTTCGACATCTGATAGATTTTTGAGAGATGCATCTTTTATAAGATTTAAATCATTAACATTAGGCTATTCTTTACCCAAGAGATTTTCAGATAAAGCATTTGTTAAAAATCTTAAAATTTTCGTACAAGGTGAGAACTTGTATCTATGGAGGAAAGAATATAATGGATATGATCCAGAAGGTTTAGGAACTTTTCCTCTTGGAAGTTATCCTAATCCAAGAACTATTTCAGTTGGAACAAGCTTTGAATTTTAAAAAAAAAAAAATGAAAAAATATTTTATAAAATTATTTTTATTCTCATTAACAATAAATTCTATTACATCATGTAGTGATGCATTGGATATTATTCAAGAAGGGGAATTATCAAATGAAAATGTATATAAAACAACTTCTGATTTACAAAGAGTATTAGATGGAGATATTTATAATGGTCTATCTATCACCGATCAAATTAGTTTTACTTCATTGTTTACGGATGAAGTGGGAATTGGACCATCTAACTCTTCTTTTGGAACAGGGATTCATCAGTTTTATTTAGATACTACAACGCCGGAAGCTTCTGGTATTTGGGGAAACAATTATTATATTATAAATAGAGTTGTGAGACTTTTAGAAGGTGCTAAAAAGATAACTCCTTCGTCAGCAGAGTTACCAGCATATAATTCATATTTAGCAGAAGGTAGAGCTCTTAGAGCTTTTGCTTATTTACAATTATTATCTTATTATTCTACAGATATTTCTAATCCAAATGCCTTAGGAGTTATATTACTAGATCATATTCCTGATTTTTCAGAACAATTAACAAGAAGTAATAATTTGGAGATTTATAATGTAATCGAATCTGATCTTAATTTTGCTGAAAATAATCTTCTAACAAATGGTGACAGATATAACTCTCGCTATTTTGTTACCAAATCAATGGTCTATGCAACAAAAGCGAGATATTATCTTTATACAAAAAAATATGATTTGGCAAAACAATATGCCCAAAAAGTTATTTCAGAATCTGGTTTGAAATTAACGCTTGCTACTCCAGTACCTACACCAACAGCTACACAGCCAGAGAGTACTTATGGTAATAATTGGCATAGAAGCATAAACTCATATAGTACTACAAATCCTTATACAAGGATGTTACAAGATACAGATAGGGGAGAAGTAATATTTTCTTTAAGTAGGCCTACAGTAGGGACATGGGAAAATATAGCTGCGCTATTCGCTACTAATTCATCGACTGTTAGTGGTTCCAATTATGATATGGGTAGAAATTTATTCAATATTTTAGACAATAAATTTGGGGATATAAGAAAGTATGCCTATATTGATCCAACTTCAAGAATTAATGCGAATTATTTGACTATAACAGATTATAGAAGAGATGATGCTTTGGTGATTGATAAATACCCGGGGAAAACTGGATTTATACTTAGAAATGATGTGAAAGTTTTTAGATTATCCGAGATGTACTTTATTCTTGCTGAATGTGCTGTAGCCGAAAATAATCTTCCAGTTGCCGCAGGATATATAAAGTCAGTAAGAGATGCAAGAAGCTATAAAGGGATAACAACTTTACCGGTTTATGCATCTGCAAAAGATGCTCTGATTGATATATTATTAGAAAGAAGAGCAGAACTTTGCTTTGAAGGACATAGATATGTGGATTTAAAAAGATTAGGTCTAACAACAGGAATGGCAATAGATAGAAGCATTGTTGATGATTTTACTAAAGATGCTCCTACCTCAATACCAACAGATGATTATAGATTTACTTTACCAATTCCAAGAACAGAATTACAAGCTAATCAATTAATACAACAAAACCCAGGTTATAAAACTACGCCATAGCAGTTTTAGAATAGTAAAAAAATCCGAAGATATCCTTCGGATTTTTTTTGTTACTTATATTTATTCAGAAATTATTTTTACTATTTCTTTTAATGCATCTTCGTCTTTAATATAAGAGTTGTTTTTTTTCACAAATTGTTCTAATGAACTATTGTTTGGATAGTTATTTGAGAGTAAATCTTTTTTGTTTTTTGGAAATTCAGATATTTTATTATTTATCTTCAAATAATAATCAAATTTAAGAGATGAGAATTTTGGAGCTGTAGCTTCTCTATATCCATCTGTTGGCTTCGCAGATATTAAATTTACTTTATACTTCTTTAAAAGTGCGACATTATTATTATTATATAATTCTAAATAGTAACTAAAATTTCCATCGTTGTTATTTTCTAAAATAAATTTTGTGTTGTCATTTAAAACTATAGGGGAATAGATGACATCTTTGGGTAATTCATAAATGTTGTTACCATCCTTAAATTCAATTACATCTTTATAAGCATTATATTTAAACGTAATATTCGTATTTAAGCTTTTGATGTTTCCAGCTAAAAATTCAGTAGTACTATAAGGATTACCGGTAATAGTATTATTGCTTTTGTTAGGGTCATATACATTATTATTTCTTAATGCTGTGGATATTCTAGGATCAGAATCTAACATTCTCATAATTGCTGGCTGTGACTGGGAATATACTTTAAGATTACTTATTATAGCCACAAATACTATTATTTTTTTCATTTTAATGATTTTTGATTGTTAAATACAAATATATTTATTTTGATGAACTAATGTTTGCTTTTTCTTTTAATATTGCAAAAGTGCAGTTGTTAAAATCTTGATTGCAATAAAAAAATAACTACTACTTTTGTACTCAAATTTTCTTGATGAAATATTTATCAATACTGTTCCTTGTTTTTTGTGTTTTGATTAATGCACAACAAGTCAACAAAACCGACTCTAATAAGCTGCCTTCAGATACATTGAAAATAGACTCTGGGGAGAAAGATTCATTAGAGATATACAAGCCGACCATATACGATTATCAGGTCAAGAAAAGATTTTCAGAAAAGAAAATTTTTGACACCACTTTTGCGATTCAGAAATCTTATGTTGTAACCCAGTATAACAAAAAGGATAATTTCGGAAAAATTCAGTATGCCAATATCGGTTCGGGATTTCAGAATTTAGCCTATGAAAAAAACTCGGAACAGAATCTGACACTCCTTCCTGAAAACAAATCGTTTTATCTTTTAGGGGAAAATGATATCAACTATTATGACGTAAAAACACCGACAACCACATTTTTCTATAACAACGCAATGAAAAACGGAGGACAGTTGCATACAACTTATACTCAGAATATAGGAAAGAATTTCAATTTTGCCATAGAGTATATGGGATTAAGGTCTCAGGGACTTTACCGGAATAGTTTGGCTTCGAGTAATAATACCATTTTTAGTGGGCATTATATTTCTAAGAATAACAAATATGAAGCCTATGCCCATTACATCCATCAGAATGTGAACAATCAGGAAAATGGGGGAGTTGCAGATTTGAACGTGTTTTTAAGTGGGGATTCCAGATTTAATAACCGTCAGAACCTCGAAACCAATTTATCGGGCGCCGAATCCCGATATTCTTACAGAAGATATTATTTCAGTCAGGAGTTCGCACCTTTTGATCCAACAAAATATCCATTCAAGCTAAGACATACGATTTATCATCAGGGTAATAAATATTATTTCTCAGAAACGGCTTCGGATGTAGATTTTTTTGGTGGAATAGATATTTCAGGATTTCCATTAACTAATAAAAAGTTCTCCAACAATCTTAGCAACACTTTCAGCTTGGTTTGGGATAATGAGAAATTCAAGTTGGATGCAGGATTCCGACATCAGTACATCACATTCGGGAACAAAAATGCTTTTCCATTGTTACAAATTCCGGGTTATTTCAAAGAACAGAGATTTGGAGCAGTGGGGAATTTACAAATCAAATTGCTAGATAAGATTCAACTGAAGTCTTTCTTAGAAATTTCCAAAGGTTCAGGGTTCGAAAATTACATCAAAACCACCAACGAACTGGTTTTTGAACCGATTAAAGACTATTTGATAGAAGGCAGAATTAACTTCCAGTCCGCTTATCCGAGTTTTAATTATTTGGTCAATTCTTCACATTATCTCAACTACAACTATTATCTGCAAAACCCTAACAACGAAGCTGTTACTCAAATCGGCGGAACTCTGAGATTAGCAAAATGGTTCAACACGCAGCTTTTTGTAGATTATTACAGAATTGACAATTATACCTATTTTGATAATTCGGCAAAACCACAACAAAGTTCGTCTTCACTTAATATTTCTCAGATTGGAGGAGATGCAACAGCCAATTATAAGAGATTTCACTTGAACGGAAGAGTACTGTTTCAAAAAGCTTTGACCAACGATAATCTTTTGCCAATGCCCGATTTTATCGGAAGATTAAATATTTATTATCAGACCCCTGCATTCAAAAAAGCAGCAGAAATCCAGGCTGGAGTGAAATTGTACTACTTTACCAAATTTGCGTCACGGGAATTTTCGCCAATTCTTAACGAGTATATTCTGCCGGGGGCTAATTCTTATTCTATTGGAGGTCAGCCGATTGCTGATGTTTACATTAATATGAAAGTAAAGAGAATGTTTTTCTATGTGGAAGGACAGCACATCAACCAGACTTTTATGCAGAATAAATCTTTCACGGCTCCAGATTACCCGATTTACGATTTTCGTCTTAATTTAGGTGTGGTTTGGTATCTTTTCCATTAATTTTGTTAGAATAATTATGGCAGCTATTTCCGCCTTCCGCTCCCAATCTTTTTACTTTTTAGCAAAAAAGCAAAAAGGATTTCCGCTCAAGTCGGGCTGCAAGCCAGCAACGATCAACCAACAACTGACAACCAAATGACCATCGGTTTCGAACACATACACAGTATTCCACAGCTTGTAAAAGATTTCTTAGGAAAAAAACTGGACGGATTTCAGAATAAAACATTCGATTTAGACAACTTCAAAAATCAAATTTCTGAGAAACAAAATTCGTATTCTGATGACAAAAGAGAATTGCTTTACAATGCAGTCTTTTCTCAGAATCAGGAAGAGCAATTATCACCTAAACAATTGGAACATCTGTTTTCTTTGAAAGATAACAATACGTTCACCATTACAACAGGTCATCAGCTCAATCTGTTTACAGGTCCGGTTTTCTTTGTTTATAAGATTTTGCAGACCATCAAAACTGCAGAATTTCTGAAATCCAATTTTCCGGAGTATGATTTTGTTCCTGTTTTTTGGATGGCGACAGAAGACCACGATTTTGAAGAAATCAACCACTTCAAAACACGTGACCATTACTACGAAATCAAAGGTAATGCTGGTGGCGATGTTGGTAGGATTACAATCGATGAGAACTTTTTTGTTCAGGAATTTGAGAAAGAATTCAAAGATAATGTTTATGGAACCGAATTGATTCTTTGGATTAAAAAAGCCTATCAACAAGGGAAAACCCACACGCAAGCCATCAGATATCTGGTCAATCAATTATTTGCAGATTATGGGTTACTGACGATTGACGGAAACGAAAAAGAGCTGAAAAGTCAGGTTAAAAATATCTTCCGAAAAGAATTATTATCCAATCAGCTTTTCGAAACAACTAAAAATCAAAGAGAATTCCTCGAGAAAGAATATCACAAAGTTCAGGTCAATCCAAGAGAAATCAATCTCTTTTACCTGACAGAAACCAGAAACCGGATTGAGAAAATCAACGATGATTATTTCATTCTTGATACGGATTTGAAATTTTCAGAAGAAGAGATTCTCAACGAACTGGAAAATCATCCCGAAAAATTCAGTCCCAACGCAGTTCTTCGTCCGGCTTACCAGGAAACGATTATGCCAAATCTGGCTTATGTTGGCGGAAACGCTGAGATTATGTATTGGATAGAGTTGAAAGATTATTTCGAATCCATCAATCTTCCTTTTCCTATTTTGATTCCGAGAAACTCGATGTTGTTTCTGGAAGAAAAAACCTTCAGAAAAATTGAAAATTCAGGATTGAAGATTGAAGATTTCTTCGGGAACTTTGCGGAGGCCATCAACAAAAAAATATTAGACAACAACGAAATCAAGTCACTTCTTGAACAGAAAGAACAGGATTTGATTCATTCGTTTTCGGAAATAAAAACAAAAGCGGAACAGACAGATAAAACCTTTGCTAATCTTGTGAATGCAGAAGAAAACAGGCAATTAAAATCATTCAAAAGAATGCAAAAACGTCTTCTGAAAGCCGAAAAGATAAAACAATCGGAGAAATTGGACCAGATGCAAAATTTGTTTCTGAAAGTCCATCCGGGTGGAACCTGGCAGGAAAGAGTGCTCAATTTCAGCGTGTTCTACGCAGATTTAGGAAAAGAATGGATTGCCGAAACTTATCAACAAATGGATGTTCAAAAATCGGAATTGATTATTTCGCCCATTTAAATTGAAAGCATTATTTTTGTAACAATATAAAAAAAGGGATGATTAAAAAGATTTTCATTTTATCGGGACTTATCAGCTTTTTAGGGCTTTCTGCGCAGAAAACCCACACCGTTTTAGCTAAGGAAACGCCTTACGGGATTTCCAAACAATATGGTTTGACGGTAGATGAATTGTATCGGATGAATCCTTCCGCAAAAGATAATGGGCTGAAAATCGGCGATGTTATTGTCGTTTCAAAAGGTAGTAGCGGTACAAAAAATGTAGCATCCACGCCTGCTTCTACAAATTCTATAGCTAAAACAGGAAAAACAGGAACCATTACGTTGCAGCCAAAGCAAACCATTTACGGCATTACAAAACAATATCAAATTTCTGAGGCTGATCTTAGAAAACTGAATCCTGAACTGGATTCTCATATGAAAATAGGGGATAAGATTACTTTGCCTTTAGATAATATTCAGAAATTTGGTGGTTCTGCGCCTGCAGCAACAGCAGTTGTTCAGACAAATACAGAAAAACCTGCGGAAGTAAAAACGGTAACGAAAACTGAAACGACTTCTTCTGACAAAGGTTTATATGTTGTTCAGGCAAAAGACAATTATTATAAAATATCGAGACAGTTCAACCTGACTCAGAAGCAGTTATTCGCATTGAATCCGGGATTGGAATCTTCTGGTTTGAAGCCAGGTGAAGCAATCAGAGTTTCGGGTTCTGATTCTATTGCAACTTCTTCTAATAATTCTATCAAGGTTGAAGATAATTCTCAAAGCAATACAACTTCGGCTCCGGTGACGGAAACGACAAGACAGACTACGGTTTCCGAATCTGTGAAAAACTCGTCAAACACAGCTTCTTCAGAAGATGATTATGTAACTTACACAGTTCAAAGTGGCGATACAATGTTCAGTATTATGAACAGATTCAATGTGACGCTGGACCAGTTGATTAGCCTTAATCCAAATCTTTCTGATGGTTTGAAAGCCGGAATGACTTTGAAAATCAAGAAGCAAGACCCGATGTATTCCAAGAAAAGTGGAGATGTTTTGAGTGTTGTGTTGATGTTGCCTTTTGGGTTTGATGCCAACGATGCGAAGTACAGAACAATGTCTATGGATTTCCTGACGGGTGCGAAATTAGCTGCGGAAAGAAACGCAACCAACGGACAAAAACTGGACATCAAAGTGGTAGATGCCGGAAACGAAACAACTTTCAAAAATAGCCTTTCCCAAATCAATCCGGATAATACAGATTTGATTGTTGGGCCTTTTTTCAAATCAAGTGTTCTGGAAGTTCTAAGGTTTGTTAATGACAAAAAGATTCCTGTGGTTGCACCATTTGCTAACTCCGAAGACCTTTTTGATTACAGCAATCTGATTATCGTCGAAACTGAAAATTCGGTTTATTCTGACAGAATCGTAAAAGAAGTTGGTCAGGTTTATCAGGACCAGAAAATCTATATCGTTGCAGACAATTCCAAAGCGAATGCTAATGCAATTAAAGCCGGGTTGGAAAAATCATTGTCAAAACCGAATGTAGTTATTGTTAATTCCTCATCAGAAATTCAGCTGGAAAATAATATGATGACTGGACAATCGGTTCCTGTGATTGCCATTCTGGCGGACGATGACGAGTCTGCAGGTGCGGCTTTTGCTTCCAAAATCATTAATCTTGGAAAACAAACAGAAGGTGTAAAAGCATTCAGTATGTTCTACAGTCCAAGTTTTGAGAAAAATGTGGATGACCTTTCCAGAGCAAGTCTGGTTTATCTGATGGACAGAAAAATCAATTATGACGGTGATTTCGAAAAAGAAATTTTGGCGGCTTACAAAGCAAAATACTGCAAAACACCTTCAAAATATGCAGTAATCGGTTTTGATGTGATGAACGATATGCTGACCAGAGAAAACAAAAAAGGAGAAATTTTCAAGCAAATCGGAAAATCTCAAACACAACTAGCTACAAAATTCGAGTTTGTAAAGGCAAAACCAAACGGCGCTTACATCAACAACGGCTACAGAGTTGTGAGATTGATGCAGTAAGATATAATAATTGATAAGCGATGAACGATCATCATCCAATCTTATTAAGTTTATACTCAGCTTGTCGAAATACCTTTGTGAACTTAAAACATTTAGTAGTTAAAAATCTTTGTGGACTTTGTGTTCAGAAAAATAGAATAAAAATTTTTAAACATTGATGAATCAATCATTTATAATTCATCAATTATCATTTATAAATATATGAAAGCACTTGTATTTCCTGGGCAGGGTTCACAGTTTGTCGGGATGGGAAAAGAACTTTACGATTCCCGAAAGGATGTGAAAGACCTGATGGATTCTGCCAATGATATTCTTGGTTTTGATATTGTCTCAGTAATGTTCAATGGGACAGACGATGACCTTAAAAAAACCAGCGTAACTCAACCGGCTATTTTCCTGCACTCGGTTGCTGCTGTAAAAGTAGCGAACGGTTTAGGCGCTCAGATGGTTGCCGGACATTCTTTAGGCGAGTTTTCTGCTTTGGTTGCTAACGGTGTTTTGTCTTTCGAAGACGGACTGAAATTAGTTTCCGAAAGAGCACAGGCAATGCAAATGGCTTGTGATATTAATCCTAGTTCTATGGCTGCAATTCTTGGTCTGGAAGATGCGAAAGTTGAAGAAATCTGTACAGAAATCGAAGGTATTGTAGTTCCTGCCAATTACAACTGTCCCGGACAATTGGTAATTTCCGGTGAAACTGCATCTGTGGAAAAAGCCTGCGAAGCTTTGAAAGCGGCTGGTGCAAAAAGAGCTTTACTGTTGCCTGTAAATGGTGCTTTCCATTCACCTTTGATGATGCCTGCTCAGGAGAGATTGGCTGAGGCGATTGAAAATACAAAGTTCAGAAAAGCAACGATTCCGGTTTATCAGAACATCACGACAACAGCTGTTTCCGACCCGGAAGAAATCAAGAAAAACCTTATTGCCCAATTGACAGGTCCTGTAAAATGGACGCAAAGTGTGCAAAATATGATAAAAGATGGCGCAAGTAACTTCGTAGAAGTTGGTCCCGGAAAGACACTTCAAGGTTTGATTAAGAAAATCAATCCGGAAGTAACAGTTGCTTCTGCAATCTAAGAATAGAATTTTTAGGGCAGCTTAATCCGCCTGTAGTTTATCCTGAGCGAAGTCAAAGGGCTCCCAATCTTTTTACTTCTTAGCAAAAAAGCAAAAAGGATTTCCGCTCAAGTCGGGCTGCTGCGATTCAACGTTCAAAAAAACGATTATTAAAAAATAAAACAATCAACAATGAGCAGGATATTTTCACCAGGCAAGTTAATGCTTACCTCAGAATATGTTGCTGTTGATGGCGCTCTTGTTCTAGCTATTCCAACGAAGCTGGGACAAGAGCTTTTTTATACAGAGAATGACAACCAGAAGTCAGTAATTGTTTGGGAAGCCTATCATCAGAATCAATTATGGCTCAAAGCTGTCATCGATTATAAAAATTGGGAAATCCTTGAAACCAATGATTCCAAAGCGGCTGAATTCATTCTTAAAACACTCAAAAATGTTCAGAATCTTTCTGAAATCAAACTAAAAAGTGACATTTCGTATCACATCAAAACCAATCTTCAGTTTCCTTCAGACTTCGGATTAGGAAGTAGTTCTACATTGATGGCCAATCTTGCAGAATGGGCGGATATTGACGCTTTTATTCTTAATGAAATAACTCTTGGTGGAAGTGGTTACGATGTTGCTGTTGCCAAAGAAAAATCTGCCGTTCTATACAGTCGTTTTCCTGAAAGAGTTTATTATAAAATAAATTTCAACCCAAATTTCAAAGATGAGTTGATTTTCATTCATCTCAATCAAAAGCAAGATACAAGAGAGGGAATTTCTCTTTACAAGTCTAAGCCAACTTCAACGGAATTAATCAATCAATATTCTGAATTAACCAAAATGATTGTAAAGAGTCAGAATTTGGAAGAATTTTCAGAATTAATGACCATTCACGAGCAAAAACTGTCCGATTTTCTCGGAATCCCAACTGTAAAAGAAAAATATTTCCAAAATTGCCCGGGCTTTGTCAAAAGTTTGGGAGCTTGGGGCGGAGATTTCGTTCTTGCGTCCAAATTTGGAGATTATGAAAGCTATTTCAAAAAGCAAGGTTTCTCCAGAATATTTTCTTGGTCAGATTTAATTAATTGATTATTAATTAATTATAAATTTTATTTGAACTGATGAAAGTCAGTTTATAAAAACTTTGATAATTCGCCGATATTTTTACATTTGTCGCAACACCTTTAATCTTCAAAAAAAATTAAAAATGGACAAGTTAAAATCTTATCTTGAACGTCAAGGTATTTTCAATCCGAAAGAAATTATCCACAATCCAACTTACGAAGAAATTTTCCAGGCGGAAATGGATCCGAATAATTCCGGATTTGCTAAAGGCGTTTTGACAAAGTCGGGAGCTGTGGCTGTAAAAACGGGAATTTTTACCGGGAGGTCTCCAAAAGACAGATATATTGTAAAAGACAATATCACTCAGGATACGATTTGGTGGGACGGAAACATCAATCGCCCAACTACAGTCGAAGTTTTTGATGAGTTAAAAGATATCGTAACCAAAGACCTTTCTGGCGACAGAATCTACGTTATCGATACATTTTGTGGTTCTAATGAGGATACAAGATTGAAAGTGAGATTTGTCACAAAAGTGGCTTGGCAGGCTCATTTTGTGATGAATATGTTCATTCGTCCTTCTCACTATGACCTTCAGAATTATGGAGAACCGGATTTTGTGGTAATCAATTCTTCCGAATCTGTCAATCCGAACTGGGAACAACACGGACTTAATTCTGAAGTGTTTGTAATGTTCGATTTGACCAAGAAAATGCAGATTATCGGTGGAACTTGGTACGGCGGAGAAATGAAGAAAGGAATGTTCGCGATAATGAATTATTACCTTCCTCTGAAAGGAATGGCTTCTATGCATTGTTCTGCCAATGTAGGCGAGGACGGCGATGTTGCTGTTTTCTTCGGACTTTCCGGGACGGGGAAAACTACACTTTCTGCTGACCCGAAACGTTATCTGATTGGTGATGATGAGCACGGTTGGGATAATAATGGTGTTTTCAATTATGAAGGAGGTTGCTACGCCAAAGTGATTGACCTTAGTAAAGAAAAAGAACCAGATATCTATGGTGCAATCAGAAGAGATGCATTATTGGAAAATGTGGTTACGGATGACGAAGGAAATGTAGATTACACTGACGGCTCGATTACGGAAAATACAAGAGTTTCCTATCCAATTTATCATATCAGCAAAATTGTTCTGCCTTCCAAAGCTGGTCATGCGAGTAAAATCATTTATTTGTCGGCTGACGCATTCGGGGTTTTGCCCCCGGTTTCTATCCTGACAGACCAACAGGCGCAATATCATTTCCTTTGCGGCTATACATCAAAATTAGCAGGAACAGAACGCGGTATCACAGAACCGACACCTTCTTTTTCTCCCGCATTTGGAGAAGCATTTTTGACACTTCATCCAACAATGTATTCCAAAACGTTGATTGGAAAAATGAAAGAACACGGCGCAAAAGCTTATTTGGTAAATACAGGCTGGAACGGAACCGGAAAGAGAATTTCTCTCAAAGACACGAGAGCAATTATCGATGCGATCATTGACGGAAGTATTGATAAAGCCAAAACCAACAAAGTTCCTGTAATGAATCTGGAATTCCCTGTTGCATTGCCGAATGTTTCCGAAAATATCCTGGATCCGAGAGATACTTATGAGAATAGCTCTGATTGGGAAGCTAAAGCTAAAGATTTGGCTGCGAGATATATCAAATATTTTGAGCAGTTTACAGATAATGAAGAAGCTCTGGAATTGGTTTCTTCGGGACCGATATTGTCAGAAGTTCATCAGGATTAAAAATAGAAACGCTTCCAATTTTGGAAGCGTTTTTTTATTGTATTAATTTTCCGTCTTGTTGTAGGATAACTTTATTGTTTTGTTCAACGGTCAAATCGATTTCCGGTGCATCTTTTTCGCCAATAATTCCTCTGTAAATAATGTAACTGAACTCGCCTTTTTTGAAAGTGATGGTATGATTACCGCCGCTTCCTTCCATTCTGATTTCGCCATTAGTCAAAATCAAATCGGGTTTTGTAGATTCTTTTTTGCCTGATTTCCAAGAAGCATAACGGTATTTTCCATTGCTCAGTTCATCAATTCTAATCAAATAACTTTTAGTTGTCAATTTATAAACTGGCGATTTATATTGTCTCAAAGTGGAAAATAGATTTTTCTTTTCGTTAACAATAATGATGTTTTTTTGATTTGTTTCAAATGGACTTTGATAATTCAGTGCTATAATTCTTCCATCTGTATCAATCCACAAATCTCCATTATCAAGCATTATTCCTCGCCAGCCGACTTCTGACCATTGCTCAATTTTGGAATTTGAAATTTTATTAATGATTTTCGCATCAAAAATCTGATTAAATCTCTTCTTGAATTCAGCCTCGTTTTTGACATCAGGAATTGGATATTCTCTTCTTAGAGGATAATTAACGATATTAGTAATTCCGTCAATATTTTTAGTCTGAAATAACTTAATTACTTTTTGAATATTTTCAGTCTTAGTTTTATCCAGCTTTTCGTTTTGAGAAAATATACTGTTAGAAATCAGTAAAAAGAAAAATAAAATCTTGTATTTCATTACGAATCAATTTTATTTAAGAAAAGGATTATACTCTTTTTCAAAACCAATCGATGTTGGTTCTCCGTGTCCGCTGTAGACTTTTGTATTTTCTGGTAAAGTCAATAATTTATTTTTAATGCTTGAAATCAATTGTTCGTAATCACCTTTGTAAAGGTCGGTTCTTCCAATACTCATCATAAACAATGCATCGCCGGAAATCACAAATCCATTATTTTCATTATAAAAAGCTACGCTTCCCGGCGAATGTCCCGGAACATCATATATCTCAAAGATTTCAGTGCCTAAATTTAATTTATCGCCTTCTTTGATATATTGGATTTCTCCTTTGAATGCAGGAAAGAAAAAGCCGTAATTCTTCGCCGTGAAAGAAGCGCTGTCAAGGATTTCCTTTTCATCAGAATGCATCAGAACGGGAATGGCAAACGTGTCAAAAGCCCATTGCAAACCAAGAATATGGTCGATGTGTGCGTGCGTCAGCAGAATATTTTTGATACTAAGCTCATTGGTTTTGATGAAATTATGCAAAGTTTCGGTCTCGGCTTCGGGCATATTTCCGGGGTCTATAAGAAAAGCCTCCTTTTCATCGTTATAAATGATGTATGTATTCTCAGAAAATGGATTAAATGCAAAGGATTTTACGTGCAACATTCTTTTTAATTTAGATGTAAAAATATAAAACATTAACTTAGCATTATGAAACGTTTTTGACAAATTTTCGGTAAAACTAGAAATGTTCTGAACGTTCCGTCTCACCAATATAAAAATCAACATCAGCAGATGAAGCTAACTAGACTACTTTTCGTTTTTTTAAGTATTATTTCTTTTGCTCAGGAGATCAGAAGTATTCAGGTTTTCAATCCTAAGACCAATGACGAAACGCCTGTGATTGGGAAGGATGAGCAGTTGATTTTGAGGTTCGATGACCTTTCCAATAGTAGTCAATTATATCGTTACACATATAAACATTATAATAGAAACTGGGAAGAAGACGGTTTGTTTTTCACCGAATATGCCAATGGAAGCATGAACGCTTTGATTGAGAATTTTCAATATTCATTCAACACGTATCAAAAATACACGCATTACGAATTGGTGTTTCCTAATGAGAAAATTCAGCCAAAGATTTCCGGGAATTATGAAATCATTGTTTATAAAGATTCTCAGGAAAAACCTCTCTTTACTAAAAGATTTTCAATCTATGAGGACGGCGCTAATCTTGGGATTAATGTAACAAGATTTATTGATGCTAAAAATCCCGCTGCAAAACAAAGGATTGAAATTCAAGGCACCGGAAATGGCGCAGGTATTACCAATAATCTTTCTTCTTTGACTTTGAGTGTGATTCAGAATAATAACTGGGGAATTTCGCTCAATAATATCCGCCCAAGTACAACGATCGGCAATCAGATTTTATTTCAGCAGTTAAGTTTAGCTTTTCCCGGAAATAATGAGTTCTATTATTTTGACAACAAGATTATGAATCAGCCGATGGACATGGTCGCCAATACAGAAAACATTGATGGGAGAAACTATACTTACCTCTATCCGGTGTGGGCTTATCCTGGTGATTACCAATATCAGCCGGACGTGAATGGAGCCTTCTATTTCCGAAGGAATGATCTTGGAATCGAAAGAAACGCAGACAGAGAGGGCGATTATTCCTGGGTTTATTTTGCACTAGACAGTCAAAAATCAGATAACGAATTCTATGTTCTTGGGATGTTCAATGATTATAAAGCCGATAAAATCAGCCAAATGCAATATGATGAGAAAGCCCAGAAGTATATCGCCAAAATCTACCTGAAACAAGGATTTTATAATTATATCATTGCTACAAAAGATTCTGATGGCAAACTAAATTATGGTGAAGTTAATGGAAACTTTTGGCAGACAGAGAATCTTTATCAGGCATTTTTATACTACACACCTTTTGGAAGAAATTTCGATGGATTGATTGGCTATGGAGAGTTTAGGACACCGGTGAGATGATTATTTGATAGAATTATAATTTAATTTGTAATTCATTGCTAATAATCTGGTTTTTTGGAATAATTTTAGCTAATAATTTTGAAAATAAATTTTATGGAGCTTCTCTTCGAAAATAAAAAGTCCGGAAATGGCGGTTTTATCTCAATGAAGAATCAACAGGAAGAAATTGGCAGGCTGACTTACACGATCGTTCCTGAACTCAAGAAACTGATTGTAAGCTATGTTATGGTTTTTCCAAAATTCGAAGGGAAAGGTCTTGGTAAAATGCTTGTTGAGAAATCTGTAGATTTTGCAAGAAAAAATGGATGGTCAATCAAAGCGCACTGTTCTTATGCTCATGCAGTTCTTAGCAGGAAAACAGATGTAGAAGATGTTTTCGTTGCTTAAAAAATAAATTTTATTACCTTGGTAGTAAAAAAGTTACGGCTCGCATATGCGAGCCGAGCTTTTTTGTAAATATTGTGATTATTTGTTCATTGACATCAGAAACTCTTCATTGTTTCTGGTCACCTTCATTTGTTTCTGAACAAATTCCATAGCTTCCAGAGGATTCATATCAGCCAGATATTTTCTCATAATCCACATACGCTGCTGAGTTGCCTCATCCTGTAAAAGATCATCTCGTCTTGTACTGGATGCAACCAGATCTACAGCCGGATAAATTCTCTTGTTAGCGATTTTTCTATCCAATTGCAATTCCATATTTCCGGTTCCTTTGAATTCTTCAAAGATCACTTCATCCATTTTAGAACCTGTATCAATCAAAGCTGTTGCGATAATGGTTAAAGAACCGCCATTTTCAATTTTTCTCGCTGCACCAAAGAAACGTTTCGGTCTGTGAAGCGCATTAGCATCCACACCACCGGAAAGTATTTTCCCGGAAGCAGGCGTTACCGTGTTATAAGCTCTTGCCAGACGTGTAATGGAATCCAAAAGAATCACAACATCGTGACCACATTCTACCATTCTTTGTGCTTTTGATAAAACCAGATTCGCTACTTTTACATGTTTGTCAGCTGCTTCATCAAAAGTTGAAGCAATCACTTCCGCATTCACGCTTCTTTGCATATCCGTCACCTCTTCCGGTCTTTCATCAATGAGAAGAACCATCATATAAGCTTCCGGATGATTAGCAGAAATAGCATTAGCAATATCTTTTAGTAAAATAGTTTTACCGGTTTTAGGTTGTGCAACAATCATTGCTCTTTGCCCTTTTCCGATTGGCGCAAACAGGTCAACGATTCTTGTAGAAAGTGTTGAGTTTTTACCTGCCAAATTGAATTTTTCCTGAGGGAAAAGCGGTGTCAGATATTCAAAAGCAACTCTGTCTTTGATAAAAGCCAAATCTCTTCCATTAACTTCTGTAGGTTTCTGAAGAGAGAAATATTTTTCACCTTCTTTCGGCAATCTTACGATTCCTTTTACAGTGTCTCCCGTTTTCAAACCATAATTTCTGATTTGATTGGTAGAAACATAAACGTCGTCCGGAGAAGAGATATAACTAAAATCTGAAGAACGAAGGAATCCGTAATTATCAGGAAGAATTTCCAAAACACCTTCAATGGTTACAATTCCGTCAAAGTTGAATTCTTTTTTCGGTGCTTCCTGTGGTTGTTGTGTTTCTGTAGGTTGATTATTTTGCTGCGAATTATTTTGTTGAGGATGATTCGTCTGCTGCTGTTGAGGTCTTTGTGTTTTTTGCTGGCCTTTGTTGTGATTTGCCTTTTGCTGCTGATTATTTTGTTGTTGAGGTTGCTGCTGTTGTGCTTTGACTTCCTCTGTTACTTCCTCAGCTTTAGGAGCGGTTTCAGAAGCTGTTGTTTCCTCTGACTGGTTTTGATTGATTCTTGCTCTTGGCTTTTTCTTGGGAGGACTTTGTGTCTTTTTTTCTTCAGCTGGTGTTTCTTCTTTTACAGGTACTTCTGCAACTGGAGACACTTCAATCTGTTCCTGCGGTTTTTCTGCAGGTTTTCTGCCTCTTTTTTTGGCAGGAGAAGTTTTTTCAGTAGAATTCTCTTCTGTTTTTTTCGTCATATTCTTTTGAGTGGCGTTTAAATAATCTTTAATGATTTTTGGATTAGAAGCCTGATAATCCAGAATTGCAAAAACTGTATCTTCCGGAGAGCTTTTCTTTGCCAATTTAACGCCTAAATCTTTAGAAAGTTGAGCCAATTCCTCATCGGATTTTGACCGTAGCGTTTCAATGTTAAACATATAAATACGTAAAGGGTAATTTTTTTATTTGTGTATGTAAGAATGAAAACCAGGAGGTTACCATTTCTAAATAGGTGATTATAGTGCAAATCTACATTAATTTTTGAATTACGCAAAAATTATTTTATTTTTGCAGACGATTTTAAGCTTTTTTATAAAGAATTTATAACAAAGATGTTACAAAGAATACAGACAGTCTGGATATTTTTAGCCGTTTTAGGAAGTGTTTTCCTGAACATCACCGCGCAGGATTTTGATATCCTTGGCAAATATCTGACAATTAATGCTTCCACAGTGATTTTAATATTATTCGGAGTGCTGAGTATTTTTAGTTTCAAAAACCGTAAAAGACAAATCTTGCTGAACAGTATCAGCATTTTTATAAACGCTTTGTTGATTGGTCTTTTGGCTTACTGGCTATTAAACTTATCCGGAGGAATGCAAATTCCTGAGAAGGGTATTGAGCCGATTTTCCCGTTAATCTCGGTAGTATGTTTGCTTTTGGCAAATGTTTACATCAAGAAAGATGAGAGGCTCGTAAAATCTGTAGACAGACTTCGTTAGACTTACGACGATTTTTTTGAGTGAGAACAGCTTCCTTTTTGGAGGCTGTTTTTTATTTTAATAGATTTGTTAAAAGCTTATAACGTGGACACATTCAATCACTTAAAAACAATCATCAGTATTATCCTAAGTTTAGGAATTGGAACTTTGCTGAATGGCAGTGTCAAATTTATACAACATCCGAGCAGGAACAAGCCATTCTGGATCCATCTGCTATTTGTACTTTATATTTTTATTTTGATGATTCATTTTTGGTGGTGGGAATACCGATTGCGTGCTATTACATCATGGACTTTTACTCAGTACATTTTCATTATTGGTTATATTATTTTATTTTTTGTATTGTGTACACTGCTCTATCCTGCCGATTTGAAAGACCATAACAACGATTACAAAACTTACTTTTTCTCACGAAGAAAATGGCTTTTCGGATTTCTCGCCGTGATGTTTTGCCTGGATCTGGTCGATACGCTTTATAAAGGTAAGGATTATTTGGAATCATTGATGCCGTTGTATGGCATTCGGGTAATAACACATATTCCGTTGAGCTTGGCTTTGGTTTTTATTAAATCTAAAAAGAATATCTATTATGCAGGTGTTTTGATCTTTTTTATTTTATTTGAGATTTTCTTTATTTATAAGCGATATTACCTTTATGCTTGATTATCGTAACAAATAGAATAAAAAATCTACTTATAATTCTTTAATCAACAAAATCTACATATGAAAAAAGTAATCTTTTTTGTTTTAGCGGCAAATTCTTTATTTTCTTTTGCTCAGGATATTTCCAAAGAAAAAGTTGTGGCTGTCGTTTCAACTTTAGCTTCCGATGAGATGAAAGGCAGAAAGTTCGGAACGCCTGAAAATGATAAAGCGGCGGAGTATATTGCTAAAGAATTTAAACAAAATAACCTGGATTACTGCTTCGGAGATTCTTACTTAATTCCTTTCGAATACAAAGGACAAAAAGGTTATAATGTTTGTGGCATCAAGAAAGGAAAATCAGAACAGAGTTTAGCTTTTTCTGCACATTTTGACCATATCGGAACCAATAATAAAGAAGGTGATAACATCTATAACGGTGCAGATGACGATGCAAGCGGCGTTTCTACGGTAATTGGTCTTGCGGATTATTTTAAAGATAAAAAAACTGATTTCTCGATGGTTTTTATGGCATTCAATGCGGAAGAAATCGGATTGGTGGGTTCAAAAGCTTTGTCCGAAAATCAAAATCTTAATCCTGTTTTCAATAATATCAAAGCACTTTTCAATTTTGAAATGCTGGCGACCGAATCTCAATTTGGGAAAAATGCTGTATTTATGACAGGCGATGAGTTTTCTGACTTCGATGAATTGATTAATGCTAATGCAGTTAATGGATTGAAAGTTTATCCCGATCCATATCAAGGGCAGCAATTATTCTATAGATCTGATAATGTCAATTTTGTGAAAAAGAAAATCATTGCACATTCTATTTCAACAGTTGATATGAATAAAGCGTTTCATTATCACGCTGTGAATGATGATATTAATATTGTTGATGCCGATAATTTGACAAATATTATCAACAACTTTGCAAAGACCATTGAGAAATTCAATACCAAAAATTTCCAGCCAAAGTATAACAATAAGGTAAAATACGATTTCTAACGTCCTGATAAAGTAAGCTATTTATTTTACGTATTTTTGCATTTCAATTTTTTTCAATGAATTTATATCGACGAATTCTAAAATTTGCCAGACCGCATCAAAAATATATCTACGCCAGTTTATTTTTTAATATTCTGTATTCAATATTCCAAATAGCATCATTAGGAACTATTTTGCCGGTTTTGGGAATGTTGTTCGGAAGTGTAAAAATGGATGCCAACCTGGTGAAACCTGTTTATGACGGCGATATCACTAATTTTTTCGGGTATATTAAAGAATATTCTTATTATTTTATCCAGTCAGAGGTTAATCAAAGAGGAGCATTAACAGTTTTGGCATGGCTTTGTGTCATTACGGCATTTACATTTTTCTTGAGGAATGTCTTCCGGTATTTTGGCGCTTATCTTTTGATTTTTTACAGAGTTGGTGTTACCAAAGATTTGAGAAGCGCAATGTATAATAAGGTTTTGGCTTTGCCTGTTTCTTTTTTCACGGAACAGAGAAAAGGTGATATGATGTCGAGAATGTCAAATGACGTTGGAGAAGTTGAAGGTAATATCCTGGGAAGTTTGGTAGATCTTATCAATTCTCCGTTTATGCTGATCAGTACATTGGTCACATTATTTTATCTCAGTCCTCAATTGACTTTATTCAGTTTAATTGTTTTGCCGGTGATGGGAACAATGATTTCATTAATTGGAAAAAGCCTTAAAAAAGACTCTCATGAAGCTCAGCACGAGTTGGGAAATATTTTTTCTATTGTTGATGAAACTTTGAAGTCTTCTAAAATCATCAAGATATTCAATGCAGAGAAATTACTGAGTAATAGGTTTTCCAATTCTATGTCAAAATGGATTAGTAACTCTATAAATCTTGGCCGAAAAAAAGAATTAGCTTCACCAATGAGTGAGTTTCTTGGAGCTGTTACTTTCCTGATTATCACTTGGTATGGAGGAAAAGAAATTATTGTGAATCAAAGTATCAGACCGGAAGATTTCTTGGTTTTCTTAGGGGTATTCTTCCAGATTCTTCCTCCAATTAAGAGTTTGTCTTCCTCCATTTCAAATGTACAGAAAGCCGAAGCTTCTTTGGTAAGAGTTATGGAGATTCTGGATGCAGATGTTCGTGTGGATGAAATCGCAAATCCAGTTCCGATCCACGATCTGAAGTCTGATATTCATTTCAAAGATGTTGGATTCTATTATAATCAGGATAGAACGATCATTAAAAATTTCGAATTAAAAATTGAAAAAGGAAAAACTGTAGCACTGGTTGGGCAAAGCGGAAGTGGAAAAACAACCATTGCCAATCTTCTGGCACGTTTCTATGACGTAACCGAAGGAAGTATTGAGATTGATGGAGAAAATGTTAAGAACTTAAACCTGAAGGACTATCGTTCTCTTTTGGGAATGGTAACACAAGAATCCGTTCTTTTCAATGATACCGTTTACAACAACATTGCAATGGGTAAAGAGAATGCAACGAGAGAAGAAATCATCGAAGCTGCTAAAATAGCTAATGCCCATCAATTCATAGAAAGCCTTCCTGAAGGGTATGATACCAATATTGGAGACGATGGAAACAAGCTTTCGGGAGGACAGAAACAACGTGTTTCTATTGCGAGAGCGGTTCTCAAAAATCCACCAATTATGATTCTGGACGAAGCAACTTCTGCATTGGATACAGAATCTGAAAGATATGTTCAGGATGCATTAGAAAAGATGATGGAGAACAGAACATCTTTGGTAATTGCGCACAGATTATCAACCATTCAGAAAGCGGATCATATTGTTGTAATGGAAAAAGGCGATATCATAGAGCAAGGTTCTCACCAAGAATTGATGGAAAAAGACGGGACATACAGAAAGCTTGTCGAGCTGCAGAATTTTGATTAATGAATCCCATTCAGGAATATTTTTACCGGATTGATGAACCTGCGAGAAGTACGCTTTTGTTTATCCGGGAAAAAATTCTCAATTCAGATGAACTGATTACCGAGACTTTCAGTTTTGGACTTCCTTTTTTGAAATATAAAAAGAAAATGCTCTGCTATTTCTATTACAGCAAACAGCATCAGAAACATTACTTAAGTTTTTATCACGGTGATAGATTAGATTGTCCCGAGCTTTTATCCGAAGGCAGAAAAAAGTTTAAAATCTTGCTTCTTAATATGGATGATGATTTACCAATGGAATTGATTTTCAGAATTCTTGATGAGGTAAAAACTTATATCAAATAAATTTTATCCAACTTCCAGCCCATTTTTCACGGGTAAACTTGGACTCAACAAAGTCACTTCACTTTTATTGTCGCCATAAACTCCCAGAATAAGACATTCGCTAAAAAAGTTGGCGATTTGTTTCTTTGGGAAATTAACCACGGCGAGAATTTGTTTTCCAATCAGATCATCTTTTTGATATAAAGCAGTGATTTGTGCAGAAGATTTTTTGATTCCCAAATCTCCAAAATCGATTTCCAATTGATAAGAAGGATTTCTGGCTTTTTCAAAATCATTCACAGAAATAATGGTTCCGACTCTAATGTCGATTTTCTCAAAATCACTCCAGGATATTTCAGGTTTTGTCATCGTTGATTGGTTTTATTTTAATGTCTTGCAAAAGCTTTTCAACTTCAAGTTTTTGCTCCAAATATTTTGATTGAAGTTCACTTCCTTCGCCCATTCTTTCATAATAGATCAAAGCTTTTTCGCCAAAGAAGTTTTTGTAATAATCGGAAAGCTCCGGAATCTGCGGAAAATTGATGTGAAATAACATTTCGTAGTAAGCCTGCCACTCGCGTTCGTTTTTGTCCATAATCATCATTTTTGGTGATTTCTGGCGGACGTGCAGCATCTCGTGCGCCAATAGATTAAGAACCAACGTCAAATCAAAATCGAATAAGTTTCTTGGAATCAAAACTTCCTGCATTTCCCCGATTTCGCCATTGGCAGTTAACAGAATTGAGTTTTTTTCTAATTCCTCTCGAAAACCAAATCCTAAAAAATTTTCATCATCCAATTCGAATTCGTGAATTAGAAATCTGGCGGCGTCCAGGATTTCGCCTGTTTCTTTGTAAGCTTTTAGGTTGAAGTGTAATTGTTCGTAGTTCATTTGTGTTTTTTATTTGATACGATTTTCAACAATATCAGAATTTTGTTTCGTATGTAGGACTGCGTGAACATAAACCGTGTTATCTTCAACAGTATAATAAATCCCGTATGGGAATTTTCGTAAAGACAATCCTTATTTCTTTATATCGTTTCTGATAATGCTGTGGACTTTTCTGAATCTTAAGTAATGACTCATCAATTTTTTCTGGAAATTTTTCAGGGAGGCTAATATTCTGATTTCTATACCATTCCATCGCTTCTCTAATGTCTTGTTGCGATTTTGGTTTGATTATCAGCTTATAAACCATATTCCGTTTTAAGCTCGTTGACAAAATCAGTCCAAGGTTTTCCTGATTCCGGACTGGATAGATGTTCTTGCAAACGCTTATCTAATATTTCTTGATGTTCTTTTGTAAGACCTTTTTCTTCAGAGTTTTCCTTGGAAATAATTGCATTAAAAATCTGTAACATTCTATCATCGGCTTCGTCTATGAAATCGTGTATTTTTTTTCTGAGTTTTACACTTGCGTCCATTTTGTTTTGGATTTGATAGTTTCAAAGTTAATAAAATTCCTGATTTGTTTCGTGATAAGTAGCGGTCTTAAATATCAGTAAATTTGTTGTTTTTGGACAAATATTTCAAAAGAAGTTGTATCTGCGGCCGTGATAGTAACGGTTACCCTGCAGCGAGGCGGCGGAACGCAGTGGAGCCGCCGAGTGAGGAGTATGAGTGGATAGCGCGAAATGTCCGCCCATAAAAAATCGCACCTGATTGAGATGCGATTTACTTTATTTAGAATTCCATTTGTACTTCCAGTTTTTCTGCCAGAAGTTTGGAAACTTTTACTTTGAGTGGCTCAATGTCAATATTCTGCATCGCATCGTTGGCGAAAGCATAAAGCAATAATGCTCTTGCTTCTTTCTTGGAAATTCCACGAGCTCTAAGGTAGAACATCGCATCTTCGTTCAACTGACCAACGGTACAGCCGTGTGAACATTTGACATCATCTGCGAAAATCTCTAGCTGAGGCTTTGTATCAATCGTTGCGCCTTCGTCCAGCAAAATGTTGTTGTTCTGCTGATAAGCGTTGGTTTTCTGAGCAATCTTATTCACAAACACTTTTCCATTGAAAACACCGTGCGATTTGTCCTTGAAAATCCCTTTGTAATTCTGGTAAGATTTGCAGTTTGGCGTATTGTGATGAACAGCGGTGTGGTGGTCTACCAATTGGTCTTTCCCGATAATCGTGATACCGTTCATAAAGGAATTGATATTTTCTCCGTTGTGGATAAAATCCAGATTGTTACGAACCAATTTCCCTCCGAAAGAGAATGTGTTCACAGTCGTTAAGCTGTCTCTTTCCTGCTTCGCAAATGTGTGATCTACAAGGTAAGATGTATCACTGTCATTCTGTAATTTGTGCCAGTCTGCTTTTGCATTTTGGTAAGTGAAAATCTCCGTCACAGAATTAGTGAAAACGAAAGAATCGTCAAAATTGTGATGGCTTTCAATCACTTCTACTTTTGCGCCGGCTTCTACAATCAGAAGATTTCTTGTGTTGTAGAATGTATTTTCTTCTTGACTGTCAGAGATATAAAAAACGTGAATCGGTTTTTCGATGACGATGTTCTTCGGAACTTTCAGGAAAAATCCTTCATTGAAATAAGCCAGATTCAAGTTTGTAAATGCTAATTCTTTGCTCGCAATCGTATTGAAATATTGATTGAACGTTTCTCTTTTTGCTGAGTCATTAAGAGCTTCATTCAGCGTCAGGAATTCTGCATTTTCAATAGAAATATTAGAATATTCTTTGTGAAGTTTTCCGTTGATGAAGACAATCCAGTCAAAATGTTCTTCTCCCAAATGCAATTCGTCCAATTGATCTTTGGTAATGTGATGCGCTTCTGAAGGGAAAAAATTGTAATCTTTCTCCGTGATTTCTTTCAGATTCGTGTATTTGTATTCTTCATCTTTTTTGGTCGGAAAACCTTTTGCTTCAAATTTCTGAAGAGCATTTTTTCTCTCTTCATTCAAAAAAGTATGACGAAGCGATTCCAAAAAATCTGAATGTTGATTTATTGTTTGTTCAAATAAAGCCATTGTAATGGTTTGATTTTGCATCGGTTGAGTGGTTTTTGTCATTCCGAAGAACGAGGAATCTAGATTCTTCATTCCGTTGCACTGCATTCAAAATGACAATTATATTTAATATTCAAATTAGTTCAAAAGCCAATCGTAACCTTTTTCTTCCAATTCAAGTGCTAAAGATTTATCGCCTGTTTTTATGATTTTTCCATCCGCCAAAACGTGAACGAAATCTGGCTGAATATAATTCAACAATCTTTGATAATGCGTGATTAATAAAACAGCGTTGCCCTCATTTTTGAATTGGTTTACACCATCTGCAACGATTCTCAAAGCATCGATATCCAATCCTGAATCGGTTTCGTCAAGAATTGCGAGTTTCGGGTTCAGCATCATCATTTGGAAAATCTCGTTTCTTTTCTTTTCACCTCCGGAGAAACCTTCGTTCAAAGAACGGGAAAGAAAATCTTTTCTGATTCCTAATTTCTCAGAGTTTTCACGAATTAATCCCAACATCTCTTTAGCGCCCATTTCTTCCAATCCGTTGGCTTTTCTTGTCTCATTAAGAGCAGCTTTGATAAAATTGGTAACAGTAACGCCAGGTATTTCTACCGGATATTGGAACGAAAGGAAAATTCCTTTGTGTGCTCTTTCCTCTGGCGCATCTTCACCGATTTCTTCTCCTTCGAAAAGAATTTCGCCATCCGTTACTTCATAATCTTCTTTTCCTGCAATCACAGAAGAAAGAGTCGATTTTCCAGCTCCGTTCGGTCCCATAATCGCGTGAACTTCGCCCGGTTTTATTTCAAGATTGATTCCTTTTAAAATTTCTTTGTCGCCGTCTTCAATTTTGGCGTGTAAGTTTTTTATCTCTAACATACTTTTAAATTTATCGCAAGGCTAGACAAAGATTTTTTTATCTTCCTTTGCTTTTTTAAGTGAAACAAAGGCGCTAACGCTTATCAATGAAATACTATTGTTTCTTATTTTGTATTATAATCAAGACCATTTGCAATTCTCATTACACCATTTTTAAATAGTTGAGAATTAAAATTAATAAGCATTCCTAACTTATAATTTCCTAGTCTTAAATAATTTTTTAATTGTGATGCGTGAAAATTATTTAAACTTTCAACAGATTTAATTTCTAAAACAACCTTGTTTTCAATTAATAAATCCATTCTAAAAGCATTTTCCAGCAACAATTCTTCATATTGGATATTCAGAGGTTTTTGTCTTTCGACTTTTACTTCTGCTTTTTTCAATTCATAGAAAAGACATTCTTCGTAAATACTTTCATATAAGCCTATGCCCAATTTTCTATGAATCTTTAACCCACTTTCAAAGACAATCTTTGAAATTTCATTCTCTGTCATTTGTGTCATTTTTCGCAAAGATAAACAAGTTAATTGTAGAAATTTAAAACTTGTATTACTTTCCTAAGCTTTAGCGGCTTTGTATTTCTTTAAAATTTTTTCAAACAATCAAAGAAAATCTTTGTTTAACCTTGCGATAAAAATCTATCCAACTGAACCTTCCAGAGAAATCTCCAACAACTTCTGAGCTTCAATGGCAAATTCCATAGGAAGTTTATTCAAAACTTCTTTACTGAATCCATTCACAATCAGTGCAATTGCTTTTTCTGTATCAATTCCTCTTTGGTTGCAGTAGAAAATCTGATCTTCTCCAATTTTCGAAGTCGTTGCCTCGTGTTCCAGTTGTGCAGTCGGGTCTTTGATTTCTATGTAAGGGAAAGTGTGTGCACCACATTCATTACCCATTAGCAAAGAATCACATTGAGAAAAGTTTCTCGCTCCTTTTGCGGTCGGCATTACTTTTACCAATCCACGATAAGAGTTATTGGATTTCCCTGCGGAGATACCTTTGGAAATAATGGTTGATTTGGTATTCTTTCCAATATGAATCATCTTCGTTCCTGTATCTGCATATTGATGCATATTGGTAACCGCAATGGAATAAAATTCACCAACCGAATTATCACCTTTCAAAATACAGCTCGGATATTTCCAGGTTACAGCAGAACCTGTTTCAACCTGAGTCCAGGAGATTTTTGCATTTCTCTCACAAAGCCCTCTTTTCGTCACGAAATTGAAAACACCTCCTTTTCCATCTTCATCTCCGGGATACCAGTTTTGAACGGTAGAATATTTAATTTCAGCATTGTCAAGAGCAATCAATTCAACAACCGCAGCGTGTAGCTGATTCTCGTCTCTCGATGGCGCTGTACAACCTTCAAGATATGAAACATAACTTCCTTCGTCAGCAATGACCAAAGTTCTTTCGAATTGTCCTGTTCCAGACTGATTGATACGGAAATAAGTTGACAGTTCCATTGGACATCTTACACCTTTTGGAATGTAGCAGAAACTTCCGTCAGAGAAAACTGCGGAGTTCAAAGCGGCGTAGAAATTATCGCCTCTTGGAACGACTTTCCCGATGTATTGTTTTACCAATTCCGGATGTTCTTTGATAGCTTCGGAAATAGAACAAAAGATAATACCTTTCTCCTTCAAAGTTTCCTGAAACGTTGTTTTTACAGACACTGAATCTACAACAATATCAACCGCAACATTCGCTAATCTTTTTTGTTCCTCAATATTGATTCCCAATTTTGCGAAAGTTTTCAGTAATTCCGGATCCACTTCATCAAGACTTGCCAATTCTGGTTTTGCCTTTGGCGCAGCATAATATCGGATAGCTTGGAAATCAGGTTTTTGATATTTGATGTTGGCCCAATTCGGCTCTTCCATTTTTTGCCAGATTCGGAAAGATTCCAAACGCCAGTCGGTCATCCATTCCGGTTCTTCTTTTTTAGCAGAAATCGCACGGATGATATCTTCATTCAGACCTATCGGGAAATCTTCATATTCGATATCCGTTTCGAATCCGAATTCATACTTTTGATTTTCGAGATCGACTCTCAGGTCGTCTTCGGTGTATTTAGACATATTTTATAAACTAAAAGATTCTCCACAGCCGCAAGTTCTTGCCGCATTTGGATTATTAAAAACAAAACCTTTCCCGTTCAATCCTCCGGAATATTCCAGCGTGGTTCCTGCAAGATAAAGGATTGACTTTTTGTCAACAACGATCTTTACACCATTGTCTTCAAAAATCTGGTCGGTTTCGCCTTTTACATTATCAAACTTCAGAACGTATTCCAGCCCGGAACAACCGCCGCTTTTTACGCCCACTCTTATATAGTCAGTCTCAGGGTTGAAGCCTTCTTCAGTCATCAACTGAGCTGCTTTTGATTTTGCCTGATCGCTTACTTGTATCATTGTTTTTATTTAGACTGATTTTAGTCTACAAAAGTACGAACTAATTTCCGCAATCTCAAATCGACGGCATCTATTTTAACGATTTTTAAATAGACTTTATCATTTCGTTTTATAATGAATCACAGTTTGTTAATGTTAAATCGTTGTCAAAAAAGAAACAATTATTAATTCTGATTGTTCTTATAATTAACTTTGCTGAGATTTGTTAATCAAACCATTAGTTTATGAAGAAGATTTTTATTTTGATGATGCTGTTTTCCTTTTTGGGAAAAATGATGAGTCAGACCGAAAGATATGTTTATCGTACGGAAGTGAATCCGGATACGATCAATCTTGTCGATATGAAGGTTGAAACCACTTTTCTTGATGTGAGAAATAATCGATCATTATTCATTAGTGAAAGCAAATTGTTGCGGGATTCTTTGAAAACAGTTTTGAGGCAGCAGGAAAAGCCGGAAATCAAAAAATCAAAAAAGGATAAACCGGAATTTCCAAAACTAGCAAATGGAAAATCAATTCAGCCGACTTTTTTTGAATACTTTATTACAAAAGATTACGCTGATAAAACGATAAATTTTGTTGAAAATATTGGTTCTAAGCAGATTTATTATCAGGAAGACAGGAAATTGAATTGGAATATTTCTCCGCAAACCTCGGATTATAATGGTTACAAAGTTCAGAAGGCAACGGTCAATTTTGGAGGAAGAATCTGGACAGCTTGGTTTGCGCCGGAAATCAAAATCTCTGACGGACCTTACAAATTATCAGGATTGCCAGGCCTTATTTTGAAATTGGAAGATGATAAAGGCGATTACAAATTTAATTTCGTCAAAAAATTATCAATTCCAAATTCTTTTACTGAAGATATAAAACCGGATGCGAGAAAATCGACAAGAATTAATTTTCAAGGTGATAAAGCTTCTGTAAAAATGGAAATGGCAAAGAATAAAGATGCTGAAATCGATTTGGATAATTTCAGTCCAGGCGGTGGAAGGGGTATGCATCAAAGAAATGAAATGAACGGCAGATTCGGCGGCCAACCCGGACAGGGGATGAATGGGGGAATGCCTAATGGAGAAATGCGAACTTCCGATATGCAAATGGGAAATATGCCAAGAAGTTCTACAGGAAATAGTAATATGATGAGTTTTGGAAATACAAACCCAATAGAATTAAGTAATAAATAAGATATGAAATTATTAAAAATACTAAGTGTTTTAGCAATGCCAATGCTGATGGCCCAGCAAAGCACACGCTTTGTTTATCAGGTAACATTAACGCCGGATTCTACCAACACAGAAAAGAAAACCGAACAGGCCTATCTGGATACGGACGGAAAAAAATCTTTTTTCTACGCAGAAAACACTTTGAAGAGAGACTCTCTGATGGAAAGAATGAGAGCAACCAAAAATTTTGACAGAACCCAGATGCAGAATTTGCGGAGTAATATGCAATTCACGATTGAAAAGGACCTGACCAATCAAAGTCTGGTTTATAAATCAAGAATCGGAAGAGATCAATATTCTTATAACGAATCGCCTGCTTTTGACTGGAAAATCTTGCCGGAAACGGTGAAAATCGGAGATTATCAAACCCAAAAAGCCGAGACTAAATTCGGAGGAAGGACTTGGTATGCCTGGTTTACTCAACAAGTTCCTTTGCAGGATGGACCGTATAAATTTTCCGGATTACCAGGTCTGATCGTAAAAGTTCAGGATGCAAAAGGTGATTATTCCTTTGACTTGATGCAGACTAAAAAAATTGCGGAAGTTCAGCAGCCACAAACCAGAGGTCAGTTTATTAACATTCCGAAAAATAAGTATGCGGATATGGAGAAAAAATTCCAGAAAGATCCTGTGAGCTTTTTTAATGCCCAAGGCGGAGGTGGAAGAGGGCCGGCTGGCGGTGGCGGTGGACCTTCTTTTGACCCGAAGCAGCAGCAGGAAAGACAAAAACAAATGGAAGCTGAAATCAAAAGCAGAAATAATCCAATCGAATTGAAATAAAAAAGTCCCAAATTTGGGACTTTTTGTTTTAAGATTTTCTAATTTCTTTAATCTCTTCAATTTTTTCTTCGAAATAATTTTTCTTGTCGGGATGTTTCTCAGAAAGTGTTTCGTAAGCTTTTATGGCTTTGGAATACAGTTTTTGTTCTGTGTATAACTTCGCCAAAGTCTCTGTCATCAGGTGAGAAATATCGTCTTTTTTCTCTTTTACAACATAGTTGCTTTCTTCTTTTAACTGAGAGATCTTAGGATTATTCTCGATGAAATTATCAATGATTTTTTCTTTTACTTTTGAAGTGTCTTCAGCAGGTCTTTCGATTTTCAGCCAGCTTTGCCAGGTGTTGATGAAAGTTCCCACATTACTTTCTTTTGATGTGGTTTCCTCGGTTTTTTCCTCTATTGCCGGAGCTTCTTTTTTCTCTTCGATTTTAGAAACTTCGTTTCCAAAAAATGAAACATTGAAAACAGGTCTTTCCGAATCTGTTTCGTTTTTATGTTCTACGATTGATTCTATTTCTTCTTCAACAATTGGCTTTGATACAATTTGAGGTTTTATCTCTTCAATTGATGCAGTAACTTCGATCTTTTCTATAATTTTCGGGATTTCTCTTTCTTCTGTTTTTCCGATTAAAGCATCCGGAATATTATTGGAAAATTGCATCGGTTTCCATTCAGAAACAGGTTCTTCAATTGTTTCCTCAATTTTAACTTTTTGAGTTTGAGAAATTATTTCCGGTTCAGGTTGCTCCGTTTCTTCAATTTTAGCTTCTTCTGTCTCAAAAGTTGGTGTGTTTTCGAAACTGATTTCCTGAGTTTTTTCTAAAATTTCAGACTCAATGTTTTGATTTTTATTTGCTTCGATTTCAAAAGCCTGAGTGTTTTCAAAACTGATTCCATTAGCATCATCAATTTCTAATTCTTTTTCCGGAATTTTATCAACGAAAACTTCCTTATTTTCAGATTCAGAATTGATTTTTACTTCAAACGGTTTCTCTTCTTTTTTCTCTTTTTTAGGAGGATTGAGATAATCCAAATGGTTTTTTGGGACCGAGAATTTGACATCTGGAAGAAAATCCTGAATGCCGCCAAAACTGATATCGTTAGAAGTTTCCAACTCAGCTTCCTCAACAGATTGTTCTGTTTTGATTTCAACAATTGGTTCTTCTTGTACAGCAATCGATTCTTCTGACCGGTTTTCATCAACTTCGATCTGAGCGTTGATGTCCTTAATTTCTTGCTTAAGAATTAATTGACCCGACTCCTTGCTTGCATCAAGATCGACTTCTGGCGCTTTTTCTTCCAGGAAATTTTCTTCACCTTCATACAGAAGACGATTCTTTTCGCCGTCAACTACTACAAATTCCGGACTCTGCTTCTTTTCTTCAACTTCAATGATTTTCTCAACATCGAACTTGTTCAGAACTGGCTTTTCTTCATTTTCAATTTCAGCAATTAATTCAGGCTCTGCGGGTTTTATTTCTTCCGGGATCGTATTATTAACTGTTGGATTTTCAGTGCTTTCTTCTGGAGTAATTAGAGCTGGAATTTCCTCTTTTTTCGAATTCTTTTCCGAATTAATGAAGTGATAAAGTATTTTTTTATCAGTTGTGTAAGCAGCGGTTTTAGAAAGATTTTCTTTATAATTTTCTGATTGATAAAGATTGATTCCGTAGAGGTAAAGCGCTCTTAAACTTTGTGCATAAGGCATTTTTGCCGACTCCGATTCCAAAATCCGGAGGTCGTTTTCGGTAATTATTTTCGGATTTTTGATTAATTCTAAAACTCTTGTATTCATATTTTACCAGTTGGCTACAATATCATTGAAAATCTTGTTGATGATTCTTTCATTTACAATTTTAACCTGTGCCGTTTCAATTGCATTCAGGTCGAGATCACTGTTGAAAACTGCTTCATCACTGTAAGTTCGGTCAAAATTTAAAGTCGGATCTTTGATATTCTCATAATGAACTTTTATCGTAATGGTCAGTTTATTCTGTTGTGCCTGGATGATATTTCCTGTTGTCGTGGTTGTAGAAGCTCCAACACTCGTAGGTGTAATGTTGTAATCCGTAATTTCTCCTTCTATCAAAAGATCCGGATTTTCTATTGCGCCTTTCAAGCCTGATCTTTGTAGAAAACGGTTCTGTAAAGCCACCGTAAAATCTTGGCTCAGACTTGGCAAGTTGTTCGCAGCGTTATTTGGAAACGGATTGATTTTTATCGTCTTCATATCTTCCCGCAAAGAAGAACCTGAGAAACTGTAACAGGAAATCAAGAAAGACGAGACAAATAACAGTATACAAGTTTTGAATGCCCTTAATAATAAATTACGATGATATATTGGAATCATTAATCCTCAAGATTATATTGTTTAATTTTTCTGTAAAGTGTTCTTTGCGAAATTCCCAACTCATCCGCTGCTCTATTTCTTCTGCCTTTGTGTTTTTCCAAGGCCTTGATAATCAAATCTTTTTCATTATTCTGAAGTGACAAGGACTCTGGTTTAGCTTCTTCAATTTCGATATCTTCTACATCATTGTAATGATGATCATCGTTGTCCGAAATGATTGTCGGATGATGGACTTCATTCTGGTTATTATTTTCGAAATATAACAAAGAATTAGGATTAGCCGTTTGAGTTTCCGGTGTGTAGATTCTGTTGATCAGATTTTTTTCCTGAGAACTCAGATCGCTGTTTCCTCTGTTTTTAATTAGTTCCGAAGTTAAGGATTTTAAATCATTAATATCGCTCCTCATATCGAAAAGGATCTTATACATAATCTCTCTTTCCGAACTGAAGTCTGACCCGGAGTTTCCGCCAGAATTTTTCTGGACAACAGCAGGTAAGTTGGCGTTCATCGGGATATATTCTGCTAATTTCACAGAATTGATTTCACGATTCTGCTCAACAACAGTCATTTGTTCTACGAGATTTCTCAACTGACGAACATTTCCGGGGAATGAATAATTTTCCAGATAAGAAACCGCATCATCAGTCAGTCTCAGTTCAGGCATTCTGTATTTCTCAGCAAAATCAATCGCAAACTTTCTGAATAGCAAATGGATATCTCCTTTTCTTTCTCGCAAAGCAGGCATATCAATTTGTACCGTGTTTAAACGGTAATACAGATCTTCACGAAAACGCCCATCCTGAATGGCTTTCATCATATTAACGTTGGTAGCCGCTACGATTCTTACATTGGTTTTCTGAACCTGCGAAGAACCAACTTTCATAAATTCGCCGCTTTCCAAAACTCTCAAAAGCCGAACCTGAGTCTGCAAAGGCAATTCTCCGACTTCATCAAGGAAAATCGTTCCGCCGTCAGCGACTTCAAAATAACCTTTTCTGGTAGAAGTTGCGCCTGTAAATGCTCCTTTTTCGTGACCAAATAACTCGGAGTCAATGGTTCCTTCCGGGATTGCACCACAGTTGACAACAATATAAGGCTGATGTTTTCTTCTTGATTCTGAATGAATGATTTTCGGGATGAATTCTTTCCCGACACCACTTTCTCCAATTACAAGAACGGAAATATCGGTTGGCGCTACCTGAATAGCTTTTTCCAGAGCACGGTTAAGCGCAGGAAAGTTCCCGATGATTCCGAAGCGGTTTTTTATAGATTGTAAGTCTGCCATTGTTTAATTGATGTTTTTGAAATTTGAGTTTAAAAATTCTAGGTTATGAATGATTAAACCGTTTCCCCCAAAAGCGTTCCTTGTGTGTTCCCATGAACGAAAACGGAAACAATGTCACCAATTTTTTGTCCTTCCAGCATATCAAAAACGCAAACAGCATTTTGAGAATTTCTGCCTTTCCATTGGTTTTTATTCTTTTTGGAAACCCCTTCAATTAGTATTTCGTGAACTCTGCCAACATAAGAAGCCATTCTTTTTCTGGATAGTTCACCTTGTAAAGCAATGACTTCTGCCAGACGTCTTTGTTTGACATCCGCAGGTATGTCGTCTTCCATTTTTTTGTGAGCAGGCGTTCCCGGTCTTTCGGAATAAGCAAACATATAGCCGTAGTCATATTCCACTTCTCTCATCAATGAAAGCGTATCCTGGTGATCTTCTTCCGTTTCTGTACAGAATCCGATGATCATATCTTGTGAAAAAGAAATGTCCGGAACAATTTCTTTAGCTTTTTTAATCAGATCCAGATATTCCTGGCGCGTGTGCTGACGATTCATTAATTGAAGAATTCTGTCGCTTCCGCTTTGAACAGGCAAGTGAACATATTTACAGATGTTCTTGTGCTTTGCCATCACCTCAAAAACATTGATGTTCATATCTTGAGGATTGGAAGTCGAGAATCTGATTCTCATTTCCGGAACTGCATTGGCAACTAGCTCTAGTAATTGCGCAAAGTCAACAGCGGTTGCTTTTTGCATTTCTGAAGCTTTGGCAAAATCCTTTTTCGGGCCGCCGCCATACCAAAGGTAAGAGTCAACATTCTGTCCAAGTAATGTGATTTCTTTATAACCGTTATTCCAAAGATCTTTACATTCATCAATAATAGAATGCGGATCGCGACTTCTTTCACGGCCTCTTGTAAAAGGAACCACGCAAAAAGTACACATGTTATCACAGCCTCTTGTGATCGTTACGAAAGCTGTAACGCCATTTCCGCCTAAACGAACCGGATTGATGTCAGCATAAGTTTCTTCTTTTGAGAGAATAACGTTGATGGCGTCTCTGCCGTCTTCGGTTTCTTTAAGGAGATTTGGAAGATCTCTGTAAGCATCCGGACCAACAACCAAATCAACCAATTGTTCCTCTTCCAGGAATTTGGTTTTAAGACGTTCAGCCATACAGCCAAGAACACCAACGGTAAGATTTGGTTTTTCTTTTTTAAGACTTTTGAACTGAGACAAACGCATACGAACTGTTTGCTCTGCTTTTTCACGGATGGAACAAGTGTTTAGCAAAATCAAATCAGCTTCTTCCTGATTCAAGGTCGTATTGTAGCCTTGTTCGTTAAGAATGGATGCAACGATTTCGGAATCGGAGAAGTTCATCTGACAACCATAACTTTCCAAAAACAATTTTTTGCTGTTTTCGGGTTTTTCTGCAATGGCAAATGCCTCTCCTTGTTTCGTTTCGTCTATATATTTTTCCTGCACTTTTGTAAACTTAATTTTCAGAAAAGCTTCTGAGTTTAATTTGCAAAGATACAAAATATTGTGACAGAATGGCAGAGTTATTCCATTGAAAATGTCAAAGGAAATTTCATGCGAGATCTCACAGGTCTTGAATGGATTTTTCCCGGAGTCCATTGACCTTTGATCTTTTTAATTGATTTTATCACCATCTCGTCAAACTCTCTTAGACCAGAAGACTCTTCCAGAGTAATATCAGAAATTGAACCGTCAGTTTCTACAATAAATCTTGTCACCACACGAAATTTTCCGTTCCAATTAAACTTTGATAGGTCAATGTTTTTAGATACTTGCTCTCTAAATTTATTAATTCCACCACTGTACATTGGTAAAGTATAGACGCTGGAGGAGTCATACCCTGATTGGTATTTTTCAAAAAGGTCATCAGGATAAATAAGAAATTCCGCAATAGAAGCTGTCCTTTGTCCATTGATTATTGCAGACTTCCATCCTGTTTGGAATTTTGCCACGTCACGTGCTAGATTGTAGGCACATTGATTTTCAGCAACATCTTTTTCATCCGCATCCTTTACAAATTTTATAGACGAATCCGGCATAATCAAAACTTTGAAATTATACAGTTCGTCCGGATTTATACATGGTTGCAGATTTTTCTCTGCGATGATCCTGTGAAAATCTTCATAGTATTTTTCCATTCCTCCATCGTAAGGGGATTGGTCTTTTGGGAAGTTTTCATATTGTGCTTTGGAAAGTATACTGGTAAAAAATAGTAATAAATAGATGTTTTTCATATTATGAGATTAATCTCCATGATCTGCATGGTCAGATGAAAAGTTGATTTCGATAATTCGGTTGGAACTGATAGGAACACCATCTTTCATTGCTGGTTTCCATTTTTTCTTGATTCGCTTCATTGCAAAAGTCATATCCTGACGGAACTCTTCGTCGTATTTTACTTTCGGGTAGATTTGCAGATCACTCGGTTTTCCTTTTTCGTCAATAGTTATGATAAATGAAAATTTTCCATTGACGGCGTAAGCTGTAATATCAAAATAAGCATGAACCATTTTCATGAACTCATCTCGGAAAGCCTTTTCACCACCTGGAAATTCCGCCTGTTGATTTAGTTGTGCAGTTTCAGTCTGTTCTTTAGTCTGGGAAAAATGAAATCCGGAACATAAGCAAAAAATGAGAAAAAGATATTTCTTCACGTGATTCAATTTAAGTTGGTTATTACTGCAAATATACTTATTGGATTCAAAATCTACTAAAAATCTTTCCCTGTATAGAAATTGTAATCTTTGATGATAATGCTGATGAATTGTCTTTGGGTAAGCTTGATAGAATCGGGATCTAGTTTGAGGATTTCTACAATTTTAAGAGTTAATCGATTAATTATTTGACGGTCATCTGCCCTGACTGCTTTTTGGAAATTTTCTTTGATGATTCTTACATCATTATCACTTAACAAAATAACCTGTGGGAAAGTCGGGACATAATCTTCTTTCAATTGCTCCAGAATAGTGTGCGAAATATTCACATTGTTTTTAAGGGAAATAACTGCCGTTCCTGTTGCGATATCGCCAAGACGTTGATGATTTTTAGAAATAATCATACTTAAGATGGCAACAATTCCGGAATTGGTATAGATGTCAACTAACCGGAAAATCCATCTCATCAGGTAATCACCAAATCCAGCCTGATAACCATCAATCTTCACCACCTTGATCTTCATTAATTTTTTTCCGACGGTTTGACCTTCCATTATGCTTTCTAAAACTAAAGTATAAATGTGAACCGGTAATGTGATAATAAATATGATGGCGCCGATAGACCATCCATCCATACCATTAACAAAACCTGCGAAATCAAAAAGATTACGAATCAGCCAAAATATAATAAATACATAAAGTCCCTTGATCAGCAAATCAATAAAAAAAGCTAAGATCCTTTCTCCAACACCGGCCAATGTGAAATTAACATTCACATTTTGCGAAGTATTAATGGCAATCTGATTCATATTTTTATTATTTTAGCATTATGAGAGAAGTGGCTTTTATAAAGCAAAATAAAGCAAAATGGTTGGAAATCGAGCAGGTGATCAACGGAAAAATGAAAAAAAATCCGGATGATCTTTCGTCGCTTTACATCAATCTGATTAATGATCTCTCATTCTCACAAACCTATTATCCGAAAAGTAAAACAACGGTTTACCTCAATTTTCTCTCCTCGCAGATTTTTCAGAAGATCTATAAAACTAAAAGGATAGAGGAGAACCGGATCAAATACTTTTTTACTACAGAAGTGCCACTGACAGTTTACCAATATAGACGTTATCTGTATTATGCATTTGTTTTCTTTATTTTATTCGTAGGAATTGGTGTTATTTCGTCTGTTTATGATAAGGATTTTGCTACGCTTATATTGGGTGAAGGTTATGTGAATCAGACGTTGGAAAATATCAAAAAAGGAGATCCGACAGCTATCTATGGAACAGGAGCTAACTGGAGCACCTCTCTCATGATTATCATTAATAACCTTGTGGTTGGCACAAAGCTGTATATCTACGGGATTTTCGGAGGAATCGGAACTTTGTATGCATTGATGCAGAACAGCATTATGTTAGGAGCATTTCAGTTTTTTTTCAAAACACAGAATGTTCTGTTAGAAAGTGCAAAAGGAATTTGGCTTCACGGTGCGTTCGAGATTTTCGGTATGGTTGTAGAAGCGATGGCCGGACTTGTTTTGGGAGCTTCCATTTTGTTTCCCAGAACTTTATCAAGATCAGAATCTTTTAAACAGGGTTTCAGAAATAGTTTCAAAATCTATCTCAGTACAGTTCCATTTACCATATTTGCAGGGCTGATAGAAGGTTTTGTGACAAGATATGCACAGACAATGCCTTTGATGCTGAACATTATTATCATTTTTGGAACATTATCCGTTATTGCCTTTTATTATTTTATATATCCTTATATTGTATTCAAAAAACTAAACTATGCAGCTGTACCAGGAGAGAAAATTCGGTAATTTGATTAGTGATACTTTTACCTTTTTCAAAGAATATGGTAAAAATTATTTTAAGAACTATTTTGCGCTTAATGGTGTTTTGCTGCTGTTGTTCGTCATCATTTTCATATTTGGTTATCGGGAATTCTTTTTACAGTTGATGAACGCTAATGTCAATGGAGACACTTATTTTTTTCAGGCTTATTTCCAGAATAACAGTTTATTATTGATTTTAGGTTTCGCAATTTTTTTTATATTAATTCTTGCACTTAGTATTATTATGTACGCTTTTCCTGTGCTATATATGAAGCGGGTTGCAGAAACCGGAAATAAAAATGTTAAACCGGATCAAATGTTGTCTGATATCCGAAAGAATGTGGGGAAAATGATCATTTTCTTTTTGGGAATGCTATTCATTATCACACCTTTGATGCTCATTATGATGGCGATTTCGTCTTTTCTAATGATTATCATTATTGGATTTTTCTTATTGATTTTGCTGATGCCGGCGTTTGTTAATGTTGTTAATCACACATTATTCGATTATTTAAGTACAAAAAGAAGCTTTTTCGATTCTCTGAGTTATGCAATGAGAGTCAATTTTGCAGATATGTTTGATTCCCGTAAAGCCAAGTTTTGGAAATATTGGGGATCTACGGTTATCACTTTTCTGATGGTTTATGTAGTTTTGACTATTTTCACGATGATCCCATATATGATAATGATTTTCGGTTTTGCTACAATTCCACAGATGGGAACGCAGCAAGATCCGACGCAGCTTTTTTCCGGAGGATTTGGGATATTTATGTTCCTCATGTATGGGATATCGATACTGGTGACCTTTGTTTTGTATAATGTGATGTATGTTAATGCCGGGCTGCAATATTATGACAGCCGTACGGATCTGCACAGAAATTTGGATCTCAATGAAATTGATACAATAGGACAGGGTGAGATTTAGATTTTTTATTTTACTGTTTTCTTTTTCATTAGCAACGCCTGTTTTTTCTCAGTACGAAGAGGTGGAAGAGGTTGTTGTGACCGATTCTGCAAATTATTCAGATCAAGGACAAGAGTTTATTCTGACAGATTCATTAGTCAAAAGCCATTACTCTACAGATAATACGCTTTATCCTAAAAATTTTGAACCTAATTATAAAAGCAAATACAAAGGAAACGAATTTGATTATGAAGTCCTGAAACCGAAAGAATCTATTTGGGATAAAGTCAAAAGACAGATTGCTAAACTATTATCAAAGATTTTTAAAGATATCGATCCCAACAAGGCGAATGATTATACAGTCAATATCCTGCGTTTTTTTGGAATCGTTATTATAGGAACCTTGCTGTTTCTTTTAGTTCGGTATCTGATGTCTAAAGATGGGAATTTCTTGTTTGGAAAGAAGAATAGGAAAATCAATATCAAGAATCAGGATCTGGAAGAAAATATCCACGAAATCAACTTTCCGGAAGCTATTTTGAAATTAGAGAAACAACACGATTACCGTTCGGCAATCCGCTATCATTTTCTACAGGCGCTGAAAAAATTATCAGATAAAAATCTCATTACCTGGAATCCTGAAAAAACCAATCGGGATTATCTGCGGGAATTGAAAAACAATCAATTGAAGGAAGATTTCAGACGCATCATTTACATCTATGATTACATCTGGTACGGAGAATTTAAAACCGAAGAAAAAGATTATCAACATTATAAAGCTTATTTTAACAAATTCTGATAAAACTATTTTATTATTTAACCTTAATGAGTAAAACTTTCAAAATATACGCTGTTATTTTCATCATCATTCTGATTGTGATGGGTATGTTTGAGATGAACAAAAAGCCGGTTTTGGACTGGCGGAAAAATTATAATGTAGAGAAAAAAACACCCTTTGGACTTTATGTTTTTGATCAGGAATCAACCGCTTTATTCAAAGGCAAATTGGAAAAAGCAAGAATATCACCTTATGCTTATTATCAAAAAAAACAGTATAAAAAACCACATAATATTTTAATCATTCAGAAAAAACTAGACGATGTTTCCTGGGAATATATTATGAATGAAGTGGCTAACGGTTCCGATGTAATGTGGTTCACCAACAACACAACTGCCAAATTGAGAGATACGCTGGGTTTTCGATTCAAAACAGTGAGTTTCGAGGACAATTATTACCTTCAGCTAACGGATAAGAAATTAACAGACAGTCGGTTACTGATTGATAAGCTTCCGGATAATCAGGGTTTTTCTTACATCAGAAGTGACATTGAAATTCTTGGAAAAACTTTGCATAAAAAAAGTAATAACGAATCTTCAATAAGTGCAGATTTTGTTAAAATCAATTTTGGAAAAGGACATTTTTATGTTCATTCGGAGCCATTGATTTTGACAAATTACTATCTCCTTAAGTCAAAAAATAAATACCTGGAAAACGTTTTGTCATATCTCCCAGATAGACAGACGGTTTGGTTTGTGGAAACAGACACACCGTTGTCTATGTCGCCGTTGAGATTCATTCTCGGTAATCCACCATTAAGGTATGCCTGGTATCTGTTATTGCTGGGATTGGTAATTTTTGTGTTCTTCAATGCGAAAAGAAAACAACGGATTGTGCCGGTGATCGAACCATTAAAAAACACATCTCTCGATTTTATCAGAAGCATAGGGAATCTTTACCTTCAGGAAGGTGATTTTCACGAGATGATGGCCAAAAAAGCTCAATACTTTTTGAACAGAATAAGAATGGATTTACTGATCGATACGCAGCATCTGGATGAGCAATTCATTATTAAATTACATTTGAAAACCGGAAAAAACATAGAACTTATAAAAGAAGCAGTTGCATTGGTGAAAAAAGGACAAGACCCTTACGCCAGTGTGATGAAGGAGGATTTGATAAAGATGAATCAGCTTCTGGATCAAATTTTAAAATAATAATTATGGAAGAACAATATCAAGATCAGGCGCCCGAATTCCAGTCCAGGCTGGATATGACGGAATTACGAAATAATCTGGAACGCGTAAAAGCAGAAATCGCCAAAGTGATTGTCGGTCAGGAGAATATGATTGAACATTTGCTCGCAGCACTGCTCTCGAACGGCCACGTTTTGATAGAAGGCGTTCCGGGCGTCGCCAAAACCATTACTGCAAAGCTGTTGGCGAAAACAATTTCGGTCGATTTCAGCAGAATACAGTTCACACCGGATCTGATGCCGTCTGATATCTTGGGAACATCAGTTTTTAATGTGAAGGAAGCGGATTTCAAATATAAAAAAGGTCCCATTTTCTCGAATTTTGTTTTGATTGATGAGATTAACCGTTCACCAGCAAAAACGCAATCGGCGTTGTTCGAAGTGATGGAAGAACGTCAAATCACAATGGACGGCATCAAATATCCAATGGAAGAGCCATTCTTGGTGGTTGCTACTCAAAACCCAATCGAACACGAAGGTACTTACAGACTGCCGGAAGCGCAACTCGACCGTTTTCTCTTCAAAATACAAGTGGGTTACCCAAACCTGGAGCAGGAAATTGAAATCATCAAAAATCAACATCATAATAAGTTAGAAGACAAAACGGATGTGGTTCAAACCGTGATTTCCGGACAGCAATTGAAGCAATATCAGCAATTGGTAAAAGATATCATTGTCGAGCAAAACCTTCTGGAATACATTGCAAAAATCATTATCAATACAAGAGAAAATCAGTTTTTATATCTCGGCGCTTCACCAAGAGCAAGTTTGGCTTTGTTGGCAGCAAGTAAAGCTTTTGCTGCAATCCGGGGTCGTGATTTTGTAACACCGGAAGATATTAAAGAAGCATCGTTTGGGGTTTTAAGACACAGAATTATTGTGTCTCCGGAACGTGAAATGGAAGGTTTGACTGCGGACGAAATCATCAGGCAAATCTTGGAAAGCATCGAAGTTCCAAGGTGATAAACCACAAAAGGAACAAAAGAAAATAAACGCACAAATGAAAAATGACAAAAGAATATTTAACGGATTTAACATATAAAATTAATGGAGCCTGTATTGAAGTTCATAAAATTTTAGGTTCTGGCTTGTTGGAATCAGTTTATCATAAATGTCTTGAAGAAGAGTTTAGAATTAGAAATATTAGTTATAAATCAGAGTTAATTATCCCAATAAATTATAAAGGAAAAGACCTAAATTGCAATTTCAAATGTGATTTTTTAATTGAAGATTTAATTGTTTTAGAAATAAAATCAGTTAATGAAATGAATGATATTCATAGAGCACAAGTATTGAATTATATGAATCTACTTAAAGTTCCAAAAGGTATTTTAATAAACTTTAATGTAAAAAATATTTTTAATAATGGTCAAGAAACTTTTGTAAACAAGTATTTTAATCAATACAAATAGCTTTGTGTCTTTTGTGGTTTATATCAAAATGAAAACATTAAAACAAACATACCTCAATAACAAATTCTTCTTCGCATTATTCGGCGTCGGAATCTGCTATGTTTTGGCATTTTTCTTTCCGGTGATGATGTGGATAGCCAATTCGTTACTGGTTTTTGTTTTATTGTTAACGATTTTGGATGCTTTAATTTTATTTCAAAACAAAGAAGGAATCAATGCGCAGAGAATCTTGCCGGAAAAACTTTCCAATGGCGATGAAAATTCGGTGAAAATTGATGTCCGGAACAACTATAATTTTAATATCAATACTAAGATCATTGACGAAATTCCGTTCCAGTTTCAAAAACGGGATTTCCTGATCAAGAAAAATATCGAAAGTGGAAATCATTCATTGTTCGAATATATTCTGGAACCAAAAGAGCGTGGTGAATACAGTTTTGGAAATCTGAATATTTATGTTAATTCGCCGATCGGATTGGTTTCCAGAAGATTTGCATTTCAAAAAGACGCGAACTTGCCAAGTTATCCATCATTTATCCATCTCAGAAAATATGAATTGATGGCGCTTCAAAACGAATTTTTGTTGGGCGGAATCAAGAAAATCCGAAAGTTGGGACACACGATGGAATTTGAGCAGATCCGGGATTACGTTCAGGGCGATGACATCCGAAGTATCAACTGGAAAGCGACATCCAAGACCAACAGATTAATGGTCAATCAGTTTCAGGATGAAAAATCACAACGGATTATGATGTTGATTGATAAAGGCAGGACAATGAAAATGCCTTTCAATGGCTTAAGTTTGCTGGATTATTCGATCAATGCAACTATGGCTTTGTCACATATTATTCTGAAAAAGGGCGACCGCGCCGGAATGATGACTTTCGCTAAAAAGACAGAAAATAAGGTTGCTGCAGATAATAAATCCGGACAATTAAAAAAGATTTCCGAAGCTTTGTACAACGTTCAAACCGATTTCTTCGAAAGTGATTTCGGAAGGTTGTATCAGGATACGAAATACCATTTGAATCAAAGAAGTTTGGTTTTGCTTTTTACCAATTTTGAAACGTTGGACGCCCTAAATCGTCAAGTAAAATACCTGCGAGGCATCGCTAAAAATCATCTTTTGGTAGTCATATTTTTCAAGAATTCTGAGGTTCACAAATTGCTGAATACCAATCCGGAAAATATGCAGGAAATTTATGACGAAATCATTGCTGAGAAATTTGAATTTGAAAAAAAACTGATTATTCAGGAACTCAGAAAATATGGGATTTACAGCATTTACACACTTCCGGAAAATCTCAATATAGAAGTGATTAATAAATATCTGGAGATAAAAGCAAGAGGAATTTTGTAAATTTGAATTTAATTACAAATCTTATCTAAGCGAAGCGTCTTTATGAACTTAAAAGCATTAAATTAAGTAGAAAAATCTTTGTGCGCTTTGTGTTAAAAAAATTAAAAATGAAAATTACACTTAATAGAATCAACAACGACTTTTTATTCGAATGTTCCAATGAACAAGGCAACTCAATTTTACTTGACAACACAACTCTGCCAGGCGCAAAAGGTGTTTCGCCAATGCAATCTTTGTTAATGGCGGTTGCCGGTTGCAGCGGAATCGATGTGGTTTCGATCCTAAAAAAACAACGTCAGACGATTACAGATTTCAAAGCCGAAGTTGAAGGCGAAAGAGTTCAGGTTGATGAAGCAAAACCTTTCAAATCTATCACAGTGAAGTTTTTCCTCGAGGGCGAAATCGACCCGAAAAAAGCTAAAAAAGCAGCAGAATTATCTTTCGAAAAATATTGCTCTGTTTCCAAGACTCTGGAACCGAATGTTGAGATTTCTTATGAAGTCAGCGTTAATGGAATTATTGTAGAATAATAAAATTTAAAAAACCTTATCAAAAATCTGATAAGGTTTTTAGTTTATCGACTAGAAAGCCTCGGCTGAATCAACTTCGCCACCGTAGAAGTCCATCCGGTTTGATGGGAAGCACCAACACCGCGACCATTATCACCGTGGAAATATTCGAAGAACATAATGTAATCTTTGAAATGCGGGTCTTGGTTAAATTTCTCCACACCACCATTGAACGCCCTGTTTCCGTTTTTATCTTTCAGGAAAATGTTACAAAGTCTGTCACTGATATCTTTTGAAACTTCTTCCAGATTCTTTTGAACGCCACTTCCTTTCGGATATTCTATCGTCAATGCATCACCAAAAAAGAAATGGAAGCGTTGCAGACTTTCTACAATCAGGAAATTGATCGGGAACCAAATCGGTCCGCGCCAATTGCTGTTTCCACCGAACATTCGGCTGTCGCTTTCCGCAGGTGTATAATAAACCACGTGTTCCTGTCCGTGAACAGTGAATCGGAAAGGGTTTTCCTCATAAACCTTGGACATCGCACGGATTCCGTAATCACTTAGAAATTCAGATTCATCAACCAGCCTTGTCAAAACTTTGGTCAATCTTGTTTTTCTGAGAATACTTAAAAGATGCTTATTTCCTTCACCTTCAACATACCATTGGGAAACCAGTTTTGTCAGTTCTTGCTTATTTTTCAGAATCCATTCCATTCTTTTTTTGAATTCGGGAAGTTTTTCCAAGAGACTATGTTCCACAACTTCCACAGCAAACATCGGGATCAATCCAACAATGCTTCTCAGTTTCAGATTCACACTGTCTCCGTTGGAAAGCTGGAGTAAGTCGTAGAAAAATCCGTCCTCTTCGTTCCAAAGTCCTTGCTTGGCATCACCAATGTTTTCCATAGCTTCAGCGATATAAAGATAATGCTCAAAGAACTTAATGGCCATATCTTCATAAACCGGATTGTAAGTTGCCAGTTCCATTGCAATACGCATCATATTCAAGGCATACATCGCCATCCAACTGGTTCCATCGGCTTGTTCAAGATGTTCGCCGTCGCCCAATTCCATATTTCTATCGAACGCTCCGATATTATCCAGACCAAGGAATCCGCCTCCGAAAAGGTTATTTCCGTTGTAATCCTTCCGGTTAACCCACCAGGTGAAATTCAACAATAACTTCTGGAAAACTCTTTCCAGAAAAGCCAAATCCGGTTTTCCATTATTTTTTTCATCGATTTTAAAAACACGGAATGTTGCCCAGGCGTGAACCGGTGGATTCACATCATCAAAATTCCATTCATAGGCAGGTAATTGCCCATTCGGATGCATATACCATTCTTTGGTCAATGTAACCAATTGATTCTTTGCAAATTCCGAATCAATTACAGAAAAACTAACGCAATGGAATGCCAAATCCCAGGTTGCGTACCAGGGATATTCCCATTTATCGGGCATCGAGATGATGTCTTTGTTATGAAGATGTTCCCAGTCGCTGTTTCGTACGAAACCTTTTCTTTGGATCGGGAAATTAGGGTCGCCTTTCAGCCATTTTCCAATGTTGTAATGATAGAATTGTTTGTTCCAAAGCAAACCGGCAAAAGCCTGTCTTTGAACATTTTTCTCATCTTCATTATCGATGTCTTTCTGGATGTTGGCGTAAAATTCGTCGGCTTCCTGTTTTCGTCTCGAGACAATTTCATCAAAATCCCAGAACGCATCCTCCATAATATGAGGCGACAATCGGAATTCGAAAACCTTGTTGCTGTTCGCTTCTATGATTTCTTCACAATGAAGAGCAGCTTTTGTTCCAGTTTTAGAAGGATTTACAGTATCAAGACCTTTCGTAATATATTGATTGATTCCGTCCTTGAAAAAACCTTCTGTCTTCGGAAGATTGAATAATCTTGAACGATTCGTTTCATTCTCACAAAACAAGGCATCCACATTTCGGTTTCTGGAATATAACTTTTTGATGCTCAGACTATCGTGATGAACATCAATTTCGCCCGGCTTAGAAAAGCCAAATTTCGCTTTATAATCATTATAACCCCACATCCAGTTATTTCTGTACCAGACTGTTGGCAAAACCACGATTGGCGCAGATTTGTTACTTCTGTTATGGACATCGACCCTTATTAAAAAATCGTCTTCGCCGGCTTTTGCATATTCAATAAAGATGTCAAAATATTCATCATTGTCGAAGATTCCTGTGTCAATGATTTCATATTCCGGGTCTTTGTTGGAGCGTTGTGCATTTGTATTGATGAGGTCATCGTACGGAAACGCATTGATAGGATATTTGTAAACCATCTTCATGTAGCTATGAGACGGCGTGTTGTCGAGATAATAAAAGATTTCCTTGATATCTTCGCCGTGATTTCCCTGATAATTGCTCAATCCGAAAAAACGTTCCTTGACTCTGCAATCATTTTTATTCCAGAAAGAAAGCGCAAAGCACAATTGCTGTTTCTCATCAGAGATTCCTGCGATGCCTTCCTCAGCCCATCGGTAGGTCCAGGCTTCCGCTGTATCATGACCGGTAAATCCCCACGCATCGCCGTTGGTACTGTAATCTTCGCGTACATTTCCCCATTGGCGATGGCTCACGTAAGGTCCCCACTTTTTCCAATTAGGATTTTTTAATTTTTCTTCTTCATTCATTTTTCTAATTATTTTTCGACAATAATTATTCTTTTTATTAGGAGCAACACGGTTGTACCTTTGCTAGAACATCCCAACCCGCTGTCCACTATATCTTTTTTGTCATTGCGAACAACGTGAAGCAATCTGTTGAACTTATCGACCATCGCAATAACAAAAAAGGATGCCGTTCCCATCGGGGCTATGTTGAGGTTTTGCTTCTTTGATTATATAAATGATAGTTGATAAATAATAATTGATACAGCATAATGAAATCATTTATCACTTATCATTCATCATTCATAATCACCCGTTATCCGCAAAACTTTCCAGCGTTGTCATTCCGCCATCCACATAGATACTCGCACCGGTAATATAATCCGAATAATCACTTGCCAAAAATACGGCTAAATTCCCAATATCTTCCGGTTGCCCGATTCTGTCATACGGAATCAGCGTCATTAGCGCATCAAGAGATTTTTCATTATCCCAAGCCGATTTGTTGATTGGTGTTTGGATAGCACCGGGACAAATATTATTCACACGGATTTTTTGTTTCCCATATTCCTGTGCCAGCGTTTGCATCAGCATTCTAAGCGCACCTTTGCTGGAAGCATAATTAGCGTGTCCGGCCCAAGGGATTGTTTCGTGAACGCTGCTGATGTTGATGATTTTTCCCAATGCTTTGGATTTATCGGTCATTCCGCGTTTTAAGAATTCTTTAATCGCTTCCCGCGAACAAAGAAATTGTCCTGTAAGATTGACATCAATCACTTTTTGCCATTGTTCCAGAGTCATATCAACAAAGGCTGCGTCTTGCTGTAAACCGGCATTATTAATGAGAATATCAACGGTTCCGTATTGATTAATAGTCGTTTGAAACATCGCCAAAACTTGGTCTTCCTTACTCACATCACATTGAATAATCAATCCTTCGCCACCGTTTTCCTCAATGGTTTTCAGGGTATCTTCAGCTTCCGGACGAGAATGTTCCGATGAATGATTCACGATAACAATGGCTCCGGATTTTGCCAGACTGATAGCGATTCCTTTTCCTATTCCGCTGCTGGAACCTGTAACAATAGCAACTTGTTTATTAAGATTAATGTTCATTGTTTATTTTTTTGGTGAAGTTGGTTAAGCAAATATTGTACACAATTGCTGTTATAAATTTCTTAAATTGGATTGTTAATAAAAAATTTATACTGACTTTTTTCAGTTTATTTGGAAAAATAACAATTTCTTATCTATCTTTGCGCCCAGATTTGTTCATTCACATATTGAAAATGTTATCGAGAAAGGTGGAGAGATTAGACTCTGTGAAACCTTGGCAACCCTTCGGGAACGAAGAAGGTGCTAAATTCTATCTGCAATGGCAGAAAAGATAACCTAGACATTTATTCTACATTTCCTGTAGCATTTTCAATTTTTTACAAGACAAAATTGGAAAACAAGCTACAACATATCAACATTCAACACTTCGAAACTCAGAACGGAAAAGTTCTCGATATCCCGTTAAGCTATCAGCTTTTCGGAAAAGAACTGTATTCGGCTCCAATTGTTTTGATCAATCACGCTTTGACGGGAAACTCTGATGTTGCCGGCGAAAACGGCTGGTGGAAATCTTTGGTTGGAGAAGGAAAAGTGATTGATACTAATCAATTTACAATTATCTGTTTCAATATTCCAGGCAATGGTTTTGACGGATTTTTCATTGATAAATATGAAGATTTCACAGTTCAGGATATTGCATCGGTTTTTCTGCAAGGATTGCAAAAACTTAAAGTCAAAAAATTATTCGCTTTGGTTGGAGGCTCAATTGGAGGCTCAATCGGTTGGGAAATGCTGGCTTTAGACAATAATTTAGTCGAAAAATTCATCCCGGTTGCAACAGATTTCAAAACGTCGGATTGGTTGCATTCTCAATGTCTGGTTCAGAAATTTTTATTAGAATCAGAAGATAAGCCTCTTGAAAAAGCCAGAGTTCACGCCATGTTATGCTACAGAACACCGGAATCACTTAACTCAAGATTCAACCGGGAAATCGATTCCGAAAAGAAAATTCTGAAATCTCACGACTGGCTCAATTTTCACGGAAAACGATTAAGCGAAAGGTTTAGTTTAAAGGCTTACAAACTCGTTAATCATCTTCTGATGAACATTAATGGAAAGCAAAATGAATTGGAAAATATCAATGCAGAGATCCATTTAGTAGCAGTAGATTCGGACCTTTTTTATCCCGCTTTTGAAATTAAGAATACTTACGATTTTTTACTAAATAAAAACAGAAATGTTCAGTATCACGAAATAAAATCTATTCACGGACACGACGCTTTCCTGATGGAATACCAACAACTGAACACAATTTTAAAACCTATTTTTTTGAACTGATGACAGACAAGAACGCAATTAATATTTATAGAAACAAAGCTTTAGTGAATTTCGAAGGAAAAGATTTCCTTGGACAAATCGGCGTGGATTCACGTATTTTTAATGCTTTGAATGGAGGCGGAATCAGCGTTGGTGTAATTTCCCAGCAAGCGATTGAAAACGGAATTTCTGTCTTGGTTGATGAAGATGATGCGCAGGATGCAGTGGATGTTTTGAAAAAAGAATTTGAAAAAGAAAAATCGGAAGGTCACGTCAGCAATATTTATAGTATTGAAAATCTTAGTGTGATCGGATTTGTTTCGGATAATTATAACAAGATTTTATCAGAGCTTCAGAGAAATAAAATTTTCCCTTTGTTGTTGAGTCAAATCGCTTCTGCCGGAAGAGTCAACATTGTTGTAACCGGAAATCAGACCGAAATCACAAAAAATATCATCGAAACCGATATCTACGGAAAACCGAAGACCGTTCATCTTGCGTTAATTGGTCACGGTAATGTTGGCGGAACTTTGGTTGAGCAGATTCTGGATTCAGCTTATGATATTCTTAATCGTAAAAGAGTGGATTTGAAAATCGTTGCAATTGCCAATTCAAGAAAAGTAGCTTTCAACAAAGCAGGTTTCGGAAGTGATTGGAGACAAAAAATCAAATATTCTCAAACAGAATCCAGTGTCCAGTCTTTGGTAGATTTTGCAAACGAACATCATTTGGAAAATTTGGTAATGGTAGATAATACAGCGAGTAAGGATTTTGTGAAAAATTATCCGGTTTTTGTGGAAAATGGTTTTGATGTCGTTGGTTCCAACAAAATCTACAACACATTACCGATTGCAGAATATAGGAATTTCAGAAAATTATTAGAAAAAAATAAAAAGAAATATCTTTATGAAACCAATGTTGGTGCTGGTTTGCCTTTGATTGATACTATCAAGCTTCTGCATCTTTCAGGCGAAAATATCACAAGAATTAAAGGTGTTTTCTCTGGAACATTGAGCTATGTTTTCAATAATTTTTCGCTTCGTAATGACAAATTTTCAACGATTATCAACGAAGCTTTGGAAAAAGGTTTCACAGAACCGGATCCGCGCGAAGATCTATCGGGAAATGATGTTGCAAGAAAACTGTTGATTCTGGCAAGAGAACTTGATTTGATTAATGAATTTGATGATATCAATATTCAGAATCTTGTTCCTGAAAGTTTGTTGTCTGTTTCTAAAGAAGAATTTCTTTCAAGATTGGAAGAATTAGATTCCGAATATCAGAAAATCAAAGAAAACCAGAAATCTGACCACGTCCTAAGATATGTCGGCGATTTGCACGGCGATTTACAAAAAGAAAAGGGTGAATTGGATGTGAAACTAATTTCCGTTCCAGCCAATTCGGCATTAGGACAACTAAAAGGTTCAGATTCTATTTTCGAAATCTATACAGAAAGTTACGGCGAGAATCCGATTGTCATTATGGGAGCCGGAGCCGGAGCAAAAGTGACTGCCAGAGGTGTTTTCGGAGATATTTTAAGACTTAGTGAAACCAAATAAATTAAATTAATGTAACAATATAAAAGTGTAGCAATTTACCAATTCTTATAAGCAGTGTCATTCTGAACGAAATGAAGAATCTCATTGTTACATTGGTAAATTATTACATTGGTAAATTAAAATTTTATGGAAAATTTTGAAACACAAGCCATAAGAATCCAAACCGAAAGAACTCAGTTTGACGAACATTCCACGCCATTATATCTCACTTCAAGCTTCGTTTTTGAAGATGCAGAAGATATGCGTGCGAGTTTTGCGGAAGAAAAAGACAAGAATCTTTACAGCCGTTTCAGCAATCCCAACGTTACCGAATTTGTAGATAAGATTGTGAAAATGGAAGGTGCAGAATCCGGTTACGCTTTTGCAACGGGAATGGCGGCGATTTATTCAACATTTGCAGCTTTGCTTGATGCGGGCGACCATATTGTGAGCTGTCAGTCGGTGTTCGGTTCCACTCATACGTTGTTCACCAAATATTTCCCGAAATGGAATATCGAAACGTCTTATTTCAAAGCAGAAGATGCGGAAAACGTAGAACAATATATCCAACCAAATACAAAAATATTATATCTGGAAACACCAACAAATCCCGCAATTGAAGTTTTGGATTTGGAATTTTTCGGACAGATTGCTAAAAAACACAATCTGATTTTCATCGTTGACAACTGTTTTGCAACACCTTACTTACAACAACCGATTAAATACGGAGCAGATATTGTCGTCCATTCCGCAACAAAACTGATTGACGGTCAAGGTCGTGTTCTCGGCGGCGTTGCTGTTGGAAAAGCTGATTTGATTCGCGAGATTTATCTGTTTGCAAGGAACACAGGTCCGGCGATGTCACCGTTCAACGCTTGGGTTTTGAGCAAAAGTCTGGAAACTTTGGCGATTCGGGTAGAGAAACATTGCGAAAACGCATTGAAAGTGGCCGAGTTTCTGGAAAATCATCCCAATGTAGAATTGGTAAAATATCCGTTCCTGAAATCTCATCCGAGCTATGAAATTGCCCAAAAACAAATGAAATTAGGCGGAAACATCGTGGCTTTCGAAATCAAAGGTGGAATTGAAGGCGGACGAAATTTCCTAAACAGAATTAAGATGTGTTCCCTTTCCGCCAACTTGGGAGATACGAGGACGATTGTTACGCATCCCGCTTCCACAACACATTCCAAACTTTCTGACGAGGAGAGAAACGAAGTTGGAATTACTGCCGGATTGGTACGTTGTTCCGTTGGATTGGAAAATATTGATGATATTATTAATGATTTGAAACAGGCTTTAGATTAAAACTTTATTACATATTTATAATTAAGATGCCTAAATATATTTGTAAGTGCGAAAACATAATCAACTTAAGCGATATACCTAGTCCAAATCAATTATTATTAATCGAAGACAAGGATTATGATAAATATTTTGGAAATATTGATGCTGAAAAATTATATCAAGATATGAATTTAGTTGTCAGATGTCCAGATTGTAAAAGACTTTATATTTTTGAAAATGGATATGATAAAGAGCCTATTGTATATCAAATAGAAAAAGGAAATTGGAATAAAAATGATTAATAAGTCATTTCTGAAATGTATATAATACCTTGTCGTTTCTTTTAGTAATGATAAAATTAAATTAAAAAATGAAAAATTCAGAACAATTATATAAAGCACTGAAAAACAGAATCCTCATCCTAGACGGAGCAATGGGAACGATGATTCAGCGCTATAATTTCACTGAGGAAGATTACCGCGGAGAACGATTCAAAGACTGGAAATCGCCATTGAAAGGAAACAATGATTTGCTGTCTCTCACGCAACCTGAAGCTATTGAAGAAATTCATAGAAAATATCTTTTGGCAGGCGCAGATATCATCGAAACCAATACATTTTCCGGAACAACCATTGCAATGGCGGATTATCATATGGAAAATCTGGTTTACGAACTAAACTATGAATCTGCCAAAATTGCTAAAAAAGTCTGTGATGAATTTACCGCTCAGAATCCTGATAAACCGAGATTTGTAGCAGGTTCCATCGGACCAACCAACAGAACGGCAAGCCTTAGTCCGGACGTCAATGACCCAGGTTACAGAGCCATCACTTTTGACGAACTCAGATTGGCGTACAAACAACAAGCAGAAGCTTTGCTCGACGGAGGTTCCGACATTCTTTTGGTTGAAACAATCTTCGATACTTTGAATGCAAAAGCGGCACTTTTTGCCATTGATGAAATAAGAGAAGAACGCAATATCACTATTCCAATTATGGTTTCAGGGACGATTACCGATGCTTCCGGAAGAACGTTGAGCGGACAAACAGCCGATGCGTTTTTGATTTCCGTTTCTCATATGGATTTGATAAGTGTAGGCTTCAACTGTGCTTTAGGAGCAAAACAATTGACACCTTATCTGGAAATTCTTGCCAATCAAACAGATTTCGGAATCTCTGCTTATCCAAATGCCGGTTTACCGAATGCTTTCGGTCAGTACGACGAAACTGCGGAGCAAATGGCCAATCAGGTGGAAGAATATTTAGAAAAAGGATTAATTAATATCATCGGTGGCTGTTGTGGAACAACCCCGGACCATATCAACGCCATTGCTGATTTGGCAAAAAATTATAAGCCGAGACAATTATCGGCAATTAGTCAATAATTTATGGAAACAGATTGTAAAAGAAAATATCTGAAATTATCAGGCCTCGAGCCTTTAATTATAACTCCCGAATCCAACTTTATCAATGTTGGAGAGAGAACCAACGTTGCTGGTTCCAAAAAATTTCTTCGATTAATTAAAGAAGAAAAATATGCCGAAGCACTCGATATTGCAAGAAATCAGGTGGAAGGCGGTGCCCAGATTTTGGACGTCAATATGGATGACGGACTTTTGGACGGGAAAACCGCAATGGTCAGATTTCTTAATTTGATTGCTTCTGAGCCAGATATTGCAAGAATCCCGATTATGATAGATTCCTCAAAATGGGAAATTTTGGAAGCTGGATTACAAGTCGTTCAGGGAAAGCCTGTTGTGAATTCCATTAGTTTGAAAGGAGGTGAAGAAGAATTCATCAAGCAGGCAAAAGCGATTAAAAGATATGGCGCAGCGGCCATTATTATGGCTTTTGATGAGGTTGGACAAGCCGATAATTACGAAAGAAGAATCGAAATTTCCAAAAGGTCTTATGATATTTTGGTGAATCAGGTTGGTTTTCCTTCCGAAGATATTATTTTCGATCTCAATATTTTCCCTGTTGCGACAGGAATGGACGAACACCGCAGAAACGCGATTGACTTTATCGAAGCAACACGCTGGGTTCGTACCAATCTTCCAAACGCTTCAGTAAGTGGAGGCGTTTCCAATGTTTCATTTTCCTTTCGTGGAAATGATTCTGTGAGAGAAGCAATGCATTCTGTTTTCCTTTACCACGCCATAAAAGCGGGGATGAATATGGGAATCGTGAATCCAACGATGTTGGAAGTATATGACGAAATTCCAAAAGATTTGCTGGAATTGGTGGAAGATGTAATGCTTGACAGAAAAGACGATGCGACAGAAAAATTGCTCGATTATTCCGAAAAACATAAATCCACAAAAAAAGAAAAAACCGAAGACCTCGCTTGGAGAGAGCAGGATTTACAATCGAGAATTACTCATGCTTTAGTAAAAGGAATTGATCGTTTTATAGAAGAAGATACAGAGGAAGCTAGAAAAACTTCAAAACGACCGCTTGATGTGATTGAGATAAATCTGATGACAGGAATGGGCGTTGTCGGCGACCTTTTCGGAAGCGGAAAAATGTTCTTGCCTCAGGTTGTAAAATCGGCGAGAGTAATGAAAAAAGCGGTGGCTTATCTTCAGCCTTTCATCGAAGCAGAAAAAGACCAGACTCAAAAATCCAACGGAAAAGTTCTTATGGCAACAGTGAAAGGCGATGTTCACGATATCGGGAAAAATATTGTAAGCGTGGTTTTGGGTTGTAATAATTATGAGATTGTAGATTTGGGCGTGATGGTTCCGGCAGAAAAAATAATTCAGACGGCCATTGATGAAAAAGTGGACGTGATTGGATTAAGCGGATTGATTACACCAAGTCTGGACGAGATGGTTCATATTGCAGACGAACTGGAACGTAAGAATCTGAATTTTCCTTTATTGATAGGTGGTGCGACAACATCTAAAGCGCATACAGCTGTAAAAATTTCGCCTAAATATTCTAACACCGTTGTTCACGTGAACGATGCATCCAGAGCAGTTGGTGTTGTGAGTTCTCTTTTAAACAGAGATAAATCCAATGCTTATGCTTTGGAAATTAGAAAGGATTATGATGAATTCCGTGAAAAATTCCTGAACCGACAAGTTGATAAAGAGTATGTTCCGATTGCAGAAGCGCGTGAGAAAAAATTCAAAATCGATTGGGAAAATGAAATTATTCCAACACCTAAAAAATTAGGAATCACAATCATCAAAGACCAAAATCTGGATGATTTAGTTGGATACATTGACTGGTCACCGTTTTTCAGAAGCTGGCAATTGTTTGGGAAATTCCCTGAAATTTTGACTGATAATGTTGTTGGAGAACAAGCAACGATTTTGTTTAATGAAGCGCAGATAATGCTCAAGAAAATTTTGAAAGAAAAGAGTTTTGAAGCAAAAGGTATTTTCGGAATTTTCCCAGCGAATGCAAATGAACAGGACGATATTTTGGTTTATGATGACAATCAGAATGTGATTTCGACTTTCAGAACTTTGCGTCAGCAACATAAAAAATCAGAAGGGAAAGAATATTTTGCTTTAAGTGATTTTATTGCACCAGAGAATTCCGGAAAACAGGATTACATTGGTGCTTTCTGTGTTTGTACAGGTTTTGGAGCGGACGAATTGGCAAAAGAATATGAAGACCAAAATGACGATTACAATGCAATTATGGTAAAAGCTTTGGCTGACCGTTTCGCAGAAGCCTTTGCTGAATATCTTCACAAAAAAGTCAGAACCGAATATTGGGGCTATTCTGAAAATGAAATTTTGGAAAATGAAGATTTAATCAAAGAAAAATATCTCGGGATTCGTCCTGCGCCGGGTTATCCGGCTTGTCCGGACCATTTGGAAAAGCTGACGATTTGGGATTTATTGAAAGTCGAAGAAAATATCGACGTGACTTTGACAGAAAGTTTGGCGATGTTTCCTACAGCAGCGGTTTCCGGCTATTATTTCGCAAATCCAAAATCCAAATATTTTGGTGTCGGGAAAATCGATGAAGACCAACTGAAAGATTTTGCCGAAAGAAAAGGTATCGAATTAGATTATGCCAGAAAATGGCTGGCTCCGAATTTGGCTGATTAAACTTTGAATTTTGAATTTAAATAAATGAAAATTACTGACCATATAAAAAACGCCAGCGGCAAAACACTTTTTTCTTTTGAAATTGTTCCGCCTCAAAAAGGAGTTGGAATCGCCGATTTATATAAGAACATCGACCCGTTGATGGAATTCAAACCGCCATTTATAGATGTTACAACTTCTCGGGAAGAATATATTTTTCTTGAAAGAGGAAATGGTTTGATGGAGCGAAAAATCACAAGAATGCGCCCTGGAACTTTAGGAATTTGCTCAGCGATTCAGAATAAATATAATGTAGATACCGTACCTCACGTTCTTTGCGGTGGATTTACAAAAGAAGAAACCGAATATCTTTTGGTAGATTGTATGTACTTGGGAATTAATAACATTGTTGCTTTGCGAGGTGATGCGATGAAAGGTGAAAAATATTTTGAACCTTCTGTTGGCGGACACAAATATGCTTCGGATTTGGTGAAACAGATTCATGATTTGGGAATCGGAGAATATCTTCACGGCAAGATAGAATCGGACGTTGATAACAGTTTTTGCATTGGTGTTGCGGGTTATCCTGAAAAACATATTGAAGCACCTTCTATGAATTATGACCTTCAGATGTTGAAGAAAAAAGTAGAAGCAGGCGCAGATTATATTGTAACTCAAATGTTCTTTGATAACCAGAAATTCTTCGATTTTGTAAAGCAAGCCAGAGAAATTGGGATTGACGTTCCGATTATTCCGGGAATCAAACCGATTGCTACCAAAACACATTTGCAAATGCTGCCACAGGTTTTTAAAATCGATTTACCGGAAGCTCTAATTAATGAAGTTTTAAAATGCAAAACTAATAATGATGTTCGCGAAGTTGGTATTGAATGGGCAATTAACCAGAGCAAGGAATTGTTGGATTTCGGAATTCCTGTTCTTCACTTTTATTCGATGGGAAAAAGCGATAATATTCTGAAGATTGGAAGAGAAGTTTTTTAAGATAAAAAGAGGTGTGATTTGCATCTCTTTTTTTAATTTTACGATTCAAGATCATATATGAAATTAACAGGTCCTTTCAAGCAAATCATTACACTCAATAATCTTCCACTGAAGGGAAAATTACAAGACGAATCTTTAGAAATAATTCCCAATGGCGGAATTTTAACAGAAAATAGAAAAATTTTAGAAGTCAACGATTTTGATTTATTAAAACAAAAATTTCCAAATTCCAAAATTGATTTGATTGAAAGTGAACAAATTGCACTTCCGGCTTTTGTGGATGCGCACACACATATTTGCTTCGGAGGAAATCGTGCCAACGACTTTGCAATGCGAAATGCTGGGAAATCGTATCTCGATATTGCAGAATCCGGTGGCGGAATTTGGAGTTCTGTTCAGCATACAAGACAAGCTTCCGAAAATGATTTAGTTAATGGAATTCTTGAACGTGTCAATATTTTATTAAATCAAGGCATTACAACAATCGAGATAAAAAGTGGTTACGGATTGAATGTTGAGGAAGAACTCAAAATGCTTCGAGCCATAAAAAAGACTCAGGACAAAACAAAAGCGACATTGGTTCCAACTTGTCTGTCAGCTCATCTTAAGCCAAGGGATTTTGAAGGGACATCAGAGGAATATCTCAATTATATTTTGGATGAAATTCTACCAAAAGTAAAAGAAGAAAACCTTGCCAACCGGGTTGACATCTTCATAGAAAAGTCAGCGTTTCAGCCAGAAGAGAGTGAAATATTTCTTGAAAAAGCAAAACAATTAGGCTTTCAAATCACAGTACATGCTGACCAATTTACTGCAGGTAGTTCAAGGATAGCTGTTGAAGTTGGCGCAAAATCTGCCGACCATTTGGAAGCCACGATTGATGAGGATATTAATTTTTTGGCCAACTCTAATACTGTGGCGATTGCTTTACCTGGTGCAAGCTTAGGTTTAGGCGAACCGTTTGCTCCGGCTAGAAAAATTCTGGATAAAGGTGGGATTTTAGCAATCGCAACTGATTGGAACCCGGGTTCTGCTCCAATGGGAAATCTCGTTACTCAAGCTTCTATTTTGGCAACTTATCAGAAGCTGACTACAGCTGAGGTTTTAGCTGCAATAACTTTCCGAGCGGCCTATGCTTTGGATTTAGAAGACAGAGGAGTTTTGTCTGAAGGTAAAAAAGCAGATTTCATCACATACGAAACGGATAATTTCCAGAATATCCTTTATCATCAGGGAAGTTTGAAACCGAAAAATATTTATATCAACGGAGAAAAAATCTAAATTATGTTTGAATGGACGGGCCGTTTTGATGGCGAAGAAGAATTGTACCACAGGATTTTTCAAAGAGTAACAACAGAATCGGCTTATGAAAATATTAATCCTAAGGATTTCGTTTTACACGGTTTTGCTGTGGATGAAGGTGTAAAACGTAACAAAGGTAGAATAGGAGCACAGGAAGCACCGGATTTGATTAGAAAAAATATGTCCAATTTTCCTGTTGTCAATTCTGGATTTTCACTGAAAGATTTTGGAAACATCAAATGTGAGAATAATGACCTTGAAGCAACTCAGGATTTATTAGCCGAAAAAGTTTCGAAAGTACTTTTAAAACAAGCGAAATCTGTTGTTTTAGGTGGCGGACATGAGGTTACTTTTGCACATTATTCCGGAATTAGAAAAGCTTTCCCAAATCAAAAGATCGGAATTATCAATTTCGATGCTCACTTTGATAACCGCGAGCCGGAAAACGATTTGGCAACTTCCGGAACGGGATTTTGGCAAATTGCTCAGGAAGACGAGATTCACTCATTACATATTGGAATTCAGAAAAATAGTAATACCAGAAAGTTGTTCGAAAGTGCGGATAATTTCGGAATGAAATATATTCTCGCTGACGAAATCTACTCCGAAAATCTTCCAAATCTGATGTTTACCATTAATTCATTTTTGGAAGATGTGGACATTGTTTATGTCACCATTTGTATGGATGTTTTCAATGCCTCCATTGCGCCTGGCGTCAGCGCGCCGGCTTATAATGGGATTTTTGCCGATCGCCAATTTATGCAGATCTACCGTCATATTTTATCTTCAGAAAAAACAAATGCACTGGATGTTGCAGAAGTGAATCCCAATTTTGATATACAGGAAAGAACCGCAAGACTGGCTGCAAGTCTTGTGAACGAATGGTTTATGATTTAGATAAATTATGAAGAAAAGAGACAGTATTATTTTTGACTTGGACGGAACACTTTGGAATGCTTCGGAAACTGTGGTCAAAGCTTTTAACGACAGTATTCATGCGATTGGATTTGACATCAATGTCACATCTCAGACCGTGAGAGATTTTTCAGGAATGAAGATGGATGACATTTTCTCGCAATATTTCGGTTTTGTTCCAAAAGAAAAACTGAAAGAATTTGAAAGAATTTATGCTCATAAAGAGAGCCAATATCTTAAAGAATCTGGCGGTGAATTATTTCCCAAAGTCAAAGAAACACTAGAAAAATTAGCACAAAATTACAGACTTTTCATTGTCAGCAATTGTATGAAAGGCTACATCGAGAACTTCATCGGGTTTTTTAGTTTTGAAGGTCTGTTTGAAGATTTTGAATGTTTCGGCAACTATGGTTTGCCAAAAGACAAGAACATCAGGCTGATTGTAGAAAGAAATAATTTGCAGAATCCGGTCTATGTTGGCGATACGATTTGGGACAAAGAATCTTCGGAAAAAGCTGGCGTTGATTTTATTTATGCTGCTTACGGTTTTGGAAAAATTGAAAATTCAAAAACTCAGATTCAAAATTTCGAAGATTTAATTACATTAGAATTTTAAAAATTAAAGCCTTATCAATTGGACAAGGCTTTAATTATTAGAGATCGTTGAAGATTATTTAAACTCAATTGGAAATTTAACCTGCGTATTATCCCAGCCAGCGTACAAATCCGCTCCGGATTTTGTCTGTACAAAAGTCACAGAAAAATATTCGATTGGGGGAGACGTTTTTTCAACCGGAACATTGAATCTCACTACATCTTTACTTTTGTCATAGAAATAGGCACCCCATTTATCTATATCAGAATTGATAACAATAGTCCATTCTTTTTCAAATGGAATGGCAAAAATACTGTAAGTTCCGGCAGGGATTTCTTTTCCGCCAATTACAACAGGCGTGTAAAATTTGATTTCAGAATTTTCATTGGCTCCAAATCTCCAGATATCTCCATATTTAATAAGGTTTCCAAAAACAACTCTGCTCTTTTTTTGCGGACGGGAATAAACCACTTTTACTTTCGGAGTTTCTGTTTTAGATGAAGCTGCCTGAATTGGATAATAAGCCGCATCCATAGGACTCACATCTACAGAAGAATAGTTCAATTTTGTCGGGTCTAATTTTGCTTGTGAAAATGTGCTAACTCCTACTAACAAAGAAGCGGCAATGATTAGGTTTTTCATATTACATTTTAATTTTTAATAATTTTTCTATAGCTCTATCCAATGTTTCCTGTTTTTTTGCAAAACAAAAACGGATGACTTTTTCATCGGTTTTATCTATGTAAAAGGCAGAAAACGGGATGGTTGCTACTTTATATTCTTTGGTTAACCAGTAGCAAAAATCCTTGTCTTGCTTATCAGAAATTGCGCCAAAATTAGCAGATAAAAAATAAGTTCCTTCACAATCCAGTAATTGGAAAGGCGTTTCTTTCAAAGCATTTTTAAGATAATCTCTTTTAGTTTGGAAAAATGTTGATACTGATTTGAAGTTATCAACATTTTGTAAATATTTAGAAATTGCAAATTGTGCCGGCGTGTTCACACAAAACACGTTGAACTGATGAACTTTTCTGAACTCTTTCATCAGATCCGAAGGCGCGCAAACATAACCTATTTTCCAGCCAGTGATATGCAACAATTTCCCAAAAGAGCCAACTATGAAAGTTCGTTCTTTCAGCTCAGGATATTTGGCTAAAGTCAGATGAGGTTTTTCGTCAAAAGTGATGCTTTCGTAGACTTCATCGCTCAGAATAATGATGTTAGTGTTTTTTACAATCGCAATCAGTTCATCAATATCTTTTTGTTTTAAGATTTTTCCGGAAGGATTATTCGGGTTGTTGATAATAATCATCTTGGTTTTTTCAGAAACCAGATTTTTGACTTCGCTCCAATTAATTTTGTAATCAGGATAAAGCATTTTGACATTTTTGACGATACCGCCATTCAGAATAATTGCAGGCTCGTAGCAATCGTAAGCAGGCTCGAAAATAATGACTTCATCATCCTTTTTTACAAATGCAGAAATAATCGTAAAAATCCCCTGAGTAGCTCCAGCCGTTACATTAATCTCAGAATCCGGATGGTAATCTGCTTGATATTGAAGATTGAATTTTCTTGAGATTTCTTCCCGCAGTTCCTTGATTCCAAACAAAGGTGCGTATTGATTATGACCTTGTTTTGCAAAATCACCGAGATATTGGATTAAATTTTCATCAGGCTGATAATCCGGAAATCCCTGAGAAAGATTAACTGCATTTTCCTGTTGTGCTAATAAGCTCATTTCTGTGAAAATCGTAGTTTTCACATCAGGAAGTTTGGAGTTGGGTAATCTGAAAGCCATTCTGATTGTAAAAATAAGTAATTATTACATTAAAAAATCAAAATAATGATTTTGTAAATTTGCAAAAAAATTTTTGTTGAAACGTCTCATCTCCATTATCGGAACTACAGGAATCGGGAAAACCCGGTTGGCAATCGACTTGGCGAAACATCTCGATACCGAAATTATTTCATGTGACTCGCGCCAGTTCTATAAAGAAATGAAAATTGGAACAGCAATGCCCACCGATGAAGAGTTAGCTGAAGCGAAACATCATTTTGTGGCTAATCTTAGTGTCAACGATTATTATTCAATCGGTCAATATGAAGTTGATGCGCTGAAAAAACTTGATGAAATTTTCTCTCAAAAAGATGTCGCCATAATGGTCGGAGGTAGTGGGATGTATGAAAAAGCTGTTGTGGAAGGGATGAATGACTTGCCTGAAGCGGATGCTGAAAATCAACAAAAATTACTATCAATTTGGGAAAATGTAGGAATTGAAGCTTTGCAAAAATTGCTTGAAGAATTAGATCCTAATTATTTTTCAATTGTAGATAAAGACAATCCCAGGCGTTTATTACGAGCTATTGATATCATCTGGCAAACCGGAAAAACCTACACCGAAAATCTTAGTGCACCAAAAGATAAAAGGAATTTTAAAACTATCCGAATCGGAATTGATGCGCCAAGAGAAGTCATTTATGAAAGAATCAATCTTCGTGTTGATAAAATGATAGAGAAAGGATTGCTGGAGGAAGTGAGAGGTTTGATTGCTGATAGAGACAGAGTGGCTCTACAAACGGTAGGATATTCAGAATTATTCCGATATTTTGATGGAGAATGGGATTTGGATTTCGCTATCGAGGAAATCAAGAAAAATTCCCGTCGGTACGCCAAGCGACAAATCACGTGGAACAAAAAACTGGATAATGTAAATTGGGTCAACTATGATAATTCTCTGCAAGAAGCATTATCTTTGCTGGAAAAATTAAGTAATTCGGAGATTTAGTAATTTCTTAATCACAAAATATTTTAATCTTTTTAAATCAAACTTATGTCAAATACACCTTCAAATATGCTGGCTCTGGGAACAAAAGCTCCAGATTTCAAGCTTCCTAATCCTTCAAAAAATAATGAATTACAAAGCCTTGAATCTTTGAAAGGGAAAAAAGGAACTTTGGTTGTTTTTATGTGCAACCATTGTCCGTTCGTTCTTCATATTATTGATAAATTGGAGGAACTGTATGAAGATTACAAATCCCAGGGAATCGAGTTTATTGGGATTAATTCTAACGATGTTGAAAGATATCCTGCAGATTCTCCGGAGATGATGGTTGATTTTGTAGATGAAAGAAATATCAAATTTCCTTATTTATATGATGAATCACAAGATGTTGCAAAAGCTTTTGATGCGGCTTGTACGCCGGATTTTTACTTCTTTGATGAAAATCTAAGTTTAATTTATCGTGGTCAAATGGATGACTCTCGACCAGGAAATCAGAAGGAAATTACAGGTGAAGATTTGGTTGTAGCCTTTGAAAATCTTTTAGCTGGTGCGGAGCAGGAAGAGTTCCAGAGACCAAGTTTGGGTTGTAATATCAAATGGAAATAAAAAAAACCGGAACTAATTTCCGGTTTTTATTAAAGTTTATCGATGTAATTTTTAAGAAATCTTTTCTGAGATTCGAAAGCAATTTGATCCAAGTCAAGTTCAGAAGCTTTTATCCAAATGGCTTCGGATATTTCTGATTCCTCCAATTTAATTTCGAATTTTTCCTCAGTTTCATATAAAAAGAACATATCCAAAGTATTGTAATCAATATTTTTATAAGGATATATGTTCGGTTGGCTTCCCAGATATGTGAATTTGTCAGGGTTTATAATTAATCCCAATTCTTCATTCAGCTCTCGTTCACAGGTTTCTTCAGAACTTTCTTTCGGGTCTGTAAAACCACCTGGCAAATCCCATTTTCCTTTTCCCGGCTCTTGGTTCCGAACCGTGAAAAATAATTCATCTTTATGCTTTATAATGACTGCAACAGCTGCAGCAGTATTATGATATAGGACAAAATCACAATTGCTGCAGCTCCATTTGGTGATATTATTCCATAATAATTTTTCCTGACCGCATTTGGGACAGAATCTTAAATTTTCCATTGGATAAATTTAAGAAAAACTATGATGATACATTTCTGTTCCTTGGATGAAAATTCAGAATAACATCTCTTAATTCTTCTGTTTTCAAATGGGTATAGACCTGGGTTGTTGTAATACTGCTGTGTCCCAACATCTCCTGAATAAATCTCAGATCAGCTCCATTCTGTAACAAATGTGTTGCAAAGGAATGCCTGAAAGTGTGTGGAGAAATACTCTTGTTGATTCCGGCTTTCTGGGTCAATTCTTTGATAATTATAAAAACAATTACTCTGGACATATTGGTTCCCCTGCTATTCAGAAAAAGCACATCCTCGTGTTTTTTATTAATCTTTGTTTTATTTCTAACAGTCTGGATATAATCCTTGATAAAATCAGCTGTTGTTCTTGCAAGAGGAACTAATCTTGTTTTTTCACCCTTACCTTCAACGATAATAAAATTTTCTTTGAAATTGATATTTGATATTTTCAGGTCAACCAGCTCAGATACGCGCAGACCACAACCGTAAAGCACTTCCAGGATACATTGGTTTCTTTTTCCTGTGTCAGTATTAGAATCGATGCAGTTAATAATTCTGTTGATGTCTTCTTCACTAAGAGTATCCGGCAGATAAAGCCCTAATTTTGGACCTTCCAATAGGGTTGCAGGATTATCATCCCTGTATTCTTCTTCCAGAAGGAATTTAAAAAATGCCTTGATAGAAGAAATACCTCTGGCTTGTGATCTTTCACTGATTTTCTTTTTGGAAAGCTGATAGATGAACTCCTGAAGATTCTGATAAGTGATGTTTTGAGGAGAAACTTCTCCTAAGTCATTAATAGCAAAGTTCTCTAACTTTTTGATGTCTCTGATATACGCATCAAGTGTATTGTCGGAGAAGCTTTTCTCAAATTTTAGAAAATTTGAGAAGTCTGTAATTTTTTCTGACCAATCCATATTTGTGTTTTTATTATTTAAGAATTTTTATTTTTTCATGTATAATTATATAATTCTTGTTCTGTGATATTTAAAATTTCAATCCCGGCATTTGTTAGAAATTCTAATCCGCTATCATCAGAATAGCCTGTCATATAGACAACTTTTCGGATTCCGGATTGCAAAATCAGCTTACTACACTCTTTGCAAGGTGACATTGTTATATATAACGTTGCATCTTTACAAGATTGTGTGCTGCTGGCTATTTTGAGTATCGCATTGGCTTCTGCATGTAGGACAAACCAGTTTGTTTTTCCATTTTCATCTTCACAATTATTTTCAAAGCCGGAAGGTGTTCCATTATATCCGTCAGAAATGATCATTCTGTCTTTTACGATAAGAGCCCCGACTTTTTTTCTTTTACAATAAGAAAGATTTGCCCATTCGGTTGCCATTTTCAAATAAGCAATGTCAAATTTATTATAATTCATTCTGCAAATCTAATTGAAAACCGGTTTTCTTTTTTCAATAAATGCAGAAACTCCTTCTTTGAAATCCTCCTGAGAAAATAATTCTCCAAAATAATTGATTTCGCTGTCCATGCCATTGTCATTTTCACTTGCATTAACGGCTTTGATTGCTTTTTCAATTCCTGCCGGAGAATTTTTAGCAATTTGTGAAGCCAGCTCAATCGATTTTGGAATTAGATCTTCCAAAGAAAAAACTTCATTGACCAATCCGATCGACTTCGCTTTCTCAGCAGAAATCATTTTGGCGGAAAAAATCATCTCATTCGCAATTCCCTTTCCAATCAGTTTTGGTAATCTCTGAGTTCCGCCATAACCGGGAATTAATCCTAAGGTTACTTCCGGTAAACCTAATTTTGCATTTTCAGAAGCATATCTGATATGACAGGACAAGGCCAGTTCCAGTCCGCCACCCAATGCAAAACCGTTGATTGCAGCAATGACCGGTTTGTTGAGGTTTTCTATCTTTTGGAAAACCAAATGTCCTCTTTTTGACAATTCCTTTGCCTGCTCTTGGCTGAAAGCTGAAAATTCTTTGATATCAGCACCGGCAACAAAAGATTTTTCTCCACTTCCAGTTATTATAACACAGTTTACCGTTTTTTCTGATGCTAAAAAATCAAATACGTTATCAAGATCATTGAAAACCTGTGCATTTAGAGCATTCAGACTATCTGGCCTGTTGATGGTTACAACTGCAATTTTATTATCTATTGTTAATTTTATACTTTCGTAATTCATTTAAAAAAGCAAATATATTTCTGTATCTAAGCGATATAAAAATCTAAGTTAGAAATTTGTGCAAAATAAACAAAATATTAATGAATATTTAACATTTTAATAAATATTTTTTAAATCAATCTTAAAATGATGGCTGAAAATTTAAACAGATTAATTGAAAAAACCTTTAAAACATACATTTTTGCCATTCTTTTATTTGCTATTTCTTGCGGCAGCAGAAGTTCATCTGGCAGCAGTTCAGGATACAAATCCACGACGGTTTCTTATTATGCAGATAAATTTGATGGGAAGAAGACGGCAAGCGGAGAAATATACAGACATTCTAAAATGACAGGTGCTAACAAAATGCTGCCTTTTGGAACAAAAGTAGAAATTGTTAATATAGAAAATGATAAATCGGTTATCATTATTATAAATGACAGAGGTCCGCTTAAGCCTTCCAGAGAATTTGATGTCAGCCAGGGTGCATTTAAAAAAATTGCGAACCTGAATGAAGGGATCATTAAGATTAAATACAGAATTCTTAAATAATTGCTTTTTTCATAGGTGATAAATGTTAAGAAATGATTCATCACATAATATTTTAAAAATGTTTAAATTTGCAATGCTTTTGAAAAAGCAGACAAATAAAAATCTTAAAAAAACAACATCAAGACAATGAGTTACATTTCATTTATCGAAGCAAGACAGATTCTAGATTCCAGAGGGAATCCTACTATAGAAGTAGATGTTTTCACAGAAAACGGAGCAATGGGACGTGCAGCTGTACCTTCCGGTGCATCTACAGGTGAACACGAAGCGGTAGAACTGAGAGACGGAGCGCCGGAATTCTTAGGAAAAGGGGTTTTGAAAGCCGTTGAAAATGTAAAAGAAGTTATCGCTCCGGAATTAATAGGTCTTCCCGTTTTCGAACAAAATCTGATTGATGCTATAATGATCGATCTTGATGGAACTTCTAATAAAGGAAAATTAGGTGCTAATGCAATTCTGGGTGTTTCTTTAGCCGCTGCAAAAGCTGCAGCAGCTGAATTAAGAATGCCTCTTTACAAATATGTTGGTGGTGTAAACGCTAACACGCTTCCTGTTCCAATGATGAACGTAATCAACGGTGGATCTCACTCAGATGCGCCAATCGCTTTTCAGGAATTTATGGTAATGCCAGTAAAGGCAGATTCTTTCTCTCATGCTTTGAGAAAAGGAACTGAGATCTTCCACAGCTTAAAATCAATTCTTCACGGTAGAGGCTTATCTACTGCTGTAGGTGACGAAGGTGGATTTGCGCCAACTTTCACAGGAACTGAAGATGCTTTGGATACCCTGTTACAGGCTATCGAAAAAGCAGGATACAAGCCGGGTGATGATGTTATGATCGCTCTTGATTGTGCGGCTTCAGAATTCTATAAAGATGGAATCTATGATTACAGAAAATTCCAGACTCCGGATGCCGCTCAGTTTACAAGCAGTGAGCAGGTTTCTTATTTAGCAGAATTAGCAAACAAATACCCAATTATCTCTATCGAAGATGGTATGCAGGAAAACGACTGGGAAGGCTGGAAATTGTTGACTGAAAAAATCGGTGACAGAGTTCAGCTGGTTGGTGATGATTTGTTTGTGACTAATGTTGAAAGACTTTCCAGAGGTATCAAAGAAAATACAGCTAACTCTATCCTTGTAAAAGTTAACCAAATCGGTTCTCTTTCCGAAACAATGGCTGCAGTACAAATGGCCCAGCAAAACAAATATACAACAGTGATGTCCCACAGATCCGGTGAAACCGAAGATTCTACAATTGCGGATCTTGCGGTAGCTCAAAACTGTGGACAGATCAAAACAGGATCTGCTTCCAGATCGGACAGAATGGCGAAATACAACCAATTATTGAGGATTGAAGAAGCTCTTGGAGAAACTGCAATCTTCCCAGGTTTGGACGCGTTCAAAATCAAAAGATAATTTTTAACAAAAATTTATAATTTAAGGCATCTGGAGTTTTTCAGATGCTTTTTATTTTTTATTCGATTGAAAATCAAATTGTTAATATTATAGATTTTTAGTAAATAATTATTTTTTTTGTTCAATTATTGCTATTAATAGAATCGATTGTGAGATATGACTTTTGTCAGTTGAGCATTTATGGTTTAATTCTTATATTTAGCACATAAATTTTTAAAAAATGTCAGATAATAAAGTTATATTAAATTACGACGGGAAGAGTTTTGAATACCCAATCGTAGATAGTACTATCGGTGACAGAGGAATTGATATTTCCAAATTAAGAGATCAGACAGGGCTGATTACTTTGGATCTTGGTTACAAAAATACAGGTGCTACAATCAGTGAAATTACATACCTGGATGGTGATAAAGGAGAATTGTTCTACAGGGGTTATCCCATCGAGCAGATTGCTGAGAAGTCTAATTTTACGGAAGTAATGTACCTTTTGCTTCATGGTAATTTACCAACAAAAGATCAGTTCAGTAATTTTGAAACAGGTATCAAAAAATATAACTTCATTGCAGAAGAAATGAAAAGAATCATTGATGCTTTTCCTCGTTCTGCGCATCCAATGGGAGTTTTATCTGCATTGACATCTGCTCTTACTGCATTCAATCCAAAAGCTGTTGATGTAAAATCAAAAGAAGAAATGGACCTTGCTGCGGAACTGATGTTAGCAAAATTCTCTCATCTGTGTGCATGGACTTACAGAAAAACTCAAGGTCTGCCATTGAATCACGGTGACAACAATCTCAACTATGTTGAGAACTTCTATAAAATGGCTTTCAGACTTCCTTACGAGGATTTCGAAATTGATCCTGTTGTTGTAGAAGCCTTAGACAAATTATTGATTCTACACGCGGATCACGAGCAAAACTGCTCCACTTCTACTGTAAGAATGGTTGGTTCTGCCCACACAGGATTGTTCGCGTCTATATCTTCCGGTGTTTCTGCACTTTGGGGACCACTCCACGGTGGTGCAAACCAGGCAGTTATCGAGATGCTTGAGTTAATTGAAAAAGATGGTGGCGATGTTTCCAAATATGTTGCAAAAGCGAAAGATAAAGAAGACAGCTTCCGATTAATGGGCTTTGGACACAGAGTTTACAAAAACTTTGACCCAAGAGCAAAGATCATCAAGAAAGCAGCTGACGATATCTTAGGAAAATTAGGAATCCAGGACAAAGCACTTGACATTGCGATGCAGTTGGAAAGAGTTGCTCTTGAGGATGATTATTTCGTAGAAAGAAAACTATATCCGAACGTAGATTTCTATTCAGGGATTATTTACAGAGCGTTGGGTATCCCAACAGAAATGTTTACTGTGATGTTCGCATTAGGAAGATTACCGGGATGGATTGCTCAGTGGAAAGAAATGAGACTGAAAGGTGACCCGATCGGAAGACCAAGACAGGTTTATCAAGGTGCAGAAAAGCGTGATTACGTGGACATTGCCAACAGATAAAAAATATAAAATTCAATTATAAAATCCTCGAAATTAATTTTTCGGGGATTTTTTTTCGGGAATATTGTAGTTAATCTGAAAATTTCTCCAGCAATCGGGCTTTCGCAGGTGTTATTAACTAAAATAAAATATCCCTGATTTGAATCCTTTAATTATATTTGCCTGATTCTGAAATTATGAAATTAAATATCAAAAACGAAACCGGAAGACTGAAGTCCGTAGTGCTTGGACAGCCGAAATCAAATGGCCCTGTTCCTACTTTGGAAGAAAGTTACGATGCAAAATCCTATCATACTATCGAGAATAATATATATCCAAAAGAGGAAGATATTATCTTGGAAATGACGGAATTCGAAAAAGTGCTGAAGAAATATGATGTCGAGGTTTTCCGACCGAAAATCATCAAAGATTACAATCAGGTTTTCGCAAGAGACGTTGCTTTCGTAATTGAGGACAAAATGATTATTTCTAACATCATTCCTGATCGTGCAGATGAGCAGGAAGCTTACAGGCATATCATTGATAAAGTATCCTGGAGAAATATCATCAACCTGCCGGAAACAGCCCATATTGAAGGTGGAGATGTCATCGTCTGGAATGGATTTTTGTTTATCGGAACCAGCTACAGTCCGGATTACAGAAATTTGAAAACAGCCAGAACAAATGAATATGCTATCGAAATTCTGAAAGAATATTTCCCAAAAAAGAGAATCATCGACCTGGATTTGAGAAAAAACGATACAAAACCTTACGAAGGTATTCTTCATTTGGATTGTACGTTTAATATTGTTGGCGAAGACAAATGTATCATTTATAAAAACGGATTTGTTGATGAGTCTGACTATCAGTTGCTTTTGGATATTTTTGGAGAAGAAAATTGTTTCGAAGTCAACGATAAAGAAATGTTTGAGATGAACCCGAATATCTTCTCAATTGCTCCGGATGTTGTGGTTTCTGATAAAGCTTTCACAAGACTAAATCATCATCTAAGAGACGAGTGGGGAATGACTGTGGAAGAAATTCCTTACCGCGAAATTTCCAAAATGGGCGGTCTGTTGAGGTGTTCAACTTTGCCTTTAGTTAGAGAATAATAATTAAGATCATTTCAAGCAAATAAAGCAAATTATGCTGATTCTTCAAGATAATTTACTGAATCTGAAAAATCAGCGAGAGCCATAAATTTATATTTAAAGTAAATATGCAGACTACAGATACAGTTTTAATGATAGAGCCTATTGCTTTCGGGTTCAACGAGCAGACGGCGGTTAATAATTATTTCCAGGTTCAGCAGGAAGGGAATGTTCAGGATGAAGCTTTGAAAGAATTCAAAGCCTTTGTTGAAAAATTGAGAGCAAAAGGTATTAATGTCATTACCATAAAAGATACGCTTGACCCCAAAACGCCGGATTCAATTTTCCCGAATAACTGGGTGAGCTTTCACAGAGACGGGAAAGTAGTCCTTTACCCGATGTTTGCTGAAAACAGACGTTTGGAAAGACGCGAAGATATCATCAAACAAATCAAAGAGCAATTTACTATCAACGAAATCATCGATTATTCTGACATTGAAAAAGACAATAAATTCTTGGAAGGAACAGGAAGTATGATTTTTGACCACGATAATAAGATTGCTTACGGTTCGGTTTCGTTGAGATTGGATGAAGATTTGTTTAGAAAATTCTGTAGTGAGTTTGGATTCAAGCCTGTAGTTTTTCATTCTTATCAAACGGCTGGTGAAGAAAGATTACCAATTTATCATACCAATGTGATGATGTGTGTTGCGGATAAATTCGTGGTGATTTGTCTGGATTGCATCGATGACGAATTGGAAAGAGAAAAAGTCATCGAAACGATTAAAAATTCCGGAAAAGAATTAATAGAAATCTCCGAAGACCAGATGCAACATTTCGCAGGAAATATGCTTCAGGTTCAGAATAATTCTGGAGAAAAATTCTTGGTAATGAGCCAAAGTGCGTACAAATCTTTAAATCAGGAACAAGTAGCTGCCATCGAAAAATATTGCGAAATTATTTACTCCGATTTGGAAGTGATAGAAACCAACGGCGGCGGAAGTGCCAGATGTATGTTGGCTGAGGTTTTCTTGCCGAAGAAATAAAAAGTTGTAAATATTTACAGCTTTTTTATTTTTCTATTGTCAGTTTTTCAAAAAATTCTGATATTGCTTTCTGATAACATTAATGATGAAAACTTTGGAAATTTATCAGGAAGGATTGCACGTTCTATTGACTTTGAAAGTTGAAAATTCTGAATTACTGACAAATTATTATTCTTATTTGGATTACGCTAAAAAACTTTTGGCAGAATGTGACACGGAAGTTGTTGGCGAGACTTTTTATATTTTTGATAATGATAGTTTCACTTCTGCAATTATTCTGAAAGAATCGCATCTTTGTATCCATACTTGGCCTGAGTTTCAGCAACTGACGTTGGATTTGCTACTGTGTAATTATTACAATGATAACACAAAGAAAGTCCAGAAAATTACTTCCAAATTACTGCTTTATTTCGAAGCAGAAATCATCAAAGAACACAAAATCCTGAGATGATGAAAACTTACGTTTGCCCAAGTTGTAAAACCGAAAATATACTTACAATCGATATCGAGATTGAACAATATATTTGTAAATCATGTTCTATGCTGGTAAACACTGGAAGTGATGAGATTGAAAAAAAAATCAAAAAACCTACAGAAAATGTGGTTTTGGAAGTTGGTCAAAAAGGCAAGATTGACGGTATAGAATATCAGGTTGTTGCAATTGTTGTCAGAAAGTACGGAAGTTCTGTTTTCTGGAGAGAATATTATCTTAAAGACAAAGATAAAAATGACGCCTTCCTAAGTGAAAGTAGTGGACATTGGGTTTTCCTACAACCTAAAGAAATGCCTAAGAAAGAGTTCAAATTTCATGCTGAATTTGAAGGTAAAAAATACCGATGGTACGAATCTACTCCGAATAATATTGATTCCGCAACCGGATTTTTCGAGGATAAAATTAAATTTTCTTTAGCAACGTATAAAGAATTTGTCAACGGAACTGAAATGGTTTCGACAGAACAAGTAGGAACCGAGAGAAATTTTTTCTGGGGAAAGCATATTCCGAAAAGTGAAATCAAACGGCAATTCAAACCGAGCTATATGCCCAATTATTCCGGGATTGGAATTGTTCAGTCATATTATGTCAATATAAAACAACTCGTCAACGTCTTTGCAGTCGTTGCTTTGTTAATGAGTGTTTTTCAGTTATATAACACGGTTTCAAGAACTAATTATGAAGTTTTTAATGATAGAATAAGATTTGATTCGGTAAGAAATAAAGAATTGATTTCAAAATCCTTTGATTTGAATGGTGCTTCTGCTCCGCTTAATGTCAAACTCTATTCGAATGTTGATAATTCCTGGGCCAATGTAGAATTGAGTCTCATTAACGAAAAAACAAATGAAATAGAATACACATCCCAGGATATTGAACAATATCACGGTTATGAAGACGGCGAAAGCTGGTCAGAAGGTGATAAAAATAGAGAATTTAATTTTTGTGGTGTTGCTCCTGGAAAATATCATTTCGCTATCAATGCACAGAAACAAGGTTTTGAACAACCAAACGGAGAAACATTTTATTCTCCTGACGGAACTAGGTCTTTTACTTATGATGAATTTGGATTCGTGGATGTCACGACTTTGGCGACTGGTGAAAAAGTATCTTATAATTTATCAAACCTTCAAACCAATGATTCTATAGTCTATTCTGAGTTAGAAAAAGCGAAAGAATTCAAACTTAAAAATCCAAATTTCTCCGCCACGTTTCCTGATACAGACACGCTTAATCCTACATTTGATATTCAGGCATTCTGGAGGCCCGTCAGTTTTTGGAATTACTTCATTATTATAGGAATAATGGTTGTTTTGGTTCTTCTGAATTATTGGGGAAAGTATGCTTTTGATAAGGCTAAATGGGAAAACAGTAATTATTCACCTTTTGACAAATAAATTCAAATGGAAAAAATAATTGAGTATATCAGATATAATAAGTTCTTGCTTTTGCTTGGGGTATTTTTTTTCGCTTGGTTTCTGTATTTGACATACACAGGAAATCAGTTTTGCGATTGTGCAAAAACAGAAAAGTATAGAGACGGAGCAACCAGATATCGTTCACACGGAACTTCGGTTTACAGATATTATCACAAATAAAATTTAAAACATTAATTATGGGAGATTTCAATTATTTACCGATTCTCAACTCGATATTATATTCATTTTTAGGAATTGCAATTTTGTTGATTTGCTATATCATTATCGAGAAACTGACTCCGGAAAAAACGTGGCATGAGATTTCAAAAAACAACAATACTGCTCTGGCTATTATCTTCGGCGCTTTCATTATTGGAATTTCTATTATTATCAGCGCTGCGATTCATGGGTAAAAAACGAATTTCGTTTGAGCTACTTCTGCTTTTTTCTGTATTTGTCATCGCAACTTGCGGACTAATTTATGAGTTGGTAGCAGGTGCTTTGGCAAGCTATCTTTTGGGTGATTCTGTCAAGCAGTTTTCTTTTATCATTGGCGTTTATCTTTTCTCGATGGGTGTTGGTTCTTATCTGGCAAAATTTATTCATAAAGATTTACTGAATAAATTTGTTGAAATCGAAATTCTTGTCGGAGTTATTGGTGGAATCAGTTCGGTAGTTTTATTCTATTTATTCAACGCGGTTCATCATTTTGAGCCTGTTTTATATCTATTTGTATTTCTGACAGGATGTTTGGTTGGATTAGAAATTCCCTTATTAATGAACATTCTGAAAGATAAAGTTGAGTTCAAGGATTTGGTTTCCAATGTTTTCGCATTTGATTATATCGGCGCTTTGTTGGCATCCATACTTTTCCCATTGGTTTTGATTCCGAGTTTAGGAATTATCAGAACACCGCTTTTTTTCGGTTTGATTAATATTTCCATTGCGATTTTCCTTTCGTTTTATCTGAAAAGAGAATTGAAAAATCCAATTTTATTAAAAATAAAATCAATTTTTGCTTTTCTAAGTTTATTAGCACTTTTCATTTTTTCAGACAGACTTTTAGCATTTTCAGAAGAAAAGATGTACGGAGAGAATATTATTTATTCCAACAGTTCGCCTTATCAAAGAATTGTTTTAACAAGAAATAATCAGGATTTCCGACTTTATCTTAATAATAATCTTCAGTTTTCTTCGGCAGACGAATACCGTTATCACGAAGCTTTGGTTCATCCGGCGATGTCTATGGCGAAAAATATTTCCAATGTTTTGGTTTTAGGTGGCGGCGATGGTTTTGCTGTTCGAGAGATTTTGAAATATAAAGATGTAAAACATATTACTTTAGTCGATTTGGATGGAGAAATGACTAATTTTTTCCGAGATAATGAAACAATGAGACGTCTTAATCATCAATCCCTTTCCAACCCAAAAGTTGAAGTGATTAATAAAGATGCCTACATTTGGGTAAAAGAAAACAAGAAAAAATATGATGTCATCATCATCGATTTTCCAGACCCTTCCAATTACAGTTTGGGCAAATTATATTCTCTTCAGTTTTACAAAGAATTGGAAAGAATAACCACAAATGATACTAGAATTGTGGTTCAGACAACATCACCATATTTCGCTCCGAAATCTTTTTGGTGCATCGAGAAGACCATTAATCAGATTTTTACATTCACCACGGCCTATCATTCTTATGTTCCGAGTTTTGGAGAATGGGGATTTTGTATGGCATCTTTCCAACCGATTGATAACAAAATTGTGCGAAAACTTACGAATCTGAAGTTTTACGATTACGATTTTAAACAAATGTCTTATTTCAGTAAGGATATGAAAGCAAATAATCTGGAAGTGAATCGTTTGGATAATCAGATTCTGGTAAGATATTTTGATGAAGAATGGGGAAAAGTCCAGTAATTTGTCTCAATATTTTATTATATTTGTATCAAATAGTGACACTTAAAATTATAAATTATGATAACAGAAATTGAAAAATATATAGAAATACAGAACAGCATAGATTTGATTCTGAAACAATCGCCTTTTAAAATCTCTTACATTATTGAGAAAACAGGAATTAAAAAGCCAACCTTTTTCAAAAAAATGAAAGACAAAAGATTTACTTCCGAAGAGTTGCTCGCTATTGCCAAAGTTATGGAACCGGTTTACAGAAATGAAACCAAGGAAGAAATTTTGGAATCGTTGAAAAAAGCAGAGGAAGATATAAAGGATGGAAATACAATTCCTTTTAGAGAATATTTGGATAAAAGAATTGAAAATTTAAGGACTAAAATCAATGCTGAAATCTGAAATTACAGAAAATGCGCAGAAAGATATTGGACGAATAGAAAAATATCTTTTGCTAAAATGGAATGAACAGGTTTTGCTTGATTTTTTAATAAGATTAAGAGATGCTCTGGATATTTTAGAATCGGGAAATATACATTTTGAGAGGTATGAAGACACTAATTTTAGAAAATTTTTGTTGACCAAACATAATTCTATAATCTACAAAGTAGAAAATGAAACAGTCTATATCGTTAGAATTCTACAAAATTTTCAAAACCCAGACGATAATTACGGAAGTGTTTCAAAATTATAATTAAATCTTGTCAACTTCTACCAATCAATTTTCCCGAAAATCTTTTCTTACAACAATCTTGTGGGCTGGCGCAATGTTGCCTTTTTTGCAATATTGCAAACAGAAATCAAAATCGATTTTATTGAAGATTACGGGAACCAATTATGTTTTAGGACATCAACTTTGGGCTAAAGATTTCCCAAAACCTACTGAAGAAATCAAAACTAAATTCCTAATCGTGGGAAGTGGAATCTCCGGACTTTCCGCTTGCAGACATTTAACAAAAAACAATGAAACTGATTTTCTCTTGATCGAAATGGAAAATCATCTGGGAGGAAATGCTTCCAATGGAGAAAACAAATTTTCCAAATTTCCTCTTGGAGCTCATTATCTTCCGATTCCAAACAAAGAAGATTTAGATTTAATTGAATTTCTGAAAGAATGTAAAATCTATCTTGGTGAAGACGAAAACGGATTTCCGATTTTAGATGATGAACAACTGACTTTTCCAAAAGAAGAACGCCTTTTTTTCAAAAACGAATGGCAAAATGATTTGATTCCTCAAAATGGAATTTCTGAGAGCGTAAAAGAAGAGATTAAAAGCTTTTTTGAAACGATGGAAATTTTCAAAAATGAAAAAGATGATCAAGGGAAATATTGGTTTGATATTCCGATTTCAAAATCTAGTAATGAAGCAAAAGAATTGGATAAGCTTACCTTTTTGGATTGGCTTGTTAATAATCATTTCAAATCTGAGGAATTACTATGGCTATTGGACTATTCCTGCAAAGACGATTATGGTTTAGGAATAAAATACGTTTCTGCGTGGGCGGGAATCCATTATTTTGCCGGAAGAAAAAATAATTGGGCGACTAACCGCCACGACCAAGTTTTAACTTGGCCCGAAGGCAATGCAAGATTGGCAAAGCATCTTTCGGAATTTGTCGAAAGTAAAAATCTGTCCCAACATTTGGTTTATGATGTCAATTATAATCAAGAGAATGTGGAAGTTTTGGTTTATGATAATCAATTAAAAATTTCAAAAAAAATCATTGCTGAAAAAGTCCTTTTTGCAACGCCACAATTTGTCAATAAGCATATTTTTAAAGACAGAAAATTCAAAGATTTCAATTATGTGCCTTGGCTTTTGGCAACTTTAACATTAAAAAATGAATTTGGTGGGGCAGAAGAAATGGCTTGGGACAATGTGATTTTCGGAACGGAAGGGTTAGGTTATATCAATGACCAGCATCAGAATCTCAATCAAATTGTGAGCGAAAAAGTGATTACTTATTACCGAAGTTTTTCTACGGATAATTGTAAAAAAGCCCGGCGACAGTTATATAATATGAAGGAAGAAGGATTGAAAAATTTGGTTTTTGATGATTTAAAAGTTGCACATCCAGAGATTGAGGATTTCATTATAGATATTCAGTTTCATAAATTAGGACACGGTATGATTTCGCCTGTTCCAAATTTTATTTTCGGAGAAGAAAAAAAGTTGGCCAAACAAAATATTGATAACAAAATATTTTTTGCCCATACAGACTTATCCGGAATTTCACTTTTTGAGGAAGCTTTTCATCAAGGGATTAATGTCGCAAAAGAAATGATTGGAATATGAAGCAACCCTGGATACATAATGCTAAAACGGACTGGAGTTTTATTTTGTCACCGCCATTTTTGGTGTTATTGACAGTTGTTTTATTTCAGAATCAGATTCATAATCTGGAAAATCATTATTCTTTCTACACCTGGTTGATTCTCATTGTTTTTGTGGATGTTGCGCACGTTTATTCTACGTTATTCAAAACTTATTTTGTCAAAGAAGAATTCAAAGAAAGGAAACTTTTGTATTTGGTAATTCCAGCAATTAGTCTGATTCTCGGTTTGATATTTTATCAGTTCGGAAGCTTAATGTTTTGGTCGGGTTTAGCGTTGGTAGCAGTCTTTCATTTTGTGCGTCAGCAATATGGGTTTATGCGATTGTATGCTAGATTTGAGAAAAAAGGTTTTTCAAAATTCTGGGACGGACTTGCTGTTTATTCAGCAACGATTTTTCCGATGTTGTATTGGATAAAAACACCACGAGCTTTCAATTGGTTCATAGAAAATGAATTCAATTGGTTGGATTCTGTTCCGAATTATATTCCCGTAATTACATCAATTTATTACTTAATTCTCGGAGTCTGGATTTTGAAAACGGCTTATTTTTTAGTTAAAGATAAAACCTTCAATATTCCGAAAAATGGGATTATTCTCGGAACTTACCTGTCATGGTACTTTGGGATTGTTTATTTTAACGACGATTTGATTTTCACTTTACTTAATGTCATTTCACACGGAATACCTTATATTGCTTTGATTTATATCAGGGAAATTGAGCAAAAAAAATTGGCGTCATCTAAAAACCTTTCCATTTTTAAGACCAGTTTCGGAATTTTATTATTTGTATTGGTTATCATCGGATTTGCTTTTTTTGAAGAACTAATGTGGGAAGTTCTGGTTTGGAGAGAGCATTTCTCAATTCAATCATTCGAATTGTCAATGTCTTGGCAACAATTTCTAGTTCCTATTTTGATCGTTCCGCAGTTAACGCATTATCTTTTGGATGGATTCATCTGGAGAAATCAGAAAACATAAAAAAAAATCCCGAAGAACGTCTTCGGGATTTCTTTTGAAAATAATGATTTGATAAGAAATATAATGTATGTTATCTGGTGCGGTTTTTAATGTCCTTATCTGCGCTGCTGATATCTCTTATTTTCTGAACTTTTTTGTTCCCGAAATTATAAGTCACGCTGAAGTTCAGACCTTGGTTATATTGATTTTGATTAATGTAATTAAAGTTGCCATTGTCCTGATAATCTGTAATCACGACTTTATTCGTTTTCAGAATATCATAGATTTCCAAAGCAAAAGTCCAGTCGTTCCAGACTTTTTTGATGTTGGCGTCCAGACTCATTAGTGATTTTAGTCTTCCTAATTCGATTTGTTGGTTATCCACGTACCAATAGTTGACGCCTAAGAACCAGGTTTTGTTTTTGTCTAGTCTCACAGTATTGTTGGTTTGAATCAATAAACTGTTAGACTTGATTTTGTTAACATAGTCCGGGAAAACATCGCCGGTAATTGGGTCTGTATTCAGAAAGCCGTTGTTCACATTTCTCTGCATCCCGATGTTGAAATTGGAGGTAAGATATTGTTTGAAGAATGATTTCTGCATTCCGATCATTGCGGACATCTCTTGCTTGTCTCCGAAGTTGGTTCTGATGTATCGCAATTCTCTGTCTGTGATTTGATTGCCGTTGGCATCCAAAACAGGTTGTTCATTAGCGCCTAATCTGACCTTATCTCTTTGCAAAGGAACCTGTGTAATCACATTTTTCGTCAATGAATGGTTGATAATCAGGAAATAAGAATTCTTAAACATATATGTGAACTCATTGGTGTAAACAGAAGACGCTTTCACAAAAGGATTGTTCTGAGTATAATTCACATTGGTCAGATAATTCTTCACAGGATTCAGTTCCCAGAAACTCGGTCTTCTCATTCTGCTGGAAAAAGCATAAGAAATATTGTTCTTGTCGTTAATCGCATAGTTCAAGCTCACATAAGGCAACAGATTATTATAATCTCTTTCTATGTTGCTGAAATCCGAATTGTCTGATTTTCCGACACTGTTCGTCAATTCATATCTCGAACCGATTTTCCCTGAGAACTTATCAGAAAATTTCTTTTCCAACGTCACATAGAATCCATAGATATTCTCATCGTAGATAAAATGGTTGGGCGTAGAGATAGGACCGCTGATTGGTTTTCCATATTGGTCTACCAGATTTCCGTCCTTGTCATAGTAATAAGTATCATTTTTGGTATCGTTATCGGTTTTTGTTTTATTAAAGTTTCCTCCGACTGCTACCGTGAAATCAGTCTTAAATTTCTTGATATAATCAACCGTAGATGAAAAATTATTAATAATCTGAGGCGTACTTTGTGTAATGATAGTCGAAGGATTCAGAAGCTGTCTCATCAAATCTGAAGTATAAGTTCTGTTATCCGCATTCTGGAATCTTTTATAATTAAGATAAGCGGCGTTCAGGTTGAGCTTGCTTCCGAGTGAGTCTGTTTTCCATTCATAATTCAGGTTGAGTGAATTATTATACGAGCGCGAATTTTCAACATTTTTAGTAAGGCTGTATCTCGTTTCAGTATCGCCGTCTTCATTGGGAGCAACAATCGTATTAAAAAGATTGGAACCGGAACCATAACTTCTGTTCGCCCAGGAATTCCAGGTCAAAGCAAGGTTGCTGTTATCATTCAGCTGATAATCGATGTTCAAATAACCTCCAAGGTTTTTATTTGGGTCAGTCACGCGTCCTTCAGATTGATTGCTGGTTGTGCTGCTGCCGTTTCTCAGGATATAATATTGTTCCTGGATGTTTTCGCTGGTGTTGATATTCGTGCTGATGCCTAGTTTATCTTTTCTGTAGTTGAGCGAAACGCCAGCATAAGTGGAGTTATAATAATTTTGTGAATTTCCCATTCTCATATTGCCATTCAGTCCGTCGGTCATTTTTTTCTTTAGAACAATATTGATAATTCCGTCGGAAGATTCTACCTGATATTCACTTCCTGGAAGCGTAATCACTTCGATTTTCTGAATATTTTCTGCCGGTGTATTTTTCAAAAACTGAGTCAGAGATTCCGCATCCATATTGGTTTTTCTGCCGTTGATATAGATGACGGCATTGTTTTTCCCAATGATTTTCAGAGTTTTGTCATCAGTCGAAGAAACAAGCGGCGTTTGCTTCAACAAACTGAATGCTGTATTACCTTTTGCGACAGGTGAAGCAGCTACATCATAAACAAATCGATCGCTTTGTTTCTTGAAAACTTGTTTGGTTAAGGTAACAGCTTCTATACTTTTTGTTTCAGCAGAATCTTTTTTAGGTGTTTCCTGAGCATAGATCAACCCTGAGAAAAATATGGCAGCGATGAGAGTTTTCGTTTTCATAATTTATTTTTTTGAGAGTAATAGTTTATTTTTTTTCTTGATTAAGTTCTGGAGCGAATCGCATCGTTAGCCGATTTCACTTCTCTTGCTTTTTTCAATTTTTGATTCCCGAAGTTGTAGGTTACGTTGATGTTCAGTTCTCTTCGGTATTGGAAATTTCTTACAGTGTTGTAGCTTCCTTTAGCTTGTATTGTTCTTATATCATCGATATTCTGATTAAAGATGTCATTGAACTCAACCAGGAATGTGAAATTTCCCATAATTTTCTTGATGTTTACGTCAAAACTCTGTTGTGTGTAAAGTTTTCCCATTTCCACTTCTCTTGTCGGCATCAGCCAGTAATTAACGCCCAGATACCAGTCTTTTTTCGGAGATAATCTTATCATATTGTTGGCCTGGAAGAAAGTGTTCAAGGTTTTCACATCGATAATGAATGGCTCTAATGTTTCTGTGTCTCCTGGAAGTAGTTGCGAAGTTGGGTCATTTGTTACACCACCTTTGAAAGTCGCATACTCGAAGTTGGCGGAGTAGTTGGTTGTCCAGATATCACCAAACCAGCCTTTGTTCATCCCTAGAGTCAATCCAATCTGCTTATTGTTGCCATAATTGGTTCTGATGTATCTTAGGAATTCGGATGTGATTTTTATTTGATTTCCGTCTGCATCATATGTAGGATTTCCATTTTCGTCTCTTACAAGTTTTGTTTCAACTCCTTGCAAAGGCAATTGTCCATAAGCATTTTCAGCAAAGTTGAAACTCACATTAGCATAGAAAGCATTCTTGTACATATAGTTGATTTCCTGATTATAATTCTTGGAAGCCTGCATAAAAGGATTGTTCTGGATATAATTGGTCGGTGTAAAGTACGTTCTGGAAGGATTCAGTTGTCCAAATCCAGGTCTTCTCACCCGGCTGGAAAAGCTGTAACTGATGTTGTTGTTTTCATTGATGGCATAATTCAATGTCGCGTAAGGCAAAAGATTGTTATAATTTCTTTCAAAACCGATGTCGGATTTTCCTACAACATCACCTGTGCTCAATGTGGCTTCGAATCTTGTTCCGATTTTTCCTGAGAATTTGTCAGAGAATTTTTTCTCGAAAGTCGCATAAGCGCCGATAATATTTTCTTTATAGATAAAGTGATTGGAAAGCGTGTTATTGGTCACGAATTGTGTTCCGTTAAAATCATTTTGTCTTGTATCGCTGTCTGTGTTGGTGTAGTTATAGCTGCTTCCGATAGCAAACGTACTTTCATTCTTGAATTTTTTAATATAATCGATATTTGCAGCGTAATTGTTGATGATTTGAGGAACAGCCTGCTGGAATGCGCTGTAAGAACCATTAGGTTTTAGTGGGAAAGATTCGCCCAGACTCACTTTGTCCCTGTTGAACCATAAATAGGAAACGTTTGAACTCAATTTACTGCCCAGCGTATCAGTTTTGATTTCATAATTCAGGTTGAAGTTATGATTTCTGGTCTGCGCATCTTCCTGGTTAATTGTTCTGTTGGACAACACGCCGTTTTCAAAATTCGTCATATCCAAAACAGACCCGAAGCTCTTGTTATAGCGCATATTGTAGCTGAAACCAAGACTTTGTTTTTTGTTGATTTCATAATCGATATTCACACTTCCGCCGTAGTTTTTGTTCGGGTCATCCATTGTTCCGAAAGAATTATTCTGGAAAGTGTCATTTCCGTTGGTCAACGTATATTTTTCTCTTTCTCTCCAGCTTCCCATATTGAAGTTGGTGCTGAACGACCATTTGTTTTGTCTTGCATTAAACGCAATTCCGGACGAGGGATTATTATAGAAAGTCTGGCTGTTGTTCATTTTCAAAGTTCCGTTGTAGCCATTCGTTTTGCTTTTTTTCATTACGATATTGATGACGCCTTCATTTGCTTCCACTTGGAACTCACTTCCAGGAACAGTTACGACCTCGATTCTTTGGATGTTTTCGGATGGCGTATTTTTTAGCATTTCCGTAATGGCTTCTGCATCCATCAGCGTTCTTTTGCCATTGATGTAAAAAACCACGTTTGACTTTCCCATTATTTTGAAAGTTTTTCCGTCTGTGCTGGACAACATTGGCGTCTGCTGAAGAAGATTGAAAGAATTGGTTCCCTTTGCAACAGGAGAGGAAGCCACATCGTAAACAAACCTGTCGGATTTTTTCACGAAAACTTTCTTGCTAAGTTTCACTTCTTCTATCGTTTTTGTCTCTTCCGTTTTTTTCTGGGTCTGTTGCGCAGAAATCATTCCTGAGAAAAAAATAACTGCAATTAGGATTTTGGCTTTCATAATACTTGGTTTTAATAAAGTAGTTTGTAGTTTATAATAATTTACATTGCAAAGATATGTATTATTTTAAGTATTATGCAATACAAAGTAGTAAATAAAATTGTTTATTGTTTTTAATCTATTGATTTTCAGAGATAAAATTTTTTGGTTGATTTATTATTAAGACAATTTTTGATAATGATTTATTACATCATTTATCAAAAAAATATAAAAAAACCTTTGCAAAATGTGCAAAGGCTTGATTGTTAAGCATTCAAAATCTGAATTTTTGTCAGATTAAAATGGCATTTGGATTTTCAAATTCTTCTTTCTTTTCAAAATGGGAAAGACTTGATAAAGTTGAATTTGCAATTTGTTCAAGCGCTTCCTGAGTGAAAAAAGCCTGATGTGCAGTTACTAAAACGTTTGGGAAACTCATCAGACGCTGGATTGTATCATCCTCAATAATCGTATGAGAAAGATCCCGGAAAAATAGTTTGTCTTCCTGTTCATAGACATCGATGCCGAGGTAACCGATATGTTTGGATTTCAAACCATTGATAACAGCTTTTGTATCGATTAGTCCACCACGACTAGTGTTGATTAGCATCACATCTGGTTTCATTTTTTGGATAGAATTTTCATTGATCAAATGATGGGTAGCTTCCATTAGTGGACAATGAAGTGAAACGATATCAGATTCGGAAAGTAATTGTTGTTGCGAAACATATTCGATTCCGAGGTCTTTAAGTTCTTGATTTTCTGTAATATCATAAGCTAAAACTCTTGCTCCAAATCCTTTCGCAATTTTTGCAAAAGCAGCACCAATATTTCCGGTACCGATAACGCCGATTGTCTTCTGATAAAGATTGAAACCCATCAATCCATTCAGAGCAAAATTCTGTTCACGAACTCTGTTATAAGCTTTATGAGTTTTTCTGTTAAGCGTAAGAATCATTGCCATTGCGTGTTCTGCAACGGCTTCGGGAGAATAAGCCGGAACTCGGCTGACTCTCAAACCAAGACGTTTAGCGGCTTCCAAATCCACATTGTTGAAACCTGCACATCGCATCGCAACATATTTAACACCTTTTTTTGCCAGAAACTCTAGAACTTCAGCATCAAGCTTGTCATTCACAAAGGCACAAACTGCGTCGGTATTTTCGATAAGATTAAGAACGTGCGGACCAAGATGGGTCTCAAAATAATCTAGCTCAAAATTGAATTTTTTATTCGCTTTATCAAAAAATTCTTTGTCGTAGGGTTTGGAAGAGAAGAACGTGATTTTCATATTTTAAAGTTATTATGATTTAGTTTTTTAACCACAAAAGTCACATGAGATTTTTATCTTTCTGCTTATAAAAAGTACAAATCAGTTTTTATTAAACATCTCCTTTTTTTGCTCTTTATATCAATGTGAATTTAAATTTAATTCACTCCTTTTTGTGACTTTTGTGGTGAATGAATTTTAGATTATTTTTAGTTGCTATTCGTCACTCAACCCGATTTTTTCGGGCTAACTTTTTATCAACCCAAATCGTTGCGAAAGGGAAGAAAGCACCCATCAATGCAAAGATAAAATCCTCATCATCCCAATCGTATATTTTTCTAATCGCGGGAAGAAAGATAAGATAAAGTGTGAAAAAAAGTCCATGGATACTCCCAATAGTACTGATGTAAATAATGGCGAAAATATTTTCCGGCTCAACCCGAATCCAAATCATGGCGGAAAATAATAAAAGCCACGAAATAGCTTCTGCAAAACAAATCTGCTTAAACCAATTGATAAGTTTTTCTTCCGGATATTTTGAGTAATATTTTTCTATAAAGTTCATCTTTTTACTTTTTCAGATTTCAGGATTTTTGATAAAGTCAGGTTGTAATTTTTATCGTATTCCAAGTCTTTCCCATTGTCATCTTCGCCGTCTTCTACAATATAGCCAAAATCTTTGATTTTATCGCCTTCGATTTTATAAAAACGCGTCCAGTTTCTGCCAGACATCACAAGACAATCGATGAGATTATATTTCTCCAGGTAATTTGGATTTTTGATTTTCTCGAAGCCTTCTATTTTCCTTAGTTTCTGATTCTTGAAATCGACAATAAAAAGATGGTAAGTCTCATTACTCCTAACATCTGCAGTATTTTCAATTAGAATATCTTTGATTCCATCCCCATTGAAATCAGTAAACTCGACATTTTGAAATTGACTGTACAACTTTTCCTGATGAATAATTTTTTTCTTTCCGTTGATTTTTTTTGAAAAAGTAAAGAGTACATTGAATTGGCTTTCATCTTTCGGGTCAAATTCCAAAGAAACGAGATAACCTTTTTTACTGAAAATTGAATCACAGTTTATTTTAATAAGCTCTTTGTTTTGAGCAAAAAGTAATGTTTGAAATATTGAAAAAACAGAGAGAAGAAGAGCGCTTTTCATTCAAAATTATTTATAAAATGAAGAACCGTCAAGATATTCAAAAACCTCTGGTGGAAGCATCGGCCGCACATTTTTACCCTCCTTAATCATATTTCGGATTTCCGTTGCAGAAAGCTCTATAACAGGTGCTTTGATGAGTGAAATACTCTCGTGTTGCAAATAGTCCGTGTCTTTTTTGTCTTCTCCGAAAATTCTGGGATAAACAATGATCTGGTGATTTTTTAAGAGCAATTCATAGTTTTTCCATTTGTGAAGGCTTCCCAGATTGTCTTCACCCATTATCAAAGAGAAAGAATAATCCGGATATTTTTCCTGAAGATAAGTTAATGTATCAATCGTGTAACTTGGTGTTGGCAAAGAAAACTCTACATTGGAAGCACGCATTTTCGGATAATTTTTGATGGCCAGTTGAACCATGTCCAATCGATTGTGATCTTTCAGCAAAGATTTTTTATCCTTGAATGGATTTTGCGGACTCACCACAAACCACAATTCTTCCATATCAGAATTCTCCAAAATATAATTCCCGAGAATCAGATGTCCAATATGAATCGGGTTGAATGAGCCGAAAAATAGACCGATTTTTTTGCGTTTTTCCAAGATAGAATAGTCGTTTTTACTTTTCAAATTTAAAAATTATAATTGAAATCGAATTCTAAGTCAAATCATTAATTTTCTCATTGGTCATTTAATAGTCAATAATTTATGATTATTTTTGCAACAAACATAATTGATGAGAAAAATTCTACTTTTTCTGATGATCATTTCTGTCATCTTGATTTCTGCGCAATCTGCGGTGGATTCTCTATTGACGGTTCTTAAAAAAGAAAAAAATCCAAACCATATTGCGGCTTTACAAAATCAGATTTCGGATGCTTATAAGCATTCGGATCCTGAGCAGATGCAGAAGTTTGCATTGTTGGCACTTACAAACTCCAGGAAAAATAAAAATATTTATCAGCAATCAGTTGCTTATCAGAATATTGGTGTTTCATTTTTGATTTATGGTGATTATAAAAAGGCCTTACAGAATTTTGATTCATCGGAAAAGATTCTTTTAAAAATCAATTCTGAAAAAAAAGAAATCAAGGAAACATTAGCCAAAACGTTTGGAAGCAAAGGCGTTGTTTATTCTCAACAGAACAATTATGCTGCGGCGTTGGAAAATGATTTCCAGGCTTTGAAAATCTATGAAGAAAACAAAAATAATCTCCAGACTTCAAAGCTTTATAACAATATTGGAGTTATTTATAAGTCTATTGATGATCAAGAAAAAGCATTAGAATATTTTCTGAAAGCTAACCAGACTTCCAGGAAAATTAACCCAGAAACTTTTGCTGCAAGTGCTTCTAACATTGGATTGATTTATTTGTTTCAGAATAAGTTGGAGCAGGCGAAAAAGTATTTTGACGAGAGTCTAAAATCTTACCAGGGAAATGAGAATCCGCGTGGTTTAGGAGAACTTTATAACAGTTATTCTCAGTATTACATTCGTAAAAATCAGAAAAAAGAAGCTAAAAATAGTCTTCAAAAAGCGGAAGAAGAATTTTTATCGGTTGACGATAAGTTTGGGTTATCTGACACTTATATGTTTCTGGCTCAGATTTATTTTGATGAGAAAGAACTTGAAAAGTCACTCCAGTTTTCCAACAAAAGTCTTGAACTTGCTAAAGAACTGGATTTGACAGAAGCCCGAATGAACGCCGAAAAATTACTTTCTCAAATCTATGATCAAAAAGAAGATCAGAAGTTGGCTCTGTATCATCTTAAGAATTATGATATCGAAAAAGAAAAATTTGACGCTGTTAAAAATGAGCAGCAACGTCTAAAAACGGAACTCAATTTTCAATATGAAAAACAGCAGTTGGAAAAAAGAGAAAATGCAAGCAGGGAAAGGCTGAAATGGATTTTTACGGTTCTAATAATCGGGTTACTTTTACTCGGATTGTTTCTTTTTTACAGAAATAAGGAAAAGCAAAAAACCTTGCTTCTACAAAAACAACTGACAGAGTTTGAACATAAAGCGCTGCATCTGCAGATGAATCCTCATTTTGTTTTTAATTGTCTGGCAGCAATCTCGGCATTTGTGATTCAAAACGGAAAAGATGAAGCGATTCGTTATCTGGCGAAGTTTTCCAAATTGATGAGACTGACGTTGGAATTTTCGAAAGAATCCAGTATTACTCTAGATAAAGAAATCGAAGCACTTCAAAATTATCTTGAACTGGAGCAATTGCGGTTTAATAATAAATTCGATTTTAACATTTCCAAAGAATCCAATATCGAAGATGATACTGCGATTCCTTCTTTGCTTCTGCAGCCTTATGTGGAAAATGCAATCATCCACGGTGTAGTTCCTTTAGAAGATAAAGGTTTCATCAATATTATTTTCCGTCAAATTGAGGATCAGCTGATTTGCATCATCACAGATAATGGTGTAGGGATAGAACAATCGAAGAAAAATAAAGAAACATTTGTCAACGCTCATAAGTCTATGGCAATGGAAATTTCTAAAAAGCGATTGGAAACTCTGGAGCAACTGGAAAACAAAAAAATAGAACTGAGTATCACAGAACTAAGAGATAACGAGAAGATTTTGGGGACTCAGATTTTGATAAAATTACCATTAGAATTCATAGAAAAATGATAACAGCTGTTTTAATAGACGATGATCATAATCTCCGAAATGGGATGAAGGCAATGCTGGCTCTTTATGCTCCTGAAATCAATATTTTAGGCGAAGCTGACAGCGTGAAAACCGGAACTAAACTGATCGAAGGAATTAACCCTGATATTGTTTTTCTGGATATTATGATGAACGATGGTTCCGGCTTTGATATTCTGGAACGGCTCAACAAAAAGTACGGAAAAATCTCTTCTCATATTGTTTTTGTAACAGCGCACGAAAAATTTGCTATAAAAGCGTTTCGTTTCAGTGCTTTAGATTTTCTTCTGAAACCGATTGACCCGGAAGAATTACAAAGTGTCATCCGGAAAATTAAAAATATTACAGATAACAGTTCTGAAAATAAAACGATAGAACTTCTGTTGGAAAATATCTCGAAGAAAGCAGATAGTTTCAAAAAAATTGCCTTGTCAACGTCGGATGGAATTCATTTGTTTGAGATTAAGGATATTATCCGCTGTGAGTCTGTTGATAACTACACCAAATTCCATTTCAAAAATCACAAGACAGTCCTGATTTCCAAAACATTGAAAGAATATGAGGAATTGTTATCTGATCAGGGTTTTGAACGGATTCACCAGTCACATCTCATCAATCTGAATGAACTGAAATCTTATATCAAAAAAGATGGCGGATTTGTAATAATGTCTGATAATACACAAGTGCCTGTTTCTCAAAGGAAAAAAGAACGATTACAGGAAGTTATCGGAAGGTTGTAATTCTAACCCAAACCTTCCGAATTCTAAATGTAACAAACATAATGTAATGATAAAAAGTAAATTTAAACCCTGAAAGCACAAATGATGAAAACAAAATTATTCTTGATAATGATGATTCTCTTTTCTTTGGGAATCAGATCACAAAACATCAATTTCCCGGATGCGAATTTTAAGGCTGTATTACTGTCCTCTTCTTCTGGTAATACTATTGCAAAGAATCTAAGTGGTAATTATTTTGCTATAGATGCCGACGGAGATGGGGAGATTAGTATTACTGAAGCAGAATCTGTAAGTGAAATCTTGTTATTACCAAAAATGATTGATTTTGGAGGAGGATATCAAGAACCAGATTTCAATGAGTTGGATCCCATTATGGATTATCAGGGAATTAATAGTTTTTCAAATGCAACAACAATTAGTTTGCATAGAATAGCAGTTCCATTAGCAGGATTAGATATCTCTGGCTTGGCTCATTTGAAGAAATTTTCTGTAATTTTTTATAATTCTGACCCTGCAAAAGTATCCCTGGCTAATCTTCCTAATCTCGAGTCGCTCAATCTTTCAGGTATCGAGCTTGCGGACGGCAACATTATCCCACAGCTCAAAAACCTTAGCTTGAGTTATGGTGTTTCCGTGAATAATTTATTTTTGGATAAGATTCAGAATGCTGATTTGCTGGAGTATATCACACTAACAAGTGTCAGTCCTTATTTTGATCCATCTGATGAACTGATTCTCAGTAATCATACCAATCTTAAGTCGGTTTATATTTCTAATATTAAATTTAGCAATATCAATCTTAGTCAATGTAATCAGCTGAAATCGGTTTCAATAAAAGGAAATTTTTCTTCCTTTAATCCTTTGCAGATTGGTACAATTGATGTCAGTGATTGTCCAATGCTAACAGACTTAGATTTAGATAGCAATAATTCAACAGGTAATCATTCTGGTGTAAGTACAGTTATTGCTAATAATTGTTCGAGTCTTGTAACAATAAAATGTAGCTCGTGGTTTTTGCAAGCGTTACAAGCTATCAATTGTCCCTTGCTGAGTGTGATAGATTTATATGCCTGCAATGCTATGGATCTAGGCCAAGTTCCCAATCTAAAAAATATTTCTGTCCAAAGATTTAAAGGAGACTCTTTTGATGCCACAGCAGCAACCAATTTGGAAGTATTAAATCTTGATTATTTTAATTACTCAACGAGTCCATTTGTTAATGCATTTGGATCTTTGAAGAATCTTACGGTTAAAAATAATGCGTTTCTGAAAAATCTGAGTTTAAATAACCAACCCATCTCTGATTTGGATATCAGTGGCATGCAATCTTTAGAAACACTTTCTGCAAGTGTAGGCTTTAGTTTTGGAGCAGATCCTCAACCTGATTTTTCTACTGATTTTATGCATCATTTGAATGCGGAAAATTGTACTTCATTAGAATATGTTATATTAGATAAACAATCTGGGTTAGTTGATGCAAATTTTAAAAATTGTAGTTCTCTAAAACAATTTTTATTTCAGCCCGCTCCTGGTTCTGACACAGCTATTGAAAAGCTTAATTTTGAAAATTGCTCTTCTATTACGGCAATAGTAGCAGACGAAACTGAACTAAAAGATTTGAATATTAAAAATTGTTCCAATTTGAAAAACTTGAGTGTTGGTGGAAATAATCTGGAAACTTTGATTTTTGTAAATACTCCTAAAATTGAAAATCTTAATATTGGTAGTAGCAAATTATCAACAATAGATGTGTCTTCACTTGAAAATCTCAAAATGATATATTGTCCGGATTCAAAATTTTCAATTTTAGATTTTTCTCAAAATAAAAAATTAGAAGTCATTGCTGTTATGAATAATCCAGACTTGCAGTCACTTTTCATCAAGAATGGAAAACAGCAGTATATTGAATATGAAGGTTCTTTCTCTACTACAAATCTCAAATACATCTGTGCTGATGATTCTGAAATTGAAGAAATAAAAACAAATTTAGCACTGGCAGGAATAAATGCTAACGTCAACTCTTTCTGCTCATTCACACCAGGCGGAAATTACAATACAATCTCCGGAACCGTAAAAATAGATGCCAATAACAATGGCTGTGATTCTACAGATAACCCATTCGAATATCTAAAATTGAAAATTGATGATGGAACTAATTCTGGCGAAACTTTTGTTCAGAATGATGGGAAATATGAGTTTTATACACAAGCAGGTAATTTTAACATAGTTGCACTTGCAGAAAATCCAGCTCTGTTTACTGTTTCGCCAGCTAATTTTTCTGCCACTTTTGCAGATGCTAACAATAACGTCTTCATGCAGGATATTTGTGTAACAGCTAACGGAAGCCAAAATGATGCGGAAGTAGTAATTGCACCGCTGACCAGTGCAAGACCAGGGTTCGATGCTGTTTACAATTTGGTATGGAGAAACAAAGGAAACACGACTTTATCCGGAAAAGTGATAATGAATTACGATTCCAATAAGATGACTTTCCAGAGCAGTTCTTTACCTTATTCTATATTAAGCAATGGATCGATAGAATTTAATTATACTGACCTGAAACCATTTGCTAACACTGCTTCGGAAATTATATTTAAGATCAATACACCTACGGATTCAACTAATCCTGTGAATATGGGGGATATATTGGCTTTTAATGCGCAGATTACGCCAACTAATACAGACATCACGCCGGAAGACAATCTTTTTAGTTTTAATCATACTGTCGTTAACTCTTTTGACCCCAATGATATTGTTTGTTTGGAAGGAGAAACGGTTCCTGTATCAACGGTAGGAAAATATATGCACTATGTCATCAATTTTGAAAACACAGGAAATGCAGAGGCGGAGAATATTGTAGTGAAAATGGAAGTAGATCCAAATGAATTCGATATTAATACATTACAATTGCAAAATGCTTCAGCAAGTGTTGATACAAAAATCGTTGGAAACCAGGTAGAATTTGCATTCAAAAACATAAAATTGCAAAGCGGAGGTCATGGCAATGTGTTGTTAAAAATGAGATCCAAGTCAGATCTTGTCGAAGGTGATACAGTTAATAACGTGGCAGAGATCTATTTTGATTACAATTTCCCGATTGAAACCAATGATTATGTAACGACTATTTATAGTGCAAGTGATGTTCTTGCTGCTAAAATCAACTATTCGGCATCCAATTTCAGTCCAAATAATTATCCAATTAACTTCGATGCAAGCCTTAGTACAGGTAATATTGCAGGTTATCAATGGGAGTTTTTAGGTAATCCATTAATCAGTTCAAGTACAGATGTAAAACCTGTGGTTACATATAACACACCAGGAAATTACACAGCGAAATTGACTGTTTTTGATTCTAATGGAGCGTCTTCTTCACAGACAATTACTTTCAGCGTTGGAGGAAATGTCGCAGATTTGTCAACCGGTAAAAATTCTGAAAATAATTTCATAGCAATTGATGCAGATGAAGATGACTGGAAAGGTTATGATATCAATGGAACCGAAATTACTCCTAAAGTTAGACATACCTACACAGGCTGGAGCTATGCAGATCTTGCAAATGGGCAGAACAGCCAATGGATTACCCTCAACAATTTGGAAGGTTATTATACTTATAAGAGCAGAGAATTTACAATTCCTGATAATGCAACAGATGCTAAGTTGAATCTAAGATCATTATCATTCGTAAGAAACTGGACATATCTTGTAAAAGTAAATGCTGACGGAAGTGAGACTGAAACCGAAATCACAAAAACACAATGGATGAATGATGGTTTCAAAGGCTGGTTGAACAACAGAAGTCCAAAAGTAAATAATTACTCTTTGTCTCCAGGAAGATATTACATTAAGGTGTTTTTGTATTCCAATAACAATTTGTTAAGACAATCCATAGATGTGAATGCAATTGTGTCCTGTTCGGAAGGATTGATATTTGCCAATAAAATGGTTCAGAAACAACCAACTTTGGATGCTGGGAATCTTAATGATACGGAGATGAAAGTTTACCCAATTCCAACCAAAGGATTGATTAACATTATTTCTGATGAAAAAATTAATGCTGTCGAAGTTTATGATTTGACCGGAAGAATTATGCAGAAGCAACTATATAATTTGCCTTCAAAAGAATCTAGATTAAATATTAACTCTCCAAAAGGCATTTATTATCTGAAAATAAAAACCAATAAAGGAGTTTCAATAAAGAAAATCATTAAGGAGTAAAATAAAATCCCGTCTCGAAATGAGGCGGGATATTTTTTTAGTCCTGAAACTTTACATCTCTAATATTCAGAAAGTGAGAAACATTGCCTTTCCAATGATTTTCTTCGATGGTGAATGCTAGATCAAATGTTTTTGTTTTAAAATCTTCTGCAAACTCGCCGAATCGGAAGCCTACACATTCGATATTCCTTCCGGTAGTCGGTTGCAGAATATTGAATTTCAGATGTGAGCTTTCTTTTCCCATTAACCTTACATAACCGTTTACTTTTACATTTTTAAGAACCAGAATAGGCTTCATATTCTGAGGACCAAAAGGGGCTAGCTTTCTGTGAAAATTAAAAAATTCGCGGTTCAGATCTTCAGGTTTCACAATGCTGTCAATATAGATAGAAGGTTCTTTCTGATGATCCTGAATGTTGTTTTTTACAAAATCTTCAAAACGTTCTTTAAACTCTTCAAAGAATTCTTTTTCCATAGAAAGTCCGGCTGCGGCCTGATGTCCTCCGAATTTCATGAAAAGATCAGAACAAAATTCCAAAGCTTTATGAATGTCAAAATCAGAAACCGATCTTGCGGACGCTACCAATTCTCCATTATTCCCTTCGGTAAAAACCAAAGTCGGTTTGTAGTAAGTTTCAATAAGACGGGAAGCTACAATCCCAATAACACCTTTGTTCCAGCTCGGATCATAAACGATGGTAGAGAAACGTTCGGTTTTCTGCAGTTCCAAAACCTGGGTCATTGCCGATTGTGTGATGGTGATATCCATCTCTCGTCGTTCATCATTCAGATTGATGATCTCATCAACAATTTGCTGAGCTTGTTTCAGATTATTAGAAATCATTAATTCCACCGAAGCCTTGGCGTGCGAGATTCTTCCCGCAGCATTGATTTTTGGGGCAATATCAAAAACGATATTTGAGATTTCGAAGTGCGCTAATTTCTCTTCAGGAATTAAAAGCCTTAATCCAAATTTTCTTGTTTTTCTAAGGAATTTAAGGCCTTGCATTGCCAAAACACGGTTTTCGCCTGTCATTGCAACAATGTCAGAAGCGATACTGATAGCCAAAAGATCCGTCAATTCGAATAATTCGTTTTCCGGGATTTTATAAATGGTGTTAAGGCCCTGGCAAAGTTTAAAGCCAACACCACAGCCACTCAGCTCTTTATAAGGATAACGGCAGTCTTTTCTCTTAGGATCAAGAACTGCGACTGCATTCGGAAGCTTTTCCCCAGGTAAGTGGTGGTCACAAATAATGAAATCGACACCAACAGAATTGGCCAGGTCGATTTTGTCAACCGATTTGATGCCGCAATCTAATGCAATAATCAATGAAAATCCATTGTCCTTTGCAAAATAAATTCCTTCATCAGAAATGCCATAACCTTCGACATTTCTGTCCGGGATATAAAAATCAAGGTATTTTTTATCAACAATCTTGCTGAGATAAAGATACATCAGCGCAACGGCTGTTGTTCCATCAACGTCATAGTCGCCGTAAACTAATATTTTTTCGCCGTTTTCTATTGCTGTTGCAATGCGTTCTACCGCTTTTTGCATATCCGCCATCAGAAAAGGATTGTGGATGTCTGTGCCGTTTGGTTTGAAGAACTCGCGTGCCTTTTGATAATTGTCAATCTCACGCATCACCAGGATTTTGGATTCTAAAGTTCCAAATCCAATCGAAGAAATCAGTCCGTCAACAATTTCTTCATCAGGCTCGGGTTTATAAATCCATCTTTGACTCATAGTTACAAAAGTAAAGAAAAAAAACGGCTTTTGGAAATTAAAACGGTTACCGAATGATCAGTAACCGTTTTTAAGTTTTGAAGAATATGGTGCTTATTCTTTAATGATTTTTTTAGTTTCAGTTCCGGTTTCAGTTTCGATGGAAATCAAGTAATTTCCTTTTGGAAAAGAAGACATATCTATTTTTGATGAATTGCTGTTTTCGGTTTTAATTAATAATCCTGCAGCATTGTATAATTTAACAGATCTAATGACTTGATTGGATTTGATATTAATAAAATCCGAAGTTGGATTTGGAAATACATTAATTTCAGTTTTCGCAACTTCTGAAACTGCCAGTTGATCCATATCCTTGATGATGATATTATCAACAATAAAACCGCTTCCATCATTATCGAATTCAAAATTCAAATCGTTTGCTCTTACAACTTTTGGTCCTAGAGCAGAGGTGTGGACCAATTGATTGTCAAGGTAATATTTTACGTTTTTGTCGGTTGCATGATCGATCTCAATCCTCAGGTTATACCATTTTCCGGGAACCCAGCTTCCAAGATCTTTAAAATTGACATCACTGTCAGCATACAATTTACCACTGTACATAAAATTGAATCCACCGGCCCAGGAATAATTGCCATTATTGTTATAGTACAAGGAAAGCATATAGTAATCGGAACTGTCCAATTTTTCCATTTTCACGTCTGCTGAAACAGAAAGTCTATTATATTCAGGGATTTTTTTGAAAAGGAAAGTAAAGTTTTCGGTGTAATTATTAGTGCTGGTGACTTCCACAGAATTGTTGCCATCGGTCGCCTTTCCGGTAACAACTTTGAAGTTATTGTTCGGAACATTATCGGTTTTAACGGTCCATTCTTTTTGTCCGACAACCGTTCCCAGATTATAACCTTCGGATGTTTCAAAAGAAATTTTCTGTTGTTGCCCAAAAAATGGGACTGATAATAACGCAAATGTTAAAGAGAATAAAGTTTTCTTCATAGATAAATTAAAAGGGAAGCGAATTTAAAGAAATAATTATTAATTCACTTATAATCAATAAAAAAACCTTCCGAAAAAAATTCGAAAGGTTTCCTATGAAATCTATTTTCTATCAGTCTTTTATCTCTGAGTCTACTTAGTGTGGTTCATTGCATTCGCATCGATGTTAACTCCAAGACCTTGCGCTACTCTCATTCCTAATTCTATATTAGCACGGAAGAAATGACAAAGCTGACGGTTGATGATCTCGTCTCGTTTTGGCCCGTCAATTCCGCTCATATGGCCAACGATGTTGTTGACCAGAGCTGTTCTCGCTTCCTGATTCAGAGCTTTTGTATAGAACAATCCCGGCTGTGTATAATGGTCATCATCGTTTTGATTCCTGTTGAAGTTAGCGACATGATTGTTGTCCAGGTCATATTCGAAAGATTTGTATGATTCTGTTGGTTCTATATCACTGAAGCTGTTTGGATAATAATTCGGCTGGTCACCGTAATTAGAATCGTCTGCCATAAAACCACCTCTTTGGAAATTATTCACAGCGAATGGACATCTGTTAACTTCCAGCTGATGCGAGTTCACACCAACTCTGTATCGGTGCGCATCAGCATAAGAAAATAATCTGCCCTGAAGCATCTTGTCCGGAGAAAAGCTGATGCCGTCAACTAAGTGACTTGGTGCAAAAGCCGACTGCTCCACGTGAACGAAGTAGTTTCTTGGAACTTCATTCAGTTCCATTACGCCAACTTCCTGTAGTGGGAATTCGTCCTGAAACCAGACCTTAGTCACATCAAATGGATTCCAGCGCCATTCTTTTGCCTGTTGTTCTGTCATAGTCTGGATGTAAAGTTTCCATTTCGGGAAATTTCCGGCTTCTATTTCATTGACTAAATCTTCCTGCGCAAAATCCGGGTTTTCACCTTTCATTTTGGTTGCATCGGCATCAGAAAAATTCTTGATACCCTGCTGCGTCTTGAAATGAAATTTGACCCAGATTCTCTCATTATTTTCATTGATCATAGAAAAAGTGTGAGACCCGAATCCGTGCATATGTCTGTAACCATAGGGGGTTCCTCTGTCAGACATCAGAATCAGAACCTGATGAAGTGATTCCGGATTCAACGACCAGAAATCCCACATCATCGTTTTGCTTTTCAAATTGGTTTTCGGGACACGTTTCTGAGTATGGATAAAATCAGGAAATTTTTTTGCATCCTTAATAAAGAAAACCGGTGTATTGTTTCCAACCAGATCCCAGTTTCCGTCTTCGGTGTAGAATTTCAAAGCAAATCCTCTGGGATCTCTTTCCGTATCGGCACTTCCCATTTCTCCGCCTACTGTAGAAAATCTCGCAAACATCCTGCAGGAATTCCCGACTTTGGAAAACAGTTTTGCTCTTGTATATTGGCTGATATCGTGTGTTACCGTAAAAGTTCCGTATGCACCCGAACCTTTGGCGTGAACAATTCTTTCCGGGATTCTTTCTCTTACGAAATGAGCAAGGTTCTCCTGAAGTATAAAATCCTGTAACAAAACCGGACCTCTAGGTCCTACGGTTTGCGAATCCTGATGCTCATAATAAGGTGAGCCAACGGCGTTTGTGAGTTTTCTCTTATTTTCCATATTTCAGATTTATGATTTAATTCATTAATTGTGATGCTAAATTCGATAAAAAAACTTATTTATGAAACAAATTAATAAGTATATTTGTAATAGATAAAATTAATTAGAAATCGTGAATATCCAACAACTAGAATATCTGATTGCAGTAGATAAATATAAACATTTTGGTAAAGCTGCGCAAGCGTGTTTCATTACTCAGCCAACACTTAGTGCAATGATTCAGAAATTTGAAGATGAGCTTGATGTGAAGGTTTTTGACAGAACAACTCATCCAATCAGAACAACAGACGCCGGAGCGGAAATTATCAAAGAAGCTCAGAAAGTCATTGATTCTGTAATGGAACTCAAGAACAAGGCTAATTTTCTCAATAATATTCTTGCCGGTAAATTGAATCTAGGAATTATCCCAACCGTTTCAAGTTATGTTCTCCCGAATGAGATTTTTAGTTTCCTTCAAAAGAATCCCCAGATTGAACTGAATATCAAAGAAATGACAACTGAAAGTATCATCAAATCTTTGAAATCCGGAGAATTAGATGCAGGAATTATTTCTACACCATATTCTGCTGCTGATGAGTTTTACCAGGATTTTCTTTTCAACGAGGAACTGATGTTGTACTCCGCAAGCCAGGAAAGTGGTTCAAAAAAGGATTGTTTTGTGGTTCCTGATGACATCGATGTGGACAAAGTTTGGCTTTTGGAAGAAGGAAATTGTTTAAGAACACAATTTGAAAATATTTGCCATTTAAAAGAAAATTCTCTGAAACCCAGTAATTTGGAATTCTTGGCTTCCAACATCAATACATTAATCCAAATGGTCGATAAGGTAGGTGGTATCACGATTCTTCCGGAAATGGGCGTTGAGCAATTGTCAACAGAACAAAAACAAAAAGTTTCCAGATTTATAAAACCGTTTCCTTTCAGAGAAATCAGCATCATCTATTATAAACCGACTTATAAACAGAAAATTATTGATGAACTGATTTCAGAAATCAGAGAATCGATGTCACAAAGACTTAATTATTATAAGGATTCTGAAAACTATGTCAGCATAAAACCTGAATAAATTCATACTGGTTTAATAGGAATTCATTTTGAAGTTTAAGAATTACTTTGTAAATTTGCCCTCGATTTTTGAATAAACGGAGGAGAACTTTGACTGATTGCAACCTCAATAAAAAATGCTAAAACAGATTTTTCTCTTTTAGTTCCTTTTTACAATCAGTGGTTTATCCTTAAACAAATTAATATAAAAGGAATTTATTTATGTCTTATTTATTTACGTCCGAATCAGTTTCTGAAGGGCATCCTGATAAAGTAGCTGATCAGATTTCTGACGCGCTTATCGATCATTTCTTAGCTTATGACAAAAACTCAAAAGTAGCTTGTGAAACGCTTGTGACGACTGGCCAGGTTGTTTTGGCTGGTGAAGTGAAGTCTGATGCTTACCTTGATGTACAGCATATCGCGAGAGATGTGATCAATAAAATTGGTTACACGAAAAGTGAATATATGTTCAATGGTGATTCTTGTGGTGTAATTTCCGCAATCCACGAACAATCTCCGGATATCAATCAGGGTGTTGACAGAACTTTGGACGAAACCGACTTCGAAGCCAGAGCAAACGCTCAAGGAGCTGGAGATCAGGGGATGATGTTCGGTTATGCTACCAACGAAACTGAAAATTATATGCCTTTGGCTTTGGATCTTGCGCATCAGATTCTAAAAGAATTAGCAGATCTAAGAAGAGAAGGAAACGCAATTCCTTACTTGCGTCCGGATGCAAAATCTCAGGTAACTATCGAGTATTCTGACGATCACAAGCCAATCAGAATCGACAGTATTGTGGTTTCTACACAGCACGACGATTTCGGAAGTGAAGAAGCGATGTTAGCTAAAATCAAAAAAGATATTATCGAAATTTTAATTCCTAAAGTTAAGGCTAAACAAAAGCCGGAAATCCAAGAATTGTTCAACGGCGATATCAAATATCATATCAACCCAACTGGAAAATTTGTAATCGGTGGTCCTCACGGCGATACAGGTTTGACGGGAAGAAAAATCATCGTTGATACTTACGGAGGAAAAGGGGCTCACGGAGGCGGTGCTTTCTCAGGAAAAGATCCTTCCAAAGTTGACAGAAGTGCTGCTTATGCAACAAGACACATTGCTAAAAACCTAGTTGCGGCAGGCGTTGCAGATGAGGTTTTGGTTCAGGTTTCTTATGCGATTGGTGTTGCAGAGCCTTGTGGACTTTATATTAATACTTACGGCACTTCAAAACTGGATATCAATGATGGAGAATTGGCGAAAAGAGTTCAGCAATTGTTTGACCTTAGACCTTATGCCGTTGAGAAAAACCTTAAGCTGAGAAACCCTATCTATATAGAAACTGCAGCTTACGGACATATGGGAAAAGATTATTATGTAGCTGATAAAACTTTTAACAAAGGACAGAAAAACGAATTAACTCTAAAAGATCTTGAGTTTTTCACTTGGGAAAAACTGGATCGGGTAGAGGATATCAAAAAAGAATTCGGATTGTAAGATTCGGAATTTTAGAAATCTGGAAACTGCTTTATCTTTGGGTAAAGCAGTTTTTTATTTTATCAAATCATTGCATCACTTTTGCTACTTTTGTGCAGGAATAAATAATTCCGTTAAAAAATTAATCAATGAAATCAATTATATATACAGTTGTCTTGCTTTTTACCTTTTGTGGACTTGCAAAATCTCAGCTTACCGTTCATAAGCTGTTGACCGCAGGTTATGTTTATCAGAATCAAAGTTTTGGTGAAGTCGGCGGAAAACTACTTTTTCTGAGTAATGATGATGTCGTTTTCAGGACAGGAGTTTCTGCTTTGATGGGCTCATCGAATCAAAAATTTGCTATAATGCCTAAAGTAAGTGCTGACATTTTATTGAATTTCCAGAAAAATGTGGATTTTTATCACGCTCATTATTTTATTTTAGGAGCAGAAGCAACTAATAAATATATTGCACCAAAAGCCGGCTTTAGTCTTTTCGGGATTTTAGATTTGACCGGAGGTTATGGATTTTCTCTAGATAAAGACGGAATTAATGGAAAAGAGCTGAAAGGACTTAATATCAATTTCACAATAAATATCCCATTGGTTTTACTTAATTGATTTAACTATTCGGTTTTTTTTGAATCAAATTAAAGAAAAATGAAAATTTAACAATCCTTTAACTTTTTGTTTGATCTTTTTTATTATTTTTACACCTCTTTAAAAATCTTGCGTATAGAAAAAATTTACTCTTAAAAAATAATAACAGAATCGAACCTGTCAAATCAGTTACACCAGTATCTGAGTGTATGGTTGGGTTCACAAATTAAGAGTATAGTTATGAAAACGCAAACGGACAGCAAACTGATTTTCCAATATCAGAATGGCGATGAGAAGGCCCTTTCTACACTGATCAACCGACACAAAAAAGATCTCTTCACGTTCATCTACTACAAGTTGATGGATGAAGATTTGGCAAACGATATCTTTCAGGATACCTTTATTAAAATCATTGTGACCTTAAAAGAAGGTCGTTACAAAGAAGAAAACAAGTTCATCCTTTGGGCAAAACGTATTGCACATAATCTGATCATCGATCATTTCAGGCTGCAATCTAAAAATATCAAAATCTCGGAAACTTCTTTTGATAATGAAGAATTCTCCATATTTGATATCATTAAGGAGCCGGAAAACAATATTGAGGATAAACTAATAGCAGATCAAATAAATGAGGATTTGCTAAAAATGCTGGTAATGCTTCCTGACAATCAGCAAGAGGTAATCAAGCTGAGATTTTTTGATGGTCTGAGTTTCAAAGAGATTGCGGATCATACAGATACAAGTATCAATACAACTCTGGGCAGAGTGAGATATGCTTTGATCAACCTGAGAAAAATCATGGAGGAAAATAAAATTATTTTGACAAAATAATAATAAACATTTTTTTTTGGCGTTATGTTGTAAAAGCCTGCCTATGAAAAAAAACGACACTTTAACAACAAAAGCTTTGACGCCTAAAAAAGAAATCATCGATTTTCTGTTGAATTATTCGAAAAATATTCAACCGATAAAAACTAAAAATAGAAAAATTGTTTTAGTTTCAAAAAACTGAGATTTTTAGATTTTAAATAATTGAATTTTATGACTGAGCTTTCCTACGTGGACAAAAAAAATTGACTAGATTTGTGCCTTATGAAAAACGTAAGGCACATTTTTTTTGACCTTGATAATACGTTGTGGGATCATCGCAAGAATGCTTATTTAACCATTAGAGATTTATTTGGAAAGCAGGAAATATCTGAGAAGTATAAAATTGATTTTGAAGAATTTCACAGTACCTATCATATCATCAACGAAAAACTTTGGGAACAGATACGTGACGGCGAAATTGACAAAGATTATCTCAGAAAACATCGTTTTTATGACACGTTCCTGAATTTTGGAGTGGATGATGTCAATCTCGCCGATTACTTCGAACATCATTTCCTGGACGAAATCCTTAAATATAATGAGTTGGTTGACGGTGCACTGGATCTGCTCAACTATTTGAAATCTAAGAACTATAAAATGCACATTATTTCCAACGGTTTTCAGGAAGTAACTGAACGGAAATGTATTCTCTCCGGAATCTCCGGTTTTTTCGAAACCATTACCAGTGCAGATTCCGTCAACATCAGAAAGCCACGACCGGAAATTTTCGAATATTCATTAAAACTTGCGAAAGCCAGTAAAGAAGAAAGTATTTTAATCGGCGACGATTGGATTGCCGATGTCAAAGGCGCGCAGAATTTTGGGATTGATATTATTTTCTTTGACGTTTTGGACGAAAATCCTCAGGAAGAAGGGTTGAAATTCATCAAACATCTATCGGAAATCAAACAATATTTATAAAAAGAAAGCCTTTCAGATCCGAAAGGCTTTTTACATTTTAAAAGTTGAAATTATATTCCCAAACTTTCTCTTACTCTTTTTATCGTTTGAGTTGCGATAACTCTGGTTTTTTCAGCACCTTCCTGTAGTTTTGCTTCCAACTCATTCAGATTATTCATATAATAAGTGAAGGTTACTCTTTCCTTCTCAAATCTGGTTAAAATCAAATCCAATAATTCTTTTTTGGCGTGACCGTAACCATAATTTCCGGCTAAGTATTTGGCTCTCAATTCTTCTGTCTGTTCCGGTGTCGCAATTAATGAATAGATAGCAAAAACTTTATCTGTATCAGGATCTTTTGGGTTTTCGAGAGGTGTAGAATCAGTTTCGATGGACATTACTTGTTTCTTTAATTCTTTTTCGGGCAAGAAAATATTAATAATATTTCCTCTGGATTTTGACATTTTATGTCCATCGATTCCCGGAACATATTTCGTATTTTCTTCCAGTTCGGCTTTTGGTAAAACAAAAACTTCACCCATCTGATTATTGAATCTGGATGCTACATCGCGTGCTATTTCCAAGTGTTGCAGCTGGTCTTTTCCCACAGGAACAATCTCTGCGTCATATAACAAAATATCTGCTGCCATCAGTATCGGATAAGTAAACAATCCGGCATTGACATCCTGTAATCGGTCTGCTTTATCTTTGAAAGAATGAGCAAGAGTCAGTCTCTGGTAAGGGAAAAAGCACGATAAATGCCAGGATAATTCACAAGTTTCCGGTATGTCGCTTTGTCTGTAGAAAAATGTTTTTTCTGTATCCAGTCCGCAGGCAAGCCATGCTGCAGCAATCTCGTAAGTGTTTTGTTTCAGTTCTTTTGCATCTTTGATTTGTGTTAAAGAATGCAGATTAGCAATAAACAAAAAAGATTCGTTCTCTGCTTTTTTTGATAACTCGATTGCGGGAATAATGGCTCCCAAAAGGTTTCCTAGATGTGGCGTACCTGTGGCTTGTATACCTGTAAGTATTCTTGACATTATAATTTTTTCAGATTGTAAAAATAAGAAAGATAAAAAGTTTGGACAACTTAAAAAAAACGAAAGGATTTATTTGATTTCTATTCTTTCTCCTCCAAACCTCGGTTCCACACCAAATAAAAAATCCCAGAACACTTTTGCTCTTGCTAATTTTTCGCGGACATTAGTTTTAAAACCTGCATATTGGTTAACGTCTTTTGCATTATAACCAAAGGCTTCTATGCCATTCTTTTGCGCAAGAAAAACAGCACGTTCATTATGGAATTGCTGAGAAATAATAATATAGGATTTCTGTCCAAAAATTTCTTTGGCTCTCACCACCGAATCCAAAGTTCTGAAACCTGCGAAATCTTCGTAAATCTTATCTGCTGGAATGCCGGATCTGATTAGCTCGTTCTTCATGTCTTCCGGTTCGTTGTAATGTTTTCGGGAGTTATCACCGCTTACAATAATATTTTTAATTTTTCCGGATTTGTAAAGTTGAACTGTAGCCTCGATTTGGTTAAAAAAATAAGGATTTGGGTTTCCGTTGGCCAGTATTTTACTGGTTCCTAAAAGAAGTCCGACTTTTTCATTGGGAAGTTCTGACAATTCGGAGGTAACTTTATCTTCGGTTTCATTTTCGATTTTGAAATTAGCCCAGAAAATAAAAAGAACCGATATTCCGAAGAAAATCAGTCCTGCAAATAATATTTTTTTGAATCGTTTCATAGTTTAAAAATCCAATCCATTGGGGAAAGCTTTCTTTCTGAAGATATACAAAAATAATGCACCCAACGTAATAGAACTGTCCGCAACGTTAAAAATATACTTAAAGAATTCAATCCTGTTACCTCCAAAGATTGGAACCCAGTCCGGCCAGGTTGTATCAACCAGGGGAAAATGGAGCATATCTACCACACAGCCTTTCATCAGATCGGAATAACCGTGTCCAAATTGCGTCAGTTTAGAAATTCCGCCATAATCAATCCATCTTCCGGATTCTGCATCATAAAAAGTACCGCTGTCAAAAATAACACCGTAGAAAATACCGTCAAAAACGTTGCCGATTGCGCCTGCAAATATCATCGCCATTGGAATGATCAGATAATTGGATGCGCCTTCTCTCAACCACTTTTTGAACAGAAAAACCATTCCGATTGCCAGGATGATTCTCAAAAGAATTAACGTGTATTTTCCCCACAATCCGCCAAAGTGCAGGCCATATGCCATCCCGGGATTTTCTACGAAAGTCAGTTTGAACCAGCTCAGTCCGAAAACGTTGATGCTTTCTCCAAGATAAAAATGAGTCTTAATATAGATTTTAGAAAACTGGTCTATTAATAGAATAAGAAAAGTGATGAGTACTATTTTTTTCATTACAATCCTTTGGGTTTTTGATTTTTATTAATTTTTTTCTCCTTTCTGTCGTTGATTTTTTGAACCGTTTTCTGATTATGAAATTGATTTCTGGTGTGAAATTTTTCAAACTCAATGCCCATATCTTTCAATACGCTTTTCAGCGCTGCCAGTTCCATAGAGTTTTTTGGATGTACAATAATAGATTCCATTGATTAAATTTTTGAGATCTGTTTCCTTCAAAAAGAGTTTTGCAAATGTAATTCAAATAACTTATTTCTTGGACAATTCGTCCAGTCTTTTGCGTTCTTTTTGCGTCAGATCATTTAAGCCGTTTTTTCCAATTTTGCTTAAAAGACGATCAATCTCGTCTTGTCTTTCTTTTCGCTGGGCATTATACTCATCATCAATGGAGTAATATTTTTGTCCGGGCTTGAAGATGTTTTTTACCGATTGATTTCTGCTTACGGCAAAACCGACTGCTGCAACCAGAAGTAGAATAATTAGAATTGTCATTTTTGTTATAAGAAAAAAGTCCCAATTTCCAATCTTTAGAATCAGAAATTCGGACTTTGTGTTTTGATAAACAGTGATTTATCTTTGCATATTCTTAGCCTCAATGCTAAGTGTGGCATGCGGAACAGCCTGGAGCCTTTCTTTTGGAATTAGTTTTCCAGTCACTCTGCAGATACCGTAAGTTTTGTTCTCGATTCTGATGAGCGCGTGTTTCAAATCACGCACAAACTTTTCCTGTCTTGAAGCTAAAATAGCATTCTGTTCTTTACTCAGTGTTTCAGCGCCTTCTTCAAAAGCTTTGAAAGTTGGCGAAGTATCGTCCGTTCCGTTATTTTGATTATTAATAAAACTCTCTTTTATAAGACCAAGGTCGTTTTCAGCTTTTGCGATTTTGTCTTGAATCAGTTTCTTGAATTCCTGAAGCTCAGCATCGCTATATCGTAATTTTTCGTCAGCCATTTCCAGCGGTTATTTATTGTTTAACTTTTATTCTATTTTATTATCACGCATTTTTCAACCAGCAAGAATAAAGATAAAATTTGAAAATAATCCAGTTAAAAATTCAATTAACAAATCCTTAATAATAAAGTAATATGGATTATATTTTCTCAATTTTTACTTTGAATTTTTCTTCATCTATCTCTATTTCTTCATAATTTGAAAGTGAATTTACAAATTCTATTTTATCCGACAATACTTCTGCAGAAATATATGCATCATTGTTAATAAATTCTTGTCGGAAAGGGCAGGATTCTTCCAATTCTATTGAAATTCTGTCCGTTAATTCAAAATCTTTGTCTTTTCTCAGGTTTTGAACTCTATTAATGAACTCCCTTGCGATTCCTTCAGCCTTCAATTCCTCCGTTAGCGTCAAATCTAATGCCACAGTTGTTTTGCCTTCGCTTGCAACCGTCCAGCCCGGGATATCTTTCGTGGAAATTTCAACATCTTCTATCGTAATTTCGTAACCTGCAACCTCTGTTTTTCCTGATTTTTCCAACTCAGCAATCTGTTCGGAAGTAAAGTTTGAAATCTCTCCAGCAACCGTTTTCATATCTTTTCCTAATCTCGCACCAAGCGTTTTGAAATTCGGTTTGATCTGTTTTACAATAAGATGCGATGCTTCTTCTGCATTAATCAGTTGTAATTCCTTAACATTCACTTCTTGCTTGATGAGTTCTGAAACTGCCAAAATTTGTTCTTCTGTCTTTTTGTCCAAAACCGGAATCATCACTTTTTGAAGTGGCTGACGAACTTTTACATTTTCTTTTTTTCTCAATGAAAAAACCATCGAAGTAATTTGCTGAGCCAAATGTGTTTTTTCAACCAAATCTTGGTCAATCAAACTTTCATCCGCAACAGGGAAATCCGTCAAGTGAACAGAATTTACCAAATCTTTGCCTGTCACTTTGTTCAAATCCTGGAATAATTGATCCATAAAGAATGGTGCAATTGGTGCAGACAATTTAGCAACAGTTTCAAGACAAGTATATAAAGTCTGATAAGCGGAAATTTTGTCATTGGAATAATCACCTTTCCAGAAACGTCTTCTACATAATCTCACGTACCAATTGGACAAGTTATCATTCACAAAAGTATTGATTGCTCTTGCAGCTTTGGTCGGTTCGTAATCTTCGTAGAAAGATTTTACTTCTTTGATTAATAAGTTTAATTCGGATAAAATCCAACGATCAATTTCCGGACGACTTTCTACATTACTTTCAAGATATTTGAAGCCGTCAACATTGGCATACAAAGCGAAGAAAGAATAAGTGTTATAAAGTGTTCCGAAGAATTTTCTTCTCACTTCGTCAATGCCTTCAATATCGAATTTCAGGTTTTCCCAAGGATTCGCGTTCGAAATCATATACCAACGCGTTGCATCTGGTCCGTAAACTGAAAGCGTTTCAAATGGGTCAACAGCGTTCCCCAAACGTTTAGACATTTTTTGTCCGTTTTTGTCTAAGACCAAACCATTCGACACTACATTTTTATAAGCGACTGAGTCGAAAACCGTTGTTGCAATTGCGTGCAAAGTATAGAACCAGCCACGAGTCTGGTCAACACCTTCTGCTATAAAATCTGCCGGGAACGCTTTGTTGTTATCAACTTGCTCTTTGTTTTCAAAAGGATAGTGCAATTGCGCATAAGGCATCGAACCCGAATCGAACCATACATCAATTAAATCGCTTTCACGCTTCATCGGTTTTCCGGAAGCTGAAACCAGCGTAATTTGGTCTACAATATTTTTATGAAGGTCTACTTTTGCGTAGTTTTCTTCCGACATATCGCTAATCACAAAACCTTTGAAAGGATTTTCTTTTTGGAAACCGGCTTTGATTGATTTTTCGATTTCGTTGTATAATTCCTCAACAGAACCTATGATTTTTTCTTCTTTTTTATCATCCGTTCTCCAAATCGGCAACGGAATTCCCCAATATCTTGAACGGGAAAGATTCCAGTCGTTGGCATTTTTCAGCCAGTTTCCGAAACGGCCTTCACCGGTAGATTTTGGTTTCCAGTTGATGGTTTCATTCAAATCGAACATTCTGTCTTTTACATCTGTTACTTTGATGAACCAGGAATCCAACGGATAGTACAACAATGGCTCATCGGTTCTCCAACTGTGCGGATAACTGTGAACATATTTTTCAACTTTGAAAGCTTTGTTTTCTTTTCTTAATTTAAGCGCAATTCTCTCATCAACAGATAAATAAACTTTCAAATCTGCAATGATTGATTTCAGGTTCTCTTTCTGAATATTGAATTCAATATTCTTTTCTTCGTCATTTAGGTATTCCGACTTCACATATTCATTTGCAAAGCCGTAGATTTTATCATTAACGACAGATAAGAACCGGCCTTGCAAATCTACCAAAGGAACCGGATTTCCATTATCATCCAAAACCAACATTGGCGGAACTTCCGGCGAAGCTTCTTTCGCAACTTTTGCATCATCCGCACCAAAAGTCGGAGCTGTATGAACGATTCCTGTCCCGTCTTCCGTTGTTACGAAGTCTCCAGAAATTACTCGGAAAGCATTCTCCGGATTTTGGTAAGGTTTCGCGTAGTCTAAAAGTTGCTCATATTTAATTCCAACCAAATCAGCACCTTTGAATTCGGCTAAAATTTGATAAGGAATGGTTTTGCTTTCTGAAGTATAATTCGCAAAATCTTCGTCAGTTCCTTCCACGAATTTTTTTCCAAATTGTTTTCCAACCAAAGGTTTAGCTAAAACAATATTGATCGGCTCAAATGTATATTGATTGAAAGTCTTAACCAAAACATAATCGATTTTTGGACCAACTGTCAAAGCAGTGTTTGAAGGCAAAGTCCAAGGTGTTGTTGTCCAAGCCAGGAAATGAACATCACCATATCCTTGCAAAAATGAAGGCAGAGTTTCCGGTAAAGTTTTGAACTGAGCGACAACAGTCGTGTCCGTCACATCACGGTAAGCGCCAGGCTGATTAACTTCGTGAGAAGATAATCCAGTTCCAGCTTTCGGAGAATAAGGTTGGATGGTGTAACCTTTGTAGATGAGACCTTTGTCATACATCTGCTTCAAAAGCCACCAAACGGTTTCCATATATTTTGGTTTGTAAGTCACGTATGGATTTTCCATATCGACCCAATAACCAATTTTTTCGGTCATATCGTTCCAGACATCTGTGTAACGCATAACAGCGTTTTTACAAGCTTCGTTGTATTCTTCGATTGTTATTTTTTTACCGATGTCTTCTTTAGTAATTCCCAATTCTTTTTCCACACCCAATTCTACAGGAAGTCCGTGCGTGTCCCAACCGGCTTTACGGAAAACCTGTTTCCCGTTTTGCGTCTGGTAACGGCAAAAAATATCCTTAATCGCTCTTGCCATAACGTGGTGAATTCCAGGCATTCCGTTGGCGGAAGGTGGTCCTTCGTAAAAAACAAATTCCGGTTGTCCTTCACGAAGTTCTACGGATTTTTTGAAAGTGTCGTTATTTTTCCAGAATTCTGCAATGTTTTTAGCAGTTTCGGTAAGGCTAAGATTTTTATATTCGGTAAACTTGCTCATTTTTAATGTGTCAAATCTGTTTCTTGTGGATTAAGTTTGCGAATTTAGTGATTTTTGTCGATTTTTAAAGCATATTTTATGGCGTTTCTGAATGTTAAAAACTTCAATTTCAGAATCATAAAATTATATTATGTTTTATAAATTTGTCCTTTAAAATCATCATACTTGGAACTGTACCCAATCATCGAGAAATCAACGGCTGAAGAAATTAAAAAATTTCAGGAATCAAAATTGAAAGAACTGTTGATTTACCTGCAAAATCATTCGCCATTTTATCAGAAATTATTCAAAGAAAATCATATCGATATTAATGATATCAATACGTTGGAAGATCTGCGCAAAATTCCTACTACGGAAAAGAATGATATTCAGCAAAATAATAATGATTTCTTTTGTGTTCCGATGACCGAAATTGTTGATTTCAGTACCACTTCCGGAACTTTAGGCGACCCTGTGACTTTTGGTCTTTCAGAAAAAGATATGGAAAGAATTGCCTACAACGAAGCAATTTCTCTTTCGTGCGCAGGGATTTCCAAAGGTGATGTCGTTCAAATGATTACAACGATCGATAAGCGCTTTATTGCCGGCTTAGCTTATTTGCTTGGCCTCAGAAAAATCGGGGCAGGCGTTGTGAGAATGGGACCGGGAATTCCTGAATTACAATGGGATTCAATTTTTAGATACAAGCCAAGATATCTGATAACCGTTCCGTCTTTTCTATTGAAAATGATCGATTATGCTGAGAAAAATGGTTTAGATTATAAAAATTCAAGTGTGGTTGGTGCGGTCTGCATTGGCGAAAGTATAAAAAATCAGGATTTCACAGATAATATTTTGTCTCAAAAAATCAAGGAAAGATGGGGTATTCAGTTGTTTTCAACTTATGCTTCTACGGAAATGAGTACGGCTTTCACGGAATGTGAATTCCAAGTTGGCGGACATCATCATCCGGAATTGATTATTACAGAAATCCTTGATGAAGACGAGAATCTTGTAAAAGAAGGAGAAAGCGGTGAATTAACGATTACAACTTTGGGGGTTGAAGCGCTTCCGTTGTTGAGATTTAAAACCGGAGATCTGGTAAAAGCGCATTACGAACCTTGTAAATGCGGCCGAAATACAATGCGATTAAGTCCTGTTATCGGAAGAAAACAGCAAATGATAAAATACAAAGGAACGACGCTTTATCCGCCGGCGATGAATGATATTTTGAATGATTTTGCGGGAATTTCCTGTTATCAGATTGTGATCCACTCCAGTGAAATAGGTTTGGATGAAATTATTATTAAGTTGAGTACAGAAAATAACGATGAAAATTTTGTGAATGAAGTTCGGGATCATTTCCGTGCAAAATTGAGAGTCAGTCCGAAAATTGAGATTGTCGATTTTGATACTTTGTTTAAAATAGTTCATCATCCGAATAGTAGAAAACCAATTAATTTTATAGATTTACGAACATAAAAATTATACTTAACAAATCAACTATGAAAAAACTATTTTTATTGGGATTGATAGCTGTTTCAACATTTTTAACAGCTCAGAAAATGAAGGTCACATCAGGTAGCTTCGCTGCCTTGAAGGGAATCACACTATATGATGTAACATTCGATTATTCTAATCTTAAGGTTGACAAATTCAAAACTGAAGAGGATTTCCTTAAGGATAAAATGAAAAAAAGAGAAGAGAAAGGAACAGATGATGATTTCAAAAAGTCCTGGTTTGCTGACAGAGAAGACCGTTATGAACCAAAATTTATCGAATCTTTTAACAAAAGAGAACCGTCTATCCAGGTTGGGAAAAACAATGGAGCTCCTTATGTAATGACAGTAAAAACAACTTGGATATATCCTGGATACAATGTGGGTGCGTGGCGACAGGATTCTAAGATCAATACTACAATTACAATATCTGATAAAGCTAATCCAGGTAAGATTCTCTTAACTGTTGATTATTCCGATGTTCCGGGCGGAGGTGCTTTTGGAAACGATTATAACTCAGGATACAGGATTTCTGAATCTTACGCAAAACTGGCAAAAGAATTGGCAGCAGATATCAAGAAAGGGAAAAAATAATATTATTTATTAAAAAACAAAAAGACCGCATATCGCGGTCTTTTTTTATTGTTGTTCCTGTTTTTCTGTTTTGATATAATTGGCAAGATTGACAATCGCAGAATCGTGCAATCTTACAAAAGGATTTTTCTTGTTCCAAACATAGCCCGCCAAGACAGCGCAGATTTTTCTTTTGACATCCGGATTTTCTGGCTGATGAAAAAATAATTCCTGGAGATTGCCGGTGTACCATTCCTTTACATAAGTCGTGAAAACATTCACACCGTACAAAATATAATCCGAATATTCTTTTTTCCAATCGATAGTTTCGCCATTTAATTGTCTTAAGGCTAATTTTGCAGCTAGCATTCCGGATTCTGTTGCGAAAGCCATTCCCGATGAAAAAACCGGGTCAAGGAATTCCGATGCATTTCCTGTCAAAGCAAATCCGTCTCCGAATAAACTTTTTACCGAACAGGAATAATCTTTCAAATGTTTGGGCTCAAAAAGAAATTCCACATCGCCAAAACGTTTCACATAATAATCGGAAAGAGCAATCGCTTTTCTTAAAGCAACTGTTGCATCTCCGTTTTCTATTAGCTTTTCGATATATTCAGTCGGACCAACGATTCCCAAACTCGTATTGCCATTTGAGAAAGGAATAACCCAAAGCCAGACTTCAGTTTCAATGATGTCAAAAGAAATCAAAGTGCCTTCAACACCTTCCTCTCTGTTGATGTCATCAACATGAGAAAAAATAGCAGAATGAGGAGACAATTTCGAAGGTTTTTCCAAATCTAAAAATTTCGGTAAAACCCGTCCGTAGCCACTGGAATCAATTACAAATTTAGCGTGAATTTCCTTCGTTTCTCCGTTTTTATTTTTGACAGTTGTAATAGAATCAGTTCCATTGAATTCAATCCCGACGACTTCGGTTTCAAACTCAAGATCAATTCCTTTATTAATAACTTCCTGGGCTAATGTATTGTCAAAATCGGCTCTCGGAACCTGCCAGGTCCAGTCCCAGCCTTCCCCAAATTTGTTGCTGAAATCGAAAATGCAAACCTCGTCGCCTCGCATAAAACGTGCGCCCAATTTCTTTTCAAATCTCATTTTATCAAGTGCAGGAAACAGTCCGGCTTCATCAAAATGGTCCATTACTCTTGGAATCAGACTTTCGCCAACAACCAGTCTTGGAAATTTTGTTTTCTCGACAACTTTTACATTGATGTTATTCTTTTTGAGAAATGCAGAAGAAACGCAGCCAGAAGGACCAGCTCCAATTACAAGAACATCAACAAATTCTTTACCCATTTGTTTAATAAAACTTTTATCTTTGCGCAAAATTAATGACAAATATTGAATTATATTACAAATTTGTCTCTTATCACCATAATTAATGAAAATTAACGACCATTTAAACATTCAGGATTTTCAAAAGATAATCATTGGCAACCAAAAGATAGAATTGGATAATGAGCTGCTGCAAAGAGTAGAGAAAAGTTTCCAGTTTTTAAAGGAATTTTCAAAAAATAAAGTCATATACGGTGTGAACACGGGTTTCGGACCAATGGCGCAATTCAAAATCAACGATAGCGATACCCATCAGTTACAATATAATCTGATAAGAAGTCATTCTTCAGGTATCGGAAATCCGTTACCCGCAGATGAAGTTAAGGCTTGTATGTTGGCAAGATTGAATGTCTTGTCATTAGGACATTCCGGTGTTCACGATTCGGTTATTTATCTACTTAAAGAATTAATTAACAGAGATGTTACACCGATTATTTTTGAACACGGAGGTGTTGGCGCAAGTGGAGATCTGGTTCAGTTGGCGCATTTAGCTTTAGTTCTTATTGGCGAAGGCGAGGTTTTTTATAGAGACGAAAGAAGATCAACAAAAGATGTTTTTGGAGAACTAGGATTGGAACCGATAAAAGTAGAGATTCGTGAAGGTCTGGCTTTGATGAACGGAACTTCTGTGATGTCGGGAATCGGAATCGTTAATGCTTATAAAGCCAGCCAGTTAACAGAAATTTCTATTAAATTATCTTGCGCAATCAACGAGATTGTTCAGGCTTACGATGATCATTTTTCAGAATCTCTGAATGCAACGAAAAGGCATCTTGGACAACAAAAAGTTGCGGAAAAAATGCGTGAATATCTTTCTGACAGCCAGTTGATAAGGAAAAGAGAAGACCATCTCTATACAAGTTTTGAAGAGCAGGAAAAAGTTTTTAAAGATAAGGTTCAGGAATATTACTCTTTGAGATGTGTTCCGCAGATCCTGGGACCGGTTTTAGACACCTTGGAATATACAGAAGTTGTTCTTGAAAACGAAATTAATTCTGCCAATGATAATCCAATCATTAATGTTGAAGATCAGCATGTTTATCATGGCGGAAACTTCCACGGCGATTATATTTCTCTTGAGATGGATAAGCTTAAAATCGTTGTTACGAAACTGACAATGTTAGCAGAAAGACAACTGAACTATCTTTTGAATTCTAAAATCAATGAAATACTTCCACCGTTTGTGAATCTGGGGAAATTAGGATTCAATTTCGGGATGCAGGGCGTTCAGTTCACGGCAACTTCTACAACGGCAGAAAGCCAAATGTTGTCTAATCCGATGTATATCCACAGTATCCCGAATAATAACGACAATCAGGATATTGTAAGTATGGGAACCAATGCTGCGGTAATTTGCAGAAAAGTTATAGAAAATGCTTTCGAAGTATTATCGATTGAATTGATTACGATTGTTCAGGCAATTGAATATCTTGGGTTCCAGGATAAAGTTTCATCATCGACTAAAGAATTGTATGACAAAATCAGAAAAATAATCCCTGCTTTTTCCGATGATATGGTAATGTATCCATATCTGCAAAAAGTGAAGGAGTATCTGATGAAAACTGAAGCTTTATATCATTAATACAGAAGATTATGAAATGTGCAATCATAACAGGAGGATCCAGAGGAATTGGCAGAGCTATTTGTCTGAAATTGGCCGAGGAAAAAAATTATCATATTCTGATTAATTATACTTCCAATCAGGCTGCGGCAGAGGAAACTTTACAAGGTGTTGAAGAGTTGGGTTCTACAGGCGAAATTCTTAAATTTGATGTAAGCAATGCCGAAGAAACTCAGAATGTTTTAAATAATTGGCAGGAAAAAAATCCGGATTCTGTGGTTGAAGTTATTGTCAATAATGCAGGAATCACAAAGGATGGATTGTTTATGTGGATGAAACACGAAGACTGGAACAATGTTATCAATACAAGTTTGAACGGGTTTTTTAATGTGACTAATTTTTTTATCCAAAGATTGTTGCGTAATAAATATGGCAGAATCATCAATATGGTTTCTGTTTCCGGAGTTAAAGGAACAGCAGGACAGACTAATTATTCAGCCGCAAAAGCAGCGGTAATTGGCGCAACAAAAGCTTTGGCACAAGAGATTGCTAAACGGAATATAACTGTAAATGCTGTCGCACCGGGATTTATCAAAACCGATATGACGCAGGACTTTGATGAGAACGAACTGAAAGCAATGATACCGGCGAACCGATTTGGTGAGGCGGAAGAAGTAGCTGATCTTGTTGCATTTTTAGCTTCTAAGAAGTCATCTTACATTACAGGTGAAGTGATTAATATTAATGGAGGAATTTATTCTTAAATAATGTACCAATATATCAGTGTAACAGCTTACTAATATTGAAATTGTTACATTATTAGACTGATACATTGTTAAATTTGACAAAATGGAAAATAGAGTTGTGATTACCGGGATGGGAATTTATTCCTGCATTGGGACTTCTTTGGAAGAGGTGAAGAAGTCGCTCTATGATGGCAAATCCGGGATCGTTCTGGACCAGGACAGAAAGGAATTTGGTTACAGGTCCGGTTTAACGGGACGCGTTCCGAAGCCAGATCTTAAAAGTCTTCTAAGCAGGAGACAGCGTATCAGTATGGGCGAGGAAAGCGAATATGCTTACCTGGCTACAATTGATGCGTTAAAACAAGCCGGAATAGAACAGGAATTCCTGGACGCTAATGAAGTCGGGATTTTATATGGTAACGACAGTGTTTCACAGGCAGTTATAGAAGCTACAGACATCGTTAGAGAAAAAAAAGATACTCAATTGATGGGTTCTGGTGCAATTTTTAAATCAATGAATTCCACTGTAACCATGAATCTTTCCACAATTTTTAAATTAAGAGGAATTAATCTGACAATCAGTGCAGCTTGTGCAAGCGGATCCCATTCTCTGGGATTAGCTTATCTTTTGATCAAGAATGGATTACAAGATGCTGTTGTCTGTGGAGGAGCGCAGGAAACCAACAAGTTTTCGATGGCGAGCTTTGACGGATTAGGCGTTTTTTCTGTGAGAGAAGATAACCCTACAAAAGCTTCAAGACCATTTGATTCCGGAAGAGATGGATTGATTCCAAGTGGTGGCGCTGCAACTTTGATTGTTGAAAGTTTGGAATCTGCACAGCGGCGGGGTGCAAATATCATTGCAGAAATTGTTGGTTATGGTTTCTCATCCAATGGCGGACATATTTCTACACCCAATGTGGACGGACCGGCTTTGGCAATGGAAAGATCTCTGACTCAAGCCGGGCTAACGGCGGGAGATATTGATTATATCAATGCCCACGCAACATCTACACCTTTAGGCGATGCTAACGAAGCAAAAGCGATTTATGAAATTTTCGGTAACGGAGTTCCGGTAAGTTCTACCAAATCCATGACGGGACATGAATGCTGGATGGCTGGAGCAAGTGAGATTATATATTCGGTTCTGATGATGCAGAATAATTTTATTGCACCAAATATCAATCTCGATAATCCGGACGAAGATGCAAAAAAGATAAATTTAATCTCTGAAACAAAAAATCAAAAAATTGACGTATTTTTGTCGAATTCTTTTGGTTTTGGAGGAACCAATTCGTCACTAATTGTTAAAAAATTTGTTTAAAGACATTATGGAAAGAGAAAAAATTGTTACAATTGTTAATGATTTTCTTGTCAATGAGTTTGAAGTGGACCGCGATGATATCGTCAACGATGCCAATTTTAAGGAAACGTTGGGCTTGGACAGTTTGGATTATATCGATATGGTTGTTGTAATTGAGTCTAATTTTGGTGTAAAGTTGGGTGAAGCTGATTTTAAAAAGGTCGTTACTTTTGATGATTTTTATGATACGATAGAAACCAAAATTTCTGAAAAAGTAGCATAACTAATATTTCAAAGATATACCAATATTACTGATAATTGGTAATTCATCATGACTAAGTGGAAAGGCAAGTCCAAAGGAACGATACTCGGTTACAGGATATTTGTTTGGAGCATCAAAAATCTTGGCGTCCACAGTTCATATTTTGTGCTGTATTTTGTAGCATCCTATTACTTCTTGTTTCTTAAGAAGAGCAATCAATATATTTCATATTATTTTCGAAGGAGATTAGGTTATAGCTTTTGGAAATCACAGCTGTCTGTTTTCAAAAGTTACTTTGTTTTTGGAAAAGTACTGATTGACAAAACGGCTATTTCTGTAGGTTTAAGAAACCGATTCACTTATGAATTCGACGGGATAGAAAATCTCAAAAACCTTCTCAACGAGAAAAAAGGTGGTGTCTTGATCAGTGCCCATATCGGCAACTTTGAGATTGCAGAACATTTTTTTGCAGATATCGATTTTGATGCGCGGATCAACTTAGTCACAACTGATCAGGAAATTACAGTCATCAAAGAATATCTGGACAGTATTGCGGTAAAAAGAAGTAACATCAAATTTATTTACGTCAAGGATGATATGTCCCATATTTTTGACATCAATCAGGCTTTATCCAACAACGAATTGATTTGCTTCACAGGCGACCGCTATTTCGAAGGTTCCAAATTTCTCGAAGCAGAATTGCTAGGTAAGACTGCCAGATTTCCGGCAGGCCCTTTTCTTATTGCATCCAGATTGGGCGTTCCTGTTGTTTATGTTTATGTTATGAAAGAAAAAAATCTGCATTACCATTTATATGCAAGAGTTGCTCAGAACATTAAAAAACGGGATTCGCAGGGACTTTTAAATTCCTACACCCAAAATCTTGAATCAATGATTAAAAAATATCCGCTCCAATGGTTCAATTACTTCGACTTTTGGGACGATATTGATTAATTTTCAATATTTTTATGGCAGCTTAATCCGCCTTCCGCTCCCAATCTTTTTATTTTTTAGCAAAAAAACAAAAAGGATTTCCGCTCAAGTCGGGCTGCGAGTGATTCAACGTTTAAAGCTTATTTTTTTATTTAACATCTAAAGTCTAACATCTCACTTCTCTAGGAATTGGAAAAAGAATACGACATACTTGTTATCGGAAGCGGTTTGGGAGGTCTTGTGTCTGCTCTAGTTTTGGCAAAAGAAGGTCTGAAAGTGTGTGTGTTAGAAAAAAACAACCAATATGGTGGTAACCTGCAGACTTTTTCCAGAAACAAGCTGATTTTTGATACAGGTGTCCACTATTTGGGCGGACTTTCCAAAGGGCAAAATCTTAACCAATATTTCACATATCTCGGAATAATGGACGGACTGAACCTAAAAAAACTGGATGAAAACGGTTTTGATAAGATTACTTTTGATAATGACGAGATAGAATATCCGCATTCCCAAGGTTACGATAATTTTGTAGAGCAACTCTCCGCAATTTTTCCGGATGAAAAAGAAAATTTGAAAAAATACATAGAAGAGATCCAAAACGTTTGTAACGAGTTTCCCCGATACAATCTTGTTGGTGAAGGGAAATATAACGATGATATTCTTTACATCAATGCTCAGGAATTTATAGAATCTATTACTTCTAATAAAAAACTTCAGGCTGTTCTATCCGGTTCTAATTTTTTATATGCCGGGATTGCTCATAAAACGCCACTCTATGTCCATGCATTAACAGTTAACTCCTACATTCAGAGTTCTTACAAATGCATTAATGGAGGAAGTCAGATTTCAAAACTGATCATCAAGGAACTTCGTAATCACGGGGCAGAAGTTTATAAACACTCAGAAGTTACAGAAATGATCTTCGACGACAATAATGTGCTGAAATCCGTAAAAACAAAAAATGGAAAAGATTTTTTTTCGAAAAAATTCATATCAAATATAGAAATCAGAACGACATTAGATTTAGCGGGACGGGATCGATTTAAAAAATCGTTTACCAATAGAGTTAATGACTTCGATCCCACAAGTTCTTGTTTCAGTATTTATATTGTTTTGAAGCCTCAATCCTTCAAGCATTTTAATTACAACTATTACCATTACAAGTCAGAAGATAAGGTTTGGAACGGCTCCAGCTATTCCAGGGAAAGCTGGCCGGAGTGTTATATGCTGTCATCTTGTTCTTCAAAAGATAACCCTGATTTTGCAGAGAGTCTTACCGCTATTACCTATATGGATTATGATGAGGTCAGGGAATGGGAAAAGACTTTTAATATAGTTGCAGACAAGCATGAAAGAGGACAGGAATATGAGGATTTTAAGAAAAGAAAAGCTGAACAATTCATTGCTGAAATAGAAAAAAAATATCCTCATCTGCGATCTCATATTGTGGAGATTTATACTTCATCGCCATTATCTTACAGGGATTATATTGGTGGTTACAAAGGAAATATGTACGGCTATGTAAAAGATTCCGGCAATCCTTTGAAAACGATCATCTCCCCAAAAACCAAGATCAGTAATTTGTTCTTGACGGGACAAAGCATCAACATGCATGGAATTCTTGGTGTTACGATTGGCGCATTTGTTACATGTTCGGAAATTCTTGGAAAAGAAGTGATTGACGAAAGATTAATGAAAGTTTTAAATAAGAATTGATGAAGAGAGTTTTACTTTACCTTTTATTGATTCTCAACATCACATCCTGCGGAATAAGAAAATCCATCAAACACATTCCCGATGTGAAACAATATTCCCTTGAAATTCCGAAAGTTAACAAGATCAACGATTCTACTTTTAGTTTTAATCAAAATTATTTAACGAAAAATAGACAGCAGCTTTGGGAATTGTATATTAAAGGAAATCCTTTGCAGCTGGGCTATAATAACGGAGCTTTAACGCAAAATCTGATGCAGAAACAGGAAGAAATATTCTTTTCAAAAGTTGAAGGTTTTGTTCCGTCGAAGTTTAAGCAAAATTTATTACGTGGTTTTCTAAAGTGGTACAACCGAAAAATGTACCTGAACGTTCGTGAAGATTATCAGGCAGAATTATACGGTTTATCCCAATATTCATCGGATAAATATGATTTCATAGCTCCGAAATTTTTAAGAAGCATGTATTTGCACGGAGCGCACGATATCGGTCACGCGATGCAGGATTTAATGGTTGTGGGCTGTACTTCTCTTGCGGTCTGGAATGAAAATACGGAGGACGGAGATCTCCTGATCGGAAGAAATTTCGATTTTTACGTCGGCGATGATTTTTCTAAAAATAAATTGATCGAATTTGTAGAGCCGGAAGATGGAATTCCTTACCTTTCCGTAAGCTGGCCGGGAATGATCGGTGTCGTTTCGGGGATGAATAAGGAAGGAATTACAGTAACCATCAATGCCGGAAAATCTAAAATTCCGTTGACGGCAAAAACGCCGATTTCTCTGGTCACAAGAGAGATTTTACAATTCGCAAAAAACATCGATGAAGCTATTGCGATTGCTAAAAAGAGAAAAGTTTTTGTCTCGGAATCGATTTTGGTGGGAAGCGCGAATGATAAGAATGCGGTGATTATCGAAGTTTCTCCGGACAATTTTGGAGTGTACAAAGTGGAAAATACAAGCCGTATTTTTTGTACTAACCATTTCCAGTCGGATGCTTACAAAAATGACAAGAGAAATCAGAAACACATTGCAGAAAGTCACTCTGAGTACCGTTACGAAAAATTACAGGAACTTTTACAGGCAAATAAAAAACTTAATCCTGAGAAAATGGCTGCGATTTTAAGAAATAAATCAGGCTTGAAAGGAGAAAAGATCGGCTATGGAAATGAAAAGGCAATCAATCAGTTGTTAGCGCATCATGCGGTGATTTTTTCGCCTCAGAAAAAGCTGGTTTGGGTTTCTTCGAATCCGTATCAGTTGGGAGAATTTGTCTGCTATGATCTTAATGAGATTTTTTCTGATAAGAGATTGAAAAGCGGTGAGTTTGCAAAATCTGAATTGAATATTGCTAAAGATCCTTTTGTAGATTCTAAGGAATTTAAGAATTATGAAGAATATAAATTTGCCAGCTCTGAGGTGAATAATGCAACTGATGATAAGGACGTAATGCTCGCTGATGATTTTCTGCCTCATTACCAGTCTTTGAACTCTGATTTTTGGCTGGTATATTATCAATCCGGGAAATATTATTTTAGTAAAAAAGAATATTCCAAAGCAAAAATAGAATTTGAAAAAGCCTTAACCAAAGAAATTACAACGGTTCCTGATAAAGAAAATGTGGGAAGATATTTGAAGAAAACGTTAAGGAAATTGAGGTAGTTTTTTTGTTTCGGCGGCGGCAAAGCCGCCGCCGAAACCTTGAATCCAATAACGAGAAAAATCAGCTAATCTCCGGACTTACCCGGTTCAAAAATAAAAACGTCGCAATACCGGAAATAACCGAAGCCGTACTTGCTAAGATCATACTTCCGATTATATATTGAAGTAAATTATTTTTCACCAAGTCGAAATTTAGTTCCTGACTAAAAATATCACTGTTTTCACTAACAAACGGAGAACCTAAAAACAATGAAGCAGCAATAATAAAAGGAATAAATGGAGGTAAGCTCACATTGGAAGCTACAAAAGCCAACACTTTATTCAATTTAAAAAGAACGGCTAAAGAAATTACCAGTAAAGTTTGGAATCCCCAGAAAGGAGATAGTCCTATAAAAACACCTAAAGCTATAGAAAACGCTTTGTTACGGTTGCTTCCGTCGCTTTCAAGCACATCTTCCTTTATGAATTTTCTAATGCTTTTTTTTTTGAAATTATTCACGAAATTTCGCGGAATAATATAAAGCAAAGTGATCGTTACCAGGATGGTATTGAGAATGCTTATCCTCGTAAAATCTTTAAAAGGCCTGAAATGCGAAACCCTTTCTGCAGGATCATACAAAACTTTTATCGGAACATTCTTTACATGAACATGCCTCCATGCTGTCCGTACAATTATTTCAATCTCAAACTCAAATTTCGGGGTAAAATATTTTTTCGGAATTCTGTGTAAAGGGTATAATCGATAACCGGATTGCGTATCTTCAAGCTTAATTCCTGTCTCGAACCAGAACCAAAAATTAGAAAAACGGTTTCCAAAGCTGCTTTTCTTCGGAATTCCGTCCTGAGACATATTTCTGTTTCCAATCAATAAAACATCTTTATTTTCATTAAGCAAAGCTTCCACAAAAACAGGAATATCATCTGGATAATGCTGTCCGTCGGAATCTATCGTTATTGCATAGTTATAACCTGATTTTTTTGCCTTTCTGAAGCCGATTTTCAAGCCGTTTCCTTTTCCTCTGTTCTTAGGTAAACTGATGACATTGATTTGAGGATATTGGCTTAAGATTTCCTTTGTGGAATCGGTAGAGCCATCGTTGACAACAATGATATTTTCTGTGTATTCTAAAACACCGTCGATCACTCTTTTCAGAGTTTTTTCATTATTGTAAGTAGGAATTAAAACGCAGATCTTTTTTTCAGAGATTGCATTCTGTACTTCAGGCAGGGTCATTCGGTTATTTTAGTGAATTTTTTTCTGCTGCGGTCATCGTTTTAGACTGCATAGCAAATTTTCTGATGTATGTTTTCAGTGCAGAATTTTGCTTTGAATAATTATTTAGAATAAAAGTTTTATCTTCTTTCAGATTTTTATTATATCCTACAATTTTAGGAATATTTTCCTGAACGCTCATTCGGATCACTCTCAGTTCGGCATTGTTCGGATTGCTTTTAATAATTGCTTCAAGACTTGTTGCGCCGGATTTCACCAAAGCTTTTCTGTTGTTCTTGGTAATTTTGGCTTCCATGATCTTGGCTGCAGCTTTATAGCCCTGAATTACAGCGTCTGATCCAGATGTTTTTTCCGCAATATTGATGAATTCTTCCGTATTTGCATTGGACGAATTGGCCTTTGCATAGCTTTCCCTCAAAGATTCAAGACCCGATTGGAAAAAAAGGATAAAAGCCGTTAAAAATGAAAAAATTAGCTTCATTTTGCTGTTTTTTGGTAGTTAACTGACAATTTTAATGCAATAGTCTCGCCAAAAGACGTTGTGTTTTTTACTTTCACTTCTTCTTCGGTCTGCGTGATATCGAGTTGCAGTTTCAGGTCCGGTGTTTCAAAAGGATTGATGATCGCCATAAATTTCACGTTGGATGCCGTTTTTAAAAATAAAGGCGAACCAGTGAATTCCTCAGAAAGTTCTTTTACGATCTGCATCATGCAAACTCCTGGAGTAACAGGATTTCCGGGGAAATGTCCCTTGAAAATATCATGATCTTTGTTAAGAGAAATGTTGGCAATATAACTTCCGTTTTCTGCCTGTTCGTATGATTGTAAGGTATAAAAATCTGTAAGAATGGTCTGCATGTTATTCTGTTTCAGTTATTTGAAATAGTTTTATATTGATCTTGAAATCTTTGTGTTGAAGATCAATACTATCCGCGAAGATATGTTTTTTTGCATCAAATGTAAAATCGATTTTTTCCTTATTATTTTTCGTATAAATGATTTGTTTCAATAAACCATTTTCTTTGTTAAAGAATAAATAATAGATTTTTTTATCAACTTTAGAAAGATAAATTTTTGAATTTTCATTTTCAAAGCTTTCATTCACAGGATACTGTCTTTTTAAAAGCTGTTGAAAGTCGTTCTTTAAAAAGTTGATGACGATTTTTTTGTCTAAATCAGGAAGAACATAGTTCAGCTTAAAATTATTATCCGAAATTTCAAAATCGATTAATTTATTTCCGAAATCTGAAGTTAAAACAACACGATGCGTCGTTTCGTTAATTTTTTTTAATATCAAAATTCCGCTGACATGATTTTTATAAATATCCATCTGACATTTATAAACATAATCTTCGTTGGAAGAAAAATATAAATTTTCAACCGTTTTTTCAGAATTGGAAACAGGTTTTACATCCGTTAATTTGTATGTCTTACACGAAACGAACAGTAAGAAAACCAGGCTATAAACTGAATTCTGAAGCAGCAATCGGCGCATTGATTTTGGTGTTTTTGAAAACAATATTCGTCGTGTCACCTGAAGCTTCCGTCATGTTCACCTGCGAAACGGTTGATTGTCCTTTCGGAAAACTCAATTCGATCTGCTTAATGTATTTCAGCAATTGAGCTGATTTCGGGGTAAATTTTGCAACATTGAAATTGGCATTTTTCAGATACGTTACGGAAAATTCAGGATCGTTGAACATTTGTCCGTTTGAACTTCCGACAATCAGCTTATTGATTTTTTCAAAAGTTTTGCTTTTCGCATCTACAGAAGATTTTTTCCCCTGATCGTTGATGAAAATTTTATTATCCTTGAAAACAACGCTGTATTGATAAGGTTTCGTATATTTCCAGCTCAGCATATTCGGAGTTTTTAAAGACATTTTCCCGTACGTTACGATGCTTTTATCCAGAAAATCCATTTTTTTGGTTTGGGTAAAATCTGCCTGCAAGGTTTTTATTTCTTTGGTTTCCGAAGAAACTTTAGCTACAAATCCTTTTGCTTCCGCTCCAGACATCGCCGTATTTTGAGCAAAAAAGAAGCTTGAAACTAATAAGAATACTCCGAGAGCAATATTTTTAATCATTGTTTAACGTTTTTAAATTTAACCACAAAAGTCACAAAAGATTATTTTTTAACTTAAATATTTAGAAATAGAGTTTACAAAAGATGAAAATCAAAGATTTTCAGGACTTATGTGTTCTTCTTACAATTTAAACTTAAAATTCTAATATGTTAAAAAGCTTTTGTCTCTTTTGTGGTTAAAATATTATCAATTGTAAAAGTTGAATAATTTTTATCCTTCAAAAATACTAATAAATCCACCAAAACATTGTACGTTTTTTCCGAAGTGTCGTGAAGAAGAATGATACTTCCTTTTTTTAATCCTTTGGTGACTTTACGGTAAATTTTTTTCTCATCTTCTGTAATTGTATCGAGAGAACGGACATTCCAGCCAATGCTTTTTTTGTGAGTTTTTTTGATGGCTTTGGCAATATTCGGATTGGTAACTCCAAAAGGCGGTCGATATAAGCTCGTTTTTAAATTCCCGACTTTCAACATCACTTTATCACATTTTTCAATCTCTTCAATCATTTTTGCGATTGATAAAAATCCGGTATTGTTGGAATGAGAAAGGGTGTGATTTCCAACAATATGACCTTCCGCAATGATTCGTTGAAAAGTTTCAGGATATTTTTCAATCTGCTTTCCGATACAGAAAAAGGTTGCTTTTACGTTATTTTCTTTCAATAGATCTAAAAATTTTGGTGTGAATTCTGTCGGACCATCATCAAAAGTCAGAGCCACTTCCTTGATCTTTGTTCTTTTATGAGTAATGCTGTTAACGAAATATCCCAGTTCAATATCGAAAGAACCCCAAACAACAACCGCAGAAAACAATAAAAAACAAAACAAATACATCCAAAAAGTTCCGTGAAACGCATAAATAAATACGTTACAGAAAAGATAAAATAAGATAAATGGGTAATGTTTCATCTTTATTGTTTTTGAATTTGATTTAAAAATATCCAGTTTTTTAAAGCGGTATCTTTGTCATTCAGAGCGAAACGAAGTGTAGCGTGGAATCTAAGCATCGTTATTAGATTTCTCCTACGTCGAAATGACAGCTGTACGGTTTCCTTTGCTGAGTGAAACGCCTTTGCGAACGGAAATGTTTTCAAACTTTAAAATAAAATCTTTGCGCTCTTTGCGTTAAAAACAACTCAACAAACTAAGCTTTCCCTAACAAAACTAAACTATGGTCATTTCCTCCCAAATGATTATAAAGCAAAATATTTTTAATTCTGTCTTTCTTCACAGAATTAATCATCATCACTTCCGGAATCTCCTGATTTTTAAGGATATGACAAGCCATAAACGTTGAAAAACCGCTTGCTGTATTGAATTCTCCACTCAAATGTTTATAATACAACAAAGCCGAATTTTCAAACAAATTCATTGCTTTTGCATAATAAACATCCGATTTCGCATCTCCGCTGAAACCTAAAATTACAGCATCAATTTCATCATTTTTCAAATTATTTTTAGCTAAAAAATCTTCAACAAACTGTTCCGTTTCTTCCAGATTTAATTGGTTATTGATCTGGATGTCTTGCAATTGAGCATAAGAATTTTCCGTTTTATTTTTCCCTAAAACAAAAAAGCTTGCGCCTTCTCCCCAAATGACGCCGTCTGTTGTTGAGTTCAGATAATCAACGGGAAGATTTTCTTCTTTTTTAATAGTTTTGTTCAATTTGTACAATTCCATTGTCCGGTCGGTTTGTTCGTCTGTGGAACCGACCAAAACATTTTCTGCTTCACCGTCATTGATCTGTAATTTTGCATCTAAAAATGAAAATTCCAACGACGAAGATGTGTTTACATACGTGAAATTGTACGCGTGACACTGCAATCCTAAAGCAATTTGTCCCGCAACCGTATTGTGCGTGGACTGAATAAAAAAGGTGGGAGTCAGAAATTCTTCGTTATTATCCAATACATTTTTCAGAAATTTTTCAGAATCCTGGGAACAGCCCATTCCGGTTCCGACGATAATCGCGTCAGGATTTTCGATTCCGGCTTCTTTCAAAGCATATTGTGAAGCTACGGAACTCATTTTTACGGTTTTAGACATTCTTCTGCTGGCTGCAGGCGGAATGAATTCCTTGTAATTAGGTTCCATCGCTTTTAAAACTTGAGATGAATTTTCAGGTTTAAGATTTTGGAAAAAATTCTCGTTTAAAGTGTCCTGAACCGAGATACAAGCTGCACTGTTGATGTAAACTGCACTCATGATTTTGAGAAAATTAAAGTTGAACAATTTCCTCCAAAACCAAACGAATTGGAAAGTACATGGTTAATATTTTTCTCTTTGAGCTTAGTCACAGGCGTTAAATCAAATTCTTCCATTTTGGTTTTAAAATTCAGATTCGGGAAAATAAGATTGTTTTGAATTGCCAACAACGAATATACCGCTTCAATTCCCGCTGCTGCTGCTAAAGTATGACCCGTAAAAGCTTTTGTAGAACTGAATTCAGGAACTTTATTTTCGCCAAAAATTCGGATCATTGCAATTCCTTCAGACAAATCATTATTTGGCGTTGCTGTTCCGTGAACGTTGATATAATCGATATTTTCTTTATCCAAACCTGAAACTTTCAATGCTTTTTCCATAGCTAAATAAGCTCCCTGCCCGTTTTCCGAAGAAGCGGTCTGGTGATGTGCATCATTTGCATTTCCGTATCCTGAAAGATAACCTAAGACTTTTTTGTTTTCTTTTTTAACGACTTCATCAGATTCCAGAACGATGAAAGCGGCTGCCTCACCCAGATTCAAACCCTTTCGGTCGTTGTCAAAAGGCGTGTTGTAAGAATCCGTCAGAATCATCAGTGTATTGAAGCCATTCAATGTAAATTTTGAAAGAGAATCTGTCCCGCCAACAATTACACGATCCAAAACGCCGTTTTTAATGAGTTTTGCACCCATCATAATCGCATTGGCTGCGGACGAACAAGCTGTACTGATCGTTGAAACCATGCCTTTTAGACCCAAATAATCTGCAATCAATAACGATGAATTTCCCGCATCGTGAGCGTCAATATATTTTTGCTTTTCAGGAAAGTCTTCGTAAGTATAGAAATATTTTTCGGTAACGTCCATTCCGCCAACGCTTGTTGAGGAAATAAGTCCGGTTTTATACTCATTAATGTCGGAAATTCCGGCACTTTCTACAGCTTCTTTTGCAGCAATCATGCCTAACAAAGAGGTTCTTGTTGCGTTGTTATCTTCATTCAACTGAAGTTTTTCAACAAGCTCTTCATTAGACAATTTTATTTCGCCGGTTTTGATATTTCCGGAATGACGAGTTTCAAACAAACTAATGTCTGAAATTCCGTGTTTTCCGGATTTCAGCGAACTCAAATTTTCCTCCACATTGTTTCCAATCGCGGAAATGATGCCCATTCCTGTTATGGCAATTTTTTGACCCATTTTAAATTTATAATGTAACAATGTATCAATTTAACAGTGTAACAATACTGGTAAACTGTTAAATTGATACATTGCCAGATTGAATTATTTCGTTCTGTTTTCTTCAATGAATTTTGCCATGGTGTCGATCGAAGAAAAAATTTCTTTCCCTTTTTTCGGATCGGCTAATTTGATTCCGTATTCTTTATCCAAAAGCACGATTAATTCCAGAGCGTCGATAGAATCCAATCCAAGACCTCCGCCGAATAACGGATCTGTATCTTTGATTTCTTCTACTGCAACGTCTTCTAAATTAAGAACTTCGATGATTTTGTGCTTTAATTCTTCTCTTAAGTTTTCCATAAAAATTATTTTAATGTACAATCTAGCAGTGTACCAGTTTACCAATGGATAACTGCGAATCATTGTTACATTGTTATAGTTATATTGTTAAATTGTTACATTAGTTCGTAAGCAAATATACAAAAGCTTGATAACTTTCCTGATATAGTTCTACCCAGCCACACAATACTTTATCGGCCTTGCCTGACTGTAAAATCTGGGCTGCGTAATCGTTTAAAAAATTTTCATCAAATTCGTCCAAAACAAAAAAAGCATTCTCTGTCTGCATTTTATGCTTGATGCTGATTTCGCCAACGCAAATATTGGGTAAAGTATACACAAAAACCGCAGGACTCGGAAAATAGTTTTCCTGAGAATTGATGCTTTCCTGATATTTAAAATCGGTATCCAAACTTGATGATTTATTGGCAAAAACCAAAGCCGTTCTGCTGTGGTCTTCATCTTTTAAAATCATTTCAGAAGCCAGAAAAGCGAGTTTGCTGAGATTATCCATTTTGTGAAATTTCGGATAATTCAATGCTAAACTTTTATAAGCCTCTTTCGCAAAATCTGAAAAATTTTCGGTGGGAGTTTCAAAAATAACTTCGTTGTTGAGAGCGATTTTTGAATTTTCTATGGTGCAAATGTCTGTTTTCTTCATTAATAAAGTTTAAGGCTTTTTTGTAGGATTTTGATGGGTATTGAAAACAGCAAAAACAATAATATTATCGTTTATAATTTGATAAATGATAACGTAAGGAAACTTCTGAATATACGCTTCACGCAGGTTTCCTTTTTTCGAAGGAAAATGCAGTGGATTGTTTTGAATTCTGATAAAATAAGACTCAACCTTTTGTGCAAATTTTTCTCCAAGTCCAGTTTGCTGACTTTCGTACCATAATGCAGCTTCCAGCAAATCGGCTTCAGCTTTTGGAGATAAAGAAAAGTGGTAAATCATAATTTTTTCATCAGTCGTTCCTTCACTTCTTCCCATGAAGAAGTTTTAAGTTCACCATTTAAATATTTTTCACGTTCTTCTTCAATTCGGTCATAAATATAATCAGGAACTTGTGGGTATTGTGAAGATTCTAATTCTGCATCTTGTTCTTCAGCATCAATAATTCCTTTGAAAATTCGCAGAATTCTTTCATCCGCAATATCAATGAACTCGTGAATTCTTTTTCTGATGTCTACTGTAGATTCCATTTCCTAAAACTTTAATTTTATAAAATTACAAAATTATTTTCAGCATTTTTCCAAAACGATTGCCGCATTACATCCGCCAAAACCTGAAGCTGTTTTCAAAATATATTTAATTTCTGCAGGCTGGTTTTCTTTGATAATATTCAAAGGTTGGGAAGTTCCTGTTTCTTCAAAATTTTTAGAAGGAATTAAAGTATTGTTTAAAGCACTTTCCATTGAAATAATGCTTTCCAACAATCCTGAAGCGCCCAGACAATGTCCATAATAACCTTTCATGCTGTTCAGAGGAACATTTTGCAATTCTATTCTGTTGAAAGCTATGGCTTCCATTTCGTCATTGTAAATGGTTGCTGTTCCGTGCGCCGAAATAAAATCGATTTTTTCTGTCGAAACTTGGGCTTCTGTCATTGCATTTTTGATGCTTGCAAATAATCCGTCGCCTGTTCTTGAAGGTCCGGAAATGTGATTGGCGTCATTGATGGCTGAATCTCCTAAAACTTTAAAACTAAATTTTTCGTTTTGATTGAGTTCTGAAGTGATATAAACTGCTGCTGTTGCTTCACCGATGTTAATCCCGTCACGGTTTTTATCGTAGGGTTTACAAATTTCGGTTCCGATCGCCTGAAAAGAATTGAAACCAGAAATTACAAATTCAGAAATTTCGTCTCCGGCAATGACAAAAGCATCTTTATATTTTCCCGCTTGAATCATATTTTTGGCAACAGCAATCGCCATCACTCCAGAAACACAGGCATTGGAAACAACAATCGGTTTTGTTTTAAATCCGAAAAAGTCAGCAATTTTTTGAGCTAAGCTGGAAAGAAAAATACCTTCCGGTAAAGTCTTCTGGTTTTTTAATAAACTGATATTTCCTTTTGTTGTTGATAAAATAAAAGCCGTTTCGTTTGAAATCTGATGTTTTTCAACCAAAGGTTTTAAACTCAACAAAAACATTTTTTCAAGCCTTGTGAATTCCGTACTGTCATTCTGAGCGGAGTCGAAGAATCTATTAAATTCTTTATTTAACTTTTCAGAATCAATCATAGAAGCATAAAAAGGCTCCTGATTTTCTATGATTTTATGTAAAGCTACGCCGGATTTTCCTTCCAAAAGGGCATTCCAGTTCGAAGAAACATCAAAACCTAAAGGCGTGACGCAGTTGTAATCTGTAATGTAAACTTCCTTTCTCACGATAACCCCATTTTATCTTTCCAGGCCTGAAAAAACTCAGGATTATACAAACATAAATTATTGTCAGAATCCAGGAAAACCTGAATGGTTTCTCCTGAACAGACCAATTTATTGTCTTCGTTAAAAAGCTCGTATCTGTAAATTAATTTCGCCGAATTTGAATTCACGAAAGTGGTTACAATTTTAAAGGTTTCTCCGTATTTTAAAGGAAGAAAATGTTCACAGGTACTTTTTACAATCGGTGTTACAAATCCTGCTTTCTGAATATCAAGATAGGTCAAACCGTGCTGTCTTCCGAAAGCTTCTCTTCCGTCTTCAAAATACACGATGTAATGTCCATGCCAGACAATTCCCAACGGGTCTGTTTCGTTGAACCTTACGCGAACTTCCTCTGTACAAGTTAAATTTTCTTTAGACTGCATTTTGTTTTCTTTCGTAAAATAATGAAATAGCGACCATGGCTACATAAAATAAAAATAAGAAAGTGATTTCTTTGGCAATTCCTCCGATTCCGCTGTTTCTTAAAATAATGTCATAGTAAGCATTCAAGCCCCAGTTCATAGGAGAGAATTTGGCGATGGTCTGCATAAATTCAGGCATTAAAAATACCGGAACCCAGATTCCTCCGACAGCTGCCAAAACGACAACCGAAGTTGCCCCAAATGGCGCAGACTGTTCCTGCGTATCGGCAACAGTTCCCAATAAAACTCCGAATCCGATTGCTGCCAAACCTGAGAATAAGGTCACAACAATAAGCTGGAACATTTTTCCTGTCACGTCAAACTGCGGTAAATCCATATAAGGAAAAAGGTAAATTCCCACCGCAACCATCAGTAAAAACTGAATGACGCAAATTATCAAATAAGTAAATGTTTTTCCTAAAATATGGATAAAGTAAGGAGTCGGACTGATTCTCGCTCTCACGCTCGTTCCCTGACTTTTTTCTTTAACTAAATTAATCGATAAGGGAACCACAATAAAAAATATCGCAAACAAAGCCCAAGCCGGAACGTTGTGCTGAACGGAATTAGGCATGACATCCATGTTGCCTTTTTTCGGAGTGATTTCTTTAAAGCTGATCAAATTTTTATTTTCTTCCAGGTTTTCCGTCGTTCCCAGCTGATCCTGAAAAGCTTTGTAAATCTTTTTATTTTCGATCTCAAAAACCATTTTGTTCACAGCATTCATCACATTGTTTTTGAAGCCGATATTGGTTGCCGGATCGAAATATAAATGAATATCTTTCGCTTTTGAAACCGTTTTCTTCACGGCGGAAGAATCTGTTTCCAGACCAAATGAACTGACGATGGTCTGAACTTTTGTATCAATATTTGAATTGATATCTTTCGTTAAATTTTCGGGGATGACGATAGCCATTTGATAATCGCCGCCAAAAACAGCATCCTGAGCGGATTTTTCCGTAAAATTGGTCAGTAACTCGAATGTTTTGCTGCTTTCAAGCTCCTGTTTTATGTTTTTCGAAACTTCAGACTTGTCATTGTCAATAAAAATAATCGGGATTTTTGAGCCTTCCAGATTTTTAAAGGTAGAATCCTGAATCAAGGTAATCGTGATAATCAGCAATAAAGGCATCACGAAAATAATGACGATTCCTCCGATATCTCTTTTCAGCAAAAGGATTTCCTTAACGAAACTTCTCCACAGTTTATACAACAACATCTCTTAATTCTTTTCCGGTTAATGAAATGAAAACATCTTCTAAGTTTTCGGCATTTGTTACTCTGTTCACCAATTCTTCAGGAGTTCCCACCGCATGAATCTTTCCATGGTCGATGATGGCAATTTTTGTACAGAATTCCTCTGCTTCTGAAAGGTGATGAGATGTATAAATGATGCAGGTTCCTTTTTTATTCAGCTCCAAAAGGTGGTCGATGATGGCTTTTTTTGACTGAACATCAACACCAACAGTTGGTTCGTCAAGAAATAAAACTTTAGGATTATGAAGGGTTCCCGCGATCAGATTGCAGCGACGCTTCATTCCCCCTGAAAACTGTTCTACTTTTTTATCTGCGAATTTTGACAAACCCATGATTTCCAAAGATTCATCAATAGCATTTCTTAATTTTTTGTGACTTAAACCATACAGACTTCCGAAAAACATCAAATTTTCTTTAGCGGTTAAAGTCGGGTATAAAGCGTATTCCTGCGGAACAATTCCGATGATCTGTCTTAATTTAAAACCATCTTTTTGAGGAGACAATCCATTGATTTTAAAACTTCCCGATGTGGGCTTTATTAAACCTGAAAGCATGGAAATCAATGTTGTTTTTCCTGCTCCGTTTGGACCGAGAATTCCGTAGATTTCGTCTTTATCAATATTCAACGAAATATCATTTACAGAAAACTCTTCTGCATTTTTATATTTTTTATATAAATTTTTAATCTCAATAAAGTTCTCCATTTAGATCGCTTTTCTCAGTTTTTTATAGAAAGCTTCTTCCAGATCTGCGATATGAAGCATAGTTTTCGAAAGCTGGTTGTAAATATCGCTTTTCGAATTCCTGTTTTTGTAGACTCTTGCAATATCCACCGCAAAATCTCTCCAAAGATCACCGATTGCTGTAATTTCTTTGGAAAGTTCTCTTAATTCATCATTTTTAAGGATCACCGCAGCTTCTTGCAAGAAAGCTCCGTAAATAAATCTGAAACCACCGCCTCCGGTTCCGATTTCTTCCTGCATTCTGATCAGTTGTCCCAAATAATGATTGGTGGTTTTTGTTCCTTTTTTTGCAGCCCATTTCGGGATGCTTTTAGCCACCCAACGCATTGCTTTTACTCCAATGATCGGAACGGGAGCCAACATATTTTTACAGGTATCTTTAATCCCTTTTTTGATCGCTTCTTCCAGATTTACATTTTCGGGAATGTAAGTAGGGTAGTACATATGACCTTTCGGCGGAAGAGCGCCTTTTGCATATCTTACTTTCTCCAGTTCGGCTTCTGTAAGCGTCGTTGTGTAATCCATCACAGGATCACTGATCAGAAATTTTCCGTCTTCTTTTCCGTAAACAACTAAGTTGTGAGCGTTGAAGTGGAATTTATATTCTTCAGGAAAATAAGTAAGATTGAAAACTCCTACCTGAAGTCCTGTCGGGATATTATTTTCTAAATTTTTTTCCAGCGCTTTCTGAGCTTCTGCCGGATTTGAGAATTTGATTCTTTTAATTTTTATTCCCAGTCTTTTTGCCGCTTTGCTGAAAATCGCACCTGGCATCGGGCGATAACTGAAACCGGGAGCGAAATTCACTTTTAAAAAAGGAAGATACACAAAGAACAATCCGGAACCGATTCCGAAAATCATGGGTTCGCTGAGTTTTAACCCTTTGTTTAATAGTAAATTGGAGGCGACACCGTTTTCGCAATGTGCGGTCTGATGGTGTTCAAAATTAAGTTTCATTCTTAGCTTGATTTTACCAAACCTTCAAGGTTTTAAAAACCTTGAAGGTTTCTATTTATTTTCCGTCGAAGTTTTTTAATTCATCTACTGAAATCCCGAAAGCGTCGGCATATTTTTTCAGTACGGATTCACTTAGTGTTTTAAAAATTTTTGGTTTTGCATGTCTTTTTACGCGCCATTGCCACATTCCGACATAGGCTGCAAGAACTTGTAAATCCATTTTATTCAGCTCCATGAAATAAATAATAGGGCTTACTTTATGATTGGCAACATCTTGTTTTGCGTCTTCAATACGCTCATGAATCAGTTCCATCGATTCTTCGAGTGCTGCTTTCTTAGCATCCCAGCCAATGCTGTTGGCTGTGGTGTAATTATCATTTTCGTCGGTCACATACAACACTTCGGTCATGTTGGCTGACTTCAGATTGCTTTCGTCCTGAGGAAGGTCTTGTTTTTTCATTGGCTTAGTGTTTTACTTCTTGAATAAACAAATTAATTTCAGCTCTTATCAACAATTCATCATTGTTAAATGTCTCGCAGAAGATATGGCAGATGTTTTCAAACTGAGAAATCAGAGAGGCTTTTGAAATGATCTTATCGCCCACTTTCGGTAAAGCAAAGACTTCAATTTTCTTAATATTGGTGATGAAACCAATCACTTTTGTGTCTGCATCAGGATTTTCGAAGAAACTTTGTCCGAGAATGGATGAACAGGTCTGCGCGAGATTTTCAATCAAACCTGCTTCAACAAATTCATTATTGTGAACAAAAATGTTGTCTTGAGTAATTCTGAATGATGTGATGACTTTATCTTCCGTCAATTCCAAAATATAATCCGTCATCAGCATCGGTTCGCGATGAGGTAAAAAATTGTGGATGTTGATTAAGTTTTCAGTCTTCGGTTCCATATTTTATTTTAACCACAAAAGTCACAAAAGTTTTTGCCATTTTTATTTTTAAAAAGCTCAAAAAAGATTGTCACTTTAAAACTATTCTTCTTTTGAACTTAGATTAATTACTTTTCCTTTCTTGACTTTGTGGTTTATTTTTTATTATTTCACAATGGTTTTCATCTGCGATTTTGCAATCACTTTATCATTGATTTTTGTAATGATTTCTACCAATGTTACGCCCATCATTTCATTAATGATAGTCGCTTCGGATTTTAATACATCTCCAGTTTGAGGTAAACTTTCGGCTTCAAAAGATTTGATAGCACCGATGTAACCTGTAGGAGATTCCTTTCCTAAAAGAAAATATTTGTAACCCGTATGCAAAGCTACACTCTGCGCCTGGTGTTCAATCAAACCAGAGGCTTGAAACGTATTGTCATTAACAAAAATATTGTCTTCTTTAATGACAAATTCGGAAATCAAATGATTTTCCGAATATTCTACAAGCCCGCTTACCATTACAAAAGGAAACTTTTGAGGAATCAGACTTTCTATGAAGTTTTTGTCAGAATTTGGTAACAAGTTTTCCATTAACAAACTGTCAATAATGCGCAAGAATAAGCGAATCGTCCACTTTCCGGAACACAAAGAAGGATTTTTTCTCCTTTTTTCAGTTTCCCAGAATTCATCAATTGCTCTACAGCAATAAAGATGGATCCAGCACCGATATTTCCAACTTCGGAAAGATTATAGAACCATTTTTCCCAAGGAAAATCTAAGCCTACATTGGCAAATTCTTCTTTCAATCCATCTTTGAAATAACCGGAAGAGATGTGTGCTAACACGTGATCTATAGATTCCGGATCCAGCTCATGTTTGTCAAAAGAAGCTCTCAAACTCTGCGCACCTTTTACAAGGATATACTGATCCAGAATTTTTGTGTCTTGCTTCAAAGCAAAAATAGATTGCTTCAACCACTCATCAGAAGGATAATCTGCCCAGGATTTTAGACTTCCGTCTTCCTGTTTTTCACAACCGGAGTACATACAAGCCTCGATCTCGTGAGCGTAAGAATAAAAATCAATCCACTCGATTCTCAATGATGTCTGGTTTTCTCTTGGTTTGTTTTCCAATAAAAATGCACCAGCACCGTCAGAAAGCATCCATCTTAAAAATTCTCTTTTGAACGCTACGATTGGTCTCTCTTCCAATAGCTTCAGATTCTCTGCTTCATGATCAAATTTATCCGCTGTCATCCAAGAAGAAAACCGCTCAGAACCAACACAAACCGCATTGTTTTTTACACCTGCTTTTACAGAAAGAAAACCGTAGTTCAGCGCATTCATCCCGGAGTTGCAAAGTCCCATTGATGTATTGATCTCCACAGATTTGTTCATACCCAATTCACCGTGAACCATTGATGCGTGAGACGGCTGTATTTGGTCTGCAGACGTTGTTCCGCAAGACAACAGTTCCATATCTTCTTTTTTAAAATTCTCATCAAAAAGCCCGTTAATTGCATTAGCTGTAATCTGAGCATTGGTATGAGTGGGTTGTCCATTTTTGTCAAGCGCATAATATCTGGTTTTGATTTGATTATTCCTCAAAATCAAAGCTCTTGCTTTGGAAGGTGTGTTGTTTACCAAACCAAGATAGGTTTCCATATCATCATTGGCTATCGGTTCATTTGGTAAGTATGTAGAAGATTTGGTGATATAAACGTTACTCATTTTTATTTTAAATTAATTCCTTGTAAATATTCTCTTTGTTTTTTTCTCTTAAACCATAATAATGGCGCTAATAATATATGAAATATTAAAACGATCGGAGATATAATCCAGATCGCTGCCATCAAATATACCTTAAAGAATTTTATCAGCAAAGGACGCTTTTCTTTTTTCTTGATAATCAGATTCGACCAGACGGTGAAAATTTTGTTCCCGACTTTTTCTACTCTTACCAAAAAAGGTCTTATCTCTACCGCTCCGTTTTTTACCAGATCGGGCTGAAGATCCTTTAAGCTATTTTCGCGCAAATGCCCTTCAATAATCTTACCATACTTTACAGAACCGGCAATTTCTTCGTCAGAAATTCCCGCGGCAGGTAAAATTCCGGATTTTTCTTTTTGTCCGGTTGTTAGCCAACGTAGGATTGTAAGTACGCTGGTGTAGTTATCGTGTCTGTCAACCAACGCGATATTTCCTACTAATTGAGCCTTCAAATCACGCAGATAGACTTTCAGTTTTTCCTGAGAAAGCATCCACATATTCCTGGTTCCAGAGATTGTAACGACTGGTGTATCTTTCAAAATATTTTCTGCATAACCACTTTTCAGGAACGAAATAATCGGAATCGAAGGCGTCAAATACCAAACCTGATATCCGAAAAGGATGAGATCAAATTTTTGATTCAGAACATCTTCCGGTGGTGGAAGGATTTCACTTGGAATCTGAAGGTAAGACTCCGGAAATGTATTGAAAAACACATCACTTGGCCATGGAAAAGGAAAATCCTTTTTAAGCTGGATGTTATAATAGGTAACACTATATTCGTCCTTTTTTTCCTCAAACGGCTGAGCTATATTCTTCACAATATCCTTCAGCTGCCCGGTTTGCGAATAGTATATGACAAGAATTTTTTTAGACATTAATAAAAATGGTTTTATACAAAACTATGATTTTTAGCCTTTATTCTGATTTTTTTTGTAAATTTTTATAGCGCCTGATTCAAATATTAAGGAATAATTCTGATTAGTGAACAATAACGCTTTTGTTTTTAACAGTATAACGGTTTCTGGTAGATCAGAGATTTTTGAAAAGCTAAAATGGTCATCAGAAATCAAAAGCACGTCAATATTTTTGTTGACATTGGAAATATTTTTGATGTAACTGATTTTTCTGGTTTTTACAATATAATTCTGTCCGGCAATTTCCCGTTTTTCTTCATTGCCGATGAAACTAAAAATTTTTCTGCTAGCATGATAAAGACTCAGTAAAACATCTTTTTGTCCATAATCATCCGCAATATGCAGAACAACGGTGTCTTTTGCAATGTATTGATTCAGTTCAAAATAAACCGACTTATTAGCTTCAAAATCTCGTTTGATTTCCTTTACAACTTCATTTTCTTTGTAAAGGAAACTTAAGAATAATTTCTTTCTGAAGTAGTTTTCATCTTCCAATTCAGTTCTCAATTCAGAAAATTTTTCTCTGAACAGAGCATTGATTTTCTTCGTTCTTTCGGAATAATTTGTTCCAAAACTCAAATCATCCTTATTAATTCTGTCTCCGACTTTTACTGTGATTGCACCGTCATAGATTATGAAATCGCCTTTTGGCAGGACTTCTGAATTGCCGTGGATATAAACTGGAACAATGTCCAGATCAAATTGCTCGGCAAGATAAAATGCACCTTTATGAAATCTCTTGATGTCGTTGTCATAAGAACGTTTCGCTTCCGGAAAAACCATTAGAGAATAGCCATTTTTCACTTTTTCTCTCAACTTTTCCATTCCGTTTTCAATGCCTTGAGAAACGGGATAGAAACCCAATGCCTTTACTAACTTTCCAAAAATTGGTGATTCATAAACCCAGTCATTCACAAGATAAACGATTTTGTGAGTCGTCATCGCCATCGCTAATGTGTCAAGAAACGATGTGTGATTGGCAATAATAATAGAAGGTTTGCCGAAGTCTTCGTTTGGATTTCTGATAACAGTTTTTTTAACAAAAGGATTGGTGTACAAAACTGAACCTAAATATTTTGCAATGAATTTTTTAATGAAAATCAAGGTGTTTCCTTTCGCATTCTTCACAAAAATAGTTCCGAAAAAAGAAAAAAATAATCCACCCAAACCATAATAAAGAAATGATAAAACAGAGTGCAAAAACAGTCTGAAAGTAATCGGCGATAAACCTTTTTTCTGCCTGTTAATGATCAAAAATCTAAACCAGAACGGATACAAAGTTGAGGTAATTACAATCACTGAAAACATTCCGATCAATGCGACCAAAGCCAAAGAATGTAAAGCAGGATGTTTTGCAAAAATCAAAGAACCGATGGATAAAATCGTTGTGAAAACTGCCAAAATAATCGAAATTCTGTATGTTGGAAGTTCATTTTTTCCTGTTGTATGTTCTTTCTGCATCGCTTTCGTGAGGAAAATACTGAAATCATCACCGACTCCGAAAACCAAAGTGCAGACAACGGTGCTGAAAATATTTAATTCTAATCCAAGAAAATACAAAATTCCTGCAGTCACAACTCCCGTTAAAACAATCGGAAACATCGTCAAAACAGACAATTCGAAATTTCTGAAGAAAACAATAATCGTAAGAATAATAGCTAAAAGTGAGTAATTGATTAGCGTATTAAAATCATTTTTAAGCAAACCTAAAAAGTTCTCGTTCATCTGTTGGCGGTCGATTGCCAAAGCATCGTGATTTTTTTCAACATCTTTGATGAAAGCATCGCGTTTCTTTTCGTCCACTTTCACCACATTCGAAACAGTGTAAAATCCATTTTCGTTGCTTAGGAATTCTGAAATCTGAAGGGCTTTTATTTTTTCATAATCTCTTAAACTTAAAGTGGAGTAGGATTTATTTAAATTTTCATTAAACTTATCGAAAGCAGAAGCATTGAATCCGAATTTATTCCCATTTTGAACCAATTCAGAGATTGTCTGATTTTTTTTGTTCTGATTCCAGAACTGGTTCCATTTTTCAAACTTTTTTTGTTGGTCTTCTTTCGATAAAACAACATTTCCAAGCGAATTATAGCTCAGGATTTTTCCTTCCTGCTTTTCTTTTTCCAAAAACCGGCTCAGCTGAGAGTTTCTCGCCAAAGCTTCATTTTCAGAATTTCCATAAGAAATCGTGTAAATCGATTTTGAAGTAAGGTCCGATAATTTTTCAAGTTTCGCTTCGCTGATTTTCAAATCTTTTGGAATGTAATTTAAATCACCAATGTCTTCGTTAAAACCAACGTGACGGAAACCAAAAAGACACGCAATTATCATCAAAGAACATCCGATAATCAACGGTTTGTTCTTTTCGTAAGGGTAATTTCCGATTTTATCGATGAAATTCGTGCTAACTTTATCAGATTTTTCTTTCGGATGATACAGTTGCGGAACAATAATTAAAGCGGTAAAAGACGACAGGAAAACTGTAATCGCAGCGAAAAGCCCAAGATCTTTCAACGCTTCAGAACGGACAAAAACCAAACACAAAAATGAAACCGCCGTAGTTGCGCTGCTCAGAATAATCGGTTGCGTAATTTCCTTGTAAAGCTCTTCAGTATTGTTGTTGTGCTTGTAATGCGTTAAAATATGAAGGGCATAATCGATGGTAATTCCAATTAAAATTGCTCCGACGCTGAGCGAAATTGCCGAGATTTTATCTTTAATAAAGTATAAAATCATCAGTGAAATGAAAACAGCAAAAACTGTCGGTAAAAAAACAATCAGCGGTGTAAAGAAATTTCTGAAATAATACATCAACAAAATCAACAGAACCGTCATCGAAATAATAACCGTATTCTGAATGTCTTTCTTGATTTGTTGGGCATTGGCAACCGCAATTACCGGCGAACCAAAATAGCTGATTTCAGTTTTTCCTTTGAATTCTTTGTTGAGGTTGTCTTTAATTTCATTTAACTGATTGACAAAAACTTCGTTGTTTTTCGTGTCGTTGCTTTTATTTTTAGGATCGATGAAGAGCAGGAGGTTTTTTCCGTCTTTGGTAACGATGTAATTGTCTTCCAGCTTGAAATCCTTACTGATATTTAAAGCATTGAGTTTTTTGATTCCGAGAAAAGTGATTCCGAGAGGATCTTTTTTGATAAATTCTTTGGTGACTAAACTTGTTGGCGAAACCAGCGACACATAATTGTTCTCTACCTGTTTTGCAATACTGTCTTTGTTAAGTTTTCTTTCAATTTCCTGATAATCGTTTTCATCCAGAAATAAAGGCAGATTCTGATTGACAAAATCAAAAGTTTCAGAAATTTCGTTGTCATTTACTTTTCCCTGAACCGAACTGATGTATTTTTGTAAAGGTTCGATTTTATGTAAAAAAGTATCTGCAGTTTCTGAAAGCTGGAAATTATCATCTTTCGATTTGTTCTCAATGATGACAATAATTTTGTCTGAAAAGTTCAATTGCTTTAGAACTTTCGCCGTCAAATCAGATTTGTCGTTTTTCGGAATAATCTGATTGATGTCTTCTTCAAAATTAATTTTAGAAGCAAAAAAACCACAAATGACAAGAATTCCCAATGCTGCTGCGATGGAAATGAGCCGGTTCTTGGCAATCAGATAATATAAAAAGATGAAAAAGCGATGCATTTTGATTTAAACTGCTGTATTCAGTTTTAAATATGGTTAAAGTTTTTTATTTCTGCGAACGTGTTCATTCTCAATATTTAAAAACAATTTTTTTTAAATTGAGTCTGCGAATTTAATGAAAAAAAGTTAATGTTTTGTTAAAAGAGGTTTTCTGAAATCAATAATATATATAAGGAATAGACAATAGAAATAATTCTTAAATCGATTGGTAATAAAAAAACTCCTACTTTTGCAAAAATTTTTTTAGAATGCCAAAAAATTTAGTCATCGTCGAGTCTCCGGCAAAAGCAAAAACGATTCAGAAATATTTAGGTAAAGATTACGAGGTCAAATCCAGCTTCGGACACATTCGTGATCTGCCTAAAAAAGGGATGGGAATTGATCTTTCCAATTTCACGCCTGATTATGAAGTTTCTGCTGATAAAAAAAAGTTAGTGGCAGAACTGAAGAGCGCTGTTAAAAGTGCGGAGATGGTCTGGCTGGCTTCCGATGAGGACCGAGAAGGAGAAGCGATTGCATGGCATCTGGCAGATGAATTAAAATTAAAACCTGAAAACAGAAAACGAATTGTTTTCCACGAGATCACCAAAAATGCGATCCTGAAAGCAATCGAAAACCCAAGAGATATTGATCAAAACCTGGTTAACGCTCAACAGGCGAGAAGAGTTCTGGACAGAATCGTTGGTTTCGAGATGTCACCGGTTCTTTGGAAAAAAGTTAAAACAGGATTGTCGGCAGGTAGAGTCCAGTCAGTTGCGGTAAGATTAATTGTAGAGAGAGAAAAAGAGATCCGTGAGTTTGTTCCAAAACCAAGTTTCAAAGTGGAAGGTATTTTCCTGAATGACGGAAAACAGGAGATCGCAGCTAAGCTGAAAAAAGATTTCGAAAAAGAATCTGAAGCCGAAAAATTCCTGGAACAATCCAAAGCTACAGAATTCAAAGTTCTGAATGTTGAGACAAAACCGGGGACACGCACAGCGTCTGCTCCTTTTACAACATCTACTTTGCAGCAGGAAGCGTCTTCCAGATTGGGTTACAATGTAACGACTACTATGCGTTTGGCGCAGCGACTTTATGAAGAAGGATTCATTACTTATATGAGAACGGATTCTGTTAACCTTTCTCAGGAAGCGATCAACGGTGCAAAAGCGCAAATTATTTCAGAATACGGCGAGAGCTATTCCAGGCCGAGAAATTATACAACAAAATCTTCTTCTGCACAGGAAGCGCACGAGGCGATCCGTCCGACAGATTTTTCTGTTAAGTCAATTGGAGATGCACAATTGAACAAACTGTATCAATTGATCTACAGAAGAACACTGGCGTCCCAGATGGAAAATGCAAAAATCGAAAAAACGGTGATCGAGATCGGGAATCCGAAATTACCACAGCATTTTGAAGCGCAAGGCGAAGTGATTGTTTTCGATGGATTCCTTAAGGCTTATGGCATTGTCAAAACAGAAGATGACGACGATGAAAGCAATGAAAAGCTGTTGCCAAAAGTAAAAGTTGGTGAAACTCTTGACTATAAAACAATCACAGCTACAGAAAAATTTACGAGACCGTCTGCGAGATTTACAGAAGCGGGATTGGTTAAGAAATTAGAAGAATTGGGAATTGGTCGTCCTTCGACTTACGCACCAACAATTCAAACCATTCAAAACCGCGAGTATGTGGATAAAAGAGAAATAGAACCACAAACGAGAGAGATCATTAAGATGACATTGGGCAAATCCGGTGTCAAAAAAGAAGTTCTCGAAGAGAAGTTTGGCGGTGATAAAAATAAATTTGTTCCAACCGATATCGGTGAAGTGGTAAATGATTTCTTAACCGATAACTTTGCGGAGATTCTGGATTATGGTTTCACGGCGAGAGTGGAAGAAGGCTTTGATGAGATCGCGAGCGGTGAACAAAAGTGGAAAGAAATGATGACGGATTTCTACTCCAAATTTCACCCAAGAATTGAGGACGTCGAGGAAAATGCAGATAGAGCAACTGGAGAGAGAATCTTAGGTATTGATCCAAAGTCTGGTAAAAATGTTCATGCAAGAATCGGAAGATTCGGGCCAATGATCCAGATCGGCGAGCAGGATGATGAGGAGAAACCGACATTTGCATCACTGATGTCTAACCAGAATATCGCTACCATTACACTGGAGGAAGCTTTGGAGCTGTTCAAGCTGCCTTTTGATCTTCAGGATTTTGACGGTCAGCCGGTGTCAGTGGGTGTTGGGAGATTCGGGCCTTATGTGAAATGGGGCGAGACGTTTATCAGCATCCCGAAAGGCGAAGATCCATTGTCTGTGAACCAGGAAAGAGCAGAAGAGATCATCAACGAAAAGAAAAGAGCCGACGCGCCTATCGCCACTTACAAAGGTGAGCCGGTAACTAAAGGAACAGGAAGATTCGGGCCGTTTATCAAATACCAAAACATTTTCGTGAATGTGCCGAAGCGTTACGACTTCGACAATCTTTCCCAAAGTGATATCAATGAACTGATTGATGCCAAACTGGACAAAGAGGCCAACCGCTACATCCAGCAATGGGAAAAAGAAAAAATCGCTATCGAGAACGGAAGATGGGGACCATTTATCAAGTTTGGAAAAGCGAACTTCAAAATCCCGAAAAAGAAAGATGATTCTAAATATGAGGCTGATGAACTGAAAGACATTTCTCTCGACGAAGTGAAAAAATGGATCACCGCGCAGGATCCGAAAGCTTTTGCCGAGAAAAAGAAACAAGCTGCTAAAAAGCCGGCTGCGAAGAAAGCACCGGCGAAGAAAAAGTAAAAACTTATTCTCCATAAATAATTAACCCTTTCAGAATTTCAAACTCTGAAAGGGTTTTTTGTTGAGGTACTGATTAACAGTTTTGTTGTTGGCGCAAAGCCTGGAGACTTTGTGCAGCGTGGGGATTTTTTTAGTAAATACAATAATATCCATCTGAAAATATTTCGATAGATTCTAGATCAATAATCTCAAAATGTGGATTCCCTTCTATGTCATAAACACGATATAACTTGTACCTTTCCTTATTTTTCTGAAAGACATTATATTCATTTGTTGATAAAAAAAACTTTTGGGAGTTGTATTCTCCTTTCATTCTACATGTGGTCTTTACTTCAATTAATTGATCATTACCATATTCATCGTAAGAATGTATATCATAACCATAATGATCCGATACTAAAGATTTATGAATAGGATGTTTATCGTGGCTTTTTAAACGTTTTTTTTCTATTTCAAAAATATATTTTTCACCTTTTAAACCTATCTCACTTAATCTTTGTAATTGTTTTGTTCGTTGCTCAATTGACAAAGGCTTAATTTTTTGTTCTTCACCATTAGTTGAGATAGCTGATAATAAAAAGATAATTTGAGAAACATAGAAATCAAGTTGTGAAAATTCGATTTCTCCTATTTCATTAGGATATACTTCAACTAAAATTTGTGATGTATTGGTATGTTTAATAATTATATTTGCCCAATCTTCAAAACTAACCCTTGAATTATTGCTATATGCGGTAAAACCTAAATCACATAAATTATAAAATTTTTCTTTATAAAGCTGATCTTCATTTATTTTATTACTTATACTGATAGCTAAATTTTTTAATTCAGTTTCTAATCTTAATTTTTCTTCTTTTTTTACACTATGTCCGTGTGCCCTACCAAAGAAAAATCCAACATCAAGGCACGGTTTATGTGGATTTAATACAAAACTTATTTGAGCAGAATATTGTTTGTTCGTATTTCCTTTAAATATTCCAGACCAAATACGTTTCAACCTAGTGCCACCAATGGCAATGTCATTTCCTGTTACTATTGATGATTCAAAAATTCCATAACCTGCATCATATTTTTGCTTGAAAAAATTTGCAATAGTTTTTAATTTTAACTTAATGTTTTGAAGATGTTGTTTTTCTTCAGCTATTGCATTGCTTAGAAAAAAATTATCCTTGTAATTTCGATTACTTATTTCATTTATAAACCTTAAGTCTTGTAATGTCAGATTTTCCATTAAAATTTCTGCTGTCAAATACGCGGCACCAATATAGAATAATTAATTTTAATTTATGAAATAATTATATTTATTTATTTTAAAAAATGCGATAGCTGTTTAATGCAAGACTCACGAGGGTTTGTAATTGTGCTTTAAGACCTCAGGGATTGGGCTACGTCAGATTTTATGGATTTTACACATAGCCAATTGGGCTACGCTTCTAGCTGCCATAGTTTTCTTTCAGCTTTCTCATTAAAAGCCTTACACCTTGCTGCGTATCCGGATTAAAGGAATTTGTGAAAATTATATAGGCTTTATTTTTTAATCTGTCGATGTGCACAAGAGTATAGTATGTTCCTGCAGTACCGGAGTGTGTCGAAAGTTCTTTTCCGTTTTCATAAATATTAAACCAGCCGAGGGAATAGTTTGGGATTCCCTTATGGATAAAAGTATATGTTTCTGCTTTCAGGTAATTATCTTGTTTTTCAAGACCTTTTAAATTGAGCTGAATAAATTTGATGTAATCTTTAAGCTTTATATTTAGATCTCCAGCGGGTTCGGTGTAGTCCAAATGATAGTCAAAGTTAGAAGGAACCGGCTCCAGCTTACCATCCTCTGTTCTATGTCCCCAGGTATCTTTTTGCTTTTGATTTTCGGGCCAGGATAATTTCACATTTAATTTTAAATCCTTATTGAATACCTTTTCAACTAATTGTTCCCAGCTTTTATGAGTTACTTTTTCTAGCATTAATGTGGCCAGCGTATATCCTGCATTCGAATAAATGAACGGGTTTTGCTCGTCGGGTTTTACAGGTTCCAGCGTTAATACGAACTGCCCAAATTGTTTTCTTTTTTCCGGATTTGTCCCTTTGAAGCCGGGAATTACAGGGTCATCTTCTCCTTGGAATGGTTGTATTCCTGCTTTGTGTGACAGTAAATCCTGTAATGTCATATTAGCATACTCCGGTTTGCTTTTTTGTTTCCATTCGGGAAATAGATCAAAAAATTGGGTTGTCCATTTTAGTTTTCCATTTTCTACATATTTGGCAATAATAAACGCTGTCATCGCTTTTGTATTGGAACCAATATGGAACCTGTCGTTTAATGTCGCTGCATCCGGAAGATTAACCGAATGCTTTCCTAAAGCCGCGATTTCCAGTGTGGATCTGCTGTCGACTACGGCGTAACTAATTTCGGGGATGTTATATGATTTCCTAATCGAGTCAGCGAAATTAATTGTTTTTTGACCAAAGCAAATTACTGATATGGTTAATAATAGTATTGTCGTTATTTTTTTCATTTTTATGTTTACTTTAAGGGGACTTGTGCTAGCAAGTTGTTAAGCAGTCAAATGTAATTAATTTTAATATGTGTTGATTGATTTTATTTTGAGTGATCTTTAGCTGTTTAACGCAAAGCTAACAAGGGTTTTGCAATGATTATGATTTTTCAAGATTACAATCATGACTTATCCAGATTTGGGTGCTTTGTAATAAAACTTTGTGCCTTTGGGATTTATTAAATGCAGATTTTGCGAAGGTCCTCAGAAACAGTAATTTTTTCGTAATCCGACTTCTGTCACAGCCGTTATTTAACCAAAATCACAAAAAATTAATGAGCAGTCTGAAGTTTTATTAATATTTTTGACGTTTGAACCAAGAAAACACAGTTACTGATGGGTGAAAAATTACAATGGGTGAATCTTAAAAGCTTTCCATGGCTGATTTTTTTTATAGCGATAGCTGTTTGGATCGCCATTGCCGGCGCTAATTTCTATTACCAGCATCAGGGCGGTTATACAGGGACAGGGATTCTTTTCCCGATCTCGGTGATCTATCCCAATCAGTTTTTATGGAGCGGATTTGTGTTTGCGTTTTTGTTTCTGATTTCAGGGACTTTTGTTTTCAGATTTGCTGACAAGATGAATGTCTATCTTCTCTTTTTGATTGCTGTTATTTTGGTTTTATTAGGCAATCTGAGTCAGGGTAATTTCGATATTGCTTTCCTGCAGCCGTTTTATCTGAAAGGAAGACAATATTATGCTGATGCAATCAACATTACCGACGGACAGATTTGGCTGAGAGATTTCTCCGGGAATCTGGAACAGTTCCAGATGCATACCAAAACGCATCCGCCATTTGTAACGCTCCTGCATTATTGGATACTGAATATTTCCAATATTGAAACCCTGGCGATTGTGTTTTTTGCGATAGGAAGTTTATCATTTCCACTGTTCTATAAGATTTTGGTTGATCTCGGCTTCGAAGAAACCAGAAGGAAGTGGGCGCTGCTTTTGTTTGCCGTTGTGCCTTCTGTTAATATTTATCTTCTGGTTTCGATTGATGCATTGGTTTTAACTTCAACCCTGATCTTTTTATTAGGCTTTGCGAGAATTTTTCATCAGAATAAAATTGATTCCGTTTCATTTTTGCTGATTTCGTCAGGGTTGATTCTGACCAATCTTTTGACCTTTTCGGGATTATTTCTATTTGCATTTTTAGGCTGCATCAGTTTCTATTTTTTATCAAAGGGAAAATGGAATTTTGTCTGGCTGAGCCTGATGGGTACTGTTGTTTTTGTTTTGGTGTTTGCAATGATATATGCCATGACGGGCTACAATCAATTGGAGACGTTCTTTTTGGCTTCAAAATCAGAAAATCCGGACGGTTTCCGATTGTTTCATCAGCCGTTTGTTTATTTAATGACAAGAATGGAAGATATTGGTGAGATTTTCCTGTTTTTATCTTTTGGATTTTTATCTGTTTTTTTCTCAAAAAAATCAGGAACGGAAGTTTTTGAAAACCGGAATATTAATATCCTGTTTTTCTCTGCGATTTCAGGGATTTCAGCAATGCTTCTGACAGGTGCTTACGGAACGGGCGAAACAGCGAGGGCCTGTTTGTTTCTGGTTCCTTATTTTTTGATTTTGTTGAAGGGTATTAGTTCAGACAATTTTAAAATCATGTTTTACCTCTGTCTTTTTCAAACGTTTGGGATGCAGATGATCGGGAATTTTTATTGGTAAAACAGAAAGAAGATGCTGAATAATTTAACAGGACTGAGATTCTATACCGCATTTTGGGTTTTCCTATATCATTTTTGTGTTTATACGGGAGGAATGGATAATTTCTTTGTGAAGAAAGGTTATCTGGGTGTGGATATTTTCTTTGTGTTGAGTGGTTTTATTTTGACCTATGCTTATCATAAAAGCTTTATTTTGGAAAAAGTAACCTCCAGGAAATATTATAATTTTCTGGTTAAGAGATTTGCGAAAATCTATCCGCTACAGATATTAACATTTGTGATCGTTGGTATTCTTTTATTGGTCGGCAAATATGTTTTTCATCAGAAAGATCTAATCATCAGGCCGGATCATATCGTTTCAAACCTTTTGATGATCCACGCCTGGAACATCAATGATGCTTTGAGCTGGAATACCCATTCCTGGAGTTTGTCAGATGAATGGTTTGCTTACCTGTTTTTATTTATTTCTGCAACATTCATTATTAAACTGAATAAATTCTGGGGAAGAATTATTCTTGGTGCAGTTGTTCTTTTCTTTATTGTAAGATGGTTTAATATCGAGAATTTTGACCTTAATGAATATACTTACAAAGGCTTGGAAAGAATTATTCCCGAGTTTTTTCTGGGAATTTTAATAGGATTATTAAGGTTTGATTTTACTGTTTCTAAAAAAGCAGCGAGCTTGATTTTTGCAGCCAGTGTTTTGATTTTACTGACTCTTACAATCACAGACTACAAAGTGGATGCTCTGTGTATGTTGCTGTTTGCGGGGATGATTTATTCACTGTCATTTCCGACGTATTTTGATAAGTTATTCAACTCAAAAAGAATGGTTTATCTTGGAAATATTTCGTTTGCTTTTTACATGTTTCAGTTGACAGCATTTTATTTGTTCAAACCTGTACAGAATTATATAGCCCAATTGAATATCTCGGAATATATTTCCGGTTCTATAGAGTTGCTGATTTTAGCTTTACTCAATTTACTAATGGCGTCATTAGCCTTTAAATATTTTGAAGAACCAGTGAGGTTATATATTTTGAAAAAAATGATAAAAAATAATTGAATATTAGGGGAATTAAATCGAATTAATACTTATTTTATTTGACTGCGAAATCTTAAAATAAGAATTATATTTGAATTCTAATTATAACAGATATACTTAGCAAAGGTAATTAATGGCATTTTTACATCCGGTTTTTACGGTTCTTTTTGTCTTCTTGATTCTCTACAGTTTTGTAGAAGTCAATAGAGAAGATGGCTTGCGAACTCCCAAATTTATTTTTTGGACCATTGCCGTATATATGATCGTAATTATTGGCTACAGGAGATATGTTGGTGCGGATTATCCTGTTTATGATTCGATGTACAGCCAGTATTTTCCTACTGTTGATTATAGTCAGTTGATTGATAAAATGTTGTTTAGAAAATCAAGGATAGATGTAGAATGGATGTATGCCATGCTGAATAAATGGGTCTATTCTACAGGCGTTCCGTTTAAAGAATTTACATTGATCAGCGCTATTATAACAATTACCGGAAAACTTGCCGTTTTTTACAAAGATTCCAAATATCCTGTTTTTGCAATTCTTCTTTTCCTGATTCCGGGATATTTCATTGCAGACAGCGGGCATATGAGACAGGCATTGGGGATGACAATGTGTGTTATATCTTTCAAATTTATCAAAGAGAGAAAAGTCTGGTGGTATCTTCTGTGTATTTATATTGCTTATGGGTTTCATAAATCCACGATTATCTTTTTGCCTGCTTACTGGCTCGCAACAATCCCGATGAATCCCAGCAGGATCTTCTATTCGATAATGATTTGCGTGATATTATCACCATTTCAGATATATAATTTGTTTTCAGGTTTTCTGGATACACTTAATGTTCAGGACGTTTCGAACGGATACAATGGTTACATCAATTATGAAGCTTCCGGCTCCAGTTTTCTCGACGGACAGATTTTGGTTTTTAGCTTCTTGCTGATTACTTATGACAAGGTCGCCTGTGAGAAGATCTATTATTATGAGTATATGCGGAATCTGCTGATTATGGGAATTTGTCTTTATTTTATTATGAGAAGTAATCCCGTTTTCTCTACCAGACTTGTAGGTTCTTACTTAGGATTTGCACCATTGGTTATTACCAATATTATTGCATCTATGGATAAAAAAAATACAAGATGGTTTTTCCATTTGTTCTTCGTTGTTTTTATGATATTTTACTATTTTGTATTTGTGAAATATCAGGGGAACGCAGGGCGCTTCACACCGGATAAATATCAAAACTTCCTTTGGTTTACTCAATAAAATTAGATGAAAAAAAATATAATACTTTTAGTAATATTTCTGGTTCTTGGATTATTGATATTTTATAATACCCAAGTTGTAATAGATTTTGCAGGAAAATATATTTATCCGTTAGACGATGCATATATCCACTTATCTATGGCAAAAAACTTTGCTGAATTTGGAACGTGGGGTATCACGCAATATGAATTTTCCTCTACCACGTCATCACCACTGTTCACTTTTCTGTTAGCTGTTCTGATTAAGATATTTGGAAATTGGCAATACATTCCACTAGTTGCCAATAGTATTGCCGGAATTGCTTTGATCCTTGTTTTTCATAGGTATCTGAAACAATTTTCACAATCAACTTATATTGTTGTTTTGTCATCAGTCGTTCTGCTAATGCCATTGCATCTGATGATAATGACGGGAATGGAGCACGTTTTTCACACGTTGGTGATGGTTTTGGTTTTACTCGGATTTCAAAAATATCTTGAAGATAAAACGCCGAGACATTTCTCCAATCTGGCATTGCTCTCAATTATTGCTGTCGGTTTCCGGTATGAGAGTTTGTTTTTTGTTTTCTTTATCTGCATTTACCTTTTTTTCATCAAAAAAGATTATGTTATAAGTGTGGCTTTAGGAATTCTGGCGCTTTTGCCGGTTCTGGTTTATGGTTATATTTCCATTGACAACGGCTCATTTTTCTTACCAAATTCTTTGATTCTAAAAGGGAATACCAATGACGGTATTGTGGGTTTCCTAACCAGAGTTGCAGGAAATGCCTACCGTGGAATTTCAGTTCTGGTGTTAGTTCTAATTTTATTGATTCAGGTTTTTGTCAAATCAAAACATCAAACAACATTAACGGATAAGATTTCAAAAAATGCTATTCCGTTTGTGGTGTTTTGCGGGTTTGTCGTTCATCTTTTATTTGCTAATTTCGGCTGGCTGATCCGGTATGAAGCTTATCTTGTGGTGATTGTCTTATTTGCAATAACGCCTTTTATTAATGAGGTTTTCAATAAAAATGCGACAAATAAAATTCTAAAATTCGGAACTATTTTTCTTTTACTGGTTACATTCTATATGCGGTTTGGAACAATGCTGGAAAAGCAGCCGACCGCTTCCAAAAATATCTTTGACCAGCAGATTCAGCTGGCGGATTTTCTTCATCAGTATTACGGAAACTCGAAAGTTATTGCCAATGATATCGGGGCGATTACTTATTTCAATAATATTCATCTTTTGGACACTTACGGTTTAGGAAGTATAGAAGTGGCGAAACTCAGAAAAAGTGACCACGGAAAATTTACCGATAACAAGGCTTTGCAACAATATGTTTACGATACGGCAAAAAATCAGAATTTTGATGTGGCTTTGGTTTTTGATGAATGGGTAAAAATGCCGGATTATTTTTCAAAAGTCGGAACTTTGACGATTCAGAATAATTATATGTCAGGAGGAGCAACAGTTTCTTTTTACTCTGTGCAGAAAGAGAATACCCAGAGCCTTAGAAATCAGTTAATTCAATTTTCTAAGGAAACACCAAAAGACGTTATCATAAAAATTGTAGATTAGAACTATGGAATTCGAAGACTTTATTATTGCGCCCAGAAAAATCCGAACGGAGAAATGGCAAATCGGAGACGGAATCACCAACGACATCAAAGAAGGCAGTATTGTTCTGCTATTTGTTTCAGATTACCGTGGCGCTAACGGCGAGGCGGAAAGTCAGGATTTTACAGGTATACGAAAAGAATTTTATAAACTGTCTCAGCTCGATTTTGAGATTCCGGTTGTGGATTTAGGAGATTTGGTTTCCGGAAGGACGCCGCAGGATTCGCATTACATCTTGCAGGAAGTTTTGTCAGCTTGTCATTACAAAGGTGCGATCCCGGTGATTGTTGGCGGAAGTAATGACTTCGCATTTTCGCTTTTTTCTGCGCTCAATTTTCATCAGCAAGATATCAGCTACACCCAAATCAGCAATGTGGTGTCGCTGAAACAGGATGAAGAAATCCATGAGTCTAATTTTTTAAGTAAAATCTTAGGCTCCAAAAATTTCTCTATCAAAAATTACCATCATCTGGGCTATCAGAAACATCTGAACGAAATGGATTCTGTAAAGCTCATCAAAGAAGTTCAGTTTGATATTATCAGATTGGCAGAGATGATGAATTCTACTGAGAAAACAGAACCATACTTTCGTAAAGCAGACTTGGTTACAATTAATTGTGATGCGATTGAAAGTTTTGGTGAGGCTTTTTCTATGAATCCGCAAGTGAATGGACTTAACAGAAGGGAGATTTGTGCCTATATGAAAGAAATCGGCTTGAGTGAAAGATTGAAATCTGTAGGGATTTTCAATTATAATATCTATTCTGATTCTCAACTGAACCATCAGCTTTTGGCACAAATGATCTGGTATCTGATCGAGGGAATCAATATTCAGCGATCTCATCCGAAGGAGAAATCTTACGAGACTTTTTATGTTTTGATTAATGACGAGCAATATGCTTTCAAGAGAGAAGTTTTCAGTAATCTTTGGTATTTTGGAGATGATGAGGATATTGATAATTGTATCCCTTGTTCGCGTTCGGATTTTGATGAGGCTAAAAAAGGATTTTTAGGACCGAGATTTACCAGAAATTAATATTTAGTAATGCTGTTGTAAAACTACTGTTCAAAAGAAGAAAGGTGCAAGAAGAAAGCTCCGTAGGAGCGAAATGTTTGTAGATAAAAACCAACAGGTAAAGCTCCAGAGGAGCGATATGTTTTGTAATGTCTGAAAAATTAAACATCAAAGTTTCAATCATTGTTCCGGTTTATAATGTCGAATTATATCTGGAAAAATGCTTGTTGTCATTGGTCAATCAGACTTTGAAATACATCGAAATTTTGGTGGTGAATGATGGAAGCAGCGATAATTCTCAACAAATCATCGAAAAATTCCAGCAAGAATATCCGGATAGGATTTTTGGTTTCATAAAAGAAAATGGCGGACTCAGCGATGCGCGCAATTTCGGAATCGACAGAGCAAGAGGAGAATTTCTGGGTTTTGTTGATAGTGATGATTACGTGTCGGAATCGATGTTCGAAGAGATGTATGAACTGGCAGTCAAGCATCAGGCAGAAATGACGATTTGTAATCTTCAAAAGGTTGATGAAAATGGTAATTTGACTCAGAAATTAACCCAACTCCCAGGGTTTCCGGAGAAAATCGTTCTGGAGAATAACCTTTCTGTTTTTTCGGACATCTCTTATTTCGCTTGTAACAAATTATTTAAAAAGGAATTATTTCAAAATAAAAGGTTTAAAAAAGGGATTCATTTTGAAGATATCGAATTGATTCCGCAATTGCTGCTTCGGTGTCGTGTTTTGGCATTCACTCCAAGCTATCATTATCAATATCTGGAAAGACAGGATTCTATCAGTAAAAGCCACACAATAAAAGGTTTGGATATACTGAAAGCTGTAGAAACTGTGAGCGAAAGTTTTAACCTGAGCCGTTTTTCCAATCACTCGAAAGCTTTGAAGAATTTTCAGATATTGGAGGGCGTTTATACTTTCCTGGCCTATCTGGCCTTTGTGAGAACGGACTCTGATTTTTACAGAATGTCAGAAGGATTGGATCGGTTTATAACAGTCAATAATTTAAAAATTAAAGATATATTGCAATATAAGCGGTTTGGTAAGAATTATCTATTATCTTTGCCATTGAAGAAAAAAATTTATTATATCCTTAGTCTTTTTAAGTTGAGGAGACTTGTCAGGATATTGATTAATCAATAATACAAAGCAAAAAACACTAATGACTAATAATTTCGAAACTTTTTTGGAAAGCACCGGAATATCTTTTTTCTATTTTAAGCTTTTGCTTGGCTTTGTGTTTTCGTTTTTGATTACTTACTTCGCAATTCCTACAATAATAAAAATCTCCAGGAGAAAAAACCTGATGGATGAACCGGGCGCAAGAAGCTCTCATCTCAGAAAAATCCCAAATTTGGGCGGGATTGCCATCTTTTTTTCATTAGGTGTTTGCGCACCGATTTTCGCTTACGAACTATTTGACCGGTACAAATTTTTATTTGCTTCTTTTATAATTCTGTTTTTTGTAGGAGTTATGGATGATATTATGGTTCTGAGAGCTTATAAAAAGTTACTGGCTCAAATTTTAGTTTCCGCGTTAATGGTTATTGGTTCTGATGTCCGTATAAGAAGCTTATTTGGTGTTTTTGGAATCTATGAGATCAATTATTATGTAAGTGTCGCATTCAGTCTACTAACATTTATTATTTTAATTAATGCTTTTAATCTGATTGACGGGATTGACGGACTTGCAGGAAGTTATACCATTATAACAAGTGCTTTGTTTGGTGTAAGCTTTTTCAGATTGGGAAGTCATAATGATCCGCTGGTCATTCTTTGTGGTATTTTAATAGCGGCATCTTTAGGATTTTTATTCTATAATTTGTCAAATAAAAGAAGTACCAAAATTTTTATGGGTGACACGGGGTCTATGATTTTGGGATTCTTATTGTCATTTACCGGTATTTCCTTCATAGAGATTTTTATTGCAAAGAGAGATGAGGTTTTCTATCACTTGCAATCTGCTCCTGTTATTGCAGTTGCAATTCTGATCTTACCGATCATCGATACACTTACTGTGATTATTACAAGAATCTATCATAAAAAATCGGTGTTATCTCCGGACAAGAATCACATTCACCATAAGTTATTAAACCTGGGATTAACCCATAGGAGATCAACGGTTTATATAATAAGCTATTATTTGTTAATCATTATTGTAGCTTATTTTTTCAGACATCTGAATGTTAACTGGCTATTGGTGTTGATTATGGCACTTGGGTTTTTAGGAGCATATCTTCCGATATTTTTATTACGATTCAAAAAAGATTAAAATTGTTATACTTTTGTAAAAAACTATTGATGATAAAACGTTATTTATTTAATATATTTTTATTGCTAACCTTAGTCGGGATCAGCACTTCCTGTATTTCCAAGAAGGATATTCGGTACTTGCAGCCTAGCGAGAGCCTTACAATTAATGAAGAAGGTTTGGTTCCTTATAATGTTCCGGAATACAGAGTGACTAAAGGTGATATCTTGAGCCTTAATGTGGTGACAACACCAAAAGGAGATGCGGCGCAATTCTATTCATCTCTTAATGCTTCCAATGGGGCTAATGGGAGTCAGCAAATCACAGGAGGCTCTAATGCACAGTCTGGTGGAAATGGTAGCGGTTCCGGCGGCAATGCTACATTTTATTTCAATGGATTAAAGGTTGATTCCAATGGTGACGTTAATATTTTTGGGATCGGATATATCAAAGCAGAAGGCAGAACATTGGAAGATATGACCAAAGAACTACAAGAAAAGGTCAACGAGAATTTTTTGCAAGGGAAATCCGAAGTCAGACTGAATCTTGACGGCATCCGCTATTACATTCTGGGTGATATGGAAACCGTAGGAATAACGGGAGAAAAAACCGCTTATGTTACCCAACTTAATATAATGCAGGCTCTGGCAATGAATGGTGGTCTTAACAGAACGGTTGACCGTAAAAATATTATGATCCACAGAAAGTATCCGGAAGGCATAAAAACGGCAAGATTGGATCTGACAAGGGAAGATGCGATGAACTCTCCATATTACTGGCTTCAGAATGGTGATATAATTTATCTTAACACGAATGGTAAGAGTATCAATGGTTTTGGAAAAGAACCGCTTCAAACTCTGACAACGGGCGTCTCATTGATTACAACAGTAATGTCTATTTACTTAATTATTACCAGATTATAATGATTCCTGATAAAAGCGGAAATAATACACAAGGTTCAGCGCAGGCGGCTGAGAAAATGGGTTCTTTCAATTTGTTTGACCCTGCTCACTTTGTGCAGAGAGTTATTCGTAATTGGTATTGGTTTGTAATCCTGGGATTCATAGGTTACTGTATTTCTTATGTTTATAGTAAGTATTATGCACAAAGGATCTATTCTTCCAGTTTGTCATTAAGTATTTCGAGTAATACAGCAAGTTACTTTACACCCAATCAGTCTATTAATTTCATCTGGGGGCAGGGTGGTAACCAGGATGGGGTTTATCTTAAGAAGATATTATTATCAAGAAGCCACAATGAGTTTCTGGTAAAAAAACTAAATCTGATTACCAATTACACAACAAAAGGACTAATAAAAACAACTTATCTTGATCAGGAAGATAGCCCGGTTTTTTTGGAAATTGATAAGTCTCATTTACAGCAGGTTAATTATCCGATAAGTATTATTCCTAAAGGCAAAAATCAATACGAAATTATTTTACCCGAAGAGGGACAATCCAGAAATCTTTATAATTATAATACGGAAAGTGTTGAGTCTGTATCTTCTTATGCCAGACCGAAAAACAGGATTTTGAATCTGAATGAATGGTATGAATCACCCAATCTCAAATTCAAGTTGATCTCAAATCCGAATCCGAGCAATTTGGGTCTTGATAATATCATTGTAACGCTTGTTCCTGTAAATCAGGCTGTAAATAGCATAATAGGAAGCTTGTATGTAGATTTCGACAAAGAATTGTCTTCTATCATGATTATTACAAAGACTGGTTATAACCTGAATAACACGGTTAACTTCCTTAATAATTCTGTACAGGAACTGATAAAGAAAAGATTGTTGGATCAGAATATGGTAGATAAAAATACCGTAGAATATCTTAATGAAAATCTTTCTTTGATTAGAAAAAAACTGGATTCCAGTGGGGCAGTACTGAATAATCTCAAGATCAACAATCGTCTTTTCGATATGGAAAATATCGACTCCAAAACACTTGGCAAATTGACTGATCTTGAAACTCAAAAAGCAGAATTGCTTACTAAAATCAACTCTCTTAATGATATAAGGAATTCTGTCGGTACAAATAGTATAGAAAAAATTATAAGCCTGAATGTTGCAGGCATAGAAGACGGAAGTTTCACGGCATCAGTTTCGGAGCTCAAGCAGCTCTATGCAAAGCGCAGAGAAATGGCGCAGATTTATACTCCCAATTCTGAGCCGATGCGGGAGATCAACAGATTGATTAATGAAGCAAAATATACATCGCAAGATGGTTTGAGGAAGTACTTCCAGGGTTACAATAATAAGCTTTCAGATCTGGATGCACAGATTGGGAAGATTGATAAAGAATTGGTGACGCTTCCCGAGAAACAAAGGATTTTTCTTGATGCACAAAGAGGTTATAACATTATTGAAAATACTTATAACACCCTACTTACGGAACAGGCAAAATCCCAGATGCGTGTAGCTACAAACCAAAGTAATTTGAATATTATTGACAACGCAAAAAATCTTGGACAAGGGCCGATTGCTCCTGATGTCAATGCAACGCAAATGCAGATTATGGGTGGATTATTGCTCATTCCTCTTGTGTTCTTACTGATAGGAGAATTACTTGATAATAAGATCAGAAATCTTAAAGAACTGCTTACTGCAACTAAAATTCCATTATTAGGAGTAATTGGTCACAACAGCTATGATAATAACTTAACAGTTTTGGAAGAGCCAAAGTCATCAATATCAGAGGCGTTCCGGGCTGTAAGAGCCAATCTCCGCTTTTTGTTTGATGAAGAACAAAAAAGTAAGGTGATTCTGGTAACATCTTCCATTAGTGGAGAAGGGAAAACCTATGTTTCAATTAATATTGCTTCGGTTCTGGGACTTAGTGGAAAAAAATCTGTCTTATTGGGAATGGATCTCAGGAAGCCTAAAATTTTTGGAGATTTCAAAATTAATAACAAAAATGGGATTTCCAATTACCTTACGGGACAAGCAGAACTGGAAGAAATCATTAACCATACAAGTATTCCCGGTTTAGATGTTATCACTTCCGGACCAATACCACCCAATCCTTCGGAGTTATTGATGAGCGATAATAATATGAAATTTATAGAAAGATTAAAAGAAATCTATGAATACGTGATTATAGATTCTCCTCCAGTAGGTTTGGTCGCAGACTCATTTGAATTGATCAAAAAAGCTGATACTACAATATATGTTGTTCGTCATGAATACACGGAAAAGCATATGTTGAGAATGATCACTGAGAAATATTTTAACAAAGAAGTTTCTAACCTGGGATTAGTTTATAATGATTTTGTCGTTAAGCAAGGTTACGGCTATGGCTACGGTTATGGCTACGGCTACGGTTATGGTTACGGCTATGGTTATGGTTATTTTGATGAAGACAAAAATTATAAAGAACCAACAATAATTAAAATAAGGAACAAGCTGAAAATGTTTTTTAATAAAAAATAGAAGCCTTTCTCAAGGCTTTTATTTTTTTATAGACTATTTTGCCAATAAGTTCGTTTTTATAACAATAAATTATATTTTTTTGTTTTTATTTAACTAAACTTTAAGAAGTTCCCTAATCTAAAAATGTTTTATATTTGCACCAAATTTTTGAATAATACACGTTTCATCGTATTGAAAATGAAGAAAGAGTTAACTTATACCTTTATCGTATTTTTTTGTTTTTTGAGTTTTGTAAAAGCTCAGAGACATGAGATAGGAGTACAGTTAGGTATGAGTAATCTTGTTGGAGATATTGGTAGAACCAATTATATTTTGCAAAAACCTATTGGGAATGTTTCTGATTATGGATTGCCTTTTTATGGAGGTGTGATGTATCGGATGAATTTTAATCCATATCAAACGGTAAGACTTAATGTAGGGTTTAACAATATTCAGTTTGACGATAGATATGCAAACGAGAATTACCGAAGAATGAGAAAATTGTGGGGAACTAATTCTGTACTGTCCGCAGATCTGCTTTTCGAATACAATTTCTTACCGGTGAATGAAGAGCAGGTGAGTATGATTAGCCCCTATATATTTGTCGGAGTTTCTGGCTTATATATGAACTCTGTAAAGGCAGAACTTACAATCTCATCCCTTACCAATGTTCAGGCAAAATATATTCAGGATAAAACTTTTACAATGGGTTTGCCTTTTGGGGTAGGGCTTAAGTACAAGTTCAATTATAACTGGGCATTATCTGGCGAATTCACCTTCCGGCCGACTTTTTCGGATCAGGTGGATTATAGCGAATTAAAGGAAAGTGATGTTAAGGTTGTAAAAACAGTTTATGGGCAAGACATGACCAATACAATTGTTCAGGGATTTCTGCAGCAAAGGAATATCGGCAATCCGAATTCGAAAGATTGGATTAATTCTGCTTCAATTATTTTGTCTTATTCTTTTGGAAGACCACCTTGTTATTGCAAATAATGATTATGCAGGATTTAAAAAAGCTTATTAATAAAGATAAATTACCCAAACATGTTGCCGTCATCATGGACGGAAATGGCAGGTGGGCAAAATCCAGAGGTGAAGAAAGAACCTTTGGACACAAGAATGCTATCACTGCTGTTCGTAATGTTATTAATGCTTGTAACGAGATCCACATCCCTTATCTTACACTTTACACTTTTTCATCAGAAAACTGGAATCGTCCAAAAGAAGAGGTTGATACGCTAATGAATCTTTTATCCGAAACATTATTGTTAGAGGCAGAAGAGATTTTTACAAAGGGATTAAGAATGCATGTCGTTGGAGATATTACACAACTTCCGGAATTAGTTAGAGATCAATTACTCAATGTTATTGAACTTACTAAGAATAATGACAGAGGAAACCTAATCCTTGCACTGAACTATGGCTCGCAGAAAGAAATTCTGAAGGCGATCAAAGAAATCAGTCAGGATGTGAAAGATGGTAAAATAGATGTTGATGATATCGATGAAAAATTATTCGAAGATCATCTTTACACAAAGAATTTCCCACCGGTTGATCTAATGATAAGAACAAGCGGGGAAGTGAGAATCAGTAATTTTTTGCTTTGGCAAATTGCTTATGCAGAACTTCAGTTTCTGGATGTGCTTTGGCCGGACTTTACGAAGGATACGTTTTTCCAATGTATCATAGATTATCAAAATAAGGAGAGAAGATACGGAATGACAAGCGAGCAGCTTTCATAAAAAATATATAGAAAAGAGAACAACTTCAATAAGAATGAAATTAAGATTTATACCCATTATTTTGTTAACAGCTTCAGTGTATTTTCACGCTCAGGTTGTTCCACAGGGTAACAATGCAGAAAACACGGAACTTGTAGGAAACCAAAACCAAGAGTATGTTCTGAAAGATATCGTTGTTGACGGAGTCAAAAGATACACCCCAGCTCAGATTTTGCGTTTCACTGGTCTTGTGAAAGGAGAGAAGTTAGAAATACCAGGGCAAAGAGTCAGCTCAGCTGTCAAAAAGCTTTGGGAAACACAATCATTTTCGAAAGTAGAGGTCTATGTACAAGATGTCGAAGGCCAAAATGTGATCTTACAATTCCAGCTGCAGGATCTTAAAGAACTTGGAGAAATCAAATTTACTGGTAAAGGAATTGGTAAATCCAAAAACGAAAAACTGATCAAGGATAATAATCTGAAACCGGGAACTAAAATTAATAACAACTTAGTTTCCAGCTTACAGAACAAAATTCCTCAGGAATATATTGCAAAAGGCTTTGCTGATGCCAAGATCAATATCCAGGAAAAAGCTAATGCAGGAGATCCTAATTTGGTGGATTGGACAATTGAAGTGGCTAAAGGTAAAAAAGTTAAAATCAATAAAATTACTTTTGATGGTAATACAGAAGTTTCTGACAGAAAACTAAGAAAAAAAGGATTCAAAAATACTAAGCAGAAAAGATTTTTGCTAGGGATTTTGAAGCCGTCAAAATTTGTTCAGGACAAGTATGACGAGGACAAAAGAAACTTGATAAGTTATTATAACTCATTAGGTTTCCGAGATGCAGTAATTGTTTCAGATTCTGTGACCAGAAATGAAAAAGGTTATAATATCAATGTAAAACTTAACGAAGGTAAAAAGTACTATATCGGTGATATCAACTTCGTAGGAAATACGACTTTCACGACTGAGTTCTTACAGAAAATTTTAGGATATAAGACAGGAGATATTTACGATGCTGTTGGATTCAACAAAAAAGTTGGAGAAGATGGAGGTAAAGAAGATGATTCTGACCTTAAATCTGTTTATATGAACAACGGCTTCCTTTTCTCTAATGTAACTCCAATTGAAAAATCGATTAAAGGTGATTCTATTAATTTGGAAATCAGGATTAATGAAGGCGAAAAAGCAACCTGGAACCGCGTAACTTGGTCTGGAAATACAACAACCCATGACCACGTTATTCTTAGAGCGCTTAGAACAAAACCAGGAACTTTATTTGCAAAATCAGATATCAAAAGAACATACTTCGAATTAGCCGGGATGCAGTTTTTTGATCCTCAGCAAATTGGAACTGATGTGAAACCTAATCCGCAGGATAATACGGTTAATATGCACTGGACATTGGTTGAGAAAGGTTCTTCTCAGGTTCAGTTACAAGCGGGTTACGGTGGAGGATCTTTCATTGGAACACTGGGTTTAACCTTTAATAACTTCTCTTTGAGGAATTTCCTGAAGTTCAAGGATTTCAAACCTGTTCCGCAAGGTGACGGACAAACATTATCACTTCAGGCACAAGCAGGACAATATTTTACCAATTATGGAGTTTCTTTTACAGAACCTTGGTTGTTTGGAACAAGACCTACAGCTTTGAGTGTTGGATTAAATTATTCCAGAGTTAATTATTCTTACTCCACAGGAGATCAAACGATGAATATTTTCTCGGCAACGGCAGGTTTGACAAGGCTATTGAAGTGGCCGGATGATTATTTCTCGCTTTATACCGGGGTACAGTTTCAGAGTTATAATTTCAGTAATTATCCTTTCTATTTTGGAGATGCGCTGGAATATAACGGAAGTACAAAATCATTCAGTTTCAATATTGGTTTAAGTAGAAACTCAGCTGGTTTGGATCCTGTGTTCCCAACATATGGTTCTAACATAGAAGCCTCGTTGAAGTTTACACCGCCTTATTCCTGGTTTAGTAACAAAGACTACTCAACAATGAGTACTTTGGACAAATATAAGTGGATGGAATTCTATAAAGTGAAACTAAAAGCTGATTTCTATAATGAAGTGATCGGGAAATTGGTTCTTAGAACAACAGGAGAAATGGGATTCCTGAATGGCTATAGTAAAGAACTGGGACCACCACCATTTGAAAGATATTATGTAGGAGGAGTTGGTTTGTTCAATGGTAGATTTGATGGTAGAGAATTAGTTCCTTTGAGAGGTTATGAAAATGCTTCATCTACAGGATTCAGCTCTTCATCTCCTTATGATATAACACCTTATGGTGGAGCAACAATCTATAACAGGTTTGCTGCGGAATTGAGATATCCTATTTCTATGAATCAGACAGCAAAGATTTTTGCTTTGACATTTGTAGAAGCAGGGAACGCCTGGAACAGCTTTGGAACTTATAATCCGTTCAGATTAAAAAGATCTGCAGGAATCGGTATCAGAGTTTCAATGTCAGCATTTGGTTTGATTGGATTTGACTTCGCATATGGATTTGATAAAACTCTGGGAGGTTCAGAACCATCAGGATGGCAGACACACTTCTTGATGAATCAACCATTATAAAATAAAATATTATTTTTATAGGATGAAAAAAATAGCATTAATTGTAACAATTCTTTTTACTGCAACACAAATCTATGCGCAGAAGATCGGAGTAGTAGATACGAATTATATATTGAGCAAATTACCTCAGTACAAAGAAGCCGAAAATAGGCTTAATACTCAGATTTCTCAATGGCAATCGGACTTACAGAGATTACAGACAGAGTATGAAAGAAAAAAAGAAGCTTTTGAAAATGAAAAGGTTCTTTTGGTTGGAGAACAATTGAAATTGAGAGAAAAAGAAATTGTCGATATGGAAGCCAGTATCCGTAATACAATTGGTGCAAGATTTGGTTCAAACGGAGAAGTTAACCAGCTTCGTTCCAATCTTACAAAACCATATCAGGATCAGATTTGGAACGCTATTAAAACGGTATCTACAAAAAATAATTTGGGCATAGTTTTGGATAAAACAACCAACAATGTTTTGTTCCTGGATAAAAGATACGATTATACGGATGCAGTGCTCAGTCTATTAGTTAAAAATCTGCCAAAAGCTGATGAGACGAAAAACAACGCTTTGCCAGGGGGAAATAATAAGGGACAAAACGGAAGAACTCCGAAAGGAAAAATAAATAGTTTACAAAGGAAAGCGTCATCAAATGAGGCTACTGAACTGAAAGCTAGTGAAAATTAATTTAAATATATAAACATAACTTTTTAAAATGAACAAATTAAATGTATTATTAGTAGCTGTTGTAATGGTTTTTGCTACAGGATTTGCAAACGCACAGAAGATTGCTTCTGTTGATGTGAATTCAATTTTTACATCAATGCCGGAAATGAAAGCGTTGGATCAGCAATTACAAAACTTGCAGACAGCAAAACAAGGTGAGTTGGAAAAGCAAGGAAAATCTTTACAGGATTTAATGAAAAAATATCAGGACGAAGCGCCTAAGCAAACTCAGGCTATCAACGAGCAAAGAAGTCAGGAAGTTCAAAAGCTTCAGGACAATCTTCAGCAGATGTATGCTGCTGCTCAAAAAGATATCGCTGATAAAAGAGATGCAGGATTAGCTCCGATTGAGAAAAAAATCAACGATGCTATTACTAAAGTTTCTAAAGCTGCCGGATATGAGTTTGTATTTGACGCTTCCAGCCCGGCTTTAGTGTATAAAGCAGGAACCGATGCTACACCAGCTGTTAAAAAAGAATTAGGTCTTTAATAGATTACTAAACCATTAAAACCGCTCTTTTTCGGAGCGGTTTTTTTATTTTTGTATTATGGAAAAAGAATTTTCATCTACCGTTAAAATCCGTTTTGCAGATTGCGATCCGATCGGCCATCTTAACAATGTCAAATATCTGGAATATATGCTGAACGCCAGAGAAGATCATGTTGAACAGAATTATGGATTCACTTACGAACAATATACCCGAGAGACCGGTTGTACATGGGTTACCGTTCAGAACGAGATTGCTTATCTCAAGGAAGTAAGGTATAATTCTACGGTTGAAATTACAAGTAAAACCATATATGTGGATGATCTGACAGCAATTGTGGAGTTATTAATGAAAGATGAGAACGGGATCGTTCATGCCGTTTTTTGGCTGACGGTTATTTATTTCAATATGAAAACCAGAAGAGCAGAGAAAATGCCGGAAGCAACATTGCAAAAGTTTGCTCATTTTCTGGTCGAGATAGACCATAAAACATTTAAGGAACGTGTGAACTATTTAAGAATCCAGAATAAAACAAAATAGTATGAAAAGAATACTTGTTATTGGAGGTAACGGTCAATTAGGACATTGTCTGCAAAAGTTAGCGCCAAAATACCATGATCAATATGACTTTAACTTTACAGGGTCATCAGTTCTGGATATTACAAATTACGAGCAGGTAGATACTGTTTTTGCAGAATATCAGCCTGATTTTGTAATAAATGCATCAGCTTACACGGCTGTGGATCTGGCGGAAAAAGAAGTTGAAAATGCTTTTGCTGTCAATGCAGATGGTGTCGGAAATCTGGCTCAGGTTTGTAAAGATAACAATGCAATCTTGATTCACGTTTCTACAGATTATGTTTTTGACGGGGAAACTAATCTTAGCTATTCTGAAGACGATTTTACCAATCCGATTGGCGTTTATGGCGCTTCCAAAAGAAAGGGTGAAGAACTGGCTTTGGAAAATAATCCGGAGACTGTGATTCTGAGAACATCATGGTTATATTCTGAGTTCAACAAGAACTTTGTAAAAACAATGCTTCATTTATTTGAAATTAAAGATGAACTGGGAATCGTAGGTGATCAGTTTGGACAGCCAACCAATGCAAATGATCTTGCGGAAGCGATTATGGAAATCATCGATTCTGAAAAGAAGACTTTCGGAATCTATCATTTTTCCAATTATCCGGAAACCACTTGGTTTGATTTTGCCAGTAAAATAAAAGAATTTTCAGATTCTCACGTTCAATTAAAAGCAATCACGACAGAAGAATTCCCGACGCCGGCAAAACGCCCTAAAAGAAGCACAATGTCATTGGATAAGATTGAAAACGATTATCATATCGAACCAAAACATTGGGAAAACAGTCTTCGCGACTGCATCGAAATATTAAAATTAACGAATGCGTAAATTACTATTTTTAATTGGTGTTTTTTGTTGTCAGTTGTTTTATCTTCAGATGGTTACATTGAATAAGGTTGAGAAGACAAGCGATAACAAAGACAAGTTTTTTTACAGAATATCAGAACCATCGAAATCCGAATTTCTGGGCGAAATTCTTGTGAATGGATTTTCAAATGATGACGTCACAGTATTTGGAGAGGTATATAAAAAAGCAAAGCAAATCGGAGCCAATTCATTTTCATTAAAACCTATTGAAAATGTGGACGGAACATTCCAGAACTTTAATCCGGCTTATTATATTCTAAATCTTTTTTACACGCCTGCTGATTATATTACTGATGAGCAAAATGTCGTTTATTTGGTTTCGTCATCGGACAAAAATCAGAAAATCAATATTAATAACAAGACGATTGAGGTAAAACCAAGAAGTTTCCTAAGATTGGAATTGATCAATAATGAAGTTTTGACAGTTTCTACAAGAAAATTATTAGGTTCAGCGGTAAAATTGTCAGGAAAACAAGATCAGCCGTCTTTGTACTTTTCTTTGACTGATTTCAAAATTCGTAGTAACGACAGTATCTATGGAGGAATCAACTTAAAATCAGGCGACATCACAGGATTGGAGAAGTCGTTTGGTATGTTTTTGACTACAATATATTCTGAACAGAAAAAGGACTAATGTTAATAAGTTATAACAATAGTATGACTTATTTTCAGAATAAAATTGATTAACTTTATACAAGAAGATTTAAGAACCCGGCTAATTGTAATTGATTTACAGACCTCACTTGGACAGAATCTAACTGAGCGGAGCTAAATCTCAAATCTAAATCACACATATTGGAAGAATTTTTTGAAAACGAACTTGCAAAAAAGTTCGAAGAAATGATAGAGAATAATGAGGAATTGTACTTCGATACAGAAGAATATGTAGATATCATTATTTATTATCTGGAATTAGGAGATTACAGTTATGCGGAACTTGCCGTAAATCATGCTTTGAAAATTCATCCTAATTCTTTGGAAATCAAAACCAAACAGCTTGAAGTTTTTTTGGAACTGGAGCGTTATGGTAAAGCTAAAGAACTGATTGACGAATTGCATCAGTCATCTTTGGAGGACACAGACTTTTTAGTTTGTTGCGCTAAATATTATTCTAATCTCGGAAACCCTAAAAAATCCATAGAATATTGTCTGAAAGCCTTGAAGCTGGAAGAAGAAGAAAACTTTCTTCACAATTTCATTGCGGATGAGTACGTCAATCTCGACGATCCTTTCAATGCGCTGAAACATTACACGGCAGCTTTGGAACATGATCCTTATGACGATTATTCTTTGGAGAATGTAATGATTTGTTACAGTAAGCTGAATCGTCCCCAGGAAGCATTAGATTTCCTTAATCAATATCTCGACAGATTCCCGTTTTCAGAAACAGCCTGGTACGAGTACGGACAGTTCTTCTTCAACAAGAAAAATTATGAAGAAGCCATCAAAGGTTTCGATTATCTTCTAGCGATCAACTCGGGTGCAGTAGGCGTGTATGCAAACAAAGCGTCCTGTTATGAAGCCATGAGCGAGTGGGACAAAGCAATTTCGGTTTACAAGGAGATGCTGGAGCTAGAATATACCAAAGCGTTCACCTTTTATAAAATTGGTCTGTGCTACAAAGAAGCAGGTAAATTGGTTCCTGCACTCACATCATTCCAAAAATCATTAAGAGAAGATCCTCAGTTTTATCTGGCAATGATGGAACAGTCCCAGATCTATGAAGAGATGGGAAATACAAAAGAAGCACTTTACTTTGCACATGAAGCGGCAACACTTAACGAAGGTAATCTGGAATACCAGAAACGCCTGGCCTTTCTCTATATAACCTGTGGAGAATATGAGGAAAGCTTAAGTTGCCTGAAAAAGCTGATAGAAGCGGAACCAAGCAGATTCTACAATTGGTATGCTTATTCGGAAGTCCTGATGTTGATTGGTGAGTATGAAGAAGCCATTACTGTTCTGGAAAAAGCTTTACAAACTCACCAGCGTGCCGAGCTGTATTACCAGCTTAGCAACTGTTATTTCAATCTGAAGAACGATTCCGAAGGCATTCAGAAGCTGGAGAAAGCCTTGCAACTGGATCCATCATTAAGCAAAGATATGCAGCAGAAGTATCCGTTCATCAAAGAACAGGTCAAGAAAATAAAGACCAAGAAAAAATAGAAAAAGCTCAGAGTAATCTGAGCTTTTTCTAATTATTGAAAATAATTTTCTGGATAATCGGGTCGAGGTTGGTTGGTAAATCAGCATCTTTAACCTGATATTGATTGACATTCATTTCCTTTAACCAGTTTTCCCAATACATTTTTATGACATCACCTTCAAAAGGGTTTCCTTTTTCAGGATTGATTCCAAGAACTACAATTTCTAGATTATCGAGATTGTCATTAGCTTTTATAAATCCTAAACCTTTGTCATTGATTTTAGTTTTGAAATCGGAAGTGTTTAGTTTTAATGATTTTACAAATTCCGGTGTGAGATAAGAAGTCTTTCCATTTTCTGTGAATTTAGAATCTTTATGAAACATATAACCGTCCGTTAAAATGAACAGAATGTTTCTGTGTTTATCTTTGATACAATAGTCATTGACCTTATTTTTGAAAAATCCCCAAATGTCCGAACCGACATATTGTTTGTCATCAATGGCCGATTGATAGATTTTTTCCGGAAGTGATGAATATTTTTCATCAACCAATTTGATATTTTCCTTAGAAGTATTTTTATCGAACGAAACTTTCAGCTGTTTCGCAAAATCATTGATTTTGAAATCTGATGGCTCAGGATTGAAGAAAATCTGCATCTGGTCATTCATCTGCATCACTTTTTTGCCTTTGATGTGATCTATAAATCCTGTTTTTATCGCTTTGATATATTCCAAATCTCTTTGATAATATTGCATTGAAGGATTGGGATATTTTTCCGGGTCAATCCTGTCGGAAAGATCGATGAGAATGCTGATGTTCAGATTTTTGCTGTTAGAAATAGAGTCACTCTTGTGTGTGTCTCCGACTTTCGGTTCGTGTTTTTTGCATTGAATCAAAGAAAATGATAAAAGCAGCAGAAAATATATATATTTCATAGGTATTGGTTTTTTAAAGGACAGAAACATAAACGGAATTTTGACTGTCAGAGTTTGCGCCGACTTTATTCAGATTATAATTGTATTGGTTTTTACATTCTTCGATCATTTCTTGCTTTACGGAATGCGAAACAGCTAGTTTTTCATTGACGAAGGTAATCCAGCCCTGGACATATTCCGAAGCATACGATTTGTATTCTTTGGTAGGAATAATAACGCCATCGATAATATTCTGAAGCTCTTCGATTCTTCCTCTGGCTTTGATAATCAATTCTTTGATGCTGGCTATACTGTTTTTGATATCTTCCATTTGTTTTTCAAATCCGGTAATCCGGTCCTGATGAACAAGGATGTCTTTTTGTTTTTTAATTTGTTCGTGTTTGATTTTATCTTTTTCCTTGTGTTCTTTCATGATGAAATCGAAAACGAGTCCCCAGATAATATACACCACAAATCCGGCAAAGATAATTCCCCAAAACTGGTTCTTCGTAAAAGCAATAGATAAGTCAAAAGGCGGAGAATCAAAGGTTTTATTAAGTTCATAGATTTTGGATTCGATTGCATAAGCAAGAATGGCATCGAAAACAAAAGTTACCACAAAGAGCAGAAACATTTTCACATAATTGAGCCAGTTTTTGTTTTCCCCGAACATGTGGATGAGATAACCTAAACCCAGAAATACGAAAGGGATCAATGTTACAAAAGCACCTTCCAATGGACCTTCGTCCCAGGCTTTGTTGAATGCCTGTGCATCCAGAACACTTTGCATTATGCTGACATTCGGGTCAAATGTTTTAAAAAATGCCGAAAAGGAAGTCGAAATATAAAATGTGAACAGATACAAACTGATTGGAATCAAAAGTAACAGTCCAATCCAAAACTTTGTAGAAGCACCTTTGCTGGCTTTGATGTGATAAGTTTCCGGATTTCTAGGGATATCATTAATTTCAAATTTCAGCGTTTCGATCTTATTCTGTACGGTTTCAATATTTTGCTGAACTTCTTTGATTTGATCTTCCTTGTTATCAAGAGAAACAGTAAGGCCTTTGATTTCCGTTTCTTTATTTTTCTGCTCGTTGATGTAAGGCTCTTTCAGTTTGTTTTGTTTGTCCGCCAATTCTTTTTCCTCATTTTGAAATTTGGAATAAATTGCGTCCAGACAAATTGATAAAGCAGTATGATTTCCATTATTTCGGGAACTGTCTCTATAACCGGATTCGTGGTAGGTTCTTTTTCTTGTTTCCTCTGTTGATTCTGCATTGTTGTCGGTGTCAACAACTTGAAGAGGAGATTCTTCCTTAACAGCCGAAACAGGTTTTAGCCTGAAAATATTTTTAATATTACTGGTCATAATTTAGTTTTTTAAATCGTTAAAAATGTCAGTTTTACTTTTTCCTTCTTTTACAGAATTGATAAGAAAATCCACAATTTGGAGGGCATTTTCTTCCATGAACCCAAACATTATGACGTACTTTTCCAAAGAAGATTTTTCGTTGGCAGAAACTTCTCCGTCAGCCCATATCATTACGGTAAGGTCATATAGATAATCGATTTTTTCTTCGATGCTTTCGGGGATTGTCAATTTTGAATTCGTTGGATTTAAAAGAATTTCATCGAGATTTTTCTGAGAGATTCCTCGTTCTTCTGCAGATTTGTAAAGTGCTTTCAGTTCCAGTGAACTAAAATTATCATCACAGATTGCCATTTGATAAAGCCTTAAAAAATGTGCTTTAAGATTTTCGGTTGTTGCTATAGTTTCATTCATTATTGATATTATTTTTTGATGAAGTTTTAATAATCCTGTCTCTGCTGAATGTTTTGAGTTGAGGAGGTTTTTCCGGAATGATTTCCTGAGGTAATTCCTTCTTTTTCAGTCTGATGATAACTAACAGCAGAAACAAAATTGCTGTGACAATGTCAATCGGAATCCAGATACTTTTAAAATAAAGATGAACAGGAACAATCGGATTGAATAAAATCAGGATGATCCCGAAAACAATGACCCAAAGCAGTTCTTTCTGTCTTCCGAAATGGTAAACCACAATTCCCGCTGAAATGAAAACAATGATTCTTAGAAATGTGTAATACAGTAATGGTAACGGAAGAATAGCGATGAAACAACAGAGCGCACAGAATGTGAATAATGTTTTATAGATCATTTCCAGTCGCCTGAAATCTTTTTGAGAAGTTGCTGTTTCCATCATTAATTACATCCGGAACAATAACTTTTGTCAACATATTCCTTATTTCCACCAGAGGATAAATAATAACAACCACCTTTTTCCCCTACATACAATGTGTGTCCATTATAAGTACATCTTCCATTTAAATCTCTATCTGAATCTCCATTTCCGGAACAAGAATTAGATGATAAAGAGATTATAAAAAATAAAATTATTTTTCTCATAATTATTTTCTTATTTGTTGAAAATCAATTACATCCAGAGCAATAACTTCTATCAACATATTCTTTGCTATTTCCTGCCCAATAATAGCAGCCACCTCTTTTTCCTTTGATCAAAGGATATCCATTGTAAGTACAGCCGTTGTCTGCATATGATTTTCTTGATTTTCTCTTTTTAGAAGCTTTTTTCTTCTTTTGTTTTTTAGCAAAGAACTCTGAGCGTGAAGGATTTTTTGTTGAAGCACTGAAAGTTGTCGGGATTAATAATCCTAATGTCAGTAAAGTGAAGAGTAGTTTTTTCATAGTAGTTTTAATGTTAGAATTTTCTGATGTTTAAAAATTTCGGTGATGATTTTTTATCACCGAAATAGATTAGTTTTTGCAACCGTTTTTATCGCAAGTTATTGTAGCTGTAGTATCTACCCAATGACTTGGATTAATGTTGGTGTTTGTTCCGCAACCAGTGGTTCCGCCTTTTGTTCCTTTGTGAACAATTTCTGTGGGAGTGTGTTTTACTGCCATAATAGTTTGTTTTTATTTGTTTAACAATCCAAAAGTACCTCTGTTGTATATACTTTTTTTACGGATTTCCGTAAAACGAAAAACCTTTCAATTTTTGAAAGGTTTAATTTTAATTCATTTAAATAATAATCGAACGTCTCGCTGTCATCGGATCATTTGAAGAGCTCCATGATAATCCGGAAGCAGGAAGAGCCCTTTCTTTTCCCCAATTTCTGATAGATTCAATTTTTTCCGGACTTGTTTTACTTAGCGGAACAATATTTCGGAAACAGGTTTCATACAATTCATCATTTATAAATTTATCACCATTGATGACAGCCTGAATTGCAACATCTCTCACTGCACCTTCCAGATCAGAACCCGCAAATCCAGAGGAAAGGGATACTAATTTTTCGAAAGTTTCAACAGAAGGAGGAGGTAAAAGGTTTTTTTTAACGTAAAGATTAATAATATCTTGCCTTTCCTGTTCTTCAGGGAGATCAACAAAAAATAACTCGTCAAATCTCCCCTTACGAAGTAATTCCGGAGGAAGTTTTGTAACGTCATTTGCGGTGGCAACAACGAAGACTTTTTCAGTACTTTCCTGTAGCCAAAACAAAAACTGACCAATCATTCGTGTAGTAACTCCCGAAGAATCATTGGAATTGGCTGCAAGACCTTTTTCAATTTCATCAATCCATAAAATACAAGGCGAGGCATTATCTGCAGATTCGAATGCTTCTTTTAATCTGTTTTCAGACTGGCCAACATACATTCCCTGAATAGCAGCGAAATCTAATCTGTATAAGGGAAGATTCCAGGTTGCAGCGATAAATTTTGCAGATAAAGATTTTCCGCAACCGGGAACACCGACTAACAAAACACCTCTTGGCGGACGAAGTTTTCTTGCTTTTAAATCGGCTGTTAAAAGCTGTCTTTGGCTGTGAAGCCATTGCTGAAGACCACTTAACCCTCCTACAGAAAGCATATTCGGATCGATTTTTACTTTTTCTAATCCGGAAATATCACTAAATAATTTGTCTTTTTCCTGCGTAAGAAGTTTGATGTCTTCCTGGGTTAAAGAGCCTTTTGCCATTTGCGTTGCCAATACATTTTCAGCTTCAATTTTTGTCATATTGGCTAAAATTGTTGCCGCCATTTTAAAATCTTTTTCGTCCCACTCGATCGGAAAAGAATGTTGATAAGGAAGAACACAATCTTTAACTATTTCCAGCATTTCTTCTTCATTTGGAGGATCCAGAGTGAGGGTCATTCCCAGACGCTGAAGCTGAGACCAAACACTTTTTGTGGAAATAATACAGATGCTTCCACCTCTTTCGATAGCCTGAACTACACAGTCGTAAATATGTCTTGAAACAATATTATCATCTTCAATATCGCTGACTTCAGTAAAAATAAAGGTGAGATTTTGTCTTTGCGAGATATTCTGAACGGCAAAATCAATTCCCCCGACAACAGAACGATCATCGTTGACGGTTTTTCTGGTTTTGATATCCATCATCCCGTGAGAAAGACTATGAACATACATCGGAATGTTGATTTCTTCGGCCAATTCCTGAATGATTTCCAAAACTCTGGCTCGTTCAATACTTCTTATCGAGATGAAGGGAATTCTGGCCCGAAACATTCGCAGCAGAGAATTCTTAAATTCAATTTTATTTGACATGGTTAAAAGATAATTTTTCTTCTTAATGGACTAGATTCGATATTTTTTGAATCATTTTGAACAGGATTTGCTTCAACATTCTCAGGAAGACGAAACGAATTGATGATAAGTATCATTTTTTCTTTGTCGTTTCCTGTTTTGGGCAGATTTTCCTTTAAAGACTTTTTAATTTCCCCAACAAATTCTTCCAAATCTTTTTTGAAAACTGTTTTTAAATCTTCCGGAAGTCCTTTTGCTTGTGAAAATTTTGAGAGAGGAATAAGATTTTTTTTACCCATTAAAAGAAGCATTCCGAATTCGTCGGTAGATTTTATATTCTGTGTTTCAAAAGATCTTTGAAATTTTTCCAACCACAGTTTTTTCCTTGTTTTATAAGCTTCTTCGGCTTGATTATAAAAACGTTCGGCGGTTCCTGCATCCAAGTCAAAGCTTCCTGCATTCATTTCATCAAAAACAGTATCGTCTCCGTTACCAAAACGTTCAAATAAATTACACCAATCTGCGTAAGTCACAGTTTTTTTCATGCTCCTGATTTTATTCTTGGATTAATAAATTGATGAGGAGGCAAAATATCCCAGTCTGAAAATTTTGCATTTTGTTTTTCGCCTTCCGTTCTGCCTTGAAACAAATTGGGTCTTGGTGTTTGTTGCTGTTTAGAATTTTTATTTGTTTCAGAGTTATTTTTAATATCTTTCATTGTTTTGGTTTTAAGAAGGTTGTAAAATAGATCTTGTCTCTCTGGAACTGCTTGAAAAATCTTCAGGAGTTATGGATGTTAAAGTTTGTCTTAAAACTTCCGCTTTGGCATCTTCTGCTGCAAATTCTTTTCGATAATCAACAGTTTCAACGATGCAGCCGCGTAAAACTTCCTTAGATTTTGCTTTTCTTTCGGTGACGATTTCTATAGTTTTTTTCTTTGCTTTTTTATGATTGTTAATTGAACTGTAAATAATTATTCCACCAATCAAAGCACCGATGATCCCGATAAATCCGAAAATTACTAAAGCTAATAAAGCAATTAAAACCCCGATAATAATTCCGGTTTTTGGAGAAGAGAGTTTTTTTAATTCATTTTCTAAAAAATCAGCCCAATATTTATCATGCTTTTGGAGTTGTTCTGTTTCATCAGTCCCGTCTGTTGTCGAGGTTTTGAATCCATCAATAATTAATTCAACTTTTTCTTCAACCTTATTTCTGTAATCAGCCGTAAAGGTATCATGAGCTTCTAAGATCCAAGGCTGGCTGATCGAAACAGCAAGAGCCTGTGTAACTTTTGTGGCGCCAGATAATTCCGGATCGAAAGCGGCATTGGTCAACATTTGAAGGAAATCCACTTTCTCATCAAAAATATGCTTTTCATTGTCTATTAAGGCTTGCGCTGCTTTTTTATCCCCGTCTTTTTGAATGATTAATTGATTTAATCTTACTTCATTTTGCAACGGAAGTTCCTCATCATCAAAATTGGTTACGAGCAAAGAAAGAATTTCATCGAGCTGGATTTTTATTGATTTGGAATAATCTGTCGTAGTTTCAAAAATACTTTTAAAATGATTGTCTAATGCATGATGAGATCTTGCCTGTGTTACGGAAGATTTTAAAGAATCCCAATTGGTCGCAAATTCTTCCAGCAAAGGATATTTTTTATCGGATAATGAACCTTTTGTTTTAAAGAATTCTGCCCACTGTGCTTTTTGTTTATCAATATAATTATCTGTTTGTGTAAGCTGATCAATCCAGGTTTTTACATTAGTGATCATCAATTGATGAGAGGCAGGCTGAAAAACTCCTGTTGTGATGGCTTCAAGAATAACAATAAATTCCCGATCCAGATTATGAGGATTTTGATGAAGAAAATATCTGTGCATCCATTGTAAACATGCATCATTTCTTCCCAATCTTCGCATGACAAGCATGAAGAAAAGAGTCGTTTTGTAATCGTCTCTTTTTAAACTTTCGGTAAGTGCTTTTTTTGTTGTGTCCTTATCATCACGAATCCATGAAGCTAAAACAACTAAAGATGGAGCCAGCCAATAATTAGGAGCTTTTATCATAACTTCTTCGGTGGTGTGTCGCAAAGTATCATCACTGATGATACCTGTATCTACTCCCTGAAGAATTCCTGTTGCCATTCTGCGAACCTCTGCATAATATCCGAATTTTATCTGGAGATCCTGCTTTAGATTTCCCTGTCGGGTTTCGGCAAGCTGTAAAGCCTTGTGTTTGATATCTGATTCTACAAAATCAGAAAACGAATTGGCCAATTGTAATAACTCATTTTTAAGATGATCGTGTTTGGTATTAAGACCTCCCAATTCTACATTTACTGCACTCATATCTGCTTTGATAGATCGTAAAGCACTATTTATGTATGAAAGATCCGCGTATGAAATTACTTTTTGTGACATTTTATTTAAGTTTTCAGAGTTATAATTTTGTTGCTGTTCCGTCCTCGCGGATGAGAATCAGTTTATCTTTGAATACTTCTACAAAAGCATAAGCATTGTGTTTGGCGAGTGTCCTGGCTTTTTCAAAATGATCGGGGAGTGGTTCTCCTATCTTGTAATGCTGAATGATTTGTCCGCCGCTTAAATCTAAGGTGTGAACTTCGTGAGGATGGCCTAAATAGCATTTCGCTAAAATTCCCAACGGAAGATTTGCCAACTCAGCCGTTCCGAATTCATCATAGATTTTTGCCATCAATTCTTCCTTACCTCTTGTTTCTGCTAAAAGTTCAGCATCAAGTCCTTTGATAAGTTTTAAATATCCTTCAGAACGTTTTTTGAGAATTTCGCGATCGCTGAGAACTTTAGGTGAAGTTTCTTTGCTTTCGGATTGAATATTTAAGGATTCATTTTGAAAAAGGATTCTAGCCATTATATGAGTTTTCGTTATTATAAGTACAAAAATATAGGAGACTAGAAGCTTGTTTTTACGGATTTCCGTAAAACAAAAAACTTTCGAAAAGTTTCGAAAGTTTTAACATAATCTGTTTATTGTTGAATATTTTATATAATTCCAAAGTCTTTACAGAACGCGATCAATTGTTCATTACTGTTGATGTTCAGAGATTCTTTTATTTCTTTTAGCCGCTTTTCAACTGCGCTCATACTGGCAGGCTTAATTTGATTTTCTTTTAAATAATCAGGAATGTTTTTCAGGAGAATTCCTTTAGCCAAAAGAGAAACGAGCAATGTGTCATATTCTGAAAATTCGAAAGAATTTCTTTCTTCGCTTTTACCTTTTAATTCATAAGAAAGGTATTTTTCACCGTTAAAAACGGCTTTTATCGCTTTTTTCAGATCTTTCACATCTTCGCGACCTTTTTTTACATAGCCGTTGATTTTTTGTTCTTTGAAAAGTTTCTCGATGATCACTTCTTTTTTTTCAACAGAAAAAACAATTACTTTCAGATTTGGCTGAAGTTCTTTTGCAGCAGAGATCAATTGCTGACCATTTTTGATATTCTGCTCTCTATGATCTTCGTCAAAGGAGAGGTCTGTGATCAGGAGTTCAAAAGGATTATTTTCTTGCAGACTCATTTTGATTCTGCTGAGCGCATCATCGCAATAATTGACATATTTTGGGTCTGGAATTTTGAGATCTTCCAAAGCTTTTTGAACAGAGATATTGGAGCTTTCGTAATCTTCGGCAATTAAAATTTTTTTTAACATATGTATTATTTTAGACAGGAAATGTAATGTTGATTTTCAATAGATTATTGTTTTCTGTGTCAAAAATAATTGTTCCATTGATCGCATTAATACGGTTTTCCATATTTTGCAAGCCATTTTTTGGAGAAAATTTCTTGATTCCTATTCCGTTGTCTGTGTATGAGATATTTATGACTGGATTCTCTCTGGAAAATTTAATAGAAACGATATTGGCCTGACTATGTTTTTTCATATTCGTCATCAGTTCCTGTAAAACCAAATAGACCTCAGTTTTGTTTTGAAAGTTGATGCCTTCCCACAATTTTTCGTTGTTTCCAATAAAGACAACTTTTACAGAATCAGAAGAATAAGAATCCAGCATCTTATGAAGCTGCTCGGAAAAACTCTGGTTTTCATTAATATCTTTGTTGTCATAAGAAATATCTCTGGAAGTTTCATAAGCGTTTTCCAAACCAAATAGAAGCGCATCTTTGTCTATCAGATCTTTGTTTTCAACTTGTGACATCAGTTGATATATCCTGTTGGCGACTTTATCGTGAACTTTTTTAGAGATTTTCAGTTCTGTATTTTTTACTTCTAATAATTTTTCTTGTTGAAGCCTTTTTTGTCGTTTTCTAAATGTTATAATTAATAATACTAATGATAAGATTATAATTGCAATTACAACATATTGTTTTATAATTTGATTTTGTTTTTGCGTGCTTTCTGCTTTTGCTTTTAGAAAGTCTGCCTTATTCTTTTCGGTTTCATAACGGATGAGCGCAAACTGGTTTTTTGCTTTATTTCTTGCTGTTTGAAGGCTATCATTGAGTGATTGATAAACTTGAAAATATTGTTTTGAATTCTGAGGATTTTCCAGAGAAATTAATTTCTCAAGAGCTTCTATCTGATCGTCAGGACTATCTATATTTTTTGCAATATCATACATCTTTCTGGCGTAGAATAATGCAGAATCAGGCCGTGTTTTTTTGTAATAATCTGAAAGGTGAGCAAAACTTGAATTTAAACCCCAATTATCTTTTTCTTTTAGTCTGATTTTTAATGCTTTATGGAACTCTGGAATTGGATTATAGTTGATATTCTGCAACCATTTTGTGAAGGCTAGATTATCAATCACTTTTGATTTTATTTTAATTAAGCTATTGATTTTTTTATCTTTAATTAATTTTTCAAAAAAATAAATTGCTTTTTCGTATTCTTTTTCTTTTCTATATGAATTTGCAAGATTGTTTATATATATACTACTGTTCGAAAAATCGTTTGTAAATTTTATGGCTTTTCTATAAAATTCTATTGCTCCAGTATAGTTTTGTAATTTGCTGGTAGCTATTCCTAAATTATTATAATTTGCATTGATGTAGTCAAAATTTTCAGGATTAGATTCATTAAAATATTTTATTGCTTCAATAGATATTTCTTGTCCGCCAAAATAATCACCCTTATCTGTAGAAATAATTCCCATATTCATTAAGCATTTTCCAATACCAAGACTATCCCTATTTCTTGAAAAAACTTCTTTTGCCTTTTCAAAATATATAAAGGCATTTAAGCTTTCTCCTTTGTCAAGATATTTCCAAGCTTTTTCATAATAGTTATTAGTTGTTTTTTCTTCAATAGTCGATTTCTCAGAGCAACTTATGATGTAAAAGATTAATAAGAAATAAAGAAATTTCAATATGTTTAGTTTTTATCAAATTTAAAAAAAATAGCGAAAGAACTTTCTTTCGCCATGTAATAAATTTATTATCCGCCAATAATTCTTGGTGGTATTGGATGTCCATCTTCTCCACCTGTATCTAAAGCCGTTGTTTGTTGAGTTTGAATTATTGTGTTTCCGTTGTTGCTTTTAGCTGTTACATCTGAAGGATTTGAAACTAATCCTAATAAAATTAAAAGTAATTGTATCATTTGTTAAAATTCTTATTTAAACAAATATAAAAAAACGGTAAAATATTTACCGCTTTTAATAATTATTTTCTCGGAGTTTGCCCTTCTTCTCCACCAGTTGGCGGTGCAGGATTTGGCTGTGCAACGGTGATTGTTGTGCCGTCATCATTTCCACAGTTAGAAGTATTTGAACTTGAAGGATTTGAAATTAATCCCAATAATATTAAAAGTAAGTTTAACATTGTTTTAAAAATTTAAAAATTGACATTCGTGTTCTTCCCTGCGACACAGGCCGCAAGCATGTTTACACATTGTTGAAAAAAGAAGCGCTTCTTAAATTTTTGGGAAGTAACCTTCAAAAACGGAAGAGAAATATCTGCTTCCCAAGCCAGAGATCTTCCTCCGTCTTATCAGGTTGTTTTTTGAAACCAGTTTTGTAACTTTGTTTTCGTAAGGTTTTGTTTATCACTGATTTCTGATTACAAATTTCAGTTAAAGTGATTGTCCGATCCCAGACAGGCGATGGACATGAGAAGGACGTAAAAATGATATGTTTTATGGGAATCCGTAATTTTTAGGACAGGCATTTGTCTAATTTGGACAACGATTTAATTCTTCAAATAAATTATATGTATGAAAAGAAGAAAATTTTAGTCAAAACTGTTTTTGATGAGACAAAAAAAATGCTTCCGAGAGGAAGCAAAAGTTCAGTCGCGTCTTATCTAAGTTTGGAATTTGAAAAAAGATTTGGATTTTCAAAGGATGAAAGAACGTTTGTTAGATTCTATACTTCTTTGGTAGAAAAGGACAAAGATTATGATATAGATGATGTTACCTTGGACTGGTTTAGTGAATCTCTCGGTTATAAAGACTATAAAACTTTTTGTAGTACACATAATTTCAGCAAGTTGAATGATGATTCATCAATTACCAATGTTAATGTCACTTTTGATGACGAAGCAAAATCTTTAGTAGAAAAGCTATCTCAGATTGTCGTGAATATAACAACAGCTCCGGTTTTTAAACTTCCAGAGTTTCTTACCAAACAAAGCAATCTTGGAATAATTGGCATCATCCTTTGTGGAAGCCTGGTCGTTGGAAGCAAAATGTATAAAGCTGATGATAAGCTTGTGGAAACACAAAATGTTGGACAAGGACTGGGACTGCTTCAAACTTTGTCAAAGCAGTGTATGTATTGGAATGGAAAAGAATACATCCCGGAAGATTGTAATCAGACTAAAGATAATTTAGTCGCAATTGATCCTAAAAAAGTAGCCAATTTCAAAAAAATTACCCGGCCAGATACAATTAGATCAATAAAAGGAATTTGGTATTCCAAATATCAGAATGAAGTTGAGTTTTTTACTGCGGACGGAAAAAATCCTGATAATAATACAGAACTGCATCAGTTAACGGATCATATGCTGAACAAATATATTTTGTCAAAAGATTCTATTGAAGAATAGTTTAATTTAAACTGATTTAGGCTTACTTCTCAAAAATATCAATCCGGCCAGAATAATCAATGCTCCAACAGACTGAAGTGTCGTCAAAGTTTCGCCGTCAAGAATTCCCCAGATCACGGCCACAATTGGCATTAACAAAGTAACTGTAGAAGCGAAAAGTGGAGTAGAGATACTCAGAAGTTTATAGTTCATCATCATTGCCAGTCCAGTCCCGAAAACGGATAACATCGCCACAAATCCTAATCCTGTAAGACTGTCCTGGTTCATTTCAAAATGTTTGAAAAATCCTGAAAATACCAACGCGAGTAACGATGGGAGAAACAACACGAATGAAAATACAAATGCAGACATTATCGTTGCAGGAACTTCCTGTAATTTTGATTTTACTGTCGTTGTGCTGATTGCATATAACAAAACTGCCAAAATCAGTAACAAGATGGGGTAGATTTTGATCTCACCGCTTTCACCGCTTCCGAGAGCCAGGATGCATGCACCGACAAAGCTTATCATCACACCGATAAGTTGTTTTCTCGTTGTTGAGAATTTCCAGATAAGGGAACCCACAATAATCACAAAAATAGGCATCATAGAATTGATAATGCCGGCAATGCTGCTGCTGATTTCTGTTTCGGCCAGCGGAAATAAAAACATCGGGATGAAGTTTCCGGAAAGTGCGGCAACAATCAGCCATTTAAGATGTTGTTTCGGGAATTGCCTGATTTTAGAAATTGCATAAGGCATTAGAACGATTCCGGAAATCAAAACACGTAATGCGCCAACCTCAAAAGGGTTGAAATGTTCAAGTGATTTTTTTATCAGTATAAATGATGATCCCCAAATGACAGATAATGCTATTAATAGAATCCATTTTTGTTTTTCAGTATTCAAGGCTTTTGTTGTTTTAAGAGTTTGAGATAGTCTTGTTTTGGAATCATTTTCGCACCAAGGCTTTCCAGATGTTCGGAATGGATTTGGCAATCGATCAATTCCCATTGATTTTGATATTTGGTTGTGAAATGGATAAATCCCGCTTTCGAAGCATTGGAAATTTTGGAGAACATACTTTCGCCACAGAAAACATTCCCGACTTGTACTCCATAAAAACCTCCCACCAATTCTCCATTTTGCCAAACCTCAAAACTTTTTGCTTTTCCAAATTGATGAAGCGTAACAAATGATTTAATAAGTTCTTCATTGATCCAGGTTCCGTCTTGTCCTTTTCGTTCTGAAGTTTTGCAGTTTCGCATCACCTCTTCGAAACATTCATTTTCCGTAAACTCAAAAACATTATCTCTAAGAATTTTTCTCATCGATTTTGAAATTTTGATTGCATCCGGATATAGAACAAATCTTGGATCGGGACACCACCAGAGTATGTCCTCATCTTCGTTATACCAAGGAAATAATCCTAATTGATAAGCAAACCAAAGCCGTTTCGGCTTCAGATCACCGCCTATAGCAACCAAACCATTTTCAGGGTCATACAGTTCCGGGTCGGGAAAAGATATGTCATCAGGATCCAGCCAGATCATTAGTTCAAATATTGCATTTACAAAAATAATCCCTGCACTTAATTTAAAATGCAGGGATGTATGTGATAATTATTCCTATAAATTAGAAAGGTAAGTCATCATCTTCATCCTCAGCAAAAACATTCTTGTTTTCAGTTGCAGGTGAATTGTGAGAAGGTGCGGCTTCAGTTGGTTCATTGAAATCAGATGAACCGTCCTTTTCCATTCTCCAAGCTGTAATCGAATTGAAATACTTCACTTCACCTTGAGGGCTGGTCCATTCTCTACCTCTGATATTGATATGAACTTTTACTTTATCTCCAACTTTATAGGTGTTTAGAAGATCAACTTTTTCTGACAAAAATTCAATGTTAATAGGCTGCGGGTATTGTTCTTCAGTCAAAAGAACCAGTTCTTTTTTTTGAAATCCGCTGTTAAAAGTTTGTAAATCAGAAATTTTCTTTATCGTTCCTGTTAATTCCATATCTCGAAAATGTTTTAAGAGTGTAAAGGTAATAAAAAGTATTGATGTTAATCAAAAATCGTCCGATCAAAAAACTTTAAAAAAATGTTGATTTTATTTTGGAGAGAATACAAAAGAGTTATATATTTGCACTCACCAAAACGAAAGAAAAGAAGTTCTTCAATAATGCGGATGTGGTGTAATTGGTAGCCACGCCAGACTTAGGATCTGGTGCCGTGAGGCGTGGGGGTTCGAGTCCCTTCATCCGCACAACGATAAAAATTTCTAAGTAATTAGGAATTTTTTTTATGCGAAAATAGCTCAGCTGGTAGAGCACAACCTTGCCAAGGTTGGGGTCGCGGGTTCGAATCCCGTTTTTCGCTCATTTTCTACTTTGCCCTGGTGGTGGAATTGGTAGACACGCAGGACTTAAAATCCTGTGTCCGCAAGGACGTACGGGTTCAAGTCCCGTCTGGGGTACTTAAAACGACTGTTAATCATTTGATTTCAGTCGTTTTTGTTTTAATAATAAAAGGATTAAAAAAAAGCATCAATTTTAAAATTGATGCTTTTTTATTTTATAACATTACAGGAATTATTTCAGTAACGCATTAAACGTATCTCCCTGTCTGATGTCTCCGGTATTATAACCCTTCATAAACCATTCTTCTCTTTGAGCTGAGGAACCATGAGTAAAGCTTTCCTGATTCACATAACCTTGGCCTCTTTTCTGGATATTATCATCACCAACCGCTGCAGCAGCGCTCATTGCTTCCTGGATATCGCCCGGCTCTAAGATTTTTTCCCGGCTATCCGTTTGCTTGGCCCATAATCCTGCGTAGAAATCGGCTTGTAGCTCGTTGGCAACAGAAACTCTGTTCATATCTGTTTCAGAATATCTTCCGCTTTGTCTCAGCTGGTCTACTTTGTCCAATGTTCCTAACAGATTTTGAATGTGATGTCCATATTCGTGGCCAAGAACATAGGCGACTGTAAATTGCCCAACCTTAGCTCCGAATTTCTGTTGCAGCTCATTGAAAAAACTCATATCCATATAGATCGTTTGGTCATTAGGACAATAGAAAGGACCCATTTCTGATTGAGCAGTTCCACATCCTGACCGGGTTACGCTTTTAAACAAAACAACTTTTGCCGGTCTGAACTGGATTCCGTTTTGGTTAAAAACATTTGTCCAAGTCTTTTCATTTTCTTTAGTGAGCATTCTTACAAATTCTCTGATGTTGAGCTCTTCTTTAGAAAGTTGTCTCTGTTCGGTCTGTTGTGGTGCAGAATTACTTCCATTATTGAGAATTGCAGAAGGATCACCACCAAGAAAGAAAACTATTGCCGCGATAATGATCGTTCCCAGACCACCACCAACAAGCATTCCACCGCCGCCACCTGAGCCGCGTCTGTCGTCAACATTGTCACTTCTATCGTTTGTCCATTTCATAATTGATGTTTTGTGTTTTTAAAATTAAGAAATTCTTTTATAGCTATAACGAAAAATTATGCCGTTGTTTGTCAATAGCCCGATAGTACCGGCACCCCTTTTTCTTGTTCTCTTTTTGATCTGAAAAAACAAAAGAAAGCACTCTTCGACTAAACTACCAGCGGGATTAAGCTTCTGGAAATTTTATTATAAAGAAACTTTTGTATTGAAGTCAATCATTTTCAATGCCGTAACAGCTGCTTCTACGCCTTTGTTACCAAGATTTCCTCCACTTCTGGCAATCGATTGTTCTTTGGTGTCGTCTGTCAAAACACAGAAAATCGCAGGTGTATCTGTCAATATGTTGCAATCTTTGATCCCTTGCGTTACACCTGAACAGACATATTCAAAATGTGGCGTTTCCCCACGGATAACATTGCCAATTGCAATCACTGCTGCAAATTTGTTGGAGCGGCAAAGTTTCATTGCTGCAAAACTCAACTCGAATGCGCCAGGAACATAATAAATATGAATGTTTTCTTCTTTGATGCCTTCTGCTTTCAGCGTTTCGACTGCGCCGTTTCTCAGGTTGTAGGTTACAAAATCGTTCCACTCAGAAACAACAATGCCGATAGAATATTCATCGGCATTGGATATGTTGAGCGGCTTATAATCTGATAGATTAGTTGTTGCCATTGTTTAGTAATATTTTGTCATTTCTATGAATGCATCGGATTGCCCATTGTCATAGTCTTGATATTTTTCATCGATTGTAGCGAAATATTTTTTAGCATCAGCATTTTTCTTAAGAGCCAAAGCTAACATTCCCGCTTTTTTTGTGAAATAATAAGATGTGTAAGCATCGTCTGAAGCAGAAGAAGCTTTGTCAGCCATTGCTAATGCATCATCAGCTTTGTTAAGGTTGGATAGGCAATCTGCCATTGCGCCATATTTAAGCGCTACCAAAACTTTGTTATCTGAACTGAATTTGTCCAACAAGTCGTAAGCTTTCTGATAATTTCCTTTTTTGAATTCTATCAATCCCGCGTTGTAAGCAGATAATTTACCCGCTTTTGTTCCGCTGTATTCATCATAAGTTCCGATAAAACCAGGATTTGCAACGGATTTTCCACCAAGAGCAAGGTCTTCTTTTCCATCGGCTAGGTTTTTCTGAGCGGCAAGATAACTTTTTGTAGCTTCCTCATTTTTAGGACCAATAATAAATTGCTGATATCCGAACCACCCCAAAACTGCAACGATTAGAACTCCAAATGCGATGCTGAGTGCTTTTGCATTTTTTTCCAAAAATGACTCGATATTAAGTGCTTCTTTATCAAGGTCTTTGAAGAATTCCACAGTTTCCTTTCCTTCTTGTTCGTGATTTTTGTTATGCTGGTTTGCCATAATTTTTTTAATAAATAGAGTGCAAATTTAATGTTTTCCTTTTGATATGCAAAAACTTCTTTTTCTGATGGTTAAAATATTTTAATATTTCAGAATAGAATAAACTTCTGCGTCAAATTTTTTGAGTCTTTCCACACCATTCAGATCTTTCAAATCAATCAAAAAACTGAATTGTGCAGGAATTGCCCCTTGCTTTGAAACTAACTTCGCTGCAGCTTCCGTAGTTCCGCCTGTTGCCAATAGGTCGTCATGGATCAGAACGCGTTGTCCGGGTTTAAGATGACCTGTTTTCATTTCGATTTCTGCAGAGCCATATTCCAGATCATATTTTTCTCCGATAAACGGCGGTGGTAATTTGCCTGCTTTTCTTATTAAAACAAAAGGAACGTCCAAAGCAACGGCAATGGCAATCCCGAAGAGATAACCACGGCTTTCGATTCCGCAAACGACATCAATTTTTCCACGACTGAAATTGGCTAAATCAGCAATCACTTCTTCATATAACTTTGGCTGAAGAAAAATCGGACAAATATCTTTGAACTGAATCCCCGGAATCGGAAAGTCAGGAATATTTTCTATTGTGTCTTCTAATTTTTTAATCAATTCTGCGGATGCCATCTTCTGTTTTAGTTGTTGATTTTATAAGTGGTGATTTTCCAGTTGTTATTAACAGCTTTCAGTCCGTAAGTGACATTGAGTGAAGTTGTTTTCCCGTTTTTGTCGGTCACATCATACGTTACGTTAACATTAGCAGAATTATCTTTGTTGTAGGGAACAGAAATGTTCTTAACACTGATATTCTTAACCGAACCAAAGCCTGAGTTAGGGTTAGAAAATTTGTCATATGATCCCCAGTTTGGATTATCAGCTGATTCATAGGCCGCCTTGAAATTCTGTGAGGATAAATTATTAAGAAATTTTGTTACCGTTGCTTTTGGATCAGCTGTGTTTTTTGCTGGAGCCGGAGGTGGAATAGTTTCTCCGGTTTGTGGATTGACTTCAGGATTTTGATTAACCTGAGTAGAATCAGAAGCAACAGGAGCCGGCGGAGTGTAAAGGGCATTGCCATTTACAGGAATTCCTGTCTTGATCATTTGTAACAACTTTTTAGTTGTTTTAACACTCAATTTTACATCGATTTTATCTTCAAAGATTTTTTCTTTTGGGAGCTTTGAATACATGATGGTGAATCCTCTGAATGCAGGATCCTGCATCAGGTTTTTAGACGTTGAGATTTTGTTGCCTCCGCTGGAGATTTCCATTATCGTTTCCAAAGCTGCTCCGTCGAAACTGACCTTGTTGCCATTATTATCAACCAATTGCGGAATTACAATTAATCCTTTTGAACCCGTCAGGCTATCACCCGCAATATTCCTTACCACAATATTGAGAGCCGCTGCGTCCACATCATTAGGATCTTTTTCAGAAGCAATCTCGTTACCGAAAATGTTCATTTCTCCTAAGCTTGGTGGCGCCGTACTGCTCCATGCAATGCCGTTTTTCTGGGCAACCTGATCGGCCATTGCAAAGATTTCTGCTGTCTTTTTACCGTCGAGAAGTTTTCCGAGAGCTGCGATTTCTGCAATGTCGCCGTCTGCTTCTACCCCGAAGGTTTTCAGAATGTATAAAGCTTCATTAAATTTTACCTGCTTCAAAGTTGGAAGACTGGAAGCCATATCATTTATACTTTCCTGGAAACTTTTACGGCTGCTTCCGTCAACACTTGTTTTTTTACATCCTATCATAAACAGGAACAATGCTGCTAAGAGACAATATTTTATGTGCTTCATTTTCAGTAAGATTTATTTTTAAAAATAAGAAATAAGTTTGATTCGTAAGTCCTTAGATCAATTAATATGCAAAATTAAATTTAAAATTTATAATTTTCCGATTTTTCAAAGAAAATTAAAAAAAGTAACTTTACGGAAAATTACAGTTAATGCAGAACAAATTGGTTATTGATATTCACAGTTTTTCTTATAAAAAAAAAGGAATTCCTAAAGATGCATCAGGGAATGGCGGTGGTTTCGTTTTTGATTGCCGGGGAATCCTGAATCCAGGGAGAATTGAAGAATACAAATCACAGACAGGTAACGATATAGGAGTTCAGGAGTTTTTGGAACAAAAAACAGAAATGCCTCAGTTTTTAAAATCGGTTCAAAGTCTTATTTCTATCAGTATCAAAAACTACTTGGAAAGAGGTTTTGAACACCTGCAGATCAATTTTGGCTGTACTGGTGGGCAACACCGTTCGGTTTATTCTGCGATTAAAACGGCTGAATTCATCAGACAAAATTTCCCGGATGCGGAAGTGAGAGTCTACCACGATGAACAATTACATCTAAATCCCATTACCGTATGAAAGCAATGATTTTTGCGGCAGGAATGGGAACCCGGTTAAAACCCTTCACTGACAATCATCCGAAAGCTTTGACACAAGTTAATGGCGTTCCGTTGTTAGAAAGAAATATCAAGTATCTTCAGGGTTATGGGATTAATGATTTTGTCATTAATATTCACCATTTCGGAGGTCAGATTTTAGCTTTTTTAGCTGAGAATGATAATTTCGGAGCCAACATCGAAATCTCTAACGAGTCCGAGGAACTTCTGGAAACTGGAGGCGGATTGTTGTTTGCTAAACGTTTTTTAGAAAATGAGAAAACATTTCTGATCATGAATGTTGATATTCTGACAGATCTTAATATTAGTAATTTTATCAGACTTCACGAAACCAAAGGTGCAATGATTACATTAGCAGTTTCGGATAGAGACAGTTCCAGAAAACTGTTGTTTAATGATAATATGTATTTGAAAGGTTGGAAAAATCTGAAGGATAATAAAAAGAAAGTCGTTGGCGGAATTTTTAAATTAAGAGAATTAGCTTTCAGTGGAGTTCATTGTGTAAATTCGGAGATATTTGACAAGATGACCAGAACGGGGAAATTCTCTATTATGGATGAATATATGGACCTGATGAAAGAAGATATTATTATTGGCTATCAGCACACGTCTAATTTGATAGACGTCGGTAAACCCGAATCGATTGCTGAAGCAGAAAAATTATTCAAATGACACAACAAGACGAAGAAAAAAGACTGCACGATAGTCTCAGGCAAAAAACCTGGGACGAGACCATTACCAAAGACAGTTGGATGGTTTTCAGGATTATGTCGGAATTTGTAGATGGTTACGAGAAAATGGTACGCATTGGGCCTTGCGTTTCCATATTCGGTTCTGCAAGACTGAAAGAAGACAGTTATTACTATAAAATGGCTTCAGAAATTGCTAAGAAAATTACCGAAATTGGATTTGGAGTTATTACCGGAGGCGGTCCGGGAATAATGGAGGCCGGCAACAGAGGTGCAAGTGGGCACGGAAAATCGATAGGGCTGAATATTGAACTGCCTTTTGAACAGCATTTTAATCCATATGTAGATAAAGGTTATAATATCAATTTTGATTATTTTTTCGTTAGAAAGGTAATGTTTGTGAAATATTCCCAGGGTTTCGTCGTAATGCCTGGCGGTTTCGGAACATTGGATGAATTATCGGAAGCTTTGACATTAATCCAAACCAACAAAATCGGAAAGTTTCCTATTGTATTAGTTGGAAGCGAGTTCTGGAGCGGCTTACTGGATTGGTTCAAAGGAACGTTAGTAAAAGAAGGATTGATCGCAGAACAGGATCTTTCGCTTTTCAGAGTTGTGGATACTGCGGATGATGCGGTAGCGCACATCAAAGCATTTTATGATAAATATTCGGTGAGTGTCAACTTCTAACATCTGGCATATAATTTGACCGATACCGATACTAAAAGTTATTAAATATTACAAAAATGAAAAAATCATTATTTATATTGTCTTTGGGGATTTTGCTTATCAGCTTTTTCAGTTTCAAAGATTTTGACTTCTTTTCGTCAATGACCAAAGTGGATTATATTGATGGAAGCAAGACTCTTAAATTTACTACCAAACTTAATACTAATCATATCTCACAAGCGGTAAGAATTGATCCGGCAACAGCAGGTTTCGAGGCTGAAGTAAAAAAATATGTGAACAACAATGTGGATGTTGCAGTAAATGGAGCTCCTAAAACATTGACGTTTACAGGAAGCCAAGTCAATGGAGAATCTGTTTGGGTTTATTACGAAGTGGGAAATGTTTCTGATATTTCCAGCCTGAGAATCAAAAACAGTATCCTGATTGGCCAGTTTCCGAAACAAGTCAATATAATGAACATTACTTACAAAGGGAGTCTGAAAACACTCAATTTCCAAAAAGGAAAAGAATCTGCAGAAGTTACTTTCTAAATAATACCAAAGTCGGCAATGAGCCGACTTTTTTATTTATTCTGTTTCGATAATGATGAATTGATCTTTGTCCTTAAACTGATGATCTTTATCCATCAGATCTTTGAGGTTGAAAACAGCTTCTATTGTATTGTTATCAGTTTTTTTAATCCAGTCGTGCTTACCTTTGATGGATTTGATTTTCTTTTCAAAAACCAATTTGTTTTTAAAATCCATATCCATCATATTCAAAAAGGTGCTCATCTCTTCGGGGCTTGCTGAGTCTCCTTTATCATCACCTTTCAGAATACCCTGAAGTTCTTCCGGAGACATCTGAAGTTTTGACGTATCAATTCTCAGGATTTTGCCATCCCAATCTTCAAAAGCCGAATTATTCATTACAGAACTTTCCTTTCCCATCAATGGTCCGGCAGCGGCTAATTCTTCCTTTGTCAGAGGTTCCGATTTTACAGAAAAACCTTTGAAATCATTTGCATCGAAATTACCTTTGAAGAATAATTTTTTCAGAATTTTTATAGAATCCTGATTTGTGGTTATTTTTCCATCCTCTTTTTGAAGGTCGTAAAGACTTTTCCAATCTCTCGGATATTTTTCCATTTTAAGGAAGTCCTGATCCTGATTTAGAGAATCTGGCATCAATCCTTTCATCATTTCCAAAGCCTGAGCCATATCGATATCTGTCGCAAAGCTGAATTTTTTATCAGCATAATAATGATTGGTCGTAGATACGGAACAGGACTGTAATGCAAATGTCCCGACAATGAGAATAATGATATTCCAAAAAGTGAAGTACTTAATCATGAGTGATTTGTATAATTAAAAAATTAAATCTAAGAATTAATGACAATTGGTGTGATCCATATGGAATCCATCTGTAGAGTGTTGAACCTGCAATGATTCTGATTTAGGCGAAACGTAAGGTATTCCCAATTCCAACCCTCGCAGAATAAATAATCCGCCCAAACAGATCATCATTACAGGAATCAGTCTTAAAATTTTTACCCGGAAAGTTGTTGTAATGAAATTTCCTAAAAAAACTACAGTAAACATAAACGGAAACGTCCCCAGACCAAACAGCAACATGAACAGTGAGCCCTGCCAGATTCCGCCTGCAGCTAATGAAGCCGTCAGAGCCATATAAACCATTCCGCAGGGTAGAAAACCATTAAGTATTCCGGTTGCAAAACGGGATTTGTAATCGGGGCGCTGGAGAATTTTTCCCAATTTCATTTTTACTTTTAGCAGCGCTTTCGAAACAAAAGGAATTTTGGTTGCAAAGTCCTTCCCACCAAATGACGAAATGGCCATAATTATTAAAAGAATTCCTACAGAAACGGTTAAATATTTTTGAAACCCAGCCAGTTCAAAGCTCTGACCAATAATTCCTAGAACGGCACCCAAAATAGAGTAGGTGAGGATTCTTCCTAGTTGATAAGTGAGGTTTTGTAAATAAAAGTTAGCTTTCTGATTCTTGGTAAGACCCATAGACAAAGCGATAGGACCGCACATCCCAATACAATGGAATCCTGATGCGAAGCCCAATCCAATCGCTGATATTATGAATGTCATTTCCATTGAATATCGTAATCTATCTGATATGGTTTTTTATTTTGTGTCCATTTCAATTTCAATGTATAAGAACCTTTGGAAATTACTTTTTTTGGAATCAGGAATAGATTATGTTGTAAGACGATTTCTTTTTTTACGTCCAGATTAGAATCATCTGTACGGAAAAGTATAAAATTTACTTTGTTTTCATCTGTTTTGATACTTTCCGGAAAAGTAATCAGCATGCCTTCGCTTGTTGCTTTATATGCCGGCAGCTGTTCCAGTTTTGCCGCATTGTCTTTTGCATCAATTATTTTCTGATATTCCAATTCTTCTTCATAATAATTGTTGGAGATCATATCTGCATTCTGCTTCCCAATCGGGAATATAAAAATCAGAAATAAGATGAAGAGGATAAAACATCCCAATGCAATAGCCAAACCGTGTCCCCAATGTAATTTTTTCATTTCTGATCTTTATTAAAATTGAAATTTGAAAGGACCTTCGAAATAAGTATTGTAAGAATCCAGCAATTCACCATTCATATCATAAACCCCAAGCGTCAGATTTTGTTTTGAAAGTTTAATTTGACTTTCCGGGAAACTTACATTAATGGTTCCTTTTATCATTGCATCACGTTTCAAAATAATTTTGTTCGATGAATAACCCGATGATATCTCTCCGTTGGAAGGTTCAATGATTTTGATAATAACAGTTTTTGTCTCGTTAGATTTGTTGAGAAACGTATAATTATAAGTATTAGTGATTTTCCCATCTCTTACAAAGAAAGTGGATCCAGGAGGTTTCAGGAATTTTGCTTCCATTTCGCCTCTGTTGTAAATAAGATAGCCTAAGAATCCAACCAATAATGTTAAAATGACAGTGTAGATTTTCATCTTTCCGGAAAATTTGAAGCGTTGTTGCTCTTCGATTTCTTTTTCGGAAGCATAACGGATCAAACCTGTTGGCAAGCCTACTTTTATCATTACTTCATCACAGGCATCAATACAGGCTGTACAGTTGACACATTCCATTTGTAATCCGTCTCTGATATCGATCCCGGTAGGACAAACCACAACACATTGTTTGCAATCTATACAATCACCTTTTCCTACAGCTCGTCTGTCTTCTCCTTTTTTCCATTTGGAACGGTTTTCTCCTCTTTTATAATCGTAGAAAACGTTGATGGTTTCTTTATCGATCAAAACGCCTTGTAATCTTCCGTATGGACAAACCATTGTACAAACCTGTTCTCTGAACCATGCAAACACAAAATAAAATGCAGCAGTAAAAAGAATCATGACCAAAAAATTGGTAGGTTTTTCAAACGGCCCCTGTTGCATGATTCTGAAGACTTCCTCATAACCCACAATGTACATGAACATAATATGAGTGATAATGACTGAAATCAGAATGAAAATTGACCATTTTAATGCTCTTTTCCAGATTTTCTCAGAATTCCAGGGTTGATTGTCCAGCTTGATCTGCTTGTTTCTGTCGCCTTCTATTGCATATTCTATCTTGCGGAAAATCATTTCTAAAAAGATCGTTTGCGGACAAATCCATCCACAAAAGATCCTCCCGAAGGCAACCGTAAAAAGAATAATGAATATTAATGAAGTAATTGCCCCTAACGCCAGAATGAAAAAATCCTGAGGATAAAAAGGCTGACCGAATATGAAAAACTGACGGTCTATGATATTGAACATCAATAGCGGATTCCCGTTGAACTTAAGGAATGGCAATGTAAAATAGACTATTAATAAGAAGATGCTTACGAGAACTCTGTAATTGGTATATTTCCCCTTAGGTTTTCTTGGATAAACCCATCTTCTCTTTCCGGTATTATCCATTGTACCAACAGAGTCTCTGAATGTCTCAGCTTCTACTACCCAGCTTTCGGCTTCGTTGTATTTTTTTTCTGTAGTACTCATGTTATTTAGATAAAAAAAGAGATTGTCCGAAAAATGAATTAGTTATAATTCTTTTTTCAAATATCATTCCTAAATAGAACGATATCCTTTGACAATCTCTTTGTATGTATTAATTAGATTTTTCCCAGTGTGCCTCAGTTCCCTGAGGAGCAGCACCACCTTGTGCAGGTGTGATAGGAGCCTGTTCCTGATTGATATGATAGACGTAAGCTGCTACAGCCTGCATTTCAAAACCATTCACAACGCCATTCTTACCCCAAGCCTGCATTGTAGGGTTATTTTTACTTCCGTTTTCAACCATGTAGAATACATTCTTGAATAATGTTTTCTCCGGCTGATTGATCCAGAAATTATCTGTTAAGTTAGGTCCGATTCCTCCTTTTCCGCCTTCACCGTGACAAGAAACGCAGTTAGTTTCGAATACGGCTTTACCAGCTTCCACATTATCTTCAGAAAAAACAGCCGTTTCAAGTGTTGGTTGAGTTACTGTTGCCATATAATCATTGATAGCAGCGGTTTGCTCTCTGTATTCTTGCTCGTATTCTTTGTAAGGATGTGCGAAATCTGTCAGGAAATATGATGATACATATAAAATACAATATGCAACTCCAAAGTAGAAAAGGCCTAACCACCATTTTGGAAGCTGATTGTCAAGCTCCATAATTCCGTCGAATCCATGGTCGATAAGGATATCTTTTTCTTCTTTTTCAGACTGGCTTTTGAATGCTCCGTTCCATAGGTATTGGAAATAAGGCACTTTTTTCTCGGTCAGATATTTTGCTTTTTCGGTGTCCGTTAATTTTTTGAATTTTTCATTCTCAATCAAATCACCAATTGCATTCTGAATGAAAACTACAATGATGCTGATCAAAGCTGTTCCCAAGAAATATCTGGATGTCAGAAAGTCTGATGTTTGTGAGAACATATAAAAAACGACAAGTAATAATCCTAAAACGATTAAAATATTAATATAAACAGGTGTTCTTCTTTTCATGATTAATTTCTTTATAAGTTACAAAGTTTGATCTTCGTCATCGTCTTTTTCCAGCGGTGCATTCTCTTCTTCGTTGTAATACTTTTTCGGTCTGTTGATTACAATATAAACCACAACCAGAAAAAACAGAATGAAGATGATCATTGCTAAAGTTTGGAAAAAACCTGCGTTTTCCACATTGGAGACGATGTCTTTAAAACTTTGCGGAATCATTTTATTTAATTTTAATTACTAGCAGTTTTTATTTCTGTTGTTTTGATATCGGTTCCCAGCCTTTGCAGGTAAGATATCAAGGCCACAATCTCTCTCTTTTCAAGCGGTACAAATTGCTCACCGGCTTTTGTCTTATTAGCCTTGGCTTCTGCAAAAGATTTTTTAACATCATCAGCTTCCGCAAATACATTCTTAACAATAGCATTAGCTTGGTGATTCATCCAATTGTCCATCGTATCAATCTGTGCTGTTGTATAAGGAACATCGAAAGTATTTTTCATCAGTTCCAACTTAGCTTTTGTTTTGCTTCTGTCAAGAGTATTCTCGATTAACCAGGGATATCTAGGCATAATGGAACCTGCAGATGTCGATCTTGGATTGTACATATGTTTGAAGTGCCAAGAATCCGGTCTTACACCGCCTTCTCTTTGCAAATCCGGCCCTGTTCTCTTAGATCCCCAAAGGAAAGGTCTGTCATAGATGAATTCTCCTGCTTTAGAGTATTGTCCGTTTTTCCCATTGAATCTTACCACCTCATCACGGAAAGGACGGATCATCTGTGAGTGACAAGCGTTACATCCTTCTCTTATATAGATATCTCTACCTTCCAATTCCAATGGAGAATAAGGCTTAACCGCAGAAATCGTAGGAACGTTGTCTTTTACAAAGATCGTAGGAAGGATCTCCAAAGCGCCACCAATTGCTAATACAATGAAAGATAATATGGATAAGTAAAGCGGTGTTCTTTCTAACCAAAGGTGGAAAGTTTCGCCTTCTTTTCTTCCTTTTTTTACATTGGCCAAAGCTGGTGCTTCCGCAGGAACTTCTTTTTGGAAAGAACCTTTTCTTGCCGTAGCAACCAAATTAACCACCATTAATATGGCTCCGGAGAAATATAAGAATCCTCCAACAAATCTCATTTTGAAATAAGGAAGAATTGCCGTTACAGTATCCAACCAGTTTTTATAAACCAAAGTCCCGTCCGGATTGAACTGTTTCCACATCAACCCTTGTGTGAATCCTGAGATATACAATGGAACCGCGTAGAAAATAATCCCGAAAGTTCCTAACCAGAAATGCCAGTTAGCTAATTTCACAGACCACAATTTGGTTCTCCATAAAATTGGAACGAGATAATAAATGACACCAAATGCCATGAATCCGTTCCATCCAAGTGCACCTAAGTGTACGTGACCAATCACCCAGTCCGTAAAGTGACCAACTTTATTTACAGTTTTAGTTGCTAAAAGCGGTCCTTCGAAAGTTGCCATACCATAACAAGTTACAGCGACTACGAAGAATTTAAGCACCGGATTTTCTCTTACTTTATCCCAAGCTCCTCTCAGTGTAAGAAGTCCGTTCAGCATACCTCCCCAAGATGGTGCGATCAGCATAATAGAGAAACCTGTTCCTACTGCTTGTGCCCATGCCGGTAGTGCCGTGTATTGTAAATGGTGAGGTCCTGCCCAGATATAAACAAAGATTAATGACCAGAAGTGGATAATTGATAATTTGTATGAGAAAACTGGTCTGTCAGCAGCTTTTGGTACGAAGTAGTACATCATCCCAAGAACCGGAGTCGTCAGGAAGAATGCCACGGCATTATGACCGTACCACCATTGCACTAAAGCATCTTTAACACCGGCATAAGCCGAATATGATTTCCAGGTTGTAAACGATAATGGAACCTCAAGGTTGTTGAATATATGGAGCATTGCAACCGCAACCCAAGTCCCGATGTAGAACCAGATTGCCACATACAAATGTCTCACTCTTCGGATCGCTACAGTGGCAAACATATTAAGACCAAACAGAACCCAAACTAAGGTAATCAAAATATCGATCGGCCACTCGTGTTCTGCGTATTCTTTAGAGGTGTTAAGCCCCATAAAGAAAGTGATAATCGTGCTTACAAGTACTAATTGCCATCCCCAAAAATGAATCCAAGACAGCGTATCACTCCACATTCTTGTCTTCAATAATCTTTGGATTGAGTAGTAAAATCCTGAGAAAAAGCTGTTTCCGACAAATGCAAAAATCACCATACTAGTGTGCATCATTCTTATACGGCCAAATCCAAACGCTCCCTGAGAGTTAACAAGGCCTTGTAATCCTTCACTTCTAAGCGTTCTGATTGTCGGGTCATCTGTTCCCAAGAAAAATTCGGGTAATTCAGGATAAAATAGCAACAACGCAGCCGTAAGTCCCAATAAAAAACCTACTAAACCGAAAACGACTGTCGCAATAAGAAAGGCGCGAACAATCCCGTTGTCATAACTAAATTTTTGTGTTTCCATATCTACAAATAGCAATTATTCTTTTTTGTTTTGTTCCGGAGTGTCTTTTTTCTCCTCTTCTGATTTCACCTCGTCCTCAAATAAAATTCTTACAGCAGGTGATTCATCGTCCTCGAACTGCCCCTTTTTTGCGCCGATTATAAAGATAATCAGGAATATAACAGCTAAAGAAACGCTGCAGATAATCATTAAGTAGAGAATCTCCATATCAGCTCACAAATTTAAAGCAAAAACGGTCGTCAAATTTAGTGAAAATTACTGACTTTGGTCAGAATGGACAAAATATGGATAATTTATAATCGCTCTAAATAAGAGGCTTCTAAATACTTATTTTAAAATATTTTGAACTTCTGATCCATGTAGAAAGTGTTGTGAATGTTACAACCGTTACAGAACTCAGAGGCATAAAAATGGCTGCGAAAAGTGGATGCATATGGCCGGAAACAGCAAACCCAACTCCGACAACATTATAACATAAACTGATTATGAATGTGAATTTTACAATTTTGATGGCATCTTTTGATAGCTTCAGGAATTTATCCAGTTCCGGGATTTTTTCGCCGTTCATAATCACATCGGAAGAAGGGGTGAAAGAGTTGCTGTCATCTGCAATAGCAATCCCGACATTACTCTGTTTCAGAGCGCCCGCATCGTTCAATCCGTCACCAAGCATGGCTACTTTTTCTCCTTTATCTTGTAACGCTTTGATGAAATCCAGTTTGTTTTCAGGATTTTGATTGAATTTCATTTCAGAAATTGATGGAATCAGTTTTTCCAGGATAGGCTTCTCGGAAGAGTTGTCGCCACTCAGAATATTGATTCGGTAATTTTTTAGATTTTTGAAAAGTTGAGACAAATGATTTCGGTATTCATTTTTGAAGATGAATTTTCCAATAAATTCTCCATTTTTGCTGATATAAACTGCGGTTTCAAGATTCTGAGATTCCTGTCCTGTGAAACTTGCAGAACCGATTTTGTAAATAATTCCTCTTACTTTTCCCTGATAACCTTTTCCGGAAATTTCCTCAAAATCTTCAATTTCAAAATAGTCATCATTCACTTTCAGGAAGTCATAAAGCGATTTGGAAAGTGGATGATTAGAATTTTTAAGTAAGGATTTAATATTTTTCAAATCAAATTCTTCAATTTCAGTTCCGATGAAATTGATATTCGTTTTCTTATTTTCAGTAATTGTTCCAGTTTTGTCAAAAACTAATGTGTCAACTTTAGCCAATCTTTCTATGGTTAATGTATCTTTCACATAGAATTTATTTCGACCCAGGATTCTCATAGTATGACCAAAAGTAAAAGGTGCAGACAATGCTAATGCACATGGACAAGCTACAATCAAAATTGCGGAAATCACTTGAAACATCTTTTCCAAATCAATAGTTGACCAATAGATTCCGGCAACCAGAGTGATTCCTAAAATGATGAAAGTGAAATATTTACTAATTGTGTTGGTCATTGTGTCAAGACCAGTTTCGAACTTCTTGAACGCTTCTTTATTCCAAAGCTGAGTAAGGTAACTTTGGTCAACACTTTTAATGACTTCCAATTCTAAAACCGAGCCTGATTGTTTTCCTCCGGCAAAAATTTTGTCACCAGGTTTTTTAGAAATGTGTGCAGATTCTCCAGTAATAAAACTGTTGTCAATGTTTCCTTCACCTTTAATCAGAATTGAATCGACTGGGATGATTTCCTGATTTCTAACCATAATTCTGTCGCCAACAGCCAAATCGGATAACAAAATATTTTCCTGTTTTCCATCAAAATCCACTTTGGTAACGGCAATAGGATAGAAAGATTTGTAATCTCTGTCGTAAGATAATGAGTTGTAGGTTCTTTTCTGGAACGTTTTTCCAAGCAACATAAAGAACAATAATCCGCAAAGTGTATCGAAGTAACCTGGTCCATAATCTGTTACAGCTTCATAGATGCTTCTTCCGTAAAGCACGAAGATTCCCAGAACAATCGGAACATCGATGTTGATGATTTTATTTTTTAATCCATACCAAGCTGATTTATAATAATCTGAAGCAGAGTAAAATACCACAGCAGTTGCCAGTAAAAATAAAATAACCCTGAATAAATGTTTGAAAGAATGGAACCAGACATCGTTACCCGAAACATATTCCGGGAAACTAAAAAACATACCGTTTCCGAAAGCAAACCCTGCAACGGCTAATTTGATTAATAAGCTTTTATCGAGTTTATCCTGTTTTTTTTCAGCTGTTTCCAGGTTGATAACAGGTTTATACCCAAGGTTGGTCAAGAATTTTGCAACTTCACTCAGTTTTATTTCGTCTTCTTTGAAAGAGATCTGAACTGTCTTTCTTGTGAAATTAACCTGAGAATATTTGATTTTGTTATTGATGGTGTGAAGGCTTTCCAATAACCAGATACAGGAAGAGCAATGGATTACAGGAATTTTGAAAGTTACCAGCGTTGTTCCGCCTTCGGAAAAATCGACAACTCTGGTGAAAATTTCGGGCGAGTCAAGGTAATCAAACTGAGCATTGTTCTCATTGCTTGGCCGGATTCCGGAATTTTTATTGATATTGTAAAAATTGTCGAGATTGTGAACGTTCAGGATTTCGTAAACCGATTGACAACCGTTGCAGCAAAAGATTTTCTCATCGAAAAGAAGTCTTTCCTTGTCGATTTTCTGACCGCAGTGAAAGCATTGTTCTGCCATTAAAAAATACTCAGATATTTGGATTGCAAAATTACGTCAAAAATCTTGGTATGTAGTGTTAAAAAGTCTTATTTTTGCTGACAAATGTCATAGGTATGTCTCTTGAACAACAATTGGTTATAGAAGAAAACTTCTCAAAAGCATTTAACAAAGAATCTTTGCGTGAAAGTCTTACTCCGGAAGATTTTGAAGTTTACAGCAATGCACTCAAAGTTCTTGAATTTTCTAAAGGTGATGTCGTTTTCGAAGACGGCGAATCGCCAAAAGGTGTTTATTTTATCGAAAAAGGAACTGCAAAATTGTCAAAATCAGGCGTTTATGGTAAAGACCAGATTCTGAGATTCTGTAAAGAAAACGATTTGATAGGCTACCGTTCTTTGCTTTGCGGAGAAAATTTCCAGGCCAAAGCGGAAGCAATGACACCAATGAAAGTTCAGTTTTTACCGTCTGATATTTTCTTGAAGCTGTTAGAAGTTGATCCAAAATTATCTTACGCAATGCTTCAGAAAATTGCTTATGAATTGGGCGAATCTGCAAACACAGTCACTTTCCTTGCTCAAAAAACAGTGAGAGAAAGATTGGCGGAAATTTTAATTTTGTTAGAACAAAAACTGGGAACTGACCCGGAAGGTTTCATCAAAATCTCTTTAACCAGAGAAGAAATCGCCAACCTGATTGGAACTGCGACCGAAAGTGCCATCCGATTGATTTCCGAATTCAAACAAGATGACTTGATTGTGGTTGAAGGAAGAAACATCAAAATCCTAAACAGAGAAAAATTAATCAAGCTTGGTCACGTCGTTGTATAGATGATAAGTGATTTTCATTCCATCGTTTTCATAAACTGATCAATTCTACAATATCAATCGTTATTAATGATCAATTATCATTAATAATTTATCACTTATAATTCCTATGTCTGTACATTCTGAAATTAAAAAAATCACGACTGAAACCTTACGAAAAATGAAATTCGATAAGGAAAAGATTACAATGCTGACGGCTTATGATTTTACAACAGCGAAAATGGTGGACGCAGGCGGTGTGGATTCTATATTAATTGGAGATTCTGCGGCAAACGTTATGGCTGGCCACGAAACGACTTTGCCAATTACACTTGACCAAATGATTTATCATACACAATGCGTTGTTCGTGGTGTAGAAAGAGCTTTGGTTGTGGCAGATTTGCCTTTCGGAACGTATCAAAGTAATCCTGAAAAGGCCTTGGATTCTGCAGTGAGAATGATGAAAGAAGGTGGCGCACACGCCATCAAAATCGAAGGTGGAAAAGAAATTGAAGATTCCATCAGAAAAATAGTGAACGCAGGAATCCCTGTTTGCGGACATCTTGGTTTGACACCACAAAGTATCTATCAATTCGGGACTTATAAAGTAAGAGCAAAGGAAGAAGCGGAAGCTGAAAAATTGATTTCTGACTGCAAATTGTTGGAAGAATTAGGATGTTTTGCTGTTGTTTTGGAAAAAATTCCTGCAACGCTTGCTAAAAAAGCATCGGAAAGCATTTCTATCCCGACTATCGGAATCGGAGCCGGACCAGATTGCGATGGTCAGGTTTTGGTTTATCACGATATGGTTGGGATGAATCAAGGTTTTTCTCCAAAATTCTTAAGAAGGTATTTGGATTTGTACTCTGAAATTACAGGAGCAGTTTCTCAGTATGTAAAAGATGTGAAAAGTTCTGATTTTCCAAATGACAAGGAAAGTTATTAAACTTTAAGAATAAACCACAAAAGTCACAAAAGATTTGATGAATATTTCTTTTGTGACTTTTGTGGTTAAAATAATAAAGAATGATTTCTAAAATTTTTACAATTCTATTTTCTGTTTTATTTTTATTTTCATGCACTTCGCAGAAAATGAAATATGGAACAAAGACTGAAATTCTTGATAAAGCCGACTCTTTACAATCTTTGGCCAGAATCAAATACATCAAAAGCTTAGATTATTCTGATTTCAAACCCGGAAAATTTGATAACGGAAAAGTAGTTGTGAATTATCGTTTTCTAAAACCAAAAAAAGTTGAACAAAATAAGAAGTATCCGTTGGTTTTGGTATTTCACGGTTCTGGTGCAATTGGTACGAATAATACTTCTCAAATGGGCGTTTTGTCCAAAATGTGGCTGTTGCCAGAAAATAGAAAACAATATCCGGTTTATGTTTTAGCACCACAATTCCCAATTCGTTCCTCCAATTATCATCTCGATGAAAGTAGAAATGTTAAAGTTTCTGAGTCTAATGAGTATTTGGATTTGGTTTTGAAGTCCATTGATTCTTTAGTCATTAATGAAAATATTGACCGTAACAGAATCTATGTCATGGGATTTTCTATGGGAGGCGCGACGACTTCCAATGCGATTTCCAAAAGACCTGACTTATTTGCCGCTGCAATTAATGTTTCCGGAATTTCTCAATTTGATAAAATAGATGAATTTCTCACAATGCCGATTTGGATTGTTCACGGAAGTTTAGACACGGATAATTTTCCTCAAAGCAATTTCAAATTTTTTGATGAAATGAAATCTAAAGGTCAAGTTTTTCTTTGGGAATATAAAGACAAATATCATAACAATATCCTTTCGGCAGAACTTGTGGACGAAATACCGAAGTGGCTTCTGCAACAACATCGATAGTTTAAAATTTTTTATTAATTTTAATAGGAAATTTTAAAACACAATTTTGATGAATTACCAAGAAGAAATACAACGTTTTCTGGATAACGATGAGCTAGAATTCGAAGAATGGATTGCCGATTGTCCCATTACTGAAGCGCCGGCTCTGATTCTCGAATATAAAAGTTATATGCAGAAACTGGCTATCGAAAATGACGATTTCGAAGCCGTGCAGGATTTGCAGGAATTGGATGATTTGGTTGAAAGAATAGAAAACTTTACAATTGATACTTTGGCGGCTAGACAAGAAAAATTCAATCAAATGGAAAAGCTGTTGAAAAAACTGAAAGAGATGCAGGAAATAATTTCCCATAATAAATTAAAGGAAATTCCGGTTTCCATTGAGTTGATTAGTGACTTGAGAGAAATTGCAGATTATCTGAAAAGTCAAGGTCTTTATGACCCAGAAACCTGGAAAAAGCTGCAACACTTACTGTAATTATTTAGTAAATAAAATGAGTCAATATTTTGACGATTCTCAAATCGTTTACGAAGACAATCATATGCTTGTCATCAACAAAAAAGCCGGACAACTTGTTCAGGGCGACAAAACCGGTGACTTGTCTTTGCTGGAACTGATTAAAGATTTCATCAAGAAAAGAGATAAAAAACCAGGTAATGTTTTTCTTGGTTTGGTTCACAGGATTGACAGACCAACTTCGGGCTTGGTTATCTATGCAAAAACTTCCAAAGCGCTTTCCCGATTGACTCAGATGGTAAAGAATCGTGAAGTTAAAAAAACATATTGGGCAGTTGTTGGAAAAGAAATGATTCCACAGTCGCAGAGATTGGTTCATTATCTCAAGAAAAATGAGAAAAATAATAAGGCGATTGTCTATCCCAAAGCAACTGAAGGCGCAAAAGAATCGATACTTACCTACAATTTGATCAAGACCTTAGACAATTATCTTCTATTGGAAGTCGATTTGGAAACAGGAAGACATCATCAGATTCGTGCTCAGCTTTCAAAAATTGGGATTCCAATCAAAGGTGATTTGAAATACGGCGCGCCTCGTTCCAATTCTGATGGAGGAATTTCTCTTCACGCCAGGAAATTGGAATTTGTACATCCAGTGACAAAAGAAAATGTTATTATAATCGCTCCTGTTCCGCAAAACGATGCAGTCTGGAAAGCTTGTGAAGAATAAATTAATAAAAAAACCGAAAGGAATCTTTCGGTTTTTTTAGTTTTTATAAAGTGGACGTTTCTTCTTTTTTCTCCTGATTAAGCAGGTTTGGAGATTCTTTCGCCAACTTATTTTTCGTCGGGATTTTATAATTGAAAGAAAGTCCAAAGTTTCTCGTATCATTTTTATTTCTGATGTACACGTTTGGAAGTGCGTTAGTTGTTCTCAGGTTCGTTTCGTTGGTATTGAAAACATCATTTGCAAACAAGGTTAACGTCATTCTGTCTTTATTGAATTTCTTTGACAGTGATAAATTCAATGTGTTGTAGAATGATTTGTTTGGATAATAAAAGAACTCATTTCCTTTGGTAAGATACGTGTAATTGGCATTGAATTTAACTTTGTATGGCAAAATAAACTGTCCGGAAACATTATATGTCCAGTAGCCTTTCGGATTGATAATCTGGTCCATTTGCTGCAACTGGTAAGAACCATAGAGGAAAATAAAACTCACTTGGTCAGGATTCATATCCATTTTCATAATGTCTTTGAACGGCGTATTGAAAATGGCCAAAGGAATTGGGAATCCAATATTGAAATTATGCGTTTTCAAACGGTCAAGATTGTCGCTGGTTTGAGAGATAGCATCACCTTCTCTTTTTACAATTTGAACAACCTGATTCTTTGTATTCGTGAAATTATATCCTATGAATGCGTAATTCAAAGCGCTTAACTTGATCTCGAAATTATCAAAAATCGTTGGCTGTAGATTGGGATTTCCTGAGAAATTGATGTTATTGCCTCCGTATCTGGTGTTGTTTGGATTCAGGTTAGCAACATTAGGCAAAGTGATTTTCTTGTTGTAATTGACATTAAAGAAAGCGATTTTCGGAATGATATTGTACTGGATACTCGCATTCGGAAATACTTTGAATTTTTCAAATGATCTTAATTTATCATAAGTCCCAGTTTCAAAATCTAAGCTTGTCCCATTAATGTTGTAATACTCTCCACGAAGACCTAAAACAAAATCCATTTTCCCTTTAGTTGCACTCGCTTCGGAATAAAATGCTGTAGTTTTACTTTTATAATCCAGATTTTCTATTCCAAAAAGATCTGCAGAAAATTCTAATTGGTCATAATAAGCACCTAAACTTAATTTTCCTTCATCCAAAATTTGAATTGGTTGTGCATAATCGATTCTGAAATTGTAAACATTCTGATTAGAACCATTTTCTGAAGCATTTGGATCTGGTTTTATAATTAGACTTGCTTGCGCAAAATCATTAATGAAGTTAGTATAAGAACCTTTGAATTCCAGTTTTTTGTTCTTATCGTCAAATTTTTTCTGATACGTCGCCGTCACTTCATTTCTCGTATTGCTTTGATCAATTTTGTCCTTATCAATAGATTCTTTTCCTTTGTACAGAGAATAACCATCCACATAACGATCCGAAGAACCCAGCGATAGATTGTAATTCAAAAGCAGTCGGTCTTGCCCGATATCAAATGTGAAGGCGCTTCGCAAATATTGATTTCTGTTGACGTTATCATTGTAAAGTCGAGAGATTTCGTCAATCGTGGATTTTGTTTCGCTTTCATTATAATTTTGTCCGACATTCAGCTGCCATCCAAACCATTTATTTTTTGAGTTGAGCGTTAAACTATTATTGAACTTACTTCTGTAATGCTCATAATTACTGAAACGATAACCTCCGGCATAAGTTGCAGACAAATACGATTTTGCATTTCTGCTTGTGATAATATTGATAATCGCGCCACCAGAAGTTGCAGGAAATTCTGCTCCAGGTTGTGTAATGATTTCGATTCTCTCGATGCTGTTTGCCGGAAGTCCTTCCAGATAAGCTGTTAGTTGCGAACTGTAGATATTCAGCGGACGACCGTCCATATAAACGTCCAGCGATTTTCCCTGATAAATCATTCCCGCCATCTCGGAAACTACCAATCCAGGGATTTTTTGTAAACCTTCTAATGTATTTCCGGAGTTAAGATGTGGTTGCTCGGAAAAATCATAGATGGTTCTGTCCGCTTTTTGTTCAACGGCTTTTTTAGTTTTAGTAATGTTTACCGCTTCTATTTCTTTTTCTTTGTTGCCGGTTTCTTTTTTTGGTGTTTCTTGAGCAAAGTAGATTTGACTTAGAAATAATGCAGAGATTGGAAGAATAGATTTTAACTTCATAGTTTAGTTTGTAACTTATTAGACTCCCGAAAGCCCGATTTGTTACATCAATAGATTACTGAGCTCTATCTTTTTCTTCAAAATTGATGGCCTTTTTCTGGATTTGTTTTTTCTTGTTCCCAAATGTGTAATTCACACTAAGTCGGAAAGCGCGTCCATCCCAATAATTATTGAAGCTTTGCTGGCTGTCACGAAAATAGATATCGGCTTTGTAACGCATCGCGAAAATATTGTTCACAGTTGCATTGATTTGAAGTTGCTTTTCCATTAATGAAATTTTGATTCCCGAACTCATCTCCATAAAATTTTTGAAATGATATGCCACGTTTCTGTAAGGCAACTGGTGTTCATAGTTGAGGAATACGGCAACCGTTTTATTTTTATTGAGAAAAAATGTATTGTTCCAGGAATAACTTACCGAATATCCGTCAAACGTATCAGCTTCAATATTAAAAACTTCTGAAGTCTGATAACTCGAATTCATCGAGAATGATGTTTCCCAAAACTTGAAAAAGCTGTCAGTATAAGAGAGATTGGCGCCATAAAAACTATTGTTGTAATAGTTAAGGTAAGTTCCGGTTTGCGACACCAGGTCCAAACTAGAAACTTGTCCAAAAGCATTTTTCAGTCTGAGGTAATAGATGCTTGCTGATAATTTGTTGTTATAAGTATAGCCTAACTCATAATTGTTGATGTAAGACGGCGTGAGCAAAGGATTTCCCGTAGAGTAAGAATTTGGATTAGAGTACCAGCGGAACGGATTCAGATTGCTCATACTTGGCCGGTTGATTCTTCTGGAATAGGACAAACTGAAGACGTTTTTTTCCTGTTTGTAAGATATATAAGCCGAAGGAAACCACTGTCCGTAAGTGAAATCTTTGACAGAACTTTTCACCAACGTGTTTTCATAACGCAATCCTGCTTTGGTTTCCCAATGTTCTCCAAAGGTTTTTGCAAAACTGGCATAGGCGGCATAATTTTCTTCCTTATACAGAAACTGACTTCCTTTTTCTTCATCAATGATATATTGATTATCTTCAAGCGTAAGATATTTCAAATCCGCAGAATTCCTGAACTGATTATATTTCACACCAGTCTCTATCGTCCCGAATGAAAAAGGCAGTTCCAAATCACCCTGAATAGAAAAAATCTGAGGTTTTATTTTTGATAATGTTTTCACATCCTGAATGGTGTTTTGCGGCAAAGTCAAGGTTGAAAAATTAACTTCGGTTGGATTATCATTGCGGTAAAAATTTCCGGTTAAACTCAGTTTTTTTCCAAGCGAATCCAACTTCAAATCATAATAAGTGCTAAGAGTATGTGTTGGTGACTTTTCTCTGTGGAATGTATTGGTAATGAAGTTAGTTTCATCCAATTCCGGGCTGATGTTTTTCGTGGTGTTCAGTATGTTCATTCCGTTTTTACCATTATCAAAAATGTACTCAATCCCAACTTCTGAGTTCTTGTTGATTTTATAAGAAGCGTTTAAGCTAGGTGTCAAATCTTCCCACATATCTTTTCGGGTAGATTCGCTGTAGTTTTGGGACTGTCCAATAATATTAAAGCGTTCGTTAGAGCGTTTTGCACCTTTGATATAGTTGGTCTTTAAGCTTAGACTAAATTTCTCGGTTTGGTAGTTCAGTGTCCCGTTGGTGTAGCCATTGAAGTAAGTTCGTTGTGTCAAACCAGTGCTTATATTCCCACTGAATCCGAGATTCGGGTTTTTCTTCAGAATAATATTGATAAGTCCACTGTTTCCTTGAGCTTCGTATTTTGACGGCGGTGTGGTGATGACTTCGATTTTTGAAATATTTTCTGAGCGAATCGATTTCAGGTAATTCAGAAGAGCCATTCCAGAGAGATTCAGCATTTTCCCGTTGATCATCACATTGACATTGCTTTTTCCAATGATTGAAATGGTTCCCATATTTTCATCTACCTTCAGCATTGGGACATTAGCCAGAGTCTCACCTGCATCCATACCTTGTGAAGCGATGGACGCATCAACATTGAAGATTAACCGGTCAGCCTTTCTTTCCAGCAGTTTTTTCTTTACAAGGATATTAACCTGCTCGATTTGCTTAAGGCTGTCTTGCTGAGATTGAGCAAAAGTAAGCGTGGAAAATAATGTGGCGATAAATAGATATTTTGTTGTCATAATTCTGATTTGTTGATGCAAATGTATTTTCACTAATGTTTTTATGAAATAGTGTTTAGATTTTACAGAATTTTAATCCGACCAAACTTTTTTCATCGATGAAAAAAGGAGGTTTGTCGGAAATGATTTGGTTAAAGAAAATTCAGAAGCTTAAATTTGGGTATGAAAAAACAACAGCTATTATTTCTACACCTATTTTATTGGTGTGTATACATTCTCGGAACTTTTATATTTCCTTATCTGATATTCGGGACAAAAGTTGATTATTTTAAAATAACCTTTGCTATTACAAGTTTTATATGTTTTTACGTTAACTATTTTTTTGTAATTCCGAAGTTCTTTAATATTCAAAATCTTTCTAAGACATTGCTTGCTTTTCTGTTAAGTGTTTTTTGTTTTGTGTTGATTCGCTACTTTGTAGAAGAGATTTTTTCGCCTTATTTTTTTGGAATAAGGAATTATGCCGAAGGGACCGGTTTTGGATTTTATTTTTACGATAATATCTATTACAGCAGTACTACGATTTTTATAAGTACCGTTTTCTGTTTTTTTAAATTAATGTCCGAAGCAGAAATTGAGAAGAGACAATTGATAGAAGAAAAAAAGAACTCGGAACTTCAGGCTTTGAAAACCCAGATCAATCCGCATTTTATATTTAATACACTTAATAATATCTATTCTTTGGTTTACCAGCAATCAGAAAAAGCCCTTCCTGCGATCGAAGAATTAAGCCAGTTGCTGCGTTACAGCACAAAAGATTTGGAGAAGGATTTTATTTCTTTGGAAAAGGAAGTCGGCTATCTTGAAAGTCTGATAGAACTGGAAAAACTCAGGATTAAAAATCCCGAATTATTAATAATTAATAAAAAAATCAACTTCCCGAATCTTAATATTTCTCCGATGTTGCTGGTTCCGTTTGTTGAAAATGCCTTCAAACATGGAGATTTTGGTGGAAAAGGTTTTACTTTGAAAATTTCTGATGAGAATCAAAAACTCCAGTTTCACCTTCATAATTTTAAAAAATTGAAATCAAAAGATTCTCTTTCCGGAATTGGAATTGGCAATGTAATAAAAAGGCTGGAAATCCTTTACCCCAAAAAACACAAACTCAATATCATTGAAACCGAAACCGAATATTCTGTAGATTTGAAAATTGATTTGAGAAATGAATAAAATTAAATGTATTGTTGTCGATGACGAGCCGCTGGCAGTTTCTTTATTAAGTAGTTATGTGGAGAAAATGCCTTTCCTGGAATTGGTTTATTCTTCAGAGAATCCGATTGAGGCTTTGGAATACATTCAGAAAAAAGAAGCCGATTTGATTTTCTTGGATATACAAATGCCGGAACTGACCGGAATTAATTTTATGAAAATCGTTGGCAACAAACTGAAGTATATTCTTACAACAGCTTATGCAGAATATGCTTTGGAAGGCTATGAACACAACGTTGTGGATTATCTTCTGAAACCGATTTCGTTTGACCGTTTCCAAAAAAGCGCTTTGAAAGCCCAGGAACGTTTTGCTGTCAATAGGGATTCTAATGATTCTTATTTCTTTGTCAAATCTTCCGGTCAGCAGCATCGCATCAATTTCAATGAGATCCTTTATATAGAAAGCATCAAAGATTACGTCAACATCAAAACTGAAAATCAGGAATATATCGTTCTTGACACGTTAAAATCTCTGGAAAATCAATTACCTGAAAACTTTGCCAGAGTTCATAAATCTTTTATCCTTAATCTTGAAAAAATAGAGAAAATCGATGTGAAAAATGTTTTCCTCAACTCCGGAAAAGAAATTCCGATAGGCGAAACTTATAAATCCGAATTCTTTCTAAAAATTAAAAAATAATAATTTACATCTGTTATATTCTAAATTTCTCCAATTCTAATTGTAATAACACGAAAATATTGTTAATTTTGCGCTGTAAACACAAAAAGATGGTAGAAAAATTATTAGCGATTATTAATTCTATTAAGAAAAATAAATTCGAAGAGCCTGTTGCAGCAATCAGCCCCGAACAAAAACTTAGAGAAGACCTTAATTTCGATTCCTTTGATCTAGCAGAACTTACCGTAAAGATTGAAGAAGAATTTGGAATCGATATATTCGAAAATGGATTGGTAAATACGGTTAATGAAATCTACGAAAAACTCCAATGTTTTTCTTAATAGATCAGAATTTTTCTTTGTCATACGAAGAAATTCTGCAACATATCAATTCCGAAAATACTTATATAGATTGTTACATCTATCCCAACCTGAAATCTTTTTTTCTCAACTGGATTTTTGCGTTGGTTAATGAAAATAATATCGCTTTGATGGACTCTGACATCTCTGAAAAAGAGATCCAGACAAACGATTTACACATCAATCAATTAATCAAAATAGAGAATCCCAAAAAGTTTTCCTCGGTAGAAGAATTGATCAATTCAATCAGATATTCTCAGTCAGAGATTACATTGTTCACTTCCGGAACGACTGGTTTTACAAGAAAATTCACCCATCCTTTGAAAAATCTGATCAGAAAGATTAATGTTTCTGATGAGAGAAAACATGATGTTTGGGGTTTTGCTTTTAATCCGACTCACGTTGCTGGTGTACAGGTTTTTTTTCAGGCCATATTGAATCAAAATCTTTTAATCAATGTTTTTTTAGCGCCAAAAGATTTCATAATTGATTCCATCAAACAGTATAGAATTACGAATCTTTCGTCAACGCCCACTTTTTACAGATTGCTATTGCCGTTGGAAGAATCTTTTAATTCGGTTAAGAAAATTACTATTGGTGGCGAAAAGTCGGATGCTCATCTGATCTCTGAAATCGAAAAAGCGTTTCCGAATGCAAGGATCAACAATGTTTACGGTTCAACAGAAACAGGACCTTTGTTTTCCTCTCAGAATGATGAATTTTTTGTTCAGGAAAAACATATTGGTAGGATAAAAGTCGTTGATGACGAATTGTATATCCACAAAGATCTATTTGGAAAAACCACGCAACTTAATTTGGTTGATGATTTCTATCCAACAGGAGATTTGATTGAATGGATTGATGACGAACAAAGAAGATTTCGCTTCACATCCAGGAAGAATGAACTGATCAATGTCGGCGGTTACAAAGTGAATCCTTACGAAGTGGAAGACGAATTGAATCAGCATTCCAAAATCCGAAATGTAAGGGTTTACGGGAAAGCAAATGCTGTTTTAGGAAATATCATTTGCTGCGAAATCGAATTGCATCCAGATACCGAATTGAAGGAAGAAGAAGTAAGATTTTTCTTGAATGGGAAGATTCAAAACTTTAAAATTCCGAGAAAGATAACCTTTGTTGAAAAAATAGAATTGACCAGAACCGGAAAAAAGAAAATAGTATGAATGTATTGATAACGGGAGTTTCCAGAGGTGTGGGTTTAGAAATCAGCAAATTGTTCCTGGAAAACGGGCACACGGTTTACGGCATTAGCAGAACAGAATCCGAAGAATTAAAAGCTCTTGAAAAACAATATCCGGAGAATCTTTTTTTTAAAACATTCGATTTGTCAAATCCGGAAAAAATCAAACAGGAAGTTTTCAAAGACTTTGTCAAAAATCAAATTCCAATTCACGTATTAATCAACAATGCGGCGATGGCTTATGACGATATTGTAACGAATCTTAATTACGAGGACTTGAAAACAATGTTCGATGTCAATCTGTATTCGCCGATGTTTTTGACGAAATATGCGATTCGAAACATGATCTATAACCGGGTTTCCGGAAGCATTATTCATATTTCCTCGATCAGTGCGCACACAGGTTACAAAGGATTGTCAATGTATGCTTCTTCCAAAGGCGCTTTACAGTCTTTTTCCAAAAATATTTCCAGAGAATGGGGAGAACGTGGGATCCGTTCCAACATCGTTGTTCCGGGTTATATGGAAACTGCGATGAATGCTAAACTCACTCAGGATCACAAAAACAGAATCTTCAAAAGAACCGCTTTGAAAAAAGAAACCGATATGCGATCTGTTGCAGAAACAGTTTTATTTTTGGCAAGTGAAAAATCAAAATCTATCACAGGACAGGAAATTTTTGTGGATTCCGGAACATTATAAAGCACAAAATTATGATTAATCTAATATATAAAGCTCTTAATATTATTCCCAAAACGATTGCAAAAATTGAGAAACTCTATTCTTACAGCATTCTCAATTCGCATTCCGGAGTCAGGCTTCATTCGGATCTTAAAATCGGAAAAGCAACGACTTTTGAGTTGGATGATAATGCAAAATTCGAGATTGGGAAAAATGTGATTTGGAGAGATCATAATGCAATTAGGATCAGAAACGGCGGAACATTGATTTTCGGAAACAATGTCGATCTGAGTCATTACATCTCTATTAATTGCCTGGATAAAATAGAATTAGGCGATGATACTTGTATTGCTGAAGGTTGCAAATTCTATGATCACGATCACGCTTTCGATACAAAACCAGAATACATCTGGCACAAAACCAAATTCAATACAGCACCCATAATCATCGGAAAAAATGTTAAAATCTACAGTAATGTTACCATTCTAAAAGGCGTAACAATTGGTGATAACTGTATCATTGGTGCGAATTGTGTCATCTCCAGAAACGTTCCTGCCAATTCTATCATCTTTGGAAAACACGAGTTGATGAGGTTGCCTTTGATGTAATTTATTTGGGCAGCTATTTCCGGGCTGCGTGTAATTCAATATTTTAATGATACTTTAGAAAAAAATAAAAATTTTTAAAGTAAAAAAAAATCAGCGTCGTCATATTCATATGGAGTCGCTATCTTTACAGCAAATGGCCGAAAAAAAATCTGCATCGATTACGGAAGTCGTAAAAAAATACGGCTCCCAACTCTTGCGCTTTATTAATTCTAAAGTGGCAAAGACAGAAGATGCGGAAGATATTCTGCAGGAAGTTTGGTTTCAGACCAGCCGGTTGACTAACTTGAACGAGTTGGAAAATGTTGGTGCCTGGTTGTATTCGGTTACCAGAAACAAAATCATAGACAGTTACAGAAAAAAGAAAAGCGAATCTCTGGAAGACTTTGTCTATCAGGATGAAGACGGCGAACTGAATGTAAAAGATATTCTTTTAGCAGATGATAGTAATAATCCGGAACTCGGTGTTTTCAAAGAGATGTTCTGGAATGAGTTGATGAAAGCTTTGGACGAACTACCGGAAAAACAAAAACGGGTTTATATCCAAAATGAATTGGAAGATAAAACGCTACAAGAAATTGCTGACGAAGAAGGCGAAAACATAAAAACAATCATTAGTAGAAAATCATACGCAGTAAAACATCTGCGCAAAAGATTGCAAAGTCTTTATGATGATTTGAACGATTAATATTAAAGAGATGAACAGAAATAAAAAGAAATTTTGGTTAGCTATTCCTTGCATTATTGCAGCGATAGGGTTATTTGTCTGGTTTTTCCAATGGCTTTGGAATATCCTTTTGCCTGATGTTCTGGGTGTAAAAGCAATTAATTATTGGCAGTCTTTGGGAATTTTGGTTTTATCGAAGATTTTATTCGGGGGATTTAACGGAAAGAAAAAATTCGGGAGACGACATCACTTTGACGGGCAAGATGCTATGAAAGAAAGCTGGAAGCAGAAATTCGAAACCCAATTCTGTGGTAGCGAAGAAGAACGGGAAAAGTTCAAGGAAATGTGGAAACAGAGATTCGAATCCAAATTCTGCAGACCAGAAAATCCTCAAACAGAAGAAAATAAAGCGTAAAATAAAAGTCTCACCATTTGGTGAGGCTTTTTTGTAAAATTAAGCCACTTATAGTTTAAATCCCATGGATTATTGATTTGTAATGATGTTCCTGCACACCTGTTTTACCATGGTATTTTCCGTCATGTTGGGTGGGTTTTGACGATTGCATATTTATTATCTTTTTTTAATTCGATCGATATAGAAAATCCAGAACGATTTTTTTGAGGTTAGGATTCGGATTAATAGTATGAATTCATTACAGTTATTCTCCAAAAATCACTGAAAAGCCTTCGCTTCCACTGCCATTTTCACCAAAGAGGCGACATTTTTTGCTCCGAATTTTTGTAATAAGCTTTTGCGGTGAGTATTGGCTGTCGGCAGGCTGATGAAAAGCCTTTCGGCAATTTCCGGATTGGTGAATCCATTACAGATTAAGCTGAGAACTTCTTTTTCCCGCTTTGTGATGATAGGATTTGTGTTTTCAATATTCTGAAGCGATTCTGCAGCTTCCATACAGAGATAATTTTCCCCTTTCATTACCGATGCAATAGCATCTGTAAGCTCATCTTTGGAAGCATTTTTCAAAAGATACCCCGAAGCCCCGTTTTTAAGCATATCACGAATAACGGACTGCTGATTGTAAGTGCTTAATCCTAAAATCTTGATTCTCGGGTACTGCTTTTTTACTTTTTTGCAAAGTTCGATTCCGCTTTCATCGGGCAGGCTGATATCCATAAAAATAACGTCCGGACGGTATTTGTCCAGAAAATCCATGCACGAGGAAGCGCTCATAGAATGTCCCAGCCAATTGATATTTTCTTCGTCCTGTAAGATGGAGCGAATACCTTCGATAACCATAAAATGGTCGTCCACAATAAAAATGCTTATATTATTTATCATACGGGAATTTCTATTAATACAGATGTTCCTTTTCCGATGCCTGAGTTCAAATCGATTTTTCCTCTTACAAATTGTACTCGGTTCCGGATATTTTTCCAGCCGATTCCTTCCGAGCTTGACAGTATTACTTCTTCAAATCCTTTGCCGTCGTCTTCAACGGTGATATGCAGCATTTTTTCTTCATCCGAAAAATGTGCCTGAACGAGTAGATGTTTCGCTCCCGAATGCTTCAGTACATTATTGGCAAGTTCCTGAACAATCCGGTAGCCTGTAACGGAAATTTCCTGGGAAAACGGCTGGTGTTCCATATCTATAGACTGATAGCTTGTTTCCAGGGAAGTGGTACGCCCCAGCTCGGTGCAAAATTCCCGCAAAGCATTATCCAATCCGTATTTCAGCAAATTTTCGGGGAGCATATTGTGGGCGACACGCCGCATTTCCCTAATGCTGTTATCAAGCTGATGAATGCTTCTTTCAAATGCTTCCGCATTTTCAGAAGTCATAATAAGATTTTCTTTCATAGCACTAAATGATAGTTTTACACCGCTGAGCATTCCGCCCAAACCGTCGTGCAAATCTTTGGCAAGACGAGAGCGTTCCTGCTCCTCGCCCCGGAGAACTGCTTCTGTTGCGGCAAGCTGCTTTTCGGTTTCAAGCTCGGTGATTTTTTGCTTTTGAATGGTGTGGCGGTGCTTTAAGTTCCGGTAAATTAAAAATGCAATCAACAGGATAGCTTCTACCATTGCTGCAAAAATATAATTGAGCAGGCTTCGGTTTTTTAATTTGGCCGCCTGCTCTTTGATTTGTGAATCTTTTTGTGCGGATTCATATTTTTTTTCAAAATCCGTAGTTATTTTCTGCAGGTTCTCATTTAATAAGCTGTCCCGAAAAGCCTCATAATCTTTGGAATATTCATTTCCTTTTTCAGGATTCTGCATTGCATACGCTAATTTGGATTGAAACAGGAGCTGTCTGAGCTTTTGTTCTCTGAAATTATTTTTTTTGATTAAAACATTTGCAGAGTCTCCATACTTTTCGGCGGTTTTATAGTCTTTTTTATTCAGATATATTTCTCCGATTCCCCAATAGGCGTGGGACATTCCCTCTTCTGAACCAAATTGTTTCGAGAGATCCAGACCTTTATCCGCAAAAGACTTCGCTTTATCAAGATTTCCTTCCAATAAATAGATGTAGGCGATGTTGAGAGTACCCATTAATTCTACCGGCTTTTCATTGCTTTTTACAGCATACGAGAGTGCTTTGTCAAAATTTTTGCGGGCTTCAGGGAACTGACCGAGCTTCAGATAATTGTAAGCAAGATTATGATAAGCATAGGAAAGCGGCTGCGGCCTATTTTGATTTTCCAATTTCCGGACGGCTTTCAAACCGTACTCTACACCTTTTTTGTATTGATGCATATCTGTGGCAAGCAGCTGCATTCTGTCATAAATCTGCCCTTCAAAAAAAGTATTTCCCAACTTGGCAAACAAAGCTCTTCCTTTTTCGAAATTTGCGGCTGCGTTTTCGTAATCGCCGGCTTGCAGATAAACAGTGCCAATATTCATAATAGCTTTTGCTAATCCCAACGAATCTTTATTTTCCCGAAACCACGCTACTGCTTCTTTTGCGATGGGAAGTGCCGATTCGGGTTTTCCCTGGTGGGCGTACAAATCAAGATAAAATGCGTAGAAATCTTGCATCCCGTTGGTATATCCAATTTTTTTACCCAGAGTTCCGGCTAGCAGATAATATTTTTCGGCAGTTGTCTTATTTTCTTCTTCATAAGATTTGCCAATCGCAATGAGTATATTTACTTTATTGCTGTCTTCCTTGGCGGTTTTTAATCTTGCAAGCAGCTGATCTCTGCCCGCTTTAGATTGTGAAAAAAGGGTTATGGAAATCATCAATGTTAAAAAAATACAAATTGACTTCACAGGATTATTTTATAACAAATTTAAAAATTAAAGCGATGCAAAAACATCATCCAAAAAGATGATTTTTTCGTAGTTCTTTAAAAATCATCTTTTTGGATGATTGTCCAATGTCCGTATTATTACAAACTTTGCTTCATAAAATCTCTAAAATAGATGCTACTATGAAAAACAGAACTATATTTAGATTCTTCATCTTAGGCTCGTGGCTGCTTACGATGACGGTTTTCGGGCAAAACATTACCACTGTAGGTTTGGGATATAATTTCACATATGCTACCGATATTACGCAGGATTTGGACGGAAATATCTATGTGTGCGACGCTACAGATGAGCTCATTATAAAAATTGACGGCGCCAACAAAACCACCGTAATCTCTGCCGGAAAAGGGAAACCTGGAGCAATAGCTTTGGATAACGACGGCAATTTGTACGTTGCCTATATTGCGGGAATCAACTCGGGCAAAATATTTAAAATGACAACCAATGGCGGCAACCCTACACTGTTTGCAAATCCCAATACGTCCATTACCAATTTAGAATTCCTGGGGATTTATCTCTGGTACACCGCACCAGCTCTTAGCAATAAAATAGGAAGAATCAGCCTGTCTGACGGCACTGTTGGTATGGTAAATATGCCTTATAACGTAGCGAATGCAAGTGATTTTACCTTTGACAATGCAGGGAACAGCTATTTTGTTTTTCCCAATTACAATAATGTGGTAAAAATAGACAACATTTTTTCCACGTATACCATATCGGATAATTCGGGAACCAGCATCAGTTGTGTAGATTTTCGTCCGTTTCTCGGATTGGTCATCGGAGGTATGTCGGATATTGTCATTATGAGTGTTGACGGACACGTAATTACACATTGGTCACTTCCCGTTTACAATCCCGGACAACCGTTTTTACCAATGGCGGTAGAAGCAAGAGCACAGAATAATGCCAGCTTTGTCTTTTATGATACCGATGCCAAATACAGAGTGTATAACTTCAAATACCCCGACAATACTTACGCTGTGAGAGGAAGCCGGTTTGATTCGCCGAAAAACATCACGCTGGATTCGGGAAACAACATCTACGTCAGCGACCACGATGTAGCTACAGGATACAATTCGATAAAGAAAATCGTTCCGAACAACGCTTATTTCGGAGGTTACCAGATATCCAACATTTGGAACACCACAAACACGCTCGCCGGAATAGCGTACAGCAACAATGCCGATTACATCTACTTCGGAGATGCAACTGATAATGTCATCAAATTTGTGAACACTTCCGGAAATACTTATGGCAATTATATTACTAATCTTGCCAATCCTTATATGATGAAGTCATACGGTCAGATTGACTATTACACCCAAAGAAACTATTCTTATCTCGTCGGACGAAAATTAAACTTCCCTTTCGGATATACCTACACCTACTTGGGCGTGTTGAATGATGCGAAAGGATTTGATTTCGATACCAGCGGATATGCCTATGTGGCAGATTATGCTTCCAATGTTATTGTCAAAATTAATCTCTCGACAGGAGCTAGCATTGCTTTGGGAAATATCGGTAATAATTTCAACCAGCCAAGCAGCGTAGCGGTGGATAATGTGCATAATGTGATGTACATCGCCGATACCGGAAATAATGCAATTAAAAGAATGGATATGAACGGAAACAACATTACCACGATTGGCAGCGGATTTTTCAAACCTGAAGGCGTATATCTGAATAGTTCTGCAAACAAGCTCTATGTGGCGGACACCGGAAATAACGTTGTGAAAATCATTGATTTAATAGATCCAAATTTGTCCGTTTCCGAAATGCCTGAAACAACGAATCTTCAAATTTTTCCCAATCCGGCATCTGATTTTGTTCAAATTTCCTCAAAAGAGAAAATAAAAACGCTGGCACTTTTTGATCTTTCGGGGAAACAGGTGATGAACGATAGCAATCCGAGAAACAAAATTTCATTAGAACGATATCCGAAAGGAATGTATTTACTTAAAATTACTTTTGAAGATGGAAACATCGAAATCCGAAAAATTGTAAAAAAATAAACGCTTGCGGTTGATTTTAACTGTATGCTATACAATCCGGGATTTGTGGGGTTTTTGCAAAAGGCTTACAGAAGGCACATATCGATTATGATAAAAAATTAAAAAATATTCAAACTTTAAAATAACATATCATGAAAAAGACATTTACAATTTTAGCTTTTATTGCTTCTTATTTTATTTACAGCCAAGGAATACAAGCCTTAGATGGATCTAATATTTTTTATCGTTATGCAACTGTTTACGATTGGGATTGTTGTTTGCTTGGCCCGGGATATAATGATGGTCAACCGTATAATTATCCTGTTGACGGTCATTTTAAAGTAATGTATGACGATTTTGGACATGGTACGGTTGTAGAATCAACGGGAAGTTATGCATCTATTAATCCGGTTGGTTCATCTTATAACTCCAGTTTTGGAACATCTTCATATCCGGATTATAAAAGTCTTACTGTCAATAGCCAGTGTTGCAATGAATTTGGCGATAAAATTTATGTTAAATTGAGTGAACCGATAACACTATCTACGGAAAATGATAAAAGGAAATCATTTAAAATTTATCCAAATCCCATTACAGATTTCATCAAGATTCAAAAACCTGAAAACCTTAAAATTATTAAAGCAGAAATATTTGATATGAATGGAAAATTGATTGATAATTTCAAAATTGAAAATGATAGGATCAATGTGGAAAGCTTACCAAAAGGCATCTACTTTCTGAAAATGTCATCAGTAAAAGGTACGGAAAATTTAAAATTTATTAAAAAATAAGCATCCTGAAATTACTATTAAGATTGAATTAAAAAAAAACGTTTCTTTTCGATATTATCTAAACTGCCCTTACTATAAGGCAAGGTAGTTTAGTCAATATATTGTTTGAATATAAATCATTGAATTTCAAATCAATTATCATCGTTACTTAAAAAGAAAAGCCATTTCAAAAAATGAAATGGCTTTTATATCATCTGTTAAATTTAGTTTTTAACTTTCTTTTTCCATTGCTTTGATAAGATTAAGAGCAGAACCAGCTTTGAACCAGGCAATTTGTCCGGCATTATAAGTATGGTTGGTTTTAATAATATCTTTGGTACCATCTGCGTGAACAAATTCCAAGGTCAGTTGCTTTCCCGGAGCAAACTGATCCAGATCCAGGAAATTAATCGTGTCATCTTCCTGGATTTTATCATAGTCTTCTTTATTGTCAAATGTCAAAGCCAACATTCCTTGCTTCTTAAGGTTAGTTTCGTGGATTCTCGCAAAAGATTTAACCAAAACCGCTCTTACCCCAAGATGTCTTGGTTCCATTGCCGCGTGTTCTCTTGATGAACCTTCACCATAATTCTCATCACCTACAACAATCGTTGGGATTTCGGCAGCTTTATATTGTCTTGCAGAATCCGGAACGGGTTTGTATTGGCCGTCCAGTTCATTTTTGACCTTGTTCGTTTCCATATTGAAGGCGTTCACAGCTCCAATCAACATATTGTTTGAAATGTTATCAAGATGACCTCTGTATTTCAGCCATGGCCCGGCCATAGAAATGTGGTCTGTGGTACATTTTCCGTAGGCTTTGATTAGTAATCTCGCACCGGTAATATTGAGGCCGTCCCAAGCCGGGAATTCTTCCAGAATTTGTAATCTGTCAGATGTTGGTGATACAATGACTTCAACATTAGAACCGTCTTCAGCAGGCGCAATATAACCTGGATCATCAACATCGAAACCTAATCTCGGAAGATCATCGCCGCTAGGTTCATCAAGCATGACTTCCTGCCCGTCTTTATTTTTCAGTTTATCAGTCAACGGATTGAATCTCAAATCCCCCGCAATCGCCATTGCTGTCACTAATTCCGGAGAACCTACGAAAGCGTAAGTATTAGGATTGCCGTCCGCTCTTTTAGAGAAGTTTCGGTTGAAAGAGTGAACGATCGTGTTTTTTTCTTGTTTTTCTGCACCTTCACGAGCCCATTGTCCGATACAAGGTCCACAGGCATTAGCAAAAACTTTACCGCCAATTTCGTCAAAGGTTTTCAGGAAGCCATCTCTTTCTACTGTAAATCTTACTTGCTCTGAACCAGGAGTAATGGTATATTCAGCTTTCACTTCAAGATTTTTTTCTTTGGCTTGCTTAGCGACAGAAGCGGCTCTTGCGATATCTTCGTAAGAAGAGTTAGTACAAGAACCAATCAACCCAACTTCGATTTTTGTTGGCCATCCGTTTTTCTCAGCAATTTCTTTCATCTGCGAAATTGGTGTTGCCAAGTCTGGTGTGAAAGGGCCGTTAAGATATGGTTCTAAAGTGTCTAGATTAATTTCAATAACTTCATCATAATATTTTTCAGGGTCAGCGTGAACTTCCGGATCAGCTTTCAGAACATGGGCAATTGCATCAGCTGCATCAGCCAAATCTTCTCTGTCTGTTGAACGGAGATATTTGCTCATATTTTGGTCATACTCGAAAATAGAAGTTGTCGCTCCGATTTCCGCACCCATATTACAAATCGTACCCTTTCCTGTACAAGACAATGAATTTGCGCCTTCTCCAAAATATTCTACAATCGCACCCGTTCCACCTTTTACGGTAAGAATTCCTGCCACTTTCAGAATGATATCTTTTGGAGCCGTCCAACCGTTAAGTCTTCCGGTTAGTTTAACACCGATCATTTTAGGGAATTTAAGTTCCCAAGCCATTCCCGCCATCACGTCTACTGCATCAGCACCACCAACTCCAATGGCGACCATTCCAAGTCCACCTGCATTTACAGTATGAGAGTCGGTTCCAATCATCATTCCACCAGGGAAAGCATAATTTTCCAATACAACCTGGTGAATGATTCCCGCACCAGCTTTCCAGAAACCAATTCCGTATTTATTGGAAACCGATTGTAGGAACTGATAAACCTCGTTATTTTTATTTTCAGCTTCGATCAGATCTTTTGCTGCGCCAACTCTTGCCTGGATCAGGTGATCTGCATGAACAGTTGAAGGAACAGCGACTTTTTTCTTTCCAGCCTGCATAAATTGTAAAAGAGCCATTTGGGCTGTTGCATCCTGCATTGCCACTCTATCCGGAGCGAAATCTACATAGGATTCTCCTCTTTTAAATGCTTCTTTTGCCTGAGATGGAAAAAGGTGAGCGCAAAGAATTTTTTCTGAATAAGTAAGAGGTCTTCCCATAAAAGCTCTTGCTTCGTTTACTCTGCTTTCAAAATCAGAATAAACTTTTTTGATCATATCCAAGTCAAAAGTCATATTTCGATATTTTTTATTCTTATTATTCCGCTTTTTGATAGAGAAGCAGGAAATTTTAAACCAATACAATTCATCAAATTCCATTCCTATACTCGTAAATAAAGGATAAATATGATGAATGACTGTAATATTTTATGACTATGAAGTTAAGGAAAAAATAAATTTGATGATATTAACATAGATCAAAATAATTTGAATAGTCTTAAATAGAAAGATTCTAAACAAAAAATGGAAGACTTCAAAAAGAAATCTTCCATTTATATTTAAAAAGCATTTTAGCCTTTAATGTAAAATCTATTAATGGCCAACAGTTACCAATTCTTTAATAGAAGGCACAAAGGTCGTCAAATCGATCCCTTCAACAGCTGTTTTGTACTCGTCGATGCTAGGAATTCTTCCCATGATTGCAGAAAGAACAACAACAGGAGTGGAAGCCAATAAAGATTCTCCTTTTTTACGTTCAGAATCTTCAACCACTCTTCCTTGGAAAAGACGCGTAGAAGTTGCCAAAACAGTATCTCCTTTTTCGGCTTTTTCCTGGTTACCCATACAAAGGTTACAGCCAGGACGCTCAAGGTACATCATATTTTCATATTGAGTACGCGCTTCGCCTTTCGGAGCAGCATCGTTGAATTCAAAACCTGAATATTTCTCTAATAATTCCCAGTCACCTTCAGCCTTTAATTCGTCAATGATATTATAAGTTGGAGCCGCAACTACTAATGGAGCCTGGAATTCTACTTTACCATTTTGTTTTTCAAGATTTCTCAACATCTGAGAAACAATCTTCAAGTCACCTTTGTGAACCATACAAGAACCTACGAAACCAAGGTCAACTTTTTTCTCACCTCCGTAGAAAGTAAGGTCTCTGATGGTGTCGTGCGTATATCTTTTAGAAACATCTTCGTTGTTTACATCCGGGTCAGCAATCATTGGCTCAACGATTACGTCAAGGTCTACAACAACTTCAGCATAATATTTTGCATTAGCATCCGGAGTCAAGGCAGGTTTGTCACCAGTTCTGATTTCCTCGATTCTCTTGTTTGCTTTGTTAATTAGACCTTGAAGAACGTGGTTTTTGTTATCCATTCCTTTGTCAATCATAATCTGGATTCTGCTTTTCGCAATTTCCAATGATTGGATCAAAGTATCGTCTTCAGAAATACAGATAGAAGCCTTAGCTTTCATCTCTGCAGTCCAGTCTGTGAAAGTAAATGCCTGGTCAGCCGGAAGAGTTCCGATGTGAACCTCAATAATTCTACCTTGGAAAACGTTTTCTCCGTCAAATTGTTTCAACATCTGAGCCTGAGTCGCGTGAACCACATCACGGAAATCCATATGCTCTTTCATTTCGCCTTTGAAAGTCACTTTTACAGATTCAGGAATCGGCATTGAAGCTTCACCTGTTGCTAAAGCAAGCGCTACTGTTCCTGAATCAGCTCCGAAAGCAACCCCTTTAGACATCCTTGTGTGAGAGTCACCTCCGATGATGATGGCCCATTCGTCAACCGTAATATCGTTAAGAACTTTGTGAATAACGTCTGTCATTGCGTGGTATTCACCTTTCGGGTCACGAGCTGTGATCACTCCGAAATCGTTCATAAATTTCATTAATTTAGGAATATTAGCCTGCGCTTTTTTATCCCAAACTGAAGCTGTGTGACATCCCGACTGATAGGCTCCGTCTACGATGGGAGAAATTACCGTTGCAGCCATCGATTCCAATTCCTGAGCAGTCATTAAACCAGTCGTATCCTGAGATCCAACGATATTAACTTCAACTCTAACATCAGAACCTGCGTGTAATAATTTACCTTCAGTAACACCCACTGCATTTCTGTTGAAGATTTTTTCAACCGCAGTCAAACCTTGTCCTTCAATAGAAATTTCTTTAGAAGGAGCGAAAACCGTTGGAGGAGTAATTCCTAAAGTTTTAGCAGCAAACGTCTGGATTTTTTTACCAAAAACGATGGCATAAGACCCACCCGCTCTGATAAATTCTAATTTTTGTGGAGTAAATGATTTTGAAATATCTTTCAATTCAGTTTCTCCGTTGTATAATTTTTTCTCTTTCGTATTGATGGTAAGAACAGTTCCCGTAGCAACAGAATATTTTTCTTCCAAAACAATATCTCCATTTTCATTACGAACAGGGTGTCCGTTCTCGTCTGTTTTCTTCACCCAGTTTTGAAGGTCGATTCCGATACCTCCGGTTACGTCAACTGTTGTTAAGAAGATCGGAGAAATGCCGTTTGTTCCTGCAACAATCGGAGCGATGTTTACGAAAGGTACGTAAGGACTTGCCTGTTTACCTGTCCAAAGTGCAACGTTGTTTACCCCCGACATACGAGATGAGCCAACTCCCATTGTTCCTTTTTCTGCGATCAGCATTACGCTTGCATCAGGGTGTTGAGCCTGTAAAGCCTTTATTTCTTCCTGTTGAGCAGGAGACATCATACATTTTCCGTGCAATTCACGGTCTGAACGAGAGTGTGCCTGATTTCCCGGAGATAATAAATCTGTTGAAATATCACCTTCTGCAGCAATGTAAGTCACCACTTTAATTTCTTCTGGAACTTCAGGAAGCTTAGTGAAAAATTCTGCTTTGGCATAACTTTCCAAAATATCTTTAGCGATTTTGCTTCCCAATTCGTACGCTTCTTTCAAACGAGCTGTATCAGCATCATATAAGAAAACCTGGGTTTTTAGAACTTCAGCCGCTTGTCTTGCAATGTTTTCATTATTACCTAATGCCAAATCAAGCAATACTTCGATTGACGGACCACCTTTCATATGAGATAGAAGCTCAAAAGCAAAGCTCGGCGTGATTTCTGCAACCGCAGATTCTCCAAGGATGATTTCTTTTAGGAATTTTGCCTTGACACCGGCAGCACTTGTTGTACCCGGTAAAGTATTATAGATAAAAAATTTAAGAGAATCAGCACGGTGCTCGTTAGCTGTATCTTTGATTTGTGAAATGATCTCGCTTAATAAATCTGCGTTATCAATTGGCTTTGGATGAAGCCCTTGGTTTTTTCTTTCTTCAATCTCTTGGATATAATCCTGATAAATATTCATAATATTAGAACTCTTTTCTTTCTTTAATTCAGATATTTGTGATTGCAGTTATTGATGCTACAACAACAAATGTATTGTAATGAGATAGTTTCCGGAATTTTTGTAGACAAACCTGATTCTATCAATGGAATCTAAATTCTTATTAAATTCGCCCAAATTTACGAAATTCTGAGCTTTTCTAAGAATAGAATAATTTAGATTGAAAATAAATTAGATGTCTTTTATCTATATTTTTATATTTTTATCATAATAATTTTTTATTTTGAGAATCAGAAATAGGCAAATTTTATTATTTTGAAAATCAGCCAATTAATTAAAATCAGAAAAAAAGAGATAGGCATTTTTGTCTTTTTCCTGATTTTGGTTTCTATCTATTTTTTCTTTGATCCTTCAAAAAATTCATATTTCTTAAAGTGTCCATTAAAAGAAATGACGGGATATGAGTGTGCAGGTTGTGGTGTTCAAAGAGCATTTCATTCATTGTTACATTTTCGGGTTTTAGAAGCTTTTAAATTCAATCCATTATTTGTAATAGCAATCCCAATTATTGTCTTTTTGCTTTTGAATAAATATTTTAATCCAAATTACGAAAAAACTATTTTTTCCAAATTATTTTTTAGGAAATCATTTTTTATTGTACTGCTAATAATAGTTTTATTATTTTCGCTATTCAGAAATACTGTTTTTTATAATGGTATTATTGAAAATTTATAAACACACAAAACAACGATGAGAAAATTATTAGGCTTATGTTTCACAGGCTTTATCATTTCCCTATATTCCCAAATGAAGGATGATGTAATTCCTTCTCTTATTCCTAAGACAATCAATCAGAAAGCTGGTTATGTTAACCAATCCGGCAAATTAGTTATTCCTGCTGAATATCATATTGCAATGTTTTTTTCCGAAGATTGTAATTTGCTCAATTCTCCAAACCGTAAAATCAGAATATTTGGTTCTGCTGATTATGCTACAGTTGAAAAAAACGAAACTACTTACAGGATTAATAAAAAAGGTACTCGTGTTTACGAATATAAAAAAGAAGATCTTGGAAAATGTGTTTCCCCTTATGAAGCACCCAAGTATAAGGCTTTTGTTATGAATGGCTTGTATGGTTTGGTAAGTAAGGATAATGCAGATTACAAAAACTATAAGGATTTCGAAATTTATCCTCAATATCAGATGCTGTATGTTTTGGACGGTGACAAAGAGAATCCAATGATCGTGGCGGTTTTGGATAATAAATTTGGTGTGATCGATAAGCAAAATCAGATTGTCATTCCTTTTGTTTATGAAGATATCAAAACTAATCTGAGTTGGAAGACTGCTAATCTTTTTGAAGTTTCAAAAGATGGAAACCAATATTTTTTTATTAATAGAAATAATCACGCGTATTAATTAAAAATTTGTAATTTCGCAGTCAGAAATTTAAGGGGTGCTGTAAAAAGCTGAGATTATACCCAATGAACCTGGAACTTGTAACGAGTTTAGGGAAACATTCATTATAAATGATGAATGATAAAAGATGAGTGATTAATAATAACGTTATAAAAAATCATTTATCAATCATCGAAAATCATTTATAACCGTAATCGCCCCTTTTATTCCACTAAATTTTAACAACAAAAATTTAAGAGAATGAAAGGATTTATTTTTTTAGGAGTATTAGCTGCTCCTTTTTATCTTTCGCAGACTGTTCAGGATTCTACAAAAATTACATCAATTCCAGCGGTCGAATTCACAAAAAAAACGCCGGTTGCAAAAGCAATCATTAATGTCGAAAAAGATTTGGCAGACAAGAATCTAGGTCAGGATTTACCGATTCTTTTGAAAAACCAAATGTCTGTTATTTCAACTTCTGACGCAGGAAACGGAATTGGATATACAGGATTCCGCATCAGAGGAACAGCAGGGACAAGTATTAATGTCATGATGAATGGCGTTCCTTACAATGATGCAGAATCCCAGGGAACTTTTTTTGTAGATGTTCCGGATTTGACAAGCTCGGCTTCGCAGATTGTCATTCAAAGAGGTGTAGGAACTTCATCTAATGGTGTTTCTGCTTTTGGAGCGAGTGTTAATGTGATTTCCAGAGATCCTTCGGAGGAGTTTTCTGTAAAGTCCGATGATTCTTATGGGTCTTTCAATACCTACAAATATTCTGCGGAAATTAATTCCGGAAAGTTCTGGAAAAATCGTTTGTCTGTGATGGGGCGATATACAAATATCCATTCCGACGGCTATATTGACAGAGCTTCTTCCAATCTGCATTCCTATAATTTTTCTGCTTTGTTTCAGGAAAAAAATACGGAGTTGAGGTTTTTGGCATTTGGAGGAAAAGAAAAAACGTATCAGGCGTGGAATGGCATTGATAAAGCAACTTGGGAAACTAACCCGAAGTTCAATTATTCCGGAGCAATCTATGATGCAAATTGGGAAAATATTATCGGGTTTTATGACAATGAAACTGATAATTACAGACAAAATCATTACCAGTTATTATGGAACCAAAAACTTTCTGATCAATGGAAATTAGAAACTACGGCACATTACACCAAAGGAAAAGGCTGGTATGAAAACTATAAACAAGGTGCCAAATTTTCCAAATATAATTTACCAAACATCATCGAAAATGGAACAGAAATCAAAACTTCGGATTTCATCAGGAAAAAATGGCTGGATAATGATTTTTATGGTGTTATTTCTACTTTGTATGGGAATTTGGGAAATCTGAGTGTTAATGTGGGAGCGGTTGCTAATCAGTATTACGGGAGGCATTTCGGAAACGTAACAGGCGTTTTTATTCCTCAGATAGATGAGTTCGAATATTACAGAAACCGCTCTGTCAAGAACGAAGTTTCAGGATTTGCAAAAGCGATTTATAAATTGAATCAATTCGAATTCTTTGGAGATCTGCAATTAAGAAATATCGATTATAATACTAAAATCATTACACAAGGCGATGGTGAAGGCGCCGATCTGGATAAAAAGTGGACATTCTTCAATCCGAAAGCAGGAGTTAATTTTAATATAGATAACGGAAAAGTTTTTGTGTCGTATGCTAATGCGCACCGCGAACCTAACAGAGATGATCTTTTTGCAAACCCGGAAACAAAAGCAGAAACACTGCATGATTTTGAAGCGGGTTGGGAACAGCAATTCGGTAGAGTAGCTTTAACGGCCAATGCCTATTATATGTATTACAGAAATCAGCTGGTTCTGAACGGACAAATCAATAATGTTGGGGAATTTATAAGAACCAATAGCGGAAAAAGTTACAGACTTGGTTTAGAATTAGGGATTCTTGCCAAGGTCACTCAAGATTTGCAGGTTTCTGCGAATGCGACTTTTAGCAATAACAAAAACAAAGATTTTTATTCTGAAACGGAAGACGGCGTTCAGAATTTCGGGAATACGGACATTTCTTTTTCACCTAATATTATTGCTAATGGGAGTGTGGCTTATTCGCCGTTCAAAAACTTCAACCTTGGCATTACCGCACAATATGTCGGAAAACAATATCTGGATAATTCGGGAGATAAAGTCAATCAGTTGGACTCCTATTTCGTTCCGGATTTTAATATGTCATACATGCTGCCTTTTCAGAAACAGGATGTCATTCTTAGATTTTTGTTAAATAATTTCACTGATACGAAGTATGTCAACAATGGTTTTAGTGGACCGTATTACTTCTCACAAGCCGGAATTAACTTCCTTTTTGGTGTTTCTTTGAAGTTTAAATAAAAATTTTCGCCCTGATTATTAATTAGTTATGCTATTTTTAAGGTCTTGGAGTAAATTTTTTCTTGTTAACTTAAAATTAATATTAGATTTACAAGGATTTTAATTGTTTGACAAAAAATTAATTAAAATCAAATATAGACCTTAAAAATTTACATCTATGAAAAAAATCTATTCTCTGATGCTTGCAGTATTGGCAGGTATGACGATTTCTGCGCAAGCACTTTTAAAAATTGTAAAAACATCAGAAGGTGTTTATACTATGACTTACAATGATTCTGCAAATGGGTGGGCATTTTATGACCCATTTAGTCAACCTATCGGTGTTTATCTGTTTATAAATCCCGGGGATACAACACCAAGCGGAACATTTAATGATGCCTGGAGTAATATTACAACAACACTTAACTGGGATGGGACGAATTATTCGGGAACAATTAACCTGAATACCCATAATTTTAATAATACAGGAGGTGTTTTGCCGCCCGGAACTAAAGTGAATGAATTGAGGTTTCTTTTTACAGAAGCTCCTGCAGGTAACGGTGGACATCAGACAGCTGATAAGTTGGGAACTAGTTACGGTTTTATACCTTCCACTATTTCAAGTTTAGCTGTAGCGGATGTTAATGGTAAAACCAAATCTCAGGTTGCAGCCGGGAAATTATTCACTTCGGCAAAAGGGAATCTGGATATTACGGTCTATGATTTTGGAGGAAAGGTTATAAAAAACTTGAAAGTGAATGCCAATGGAAACCCGATTGATCTCAATCTTTCTCAAAAAGGAATGTATCTGATGACAATTTCCGGGAATGCTATTTCAGAAGCGGTGAAATTTTCTTACTAACTTTAATTAATTCATATCAAATCAAAAGGTTGCTGTAAAAAGCAACCTTTTATATTTTCTTTAACATCAAAAATTATGTAGTTTTGTGGCGATGAATTTTGAATATCTTTTATATCAATATCTTCTGAAGCATAATAGGGCAGAAGTTCCTGAGTTTGGCATTTTCCAGCTTAACAGAGAATCTGCTAAAATTGATGCAGAAAATTCTATTATTATTCCTCCGAAGGAAACTGTCACTTTCGAATATGAACCGTCTGGTTACGACAATCAGTTAGCGAAATATATTGCTGACGAAACCAATACAAACCTTTTTATAGTTCAGATGAACCTGAAAAACGAAGTGGCAAATTGGATTCAAAAATTACAGACAGAGAATGTTCTTAATCTAGAAAATCTTGGTCAATATCAATTAAACGAAGAAAACAAGGTTGTTAAAGTAACAGATAATGATGACGATGTTTTTGGTTTTGAAAAAGTGGATTTGCAGCATCTCAAAACTTTAAAGTCAAAAAATAGTTTCACAGAAGATTACAGTTTCAATAAAGGTGTTATTTGGACTTTTCTAAGTATAATTATTATTGGAGCTGCAGCATTATTTCTCTTTGGAGACCAGGAATTGATATTCGGAAGATCATCAAACATCCCGGCAAAACAGCTTATCAAGACAGTTGAAAAACCAAAAGTTTTGGTCGTTCCCAAACAAGATTCAATAAAAATAGATAGTATAAAACCGACAACGAATGCAAAAATCCAAAAAACCAATAGATAGCCTTACGGTAATGACGAACATTGTCTTGCCCAACGAAACCAATTCATTAAGAAATCTTTTCGGAGGCGAGCTATTGTCAAGAATGGACAGAGCAGCTTCTATCTCGGCAACAAGACATTGCGAAAGAAGAGTGGTGACGGCATCTGTGAATCATGTCTCTTTCAATCATCCGATTCCGGAAGGTGGAATTGTGGTTTTGGAATCCAAGGTTTCCAGGGCATTTTCGACATCAATGGAGATTTATGTGGACGTGTGGCTGGACGACCCAATCAATCAGACAAAAATCCATACCAACGAAGGTATTTATACGTTTGTTGCTGTGGATGAGTTCAATCGTCCGATTCCAATTCCTGCGATCGAGCCGGAAACTGAAGAAGAAGTAAAACGTTTTGATGCGGCGCTCAGAAGAAAAGAATTATCACTGATTCTTTCCGGAAGAATGAAACCGGCAGATTCTGTAGAACTGAAAAAATTGTTTGCAGGAGAAATCGAAATATAAATTACGACGGAAGATTTTTCTTCCGTTTCTTTTTTTATCACTTATCAACTATAAATTATCATATAATCCAAAATGCGAATCTTATTATTAGACACCAATCATCCATTGATAGAGCAACAGCTTTCCGGAAAAGGTTTTGTTTTCGATGCAGATTATACTTCCAGCTATGATGAAGTTTTGGAAAAAATCCGGAATTACGAAGGAATCATCATCCGGAGCCGAATTCCATTGGATAAGAATTTTTTGACCAAAGCTTCTCATCTTAAGTTCATTGCAAGAGTAGGCGCAGGAATGGAAAATATCGATATTGAAACAGCCGAAAGTTTAGGAATTAAATTGATTAATTCGCCGGAGGGAAACCGCGATTCTGTTGCAGAACATGTTGTCGGGATGTTGTTGATTCTGATGAACCGATTATTTATCGCTTCCAACGAGGTCAAGAACGGAATCTGGAAACGAGAAGAAAACCGAGGTGACGAGTTGCTAGGAAAAACCTTCGGAATCATTGGCTACGGAAATATGGGAAAAGCCACGGCGAAAAGACTTTCGGGTTTTGGTGTTGAAGTTATTTTCTACGATATTTTGCCTGATCTTTCCGATGAATTTGCAAAGCAGGTTTCTTTGGAAGAACTCCAGAAAAGAGCTGATATTCTGAGTCTTCATATTCCGTTGACAGATGAAACTAATTATTTGATTGATGAAGAATTCATTTCTAAAATGGAAAAGAATTTCTATTTTGTGAACACCGCTCGTGGAAAAAATTTAAAAACTAAAGCCTTAGTACAAGCTATTGAAGCCGGTAAAGTTTTAGGTGCTTGTCTGGATGTTTTGGAATACGAAAAGTCATCTTTTGAAAACCTTGAAACAGAAAATCAGGATCTGAAATATTTATTAGATTCCGAAAAAGTGATTATTACGCCACATATTGGAGGTTGGACACATCAGAGTAAGGAGAAATTGGCTCAGGTGATTGTTGATAAGATTGTAGATAATTTCGCAAATTAATTTTATATTTTTCTCCACATTTAACAATTCTTAAGAAAATCAGTGATCTATAAAAAATCATTTTATGTTAAATTGCGCTTCCTTAAGAGTTGGTAAATGAATTTTAGAAAAATAATTACAGTCGGTTTAGCAGTTGCATCTATTTATTCCTGCAAAAAAGAAAAAGAAGAAACGGCAGAGATTTACCAATCCAAACTTCCTAATTATGGCAATGTTGATCTGTCCAAAGTATTTACTCCGGCAGAATCTACTTTAGAAAACCAATCCACAATTCTTCCTCTCATCAATAATTATTATCAGAAAGTCTGGGAACAAGGCGACTTAAGCGGCGGAATTCTTGTTGCAAAAGGCGATAAGATTATCTTCGAAAAATACAGAGGTTTTGGCAGAGAAAATAAGCAAATGCCAATTGATGAAAATACGCCGCTTCACGTAGCCTCGGTTAGCAAGACGATGACAGCAATGGCTGTTTTGAAACTGGTTGAAGGTGGAAAACTGAAATTGGAAGATGATTTGACTAAGTTTTTTCCAAAGTTTCCTTATAAAGATATTACGGTTTTCAGTTTATTGTCACAGAGAAGCGGACTTCCAAAATATGAGCATTTTGACCAAGGCATCAAACCTGCTCCGGAAGAATTGAAGAAAGAATTCCTAACCAATCAGGATGTTTTGGAGATGTTGATTAAATACAAGCCGGAATTGGCAAGGCTTTCCAACACGGGTTTTATGTATTGCAACACCAACTTTGCTTTACTGGCGTTGATTGTAGAAAAAGTGACCGCAACGCCCTTTCCGGAAGCGATGCAGGAAATTGTTTTCAAACCTTTGAAAATGAATCATACCTTTATATTCCAGAAGAAAGATATTCCAACGGCTTCACAATCATTTTACAGTGGCTTCAGATTATATCCTTTGGGGAATCTTGATTTGATCTATGGCGACAAAAACGTTTACACAACGCCAAAAGATTTACTTAATTTTTCAGTTGCGTTATTTTCAAAAGATTTCCTAAAGCCTGAATTGGCCAACAAAATCTTCGAACCGTACAGCAACGAGAAAAAAGGAATCAACAATTATGGTCTCGGTTTCCGAATGAAGGAATTTGATAACGGTGAAAAACTGACTTATCACAATGGTTGGTGGCACGGCACCAATTCGGTCTTTGCGCATCTTCTGAAATCAAAAGTGACGATTATCGCCATTGGAAACAAGTACTCACAAAGAGTCTATTCCGCATTATCATTATCAGGATTGTTTGAAAATTTCCCTTTCGAAATGGAAAAATTCAATAAGACAATGAATCCAGCTGGCGCAGAAAAAGACACAGCGTCTTCAGGAAACGGCGAATTATAGAATTACCTGGGTGCCTTTATCCGCCTGTAGTTTACCCGCTTTTTTCTGTCATTGCAAATAAAATGAAGCAATCTAAAGAACTTTTGCACAATCGATAACAGAAAAAGAGCTCCACTCAAGTGGGGGGACATGTTCAACATAAAAAAAATTGTAATTAAAATACAAGTAACGAGAAAAACTTAAAAATATTATATAAAATAATAAATTGATTATCAGAACTTTAATAATTATTAAGGTTCTTTTTTTATTTTTGATGTAATAATTTGTAATTCCAAAATGTCTTACTTTTAAACAACCAAGAAATAGTAAGTTTCAAAAGCTAACATTTTGAAACTTACACATTAAACTGAAATCTATGACTCAAGAAATTTTTAAACAAACGGTATATATTCTCAAGGATGAGATGTATCGTTTTGCGAAAAAGTTTTTGATGAGCGCAGATGAAGCCGAAGATGTTGTAATGGATCTGATGATGAAATTCTGGCAAAAAAAAGAAGAACTGTTGGTTGTGGAAAATCTGAAAAGTTTTGCCCTGCGAAGTGTAAAAAATGAATGTCTGAATCGCCTGAAACATCACGAAGTGAAACTCGGGTTTGCAAGCCAGACGAGACATCAGTCAGAACTTTATCAGATAGAAACCAATAATATGAGAGAGCAGATTTTGGGATTTATTAACCAACTGCCAGAGAAACAAAAAATGGTCATTCACTTAAAAGATGTCGAGGAATATGAGATTTCGGAGATTTCGGAAATTATGGAGATGGAGGAAAACGCAGTCCGCGTGAACCTGATGCGAGCCAGACAAAAAGTGAAAGAATCAATTAACAAACTTTATGCATATGAAAACAGACAGATACAAGGATTGGGAATCTAGATTCTTCGAAGGCGAAGAGTTGACGCCAGAAGAACATCTGTTTCTCAAAAACGAAAGTGATAACCCCTATTTTTCTTTTCTGAATGAAGAGAAACAGGATAAATTAGATATAAGCTTCGACGATTTCTTAAAGAAAACCGAAGAACCAAAAATAGTTGCGCTTCCGATTGTAAAAAAGAAATCTTACACACAATATTGGATGGCTGCGAGTTTGGTAATCTTAATGGGGATCACAGGACTTTGGATGTTCAACAATCCTGAGAACATAGCACCTCAAATTGCTAATCATAATGTAGCGCCTAAGAAAGTTGAAGCGCGAAAAGCTGCTCCGGTAGAAGAAACTCAGACTCAACAGCCGGTTTTAGCTCAACAAGATATGCATCCAGTAAAGCAAACGATTGAGAAGAAAAATTCAGCGGAAAATCAACAACCAAAAGCGCAATTCGCTTCTCAGCAGCCGAAACCAATTAAAACTGATAATCAAGCCCAAAATCAAGTAAACTCAGATTCGGAGTATAATCCAAATTATGTTATCATCAATGGAAAACCAATCTACAGCGAACAGGAAGCCATCGCTATAACAGAGGATACTTTTAATTATTTTGCAAGTAACGTTACCCAAACCATAAATCAGGCAGAATCTGCCCAAAATCAATCATTGGATTTTTACAGGATTCTTAATTTTTAAAATATTAATTAATCAAAAATGAAGTCGCTATCTACGAATCTTCTGAAATAGTACTAACGAAATGGCGATTGCATAAGACCTTAGACAACAACCAAAAATTATTATGAAAAAAATATCAATATTCATCGTATTATTTCTTCTGTCCACTAATATTTTCGGGCAAACAGAAGAACTCAATAAGCTCTTTGATAAGTATCAGGACACAGAAGGTGTGACCTCTATCAAGATTGCAAAACCTATGTTCAAGTTATTGAATAATCTTAAAATCGATGACGAAGAATTAGGTAAAATTCAACCCTTGCTTACCAAGGTTAATGGACTGAAAATGCTGATTCTGGAAAAACCGGAAACATCAAAAAATCCCTTCATAGATGAAGAAAAAATCGAAAAAGAAATTTCCAATTCTCTTAAAAATATGAAGTACGAAGAGTTGGTCACTGTGAATAATCGTGATGCTAAAATCAAGTTTATGGCAAAGGATATCACAGCCAATGTGATGGACAATCTGATTCTTAACATTATGTCGGAAGACAGTTCTGTTCTGATGATGCTGGACGGTAAAATCTCTATGGAAGATGTAAACAATCTGATGCAGGAAACTAAAAATGTAACTTCTGTAAACCCGGTTTCTACAATCAAATCTGATAAGACCAATGTTGGAAGCGTAAGAGATGTTCCTGCCTTCAATGGGATAGAAACTTCTTCGGGGGTTGATGTAGAATTCAGTCAAAGTCCAAAACAAAGTGTGGTTGTAAATGTAGAACCTGAAAAGCAGCAATACGTTATCACAGAAGTTGAAAATGGTGTTTTGAAAATCTTTGTGAGAAACAAAGGCGTTAAAAACCTGAATTTCAATAGTCTTAAAGTAATTGTTTCCGGGCCGAAATTGTCAAAATTGGTAACCAAATCCGGCTCCACTTTCAAAGCAGTTACCCCGGTTAACGAAACAACTTTTGCTGCAAGCTGTACATCTGGTTCGCAGGTTTCGGGTGAGTTTAAAATCTCTACCAATACAGCCTTGGAAGTATCTTCCGGTGTTAATGTCAAAATGAACCTTGAAACCAAATCTCTGGCTTTGGAAGCAAGTAGCGGAAGTTCTATCAAATTAGCAGGCAAAGCAGATTCCGGCGTTTACAGCGCAAGCAGTGGAAGTTCTATCTCGGCAAATGATTTTGTTACCAAATCAGCGGTTGTAGATGCCTCTTCCGGAGCCAATGTGAAAATCAATACAACAGAAAGTCTGACAGCAAGCGCAAGTTCGGCATCATCCATCCAATACAGAGGAAATCCTTCTAAGGTTACCAAATCTGCCCAGGAAGTCACAGGCGCTAGTATTACTTCAATCAACTAAAAACTAAAATTATGCTACGATTCTTATACATTATTATTTTGACGATTGTCGGTTTTTTTCTTCAATCGTGTATGGTTTCTCAAAATAAAGTTCACACCGATTTTTTTGACAATCCGGGATTCAAGAACAGCTCAACTTTTGTGAGTATCAATGTTCCGACTTTCTTAGCGAAATCCTACGTGAAACAGGCTTTGAGAGAAGACGGCGAAAGCCAGGAAGTGATTGATCTGGTGAAAAAGATCAGCGATGTGAAAGTCCTGATTGTTGAAAGTTCCAAAACGCCTGTGAAAGCAGAGTTTCAGAAATATCTGAATAAGAATAACTACGAAGAATGGATGTCTGTAAAACAGCAGGGCCAGCTTATCAGCATCAATGCACAGCAGTCGAAAGACCTGATCAGGCGAATGATAATTACTGTCAATGATGATAATGACGAGAGTATTTTTGTAGATGTAAAAGGAAAATTCTCGCCGGATGATATCTCAAAAATTATCAACGCCACCGAAAAAAATCAAATCAAAATCCATAGAAACTAAATTTTTTCAATTAACCACTATCTTTGTAGTGGTTTTTGTGCGTATTCATTTTTTAGAAATGAACTTTGGTTACTTTATCGTGAGATTTCAAATAGAGCGGAAGTGCCGCTGAACCATACCATTTGTAAATGTCGACATCAAAGATTCCTGATTTTACAGACGGGTCTGTCAAGACCAAACTTTCTGCTTCTTCTTTTGTTTTTGCATCAAGAATGAAAATACCGCTGTAATTATTTTGATTTTCCTCCAGCATTGGTCCGGCAACAATCAGTTTACCGTCTTTTGCTAATTTTTTGATGTTATTCATATGTCCTTTCATCAATTCTGATCTCTTCGCTTTGTCGGTAATTTCGGCTTTTCCTTTTTTTAGGATCACGAGGTAATAGGGTTTCATTCCATATTGGTCAGCACCAAGAGAATCCGCTAATTTTTGGTCAAACTCTTTATTTTGTGCACTAATGGCTGAAGAGAATAGAATCAAAGACAAAATTGTAAATAATGATTTCATTTGTTTAAGTTTCTTTCAAAATTAGAATAAAAAATGAAATCTAAAATTAATACCATGTAATTATCTTCGGAACCTGAAATATTTGGTCAGTTCGTGCTTTTTACCTTTGAGAAAGTCGGAAGCCATTGCCATTCCAATCACTGAAAATGTAATCCCGTTGCCACCAAAACCTAATACGAAATAAGCGCTTTGAAAGTTGGGATGTTCACCAATATAAGGTAATCCGTCTTTGGTTTCGCCAAATGTTCCTGCCCAGACAAAATCGGTTCGAAAATTATTTCCGGGTAAATATTTGTCGAGCTTTTTCACGAGTTTATTTTCCTTTTCGTGAAGTAGAGAATCTCGTTTTTTGGCGTTCACAAATTTTTCATCTTCACCCCCAATCAGGATTCGGTTGTCATCGGTTGTCCGCATATAGATGTATGGATTTGCAGTGTTCCATACCAATAAGTCATTCAGTTCCTTATGGTCTTTCTCGTATTGTTCGCCAACAATCGCATATGTAGAAAGCAGGTTAACAAATTTGTCTTTGATAATTTCTGTACTTTCGAAGCCGTTGCAGAAAATCACTTTTTTGGCTTTGATAGTATTTCCATAGTCGGTTGTTGCCATAACGCCGTTTTTCTTATAATCGAATTTGATAATATCGGTTTTATCAAAGATCTGTAATCCTTTTTTATAATTGTAATGTAAAATATCATGAGCCAGGCAAAACGCATCAATACTTCCGCCCTGTTCGGAAAGGATTCCGCCAAATGTGTTCTCTATTTTGAACTGCTTTTTAATCTCTTCTTCCGAAAGCCATTTTACCGGAAATTTAGCCGTTTTTCTTGCTTCGAATTCTTTTTTGAGAAGTGGAACATCTTTTTTCAAAGCTGCGAAATAAAGGGATTTTTTTTTCTTGAAACCACAATCAGACTTTACTTCCTTAGCTATTTTCTGTAGATCATCAATAGAATCGTAACAAGCCCAATATGCTTTTTCCGCACCTTCTTGTCCAATCATCTCGGACAGTTTGAATAGTGCGACATCAATCTCGTATTGTAGCATAGAAGTTGTAGCGCTAGTACTTCCGTTTCCGATTTCGCGACGGTCTACCAAAACGGTTTTATAGCCATCTTTAATCATTTGGTGGGCGAGAAGAGAACCTGTGATTCCGCCTCCGATAATGAGGATTTCAGTTTCGATATCTTCTCGGAGTGATGGATAAGAATGTTTGAGTCCGTCTTTTACGAGCCAGAATGGTTCAGGGGATTTTAGTTTCATATAGTTTACTTCTGATTTGAATTTTTTTCTAATCAAAAAGTAAACCGTTGGATAGGAAAATAAAAAACCGCAGAATTTTCTGCGGTTTGATTTATATAAAATTTTAAATAAAGTTAATCAAAAATTTTTCCTCCACGTTCAAATAATTCTTCCCAAGTGATACCTTTTGTCGCCAATCCCCTCTTGGTTTGAATTGTTTTATAGGGGATTTTTCTTCCATCAGAAAATTGTAATTCGATTTGGTCAATCGTTTCTTCAACATTATATGCACCCGCCCAATTTCTAACAATGTTTCGGACTCTATTTACAGTTGTCATATTACCGTGGAGTTTAAACATAAACGATATTTTTCCTTTTCCTACACCGGGATGAATAAAAGTTAAGTGGCCAAAATTTTCCATAACTATCCTTACATATTTCTTCTATACTTACCGCCTACTTCAAACAAAGCATTGGTAATCTGCCCAAGTGAACAATATTTCACGGCATCCATCATCACTTCAAATAAATTTTGCTGATTGATCGCTGCGTGTTGCAATGTTTTCAGAGCTTCTTCCGATTTATCGTGATTAGATTTCTGGAAGTTATGAAGCATCTCGATCTGGAACTGTTTTTCTTCCTCAGTCGAACGGATAACTTCTCCCGGACGAACCGTTGGTGAACCGTCTTTTCCTAAGAAAGTATTTACCCCGATGATTGGGTATTCTCCGGTGTGTTTCAGCCATTCGTAATGCATCGATTCTTCCTGGATTTTTGAACGCTGATACATTGTTTCCATTGCTCCAAGAACACCGCCTCTTTCTGTAATTCTGTCGAATTCTGCATATACAGCTTCCTCAACTAAATCCGTCAATTCTTCAATAATAAATGAACCCTGAAGTGGATTTTCGTTTTTCGCTAGTCCTAATTCTTTATTGATAATCAACTGAATCGCCATTGCTCTTCTTACCGATTGCTCGGTCGGAGTTGTAATCGCTTCGTCATAAGCATTGGTGTGCAATGAATTGCAGTTATCATAGATGGCGTAAAGCGCCTGTAAAGTCGTTCTGATATCGTTGAAATCAATTTCCTGAGCGTGAAGCGAGCGTCCGGAAGTCTGGATGTGATATTTCAACATCTGGCTTCTTTCATCGGCACCATATTTCAGTTTCATGGCTTTTGCCCAAATTCTTCTTGCCACACGTCCGATTACTGAATATTCAGGATCGATACCGTTGGAGAAAAAGAATGATAAGTTTGGTGCAAAATCATTGATGTCCATTCCTCTAGACAAATAATATTCAACATACGTGAAACCATTTGCCAAAGTAAATGCCAACTGAGAAACCGGGTTTGCGCCAGCTTCTGCAATGTGATATCCTGAAATAGAAACAGAGTAGAAGTTTCTTACTTTCTCCTTGATGAAATATTCCTGAACGTCGCCCATCAATCTCAAAGCAAATTCAGTAGAGAAAATACATGTATTTTGAGCCTGGTCTTCTTTTAAAATGTCGGCCTGAACCGTTCCACGAACAGTTGCGATCGTTTTCGCTTTAATTTCAGCATAAACATCGGCTGGAATAATTTCGTCACCTGTAATTCCTAATAATTTTAGCCCTAAACCATTATTAGACGGAGGAAGTTCTCCGTTATATTTTGGTCGTGCTAAACCTTTATCGTCAAATTTTGCTTTTAAAACTTCCTCAACCTTAGCCTCAAGCTTATTCTCAGTAATATATTTTTCTACATTCTGATCGATTGCTGCATTCATAAAGAAAGCCAATAGCATCGGAGCCGGGCCGTTGATGGTCATTGAAACTGAAGTCAATGCGTTGACCAAATCAAAACCTGAATACAGTTTTTTAGCATCATCTAAAGTCGCAATAGAAACTCCCGCATTTCCGATTTTACCATAAATATCCGGTGGTAAAGCGGGATCTTGACCGTAAAGAGTTACCGAGTCAAAAGCTGTAGACAAACGTTTTGCAGGCATTTCCGCAGAAACGTAGTGGAATCTTCTGTTGGTTCTTTCAGGGCCTCCTTCTCCGGCGAACATTCTCGTCGGATCTTCTCCGGTTCTTTTAAATGGATAAATTCCTGCGGTGTAAGGGAAGCTTCCCGGAAGGTTTTCCTGACCTTTCCATTTAATTAAATCACCCCAATCATTGTATTTTGGTAATGCAATTTTTGGAATTCTCAAATGAGATAAAGATTCTGTTGAGGTTTCTACTTTAATTTCTTTTCCTCTTACGAAATATGAGTAAAATTCTTCATGGAAAGCCTTTTTCGTATCATCCCAGCTTTTCAGGAAGTCGATATTTTCCTGCTGAAGTTCTTTTTCGGCTTTTTGATATTCAGCGTCTAAAGTTTCGTTGGAAATGATATTTTTAACGCCGTCAATATGGTACATTTTTCTCGCAAGTTCTGCCTGTTTTTCAATGTTTGCATCATATTGTCTATTGTTTTCAACAATTTCAGAAAGGTAACGAACTCTTTTTGGAGGAATGATCGTTACTTCGTCTGTAATTTCCTGTTCAACAAAACCTTGTAGATTTAAACCAGCAAATTTATCGTTGACTTTAGAAACCAATCTGTTATACAATTCAGTCGTTCCGTGGTCATTGAACTGAGACGCTTTGGTTGCATAAACAGGCATTTCATCCAATGGCTGTTCCCACAATAAATGGTTTCTCTGGAATTGTTTTCTAACTGCCTGAAGTGCATCAAGAGCTCCTCTTTTATCAGATTTATTTAAAGCGACCAAATCTGCGTAATCCAACATATCGATTTTTTCCAGCTGCGTTGATGCTCCGTATTCAGGAGTCATCACATACATTGAAACATCAGCAAAATCCGAAACTTCCGAACCAGATTGTCCGATACCCGAAGTTTCCAAAATGATAACATCAGGATGAGCCAATTTTAAAACATTCAAAGCGGAATGTATGAACGGAGAAACCGAAACGTTGTTCTCTCTCGTCGCCATCGAACGCATATAAACTCTCGGATCGTTGATCGCGTTCATACGGATTCTGTCTCCCAAAAGCGCACCTCCGGTTTTCTTTTTTGAAGGGTCGATCGAAATGATGGCAATTTTTTTATCAGTATTGGAACGTAGGAAACGTCTTACCAATTCATCTGTTAATGAAGATTTTCCCGCTCCCCCTGTACCTGTGATCCCGATAATCGGAATGTTTAAGTCTTTTGATTTTTCGTCAATAGCTGCAACAAGTTCAGGCTTTTCTTCTGAAAAGTTTTCAACAGCAGAAATGATTTTGGCAATGCTTGTAGAATTCTCAAAACTGATGGAATCCAAATCTTTGACATCGACATCTTTTCCTGTTGCAAAGTCTGATCTCTGAACTAAATCATCGATCATTCCCTGTAATCCAAGTTCACGACCGTCGTCCGGAGAATAAATTCTGTCGATTCCGTAAGACATGATGTCTTCAATTTCTTCAGGCAAAATTACACCGCCACCGCCACCAAAAATCTTGATTTGCGGAGAGTTTTTTTCTCTTAAAAGATCATAGATATATTTGAAATATTCGTTGTGACCGCCTTGATAAGAAGTTAAAGCAATCGCATTGGCATCTTCCTGAATCGCTGTGTTAACAACTTCTTCTGCAGATTTGTCGTGTCCAAGGTGGATAACTTCACATCCCGTTCCCTGAATCACACGACGCATGATATTGATCGCAGCATCATGACCATCGAATAACGATGCAGCTGTTACGATTCTTACTTTATTTTTTGGAGTATATTTTTGGGTTTCCATTTCTTAAATCGATAGTGCCCAAAGATAATATTTTTTGAGAAATGGAAAATACACAGAAGATGATAGACTAATATATGATAGATTTTTGCTGAATCTAAATCTGCTGGATTTACATAGCCCCGATTGCAGCGGTTACCCCACAGCAAGCCTTGGAAGATGCGGGTGTGCGAGGAGTATAAGCGGAAAGCGGGATTAAGCTCCTAAAAAATTAGTGTTTGATGAACTTGAAGTTTTTGTTGCCTTCCTGCGTTTTGATTATGAGCATATAAACGCCGCTTGGAAGTTTGGAAACATCGATTCTGGATTTGGATTCTGACAGCATTTGTTTACCGCTCAGGTCATAAATATGAATTTTCTGGATGTCATATTTGGTACTTACAATATTGAGATAATCTGATGTTGGATTCGGGTAAATATTGAAATACTTTGCGCTTTCTGCAGTTCCAAGAACTTTAACCAAAGAAATAGGTTCTCTGAAAAGTGACAAATCAAACACAACATTATTATCTAAAACAGAATAAGTATAAGCCTCGACCGTGTATGTAGCGTAATCTGATTCCTGCACGTTGTTGAAGCTGAGATCAGCGGTTGTCGTATTGGTTTTCTGATCCAGATTTTTGAACCAGGTAAATGTATACTCGCTGCCAGTTAATGAGTGATCTAATTTCGCAGGCTGTCCGATAATCCCAAGAACTTCTTTCAAGCCGTCGTAACGCTGGGGTGAATAATCTAAGTCAGTTTGGACATTATAATCAACAATATAATTAGACAATTGTGCTTTGTTGAATCTATTGTTGCTGAGATGCGTAATGGGTGGCAGTCTGTCATTGAGGTCACCAGAAAGCTGATTGCTGTTAAGATTCAGCATCAATAATTTTGGCATCGCAAGAAATTCGGAAGGTAAATTGCCGGAAAGTAAGTTGTTGTTGAGAAAAAGTTGCTGAAGATTTGTCAATCCAGTCAACAAAGAAATGCCACCAGAAATTTTGTTTCTTCCCAGATTAAGTGTCTGAATTTTTTTCAGCTGCGGAATCTGAGAAGGAATCTGACTTAATTGATTATTCTCCAAAGACAGCCAAGCCAGATTGGTTAAAGTTGATAGTCCCGAAGTATTTTGTTCCGTAATATTATTATTGCTCAGATTAAGGCTTGTCAACTGTGTTAATTGTGAAACCTGTGATGGGATTTGTGACAATTGCATTCCGGATAATGAAAGTACAATCAGTTTGGGATGATTGGCAATATTGGTAAAAGCATTTGCCGGAATTGGATTGTTGTCAAGAATCAGGGTTTCCAGATTCGGAAAAGCTGTTATTTTTGCCGGAATGTTTTGTAATCCGAGATCTGCGATATTAAGAATCTTAATATTGTTGAAATTCTGAAGCATTCCATTAATATCGGAAATGATGAACATGTTTCCGCCCAAAGCCAGATCTTCCAGATTGAAAAGTCCTGTCAAAGAATTAGTAGGATCATCTGTTAGTCTGTTGTTGCTGATGTCTAATTTGGTTAATAAACTTAGAGAAGAAATCCCCATTGGAACTTCACCGGAAAGCTGATTATTACTGAGATCTAGCTTTGTTAATTTGGTAAGTGATGAAACGTAAGCCGGAAAATTTCCCTTAAGCGCATTGCCGGAAAGATTGAGTTCTACGACAACACCATTTCTTACCGAAACGCCAAACCATGTTCTGGGATCCTTTTCAAGATCCCAGGTTCTGTTCCAGTTTTCGCCATTTGTAGCATTATATATATTGATAAGAGCTCCTCTTTCTGCGTTGGAAATACTCCATTGTGCAAAAGCGAAATTAGAAATCAGTAAAAAGAATATAATTTTTTTCAATTGTGTATAATATTAATCCGCAAATATAAGCGATAATAGAATTACTTTATCTTTTTTGATTATAATTACTAATTTTTGATGTGAATAATAAATCCAGCTTTAGTGAAAAGCTGGATTTTTAAATATTAAATAACCGTTTTTATTTACCAAGATAAGAATTATACATCCAGACTTCTTTTTCCTGTTCTGTGATATAATCGCTCATTTGTGAATTGGTTCCCTCGTCTCCTGCTTCATCTGTAATATCCAGAAGTTCTCTTTGCAAATCGATAACAACTTTGAAGGAGTTCAGAATAATCTCTACGCTTTTGTTGCCGTCGCTAACTTCTTTGCTTTCCTTGATGGTTGCCACTTTCAAATAATCCGAATAATTGTGAGCCGGAGTTGATCCTAATGTCAAAATTCTTTCAGCTATTTCATCAATTTTTAAAACAAGACTATTATAGAGTTCTTCGAATTTTGGATGAAGTGTGAAAAATTGATCGCCTTTGATATTCCAGTGGGAACCCCGTGTGTTTTGATAAAATACCGAATAGTTCGCTAAAAGTATATTCAGTTTTTCTGCAATTTTGTTACAATCAGCCTCTTTAAGACCTATTAATGCTGCGTTTTTCATAATTTATTTAATATTAGTTATGAGACAAAGCTAAGAAAAATTTGTGCCGAAGATTATTTCCTAATATTGAGAAAGCCTATTGTTGTTTTTTGAAAAAAATATAAAAAATCATTAATATTGCTCATTCTCACATAAAAACAAGCTATGACAAAGTATATAATCCTCGCAATAATTATATTGATTATCAATTTTATACAAAGCTTTTTCCTTCCTTCCGGAGGTATCTATGCGGATAGCTTGTCGTATTTTGAAATCGCATCAGATCTACCTAATCCTGTAACCAATCTTTTTCCCGTAGGTTATCCTGCTGCATTGAGAGGTTTTTTTGAAATATTCAAAGATTATTTCTGGGCTTCAAAATTTTTGAATACAGCAATGATTCTCATCATCTTTTTGTTTTCTTATATGAAGAGATTTTATTTTAGAGAAACTGTTTTGCTGTTTACGGGAAAAACATTTCTGTTTGTTTTTTCCATCGCAATCTCAGAAGGATTATTTGTATTCCTGCTTTATTTCCTTTTGTATTATTTGTATCAGATTTTGGCAGAAGCCAGGCATTCTTATAAAGATGTTTTTGCAGCGGCTTTTATAATGTTGATAATGTTTACAGTACGCTATTCCGGGATCTATGTTTATTTATCGTTGTTGATATTTGCGGCCTTTTTCTTTTTTAATAATAAAGATAAGCTTAAACAAAAACAGATATTGATGGTTCTTGTTTTGTCAGGATTAGGAATAGCCGGTTATCTATTATTCAATTTAAAAACATTTGGAAGCTTTACAGGTGAAAATCTAAGAGGAAAACCTGAAGAGATACTTCCTATATATGTGTTGAGGGATTTATTGGGAACAGCCAACGCTGTTAACCCCTATATTGGACTGAAGCCCTCTTCTAACAGTATTGCGAGTTTGGCTTTCCAGTTTTTTATATTATTAATAGATGTGTTGGTTTTTATTTATTTTCTTAGATATTTTAAAAAAGCTAAAGACACAGGCCAATATGATTTCCACAAAGCTTTATGGATAATTGCTTTTGGTTATGCGAGTTGTCTGATCATATCGGGTTGGTTTCAGCAGATTGAGGAGATGAATGTGAGAATGATGGCTGCTGCCAATGTATGCGTGTTTTTCTCATTCCTGATTTTATATTTTAAAATCGAAACTTCACACAGGCTCATTTGGAGAGTTGGCTGCTTTTTCTTGGCTTTTATTACTTTATATAGTTTGAAAAGCCCGGCGAATTATTTTGACAATAAAAAACAAATAGAGCCTCAAATGTCAAAATTTAAAAATAAAAAGTTTTTATATAATAATGAAAGAGGCGGCGAAGATGCTTATACGACTTATTATATACCAGTTATTAAAAAGACTTTTCAATATAAACATACCAATAATCAAAAGGGTGACATTAAGCAATCTATTGCAGGAAGTATCAATCCGAAGATTAAATGGTTAAAATATGATACGGTAAAAGATAAATCGCAAGTGTTGTATACCTCCGAACTTTCTTTTAAAAAGTGACGCCGACATTAATCTGATTATTGATAATTAGTCTAAAATTATTTTTTAGATAATTATTTTTCTAACTGCTTGTGGATTAAAAAATTATTCATATTTTTGCACCCTAAAATAAAAAGCAATTAAATGCCTACTATTCAACAATTAGTAAGAAAAGGAAGAGCCACGCTTGCCAAGAAGAGCAAATCGGCTGCCCTTGATTCTTGTCCACAAAGACGTGGTGTATGTACGAGAGTATATACTACTACACCGAAGAAACCTAACTCTGCACTTAGAAAAGTTGCAAGGGTAAGACTTTCTAACGGTAAAGAAGTTAACGCCTACATCCCGGGCGAAGGACATAATCTTCAAGAGCACTCGATAGTATTGGTAAGAGGCGGAAGGGTGAAAGACCTACCGGGAGTACGTTACCACATCGTTAGAGGTGCATTAGACACAGCTGGTGTAAATGGAAGAACACAGAGAAGATCTAAGTACGGAGCTAAGAGACCTAAACCAGGACAAGCACCTGCTGCACCTGCAAAAGGAAAGAAAAAGTAATCATTAAATAAGGTACAGAAACAATGAGAAAGACAAAAGCGAAAAAAAGACCGTTGTTACCAGATCCAAAATTTAATGATCAACTGGTAACTAGATTCGTAAACAATTTAATGCTTGACGGTAAAAAGTCAATCGCATTCAAAATTTTCTATGATGCTTTGGATATCGTAGAAACTAAAAAAGGAGATAACGAAAAAACTGCACTAGAAATCTGGAAAGATGCATTGACTAATGTAATGCCTCACGTAGAAGTACGTTCTAGAAGAGTAGGTGGAGCTAACTTCCAAATCCCTATGCCAATCAGAGCTGATAGAAAAATTTCTATGGCAATGAAATGGTTAATCAAATATTCTAAAGCTAGAAATGATAAGTCTATGGCTTTGAAATTAGCTAACGAGGTTGTAGCTGCTTCAAGAGAAGAAGGTGCAGCTTTCAAAAAGAAAACTGATACTCACAAAATGGCGGAAGCTAACAAGGCTTTCTCGCACTTCAAATTCTAATCTGAAATGGGAAGAGATCTTAAATTTACAAGAAATATTGGTATCGCTGCTCACATTGATGCAGGTAAAACTACCACTACAGAAAGGATTTTATTCTATACAGGTGTAAACCACAAAATTGGAGAGGTTCACGATGGTGCTTCTACAATGGACTGGATGGAACAGGAAGCAGAAAGAGGTATTACGATTACTTCTGCTGCAACTACTTGTAACTGGAATTTCCCAACAGATCAAGGTAAGAAATTACCTGAAACAAAACCTTACCACTTCAACATTATCGATACACCGGGACACGTTGACTTCACAGTAGAAGTAAACAGATCTTTGAGAGTATTGGATGGATTGGTATTCCTTTTCTCTGCAGTAGACGGAGTAGAGCCTCAGTCTGAAACAAACTGGAGACTTGCTGACAACTACAAAGTTGCTAGAATGGGATTCGTAAACAAAATGGACAGACAAGGTGCTGACTTCTTGAACGTTGTAAAACAAGTAAAAGAAATGTTAGGATCTAATGCAGTTCCAATCGTTTTACCAATCGGTGCTGAAGAAGATTTCAAAGGGGTTGTAGACTTAATTAAAAACAGAGCGATCATCTGGGATGAAGCTGGACAAGGTGCTACTTATGAAGTAGTTCCAATTCCTGAAGACATGAAAGATGAAGTTCTTGAATATAGAGAGAAATTAGTAGAAGCTGTTGCTGATTATGATGAAACTTTGATGGAGAAATTCTTCGAAGATCCGGATTCAATTTCTGAAGAGGAGATCAACGAAGCGCTTAGAAAAGCTACTATCGATCTTTCTATCATCCCAATGACTTGTGGTTCTTCTTTCAAGAACAAAGGTGTACAGTTCATGCTTGATGCTGTTTGTAAATATCTTCCTTCTCCACTAGATAAGGATAATATCAAAGGAACAGATCCAAGAACTGATGCTGATATCGAAAGAAAACCATCTGTTGAAGAGCCTTTCGCTGCATTAGCTTTCAAAATTGCTACTGACCCTTTCGTAGGTAGATTAGCATTCTTCAGAGCTTATTCAGGAAGATTGGATGCTGGTTCTTATGTTCTGAACACAAGATCTGGTAACAAAGAAAGAATCTCAAGAATCTATCAGATGCACGCTAACAAACAAAATCCGGTTGAATTTATTGAAGCTGGAGATATTGGTGCAGCTGTAGGATTTAAAGATATCAAAACAGGAGATACGTTATCTGATGAAAAGAACCCAATCGTTCTTGAATCTATGATTTTCCCGGATCCGGTAATCGGTATCGCTGTTGAGCCTAAAACTAAAGCTGACCAGGATAAAATGGGTAACGCTCTAGCTAAATTAGCTGAAGAAGATCCAACGTTCCAGGTTAAAACTGACGAGGCTTCAGGACAAACTATCATCTCTGGTATGGGTGAGCTTCACTTGGATATCATCGTAGACCGTATGAGAAGAGAGTTCAAAGTTGAAGTTAACCAAGGTCAACCGCAAGTAGAATACAAAGAAGCTCTTACACAAAAAGCTAACCACAGAGAGGTTTACAAAAAGCAATCTGGAGGTAGAGGTAAGTTCGCTGATATCGTATTCGAGATCGGTCCTGCTGACGAAGGTAAAACAGGTCTTGAATTCATCAATGAAATTAAAGGTGGTAACATTCCTAAAGAATTTATCCCTTCAGTTGAAAAAGGATTCAGAGAAGCTATGAAGAACGGTCCTTTAGCTGGATTTGAGGTAGAATCTATGAAGATTACATTGAAAGATGGATCTTATCACCAGGTTGACTCGGATCAGTTATCTTTCGAACTTGCTGCGAAGTTAGGTTTCAAAGAATCTGGTAGAGCTGCTAAAGCAGTTATCATGGAACCAATCATGAAGCTTGAAGTAGTAACTCCTGAAGAGTACATGGGTGATATCGTAGGTGACCTTAACAGAAGAAGAGGTACTGTAAACGGTATGGACGACAGAAACAACGCTAAAGTTATCAAAGCTTTCGTTCCGCTTTCTGAAATGTTTGGTTATGTAACTTCTCTTAGAACTTTATCTTCAGGTAGAGCAACATCTTCTATGGAATTCGAAAGATACGAAGCTGCTCCTACAAACGTTGCTGAAGAAGTAATCGCTAAGGCTAAAGGTTAATATTAAATTAGATTAAAATGTCACAAAGAATCAGAATAAAACTTAAATCTTACGATTACAACTTGGTAGATAAATCTGCAGAGAAAATCGTAAAAACGGTAAAGGCTACTGGTGCTGTTGTAAACGGACCAATTCCATTGCCAACCAACAAGAGAATCTTCACCGTGTTGAGATCTCCACACGTAAACAAGAAAGCTAGAGAGCAGTTCCAACTATCAGCTCACAAGAGATTGATGGATATCTACTCTTCTTCTTCTAAAACTGTAGATGCTCTAATGAAGTTAGAACTTCCTTCAGGTGTAGATGTAGAAATTAAAGTGTGATAAATTTTCACATTGCTATGATAAAAAAACCTTCTCAAAACTGAGAAGGTTTTTTTATTTCTAAATTTTCGACCTTAAAAAAAGCTTAAAATAATATTTAATTAATTTATTAGAATATTTATTTTATATAGATAAATTAAATTGAATTGTTAAATTTTTATTATTTTTTTTAAATAGATGGATTATTAATTATAAAATATTACATTTGTCACCCTTAATTTAAAAATATGAAGAAAACATTAACTACTTTGCTATTTTTGGGTAGTTTGCCATTCATTAATGCTCAATGGAGTAAGGCGACACCAAACGTAACAATTACAAAAAAAAGTGATAACTCGATTTATTACAAATTGGATATCGATGCTATCAGAGGACAGCTATTGTCTGCAGATAAAGCAGGTAAAAATGTAGGATCAGTTACGATCAGTATTCCAACATCTAATGGTATAGAAAAATTTGCTGTTAATAGTTTCCCGGTAATGGATGAAGCATTAGCTAATCAGTATCAATTAGGATCTTATGTTGGTGTTGGTATAGATGATCCTACAAAGTATATTAGATTTAGTGTTGCGCCTAATGATTTCCAGTCCATGATTATTAGTAATGGTAAATATGAATTTATAGAGCCTGCGACTAATGATAAAGCTTTTTATTCCGTACATAGTAAGACAGGTAAAGAAGGAGGCTTTATGTGTAGTACTAAGGAAGACGCTAAATCTGTTGAAAGATTGAATGAATTAGCTAAGACGGGAGTTGCAAGCAAAGCTGGAAATAAAAAATTCCATACTTTGAGATTAGCGGTTTCTGTGACTGGCGAATATGGTGCTTATTTTGGAGGAGCTGCGGGTGCGCTTACTCAAATCAATGCAACCATGACCAGAGTGAATGGTGTATTTGAGCAGGAATTTAATCTTCATCTCAATGTTATCAATGCTCCGAACCTGATCTTTACCAATGCATCTACAGATCCTTACAGTGCAGCATCCCAAATGTGCAAATGGAACTATGAATTAATGAACGTACTGCACGGTGGCAGCTATGGAGTTACAGACGCCGATTATGATATTGGCCATCTATTTGGAAGAAGCGGAGGAGGAGGTAATGCTGGTTGTATAGGTTGTATCGGCAGTAATGATGTTTCTTTTACCAGTTATTCAGACTGTGGTTATACTTATAACTCCCCAAATAACTATAAAGGGAGTGGTATAACTTCACCAGGAACAGGAGCTCCTCAAGGAGATAATTTTGATATTGATTATGTTGCTCATGAGATGGGACACCAGTTAGGTGATTACCATACTTATAGCTGGTATGAAGGGACAGGATCTAATATGGAGCCAGGTTCTGGATCAACCATTATGGGGTATGCTGGAATCACAGGTGCCGGATTAGATGTTCAGGCACACTCTGATCCGTATTTCCATTCAAGAAGCATAGATGAAGTACAAGCGAACCTAGCTACTAAAACGGTAGATGTAGAAACTGATATTGCAAATAATCCGCCTGTAATCACGCCAATGACTACTTCTTACACAATACCGTTGAATACTGCATTTGCATTAACAGCTAATGCTACTGACCCAGAAGGTGATGCATTAACTTATTGTTGGGAAGAGTTTAAAACTTCAAACTCTTCAATCGGTCAACCTTGGGCAACTAATGCAGGGATTATGAACGTAGCCGGGGCATCTCACGAACTTGGTAAGACAACTGTAGGAGCAGGATTTAGATCTTTACCGCCGACTGCTAGTCCAACAAGATATTTCCCTGCATTGTCAACAGTTCTTGCTGGTAATGTGAGAGATTTGTCAAAATGGGAATCTACTTCTTCAGTTGCAAAATCCACTGTTTTCCGTGTAACAGTTAGAGACAACAAGGCGGGTGGTCAGGCACAAACTGCATTTGCAAATCAAACGATAGTGGTAGGATCCGCAGCAGCATTTACAGTTAGCACAACATCATTAACACCGGGAACCAATTCAACAATCAACTGGGTGCCTTCCGGAACTACAGCCTCACCTTATAATGTAGCTAATGTTAAAATTGATTTTACATCTGATAGTGGTGCAACATGGACTACTTTAGCAGCTTCTGTTCCAAATTCAGGGACGGCAAGTGTTGCTGTACCCGCTTCTTTGTCAGGTAAATCTGGACATATCAGAGTTTCTGCAATTGGAAATGTTTTCTACGCGGTAAAAGCAGCAACAGTTGGAACTTTAGCGGTATCTGATGTTAATAACACAAAATCTGTACAGGTTTATCCAAATCCTGTAAAAGATATTCTTAATGTTTCCAATGTTGCAGCTAATGCTTCATACGAAATCTTCAACTCAGCAGGACAGATTGTTTCCGGAGGAACTTTGGATAGCGGCAGAGCAACTGTCAACAAATTGGTAAAAGGTGTTTACTTTATCAATATAGAAAATGCAGGCACAACAATCAAAACTAAGTTTGTAAAAGATTAGTAGCTGAATTTTAATAACTTTAAGACCTCTATTTTGGAGGTCTTTATTTTTTTATCAATTTGATTCAGAAAACATGAAAAGCAAAAATTTTTTCGAGAGATTCGCAAACTGGGCCACCAAATTTACCGGCAGTTCTGCAGCTTTCATTTCAGCAACATTGATTGTAATAATCTGGGCGGTCACAGGTCCTGTTTTTAATTATTCGGAGACCTGGCAATTGGTGATCAATACCGGAACAACCATTATTACCTTTCTGATGGTCTTCCTGATTCAGAAAGCTCAGAATAAAGACTCGAAAGCTATCCAGATTAAATTGAATGAGCTTATTGCATCCAATGAAAAAGCAAGCAATAGAATCGTAGATATCGAAGATCTTACTGAAAAAGAACTGGATCAGTTGCATTGCTACTATGAAATGCTGTCTGACTATGCTGAGAAGGATGAAGATATCCATCAATCACATTCTATTGATGCGGCGAAGAAAAACCAGGATCATAAATACGAAGCTTTTCAGAAGCGCCACGAAGAATGGCTCTCTAAACAAAATCAAAAAAAGGAATCTCAATGATTCCTTTTTTTATTTATTTCCTTAGAAAATAATCAAAGTAAGAACAGCTTCCGGTTAAACTTTTTACAGCTTCAGTATCACTGAAGTTTTGTTTCAGCTGTGTGAAATAGGTTCTGTACTTCTCATTTTTCGTTTTGGCAAAATCAATCTCTCGTTGATTGGATTTTTGTTCCCAGTTTTTATCATCGTAAGACACATTTGGCTGTCTGGCCTCCCATTGGTAATATTTACCCTGTTCTGCACTGGCCATCTGGAAAAGTATTCTAGCCTTTTGTTCTTTGTCTCCGGAATTTTGCAAAGCTTTAGTATAAAATTGAATGGATAGGTCAAAATTGTCCGGTTTTATAAAGACATTGGAAATATAATTTTTATAATAATACCTGAAAGGACTTTCATCATTTCCAAAATAATATTTTCCACCATTGGAATTGTCAATATCCATCACAAAAACTTCTCGGTAATAACCTAAAACCGAAGTATTATAAAGCAAATTCCCGATCAGCTGATTCGCTTTTGAAGATAACTCGCCTTTGCTTTTACCGGTTTGTTGAAGTCGCATAACAGCGTCTGCAAGTTCCAGCTTATTCATCTTTTGTTTGATGAATGGAAAATCATTTATAAAATCTTCAGCTTTCATACTAACATTATCAGGGCTTTGGTAACTTTCCCACACATTATGCCCGAAAATTAATCCGGAAATATTACTGAATCCATTATATAGATCGGAAGTGTTTTGATATTTTACATAATTTCCGGTATTGTAATCATAATAACCTTCCGGCAAAGGAATACCTGAAAACCGAACGGCTTTCTCATAATGTTTTTTTGCATTGGCGAAGTCGGCATTTCTCATCGCAAAATCGCCATAAATCAGATTGAAGAACGCTTCGGTATCGCCAACATTGTTAATGTTTTTAGCAATGATCTGGCTTTCAAAAGTAGATTTCTCTTTTTTATTAAAAAATGCCTGGAGTTTTTTGGCAAGGTTGAGATTCGGATTGAACCGTAGATCTGACAATTGATTATTCATCAGAAAGGATTTTGCATCATCACCTTGTAGAAAATACCGGTTGGCAAGAATATCTTTCAGAAACTCCTGTGTTGAAGGCGCTGTATATTCCTCATATCCGAAATTTTCAGCAGTGCTGTCGGTTTCTATTTTCTTTGGTTTTTCTTCAAAGAACTCACGGTAATCCTTGTAAAGATGTTCCTCAAAATCAGATGTGATTTTTGGTTGAGAGACAATATCATTCAGCATTTTCATTCTCCGGATCTGGGATTGATAATTTTTGTCATTAGTGTTGATGCTGTTCAGAACCTCTGAGCTACCTTCATAATCTTTTTGAAGAAATTTTAGATAGGCATCAGCAATTTTCCAGAATTCGTCTTTGCTTTCATTTTTTATTTTGTCAGTGAATTCCTCGAGGTCGGAAATATAATTGACCGGTTTATCATTGTCATTATAATAATAGCTGTATTCCGATTTGTTGAAAAATGGAATTCTGTCAGGATTTTCTAAGTATTGCTTTTCAGAAAGATCATTGTTGCGATCAGTTTTTTCGGAAGATTTTGAACTAAAAATACTTTTGAACCATCGCACGATTCTTTGCCAAATGGATAATTCTTGTTTTTCAGAATTTTCCTTAACATTAACTTTAGACTGTTCTGTTGTTTTATCGTTTGTATCTTGTGTTTCAGGATTCTGATAATAATAGACAGGAAGATAATTTCTTTCCAGCTCATTAATTGCTCTTGCGCCCAGAACTTTAAGCATTTCAGATTCCGGATCTATGTCATAGATCTTTTTCATCATTGGAAGCGGATCATTAAAATCCTGGTAGCCCAAAAGGAAATAAGCCATCGTTTTTTCCCGATCATTGCCGGCGCGTTTCAGAATGTTATTGAAAGAAGCGCTGTCTGAAAGTTTCATCGATACAAAAGCATCTCTTTTCAAAGATTTCGAATTCATAAAAACCTGAAAAAAATGCCAATTGGCTTCTTCGTTTTTGCCAAGACCGCGTTCGGCACCCGCAAACTGATCCAGCGCAAGATAATAAGGTGCGGATTTGATTTTTAGCGGTTCAACATATTTTTTAAAAGCATTAGCAGATTCCTCAAAATGTCTGGTGTAATGATTAAATCGCACCAGCTGATAACCGTAACGCAATTTGATTTCAGGATTTCTGGCCGAATTATAAAGTGAGTTGAGAGCGGCAATTGTTTTATTATAATCAAGATCAGTAGCATTTTTATTATCCGTTTCGGAGCGGTAATAGAAAGAATCCGGGCTTTCCACATAGCTGATTCGCATATACGGCTCGAGATATTTGGCCTCAATAAGGTAATCAATGCCTTCTTTATATTTGGCGTAAAATGAATTTCCAAGCTTTGCTAATATTGGTTCGGAAGCAGCTTTCCCGGCCTTGATTGCGTTTAGTGCCTGTAAAGGAATATGATTTACCAAATATTCCGTTTCACGGTAATTCAACTGATTCCCGAAATATTTTTGCCAGTTTTCTATATTTTCATTAGGAATTACAGCTTTTTCATCTTCGTAGAATCTTGAAGAATATGTCAGCAAAAATGGTGTGAAAGATTTATCACGGATAATATTTTGTGTAAAAAGATTGAAATAATCATAATCCGGATCGTACCAGGCACAAGCTTTGGACTGATTGAAAAATGCAGAAGCAAGAACAAAGCTTAAAAGGAATTTTTTCATAGTTTGAGTTTTTTATTAACGGTTGAAGTTTCTGTTTCTGATAAACCTTTCGTCCAATTGATAATATATGATGTTAAATTTAGGAATTTTCCGGTCAAGAAAATTCACCGCTTCATCTAAGGTTTGTTCCGGGATCTGTTCCACTTTTATCCTGAAACCTTTATTGAGATAATAACCAAAAAAGAAACCATCTTTTCTTACAACGGCTTCATTTTCCGAAATTTTTTCTAAATCCTTATTATTAAGATCTTTTTCCGACAGAGCATTAATCAGTTTATGTTTCCCGAAATGGTTGGTGACGATTCCCCAGGAGTAGATAGGCAAGGCAACATCTATTTTTTTGATAGGATAATTCTGGACTTCGGAAAGGTAATTTTTCAGAATCTGAATGTCCAGGATCGAGTTTTTATCCGAGTTTTCCAAAGGAGAGGAAGTGGAATAACACATCAAGTAAACTTTTCTCACAGGCGGAATTCCCATTGTAACTTTATCTTTTACCTGGTGTAACCGCAATGTGGAAGTGATTTCTTTATGAGAAAGCGCTTTAAGTTTTTTTAAAAATTTAAAATAGTCATTTTTTGTGCCGGCAGTCCAGTCGCAGTCAATTTGTATTTCCGAAGCGTCTGCAAATCCAAATTCTTTGATTTTTTTATCAATAAGACTATAAATACTTTTGGCAAGAAAATCAATTTCAGAATCTTTAATATAAAGAAATGTTCTGTTTGTGATAAAAATTACCGGAACAATGTGTTTTGAGCTTCGAAAATTTTCTGATTTCGAGATTACGCTGACCGGTTGGAATTTACCATCCACTTTATCAGCATCAAAAAATCTGACATATAAATTGGTTAGTGTTGATTGTTCCAGTACATCTTTTTCCGATTCTTTTAAGGATAATTTTGTTTTCCAGTAATAAAAACCATAGGCATGATTTTCTTGTTTATTACAACTGAAAAATAATATGAGAATCAAAATTGAAAATATTTTTTTCATAATCAAATTTAAAAATTCGACGTATAAAAATTGTGATAATTTCCTGATTTAAGCTAAAACATTAAAAATCAAAATATTTTATGATAAATATTTGTCAGTTTGAAAATTATCCATAAATTTGCACACTCATTTTAGGGAAGGAGTATGCCTATTTCAGACATAGAATATGACGAAAACCGCTAAAATGCTGAAACAAAATATAATAGATATATATAAATAATGTCAGGTATTATTGGTAAAAAAATCGGTATGACATCTTTGTTTAACGAGGACGGGAAGAATATTCCTTGTACAGTTATTCAAGCTGGTCCATGCTCGGTTTTACAGGTCAGAACCGAAGAGGTTGACGGGTATGTTGCCGTACAACTAGGTTTCGATGACAAGAGTGAGAAGAACGTTGGTAAAGCGTTAGCTGGTCATTTTAAAAAGGCTGGTTCAACTCCTAAAGCTAAAATCGTAGAATTCAGAAACGAATTCGAACATGCGGTTAAGACAGGAGATTTAGTAGAAGTTAACATGTTTGCGGAAGGTGAATACGTTGATGTAACAGGGACTTCTAAAGGTAAAGGTTTCCAAGGTGTTGTTAAAAGACACGGATTTGGAGGTGTAATGCAAGCTACTCACGGTCAGCACAACAGACTTAGAGCTCCAGGTTCTATCGGTGCTGGTTCGGATCCTTCAAGAGTATTCAAAGGAATGAGAATGGCTGGTAGAATGGGAGGTAAGCAGGTAACTGTTCAGAACCTTCAGGTGTTAAAAGTAGATGGAGAACAAAATCTTTTAGTAGTAAAAGGTGCTGTTCCGGGAGCTAAAAATTCTTATGTAATTATCAAGAAATGGAACTAGTAGTATTAAGTACATCAGGAAAAGAAACCGGAAGAAAAGTAACTCTTGACGAATCAGTATTCGGGATTGAGCCAAATCAGCACGCGGTTTACTTAGAGGTTAAGCAATATCTTGCTGCACAAAGACAAGGTACTCATAAATCAAAAGAAAGAAGCGAAATTACGGCTTCTACAAGAAAGCTTAAGAAGCAAAAAGGTTCAGGATCTGCGAGATATGGTGATATCAAGTCGCCAACTTTCAAAGGTGGAGGTAGAGTTTTTGGTCCAAAACCAAGAGACTACAGATTCAAATTGAACAAAGCGCTTAAGAGATTAGCTAAAAAATCTGTTTTGTCTCAAAAATTGAGAGATAACAGTATCAAAGTTTTGGAGAACTTGAGTTTTGACGCTCCTAAGACTAAAGAATTCATCAACTTGTTGGGTGCTTTGGATCTTAACGGTAAAAAGTCTTTATTCATCATTCCTGAAGCTAACAAGAATGTATATTTATCTTCAAGAAACTTGTCTAAGACAAGAGTGTTAAATTATAACGAGATTTCTTCTTATGATTTGATCAATGCAGGTGAGATTGTTTTCTTAGAAGGTGCAGTAGAAAAATTTCAGGAAAATTTAAAGAAATAAATCATCATGTCACTTATTATTAAACCAATTATTTCAGAAAAAGCAAACTATCTTACAGATCTAAGAGGTGCTTATTCTTTCTTGGTTGCTCCTAAAGCAAACAAGATCCAGATTAAAGGTGCTATTGAAGCAGCTTACGGTGTAAAAGTAGCGGACGTTAGAACGATGATTTATGCACCAAAAGTTTCTTCAAAATACACGAAAAAAGGACTTCAAGTTGGGAAAACTAACAAATTGAAGAAAGCAGTTGTAACATTGGCTGCTGGAGAAGTTATTGACATTTTCGCAACAAATTAATTAATTATAAATAATAGTAATGTCTGTTAGAAAATTAAAACCTATCACCCCGGGACAGAGATTCAGAGTTGTTAATAACTTTGAGGAAATTACTACTAACAAGCCAGAGAAATCTCTGACAGTTGGTATTAAAAAGTCAGGTGGACGTAACCAAACTGGTAAAATGACCATGCGTTACACCGGCGGTGGACACAAAAAGAAATACAGAATTATCGACTTCAAAAGAAATAAATTTGATGTTGAAGCTACGGTAAAAACTGTAGAATATGATCCAAACAGAACTGCTTTCATCGCATTAGTTGAATATGCAGACGGAGAAAAGAGATACATCATCGCTCCAAACGGGATCAAAGTAGATCAGAAAATTGTTTCTGGAGAAAGCGTAGAACCAAATGTTGGTAACGCAATGAAATTGAAAAACATTCCATTGGGTACTATCATCTCTTGTGTTGAAATGAAGCCTGGACAAGGTGCTATTTTGGCAAGAAGTGCTGGTTCTTCAGCTCAATTAACTTCAAGAGACGGAAAATATGCAATCATCAAATTGCCTTCTGGAGAATCTAGAATGATCCTTACAGAATGTATGGCAATGGTTGGTTCGGTTTCTAACGGAGATCATCAGTTAACAGTATCAGGTAAGGCTGGTAGAAGCAGATGGTTAGGTAGAAGACCAAGAACAAGACCAGTAGTAATGAACCCAGTTGATCACCCAATGGGAGGTGGTGAAGGACGTTCTTCTGGAGGTCACCCAAGATCTAGAAACGGTAAGCCTGCTAAAGGTTACAAAACCAGAAAGAAAAACAAAGTGTCTAACCGTTACATCGTATCTAAAAGAAAATAATTATGGCAAGATCACTTAAAAAAGGACCATTCATTCATCATACTTTAGATAAGAAGGTTCAGGCAAATGTAGAGTCTGGTAAAAAGACTGTAATCAAAACTTGGTCTAGAGCATCTATGATTTCTCCAGACTTTGTAGGACAAACTATCGCTGTTCACAACGGGAAATCTTTTATCCCTGTTTATGTAACAGAAAACATGGTGGGTCACAAGTTAGGCGAATTTTCTCCGACAAGATCTTTCAGAGGTCACGGTGGTAACAAAAATAAAGGAGGTAGATAATCATGGGATCAAGAAAAAGAGAAAGTGCATTAGCACGTAAAATAGCAAACCAAGATGTGGCAAAAGCGTTGCATAACGACTGTCCGTCTTCTCCAAGAAAAATGAGATTAGTTGCTGATATCATTAGAGGGGTAGAAGTTGATAAAGCTTTGTATATCCTTAAATATTCTAAGAAAGATGCTTCTAACAAATTAGAAAAAGTATTGCTTTCTGCTATCGCAAACTGGCAAGCTAAAAACGAAGGTGCTGACATCGAGGAGGCTAACCTTATCGTTAAAGAAATCTATGTAGACAGTGCAAGACAATTGAAGAGACTAAGACCTGCGCCACAAGGTAGAGGTTACAGAATCAGAAAAAGATCTAACCACATTACACTAATTTTAGGTACTAAAAATTAATTCAAGGTATGGGACAGAAGACAAATCCAATTGGTAACAGATTAGGTATCATCAGAGGATGGGATTCTAACTGGTTTGGTGGTAAAAACTACGGCGATAGAATCGCTGAAGATTACAAAATCAGAAGATACCTTGAAGCAAGATTATCTAAAGGTGGAATTTCAAAAATCTATATTGAAAGAACACTGAAATTAGTAACAGTAACAATCACGACTGCAAGACCAGGATTAATCATTGGTAAAGGTGGTCAGGAGGTTGACAAATTGAAAGAAGAGTTGAAAAAATTGACTGGAAAGGATATCCAGATCAACATCTTCGAAATCAAAAGACCTGAGCTAGATGCAGTATTGGTTGCAGACAGCATTGCTAAGCAAATCGAAAACAGGATCTCTTACAGAAGAGCTGTTAAGATGGCTATGGCAAGCACAATGAGAATGGGTGCAGAAGGTATCAAAGTCATGATCTCCGGAAGATTGAATGGTGCAGAGATGGCAAGATCAGAATCTTTCAAAGAAGGTAGAATCCCTTTATCAACTTTCAGAGCAGATATCGATTACCACATCGGTGAAGCATTGACTCAGTATGGTAAATTAGGTGTTAAAGTTTGGATTATGAAAGGTGAAGTTTACGGTAAAAGAGAACTTACGCCGCTAGTAGGACAACAGAAAAAAGCACCAGCTGGAGGTAGAGAGAGAAACGACAGAGGAGAAAGAGGAGACAGAAAACCAAGAAGAAATAATTAATAAAATTTTAGAGGATAGTTTTTAAATGACCGTTACTTTTTTAAAATCTAAATTCTAAAATCTAAAATTTAAGAAATTATGTTACAACCAAAAAGAACCAAATTCCGTAGAGTTCATAAGATGAAAATGAAGGGGATTGCCCAGAGAGGTAATCAACTTGCTTACGGAACTTTCGGGATCAAAGCTATAGAAGGTGCTTGGATCACTGCAAGACAGATTGAAGCTGCGCGTATCGCTGCAACAAGATATATGAAAAGAGAAGGTCAACTATGGATCAAAATATTCCCAGATAAGCCTATTACCAAAAAACCAGCGGAAGTACGTATGGGTAAAGGTAAAGGTGCTGTAGAATATTGGGTAGCTGTAGTTAAACCTGGTAAAATTATGTTCGAAGTTGGTGGAGTTCCTTACGAAGTAGCGAAAGAAGCTCTTAGACTTGCTGCGCAGAAACTGCCGGTAGTTACCAAGTTCGTAGTTGCTAACGATTTTGTTAAACCTCAATAATCTCTATTACAATGAAAAAAGCTGACATCAAAAATTTAAGCGTAGAGGATATCAAAGTTCAATTGGCTGACGCTAAAGCTAACTATTCTAAACTGAAATTAGCACACAGAATTAGCCCAGTTGAAAATCCAATTCAGATCAGAGATTTGAGAAAAACAATCGCAAGACTTAATACAGAATTAACTAACAAACAATAATTCCTTTTTATAATGGATAGAAATTTAAGAAAAGAACGTATTGGAGTAGTTTCCAGCAATAAAATGGAAAAAACTATTGTTGTTAGTGAAACTACAAGAGTAAAACATCCAATGTACGGGAAATTCGTTTTGAAGACGAAAAAATATACCGCACACGATGAGAATAACGAGTGCAACGAAGGAGATACAGTTTTGATTACAGAAACTAGACCTTTGAGCAAGAGCAAAAGATGGAGATTAGTAAGAATCATTGAAAAAGCTAAGTAATAATGTTACAAACAGAATCAAGATTAAAAGTTGCTGATAACACAGGTGCAAAAGAAGTACTAGTTATCAGAGTTCTAGGAGGAACTAGAAGAAGATATGCTTCAGTTGGTGATAAAATCGTTGTTACTATCAAAGATTCTACACCATCAGGAAACGCAAAAAAAGGTCAGGTATCTAAAGCGGTAGTTGTAAGAACTAAAAAAGCGGTTAGAAGAAAAGATGGTTCATACATCAAATTCGAAGACAACGCTTGCGTATTGCTAAACGCTGCTGGAGAAATGAGAGGAACACGTGTTTTCGGACCGGTTGCCCGTGAGTTGAGAGACAAAGAATATATGAAGGTTATTTCATTAGCTCCTGAAGTACTTTAATTTTAAAATTTTAAGAAAATGTCAAAAGTTAAAATAAAAAGAGGAGACAACGTTATCGTTACTACCGGAAAAAATAAAGGGAGTAAAGGTGAAGTTCTTGAAGTAATCAAGAAAGAAGGTAAAGATCCTAGAGTTATTGTTGCAGGAATTAATATCGTTAAAAAACATACTAAGCCGTCTGCACAAAATCCTCAAGGTGGAATCGTTGAAAAGGAAGCTTCACTACATATTTCAAACGTATCATTAACTGATAAAAGCGGAAAAGCTACTAAAGTTGGATACAAAGTAGAAGGGGATAAAAAAGTAAGAGTTGCTAAAACAACAGGTGAAACTTTATAATTTAGAATTACAATGGAATATATAGTAAGACCAAAACAACAATATAAAGAGAAAATTGTTCCTGCAATGATGGAAGAATTTGGGTACAAGTCAGTAATGCAAGTGCCTAAGTTGGAGAAAATCGTTGTGTCACAAGGTTTGGGAGCTGCTACAGCTGACAAGAAAATTGTGGACTATGCAGTAGAAGAATTGACTGCAATCACAGGACAAAAAGCAGTTGGGACTCTTTCTAAAAAAGATGAAGCAGCCTTCAAATTAAGAAAAGGAATGCCTGTAGGAGCAAGAGTAACGCTTAGAGCTGATAAAATGTATGAGTTCCTAGACAGATTAACTTCTTCTGCACTTCCAAGAATTAGAGATTTTTCTGGAATCAAAGCTGACGGTTTTGACGGTAGAGGTAATTATAACTTAGGTATTACTGAGCAGATTATCTTCCCGGAGATCGTAATTGACAAAGTGAAAAAAATCCAGGGTATGGACATCACTTTCGTAACAACTGCGAAAACTGATAAAGAAGCAAAATCATTATTAACTCACTTCGGTTTACCTTTCAAAAAGAACTAAGAAATGGCTAAAGAATCAATGAAAGCGCGTGAGCGCAAAAGAGAAGCTACTGTAGCTAAATATGCTGAAAAAAGAAAAGCTTTGAAAGAAGCTGGAGATTATGAAGCATTACAAAAATTGCCTAAAAATGCTTCTCCTGTAAGATTACACAACAGATGTAAATTGACAGGAAGACCAAGAGGATATATGAGAACATTCGGTATTTCCAGAGTAACGTTCCGTGAAATGGCTAACAATGGTCTTATCCCGGGAGTTAAAAAAGCTAGTTGGTAAGCAATTAAAAACAATCGAGGCAATTAAGTTGTTGAGATACTAAAGCATAAAAAATATCAGACTGAAGTTTTCTGAGGTCTGATTTTTTTAATCTTCAAGTCTTTTCAATACTGGTTGTCATTAACCAATAATTTAAAACAAAGAAATGGTAACAGATCCAATTTCAGATTTCCTAACAAGAGTAAGGAACGCACAAAGCGCAGGCCACAAAGTGGTGGAAATTCCTGCATCGAAAATCAAAAAAGAGATCACTAAGATTCTTTTCGATCAAGGTTATATCTTGAACTACAAGTTCGAGGATAACGCTGTTCAAGGAGCTATCAAGATCGCTTTGAAGTATGATAAGCAAACTAACAAACCTGCGATCAAGTCTATACAAAGAGCTTCTAGACCAGGTCTACGTCAGTACAAAGGTTCTGAGGAACTTCCAAGAGTACTTAACGGACTAGGTGTGGCTATCATCTCTACTTCTAAAGGAGTAATGACTGATAAAAAAGCTAGACAGGAGAAAGTTGGAGGTGAAGTAATTTGCTACGTATATTAATTTTTTAAAACAAGGAAAATGTCAAGAATTGGTAAAGCAATTATAGAAGTTCCTGCTGGTGTTACTATCACTGAAAACAACGGCGTAGTAACGGTAAAAGGTCCTAAAGGAGAATTATCTCAGGAGCTTACATCAGGAATCAGCTTCACACAGGAAGATGGTAAATTAACATTTAACCGTCCTTCTGATTCAAAAGAACACAAAGCGCTTCACGGTTTGTACAGAGCGCTTATCAACAATATGATTGTTGGGACGTCTACAGGTTTCACAAAGCAATTAGAGCTTGTAGGAGTTGGTTACAGAGCATCTCACAATGGTCAAAAATTAGAATTGGCACTTGGATTTTCTCACGGTATTCTATTGGAACTTCCAAAAGAAGTAACATTGGATACTTTGACTGAAAAAGGGAAAAACCCGATCATTACATTATCTTCTTACGATAAACAACTTCTTGGAATGGTGGCTGCAAAGATCAGATCTTTCAGAAAACCTGAACCTTACAAAGGAAAAGGTGTGAGATTCGTGGGTGAAAACATCAGAAGAAAAGCCGGTAAATCTGCATAAAATTTAAGAAAATGGCATTAACAAAAGTTGAAAAACGAATCAGAATCAAAAGAAGAGTAAGAGGAAAGATCTCAGGATCTGCAGAATTACCAAGATTGTCTGTATTCAAAAGTAATAAAGAGATCTACGCACAATTAGTAGATGATAAAGACGGTAAAACATTAGTATCAGCTTCTTCTAGAGAGAAAGGGGTAGACGCTAAAGGAACTAAAACTGAAGTATCTGCAGCGGTAGGCAAAGCTATTGCAGCTAAAGCTAAAGCAGCTGGTATCGAAAGTGTTGTATTTGATAGAAATGGTTTTGTATACCACGGTAGAGTGAAAGCTCTTGCTGACGGTGCTAGAGAAGCAGGTCTTAAATTCTAATTTTAAAATTCAGAAAATATGTTAGATAGTAATATAGAAAGAGTTAAACCTGGAGGATTAGAATTAAAAGATCGTCTGGTTGCTGTTAATAGAGTAACTAAAGTAACGAAAGGTGGTAGAGCATTCGGATTTTCTGCAATTGTTGTTGTAGGAAACGAAGATGGTGTTATCGGTTACGGACTTGGAAAATCTAAGGAAGTTGCTTCTGCTATTGCGAAAGCTGTAGAAGATGCTAAGAAAAACTTGGTGAAAGTTCCTGTAATCAATCATACAATTCCTCACCAGACTTCTGCTAGATATGGTGGTGCTGATATCTTCTTGAGACCAGCTTCTCACGGTACAGGACTTATCGCCGGTGGTGCGGTAAGAGCGGTACTAGAATCTGCAGGTGTACACGATGTATTGTCAAAATCTAAAGGTTCTTCTAACCCACACAACGTGGTAAAAGCTACTTTCAACGCATTGTTGGATATCAGAAGACCAGAAGAAATTGCAAGAATGAGAGGGGTTTCTTTAAGTAAAGTGTTTAACGGTTAATCAATATAGCAATGGCAACAATCAAAGTAAAATTAGTTAGAAGTGCTATTAATCGTTCTAAAACTCAAAAAAGAACACTTGAAGCACTAGGATTTAAGAGACTTCAACAAGTTGTAGAACACGAAGCAACACCTTCTATTTTAGGAATGATTGCTTCTGTAAGTCACTTACTGGAAGTTCAAAAATAAGACAAAAGATAATGAGAAAAGGGATCTTTCTCTTTTCTCAATACTTTATCATTTAAAATCTCAATTACAAAATGAATTTAAATAACATACAACCAGCAGCAGGTTCTACTCACAATTCAAAAAGAATTGGTAGAGGTCAAGGAAGCGGAAAAGGTGGTACTTCAACAAAAGGGCATAAAGGTCAAAAAGCAAGAGCTGGTTATTCTCAGAAAATCGGTTTCGAAGGTGGACAGATGCCTTTGCAGAGAAGATTACCAAAATTTGGTTTCAAAAATATTAATAGAAAAGAGTTTAGAGCTATCAATCTTGATACAATCCAAACTTTGATCGATACTAAGAACATTACTGGTGATATCACTAGAGATGTATTAGTAGAAAACGGTCTTGCTTCTAAAAATGAATTAGTAAAAATCCTAGGTAGAGGTGATTTGAAATCAGGTGTTTCAATCTCTGCTGACAAATTTACTAAATCTGCTGAAGAAGCAATCAACAAGGCTGGAGGTAAAGCAATTACTCTTTAATTAATAACCAATGAAAGAATTTATACAAACACTAAAAAACATTTGGAGTCTAAAAGAGCTTAGAGATAAAATTATCTTGACACTTTCATTGGTCCTTGTGTATAGATTCGCATCGTATGTTTCTCTTCCGGCTATTAACATGGCAGAAGTTGGGAACTTATTACAACATTACAAAAACCAAGGCGGGAACCAACAAGGGGCCGGCCTTTTGGGTTTATTGTCATCTTTCACCGGAGGAGCGTTTAGCCGTGCTTCTATAATGGCACTAGGAATTATGCCTTATATCTCCGCTTCCATTATTGTTCAGCTGATGGGAATGGCTATTCCTTATCTTCAGAAATTACAGAAAGATGGAGAAAGTGGAAGGAATACATTAAACCAAATTACCAGATGGTTAACTATTGGGGTTTGTCTTGTACAGGCACCTTCGTACTTAACATCAGTAACACAATTTTTCTTGCCGTACGGTCAGTTCCAGTCAGCTTACTATATAGATCCGGCATCTGTGATGTTCTGGTTACCAAGTATCGTGATCCTCGTTGCAGGTTCTGTATTTGCAATGTGGTTAGGAGAAAAAATTACTGACAAAGGTATTGGTAATGGTATTTCAATCTTAATTATGGTGGGTATCCTTGCGGATCTTCCAACAGCTTTTTATCAAGAAGTTATTACACAGAATGGTAAAGGTGGTTTAGGAAGCATTATGATTTTGGTTGAAGTTGTATTTTGGTTATTAGTTGTTTTATTGGCAATTATTCTATCCGTAGCTGTTAGAAAAATTCCAATCCAATATGTGAGTAGAGCTCAGGCAAGAGGTGGTGTAAGCAGAAACCTGATGGAAGGCGCTAGACAATGGATTCCATTGAAAGTAAATGCAGCAGGAGTTATGCCGATCATCTTTGCTCAGGCATTGATGTTTGTACCCGGATTACTAACCAAAGTTGATGAATCTAATACATTTTTGGCAGGATTCAAAAATGTTTTTAGCTGGCAGTACAATGTATTGTTTGCATTATTAATTATAATTTTCTCATTTTTCTATACGGCAATTACTATTCCGGTTAATCAGATGGCTGATGATTTGAAGCGTAATGGTGGATTGATCCCGAAAGTAAGACCTGGAAAAGAAACGGCAGATTATCTGGATGATATTTTATCCAAAATAACCTTGCCGGGTGCAATTTTTTTATCTATCTTTGCAGTCCTTCCGGCAATAGTGCACGGAGCATTTGTTCAGACAGATAGATTTGCCCTGTTTTTTGGGGGTACATCGTTATTAATTATGGTGGGCGTTATCTTAGATACTGTTCAGCAAATTAATACGTATCTGCTGAACCATCATTATGACGGGTTGATGCAATCTAAATTATCAAGATCATCAAACTATTAATAATATAAATGGCAAAACAGAAACATATAGAACAAGACGGAGTGATTACGGAAGCACTTTCCAACGCACAATTCCGTGTAGAGCTAGAAAATGGGCACGTATTGATTGCCCATATTTCTGGTAAAATGAGAATGCATTATATAAAACTCTTACCCGGAGACAAGGTAAGACTCGAACTCTCTCCTTATGACTTGACTAAAGGGAGAATAACTTTTAGATATTAAAAATAACAAAATGAAGGTTAGAGCATCTATCAAAAAAAGAAGTGCAGACTGCAAGATCGTTAGACGAAAAGGCGTTCTGTTCGTAATTAACAAGAAAAACCCTAAATTTAAACAAAGACAAGGTTAAGAACCGATTAAATTATGGCGAGAATTTCAGGTATTGATTTACCAAAGAACAAAAGAGGCGTTATAGGACTTACTTATATCTACGGTATCGGTAAGAGCACAGCTTCAGAAATTTTGAAAAGCGCTGGAATCAGCGAAGACAAGAAAGTCAACGAATGGAATGACGATGAATTGGCAGCAATCAGAACTTACATCACCGAAAACGTAAAAGTTGAAGGAGAGCTTAGATCTGAAGTGCAATTGAACATCAAGCGATTGATGGACATAGGATGCCAACGAGGAATACGTCACAGACTGGGATTACCTTTAAGAGGCCAAAGAACGAAAAACAATTCTAGAACCCGTAAAGGAAAGAGAAAAACTGTTGCTAACAAGAAAAAGGCAAGTAAATAATCGTTAGAATTAATTATGGCAAAACAAACTAAAGTTGTTAAAAAAAGAAAAGTAAAAGTTGAAGCTATTGGTGAAGCACATATTCAGGCTTCTTTCAATAACATCATCATTTCTTTAACAAATAAAAACGGAGAGGTTATCTCTTGGGCATCTGCCGGTAAAATGGGATTCAGAGGTTCTAAAAAGAACACTCCTTTTGCTGCTCAAATGGCTGCTGAAAACTGTTCAGCTGTAGCTCACGAAGCAGGTCTTAGAAGAGTAAAAGTATTTGTAAAAGGTCCGGGTGCAGGTAGAGAATCTGCGATCAGATCTATTCACAATTCTGGGATTGAAGTAAGCGAAATCGTTGACGTGACACCTATGCCACACAACGGATGCAGACCTCCAAAAAGAAGAAGAGTTTAATCTTTTAATCCTCAAATCTTAATTACAATGGCAAGATATATTGGACCTAAAACTAAAATTGCTAGAAAATTTGGTCAGGCAATTTACGGAGACGATAAAAACTTCGAAAAAAGAAAAAATCAACCACCAGGACAACACGGTCCTAACAAAAGAAGAGGTGCGAAGAAATCAGAATACGCTACTCAGCTGGCTGAAAAGCAAAAGGCTAAGTACACTTATGGTATCCTTGAAAGACAATTTGCTAACCTTTTCGATAAAGCTCACAGAAGCAAAGGTGTAACAGGGGAAGTTCTATTGCAACTTTGCGAATCAAGATTGGATAACGTAGTTTACAGATTAGGTTTTGCTAAAACCAGATCTGCAGCTAGACAACTTGTTTCTCACAGACACATCACTGTGAACGGAGAACTGGTAAACATCCCTTCTTATTTGTTAAAAGCTGGTGACGAAATTGCTGTGAGAGAGAAATCAAAATCTCTTGAAGTAATCTCTAACGCTTTGGCTTCTAAAGCAAATTATGAGTGGTTACAATTCAATGACGAGAAAAAAACTGGTACTTTTGTAAGTGCTCCTGAGAGAATCCAAATTCCTGAGGACATCAAAGAACAGTTAATCGTCGAATTATACTCTAAATAATAATTTTTTCAAATTTTTGCTCAACCAGACTATGGCAATTTTAACATTTATAAAACCCGATAAAGTAATCCTGTTAAACTCTACAGATTTTAAAGGACAATTCGAATTCAGACCTTTGGAACCAGGTTTCGGGCTTACAATCGGTAATGCATTGAGAAGAGTTTTATTATCTTCTCTGGAAGGATATGCTATTTCATCTATCAAAATAGAAGGCGTAGAGCACGAATTTTCAACTATACCGGGAGTGATTGAAGATGTAACGGAAATCATTCTTAATCTTAAACAGCTTCGTCTTAAAGCTAAAACTGAAAATCCAGGAAACGAGCAGGTAACTGCAAAAGTATCCGGAAAGGATGTGGTGACTGCTGGAGATCTTGGAGGTTCTATCGTGAACTTCGAAGTTCTCAACCCAGAATTGGTAATCGCTACTTTGGCTAAAGATGTAACGTTTGAAATTACTTTCAACATTGAAAAAGGAAGAGGATATGTTCCGAGCGATCAGAACAAATCAAACAATGCTCCTGTCGGGACTATTGCTATTGACTCTATCTTCACACCTATCAAGAAAGTTCAGTACAGTATAGAAAATTACCGTGTAGAGCAAAAAACGGACTACGAAAAACTAGTATTGGATATCGAAACTGATGGATCAATCACACCTCAGAATGCTTTAACAGAGGCTTCCAAGATCTTGATCTACCACTTTATGTTGTTCTCTGATGAAAGAATCACTCTTGAAACAGAGGCTGTAAAGGCATCCATCCAATACGACGAAGAAACACTTCATACAAGACAATTACTTAAGTCAAAATTGGCAGATATGGATCTTTCTGTAAGAGCCCTTAACTGTCTGAAAGCGGCTGAAGTAGAAACGCTTGGAGAATTGGTTTCTTTTAGTAAGTCTGATTTGATGAAATTCAGAAATTTTGGTAAAAAATCTTTAACAGAACTTGAAGAATTGGTTCATTCAAAAGGACTAAATTTCGGGTTTGATGTTGCAAAATATAAGTTAGACGCTGATAAATAATCCTCAAAATGAGACACGGAAAAAAGATAAATCACTTAGGTAGAACTGCACCACACAGAAAAGCAATGCTTTCTAATATGGCTTGTTCCCTGATTGAACATAAAAGAATCAACACTACTGTTGCTAAAGCGAAAGCTTTAAGAGTTTACGTGGAACCAATCCTGACTAAGGCTAAAGAAGATACAACTCACAATAGAAGAATCGTTTTCTCTTACCTACAAAGTAAAGAAGCGGTTACTGAATTGTTCAGAACTGTAGCTCCTAAAATTGCTGAAAGAAACGGTGGTTACACAAGAATCATCAAAACTGGTTTCAGACCTGGTGATGCTGCTGATACTGCGCTTATCGAGTTGGTAGATTTCAACGATATCTACAATCCAAATGAAGCTGAGAAGAAAACAACCAGAAGAAGTAGAAGATCTACTACTGCTCCTAAAAAAGAAGCTGCTCCTGTTGTTGAAGCTACTGAAGCTAAAGTGGAAGAAACTCCGGCTGCAGAAACTGCTACAGAAGAAAAAACTGAAGAATAAGAATTCTAAGTTTTTAAATATAAAACCACCTCAATCGAGGTGGTTTTTTTGTTTGTATTTTGGTAGTGTTCCAAACAAGTTGGTAAATAAAAATAGTATTGATATTCAATACTATTTTTATAGAAAACAAGATAGAAAAAATGATTTTGAAATGGTAATGCAGGTAGCCAGAGCAGGAGAAATTAGAAAAAAGGCTATCTAAAATGTTGAGAATCATAAAAGGTGTTCCAGATGTGTTGGTGAATTATAATTGATCACGACTTACAAATCCGCGACATCGTTTTTTTTGTTGAGACAATTTCAATAGCTTACTTTTGTAGATATATAACCTTAAAAATAATATCAATGAAAATAAAGCGTATAGATTTTCTAAAAATCTTAACTGTTTTCATCATATTGTTTGGACTATCACCAACAATTGTTGCACAAAATCTTAAGAACATTGTCAAATCTCCCGATGGAACCATTACGTTAGAAGTTGGGACCAATCAAGGCAAAGTGTTTTACAAAGTTTCTAAAGACAAAAAATCTATTCTTAATGAATCTTATCTCGGATTTGAACTGAAAGGGAATTCCTTCAAAGATAACTTTTCAATCAAAAATATTTCACACTCTAAGTTTGATAAAACCTGGCAACAACCATGGGGCGAAGAAATCAATGTGAGAAATCATTATAATGAAATGAAAGTTTCGGTCAAAGAAAACTCAGAATTAACAAGAGAGCTTGTAATTAATTTCAGAGTTTTTGATGATGGATTTGGTTTCAGGTACGAATTTCCTGAGCAAAAGAATCTGAAAGAATTTATCATTATGGATGAACTGACGGAATTTAATTTTGCTGATGACCACAAAACCTGGTCGATTCCTTATAATACAGCATTCTATGAAGGTTTGTACAAATCGAATCCGATCTCGAAACTTGATACGGTTGCAACACCTTTGACAATGGAAACCAAGAATGGATTATTCCTGACTGTTCATCAGGCTAATCTAACAGATTATGCATCAATGAATCTTGCCGGAGATAAGAACTCAACAAAACTAAAGGTTTATCTTACACCTTGGGCAACCGGCGAAAAAGTCTTTACAAAAGCACCATCAACAACACCTTGGCGAACAGTGATCATTGCGAAATCTGCCGGAGATCTAATGCTTTCAAGATTGATGCTGAATCTTAATGAACCGAACAAATTGGGTGATGTTTCTTGGATCAAGCCGGGAAGATACATAGGGATTTGGTGGGCAATCCATATGGAAAAATACACATGGAAAGCTGGACCAAATCACGGTGCGAAAACCGAAAATGTACTGCGATATATTGACTTTGCTGCTAAACATAATTTCTCAGGAGTTCTTGTAGAAGGCTGGAACAAAGGTTGGGAAGACTGGAAAGATTTCCAATTCTCTGAACCTTACCCGGATTTTGACATCAAAAAAATCACGGATTATGCTAAGTCCAAAAATGTTGCTTTGATCGGTCATCACGAAACGGCTGGTAACACTATTAATTATGAAAATCAAATGAGTGATGCATTTGCTTATTACAAAAAATATGGTGTTGATATTGTGAAAACAGGTTACGTTGGTGGAAAATTAAATGGTAAACAACCACACAGCAGTCAGTATGGTGTTCGTCATTACAGGAAAGTAATTGAAGAAGCAGCTAAACACAAAATCATGATTGATAATCACGAACCTGTAATGCCAACCGGTTTACAAAGAACGTTACCGAATCTTATGACACAGGAAGGTGTTCGCGGACAGGAATGGGATGCTTGGTCAAAAGATGGTGGAAATCCGCCGGAACATACGACAATTATTCCATTTACAAGGGGTTTAGCCGGGCCGACTGATTTCACGCCGGGAACTTTCAATTTCATCAATCCGGTTTTGCCGAATACGAAAGTTCATACAACTCTGGCAAAACAATTAGCCTTATCAGTTGTTATTTACAGTCCTTTGCAGATGGCGTCTGATATGATTGAAAATTATGAAAACAATCCTGCTTTTGAGTTCATTACAAATTGTCCGACAGACTGGAGCCAAACTGTTGTTCCGGATGCAAAAATCGGGGAGTTTGTAACCATTGCAAGAAAAGATAAAGCGTCTGAAAATTGGTTTTTAGGTAGCATTACCAACAAAGATGCAAGAACTGTAAAACTGGATTTGAGGTTTCTGGATGCTGGGAAGAAATATAAAGCGAAGATTTTCAGGGACGGAAAAGATGCGGATTATGAAAAGAACCCTTATCCAATTATCATTGAGGAAAAAGAAGTAGACAGCAAAACTATTCTCTCCGTTGATCTGGCTAGAAGTGGCGGCGTAGCAATCATTTTTACTAAGTTTTAATTTACAATATAAAAAAACTCCCGTGTGTTCTTCTAAAAACACACGAGAGTTTTGTTCAAAAGACACGAGAGTTTTAGTGAAAAGGCACGTGTATTTTTAGGCATTGTCTCAAATGGCCTATTCATCGGGCTTGCGGAAGGCCGTTTTTTTGATTTAAATACTAATGGAAAATCAACAAAAGGGAGTAGGATTTCCTTACTCTCTTTTATTTTTAACATCAATAAAACCATTAATTTTGCGTTTAAGAATTTATTAAAACATTTATGAATCTCATTCGAAAGTTCGCATCAATATATTTTTTGCTGGTAAGTTTCATTGCTTTCTCTCAAATAGAAAATCCGGTTTATACTTTACCAAAAATCAAGTCCAACATCACGCTTCCTGTTTCGCTCCCGATTTCGGAGATCAACAGCCTTGTTAATCAATCCATAAAAGGTGTTTTGTATGAGGATCAATCTTACACGGATAACAATAATGATCAATTCAAAATAAAAGTTGAAAAACAGAATAACATCAATATAAAAGCTCTAACCAACAATCGTCTGATGATCTCGGTCCCTTTGAAAATATGGGCAGAGAAAGGTTATGGGACTTTGGGCTATTATATGTACAAAGACACGAATTTTAATCTGATAATGAATTTCATAACCAGTCTTACGGCGACACAAGATTGGAAACTTGATACAAAAACAACAACCGCAGGATTTGTCTGGACTCAGAAACCGGTTTTGGATTATGGCAAAGTGAAAATCCCGATTGCATCTTTTATAGAATCAACTTTGAAAGAGCAGCAAGGAAAATTCACAACAATTATTGATCAGCAGATTAAAACGAAATTCAATCTTCAGCCTTATTTGGTAATGGCTTGGAACCAGTTCTCAAAGCCGATCAATGTTTCGGAAGAATACAATACATGGTTGAAGATTACACCGCAAAATACTTACATGGCGCCGCTTCAGGTTTTCCAGGACAAAATCAAAACAACCATTGGGATTGACTTATATTCGGAAACCTTTGTTGGGCAGATTCCTTTAGCAACAAGAGACGTCAATACAGTTCCAAATTTTACTTTAAACCCAAATCTTCAAAATGTTTTTAACTTGCAAACCACGGCAAACATCAGTTTTGATGAAGCAACGAGACTTGCAAGACAGCAATTTCAGGATAAAGAATTCCCGATGAGCAGTGAAAAAAATAAGGTGAAAATTACCGAAATATCGGTATATAAGGAAAAAGACAATGTTGTCATAGAAGCGCATACAAGCGGTGAAGTCAATGGGACAGCTTTCATCAAAGGCCAACCCTATTACAGCGCAGAAGAACACAAAATAAAGCTGAATGTCAACGATTTTAATCTCAAAACCAAAAATTTCTTCCAGAAAGCTTTGACTGTTCTCTTCGAAGGTAAGATCAGGAGAATGATTGAAAAAGACTATGGCATCCCATTGCTGGACATCGAAAATGCATCTAAAAAAAGCCTTACAGAAAACTTTAATAAAGAATATGTAAAAGGCATCAGGCTAAAGGGAAATGTTCTTGATCTTAAACCGACACAGTTTTTATTATCAGAGAAATATATAACCGTTGTTATTGATACAAAAGCACAATTGCAAATGAATATTTCCGGATTGAGTTTTTAATAATGTTTCTTTAGTTTCTTTGTTTTTGTTGATAATAATGAGCGTAATATTATTTATATTTGCTAACAATTAAATTTAAAAATGAAGAAAACTCTATCTCTGGCAATTGTTTTGACATATACTTGTGGATTTGCACAAGAATCCAAAGAATTGACCAAGCTTAAAAAAGAAACGCATGCTAGTGTTACGATAAGCAATAGCACTCTTAATCCAAATTTTATTCGTTTTGAAAACTCTGATGCACTTCAACTAAAATCTGCAGGTGCAAAAGCGAAAGTAACAGAATTTTTAGCGGAGAATTTCAAAGCTTTTAATCTGAAATCTGTAAATGATCTGGTCTTTGTAGAAGAAAAAACAGATAATTATGGATTAAAGAATGTTACTTACAGGCAACAATATCAGGGAGTTCCGGTTTATGACGGCATTTTGAAATTCCATTTTAATGGAAAAGAACAATTAACCTCTGTTAATGGGAATACAATTTCTAACATCAAAGTAAATTCTACACCAGATATATCGGCGGCTGATGCTGGTAATATTGCTAAGAACTTAGTCACAAAACAAGATCTAAATAAATCTGGTACAGCTCTGGAAGCTGCAAAAACCAATCTTTTGATTTTTCCGAAATACTTGGCTCAGGGAGGAGTTGTTACTTCTTATTTAGCTTATGAAGTGGAAGTTACAAATAAAAAAGATGTAAGAGAATTTCTTTTTATCGATGCTCATACAGGAGAACTGGTAGAGCAATTTACAGGGATTCATCCAATCGACAGAAAGTTGTATGAAACTAATACCAATTCTTCTAACCTGAAGTGGAAAGAAGGTGATGCTTTTCCGGGGACTTTAAGCAGCTGGCAGCAGAATGAAGTAACAACATCGGAACATGTTTATAATTTCTTCAAAAATGCTTTCGGATATGTGTCTTATGACTCGGCAGACCATACAATGATTACGGTTAACAATGACCCGACAATATCTTGCCCGAATGCAAGATGGAATGGAACATATGCAGGATATTGTGACGGAACTGCAACAGATGACGTGATTGCTCATGAATGGGGACATGCTTATACAGAATATACAAGTGGATTGATTTATCAGTATCAGTCTGGCGCTCTTAACGAGTCTTATTCCGATGTTTGGGGGGAAACCATTGATTTACTAAACAATTATATGGATGAAGGAGAAAATCTAAGTGTAAGAACAACGGCTTCATGCTCGGGCTCTCTTCGTTGGAAAATGGGCGAGGATGCAACAGCTTTTGGCGGCGCTATCCGTGATATGTGGAATCCAAACTGTAACAGTCAACCTTCAAAAGTATTGGATCCTAGTTATTATTACTGTGGAACAGCGGATAGTGGAGGTGTTCACACCAATTCTGGGCCGACAAATCATTTATATGCATTGCTTGTAGATGGAGGAACTTACAATGGCTACACTATTACAGGAATTGGTTTCATAAAAGCAGCTCATCTTTGGTGGAAAGCACAGACAACATATCTTACGGCTACTAGTGATTTTGCAAACTTTGCTGATGCACTGGAAGCTTCCGCAAATGACCTGATCGGAATTAATTTACAAGGATTATCAACTACAGCTAATCCAGCAGGACTAAGCGGGAAGTCTTTCACTTCGGCAGATATTCAGAATATTAAAAACGGAATTTTGGCGGTACAATTGAGGTCATCTCCTGCAACTCAATGTAATTATCAGCCAATTTTAAAAGCTGTTCCAGATCTTTGTGCAAGTGCGACTTCTAATCCTTTGTTCAGGGAAGATTGGGAAAATGGTCTAGGAAACTGGACAGTTTCTAATGTTCCTACAAAGCCTGCTACTTGGGAGGCGAGAGATTGGACAGTTAAAGGTAATTTACCAAAATCAAGAGCCGGTAAGGCTATATTTGCAATAGATCCAATTAATGGCGATTGCAATACGGATTTGCAAAATGGAATTCTTCGTCTGGAAAGCCCGACAATTACGTTTCCTGCCTTTACTACCGGGAAATACGAAATGGCTTTCAATCATTATATTGCCACAGAAGCTACCTGGGACGGTGGAAATATCAAATACAGCTTAAATGGAGGTGCATGGACATTATTGCCAGTTACGGCTTTCACACAAAATGCTTATAATAGTGCATTAGACGGAACTGCTCAAAGTGATAATCCACTGAAAGGACAGAGAGCTTTTACAGGAACAGATGGCGGATCACTTGGAGGAAGCTGGGGACAAAGTGTGATAGATCTTTCTAAAATCGGTGTGACTTCCGGTTCTAAAATCAAATTTAGATTCGAATTTGGAACGGATGGCTGTAACGGAATAGAAGGTTGGTATCTGGATGAAATTTATGTTTACAACTGTAGTACATTAGCTGTTGAAGATGTTCAGAAGCAGAATGGAATCAACGTGTACCCTAATCCGACTTCAGGATTTGTGACAATTCAGAATAAGAATAATACAAATCTGAAAAATGTAGAAATTTACAACTCAGCCGGACAATTGATTCAGAAATTTAACCTGAATAACAATACCAAGAATGCTTCATTAGATATGAGCCAATTGGTGAATGGAACTTATGTTCTGAAAGTCGTTTCTGATATAGAGAGTAATACTGTAAAAGTAATCAAGAAATAATCGTTTGACTATAAAACCATAAAAAGCTTCTGAATTATCAGAAGCTTTTTTTATTTTAAAATGCAGCAGATTAAAATTTAATAGCTGTTTCAAGTGATAGTTCCATCATAGTTCTCAATGCTTTTTCTCTTTGGTCGGCTGAGATTTGCTCGTGAGTTGGGATAATGTCAGAAACCGTTAAGATTGTTGCTGCATTTTTACCCAAATGTTGTGCATTAGCAAAAAGCGCAAAAGCTTCCATTTCTACGGCAGGACAATTGTGTCTTACGGCTATTTCCGGAACAGCAGGGTCTTTTCTGTAGAAAATATCGCTGGAGTGGATGTTGGTTGCTTTAGCTTCCAAACCTAATTCTTTTGCTGTTTCATTGATTTTATCAAAAACACTTCCTTGGTTAGAAATGGCATCTTCTTCAATTCCCCAGGCAAATTTTGCGTAAGTACTTTCACTCGCTGCCTTTTCTACATTCAGGATATCGAATAATTTTAAATCTGTAGAATAAGCACCACAAGTTCCGATTCTAATGATCGTTTCAACTTCATACTCGGTAAACAATTCGAAAGAGTAAATTCCGATACTTGGAAATCCCATTCCGCTCGCACCAACAGTAATTTCTTTACCTTTATAATTTCCTGTGTAGAAATAGATGTTTCTTGTTTGACTGACCAATTTGGCGTCTGTCAAAAAATTATCAGCAATATATTTTGCTCTAAGTGGATCGCCGGGCATCAAAACCGTCTTTGCGATTTCTCCTTTTTTAGCACTAATGTGAACACTCATTTTTATGAATTTTTTTTAAGACCGTGAATATAAAATTTATTATTCGATTTATGTAAATGATTTTGAAATAAAATTATTTATTAGAGTACTTGATTTTTGTGATTACTTTCGGAAGTCTTATCATAGAATAGTAAAAAATTAGGAAGATCAAGAATCGATTAATAAAATAAAAACACCCTTCATTTGAAGAGTGCTTTTGGTGGAGTTGGAGGGATTCGAACCCTCGTCCAAACAAGCAATACGCAAGCTTTCTACATGCTTATTTTGCTATTGATTTTCGAGCTCAGGCAGAGAGCAAACACCCAACCTAAACCTTAGCTTCTAAAATTTTCGAGTTTTGGTCAAAGCATCCAAAACCTTATTTCCGCATTCCTATATCCCAGGATCCAACGTCGCAGAACAGAACATTGGTGAGACATCTTGCTTCCTTACTGAAATCTTCGGGAAACGCTTGAATCTACTAAACTTCGATTATTAAGCTGCAAGAGCGAACTCTTCGTTGCCAGTTAAAATGTTGTAGCAAGGGATTTAAGAGATCGCGCTACGGTTCTCTGCATGCTTACTTACCCATTGGTCTTGCTGTCGAAACCAGTCAACCCCAATTTTTAAGATAAGACAACAAATTTACGCAAAAAAAACAGTCCAACAAAATCACGTCATTTATCATTTATATTTGGGCGTGACCCTCGCCAAAACGTACCAGCCGCTCGGGTCGGGCTGTCCGTTGCAATCTTTTGGGGATTTTGCAAAATCCCCAAAAGGATTTCCACTACCATCCCTCACGCGCTTCGCAAAAAACGAAATTTGTCAATCATTAGACCTTTTGAGATAAAAGAAAATCAGCAAAATCCCCCAAAATCAACGAGTGATAAAATAGCTGAGCAAAGCGCCTTTGCGAACCTTAAAAATATTTCAACAATGATAAAAGAAACCTTTGCGTACTTTGCGTTTAAAGCATCAGTATTCAAAACCATTCTCAAAATAATTTTAACAAAACCAAAACTTTCAATTTCTAAAAAATTCCCAAAACAGGTTAAAGTCGGTTAAACTATCTCTTTCAAAACCCTTTCATCACAATATCAGAGCTGATTAAAACTAATTTTGTACAAACTTAATTCTGTGAAAATTAAATTATTATTTCTTCTTATCACATTATTCTCGATAAGAATCTTTTCCCAGTCAGACTATATTTTGGGAAATATTACCAACGAGAGTGGAGACAAGCTGCCTTTCGCCAGCATTCATAACCTCAGAACAGATCAGATTGTGATGTCTGACAATATGGGAAATTTCGCCATTGCAGCCAAACCTTCGGATGAATTGAGAATATCCAGGCAAGGTTATGAACGAAGTTTGATTTTATTAACATCCGGGAGTTTCTCAAAGAGTTTAGACGTAAAATTAACAACCATTCCGCAAGAGATAGAAGAAGTCAGGCTATCATTCAAGCCAACCGGAATCTTGAAAAAAGACGTTACAAGACTCAATCCGCCACCAAAAGTTGTTGCACTCAACAGCGCAATGAACAATTATATGAGAACACCCCTCAATGAAGTCGTTCCAAAAGCTTCAACGCCTTCCGCTTTCAAACAACCGGATTTTGCAGCCGGACAAGTCAATTTGATGAAATTAGCCGGTGCGATTGGTGGACTTCTAGGAAAAGCAACATCATCTCCCAAAACAACTGCCGATTATAGCGAAACCCAAGAGTTCTACAAACGGGTAAAATCTGCTATTGATTTAGGCTATTATACACAATATGGCTTAGACGAGTACGATTTCGATATTTTTCTAGCCTATGCAGACCAGGCTTATAATTTGGCAAAGAACTATAGAAAGAACTTTGACAAGGCTGCGATCGATTCAAAACTTAAAATGGCTTTCTCAGAATATATCAAAACTCACAACTTTTCCAAGAAACAGTCGGAAGGTTAAAAATTTTAATCATTTTATAATCATTGCGAAGAAGCAAAGATTTTAAAATTTTATTTGTTTAATATTAAAACACTTTTAACAATGGTTTTTATGTAAAATGTTTAAATTGAATTTTGCCTTTTAATAGCCGTAAGAACTTGCTTTCCCTCATAAAATCCCTATTCATAGGACTTTTAACATAATGTGGAAAACTTTAGCCGATGATTGTCAGTTTTTTGACATTTTTTGGACTTTCGCTCTTTCATTTGTTGTATTCAATTTCTATTTTTGTGTTACCGCTTTGGGAGAAAAAGCAATAGATTTTAAAGTGCTGATTTCCTATATCCTACCGGTGATTACTCTTATAAAGAAACATTAAAGCATTAAACTATGGGGATTTTTGATAAAAGAATAAGTTATAAACCGTTTGAATATCCGGAAGTTTTACAATTTATAGAAGCTATCAACAAGTCCTATTGGGTGCATTCGGAAGTGGATTTCACAGCGGATGTTCAAGATTTCCATTCTCAGTTGGAGCCACACGAGAAAAATGCTGTGAAGCATGCGCTTTTGGCAATTGCTCAGATCGAGGTTAACGTAAAAACATTTTGGGGGAATCTCTATCACCATCTTCCAAAACCGGAACTGAATGGTTTGGGAGCAACATTTGCGGAATGCGAATTCCGTCACTCCGAGGCTTATTCCAGATTGTTGGAAGTGTTGGGTTATAACGATGAGTTCCTGAATGTAATTGACATTCCAGCGGTAAAAAACAGAATCGATTATTTGGGAAAAGTCTTGAAAAATGCCAATTCCCAGGATCCGAAATCTTACGTTTCATCATTGTTGCTTTTCAGTATCTTGATAGAAAATGTGTCCCTGTTCAGCCAGTTTGCTATCATTTTGTCTTTCACAAGATTCAAAGGCTATATGAAAAACGTTTCCAACATCATCGCGTGGACGTCTGTAGATGAACAAATACATGCTAACGGAGGAATCTATTTGATTAATAAAATCAGAGAAGAGCAGCCTAATTTACTGACTGATGACGATATCGAATCGATTTATGACTTAGTTGATGAGTCTATTGAAATGGAATCCGATATCCTGGATTGGATTTTTGAACTAGGCGAAATCGAACACGTTTCCAAGAAAAATCTTTTGGATTTTATGAAATACAGAGTGGATGACTCTTTGAAGAAAATCGGAATGAAAACGAGATACAACGTAACGCCGGAAGATTACAGACCAATGGTTTGGTTTGAAGAGGAAGTTTTTGCCAACTCTTTAGATGATTTCTTCGCAAAACGTCCGGTAGATTATACAAAACACGACAAGTCGATCACGGCGAACGATTTGTTTTAGATTTTTGTTGGAAGTCAGATGTCGGAAGATGGAAGTTTTTTGACGACTAGTTTTGAATAAATTAAGTATACGACAAGAACATAATATTGTCATTCCGGAGGAATCTTGACAGCTTAGTTTAGATTCCTCCGGAATGACAAACTGAATAGAAACCCTTTCAGAGTTCTGAACTATGAAAGGGTTGTGAAAAGAAAATTTTAAGAAATAGTTTACAGATTCTTGGAGTTTTCTTTTTTATGTGATAAAACCAAATATTAGTCTGAGTCGCTTGGTTTTATTTAAATATTAGTCATCAACTAAATTTAAATCAATATGAACTCAGACATTATTTCAGAAATTGAGCACAGCAAGTCAGACAATTTCCAATTAGGAGAATACATTTATATGGGAATGGGTTTGACACGAGGACATAGAGTATGTATGTCCGTAGCCTACAAAATTGACTATTGCATCAAAAAAGCAAAGCAGTTTGAAGAGATTAATAATGATGTGACTTTTACACACATCAACAAAGTAAAAATTGGAGAATTGGAACGGAGCAGGAAGATACTTTTGAACTAATTCAGTAAATTTAAAAAGAAAATTAGCAAGCAAAATAATAAAGTTATGATGGACGAGAATATAGATATCTGGTGGCTCAACGAAGAGTCTGAGCAAATGCTTAACAGAGGTTACCTTCTGAAAGGGGAAACTGTAGAAGGCGCAATTGACAGAATTACAACTGCAGCAGCAAAACGTCTTTACAAACCGGAATTGCAGCCGGCTTTCAAAGAGATGATTGTGAAGGGCTGGATCAGTTTTTCTTCTCCGGTTTGGGCTAATATGGGAACACAGCGTGGTTTGCCGATATCTTGTTTCAACGTTCATATTCCTGATAATATCGAAGGTATTACTCACAAATTGGGTGAAGTGATTATGCAGACGAAAATCGGTGGAGGAACTTCAGGTTACTTCGGGGAATTGAGAAATAGAGGAACGGCTGTTACAGACAATGGAAAATCTTCCGGAGCAGTTTCTTTTATGAAATTATATGATACAGCGATGGATGTGGTTTCTCAAGGTGGTGTGAGAAGAGGAGCTTTCGCAGCTTATCTTGACATTGACCACGGAGATATCGAAGAATTTTTGAGTATCAAAGATATCGGAAGTCCAATCCAGAATTTATTCACAGGTGTTTGCGTTCCGGATTACTGGATGCAAGATATGATTGATGGTGATGTTGAAAAGAGAAAAATCTGGGCAAGAGTTTTGGAAAGCCGTCAGCAAAAAGGTTTGCCATATATTTTCTTTACAGATAACGTGAACAGAAACAAACCTCAGGTTTATAAAGATGCAGGATTGATGGTTAACGCTAGTAATCTTTGTTCAGAGATTATGTTGCCTTCAACGGCTAATGAATCTTTCATCTGCTGTTTATCATCAATGAACCTTGAATTATACGATGAGTGGAAAGATACGAATGCTGTGAAATTAGCCATCTATTTCCTGGATGCGGTTCTATCAGAATTCATCGAGAAAACAGAAGGCAATTATTACCTGACTTCTGCTAGAAACTTTGCAATGCGTCACAGAGCACTTGGATTAGGCGTTTTAGGATATCATTCATATTTGCAGAAAAATATGATTCCTTTCGAGAGTTTCCAGGCAACTCAGTTCAATGCAAGAGCATTCCGTCATATCAAAGAACAAGCTGAAATTGCTTCTAAAGAATTGGCTAACATCTACGGAGAGCCGGATATGCTTAAAGGTTACGGACTAAGAAATACAACGTTGTTAGCTGTTGCTCCAACCACTTCAAGCTCTGCAATTCTTGGGCAAACATCTCCGGGAATTGAACCTTTTGCTTCTAACTATTACAAAGCAGGTTTGGCAAAAGGAAACTTTATGCGTAAGAACAAATATCTGGCAAAATTGCTAGACGAAAAAGGTCTTGATAATGAAGAAACCTGGAGAACTATTATGCTGAATCACGGTTCTGTTCAGCATCTTGAAGGTTTGACAGATGATGAGAAAGCCGTTTTCAAAACGTTCAGAGAGATTTCTCCGATGGAGATTGTTTCCCAGGCTGCTCAAAGACAACAATATATTGACCAGGCTCAATCACTTAACCTGCAGATTCCTTCTACAATGCCAGTGAAAGACGTTAACTATGTAATGATAGAAGCTTGGAAAAAAGGCGTAAAAACATTGTACTACCAAAGAAGTTCTTCGGTTTCGAAAGAATTAATGGTCAACTTTGTGACTTGCTCTGCTTGTGAAGCTTAAATAGTAGAAACTAATAATTGATAATCAAAACCGTAGGATTTTCTACGGTTTTTTTGTTAACTTTAAGCCTCCAACTAAAAACTTTGAACTCCTATGAAATTCGGACAAGTTGCTGACCCGTCACAAATCGATTTTACTTTGCCAAAAGATCATCCTCAAACCAAATTCATTCTCGAGCAGAATAAAAAAGGTCTGGATAATATCTCTATCGGTTGTGCCAAGTGGAACAAAACCGACCTCAAAGGTTTTTATCCAAAAGGAACAAAAGACCAATTGACTTATTACGCAACTCAATTTAATTCGATTGAATTGAATGCGACTTTCTACGGAATGCCAACAGCCGAACAAGTCCAGACCTGGAAAGAAAAAACGCCAAAGGATTTCAAATTCTTTCCGAAGATTACCAATACCGTTTCACACTTCCGAAGATTATTGAATATTACAGATGTTGTAACGCAATTTGCTTCGGCAGTTCTGAATTTCGATAAAAAATTAGGAATGGTTTTTCTACAGCTACACGATAATTTCAAACCGAAAGACTATGAACGATTGGAAAAATTTGTGCAAGATTGGCCAAAAGAAGTTCCATTAGCCATCGAATTGAGAAATACAGAATGGTTCACCGACGAAGAAGTGTTCAATACTGTTTGTGAATTATTTGAAATGAATCAAATCACCAATATCATCGTAGATACAGCAGGGCGGCGGGATATGCTTCATATGCGGCTGACAACGCCTAATGCATTTGTGCGTTATGTCGGAGCTAATGCTGAAAGCGATTATGCAAGATTGGATGATTGGTTGGAGAGAATCAATGTCTGGAAAAAAGAAGGTTTGCAGAATCTTTATTTCTTTGTTCATCAAAATGTAGAAAAGGCATCGCCATTATTGTCAGCTTATTTTATAGAAAATGTCAACAAGGAATTCGGGACAGATATCCATATTCCGACAATGGCTTCTGAACAGCCGACATTATTTTAAATAAAATTCCTTTCGCGTTGAAAGGAATTGTTTTTATATTGTAATTTCTCTAAATTAGAGAGATGGCAAAATTCAGAGAATTTTTTACGGGAAAATTTAAGCCAAAAACTTCAGCTCTTTATCTTTAAATTGATTATTTTCAACTAACTTTTGCATCGCTTTCATTGTTTTTTTACGAAGCTTTGCAAGGATGCGGACGTTTTTGTCCTCGCTATAATCGAAAATGTCATCCTCGAAAGAAAATACATCACCTTTTTTGAACTTAATATTGTTTTCTTTCATTTCCTTAAGAAGCATCAGGTTTGTCATTACTCTTAGGGAAGCACTTTCTGCAGCTTCCAGGTGTTTCAGAGATTTTAAGAGTTCTTTTTTATATTTCTTCTTAGATTTCATAATGGAGAAGGTTAATCATTTAAAGTTATAAAAATATCTTGGGAATTTCTTACTTTTGGGAAAAATAAATCTAAGAAATGCAAGACCCGATTTTCGAACTAATTGAAAAAGAAAGACAAAGACAAACCCACGGAATTGAACTAATTGCATCGGAGAATTTTGTTTCCGAGAATGTGATGAAAGCAATGGGAAGTGTGCTTACCAATAAATATGCAGAAGGTTATCCCGGACGTAGATATTACGGCGGATGCGAAGTGGTGGATGAGGTAGAGCAATTGGCAATCGACAGAGCAAAAGAATTATTCGGGGTGGATTATGTGAACGTTCAGCCACATTCTGGATCTCAGGCCAATGCAGCAATTTATCTTTCAGTCCTTAAACCGGGCGATAAAGTGATGGGAATGGATTTGTCTATGGGCGGCCATTTGACACACGGTTCTGCGGTTAATTTCTCAGGAATCCAATATCAGGTTTGTTCTTATGGTGTTCAGAAAGAAACAGGCCTGATTGATTATGACCAAATGAGAGATGTAGCTCTAAGAGAAAAGCCAAAAATGCTGATTGCTGGATTTTCTGCTTATTCCAGAGATTTGGATTATGCTAAATTCCGCGAAGTTGCTGATGAAATTGGAGCAACGCTTTGGGCTGATATTGCACATCCGGCAGGATTGGTTGCTAAAGGTCTATTGAATAGTCCATTCGAGCATTGCCACGTGGTGACAACAACGACCCACAAAACATTGAGAGGTCCAAGAGGAGGAATGATTATGATGGGCGAGGATTTTGAAAATACTTATGGACATAAAACGCCAAAAGGGGAAACCAAGTTAATGAGTGCTGTTTTGGATGGTGCCGTTTTCCCAGGAATCCAAGGTGGTCCATTGGAACACGTAATTGGTGCTAAAGCTGTTGCGTTTGCGGAAGCCATCGATTCTAAATTCGAAGTTTATGCTAAGCAGGTAAAAGCTAATGCCCAGGCTTTAGCAAAATCGATGATAGACTTAGGCTTCGAAATCGTAAGTGGCGGAACGGATAACCACTTGATGTTAATTGATTTGAGAAACAAAAACGTTAACGGAAAAGAAACTGAAAAAGCATTAGTAAAGGCTGACATTACTTGTAACAAGAATATGGTTCCTTTTGATGATAAATCGCCTTTCACAACTTCAGGGATTCGTCTTGGAACAGCAGCAATTACTACAAGAGGCCTGAAAGAAAGTGATATGGGAACGATTGCAGGTTTAATTTCTGAAGTCGTGGATGATATCAAGAACGAAGATAGATTAGCTTCTGTTAAAAAGAAAGTTAATGAATTGATGGAAGGAAAAAAGCTTTTCAACTATTAATAGAAAATATAATTATTGATAAGAGGATGAGCTTTCGGGTTCATTCTTTTTTTATAACAATGGAAAAGAAGTCGTTCACTTTTGATGAGATCAAATTAAAGCTGGTCAACTATTGTGTTTATCAGGACAGATGTCATTATGAGGTTGAGCAAAAAATGAAAGAATTTGTATTAATCCCTGAAGCTAAGGATGAAATATTTCTGTATCTCATTAGAGAAAATTACCTTAATGAAGAGCGCTTTACCCGAAGTTATATAAGAGGAAAATTCTACATCAAACACTGGGGAAGGAATAAAATCAAAATCAATCTCAGGCAAAAGAAAATTACTGAAAAATTAATTTCCAAATGTATGGATGAGATTGAAGCTGATGACTATGAAAAAATGATACGAAAGATTTATCAGGAATATTTTTCAAGGCAAAAAGACTTAAAAGAGTATCAGAAAAAAAGTAAAACAATCCAATATCTTTTATCCAGAGGTTTCGAATATGATGCTATTCTAGATGTTAATACTGAGTCAGATAATCAAAGATTAACTTAAATTAATATTGAAATTTTTCAAAGAATGTAAATATTTCTGAATAATAAATAAAAAATTCTTAATTTCGTCCCAAATTTGATCAAACAAAGTTCATGAAAAAATTAGCTATTATATATTCATTAGTATTATTTGGATTTGCAAACGCACAATCAATTAAGTATGGAGTTACTGGCAGTGTTCACAAAGGTTCAATAGCGGGTATCCATGGTGTCTCAAAAGGTGATTTTGGAGGGAGTTTAGGTGTTTTTGCAGATTTTTCGTTAGTGACAAATGATATTTATGATTCTGCTTGGTTATATTTTACACCACAATTAGAAGTTTTTACAATTGGTGAGAAGGGAGATTGGAATGAAGATAAGGTAGATTATCAAAAGTATAGTAATGTTTATGTTGGAGTTCCTTTGTATATTAAATATTTTCTGAAAAATCATGGTTACAAAGGGGATATATATATTATGGCAGGCCCAAAATTCGAATTTTTAGTGTCTGAAAACACAAAGGAGGGAGATGCTGCGAAGGAGGCTATGTTTACAGGCTTTGATCCTAATAAATTTGGATTGGGACAAAAAATGAATAAATTTAGCTATGGTTTATCAGTTAAAGTAGGTGCAAAAGTAAATGATAAACTAGAGGCATTTATCAGGTTTGACAGAGGTTTTTCTAAAATTTATCCAGATTATACTGCTAAAACTACGTACAATAGATTCTTAGGAATTGGATTAAGTTATTATCTAGGAGAAACATATTAACGTTAGATATAGACTGTAGGATTTTTTATTCTTGCAGATTTAAAAAATGAAAAAACAAATATTTCTATTACTCATATTTTTTTTAGCCATTTCTTGTAAACCTAAAAAAAATATGATTTATATGAGTAATCATAACTTCGATCAGGAAGTAAGTCAAGCAAGATATACAGGACTCAAGATAAAGGAAGCTGACGTTTTAGAAATTCGAGTTTCTGCTTTTGATGAAATTGCAGTCAAGCCATTTAATCTTTCATCAATGTCTGCCACCAATGATCCCGCAGAGAATGCTTCTAGTAATGTTGTAAACCAATATACAGTTTCCGAAGATGGTTTTGTCATAATGCCTGTATTGGGAAGGATTTACTGTAAGGGGATGACAAAAAAACAACTCCAAGAAGATATAGAAGAACGTCTCAAAACTTATCTTACAGATCCTAGAGTAGATGTAAGATTAACCAATTTCAGAGTTAGTGTTTTAGGAGAAGTTGGTAATCCAGGACAAGTAATGACAAACAATGAAAAAATAAATCTTTTTCAAGCTTTGGCTTTGGCAGGAGATATGACTCCGGCTGCTGATAGAACTAATGTAAAGCTTCTGCGATATTCCGAAGAGAATCAAAAAGACTCAATAATATCTTTAGATTTCTCTGATTCAGGTATTGTTAATTCACCATATTACTACCTACAGCAAAATGATATTCTTTATATAGAACCAGATCGTAATAAACAAATTGCAGCAAATACTACAAACCCAAACAGAGCAATGTTTTTGCAGGTTTTAGCTGTTAGTTTAAGTGTGATAGCTTTAATTATTAGATTTTCACGTTAATTTTTTGAATGGAATTATTAGATCAGGACTTTAGTTCAAATAAAAAAATAAATTTTAAAAAAGAAATTTTTCGCTTTTTAAAATATTGGCCATGGATTATTCTAAGTATGGCTATTTTTTATTTAGCCGCCTATTTTTATCTTAAATATACACAGCCGCAATATCTTTCCAAGACAACAATGCTCTTCCAAGAATCACAATCGGGAAAAGGAGCTTTGGGTGATCTTAAAAGTTTAGGAATGGGTATCAGCGGCGATAACGAATTACAAGGTGAAGCTGCAATTATAGTCTCTAAGCCTATATTGGAAAGAGTAGGAAAAAATCTGAATCTTGATGTAAGCTTTTTCATAAAAGGGAAGATTAGAGAGGTTGAGTTATATGATACGTCGCCTTATAAAGGTGAGATTATATATGAAAAACCAGATTTTTCTGGGAGCTCATATTTTATAGAACCATATAATCACGATTCTTATAGGCTTACAGAAGGACCATTGACATTTGGAAATGGAATATTTAAATATGATAAACCTGCGGTACTACCTTTTGGAACTGTAATCATAAGTAAGAATCCAGAAGTATCGGCATATAAAGTTAAAGTAGTTTTCAAAAGCAAAAAAAATATTGTAAAATCCCTTGAAGGCGGTATTACAGCTCAGATTGTTACGGGACTTTTGATGGAGCTTAGTCTTGTTGGTCCAATTCCTCAAAAATCTGAAGATATTCTTAATGAACTTGTAAAGCAATATAATGTTGACGGGATAAGCGATAAAAATATAGAAGCAGAAAATACCGCTAAATTTATTGAAGGTAGGTTAGGATTAATCTCGGCAGATCTAGAAAAAATTGAAGCTGATAAAGAAAACTTTAAAAAGGCTAATAAAATTACAGATATAGATGTTCAGGCAGGTATTGCTGTTAATCGCCTAACAGGAAACGTAGAAAATATCTTTGCACAATCATCACAGTTAGAGATTCTAAATGCTTTATCTGCAATCTTAGACTCTGGAAAAGAACAGCTATTTCCTACAGGATTAGGAATGCCACAAGCAACAGAAACACTCCTAGCACAGTATAACGAATTATTACTAACAAAGAAAAGAACGCTTAAGCAAGCTACAGCAGCTAACCCATCTATTAAAGCTTTTGACAAAGAATTATCAGAACTCTTGATTTCTATCCGTAAAAATATACAGGAGAATCGCGCTCAAGTACAGATGAAAATTGGTCAGACAAATATTGAGATGGGAGAGGATAAAGCTTCTATTTATAGATATCCTAGTCAAGAGAGAACTTTTCGAAATATAGAAAGACAAAGAAATCTAAAAGAGTCTTTATATCTTTATCTATTACAGAAAAGAGAAGAAAATGCAATTACTCTGGCAGTAACAGCTCCAAAAGCAAAGGTTGTAAATCCTGCTTATACATTAGGTGTTGTAAATCCAAATTATAATCAAATCAAAACAACATCACTTATTGCTGGTTTTTTGCTGCCTCTAGCAATATTGTTTATCATTAGGATTTTAGATACCAAGATTCGGACAAAAGAAGATTTAGAATCTGTAGCACCATATATTCCAATTGTGGGAGAAATACCTTATAATGATACGGATAAAACTCTGATAGAGAAAAATGATTTTACAATTTTTGCCGAATCATTCAGAATACTAACTTCCAATATAAAATTTATTTTAAGATCAAAAGAGATTAATAAAGGAGGGGTTATATTGGTAACTTCCTCTGTAAAAGGCGAAGGTAAAACTACTGTGTCTGCAAATACGGCACTTAGTCTTGCCGGGAGCGGAAAAGTATTATTAATAGGAGCTGATATTCGCAATCCTCAGCTACATCGCTTCATCAATAAAAGCAAAAAAGGATTAACGGATTACCTGGTAGCAGATAACGAAGATGTTCATGGTTTTATAGTTAACTCAGGATTGGATAAAAATCTGGATGTTCTTTTCAGTGGAGCAAAAGCTCCTAATCCAAATGATTTATTGGATATGAATAAATTTGATAATATGATTATAAGTCTTAAAAAAGAATACGATTATATTATCATGGATTCTGCACCGGTTATGCTGGTAAGTGATTCTATGCACCTGGTAGATATTTCTGATTTAGTAATTTATACCGTTAAGTCAGAATTTTCTGACAACGAGATGCTTTCATTTGCACAAAACTTTAGGAGAGATAACCAGATTGTAAATATGGTATTTGTATTAAATAATGTGAAACCCGAATACTCTAAATACAGTTATAAATACGGTTACGGCTATTATATATACCTTAAGCCTAAAAGTAAACTGTCCAAATTATTAAGAAGAAATAAAAATTCAAGTTAAATTTCAGTATGAGTAACTTTAGAGTAATTAAATCAGTAATTGCTAAAAGATTTGAGACACTTTATTATTTTTATCAATATATAGGAGCAAAATTATGGCTAATGCTGTTTTGCAACTTTATAATGGCATTGCTAGATGGAGTTGGGCTTACAATGTTTGTTCCCTTATTACAAGTTGCGGATGGAACCAACAGCATAAAAGGCGATAATAAGCTTATTGGGCTTGTAACAAAAATTTTCAATTTTGTTCATTTGGAAGTTAATGTTATTAATATGTTATTATTAATAATAACCATCTTTATAAGTAAAGCCGTTTTTTTTTATTTTACTCAGCTTTATCAGACAATAACACTTCAAAATTTCGTCAAGAAAATAAGAATAGATCTCATTTATGGACTCAGAGATTTATCTTATAAAGAATTTATTTCTACAGATATTGGTCGTTTACAGAGTTCTTTAATTGGTGAATCCAACCAAATGTCGCAGGCTTGTGCACAATATATCGAAACTATTAAATCCGGAATGGTCGTTTTTGTGTATTGCTGTATGGCATTTTTTATTGATTGGAAATTTTCTATACTTATTGTTATAGGTGGGTTTTTAACAAATTTGGTTTACAATCGTTTCTATGTTAAAACTAAGAAAATATCCAGAGACTTAATTAAGAATAATCATCAATATGGAGGTATAGTAATTGAGAATGTTAATAATTTTAAATATTTAAAAGCTACAGGGAGAAATAAATTCTTCACAGATAGGATGCTGAACATTCTTTCCCAAATGATTGATAAGAATATTATGGTTGGAAGACTACAAGGAAGATTATCTGCAATGAGAGAGCCTATTATGCTTACAATAATTTGTATTATAATTGGCTTTCAGGTATCTGTATTAGGAGCTGCATTAAGCTCTATTATGGTTATTTTGATGTTATTTTATAGAGCGATGGCTTATCTGATGAATTTACAATCTTCCTGGAACAATTATCTTGCTTCAATAGGATCTGTTGAGAATATAAAAAACTATCAGATATATTTAAAAAAGAATACAGAATCTAAAAATGGAGATGTGAAATTTAATTTTATTGAGAGCCTAGAGATGGAGAATTTGTCTGTTTCTCTAGGAAATACTACAATTCTGGATAATATTAACATTCGGATCTTAAAAAACCAATCTATCGCTCTCATTGGAGAGAGTGGTTCGGGTAAGTCAACTTTAGTTAATATTTTAAGTGGATTATTAAAATATGATACAGGGTCTTATCTCGTAAACGGTATTAATTTTGAGACTATTGATAGAATTAATTTTAAAAATAAAATTGGATATATTTCCCAAGAGCCAACTATCTTTAATGCGGATATATTTGATAATATTACGTTTTGGGCAGAACGTTCTCAAAATAATATCGAGAAATTTGAACAAGTAACAAAATTGTGTAGTATATATGATTTCATAAACGGACTTCCGAAAGGTTATAATGAACTATTAGGTTATAATGGAATGAATATTTCTGGGGGACAGAAACAACGTATATCAATTGCAAGAGAATTATTTCGTGACGCAGAAATACTTATTATGGACGAGGCTACTTCTGCACTTGATTCCGAAACCGAGATGGAAATAAAGCAAAGCATGGATTCTCTTAAAGGTAAAATAACCATAATATCGATAGCACATAGACTTTCTACTATAAAAGAAGCAGATAAAATATTTTTAATGAATAAAGGAGTTATTGAAAGTAGCGGTACTTTTGATGAGCTCAAATCGAAATCTGATTATTTCAGAAGAATGGCTGATTTACAAGGACTTTAAATTATGTTGGGAATTATTATTCAAGCCAGGCTCGGTTCCACCAGACTACCAGCAAAAATTCTTAAACCTTTTCAGTCTAAGACCATACTTTCGTACTTGGTAGATAAATTGTCAGTTTTGGATATTCCTGTAATTATTGCAACAACTACATCAGTGTCTGATGATCAGCTTGTTGATTACTTAGAAGAGAAAAATTATAAATATTATAGAGGCAGCGAAAAAAATGTTTTGGAAAGATATATAAAATCTGCAGAACATTTTGGGGTTGATAATATCATCAGAATTACCTCTGACAACCCTTTTTTGGATATTGATATTTTAAAAAATCAGATCAAAATATTTGAAGAAAATCCCAACAATGATTATTGGTCTTTTACATTAAATAATAAACCTACAGTTTTATCACATATTGGTATCTTTGCAGAATTAGTAAGCTTAGATGCGCTTAAGTTTTTGAGAGATAATTTTGATGATCCAAGTTATAACGAACATGTAACTTCCGGAGTTTATAATAATCCTGAAAATTTTAAGATTCACTTTACTGATATCACAAATGAATTCTCAAAATATAGTAAAGTAAGGCTTACTATAGACACGCCCGAAGATTATGAAAACACTCAATTGATTGAAAAAAAATTTGACAACATCTCAGAAGTAAAATTTTTTGAGATTGGAAACTATATACTTTCTGATAAAAGATTAAAAGAAAGTATGGAGAAAATCATAATTAACAATACAAAATAAATGCATAGTAAAACGTACATTATTGGGGAAATAGGGCAGAATCACAACGGATCATTAGATCTGGCAAAGCTCCTTATAGAAATGGTAGCAAGACCAGTAAAAGAAGAATTATTTGGTCTTGATCTTCCGAAGATGGATGCCGTTAAGCTTACGAAAAGAGATTTGAAAGCAGAATTGTCGGATTCTCAAATGAACAAGATCTATGATAATCCTAATTCTTTTGGAAGAACTTATGGAGAACACAGAGAATTTCTTGAACTAAATGACGAAGAACATTTCGAGTGCTATAAACACGCAAAATTATATGGATTTGATTTTGTAGAAACATTGTGCGCAGTAGGGTGTTTGTCTCTTCTAAAATTGTTTACGCCAGACAGATTGAAAGTTGCAAGCAGAGACCTTACCAATCTACCTTTGTTAGCTGCAATGGCAGAAACAAAAATTCCAATTATTGTATCTACCGGAATGGCAGGTAAAAAAGAATTGGATGAGGCTTTGGAAACAATTACAAAGTATCATAATGAAATTTCTATTTTGCATTGTGTTTCAGAATATCCTACAAAACCGCAAAATGTAAATCTAAATACTATAAAATATCTACTGAAAAATTATCCTGAATATAAAATCGGGTTTTCTGACCATACAATCGGTATATCTACTCCTGTAAATGCCGTTGCAATGGGAGCAGAAATTATAGAAAAACATATTACTCTTGACCGAAGAATGAAAGGTACAGATCAAGCTGGATCTCTGGGACCAGATGGTGTTAATAGAATGGTTAGAGATATAAGAGTTTTGGAAATGTCTTTCGGGACAGAAGATCTTTATATCGAACCGGCTGTAATGGCTGCAAAAATAAAACTTGAAAGATCTGTCGCAACTAACAAAAACCTAAAAGCAGGAGATATTATAAAAGAAGAAGATCTTCATCTTCTTTCTCCAGGAGATGGTTTTAAGTGGTCTGATCGTAATCAGATTGTAGGAAAAATGCTTTTATCTGATATTTCCGCAAATGAAATAATTTACCAAGAATCATTAAAAAATAACTAATAAAGCTTTTTAAATGAAATTACCTAAACTTGTTTTGACGGATATCGATGGTGTCTGGACAGATGGAGGGATGTACTATGATCAAACTGGTAATGAGTGGAAGAAATTTAATACCAGTGATAGTGCAGGTGTCCTATTTTGTAAAAAACTGGAGATTCCGGTTGGGATTATAACAGGTGAGGATACTAAAATTGTAGAAAGAAGAGCCAATAAGTTAAAAATCGATTTTCTTTATCAAGGCATCAATGATAAATTAACCATAGCTCAAGATATTTGTAAAAAACTGAATATTGATCTTTCTGAAGTGGCTTATATTGGTGATGATATTGGTGATCTAGAGCTTTTACAGGCTGTAGGTTTTTCTTGCGCTCCAATTAATTCACCAGATTATATTAAAAATAAAGTTGATTTTGTTACGTCTAAAGCGGGAGGAGAAGGTGCTTTTCGCGAGTTTGTAGAATATATTATCGGGATAGAAAGAATTAATACCATATTAGAGACACAGATTAATTAATAAAATGGTTTCTTATGGAAAACAAAAGGAAATTTTTCACTTCCAGAGCTGATTATTTGGCTATCGTAGATGAACTTTATAAACAGATTTTTTTTAATAAGCCATCGAAATGGTTTGCCATAAAGATTCAGGTAGGTTTTTTTCTTCATCTTATTTATGGAGGGAAAATAATATTAGATGACGAATTTCTAAAAGAAGAAAGAAAAATATCTTTAGAAAAAAAAACCGGTTTAACATTTAAAAGATTATTAAGGAAAATATATTATTTCCCGATCATTAAGTTTTTAGAAATGAAATTGTGTAATAATCTGAAAGGCAAAAGATTGCTGATTGGATATTATGCTCATAACATAAAGAATAAAACTTATAATATCTATCTACACCCTTTTTATAAAGCGGATGAAATGGAAATTTTTTATCTGGATAAGGGAAAAAATAACAGACTTTTACAAAAATATTTTGATTCTTTATTGGGATTTTATAGTGAGGATACTAATATATACAGAAGTCAGAATTTAGAATTAACTCAGCAGGTAAGTCAATTCTTGGATACAGGGTTTAATATACACAGCAGATCTTTTCAGAAAGGACTCTATAATAATCTCAATGGCTTAGATTTAAATCGAAAAGCAACATCAAAATTTTTATCAGTGTTGAATCCGGAGGAATTATTTTGTTATTGTTATTATGATTCATTTACAAACTTAATGCTTCATTCTGCAAATGATTTGAATATTAAAACTATAGAATATCAACACAGCAGTATAACAGATACACATTTTGCATATTCTCCGTGGGAAAATGTTGATGAACTTTTTTTACATTTTCCGGATACTTTTTATGTTTGGGAAGAAGAAGACAAGAATCTGATTATAAAAAATTTTTCCGGAAAAATTTATAAACCAAAGGTTGAAGTTGTAGGTAATAAGTATCTTAAAAATTCAATGGACACAGTATCTTCGAGTTCTTTAAAAGATACCAAAAATATATTAATTTGTTTGCAAGGACAATGGATACCAGAGTTCTTAGAAAAATTTATTTTGTCCGACCATGATTATAATTGGTATTTTAGACTTCATCCCAGATATCCTCAAGACAAGGAACAGCTAGAGGCTTTAAAAAACAATAAGCCCGATAATATTATTGTAGACCGCGCAAATCAAACAGAACTTTATGAGTTATTTCAAGAAGTTACAACCGTGATAACGTCTTTCTCCGGAACAGCTTTAGAGGCCGAAAAATTTGACAAAAAAATCATCATCTTTGGTGAAGAAGGTTACTATTCTTATAAAGAAAAGATTAATAGTGGGAAATATGCTTTCATAGACGATTATAATAAAATTTCAAATTATATCAAATGATTTTGATAAAAAAAATAAGCTATAAAATTAAGTCGCAATTTTTTAAATTTATAGAGACTCAAAATCTTATTTTGCCTAATACAGTAAGTAATAAACGGATTGAAATCAAGGGAAGTAAAGTTTATGCTAATGTAAATGGAGAAGATGGGAGTAAGATTTTACATAGTATTATAGGTAACGAAATAAAAATTGGCAATAATTCTACGGTAAACGATTCTAAAATTTTTGGAAATACAAAACTGGGATTTAGCAGTTTTATACAATCATCTAATATTTCTGGAAATTTTCAAATCGGAGATAAGTGTAAAATAAAAGGAGCCAATACAGAAGGAGAAGTCATTGTTGATGATTATTCATCTCTTTGGGGTCCAAATATCAATGTAATTTCAAATCAAGATTTTCCTATCAGGATTGGTAAGTTTTGCTCTATTGCAAGAAATGTCACGTTACAATCTTTTAATCATAATTTTAAAAAAATCTCAGGTTATTATATTGGTAGAAACCTTTTTAAAGAATCTTGGGACAATGAGATAATTAGTAAAGGAGAAATAATTATCAAAAATGATGTTTGGATCGGTACACACTGTGTAATACTTGGGGGAATCTCAATAGGAAATGGAGCCGTCATTGCAGCAAATAGTTTAGTTAATAAAGATGTGCCGGATTATGCAATTGTTGCAGGATCTCCGGCAAAAATTATAGGATATAGGTTTTCCGAAAATATAATAAGTGAACTGTTAAAAATAAAATGGTGGGATTGGAGTATTGAAAAAATTATTTCCGAAAAAAAATTATTTCAAAATCAATACGCAGACGAAGAATTAATTAGCATAATTAAGAATTATGATTCTTATTAGTATTTATATTCCTACAAAAAACAGATTAGAACTTCTTAAAAAAGCTATTAAATCTGTGATGCAGCAAACTTATACCAATTGGGAGCTAATTGTTGTAAATGATGCATCAGAAGATGGGACTAAAGAATTTCTTGATAAACTTTCGACAGAATCCTCACGTATAAAAGCAATACATCACGAAGTTTCTAAAGGAGCTTGTATATCTCGTAATGATGCTATTTTTGCAGCATCTGGTGAATTTATTACAGGCTTGGATGATGATGATTTTTTTGCTCCGGAAAGATTGTCGTATTTTTTGGAAGAATGGCAAAAAGACAACACAAACATTGCGCTATGTACTAATAATATTGCGGTTATTAATGGTGTTGTTCAGGAGAAAAAGATTGGAGAATATAATTATATAGAGCAAACAGATCTGTTATATTTTAATTATCTTAACAATCAGGTTTTTACCAAAACTTCGTCATTAAAAAGTATTGGAGGTTTTGATTCAGATTTGCAGGTTTGGCAGGATTACGAATGCTGGTACAGATTGCTGGCAAAAGGAAGAGCAAAAAAACTACCTGTTCCTACATATTTTTTTGATATTAGCGATCGGCAGGATCGTATATCATTCAAAAACAAACAGAAAGCTTTGGATTCGTATCAGATTTTTGTGAAAAAAAATAAACTTACAAAAAGTCAGGCTCAGGTTATGAGAATCCCTTTGCTATATTATGTAAATGAAAAAATAAACCTGAAGTTTTTATTAAGAATGCTATATTATTCCAAGGGGAATAAAAACTATTTCAAATTTTTGAAAAAAGAAATTGGAATACCACTTATTTGGAAATTTAAAAATATTTTTAGTTGAAAAAATTACGATTAATATTATGGCGTATTTTAGGTTTTGATTATGAATATTTACTTCATAAAACAGATTTTACGCTCCTGAAATATGATAAATTTACCAACAAAGGAGAAGGTACATATGACAATGGCGCAAAAGTATGGCGTTGGACAGATGCTTTTCTAGGTATTGGTAAATATTGTTCTATTGCTAATGGCGTTACTTTTATTGTAGATGAAGGTTATCACAATATGTCAGAGATTACAAATTATCCATTTGTCAATAATTTTACAGATGATGCGGATCTTTTAAAAGTTACAGAAAATAAAAAGCAAAAAGAAGGTATTGTAATCGGTAATGATGTCTGGATAGGAATCAATACCATTATTTTGCCCGGTATTACAATTGGAAACGGCGTTACAATTGCTGCTGGTTCCGTTGTTACAAAAAATATCCCGGATTATGTAACAGTAGCCGGTATTCCTGCAGATATAATTAAACACAAATGCACTGATAATCAGAAAACGGCTCTTAACAATATTGCATGGTGGAACTGGCCTTCTGATGTATTAGAAAGAAGAAAATCAGATTTTTACAAACTTACTATAGAAGAGTTTATTACAAAATACGATCAATGAAATTATTATATTGCATAGGTTCTATACAGCAAAAAGGAGGAACGGAAAAAGTATTTGCGAACAAAGCCAATTATTTTGTTGATAAATTGGGTTATGAAGTTCATCTTTTGGTGAATGAATCCACTGGAGAATCTGCCTATCATTATTCGGATAAAATTGTGGTTCATAATATGAACATCAATAATTATCTTGGTACACCTGTTATTCCTTATTGGTCTTATAATAAAATGATAAAACGTCTGTTAGACCCATATGAGAAGAAAATAAAGGAGATAAACCCGGATATCATAATTGTTTTACAGCACTCTGTAGATGATTTTATTATTCCTGTTCTTAAATTGGGAATTCCTACAGTCAGAGAGTTTCATTTTTCAAAAAAAGCTGTATTTGAATTAATTAAACAGATGCCTCAATCGGTTCATAAAATTAGACACTATTTACAAAAAAAGCGTCTTTTTAAATATATCGAGAAATATGATCACGTTGTTTTATTAACAGAAGCTGATAAAAAATTTAGTCGTTATCCTAATGATAATGTGGTGATTCCTAATGTTCTGGATATTGAAAATATTACTTTGAGAGATTTTTCGGAAAATCACAAGCGTATAATATCTGTGGGCAGTATGCACGATGACCGAAAAGGATTTGAAAAGCAGATCAGCATCTGGAAAAAAATTCATAATAAATATCCGGATTGGAAACTGGATATCTTTGGTGACGGAGCTTTTAGAAACAAATTACAACAACAGATTGATGAAAGTGGTTTAACAAACATTGTTAATCTTAAAGGTGTAACTGCGGAAGTGGATAAAGAATTCAGGCAGTCATCATTTTTTCTTTTTACGTCCAAAGCAGAAGGTTTGCCTATGGTAATTTTGGAAGCAATGTCTACTGGTTTGCCTTGTGTTTCATATGATTGTCCGGATGGACCTGCGGATATTATTCGGAATAATGAAAATGGTTATCTGGTAGTAATGGATGATGAAGAAACAATGATCCAGAAAATATCTCTATTAATAGAAAATAGAGAAAAAGTAATTAGATTAGGAACAGAAGCACAAAGAACTGCGAAAAATTATCTTCCGGAAAAAGTAGTACCTCTTTGGGTTGATTTTTTTAATAAAATAAAAAAGAATGCCAACGCTTAGTATAATTATTGCCGCTTATAATGTTGAAGATTTTATAGAAAAATGTCTTCTTTCTTGCTATCATCCTGGTTTTTATAATAAGATCGAGATTTTGGTGATAGATGATGGTTCTAATGATCAGACATTACAAAAAGTAATGAGGATAAAAGATTCTATAGAAAGTGTAAATATTATTCAGCAAAAAAACCAGGGTTTAGGAGCATCTAGAAATCTAGGGATTAATTCGGCTAAAGGAAAATACATCTGGATGATTGACGGTGATGATTATATCGAATCCAGCAGCTTAGAAATCATTTTAGAAAATATAAAAACCGATTTGGATTTGTACTGCATTAATTATAACGTTTCTGATAACAATGCTAATGTATTATACAAAGCTTATCCGGATAATTATATTACTAAGATATTAACAGGAACCGAATATTATGCAATTAATTACGAAAAAAATTATACGTGGCAATATATCTTTAGGAAAGAATTATTTCTGGATAATAATATCTTTTTCAAAGAACGCATTAATATGCAGGACTCCGAGATTTTACCAAAAATATTAGCGCACGTCAAAACAGTAAAATATCTGGATATTGTTGGATATAATTATGTTCAGTATCAAGATTCTTTTACAAATTCTCAAAATTCAGAAAAAAGATATCAGTACTTTAAATCAATCATAGCAGTTAAAGATTCTTTGCTGCAATTTGGAGAAAGTATAAAAAATGAAAATCCTGATTTGTATAAAACAATTCAGAAAAAAATAGAATCTTTAGGTCAGGTAGTATTTAATCATTTGATATATTATCGATACAAAAAAACAGATTTCAAAAGAAATATTAATCTATTAAAAGAAGCAGAATTATTTCCTATAAAAACAAAAATGCACGGAAGAAATAGATGGATAAAATTTGGAATTAATTATATCCCGGAGGTTACTAATTTTGTGCTAAATTTCGTTAAAAAATAAACAGTGGAAATTTCAATTAAACAATCCAACTATCTCAAAGTCATAGCAATTATGATGATGTTGTGTTTGCATTTGTTCAATAGAGATTACAAAGGTCTTTTTGTGCCTTTGGTGTTTATTGGCAATCAACCTTTATCATATTATATATCATTGTTTTGTGATTCTTGTGTTCCTGTTTTTGCTTTTGTAAGCGGTTACGGATTGTATTTTAAATATCAAAAAAGCAAAGAAAATTATTTTAAGGACAATGTAACAAGGTTAAAAAAACTCTATATTAATTATTGGATTATAATCGCCATTTTCCCTGTTGCTTTAGGTTTTTTTCTGGGTAAACCAGGTTATCCCGGTTCATATATAAAATTACTTTTTAATATGAGCGGTTTACATAATACTTACAGTGGCGCGTGGTGGTTTTTGACGGTTTATGTTCTATTTGTTTTAACTTCCCGGTTTTGGTTTTCTTTATTATCCCGTATTAATATAATTATCTATCTCTCTCTGTTATTAATAATCTACATTATTACTTTTTATCTCAGGATTAACAAGATGGATATATTCCAGCATAATAATGCTTTTTTGGATTGGCTTTATAAAACATCAATAATGTTTTTTTGTACCTTATTTCAGTTTATGTTAGGTGCCTTTGCTCTTTTCGGAAAATGGAATCAAAAGATCGGTAACTTATTTAGTAATTTTAGGTATAAACAGATTACAGCAGTTATTTTTATATTGATGTTAATAGTAATCCACGGATTGATCCCGAATTTTATTATTGCTCCGTTTTTGGCACTGACTTTCATTTTTTTATTTTGTCAGCTAAAACTTAGTTCATTCCTGGAAAAGATTTTTGACTTTTTGGTTCCTCATTCAACGAATATGTGGCTGATACATATGTTTTTTTATATGACATTTTTTTCAGCTTTTATTTATGGATTTTTATATCCTGTAGTCATATTTTTTGTTCTGATAGCAATATGTATAATATGTTCTTTTGTTATCAATTATATTAATAGTAGAATTCAAAAAATATAAAATTGAAAATATTATACATCACAAACGGAATAGATGGCGCTGGTGGTCTGGAGAGAGTACTGTCTGTAAAGGCATCTTATTTTGCGGAGAAATATGGTTATGAAGTATCTATTCTGGTTCTTAATGGAGCCTATCATAATCCTTTTTATCAATTTAGTTCAAAGATCAATTTTTATTCTGTAGAAGTTGGGGGTAATCCGATCCATTATTTAAAAGCATATAAATCTGGAATACAAAATGTTGTAAATCAAATTTCTCCTGATATTATATCCGTATGTGATGATGGTCTTAAAGGTTTTTTAATTCCAAAGATTATTAGGACTAAAGCCAAAATAATATATGAACGTCACGTCTCGAAATTAATTGAAGCTGCTGATAACGGCACATTTATAAAAAAATCTTTTAGATTGTGTAAATGGGGGATGATGGAAAAATTAGGCGCTTCATTTTCAAAATTTATAGTTCTTACAGAAACTAATAAAAAAGACTGGAAATCGCTTAAAAATATTGAAGTCATTCCTAATCCGTTACCATTTTTTCCTGCTCATACATCAACTTTGGAAAATAAAACAGTGATATGTGTAGGAAAAATTTCTTACCAAAAAGGACAGGATTTATTATTATTGGCTTGGGAAAAATTAGCAGATAAATATCCTGACTGGAGCTTGAAAATGTACGGAAAAGAAAACAATTCTGTTTTAGATAGTTCCAGGCTTCCTAAAAATATGTTTTGGTATCCACCGGAAAAAGATATAGAACGAAAATATTTGGAAAGTTCGGTATATGTGATGTCTTCCCGTTTTGAAGGTTTTGGAATGGTATTGATTGAAGCAATGGCTTGTGGTATACCTTGTGTCTCTTTTGATTGCGATTACGGACCATCAGATATTATTCAGAATGAGATTGATGGATTTCTTGTGGAAAAAGAGAATGTTCAGCAACTTGCAGAAAAATTGTCTATACTGATAGAAGATGTTGATAAAAGAATTGATTTTGGTAAAAGAGCTAAAGAAAACGCAAAACGTTATTCGGTGGAAATAATTGCCGAGAAATGGGATGATCTTTTTAAAACTTTGTTATCGTGAAAATTTTTTTTAATACAGATCAGATATACTTACACGGAGGTATAGAAAAAGTAATGGCCATAAAAGCCAATTATTTTGCAGCATTACCTGACATAGAAGTTTTTATTCTTACTACAGAACAAAAAAATAACCAGTCTTGTTATAAACTGGATCCGAGAGTAAAACTGATTGATCTTGGAATTGATTACGAAAGAAACAGGTCTTATTTTTCTTCGAAGAATATTTTAAAAGCAATAAAACATTTTTTCCGTCAAAGAAAATTATTAGCAGAATATAATCCGGATGTTATTATTTCTCCGAACTACAATTTTGATCATTTTTGGCTGCCCTTTATTCATAGGACTTCTAAGAAAATAAAAGAAAGACACGGTTCAAGATATTTTGAGTCCGAACAAAGAAAATCGGCAGGATCCATTCAGAAACTAAAATTTTATTTCAACGATTATATAGATGGGAAATACACAAATATTGTTGTACTGAATGATGATGAAAAAAAATATGTCAAATCAGGAAATGCCGTAGTTATTCCTAATCCAATAGAAATCCCAGATTACGAATCTTCTTTACTTAATAAAAAAGTTATTGCTGCTGGTCGTATTGCACCAGTAAAAGCGTTTGATGAGCTAATTATGGCATGGGAAATTATTAAGATAAAACATCCCGATTGGAATCTGGATATCTATGGTGATAATTATCAGAATACTCAGGAAGAATTACAGAATCTTATTGATGATTTGAGATTGCAGGATGTTGTGCATTTTCAAAAAACGGTTTCCGATTTACAGGAAAAGCTGCTTGATTACAGCATTTATGCAATGAGTTCTGAAACAGAATGTTTTCCGATGGTATTGCTGGAAGCATTATCTGTAGGTGTACCTGTTGTATCTTATGACTGTCCTAATGGACCTCGTAATATTATTACAAATAACAGTGATGGACTTCTGGTGAAAAACAGAAAAATTGATGATCTTGCCGAAAATATAATAATTTTGATTAACGATTCTGAATTAAGAATGAAAATGGGCAAGCGTGCAAAACTAAATATTGAGAGATTTAGTATAGACAAGGTTATGAAAAAATGGATAAGTTTAATACATTTGGACTATGTTTGATTTTATTTCTCTAGATCTATATACTCCTATCTATTATGTTGCCTTGTTTATCATATCATTGCTGATTGTTATTCATGCGGCGGCATTCGATGTTAGAGATAAATCCAGCTTACAATTCTTTAGCTTATTTGGTACAATCTTTATGATTGTGTTTTGTTTTTATATAGGGCTTAGGCCTATTAGTGGTAAATATTTTGGCGATATGGGAACTTATGCGCACGGCTATATGCTAATGCAAAAAGGTGCTGAAATCAAGATCGAAGATGATTATTTGTTTAATTATTTTATGTTGGCCTGTTCTAAGTTTTTACCAGTAAAATACTTTTTTTTACTGGTCGATATACTTTATATTTTACCTTGCTATTGTTTTTCCAAGGTATATTTTAAAAATTATTGGTTTTTTGCATTCTTTATGCTAATAGGATCATTTTCCTTTTGGTCATACGGAACCAATGGTATTAGAAATGGTCTGGCAACATCGACCTATCTTTTGGGTTTATGTTATTATAACAGGAACAGATACTGGATGTATTTTATTTTCGGGATATCCTTTTTTATGCACAGCTCAATACTGATACCGATAACAGCTTTTGTAATCTCAGGATTTTATAAAAATCCCAAGATTTATTTATACATCTGGTTGGCAGCAATTCCTCTATCACTAGCTGGCGGAAGTATTTGGCAGAACTTGTTTTTCAATCATTTAGGATTTGAAAGTCGTACTACAGGATATATGCAGGGAGATCAGGTGGAAGGTAATTTTTCTTCTTCGGGTTTTCGTTGGGACTTTCTGTTTTACAGTACATTTGGAATTGCGGCAGGATATTATTATATTTTTATACGAAAAATTACAGACTCATTCTACATGCATCTGTTTGGAACCTATACTATATCTAATGCATTTTGGATATTGGTAATTACAGCCAATTACAGTAATAGATTTGCATATTTATCCTGGTTTTTAATGGCACCTGTAATTGCTTATCCAATGTTTACATACAAGATATGGAAAGACCAGTATCGTACTTTTGGATGGATTGCTTTCGTGTATTATTTATTTACTTTTTTAATGTTTTTGAAAAACTGATATGGCAATAATAACTGTTTTTACACCTACTTATAACCGTTCAAGTCTTTTAAAAAGATTATATAAAAGTTTACTGGAACAGGAAAATAAAAATTTCAAATGGTTGATTATAGATGACGGTTCATCTGATGATACCAAAACAATTGTAGAAAATTGGAAAAAAGAAAATAAAATCTCGATAAATTATTTTTATAAGGAGAATGGCGGTATTCACACAGCGTATAACTTAGGAATAGAAAAAGCCGATACAGAGCTTTTTATTTGTATTGATTCAGATGATTTTATGCCTGCGGATGGAATCAAAAATATAACCGATTTCTGGAAAAAGAATCAGTCAGAAAACGTTGCGGGGATTATTGGATTAGATTATGATCTTGAGAATAAACCTCTTAAAAATAAAATGCTTCCTGAAGTTGAAAAGATTTACATTACAGAACTGGCTACGAAATATAAATTTGATGCGGATACAAAAATGGTTCATAGAACATCACTCTTGAAAGAAGTGGCTCCTATGAAGGTTTTTAAAGGAGAAAAAAACTTTAATCCGATATATCTTTTCCTTAAAGTTGATAAAAAATTCCCATTGCTGGTTCTTAACAAAAATCTGTGTTTTGTAGATTACCAGGAAACAGGAATGGCAAATAATATTCTTCAACAGTTTATCAATAGTCCCAGAAGTTTTGCCGAGTTACGAAAACTAAATATGAGTCTCTCAAGGGTAACGCCGGCTTTTATATTCAAAAATGCAGTGCATTATATTTCCAGTTGTATTATTGCGAAAAAAAGAGACTGGTTCTCAGATTCTCCAAAAAAGATTTATACAATTTTAGCCATTCCTTTTGGGATCGCACTTAGTATTTATTTAAAAATTAAAACTAGAAATTAATGAAAGTAAGTATTATAATTTCTCTTTATAATTTAGAAAATTACATTTCGCAATGTCTAGACTCATTGATAAATCAAATTTTCGATGATTACGAGATCATTATTGTAAATGACGGTTCTACAGATAACAGCGAGGATATCTGTAAAAATTATCTGTCATATGGAAAAAATGTAAAGTACTTCCATAAAACAAATGGCGGAGCATCTTCTGCGAGAAATTTCGGATTGCAAAATTGCTCTGGAGATTATATCATTTTTATGGATGGAGATGATTATTGGGATAATGCCAATGCGCTCGAATTAATCAATAGTAAAATCGAGAACAAACCCGATATTATTATTTTCGGATGTAAAGATTTTGATGAAAAAACCGGAGAATTATCAGTCAGTAGAAATTCTTATGACATCGATTTTCTGGAAAAAGCGGATAAAGCTTTGGTTATAAAAAATCTGGTTGAAGAAAAAAAACTGCCTGGCGCAGCCTGGATTGTTTGCTCTAACAGACAGTTTTTATTAGATCATAACATTGTTTTTGAAGAAGGAATAAAAGCTGAAGATATAGATTGGGTATATTCTGTATTACATTTTAGTAAGACAATTTCTTTTTTGAATGCACCTTTTTATGTTTACAGAAAAAACAGAAAAAACTCGGCAACTTTCAGCTTTGATGACAAAAGCCTATCAGGTATTTTGTATACGATCCAGAAATGGATGCCGAAAATAGCGAAAAACCCGGATTTGAAATATCTCTTTTATAATCTTAATTTTCATTTCCTTTTAACGGTCATCTTTGCAAAATCTTTTAATGAAAATCAGCTGTCTATAATGAATAATCATAAAGATATATTAAACTATGCTTTGACATTAAGAGACAAAGCGTTTTCTTTTATGATAAAAATTTTAGGAATCAAAAATTCTAATAAACTGTTTTCTCATGTTAGAAGATCTTAAAATATCAATTATCATTCCTTGTTATAATGTTAGCAAATACCTGCGAAAATGCTTAGAAAGTGTTGCTGACCAAACTTATTCTAATCTGGAAATAATATGTATTAATGATGGTTCAAAAGACAATACTTTAGAAATATTACTAAATTTTGAAAGTAAGGATTCGAGATTTAAGATATATGATCAGAAAAATCAAGGACTTTCAAAAACAAGATCTTTAGGAATTACTTATGCTACAGGTGATTATACCTTATTTGTAGACGGAGATGATTGGCTGGAAACAAATTGTATAGAATTCTTATTAACTAAAAAAGCGGATTTCGATATAGTTTGTTTTTCCTATTTCAGAGAATTCAAAAATTTAACAATAGCAAAGAAATTTGATCTTGAAGGTAATTTTTCGGCGGAAAAAATTCAGAGGATTATTGTGGGACCCTTAGCAGAAGATTCTTATCATATTGGCGGAATCGACTCTTTGGTTACAGTTTGGGGCAAACTTTACAAGTCTGAAAAATTAAAGAATATCGATTTCGTTGATGTTAATGAGATCGGGACTTGGGAAGATGGATTATTTAACTTCGATGTTCTGGAAAAGTGCAAGAAGGTTTTAATTATTAATCAGCCTTTTTATCATTATCGGAAAGATAATGAACAATCTTTTACAAGTGTTGCAAAAAAAGATCTTTATAAAAAATGGTTAACGAAATTTCAGATTATTTCTGGCAAAATTAAAACTAAAGATATTTCTTTTCAGAACGCACTTCAAAACAGGATCGCTATTTCTGTACTGGGATTAACGCTTACCGAGATGAATAGTCCTAGCTCATTATTCAGAAAAAACAAGGTAATCCGGACTATACTTTTACAGCCTGCTTATAACAGTGCATTACAACAATTAAATATAAAACAGCTTCCTTTGCATTGGAAATTGTTTTTTGGTTCTGCTAAACGCAAATTCTCATGGGGAGTTGTTTTTCTTACAAAAATGATTCAGGTTATTCAAAAAGTGAAAAATTTATAAGAGATTGATTTTTATCGAGCCGTTTCAATTTAATCCAATATTCAACTTCTATATCACAGAAAAAAATCAATATGGCAAAACTTTTTCGTGTTTCAACAGTGCCCTCTTCTCTTAATGTGCTTTTAAAAGGACAGCTTAGATTTCTTGACCAATACTTTGATGTTACTGCGATTTCCGGAGATGGACCGGATCTGGATGAAGTGAGAGAAAGAGAAGGTGTTAAAACATACGCTATAGAAATGCAGCGTCAGATTTCTCCGTTTCAGGATTTAATTTCATTGATAAAACTATATTCATATTTCAGAAAAGAAAAGCCGGATATTGTTCATTCTATTACTCCAAAGGCTGGTTTGCTTTCTATGATCGCTTCTAGATTTGCAGGAGTGCCACATCGTTTACACACATTTACAGGATTAGTTTTTCCTTACAAAAAAGGAATAATGCAAAAAATCCTGATCTTGATGGACAAAATCTTATGCTGGTGTGCAACGGATATTTATCCAGAAGGAAATGGTGTGAAAAAAGATCTTGAAAAATTTAAAATAACCAAAAAACCATTAAACATTATTGCTAATGGAAATGTAAATGGAATCGACCTCGAGTATTTTAATAACAAAAATATATCCTTTGATGATAAAAAAATACTTAGTAATCAATTAGGTATAAGAGAAGAAGACTTTGTCTTTGTTTTCATAGGAAGATTGGTAACAGATAAAGGTATAAATGAATTGATAAACGTTTTTAAAAAACTGGAAAAGTCTAATAACGCCGTTAAATTGCTTTTGGTTGGTTCTTTTGAAGAGCATCTTGATCCACTTTTACCGGAAATAAAACAGGAGATTGAACAAAATCGAAATATTATCTCTGTAGGTTTTCAAAAAGACATCCGTCCATATCTGGCAATTTCTAATGTATTGGTGTTTCCAAGTTATAGAGAAGGCTTTCCAAATGTTGTTTTACAGGCTTTGGCAATGGAACTTCCTGCTATTGTAACTGACATAAGTGGTAGTAATGAGATTGTTGACAAAAATATAAACGGATTAATTATCGATGCACAAAACGAAAGGCAGTTATATAATGCCATGTTAGGCATATTTACTGAAAAAAAATTGTTCGAGAAAGTTAAAAAAAATACGGTATATAGTATTCAGAAATTTGAAAATAAACGTTTATGGGAAGAATTAAAAAAAAAGTATGAAGAAAAAATAAATAATAAATAATAATTAACTTTGTAACTTAATTTAAAGTTATGAAATTAAATATACTTTTTAAAAATGTTTTTCTGATTGCATGCATTTTCGTAAGCTTTGGTTTAAAAAGCCAGATAAATGCAGAGTTTAATAATTGGACAGCCAGATATTCTTACGGTAATTATTCTCAAACCACACCTGCGGGAGTATGGACAATCACGAGAGGTAATGTTTATCCAGCAGGAGGTAATGGAATAACTATGCCGGGCTATGTAGAATTACAAGCTCCAAGTAGTACGCTAGATGCAGGAACTTTGGTTACTCCAGTTATTCCTAAAGGCGGAGCAACATCAATTACTGTTTTGGCTGCAGTAAGACCAGCCAACATCAATTATGTGGAAACTACAAGACTGGTTGTTGAAAAAAGTACAGACAATGTTAACTGGACTACAGTAGGAGCTTATAATATAATTACTCCAAAAGTCCAGGTTACAGATGAAATTGTACTACCAGTGAATGATTATAGTGATAATATCAGATTCAGAATTTCAAGAACATCTGGTAAGTCTATCTTTTTAGATCGTGTGGTTGTCAATCATTCATTTGTAGTATCTTCTAATAATTCAGAAGTTTGTCCAAACACTCCTGTAGTATTAACGGCTCAAAGTTCGGCTCCATTTACATATACCTGGACAAGCTCAGCCGGAGGCAATCTGCAGCAGACTACAGGTTCATCAGTTACGGCCAGTCCAAGCCAGGCTGCAACTTACACGGCGGTAGGAACCTACACAACTACATTCGGAACAGTAACGGACACCAAAACCATTAATGTCGGAATGAATCCAACTCCTACGGCTACGCTTACTGGTGGTGGAGCCATTGATACCGAACCTGGATCTGTTAATTTGCAGGCTACACTTACAGGAACAGGTCCTTGGTCAATAAATTATACAGCTAATGGTGAACCGCAAACCATAACAGGAATTACAAATTCCCCATATACTTTTACTGTTTCCCCGGAAGTTAATACAACTTACATTTTAAATTCTGTTACGGATGCAGTTTGTTCTGGCAATGGAGTAGGAACAGCATCTGTATTGGTAAATAAAACTGTATGGAGAGAAAAAGACAATGTAATTAGCTGGTCAAATGGAACACCAAACGCTAATCAAAATACATATATATATGAACCTTATGTGACCAGTGCTGATGGTTCTTTTATCGCTAAAAATCTTACGATATCCAATAATGGCTCATTAACTGTTAGTCCAAACACTGTAGTTACTGCAGATCAGTATATCAATAATAATACACCGGATAAGTTTGTTGTAGAAAGCAATGCTAATCTTATGCAAAGCTCCGAACTTACCAATACGGGTAGTATTACGGTGAACAGGGTTGCCAATATGGCAAAGATGCACTATACTTTTTGGAGTTCGCCGGTTTCTAATCAGAATTTGTACTCATTCTCAGATGGAGGTCTTGTTGGAGGAACGCCTAAGAACAGATTTTATATCTATAATGAATCTAATGATTATTTTGTAATAACAGGACTTAATGATGCCTATACTTTTAGAATAGGTCAGGGATATGCTATCAGAGGAAAAGATAGTTATAATGCAGATTTTAATAGTCCGGCGCCTTACACATTTACTTTTACAGGCTTACCTAACAATGGAAACTTAGCTTATCAGAACCTAAAATGGACCAATGCCGATCACGGATTTAACCTGGTAGGGAACCCTTATCCATCTAATCTGGATTTTGATGCGCTTTATGATGCAAATAGTTCATTGATATATGGAACAGCCTTCTTCTGGACAAATCAGCAATATATCCCGGGACAGCAAGGGTCTGATTATGCAGGATCCAATTATGCTATCTACAACAGAAGTGGTGGAGTGCCATCAACATTTCAGGACGGAGTATCTTCACCAATCCCAACACAATATATAAAAGTTGGACAAGGATTCTTAGTTCAAAGTATGGCGGGATCAAATAATCAGCCGCTGCAATTCAATAACTCAATGAGAAGTTATAGTCCGTCAAGTATCTTCTTTAATAAGCAACAAGATCAGAAAGCTTCTAAAGACAGATTTTGGTTGAATCTGAAATCCCCTTCGAATATCAATAATACAATATTAGTTTCTTATGTTCCTGGAGCAACAGACGGATACGAAAGATTGTATGATGCGGATCTTATAGTTCTGGGTTCAGATGCTTTTTATTCTATTAATGGTTCCGCCAAGTTAGCGATACAAGGCAGAAGATATCCGTTGAATACTAATGACATTGTAACTCTTGGAACCAAATATTATGAAACAGGAGATTACACCATTACATTAGGAGAGAAAGAAGGATTATTCAATAGTGGGCAGGCTGTTTATTTAAAAGATAAGAAACTGAACCAGATTGTTAATCTAACAGAACAAGGCTCATACAGGTTTGCAGCGAGCAAAGGAATTGATGAAACCAGATTTGAAATCATTTATCAGGATTTATCCTCCTTCGAAACTGCCGGCAAAAATGTTGGAACTGTTAGTGTAATCAAGGATGAATCAGAATTGATCGTTATTGATACCAAAGAGAATATTACTGCGGTAGATGTGTTCGATGCTTCAGGTAAGCTGATTGCTTCACTGTCAGGTAACAAATCGAAAGAAGTTAAATTAAGTACCGTAGGCTTTGTAAAAGGTGTTTATATTTTAAAGATAACCTCTGAAAAAGGTACTACAACCAAGAAGGTTATTTTATAATAACAATTTCAAATTATAAACTAAAGCCGATCTGAAAAGATTGGCTTTTTTATTTTAGTGATGAAATGATTTTATTTTTAAATATTTTATTTCTTATCAAATTTTCAAAACCGCATATTTCTGACTGTTTTACAAAGGCTTTTTCCTGAATGGCATAGCGTTTGTAAAATGTTAAAAATATAATTTTAAACGAAAAATTTAAACATATGAAAAAAATATTTTTTGGAACAATTGTAGCCATAGGAGGATTATTCTCGACTGCAAATGCTCAGATACAAGAAGGCAATTGGATGGTTGGAAGTAGCTTAATTTCAAGTAACTTCGGTCTTAATACAGGAGGTGGTTATAACATTGCTTTACAACCAAAAGCGGCATATTTTATAAAAGATAATGTTGCATTAGGTGGTTATGTTAATTTAGGATTTAGTAAGACAACAAGTGGTTCACCATCAAGATTTGATTATGGAGTAGGTGCTTTGGGACGTTATTTTATATCTCCGGGTGAGGCAGGTGTTGATAATCTTCTTAACCATGGACGTTGGTTTTTTGAGGGTAATGTAGGTGTCGGTGGCGCATCTGTAGAAAATGGTAATTCGACTACCGGATTGGATTTTGGGGTTGGTCCTGGTTATTCTTATTTCATTACTCCAAATATAGGCGTAGAAGGTCTTGTGAAGTATGTAGGACAAGCAGGCTTTGGAAACGAAGGACTTAATTCAGCAATTACTTTCAATGTAGGATTTAGTATTTATTTGCCTACTTCTCATGCTAAGAGAATTGCTAATGAAATGAAATAATAACTATATTTGATAGATAAATATAACCGGCTTTAGGTCGGTTTTTTTATTAAAAGAAACGATTATGGAATATTTACATACAGTTTATGCAGTATTGCAAAGATGGTATATTAGTTTTGCTGAATTAACGCCAAGATTGGTTGTTGGAATTTTAGTATTTTTATTTTTCCTTACTACAAGTACATATCTCAGCCGCTGGTCTGTAAAACTATTTCACAACCTTTTTCCAAAAACCAAAAATGATTCTGTAGTTACACTGATTACGGTGTTCAAATTCTTAATCATTCTCATGGGGACCTTCATAGCCTTGGAGATTATGGGATTCAGTGGGTTTTTTCTCAAGTTCTTAGGAAGTTTGGGTGTTGCTGGGGTAATTGCCGGGGTTGCATTGAAGGATTTGGTATCAAGTATGTTTTCCGGAATGCTGGTTGGTATTGATAAATCGTTTAAAATTGGTGATTATGTGACAATTGGAGGGAATTCCGGAACAGTTCAGGATATTGGATTATTGACCACAAAACTGATTACTGACGATGGTAAAAAAGTTTATATTCCCAATCAGGTTATTTTTAATGCGCCATTCTTTAACATTACGGCTTCTCCTCAGCGAAGAATCATCATGGATTTTGAGATCCCTATTGGTGAAGATATTACCAAGGCCAAGCAGGCTGTTCTTGATGAGATAAAATCTTTGGAGCATGTAGACAAAACCGATTCAGTTAATGTTATTTTCACATCTGCAAAGCAGGGAATGTTTACAATGCAGGTTAATTTTTGGCTGGAAATAGGTGCCGACTTTGGACAGCTGAAGAGCCAGGCAATTATGAAAATCAATGAAAGACTTGCAGAAGAAGGTATTAGTCTTGTAACCCCAACAAGCATAAATATTACTACTACTGAGAATCTTTCTGAAAATAAAACAACGCAACAATAATAAAAAAGCCGATCCATTGGATCGGCTTTTTTATTTTAAAATCTTAGTCTTAAGCTAAAACTTCTTTTACTTTATTTGCCGCTTCTTCAAGAGTGATTGCGGAATGGATCGGTAATCCGGCTTCATCAATTAATTGTTTAGCTTCAACAGCATTAGTTCCCTGTAATCTTACGATCAATGGAACAGGTAGGCTTCCCATAGCATTGTAAGCGTCAACAACACCCTGAGCAACTCTGTCACATCTTACGATTCCGCCGAAGATGTTGATCAGGATAGCTTTTACGTTCGGATCTCTAAGGATGATTCCGAAAGCAGTCTGAACTCTTTGTGCATCAGCAGTTCCACCAACATCCAGGAAGTTAGCAGGATTTCCACCGGATAATTTGATGATATCCATCGTTGCCATTGCAAGACCAGCTCCATTTACCATACAAGCAACATTCCCGTCTAACTTCACGAAGTTAAGACCGGCTTCACCAGCTTCAACATCCAATGGATCCTCTTCTCTTGTATCTCTTAGGGCAGCAAGATCTTTATGACGGAACAACGAGTTGTCATCCAGAGTTACTTTTGCATCTACAGCAATGATTTTGTCATCAGAAGTTTTCAAAACAGGATTGATCTCAAAAAGAGAAGCATCAATTCCTATATACGCATTGTATAATGACGTGATGAATTTTGTAAATTCCTTAAAAGCATTACCCGAAAGACCTAGATTGAAAGCGATTTTTCTAGCCTGGAAAGGCTGAAGACCATAAGCTGCATCAATCACTTCTTTGTGGATCAGGTGCGGAGTTACTTCAGCAACATGCTCGATATCCATACCACCTTCGGTCGAATATACTACTGTATTTTTTCCAAGAGCTCTGTCCAGAAGAATGGAAACATAAAATTCTTTAGTTTCAGATTCTCCAGGATAATATACATCTTCAGCTATCAAAACAGAGTTTACTTTTTTACCTTCAGCAGAAGTTTGTGGAGTTACCAGCTGCATTCCGATAATGTTGCCGGCATTTTCTTTAAGTTTGTCCATATTCGGAGAGAACTTAACACCGCCACCTTTACCACGTCCGCCAGCGTGGATCTGAGCTTTTACAACCCAACCTTGTGCACCGGTTTCAGCAGTTAGTTTTTCAGCAGCAGCAACTGCCTCATCTACGTTGTTTGCAACAAAACCACGTTGGATATTAACCCCGTATTTTGCTAAAATCTCTTTTGATTGATACTCGTGAAGATTCATAATATGTTTTGATTAATTTTTAAATTTTATAAGATTGACAAATTTAAGAAAAAGTGACGAATTACATTATATAATTGTCTGATTGAAATCAGTTTTCAAAATAATCTGAGTGTGACACTTGTCAGTAGTTTTTATAGCCGGTAATGTCGCTATCATTATTATGATTTGGAGAGTTTATTCCGGATCTTACAATCATTATTCATATGGTTGCTGCCTCGTCAGTATGTTTTGCCAACTTCCTTACAAATATCCAGATATTCTTTCGGCATTTCTGATGAGAAATAATTGGTTTCAAAATACTCGTCGGAATGTGGAATATAGATACTGTACTTTTTACTGAATGGAAATATCGGGATGAAAAACAACTCAAAATAATTTTTATAAACCGATACGATTGCGTTCATCATAAAACCACTTTTCAGGACTTTACGCTGTTGTTGCCCTACCAATTTGGTTTTGATTCCAAAAATGAAAAACATGTATTTCAGATTAAAACTTTGTCTTCGCAAAATAAAAAATCAACATTCCCCAGCTTAGAATCATTAATAATCCTCCAAGCGGAGTGATCGGTCCTAAAAACTTGAGGTTGGCTCCCAAATAATCCTGCATGCTTAATCCATAGATACTGAAAGAAAACAGCATCGTCCCGAAAATCATCAGCCAGGAAATCCAGTTTTCTGTTTTGGTCTCAAACTTTAAAATGTAGCCTACAATTAATAGGAAAAATGCAGCATACATTTGATATCTTACCCCTGTTTCAAAACTTTCCAGTCTTTCCACAGACAATATTTTCTTTAAAGCGTGCGCTCCGAAAGCTCCCAAAATTACAGAAAGCGTTCCGTAAGCAGCACCAAAGATCAACGTAATTGTTTTCATTTATAATTTAAAATCTTGAATATTAATGATATTGCTCCAATAGCAATGAAAATCCACGCGAATTTTTTATTTTGAGCAAAGCCCGGATTTTTCGTCAGTTTCAGAAAAATTCCGAAAACCAGCATAAAAGCCGCCACAATAATTCCGAACATTACTGACCTCTCATTCTGTTAAACTCATTGATCACTTCGTGATGACTCACCGTTTTATCTTTGAAGTAGGTTACAAAATGCTGTTTTTCTTCTTCCGTTGCCCCCAATTGATTTAAAATATTCAATAAATGCATTTTCATATGACCTTTCTGAATTCCTGTGGTTACCAAAGAACGTAATGCTCCAAAATTCTGAGCCAGACCGGAAACCGCCAGAATGCTCATCAGTTCCTGCGCAGAAGGCTTTCCAAGCAACGCTAAAGAGAATTTAACCAACGGATGAAGATTTGTCAAACCTCCTACAACACCAACAGAAATCGGAAGATCGATCCAGAATCTGAAAATTCCATTGTCGGTTGTACAGTGCGTTAAAGAAGAATATTTTCCGCTTCTTGCCGCATAAGCGTGCGCGCAGGCTTCCGTAGCCCTAAAATCATTTCCGGTAGCAATAACGACAGCGTCTACTCCGTTCATAATTCCTTTATTGTGAGTGGTAGCGCGGAAAGGTTCAATTTCAGCAATAGTTACCGCCTGCTTGAATTTCCAGGCAAATTCTTCATTGGAAATTCCGCTGTCATCTTTTAAATCTTCAATTTTACAGGAAACCTCAGCTCTTACGACACAATCCGGTGTAAAATTGGAAAGAATATTCATCACGATCTGCAAAGAATTCTTCTCTTCGTGCGAAAAATCTTCGCTTATCGCTACTTCCTGCTTCAATGTTTTCCCGAATTGTTCCAGACAGGAATTGATAAAGTTGGCTCCCATAGAATCTACCGTATCAAAACTAGCTTTCAGCTGATAATAATTTGGCATTTCGGAAGTTTTGTCAACTAATTTTATATCTAAAATTCCGCCACCGCGATTTCTCATGTTCGCAGTAATGTCGTTGGTAGCCTCAATTAGTTTCTTCTTTAAATTAAAGTTGAAAAAATGAAGCAGTTTATGAGGTTCAACATTAAAAATAAAGTGGGTATGACCTAATTTTTCGTTGTTAATAATTGTCGTTTTAAAACCGCCTTTATCGATCCAGAACTTGGCAGCTTTGGAAGCCGCTGCAACCACCGAACTTTCTTCAACAGCCATTGGAAGAGCGAATAACTTTCCGTCAATTAAAAAGTTCGGAGCAATTCCGTAAGGCATGTAGAAATTGGAAATGGTATTTTCAGAAAATTCATCGTGAAGTTTCTGCAAATCAGCATTTTCGTTCCAATATTGATTTAATATATTTTGATATTCTTCGTTTCCTTCAAGATACTCATTTACGAGCCAGTCTATTTTTCCCTGCTTGGTTAATTTAGAAAAACCTTCTATCGGTTTATGATTCATAGCATACATTTATTGTCTGTAAATATACTAATTTTGCTTTGGAAATATGTGGATAAGTTTGCTTTAAAAGTTCTGATTTTTCTCAATTTCTGACTTAATTTTGCTAATAACAAAAATGTCTCAAACATAAAATAATATGAATTTCGACCGCATCAAAGAAAAACTCGAAATACTTGCAGATGCTGCTAAGTATGACGTCTCGTGTTCTTCCAGCGGCGGAAAACGAAAGAACAATGGTGGTTTGGGTGACAGCTCAGCAAGTGGAATCTGTCACACTTATACGGAAGACGGACGTTGTGTCTCGCTTCTTAAAATTCTTTTGACCAATCATTGCATTTACGACTGCATCTATTGCGTTTCCAGAAAATCAAATGATATCAAACGTGCGGCTTTCACAGTTGAGGAAGTCGTTGATTTAACCATCAGTTTTTATCGTAGAAATTATATCGAAGGCTTATTTCTGAGTTCCGGAATTTTCAAAGATGCGGACACGACAATGGAACGCCTGGTTCGGGTGGCAAAAAAGCTGAGAACCGAACATAATTTCAATGGCTACATTCATTTGAAATCAATTCCTGGCGCAAGTGACGATTTGATGAATGAGGCTGCACTTTACGCTGATAGACTTTCCGTAAACTTAGAAATTCCAACTGAATCTGGATTAAAATTATTGGCGCCTGATAAAAATCGTGAAGATATGCTTCAGCCGATGCGGATTGTTCAGAAAGGTATTCAGCAATATAAAGACGAGAAAAAAGTCATCAGAAGCGCTCCGAAATTTGCGCCGGCCGGACAATCAACACAGATGATTGTGGGGGCGACCAACGAAAATGATTTGCAAATCATCAAAGTGGCTGACCATTTCTACAAAAATTACGGAATGAAACGGGTTTATTATTCGGGTTATATTCCAGTAACCGTTGATAATCGTTTGCCTGCGATTACAGCGGAAGTTCCTGTTTTACGGGAAAACCGTTTGTATCAATCAGATTGGCTGATGCGGTTTTATGGCTTCAAAGCGGATGAAATTTTAGATTTCAATATGCCTTTTTTAGATTTAGAAGTTGATCCAAAATTAAGTTGGGCGTTGCGGAATCTCGAACAATTTCCGGTTAATCTTCAAACCGCAGATTATAAAATGATTCTCAGAATTCCGGGAATTGGTGTGAAAACAGCACAGAAAATTTTAAGCGCAAGACAATTTCAGGTTTTGACAATTGACCACCTTAAAAAACTCGGAGCAGCGGTCAACCGTGCTAAATATTTTATTGATTTTACATATGGAAATCCATTTCTGAAACACTTAACTGATTTGAATTTGAGAAAATTAATTATCGGTGGCAGTCAGTCAAAATTTCAGAATCAGTTTTCTCAGCAATTGACTCTGTTTTAATTTTCCAAATAATCAACTGCAAACTTTACCCAATCTTCAACGCTTTCATCAAGATAAACATCAGGCTGAACTCCAATATTGTCAATGGGATAATGGGGTAACCTGAACGAACGATAAGTCGGCATCAGAAGTTTGTAATTATTGCAACCATAATCAAAAAACATTGCGTTCGCATAATCCAAGACTCCTGAAGAGGGAATGCCCAAAAGTTTAACTTTTTTACTTTGTTTCGCATTTAAAAGAAAATTTTCGGCAGCACTTCCTGTATTATTATTAGCTAAAACGACAATCTGAGCAGGACTTTTAACAGCAGGAGAAATCGAACTTATATTGATTTTGTTTTGGTTATAATTAACATATTTTCCAAGATTCGCTTTTAGGATTTCGATTCTCTTTTCCAAGTCAATGATTTCACTTTTGTTTTTTATGGAATCTTTTTTTAGACCTTGCATATAATTTTCTGTTGTACTAATCAAAGTTGGAGAAGCAAGATATTCTACACCAACATTTCGGATAGAATTAGTTACCAGATAAGGCAGAATTTTTTGATAAGCATTATCTGTTCCACCACCATTATCTCTCACATCAATGATTAGGAATTCCGAATTTTCCAATAAATTTTTATTCTTTTCAATCATTTTTTCAATCGTATTTACAAACATATAACTGAAATACTGCATTTTGATGATTGTGGTTTTTGGAGTCAGTTTTTTGATGTAAAAACCATTGATTTCATTGATTTTCTCCTCAATTTCGTTTTCATTCAAATTTGATTGAGGGAAACGTTTTGTAAATGCAGATTTGATATCGTCAAAATACAAAAGACTATTGTCTATCATTTTGTAAGTCCCCTTTTGCGAAGAATGGTCTTGCATATAATATTCATAGGTTCCGTCATCGAATAATCTAAATTTCACTTCATTTGGTTTCCAGAATTTCGGGTCTGCTTTTATGATAAAACCTACATATTCTTTTTCATTGAGTTTTTTGATTCCAATCTCATAACTGTCATCTTTCCAAATTCCTTCGAAGCTGTTTTTCTGATTCTGAACTACCTTTTTGAATTTTTCAAGATTAATATTAAGAGCTTTCGATATGTTTTTTGAGGAAACATTATTAGCAATTTGTGGTGCTGAATTTCCATTTGGAAGAACCCAAATATGCCTGTCCTTGAAGAATCCTGTATAGTTTTTCAGTACTTCCAGACAATTATCGTCAGATTTAGATTCAGCGGAAGCTTTTAATGCATTTTCTTTTACATTATTGTATAATAAATTGTCTTTGGTTTTGACATCAAAGCCGGGATATTCAGTCTCAATTTTTGAAATTATTTTTTGCAAAGTCTCAGTACAGTTGCATTTATTTTGTGCATTAGCGAAACCGAAAAATAAAGAAAGTGTGAAAAATAAAAAGACTTTGGTTTTCATTGATAAAATTTTCAGCAAAAGAAATCATTTCTGAGTTTCAAAAATTGTAAAAATCATTCAATTTTAATCTTTATTGTAAATCCAAGTCAAATCTTTTTGATTCACAGAGATTTTCTCTGCTAATTTTTTTGGCGAAAATCCTGAAAACATTTTGAAATCTTTGATGAAGTGCGCTTGGTCATAAAACAGATTCTGATAAGCAACCGTCGTCAAAGAATTTTTGGATTGAGAAAGGTCATTCAACACATTTCGAAATCGTAATGTTTTAAGGTAAGATTTTGGATTTTGTCCCAGATTATTTTTGAAAAGTCGGAACAATGTCGCTTCACTGATTTTAAGACTTTTGGATAGTTCATTGATACTAATCGCATTATTTTGATTAATGAGCATCAAGGCTTCTTTCATTGTATCTGAAACAGAATCATTTAATTTTTTAAGAAGCAGAATTTCCAGTTCATTGGCTCGTTTAGAAAAATCATTTACCTCGAATATTTTTTCTAGAATATTTTTATCCGAAGAGAATATTTCATCAAAAACAGAATCGGAAAACATCAGTTCGTCGTAAGATTCTTTGGTAAACGCTCTTAACGCAGAAGGCTGAAAAATAATACAAATCTGACTAAGCGAAGAATCAATATTGACCTGAAAAGGCTTTTTATGAAAACCATAAAATCGACTTGTAAAAGCTCTTCCAACGTTCACTTCGCACAAATTATTTTGATTGTCATAAGAAATTTTATTTTCCTTATAAATGGCGAGACAAAGATTGCTGTTGGGAAAAGTGGTGTACGTTAAAAAATCGTGATTGGTCTTTTCGAAGAACAGAAAATACTGAACATAGTTTTTCAGAATCTCATTTTTTGGCTTTATGATTACTGAATTCATTATATGATTTTCTGTTTTAAATATATTCTGTCGTAAATTTGGAAAACTGTTCCAGAATGTAAATTTAATAAACTTTAGCTTCTGATAAAGCTTTGGAAAGACTTTTGAGTTAATAAAACTTAGAAAAACAAAAAATGACAACTCTTCTTTACGACGGAACTTTCGACGGACTTTTAACTGCGATATTCGAAATTTTTGAATACCGTTATCAAGATGTGGAAATCAAAAATAGAGAAAGTTTCCAACAGAAAAATATGTTTGCGGAAGTTCACGAGGTTGTTAGCCAACAGGAAAAATCTGAAAGAGTTCTCAATAAATTAGAAAAAAGCATTGGAAAGTCTGGAATTAATGATCTGCTTAGAGTTTATCTTTCCGAAGATTTAGAATTAGAACAATTGATTTTTTCTGCCGTAAAACAATCCATCAAACATTCAAACGAAAACATTCTTCAAAATTTTGCCAACGATGACATTCTGAAAATCGCTAAAATCTGCAAATCCGTCAGTCGGGAAAGACACAGGATGACCGCTTTTATAAGGTTCGAGAAAATGCAGGATGATATTTATTTTGCGAAGATTGACCCGGATTTTAACGTGTTGCCATTGATTCGGAAACATTTCAAAGACCGATATGCCGACCAAAAATGGATGATATATGATTTACGAAGACATTACGGATTGTTCTACGATTTGGAAAACTGCGAATTCTTTTATCCTGATGAAAAATTAGATTTAAACCAGTACCAGGAGAAATTCCACGACGAAGAAAAAAAATATCAAACGCTCTGGCAAAGCTATTTTACGAAAACCAACATCAAGGAAAGGAAAAATACAAAGCTTCACATTCAGCATGTTCCGAAGCGCTACTGGAAATATCTGACCGAGAAATGGTGAATCGGAGACGTCGCCCGCAGCAGGGATAGTAGCGGATATCCTTTTTTGGATACGGAGCGAAGCGGAGTGTCCGAAAAAGATAGGAGTAGATAGCCCGGCCGGCAGATTTTGCGTCGGCATAAGCATTGGGAAATCTGACGGGCTGCCCAAAATTTTTATCACAATTCAAATTCTTAACTTACATCAATGTGAGGGAAACCTGGTCGGCCTAAATTTGCATCATAATTAACAACAAAATATTAAAAATTATGGCAACTAAATGGTTATTAGACCCAACACATAGCGAGATCACTTTCAAAGTAAAACACTTGATGATTTCTAACGTAAAAGGTGAATTCACGACTTTCAACGCAGAAATCGATGCAGAAGACGATACATTTGCGAACGCAAAAGTTTCAGCTTTCATTGATACAGATTCTATCTTCACTAATAACGCGGACAGAGATACGCATTTGAAATCTGCAGATTTCTTCAATGCAGAAGCCAACCCGAAAATCACTTTTGAAGCTTCAACTCTTAACGGTGATGTTACAGGAAACCTCACTATTAACGGCGTTACGAAACCAGTGACTTTGGACGTGGATTTCGGAGGAATCAACTCTGACCCTTGGGGAAACACGAAAGCAGGTTTCTCTTTCGAAGGGAAAATCAAAAGAAGCGACTTCGGTTTGACCTGGAACGCAGCTTTGGAAACAGGCGGTGTAATGGTAAGCGAAGAAGTAAAAATTGCAGGCGAATTGCAGTTTGTAAAACAATAAAAGAATACAATAGTATTTATAGTTTGAGTTTTTTAAAGTATAAACAGAGTTCGCTTTGTTTATACTTTTTTTGATTTTGAGAATAATTATTTGGGCAGCTTTATCCGTCCTCCGTTCCCGCTTTTTTCTTTTTTGATAAAAAAGAAAAAGAGCTCCACTCAGGCCGGGCTGCAGATTCAATATAAAAACAACATTTGCCAAAAAAATCGGAGATTTAAAAACTTAATTGTCCTTATGTGACTTTTGTGGTTTAAAACAATCAACCTAAGTGTGAAAAGAAGAGCTCAATCAGCCAAATCTGCGAGAAAATAAAATACTTTTTACATTAATACATTTTACTTTTAAAAAAAATATGAACCTCAACGACCTTTCAAAAATATCTGATAACTTCCGAACCACAGAAAAAATGCCGGTTCTGTTTTTAGGACACGGCTCTCCGATGAACGCTATCGAAGAGAATGTTTTTGTTCAGGGATTCAGGAATATCAGCAAAGAAATACCAAAACCCAATGCAATCATTTGTATTTCTGCGCATTGGTTTACGAACGGAACTTTCGTCACGGCGATGGATATGCCAAAAACCATTCACGATTTCGGAGGATTTCCACAAGAATTATTCGATGTGCAATATCCCGCAAAAGGAAGTCCGGAATTGGCTAAAGAAACTTCGCAACTACTCGCTCCGGTTTTGGTGGAAGAAGACCATAATTGGGGATTGGACCACGGTGCCTGGTCGGTTCTCAGACATCTTTATCCCGATGCGGATATTCCGGTTATCCAATTGAGTATAGATTACACAAAACCGCCTCAATATCATTTTGATTTGGCAAAAAAATTATCCAGACTTCGTGAGAAAGGAATCCTGATTATCGGAAGCGGAAACATTGTCCATAATCTTCGTTTGATTGATTGGAAAAATATCGATACTATTGGAGCAGGCTGGGATTGGGCGATAGAAGCCAGGGAAAAGATCAACAATTGGCTTTTGGACGGCGATTTTCAAAAATTGATTGATTATCAAAAACAAGGTTCGTTTTTGCAATATGCCGTTCCGACACCGGACCATTTTCTGCCAATGATTTATAATCTCGGACTGAAAGAAAAATCGGAAGAACTATCATTATTCAATGACTCGCTGATTGGCGGTTCTTTGAGTATGACATCGGTAAAAATCGGGTAGGGTTATTTTTATAACTAAAAAATTAGTAATATTGTTTTGATGAAATCGCTATCATATAAAGCGACGAAAAATTTATGAAGGCTACGCAATTACATATGACCTTCAAAAACAATGAACATCTTCATATGAAAAGAATATTACTTTTTTGCGTTTACTTTAGTTTTATCTGCAGTTGTTTTTCACAGATTATTTCCGGGAAAATTCAGACTGAAAACGGAAATCTGATTTCTAACGTTAATGTCTATCTCGACGGAACCAAAATCTCAACAGTTTCTACAAACGATGGCAGTTTTCAGCTGGATGTTCAGGGACAAAAAAGCGGCAACCTGATTTTTCAGAAAGATAATTATGAAACGAGCATTTTTCCGTTGAATCAAGCCATTGGAAAATCGGTAAAAGTGATTATCAATCCTGTTAAAGAAATTGAGGAAGTTGTTATTATTCCTTACACAGAACAGGCTTACAAAGATTTTATCAATTACTTTCTGGATAGATTTATTGGATTTGATAGAGAAGGAGTTACCATAAAAAATCAAAGAACGCTTAAGTTTTCTTTCGATAAGAAAAATCAGTTTCTAAGAGTCAAAGCGCCCCAGACCTTGATTATTGAAAATAAAAATCTGGGTTATAACATTCAATATAATCTCATCAACTTTGAAGCAGATTTTAAAAACAAAACCAATAGTTATTTAGGAACTTCTTTTTTCAAAGAAACCAATAGTAAGAAAAATGTAATTCTCAACCGGATGAATGCTTACCAAGGTAGTTTGATGCATTTTTTCAGAAGTCTTTATAATAATGAATTAGAAAAGGAAGGTTTTGTCGTCAACCACGCCAAACGAATCCCAAATCCAAAATATCCAACTGAAGCTGAATTACAAAAACTGGAAGATTATTTCAGTTTTGTAAGAACTCAAAAAGTGATGAATGTAAATCTATCGCCGGAGTTGGAAGAAATCTCACAGCGAAAAAATAAAAATTCTCCATTCGTCTTAGCAATTCTAAAGACGAAAATCAAAGAATCTGATTTCACGAAACGTAAAGATGGCAGACTTTTCCTTGATTTTGATGACTTACTGATGGTCAATTATCAGAAGTATTATTACGAAATCAAGAAAGGTGAGTTCATCAAATCGGCCAATGCTGTTTCGCAATCGTCATTGATACATCCCGAAGCGGCAGAATTTGAGATTTTTCCGGAAGGTATTTGTTCGGAACCGGATTTGTTGATTCTGGAAGAGAGTTTTTCCCAGCAGAATGTGTCTAAAATATTACCTTTGGATTATCAGTTTGGGAATTGATTGATAACGCAAATGAACAAAAACTGAATCAATTGTAATGTTTTTAAGTCGCAAAACATAATACGAAAATTAATTCTTGGCGACTTAAAGCAGAATGAGAAAAGATCCATTTTGCGCCTTTGCGATAAAATTTATAGTTCTTTCTCAAAACAAACACTATTGTCAACACCAATATACTGACCGTAATTCGGAATGATTTTGTAACCACATTTGTTGTAAAGTGCAACGGCCTCGATTTGTCTTTTTCCTGTTTCAAGAACTGTTTTTTTGTAACCTAATTCTTTAGACCAAATTTCCAATTCCTTTAAAATAGCTGAAGCTAAACCTTTTCCGCGCTTTTCAGGTAGCGTGAACATTCTTTTGACTTCCATAGATTTTGAATCCAATTCTTTGATAGCGCCACAAGCAACAGCTTCGTCATTATCATAAATAACGACACAATTTTTCAACATATCGATTTTGTTGTATTGATGGTAAAAATCGTGTTCATCACCATCCATCATAGCTAGATATGTGTCGAGTTGTTTTACGAGAATTTGAAAGTCTGGATTTTCGGAGGTTATTCTGAGGGTTTGCATTAGCAATGTTATTATATTAAGTAAAAATGCTTCGACTCTGCTCAGCACGACATCTTTATTATTAACATTTATTTTTAAAATTGTCAGTCTGAACGGAGTCGAAGACTTTGTCTGCTGAGGTTTAATTCACCACAAATTTCCTTTCTCTAATCAACTCAGCAATTTTCAAAATATCTTCGCCAATCAATCGGTCGTCTTCCAGTTTTGGAACAACGGAACGAATTAACTCATAATTTTTCTCAACAATTTTAGAACATTTTGCAGGTCTTCGGAATTCCAAACCTTGGGCAGCGAACATTAATTCAATTGCTAGAATATTTTCCAAATTCCCTAAAATCTGATTGAATTTTCGACCGGAAATACTTCCCATAGAAACGTGGTCTTCCTGACCTAAACTTGTCGGTATAGAATCTGCAGAAGCCGGGAAACAAAGCGTTTTGTTCTCTGTAACCAATGCTGCGCTAGTATATTGCGGAATCATGAAGCCAGAATTAAGCCCAGAGCTTTCTACTAACAATTTCGGTAAGCCATATTTTCCTTCGAGCAAAAGATAACTTCTTCTGTCAGAAATATTTCCTAATTCTGCGGCTGCCAACGAAGCATAATCCAAAGGCAAAGCCATCAATTGTCCGTGGAAATTACCGCCGGAAATTGATTCTTCTGCGCTTAAAACAATAGGATTGTCGGTTACAGAATTCAGTTCTGTTTCGGCCATTTGCTTCAGATGTTCGAAAGCATTTCTACTCGCACCGTGAACTTGTGGAACACAACGCATAGAATAAGGATCCTGGACTCTGTCACAGAATTCGTGAGACTTTAGATTGTCTGAATCTTTAAGGAAATTTCGCATTCTTTCCGCCACTTTTAGGCTTCCGGCAAATGGACGAATCTCGTGCAATTCTTTCTTGAAAGGGCTTGATGAGCCACGATAAGCTTCAAGACTCATAGCTGCTGTTAAATCTGCTAAATCTAAAAGATATTCGAATTTTGCAAGACCTGTAATTGCATGAGCCAAAATAAACTGAGTTCCATTAATCAATCCCAAACCTTCTTTAGGTCCTAATTTTAACGGTTGAAGTTTATGTTTTTTCAAAACTTTAGCCGTTTCAACAATTTTATCATTTTCCCAAACCTGGCCTAATCCTAAAAGCGGCAAAACCAAATGGGCCAACGGTGCCAAATCTCCTGAAGCTCCAACAGAGCCTTGCTCTGGAACAACTGGGATAATATCCAGTTCCAACATCAGAATCAATCGCTCGATAACGTCCAAAGAAACGCCCGAATAGCCTTTCGACAAAGCGTGGACTTTGGAAATCATCATTATTTTGGAAATGTCTTTATGAATCGGTTTTCCGACGCCAACAGCATGCGAAATAATCAAGTTATGTTGAAGTTGAGCGGTTTCTTCTTCTGAAATTTTAACATCGCAAAGCGGTCCAAATCCTGTATTGATGCCATAAACCGTTCTGTCAGACTCCACAATTTTTCTGACATTCTGTTGCGATTTTATGATCTGGTCTTTTGATTTTTTATTGAGCTTGGCTTTGGAAGGATTTTTTAAAATCTCTAAAACATTCTGATATTTAAATTGGTCGATTCCGTAAATCATCACTGAAAAATTTTGCCTAAAAATACACTTTTCGGGAGGAATATTATAATGATTTTATATTTTATCACTATTGATTAGGTAGAAGGAAAGTTATAATTATTAACCAGCAGCTCCAATACAAAAAGGGAATCAGACTTAACATTAACCAAAGAAAATTCCATTTTTTGGTTTCGCGAAATTCTAAGAAAATGAATAAAGAATTAATGAATGAAAAGGCAATTGATAATCCGTTTAAGATCATCGAAGCAGTTATTCCAACTTGCCAAACAATCCTAAAATCAGTATATCGGAAATGATAGACTAATTTCGGTGTAATCAAAGCCAGCAAAAATGCGACTAGTAAAATTATTGTATATTTTTTATAACTGTAGACAACGTGTTTTGTTTCCATCAGATTTAAATCAAAATCTCAATTCCTTCGCCTGGCGAATATGCGCCAAATGATGCCGACAATGCCAGCTGTAAATCAAGATATTTTCTTTGAGCGAAATTCTTTCTGATTGTTCCGGATGAATGAATTCTTTATTCAAATCTTCTTCACTCAAAGTTTTCAAAAGATAAACCCATCTTGCGTGCAAAGCTTCCAAAAGTTGCAATGAAACCAAAGGCGAGAGATTGTTATCAGACAACTCTGCCCATACACTTTCTTCGTAAGGTTTGATTGTTGGAACATTTTCCGTCAAAGCCAGTTTGAATCTTATATAGCTGTTGATATGACTGTCGGCGCAATGATGAACCACTTGAGTAGTTGTCCAACCTTCTGGTCTGTATCTTAACTGCAGTTCTTCTTCAGTGAGATTTTGAATCTCAGCATTAACGAGACCCGGAAAATTTTCAATATCTGAAATAGCAGAATCGATGATTTCTTTGGTAATGAATTCTGGTTTGATGAATTTTCCGACAGGATATTTTAGTTCGTCTAAGTTCATTATTTTAAATTCTTCATCAGGATTGCTTCCATTTTCTCATAACCTAATTTGTTGGGATGGATTCCGTCCTCAGCAATTTCTTTAGGCAAACCATTTTTCTCATCCTTTAAAACAGAATGGTAGTCCACGTAAGTGATATGATTTCTCTGCGCATAATCTTTTATCATTTTATTCAATGCAATGACTTTATCAGCAGGCTGCATATCTTTTCTCCAAGGGAAATCGTAAGCGGGCAGAACGGAGCAAAGAATCACTTTGATGTTATTAGCTTTTGCCAATTCTGCCATAGAAACAATATTTCCGAACACTTTATCCAAAGAAATCGGACCTTGATTTTCTGCAATATCATTAGTTCCGGCAAGAATAATCACACGTTTAGGTTTCAGTTTGATCACATCTTCCCGGAATCTCAAAAGCATTTGCGAAGTCACTTGTCCGCTGATTCCTCGTCCTACAAAATTATTTTTTGTGAAAAATCCCGGGTCTGTAGCAAACCAACCTTCTGTGATAGAATCGCCCATCAAAACAGAATTTGGAGCAATATTTTGAGAAAGAACTTCTTGGTTTTGTTTCTGGTATCTGCCAAAATTGGCAAAGTCTTGAGCGTATGACATTGTTGAAAATAATAATAAGGCAAATGCTATAGATTTCATATTTCTAAATTTGATTATCAAATATATGAAATGACAGTAGAGAAATTTCTTTTTTAACTACAAAAGTCACAAATGAAATAAGCAAATGAAAGTCAGCAGTATTTTTTGTAAACTAAAACTTATGTGTCTTTTGTGGTTTTTGAAATAATAAAATCAATAATTTTACAAAATGGAAAACACTTCGAAAGACCCTTTGCACGGAAAAAGATTGGATGCAATTCTGGAAGAATTACTAGAATATTACAAAGGTTACGGCGAATTGGGAAAACAAATCAACATCAAATGTTTCACCGGCGAAAATCCAAGTGTCAGTTCTTCTCTCAAATTTCTTCGCAAAACACCTTGGGCAAGGGCAAAAGTGGAGAGTTTGTACCTCTACGTTTTGAAACAAAAGAAAAAGCAATCAAAAGAATAAAATAACCACAAAAGTCACAAAGAATTTTCAATAAAAAACTTTGTGACTTTGTGGTTGAAAATAATTAATCCAAAAATTCCCCAGTCACATAAAACCAGCGATTCTGAATCATTTTGAATTGTGACAACTCGTGATGAACGTGAGGATTTCCTTCTTCATCATTATAAAAAGCTTTGAACTCTACTTTATTAGTTGAAGGTTTATCGACAATTTCCAGCTTCACCCATTCATTGATTTCACCCCATTCCTGCAAATCCTTTTTGTTATGGAATTGCCTTTTGTTGGGAGAAGTCGTTTCCCAAAGATAGTCGCCGTTTGGGATAGCAAATGCAGAAAATCTTGAACGCATCAAAGCTTCTGCTGTTGGAGCAAATTTCTCTTTCAGATGATAAGGCTGACAACAATCTTCGTAGGGCTTTCCGGAACAGCAAGGACAATTCATTTTCTAAATTTAATTGATTGATTCAAAAACCCTTTCAGAAATCGAAGATTACACGAAGTCAATTTAAAACTCTGAAAGGGTTAAATATTAATATTCTAAAACTCTCGAACACTAAAACTTATCCAAACGCTCTTTTCAGTAAGCTCTCAACCTTTGGCTCTCTTCCACGGAAGTTTTTGTACAGTTCCATTGGATTTTTGGTGCCGCCGGAAGAGAGAAGAATTTTATATTTCGCAGCAATCTCCGGATTAAAAATTCCATTTTCTTTGAAATACTGGAAAGCATCCGCATCTAAAACCTCAGCCCATTTGTAAGAATAATAACCCGCCGAATAACCGCCTTGGAAAATATGTGAGAAACTTGGACTTGCCGCAGTTTCCGGATTGCTCGGGTAAAGATTGGTTGCCGCAGTTTTCTCCACTTCAAACGCTTTCACACTTTTATTCTCCAACGCTCCAACTTCTGTATGATAAGCCATATCCAATAACCCAAATCCAAGCTGTCTCAAAGTCTGATAACCTTCCATAAAGGATTTGCTTTGAGATAACTTCTCGATTTTTTCGGTTGGAAGAATTTCTCCGGTTTGATAATGTTTTGCGAAGGTTTTTAAGAATTCTGGTTCATAGCAATAGTTTTCCAGAAATTGGGAAGGCAATTCTACAAAATCCCATTTAACCGAAGTTCCTGAAAGATTCGGGTATTGCGTGTCTGCTAAAACACCATGAAGTGCGTGTCCGAACTCGTGGAACAAGGTGGTTACTTCCTGAAAAGTCAGCAAACTTGGGGTGTCTTTGGTCGGTTTTGTAAAGTTGCAAACGACCGAAATATGCGGACGGGAATTTTCTCCATTTTGTTTGTATTGATTTTTATAACTCGTCATCCAGGCGCCGGCACGTTTCCCTTTTCTCGGGTGATAATCAGCGTAGAGTAGAGCTTTATAATTTCCGTTTTCTGTGATTTCGTAAGTTTTCACATCCTGATGATATTTCTGAACATCGGTAATTTCTTTAAACTCTAATCCGAATAATTTTCCGGCTAATACAAAAACGGCTTCCTGAACTTTTTCCAATTTAAAATAAGGTTTCAGTTCTTCATCATCAATATCAAATTTTTGTTTTCTTAATTTTTCTGCGTAGAAAGTGTGGTCGTAGCTTTGGATGTCATCGATTCCATCAGCTTTTGCCAAAGATTTTAATTCTTCGATTTCTTTTTGAGCGTAAGGTGTTGCTTTTTCAAGAAGTTCATTCAAAAATTCAAAAACTTTTGCCGGCGATTGTGCCATTCTTTCCTCAAGAACAAAATCAGCATAATTTTTATAACCAAGCAATTCTGCTTTTTCCTGACGAAGTTTTACAATTTCTTTAATCAAATTCTGATTGTCAAATTCGCCACCGTCAAAGGATTTTTTTCCGTTTGCTAAAGCTAATTCTTTTCTCAATTCACGATTTTCAGCGTAAGTCATTGCCGGAAGATAGCTTGGGTATTGCAAAGTAATCACATAACCTTCCAAATCTTTTTCCTTCGCATCTTCTTCGTATTGCTGAAGAATCGCTTCCGGAATTCCTTTCAGTTCGTCTTTATCTATAATGTGTTTAAAGTAAGCGTTGGTTGAAGCTAAAGCATTTTGCCCAAATTGAAGTGACTTGATAGACAAATCCATATTGATTTTCTCCAGTTTCTTTTTGTCTTCTTCATTGAGCAATGCGCCGCTTCTTACAAAACCTTTGTAAGTTTCATTGAGTAAAGTTTGTTGCTCTTCATTTAAAGACAATCTGTCTTTTTGGTCGTAAACGTTTTTGATTCTTTCAAACAGTTTTTCGTTTTGAGAGATTTTGGAAGAGAATTCTGTCAGCAAAGGCGAAACTTCCTGAGCAATTTTCTGAATCTCATCATTGGTCTCAGCAGAATTGATATTGAAGAAAATATTGGAAACTCTGTCCAGTTGTTCTCCTGAAAAAGCCATTGCTTCAATTGTATTTTCGAAAGTCGGTTCTTCTGAATTATTGGTTATTCCATCAATTTCTTTTTCAGATGTTTTGACTAATTCCTGGAAAGCTGGCAGATAATGTTCTTCTTTGATTTCCTCGAAAGGCGATGAGGTATATTTGGTGTTGAATTTTTCTAAAAGTGGATTCATAAAGATGAATTATTAATGATAAATTATAAATGATTTTCTGTGTGTCGTAATTGACAAATTTAGTACCTAAAGTTGAAAGTATGACAAAATTGCGCCCCGACTTGAACGGAGCTCATTTTTTTATTGCAATGTCCGAAATTTCTATTGTTGGACTAACTTTCTTTGCAATAAAAAAATAGCGGGAGTGGAAGGCGGATAAAGGCGCCCAAATTAACAGTAGTAAAAAGGAAAATGAAATATTATCAGAGAAAAAGTTTTTGTGTTCAAATTCTTTTTAGATTTGTTTTAAACTTAAAACTAATTTATTATGAAGAAATTTCTAAAAATCATTAGCGTCATCGTGGCAATAATCATCGTTTATTGCGTGATTGCTATGTTGTTTTTTGACAGTAAATGCCATAACGAACAATCTCTCGTTATCAATTCTCCGAAAGAGAAAGTGTGGCAAAATGTGAATTCTATGAAAGCTTTCAACACCTGGAATCCCTGGATGAAAATGGATCCGAATTTGACAGTAACTTACAAAGGAAAGCCTGGTGAAGTGGGCGATGGCTACCATTGGAAAGGAAATGATGATGTTGGTGAAGGCGAACAGGAGATCACAGCAATTGTCCCAAACGAAAAAGTCGCCACAAAAATGCATTTTATCAAACCAATGGATGATAATGCGACTTCGGATTTGCTTTTGGCTTCTGAAGGTTCCGGAACCAAAGTTACCTGGACAATTGATTATGAAATTGAAACGCTTTTCAAACCAATGAAACCGCTAATGACCTGGCAGATGAACAAATCGTTCTCGGAAGGTCTTGGAAAACTAAAAGCACTTTCTGAAAAATAAAAAACAAAAAACGCCTCAGCTAGCTGAGGCGTTTTTTGTTTGATTTGAAAATTTATTTTGTCTTATTTGATGATTAACTTAGAAACTGCCAAACCTTCATCAGATTTTAGTTGTACTAAGTAATTTCCTGTTCCGATGCCGTTTACGGAGAATGTTTCGTCTCCTTTAGCGGATTTTAGTCCGAAAGATTTTACCATTTTACCATTAAGGTCATAGATGTTGATTTGCCCGTTTTTAGCTTTGTTGTATCTGATTTTCAATAATCCGTCTGTTGCAGGATTCTGAACGATTTGCAATGATGTTTTATTCGCATCAATCTTCGTTTCGTCCGTTGCCAAAGCGGTTTGATTTCCATAGATTCTAAATTCTCCCGGTTGAAGAACTACTGTTGTAGAGCCATTGGCGTTCATAGAAGAATTGTCCATTAGATTGTACCAGTTTCCGGCATAAGGGAAATTAGGCGTAACAGTCTGAGCTGTTGTTGTAAAGTTGGCAACTACCACTACGTTTTTCAAAGAACTTGCAGGCAAGGCGTCATTCCAAACATAGATTCTAGGTAAAAGATTTCCTGATTCTACTGTGAAGGTTGTTGTATCAAAAACCTGGCTTGATAATCGGATTGCTAAGATTTTTGACCAAGTGTCGTAGATTGCTTTTCTGCTTGCGTCTGTATCATAGCCTAAAGTAAAGGCTACAGGTTTTGGAGAAGTTCTGCAATCGTTGCTAATGGTTCCGTTCTCACATCTGTTGATACTGAATTCGTAACCCAATTCTCCAAATTGCCATAGCATCTTAGGACCGGGAACTGTGAAAAAAACGGCACCAAATGCTTTTTGTCTCTCAAGAGCAGTTGCTAATATTTTTACACTGCCATTACCGTAAGTAAGATTTTTATACATCAAACGCTCTTCATCATGACTTTCTCCATAAGCGACATTTCTTCTTTCTGAGAATCCATGATTTTCAAAGTCGATTCTGTTGAAGTTGCTATTAGAATCGTAACCCATGGTGTTTTGACCAAAAGGTCCTGTGAGGTTGTCCCACATCATTACACCCTTTCCTTCATTAACACGGTAGTTTGCCCATTGTTGCTCTTCTGCATCTGTTCCCAGGTGCTCAAAAATAACATATGATGTTGGATCATAAGACCATTGATAATCTGAATATAATTTCAATACATCAACTCTGTCTTGTTGATAAGCGCCGGTACAAGCTTCATCCGAAGGTGTACAGTTTTGAGTGAATCCTTTTGTAAGGTCCCAGCGGAATCCGTCAATTTTATATTCTGATATCCATTGCTCAAGAACTCTGTTTACATAATATCTTGTTTCAGCTTTTGAATGGTTGAAATCATAGAATACGCTATAGGCATGCTTAGCAATCTGATTGAAATAAGGGTTATTGGATGCGACATCACCATATCCTCCTGTTGTACTTGTGGACCAAAGTCTTTCTAATGGAGATCTTCCTGTAGCATGATTTAGGGCAACGTCCAGAATTACTGCTATACCATTTTGGTGGCATTTGTCAATGAATTCCTTAAATTTCTCAGGTGTTCCGTAAGCTTTGTCCAAAGCTAAATGGAATCCCGGGTTATATCCCCAGGAATTATTTCCGTCAAATTCCATTACCGGCATTAACTCGATGGCATTAACATTCAATCCTTTGATGTAAGGGATTTTGTTAATCATAGACTGCCAGTTTTGCTCAGCGGTAAAATCTCTTACCAGGGCTTCGTAAACAATAAGATTTTGTTTTGCAGGTTTTTGGAAATTAGTTACAGTCCAGTTATATGCTGGTTTTGCTGTCTGGATCACAGATACATCGTATTGCTGTCCTGCGGGATAAGCAGGTAGTCCCGGATACGTGTTGGCAGAAATCCAAGGATCATCATCAGGAGACAAAACTAATGTTGAATATGGATCGGCAACTTTTACGCCGTCACTTGTTCTATACTGGAAAGTATAAATCTGCTGTGGTGTCAGTCCTGTAATTTCTAACCAATAAAGATTGGAATTAGTTGCATCTCTTTTCATCAGATAATTGGAAGAAACCTGCCAATTATTAAAACTTCCGATGACATGCACATAACTTTTGAAAGGCGCGTATAAAGCCAATCCAACTTTTGTAGGATCATTAGGATCGTAGCTGATACCTTGTCTCATGTATGAAGGTATTGCTGCAGTTTGCACAGTTGGAGTTGGTGATATAGAAAATTTGGATGTCAAAACAGTACCATCCGCAACGCTTGTTGCAGTTAATTCAATTTGATTATCAGTTGTAATATTATACGCAGTAAACATAGATGAAACATTGTTTGCCGTATATATGGTGTTTCCATTAGCCTTCACTACAAAATTTGCAGGTAAAGATGTGCTGTAAGAAATAGGGTAATTGTTTCCGGAAGCAATGAAATTTACAGATCCATTCTTGGGTGTAGTTGTTGCAAATTGGAATTTCCCGACTTCGGAGTAGATGTCCTGAGATTGCCCGTTACCTGTTTTAGTTTTCAAGAGAAAACCGATTCTTCCAAGACCAGTTCTGTTGTAAAATGTTTTTGGAACAAAGGTAATGGTGTAAGTATCATTACCGGAATTATAAGTCAATCTGTTTGCCTCATTGGATGAAGCCCAAGTCCCATTGGTAGGACAATCCTGGCTATTGGCATCATTAATATCATATGACCAGGACCAGAGATACAAAGCATTGTTTGAAACACCCCACGTAGATTCGTTGATGCTACTTCCATTAAAAGTAATGGTAATCGATTCATCTTCATTAAAAGCAGCAGGACTGATCGAATAGGTCACGGTCTGTTGCTGCGCAAATGTTGAGATTGCAATGAAAAATGCAATCAGATTGTAAAAAATTTTCATAAGTCTATATATAAGTTCATAAATATAGACTTTTTTCAGAATACAACATGTATTTTTGATTTTATGATATTTTTATAATTAATTAATTGATTTACAGGGGTTAAATTATTTATTTTAATAGCTGGTATAATTGTTTTGTTAATTTTATTTTAACTGAAAATTAACGGTATGGTTCTAATTGAGATTAATTCTCTTAACTGATATTTGTGTTATTTTGTAAAATAATATGTAATATATTTTTATAGTTCACATAAATTTCTATAAATTTACGACCAAGTAAAAAATAATAAACATTTTATTTTTCATTAATCATAATTCTGATATGTGATATATTTGATTTTAAATCAATATGTTATTTTGATTAATTAAATGTTTGTTTTAAATTGCAACAAAAATCAATAACTAAATATTATGAAGAGTGCATCCGAATCAGGTTACCATCTAGACGGAGTTGATAAAGAGATTATTTATATGTTAATGGATAATGCTAAAACTTCTCTTGCACATATCTCCAAGCATGTTGGGATTTCTACCACGGCAGTTCATCAAAGAATCAAAAAATTAGAACAGGCAGGTGTTATAGAAAACTCTATTTCTTTCCTTAATCCAAGAAAAATAGGTTATAAGGTCGTTTCTTATATCGGCGTTTTCTTGGAGCAGCCAAGCCATTATCAAGATGCAATCAAAAATCTGAACTTGGTAAATGAAGTTGTAGAAGCCCATTACACCACGGGGAATTACACCATATTTTTAAAAGTGCTTTGTAAAGACAATGACCATCTGATGCAGATTCTTAACAAGATCCAGAAGCTGAAAGGTGTTACCAGAACAGAAACCTTTATCTCTCTGGAACAAAGCATCAACAGGCAGCTGAAAGTGTAACTCAGGAAATTAAAAATATACAATAACACATTCTACGGGATGTGTTTTTTGTTTTTGGAATAGTTCAAAAATAATTTTAATAGATATAAAACATTTGTAGATAATTATTAAATTTACCACTCTCTCAGTTTCGTATTGAGATTTAATTTAAAATCAATTTCTATGACAAAAGTTCTGGAAAAAAACGGAATCCAAAATAGATCTTCCCATACTTTGGAAAGAAACGAAGGTATCCCTTATAATGAGAAATATTTTGATGAAATCAACATCAATAGAAGTGCAATTGACCGACGTGTAAACACACTTCCGGGAAGAAGAAGCGTTAAAAAAGAATATCAGGCGGCCTGGCTTTTAAAAGCGATCACCATGATAGATTTGACAACACTAGCCGGAGATGACACGCGTGGTAATGTTTTTCGTCTTTGTGAAAAGGCAAGAAATCCCGTTCGTCACGATATACTGGAAAAGCTTGGAATGGCAAATACTAATTTGACGACAGGAGCAGTTTGTGTTTATCACAATTTGATTTCTTACGCAAAAGAAGCTCTGGGAGGCAGCGATATTCCTATTGCTGCGGTTTCTACAGGTTTTCCTGCAGGTAAGAATTCAATCGAAGAAAAAATTGCCGAAATCAAAAGATCTGTTGCTGCCGGTGCTACGGAAATCGATATTGTGATTTCCAGAGACCTGGTTTTGGAAAGCAAATGGAAAGAATTGTATGATGAAGTGAAGCTTTGCAGGCAGGCTTGCGGTGATGCACATATGAAAACCATACTTGCAACCGGAGAAATCCCGACATATACCAAAGTGGCTAAAGCAAGCTGGGTGGCGATGATGGCCGGTTCAGACTTCATCAAAACATCTACAGGTAAAGAATCTGTAAATGCAACATTGGCTGTGAGCCTGGTCATGATCCGTTGTATCAGGGATTATTATCAATTGACAGGTGTTAAAGTGGGGTATAAACCGGCTGGTGGTATTCAGAAAGCAAAACAGGCTTTAGATTATCTCATTCTAATAAAAGAAGAATTGGGCGACGAATGGCTGAATCCGGAACTCTTCCGTTTCGGAGCAAGTTCTCTGTTAGGCGATATCGAAAGACAGCTGGAGCATTACGTTACCGGAAGTTACTCGGCAGGATACAGACATCCGATGGCTTAAGCTTTAAAATTGTTAAACTTATTGAAATGAATTAATCAATAAATAAAATAAAAAACAACCATTAAAACAAAAAATGATGAAGAAATTAAAATATTTTCCCATTCTTCTATTATTAGGAAACCTTTCTTACGCCCAAGCCCCCAACATCCAATGGCAGAAATCTTTGGGAGGGAGTTTAGAAGATCGAGGAGGAATAATCAAGACTACCTCGGATGGTGGTTACATTGTGGTTGGGGGATCTAACTCTACCAATGGAGATGTCATAGGAAACCACGGAGCTAAAGATGCTTGGATTGTAAAGCTCAACAGCACAGGGGCCATTCAATGGCAAAAAGCCTTAGGGGGGAGTGGTAATGATATAGCAAATTACATCCAGCTTACCTCAGATGGTGGCTACATTGTAGCAGGACAATCTAATTCTACCAATGGGGATGTTACAGGAAACCATGGTGATTATGATTACTGGATTGTTAAACTCAGTAGCACTGGCATTATCCAATGGCAGAAATCCTTAGGAGGCAGTGCTTGGGATAATGCTTGGTCTATTGAGCCTACCTCAGATGGCGGTTACATCATCGCAGGAGATTCTTATTCTACTGATGGTGATGTTACAGGAAACCACGGAATTGGTGATTATTGGATTGTAAAGCTCAACAGCACAGGGGCCATTCAATGGCAAAAATCCTTGGGAGGGAGTGGTTATGACTTTGCAACTAGCATCCAGCAAACTCCTGATGGGGGTTACATTGTAGCGGGATCTTCTGATTCTAACAATGGCGATGTTACAGGAAACCACGGCGGAAATGGTGATTATTGGATTGTAAAGCTCAATAGCGCTGGAGCTATCCAATGGCAAAAGACGTTAGGGGGGAGCAATAATGAAATTGCAGGTGACATCCACCCAACCTCTGATGGGGGGTATATTGTAGCAGGAGGTTCTTATTCTACCGATGGAGATATAACTGGAAATCATGGTAGTGGTGATGTTTGGATTGTAAAGCTCAATAGCATAGGGGCTATTCAATGGCAAAAATCCTTGGGAGGAAGTAACTACGAAAAAGCAAATTCCATCCAACCCACCTCAGGCGGAGGATACATTGTTGCAGGGGTTTCTAATTCTACTAATGGTGATGTAACAGAAAATCATGGTGATAGTGATTATTGGATTGTAAAACTCAATAGCAATGGAACGATGCAATGGCAAAAAACATTAGGAGGTAATGGTATTGATTACGGAAATGCTATCTTGCAAAACTTAGATAATAGCTACATTATAGCAGGACAATCCAGTTCTACTGATGGAGATATAATAGGGAATCATGGCAGCTATGATTATTGGATCGTCAAACTCAACCCAGAAAATCTTGCAACCCAAGAGAGTGTGGCCAAGAATAAAATTTTTGTAGAAAATCCTGTAAAAAACATGCTTAATATTGAGTCCAAAGAGAATATTTTGGCTTTGCAATTATTTAGTACAGATGGCAAACTCATTAGAAGTTCCAATAATAAAAATATGCAAGTATCGGATCTTCCAAAAGGGAATTATCTACTAAACATACGACAGCAAAACGGTAAAACCGTTTCGGAGAAAATCATAAAAGAGTAATCAACCCTCGGTAAATAATGTAGAATGACAGCCAAAAAATTAGAAATAAAAAAAATCTTTGCTGAGTGAAACGCCTTTGCGAACTTAAAAAATAATAGTAGTTAAAAAATCTTTGCGCACTTTGCGTTCATAATTTTAGAAAATGGAAATAAAAGAAATATTCGACACCATGGTTTACGGTCCCGCTCCGGAAAGTGCAGCTCCGGCTGTTGATTATCTGGAATCTCACAACAGAACTTTCGATTTATTCATTAACGGAGAATGGACAAAACCAAGTTCCAAACAATATATGGAGTCTCACAATCCTGCCAACAAAGAGCTGCTTGCAAAATTTGCAGAAGCTGATGAAAAGGATGTGGACAAAGCGGTAAAAGCGGCAAAAGAAGCTTTACCAAAATGGGCTGCTCTTAGCGGTTTCGAACGTGCAAAATATCTGTACGCAATCGCGAGACAAATCCAGAAACATTCAAGATTGTTTGCAGTTTTGGAAACTCTGGACAACGGAAAGCCAATCCGCGAAACAAGAGATATTGATATTCCAATCGTAGTCAGACATTTTTATCACCACGCAGGTTGGGCGAAACTGAGGGACACCGAACTGAGGGATTACAAAGAAGTTGGTGTTATCGGGCAAATCATTCCTTGGAATTTTCCATTGATGATGCTCGCCTGGAAAGTAGCTCCAGCTTTGGCAATGGGAAATACAGTTGTTCTGAAACCGGCTGAATATACTTCTTTAACGGCATTGCTATTTGCGGAAATCTGTGAGAAAGTCGGACTTCCGAAGGGTGTTTTCAATATCGTTACAGGAAAAGGAACAGTTGCAGGAACAGCTTTGGTCAATCATAAAGATGTCAACAAGGTGGCATTTACAGGTTCTACGAATGTTGGGAAAATCATCAGAAGAGAAATTGCCGGAAGCGGTAAAAAAATCTCTCTGGAATTAGGAGGGAAATCACCGTTCATCGTTTTTGAAGATGCGGACATCGATTCTGCGATCGAAGGCATTGTGGATGCGATTTGGTTTAATCAAGGCCAGGTTTGTTGCGCCGGTTCAAGATTATTGGTTCAAGAAAGCATTGCTGAAAAATTCTATGCAAAACTAAAAGACAGGATGTCAAACCTTCGTGTCGGAAATCCAATGGACAAAGCAATTGATATGGGGGCCATTGTGGATGAAGCACAATTCAAAACCATTGATAAACTGGTGAAACTCGGTATCACTGAAGGCTGCGAAATCTATCAGGCAAAAAATGCAGTTCCTAAAAACGGATTCTTCTATCCGCCAACTTTATTTACCGATGTTTCCACTTCAGCAACAATTGCCCAGGAAGAGATTTTCGGGCCTGTTCTTGTAGCAATGACTTTCCGTTCTCATAACGAAGCTGTAGCTTTGGCAAACAATTCGAGATATGGTTTAGCAGCAAGTGTATGGACGGAAAATATCAATCTGGCATTGGATGTGGCTCCGAAGATCAAAGCTGGTATGGTCTGGATTAATTGTACCAATCAAATGGATGCTTCTGCCGGATTTGGCGGTTATCGCGAGTCGGGATTTGGAAGAGAAGGCGGAAAAGAAGGCTTATACGAATATGTTAAGCTGAAGATCGAAGATGAATTTTCTTCCAAACCAATTGTGCCAAAAGCAGTAAAAACAAAATCGGAGAAAAAATCAAAATCTATTCTGGAAGATATTGACAGAACTTCCAAATTATATATCGGCGGAAAACAAGCTCGCCCTGACGGCGGTTACAGTTTAAATGTCACAAATGCTTTTGGCGAATATATCGGCGAAGTTTCCGAAGGAAACAGAAAAGATATACGGAATGCGGTAGAAGCGGCTCATGCAGAAAAATCATGGGCAGGAATGACAGGCCATGCAAGAGCGCAGGTTTTATATTATATTGCTGAAAATCTGGCCATCCGTTCGGAAGAATTTGCGGAGAGAATTATGGAAATGACCAATCAATCTCTGGAATCTGCTGAGGAAGAAGTGGAAAAATCGATTGAAAGAATTTATACTTACGCGGCTTTTGCAGATAAATATGATGGGCAGGCGCATTCAACCGTTCAGAGAATGGTGACGCTGGCAATGCCGGAAGCCGTAGGTGTGATGGGAATTGTTTGCCCGGACGAAAATCCTTTGCTTGGATTCATTTCAACGGTGATTCCTGCAATTGCAATGGGAAATAATGTAGTTGTGATTCCTTCTGAAAAACATCCTTTCTCGGCAACGGATTTTTATCAGATCCTTGAAACATCCGATGTTCCCGGCGGAACGGTAAATATCGTTACCGGCCACAAAGATGAGCTGGCAAAAGAAATGGCGAAGCATTATAACATCGACGGAATCTGGTATTTCGGAACGAAAGAAGGCTGCAAAGACATCGAGTTTTTGGCTGCAGACAGTATGAAACGCACCTGGCTAAATTTCGGAAAATATAGAAATTGGTTGGATAACGCTCAGGGCGAAGGTGAAGAATTCTTGCGTCACGCTACAGAAATTAAAAATATCTGGATTCCTTACGGCGCCTAAGAAGAATTTAAATTTTAATATATAAAACAACCTCCCGAGAAATTTCGGGAGGTTTGTATATGTAATTACTTATACTTTATAGCCTTATCAACCTCAACAGGATTGTTGTATTTTCTTATAATGGCCTGCAGATTTTTTACCTGTGCATTCAGTTCTTCGATATTGCTGATTTGCTTTCCTCCGATATTAATATTCAGGTTTGGACTGCTTTTCAAATTGGTTCTTTCAAAAGAAAAAGGATCATTGTAAAAATCCATTAGTAACTTTTTCTTCTGTTTTTCATTGATAACAACAGCTTTGTTTCCAAAATTCGATTCCAGAAAATCATCTGTTGCGAAATTGTCGGAAAAGTTTTGATTTTTAACAAGCTTATAGATAAAGTTATTTTTATCATCCTGAATCTCAAAAATCAAACCCGGTAATCCACGAAATTTATAAGGTCCTTCATTAAAAGGAATATCCTTGTTGAACCAGGCAATCCAATGCCGCCCTCCAAAATCAGCTGTTGCTTTCTGAAGATTATAATCATTATATTTCTTGGTCTCATTTTCAATTTTCCAATTGATGATATCGGTGGTTTTATAAGAATAATAATCAAATTTGATATTAATGAAATTTTCGTTTTCGGAAGAGCCGTTTTTTCTCTTGACGATCTGTCCCGTCATATCGACGTGTTTATTATCCATGTTTCCAAATTTTTTATTTAAGGAATCGGCAATCAAAAGATTTCTTCCATAAAATTTGGTTTCGTTTTTATTAATATCCAATATCATATAGAATTTTTGATGCTCATTTTCAGTAGAATCCATTTTTAATTGTAATTCATAAATATATCTGTGTGTTTGAGCCTGGAAAAAACTTCCGATAAGCAGACAAAATAACATTATTGTTTTCATAACTATTGTTGATTCATTTCAAATCAAATATAATTATTTATACAAAATGTTTTTCTCAATGCCCATTAAAAAACTCCAGCATTGTTGCTAAAGCATTTTCAGAATGCATCAGTTCACCATTTTCAAGAGATTCTTTAGCTGCAATCGAGGCTCTTTTCTGCATATTCTTTTCGTAAACCGAAATGGCTTCCGTTAAAGAATTGTACATTCCGGAAGTCAGACATTCGCTCAGATCCAATGCATCCAGCATTGCCATATTTGCGCCTTCACCTGCAAAAGGAGGCATTACGTGAGCGGCATCTCCAATCAGCGTGAGGTTTGGAAGAGTTTTCCAGGTCTGGTCAAACGGAACGCAATAGATTGGTCTTGGAACGAAAGGTGTTTCAGCACTTTCAAACAATTCACACCAGATATGATTCCATTCAGGGTAATTGGTTTTGAACCATTCCAGAATTTGTGTTTTATCAGAGTAGTTCAAGCCATTCGTTGAAGCCCAGTTTTCATCGGATTTAAAACTTGCATAGAAACCAATATCACCATTCCCTTTCTGTCCCATCAACAGATTTTTCGTATTTCCGAAAGCCATTATTTTTCCGCCTTTCAACAGAGTGTTGATATTCGGTGCAGTTTCTTTTGCATTGTAGATATTCCCTTCCAGCATTGTCACGCCGGAATAGAAAGCTTTGATATCAGTTATGTAAGGACGGATTTTAGAATTCGCGCCATCGGATGCGATAACAATATCTGCATAAGTTGATGAGCCGTTTTTGAAATGCAATCTCCAACCTTTATTTTCTTTTTCCATCGAAACAAAATGGCTGTTCCAAACAACGGTTTCTGGCTGTAAAGATTCCAATAATATTTGTCTTAGAGTTCCACGGTCAATCTCCGGACGGAAATGTTCGTGACCGAAGTTTTCCTCAACTTTAGTTTCGTGGTCACTGAAGAATATTTCTGCCTGCTCGTTCATTATCAGTTTTTTATCGGCGCCGGGAAGAAAATTTTGTTTGAATTCTTCCAGCAATTCCGCTTTTCTGATTGCGGCTAAACCTGAATCGTCGTGCAAATCCAAAGGCGAACCTTGAACACGTGCATTTTTATCGAAGTCTCTTTCATAAACTTTCACATCAGCACCTTTCAATTGTAAAAGACGGGCCAAAGTCAATCCACCGAGACCGCCGCCAACAATGGCAATTGATTGATTATTAATTAGCATAATTTTAAATTTTATGCTGCAAAGTTATTGGGTGTGATAAACCAAAAATTGTAAAAATCGGTCGTTTTGATTTTTGAACAATTCTTTGGGAGAAACGCCGGAGAGTTTTTTGATTTCTTTGATGAAATGAGATTGGTCCGTGAAATTAAGCTGCGGAGAAAGCTGGCCGTCTTTGATATGATGAAGCGAAGCCTGAAAACGCAAAATTTTGCAATAATATTTTAACGAGATTCCCAATTGCTTATTAAAGTAGCGATTGATTTGACGTTCATTCCAGACTATTTTTTCAGCGAGTTCTTTGATGCTGATTTCTCCGTTGGTTTCAAAAATTAAATTGAATAATTTCCTTTTCCTCTCGTCAATTTCTTTCGGTAAAAGTGATTGGATTTTCTGGTTGGCTTTTTCACAAAACAATTCAAAATTATCTAAATCACTAATACTAAAGTCCCAGAAATTGTCAGGTAATTCTTTTCCGCTATCTACCAATTCCGAAATGGATTGATGAAGAACATATTCCAAAGCTAACGGGTTAAAACTGATAGCGAAAAAAAATTCAATTTTTCTTTTGGGCATTGGTTTGGGCTTCGTTTCCAAACCCATTAAAATAATCTGGAATTGATTGTCGGTTGTTTTACAAAATAGCAAATCAATTTTCCCATTCGGAATAATCACACCTTCATTAAATCCTGACAAATTTTCTAATGATGAATAACAATAAACAAAATCAGTCAGCAACTGGTCTGGCTTGATGAGTTTGTATTGTAATCCGGTAGACATTTTTCAAATATAGAAATATTTCAGATTCAAAATCACTCCGCAACCCAAACACTCACATTCCCGGCAGGACAAAGAAAATTGGCCCAACCATTTTCATCAATCGTGACTTTGTCTTGCAAATGCCCGGTAAAATCATAAAACGTTTTTCCTGCATACCGTTTTCCTATCTCCATCGATTTTTGATTCGCATCTTTGTTACTCAAAACAACCGCACAACCCGGATGTTCATCATCACCTTCACGAGTCCAGCCGATGCAATGTGGGTCGTCAAAATAATCTCTTTGCTCACCATAAGCAAAATCTTTTCGGGCTCTGATGAGTTCTTCAATCGCATCCACTTTGTCCAGGAAGATTTCATATTCATTGCCATCTTTTCCGTGGTCTTTGTAACTTGTGCCGTACAGATCCGGATAAAAAACACAAGGATAGCCATCTTTTCTCAACAAAATCAAAGCATAGGCGATCGGTTTGAACCAGGTTTCAACGGGTGCTTCCAAAGCCTGAAGCGGCTGTGTGTCGTGATTATCTACAACGGTTACTGCTTTGTCCGGATGAGAAGCTACCAAAGTTTCATTGAAAATTTCTCTCAAATCATAATCCGGATTTTTAGACGCATTGTGCAGGTTATGATGCAAAGAAGAATCGAATAAGCTCATACAGCCTTCTGTAGAATCTATGTAGGCTTCCAAAAGTGGTAATTCTCCAGGCGCCCAATATTCTCCGACTGCAAAGATGTCTCTACCGGTATTGGAACGTAAAAGCGTAAGCCATTCTTTGTAAAAGTCAGGAGAGATATGCTTAACGGCATCTAATCTTACGCCATCAAAATCAGTTTGCTCATGATACCACTTTGCCCAGTGATTCAGTTCTTCTCGTACAAAAGGGTTACGGTGTTCGATATCATTATACATGAGGAAATCATAGTTGCCCATTTCATTATCCAGGATATCATCCCAGTTATCACCATAATCATTGATGATTCTGAAAATACCGTCTTCCTGTCCTTCAGCATAATCAACACCTGTAAAACAAGTGAAATTCCATTCAAAATCCGAATATTTTTTCTGCCTGCCCGGAAAAGTAAATTTGGTATAGGATTCAATTTCCATTACATCGGAGATTACTTTGTTGCGGTCATTGTAATCTACTTTCACGACTTGGAATTTCTCCAGTTCATCACCGCCTGCTTTGTGGTTCAGAACTACATCAACTATGACCTGGATATTTTTTTCTTTCAAAGATTTGATGGCTTCCAGGTAGTCGTCTTTCGTTCCGTATTTTGTAGCAACGGTTCCTTTCTGATCAAATTCTCCCAAATCAAAAAGATCATAAGGTCCATATCCGACACCGAATCCGCCATTGATCGCCTTATAAGCCGGCGGAAGCCAAATTGCTGTAATTCCTAAGTCTGAAAGATATTGTGCAGAATCTTTGGTATGTTTCCAAAGGAAAGAATCACCATCGGTATACCAATGGAAAAACTGAATCATAGTCCCATTCATAAGATTGTAGATTTTTTCAGATTGTTTGATTTGATGTTTCATGTTATGAAAATATCACGCCAAGAGAAATTTTCTGGATTAAGATTTGGACGCCTTTATCCGCCTTCCGTTCCCGCTTTTTTCTTTTTTAGCAAAAAAAGAAAAAGAGCTCCACTCAAGTCGGGGCGCGCTTCGCTATGTTGAAGATTTGTCATATATCCAAACTTAACATAAAATGAACTTTTTTTAGTTGCCTAATCATCAAACTCCATAAATGGAATTTTTAGCTGAACGGAAACCTGCTTTTTTTCTTCTGTATTAAGATTGGAAAGTGATAGCCCAAGCAAACGAATCGCTTTGTCAAAAGGTCTCAGCTCCCAAAGTTGTTTAGCGGTTTTATAGAATTTCTCTGCATTTTCGAAATATAATTCCTGAGTCTTACTTCTTGTATAAAGTGAAAAATCTTTGTATTTGATTTTAAGTGTCAGGGTTTTTCCCTGGATTTCTTTTCTTCCGAGACGTTCTTCCAGTTCCTGGCTCAGGGATTTCAGTTTTTCATCAATTTCATCATCTTCATTGATGTCATCCCAAAACGTTCTTTCAACAGCAACACTTTTTTGAATTCGGTTGGGTTTGACTTCTCCATTGTGGATTCCTCTAACTACATTATAATAATACCGTCCGGATTTCCCGAAAAGACCTTCAAGTTGTTCAAGGGTTTTAGCTTTCAGATCAGCACCTTTGAAGATGTGTAGCGTGTGCATTTTGTTGGCCGTCACTTTTCCGACACCGTAAAATTTTTCAATAGGAAGATTATCCAGAAATTCATTAATTTTTGTGGGATGAATGGTTTTCTGACCATTCGGTTTATTGATATCAGATGCGACTTTGGCTAAAAATTTATTAATAGAAATCCCTGCAGAAGCGGTCAGTCCAGTTTCTTCGAAAATGCGTTTTCGGATTTCTCTGGCAATGTCGTTGGCAGATTCGATTCCTTTTTTATTTTCAGTAACATCAAGGTAAGCTTCATCCAAAGAAAGTGGTTCAACCAAATCCGTATATTCGTGGAAGATGTTCCGGATTTTGTTGGAGATTTCTTTATAACGCTGGAATCTGGGTTTCACAAAAATGAGATGCGGACATTTTTCTTTGGCAGTTTTACTCGGCATCGCAGAACGCACCCCAAATTTCCTGGCTTCATAACTTGCGGCTGCGACCACACCACGATGTCCCCCACCAACAGCAATAGCTTTTCCACGCAAACCAGGATTGTCGAGTTGCTCCACAGAAGCATAAAATGCGTCCATATCTACGTGAATGATTTTGCGTTGCGATTGCATTGGAATTTAGAATAATATTTTACCACAAAAGGCACAAAAGAATATTTTGATTATTTTAAATTTAAAAGTAAGTTTTTGCACCTTTTGTAGTTATTACAAATTTAGATAAAAAAAATCCCGAAAAATATTCGGGAATGTCAATTGTTATTTTGTAAGCCTATCTATGGTGGATTGGAGTTCCGGGTCTTCCGGAGAAATCGCATAATATTTGGCGATATTCGATTTTTGATCCACCACAATATATCTCGGGATCCAGTTGAGATCTACATAATTATTGAAATTGTTTTTCCAGCCGGAAGCAAACCAGTAGTTTTCTTTGTCATTCATCTCGAATTTATCAAGGCTTTTATCAAAACCTTCTTTTGAACGTTCTAAAGAAAGGAAAACAAAATCGATATCTGGATTTTGAGCTTCTAATTCTTTGGCTTTTGGAAATACTTTCAGACAATCTTTGCACCAGCCTGCCCAGAAATCAAGAACCAAAACCTTTCCTTTGTGCTGTTGAAGAATATCCTTGATCGATATCTCTTTGCCATTTTTGTCCTGTAATTTTTGTGCTAAAGCTTCTTTGGAAAATTTGGTTTTCAGAACTTTTGGAACTTCCTGAGAAAACCCAAATTGGAATACAAATAGTAAGATGTAAACTAATATCCTCTTCATTTTTTAATTTTTTAGATGAACGAAGTTAATGAATAATACCGAAATATAATGTTTATAAGACTTGATGATGAAATATTTAATCCGTAAGGTATTGTAAAAATATTTTTGAATTTAACTGATATTGTTAAAATATATTTAATTTTGAATAAAAATAATTAATGGTCAATTCGGATTTCATTAAAAGTAAGTTTGAAAATTTTGATAACGGTTTTTATCAGGAACTCAAGGAGTATGGGATTTTTACTTCTGTTAGTGCTAAACAGGAATTGATTGCTGAAGGTGATAAGGTAAAATTTATTCCCATACTTATAAAAGGTTCGGTCAAGGTGTATAATTTGAATGACGGGAAAGAGCTCGTTTACTATTACATATCTCCAGGAGAGAGTTGCATCATGACGTTTTCCACAATTTTTACAGATAAGGTGAGCCGAATATATGCTATCTCGGAAGAAAAATCTGATATTCTGCTGCTTCCTGTTCCGCAATTCCTTACTTGGCTTCAAATCTATCCTCAACTGAATCAAATATTCTTCCTGGAGTATGATTCAAGATATAAATTCATGATGGAAACTATCAATAAAATTGTTTTCCAAAAGCTGGATCACAGGGTGTTGGAATATCTCCACGAAAGGATCAGAAGAAGTGGAACTGATGCCGTAAAGGTTTCCCACAAGAAGATTGCTGACGAATTGGGTACTGCAAGAGAGGTGGTCAGCCGTATTCTGAAAAAATTTGAAAAAGAAGGATTGATTACACAAAGCCCATCAGGAATAGAAATAATTGAAAAGCGGTGACTTTAGTCACCGTTTTTTTTTGTGAAGAGGTCATAATTTTGAATAAAAAGGTTATATGTCAAAACTTCTATCATTTATCTCTTTATTCATTCTGATTTTCTCTTACGCACAGGACGATCTGTTAAAAGAAATCGATACTGTCAAAACGGAAGAGCCTTATTCTCCCAGTTTCAAAGCATTGCAGGTTGTTACGGCACAATCTACAAAATTACCTGCAAGAAAAGAATTCTATCTTGATATCTCCCACAGGTTTGGAGATGTAAGTGACGGTTTCAAAAATTTCTTCGGACTTGACAATGCGACTACGAAATTAGGCGTAATCTATGGATTAAGAGACTGGCTTGCTTTGAGCGCTTCCAGACATACTTACCAAAAAACTTATGAGTTTGGTGCAAAATACAGACTCTTCAAACAGGAAAAAGAGTCACTGTTTGATATTGTCGGCTACAATGTTCTGGATATCAATTCGGAACTTAAAAAAGATGATTACCCAAAACTCGAATTCACAGACAGATTTGCCTACTTATCTCAATTATTAATTTCCAGAAGATTCACGGAAAATCTGACTTTGCAGTTAACGCCAACTTATATTCACAGAAATCTGATCGAGCCAACGATTGATGCCAAAAATCTCTTCTCGACAGGTCTGGGAGGAAGATACAAGATATCGAAACGGGTTTCTGTCAATGCGGAATATTTCTACAACTTCGAGAATAAGAATTTCTATAAAAATCCTTTATCTGTGGGAATGGACATTGATACGGGCGGACACGTTTTTCAGCTGGTCTTCAGTAATTCCCAGGCTAACACGGAAACAGGTTATATAAGCAATGCGACAGGTGATTGGGGAAAAGGACATTTCTTCTTTGGATTTAATCTTTACAGAGTTTTTTAAATGCTGATTATGAAAAATATATTAAAATTATTCGTTCCGGTTTTGGGATTTCTAGTATTAATGAGTTGCGATACAAAAACTTTTGAAGAAATCTCTGATGTAAAACCAATTACAGAAACCGTTACTTACAACAAAAATGTGAAGGCAATAATGGATAATAATTGTGTGGTTTGTCATTCCGCAACAGGTTCTAATCCCTATTTCCCTTTGACGGATTATACAGCAGTAAAAAATTCGATTGACAATATCCTGGACAGAATCCAAAGAGCCAATGGGGACCCTTTAAAAATGCCTCAAGGCGGGACATTGTCTCAGGATAATATCAATATGATTATCAAATGGAAAGCAGATGGATTGCTTGAAAACTAATTAATAAATAAAGGAAAAATGAAAGCTTTAGTTTTTTTAACAAGCTTAATTCTAGTAACGAATTTTGCTTTTGCCCAAAAATATTCCACCAAGACAGGTAAGATTACTTTCGAAGCTTCGGTTCCGTTATTTGAGGACGTTTATGCTGAGAATAACAATTCGACAGCAATCCTGAATGCTGATATCGGAGATATTGCCTCGCTTGCAATGGTCAATGGATTTAATTTTAAAGTCAGTCTGATGCAAGAACATTTTAATGAAAATTATGCTGAATCTGCGAAGTATCCAAAGACAAGTTTCAAAGGTAAAATCCTGAATTTTAATAAAAACGATCTGTCCTCAAAACCAAAAGCTTATACCATTTCCGGAACATTGAATTTTCATGGTGTTGACAACTCTGTTCAATCAACCGCTAATGTTTATCTGAAAGATGATAAAGTAGTTGTTCAGGGAAAATTTGTTGTTAAAACTGCAGATTATAAAGTTAAAATTCCAAAAATGGTGGCAGCAAAAGTGGCGGAAAATGTTAATGTCAGTTATAACTTTTTACTCCAGAAATAATGAAACAATATTTTACAATAATTGCATTAATGATTTTTGGATTAGGTTTTTCTCAAACCAAAAACGTTTTTGATATTGCCCGAAATGGGACTCTTGACGAAATGAAAACCTTAGTGAGTCAAAATCCGGATATCATTAATTCTAAAAATGAAAGAGGCTTCACGCCCTTGATTTTAGCTTGCTACAGAGGTAATACAGAAGTCGCAAAATATCTGATTGACAATGTCAAAGATTTGAATTATGTAAGTCCCGAAGGAACAGCGCTGTCTTCATTATGTATCAATTATAATAAAGAGCTTGTAGAAAAAATGCTGTCCAAAAATGCTGACCCTAATATTCAGGACTCTTTTGGAAATACGCCTCTTTTGTGGGCTGTGAAAAGAGGAAATCTCGAACTAGTAAAAATCCTTTTGCAAAATAAAGCGGACAGGACTTTAAAAGATTCGTTGGGAATCTCAGCATTTGAATATGCTGTGAAATCTAATAATAATGAAATGATCAATCTTCTAAAACTTTAATTTATGGCAAAAAAAAATCTACTTTTAAGTATACCGCTATTGGTTAGCGGGATGCTTTTTTCACAGTATTCTACGGGGACTGTAAGTTTACCGACAACTGCAATGAGTGTTAAAATTGATGTTGATGCTACGAATGTTACAATGACACTCACCGGAAGCAGTACCAGCTGGTTGGGAATTGGTTTTAGTGATGAAGGGATGAAAGCTGGAGCCGACGGATTTATTTATAACAGTTCTGCAAATAGAGATTACACTTTCAACGGAGTTGGAGTAACACCGTCTGCAGATGCTGCGCAAAACTGGACAGAACTTTCCAATACAGTAGCTTCCGGCACAAGAACTCTGGTTGTCAGAAGGACACTTGCGGGTGGCGCTGGTGATTTTGCTTTCACCAATTCTGCAGGTACTCTTCCGATATTCTACGGTAAAGGAACTTCTACGAGTTTAGCTTATCACGGAGCAGGAAATAAAGATTATGCGACACTTACGTTTTCACCAACTTTGATCGCTGTTGATGAGACTAATTCTTCTGCAAAGAAAATTGGTGTTTACCCAAATCCTGTAAAAGATGTTTTGAACCTCAGCAACTCTGACAAAGCGAATTCTCTGAAAATTTACGATTCTACAGGGAAGCAAGTTATGTCTCAGAAATCTGCTGCAACAATCGATGTTTCACAATTAACAAAAGGTGTTTATTTCATCGAATTTGAAAAATCAGACGGTTCGAAGAGTTACGAGAAAATAATCAAGAACTAACAAAAAACCTCAGAATTCCTGAGGTTTTTTATATTTAATTGTAATTTTTTATGAGTCCTTTTACGACCTTAATGACGTTCGGCATAGCTTTGTTGGCAGCTTCTAAAACTTCTTCGTGAGACACCGCAAACGAAATTTCAGGCCCTCCTAAATCAGTAATAATTGAAAGACAGAAACAATCCATTCCCTGATGTTTTGCAACAATAACTTCCGGAACAGTACTCATACCAACGGCATCACCACCAATGGCTCTTACCATTCCGTATTCTGCTGGTGTTTCAAAAGTTGGTCCTGTCAAAGCGACATAGACACCTTCTTTTAGGTCAATGTTTTCTTGTTTAGCAATCGATTTAGCAATCGCAATCATCTTACGATTGTAAGGTTCGCTCATATCCACGAAACGAGGCCCTAATTCGTCAATATTTCTTCCTCTCAACGGATGTTCCGGCATCATATTGATATGGTCTGTCAGAATCATTACATCAGCTACTTTGAAATTGGGATTCACACCACCGGCAGCATTGGAAAGAATCAAATTTTTGATTCCTAACAAATGGAAAACTCTGAAAGGAAAAGTAACAGTTTCGATAGAATGACCCTCATAATAATGAAAACGTCCGCTCATCATCAAAACTTTTTTACCTTCGAGAATTCCGTAGATCAATTTTCCACCGTGACCCACAACTGTAGTTTGAGGGAAATTGGGAATGTCTTTGTAGTCTAAAGTATGAATCGCTTTTACCTCATACTGGAGTTTACTAAGTCCGGAACCGAGAACAATTGCAAAATCAGGTATTTCTGAGATGATATTCTTGATGAATTCCGCAGTTTCTTTAAACTTTTCTAACATAATTCTGAATGATTTTGTTAAAGTCTTCTCGCTTGTCAATCTCTACGTTGATAGGCCAGTAATAGATTTTGTCCCTAAGATAATCAAAAGTTTTTAGGCGGACATAATCTTTTTCAGTAGTTAGAATAACTTTGTATTCGCCCAATTTTTTGTATTCTGCAGTGATTTTTTTGATGTCATCGTCGGTAAAGTTGTGATGATCCTTGAACTGGAGATGTTTAACTTTTTGATTGTATTTTGACATCTCTTTCAAAAGCTGGGAAGGATTTGCAATTCCTGTAATCAGTAGAACATCATAATAATCCAGATTCTTTACAGGCATCATTTTATTGATTCCGAGGATATTCTCGTCGTAAGCAATGGATGAGAAAAATACTTTCTGGTAATGTTGCGGTCGTATTCTTGAGATATAGTATTGCTTCTTTTCTTCCGTCAGATCATCGGGACATTTCGTTACCATAATGATGTCGGCACGGCTTTTTCCTCTTCTGCTCTCGCGAAGGTCACCAGCCGGCAGTACAAAATCTTTGAAAAAAGGATCGTTATAATCCGTTAATAAAAGGTTCATCCCAGGTTTTATGGCGCGATGCTGGTAGCTGTCATCCAAAATCAACACGTCCAGATCCATATCGGAAATTATTTTTTTTGCACCAAAAACACGGTCCTCACATACACCGATTACAAAACGGTTTCGGAATCGCTCGAACAATTGCATTGGCTCATCACCAACCAATTTGTAATTACTTTCGTAATTCACGATTTTATAACCTTTTGTAATCCTGCCATAACCTCTTGACAGGACTCCCGTCCGGAACGAACGTGAAAGATAATCTGCCAGATACATTACCATCGGTGATTTTCCACTGCCTCCAACCGACAGGTTTCCGACACCAATTATTGGTGTTCTGAATTTCGAAGAAGAAAAAATTCCCCAATCATACATCCGGTTTCTAACAGAAGTGCCGAGATGATAACCCAAGGAAAAAGGGTAGAGATACCATCTTTTCATAGGAGGCAAAAATAAGGAAATACTTCGAATTCTGATTGTGTTTTTAATTCAAAAAGGAAATTGAATCCGGAGAATCAAAATTAATTATCTTTGCATTCTTATATAGAATCGTATGATATTATCTATGACAGGTTTCGGCCGCGCTGAGACTGTTTATGAAGGAAAAAAAATTACAATCGATATCAAATCTTTGAATAGCAAGAACTTTGACCTGAATGTTAAAATTCCGTTGAGATACAAAGAAAAAGAATTTGATATCAGAAAATTACTGAATGATAAAATCCTCAGAGGGAAAGTAGATTGTTACATCAACTGCGAAAGTCTTGAGGATAATAATGATGTCAAAATCAATCAGGATGTTGTCAAAAATTATATGAATCAGTTGAGAGAGGTTGGTTCTGATGCGCCTGAGTTCGAATTGCTGAAAATGGCAGTCAGAATGCCGGATGCTTTGTCTACAAAAAACTCCGATTTGGAAGAGAACGAGTGGAAAACTCTTTTGGAAACTGTAGAGAATTCTATTTCTAAATTTATTGAGTTCAGACAAACGGAAGGAAATAATCTTGCTGTTGAAATAGAAAAAATCGTTCAGAACATAGAATATAATCTCAATCAGGTTGCTCAATACGAAGAAGAAAGGATCCAGCCGATCAAAGACAGATATCAGGCTGCGCTTAAGAATTTTGAGAATATTGATGAGACAAGATATTACCAGGAGATGGTTTATTTTGTTGAAAAATTGGATATTTCTGAAGAAAAAGTTCGTCTTTCCCAGCACATCAAATATTATCTCGAAGTGATGAGGAACGAAGATTTTAATGGGAAAAAATTGGGTTTCATTGCGCAGGAAATGGGAAGAGAAATTAATACTTTAGGTTCAAAAGCCAATCATTCTGAGATTCAGAAATTGGTGGTCGAGATGAAAGATGATTTGGAGAAAATCAAGGAACAAACACTGAACATATTATAAGCGATAAATTATAATTAATGAATGATTTGATTATCGCTTATCATTTATCAGCAATCAATTATTTTAATGGAAAAAGTCATCATATTCTCCGCGCCGTCCGGAAGCGGTAAAACAACGTTGGTCAAACACGGACTTTCAGTAGTTCCTCAATTAAGCTTTTCAATTTCTGCCACCACAAGACAACTGCGCGGCGAAGAAAAACACGCAGTAGATTATTACTTCTTGACACCGGAAGAATTCAGGACCAAAATATCCAAAGATGAATTTGTAGAATTCGAGGAAGTTTATACCGACAAATATTACGGCACGCTGAAATCCGAAGTAGAAAGAATCTGGAAAGAAGGGAAAGTCGTGATTTTTGATGTTGATGTTAAAGGCGGAATCCGACTAAAAGAGATTTTCGGTGACAAAGCATTGTCGATTTTCGTAATGCCACCAAGCATCGCCGAGCTGGAACAAAGATTGATAAAAAGAAATACCGACTGTGCAGAAACGATCAAAACCAGAGTGGAAAAAGCAGGCGAAGAAATGACTTATCAAAAACACTTCGATAAAATTATTGTGAATACAGATTTGGACACGGCAAAAGCGGAAGTCGAGAAAATTATTAATAACTTTATCAACGAATAAAAATGTGAAAAACACGTAATGGAAAATACATTAGACATTGCAATCAATAATATGCCCGTAAAAGGGTTTCTTGACCTCAAAGAATTTGCGATTCCGACAGGCGATGACCTTGTGAAAGCTATTCTTGACCTTAAAAAAGAGAAAAATGCCGTTATTCTGGCGCATTATTATCAGCCGGGTCCGATTCAGGATATCGCTGATTTCCTTGGCGATTCTTTACAATTGGCAAGACAGGCAAAGGAAACCGATGCGGATATGATCGCTTTTTGTGGCGTACACTTTATGGCGGAAGCGGCGAAAATCCTTAATCCAACCAAAAAAGTGGTTCTTCCCGATACATTGGCAGGTTGTTCTTTGGCAGACGGCTGTTCGGCGGAAGGTCTCAACAAAATGCGTGAGCAATATCCAGATGCACTGGTAGCAACTTATATCAACTGTAATGCGGAAACCAAAGCGGCTTCGGACATTATTGTAACGAGCTCCAACGCAGAACAGATCATTAATGCTTTACCAAAAGACCGACCGATTATTTTTGCGCCGGATAAAAACTTAGGAAGATATCTCAGCAAGAAAACAGGTCGTGATATGATTCTTTGGGACGGGAGCTGCATCGTGCACGAGGCATTTTCTATGGAACGTATCGCAAAGCAGTTAGCAGACCACCCGAATGCAAAACTGATCGCACACCCGGAAAGCGAAACGCCGGTTTTGGAACTGGCGCATTTCATTGGATCAACGTCCGCGCTTTTGAATTATGTAGAACAAGATGATTGCCAAGAGTTTATCATTGCGACTGAAGAAGGCATCCTTCACGAGATGAGAAAACGCGCACCGCACAAATCTTTGATTCCCGCTTTGGTTTTCGACGAGAGCTGCAACTGCTCAGAATGTTTCTTTATGAAGAGAAACACGCTGGAAAAACTTTATCTGTGTATGAAATATGAACTTCCGGAAATTACAATGGACGAGGATATTCGTCTCAAAGCATTGAAACCGATTGAAGCCATGCTGGAACTTTCCAAAAGCATCAAATAAAATTACAAACCTTGTCTTTTCAGATGAGGTTTTTTTGTAGAATGATTTGGGCAATCCCCTCGCCAACACTTGTCATCCTGAGGCTCTCGAAGGGCATCCGCTCGGGTCGGGCTATCCGTTGCAATCTTTTTTTGCAAAAAAGGATTTCCACTACTATCCCTATTGCAGCTTTGCAAGAAAGAAACCTCAGAATAAATAAGAGTTTACCAGAATCTTTGTCATTCTGTAAGAATCTAAACCGAAGAGATTCCTCCGGTATGACAAACTAGATGTTTTAATTCGTTTATTCCTTTGCTGAGTTTTACGCCTTTGCGAACCTTAAAATATTTTTCAATTATGATTAAAAATCTTTGCGGACTTTGCGTTCAAAATATTTTTCTATTTTTAAAGAATGAAATCAAAAATCCTATTAGAAGACATAAAAATCTATGCTTATCACGGTGTTTTGCCAGAAGAGGCTTTGATTGGAAATAATTATATCATCAATGTTGAATTACAAGCCGATTTAGAAAAAGCATCACAGTCGGATAATCTTGAAGATACCATCAATTATGCTGAGGTCAGCGAAATTATTCATCGGGAAATGGCAATTCGTTCCGAACTTTTGGAACACGTGATTGGAAGAATCATTAACAAAATCGAAAACCAGTTTCCACAAATCACTTTCATCAAAATCAAATTAACTAAAACAGTTCCGCCAATGCCAGGCGAAATGAAAGGCGTGAGTCTGGAATTTGAAAAATCGATATTTCAATAAAGAAAGCTAATCAAACCCTTCAGAGTTTTAAACTCTGAAAAGGGTCCAATTAGATAAAAAATGTTAATGAAATCTTAAAATTTGGTATCAAGTTTGATACAAAAAACTCAAATACAAAATTTTATGAAGAATTATATTGCAGTTGGGATTGCTGCATTAGGTTTTATTATTGCTGCTGGATTGCTTGGCAGCGCTATCAAAAACAGAAACAAGTCGGAAAATACCGTTTCTGTGACCGGACTTGGTTCCAAAAAATTTACATCAGACCTTATTACCTGGTCAGGAAGCTTTTCCAAGAATAATTTTGAGCTGAAATCGGCTTATGATGCTTTGGCAATTGACAGAAAAGTGATCTCTGATTATCTTCTTTCCAAAGGTGTGAAACAAAATGAAATGGTTTTTTCTGCGGTTGATATTCAGAAACAATTCCGAAGCTATACGGATTCCAACGGGAATTATCAACAGGGAGAATTTTCAGGATATAATTTGACCCAAAGTGTTTCTATCCAATCCAAAGAAGTTTCAAAAATTGAAAATATCTCCAGAAACATTACCGAAATCATCAATCGTGGAATAGAGTTCACATCTTCTTCACCGCAATATTTCTACACCAAGTTGTCTGATGTTAAGCAAGAAATGATTGCTAACGCTACAAAAGATGCGAAAGAAAGAGCGGAGAAAATTGCTGAAAATGCGGGAAGCAGTCTCGGAAATCTGAAAAAAGCAACAATGGGCGTAATTCAGATTACGGCACCAAATTCCAACGAAGATTATTCCTATGGCGGAACTTACAATACCACTTCCAAGGAAAAAGAAGCAAGCATTACCATAAAACTTGAATACGAGGTCGATTAAAAGTAAAGGAGCAAATATTGCTCCTTTATAATTTTGTCTTGCTGTCAAAAACTAATGTCACCGGACCATCATTAATCAATGAAACTTTCATGTCCGCACCAAAAATGCCGCTTTCGGTTTTCAGTCCGGATTTTTTTATTTCATCTTTAAAATATTCAAACAGTGGAATGGCTTTATCAGGTTTGGCAGCTTTGATATAGGAAGGGCGATTGCCTTTTTTATAATCAGAAATCAGAGTGAATTGGCTGATGCAAAGGATTTCGCCATTAATGTCTTTCACGGAATGATTCATTTTTCCTTCTTCATCGGAAAAAACCCGTACATCAAGAATTTTTTTGACAAGCCAGTCTGCATCTGCGTTTTCATCATTTTCATCAACACCGATCAGAAGCATCAATCCTTTTCCAATTTCTCCAACAATTTGGTTGTCAACTTTTACGTTTGCTTCAGAAACGCGTTGGATTACCACTCTCATCTTTAATTATAAATTGATAAAATATTAGTATTGGAATCAAAATTATATCCGTAGGTTTTTGGTGCTATTTTGGCAACGCTGTTATCCGTAGGTTGTCCCGTGATTAGAATCCATTGTGAACCATCTTTCGGACAATAAATGGAAGTGTCATTTTTGACCTCAAGAGTTGTATCTGTATCCGGACAGATATGTGGTGCATTTCTATCATAAACTTTGAATCCACTTGTTGTTCTTACCACGATCAGTCCTCTGGTTCCGGCTCCAACTTCATTCACGTAAACCCAGGCTCCAACGGTCTGTAACTTGTAATAAAGCGGTAAAGTCAGGTTAAGTTGTACAGCAATCGTGGAATTAGGAAAACAGCTTACGGTTTCATTTCTTTCACTACAAGAATTATTAGTGTTTAAAACGCTGATAATCAAAAATAATGCGAATAGCGATGCGATTTTTTTGGTTTTCATTTCAAAAATAAATTATATATTTGTAAACTCAATTCGAGACAAATTAGTATCCGGCAAAGGTCGGATTATTTTTTTATACAAACGATAAATTTTATTGTTATGAACTACGTGACCAAAGAAGGTTTGGACAAAATGAAAGCCGAACTGGAACAATTAGAAACGATCGAAAGACCAAAAATAACGCAGCAGATTGCTGAAGCAAGAGATAAAGGGGATCTGTCTGAAAATGCAGAATACGATGCAGCTAAAGAAGCGCAGGGGATGTTGGAGATGAGAATCTCTAAATTGAAAGATATTATTTCTACATCCAAAATCATTGACGGAAGCCAGCTTGATCTGAGCAAAGTATCTATCCTTACAACTGTAAGATTGAAGAACAATGTGACAAAAGGTGAGCAAAAATTCACTTTGGTTCCTGATAATGAGAGTGATTTGAAGGCTGGAAAAATTTCTGTGAATACACCTATTGCGAAAGGACTTTTGGGCAAATCTGTTGGTGAAACAGCCGATATCGTATTGCCTAATGGAAATAAGCTTTCTTTTGAAGTTTTAGAAATTTCGCTATAAAATAAAAATAGAGATGTTGGTTTAAAACTTGCTGAAATTAAAATCAATATTAAAAAAATTATGAGCACTATTTTTTCTAAAATCATCAACGGAGAAATTCCTAGTTATAAAATTGCCGAGGACGAAAAACACATCGCTTTTCTGGATGCGATGCCTTTGGTAAAAGGTCACACGCTGGTTGTTCCGAAAAAGGAAACCGACCTTATCTTCGATTTAGATTCTGAAGATTACAAAGAACTTTGGGCTTTTACACAGGACATTGCAAAGCAAATCAAGAAAGCTATCCCTTGCAAAAGAGTAGGAGTGGCTGTTGTCGGTTTGGAAGTGCCGCATGCTCATATACATTTGATACCACTTAACAGTATGGACGACCTTAATTTTAAAAATGCTAGGCTGATTTTTACACCCGAAGAGTATAAAGAAATTCAGGAATCCATAATAAAAGCATAAAAGAAGTCTTGAGCTTCTTTTTTTAATTTAGAACTTAGAGAAAATTATGAATCCAAATCAATGTTCATTTTGCGGAAGGAAAAAGAGTGAAGTACAAATACTGATTTCCGGGCAAAATGGATTTATATGTGAAAACTGTATAGAACAGGCACATGCCATTGTAAAAGATAGTGTTAATAAAACTTCGGATTCTGCATCTATGGCGGAATCTCTGGAAGAACTTAAAAAGCCTAGAGAAATAAAAGCTTTTCTTGATGAATATGTGATTGGTCAGGACCAGGCAAAAAAACAATTGTCGATAGCGGTTTATAATCATTACAAAAGATTATTACATGCTCAGGATGAAAACCGTGAAGTTGAGATTGAGAAATCCAACATCATAATGATCGGTGAGACCGGAACAGGAAAAACATTGCTGGCAAAAACGATTGCAAAACAACTGAATGTTCCATTCTGTATTGTAGATGCGACAATCCTTACAGAAGCAGGTTATGTGGGTGAAGATGTGGAAAGTATCCTTTCGAGATTGTTGATGGTTGCTGATTATGATGTAGAAAAAGCCGAGAGAGGAATTGTTTTTATTGATGAGATTGATAAAATCGCCAGAAAATCTGATAATCCGAGTATCACAAGAGATGTTTCGGGAGAAGGTGTTCAGCAAGGTTTGTTGAAATTGCTGGAAGGAAGCATTGTGAACGTTCCGCCTCAAGGCGGACGTAAACATCCGGATCAGAAGTATATTCAGGTTAATACCCAGAATATTTTGTTCATTGCTGGAGGTGCTTTTGACGGGATGAAAGAAATTATTGAAAGAAGACTTAACAAGCAAGCCATTGGTTTTTCCGCAGACAAAATCAATAAAACCGATGAAGAAGATTACATTTTAAGTCAGATCAATGCGATCGATTTGAAGAGTTTTGGGTTGATACCTGAACTTTTAGGGAGATTTCCTATCATTACTTATCTCGATAAGTTGACAAAAGAGACGCTTGTAAGAATTATGAAAGAACCTAAAAATTCTATCATTAATCAGTTTACCGAATTGTTCAAGATGGATAATGTCACTCTCGAATTTACAGATCAAGCTATTGAAGAAATCGTGGAAGATACTATGAATAAAGGACTTGGAGCGAGAGGTCTGCGAGGGACAACTGAAAAAGTATTGGAAGATTATATGTTTGATATTGAAAATAACCAATACGTAAAAATAGACTCAATATTATAAAATCTTTAATTAATTAGATATTTTATACGAATATCTAAAAAATTAATATCTTTGCAAGAAGAACACACAAACACATATACACACAATGATACGAAAATTATTTATTATCAAATTAATACTATTCAATAGTATTGCTTTTTCCCAGGTTCTTACTTATGTTGGAAATTCAGCATTAGTTACTGTTCAGAGTCAAACTTTGGTATACAACGGTGGTGGATTACAAACCGCCGGTACAGCTATAGTAAACAATTCCGGAAATATCATGATTAATGCTGCTTCTACAGATCAGCTTAACATTGCATCTACATCAAATGTTAATTTGAAGTTCAACGGTGCAACAAGTTACGGACAGCTTTATATTGCGGGTATTCCTCAGACTAATATTACAGGTAAAGTTAATAAAGAATACAGAGCAGATGCCAATAGCGGATCTACAGCTAAGCAGCAGCTTGCTTTGCCTTTTTATAACTACCCGATTTCAGATCTGGTGGCTAATTTAGCTAATAGTCCGGGAAACACAGGAGGAAGTTATCTTAATGTGACTAATGGTGCTAATAATTCTGCAGGACGTTTTAATCCTAGTTCTGTATTCAGATGGAATAATGCCAGAGCAAGATTTGATCAGATAGCGGCGGCTAGTTCCGCATTGTCGACAACTTATGTAGGTACTCCACTGGATTATTACATCATACCGAGAAGAAATTCTTCAGGAACAGTTGTTTGGGATGCTGCGGCAGCTTCGGTGGTTACTACGTTTGCGGGAACTCCGGTTTCTGATGTTAGTGGAAATCAATCTTATTCTCTTACAGGAGCATCCAGTGGAATTAGCTTTGGTTATAATGGATCTGCTACTAATTATTATGGCGAAAGATATTACAGCTATTTAGATGATCCCTTTCAATCAAAGACTGGAAATGCAGGAGGCTGGGATGCTAGTTACGGTAAGAACCTTTATCAGGTTGCAAATCCCTTTTTAACAAATATTGATTTAAGATACATTGGTCAGTCAGAATCTACAAACTCTGATGGTAATGCTATACCTAATTTACAGGGTATCGCCTATTATACCTCGGGTTTAACCTGGACAAGAGGATCAGGAACCAGCTATCCAACTGAAAATACAAGCGGATCAGCCAATGGTACTGCGGGAAGAACTGTTGTTATGGTTGCAAGTTCCGGTGTATTTCAAGCTGGAGATATTAGCGGTAACCGTCTAGTGATTAAACCTATGGGTGAGTTCATGGTTAAACTTTCCGCTGACAATGGAAACAATGCCGCATCTGCAATTAATTATACTTTATTAAGACGTTTTGCATCTACTTCAAGAGATAATACAACGCAAACCACCAATCCTACAAGTAAGATATTTGATGATGCAGATATTCCTACAGACAAAATTGTAAAGCAGGTAGCGGTTATAATGTATGATACAGACAGCTTGGAAATAGGAAGAACATACTATGCAATTTCTCCTTCTGCTGTTACCGGGAACAGTCCCGGCAATACAAGTTTACAAGCTTATAGTGGAGATAATGCTTTTGTTTATACTAAAGAAGAGACTTTAACAGGAGGTGAAGATATTAATCTTTCCGGAAAACTTTATATTAACGAAGCTAATGAAGTTGCTTACAAGTCTAAAGAAATTCCTCTTTATATAAGTGATGTTGGAACTCCATATTATCTGAAGTTTGAGGTTTATGAAAAAGGTAATAGAGTTCCGGAAGGGCTAAGTGATGGAAATAGCTTTTATCTAAAGAATTCTCAGGGTCAGTTTATAAAGATTGTAGATGGTGATAGCCTTTCTATGAGTGGTGCTAAAGTTTTAGGTTTATATTATGAACTGCCGGAAGGTGCAACATTAGGAACTGGGAACGTTAATAATTCTCAAACAATAATAGCTAAGAAAGATTCTCAATGGGTTGTAAGATTCGCAAAAAATTGGAATAAAGCAACTGTTGAGGTGTATTCTGCAACAGGACAGTTATTGAACACCAAATCACAAATATCTACTGGCTCAGATTATACTGTTCCTTTGAATTATCAAGCAAAAAGTATGTTCTTGGTTAGAGCTATTTCTGATAAAGGAGAGGTTGTAACTAAAAAAATTGTTAATTAAACACAAAAATAACTAATGATGATTAATTTTTTATTAAAAAGGGTATACCGTTTCTTGTTTTTACTGATGAGTATATTCGGATTTGCTCAATCTGTACCACCACCACCCGAGAATCCTGAATCCGGAGATATTGGAGCTTATCCTGCTTCCCCAATAGATAGCTATACTTTTATTTTGTTTTTAATTGCTATTGCAATGACTATAATTTTTGTAATGAAACAAAAGCAAAAAGCCTTACAATAAAATTTTTTAATATTTTAAAACTCACTTTTAAGTGAGTTTTTTTTATTTTTACTCTATGAAAAAAACATTATTTATAAGCAGTATTTTATTATCTGCATATGCATTTCCACAGTTCAGTGTTACTGTGGAAATCCCTTCATATTTGTCTGATTCTGATATGTATCTATATGGTTTTAACGGATCTAAGGAGATTTTATATTCTAAAGCTAAGATCACAAATAATAAAGCTGTGTTCAAAGTTGATAAAAAGTATACTGGAATGATGAGAGCATTTTTTCAGAAGACGAATTCTTCAGTAAATTTGGTTTCAGAAAATAAAAATATCGATTTCAAAGTTGATCTGGATAGTAAAAATAAGTTCTCGAATGTAGTTTTTAATGATCAGACAAATCAATTATTTGGGAATGAGATTGACCAGCAAAAAAAACAGGAATTAATACTGCCGGCTCTGATCCAGATTAAGGATTATTACAGACCGACGGAAGATTTTTATAAATCGCTTGAGAAGGAAATTAATTTGCTTTCGAAAAACGATCAGTTACTCTATGAGACTCATCCCTTTCTAGATTATTATCACAAAAATCAAAAATTTTCTGTACAGGAAAAAGCAACTGAGCTAAAACCTCAGGATTATATTGATTTTTACTCAAAATCTGGAGAATATCTGGAGACATCGCTGATTTTAAAACCTTCCTTAATAAACTATTTGAATGTTTCTAAATCCAATGTAGAAGAAGGCGTCGACAAATTATTAGCTGCTGTTAATCTTGAAACACCACGAGGACAAACTATACTTTCTGAGCTTATTGATATTTTTAACACCTATAATATGGATAAGCTGAAACAAAAATATCTTGCAGAAGGCAATAATCTTAAATGTACAATCAATGACAGGCTTGCATCAACCCTGAAATCGAATAATAATACAGAAATTGGTGCTAAGATGCCCAATAATGTGTTTGTAAATCCTATACATACCAAAGCCAAGTCTTTGTACGATGTAAAAAGCAATAAAAAAATTGTTGTATTCTGGTCTTCCACTTGTTCTCATTGTGAAGCAGAATTACCAAAACTTTTGGAAAAGTATGCTAAATTAAAAGCACAAAACATTGAGGTTGTTGGTTTATCGCTAGATAGCAATCTTGATGAATTTAAGAGTAAAGCCAATATATATCCCTGGATAAGTGATTCTGAAGGGAAAGGCTGGTATAGCTCATATGGAGATACTTATAATATTTCCGCAACGCCAACTTATTTCATATTAGATGCTGATAATAAAATCATTAGCAAACCCAATCATGTAGCTGATGTTTTAGATTATTTAAAAGTTAATTAAAAGTTTGTGGGAATGTAAAATATCCTTATATTTGCACCACAAAAATGGCGAGGTAGCTCAGATGGTTAGAGCGCAGGATTCATAACCCTGAGGTCACGGGTTCAATTCCCGTCTTCGCTACTGGAAAATCCGTAAATGTATAGACATTTGCGGATTTTTATTTTCTAGTAATTAAAAAAAGTCTATTATTTTTTAGGGTAAGTTTTTTTAATAAAACAACTAAAAAATATATATTTCTCTGTAATATATCTGCGTCATATTATTTTAGGTTATTCAAAATTAAGGGAATGCTCCAGATTCTTATGCATCTTATTATTTGAAAAATAGCCTTTTAATGATTAGATGGTTAATCAGATTTTTAACTAATATAATGGCCTCTTGGGACAAGGTCGATAAAATTAAGAGAAGTCTCTAATCATAATAATTTTAAAACATTTAATATTTTGATTATTAATATGTTCTGCTTTTTTTTTAAATATGTGCTTAAAATATTTGGAGGGTAAATTCAAATGTTGTACTTTTACGGTGCTTTTGAGACAATCACTCAGGAGCAATAAATTTTTTTTCATCATTTGTGTTTTTAGAATCGTACTTACTGTACGATTCTTTTTCTTTTTATAGCTCATATAGAAGCAACAGATTGATAAAATAAGAATAGCTTACCTGCCCGTCTTGTTGATTTGTTTTTAAAAACAGATCATTGGTTGCTCCAAAAAAATCACTTATTATACCCTTATTTTTTTCAGCAAAAACTACTTCATTTTCCCGGTCTTTCTTCATCTTAACAGAATATTTCCCAATGATAGATTCTGCAAAAGGTTTGTCATTTTTGGCGATCGATCTTAAGAGACTTTTTAAGATATATAGCTGAGTGCTATATTGTAAATCCGCATTATTTGTTTTTTTTGAGTATAGATAAGCTATAAAACTGGCTTCCTGTTCTCTGGCATAACCAAGCTGGTGTGACATCTCATGAGCCAGAGTAAATGGAAGTTGTGTAGCCGGAATATTAGGATTGTATTGTGATTCCGCTGTAAACGGATTATAATAGCCCAGGATTCCTGTTTTATTCATAAAAGAATCGAATAAACTTGGCTTAACGGATAAGTCTGTAACCGGCTTTTTTATGCTAATGTTTTGCGGCAAGTTTTTTTGTTGTTTTAAGATCTCAAGTTTTAATTGCCGGATATCTCTGATTATAAAAACACCATTTTTATTTTCTGATACCTTTTCCCGTGTTTTTTTACACAACTCAAGATATTTAAGGGTTAGATTTTTGACTTCGTAATCTGATATTTTTCTCTTTTGGAGTTTATTTATAATTGGTGTCTGGAAATAAAGCATCCCCCAGAAACATTGATACATAAAATAGAATATGTTGAAGGAAATAAGAATGTATTTTAGGAATTTTGAATTTCTGTTTTTGATTAAACCCCACACTAAATAGATCAATATTATGGTAATTAAAATATAGACTAAATCTCCAAAAGAAAAATTAAATTTTGAAAATATAGCAATGTGTAAACTCTTTTTCCATTCAAAAAGCTTTGAAAAAAAATTAACTGCAAAATCAAGTTTTGATAATATGTAAAAAAATAAAAATTGGGCAACCAAAACGATTGCCCAATTTTTATTTTTTAAAAAGATATTTTTATTAGTGACCACCACCGGATATTTTTTCTTTTTCAAGGTTAATTCCTTGTGATTTTAAAATTTGGGTAACTCTTACTGCATAGAATGCAAGATAAGCAAAACAAATCACACCAACAATATAACTTGAATGGATAGAAGTAAGATCAGCAATGTAACCTTGCAGCCAGCTCACGATTCCTCCACCCATAATCATCATAATTAGCATACTGCTGCCTTCATTAGTATTTTTTCCTAATCCATTAACAGCCAGAGCAAAAATACACGGCCAAAGCGTACTACAGAATAAGCCGACACTTGTGAATGCATACACAGAAACCATACCTTCTGTTGTCATTCCTAATATTGTTGCGAGAATTCCGGCTAATGAGAAAAGCAATAGCATTCTTGCCGGATTTCCTTTGCTGAGAACATCTGCAATGATCATTACCAGGATAATGAGCGGATAGATATAGAAAGGCCTCAAGTCATGTTGTGCAATAGCATTAACCAATAGAAAAACTCCAAATGCCAGGTACGGAGCTAGGAATCTCAATATTTTTTTGAATCCTCCCGAAATATCAAAAGCTTCCACTGATCCCGTCCATCTGCCAATCATCAAACTAGCCCAGTAAAGAGAAACATAGGGAGCAACATCTTTTGTTGAGAATCCTAACGATTTTTCCATATATGCAGGAAGATTGCTTGCAGTAGAAACTTCTACACCAACATAAACGAAGATTGCAATCATTCCCAGAACTAGTTGTGGATATTTAAGGGCTGAAGTCCTGTGCTCTCCTGGAGTGGTATACTCTGTATTTTCGGTGCTCACTTCAGTCTTTTGAGGCAGGGATGAAAATTTCAATAACAATGCAACAAGAACAAAAGCGCCACCTAAAATCAAATAAGGAATCTTTACACTTTCTATACTAGCAGTTGTATTGGCCGTAGTAGCAGAGCCAAAAATTGCAAAAGATACGATCAGAGGTCCGATTGTTGTCCCTAGATTGTTAATTCCGCCTGCCATTGTTAATCTTTGAGCCCCTGTTTCTGAAGGTCCAATTTCAATCGCCAGTGGGTTAGCTACGATCTGTTGAAGGGAGAATCCCAATCCGACAATGAATAATCCTGATATCATTAATGTAAATGAACCGGTATTTGCGGCTGGATAGAATAATAAGGTTCCAAAAGCAGAAATCAATAATCCTAAAATCAATCCGTTTTTGTAACCGATTTTGTTAATAAGGTCTTGTCTAATACCCTTAGAAATAAACATATAAATAAGAGAACCTACTGTATATGCAACATAAAAAGCAACAGATACCAATTGACTTTGGCTTTGAGTGAGGTGAAAAGCTTCCTTAAAAACGGGAATCAGGATGTCGTTACTTGCGGCAACAAATCCCCAAAAGAAAAAAACTGTAACTAGAGGAATAAACTGTCCCCAATTGGTTTTCTGTGGTGTCATGTATTAATTGTTTGTTAATTTTAAGTTAATATTTTTAAACAAATGTAGTGAAAAGTATTATTCGTTGGATAAATTATTTTATTTTCTCTATCAGAGACAATTGGATTTCGTCAAAAGCTTTTTCTTTGAGCTCTTTTAATGATAAGTCTGGTGTTAGAATATCATTGAAGAAAACTTTCACAACTCCGGGATATCCTTTTTTATTATCAAAAGGGAACATCTCCTTCAAACCTTTGAAACTGAAAACCGCAATAGGAAATTGATGTTTAGTTGCCAAAATAAAAGCACCGTCTTTGAATTGATCCAAAACAATACTCGTATCATCTGGGACACCGCCTTCAGGAAAAATAACAACACTGTGACCTTGCTGCATTCTTTCAGCACATCTTCGGTAAACATCAGCACGGCTTCTTGCACTATTTCTGTCCACCATTACACAAACCCTTTTATAAACGGTTCCAAAGATTGGGATTTTTTCCAGCTCTTTTTTTCCGACATAACACAGCGGATGATTAGGGAAAAGAATACAGGGCAGCATAACATCCATGATAGAAGTGTGATTGGATATGATAACATAGGGCTGCGACTTATCAATTTTTTTACCAGTTTTAGAAATCATTTTGTATCGGAAACCCATTCCGTAGAACATCCCGATAGCCCAGAGACGGATAAAAAAATAGCAGAATTTGTAATCCTTCTGCCGGATCGATAAAATATAAACAGGAATAAAAAATATTAATGTAAGAACAGTGCCCAGAATCACCATCCAAAATCGCCAAACATACACCAGTAATGTTCTCATTAATGTCTAATAAAAATTAATCAGACCAAAAATAAGTTTTTATCCGTTAAAAATAACTTTTTTCTTTATAGAATAATTCAGCATCGAGACGAGAAGTATGGCGGAGATCTTACTCATCATTTCCGGAGAAAGCACATAGATTCCCAGATCTATCACTTCTTTGAAGACAAAGTGATATAATACCTGGAACAAAAACAAGCTTATAAAAGTAGAAACCACAGAAACAAGGATAAAATAAACAAACTCTTTTCTCTTAGAATGTTTTCCTCTTTCAAACACAAACCAAATACTTAAAAAATAATTAGTAATAATTCCACAGCTCGTAGACAGGATATTGCTAAACGGATATTTAATTCCATACAGATTATACTCCAAAAAAAAGACTTTTGGAAGATAAACGCTGAAAAGCTTAAAGCTGCCGATTTCTATAATAGCACTTAGTCCGCCGGCTATGATAAAGAATATAACTTGCTTCTGATGTAGAATTAATTGTTTCATTTCGTTTGCAAATTTATAGGAATTGTTAAATGTTTTAAAATAATCGTTAAATAATTTTTTTGTATTAGAAATATTCCTACATTTATTTTATTGTAAAAGAAAATGAGATTTGATTGAAAAATTGTTTGCACAAAGGTTTTCTTGTTGAAAATAATGCAAATAATTCCAGTTGAGAGTAAAGTTAGCCTGACTAATAATAATTGGTCAGGAAATTTTTTCGCTAAACACAAACACCCAAACCACAAATATTAATCAAATGAAAAATTCTAACAGACCTTACAGAAAATTTTTGCCTCAGCAAAAAAAGATCGAAGAGTTGGAAAAAAGCAGTTCCAGATTCAAAAGAATCTATTCTGAGTATGAAACAATGTCTGATGAGCTCTGGGATCTCGAAAGCAACGAGACTACAGAAAGTATCCCGGATGACTTCATCAATGCCATCAAACTACAAACAACTTATCTGGAGGACGAGATAGAAGACTGGTTGATAGAAGATAAAGATCAATAATTAAAAATCAATTCAAAACCTTCCCGAAAAAATATTATTTTAGCATTCTAAATACATATTTATATGATTGCTATTGTTGACGGAGGATCTACAAAATGCGACTGGGTCATTCTTGAAAACGACGGTACAGAAGTACTGAAAACAGAAACGGTAGGTTTCAATCCGAATATCATAAAAGCAGAATTAATTGCTCCCGAATTAGAAAAAAATCAAGCTCTTACAAAGTTTCAGGATTATCTGGAAAATATCTTTTTTTATGGTTCAGGTTGTGGAACAGCAGAAAAAAAGCTGATCGTTGAGCGGGAGATCCAAAAGGTTTTTACCAATGCTCAGATTCACGTCAAAGAAGATCTTCTCGCAGCAGCATATGCCGCTTACAGAGGCGTTCCTGCAATTGTCTGCATTCTCGGAACAGGTTCCAATGCTTGTTATTTCGATGGCAAAAATGTCAAAACCGAATTACCGTCTTTAGGATTCCTGATCGGGGACGAAGGCAGTGGAAGTGCATTAGGAAAGCAGCTCGTTCGTCATTATTTTATGAAGAAACTGCCACCGGATTTGCATCAGCAATTTACTGAGATTTATCAGCTGAATATTGATGAATTATTGAAAAATATGTATCACAATCCCAGAGCGAATGCTTATATGGCAGATTTTACAAGGTTCATTGTAGATAGAAAAAACCATCCGTATTTTCAGAATTTTATTTACAAAGAACTCAAGAATTTCCTTGAGTTTCAGGTGATGCCGTACGAAGAGTGCCGGGATTGTGAGATCAATTTCATCGGATCCATTGCCTACTTTTTCGAAGATTCCTTACGGGCAGCGGCGTCAGATTTTCACTTCAGAATCGGGACAGTTGTACAGAAGCCGATAGAAAGTCTGGTCAATTATCATCGTGACTATATCATTCCAAAGCTTTAACTTTGCAATAATATTAGGGCGTATCCCTTTGTTTTGCCAGGCTGAGTCAGCCGCCAAAACAAGCGGGCCGGTCTGCGGGCAGTCGCTTTTTTTGTTTTTTGTCATCCTGAGGCGCTCGAACTGCCTTTTCAACAAAAACAAAAAAGAGCTCCAACAATGCCCTCCGCCCTTACGCAAAGAAAAAATAAAAACCCGTGAGTCTATAATAATATAGAAGCACAACAAAAGTAAATCAACAATGTCAAAAAATTCAAGAGACCAAAACGCTTTTGATAAAGCAGCTTTAGATTATCACCGTCAGGAACCGAAGGGTAAAATCGAGGTAATTCCTTCCAAACCACATTCTTCGCAAAGAGATTTGTCTTTGGCTTATTCGCCAGGGGTTGCTGTACCTTGTATGGCAATCCACGATGATCCGCAAAGCGTTTACGAATATACATCCAAAGGAAATTTGGTAGCCGTAATTTCCAACGGTACAGCTGTTTTAGGATTAGGAGATATCGGTCCGGAAGCATCTAAGCCGGTGATGGAAGGAAAAGGTTTGCTTTTTAAAATCTTTGCAGGAATCAATGTTTTTGATATTGAAATCAATGAAAAAGATCCTGATAAGTTCATTGAAACCGTAAAAGCCATCGCACCAACTTTCGGAGGAATCAATCTGGAAGATATCAAAGCACCGGAAGCTTTCTACATCGAGCAAAGATTGAAAGAAGAGTTAGATATCCCATTGATGCACGATGACCAACACGGAACGGCGATTATTTCTGCAGCTGCTTTGATTAATGCTTTGGAAATTGCAGGGAAAAAAATCGGGGAAGTAAAAATGGTAATCAATGGAGCTGGGGCGGCAGCGGTTGCCTGTGCCAAATTGTACATTTCGCTTGGTCTTGATCCGAAAAATATTTTGATGTGTGACAGCAAAGGTGTCATCAATCACAAAAGAGAAAATCTTACACCTGAGAAATTAGACTTCATTGCTCAGACTGATATTTCGACTTTGGAAGATGCGGTAAAAGGCGCAGATGTTTTCGTGGGATTGTCGAAAGGAAATGTAATGTCCGCAGAGATGTTACTTTCTATGGCAAATGATCCAATCGTTTTTGCTTTGGCCAATCCGGACCCGGAAATCAGTTATGATTTGGCAATCGCAACAAGAGAAGATGTGATAATGGCAACCGGAAGAAGTGATTATCCTAATCAGGTGAATAATGTTCTTGGTTTCCCTTACATATTCCGAGGAGCTTTGGATGTTCAGGCAAGAGGAATCAATGAAGCGATGAAATTAGCAGCAGTTCATGCCTTGGCAGAAATTGCAAAAGAGCCGGTTCCGGAAATGGTGAAGTTGGCTTATAATGTAAGTAACATCAGTTTCGGAAAAGAATATTTCATTCCAAAACCTTTTGATAACAGATTGATTACCAAAGTTTCTATCGCCGTTGCAAAAGCAGCAATGGAAAGTGGAATCGCCGGCAAGCAGATTGAAGATTTCGAAGCATATGAAAATCAGCTTCTTGACAGAATGGGTCGTGATGAGAAGCTCGTAAGAATGATGCAGAACCGTGCAAAGGCAAATCCGAAGAGAGTAACGCTTGGTAATGGAGAAGAATATAATATCCTGAAAGCAGCACAGATTCTACAGGAAGAAGGAATCGCTTATCCAAGCTTATTAGGAAGCAAAAGGCTTATCAAAGAAAAAATGGAAGAATACGGAATTACATTAGATATTCCAATCATCGACCCGAATGATGATGAGCAAAAAGAAACCCGTAAAAAATACAGGAAGACACTTTGGGATAAGAGAAACCGAAAAGGTATCAATGAATACAAAGCAAAAAGACATGTCAGACAGCGTGATTATTTTGGACCATTGATGCTGGAACACGGCGATACGGATGCTTTGATTGTTGGTTTTTCTAAAAGTTATGCATCGGTTCTGAAACCGATTTTAGAAATCATCGATAAAAAACCGGGTGTTAATAAGGTTGCCGCAATGATGATGATCTTGACAGAAAAGAAACCATTGTTCTTTGCAGATACATCAATTAATAAAAATCCTTCCACGGAAGATCTTGTAGAAATTGCAAGAATGGCAGAATTCACAGTAAAATCTTTTGCTATCGAGCCAAGGTTGGCGATGTTAGGATTTGAGAATTTTTCAGCTAAAGCGGATACGTCTAAAAAAGTGGCTGCTGCGGTAAAAATCCTTCACGAGAAATATCCGAAAATGGTAGTGGATGGTGAGATTCAGCCTGATTTCGCTTTGAATAGCGACCACCTGGCGGATTATCCATTCTCAAAATTAGGAACCAATCCGGCCAATGTTTTGGTTTTTCCAAATCTTGAAAGTGCAAACCTTTCTTACAAGATTATCAGAGGAATGAAAGCGGCTCAAACCATTGGACCAATCTTGATGGGACTAGACCAACCGGTTCACGTTCTACAAATGAGATCAAGTGTAGACGAAATTGTAAATCTTGCAACGATTGCAGTCCTTGATGCACAGATGAAAGATAAAAAATAGAATTATTTATCTATAATATAAAGTAAAAGCCATTTTAACGTGTTAAGATGGCTTTTGTTTTTAACTTAATTTATATCTTCGCAAAACCCTAATTTTTTTATTTCGATGATTTATTCACTCAAAGGAATTGTTCAGGAGCTAACACCAACATTTGCTGTGATTGATGTTAGCGGAATTGGATATTATGTTGGTATCAGTCTGCAGACATCCCAAAAACTGACACAAGGAGCAAACGTTCTACTTTACATCCAGCAAATTATTCGCGAGGATGCGCACTTGCTTTTTGGTTTCTTTACCAAGGAAGAAAAAGAGATGTTCAATCTGTTAATAAGTGTTAATGGTGTTGGGCCTGTTTCTGCATTAATATTATTATCTTCGCTTAGCTTGTCAGAAGCTGCTAATGCAATACTTTCCGGCAATAGCGGACTCATCCAGAAAGTGAAAGGGATTGGTGCTAAAACAGCAGAAAGAATCATCATTGATTTACGCGATAAAGTTGGTAGTTTCGGCAATTCGGAAGAGAAACTTTCTAATTTTGCAGACAATAAAAACAAAAATGAAGCGTTATCTGCATTAGAAGTTTTAGGGATTTCCAGGAAAGTGAGTGAAAAAATTGCTGATAGAATTCTGAAGCAAAATCCTGAAGTTTCTGTAGAAGAATTAGTGAAAGAGATTTTAAAAAATATTTAACAGTTGATGAATTTTTATCATCAGTTTCTTAAAAAAATATAAGTGAAGAAAAATATTTACCTTTATAAATTAACGCTCCTTTTTTTATTATTTGTCGGTTTTACAAATGCATATGCACAGGAAAAACCAGCCGATACACTGGTAACCGGCAGGACGGATTTCAGTCTTGGTGATCCTATCCGTTATGATGCTTTTTATGACATCAAAACGGGAATGTATTACCTGTATCCAAAAATCGGGAACTCTGTAGTTGGAGCTCCGATTGCGATGACATTCGAAGAATACAAAAACTATGTGATGCAAAACAATCTTCGTGCCTATTACGAAGAGAAATCACTTTTAAATGATCTTGGAAGAAGGAAAGATCAGACCGATGCTAAGAAAAAAGGCCTGATTCCAGCCATTACGATCAAAAATAAAATGTTCGAAAATATTTTTGGCAGTAATAAAATTGAATTGATTCCTCAGGGATTTGCCTCATTTGATTTAGGAGGCCTTTATCAGAAGATTGATAACCCATTGATTCTTGCACAAAACAGAACCAGTTTTGCGATTAACATCCAGCAAAGGATTCAGTTGGGAATTACCGGAAAAGTGGGTGAGAACCTTCAACTGAAAGCTAATTACGATACTCAAAGTGGTTTTGCTTTTGAAAACCGGATGAATATGGTTTGGCAGGCAAAAGGTTCCTGGAAAGATCTCCAGTCCAAAGGTCTGAATGAAAAAGGACAGGATCCCGAAGACAAGATTATCAAAAGAGTAGAAGTTGGTAATATCAGCATGCCGCTTTCTACAAGTTTGATCAGGGGTTCTCAATCATTATTTGGTCTCAAAACAGAATTCCAGTTGGGTAAAACAACCGGAACCTTGGTGTTTTCACAACAGCAGGGTGAAGCGAAAACCATAGTTGCACAAGGTGGCGGAACTATGAGTACTTTTAAAGTTAATGCTTTTGATTATGAAGATAATCAGCATTATTTTATGGGACATTATTTCCTGGATAATTATGATAAGTCTTTAGAAAATTATCCTTTAATCAGCTCAAGGATTAATATTACAAGAATCGAAGTTTGGGTGCTTGATCAGGGTGGAGCTAATCTGGAATCCCAGAAACCAATTGTGGGCATCAGAGACTTGGGCGATGCTCAGGGAGTAACACCTAATAATGGTCTTAATAATTTATACGCACAAGTTTCTACCGCATTAGGAACTACGCGAGATATCAATACTGCATATAGCACTTTAAATGGTAGGTCCTTTCCTAATTCTCAAGGTTCGCCGGAGCCATTTGTTGCCGGAGAACATTTTATGACGAATGCAAAGGCAAGAAAGCTGACAACTTCGGAATATAAATTCAATACACAATTAGGTTATATATCATTGAATCAGAGATTGAATAATGAACAATTTTTAGCAGTTTCTTATTCATATACGATTAACGGATCAAGCACTGTTTATAAAGTTGGTGAATTCTCTGAAGAGAATGCTGTACTTGTTACAAAACTTTTAAAATCAAATTCAGCAACAAGACCTACATCTCCAATGTGGGAATTGATGATGAAAAATATTTATTCTCTTAACACTAATCAAATTCAGGCTCAGGATTTCTTATTGAATATTAATTTCAAAGATCCGAACTCTGGTGGAAAAGTTAATTATTTGCCGGGTGTTTCATTCAATAATGGAATGCCGGCCGATGCCAACTTGTTAAGACTCTTTAATTTGGATCGTCTAAATGCAAATAATGACCTACAGACAAATGCAGACGGAACGAAAGGCGATGGTATTTTTGATTTTGTTAAGGGAATTACCGTTGATGCAGAAAATGGGAAAATCATATTTACCAAAACTGAACCTTTTGGTAGTTATCTGGAAAGTATTCTAAATATTCCTGACAAGACGCCATATGTTTTTAATGATATCTATGATAAACAGAAAACAATACCTTCGGAAATTCCACTGCGATATACAATCGAAGGACGTTATAAAGGAACTCAGGGACAAGGAATATCTCTTGGTGCGATCAACGTTCCGCAAGGCTCGGTAAAAGTAACGGCTAATGGTGCTCAGCTGGTTGAAGGTGTCGATTATACGGTGGACTATATGCTGGGAACTGTTAATATCATTAATGAAACGATAAAACAATCTGGCCAGGCCATTAATATTTCTTTAGAAAATCAGTTAACATTCAATACCCAAAGAAAAAGCTTTTGGGGGTTGAATCTCGAGAGGAAGTTTAATGAGCACTTTACATTAGGAGCTACTGTTGTTAACTATACAGAGCGTCCTTTGACCCAAAAAGTGAACTATGGTCAGGAAGCCGTTAGCAATACAATGGCTGGCTTCAATATGATGTACAATAACGAATTGCCATTCCTGACAAGATTAACGGACAAAATCCCGTTTGTAAATACAGAAGCGCCTTCTAACCTTAACTTCAAAGCTGAGGGTGCTTATCTGATTCCGGGACAAAGTAAAGGGATTAATGATCAATCTTATATTGATGATTTTGAACAGACCACTTCTAAAATTTCTTTGAAGGAACCGGCAATGTGGAGTCTGGCGTCGCGTCCGGAGAAAAATCTTAATGACCCGATATTCCCAACATCCGTAGATAATGATAACTTGAATAGTGGAAATGGCAGAGGATTATTGTCATGGTATACAATTGACCCAAGATTTTACGGAGTTGGAGGAGCTGCTCCCAATGGGATTAATGCTCAGAGATTATCCAATCACGCGTCCAGAAGAGTTCAGATGAAAGAACTTTACAATAACCGTGATTATGTTGCGGGTGAACAAACCCTGCTGAATACTTTCGATATCACTTACTATCCGCAGGAAAGAGGACCTTATAACGTTAATCCGGCTAATGAGGCTACATCGCAAAGATGGGCTGGATTGATGAGACCTATTTCTGTAACCAACTTTATAACATCTAATATTGATTATGTCGAATTTTGGTTAATGGATCCGCGGGCAGATGGAAACAATCTGGGAACCGATCCAAAATTGTTACTTCAATTAGGAAATGTTTCTGAAGATGTTCTTAAAGATGGTAAGCTGCAATTCGAAAATGGATTGCCGACAGCAACAACACAGACCAATACCTCTACAACCAATTGGGGGACACAGCCGAGCCAGTTCCCTATCCTTTATGCTTTTTCATCTGAAGGAGACGAGAGAACACAACAGGATTTAGGTTATGACGGTCTTAATGGAACACAGGAGCAGCAAAAATTTGGAGTCAATTTTGTGAATCCGGTTACTAATGAGCTGGATCCTGCTTCGGATAATTTTGTTTTCTATTTATCGAATCAATTCCAAGGAGATCTTGCATCTTCTTTGACAGAGCGTTACAAATATTTCAGAGGACCGGAAGGCAACTCAGCATCCAATACTCTGGAAGTTGCAACTCAGACACCTGATGCCGAGGATCTTAATAGAGATTATAACCTTGATCAGACAGAAAATTATAATCAATATACCATTGATCTATCTCCTGCTGCGATGACACTTGGCGCGCCTGACAGCAAAATTGTTGACATCAAGGAAGTGGATGTTAAGTTTGAAAACGGACAGGCTGGCAAAGTAAAATGGTATTTGTACAGAATTCCGGTTGCCAATTATGATGGTGCTAACGGGACAAAAGTGGTGGAAGGTTCTGATCCGTCTATTCTTAATAATGTAAGATTTGCAAGACTATTAATGAGAGGTTTTGACCAGACATCAACCCTGAGATTCGGATCATTTGATTTAGTAAGATCAGATTGGAGAAAATATACTAAAAATATTGCTTCCAGCGGAACCGGTGAAAATGAAGGTACACAGCCAGAAGACAATAGCAACTTTGATATAGGAAGTGTAAACCTGGAAGAAAATGCATTAGGAACGCCACCTTATGTGTTGCCTCCGGGAATTGACAGACAGGTTCTTAGTGGAAACTCTGGTGCGCAAAGACAGAACGAATCTTCCTTGTATATGAAAGCGACTAAGCTTAGAACATCTAAAGGTGTTTTCAAGAATACAAGTCTGGATATGCGCCGTTATAAAAAGCTACAGTTATTTGTACACGCAGAAAATCAGACAAACACTACAACATCCAACAGCAGCGAGCTTGACCATGATGCTAAGTTCTTTATACGTTTCGGTAGTGATGCCACAGATAACTATTATGAATATGAAGCATCTTTGAAATATACTGCAAAGAATGCCACTTCTCAGCTGGATATTTGGCCGACTGAAAACAATGTTGATCTTGAAGTTGAGAATTTTGTTAATGCAAAATTGAAAAGAGATGAGCTGATGAGATCAAATCCGAATGCGGTTAAATTTGATGAAAGATATTTGTATCTTGATTATGGAAATAACGAAAGTGACAAAAAAATCTATGTAAAAGGCCGTCCAAGTATTGGTAACGTTACCACGATTATGATTGGAGTACGTAACGAAGTTGCTTCGGCGAAAGGTATAAAGGCTACTGAAAAAGATTTGGTTCTTTGGGTCAATGAGATACGTCTGTCAGAGATAGAAAACAAAGGTGGCTATGCAGGTAATGCAAGTCTGAACTTTAACCTGGGTGATTTTGCAATGGTTAACGCCAACGCGTCTTATGCTTCTATTGGATTTGGTGCAATTGATTCTAAGCCTTCTGAAAGATCTCAGGATGAAAACTCAGCATTCAGTATCAATACAACGGTTAATGTAGATAAGTTTTTGCCGGAAAAGGCAGGAATGAAAATTCCTTTAAATTATTCCTACACCCAAACCATCACTGATCCAAAATATAATCCTTTGGATAATGATGTGGAACTTAAAAAAGCTCCAAACCAGGATGAATTGAAAAAAGTGGTTCGTACTTATACACAACAAAGAAGCATTGGTGTGGTGAATATGAGAAAGGAAAGAATGAACCCAAATAAAAAGGCAAAGTTCTATGACGTAGAAAACCTGAATGTGACGGCAATCTATAATGATGATTTTTATCGTGACATCTATACAAAACGTAATTATAAACAATATCTGAAAGGTTATGTAGAGTATAATTACACCTTCAAGCCATACGTTTTGAAACCTTTTGACAAAATGATCAGCGATACTGCCAAATCATATAAATACCTGAGATGGGCAAAAGAATTCAATTTCAATCCGGTTCCGACACGTTTGTCTTTCAGAACAATTTTGGATAGAAATTATAATGAGCTGGAATATAGAAATGTTGATGCACTGCTTTCAGGAAATGGAGGCTCGGATTTCGAAACAATCCGAAACAGAAACTTCTTCTTTGGCTGGCAGTATAGTTTAGGGTTTAATTTCACCAAGTCTTTGAAGTTGGAAATCAATTCCGAAACGAAAACATTGAATGACCAAATGGATGTTAATTCCATGACAAACCGTTCTATTTTCAGTAATCCTTTCAGAGCTGGTCGTCCGGTGTTGTATAACCACAGAGCGCAACTGAATTACAGGCTGCCTTTTGAATATTTCCCTTATCTTGATTTTATCAATGCGGAGTTAAGCTATCAATTCCAATACAACTGGAATGCAAGATCAACCGCAGTTAGGAATTTTTATAACGATGATACCAAAACTTACGAAAATCTTGGTAATATATCGCAGAACACCAATGCAATTGTTGCAACATCAACTGTTGATATTCCTAAGTTCTTATCTAAGTTTAATTATTTTAGAAAGATCAATGAAAAATTACAAAAGCGTCGTCAGGAGATAGATTCTCTTGGGAATGTATACAATACTGCATTTACCAAGAAAAATAGCAGATTCAAATTCAAGAATTATAAATTCAAGAATAAGTTGTCACCACTTCAGGCCGCGGCTTATGCATTGACTTCATTTAAACAGTTCAATTTTAATTATAATGAGAATAACGGTATTGTATTACCTGGATTATTGTCTGCACCTAACTTCTATGGGTATGGACAGACTCTGGGTGGACCAACAATTGGATTCTTATTGGGGTCTCAGGCGGATATCAGAAGAACAGTGATTGAAAATGGCTGGGTTTCCAATTCTAAATTAATGAATGATGCTTATTCTGAACTCAATAATAGGAGCATTACCGGAGATCTACAACTTATGCCGGCCAATGATCTTAGAATTGATTTCAATGTTTTACAAAACTATAGTAGAAACTATGTTCAAGGCGGATATAATGTTGTAGAAAATAATTATCGTGGTTATAGAGATGCTTTTGGAACGGAGTTGATTACTTATTCCAATACTTCCTGGTCATTCAATACAGCTTTCAAAGATGGCGCAGCTATTTATCAGGCTATAAAGGATAATGCTTTAGCCATCTCTCAGCAATATGAAGGGATCAGGGATGTAGAAGGCTACACTGCAGGTTATTCCAGAAGTAACTCTTACATTTTGATTCCTGCATTCAAGGCAGCAATTGAAGGTAAGTCTCCGAAAAAACTGGGCAATCCTACAAAAGCCGGAATTCCTTTGCCAAACTGGAAATTGGTATATTCTGGTCTTAGAAATTTACCGATAATCAATAGTCAGTTCTCCAAGTTTGATGTTTTACATTCTTATGTATCTACATTTACAATGTCAGGTATCCAATCAAGTGTAGATTATTTTAACAGGGATTTGAGAGATCCAAGTACAGCCTATGATTCCAATGGTAATAGATATAATCCTTATACATTTACACAGGTTGGATATGTAGAATCTTTCTCACCACTTATTGGTTTTGATGTAACAATGAGAAACAATATGCAGTTCCGTTTCAACTACAATAGAGATAGAACTTACCTTTTAGGGTTGGTTAATACAACTCTCACCGAAGAATTAGGAAATGAATTTGTAGTAGGCTACGGATATATACTGAAAGACCTCAAGATAAGAATTAATTATAAAGGGAAAGGAAGAGATATTAAGAGCGACCTTAATATGAGAGCGGATCTATCAATGAGAGATAGCAAGACAACACTTACCAATATCTTGATAGACGATTCTCAGGTAACAGGAGGACAAAAGATTTTCAGTCTCAAGTTATCGGCAGATTATAATATGTCACAGAATCTGAACCTGAAATTTTTCTACGATCAGATGATGACGAAGTACAAGATTTCAACAGCATTCCCATTATCAACAATCAGAGCTGGTATTACAGCAACGCTGACTTTTGGAGGAGCCAATTAATAATCAAAAAGAGTAAACAATTTGTTTACTCTTTTTTTGTAATTTATTTTTATTCTATTGTTATATCATAATTATATAATTAAATTTGCCAAAACCTAATCAAAGAAAATGAACACACCATCAGAACTAAAGTACACCAAAGACCACGAGTGGATCAAAGTAGAAGGCGATACAGCAACTATCGGGATTACAGATTATGCCCAGGGAGAGTTGGGAGATATCGTATTCGTAGATGTTGACACTGTTGACGAAGATCTAAACGAAGGCGATGTATTCGGAAGTGTAGAAGCGGTTAAAACCGTTTCCGACCTTTATCTTCCGGTAGCAGGTACAGTTTTAGAAGTTAACGCAGACCTGGAAGATCAACCGGAATTACTGAATACCGATCCTTATGGAAAAGGTTGGATCATTAAATTGAAAGTCTCAGATTCAGCAGATCTGTCAACCTTGTTATCCGCAGAAGAATACCAGGAAGTTGTTGGATAATATCATAACAAAATACAGTAAGATTATATTGCCCATTTATTGGGCATTTCTTACTTATATGCTGTTGCGTCCGGGTTTGGAAAATAAAGAATATGCCTTTATGTTCCCTCATTTGGACAAGCTTATCCATTTTGCCATTTTCTTTCTTTTAGGATTTTTCTATAAGTTAAGATTTCCCAAAACCATATTCTTATATTTTTTTCTCATACTCGTTTCTTATGCATTACTAACGGAGATTTTACAAGACATTATGAAGCTTGGTCGTTCGCTCGAAGTTTTAGATGCAGTCGCAGACACAGTAGGATTATCATTTTCATACTATATATATAATAGGTATGAAAAATTTCAAAACCGGATTTAATTTCCAGATATCTATATCATCAATAGATATCAACAACCCATTAAGATTCTAAAAGCAAATTTGGGCGGCTGCCAAAAGCCAAACCATTTCCCTGGCTATTTTGTCACCGGGCTATTCGCTCATATCTTTTGCTTTTTCAGGTCATAGTTTCACCATACTATTATAATATAGAAGTTGATGACACATTCAACCAGAGCGACCGTTCCACAAAAAAAGCAAAAGGATAACCGCTGCTATCCCTGCCGCACATCCATGTTCATAATAATATTTCACGATACAGTAATCTATTTAACATAATGTGGATAACTTTAAAATGTCTTTAGAACCTTCTACCACAGCAGTTTAATTAAGCAAGTTTTACACAATTATAAATTTATTGTTAATTCGATTTGCAAGTTGTTACATATTCACCATACATTTGCAGAACCAAAACGAGAGAATTGGTAGCGCAGGAGAGCAGTAAGATAGTGATGGGTTTGGTTAATATGTTTTTAGAAACAGATTAAAAAAAAACGTTTCAAAAAATTTGCTGTAATAAAAAGTTTGTCTATCTTTGCAGTCCCGAATCGAGAGATGTTGGGAGCGCAGGAGATGGTAAGAAAAACATAACGGAAACGGATTCGAGGTTACGAAAAAAAACTTCAAAAAAGTTTTGGTAGTTTGGAAAAAACTTTTTACTTTTGCACTCGCAAATCAGGAACAAGATGACAGATTAAGATTCCTGAGGAGGCGAAAAGAACAAAGTTCATTGACATAAGATATAACAACCAAGTAAGGAAAAAAAACCAAAGCGTCAATTTTAAATTGAGTTTGAGTATAAGGACAAACAAACATACAATGGAGAGTTTGATCCTGGCTCAGGATGAACGCTAGCGGGAGGCCTAACACATGCAAGCCGAGCGGTAGATTGCTTTCGGGCAATTGAGAGCGGCGCACGGGTGCGGAACACGTGTGCAACCTGCCTTTATCTGGGGGATAGCCTTTCGAAAGGAAGATTAATACCCCATAATATATTAAGTGGCATCACTTGATATTGAAAGCTCCGGCGGATAGAGATGGGCACGCGCAAGATTAGATAGTTGGTGAGGTAACGGCTCACCAAGTCAATGATCTTTAGGGGGCCTGAGAGGGTGATCCCCCACACTGGTACTGAGACACGGACCAGACTCCTACGGGAGGCAGCAGTGAGGAATATTGGACAATGGGTGAGAGCCTGATCCAGCCATCCCGCGTGAAGGACGACGGCCCTATGGGTTGTAAACTTCTTTTGTACAGGGATAAACCTTTCCACGTGTGGGAAGCTGAAGGTACTGTACGAATAAGCACCGGCTAACTCCGTGCCAGCAGCCGCGGTAATACGGAGGGTGCAAGCGTTATCCGGATTTATTGGGTTTAAAGGGTCCGTAGGCGGATCTGTAAGTCAGTGGTGAAATCTCACAGCTTAACTGTGAAACTGCCATTGATACTGCAGGTCTTGAGTAAATTTGAAGTGGCTGGAATAAGTAGTGTAGCGGTGAAATGCATAGATATTACTTAGAACACCAATTGCGAAGGCAGGTCACTAAGATTTAACTGACGCTGAGGGACGAAAGCGTGGGGAGCGAACAGGATTAGATACCCTGGTAGTCCACGCCGTAAACGATGCTAACTCGTTTTTGGGTTTTCGGATTCAGAGACTAAGCGAAAGTGATAAGTTAGCCACCTGGGGAGTACGTTCGCAAGAATGAAACTCAAAGGAATTGACGGGGGCCCGCACAAGCGGTGGATTATGTGGTTTAATTCGATGATACGCGAGGAACCTTACCAAGACTTAAATGGGAATTGACAGATTTAGAAATAGATCCTCCTTCGGGCAATTTTCAAGGTGCTGCATGGTTGTCGTCAGCTCGTGCCGTGAGGTGTTAGGTTAAGTCCTGCAACGAGCGCAACCCCTGTCACTAGTTGCTACCATTCAGTTGAGGACTCTAGTGAGACTGCCTACGCAAGTAGAGAGGAAGGTGGGGATGACGTCAAATCATCACGGCCCTTACGTCTTGGGCCACACACGTAATACAATGGCCGGTACAGAGGGCAGCTACACAGCGATGTGATGCAAATCTCGAAAGCCGGTCTCAGTTCGGATTGGAGTCTGCAACTCGACTCTATGAAGCTGGAATCGCTAGTAATCGCGCATCAGCCATGGCGCGGTGAATACGTTCCCGGGCCTTGTACACACCGCCCGTCAAGCCATGGAAGTCTGGGGTACCTGAAGTCGGTGACCGTAAAAGGAGCTGCCTAGGGTAAAACAGGTAACTAGGGCTAAGTCGTAACAAGGTAGCCGTACCGGAAGGTGCGGCTGGAACATCTCATTTTAGAGACTATACGTCAAAAAATATTAAAAGAGCCTTATACAAAGAATAAAGCTTTGGTTTTTTACTCGGTTGATTATATAAAAAAATAAACCCACTAGAAATTAGTAAAGGGATAGAGAGATTTTAGATTATAAATTATAGATTTTAGATTTAAAAGTATTTAAAATTTTCGATTTAACATTTAAAATTATAATGAAGTCTCGTAGCTCAGCTGGTTAGAGCGCTACACTGATAATGTAGAGGTCGGCAGTTCGAGCCTGCCCGAGACTACTAATTGAAGGGAATTATAGATTAAAAATTATAGATTTTAGATTATAACATATGTTTCATTTAAAATTTATAATCTAGAATTTAAAATTTCTACTAGAGGGGGAATTAGCTCAGCTGGCTAGAGCGCCTGCCTTGCACGCAGGAGGTCAAGGGTTCGACTCCCTTATTCTCCACTGTTTTATGAGTCTGGTTTAAAAGTTACGGATAGAGCCAAAAACAATATTCGTTCATCAGACAAATAGAAAGAAATAAGATCATTGACATTAACGGTAAAGACATCACAAAGAGAAAACCGAGCGCAATAAGCGCTTGAGTAACCTAAAAATAGGAAAGAAATCGTTAAGGGCGTATGGCGGATGCCTAGGCTTTCAGAGGCGACGAAGGACGTGGTAAGCTGCGAAAAGCTGCGGGGATCGGCACACACGAATTGATCCGCAGATGTCCGAATGGGGCAACCCAATACATTGAAGATGTATTACCTCGTAAGAGGAGCAAACCCGGAGAACTGAAACATCTAAGTACCCGGAGGAAAAGAAATCGAAGAGATTCCGTAAGTAGTGGCGAGCGAAAGCGGATTAGCCCAAAAGTCTTTATATGTTTAGAAGAATGTTCTGGAAAGAACAGCCATAGACGGTGATAGCCCGGTATTCGAAAGGCATACATAGATGATAAATGAGTAGGGCGGGACACGTGAAATCCTGTCTGAATATGGGGGGACCATCCTCCAAGGCTAAATACTCCTGAAAGACCGATAGTGAACAAGTACTGTGAAGGAAAGGTGAAAAGCACTTCGAATAGAAGGGTGAAATAGAACCTGAAACCGTACGCCTACAAGCGGTCGGAGCACCTATATGGTGTGACGGCGTGCCTTTTGCATAATGAGCCTACGAGTTAATTTTACTAGCGAGGTTAAGGACTTCAGGTCCGGAGCCGGAGCGAAAGCGAGTCTGAATAGGGCGATGAGTTAGTAGGATTAGACGCGAAACCTTGTGATCTACCCATGGGCAGGTTGAAGCTTTGGTAACACAAAGTGGAGGACCGAACCGGTTGACGTTGAAAAGTCTTCGGATGACCTGTGGGTAGGGGTGAAAGGCCAATCAAACTGGGAGATAGCTCGTACTCCCCGAAATGCATTTAGGTGCAGCGTCGTGATAAGTTTATTAGAGGTAGAGCTACTGATTGGATGCGGGGGAGTCAAATCCTACCAATTCCTGACAAACTCCGAATGCTAATAAATGTTCCACGGCAGTGAGGGCATGGGTGCTAAGGTCCATGTCCGAGAGGGAAAGAACCCAGACCAACAGCTAAGGTCCCTAAATATATGCTAAGTTGAAACAACGCGGTTGGACTGCATTGACAGCTAGGATGTTGGCTTGGAAGCAGCCATTCATTTAAAGAGTGCGTAACAGCTCACTAGTCGAGCGGTCCGGCATGGATAATAATCGGGCATAAGCATATTACCGAAGCTATGGATTTATAATTTATTATATCTGGTAGGGGAGCATTCTATTTGCGCCGAAGCAGTATCGCGAGGTATTGTGGAGCGGATAGAAAAGAAAATGTAGGCATAAGTAACGATAAAGGGGGCGAGAAACCCCCTCACCGAAAGACTAAGGTTTCCTCAGCCATGCTAATCAGCTGAGGGTTAGTCGGGACCTAACGCGAACCCGAAAGGGGTAGTGGATGGACAATGGGTTAATATTCCCATACTTGCTCACACTAAAAAGGGGACGGAGTGACGTAGCTGCTGAAGACTGACGGAATAGTCAAGGCCTAGCCTTCGGGCGAAGCTGCTGTAGTGAACTCGCTTCCAAGAAAAGCCGAAGTGAAGCAACCCGTACCAAAACCGACACAGGTAGTCGAGGAGAGAATCCTAAGGTGCTCGAGTGAGTCGTGGCTAAGGAACTAGGCAAAATAGTCTCGTAACTTCGGAAGAAGAGACGCCAACAGCAATGTTGGCCGCAGTGAAGAGGCCCAGGCGACTGTTTATCAAAAACACAGGACTCTGCTAAATCGAAAGATGCTGTATAGGGTCTGACACCTGCCCGGTGCTGGAAGGTTAAGGAAGGGCGTTAGCGTAAGCGAAGCGTTTGACTGAAGCCCCAGTAAACGGCGGCCGTAACTATAACGGTCCTAAGGTAGCGAAATTCCTTGTCGGGTAAGTTCCGACCTGCACGAATGGTGTAACGATCTGGGCACTGTCTCAGCCACGAGCTCGGTGAAATTGTAGTATCGGTGAAGATGCCGATTACCCGCAATGGGACGAAAAGACCCTGTGAACCTTTACTATAACTTCGTATTGACTTTGAGTAAACAATGTGTAGGATAGGTGGGAGGCTGTGAAGCTGGCACGCTAGTGTTGGTGGAGCCAACGTTGAAATACCACCCTTTGTTTACTTGGAGCCTAACTTCGAAAGAAGGACATTGCGTGGTGGGTAGTTTGACTGGGGTGGTCGCCTCCAAAAGAGTAACGGAGGCTTTCAAAGGTACCCTCAGCACGCTTGGTAACCGTGCGTAGAGTGTAATGGCATAAGGGTGCTTGACTGTGAGACCAACAAGTCGATCAGGTGCGAAAGCAGGACATAGTGATCCGGTGGTTCCGTATGGAAGGGCCATCGCTCATAGGATAAAAGGTACTCCGGGGATAACAGGCTAGTCTCCCCCAAGAGCTCACATCGACGGGGAGGTTCGGCACCTCGATGTCGGCTCGTCACATCCTGGGGCTGGAGAAGGTCCCAAGGGTTGGGCTGTTCGCCCATTAAAGTGGCACGCGAGCTGGGTTCAGAACGTCGTGAGACAGTTCGGTCTCTATCTATTGCGGGCGTTAGATGTTTGAGAGGACTTGATTCTAGTACGAGAGGACCGAATTGAACAAACCTCTGGTGTATCAGTTGTACCGCCAGGTGCACCGCTGAGTAGCTATGTTTGGAAGAGATAAGCACTGAAAGCATATAAGTGCGAAACTCGCCTCAAGATGAGACATCTTTTAAGGGTCGTTGGAGATGACGACGTTGATAGGCTACAGGTGTAAAGACAGTAATGTCATAGCCGAGTAGTACTAATTACCCGTAGATTTATAGCCTATTGGTTACATTAAACCAAGCGGTTATTGCGCAACCAAGGTTTGCTCTTTGTGAAAGTTTTTATCGATTTTATTAGACTAAAAGTTGATAGATTGATAGATGACAGACTTTAAAAGTTTTGATTCTAGTATCTGTTAATCTAAAATATCTAATTAATAATATACTGTACAACCTTTTGTACAAACAGCCTTTAGGGTGGTTTTAGCAGAGGGGCTCACCTGTTCCCATTCCGAACACAGAAGTTAAGCCCTCTAGCGCCGATGGTACTGCGATAAGCGGGAGAGTAGGTCGCCGCCAGTTTTTTTAAACCTTCATTCTTTTTTGAGTGAAGGTTTTTTGTTTTAACAGCCTCAATCAACTGAATGATTGAGGTTTTTTTATGCCTTATATATAGCCAAGACTGTATCTTTATACCAATAACTGATAACATTTTATTATTCCATCTGAGTATTTTTTCTGCTGTAAGCATCGATAACCAAAGATAAATAATATATGTTCGTCTTGGTTTTCACATAGAAATGTCGCTTACAAACATTTGTTCTTTTCTTTTGAGAAGGTTGTTTTCAGGAGATTAGGATATTTCCTGAGCCAAAGCTTAGAGAAAGTGTTTTTTGTATATCTTTTCTTAGGATAAATAAGTAAATTTTCACTTCTAAGATAATCGAAAAGTGCATCTTTGCCTATTTTTATCTTTTCCAGATTAAGCAAATAAGAGCTGTCTGGTTCCTATTCTGGGCTGCTCCAGACGGATATGTTCAACGGATCACTCTAACTCTTTATTTTCTGTAATTCTTTTCCCCAAACACAAGCTCTTTGCCGCTATTGGTAAATGGTTTGTCTGCTTCCTATCCCAAACAATCTGCATATCTTTGATAAACTCAACCTTTAATTGTTTGGGATAAAACTTTTTTCGAATTTGCGTGCCGTATTGTTTATCAAGGGTATCGATCAAAACGTTACTTTTTTATTTGAATACCATAATTTTGTTGTGCCTGTTTGTAAGTAAATTCTCCTATTTCTATCCGATCCACAAATCCTAATTTAAAATGCATTGTGTAATCGCGTTGTGTACGTTTTGCTTTGTTTTTTCTCGATTTTCTATGATAAGTCTATTTTTTCTGCCAACTTATTTTAGAACGGGACATATAAAATAAAAAGGCAATTCCTTATGGGATTGCTTTTTTGTGTTGATACATAAAAAATCATTGAGTTAAACGAATCTTGATTAAATCAGAATTATTAAACCTACACTTATTAATAAAGAATTTCCAGAGCATATTACTAATCCAATGGTTATGTTTCAGGATTTCATTCGCCATTAATTAAAAAATAATTAGGTTGATAGTCAGTGTAGTTATCAAATACCTGTTTAATTTTTGCGGATATAATTTGCGGATTAAATAAATAGCCCTACTTTTGCAACCGCAAATCAGAAGTGATAAGCAGCGCAGGAGAGCAGTAAGATAGTGATGGGTTTGGTTAATATGTTTTTAGAAACAGATTAAAAAAAAACGTTTCAAAAAATTTGCTGTAATAAAAAGTTTGTCTATCTTTGCAGTCCCGAATCGAGAGATGTTGGGAGCGCAGGAGATGGTAAGAAAAACATAACGGAAACGGATTCGAGGTTACGAAAAAAAACTTCAAAAAAGTTTTGGTAGTTTGGAAAAAACTTTTTACTTTTGCACTCGCAAATCAGGAACAAGATGACAGATTAAGATTCCTGAGGAGGCGAAAAGAACAAAGTTCATTGACATAAGATATAACAACCAAGTAAGGAAAAAAAACCAAAGCGTCAATTTTAAATTGAGTTTGAGTATAAGGACAAACAAACATACAATGGAGAGTTTGATCCTGGCTCAGGATGAACGCTAGCGGGAGGCCTAACACATGCAAGCCGAGCGGTAGATTGCTTTCGGGCAATTGAGAGCGGCGCACGGGTGCGGAACACGTGTGCAACCTGCCTTTATCTGGGGGATAGCCTTTCGAAAGGAAGATTAATACCCCATAATATATTAAGTGGCATCACTTGATATTGAAAGCTCCGGCGGATAGAGATGGGCACGCGCAAGATTAGATAGTTGGTGAGGTAACGGCTCACCAAGTCAATGATCTTTAGGGGGCCTGAGAGGGTGATCCCCCACACTGGTACTGAGACACGGACCAGACTCCTACGGGAGGCAGCAGTGAGGAATATTGGACAATGGGTGAGAGCCTGATCCAGCCATCCCGCGTGAAGGACGACGGCCCTATGGGTTGTAAACTTCTTTTGTACAGGGATAAACCTTTCCACGTGTGGGAAGCTGAAGGTACTGTACGAATAAGCACCGGCTAACTCCGTGCCAGCAGCCGCGGTAATACGGAGGGTGCAAGCGTTATCCGGATTTATTGGGTTTAAAGGGTCCGTAGGCGGATCTGTAAGTCAGTGGTGAAATCTCACAGCTTAACTGTGAAACTGCCATTGATACTGCAGGTCTTGAGTAAATTTGAAGTGGCTGGAATAAGTAGTGTAGCGGTGAAATGCATAGATATTACTTAGAACACCAATTGCGAAGGCAGGTCACTAAGATTTAACTGACGCTGAGGGACGAAAGCGTGGGGAGCGAACAGGATTAGATACCCTGGTAGTCCACGCCGTAAACGATGCTAACTCGTTTTTGGGTTTTCGGATTCAGAGACTAAGCGAAAGTGATAAGTTAGCCACCTGGGGAGTACGTTCGCAAGAATGAAACTCAAAGGAATTGACGGGGGCCCGCACAAGCGGTGGATTATGTGGTTTAATTCGATGATACGCGAGGAACCTTACCAAGACTTAAATGGGAATTGACAGATTTAGAAATAGATCCTCCTTCGGGCAATTTTCAAGGTGCTGCATGGTTGTCGTCAGCTCGTGCCGTGAGGTGTTAGGTTAAGTCCTGCAACGAGCGCAACCCCTGTCACTAGTTGCTACCATTCAGTTGAGGACTCTAGTGAGACTGCCTACGCAAGTAGAGAGGAAGGTGGGGATGACGTCAAATCATCACGGCCCTTACGTCTTGGGCCACACACGTAATACAATGGCCGGTACAGAGGGCAGCTACACAGCGATGTGATGCAAATCTCGAAAGCCGGTCTCAGTTCGGATTGGAGTCTGCAACTCGACTCTATGAAGCTGGAATCGCTAGTAATCGCGCATCAGCCATGGCGCGGTGAATACGTTCCCGGGCCTTGTACACACCGCCCGTCAAGCCATGGAAGTCTGGGGTACCTGAAGTCGGTGACCGTAAAAGGAGCTGCCTAGGGTAAAACAGGTAACTAGGGCTAAGTCGTAACAAGGTAGCCGTACCGGAAGGTGCGGCTGGAACATCTCATTTTAGAGACTATACGTCAAAAAATATTAAAAGAGCCTTATACAAAGAATAAAGCTTTGGTTTTTTACTCGGTTGATTATATAAAAAAATAAACCCACTAGAAATTAGTAAAGGGATAGAGAGATTTTAGATTATAAATTATAGATTTTAGATTTAAAAGTATTTAAAATTTTCGATTTAACATTTAAAATTATAATGAAGTCTCGTAGCTCAGCTGGTTAGAGCGCTACACTGATAATGTAGAGGTCGGCAGTTCGAGCCTGCCCGAGACTACTAATTGAAGGGAATTATAGATTAAAAATTATAGATTTTAGATTATAACATATGTTTCATTTAAAATTTATAATCTAGAATTTAAAATTTCTACTAGAGGGGGAATTAGCTCAGCTGGCTAGAGCGCCTGCCTTGCACGCAGGAGGTCAAGGGTTCGACTCCCTTATTCTCCACTGTTTTATGAGTCTGGTTTAAAAGTTACGGATAGAGCCAAAAACAATATTCGTTCATCAGACAAATAGAAAGAAATAAGATCATTGACATTAACGGTAAAGACATCACAAAGAGAAAACCGAGCGCAATAAGCGCTTGAGTAACCTAAAAATAGGAAAGAAATCGTTAAGGGCGTATGGCGGATGCCTAGGCTTTCAGAGGCGACGAAGGACGTGGTAAGCTGCGAAAAGCTGCGGGGATCGGCACACACGAATTGATCCGCAGATGTCCGAATGGGGCAACCCAATACATTGAAGATGTATTACCTCGTAAGAGGAGCAAACCCGGAGAACTGAAACATCTAAGTACCCGGAGGAAAAGAAATCGAAGAGATTCCGTAAGTAGTGGCGAGCGAAAGCGGATTAGCCCAAAAGTCTTTATATGTTTAGAAGAATGTTCTGGAAAGAACAGCCATAGACGGTGATAGCCCGGTATTCGAAAGGCATACATAGATGATAAATGAGTAGGGCGGGACACGTGAAATCCTGTCTGAATATGGGGGGACCATCCTCCAAGGCTAAATACTCCTGAAAGACCGATAGTGAACAAGTACTGTGAAGGAAAGGTGAAAAGCACTTCGAATAGAAGGGTGAAATAGAACCTGAAACCGTACGCCTACAAGCGGTCGGAGCACCTATATGGTGTGACGGCGTGCCTTTTGCATAATGAGCCTACGAGTTAATTTTACTAGCGAGGTTAAGGACTTCAGGTCCGGAGCCGGAGCGAAAGCGAGTCTGAATAGGGCGATGAGTTAGTAGGATTAGACGCGAAACCTTGTGATCTACCCATGGGCAGGTTGAAGCTTTGGTAACACAAAGTGGAGGACCGAACCGGTTGACGTTGAAAAGTCTTCGGATGACCTGTGGGTAGGGGTGAAAGGCCAATCAAACTGGGAGATAGCTCGTACTCCCCGAAATGCATTTAGGTGCAGCGTCGTGATAAGTTTATTAGAGGTAGAGCTACTGATTGGATGCGGGGGAGTCAAATCCTACCAATTCCTGACAAACTCCGAATGCTAATAAATGTTCCACGGCAGTGAGGGCATGGGTGCTAAGGTCCATGTCCGAGAGGGAAAGAACCCAGACCAACAGCTAAGGTCCCTAAATATATGCTAAGTTGAAACAACGCGGTTGGACTGCATTGACAGCTAGGATGTTGGCTTGGAAGCAGCCATTCATTTAAAGAGTGCGTAACAGCTCACTAGTCGAGCGGTCCGGCATGGATAATAATCGGGCATAAGCATATTACCGAAGCTATGGATTTATAATTTATTATATCTGGTAGGGGAGCATTCTATTTGCGCCGAAGCAGTATCGCGAGGTATTGTGGAGCGGATAGAAAAGAAAATGTAGGCATAAGTAACGATAAAGGGGGCGAGAAACCCCCTCACCGAAAGACTAAGGTTTCCTCAGCCATGCTAATCAGCTGAGGGTTAGTCGGGACCTAACGCGAACCCGAAAGGGGTAGTGGATGGACAATGGGTTAATATTCCCATACTTGCTCACACTAAAAAGGGGACGGAGTGACGTAGCTGCTGAAGACTGACGGAATAGTCAAGGCCTAGCCTTCGGGCGAAGCTGCTGTAGTGAACTCGCTTCCAAGAAAAGCCGAAGTGAAGCAACCCGTACCAAAACCGACACAGGTAGTCGAGGAGAGAATCCTAAGGTGCTCGAGTGAGTCGTGGCTAAGGAACTAGGCAAAATAGTCTCGTAACTTCGGAAGAAGAGACGCCAACAGCAATGTTGGCCGCAGTGAAGAGGCCCAGGCGACTGTTTATCAAAAACACAGGACTCTGCTAAATCGAAAGATGCTGTATAGGGTCTGACACCTGCCCGGTGCTGGAAGGTTAAGGAAGGGCGTTAGCGTAAGCGAAGCGTTTGACTGAAGCCCCAGTAAACGGCGGCCGTAACTATAACGGTCCTAAGGTAGCGAAATTCCTTGTCGGGTAAGTTCCGACCTGCACGAATGGTGTAACGATCTGGGCACTGTCTCAGCCACGAGCTCGGTGAAATTGTAGTATCGGTGAAGATGCCGATTACCCGCAATGGGACGAAAAGACCCTGTGAACCTTTACTATAACTTCGTATTGACTTTGAGTAAACAATGTGTAGGATAGGTGGGAGGCTGTGAAGCTGGCACGCTAGTGTTGGTGGAGCCAACGTTGAAATACCACCCTTTGTTTACTTGGAGCCTAACTTCGAAAGAAGGACATTGCGTGGTGGGTAGTTTGACTGGGGTGGTCGCCTCCAAAAGAGTAACGGAGGCTTTCAAAGGTACCCTCAGCACGCTTGGTAACCGTGCGTAGAGTGTAATGGCATAAGGGTGCTTGACTGTGAGACCAACAAGTCGATCAGGTGCGAAAGCAGGACATAGTGATCCGGTGGTTCCGTATGGAAGGGCCATCGCTCATAGGATAAAAGGTACTCCGGGGATAACAGGCTAGTCTCCCCCAAGAGCTCACATCGACGGGGAGGTTCGGCACCTCGATGTCGGCTCGTCACATCCTGGGGCTGGAGAAGGTCCCAAGGGTTGGGCTGTTCGCCCATTAAAGTGGCACGCGAGCTGGGTTCAGAACGTCGTGAGACAGTTCGGTCTCTATCTATTGCGGGCGTTAGATGTTTGAGAGGACTTGATTCTAGTACGAGAGGACCGAATTGAACAAACCTCTGGTGTATCAGTTGTACCGCCAGGTGCACCGCTGAGTAGCTATGTTTGGAAGAGATAAGCACTGAAAGCATATAAGTGCGAAACTCGCCTCAAGATGAGACATCTTTTAAGGGTCGTTGGAGATGACGACGTTGATAGGCTACAGGTGTAAAGACAGTAATGTCATAGCCGAGTAGTACTAATTACCCGTAGATTTATAGCCTATTGGTTACATTAAACCAAGCGGTTATTGCGCAACCAAGGTTTGCTCTTTGTGAAAGTTTTTATCGATTTTATTAGACTAAAAGTTGATAGATTGATAGATGACAGACTTTAAAAGTTTTGATTCTAGTATCTGTTAATCTAAAATATCTAATTAATAATATACTGTACAACCTTTTGTACAAACAGCCTTTAGGGTGGTTTTAGCAGAGGGGCTCACCTGTTCCCATTCCGAACACAGAAGTTAAGCCCTCTAGCGCCGATGGTACTGCGATAAGCGGGAGAGTAGGTCGCCGCCAGTTTTTTTAAACCTTCATTCTTTTTTGAGTGAAGGTTTTTTGTTTTAACAGCCTCAATCAACTGAATGATTGAGGTTTTTTTATGCCTTATATATAGCCAAGACTGTATCTTTATACCAATAACTGATAACATTTTATTATTCCATCCGATTATATTTGGAAGCCTATAAACAATCTTTTATTCAACGCACAAATCCGGCAGGCCATTCTTTTCTTCTTAACATTTATTAATTAGATAATCTAGAAATGGATTAATTGTAATTCTTTAGGTCAAGCATCAATCTTAAACTCAGAATAATCTATTATTTACTTACAAATCTGTTAATCTTTTGATAAAAATGTTGTTTTCATTTTTTTTGAATTCCTAATTAGATTATTTTTGCACAAATTAATTTTTAAAATGAAAAAATACTTATTTCTTCTTTTAATTTCTTTGCTAGTGGTTTCTTGCTCCAAAGTTAAAGTTGAAGGAAATGTAAAAGGGGGTTCTCCTTTAGAAAGAATTGAATTTATTGAAGCTTCTGGTGTTGCAACACTACCACTGGTTAATATAGGTGTTGACGAAAAAGGTAATTTCAAAGGTGAATTCAAGGCTCCTAAGAATGGTATGTACGCAATGACTTATGCTGGAAAAATGAATTTCATTTACCTTAAAAAAGGCCAAACACTGAAAGTTTCCGGAGATGCTGCTACTTTTCCTGAAGTTTATAAAATTGAAGGCGATGCTAAGAAGAACAACGATTTCATTACCGAAACTCAAAAGTATTTACAGACATATAGCTCGAAGCTAAATATGCAATTGCTTCAGAAAAAAGAATCCGATTTCTTAACTGAAATTAAAAAAGTATATTCTGATCTTGAAAAAAATCTAGACGAGACTGCTGATAAGATTGGTCCGGATAGCGACGTGGTAAAACTTAAAAAAGATGAATTAACAACTAATATTCTTACATTTTTGGTTCAATATGAAGCGACTCATGGTCAAGCTGCTGGAGATCCTTCTTTCAAAGTTTCCAAGACATTCACTGACTACGAAAAATCTTTGACTAAGAATAATGACAGAATGGTCGAAGAACTTCCTGTTTACAGAAACTATCTATTGAATAAACTTGGTCAGGATTTCCAAAACTTTGCTGTAAAGCAAAAAGATAAAGATACAGCAAGCATGTCAACTATCTTTGCTAGATTTTTGGCTACAAATAAAGAAATGTCTCAAAAAACAAAAGATTATTTGTTAGCTTTTGTTATTGCCAAATTTGATCTTAATCCTTATACTTCTGAAGTAGAAAAGGTTAAGAAAGTTAGTGAAGAATATATCAAAGATTCTGAAGTTAAAAAAGATTTGAACTCTGCTATCAACGCTGTATTCGGTTTGAAAAAAGGAGAAGAAGCTCCAAAAGTTAACTTTGTAAAATTAGATGGTAAATCTGGTAATTTAGAATCTAATGGAAAACCAACTTTGGTAATGACCTATGCATCTTGGAATCCATATATTGGACAATCTACAATACCTGTTCTTAAGGAAGTTGTTAATTTCTACAAATCAAAAGTTAATTTTGCATTTGTAAATGTTGATGATACGAAAGAGCAATTTACAAAAACTGCGAATGCAATGTTGAAAGGAATCCCTGGAACTAATTATTATGCTGAAGGTGGATTGTCATCAGACTACGCTAAAAAATTCTTTATCTATGGATTCAAAATTCCTGGATTTTTTCTAATTGATAAAGATGGAAAAATAGCCAGCCAAACTTTCTATAATTTAGGTGATGCTAAATTTGTGGAAGAGATGAATAAGATTTCTGGTTTGCAGGCGCCTTCTGTTAATCCGCAGGTTCAACTTCAAAACGATTTGTTGCAACAGAATCCAAAAGCTGATTCTGCAAAAACGAAATAATCAATGAGGAACAAAAAAAAGAATCAAATTCTTGAAAATATCAGACTCCTTTCTGCCGGTGCGAAAGGAGTTTCTGTTGGTAAAACGGAACTCGGAAAAACGGTTTTGGTTTCCGGAGCTGTTCCTGGTGATCTGGTGAATGTAAGAGTTAAGAAATCAAAGAATAACTATTTCGAAGGCGAAGCAATTGAGATATTAGAATATTCCCAAGACAGAGTTGAACCAAAATGTGTTCATTTCGGGACATGTGGCGGCTGTAAATGGCAAAACATTGCTTACGAAAAACAACTCGAGTTCAAGCATAACGAAGTTGTTAATAATATTACAAGGATTGGTGGCGTTTCAGGTTTTGATATCATTCCTATTTTAGGATCAGAAGAACAATACTTCTATAGAAATAAGATGGAATTTTCTTTTTCTAATGCCCGTTGGTTGACGCAGTACGAAATCAGCTCAGAAGAAAATTTCGGAAACAAAGATGCTTTAGGATTTCATATTCCAGGGATGTGGAGCAAAATTCTTGATCTTAAAGAATGTTTCCTTCAGGAAAATCCATCGAATCAGATCAGATTAGCAGTGAAAAAATATGCTGTTGATCATGGTTTGGAATTTTATGATGTAAAAGCTCAGGAAGGATTTTTAAGAACATTGATGCTCCGCCAGAACTCTAAAGGCGAATGGATGATTCTATTCCAATTGTATAAGGAAATGAAGACTGAGAGAATCCAATTATTCGATTTTCTTTTAAGCCAATTCCCTCAGATCAAAACTTTGGTATTTGCAATTAATCCAAAAGGAAATGACAGCATCTACGACCTGGATATCCAGACTTATTTCGGAGAAGGCTTTCTATATGAAGAAATGGATGGTTTAAAATTCAAAATAGGACCGAAATCTTTCTTCCAGACCAACTATCGCCAAGCTTTAGATCTATACAGAAAAACACTTGAATTTGCTGAATTAACGGGTGATCAAGTGGTTTATGATTTATATACAGGAACAGGAACAATTGCACAGTATGTAGCAAGAAATGCAAAACATGTGATAGGAATCGAAGCCGTGCAGGAAGCGATTGATGCGGCTATAGAACATGCTGAATTGAATGGCCTTAATAACACAACATTCTATGCTGGTGATATGAAAAACGTCTTTAATGATGAGTTTTTGGAAAATCATCCCAAAGCAGATGTTTTGATTACAGATCCTCCAAGAGATGGCATGCATCAGAAAGTGGTTGAACAGATCCTCAAATTATCTCCGGAAAGAATCGTCTATGTAAGTTGTAATTCAGCTACACAAGCGAGAGACATTGCACTTTTGAAAGAAGATTATGAGCTGGTAAAAATCTTACCTGTCGATATGTTTCCTCAAACGCATCATGTAGAAAACATCGCTTTGCTTCTTAAAAAATAGAACGATTTGTTTATCTTTAAATAATGAAAGTTTTAGCATTCCATCTGACATCGAAGTAATAAATAAGTACAGATGAAAAAAATATTTTTCTTTTTAAGTTTTCTATTCATCCTGGCAAGTTGTGGAAGCGATGACGATATCTGCCTCAGCTCAGATTCAACACCCAGATTGAAATTAAAATTCAGAAGTGCGGCTAATACCAGCAATCAGCTTATTAGAATTGATACGCTTTATGTGGATGTAGATTATGGTAAAACCAGTTTAACCAATATTATAACAGCTAAGCCCAACGTGGATTCTATTTTTGTTCCGATGAGAGTAGATGATGTTCAGTACACAGATGTCTATTTCAGAACAAGAAAAAATGGTCCACGGAGCAAGATGAGAGTCAGTTATATAACAAAACCCATCTATGTTTCGCCGGCTTGCGGTTATAAGATTAATTACGAGAACCTGAATGCAGAGCTTTTGGAAAGTAATCCCGTACAAAATGTTGAATCCAATCATACCTCATTAACTGATGAAAGTAGAATCAATTTTTATCTGCGCTTTTAGTGTGTTTTCTATTTTTGGATTTGCCCAGCAAAAACAAGACGAGAAAAAACAGGATTCTGTAAAATGGAAATATACACCCAACTTTACTGTTGGAGTGGATGCTCTCAACTTGGGATCAGGTTTTTTCGGTGATAGAAAACTATATCAGGGATTTATTTCCAGTAGGATCAATAAAAAAGTCCATGCCATTATCGATTTGGGCTATGATAAAAATGTCTATCAGAAAAACGGTTACGATGCCAAAGCGGACGGATTATTCGCTAAGATTGGAGGGTTTTATATGTTGACAATGGATCCGGAGAACCAGCTTAATGGTTTCTATGCTGGAGCCAAATTAGCCGCAAGTTTTTATTCCCAGGAATATATGGCCATTCCTGTAAAAGGACAATATTCCGAAGGAGTGACAGTTGCCTTTGATCCATCAACTCAAAGCAGTTATTGGATAGAATCGTCCTTGGGTGCAAGAGTTCAGGTTTTTGAAAGTAATTTCTTTCTTGATGTTAACGTGCAGCCAAGATATCTGGCTTACACCACGAAACAGGAAGAGATTACGCCAATGATTGTTCCTGGTTTCGGAAGAAGTTCGGGGAATTTCAATATGGGGTTCAGCTGGAGCTTAGCATATAAGTTTTAATTTTCAGGAGCTTAATCCCGCTTTCCGCTCATACTCCTCGTGCCAATACTTGCCAGCAGCATAAACCCGGCAGCTTTCCGGTCCAACTGCGGGGTAACCGCTACAATCGGGGCTAGTTTGCAATTCTGTACCAATTCTATATTAATCGAAAAAGCCTTGTCGGAGTCGATCCGGCAAGGCTTTTTCATTTGATAGATGTCCTATTAATTAATTTTAATACTGAATGGATTTTCCATCACCACAGCAGATTTAGTATCAGGGTCTGTGATATGTTGGAAAATTTTGAAATTTTCTTTTCCAAGCTTATTTTTGATCAGTCTTGTTGAGAAATCTTCCTCAGTTTCAGAAGAGAATATCTGCTCAAATTTTGAAACTTTGGCAGGATAGGAAGATACATTATAGCTTTTAAGATTTGCAGATTTAGCCGCAAACTTGATGGCATCTTGCAACGATCCCAATTCATCAACCAGACCGATTTGTTTTGCTCTCACACCAGACCAGACTCTTCCGCCACCGATCGCGTCAATCTCTTCAAAAGATTTTTTTCTGTTTTGTGTTACAAAATGTACGAAACGCTGGTAAGTAGATTCCACGCTTCTTGTCATAATATTCAATGTTCCCGGACTCAAACCATTAATAGCCGAGATCATATTAGAATTGGCATTAGTAGAGACCACATCGCTTCTGATCCCATTTTTCTCTGCCAGATCCTTGAAATATGGAATGACTCCAAAAACACCAATTGATCCCGTTAAAGTGTTAGGTTCTGAGAAGATTTTGTCAGCACCCATCGCAATGTAATAACCTCCAGAAGCAGCGTAATCACCAAAAGAAACTATAACAGGTTTTTTACGTTTTAGTTGTTGCATTTCAAAAAGAATCTCATCAGATGCATTGGCGCTTCCTCCCGGAGAATTGATTCTGAAAACGACAGCTTTCACATCATCATCTTTTTGAAGCTTTTTAATTTCTTTTATAAAGCTATCAGAGTAGATCCCATCGTAACCTTTACCATTATAAATAGCTCCGGATGCATACAGGATCGCAATCTTTTTACCGTCATGATCCTGATCAACAGATTCCGAATATTTAGCAAAAGATATTTTATTCAGTTTTTTGTCCTTATCGATGTTCAGTTTTTTCTTGATGATATTATCGTACTCAGATTTCTGAATCAGTTGATCTGCCAATTTATATTGCAGGCTAAGATTCGGAAGATAACTGTATAAGCTGTCAGTGATCGTATTAAGTTCAGCTAAAGGGATTTTCCTTGAACCAGAAATTTTAGTCGAAGTATTGGACCAGATGTCATTTAACAAAGTCGAAAGCTGTTCTTTATTTTCAGGTGAGATTTCATCCCTTAAAAAAGGTTCAACCGCTGCTTTGAATTTCCCGTGACGTATTACCTGGATTCCGATTCCGTATTTTTCAGCAAAGTTTTTGAAAAACGTTACTTCTGTAGAAAGTCCTTTCAATTCAATTAGGCCGGCTGGATTCAGATAATATTTATCCGCTACCGAACCCAGGTAATAAGCACCTTGAGAAACGGTGTTCCCATAGGCATATACAAATTTTCCACTTTTTTTAAAATCATTTAAGGCATTTCTGATATCATCCAACTGAGTGATCCCGGCGTTGATATTATCCATTTCCAAACTGATTCCTTTGATTTTATTATCTGTCTTTGCATTATTTATAGCCTGCAAAACATCATAAAGCAAGACAGCCTTTTGATCATTTTTGAAGGAAAAAATATCTTCCTGATCTTCGGAAGGGCTGTCAATAATTTTTGTCTTGAGATCTAAAGTTAATACCGAATCAGATTTTACATCAGTTCCTCCGGAAACTGAAGATAAAATGAGAAATGTGATAAAAAACAAGAAAAATCCTGCAATGACAATAAAAATTGCAGTTAAATTTGCTAAAACTATTTTGAAAAAACTCTTCATCTAAATAAATTATTTATTCTATATGTCGTACAATGATGTTATTTTGTTACTTGGAAGTAATATAAATAATCCCCAAAAAAATATTGAAATAGCCCTTGAAAATATAGAATCTAAGGTAGGTACAATATTAACAAAATCTGAATTAATATTAACAAAACCTGTAGAATTTGAAAGTTCTAATATTTTTTGTAATATTGCAGTTAAATTAAAAACACAATCTTCACCTATAAAACTACTTTCTGAAGTTAAAGCTATTGAGAAAATGATGGGTCGCGTAAACGATTCTTCAGCTATTGGAGCTTATCAGGATAGAATTATAGATATCGATATAATATTATATAACAATATAAAGTTTAGTTCTAAGAAGTTAATAATTCCTCATCAAAAAAATCTTTACGACAGAGATTTTGCAAAGGAACTCATTAATAAAGTGAAATAAATTTTTATAACACAGATGACTATGAAGAAAAAAATTTTACTATTCTTTCTATTACCAGTTCTTGGTCTATCCCAGACCAAAGAGGAAAGCAGTAAGCCAGAAACACAACCGTTTAACAACAAAAGCCGACTTTTTAAAGATTGGTCTGTTTCTGTTGGCGGAGGGGCAGCCTTTATGACAAACGCAGATCTAACTTCCTTTTATGATGGAAAAATCAACTGGGGTTGGAACGGTTACGTAAGTTTGGACAAACAAATTAGCCACACATTTGGATTGTCATTAATGTATACACGTGGTCAGACCAATCAGAAAGCATATTTGAATTATGCGGCAGGAGTAGGACACGGCTATACAAAATTTGACCAGATCGCACTATTGGGTGATATTAATTTTTCTAATCTGATGAGAAGAGTTGATAACAGATCAAGATTCAAGTGGGCTTTGCACGGTTATGCAGGAATTGGACTTACAGGTTACAAAACGTTTTTACAAGATAATAATGTATTGAGTAAGTGGCCATTGTACATAGAACAAAAAATGGATATTGGTAGCTTTACTTATATAGGTGGTGTAGGGTTAAAGTATAATATTTCCCGATTGCTTGATATTGAGCTGAGAGCATTATACCTTATCAGTGGAGATGAAGAATTTGATGGCGGCGGATGGTCCAGAAATGCAGCTCCGGGATATAATTTAATTAATGATACATATTCTGATAATGCATGGTTATTCAATTTAGGATTATCATTTAAATTAGGTAAGCATCAAGATCATCTTCGTTGGGTAGATCCATTGCAGGATGCTTATACAAAAGCGGCTAATCTGGAAGAGCAGTTCAAAGATTTCAAAGTTTGTGAAAAAGGAGATCAGGATAATGATGGCGTTTGTGATGATTGGGATAGACAGCTAGATACTCCTGCAGGTGCCAGAGTTGACGGTGCGGGTGTTGCTTTGGACACTGATTTGGATGGAGTTATAGATTTGAATGACAAATGTGTAACTGTGCCAGGACCTATACAAAATAATGGATGTCCGGTAGAAGCTACCCCTCAGGTATTACCAGTCAAAGAAATAGCAATTGATGAAATTAATAAGTATTTCAATGGAATTGAGTTTGAACTGAACAAGGATGTAATAAGACCAAAATCCTACCCGGATCTTGATAAGGCTGCTGATATAATAAAAACATTAGGAGGAGATAGTCAATTTATTGTTGTTGGTGCTACTGACAGTAGAGGATCGGCACAATATAATAAAAAATTATCCCAAGCTAGAGCAAATGCAGTTTTAAATTATTTGATAAATAAAGGTGTCTCTCCGAATGTGCTATTGGCAGAAGGAAGAGGAAAAGAAGATCTTAAATATACCGAATGTGACCCTGCAACAAAATGCCCGGAGTGGAAAAATGAAGCTAATAGAAGGGTATATTTTGTAGCAAAATAATAAACTAGAAAAAAACATTAAAAAATATGAAACAAAATTTATTATCATTAGTAGCAGTAGGATTATTGTTGCCTATGAGTTTGGCAGGCCAGGAAGTATCGTCAGATGCTAACTCTGGTTCTCAAAATGTTTCTCCATTTACTCAGGCATCAAAAAGATTCAATGATTGGTCTATATCAGTGGGTGCGGGTGTGCCTTTGATACAATCGGCTGATATGACATCGATTAAAAATGGGAATGGTAAGAACCTTTTTGGATATTCTGCTTACATTAGTGTCGATAAAGCAATTACTCACGCATTTGGTCTTAATTTACAGTATGACAGAGGAGAAACAAGACAAGGCCAGATTAATACGAAAGATCATAAGCCTTTACCTGGTAATTATCCGGCTGGTAGAACACAATATGACGCAATCTCTATCTTAGGAGATGTTAATTTTTCTAATCTTTTGAGAAGAGTAGATAATAAGTCACCTTTCAGATGGGCACTTCATGGTTATGCGGGTATTGGTACTTTAGCATATAGATCTTACAGGCAAGATCCTGGGCCAGAATTTAATCAGGTTTTAAATTTTGAAAAGAAACCATTTAAATTAGGTTCATTATTTGGACAAGCCGGAGCTGGACTCAAATTCAAAGTCAATAACAGAATTGATATAGAAGGTAGAGTGATGTATGTTGTAACTGGTGACGATGAGTTTGATGGGGCTGGAGTTGGACAGAATGGCTATAATCTAATCGAAGATCAAGTATCGGATAATTTCTTTAATACTACTTTAGGAGTTACTTTCAAACTTGGTAAGCACGAATCTCATTTGATGTGGCATGATCCACTTCAGGAGATTTACTATAAGTTAGATGTTCTTAACGATAAAACTCAGGATATCGAAGTTTGCAAAAAAGGAGATGTTGATAATGACGGTGTTTGTGATGATTGGGACAGACAATTGGATACACCGGCTGGAGCAAGAGTTGATGGAGCTGGTGTTGCTTTAGATGTTGATTTGGATGGAGTAATTGATCTTTATGATAAGTGTGTAACGGTTCCAGGACCAGTAGAAAATCAAGGTTGTCCTTACCCTTCAAACTCGACTACAGGTATTGTTACGGATGAAGACAGAATGATAAAAGGTATTGAATTCGATTTGGATTCTGATAGGATTTTGCCTTCTAATTCTCCAATTCTGGCACAGGCTATCAGTTATATTAATGCATCTAATTCCAGCTTTAAGGTTATTGGAGGTACAGATACAAGAGGCACAGAAAAGTATAATCAAGGTCTTTCAGAAAGAAGAGCTAAGAATGTTAAAAATTATCTGATACAAAATGGTGCGGATAAAAGTAAACTTGAGGCACTTGGTAGAGGAGAAAAAAATCTTCTTTATCCGGAATGTGATCCTGCTGAAAAATGCCCTGAATGGAAAAACAGAGCGAACAGAAGAGTTTATTTTGAAGCTAAATAAAATATAAAATCAATATTATGAAAACCGCAGTAAATGCGGTTTTTTTATTTTCAGGAATTGATTAAATTTACAAATGCTTTCTTCCACAGAATCACAAGACAGATTAATTCATAAAACACTCAAACAATTTTGGGGGTTTGATGAGTTTCGTTCTTCTCAGAAAAACATTATTCTTTCTATTGTTAATGGTAGAGATACATTAGCATTGTTGCCGACAGGTGGTGGAAAGTCACTTTGTTATCAATTGCCTGCCCTTGTTTTGGAAGGAACTTGTCTGGTTGTTTCTCCACTTTTAGCATTGATGAGAGACCAAATCGATGCTTTGCAATCTGTAGGAATCGAAGCAGAATTGTTAAGCTCAGAATTAGACGAATTTGAAGAAGAATCTGTTTACAATAGATGCAAAGAAGGATTAATAAAAATTCTTTATATCTCACCGGAAAGATTACAAAATCAATTATTCTTAAGAAATATTCAGGAGATTGAGGTTTCATTCATTGCGGTGGATGAAGCACATTGTATCTCAGAATGGGGTTCGGATTTTCGTCCAAGTTACCAGAACATCAAAAAGTTTCGGCAAGAATTCAAGAATGTTCCTTGTCTTGCCTTGACAGCTACTGCAACCAATCATGTTGTCGAGGAGATTATAAGCAAATTAGGCCTTCATCAACCTCATGTTTACAAGCAAAGTTTCAAAAGAGATAATCTCAATATTATTGTTGAAAATACCTCCAATAAGTATAACAGGATCTTAGAATTCCTTAGACAAAATCTCTCTTCCGGAATTATCTATACAAGAACCAGAAGAGAAGCGGAGGAATTAACTTATTACCTTAAAAATAACAAATTCCAAAACGCAGATTTTTTTCATGCCGGATTATCTTCAAGTGAAAAAGAAAAACTTCAGAAAAAATGGATTAGCAGCCAATTTCATGTTTTGATCTCCACCAACGCTTTCGGGATGGGAATTGACAAAGACAATGTGCGATTTGTAATTCATTTGTCGCCTTCTTCCACGATTGAAAATTATTACCAGGAAATTGGCCGAGCCGGACGAAACGGAGAAGAAGCGTTAGCGCTACTGCTTTGGAACGAACAGGAATTAACGAACATCGATAATACTTTCAAAAATCAGATTCCTAACAAAACGGAATATGAAAAAATATTGACTTATCTCTATTCAATTTTTCAAATTGGAGATAGCGATTGGCCGGAAAAAACCTTTCAGCTTGACCTTAACAAAATCAAGAATTTGACGAAATTGTCCACTGCGAAAATCAAAAATATTTTGACATTTTTGAACAATCAGGAATTAATTTATTATAAAAATAATATCTCTGCCTCCACGATTCAGAGTTTTGTTCAGTCAGATGAATTGGAGCAATTACCACCAAGCGATGCTTATTTTATGGAATTGTTGTTTAGAAATTTGCCCGGATTGTCGATTCACAAAGTGCATTTCAGTGATGCAGCATTTTGCAAAAAAAATGGAATGGATCTTCAGAATTTCAAACAAAAACTATTGCAATTACAGAAAACGGGACATCTGGAATATATCGATGGAAGTCTTCATTCCATAAAGTTTTTGAAACCACGGAATGACCGGCATTTGTTCGGAGAATACTGGTCGCTTTTCCATAATATTCAGAAAAATAAACTCAGAAAATGGGAAGAGAACAAATTCTATATCCAGGATTCTGATTTCTGTAAAATGAAATTGATTCTCAGCTATTTTGGAGAACGAGATGCAGAAAATTGCGGTAAATGTTCGGTTTGCAGAAAGAGAACCAACTCCAAGAGAACCTTATCTTCCGATATCTCTCAGCAATTGTCGAACCGACCAATGTCTTTGGAAGAGATGGCTGCTAATCTCAATTTTTACTCTAAAGAATCTATTTCAGAAACCTTGATTTTCCTTTTGGACATTGGAAAAGTCAAAATGTTGAACTATAAAACTTATATGTTAAATAGTTGAAGCATTAAATAATAACCACAAAAGTTACAAAAGAAAATTATTAAATAAAATTCTATTAAGAGTAAAAAGAAATAATTATTGCTTTTTTCTTCTTTAAAAAAGAGTAGTGAATGAAATCTTATGTGACTTTTGTTGTTGAGAAAAATATACAAATATTCAGTTTTAATAAATCATCAATTATAAAAATCAATGCAGACGAAATCTCTTAATGTCGTTTTTTTCGGAACTCCCGATTTTGCAAAAGCTTCTTTGGAAGCGATATTCAAATCTCATCACAAGGTTGTCGGTGTTGTAACAGCGGCTGACAAAGCAAGTGGAAGAGGAATGAAACTCACACCTTCGCCGGTGAAAGTTTTTGCAGAAGAAAATAATCTCAACCTTTTCCAGCCGGAAAAGCTTCGAAATCCTGAATTCTTAGAATCCATCCGAAACCTAAACGCAGATGTTTTTGTAGTGGTAGCTTTCAGAATGATGCCTCAGGTTTTGTTTTCGATTCCGAAATTGGGGACATTCAATCTGCACGGTTCGTTGCTGCCGGATTATCGTGGCGCGGCACCAATTAATTATGCCGTCATTAATGGGGAAACCAAATCTGGCGTGACAACGTTTTTCATCAATGAAAAAATAGATGAAGGTAATATTCTGCTTCAGACCGAAACCGAAATTTTACCGGAAGACAATGCCGGAACTTTGCACGATAAATTAATGGTAATCGGAGCTGATTTAATTATTGAAACTTTGAATGGATTGGCTGAAAATTCCATAAAGGAAAAACCTCAGCCAGAAAAAGAAAATCCAAAAACAGCTTACAAAATCTTTAAAGAAAATCTAAAAATCGATTGGAATCAAAGTTCTGAAACGGTTCATAACTTCGTGAGAGGAATGTCGCCTTATCCAACGGCTTTCACCATTTTAAAAATCGGAGACGAAGAAAAATCACTGAAAATCTTCAAAGGACATTTTGAATTAACTTCTCATTCGAAAGAAGCCGGAGATTTTGATATTTCTAAGAACGAGTTCAAATTCTATACAAAAGACGGAATCTATTATCCGGAAGACGTTCAGATTCAAGGCAAGAAAAGAATGCCTGTCAAAGATTTTCTTAATGGAATTCAGAATTTTGAGGATTATAAAGCTTAGACTTTAGATAATAGACGAATAGATAATAGATTCTAAAAAATGAATAACAACAAAGTCAAGATTTTAAAAACAGAAATCTTATCCGATAATTGGTACATGCTTAACAAAGTCACTTTTGAGTATCAGAAGAATAACGGAACGCTGGAAACCCAAAGCAGAGAAGCTTATGACCGAGGAAATGGTGCGACAATTTTACTTTATAACAAAGAATCAACAACCGTAATTCTGACGAAACAATTTCGTTTACCAACTTACATCAATGGCAACGAAGACGGAATGATGATAGAAGCTTGCGCCGGACTTTTGGACAAAGATAACCCGGAAGACTGTATCAAAAGGGAAACGGAAGAGGAATTGGGTTATGAGATTTCGGATGTCAAAAAAGTGTTTGAGGTTTATATGTCGCCGGGTTCGGTAACGGAAATTCTTTATTTTTTCATCGCGGAATATTCCAAATCGATGAAAATCAATGATGGAGGCGGATTAGAAGAAGAACAGGAAGAAATAGAAGTTCTTGAACTCGATATCAATAAAGCGCTTGAAATGATTGACTTGGGCGAAATCAAAGATGCAAAAACGATTATGCTCCTCCAGCACGTAAGACTAAAAGGTATTTTATAGATTTAAAATCAATTCAATTATAAAAAAATTTAAAATGAAAAAATTATTTTTCGGATTATTATTGTCGTCTAACCTTTTCTTTTCCCAGGATTTGAAAGTGATGACTTACAACATCCGGCTGTCTTTGGAAAGTGACAAGGAAAATTCTTGGGACAATAGAAAAAACGATGCTTTGGCATTGATGTCATATTACCATCCGGATTATTTCGGTGTTCAGGAAGCGGTTCCTCAGCAAATGACGGACATCAAAACCAGCCTGAAAGATTATGATTACGTGGGCGTTGGAAGAGATGATGGTAAAAATCAAGGTGAATATTCTGCAATTTTCTATGATAAAACTAAACTGGAAGTCACTAAATCCGGAACATTTTGGTTGAGCGAAACGCCGGAAAAACCTTCCAAAGGCTGGGACGCGGCGTACAATAGAGTTTGTACTTATGCATTTTTTAAAATCAAGAAAACAGGTAAGCAATTCCTTGCGATGAACCTGCATTTTGACCACGTTGGCGATGTTGCTAGGGTGAATTCTGCAAAACTGATTCTTGAAAAAATCAAAGAACTCAACCCGAAAAATCTGCCATTAACTTTAACTGGAGATTTTAATTTAACAGATGATTCTGAACCAATAAAAATTATTTCGAAGTCTTTGGATAATGCTTATTACCACTCGAAAATGCCACATTATGGACCAAAAGGAACGTTTACAGCGTTTGATGTCAACACTGTTCCGAAAGAGAGAATAGATTATATTTTTGTGAAAGGTTTTGATGTGTTGTCCAACAGAACCATCAATGACAGGCGAGAAAATTTGCTATATCCATCTGACCATTTTCCGATCTTGGCAGAGATTAAGTTTAAGAAATAGAAAAGCAAAAATCCTCTTGTGAAAGAGGATTTTTTGTATAGTTGTTAAAGTCTTCGACTCCGCTCAGACTGACAATGTTTCAATTCGATTGTTTTATACGTCTGTCACACTAAGCGGAATCGAAGTGTTTCAGTATTCTTCTATTTATTCCAAACAATCTTCTTAGTCATCACATCACTGGAATTAGTTCCGACCATTATTTCGAAATCGCCGGCTTCCCAATCGTAATTCAGTTCGTCATCGTAGAATTTCAAATCTTCCGGCGTCAATTTGAAAGTAACGGTTTTATTTTCACCTTTCTTCAGGAATATTTTTTGGAAACCTTTCAGTTCTTTGATTGGACGAACTACTTTTCCAAATAGGTCACGAATGTAAAGCTGAACGACTTCTTCACCATCAAAATTGCCTGTGTTGGCAACATTAACATTGATGGTTAAAGTTTGGTCACCTTTAAGATTTTCAGAACTCAGATTGAAATTAGAATATTTAAAATCCGTATAACTCAATCCAAAACCAAAAGGGAATTTCGGGTCGTTGTCCAAATCGATATAAGCCGAGACATAATTTCTTTCAGTGGATTTTTCAGCAGGCCTTCCTGTATTGTAATGGTTGTAATAAACAGGGATTTGACCTTCTGTTCTAGGGAATGTCATTGGCAGTTTTCCACCAGGATTTACATTTCCGAATAGGATATCGGCGATAGAATTTCCGGCTTCTGTTCCTAACCACCAACTGTAAACGATTGTCGAAATATTATCCGCCGCCCAGTCAAAAACCAAAGGTCTTCCTGCATTAATCAAAAGAACGATTGGTTTTCCTGTTTTAGCAATTTCTTTTAGTAATTCTTCCTGAACACCAGAAAAATGAATATTGCTTCGGCTTTTCGCTTCACCACTCATTGCATGTCCTTCGCCAAGCGTCATTATCACAACATCGGCTTTTTTAGCTGTTTCGATGGCTTCTGCAAACATAGATTTGTCTTGGTCATTTTCATTACAGCCTTTGGCGTAAAGTAAAGTTGAATTTTTATCTAATTGATTCTTAATTCCGTCAAATTGAGTCACGATTCTTTGTGCATCATCTTTGAAAGGAACCGACCAGAATCCGTGCATCGCAACCGCTTCTTTTCCGAAAGGACCAATCAATGCAACAGTTTTTGTAGATTTTGAAAGCGGAAGGATTTTCTTCTCGTTCTTTAATAGAACCACACTTTTTGCTCCAAACTCTCTCCCGAATTTTCTGTTCTCAAGATTGTTGGTTTGTTGTTTTTGCCTGTCGTTATTTGAAAATCTGTAAGGATCATCAAACAATCCTAATTCAAATTTTTTAATCAAAATTCTTCTTACGGCATCATCCACGAACTTGATGTCCACTTTTCCTTCTTTTACGAGTTTTGGAAGTTGTTCCATATAGATTCGGCTTTCCATATCCATATCACTTCCTGCAAGAATGGCTTTTTCTCCGGCTTCAGCATTGTCTTTGGCATAGCCGTGCTTTATCATTTCGCCGATACTTCCCCAATCGGAAACCACAAAACCTTTGAAGTTCCATTTCCCTTTTAATAAATCTCGTAAAATATATTTGTTAGCCGTTGCAGGAATACCATTAATGTCATTAAATGAATTCATAAAGGTTGCAACGCCAGCCTCAGCAGCTGCTTTGAAAGGCGGCAAATAAGTTTCGTTGAGTTGTCTCAAACTCATATCCACAGAATTGTAATCTCTTCCGCCAACAGCAGCACCATAAGCCGCAAAATGTTTTGCACAAGCCATTATCGCATCAATATTTCCTAAACCTTTACCTTGGAAACCTTTAATTCTTGCCAATCCGATTTTTGTTCCGAGGTAAGTATCTTCACCGGAGCCTTCCATTACACGTCCCCATCTTGGGTCTCTTGCAATATCCACCATTGGTGCAAATGTCCATTGGATGCCATAAGCAGATGCTTCTATTGCTGCGATCCTTTCAGATTTTTCTATCATTTCCAAATCCCAGCTTGCTGCCTGGCCAAGATTGATAGGAAAAGTTGTTCTGAATCCATGAATCACATCTTGTCCGAAAAGCAATGGAATTTTCAGTCTTGATTCTAATGCTAATTTTTGAAAAGCTCTTGTTTCTTCTGCTCCGGTCACATTCAGCATAGAGCCGACTTTTCCTTGCTTTATTTCTTCTAAAACTTTTTTGGAATTAGAGTTCTGTGGTCCGGTTGCATATTCGAAACCGCTATATTGAACCAGTTGACCTGCTTTTTCTTCCAGAGTCATTTTGGAAATCAGTTCATTGACTTTTTGCTCTATGCTTTTTTGTGCAGAAATGCTAATCGCGAAGATCAGAAACAGGAAGGAAAGGAAATGTTTTTTCATTAGAAAGCTTTTTGTCTCTTTTTGAGAAATTAATATCGTAAAAATAATATTTAATTTCAATATTAATAATATTTAAAACAAAAAAGCCGTTTTCGCAATCTGCAAAAACAGCTGTAAATAATTAAATAGTTAGTTAATAAACTCTTAGACCAGATCTTGCGCCTGTGGATGTAAGCACAGATTGAGTTCTGGCTTTTTGCCCTGCAGAGAACATAAACATTGCAGCGTCATCCACATAATCCATATAGTTCATAAACATAACAGATCTGGAAGTTCCGCTACAAGTATTGTATAAAGGGTAAGTAGGTTTTCCGTAATTAGCTCCTGTTTGAGTTGGCGTATCTGCTACCAGATCATTTCCACAAGATGCATCTCCCCATATATGTCTCAGGTTAAGATAATGTCCGACTTCGTGAGTGGCTGTCCTTCCTAAGTTATAAGGTGCAGTTGCCCCTGTTTTACCAAAATAAGGAGCCGCAATTACTACACCATCATTCCAAAGTCCTGCAGATTCCGGAAAAGTAGCATAACCAAGAATTCCTCCCATATTCCCAACAACCCAAAGATTGAAGTAGCTGCCTGGGCTTGTTGCATCAATTCCGCCTGTAGAAGATTTTTTCATGGCGTCATTGGTTCCCCATTTTGTTTTAGTTGTAGCTTTTCTTACGGTTTTAATTAGGTGAAATCTTACCTGCGTATCACCGGCTTTAACACCGGAAAATTCAGTTGGGATTTTAGAAGCATCTGTGTTGGTTCCGCTAAAATCAGCATTAAGAATAGCAATTTGTTCTGCAATTCTGGCATCAGAAATATTTTCAGCAGAAGTTTTATACAGTACATTGACTACAACGGGAATATCAACAGTTCCGTCCGATAACACTTTTCCGCTGGTGATGAAGTCATGGATTCCTGCTTCGATGTTATTATAACGCTGTCTGGCAGCAGCATCGTTTTTTAATAACTCTGCTCTGATTTCTTCGGAAGGACAAGCACGTCTGGCGGAAACATTTGTGGTAGAGTTTTCGCCAACCAAGGTTTCTGTTTCTGAACTTTGATTACAAGCAGTAAGAATTAATGCAGCAGTGATGTAAAAAAAAGTTTTCTTCATAAGATTATATTTTTAAAATTTTTATCAAATGTATATATTTTTTTCATTTAAATGTATTTTAATTTATAAAATATTTAACAATTATTAGTATGTGTTGAATATTATTTAATTAATCGTTTGTTTAAATTGATTTTATCCCAGAAATAATAAGAATTATATCGCTTATCGATTGGTGAAAATTCTTTCTGGTATAAAAGTTTTATTTTTGGTATTTAAAATTTGAAAAATGAATAAACTATTATTAGTATTGTTGCTGATTGGAACAACGGCTGCAGCTCAGGAATTGTATATGCCGAGAAATATCAAAAAAGCTTATGCTGACGGAACACGTGATATGTCTGGAAAACCAGGGAAAAACTACTGGCAAAACAAAGGAGTTTATAATGTGAACGTAAAAGTGGATGCCAAAACAAAGATTGTTTCCGGTTCCGAAACGATTCAGTATTCTAATAATAGTCCGGATGAGCTAAAGGTTTTAGCGATTCGTTTTGTGAATAATGTCAATAAACCACAATCGGGGAGAGCTGGATATACTCCAAAAGATGCTTTAACGGATGGGCTTAAAATCAAATCCTTCTTTATCAACAGTGAAAAATACAACATTAATAGTGATGACTGGTCAACAGCGGAGGCTGTGAAACTGACCAAACCATTAGCTTCAAAATCCCAAACCGAAATCAAAATCGAATGGGAATATCCGTTGGCGAAAGAAAGTGGAAGAGAGGGACAAATTGATCCCGAAACTTTTTATGTCGCCTATTCTTTCCCGAGAGTTTCGGTTTATGATGATTACAACGGTTGGGATATGTTGCAGCATAACGGCAGACAGGAGTTTTATAATGATTTTAATGATTATTCTTTTTCGATTTCTGCACCGAAGAATTTTGTGGTTTGGTCAACGGGAGATTTCCTGAATCCTGATGAGGTACTTCAGCCGGAATATCTTAAACGTTTCAAAGAATCGTTAAAATCGGATAAAATCATTCATATTGCGAATGCCGAAGAAATGAAATCAGGGAAAGTGACGAAACAGAATGATTGGAATATCTGGAAATTCAGAGCTGATCATATTGTTGATTTTTGTTTTGCGCTAAGCAATCATTATGTTTGGGATGCATCAAGTGTCCAGTTAAAAACCAAAAGGGCTAGTGTGCAGTCTGCTTACAATGCCGGTGCTAAAGATTTTGAACAATATACGGAATGGATGCGTTACAACCTGAAATGGTTTACAGACAATTGGCCAGGTGTTGAATATCCGTTTCCAGTGATGACTGCTATCCAGGGTTACGCTGATATGGAATATCCGATGATGATAAACGATACGAGTATTCCTGATGATCTGCGGGATGCGAGACTGACTGCTGACCACGAGATTGCGCACACTTACTTTCCTTTCTATATGGGCATCAATGAAACACGATATGCTTATATGGACGAGGGATGGGCAACTATGCTGGAATATCTGATTGGCATAGATGAAAACGGAAAAGAAGCTGCAGATCAATTTATGAAAAACTTCCGAGTGAAGCGTTGGATTAATGATGCTTCTACGGAACAAGATCAACCGATTATTATGCTAAGTTCTCAACTTTCTGGTGCAGGTTATGGGAATAATGCGTATGTGAAACCGGCGTTGAGTTATTTGGCTCTGAAGGATTATTTGGGTGATGAATTGTTCAAAAAAGCACTTCATCATTATATGGACAACTGGCACGGGAAGCATCCGATTCCATGGGATTATTTTAATTCTATGAATACTGGTTCCGGGAAGAATCTGAATTGGTTTTTCAACAATTGGTTTTACACGAATAATTATATTGATTTGAAAATCAGTTTCTTTTCTCAGAAAGAGAATCAGACGATTTTAACCGTGGATAATGTTGGTGGCTTTGCGATTCCGTTTGATGTAGTTTTGAATTATGAAGATAATTCTCTGGAGAAAGTTCATTTTACACCAGCAGTTTGGGAGAAAAATCAAAAGTCGGTAAATCTGACGATCCCAACGAAAAGGAAAATTAAATCCATTGGCCTGAATGGAGGTATTTTTATGGATTATACTCCGGATGATAATTTGAAAATGCTTTAATTTTAGTTTAAGTGAATTGATTTCGAATGAAAAAAATTGGTCTTTTATTGATTTTGCTTTTCTTTTCGTCTTGTGTTTCGCAGAAGAATAAAACTATTCAGCAGAATATTCTGACACTGAAAGATAGTTATTGTAAAGCGCCTTTGCAGTACAATTATTCCCAGAAAGTTCCTTCCTATAATTCTGACTCTATTGTTAATGCCAATCAGAAACTCAAGCAATATTTTTCTGACCAAAGCATTTTGATCTTGAATGCTCTGGAAAGTATTGATGAAGCAGAGAAAATTATTGAATTGAAAAAAGATTCGACTCTAAAATCTCAATTAAGAGTGGTTCAGCTGAAAACAAAAATCAATAGTAAAATCAGTATTGCACTGACTGAGTTGGATGCTGTTGCTGCAGAATTTGACTGCGAAGGTGAAAGGGTTGCACAAATGGCCAATTATGTAGACAATATTAACAGCAACCGAAATAATAGATTGATTCTTTTCTCAATTATTACCGGCGCAGTAACCTCTGTTGCAGGCGGTGTTATCAAAGACAATGGTGTGGAAAATGCTGTGAATATCGGTGGTGGTTTGTTGGGAGCTGGGCTGGGTTTGGCAACTTTTAATCCGAAGGGCAAAAAAGTGGAATTCATTCATGAGCGGAATCTTCTGCGTGACATTTGGGAACAAAAATTACAGTCTAAAAATTTTCCCCCGTTCATCTGGTATATGTACACCGAGAAAAAATTTACAGGAAACCGCCAACATTCTATCATAGAGAATATGAAGCAAAGATGGATTCAGTACCAGTTTGACAGCGATGAAAATGCGGCGAATCGATCGGTGAATTTCGGAAACGGCGGACTTTACCGTTCGTCAGATTTGCACAATCGCGCATCGATGCTGAATCAGATGCAGTCTGCAACGAGAACCATTAATCAGAATATTAATTATCTTTTACTGGATTTGGATAAGGTGATTTCTTTGGAATAATCAAAAACCTCAGCCAAAGTAGCTGAGGTTTTCTTGTTTAAAATAGTATTTAATATGAAGAAAAAATTTAACTCTTATTCCACCGGTCTGAAAACCAAACCTGTTTCTTCGAAATAATCCAAAGTGATTCTGTCGCCGTCATTTACATTCCCGGCCAAAATCTCTCTTGATAATTTATTCAAGACTTCCTGTTGGATTACTCTTTTTAATGGTCTTGCTCCGAAAGCTGGATCATATCCTTTATTCATCAGGTAATCTACGGCATCCTGAGTTGCAGTCATGATGATATTTCGTTTTGCTAACATATCATTGAATCCTCTCAACTGATAGGTTACAATTTTTCCGATCTCTTTTTTTCTTAAAGGTTGGAATAATACAACCTCATCAATTCTGTTCAGGAATTCCGGACGCAATGTCTGTTTCAATAAATCGAAAACTTCATCTTTTGTTTTGTCAACAATTTCATCCTGATTTTCATCGGTGATATTCTCAAAATTCTCCTGAATCAGGTGTGAACCTAAATTCGAAGTCATAATGATAATCGAGTTTTTGAAATTTACCACTCTACCTTTATTATCCGTCAATCTTCCGTCATCCAAAACCTGTAATAAAGTATTGAAAACGTCAGGATGCGCTTTTTCAATTTCATCTAAAAGCACCACAGAATAAGGTCTTCTTCTTACTGCTTCGGTCAACTGACCGCCTTCATCATAACCCACATATCCCGGAGGCGCACCCACCAATCTCGAAACACTGTGACGTTCCTGATATTCGCTCATATCAATTCTCGTCATATTGTTCTCATCATCGAATAAAAACTCTGCCAATGCTTTTGCCAGCTCGGTTTTTCCGACTCCGGTTGTTCCTAAGAATAAGAATGAACCGATTGGTTTTTTATCATCACTTAATCCAGCTCTGTTTCTTCTGATCGCATCCGCAACCGCCTGAATCGCTTCATCCTGTCCTACAACTCTGTGATGAAGTTCAGTTTCAAGATTTAATAATTTCTCTCTTTCAGATTGAAGGAGCTTTGTAACCGGAATTCCTGTCCATTTTGCGATCACCTCAGAAATGTTTTCAGAAGTTACTTCTTCCTTAATTAGTTCATTCTGATGGTTTTGCATTTCAAGTTCTACCTTAGAAAGCTCTTCTTCCTTTTCACGAAGTTTGCCATACTGGATTTCCGCTACTTTTGCATAATCTCCTGCTCTGGAAGCTCTTTCTGCTTCTAATTTCAGAGATTCTATATCTTTTTTGATCTGGGTTAAGTCCTCAGATTTTTGTTTTTCTTTCAGCCATTTTGCATTGATTTCATTTCTCTGCTCAGAAATTTTCGAAATATCTTCTTTTAAATGATCGATTTTCGTCTGATTTCCTTCTCTTGAAATCGCCGCCAATTCAATTTCCATCTGCATCAGTTTTCTGTCTAAAACATCCAGCTCTTCAGGTTTTGAATTGATTTCCATTCTTAATTTCGCAGAAGCTTCATCAATCAAGTCGATCGCTTTATCCGGTAAAAATCGGTCGGAAATATATCGCTGAGACATTTCTACGGCAGCAATAATCGCTTCATCTTTGATTCTTACTTTATGATGCGCCTCGTATTTATCTTTAATTCCTCGAAGAATGGAAATTGCTGATTCTGTATCGGGTTCTTCTACCATCACTTTCTGGAAACGTCTTTCCAATGCTTTATCTTTTTCGAAATATTTTTGATATTCGTTTAAAGTCGTTGCACCGATGGCTCTTAATTCACCTCTTGCCAAAGCTGGTTTTAAAATATTTGCGGCATCCATCGCGCCTTCACCGCCTCCGGCTCCTACCAAAGTATGGATCTCGTCGATGAAAAGAATAATCTGGCCGTCAGATTTAATAACTTCATTAACTACCGATTTTAAACGCTCTTCAAATTCACCTTTGTATTTGGCGCCGGCGATCAAAGCTCCCATATCCAATGAATATAAAGTCTTATCCATAAGGTTTTCAGGAACGTCGCCGCTGATAATTCTGTGGGCGATTCCTTCAGCGATCGCAGTTTTACCAACACCGGGTTCACCAATCAGAATCGGATTGTTTTTAGTTCTTCTTGAAAGGATCTGCAAAACTCTCCTGATCTCTTCATCACGCCCGATTACAGGGTCAAGTTTCCCTTCTGCTGCTAATTCATTGAAGTTTTTAGCATATTTATTTAAGGACTGATAAGTTTCTTCCGAACTTGCAGAAGTTGCTTTTGAGCCTTTTCTTAATTCTTTAATTCCGCCTTCCAAAAGTTTTTTGGTAACGCCCATATCTTTAAGCATTTTCGAAACTTCTGAATTTGTTTCCAAAAGAGAAAGCCATAAATGTTCGATCGTTACATATTCATCGCCCATTTTTTTAGCGATGTTGGGTGCATCAAGCAATACTTTGTTTGCCGATTGTGAAAGATAAATATTTCCTCCCTGTACTTTGGGAAGCTTTTCTAAATTTTCGCGGTTGCGCTCTCGTACCAAAGCAGCGTCTGCTTCAGATTTTTTCAATAAGAAAGGCGATATATTTTCATCCACCTGGAAAATTCCTTCAAGGAGATGTTGAGGTTCAATCTGCTGATTGCCAAATTCCATCGCCACTTGTTGTGCAGCCTGGATGGCCTCTTGTGATTTTACAGTATATTGGTTTAAGTTCATAATATTTTAGTTGATTGTTGTTGGTTTATAGTTGATTGATTAATACAAAATTTATACAATTATCAATTTGAAAACAATGATTTTTGTTTTGTCAAAAAACATTAAGATCAAAGTTGCTAATTCTAATCTTAATGCTTCATCAATCATTTAATTCTGAAACCTTAATCACAAAAAGTGTTCTATTGATGAATTTTTAAAAATTAAGGACAAAATTTCCGAATTGTTTAATTTTGCATTAATTTAAAGAGACAAAATTTCCGAAAGTTTAGAATTTAGATTAAAAATAATTGTCAATTTGTAACAGGTTTTTGAAAACATTCATCATTATTTTAATTCGGGATTTTTATTTTATAAATTTGAGTGAATAAAATCTGGACTTGAATCGTCTTATCTTAATTTTCTTTTTAGTTTTTACGACTCCATTTTGTTTTGGCCAAAAGCAAAATCAGGAAGACCTGTCTGGTGCTGAGACTTTGGATAAAAGTAAAATTTCGTCTGAGCAAATCATTAGACAAAGTCTTAAAAAATTGGAACAACCGATTTCTGACGAAGAGAAGTATGAAGTTCGGATGAAAATGGCAGATGCTTATCTGAAAATCGGAAAACCTGATTTTGCAAAGTCAACTGAAATGCTTTTCAAAGCCAAAGAAATTGCTGAGAAATTAGACAATCCAAAGCTTAAAGCAAAAATCTACGGGTCAATTGCTAATCAATATTCGTTTCTCAACTTTCCTGAAAAAATAAAGCCTTATCTCGATTTGTCGAAGCACGAACTGGATCATTTTCCAAATGGTTATGAAAAGAATTTTCTCACAGCACGTTTGTTTATTGAATATGGCAATTTAAAAGCAGATCAAGAAAATTTTACAGAAGCGAAGAAAGATTATCAGCAAGCTCTTAAATTTTTGCAGATGAATGGAACTTTCAACAAAAAGGATATTTTCCAGTATCGCAGAGCATTTTATAATATCGGTGTTTCTTATGCTTATCTGAAGCAAAATGATTCCGCTGAGTATTTTCTGAATAAAGCTTTGGCAATTCGTGATAATGAAAATAAAGAACTTAAATATTTTATTTATAACAATTTAGCTAAAGTTTATGCTGCTAAAAATGAGCATCAAAGAGCAATAGATTCTTTGGAAACAGTTCTGAAAGAAGATGCTTTTAAAGATAACCGGTTAAAAGCTGATATGTACAAAAAACTGATTGCTTCTTACAAAGCCTTGAATAGTCACGATAAATATATTGAGTACTCTGAGAAACTTTTGGACCTGGAGCCGGATGTTAAAAAGAATAATCTTAATGCTATTAATACAGCCGTTTCAGAAGAACAAAAAAATCTGCTGGAGAAAATTTCTGATAAAGAAGGCTATAATCAACTTCTGATTTTTGGTTGTGGTTTATTGGTTTTGATTGGAGGAATGAGTATTTTTTATATCAATCAGAAAAGAAGGAAAGAAAAAATTCTTTATCAAAACTTCATCACCAATCTTGAGAAACAAGAAGTAAAAGAAACTCCAGAATCGAAAGAAATTATTCAACCGGAAATTGAGCAAAAAGAAAAACCAACTTTCTCGATTCCAAGTTCTGCTGAGTCCAATATTTTAGAAAAATTAGATAAGTTTGAAGAGTCGGCGAAATTTACCAATTCAAAACTGACGGTTGCAAGTCTGGCGGTGATGTTCAAAACCAATCCGACCTATCTCTCGGAAACGATTAAAAAACATAAAGAGAAAAACTTCAATCAATATCTCAACGAGCTTCGGATAAACTATATCTGTAAGCAAATCAACGAGCGTCCGGAATTTCTCAATTATAAAATTAGTTATTTGGGAGAACAAGCCGGGTTTTCTTCCCATAGTTCTTTTACAACGGTTTTTAAAAATGTCACAGGGATTTCTCCATCCGCTTTTTTGAGAGAAGCGGAAAAGAAACATAGGGATATTTAATCTTTTATTTATCAGTGATTTAAGATCTGTTTTTATTTTTCGAAATATCATATTTCGAAAATGTTTTACTATTTTTTAATTCTTAAAGTATATACATTTACTTCACCAATGAGATAAAATATTGTTATGGTTGATGAGATTATCTCATTGTATTTTATTAAATCTTAAAAAATTAATTATGAAGAAAATTGTATTTTTTGTGTCGGCATTAGGCTCGATATTTACCTTTTCACAGAATTTAGGTTACGGAAATTCTGTTTCCCAATCATTATCCGGAGAAGTTAAATCTCAAACTAAATTAACTGCAAAAGCAGAAAGCTGTAATGCCATTGTTGTCAATGATACAGATGAAGAGAACGGTGTTTTCATCATCGGAAATGGTGGGCAAAAGGCGGCTGTTGATATTCCGATCGAAGCTAATCAAACGATTAAAATCAATAGTATCGTTGTAACGCTCTCCAGTAAATTTCCACCAACATTTGTCAATTTTGTTTTTTATAATAATATTCTTTCCACTCCGGAAGATCCGGAAGACCCAAGAAGAAATATTCCGAACCAACAGATTCTGCAGATTACTGACAGCACTATCGAGTCTTATGAAGAAGTTGGCTATGAACCGTTGCATGAATTTGTTGTAAGAAAAATAAAAGTGAAGCTAGCAAATCCGATCCTTTTGAATGGGACAATGTCTGACGGAAGAATTTGGTTCGGAGTAAAGTCTGATGCCAATGCCTGGTCCACAACAGGTCATTTTGATACCGGCGAAGGAGTAATTGGAGAAAGCGTAGCAATGGGAGGTAATAATTTCGACTGGTTTCAGCTGGTGAATATGGAAGGTTTATATGAGCTTCAGGCGGAGTGTGATATTTTGAATGTTTCCGATGCTGATTTCAATTCTAAAATTGGAATCTATCCGAATCCGGCTCAGGATTATTTCGAATTCAAGGGCTTAAGTGGAACTAAGATTGTTTCAACAAATATCTACTCAACTAATGGAAGTCTTATTAAATCAATTAGTTCCAATGATACTAAAATTAATATCAGTCATCTAAAAAATGGAGTTTATATTGTCCAGACTAAAACCGAAAACGGAAATACTTTTACCAATAAGCTGATAAAAAAGTAACTCATATTTTAAATTATTATAGAAGTCAGGGGTTTTCTTCTGACTTTTTTGCAATTAATATTACATTATATCTATTTTTTGTGTAACAGAATTATTTAATTCGTTTAAAAATTCATAATTTGCAGAAAAATAATATTATATGAAAAAATATCTATTATTCTCTGTATTTGCTTTGCCGTTTTTGGGATTCAGTCAATGGTCAAAGGTCAGTAATTTTACAGGTAAACAAGTAAAAGAAGAGTTTGCAAATCTTCAGGAAAAACAGCTTTTTTCACTAAATAAAGATGCTTTGATTTCCAAATTGCAAAATGCGCCTCAAAAATTTTCAGGACAAAAAGGTATTGAAATTCTGATGCCTGATGAAAAAGGACAACTGCAAAAGTTCCAAGTATGGGAATATTCTAACTTCTCACCAGAGTTACAGGCTCAGTTCCCAAATATCAGATCGTACATGGGAATTGGGATTACAGATCCTACTGCATATTTAAGATTCAGTATTTCTGATCTTGGAGTATCCTCAACAATGCTGAAAAGTGGCGGATCAAGTTTTATTGAACCCTATGCACAAGGTAGTAATGTATATGCTGCTTATGAGTCTACGTCCAGACTATTAGATGAAAAAGAAGCTTTTGTATGCAGTACTATGAATGAGATGGCTGACGAGGCAGATGTACATACTACCGGAAAATCTAATAATCAGGTGTATAAAACTTTCAGACTGGCAATGTCTGCTCAGGCAGAATATTCACAATATCACATTACAAGAGCTAATGCAGGATCAGCAACAGATGCAGAAAAGAAAGCTGTAGTGCTTGCGGCAATCAATAATACTGTGAATCGTGTCAACTCTCTCTATGAAAAAGATCTTGCCGTTCACTTTAATTTGATTCCTAATAATTTGGATATCATTTATCTGGATGCAACAACAGATCCTTATACTACATCCGGATCATATAATTCACAGGTTCAATCTGCAATAACATCTGCAATAGGGGCTGCCAATTATGATATAGGACACCTTTTAGCCTATGACAGTCCAAATGGTAATGCAGGCTGTATTGGTTGTATCTGTACCAACAGCAGTAAGGGATCTGCTTTTACGTCACATTATATTCCAGTAAGCGATATTTTTGATATTGATTATGTTGCTCACGAAATGGGGCATCAGGTTGGAGCCAACCATACACATACCTACAGTGGTTCAGAAGGATCCGGAGTGCAAGTGGAGGTAGGAAGTGGAAACACAATTATGGCTTACACCGGTATCACGGGTCAATATGATACTCAGTTCAATTCTAATGATTTTTTCACTTATAGAAATATTCAGCAAATTCAAAATAATCTTGCGAATAAAGCATGTGCGGTTAATACACCCATAGTTAATACACCTCCTGTTGTAGATGCAGGTCCGGATGTAACTATTCCTATCAGTACGCCTTTTGTATTGAAAGGTACAGTTACTGATGCAGAAAATGACCCTATGACTTATGTTTGGGAGCAAAATAATTCTGCTTCAGGAACTGCTCAGTTTACGACAGGCTCTTATGCTTCACCTACGAAAGCGGGAGGACCTAATTTCAAAATGTTTCCACCAAAATCAACAACTGTAAGATACTTTCCAGAATATGGGAAAGTTCTGGCTGGTGTTAATGCTACAAGATGGGAAGCTCTTTCCAGTGTGGCAAGAACACTTGATTTTACATTAACGGCAAGAGATAACTCTCCGAATGGTCAGCAAACACAGACTGATGCTATGAAAATTACTGTTAGTGCTGCAGCTGGACCATTTGTAGTAACAGCACCAGTATTTGGAGATGCGCTTACATCTGGTAATACTTATAACGTTAAGTGGAATGTTGCCAATACCAATGTTGCTCCGGTAAATACTACAACCGTTAATATTAAATTATCAACAGACGGAGGTAAAACTTGGAGCACTATTGCTGCAAATACTGCAAATGATGGTGATGAGACCGTTACAATTCCTGCAGGATCTACAACAGCGAATGCTTATATAATGATTGAAGCTGTAAACAACATTTATTTTGCAATGAGTTCCAGTTTTGTTATCGATTACAGCGTGAACGGAGAAGTTTGTAATACTTACAGTTATACAGGTCCGGCTGTTGATATCAATGATGGGACGGGAACTACAAGCGGTCCAATTTCTTCACCACAAGTATTAGTTCCGATCAATGTTGCGGATAGCGGTGTTATTACAAAAATAAGAGTTAAACCAATTATTGAACATCCAAGAACGAGCCAGATTGTAGTTGGAATAGAAGGTCCGTTGGGACAGACGGCTTGGCTATGGAATAGAAAATGTACAAGTTCCGGAATTAACGCTACTTTTAGCGATGAAGGTTCAGCTTATGTCTGCGCTTCTCCAATTTCTGGAACAGTAAAACCAGACGAAGCTCTTAATATTTTTAAAGGAAACGATACTAAAGGTACTTGGAACCTATTTGCATCTGATAATGTAAGAAATCTTGCTGGTAAAATTACTAGCTGGTCTTTAGAGCTTTGTACAAGAGATTCTCAAGCATTGGCGGTAAACGAAAGTGCTTTCAATTCTAATAATATTAAAGTTTATCCTAATCCTTCAAATGGAAACTTCTTTATCAAATCCAAAGATCTTGGCGGAAATGCCAATGTGACTATCTATGATATGAATGGTAGAGTAGTTCACAACTCAGGTTTCAATGTAATAACTGGCGAGTCAACAAATGAATTCAATGTTAATTTGACGAAAGGTGTTTACTTATTGAAAGTAACTTCTCCAAAAGCTAATTATACTCAAAAATTAATCATCAAATAGTCTTGATTAATTATAATTTTTAAAGCCGATCATCACTGATCGGCTTTTGTTATTTTGAGAATAGAATTTTATTTAATCCTTTCAATAAAATATATTAAATTGCTAATATTTAAAAAGTAAAACTATGTACTCACAAATAGAGATAGATGCTCAGTTCGAAGGAAAACTGCAACTGATTTACCTGAACCAGCCCGAAAGTTATAACAGTCTTACCCAAGTGATGCTTGGAGAATTGCGGAATGCAGTTCACAAATTCAGCAATGACGGTAATGTGAGATGTATTGCAATTGCTGGGAAAGGAAAAGCTTTTTGCGCCGGTCAGAACCTGAAGGAAGCTTTGGGTTTCGATGAGGATGATAGAACAATCCAGAGATTTGTGATCGAATATTATAATCCCTTGGTTCTTGAAATTGTTAAGTGTAAAAAACCGGTAATAGCTTTGGTCAACGGACCTGCAGTTGGAGCAGGTGCAATGCTGGCTTCGATATGTGATTTTACTTTGGCGACAGAAAGCTCTTATTTCTCTTTTGCTTTTGCCAATATCGGTTTGATTCCTGATACTGCCGGGACATATTATCTACCCAAATTAGTAGGAAGGCAATTAGCAAGTTATTTGTCTTTCACGGGTAAAAAGGTTCCTGCAACAGAAGCTAAAAAAATTGGTCTGGTTGCTGATGTCTTTGCAGATTCGGAATTTGTGGAGAAATCTATGGAAGTTTTGACTCAGCTTTCCCATGCTGCAACAACAGCTCTTTATTTGACCAAAAAAGCTTTTAATAAATCTTACAACTTTACATTGAACGAACAACTGGACTATGAATCCATTATCCAGCAAGATGCAGCAGAAACCGAAGATTTCAAGGAAGGTGTTGCCGCTTTCATCGAGAAACGTTTGCCAAATTACAAAGGGAAATAAGTTTGAATGTTTGAGAATCGGAGAACTTTAGAGATTAAAGAAATTTTATCATTTATCAATCACAAGTATAATTTATGAATGCTCGCGAAACGGCAGAATATATGTTTGAGAAAGATTTGTTTTCTCAATGGCTCGGAATTGAACTGACCGAAATCAAAGATAATTACTGTCTTATAAAAATGCCAATCAAATCGGAGATGATTAATGGACTTGGAACTGTTCACGGCGGCGTTACATTTGCTTTTGCAGATTCGGCGTTGGCGTTTTCTTCCAACAATAGTGGTGAAGCTGCGGTGGCGCTCAATTGTTATATCAATTTCACAAAAGCTGCAAAAAATGGCGATGTTCTAACTGCTGAAAGTATCCTTTTGAACGATACTAGGAAAACGGCTATTTATGATATTACAATCAAGAATCAGAATGATGAGGTTATAGCAGGTTTCCGTGGTACGGTTTATAAAATAGGTAAGAAAGTTACGGAACTTGAAGTTTTATAAGAAAATAAAATGTAAAAACTTCAAAATTTATTTTGGAGTTTTAAAATAAATTATAACTTTGTAATTCAAAGTTCTTTTTATGGAATCGAAAAATTACCAAGATGAATTAGCACATATCCGTCAAATGATGGAGCGCAGTTCGAGATTTATTTCATTGAGTGGCTTGTCCGGTGTTGTTGCAGGCATTGTTGCGCTTCTGGGTTCCATTTATGTTTACTTCATTTTCCAGAGAGAGGGCGTTGATTATTTTGATGGAGAAAGAAACATTTATACGCCAGCTTTAGCTCAGGAACTGTTCTTTGTTGCTTTGGTAATTTTGGTCTTGGCAATTTCCAGCGGTTATATTTTCACAGCAAGAAAGAGTAAAAAGAAAAACCTTAAAGTTTGGGATTCTATTACCAAAAGACTCTTAGCCAACTTTGCAATTCCATTAGTTACGGGTGGATTTTTTTGCATTGCGCTTTGGTATCATCATTATTTTCCTTTAATTGCGCCGTCAATGCTCATTTTTTATGGATTAAGTTTGATTAATGCTGAAAGATATACTTTAAGTGATGTTAAATATCTTGGAATCTGCGAAGTCATTTTAGGAATAATTGCATTATTTTGGTTGGGTTGGGGATTGATTTTTTGGGCGGTAGGTTTTGGATTTCTGCATATTTTTTATGGGATTTTGATGTATAGAAAGTATGATTAACCTTTTTAATGTCATCAATTATCACTCATCAATTATCATTTATTTTTAAGTAATGTTAAACATCAATCAACTCAACAAAGAATTCGAAAGCCGTGTAAGATTAGGCATTATGTCCGTTCTGATGGTCAACGACTGGGTTGATTTTACCGAAATGAAAAATCTGCTGAATGCCACTGATGGAAATCTGGCAAGTCACAGTTCCGCTCTCGAAAAAGCTGAATATATAGAAATCAAAAAAGAATTCGTAGGCAAAAAGCCAAAAACATCTTACCGTGTCACACAAAAGGGTAGAGATGCTTTCAAAGAACATATCAATAACTTAGAGAAACTGTTGGGAAGATAACTCCCGTTTTTTTTTGAAAATGAACTTTGTAATTCAAAGAACTTTATAATTAATAACCACAAAGAACACAAATATCTTCACAAAGTGCACGATTGAAAGCTTTCAATTTTATAAATACGAAAAAAAAATAGTGCTCTTTGTGCAAAAACCTTGTGAACCTTGTGTTTAAAATAAAAACCTATGACCAGAAAATCATTCATCAAAAAATCATTACTCGCAACAGCAGGATTATCGTTATTCTACAGTTGGCAAATTGAACCGTTTATGTTGGAGTTTGTCAAACAAGATTTACCAATCAAAAATCTACCTTCAAGTCTACATAACAAAGTCCTGATGCAGATTTCAGACTTGCACGTTGGTAACAGATTCGATTATAATTATTTGATCGATTCCTTCAAAAAAGCTAAAATTTACAAACCTGATTTTGTGGTTTACACCGGCGATTTTGTCTGTTGGGAAGATAATGCTGAACAATTTGAACAATTGAAAACTGTAATGAAAGAAGCAATTCTTGGAACTCTGGGAACTGTAGCAATTCTTGGCAATCACGATTACGGCGCAGAATGGAGAGAAGAATATGTTGCGGATGAGGTTTCAAAAATATTGACAAATTCTAAGATCCAAGTTCTTCGGGATGAAAAAGTGAATTATTCTGGACTTAATATCTATGGTTTTGAAGAATTGTGGGGCAACAATTTTCATCCTGAAAATTTAACAAAAACTATTAATCAGGACGAAGCTAATCTCATTCTTTGCCATAATCCCGATGTTTGCGATTTGGATGTCTGGAATAATTATAAAGGCTGGATTTTATCCGGACATACACACGGTGGACAGTGTAAGCCGCCTTTTCTCCCGCCATTGATTTTGCCTGTAAAAAATAGAAAATATACTTCCGGAATCATCGATTTGGAAGATGGACGAATGCTTTATATCAATCGCGCCCTCGGACATTCTTATCAGGTCCGGTTCAATTGCAGACCGGAGATTACATTGTTCACACTTAAATCGATATAAATTTAACCACAAAGAACACAAATGTCTTCACAATGTGCACGACTGAAAGCCTTCAATTTTATAAATACGAAAAAAAAAATAGTGCTCTTTGTGCAAAAACCTTGTGAACATTGTGTTTAAAAATAAAATAAATAAAAAAACATTTCTCAATTATGAAAAAACATCATCTCATCTTCCTCACAGTTTTGGCAGTTATCATTCTCTTTTACAAAGAGTACATTGCGCTCAATCTGGGAATCTTCGGGATTTTCCTGAGCATTCTGACTTACATTCAAACTAAAACAGAATTCAAGAACCGAACATTTCTCACACTTTTTGTAACCTCTATTTTCTCATCACTAGCTTTTGCCTGGTTTGGTGATGCTATATCGTTTGTTGCTGTTTTCATCTCACTTTTTTTATTGAGATTCAGAGGAACTTATCCGAAACTAAAACCATTTCTATATATTGAAGTTCTATTGTTGAATCTCTTCACATTCTTGGGAAGAGTTTTCAACATAGAGCAATGGTACGAGAAATCCAGAGAGAGAAGTTTTGCAAAAAAACTCATCGCCATTGTTCTCATCCCTGCGTTTTTTATCACAATTTTCTTTTTCATTTACGCTTTTGGGAGTGACCATTTTGCTAATATATTTAAAGATTCTGAGCTTGAGTTTCAGCCTTTAACTTTTATTGTCTTGGCAATAGCCGGATTTTATATCGGTTTTATTTTCTGGAATTTCGGAGTGGAAAGATTTATTTTCAAACAAAACAGATATTTGAATGATGATTTTTCTGGCTTAGTCAAAATTCAAAAACCAACATTTTCCTTCCTGGATATCGATTCCGAAAGGATCAGCGGACTGATTTCTTTTTCTGCGCTTAATATTTTGCTGTTGATTTTCATTGTCACTTACAATTACGAACAGTTTTTCGAAATCACAAAATCGGCCGATAGCTTGAGTGCTGAAACGCACGAACGTGTCAACGCTGTGATAATGTCAATTGTGATGGCGATTCTCGTTATATTATTTTATTTCAAAAAAGGATTTAATTTTGATGAAAAAGCAAAATCACTTAAGATTTCAGCTAAAATCTGGATTGTTCTGAATGCTGTTTTGGTCATCTCAGCTTCCCTTAAAAATTCAGAATACATCATCAATTATGGTTTGACTTACAAACGTCTCGGTGTTTATGCTTTCCTGGCAATGGCTTTGATCGGATTGATTTTTACTTTCATTAAAATCCAAAAAAAGAAGACCAATGCGTTTCTTTTCAACAAAATGTTTTGGGCGTGTTATGGCTTGATTTTGGTTTGCAGTTACGTCAATTGGGGTGGAATTATCACTGCAAACAATATCAAGCGAAAGGATTTTGCTGACAATTACCACCTGGTTTCCATCAATTACAATGAGAAAACTTTGCTGGACTATGCTGAGAAAACCGGAAATCTCGAAATGAAAAATAAACTCCAGGAAAGAATTATGTCTTATCAAAAAGAAACTTTTCTTTCAAAAATTTTATATTATGAAACAATTAATATCGAAAAACCAAAAAGTAAATAGTTTAAAATATTTGGCATTAATTCCACTGTTTTTGGTCGCCTGTAAAAAAGAACCGGAAATCAAAGAACAGAAAGTAGATACTGTTACCACAATTGAAAAACCGGTGGATTCACTATCAACCATTTTGAAGACCGAAAAAGAATCGAATCAAAATATCGTAACCGTCGACGCATCAAAAATGCCAATTCGTCTCAATCTCCAAATCAAAAATCCGGATGACCAACTGATTTTAAAATTAGAAAATCTCAACCAAGCCAAAATCAATGGTTACATCAAAACAGAAAAGCCAATGAATTTGAGATTCAATCAAATCCGAATGCCGGACAATACCTTCGACGGACCATTTGGACAAACTATAGAATATGAAACCAAACAAAAAGGCGAGTACTGGCTGATATTGGCCAAAAGCAATATGGCAGAAGGCACGCCGGTCGGTAAGTTTTTTGTCAAAATAGAATAAACAAAAAAGTATCTCACGTGAGATTCTTTTTTATTTTAAACTTTGGATTGCTAATTTATAGCCTTTCATCCCAAATCCGGAAATCACAGCATCACAACTTTCCGCGGTTACGGATTTTTTTCGGAATTCTTCACGTTTGTAGATATTGCTGATGTGAACTTCAACTTTAGGTTTGCCAATGTTCTTAAGGCAATCTGAAATCGCATAAGAATAATGGGTAAAAGCACCTGGATTAATAACTACAGCTTCGAAATCATCTTCCTGCAAACGATTGATTAATTCTCCCTCAATATTGGATTGGTAATATAAAATTTCGTCAGTGTTAAATTCTGTTCTTAGTTCGTTCAGATAATCTTCCATAGAAACAGAGCCGTAGATTTCTGGTTCACGTGTTCCAAGTAAGTTAAGATTAGGTCCGTTGATGATTAGGATTGTCATAGTTTCAAATAATGATCAAATATAATAAAAATAAAAAACCTTCAGAATGACTGAAGGTTTTTCAAGTAGCCCGTAGGGGAATCGAACCCCTCTTACCAGAATGAAAATCTGAGGTCCTAACCGATAGACGAACGGGCCAAGTTAATTTTCTATGTTTGCTTCAGATCTATTATTCCCATAAATAAACAGATTCTAAATGTTTTAAAAAAAATACCTCCAGAAAATTAGTGAAGGTATTTTAAGTAGCCCGTAGGGGAATCGAACCCCTCTTACCAGAATGAAAATCTGAGGTCCTAACCGATAGACGAACGGGCCAGACTCTTATTTAAGCTAAGCTGTTAACGTGCTTAGTTAATTTACTTTTTAAGTTAGCCGCTTTGTTTTTGTGGATAATATTTTTCTTAGCTAATTTATCCAACAAAGAGATTACTTTTGGAAGTTGCTCAGCAGCAACAGTTTTATCCGCTTCATTTCTTAATACTTTCAAAGCTGTTCTAGCAGTTTTGTGGTAGTATCTGTTACGAAGTCTTCTTACCTCGTTTTGTCTGATTCTCTTAAGTGCTGATTTATGATTTGCCATATCGTTCAAATGTGGGTGCAAAGATAAAAACTATTTTTTAATTTGCAAACTTTTTAAAAAAAAATTAAAATTTATTTTGCCTTGATCGAGCTGATTTATGATTTAGAATCATTTTTGATTATGAAGATATAGTACTCTTCATTCCTCTTTTAAGACGCTGCAAAAGTATAGATTTTTTTTAAAATTCAAAATGTTTTTTTGATATTTTTTAGACTTTGATTCCGGATATAAAAAATGAAAGTTATCATCGATAACTTTCATTTTTTTTTTTCAATAGTAGCCTATAGGGGAATCGAACCGCTGTTGCAAGAAAGAAAATCTTGAGTCCTAACCACTAGACGAATAGGCCATTATATTTCAGTCTGCAAAAGTATGGACTTTATATTTTTTCTGCAACAGTTTTTATCTATTTCAGCTTTTTCTCAATAACCGTGTTGGTGATTCCTTTCCCTTCAAGCTCCTTTTGAGCTTTGACGGCGTCTTCCAAAGTTTTGTATTTGCCATTTGTATAGTAGAATATTCCGTTTTCTTTTGTTCTAACAATATCCGGAAGTGATTTCAAAATGACAGATTTTGAATCCAGTTTGTCTTTTCCGGTGTAAACTTCAATTGTATAATAGCCTATTCCAAGTGCCTGATTCGGAACAAAGCTGATTGATATAGCATTACGGAATCCTGCATCTTTTGCTGTTTTTAGATTTGTATCTCTTACTGATGCATAGTTGGTTGTTCCGTAATAGTATTTATAAGCTCCGTTTTCCTTGATTGGTAAAATGTATTTGAGTCCTTTAAGAGCAGGGTCATCATCATTATATTTGGTAGGTGTGCTCATTAATAGAATCCTGAAATCATTTTTTAATGGCTGCTCAACAGGTTTTTCAGGCTCTGGTTCCTTCACATTTCTGTCAACCATTTTCTTATAACTTGTAATAGCGTTGAAGATGCTTTCCGCAATGGCTTGCTGGCCTTCTTCTGTGGAAATATAATGAGCGTCATCATAGTTATTGACAAAACCCGTTTCTATAAGAATAGATGGCATTGCATTCATTCTCAGGACGTGTAGATTCTCTTGTTTTACACCTCTGGACAATCTTTTATCTTTTTTTACAAAATTTTCTTCTACCAGTCCGCCAATAATAAGGCTGGCTTCCAGATATTTGCTTTGTTGGATTTTAAGTGCAATCAGAGATTCCGGAGAGTTTGGATTGTATGATGCAAAGTTTTCTTTATCTTTTTCGTCTAAAAAGATTACGTCATTTTCCGCTTTTGCAACATCCAGATTAGCTTTGTTTTGATTAGGGCCTTGCACAAATGTTTCTGTTCCTTGCGCAGTTGCACTTTTACTCGGAGAAGAATTAACATGGACAGAAATGAACAGATCCGCCTTGCTTCTATTCGCAAGATCTGTCCTGTAAGTTAAGGAAGGATATTCATCAATCTTTCTGGTGTAAATGACTTTATAATCCTTGTTCTTTTCCAGCATTCTTCCAAGTTTCAAAACAACGCCCAGCGTTACATTTTTCTCCTGAACGGCTCCGATGTCGCTATAATATCTGTTAGCTCCAATGTCACTCCCACCATGACCGGCATCTAAAACTATAGTGAATTTTTTCTGTGAAAAGAGATTACTACACGTAATAAAAAGTGTTAATAGAAAAAAAAATTTTTTATAAAATATCGGGGTAGTCATTTTAATCTTTAAAATTTAATTAATTTTGAACCCAATTTCAGAATGACTGCATTGGCTCGAAGTATTTTCAAAAATATATTACTAATTTTAAATATCCTAATTTTTAACAATATTTTATCACAAACCGTGCCTCAAAATATTGATAAAAAAGCTGGTGTTCAGGATACTTTAAAAGTATCCAGAGATTCCGTATCTGTAAAAAAAGATACAATCTTACCAAAAGAGCAACTGGATGATGTCGTCAAGACAAAAGCCGAATATAAAAGTAGCTCATCCATATCTAACAAACAAACATTTCTTAATAAAAAGGCTCAGATCATTTATCAGGATATGCAGATAGATGCAGATTACATCAGGATAGATTGGGATACCGGCAAGATCTATGCAAGAGGTGAACAGGATGAGAAAGGGAGGATTACTGTTCCCGCAGTAGCAACACAAGGAGGCAAAAAATACGAGTACAACGAAGTCATCTATAATTATAAGACCAAACAGGCCATTGCTTTCAATGCAAGAACTGAAGAAAGCGAAGGTGTGATCGTTGCGGAGAAAACTAAAAAATATAATGACTCGGTTTTCTTTATGAGAAAGGCGATTTATACGACAGATGAATATTTTCTGAAGAAAAAAGATTCGCTTCCGGATTATCATATGTCTGCACCGAATATCAAATTAATCAAAGGTAAAAACAGCTCACAGCTTGTGACAGGGCCGATCCAGATGTATATAGAACAGGTGCCGACACCTCTGATTATGCCTTTCGCCATTCTTCCTTTTTCAGATAAAAGATCTGCCGGGATTTTGATTCCGAGTTTTGGTGAGCGTCAGGATGTCGGATTCTTTTTGAATGGATTGGGTTATTATCAGCCGATTGGAGATCATTTCGATTTGAAAATTTTGTCTGATATCTATACAAAAGGCAGCTGGAACCTAAAACCGGAACTTAACTATCTTAAAAAATATAGATATTCCGGGAACTTTGCCGCGGATTATGGTTATACAGTTCGGGGCATAAAAGGTCTTGATAACTACTCCAAAACAAAAACATTCCGGATTGCCTGGCGACATTCTCAGGATTCTAAGGCTAATCCGTATTTTACCTTCAATGCGAGTGTGGATATTGTCAGCAGTAAGTTCTATAATAATACGGTTAATAACAACTATATTTTTAATCAGAATGTTCTTAACACGACTCAAACGTCAAGAGTTAACGTTACCAAAAGATTTCTGAATCTCCCTGTGACGATAAGTGCCAGTGCAGCTTATAATCAGAATTTTGCAACAGGGCTTACAGACTTGCGACTGCCGGATATGACAGTGGCGATTAATCAATTCTATCTATTCAAACCAAAAACGGGTGTCAGAACAGGATTATTGGAAAATATCAATGTGAATACGGGACTGGCACTAAGTAATTATGTGACAACAACAGAAGATAAGCTTTTCAAAAAGGAGATGTGGGATGAGTTGAAAACTGGAGCGAAAAACAATATTTCGATCTCGACGAATACAACGTTAGCCAAGTTTTTTACATTCTCGCTGAGTGCCAATGCAGATAACGTTTTGACAACCAAAACGCTCGAGAAGAGCTATAATCCTGTTACCAATGTTGTGGAAGATAAATATAACAAAGGGATTGCCGGCTATTCAACATTTTCAACCAGTGCAAGTCTGCAGACAATCTTGTATGGTCAGAAGAATTTTGCTAAAAACTCTCCTATTGTTGCCATCCGTCATATGGTAACCCCGAGTTTCAGTTTTACTTATTCCCCTGATTTTGGTGACAGGAGTTGGGGCTATTTCAAAAATTATTCTAATGCGAGAGGTGAGATGACACCTTATTCTATTTTTGATAACGGAATTTACGGAGCGCCATCTTCGGGTCTTACACAAAGTATTGGATTCAACATTGCGAATAATCTTGAAATGAAGGTAAAGTCCAAAACCGACTCTACCGGCGTTAAAAAGGTCAAGATCTTTGAAAATCTTAATATCTCCGGAGGCTATAATTTTGCTGCAGAAAAATATAAGTGGTCAGTTTTCAGCGTTAATGCACAATCATCTTTCTTTAATAATAAACTGAATGTCAATTCCAGCCTGACGATCGAACCTTATGAAATTGTTTTTACCGATGGTAGTGATGTTGGTGTGAGAACAGAGAATTTCGGACACTTTAGCTTACAGGGATTCAATGTTCAGTTATCTTATCCTATGAGTGAGGCTATTTTTGGCAAGAAAGAAGAATTATCCAAGATATATAAAAAGAAAGGAGAGATAAGGAATGAAAATTATTATTTCGATGATGATAATTATTCCCATTACCAGCCAACCTGGACTCTGAACGTGAATGCTAACTATGCCTATACAAGAGGTCTTACAAGAACAGCTAACAAGGTTGCTACTGTTGGTCTGGACGGAAGTATAAAACTGACGCCGTATTGGAACATCAACGGAAGCACCAATTATGATATTGAGAAAAAAGTTTTAGGCTACACAAGATTAGGATTTTCCAGAGATCAGCGTAGTTTTACCATTACCTTCAACTGGGTTCCGTTTGGACAATATAAAGTTTACGATTTTTTCATCGGTATCAAAGCCAATATCCTGAAAGATGCGGTGAAATACAAGGAGAGAAGTTTTACCCAGCCGAACAGTACTTTTTAGGATTTAATGAAAATTTGTATAGTTTTGTAAAAATTTAATTTTTCTAATGAAAAAGATCATTCATACGTCAGAAGCGCCTGCAGCCATCGGGCCTTATTCACAAGCTTGTTTAGTCAACGGAACATTATACATCTCTGGGCAGATTCCTGTAGATCCCGAGTCCGGAAAACTGGTTGAGGGCATCGAAAAGGAAACGCATCAGGTGATGAAGAACCTGCAAGCTATCCTGAATGAAGCTGGAATGAGTTTTGATAATGCTGTAAAATCATCGATCTTTCTTAAAAGTATGGATGATTTTGCCGTTGTGAATGAGATCTACGCATCGTACTTTAGTAACGATCAGTTTCCTGCAAGAGAGACTGTGCAGGTATCTTGTCTCCCAAAAAATGTTGATGTAGAAATATCAATGATTGCATACAAAGACTAAATGAACTTTCTTAGGAATACATTAGGTGTTTTGGCTGGTTTAACGGTGGCCGCTCTCATTATCACATTCGGGATAAAGATCGATTCCGACTGGGTTACTTACAAGCAGTTTGCACCTTTTGATCATTGGGAAGCACTTCTCCAGTCGGTTGAGAAAAAAGATTCCTTTTTTGTGGCCTTACTGTTTTTCGGTGGCTTAGGTGTAACTTTTGGGGGCGTGGTTACGGCAATCATTGTAAAGTATGCTAAAGTCGCTTATGCCATTCTGATAGGCTTCATTATGCTTTTCATTGCGATGCTGGATATCATCATCTATCCCTATCATCCCGTTTTTTATAAGATATCGATATTCTTGATTTTCTTTCCCTTCTCCTGGATTGGTGGGAAAATCACCGAAGTTATCTACGAAAGACGAAAAAAACGAGCTAAACAATTACAACTAAAGAATAAGAAACCACAAGCCTAGACTTGTGGTTTTTATTTATTAGTCTTTTTAAAAAAAAGTATAATGTCACTTGTTAAAACTGTAGGCGGGCCTGAAAGAATGACAGGTAAACCTGCAAAAATAGCAGGCGAACCTGTGAAAATCATAGGTGTGCCTACAAAAAGGGTAGGCTGGGCTATTAAAATCATAGCTACGCCTGTAAAAATTATAGGCGAGCCTATCCAAAAGGTAGGCGAGCCTATGAAAGTAATAGGCGAACCATTCATAGAAGTAAGCTGGCCTGTTCAAAATAAAGCCCGCCCTGGATTTTGCAGGGCGGGCTTTGTTAGTGTATGGTTTAAATATTATTCTTTGTCCGGTGATTTATTATCATTGCCTTTGTTGGCAAACCTGCTGTTCCATGTATCCACATCTCTCATTGCCAGGTCCAGGGCAGTATCATTTTGTCTGGATATTTCCAGGTTAGATTTGTAACGGTCTGCCAGTTTCAAGATTTTGCAGAATCGCCATCCTGTTGCCTTCCAGGTTGCTGTAGTAATCCAGCAGCCCGTTAAGTTCCGCCGGGTTATCTGCACGGCTCAGCGCATCGGGGAATTGTGTTGCAATTCTTGATATTAACCGGGCATAGCCTTCTCTGCCTTCTGCCATGGTGCGCATGCCGGGTTTCTCGTCATCCGTAAGGTTGATCTTGTAAGGTGTTAGTGGTGTAAGTGCTCCGGTAATGGTTGCAGTGTAGGTATCCGTAACGGCTTTTGCCGGGATAGAAAGAATGAATTTTCTCATCTTTTGTGTTGTTTTTTTGATTAATTAATTGTTGATTATTTTTCTAAAGTAAAATTAAAAAGTTCTTTGATGTCTATTTCCAAGGCTTTGGAGATTTTTATAAGATTAAGTATTGATGTATTGATCTTTCCTGTTTCTATTCTTGTTATTTGAGATATCTCAATATCTAAAGTGAATGCAAGTTCCTTCTGCGTCATATTTTTAAGAAGCCTGATTTCCCGGATTTTAGCCCCGATACTTTTTAAGATTTTTGCATCCACTTCCTTCATACAACAAAGGTTGGATTTTAGTGTAAAATTTTAATAGGCAAATTTGCCTATTTTAAAAAATTGTTTTAGATTTGAAAAAAATATTATATTTAAAAACTTAAAAAAAACGCTTATGAAGAAAAAAAACTATGTATTGTGGTTTGCCTTTTGGGCACTCCTCCTTATCGGGTGCAGGCAAGATCATTTTCCCGAGGCTGAAAGTTACAATAACAATGGTAAGTTCCGGCTTACAAAGAAAACCGTATCCCTGGATAAGGCACAGCACAAAAATGCCATCTCAACTCTGATGGCTGAAACCGAAGCCAAAATCAAAACCAGATCCTCTCATACAGGCAAATCTTCTGCAGATGAAGATCTTTCTCTGGATACGGAAAACATCATCTATATGGAAAACGGATCCAATTATCATACGTACACCTTCCGTGTGATCAGCCAGGATCCGTCAGCAGATGTACAGAATCTGGTAATGAGTCCGCTTACTGATGGCTCCTATGAGAGATTCCTGGTAACCTATCATCTTACAGAAGCCGAAAAAACGGCTATTTCTCAGGATCAGTATGTTGATATTGCTGGTAAAATAAATATCGTTTATCTGGAAAATGACCAGATCCCTACCGAAACCAACAATAGCATGGGGTGTAAATGGGTAGAAGTAACACACATCCATGCCTGCAGCTCCAATGAACATGGGGAATGGAATATAGAAGAATGGGGAGAATGTGAAGCCAGTACCAAGCCCTATGTATATACCACGATGGTTTACCAATGCACGGAGCAGGAAGATCCGCAATCTCCTGGCGGAGGCGGAGGTGGCGGTACCGGAGGCGGAGGCGGTAGTGATACACCTCCAGCAACTAGTAACCCCTGCAATGGTGGCTCCGGTGGTGTAAACGACCAGCCCCAAAGCCCAAATACAACAGGAAGACAGAACTGCGGTGGCGTTCCTACAACTATTAATATCGTAAAAGAGACAGATCCTTGTACGAAAACAAAAGCACTTATGGTGAATAATGATGTTAAAGATGTCGTAAAAGACTTGAGGGATCATATTACCAGTGGGAAAGGAGGAGAAAAAGGCTATGGCATCAAAAAGAATGGCAAAGCTTCACCTACCACAGAAAACAGTGACCATAGCGTTAATTTTGGAGATCCTTCTTTATTAACAGGCGGTTATCATAATCATACCGGGACAAAGGTAGATATTTTTTCTTCGACAGATATTGCCACTTTGATAGAGATTGCAAGAAACCAGATAATGAGCAATGGGCTAAGTAATGCAAGCAATGCTTTTATGGGATTGGTAGCACCTAACGGTATACATTATGTTATAAGGTTTAATTGAAACCATGGTGATTTGCCCGCTAATCCTTTTTCAAACTTTGATATTGACGGGTGGAATATCCAGCAGACAATACAGATGTTCGAGATTATTAAAAAGAATGAATATTCGCAAACTGTTAATGGAAAAAAAGTATTAAATGATAAAGGATTGGAAAAGATTTTATTTACAACTTTGTCGAATATGGGAATTAGTGGAAAAGTAATATTGCAAAAAATGGATAACGATAGTAACGTTTTTACTATTAATCAAAATTCAGACGGAAGCACTTCACCAATACCTTGTCCATAATTTTAAAATTAACCATTATGAAAAATATAATAACATTAATATTTATTTTAATATTAACATCTTGCAAAGCGCAACAAACACTTCCATTGAATGAATCTGCAGATGGATCACCAAATTACACGTATTTTAAAGATTTCAACAACGAATTGGATTTATATGTAGGAAACTGGACAACCAATTTTCAAGGAAGTCTAATATTATTAAAAATTATTAAAGAAGTAAAACGTCCTTTCGTCATCGGAAATAAAACATTTTATAGGGATGCATTAATCGTAAAATACCAAATAAAAAATAACACTGGCAGTGTTTTGCAGGATACTTTAAATAATGATTATATACAAAATACTAATGTAAAAAATCTAATTATGAGTGTTGGGACAAATCTATTTGGAAGTAATGAAACCAACTTTGTTTATGCAGGAGGGAATTGCAGTGTAGGAAACGGGGAAATTACATTCAAGAAAATAGATAACACCCATTTTTATTGGAGCTATTATCCGGGCACTACAACAAGAAATGATATTACCTGTCCTCCAAACTTAGATTATACAATCTATCTGCCGGAAACGGAGAATCTTGTTTTTACAAAGCAGTAAAGAAAATAACCTCCTGTGAAAAAGGAGGTTTTTACTTTATAAGTTATGTTGATATTGCTGGTAAAATAAATATCGTTTATCTGGAAAATGACCAGATCCCTACCGAAACCAACAATAGCATGGGGTGCAAATGGGTAGAAGTAACACACATCCATGCCTGCAGCTCCAATGAACATGGGGAATGGAATATAGAAGAATGGGGAGAATGTGAAGCCAGTACCAAGCCGTATGTATATACCACGATGGTTTACCAATGCACGGAGCAGGAAGATCCGCAATCTCCTGGCGGAGGCGGCGGTACCGGAGGCGGAGGCGGTAGTGATACACCTCCAGCAACTAGTAACCCCTGCAATGGTGGCTCCGGTGGTGTAAACGACCAGCCCCAAAGCCCAAATACAACAGGAAGACAGAACTGCGGTGGCGTTCCTACAACTATTAATATCGTAAAAGATACAGATCCTTGTGAAAAAATAAAAGTGCAAAGAACAGACGATAATTTCAAAAATAAAATTGCAGATCTACAAGATAAAACAGGATTGAAAAAAGAAACTGGATATATCCAAAAATTTGGTGGTGATTATGATTATAAAGATAATGCAAGCGCAACGGATGACCATAATGCTCTGTCTTTGCCTCAGGCTTCAACGAATACCTATATTAAAGGATTTATGCACACCCATGTGAATGATTATACATATACAGATTTAGATGGTAATGAAGGAATAAGGAAGGGAATTAAAATTTTTTCGCCGGCTGATGTGTCCTATTTTATGGATCTGCTGAAAACTGCTCAAGATGCAACGAGACCTTTGGGAGACGTATATGCCGTAATGATATCCAACACCGCTAATTACCAGATTCGTTTTACTGGAAACCAATATCAGATTAAAACTTTTACCGATGCACAAAAGGATACTTTTAGAGATATGTATACTGATTTTATGAAAGATAGAATTGGTAATCAAAAAAATTAGAACTTGGATTTCTTTATTTCATTAGTGAGAAAATGAATTTGAAAGCAGTTAATTTGTATAGAATGAATACTGACGGAACAACTACTGAGATAAAACTGAATGCCGATAAGACGGATACAATAGAAAGCAATTGCTCAAACTAAAACAACCTATTATGAAATACTTATTTTTTATTTTAACCCTAATAACAGTTTCTTATAAAGCACAGACTGTATCACTGGAAACTGCTGCTCAGTGTAGAGCAACATCAAATTGTCCAGATTTTAAATTTATAGAAGACTCTAATAATTCTCTTGACAAGTATATAGGAACATGGAAAGGAAATTATAATGGAAAAGTCTACGAACTTCAATTCAAAAAAGGCATTTATGAAGATACCTTTATAAAAAAAGATAGATTAATAGGAAGAATTAGAATAAAAGATTCTAGCAGCAATATAATCTACGATACTTTTAATGAAACTGACGATATGAAAACTAGATTTAAAGGTGATAACTTTCAGCCTGATTTAAAAGCCTATATAGTATATTTTGTAGGCGATACACCAAAGGGCTGTATCAATTATGGGACGGTATACTTGAAAATAAAGCCGGAAACTCCAAACCAGATGAGCATATTTTATTGGTCAGAAGATGATATTGTAGAGGGTACTTGTCCTGCTAGTTTTACAAAAACATTTCCGGAGAAGAAAACAATTAATTTAACCAAACAGTAATGCAAATAAAAAAGATTTTAGTTTTTTTGCTTATCTGTCTTATAAACAATTTGGTGCTTGCACAAAGAATATCCAATAATGTTACAAAATATTATGAGTTTGAACTTTGTGATTCTCCATATACAATTTCTATATTTAAAAGCAAAAAAAATAAATTTTGGGGATTTGTTGATGTTGATTTAGAAAAAAAGAGGAAAAACAGCACGTACAAAAAAATTAAGAGTCGAATTAAAATAAATCCTATGAATACGCAGAAGATATTTGTTGAACTAAATAAAGCGCAGATAGATTCTGTTACTAGCAATTATGATGACGACAGCCTTACTGTTTTGGACGGAGATTATCTCGCTATTAAGATTTTAAGAAATAAAAAAATTGAAAAAATTGTTATTGAAAATATCTATCCGGTAAGTTCAAATGTGATAGAAAAGACACCTCTGAGAATTAAAGTCCAGAATTGGTTAACTATATTGGATAATGAATTAAATTTAAAAAATATGTTGTCGAATATAAAATCAAAATTAAAAAAAGGGACTTACTGCTATAGTGCTGGTGCAATATACACTAACTGCATTGATATAAAATAATCTGTATATGGAAATGAAAGTAGGAATTCCCAACAATGATGCTTTATTCTAAATTGATGAAAATTGGATAAGGCTTATTCAAAATTATGAAAATTAAAATTGTAATATTATTAATGTTTATGATTCAATTATTTGAATCTCAAAGGATTAAAAAAATTGAATTTGAACACTCTAATGCTATTATAATTGGGAGTGAAATCAATATAACTTTTGAACCAATCAAAAATAATAAGAAGCAAAAGATAAAGGTTATTATTATAAAAGATAGTGAAAAATTAGTTTCCAGAATCTCCAAAGAAAAATTTATGATTATATCTGATGCGATTCGTAAAATGGATACTATAAATGACAAAGATACGATTGATGTTATAGGTAATTTTTTAGATCCTTCATCCAGTATTATAAGTATTTATGATGACAAACAAAATAAGAAATCATTTTACGTAGAGAATCTCGGCAAAAAATCTCAGTACAATGATAAACAAAAAGATTTTTGGTATGCCGCAAAATTAATAATTGAAGCTGCAAAATTAAGAATGGAAGATTTAATTGATTATAGATAGTACTCTGTATTAATGAATGCCATAAATTAATAATTACAATACTTAATTGAAATAATAAAAAACCACAAGCCTAGGCTTGTGGTTTTTTGTTTAGTAATAGTTAGTTTATGTTTAGTATTAATAAGCTGTTTCGTGGACTTTCACAGCGCGTCCGCTTGGGTCGTTCATCTTTTTGAAGGCTTCATCCCATTCCAAAGCAACCGGCGTTGAACAAGCCACAGAAGGAACAGAAGGAACACAGCTTGCCGCAGAATCGCTTGGGAAATGTCCTTCGAAGATTGTTCTGTATCGATATTCTTCCTTACTCATTGGCGTATTAATAGGAAATCGGAATTTTGCATTCGTCATCATTTCATCTGTAACCTCGTCTTCTGCGATTTGCTTCAATGTGTCGATCCAGGAATAACCAACACCGTCACTGAATTGCTCTTTCTGTCTCCATGCAATGCTTTCCGGTAAAATATCTTCAAAAGCTTTTCTCAAAACCCATTTTTCCATTCTTTCCGGCGTTACCATTTTATCTTTTGGATTGATGGTCATTGCCACATCCATAAATTCTTTATCAAGAAAAGGAACTCTTCCCTCGATGCCCCAAGCCATCAGAGATTTGTTGGCTCTTAAGCAATCATAAAGATGAAGTTTACCTAATTTTCTTACTGTTTCTTCGTGGAAAGCCTCAGCAGAAGGTGCTTTGTGGAAGTATAAATAACCACCGAACAATTCATCTGAACCTTCGCCTGACAGAACCATTTTGATTCCCATTGATTTTATCACTCTTGCCAGAAGATACATCGGCGTAGAAGCTCTGATGGTTGTCACATCATAAGTTTCCAAATGATAAATAACGTCTTTTATTGCATCCAAACCTTCCTGGACGGTATATTTAATCTCATGGTGAACGGAACCGATGTGATCTGCTGCTTTTCTTGCCGCAGCTAAATCCGGCGAACCTTCCAATCCCACAGCGAAGCTATGTAATCTCGGATACCACGCTTCTTGTGTATCACCACTTTCGATTCTTTGCCTTGCGAATTTTGCTGTTACAGCTGCAATAATTGTTGAGTCCAGACCACCGGAAAGCAAAACACCATAAGGTACATCACTCATCAGCTGTCTGTGGACAGCCTCTTCCAATCCTTTTCTGATAGCAGAGATATCCGTTGCGCTATCTTTTACATTTTCAAACTCTTCCCAGTCTCTTTTGTACCATTGCTGTAATTCTTGTCCGTCTTTGCTATAAAGAAAGTGCCCAGGCAGGAATTCTTCAATTTTATTGCAAACACCTTCTAATGATTTCAGTTCGGAAGCTACATAGAAACTTCCGCTTTTATCCCAGCCCATATATAAAGGAACGATACCCATATGATCTCTGCCAATCAGGTAAGCATCGTTTTCTTCGTCATATAATGCAAAAGCAAAAATTCCATTTAATTTTTCCAGGAAATTTTTTCCATCTCTCTTATATAAAGCCAAAATAACTTCACAGTCGGACTGAGTTAAAAATTCATAATCAGGGAATTCTTTTCTCAGCTCCTGGTGATTATATATCTCACCGTTAACAGCCAAAGCCACTTTTTTATCTTTTGTAAATAATGGTTGTTTCCCCGAAGTCGGATCAACAATAGCCAGTCTCTCGTGAGAGAAAATAACATTGTCGTGTTGATAAATTCCTGACCAATCCGGGCCACGATGTCTAATCTTTTTAGACATTTCTAATATTTGAGGTCTTATAACTTCATTTTTTTGTTTGGTGTCAAACACGCATACAATTCCGCACATCGTTTTTAGTATTTAATATTTAGATTAAAATTATGATGCAAACATAAGTTTATTAATTTAAATTTAAAATTTTTTTTATGATTTGATTTAAAAAAATAATTTAATTTGTTTATTTGCGGTAATATATTCTTATTGTTCGTTTTAAAAATAGATTTTGCTTGATTTTTTTATATTTGATTACTGAAAAGATTTCTTTTTTTATTTTGATTAATAAAAAAATATAATATACGTTAAATAAGTTTATATTTTCATATTATTTTTAGTCGTTGATAATAAATATTTAACTCAGTGAAAGAAAGTTCGATTTTTTAATGTAATTTATAAAAAAATGTACGATTTTTGTATCGAAAATTGTATTGTAGATGCAGCAGTGCATTTATAATTTTTTTCATCATTTGTGTTTTTGCCCTCTTATTTATAGTAAGAGGGTTTTTTATTTTATATGATTTTGCTAAGCCGTATATATAGTATAACTTTGTAAATAATCTAAAAAAAGTAAAAAATATGTCAACTTACGTAGTTGTAGGTCTCCAGTATGGAGATGAAGGAAAGGGTAAAATTACGGATGTTTTATCTGCAAAATCGGATTATGTTGTTCGTTTTCAGGGTGGTGATAATGCAGGGCACACGGTTTATGTTGGAGATGAAAAATTCGTTCTGCATCTTTTACCGTCCGGGGTTTTGCAGTGTAAAGGAAAATGTATCATTGCTAATGGTGTAGTGGTAAATCCCAAAGCATTCATCAAAGAGATTGAGCAGATCGAAAGTAAGGGTTTGAAGACCGATCATGTCTTTATAAGCAGAAGGTCTCATGTTATAATGCCTTACCATATTTTATTAGATACCTACAGAGAAGAAGAACAGGGCGGAACACAGATTGGAACAACTAAAAAAGGAATAGGACCTTGTTACGAAGATAAAATAGCAAGAGTTGGAATCAGAATGATAGACCTTCTGAATCCAGATGTGCTGAAAGAAAAAATCGAGAAAAATTTAAAAGTAAAAAATTCTCTTTTTGAAAAGTATTTCGAAAAGCCGGGATTGGACGTTGAGGAGATTTATCAGGAGTTTTTGGCACTTGGAGAGAAATTAAAGGACAGAATTGTTGATACTGAATTAGAAATTAATGAAGCAATCAATGAAGGGAAGAATATCTTGTTTGAAGGTGCCCAAGCTTTAATGCTGGACATTGATTTCGGAACTTATCCATTTGTAACTTCTTCTTCGCCGTCCACAGGTGGTGTTTGTACAGGAGCGGGTGTTCCTCCGACTGCTTTGCAAAATCTTATTGGTGTTGCGAAAGCATATACCACAAGAGTTGGAAATGGCCCTTTTCCTACAGAACTGGACAATGAACTCGGAGAAAAAATCAGACAGATAGGTTTTGAGTTTGGAGCTACAACAGGAAGGCCAAGAAGGACAGGCTGGTTGGATTTGGTCTCTCTTAAGCATGCTTGTATGATTAACGGTATTAATAACTTGGTAATTACTAAGCTGGATGTTCTTACAGGTATACATCCTTTGAAAATTGCTACAAAATATAAAACCGAAGACGGGAAAATTATAGATTATTTTACTTCTTCCACTACCAAATTATATGATTACGAACCGATCTATGAGGAACTGGAAGGTTGGAACGAAGATATCACAAATGCAAGAACTTATGATGAACTTCCTGACAATGCGAAGAAATATATCGAGTTTATAGAAGAGCATCTGGGGATTAATGTATATTTGGTTTCTGTAGGACCGGAGCGTTCTCAGAATATTATCAGAAAGGAACTCTTCTAAACATATTACATTTTTATAAAAACAAAATCCGAAGCCATCAGCTCCGGATTTTTTTATTTGTGCTTTTGTGTTTTTTAAAAAAGAAATGCTAATAAATTGATTTCTTTTCAAGTTTGAAAATTGCAGCGATTTCAAACATTTGTGATTTAGAAAAATTTGTGTTTTTATTTCAGTGTCATTTGACGATGCAATAATATAAATTCTCAAAGTCAATCAAAAATATTTGTACACTTACTTATACTCATTGATTTTAGAAATTCACTTTGTTTATCTAATGTGTTGATATATAGTATTGTTTATTTGTAAAATAGCTTTAAAAATTATTGATAATATAAAGATTTATGTCTGTTTCAGTAGAAATATTTAGCTTTCTTCTGATACGGTATTTCTTGTTTTCAATTGCTCTTACGGTAGAATTAGTGGCTGTCGCTATTTCTTTTGTAGTAAGATTCAGTTTCAATAATGCACAAACTTCCAATTCAGAAGAAATAACATTAGGAGCAGCATTTAAAATTTTATCGAAAAAATCTGGAAACTGCGATTTGAAATAAGTAATAAAAAGAGAGTTTTTACTCATTGCAAGGTCATACAATTCACCAGAGAAATTAATTTTATCAGTTTTCTGAATCATAGCATTCAGCCTTTCCTTTTCAATGTAATATTTTACAAGTACTTTTTCCTTTCTGTAAATAAAATACATCCCGATAAAAGTGCAGAATGTGATCTCTATGATCTTATATATTCTCACATACCATTCTTCCAGATCGGTGAGATGTTGAGTGGAAAATCTGTTGAGATAATAATCGGTTGTTACATTAGTTAAAAACCAGGCTAAGTAAGAAACAATCAGGAAAACAATAATCCATCTGTCTTTTATGTAATCAAAGAAAAATGCTACAGCAATTGTTAAGGAGACGTATGATAAATAGTTCATACAGCCTTTTCCGGAAACGGTATCGAAATAAAAAATCATTATTCCCAAAAAAAAGAACAGCAGCATGAGTAGTTTTGTGTTGAATCTGATTCTGTCAGGCCATAATAACGTACTTAACATAAAAAGAGTAAAACTGCCAAATATTACACAGTTTATATAATATTTAAGAATAACATTTAGAATTAAGTTACACAACAACAAAAATACAAGAGTAAGTGTGTACACGTCAAACAAAATACTTTTCTCATATTCCATTTCATTTTTTGCGAGATCTCTTTTCTTGATTATTATAGACTTTATATAGTTCATATATAAGCTGTGTTTTATGCAGTCTAATTTATTTAAATTAACACATAAAACCTAATAAAATTCGACATTTTGGAATTGATTATATTAATTTATTTAGTTTGATTTTTATTTTGGTATCATAATTGAAATCAGATTATACGTAATTCACATTTTGTGAAAAAATGATAGATTATGAAAAATTTATTTTTAACAGGAGCAATCATCATTTTATTATTTACATCTTGTAACAAAGATGAAAAGATACAGACTGCATCCTTAGAACAACAAAAATTGGATTATCAAGCAAGACAGATTGATATAGAGAAACAAAAGCTGGCAATCGAAAAAGAAAAAATCAATTTCGAAAAACAAAAAGACAGCCTTAACAAAGTAGAAGCAGAAAAAGCTAAAAAGCAAGTACAGGTAAAAGAAAGAGTGGTTTACAGAGATTCACCTAGAAGATCATCCGGAACTTATGCGGGAACATCTTCTTCCGGATCATCCGGAACAGCTGCCTCTACAGGTACAACTGCAACTCAGAAAAAAGGATGGAGTAGCGCCGCAAAAGGTACTGTTATTGGTACAGTTGGAGGTGCAGCAGCCGGAGCCATTATTTCCAAAAAGAATCCTGGTCTTGGAGCTGTAATTGGAGGTATTGCGGGTGGTGCAACCGGTTATACTATCGGTAGAGCAGAAGATAGAAAATCTGGTAGAGTACAGAAGTAAAAAATTTCTTCATATATATTTTAACACGGAAAGATTGCTTATTTTTGGTAAGCAATCTTTTTTATGCTTATAATTCTCAAAACTCTTCTGATATTTTTACTGGCCAATTTTGGTAATGGAATTATCGCAATTAAACTACTTAAAATTAAGTGTAAAAGTTTTGCGTTAATTTCTCTTTTAGGAATTTTAAGCATGGCGTTTTTACAGACAGTTTTAGCTTTTTTCTTTCCGTTGAATTTTTATGTGGAAATTGCTTTTTTGATTGCAGGAGTTGTTGGATTAGTATTATTTTTAAAAGAAAAAGATTTTACTCATTTTGAATTCAAAAAAAACAGCAATTTCTGGTTTTACTTTTTTATTGTACTAATTATTTTTGTTGGCTCTTTTTCGCCTTATTTGTATGACAATTACAGTTATTACGTTCCAACTATTACTCTCCTCAAACAAATTGGCTTTGTAAAAGGAATTTCAAATCTGGATTTGTTATTAGGGCAAACCTCTTTCTGGCATATTTATCTCGCCGGATTTTCAAATTTAAACGATGGTTTTTTAAGGATTAATGTTTATTTATTGATCTTATTCTTGATTTACATTTACGAAAGAAAGCAATGGGTTTTGTTTCTTTTTATTCCCTTTTTCTTAATTTTTATTCAGCAGCCGAGTCCGGATTTGCCAACATTTATCATTGCTCTAATTGTTCTGAATGAATTACTAAATAACACCAACAAAAAATCACTTTTATACCTTTCCATATTTGTATTCTGTATAAAACCGACAATGTTTTGGTTACCATTATTGATTGTTTTGGAAAGTATTTATAAAAGAAATTTCAAATTTCAAATGTTAATTCCGATTTTGGCTTTTGGTATTTTATTTATCATTAAAAATATCTGGCTTTTTGGCTTTCCTGTTTTTCCTGTTTCAGCTGTTGATTTTAATTTATCTTGGAAACCGAGTCAGGAGATTCTGACCTATTCTTCACAAATTGGGCTAATGAAATCTTACGATATGCATTATTCTTATCAGCAGATCATGGATTTTAATTTTTTGGAAAGAATCGATTACTGGTTTACAATTGGATTGAAATCAGTTTTCAATTTTTTAATTGTATTAAGTATTTTTATTTTAGGATTTTTAGCTTTTAAAAAGAAAGAGAAATTTTTTACATTACTTTTCATTTGTGTTTTATTGAAGTTTATTTTGATTATTGTCTTTTCAGCTCAGTATCGATTCTTTATTGATATCTATCTGATTGTATTATTTCTGATTCTCAAAGATATTTCCGAAGAAAAAGCGGTCTTTGTTTCTGTATTTTTATCCGTTTTTATTTCCATTATTTTCACTTTGCCAGGTTTTGTCAAAGGTCAATTTAATATGGGAAAATGGATGTCCGGTTTTCAGATGTCACAGTTGATAAAACCAACGGAATTCAAATCAGAAAACCCCAAATCTTATCAGTTAGGAAACCTCAAATTTCACGCTACGAAGGAACTGATTTATAAAACTCAATTTCCGGCGATGTCACTTTATTGGCTGAAAACTTATCAATATTATAATGTTTTTCCTCAAATTTCAGAAAATGGATTTATCCAGAAAAAGTTGACTGAAAAAGAGAAAATGGAGCTAAAAAAAATCATCAATGATTTGGAAAATACCAAGCCTTGATTACTTTAAATTTTCTCTATCTTTGAATATCATTTTTTAATTATTAATTCAGAACAATGCCCGATTTTTTACATCCCGATAAAGACAATTATTCCGATGACGATTTGATTCAGGAAGAAAAAATCCGTCCGCAGAGTTTCAGAGATTTTGCCGGGCAAAGAAAAACGCTGGATAATCTGGAAGTTTTTGTGGCCGCCGCTAAAAATCGTGGTCACGCCCTGGATCACGTTCTTCTCCACGGTCCGCCGGGTTTGGGGAAAACAACACTGTCGCATATTATCGCCAACGAATTGGGTGTTAATTGTAAAATCACTTCAGGTCCGGTTCTCGATAAGCCAGGAAGTTTGGCAGGGTTGCTTACCAATCTTGAAGAAAATGATGTCCTTTTCATAGATGAGATTCATCGTTTGTCGCCGATTGTAGAAGAATATCTGTATTCTGCAATGGAAGATTATAAAATTGATATCATGCTGGAAACAGGTCCCAATGCACGTTCTGTACAAATCGGTCTCAATCCGTTTACCTTAATTGGTGCAACTACACGAAGCGGAATGCTGACCAAACCAATGCTCGCAAGATTCGGAATCCAAAGCCGGTTAGAATATTACACCATTGAACTTCTTGGAATGATTATCGAAAGAAGCGCTCGCGTTTTAGGTGTGAAAATCTATGAAGATGCAGCACTGGAAATTGCAAGAAGGAGCCGAGGCACACCAAGAATTGCCAATGCACTTTTGCGTAGAGTTCGTGACTTTGCAGAAATCAAAGGCAATGGAGAAATCGAAATCGAAATCACAAAGTTTGCATTAAACTCGTTGAATGTCGATGAGTTTGGTCTGGACGATATGGATAACAAAATTATGCGTGTAATGATAGAGAATTTCCGTGGCAAACCGGTCGGGATTTCTGCATTGGCGACTTCTATCGGTGAAAATCCGGAAACTTTGGAAGAAGTTTACGAACCATTTTTGATTCAGGAAGGGTTTATTATCCGTACACCACGAGGTAGGGAAGTAACGGACAAAGCCTATAAACATCTGAAAATTTCCAGACCGAAAAATCCGGGTGAATTGTTTTAATATCAATTATTAAAAGTCACTACATTAGATTTGGGCAGCTTATCCGCCCTCCGTTCCCGCTTTTTTCTTTTTGAAAAAAAGAAAAAGAGCTCCACTCAGGTCGGGCTGCTGCAATTCGGTGTTTGCAATTCGACTTAATTTCTTATATTAGTAAAAAACAAAAACTCTTATGAAATCACTTTCCGGGATATCATTTTTGATTAAATGTGAAGCCTTGGTGATTGCATATGGCAGATAAAAATAATAAATAACTACGTATGAAACTCTATCCAATCCAATGTGGAAAATTCAAATTAGATGGTGGTGCAATGTTTGGTGTTGTTCCAAAAGCGCTTTGGGAAAAAACAAATCCGGCTGACGAAAAAAACCTTATCGAACTAGGAACACGTTCCCTTTTGGTAGAAGATGGCAAAAAATTAATCCTTATCGATTGCGGACTTGGAGACAAACAGGACGAAAAATTCTTCGGGCATTACTCACTTTGGGGTGATGATACATTGGATAAAAATTTAAAAAAATTCGGATTTGTAAGAGAGGATATTACAGATGTTTTTTTGACGCATCTTCATTTTGACCATTGTGGAGGAGCGGTAGAATGGAATGGTGATAGATCCGGTTACAGACCGGCATTTAAAAATGCGAATTTCTGGACCAACGAAAATCATTGGAAATGGGCAACAGAACCGAATCCAAGAGAAAAAGCAAGCTTCCTGAAAGAAAATATTTTTCCGTTGGAAGAAAGCGGGCAACTGAATTTTTTACCATTGCCAACAACCGGTAATTATGGGTTTGCTCCCGATTTGAAAATGGATGTGATTTTTGTTGATGGACACACGGAAAAACAAATGCTTCCGGTTCTTCAATATCAGGAAAAAACAATTGTTTTTGCAGCAGATTTGATTCCGACGGCTGGGCATGTTCCGCAAGTGTATGTGATGGGCTATGATACAAGGCCGCTGTTAACGTTGGAAGAAAAAGGAAAATTCCTAAAACAATGCGTAGATAATGATTACCTGTTGTTTTTTGAACACGATGCCCATAACGAATTGGCAAGTTTGAAAATGACGGAAAGAGGTGTGAAATTAGACCAGACTTTTAGTTTTAATGAAGTTTTTGGATATTAAATAAATTATGGAAATACAAGATATTAATCAAAATCAGGAAGAAGATGTTCCCATACCCAAGATTATTGGATTAACAGGCGGAATTGGTTCCGGAAAAACATCAGTCGCGAAATTATTGGAGGAAAAAGGTTTTCCTGTTTATTATTCGGACGATGAGGCGAAAAATATAGTTAATAAAGATTCGGCTTTAAAAGAGAAAATCATCGAGCTTTTAGGTATTGAGGCTTATATTGATGGTGTTTATAACAGAAAGTATGTTGCTGAAAAAGTCTTTAATAATTCTGAACTTTTGGAACAATTAAATCATCTGATTCATCCGGCTGTAAGAATCGATTTTGAAAATTGGGTCGAAGCTCAGAATTCTGAATATGTTTTCAAAGAAACAGCGCTTCTTTTTGAACTTAAACTAAATCAACAATGTTACAAATCCCTTCTGATTACTGCAGATGATAATCTCAGAATCAAAAGAACGATGGACAGAGATGGCAAAACCTATCGTGAGGTAGAAGCTATCATTCAAAAGCAAATGCCGGAAAAAGAGAAATGTAAATTAGCGGATTACATCATTTATAATAATTCTGATTTTGAAAGTTTACGGATAGCAACAGAAGCTTTTATTGAAGAACTTGAATAAAAATATTTACTTTATAAAAACAAAATCCCCGAATCCAAGATTCGGGGATTTTTTATTGAGGTTTAAATGTGTTAATTCTTGATGAATTTAGTTTGAGATTTCTCTCCGTTAGATTCTACAGTTAAGATGTAAACACCTTTTGTCAATTTAGAAACATTTACTTTTCCGTCAGTTGTTCCTTGATTTACCAATTGTCCACCTACAGAATAGATTTCATATGTAGTTTTGGAAGAAACATTAGAGATGTTAATGATGTCCGTTGCAGGATTTGGATAAACACTGATGTTGTTTTTCTTAACATCTGCAACAGCTAATTGTCCAATATTTAAACTATAATCTTCTACTTGTCCATAGCTGGAAGTTCCACAAGGTGTAGAATTTGGTGTTAACGACGAATCATGTAAACGAATTCTCATTCTTGTTTTTCCTGATAAAGCATTGGCAGGAATTGTAATATTACCTGTCCAAGGTGATTTTTTCTTAGCCGTTGTTAATACTAATTCGCCTGCATCTTCAAAATCACCATCCTGATTAAGGTCTATCCATACCAGAACCTGATCGGCATCGTAAGAAGTCCCTGTAAATGTAGCAGAAAAACTATAAGCTTGACCTGCAGTTACATTCCCGGTCACAGATGTGAAATCTTCATAACCTGCTGTGGAAGTAGAGTTATTGGTAATGTTGGCAAATGTCACATTTGAAATTTTCTCAAAGCTGGTGCTTGTTGCTCCGGCAGTACAATATTCTATACCTTTTGTTGTGAAGTCTGTTGTAGCATAGGTTCCAACATTTCCGCTACAGATTGTAGCAACTGTTACATTATAAGGTGTGTTAAGTGTTAATCCCGAAATGGTATAAGTATTTGTGGTAAGATTATTAACTTCTGTCCAATTGGCATCAGCAGTTTTTTTATATCTTAAAATGTAAGTTGCATTGGCAACAGCATCCCAATCTATTTTTGCGCCTGTTTGAGTTATATTATTAGCTGTAAGTCCGGCAGGAGCTGTTCCATCACAATTTACCATTGCAGAAACCGTCATTTTTCCTACTGCGTAAAATACATTGTCAATTGCAGAAACTCTTACGATAATCTGAGAATTTGTTGGGATTCCTGTAAAACTTAAATTTTCAGAACCATCGTTTGGAGTTGATGCTGATAGCACTGCCCATGTTGCTCCGTTATCTTTTGTATAATCAATTTTGACATCAGATACATTGTAAGGAGAAGCATTAGTATTGACAACATCCCAAGTGAATGCAGCCGGAGAATTATTGTAGACTTTTGTGCTTGTAACTTTAAAAGGACCATCATTTCCAACTGTGATTGTTTGAGATCCAATCTGTGTCTGCTGTTGTTTGATATCTGCATTGTTATCTCTTACAAGGACTCTGAAGTTCATGGTTCTTGCCACATTAGAGACAGCTTCCCAATCTGTAGCGCTGGATAGAGTGCCATTCAGAACGTTACTTAATTTAGGGAAAAATCTATATGGCAATGCAGAACCAGTAAGAGATCTGAATTTAGGACCTGCAGTATTGTTTCCGGTAACTGTTGTCACGGCAGATGTGGATCTGTCATACTCTTCCCAGGTGTATGTAATAGGATCATTTTCCGCATCGGTTGCAGAAGCCGTTAACACAAAAGCCGTTCCCTTAGGAATTGTCTTGCTTGGCAATGTTGCAACTACCGGTGGATTGTTTGTAATAGCTGTACTGACGTCACAATTCTGGCCATTAACATAGGTTTGAACTTGCTCTACACTTCTTACATGAAAATATGCATCGGAATGTGGCTGAACATCTGCACTGGTAATCCCCGCATAACCCATAATGGTAGATCCTGAGCCGGGTTCCATATGCGCGGTATTGTAAGGCGAACTCTGGATTGCATGCGAAAATGTATGGTCAGCACCAAACTGATGTCCCATTTCGTGGGCAACATAATCTATATCGAAGTTATCACCTTCCGGGCCACCTGTTCCCGGAGATGTAAAACCGGAACCTTTTGAAGTATCATCACTGGCATTAGAAGGATTTCGACAAACATTACCAATATCACCGGCACTTCCACCACCTCCGGATCTTCCGAAAAGATGTCCGATATCATAAGCGGCATTTCCAATAACGTTTGTTAATGTTTTTTGTACTTCAAGATTCCAGGCACCACCAGCACCAGTTGATGCCGGTGAATAAGGATCTGTGTTAGGATCAGTATAAATTAATTGAGGAAGATCAAGAACATTCATATGAATTGCAAAATCCTTCTCAAAAACACCATTCACTCTTGTCATTGTCGCATTGATGGCAGCAGCAGCCTGACTCACACCTCCAAAATATTGTGTGTATTCTCCTGTTACAGAGATTGCCAGTCTGTAAGTTCTGTATTTTTTATCACTGGCTTTATTGAATTCTGTTACACTGTGAGTAAAATCTGTTGAATTGGCTAATGCATCCAATTGCTTTTTGCTCAGGTAAGATTCCGATGTTTTACATTCAAAAGCTTTTCCTTCACTTGGCTTATTGCTTTTTGGAAAAACGCCATAGACAGATTTATCTTTATTTTGAGGCTCGATGAATTCGTATTGTCCATTTCTGAACATCATCGCCTGTAGATCATAAGGAGATACACTAAATCTGACGTATACCGTTGGATCACCGACTTTAGTACCCGCGTAAGATCCCAACTGGTATTTGTCGGCCATAGATTTCTCAACAACAGGTAAACTATAAACTGCAAATGTTTCGATCTTACCATCAAGAGTTGGAAGATTAATAATGACAGGTTTGCTGTTTTTTCCTGTTTCCTGAGCATTTGCCAGTTGCGATCTTATACCATTAAGATCCAAAGAATAATAATTGGTGACTTTTGTGTCACGAAGTTTTTCTCCTTTCATAGATGTGGGTGACCACTGTGCAAAAGCACCGGTTATCATCGCGCAAGAAAGAAGGGGAGTAAAGATTTTCTTCATACTTTTTTAATTTTTCTCTTCAAATATATGATTTTTTTTGAATATTTAGTAACAAAAAAGCGCCGATTATATCGACGCTTAAGTGTTTTTGAATTATTAATAAATATTTATTTGTTTGCAACCATTCTATATAGAAATAATAAAAGAATAGATCCTCCGATTGCTACCAAAAAACTGGAAAAGTTGAATCCTGTCACATCAACACCAAAAAGCATTGATCCAAGCCAGCCTCCAAGCATAGCTCCCAGAATTCCGATGATAATTGTTACAATCCATCCTCCGGGATCTTTCCCAGGATGGATAGCTTTTGCGATGGCTCCGGCAATAAGTCCGAAAATAATCCAAGTTAAAATACCCATAGTTTAAATTTTTAATGTTAATATTTTGGTTTAGTATATTATCTTTTTCTGAAGAATGAATTTACAAATTCCATACCATTAAAAATCTGAAGATCTTCGATTTTTTCACCTACACCTATATATTTAACAGGAATTTGAAACTGATCCGAGATGCCGATTACGACGCCTCCTTTTGCTGTTCCGTCCAATTTTGTTACGGCTAATGCGGTAACTTCGGTTGCTGCTGTAAACTGTTTGGCCTGTTCAAATGCATTTTGCCCCGTAGAACCGTCAAGAACTAATAAAACCTCGTGAGGTGCGTCCGGAATAACCTTTTGCATCACTCGTTTAATTTTAGAAAGCTCATTCATCAGATTCACTTTGTTATGCAATCTTCCAGCTGTATCAATGATGACAACGTCAGCATCCTGCGCAACCGCAGATTGAACTGTGTCAAATGCAACCGAGGCTGGATCAGAGCCCATACCTTGTTTGACGATTGGAACGCCAACTCTCTCGCTCCAGATGACTAATTGATCCACAGCTGCCGCACGGAAAGTATCCGCTGCTCCCAGAACAACTTTCAGTCCCTGAGATTTGAACTGATGAGCCAGTTTTCCGATGGTTGTTGTTTTTCCAACACCATTAACGCCAACTACCATGATCACATAAGGCTTTTTGCTGGTATCAATATTATCTGTATCAATATGAGGATTTTCTAAAAGAAGTCCGGAAATCTCTTCACGAAGAATATTATCCAATTCTGTAACATTAACATACTTGTCTCTTGCAACGCGATCTTCTATTCTTTTGATGATTTTGATCGTTGTTTCTGCGCCAACATCAGAAGCAATTAGTACTTCTTCCAGATCATCAAGAACTTCATCATCTACTGTGTTTTTTCCGATAACGGCTCTGGATATTTTATCAAAGAAACCTTGACTGGATTTTTCCAAACCTTTATCAAGTGTCTCTTTATCTTCTTTTTTGAATATTTTTTTAAACCAACTCATTGGATGTATAAATGATTAAAGATAAATCGTTAAATGATTTTATCAGAAACAAAGATAAACAAAAAAACTACCCTGAAAGAGTAGTTTTTATATTGTATCGATTGCGGGATTATTTTTTCAAATATCCGTCAACTTCGTCAGCGTTCATTACTTTTTCTTCAAAAACGTAAGCCCCTGATTTATCAGACTTAACCATTTTGATTACTTTCGTCATTTTTTTTGAACCAGCTCCACCCTGAAGTGTTGCTACTACCTTCTTTGCCATTGTAAAATATTTTTATAAATTACTTAATTTCTTTGTGAACTGTATATTTCTTAAGAACCGGATTGAATTTTTTCAGCTCCAATCTTTCTGTAGTGTTCTTTTTATTTTTTGTAGTAATGTATCTTGACATTCCTGCTACTCCGCTTTCTTTGTGCTCAGTACATTCTAGAATTACCTGAACTCTGTTACCTTTTTTAGCCATTACTTAGTAGTGTTTTTAATGAATCCGTTTCTAGCAGCTCTTTCAAGTGCTTCCTCTATACCAATCTTATTGATTACTCTTAATCCGTGAGCAGATACTCTTAGAGTAACATGTTTTTCTTGCTCAGGAAGATAAAACTTCTTCTCTAGTAAATTAATTTCAAAACGTCTTTTCGTTTTGTTATTAGCGTGGGACACATTGTTTCCTACCATTGCACGCTTACCTGTTATTTGGCAAATTCTTGACATATCTCGATGTTCTTTTGACTAATGAATATTTGAGAGTGCAAAATAACGGATTATTTTTCATTCAGGCAAATAATTTTAAAATAATTATTAAAAAAGAAAGCGTGAAATATTGATTGTTAATATTTCACGCTAAGATTATCTAAGTTGTTGAGTGTTAATTCTCAATGAAGAATTTTACATTTTCTATAGGGTTTCCCGGCATTGCAATTTTACCTTTTATAAGAATAGGACATTGTATCAATTCCGGATTATGAGCAATGACTTCCAACGCTTTTTCCTCATTTACAACTTCGTTTTCAGAAAAATATTTTTTAAAAAGGTCTGTCGATTTTTTAAGAATCTTGCTTGGTCTTTTGTTGAGTTTTTTAAATAAGGTTCTCAACTCAAATAAGCTCAAAGGATCTTTATTGATATCAATGATCTGAAATTTGATATCATTCTCGTCCAGATATTCCAAAATAGCTTTGGACTTGGGACATTGATTATTATGAATTACTTTGATCATAAGTTGTTGCGGTGTTAAAAAGTTTGGCGGTTATAATCTCCTATGGCTGTAGAAAATTATCGGCCAAATAATTTAAAACAAACCATTCAACTCTGCATCAATCCTTTCCAAGATATAACCGAAGTCTTCTTGTTTTTCTACAAAATCCAGATTGTCAACATCTATTATAAGAAGTTTTCCTTCCTTGTAATTTTCTATCCAGTTTTGATATTTGTTATTCAGTTTTGACAGGTAGTCAATGCTGATTCCTGCTTCGTATTCGCGTCCTCTTTTGGAAATCTGTCTTACCAAAGTCGGGACATCTGCTCTGAGATAGATTAGCAAATCCGGTGCCGAAACAAAGTCTTTCATCAGCTGGAAAACGGATAAATAATTATTAAAATCACGCTCAGAAAGTAAGCTCATCTCTGCAAGATTCTCTGCAAAAATATGGGCGTCTTCGTAGATCGTTCTGTCCTGAATTACATTTTTTCCACTCTCACGGATCTCTTTTACCTGACGGAATCTGCTTCCTAAGAAGTAGATCTGAAGTGCAAAACTCCATTTTGACATATCGCCATAAAAATCATCCAAATAAGGATTGTGATCTACATCTTCAAACTGTGCTTCCCAACCGTAATGCTTTGACAGCATTGTTGTAAGGGTTGTTTTTCCGGCACCTATATTTCCTGTAACAGCAATATGCATTATTCTAATTATTGATAAATGATGAGTGAAATCGATGATAAAGTTACAATGATTTATCAAAGATCAATTATTAATTATTTAAGGTTGTAAAGATAAAGTTTGTCTTTTATGAGTGCCAAAAATCCGGAGTTATTTTTATCCACAATTTTTGCATTTTGATTTTGGAAAATTTCAGTAATGGTTTTGCCGTCAAATCTTGTGATGCTTTGGTTTCCGAATATTAGAATATCATCATTGTTCCGGCTTAGTTTTCTGGCATTATTAATACCTTCCGAAAATAATAATGTGGCTTTTGTATTATAAACTTCAAAAGCATTTTCACGAAGAATATAAATCTTATTATTATAGACAAGGAAGTCCTTTAACGACTGAAGGTTGATGTTGAATGGAAAAGAATTAATGACAGAATTGCTTCTGAAGTTGTATTGAATAAGTGTTTTGTTACTATCGTCCAATAGCCATGCAAATTGTAAGTCTTCCGCATACACAGCTCTTATGAAACCAAAATTTGAACTTAGATTGATTTTCTGTATCTCGTTCAGATTTTGATCCAGGAATTTAATTTCCTGGGCATTTTCAGAAAACATGACAATGTTGAGAGGATTGGTCACGCTTTGGATTTTGTAAGGAAAAGTCATCATTACTTTCCCGAGTTGAATCCCAACCGAGTCATATTTTGTCAGGCTGAAATCTTTCTTATATAAATAGATATTGCCGTAATCGTCACCCAAAACTTCCTGGATATCTCTCATCTGCAAAGAATCCAGTCCGATTTTTTTTTGAGAAAAAGTGAGAACTGAAGTTAATATTAATATGAGGGATAATAATTTCAATAAGATATTTTATAAGTTAATTATTTTGCACCATTCAGTGTAATGATAAGATCTTTTGTGAAGGCTTTATTCTGGTTATAAGTTGCATCGCAAATAGAAGTAGAAACATTATAGCTTCCTTTGTCAACCAAAATATAATTTTGTCCGTTGGCAGGAACAGTAAGGTTATAGAATTTTTTCCCACTGATTTTGATAACAAGCACACATTTGGATTTGTTGACAAATTGGACAATAGCTTCTTTTTTGTTAGGATCATTGTTGAAAAGACTTGTAAGAACTGCTGCCGTATTTTTTGCCTGTTCAGAGGGTTCACCTTTTGCCGCTGTTGTTCCTATCTTTGAGGTTTTTTCAATTTTATTTTCTGTCATAGGAGTTACGGTCGGTTTTGCAACTTGAGCGTTTCCGCCATATTTAAGAGACAGAATTCTTTGCTTCAGTTCCGGAACAGCGGGGTGATTGGGATTGTCTCGGATAAATTTTTCTATAACCGCTCTGTCTGTAGATCTTTTGGCTTCAAAAACGTTGACTTGTGAAAATATACTTATAGAAACTAAAAAAAATGAAAGTAAAAATATCTTCTTCATTATAAATGGGGATCTGTTTTTAATTGAAACGTAAAAATAAACCAAATCTTGTAATGTTGTGTGAAATTTAAATTAAAAATTAATTCGATTTTTCACATAATCTGATAATATTATAACAATATTCTATTTTTATTAAGATTGTTTCTTATTGATAATTATTTTTATAAAAATCACTATATTTGCACGCTGAAAATCATGAAGGAGGAATCAACAATTAAATAAAAAATAATCAATATTATGTCTTATACACCAGTAGCTGCAGACGTAGCAAAACTAAGAAACACAACAGGTGCAGGAATGATGGACTGCAAAAAAGCTTTAACCGAAGCTGAAGGAGATTTCGAAAAAGCAATTGATATCCTTAGAAAAAAAGGACAAAAAGTTGCTGCTAACAGAGCTGACAGAGAATCTTCTGAAGGTGCTGTTATCGCTAGAGTAAATGAGGACAATACTTTAGGTGCTGTAATCTCTTTGAATTGTGAGACTGACTTTGTTGCTAAGAATGAAGCTTTCGTAGAATTAGCTTATGAATTGGCTGAACAGGCGATCAACTATTCTAACAAAGAAGAGTTTCTTGCTTCTGATTTCCACGGGCAAACTGTTGCTGAGAAATTGATCCAACAAACAGGTGTTATCGGAGAAAAAATCGAGATTGGGGCTTTTGAAAGCATTCAGGGAGCTTTCTTAGGTGCTTATATCCACGCTGGAAACAAGATTGCTGCAATTACTTCTCTTTCTGCTAAGGCTGAAGGTGCTGAAGAGGCTGCAAAAGCTGTTTCTATGCAGGTTGCCGCGATGAACCCAATTGCTCTTGATGAGAATGCGGTTTCTCAGGAAACTATCGATAAAGAATTGGAAATCGAAAGACATAAATTAACTGAAGAAGGTAAGCCTGCAAACATTATCGACAATATCCTGAAAGGTAAAATGCAGAGATTCTACAAAGACAACACTTTGGTACACCAAGATTTTATCAAAGATCCTAGTGTATCAGTTGCTGACTATGTAAAATCTGTAAACGCAGATCTTAAAGTTACAGGATTCGTAAGAGTTGCTCTTTCTTAAGATTTGAAATAATAAAAAGTTAAAATCCTGCTATATTTTATGGCAGGATTTTTTGTTTGGGATTTTCGGAGTAAATTTGTACCCCATTTTGTTATGTTAAATGAGAACATATAGATTTTTATTCTCTCTTATTTCTTTTTTTTGTGTGGCTGTTACAAATTACACAAAAGCACAATATATAAATACCAATATAACTTATACAGCTCAGGATTTAGTTGACAAATTTATTGGTGCTCAAAATGCAAGTTGTATTACTGTTTCCAATGTGTCCGCCACAGGAGAACTTTTTGGAGGTACAGATCTTAGCTATGGTTATTTTGATAAAGGATCAAGTAACTTTGAAATAGATGAAGGTATTATTCTTTCTACGGGACGGGTATCCAAAGCATCCGGGCCGAATAATAATCTTCAAAGCGAATTTGTCTCCGGCTGGGGCGGGGATAATGACCTTATTGATGTTTTACAACAATCCGGTTTGCCGACTGATAATATTCTGAATGCTACATCCTTAGAATTTGATTTTGTTTCACTACAAAGTGATAAAATCAGCTTTGATTACATGTTTTTATCTGAAGAATACCGAAATACAAATTGTCGTTATTCGGATGCTTTTGCATTCTTAATTAAAGAAGCCAATACGACTAATCCTTATCAGAATATTGCATTGGTTCCAGGAACCAGCACTCCCGTAACTTCTTTATCGATTAATGGAGCAACATTATGTGAAAGAAATATTGAATATTTTGGTGGTTTTAATGGTGTAAATACTCCAACTAATTTTAACGGACAAACTAAGGTTTTAAAAGCAATTGCAAATATTCAAAAAGGAGTAAAATATCATATAAAATTAGTGATTGCTGATCATGGAGATTCAAGTGGCCTTTATGATTCCGCTGTTTTCCTGAAATCGGGTAGTTTTACCGGTAATGTAAATATAGGAAATGATCTTACTCTTGATAATGCGGATCCACTTTGTGAAAATATACCTTACAGGATACAACCAACCCCTTCAATTAACGATCCTCTTGCAGAGTATCATTGGTTTAAAGATGGTCTTCCGTTAAGTGTACCTATAACACAATCGTATTATGATGTATTAAATGATGAAGGAAATTTTAGTGTCAGTATTAAGTTGGGAAGTGGCTGTCGATTACAAGGGCAGGTAAAAATAGAAAAAGCGCCGGTTGCAATCATTGACACATCTCCGATAATGATTTGTGATGATGATTTTGATGGAAGATATATAGAAAAATTATCTAAGTTTACGAATCAGATTGTCACCAATTTTAGCGGGAATTTCAAAGTTGAATATTATACACAGGCCGGAATACAAATTAATCCCGATAATAATTTTGAATTTACACAGAATCCTCAGGATATTACGGTAAAAGTTGGTGCATTTAGCTGTACACCGGATGCTTATACTTTAAGATTCTATCACGGTTCTCAACTCCAGATGAACTATCCTCAGCAGCCGGCTCCTGCTACCATTCCGGTCTTTGATGTCTGCGATAATGAACTGAAAGGAAGCAAAACCGTGAATCTGGATGACTATATTGGTCTGATGACGACCGAAACGCTCAATCCAGCCGATGTCAAATTCTATGAAAAGATTTCGGAGCTCAAAGCAGATAAGCCATCAATCAGCAAATCGCAAACCCTAAGCCCGACGCAAGCCGAAAAGACATTTTATATAAGAATCAGTAAGGCAGGCAATTTTTGTGATAATTATTCTTCATTCAAATTAAGATTCAAACAGCCGAAAAAATCAAGTATTCTTAAAGACACAATCATCTGTAAAAGTACAACAACTGATTTGGAAGTAGAACCTGCTTTTGATTATTATGAATGGAGCAATGGAGAACAAGGAACCAGTGTTAATAAAATCAAGAATCAAAAAGCTGGCGATTATTGGGTGAAGTTGACATCCAATGGTTGTACTTACCAACAGTTTGTCAAAATATCAGAACCACAAGATTTAGTTATTAATAATGCTTTGATAGAAGGTAATAAAGTCACTGTTTTCGCAGCAAACGGAATTCCGCCTTATCAGTATAGTCTGGATGGACAGCCTTATCAGACAAGCAATGTTTATGAAAATGTTCCTAGGGGACAACACATAGTTACCGTGCGTGATGCTTGCGGAACTGCAGTTCAGAGCTTTACAATCATTGGTGTGAAAAATGTCATCACACCAAACGATGACGGTGTCAATGATTTTATTGACTACTCCGATCTTTTGACAAAATCCGATCCAAGATTCGAAGTTTATGATCGTTATGGTAATCTGGTTTTCAAAGGTGATGTAAATAACCAGTTCATCTGGAATGGTAAACTCAACAGCAGGGTATTATCGACATCATCATACTGGTATATTCTGGAATGGAATGAAACCGGGAATCCAAAACGAGTTCAGATTACTGGTTGGATTCTGCTGAAGAATAGAAATTAATGTTAACATTACAATAAAATCCTTTTTTCTACATTTGTAATATATTGAAGGCTATTACAATGAAGAAAATTTTATTTTTTGTTTTTATTTTTATTTTTTCCGCAAAAATTTTAGCGCAACTGGATAGAGAACATTGGTTTGCTCCGATGATTGACAGAACAGCAAATCAATATCAATATCAGACACTTTATTTATCAACCAATGAGACAACTCCATTCAATGTTGATGTCTACAATAATAATACAGTCATTGGAACAGTAACTATTAGTAAAAATAACCCGGGTAAGTTTGATGTTGCCCGCAGCTATATAATTGCTAATAGTAATGTTGATTTATTTAAACCGAGCACAAAGGGACTCTATCTAAAAGGTGAAAAACCTTTCTATTCAAGCTTACGTTTTTCTGTATTAAATCATGGTGAGATTTTAACATCAAAAGGAACATCGGGAATAGGAACCAGTTTTCGAGCTGTAATGGCTCCTATTTCAGCCAATAATAGTATTCTGAATTTTATGACAAGTGTTATGGCAACAGAAGATAATACATCTGTTACCATTAATAGCTTTGCCCCCACTCTTGGTTTTTCTGATGGTATTTCCAGAACTCAATTTACTTTTACTCTTAACAAAGGACAATCTTATATTATTGATGGAAGAGGTAATAATACCCAAAACTGGACCGGATTTATAGGAGCAAAAATTGTTTCTGATAAACCAGTTTCAATTACTAACGGAAACTTTAATGGGCAATATGCAACAAATTCTACTCAAAGTTCTGATATCCTGATGGATCAGGGTGTGCCTATAGATAAACTGGGGCAAGAATTTATTCTGATGAAAGGCAACGGTAATCCGAGCAACGGTATGGAAAAAGCGATTATTGTTGCTGATGAAGATAACACTCAGATCTATTTGAACGGATCCGGTACGCCGGCAGCAACCATTAATGCCGGTGGTTATTATGTGACTCCAAATAACGCTTACATCTCTCAAGGTTCCGGACATTATAATATGCACATCAAAACAACTAAAAATGCTTATGTGTATCAACTTCTGGCCGGCGATTCAAACAGTTCTGAACTAGCAACCGGAGGATTCAACTATATTCCACCATTAAGCTGTTATCTTCCTAAAAAAATAGATGAAATTGGCTTTATTCAAGAGAATTATGTCGTAAGTAATGGAAATCCAGGCGGGATATTGGATATCCCCACAAAACTGAATATTATTACAGAGAAAGGTGCTACCATAGAAGTCAAGAGAAATGGAGTTTCATTATCGCTGACTTCCGCCAACGGACCTTTTAATGTAACAGGTTCTAGCAATTGGGTAACTTACTCATATCCAGGTATCACGGGAAATATAGCTGTTTTTTCATCAAGTGCAGTTACAGCAGGAATTTCTGCAGGAGATGATGCTGTAGGATATGGGGGATATTTCGCAGGTTTTTCTTTCATTCCAGCTATTGTAAAAACACAAGGAGACTGTCTTTCCGGTACTGTAGAAGTGAAACTGGAAATCACCGAAGGATTTGACATGTATCAATGGGAAATAAAGGATAACACGGGGGCTTTCGTAAACGCTCCTGTAAAACCTGGAATTAATCCGGCAACATCGTTACCCTATAGTAATAATGAGTTTATATATTATCCTGCTCAGGCAGGTATCTACCGTGCGAGACTTAAACAGGGTTCTTGTGCGAAAGTTGCGACTCAAGAATTCAAGTTTTTCAATTGCACAACCTATACTAATTCCGATTATGAAACTTGTAAATCTGTTACTGTTAAGCCTTCAATGAGTTTAAGTACACAAACTTATAATCCGGCAACATTGAAAATAGATACACCACCTAAAAATGGAACGGCTGTACCACAGGCAGATGGAACAATTCTATACACAGCTAATGCCGGTTTTAGCGGCATCGATACTTTCAAGTATTCTTACTGTGGTGTCAATGCTATTCCGGATTGTGAAGTCGCTCAAGCTACAGTTCAGGTCGATCAAATTGTTGGCAATGATACTGTTTTTGCAAAATGTTCCACTTCTACATCCACTACATTTGATCTTCGTGACGCTAATGTTACAGCGGATACTACAGTCTCTAAAGTTTTTTATAAATCCCAACTCGGCGCACAAAATCAAACAGCTTCAGACAGGATTAATAATTTTGCCAACTATCCGTCTTCCGGAGAAAATGTTTTCGTGAGAATGATAAATGGTAAATCTTGTATTGCCATACAGAAAATTGAACTGAAGGTAAATCTCAATCCTATAGTTCAGGAAAATCTCTATACAAAAGTTCATTGTGATGAGGATGATACCAAAATTGATGGCAATTATATTGTTAATCCAAACAATATTACAACTTCTGTCTTAGCTACTCCGGCATCTTTTACAATCCATTATTATGATTCTTTAGTCAAAGCTCAAGCTGGCGGAACAGATTTTATCCCGGGAGATTATATTTTTACTGAGACATCAAATAAAATCTGGATTAGAGTAGAATCTTCTGCAGGTTGTGCCACTGTAAAAGAAATAACGTTGAAGATAGGAAACAAAATTCCGCTTTTAACAAAAATTCTGAATCAGGATGTCTGTGACAAAAGTTTTGATAATACTGAAAACATTAATCTTGCAGATTATTTAACCAAACTTACATCCCAGTCAGGATTGACCTCTAACTATTATCTGTCTATGCCAGATGCACTCGAAGGTAATAATTCTGTGTCCGCATCTCAGACTGTTATTAGAGGAACTGTTTCAACATTCTATTATGTATTGAAAAATGCATCATTTTGTTCGGATGTTGCTACAGTCAATTTCAATCTAATTGATGGAGGCTTTGCAAGCACCACCATACAACCAACAAAAACCATCTGTGAAAGTGCTACTACGGAAATCAATGCCGGAACGGCTCACAATTCTTTTGATTGGTTCAGTATAAGTGACCCTTCGCAGGTGATTCCATCCACTCAAAAAGTAAATCTTGGTCCTGGAAAATATTATGTAATCCTGACATCGCCAAATGGCTGTGAGTACAAACAAAACTTTGAAATCATCGGCTCTCCAAAAGCCATTCTTGACATCTCAAAACTCAATGCTACATTATGTGATAATCAACTGAAAGGTCAAATTGATGTGAAATTCTCTACTCAGGTGACACCGGTTATTTTGCAAAATCCGCACCCGGATATCAAAATGGAATATTACAGAGACGCAGCTTATACGCAGCTTATCACCGGTGATAATTTTTCTTACGGTGCAGATACTAGAGTTTATGTAAAAGCTGTTTCTGCTTATTGTTCGGAGACCAGAGGTTTTATAGATTTTAAAATAGGAAACAAAATCGTATTGTCTTCTGTAAAAGAAACAATAGAGGTCTGCGATGATGATTTGGATGGGAAGTTCAAAGTCATTAATCTGAATGATTATATTAAACTTTTTACCTCAGATCCTAATGTCTCGGGCAAATTTTACGTGAAGGAATCTGATGCAAAAATTGAATCCGCTAACAATATCACAGAAATTGATGTTAACAGTCAACAGCTTTTACATATAAGATTCTACGATATAACAGGGGCAGCTTGTCCGATCTTGGGAGAGCTAACAATAAAAATCAAAGTTCCGAAAAAATCTGATTTGCCTTTAGATAAAACCATCTGTCCTAATGATAAAACAAATGTTAAAGCCGCTTTGTCCGCGTCAGAATTTCAATCTTATGACTGGTATGATGAAAGTGATCCGTCCACAGTGATCAGAACGGGCTACATTGCAACGGATCTTCCTGTCGGGAAATATTTTGTAATCCTCACCGGAAATTACCCGAATGATTGTCCTTATAAACAAAACTTCGAAATCAAAGCAGCTGAACTACCAGTGATAGACGGAATAGAAATCAATGGCAGCACAGTGAAAATTACCGCAAGTGGTGGTACAAAACCATACAGATATGCAATTGATAATGGAGTTTATCAGGATTCGAATACTTTTACGGATCTGTCTCCGGGCTTACACACCGCTTATGTTATTTCTGCTGATAATTGTGACCCGGTAGAAAAAGAATTTTCAGTTATCAAAATTTATAACCTAATAACACCTAACGGAGATGGAGTCAATGATGTTTTGGACATGTCGCTCCTTAAATATAAAATTGATGTGAAATTCCAGATTTTTGATAGATCGGGCAAAAAACTTTTTGAAGGAGATTCAAATAATAATTATACCTGGGATGGAAAACTAGGAGGTAAAGTATTATCAACTTCCAGCTATTGGTATATTATGGAATGGAAAGATTTTGAAAAATCACCTCCTGTAAAATATACTGGTTGGATCCTTCTGAAGAACAGAAATTCTGATTAAAGTTGATATTTTAACAATTATTTTATAAAAAAGATTTTAATTCTAATTACTTAACAAAAAGCCGATAAAGTTTAATAAAATTTTAACCTTATCGGTTTTTTTTTGTAATGCTATTAGTTCTAATTCTCTATAAATTTGCCCAATTATTATGAGGAAGATTTTTACTATTGCTTTGCTTTTTTGCCTGGCATCCGTTTACGGGCAATTCTTTAACGGTGAGATTTACATCAGAGATAAGTCAAGTCTTTATCTTAATCAGATGTATGTTACCAATCTTAATGCACATAAAAGTGTTCTGGCCAATTATAACGGAGAGTTTAGAATACAGGCAAAAGAAGGAGATATTATAAGGTTTACATCTATTGCAACAGAAAGAAAAGATATCACTGTAACAGAGCAGATGCTCAATCTCAGTAAAAATTTTGTCGAACTCCAGATTGCTTATTACGAGATCCAGGAAGTGATCATAAGTTCCTTCCGACCGACAGGTAATCTGCGAAAGGATGTATCTATGCTTAAGTCTTCCGAGAAAGCTTTTGAGCTTAGAAAAATGATTGGTTTGCCCGAACCGAAAGGTGATGGAACTTCTCCCGAGCTTCCTGTTTTGTCATTCAATCAGGGTCTTAGTTTTAGCATTGACAGTATTTTTGATCTCATTTCCGGAGAAAAGAAAAAGAAAGAGCGCTATTATAAATATGAAAAAATGAGTCAGGGCATAAAAAATCTTCAGGATTATTTTGGAGATGATTATTTCATAAAGCTCAAAGTGCCAAAGGAATTGATTCCTAACTTCTTACAGTTTATTTACAGTTCGGATAACATTTCGATATTTTTGGAGTCGAATAATTATGAAGCGACCAAAGTTTATATAGAAAAGTATCTTCCGATTTATCTCAAAAGACTCCAAAACTCTCATCTGATGCAGATTACAGACAATATCAAAAAAGAATAATGTTTTTTTGTAAAAAATTCAAATATTATTAAATATTTTTTTGAAATTATCTGGAAATGTTTATTTTTATAACGGTTTTTATACGTGTAGAAATTTAAAATAATGGGGAAAAACAAAATTGCCAGATTCGAGGAAAATAAAAAGTTACCTAACGTAATTCAACCCACTCGGGAAGAGGCAATCAATGATTTCAAGCATAAAGGAAAATGGGCTGAGTTTTTTGGAAATGATAATCCAATTGTTTTAGAACTAGGCTGCGGAAAAGGAGAATATTCCGTTGGTTTGGCAAAAGCTTTCCCACAGAAAAATTTTATCGGGATAGATATCAAAGGTGCAAGATTCTGGTTTGGCGCCAAAGAAGCAATTCATTACAGGCTGAAAAATGTTGCTTTTGTAAGGACTCAGATAGAACTGATAGAAAGCCTGTTCGCTGAAAACGAAGTTTCCGAAATCTGGATCACTTTTCCGGATCCTCAGATCAAATACAGAAGAACAAAGCATAGGCTTACCAATCCGGAATTTCTAGACAAATACAAACACATTCTCAAAAAGGATGGAATAATCCATCTCAAAACCGACTCCGAGTTTTTGCACGGCTACACTTTAGGAATATTACAAGGTCTTGGCCACCAGATTCTTACTTCTCATCATGATATCTATGGTGCGGAAGAATATCAGCCTGATACGCCTTTGCTGAAAGCCATCAGAACTTACTATGAAGACTTGTTCTCTTCCAAGGGAAAAACAATTACGTATATCAAATTCAGGCTGAAGGATGAATAAATTATTTTTACTTTTATTAGGTTGTTGTCTTTTAACAAGCTGTGCTACAAATAATGTGATATCGCCAATATTCATCGGAAAGAATTCTAATGTAATACTTGAATCCGATCCGATCAAGGCTAAGTTAACTCTCGAGGAAAAGGCCGTTTCGCTGCTTAATCAGTTATTCAATACCGATGCTTCTAACAAAAGCATGGTTTTGATTATCAGTAACGAGTCAGACTGTGATTTTACTATGGACATCTCTGGAAATAACCATTACATTTTGCCAGTTGGTGCAAAGAAAACAGAAAGTATTGTTGTAGAGCAGGGCGAATATGAGATGAAATCTCAGGTTTGTAATAGTTTTTATAAAGCGAACAAAACACTTTATCAAAATACTGAACTGAGTATAAAACATTCTATTGTGAAGAATTTTGAGAATCCTCAACAATAGTCAAAATAATAAAAGCTTCAAGATTTTTGAAGCTTTTATTGTTTTTTTGTGGAATTACTTAATAATTAATTCATAGATTCTACTCCAGTTTTTGCCGGTTATTAACATATTTTCACCTTTGAAGGCTATGCCATTCAGGACATCATCGTTTCCTGTTGTATTTTGTTTTGCAATATTGGTTAAGTCCAAAATTCCTGTTACTTCTCCATTAACAGGATTGATTTTAAGGATAATTGGTTTCTGCCAGACATTCGCATAGATAGCGCCATTGTGATATTCCAGCTCATTGAGCTGATCATAACCTGTTGTATTGCTCGCAACAGCAATTGTTCTTACAACCTTGGAAGGATTTGCAGGATCCAGGAAGTATATGTTTTTTGTTCCGTCGGATAAGATCAGGTTTGTTCCGTCATAAGTTAGTCCCCAGCCTTCTGCAATTTCAGCAGGATAAGCAAATTCGCTTAATAGCTTTAAAGAACTTTTATCGTAAATAAATCCTTTCTTGTTTTGCCAGGTTAGTTGGTATATTTTATCTCCAACAATCGCGCTTCCTTCAGAAAAAATTTCCTGGGGTTGAGATGTACTTGCAATGGGTGTTGTAGAGCCTAGATTATATTTAAGGATTCTGGATTCACCATGTTGTCCATCGGATTCATAAATTGTATTTCCATCCAGTTGAAAACCCTGGACAAAATTCTTAGGATCATGTGGATATTGATTGACAACTTCGTATGAGATCTCTCGGGGTTTTACTTTGGCAAAAACATTAATGGTTGCATCCTGAGTTAGAACTTCACCACCTTTTGTCTTGATGTTGAATGTCACATCATTTTCACCCAATGAAAAAATGTTTGGGTCTATTGCCAGATTGCTGGTTTCCTTATCATTATAAGTAATGGTAACGGCTTCGGCATAATCCAAAACGTCCTGAGGTAGTTTTAGCTTATCTCCAAAATGATAACCTTTATTTTGCTGATTGATGTTATAATCATTCAGGGTATTAAGGATTTCTTTGTCTTTGTTGCAGCTTGCCAATACCAAAAGAGCAAGAGAAGATGCTAAGAAAATTTTTTTCATTAATGTATGATATTATCTATTCTTATTTAAGGAATAAAATTATTAGTAAATAGGAATGTTCAAAAATACGAAAATATAAAAACTAAAAATTCATAAATATTTCTTAATTTAAGCATAAAAATCTTAGATTTGTAGAGATATGATTACGATAATTGCAGCAATAGGAAATAATAATGCTTTGGGGAAAGATAACCGGCTTATTTGGCATCTTTCAAAAGATCTCAAACGTTTCAAAACTCTTACAGAACATCACCCTGTTGTGATGGGAAGGAAAACCTATGAGAGCATTGGCAAGGCGTTGCCAAACCGTACGAATATTGTTGTCAGCAGAAAAGAAAACTGGTTTGAGGAAAATATCTTAATTGTATCCACATTGAAAGAGGCAGTCAAATTTGCTAAAAAAATTGATGAAGATATTTTTATAATAGGAGGCGGGGATATTTACGGGCAAACCATAGAGCTTGCGGACCGATTGGAAATTACCAGGGTTAACGGAGATTTTGAAGCCGATACTTTTTTTCCACAGATCGACTCGGAAACTTGGCAGAAAACGGATGAAGAATGCCATTCCAAAGACGATAAGAATGATCATGATTTCTGTTTTCAGACTTATAAAAGAATTAATAAAGACTAAATTTTCTATTCAGATTCTTCTGATTTGAATCTGTTTTCTTATAATGGACTATCCAAGCAAAGTTTTATCAAAAGCCGTTGAAGAAATTGCAGGTTTGCCCGGAATCGGGAAAAAATCTGCGCTTCGTCTGGCGTTGCATTTGCTTCGTCAGCCAGCTTCACAAGGGATTTCTTTGGGAACATCAATACAAAACTTGGTCACAGATATCAAATATTGTAAGGAATGCCACAATTTTTCAGATTCTGATATTTGTGATATTTGTAGCGACGAAAAAAGAAACGATGAATTACTTTGCGTTGTAGAAGATGTAAGAGATGTTATGGCGATAGAAAATACGGGAAAATACAAAGGGAAATATCTGGTTTTAGGCGGTAAGATTTCTCCAATAGAAGGGATTGGCCCAAGCCAGCTAAGAATAGGAAGTATAGAAAAAAAACTGAACGAAGGTGTTGTAAAGGAATTGATTTTTGCGCTTAGTGCAACTATGGAAGGCGATACAACAGCTTATTATATTTATAAAAAATTTAAGGGTTCTCAGGTGATGTTTTCAAGTATTGCCAGAGGGATTGCAGTTGGCGATGAGCTGGAGTATGCGGATGAAATCTCTTTGGGAAGATCTATTACCAACAGGATTGCTTATAACGAAGCCGGCTAATGAAAGTAAGTGTCATCATTGTTCATTATCAAGTGAAGGATCTGTTGAGAAACTGTATCCTTTCGATTAAAAAATATTTTCAGGGTTTTGAATATGAGATTATTGTTGTAGATAATAATTCTCCGGATTCTACTTGGAAATCATTGATTTCTGAATTTCCGGAGGTTAATTTCTTGGCACTTGACAAGAATTATGGTTTCTCAAAGGCTAATAACATTGGTGTAAAATCGGCTAAAGGAGAATACGTTTACATACTTAATCCCGATACTGAAATTGAAGGGGATTATTTCCAGGAAATTCTAGACTTTGCTGATAACCAGGAAAAATTTGGCGCTCTCGGTCTTAGAATGCATAACCTGAAAGGTGAGTTCTTGCCGGAAAGTAAAAGGTCGGTTCCTGCTTTGATTAATTCCTTCGAAAAATTATTCACGACTTTCAACAACAATTCAAAAACATATTACAGAAACGATGTTGATGAGTTTGGAATAGCGGAAGTAGAAATCATGACAGGCGCTAATCTTCTGCTGAAAAGATCGGTTTATGAAGAGGTTGGTGGTTTTGACGAAAGATACTTCATGTACGGCGAGGACATAGATCTTTGTTATACTATTTTGAGAAAAGGTTATAAGAATTTCTATTATGGGAAATATTCGCTCCTCCATTACAAAGGCGAAAGTACCGTTAAAGATAAAGTATATCTTGATCGATTTTTTGGGGCAATGAATATTTTCATTGGAAAGTATTACAAACGACAGAAGCCTTTTCAATATCTGTTAATGAAAATCGGACTAAAATTAAAGCATTCTTTAGAAAGCCGTAAAATAAAATAATTAGTATTCTTTCTCAATAGGAAAAGTAGATTCTTCTGCAAATTTTCTTAATTCATTCATTTCTTCTTTCCCTTTCAGTTGTCCAAATCTTGCGGCTGCATATGTCAACGCAATAAAAACTAATACACCAAATGAGCAAGGCAGCGCCCACGGATAATTATTGGATTTGATTTGCTTCTCGACATAATAAAGTGTAAAAAATGTCATCCAGGCTACTGTAAAAAGAAAATAAAGAAACATAAAAAAAGTCCATACAGCAGAACTTGGCCCAAAAATACCTCTGATAACGGTTATGTCATCTTCTTTTTCGATTCTAAGCGCAAGATTCGGTTTCCAATAATTTTCATCTTCAGTTTTTACAAAAATGGTTGCTACTTCCCGGTTGATATTGCCATAGAATCTATCCCGGTTTTCATCAAGATATTTTCTCAGATTCGCTTCATATTCATCAGGAGAAAGATTGGTGTAAAGCTTAAACCTTGGTCTGTTTCTTATGTTGTTTAGTGTCTCGTTCATAGTTTTTTTGAAATTTTGTTTCAATAATTATTCCTCTATGTAAGGAATTGGGTCTTCTAACACAAATTCAACTTTGATCGGGAGATTGTTTCTTTTGACTTCCAGCTTTATTTTTCTGCTGGTATCGGTTTTCAGGATCGAATGGATCTTGCTCATTGTCATTTCTTTAGCAGCTTTATTATCAATCGTAACAATCTGGTCGTTTTTCAATATTCCTGCTTTCTGCGCCGGTGAATCTTTTCTGGTTCCGGAAACGACAAAAATCGGCTTCAAAGAAAATTTATATTGAAATTTATCACTGTTATCCAGGACATTGATTTCATTTCCTGCAGAATTTTTTTTCGCGGTTTCCACTTTCACCTGCTCTTGTTCCCAGATTAGTCCATCCTGTTTTATTTCCAGTCCGCTTCCGTCAATCAGAAAAGGATCGTCCAGGTGTTGGTTAGGTTTGAAGTAAACTTTCTTGCCGGGATAATCGAAAATGACAGAAAACCGCCGAAGGATTTCCGATCCGATAGAGCCTTTTCTGTCCTTAACAATATTAAGATGTTGGATAGAAAACTCATCCGGCATTGCTGCAATTGGTTTATTAAGCTGGAAGTTGCCAATCGACAGGGAATTGATTCTACTTCTTTTTCCAAAAATATCACCACTAAAACCTCTACCAAGGAAATCATCAATATTAGGACGGTTATAGACAAAATCCTTTATAAGAACAGGGAAAAGCCAGACCGAATCTGTATTTCCAAGATCAAGAAGCAATTTTGAACTTTGTTTCTCGTGTTTCATTTCCACATCCGCATACATGTAAGGTTTGTTGAGTTCCACACTCATTGGGAAATCAGAATACTTTTTGATACGTTTCGGAAATTTAGAATTGTCTTTATAGACTGTAATTGTTTTTTTATTATAATTGATTTCAATAGGATGGTTTTTGAAAAAATAATAACCGATAATTCCATTCACAGGAATTCCGATATCTTGAGAAATATTAAAATCTTCATCCAGCACAATGAAAACGGTGTGGGATCTGTCCACAAAATGTTCTCCGATTTTGATATTGTTTTTGATTGATTTCAGAGCTTCAACACTTACTGTTTCACCTAAACCCTTGAAAGTGATTTTCTCAATGTTTTTAAAATCAACCTCTTTGTTTTCAAGGCTGAACAGTAATGTTTCTGATATTCCGGAATCCAGCATAAAATTCAGTTCAACACCATTAACATTCATCGGAATGAAAATTAAGTTATTAATCAACTTGAATTTTATAACAGTCTTTTCGGTATTTTCCAATACAAAGCCTTCTTGAGCACCAATCCAGAAACACCAAAACAAGCAAATAAACAATTTGAATTTCATTGCATCAAATTAATTATAATTTTAAGATACAAGTATAATAATTTTAATTCTTGTTTTGAATAAAATTTATGTATTTCATTATTTGTTTGGTTTTTGATTGATAAAATGGAATGTTATTTGATGTGTTTTCATTCAATTGTTAAAATTGTTATCAATCGTTTAATTAAAATTTATTTTATTGTTATGAAAAATCTATTACATGCATTTGGGAAAGATCACTTGGACGAAGTTGTATTTGCAAATAGAAATAAAGCTTATGGCGCTTATGTTCTTAGAAACGAGTATTCTAATCAATTAACAAAAGCATTACTTGTAGGAGTTGCTTTTTTTGGGTCATTATCAGTGATTCCTTTAATTGTTTCCGCAATATCAAATAATGACTCAGAAATTATACATGCTTGCCCTCCAGTATTTGATTTAACACCGGTTGATATTTATGAGCCGCCTGTAATTCAACAATCTAGAGCTATTCCTCCAAAAGTTAAAACTGTGGAATCTACAAACTATACACCAGTAAGAGTAGTGAAAAATGATAAACCTGTACCTACAGAAGAAGACAAAAAAAATGCTGCTGTTAGTTCCACCACATCTCCAGGAGTAGAAACTACGCTTCCTGTTGCGCCGCCAATTCAAGCAGGGCCTCCGGCAAATGCTTATAAACCGACTATAGCGCCGGTTGCGCCGGCCGAAGATCCTGACAAAATAAGAACTGGATCTGAAGTAGATGTTGCCGCGGATTTCAAAGGTGGAATCAATGCTTTCCGCCAAAAAGTGTCTCAGAACTTTGATACGGAATCAGTGGATCATTCAGGAATGGTTTCCGGTATTATTACTTTTGTAGTGGAAAGAGACGGAAGTATTACAAATATTAAAGTTACGGGACAAAACGCTGATTTTAATAATGAAGCAGAAAGAACCATAAAATCTATAAAAACAAAATGGACGCCAGCTCAATTGAATGGTAAAGCTGTCAGATCTTCTTTCAGAATGCCAATTTCTATGAGAATCGAATAGATTGATTATCAATGCTATATTGATATCAAATTAATCAGAGTTTTATAATTATCCACATTTTTTAGCGAAATGTGGATAATTTTTTTATTTGTCAACTCGTTAATTAACAACGCTTTAACGACTGCGTGTGTTTTTCAAAACATTCTAAGTGGTAAAAAATTGTATTTTTGATGATTAAATTATTGTTTATGGGAAAAATTATAGGCGTTGCAAATCAGAAAGGTGGAGTTGGTAAAACAACAACTGCTGTTAATCTTGCATCAGCTTTGGGTGTTTTGGAAAAAAGAGTCCTTTTGATAGATGCTGATCCACAGGCCAATGCAACTTCAGGTTTGGGTGTGGAAGAAGTTAATTTTTCTACATATAATTTATTGGAACATAGTGCAGAAGCTACAAAATGTATTTTGCCAACGAGTTCTCCCAATGTTGACATTATTCCTTCCCATATAGATTTGGTAGCAGCAGAGATAGAATTGGTTGATCGTGATAATCGCGAGTACATGATGCGCGAAGCATTAAAATCGATTAAAGATCAATATGATTATATCATTATCGATTGTGCGCCGAGTTTGGGTTTGATTACAATTAATGCTTTAACAGCAGCAGATTCTGTGATAATTCCGATCCAGTGCGAATATTTTGCTTTGGAAGGATTAGGTAAATTGTTGAATACAATTAAAAATGTTCAGAAAATCCACAATCAGGATTTGGATATAGAAGGCTTATTATTGACGATGTATGACAGCCGTTTAAGATTATCCAATCAGGTCGTGGAGGAAGTTAATTCTCATTTTCCGGAGATGGTTTTTGAAACCATTATCAGCAGAAATGTGCGTTTAAGCGAAGCACCAAGTTTTGGAGAAAGTATCCTGAAATATGATGCGGAAAGCAAAGGCGCTATTCAATATATTCAGTTAGCGGAAGAAGTACTGCTGAAGAACGAAAAATTAGTTAAAAATTAAAATGATCTTGAGATAAGTTTATCTATTATCATTAATTATCATTTATAAAATGAGAGACAAAACAAGAGCAATGGGCCGCGGTCTAGGCGCGATTCTAAATGCTGAAAGTAAAACCAATATCAATTCGGCGTCTGATGAAGGTGCTAAAACATTGGTAGGAAACATCGTAGAAGTTTCTATTGAAGACATCTACCCAAATCCGAATCAGCCAAGAACTTATTTTGACGAAAAAGCATTGAGCGATCTTGCTGAATCGATTAAAAGTCTTGGAATCATCCAGCCGGTTACACTGAGAAAAGACGGAGAAAAATTCGAAATCATCTCCGGAGAAAGACGTTACCGCGCTTCTAAGATTGCTGGATTAAAATCTATTCCTGCTTATATCCGTTTGGTTAACGATCAGGAATTGCTGGAAATGGCTTTGGTAGAAAATATCCAGAGAGAAGACCTTGATCCGATAGAAGTTGCTTTAACTTACCAAAGACTCTTGGATGAGGTTGGAATGACTCAGGAGAATCTTAGCCAACGCGTTGGAAAGGAGAGAAGTACAATTACCAATAGTGTTCGTTTGTTGAAGCTGTCGCCGGATATTCAAAACGGGATCAGAAGTGGTCAAATTTCGGCTGGCCATGGAAGAGCGATTATGGGCTTGGATACAGATGAAAAACGTCAGACTTTGTTCAATAAAATTATTCAGGATCAACTGAATGTAAGGCAAGCTGAGCAATTAGCTGCGCAATTGAAGAATCCTCAGGATAAAGAAAAAGCAGTAAAGCAAATCATTATTCCTAATCACGTGAAAAAAGCTCAGAAAAATCTATCTGATATTCTGAATGTGAATGTCGAAATCAAAACTTCGGCAAATGGGAAAAAAGGAAAAATTGTTCTCGATTTTAAAAATGAAGAAGAGCTGGAAAATATTTTGGCTCACATTAGATAAATGAAGAAAATATTTTCAATTTTTTTGTTCTTTTCTTTTTGTTTGGCTTTTTCACAGGTTAATCCTAATGATACTATTCGGGTTGAAAATCTTCCAAAGGACAGTATTCCTGCCGCAAAACCAATGTCGGAAGCCCAGGTTTTAGGTGATATAGAACAAAAAAATGCACCTGCAAAAATCACGAAGCTAAGTCCTGCAAAAGCAGGTTTGTATTCTGCAGTTTTGCCCGGCCTTGGACAATTTTACAATAAAAAATATTGGAAAATCCCGTTGGTTTGGGGAGCAGTAGGAACAGGAGTTGGGATTGCGCTTTGGAATGATAAGCAATACAAGCGGTACAGAAATGCCTTTGTTGCGGAATTAAATGGTCTGCCCCACGAGTTTTCCAATATTAACGGAATCGACAAAACGGTTCTTGGTAATGCTCAGGACAGATCCAAAAGACAGCGGGATTATGCGATTGGAATTACCGGTTTGATTTATATTCTTAATATTGTTGATGCTGTTGTAGATGCGCATCTTTACGAAGGCCGTCACGATCCGGATCTGGCATTGACACCTTCCATCATCAATGATCAGTTCAGTAATTTTGAAACAAAAGCAGGAATGACTTTAACTTTCAGATTCTAAAATTAAAAATCTATATCAATTATAAAATGAAAATAGCATTAGTAGGTTACGGAAAAATGGGAAAAATAATTGATGAGATTTCCCAAAGCCGAGGTCACGAAGTAGTTGCAAGATTGAGAGAAACACCAACCAAAGATTCTCTGAACGAAGCTGATGTGGCCATAGAATTTTCAAATCCCGAAGCTGCTTTTGAAAATATCAAAGTTTGCCTGGAAAATCATATTCCCGTAATTTGCGGAACAACAGGTTGGTTGGACAAAAAACCGGAAATTGAGAAGATCACTTTAGAGCAAGATACAGCGTTTTTATATGGCTCAAATTTTAGTTTGGGAGTGAACCTCTTTTTTGCGCTTAATGAAAATTTAGCAAAACTGATGTCAAAAACTACCGAATATTCTGTTCAGCTGGAAGAGATCCATCACATTCATAAATTGGATGCGCCAAGTGGAACAGCCATTTCCATCGCAGAGGGAATTATTGAGAATTCTAAGTACGAAGCTTGGAAACTGGATGAGACCAAGGATAAAGAATTGGGGATTTTTGCCATTCGTGAGGACGAAGTTCCTGGAACGCATAGTGTTTTCTATAGATCGGAAGTGGATGAGATAGAAATCAAACATACAGCCTTTAACAGAAATGGATTCGCATTGGGTGCTGTGATTGCAGCAGAATGGATTGTTGGAAAACAAGGGGTTTTTTCTATGAAAGATGTTTTAGGTTTGTAAAAACTGTAACAAAAGCAGCATATAAAAAACTAATATAGAAGCTACGCTTAAAATTAAAAGCGATATTTATGGATTATATTATTACTTATACCGTGTATGTACTCATCATCAGTGTTTTGATGGGTCTTACAACTTGGAAATTATTTAAAAAAATGGGCTACAACCCATTATTTTCTTTTATTCCTTTTTATAATTATTTAATCATTCTCAAAGAGACCAAACATCCGAAATGGTGGGCGGTTTTATCTTATTTACCAATCGTTGGTCCGATAATGATGTCTGTTTTCCATCTTTTCCTGATGAAAAAATTCGGAAAAAGAGGCGCTGTAAATGGAATATTGACTGTGATTCTGCCTTTTATTTTTATGGCAACGGTCAATTATGGGAAAGATCCGGAAATAGAAACTGAAGAAGAGGAGGAAGAAAGCAAAAAGAAAGAAACTTTCCTGGGTTCGGTAACGTTTGCGGTGGTTTTTGCAACCATTATTCACGCATTTATCACGCAGCCTTTCGGGATTCCGACAGGGTCAATGGAACGTACATTGTTAGTTGGAGACTTCTTGTTTGTAAATAAGTGGGCTTATGGTTACAGGATGCCAATGAGACCTGTTGCTTTGCCGTTTTTGCAGGGAACGATTTTCGATACGGGTCAAAAAGGCAATCCGAAAGATGACCCAAAATCTTATATTGATGCGGTTAAATTACCATATCTCAGAATTCCGGGATATGATGAGATCAAGCGATATGATATTGTTGTTTTCAACTATCCGCAGGATTCTGTTCATACGGCAATCGACAGAAAAGATCCTTACGTAAAAAGATGTGTCGGTATTCCCGGAGATGTTATAGAGTTCAGAGCCGGAAGATTATTTGTGAACAATGCACCGGAGAAAATTCTTGGTGATGAACAACAGCAACATAAGTTTGTAGTTAAGAGCTCGGAGCAATTAGATATTCAAAGGCTGTATAAAATCTATGGATTTTTACCTGTTAGAGAAACCCAAGAGAATTCAGGTTTTATATATGAATTTCAAGGTCTTACTGATAAAACAAAAGATGAAATTAAACAAATTGCTGGAGTAGAAAGTGTTGAGGAAGATATTATGAAAAAAGGAAAATCAGCTATTGCTTATTATAAATATGCAACAGATAGTGATGGTCGACATCTTTTTGATAAAGAAGGTAACCCTATTCCTGCTTCACGAATAGATACAACACAATCCATTTATCCGATCAACAAACCTTGGAACCAGGATTGGTACGGACCGCTTAGAATTCCGAAAAAAGGCGATGTTGTAACACTTAATCAAGAAACTTTACCAACATACAAATGGATTATCTCCGAGTACGAGCACAACAAGCTTGAAAACAAAAACGGGAAGATCTATGTCAACGGACAGGAAACCAATCAATATACCATCAAGCAGAACTATTATATGATGATTGGAGACAACCGTGATGCATCTTTGGATGCAAGGTTTTTTGGAGTCGTTCCGGAAGAGAATATTGTCGGAAGGCCGATGTTCACTTGGCTAAGTGTAGAAGGATTGTTCTCCGATGCTGGTTCCACTTATCAGGCGCCAGGCAAAAAAATCCGTTGGGACAGGATGTTCAAAGCCACCAACACAGGCGAAGCCAACAAAACATCGTATTGGTGGGTAGCTGTGATTATTTTGGTATTGTTCTTCGGCTGGGATTATTTCGCCAAATTATTCAAAAAGAAAAACGAAGAAGATTAATATAAATTAGGAGCTCAATCCCGCTATCCACTATATCTTTTTTGTCATTGCGAACAACGTGAAGCATTCTGTTGAAATTTTTGACAATCGCAATAACAAAAAAGGATGCCGTTCCTATCGGGGCTATGGGATTTGTCCTCCGAAATAAAGATTCAACACTTTGTCAGAGATTATTATCTTTGACAAAGTTTTTTTTAATTAATATCCTCAAATAATCATTCAAAGCTTATATAAGCGAAGCGCCTTTGTTAGCCTAAAAACATTTAGTTGTAAAAAAACTTAGTGTGCTTTGTGTTGAAATTTTGAATATTAAAGAAGGATTATCAAAAATAAATATGAAAAAAGTTCTTTTACCAATATTCTACTTACCGCCAGTTTCTTGGTTCTCAGTATTTTTGAATGAAGAAAATGAAGTCACTTTCGAACAATTCGAAAACTTTCCAAAGCAGACCTACAGAAACCGTGCGGCAATTTACGGTGCCAACGGAAAATTACCTCTGATCATTCCTATCAGACATACAGGCAAACGGGAAATCAAAGACATCGTGATTTCTTTTGCAGAAGACTGGCAAAAACTGCATTGGAAATCCGTCAAAACAGCTTATCAGAGTACGCCTTATTTTGAGTTTTATGAAGATAAGCTCAAAAACATTTATGCAGAACAGGTGTCTTCACTGCAAGATTTCAATCTCAACGCGTTAGGTATCATTCTTGCTATTCTGAAGACCGAAAAAAAGTATGAGCTCACCAACGAATATTTTAAAAATCTGGAAGCAGAAGATTACAGAGGAAAGTTTTCAGCCAAATCAGAATCAGAATATGAAATGCCGGAATATTATCAGAGCTTTTCAGACAGAAACGGATTTATAAAAGATCTTTCGATTTTGGACTTGATCTGTAACATTGGACCGGAAAGTTTGACTTATATCAAAAATATAAAACTCGATTAATATCCATGAAACTCTTAAATGAGATTTTGCTTAACAGAAACAAATAATTATTTAATATGAAAAAATTATTGATAGCGGCAGCTTTTTTATATGCAGGATTTGGATTGGTTCAGGCACAGACAGCTTCTCCGCAGGAAGACAAAGACCAAAAAAACTGGTATCATAAAAACTATGCAACTACAAAAGTTTATGGAGTTAATACAGAAAATGCCTATAAGTTTCTCGAGTCTAAAGGACTGAAGCCAAAAACTGTGGTTGTCGGTGTTTTGGATAGCGGAGTAGAAGTAGACCATCCGGGATTGGTGAAAAATATATGGACCAATCCCAACGAGATCCCAAATAACGGAAAAGATGATGACGGAAACGGATATGTGGATGATATCCATGGTTGGAATTTCTTAGGAGGTAAAAACGGTGACATTGATGTTGATAATATGGAGGTGACGAGAGTCGTGAAAAAATATCAGTCGGTTTTTGAAGGGGCGGATTCTGCAAAGAATAAAGAGAATCAATCCAAAATGCCGGACGAATTTGCGATGTACATGAAGTCCAAGGATATTTTTACAAAGAAAAGTCAGGAAGCTAAACAAAATCTACAGCTTTATACAATGATCAACAATTCCATACCCGATATGGTGAAATTGTTGGGCAACAAAACGCTGACTAAGGAGAATTTAGCAACCATCAAACCTTCCAGCCAGCAAGAAGCAATGGCAATGCAGGTTCTTTCTCAGGTTGCAAATGATCCTCAGGTTGCAGGTAAATCAGCTCCTGAAGTGAAAACCTATATGGAAGGACAGATGAAGGAAGCGCTGGATTATTTTACGCCACAAGCTGAAAAAGGATACAATCTGGATTTTGATCCAAGAAAAGAAATCGTTGGAGACAATTATGATGATTATTCGGAGAAAAACTATGGTAATAACCATTACGAAGGTCCGGATGCAAAACACGGAACACACGTTGCGGGGATCATCGCGGGTTTAGCTAATGGTTCTGAGCCTCAATATGGGGTTGCTTCCAGAGTGGCTAAAATTATGACAGTAAGAGCCGTTCCGGATGGTGATGAAAGAGACAAAGATGTGGCTAATGCCATTCGTTATGCCGTTGACAATGGTGCGAAAATTCTTAATATGAGCTTTGGAAAACCGGTTTCTCCCGGGAAAAATGTAGTTTGGGATGCATTCAAGTATGCAGAAAGCAAAGGCGTTCTTTTGGTAAAAGCTGCTGGTAATGAGAATGAAGATATTGCTGAACATCAGTATTTTCCAACCAACTTCAAATCTACTGCAGATGAAAAGCCTTTCATTAGCAACATGATTGTGGTGGGATCTAATACGAATGATGCCAACGCACTGAAATCAAGCTTCTCTAATTATGATAAAAAAATGGTGGATGTTTTTGCACCTGGGTCTGAGATCTATTCAACAGTTCCGGATGGAAAATACGAATATCTGCAAGGAACCTCGATGGCATCACCAGTCGTTGCGGGAGCGTCAGCTGTTCTATTAGCTTATATGCCTAATCTTAAACCGGAGCAGATAATAGAATCATTGGTTAAAACTACCAACACGAGTGCAAATAATGGATTTGAAAACCTGTCAAGATCTGCAGGTGTAATTGATGTTGCAAAAGCCGCGGAATATGCTTATAAGAATTTTTATAAGGCAGATTCACCTGTAAAATCAGTAAAAAAACCGGTTAAAAAACAAAAATTACATAAAGCAATTGATAAGGCAAAGCTTTAATAATTAGGGTAATATATCAAAATAAAAAATCTGAGAGCATCTCAGATTTTTTATTTTTTAACATTTGGCATAATTTTTTATCATAACTTAGCAGTAAATATAAAAACTATGAGAAAATTAATTTTTTTAGGAATGATAGGAGGAGCACTGTTAGCGACCTCTTGTTCAAGTAAAAATGGTGTGAGTGCTGGTGAAGCGCAAACATTACGCTCTGAAGTGATGAAATTAAAAGGTCAATGGGATATATCCAACATAGACTATGATAGAAATTATTCTGTAAAACCATTTGACGAAGGTGCAAGTATCAATTGCTTTGTAGGAAGTTCTTGGACTTTGATTCCCAATAATTATACAGGAACTTATACTTTACACGGAGAGAATGGTTGCCCTGCTAAGATTCAGGCAATCACTTTTAGTGTTGATAAAAATAGTGTAGTTTCTCTTAAGAAAGTTGGTGAAGGCGAAAAAGCTAAAAGAGTTCTTGCAGGATATAAACTCATTCTGGAAAATCCAACAGATAATAGCTTCACTTTGGTACAGTCTGTAACGGCTGATGGAAAACCAATGGATATCCGTTATAACTTTGTGAGAAAAGGTAAATAATCAAATAAAATACATATAATGAAATTAACAAAATTAAATATAGCTGCATTCTTTATTTCAGGATCACTTCTATTAACAAGCTGTGAGGCTGTTCAGAATGCAAATAATACTCAGAAAGGTGCTGCAATTGGTACAGCTGCAGGTGCTGTGATCGGAGGTATTTTAGGTAACAACATTGGAAAAGGTGGGAATGCTCCACTTGGAGCTGTTTTAGGTGGAGTTGTTGGTGGAGTTGCAGGTGGTGTGATCGGTAACAAGATGGACAAACAAGCTAAAGAAATCAAAGAGACTTTACCGGGAGCAGAAGTTGAAAGAGTGGGGGAAGGTATCAAGGTTACTCTGCATGAAAATACAGTTAACTTCGATTTTAACTCATCTAATTTAACTTCTCTTGCAAAAACAAATTTAGACAAACTGGTTACAGTTCTTAAAAATAATCCGGATACCAATATCAATATTTATGGCCATACTGATAGTATTGGTACAGATGCGGTGAATCTTAGGATATCTGCTCAAAGAGCTGCGGCTGTTAAGAATTATTTTGTAGCCAACGGAATTTCTGCTTCAAGATTGTTTACAGAAGGATTAGGAAAATCCAGTCCAATCGCTTCTAACGATACAGATGCAGGAAGAGCTCAGAATAGACGTGTAGAATTTGCTATCACTGCAAATGAGAAGATGATTAATGACGCACAATCTGGCAAATAAGAAATATTCTTACATTTTCATTAAATAATAAACCGCAGTTTGCGGTTTTTTTATTTTAATGTTACTTTTGCATAATTAAAAGCATTAGATGAAGAATTATTTAAAATTAATAAGAGTGGAACAATGGGTGAAGAACTTATTTGTTTTTGCTCCGCTATTTTTTTCAGGTAACATTACCAATACTCATCTTTTCTACGAAAGTATCTTTGCATTTTTGGTTTTTTCTTTTACTGCAAGTTCTATCTACGTTATCAATGATTATTTTGATATAGAATCTGACAAAAGACATCCGGAAAAAAAGCATCGTCCATTAGCAAGTGGAGCCGTTTCCAAAACAAGCGCAAAATTGCTGTTAGGATTTTTAATTCTATTATCGATATCTTCAATCTTCGTAGGAAATTATATTTTTCACACCAATTTTTGGAAGTTCGGAGTGATCATCGCATTTTATTTTGTGATGAATCTTTTTTATACATTTAAACTAAAGCAGGTCGCCATTGTTGATATCTGCATCATTGCAATAGGCTTTGTTCTGAGAGTATTAGCAGGTGGTTATGTTACAGGAATAATAGTGACGAATTGGGCTGTCTTACTTACATTTGTTCTGGCTTTGGTTCTGGCAATAGGAAAAAGAAGAGGAGAGCTGATCAATGCTCAGATTTCGGGAAAAACCAGAAAAGCTTTGGACGGGTATAACGTTCAGTTTGCTGATATTGCACTGTCTATCAGTTGCACATTAGCCATTGTTTGCTATCTGATGTTTACTTTGTCTCCGGAAGTTCAGACAAAGTTCCATTCCCGGGTTTTTTACACTGTTATTTTTGTTGTATTTGCATTTCTGAGATATCTGCAGCAAACATTGGTTTACAATAAGACCGAATCTCCGACTAAAATCGTTTATAAAGACCGATATATACAAGTGACAATTGTTCTTTGGGTAATTGTTTTTCTTTTACAAATCTATTTTAAATAATGAAGCCGAATTTTGTTCAGAAAATTACCAATTGGGGGAATTTCCCGGTTGTGGAAAAAGAAATGAAGTCGGATGATTCTGTCTCTAAAATCAAACAGTTCGTAAGGGAAAATAATGAAGTGATTGCTCGTGGCAATGGACGTTGTTATGGTGATGCTTCCCTTGGCGAACATATTTTTTCTACAAAAAGATTGAATAAATTTATTTCTTTTGACAGGATTAATGGTATTATCGAATGCGAATCCGGGGTTCTTTTATCGGAAGTTTTAGAGGTTTCGGTTCCGCAAGGTTATTTTCTTTATGTGACGCCGGGAACAAAGTTTGTTTCGGTGGGAGGAGCCATTGCATCTGACGTCCATGGAAAAAATCACCACGCTGAAGGCTGTTTTTCCGAGTATGTAACGGAATTTAAATTATTAAATGAAAATTCTGAAGTTATTACTTGTTCCAGAGAAGAAAACCCGGATAAATTTTGGGCAACAATTGGCGGAATGGGATTGACGGGAATTATTCTGTCGGCTAAATTCAAACTTAAAAATATAGAGTCAGCTTATATCAGACAAGAAAGTATCAAAGCTGAGAATCTGGATGAGGTTTTCCGATTGTTTGATGAGAGTGAGGACTGGACTTACAACGTTGCATGGATTGATTGTTTTCAAAAAGGGAAAAACCTGGGCCGTTCCATTTTGATGCGTGGCGAACACGCTTTGAAAGCAGAATTGCCATCCAATCTTCAAAAAAAATCTTTGAAATTAAAAGAAAGGTTCAAGCCAACAGTTCCTTTCTATTTTCCCGGATTTGTCTTGAATGCTTTTACGATTAAGATTTTTAATTTTCTTTATTACAACAAGCAGACAAAGAAACAGCTCAATAATTTTATTGATTACGAAACTTTTTTTTATCCTTTGGATATCATCAATGACTGGAACAAAATCTATGGCAAAAGCGGATTTATTCAGTATCAAATGGTGATCCCGAAAGACAACGGAAAAGAAGGAATGAGACAGATTCTTGACACCATTGCAAAAAGTGGGAATGGGTCTTTTCTGGCTGTTTTGAAGTTATTTGGCAAAGATAATCCCTTGGCTTATAATTCTTTTCCAAAAGAAGGATATACCTTGGCTTTAGATTTTAAAGTGAATAAGGGATTGAAGAAGCTGGTTGATAAATTAGACACAATCGTAGAAAATTTCGGAGGAAGAATTTACTTGACAAAAGACAGTATGAGTAAATCTTCTTTGACTAATTATCTTCAGAATGTCAATTCGTCCAAATTCGTTTCATTACAACACAAAAGAATTATCAATAACCATTAATAATTCATAACTAATAATTAATAATTCATATGATTGTTCTTGGTTCTAATTCCGAAGTTGCTCAAGCATTCGTAGAAGAATGTTTAGCTAAAGGTGAAAAATTTCCGATCGTTTATTTATTAAGTTCCAATCCGGAAACGACTGAGAAATTTGCAGGTCATCTTCAGGTTAAGTTTCTTCAGAACTCTGAAATCATTCCTTTGGATTTGATGAAAGAAATTGATTATAAAACTTTGGAAAACATCAATTCGGATTTGTTATTTTGTGCTACAGGTTATTTGGGTTTGGGAACGGAAGAAGGACTTTATGATGATGAAAATACGGCTCAGATTATTGATATTAATTACGCAAAATTAGTTCCTGTTCTTAATTTCTTCGCCAAAAAAATGGAATCTAAAAGAAATGGAGCAATGATCGTTTTATCATCCGTTGCCGGCGAAAGAGGAAGGCAAAGTAATTTCATCTACGGAAGTGCAAAAGCCGGATTAACAGCTTATTTGAGTGGGTTGAGAAACTACCTTTTCGATAAGAAAGTTCAGGTTTTAACCGTGAAACCAGGTTTTATGGAAACTAAAATGACGGAAGGTTTACCGTTGAATCCGGCTTTGACAGCAACACCCAAAAAAGCAGCAGCAGGAATTTATAAAGCCTATAAAAATAAAAAAGACGTTGCTTACGTTTTACCAATTTGGGCAATCATTATGATGATCATCAGAAATATTCCTGAGTTTATCTTTAAAAAACTAAAACTATAGTTGATGATTGATAAATGATAATCTATTGAAGTTCTATTAAAGAAACGAAGCAAATAATCATTTTATCATTCATAATTTATCACATGAAGAAATTATATCTATTTGATTTTGATGGAACCTTAACTTACAAAGACACCATGTTTTTGTTTTTAAAGTTTTATGACCCTGCAAAATTTTCCGTCCAGTTTTTGAAGCACGTTCCACTTTTTATTTTATTAAAATTAAAATTGGCAGATGCAGAAGCTGTGAAGAAAAGTTTCATTGCATCCATTCTGAAAGGTCAATCCAGATATCAGATAGAGAAAAAAGCACAGCAATTCTTTGATGAGAATTATCCTGGTTTATTCAGAGAAAATGCTTTGGATTTCATCAAAAATATTGACAGGGAACATACCGAGTCTTATATCGTTTCTGCTTCTTTAGATATTTGGGTAAAACCATTTGCAGACAAGCTTAACATGATTTTGTTAGCTACAAAAGCGGAGTTTATAGATGATATTTTTACTGGGGAATTTATAGGCAAAAACTGTAATAAAGATGAGAAAGTCTGCAGAATCGAAGCAGAACTTGGGGATAAAAAATTCGATAAAATCATAGCTTTTGGAGATACTTCCGGAGATAAAGCAATGTTCAAGTTCGCAAATGAATCGCATTACCGATTTTTTCACTAATTTAGTACCTTAATTTTCGAACAATTTTTCGGCTTCAAATCTAATTAAAAATGGAAAGAATTTATCTGGATAATGCAGCAACTACGCCTCTCGATGATGAGGTGATAGACTGTATGGTGAATGTTTTAAAATTCAATTATGGCAATCCGTCATCCACACACAGTTTGGGACAGGAAGCCAAGACCATTTTGGAAGAAGTTAGGCGAAAGATTGCAGATTCTTTGAAAGTGACTCCGGGGGAAATCGTTTTCACATCTTGTGGAACCGAATCCAACAATATGATTATCAAATCTGCGGTTAATTATCTTGGTGTAGAAAGAATCATCACTTCTGCTTTGGAACACAAATGTGTCGCCGAAACCTGCCTGGAAATGAAGAAATTGAAGGGAGTAGAATTGGTTTATCTAAGACCGGACTCCAACGGTGATTTCGATTTGAATAAATTGGAGGAATTACTGAAAAACTCAGAAAAGAAAACCCTTGTAACATTGATGCACGCTAACAACGAAATCGGAAACATTCTTGATATCGAAAAAGTAGCTCATCTTTGTAAAGAAAACAAAACCCTTTTCCATTCCGATACTGTTCAGACAATGGCACATCTGGATCTGGATTTTTCTAAAATCCCATTAGATTTTGCATCTTGCAGTGCTCACAAATTTCACGGGCCAAAAGGTTCGGGATTTGCTTTCGTAAGAAAATCTTCAGGACTTAAGGGAATTATCACAGGCGGACCGCAGGAAAGAAGCTTGAGGGCCGGAACCGAAAATGTAACTGGAATTGCAGGTCTTGGAAAGGCTTGGGACATTTCACAGGAAAAAATGGAAGCTTATAGAAACCATATTCTTGACATTAAGCATTATGCGATTCAACAATTGCAGAATAAGATTCCGGGAATAAAATTCAATGGAAGAAGTGCAGACGACAGCAGTTTATATACAGTTCTGAATCTTTTGCTTCCTTATAAAAATCCATTGATCGGCTTGCAATTAGATATGAAAGGGATTGCTATTTCGCAGGGAAGTGCATGTAGTTCAGGTGCGGCAAAACCGTCAATGGTTTTGATGTCTGTTTTGTCAGAAGAGGATTTGGAGCATTCAACACCGGTAAGAGTTTCATTTAGCCACTTTACGAAAAAGTCTGATATTGATGCTTTTGTAAATGCATTAGAAGAAATCGGAAAGCAATTCATTATAGAAAAAGCTGATAGTTTACATAGATAATCAACAGAAAAAATCAATTATAAATTTTGTAATTTTGTTTTACAAATTAATTAAGAATAAGAAATCATGGCAGTAGAAATCACAGATCAATCGTTTCAAGAAACAGTATTAAATTCAGATAAACCGGTATTAGTTGACTTCTGGGCAACTTGGTGCGGACCTTGCAGAATGTTGGGACCGATCATTGAAGAAGTTGCAGCAGATTTTGAAGGTAAAGCATTGGTAGGTAAAGTAGATGTTGATAACAACCAACAGGTTTCTGTAGATTACGGAATCAGAAATATTCCTACGGTTTTGATTTTCAAAAACGGAGAAGTAGTTGATAAAATCGTAGGTGTAGCACCGAAAGAAGTTATCGCAGAGAAATTAAATTCTTATTTGTAGGAAAATAATATAATTGAAAATGAACGCTTTTCTATTTGAAAGGCGTTTTTTTATGTGAAAAATTTGGAGATGTAAATTATTGTTGTATTTTTGCAACCACAATAACGAAAGGTAATAATCTTAGTTATGGCAAAAGATCCGGTAGTTCAGCTGGTTAGAATGCCGCCCTGTCACGGCGGAGGTCGCGGGTTCGAGTCCCGTCCGGATCGCAAAAGTTTTATCAATTTACTTTAACAAAATTGATCCGGTAGTTCAGCTGGTTAGAATGCCGCCCTGTCACGGCGGAGGTCGCGGGTTCGAGTCCCGTCCGGATCGCAACTATTTGGTAATGGTACAGATGTGGAGTTTTTAATTAACTTCGTTCATTATCAATACTATACAAAGATATAATAGAAAAAACGATGCACTATAATGCATCGTTTTTTATTTTTGCCGACTAAAAAAGCAAAATAGCGACTCCGGAACGTAATAATTTATGCTAGATGGTTCAGACGTGGAGCTACTAATTTACTTAAATCATTATGAATAAACGGCGAAATCAATGTATTCACTGTAATTACAGCTACTGTATCAAGGCAGGAACAACATCACAAAATAAGCAGCGCTATCAGTGCAAAAAATGTAAAAAGAAGTTCATTGGGAACTATTCTTATCGTGCATATCATAAAAGTACTAATCATAATATTCAGCAACTGATAAAAGAAGGAGTTGGTATAAGAGGTATTAGCAGATTACTTGATGTCAGCAAGACGACTGTACTAAAAAAGATTTTAAAAATCGCTTCTAAAGTTGTTAAGCCACCAATCCCTAAGAATATTACCATCGAAATTGATGAGCTAAAAACATACACTCAAAGTAAAACGAATGAGCGTTGGGTTGTTGCAGCTTATTGCAGGGAGACAAAGAAAGTAATTGACTATAAGCTTGGCAGAAGAACGACCAAGACAATTCAATGTATTACAGATACTTTACTTTTTGCAAATCCAAAAAAGATATATAGTGATCGCCTGAATATCTATCCTAAACTAATTCCAAAGCATCTTCACAGTACTAAACGAAGAGAGACCAATCATATTGAGCGTAAATTTCTTGATTTACGAACTCATATAAAGCGATTAGGAAGAAAAAGTATTAATAAAGCTCAGAAAGATAAATATACAGATGCTATATTGAGGATTTATTTTTGGGGAATTTCTTTTAATGAAAATAAGGAATTGAGGAGCTTGTCTTAATATGATGAATCAGGTCAAACGACTGAACATTACATTTTTATTCCCCTATCATTTCGATAAAAAAAGCCTATCATTTCGCTATGTTTTTCTGGTGTAATAAAATATAAAATTTATTATATTTTTTTGATTTGTAATAGGTTAGGATTATTGTGTCTTAAAAGGAACATCTTTTGGCATCAATGATTCAAATCAAAAATAAAATGAATCACACAGAAGCAATACAGGAGATTATTAAGGTAGCACCGGAATCCAAAGAAGAGTTTCAGGAAGTTTATAAAACCAAAAATTCTTTTATGGTCATCAATGTTTTTACAAAACACATCAAAAACCTTATTGGAAAAGGTGACATCAAGATTTTGTTAAAATCACTCAATAAGATGAACGACTTGTATAAAAAAGGAGACCAATCTCTAAAAAATGCCATAGAAAATGTCTTTATCTATTCTCTAGATAGTCTCACATTCTCTTGTAACAATGCTTATAAAACTTTGATTTTCTCAAAAATCCCTAAAGATTTATGCAGAGTTTATTTGAAGCAAGTTTATAAATCAGGAATCTAAAATAAAAAAAATGAATAAAAAATTAAAATATCAAGACCGTTTTAATCAATGGAAAGCAGATAATAAAAGACATAATATGCAAATATTGACTGTAAACTTAGCAGTTATTATAGCTGTTTTTGTGTGTGCCTATATCTTACAACCTTAATGTAAAAGAAGTGTTGTTCTTAATAAAAATTAAAAATGACCAATGCAAAGAATTAATCAAAAAAAGACAGTAGAGTATCTAAAGCAACTTTATCCCGAAATCAAAAATGAAATTTCGACACTTTCGGAGGGTAATAATTTTGCAGGGATTATGCAGACTACTGTTGACCAATTAAAAAATCTTTTAGAACAATCAAAAATCCAGTCTGTGATTCTCAATGTCAAAAGAATGGATTGGATTTATAACCGCGGAAATTCCTACGTAAGATACATCATTGAAAATATTTTCATCAGGTCTTTCGAAAGTCTGAGACGAAAAGCAAGTCCACAACAATGGAGATTTCTTTATCAGGAAATTCCCTCGGATTTCAAACATATTTACTTCGAACAAATCAGAAAAGACCACAAGCTGTTATCTTAAAAATTCATTGATATAAACGGCTTTTGTGTAAATTATAATAGGCAAAAATCTGCCCATCATTTTCAAATCAATTATCTTTGTATTAAAGTTGAAAACTAATGGCAGAAAGTAAAAAATACCCTATCGACAATGTAGTAGCTCCAATTCAAAAATTTATTCAGCAGGAAAAATCGGGAGGTCTTGTACTTGGAATCAGCGTTATTTTAGCGTTGATTTTGGCAAATTCTCCACTGTCACATTCATACCATCATTTTTTTGAACATCAGTTAGGATTTGTATTAGACGATTCTATTTTTATGAAGTTCAGTCTTCATCATTGGATTAATGATGGGCTTATGGCGGTTTTCTTTTTTGTCGTAGGATTGGAATTGAAAAGAGAAATCGTTGCGGGAGAATTATCCAATCTTAGAAAAGCACTTCTTCCAATTGCTGCGGCTATTGGAGGAATGATGGTACCTGCAATTATTTACTTTTCGCTTAATTCCTCGGGAGAAGTCCGTCACGGTTGGGGAATTCCGATGGCAACAGATATTGCTTTTGCATTAGGTGTTTTATTCTTGTTAGGAAATAAAATTCCATTGTCGCTAAAAGTTTTTCTGACAGCTTTGGCTATTGTAGATGACTTGGGTGCTGTTTTGGTGATTGCATTTTTTTATACATCGAATATTTCCATATTAAGCTTATCAATCGGGATTGCAATTCTTTTGATAATGTATCTTGGAAACAGAATGGGCATCAGAAGTATTCTGTTTTATGCCATTTTGGGAATTGCAGGTGTTTGGACAGCTTTTTTATTATCAGGAGTTCACGCAACGATTGCTGCGGTTTTAGCGGCTTTTACGATTCCTGCAGATGTTAAAATAGCCGAAGATAATTACATCGGGAAGATTCAGAAATATCTCAGTAAATTTAAAGACGCAGATTCCGATAATACAACACCTACGCTTACCAACGAACAGCTACACATTTTGGATGAAGTGAAAAAAGATACGAATAAGGCAATTCCGCCTTTACAACAGCTGGAGCATTCTATGCACCCGTTCGTTTCATTTTTTATCATTCCGATTTTTGCTTTGGCTAATGCAGGAATTTCAGTTTTAGATATTGAACCTGAAAAAATATTCAGTAACAACGTTGCGTTAGGTGTGGCTTTGGGACTTTTGGCAGGAAAAGTTATCGGGATTGTTGGTTTTTCTTGGCTTTGCATTAAGTTAAGAATTGCGCCGATGCCAAAAGGAATGAACATTAGAAACTTATTTGGTCTTGCATTTCTTGGTTCGATAGGTTTTACAATGTCATTATTCATCACTTCATTGGCTTTCCAACACGAAGAATATATGATTCAGGCTAAAATAGGAATCTTTATCGCTTCCATCATTGGCGGAATTATTGGTTATATCATTCTCAATCGACAATCTAAAAAATTGAAAGTTTATGAGCAGGATATTTGATTTTATCAATCTTCAGAATGGTGAAGAAGACAAACAAAAAGTTTTAGAAAATGTAACTTCTGCGGTTTCATTCCGAGGTTCCAATCTTTGGATTTTGGCTTGTGCAATTATTATTGCTTCAGTTGGTTTAAATGTCAATTCAACAGCCGTTATCATCGGAGCAATGTTGATTTCACCATTAATGGGACCAATTGTCGGAGCGGGATTAGCTTTGGGAACGTACAATTTTCCGTTGCTGAAAAAATCAATGAAAAACCTTTTGATTGCAACTGTTGTCAGTCTTTTTGTTTCGGCAAGTTATTTTTATATCAGTCCTTTTAAAGAGGTTCAGTCAGAATTGTTGGCGCGTACAGCACCAAATATTTATGATGTTCTGATTGCTTTTTTTGGTGGATTGGTCGGTGTAATCGCTATTACAAGAGTTGAAAAAGGAAATCCAATTCCGGGAGTAGCCATTGCAACAGCGTTGATGCCTCCATTGTGTACAGCAGGTTACGGAATCGCAACATCTAATTTTTCTTATTTCATTGGTGCGTTTTATCTTTATATCATCAATTGTTTTTTCATTTGTATTGCGACATTTATCGTTATAAAATATCTGAAATATCCAGCTTCAACATTCGTTCAGAAAAAATATGAAAAGCGAATCCGAATCGGAATCACTTCGTTGATTATCATTATGATTGTACCGAGTTTTTATCTGGCTTACAATCTTTTTCAGGAGAAAAAATTTACAAAAACCGTTGAAGATTTCGTGAATACAGAATTTACCAACAAAGGTTTTACAGTCATTTATAAAAAACTGAATTACAATTCATCTCCAAAGAAAATCGAAATTGCTTTTCTGAATAAAAAACTGACTCCGGAAGAAATGAAGAGCTATAACAAAATGCTTTTAGATAAAGGAATTACCGGAACTCAATTTAATTTTCGACAAAATGATGCTGATTTAAAATCTGAAATTTTAGGCGAAATCAACAAAAAAGAATCAGCCATTTCCGAAAAAGATATAGTCATCAACAATCTGAGTTCTGAGCTTGGGAAATACAAAATTGACGACCCAAAAATCACAAAAGAAATCGGAATTCTCTTTCCTGATGTGAAAGATATTTCTTTGGGCAGACTGGAGCAATATCCTGATACAGACAGTATGAATATTCAGGTTGTCCTGCTTTATAGTTCTAAAAATTCTGAAAATAATGACAAGCTGAAAGATTGGTTGTCTACAAGATTGGATTCTAAAAATGTTCAGGTTTTGAATCTTCAGAAGTAGTTTCATGACAATTATTAATTACATTTAACCTCATAATACGCTCACTTGAATACAATCCTCATCATCGACGACGAAGAAAAAATCAGAACATTGCTTTCTAGAATTATTAGTCTGGAAGGTTTTGAAGTTTCTCAGGCTTCTGATTTGAAAAATGCTAAAAAACGGCTTGAAATGTCCGAATTTGATGTCGTCATCAGCGATGTCAAACTTCCCGATGGAAGCGGTGTTGAGTTTTCGAAAATTATCAAAGAAAAACATCCTGCCACCGAAGTCATTCTTCTCACGGCTTATGGTAATATTCCCGACGGTGTTCAGGCGATAAAAAACGGTGCTTTTGATTACATTACAAAAGGCGATGATAATAATAAAATCATCCCTTTGGTGTACAAAGCTGTGGAAAAAGTGGCGCTTAACAAACGTCTAATTCAGCTCGAAAAACAGTTGGGAGACAAACTTTCATTTGATAACATCATTGGAAAATCAAAAATAATTCAGTCCGCAATTGAGTCTGCAAAAAAGGTTGCTGTTACCGATGCAACTGTCCTTTTGACGGGAGAAACTGGAACAGGAAAAGAAGTTTTTGCGCAGGCAATTCATAATGCGAGTAACAGAACTAAACACAATTTTATTGCCATCAACTGTTCTGCATTTTCTAAAGAATTGTTGGAAAACGAATTGTTCGGACACAAAGCGGGCGCATTTACCGGTGCAGTAAAAGATGCAAAAGGAATTTTCGAAGAAGCCAATAATGGAACTGTTTTTCTGGATGAAATTGGCGAAATGGCTTTGGATTTACAGGCAAAACTGCTTCGTGTTTTAGAATCGGGTGAGTTTCTGAAAGTGGGAGATAACAGACCTACGAAAGTCAATGTGAGAATCATCGCTGCGACAAATCGAGATTTGCAAACCGAAATCGAGAACGGAAATTTCAGAGAAGACCTTTATTACCGAATCAATATTTTTAACATTCAGCTTCCTCCGCTTCGTGAAAGAGCGATTGACATTGAGGAATTGGCTAAATATTTTTTAATTAAATTCAGTAAAAAAGCGGGTAAGAAAATGACAGCTATTTCTCCCGATTATCTTGAAGCTCTGAAACAACATTCCTGGAAAGGCAACATCCGTGAACTGCGAAATATTATTGAGAGAAGTTTTATTTTAAGTGATAATGAAGAATTGAAAGTCGAAAGTTTACCCAGTGAGTTTCAATCATCAACCAACCAACAACAAGCAACGAAGCCTTTGTCTACTTTTGAATTGGCAAGCGCAGAGAAAATTCACATCCAAAAAGTACTGAATTATGCCAACGGTAACAAAACCAAAACCGCAGAATTGTTGGGAATTGCACTTACCACTTTGTACAGAAAAATAGAGGAGTATCAAATTAAATAAAAACCCTTTCAAAACGATAGTAATGACCCTTTCAAAATGAAAGGGTTTTTTGTTTTAAAAAATTAATAAATAATTTTAAGTAATTGATATTTAGTTAATTGTAAAATTATTTTTCATCTGGAATCCGATTTGACAATATTCTGGCATAATATAGAAAATGTAGGTTATGCAAAAATGGAAAATCAGAATGTACAGGAGACTGAAACCCTGGCATCTATTAGCAATCCTTTATGGATCTATTATATTCTTTGGAATCACATACAGAATCTTTAATCAATAAGCAATGACAATTATTTTAACCCTCACGGGTCTGGTACTTTTTGTACTCTTCTTTTTAACCATTAAATCTTTTGAAAAAATATGACCGCATTATTTATCATCGCCATCGCCGTATTTGCCTATATGTGCTATGTGCTTGTAAAACCCGAAAAATTTTAAAAACGACTCAAAAGTAATGAACAAGAAAACCAAAAATATTTTTAAAGAATGGGCGGAGTTAATTCTTTGGACGTCGTTCGTGATTGTTTTCATTTATGTGATTATAACGGTTAAAAATATTTCTGCGGTTTAAAATCATTAACGAAGTTGAAAAGACAAAGTGACTTTAATCAAAAAAAATGAATACAGAAATTTTAGGAATTATATTGATGTTTGCATTGGTGGTATTATTTGCTATTCCATTAGGGCGCTACATTGGTAAAATATTCAGCAACGAAAAAACTTGGCTCGATGTGATTTTTAATCCTATCGACAAACTATTTTATAAAGTTTCCGGCGTCGATCCTGAAAAGGAAATGAACTGGAAACAACATCTTGGCGCATTACTTACCATCAATGTTGTCTGGTTTTTGTTTGGAATGTTTGTTTTAATGAATATGTCTTGGTTGCCATTAAACCCTGACAACAATCCATCAATGGGTGCCGAACTTGCATTTAATACCACGACAAGTTTTATTTGCAATACTAACCTACAACACTACTCTGGAGAGACTGGAATATCTTATTTCGGACAACTTATACTAATGCTTTTCCAGTTTATAAGTGCGGGGTGTGGGATTGCTGCAGCAGCAGTTGTGTTTTTTGCAATGAAAGAGAAGACAACCGAAAAATTGGGTAACTTTTACTTCTTTTTTGTAAGAAGCTGTACAAGAGTTTTGTTACCAATTGCTGTAGTTGTAGCTTCATTATTAGCTTTCAACGGAACTCCAATGACATTTGAAGGAAAAGACCCGATTACAACTTTACAAGGTGATAAAGTAGAAGTCAGCCGTGGTCCTGTTGCAGCATTTGTTGCTATAAAGCATTTGGGGACTAACGGAGGTGGATTTTTCGGTCCCAACTCTGCACACCCATTTGAAAACCCCAACTACTTTACCAATATTGTCGAAATAGTTGCTCAAATGGTAATTCCTTTGGCAATGGTATTTGCAATGGGTTATGTTTTAAGAAGAAAAAAATTGGCTTGGACTATTTTTGGTGTGATGACAGTTGGCTTTTTGCTTCTTACTATCCCAACTGTTTTTAACGAAATAGGTGGTAATCCAGCGATCGAAAAAATGGGGATTCCTCAGAATCTTGGGAGTATGGAGGGCAAAGAAGTTCGATTTGGATCTGCCGCTTCTGCTTATTGGAGTATTGCAACGACTGTAATCTCTACCGGTAGTGTCAATTCTATGCACGATAGTTTTACACCGCTCAGTGGTATGAATCAATTGCTTGGTATGATGGTCAATTGTTTCTACGGCGGAGTTGGTGTAGGTTTCTTAAACTTCTACATCTTTATTATTCTTGCCGTATTCATCAGTGGATTAATGGTAGGAAGAACTCCTGAATTTTTAGGTAAGAAAATCGAAGCAAGAGAAATGAAAATCGCAATGATTATCGCTTTGCTTCACCCTTTCTTAATTCTTGTAGGAACTGCAATTTCAAGTTATATGGTTGCTCATAATCCGGACGAATACGGAAGTTGGCTGAACAACCCAGGTTTCCACGGTTTCAGCGAAATGTTGTATGAATTCACTTCATCAAGTGCTAACAACGGAAGTGGTTTTGAAGGTTTAGCAGACAACAACCCATTCTGGAATATCGCGTGCGGAATCGTAATGCTGATGGCAAGATATTTACCAATCATTGGTCCGGTTGCAATTGCAGGAAGTCTTGCTGCTAAAAAGTATATTCCTGAAAGTGCAGGAACACTTAAAACAGATACAGCAACATTTGGTTTAATGGTATTTGCGGTTATCGCAATTGTAGCAGCGTTGTCATTCTTCCCTGCGTTAGCATTAGGTCCAATCGCAGAGTATTTTTCACTTTAATTCTTTATCTATATTATAATGAAAGGAAATAACAATTTGTTTCAGCCGGAGTTGGTCAATGAGGCATTGAAACAATCTTTTATAAAATTAAACCCGTCCAAAATGTTCCGTAATCCCGTAATGTTTATGGTTTGGGTAGGAACTCTCGTAATGGCAGGCGTTTGCGTTTGGATTGCAATGGGAGAACAAAGCCAAGGCAGTTTGGTCTATAACATTATCGTAACGGCTGTTTTATTCATCACTTTACTTTTCGCGAACTTCGCTGAAGCTATTGCAGAAGCAAGAGGAAAAGCACAGGCAGATTCTCTTAGAAAAACAAGAGAAGAAACACCTGCAAAAATGCTGACTTCAAATAATGAAGTTAGAATAGTTCCTTCAAATCAACTTAAAAAAGGAGATGTCTTTGTTTGTGAAACAGGAGATATCATTCCCTCAGACGGAGAAATTATCGAAGGTCTGGCAACAATTGATGAAAGTGCCATCACCGGAGAATCTGCTCCTGTAATACGTGAAGCGGGCGGTGATAAAAGTTCTGTAACTGGAGGAACAAAGGTGCTTTCTGATAAAATCAAAGTTAAAGTAACGACAGAACCAGGAGAAAGCTTCCTGGACAAAATGATTGCTTTGGTAGAAGGTGCTTCAAGACAGAAAACACCAAACGAAATTGCATTAACGATTCTTTTGGCAGGATTTACCTTAGTATTCATCATCGTTACGGTGACTTTAAAACCATTCGGAGATTATGCCAATACGCCCATTACCATTGCTGCATTCATTTCATTATTTGTATGCCTTATTCCAACTACGATTGGTGGTTTATTATCAGCCATCGGTATTGCGGGAATGGACAGAGCTTTACGTGCAAATGTTATTACTAAAAGTGGTAAAGCAGTAGAAACTGCAGGTGATATTGATGTTTTGTTATTGGATAAAACCGGAACAATTACCATCGGAAACAGGAAAGCAACCAATTTCTATCCGGCAAATGGAGTGGATGAAAAAGCATTAATCAAAGCTGCTGTTCTAAGTTCTATGGCTGATGAAACACCTGAGGGGAAATCAATTATAGAATTAGCGGGAATCAATCCTCTAAGCTATGAAGTAAAAGAACCTCAGTTTATCAGCTTTACTGCAGAAACCAGAAGTTCAGGCGTTGATTATGAAACCATACGAATTAGAAAAGGCGCAACTGACGCAATTAAAAATATTGTTACAAATTCGGGCAATACATTCCCAACAGAAGTTACAGAAAGAGTGAGAGAAATTTCTCAAAACGGAGGAACCCCTCTCGTGGTTTCAGAAAATGAAAAAGCGCTTGGGGTTATAGAATTGCAGGATATCATCAAACCTGGAATCAAGGAACGTTTTGACCGCTTGAGAAAAATGGGAATCAAAACTGTAATGGTAACAGGAGATAACCCGTTGACTGCAAAATTCATTGCTGAAAAAGCAGGTGTGGATGATTTTATTGCAGAAGCAAAACCTGAAGATAAAATGAATTACATTAAAAAAGAACAGTCAGAAGGTAGATTGGTGGCAATGATGGGAGACGGAACCAATGATGCACCTGCTTTGGCTCAGGCAGATGTAGGTGTTGCGATGAACAGCGGAACACAAGCGGCGAAAGAAGCCGGAAATATGGTGGATTTGGATAACGACCCAACCAAACTGATTGAAGTAGTGGAAATCGGAAAACAGCTATTAATGACTCGTGGAACGTTGACAACCTTCAGTATTGCGAATGACGTAGCTAAATATTTTGCGATTGTCCCAGCATTATTTATTGCATCAATTCCGGCATTGCAAGGTCTTAATATTATGGGGCTTCACTCTCCGGAATCTGCAATTCTTTCAGCTGTAATCTTCAACGCAATTGTCATCCCGATGTTGATTCCTTTAGCTTTGAAAGGAGTGGCTTACAAACCAATCGGTGCAAGTGCATTGTTGAGAAGAAACCTTTTGATTTACGGTTTGGGAGGAGTAATTATTCCATTTATCGGAATTAAAATCATAGACTTAATCGTATCAGTATTTATCTAAATTATTAAACAAGGGAAAGAGTAAAGAAGCTGGTGTAAAAGTAATCTCAAAAACTTTGAACTGTATCCAATTTTCCTCATCAGCTTCTTCTTCTTTACCCTTAAAAAATTAAAAAAATGAAACAAAATATATTACCAGCTATCAGATTGACACTTTTCTGTGCGGTATTTTTTTCAGGATTATATACGCTTTTCATTTTCGGAATTGCACAAGCGGCTCCCAATAATGGAAAAGGAGAAATCATAGAACACAACGGCAAGAAATTTTATGCTAATGTGGGACAAAAATTCGATAAAGACGAATATTTCTGGTCACGTCCTTCGGCTGTAGATTATAATGCTGCAGGAGCTGGAGGAAGTAACAAAGGACCTTCAAACCCGGATTATCTGAAAGATGTTGAAGGAAGAATAGAAAACTTTATGAAACACAATCCAACAGTTCAGAAATCTGAAATTCCTTCCGATATCGTAACTGCGAGTGGAGCAGGTCTCGACCCGAATATCTCTGTTCAGGCGGCTAAAGTTCAGGCTCAAAGAATTGCTGACATCAGAAAAGTCGACATCAGCAAAGTCAATTCACTTATCGAAAAAAGTATCGAATCTCCTTTTCTTGGAATGTTCGGAACTGAAAAAATCAACGTTTTAAAACTCAATATCGCATTAGACGGTTTGAAGTAATTTATATATTTAGAAATGAAAAGAAAACTATCATTACTGGCATTTGCAATGCTTGGAGCGGTTTCTACACTGCACGCTCAGGAAGAAACTGAAACTAAAAACCCTTTAAAAATCTCTGGATATGCAGAAGTGTATTATCAGTACGATTTTAACAATCCTGAGAACAATACAAGACCGGGATTTGTGTACAGCCACAACAGAAACAACGAGGTCAACCTTAATTTAGGATTTGTAAAAGCCAATTACGAAACTGAAAAACTAAGAGCGAATGTAGCTTTAGGTGTAGGAACATATATGAATTCAAACTATGCAGCTGAGCCGGGTGTTTTGAAAAATGTTTATGAAGCAAATGTTGGGGTGAAAATCTCAAAAAATAAAAATCTTTGGATTGATGCGGGGATTTTACCATCGCACATTGGTTTTGAAAGTGCTATCAGCAAAGACTGTTTTACTTTGACAAGAAGTATTTTGGCGGATAATTCTCCATATTTCGAGAGTGGAGCAAAAATCTCTTATACGAGCGACAACGGAAAATGGTTTGTGAGCGGTTTGGTTTTAAACGGCTGGCAAAGAATTCAACGCGTAGATGGAAATTCTACAGTAGCCTTTGGACACCAATTAACATATAAACCTTCAGAAAAAATTACGTTAAACAGCAGTTCTTTCATCGGAAACGATAAACCGGACAGCATCAAACAGATGAGATATTTCCATAATTTATATGGAAGTTTTCAAATCAGTAAGAAATTTGCTTTGATTACAGGTTTCGATATCGGTGCAGAGCAGAAAGCGAAAGGAAGTGACCAGTACAATATTTGGTATTCTCCGGTTGTGATTGCTAAATATTCTCCAACTGAAAAATTCAGTATTGCGGCGAGAGGTGAATATTACAGCGATGAAAAAGGTGTAATGATTGCAACGGGAACTGCCAACGGATTCAAAACCTTTGGTTATTCTGTGAACGCAGACTATTGGATTCTTCCGAATCTCGTTTGGAGAACAGAACTTAAGAATCTAAGCAGTAAAGATGACATCTTTATCAATAGAGGTAATAATTTGAAATCAAACAGCTTAATGGCAGTGACTTCACTGGCAGTAAGTTTTTAAAATCTCCATATTTACTAAAGAATCCCTGCCGGGAAACCGGTCGGGGTTTTTCCGGTAAAAGATAAAATGTGAAAGGAATTTGCCTAACTTTCATTAAAAATTTTCGATGAGACAATTTGATATTTTTAAAAGATATTTAGGACAGCAGATTTATACCGCGAGAGAAGAAAACGAATGGGAAACCTATGGCGAGATAAAAGAAGGCGTCATCTTCAAAGGATTTAATCTTTGGATTCTTGGGTTTGCAATGATTATTGCGTGTATTGGTTTAACGACCAATTCTGTAAGTGCAGTTATTGGAGCAATGTTGATTTCTCCTTTAATGGGTCCGGTTATCGGTTTTGCATTTGGATTGGCAATCAATGACAGAAGCCTGAGAATTGAGGGTATTAGAAACTGGATAAAAATGACCTTGGTCAGTCTGGCTTCCGCAACCTTATTCTTTCTGGTAAATCCTTTCGACCATTCGACGCAGTTGTTGGAATCTTTTCAAAAAGCATCAATCTTCGATATTTTTCTTGCTTTTTTTGGCGGAATGGCCGGTTTTATCGGAATTGTAAAAAAAGAAGGTGTAAAAATCATTGCTGGAGTTGCGATTGCTACGGCTTGTATGCCTCCGCTTTGTACAGCGGCGTACGGAATTGCACATCTCGATTTTAAATATTTTATCGGAGGATTTTATTTTTATTTCATCAACTGTCTTTTCATTGGCTGGGCGACTTTTTTATTGTCGAGATATTTTAAATTTTCAGTTATAGCTAATGAAAAAAGAACTTTGAAAAGTGTCATCTTATGGGATTTGTTATTAATCGTAATGCTGGTTCCTGGAATTTGGATTGGCTATCAAAAATGGAAAATAGAAGAAGACAGTCCGCCACAAATGACAGATACTGAAAAAATCAGAGCATTGGAAAAACGGATAGAGAGTTTGGAACGCAATGTCAGCAAAAATTAAACTTAAAAAAATTAAAAATTACCATATGTCGCAAGACGGAAATTCTGCACAGGACTTTCTCAATCTGATAAAAAAATCAAGACGAGGAAAATTCAAAATCTACATCGGAATGAGCGCCGGAGTAGGAAAAACGTATCGTATGTTGCAGGAAGCACACGCTCTTTTAACAAGCGGAATTGATGTGAAAATCGGATATATCGAAACGCATCATCGTAAAGAAACGCACGCTTTATTGGACGGACTTCCGATTATTCCAAGAAGAACATTATTCTACAAAGGAAAAGAGCTGGAAGAATTAGACGTTCAGGCGGTTATAAATCTTCGTCCCGAAGTTGTGATTGTGGATGAATTGGCTCACACCAACATTGAAGGAAGCAAAAACGAAAAACGCTGGCAAGATGTAATAGATATTCTGGATTCGGGAATTAATGTCATCAGTGCAGTCAATATTCAGCATATCGAAAGTCTGAATGAAGATGTGAAAATGATTACCAATATTGAAGTTCAGGAGCGTATTCCCGATAATGTTTTGGCTCAGGCAGATGAGGTTGTGAATATCGACCTGACTTCAGAAGAATTGATTGACCGTTTGAAAGCAGGAAAAATTTACGACCAATCCAAAATCAACTCCGCGCTCAATAATTTTTTTAAATCTGAAAATATTCTTCAGCTCCGTGAGTTAGCCTTGAGAGAAGTTGCGTCACAGGTGACGAGAAAAGTGGAAACTGAAGTGACAATTCATAAATCCGTCAAAAAAGAAAAATTTCTGGCTTGCATCAGTTCCAATGAAAAAACTGCAAAAAATGTCATCAGAAAAACAGCCAGATTAGCCAATTATTACAACAGTTCGTGGTACCTTTTGTATGTTCAGATTCCAAGAGAAAGTTCGGATAAAATAGCTTTGGATAAGCAAAGGCATTTGATTAATAACTTTAAATTAGCTACAGAATTAGGCGCAGAAATCATTAAAGTAGAAGATACAAAAGTAGCTCACGCCATAATGGAACAATGTGAAGAACGAAAAATCACAACGGTCTGCATCGGAAAACCTCATTTGAATTTGTGGAAGATTATTCTGGCAACCGATACTTTCAATACTTTGCTTAATAAATTATCTCAGGAAAATATAGACTTAGTAATTTTGTCGTAATGAAAATAAAAACTAAACTCAATATAGGTGTCGGACTGCTTTTTATGATGATATTGGTATTGTCAGTTTTGAGCGGTTGGTACATCAATCAGCTTAAAAAAGATACCAATAATATTCTGAAAGCCAATTACAACACGCTTCAATATTCCAGAAATATGTTGCTGGCTTTGGAGGAAATCAATTCTGACCCATTAGCTTTCAGTGTTTTTGAAAAACATCTTAAACAACAGCAAAAAAACGTAACCGAGCCCGGGGAAAGGGAAGCTACGGATAATGTTGCTGTTCATTTCGAAGCTTTGAAAAAAGATTCTGCCAATCTCGGACTTCAAACCTCAATCAGGAAAGACCTTGCTGAGTTGATGCAGATTAATATGAGTGCGATTGAGCATAAAAGTACAGTAGCAGATTCAACGGCAAAAAATGCGATTATTGTGATTTCTTCAGTAGGAATGGTATGCTTCATTATTGCTTTTATTCTAATGGTTAATCTCCCTTCAAACATTGCAGACCCAATTAAAAGTCTTACGGAAAGTATCAAGCAGATTGCGAATCAAAACTATAAAGAACGGGTACATTTTGAAAGCCGAAGTGAGTTTGGAGATTTGGCAACTTCATTCAATACAATGGCAGAAAAACTTCAGGAATATTCTGAAAGTAGGCTCGATAAAATCATCAGAGGAAAAAAACGTATCGAAACTTTGATTGATAATATGCACGACCCTGTAATCGGTATTGATGAAGACAGAAAAGTTCTTTTTGTGAACGATGAAGCTTTGAAAATTACAGGACTTAAGAAAGAAAATTTTGTAGGAAAATTGATTCAGGACGTTGCTGTAGCCAATGATTTGGTGAGAGATATTATAAAAGATGTGATTGTCTCGGAAAAATCAAATCTTGAAAAAGAACCAATGAAAATCTATGCTGATGGAAAGGAAAGTTACTTTGAGAAAGAGATTGTTGACATCAATATTATTCCGACGGGAGAACAGCAGAGCCGTTTTATTGGACAAGTGATTATGCTTAGAAATATTACGCCTTTCAAAGAATTAGATTTAGCAAAAACCAATTTTTTAGGTACGGTTTCTCACGAATTCAAAACACCTATTTCGTCTATTCAAATGGGATTGCAATTACTGGAAAACGACCAGATTGGAACTTTAAATAGTGAACAAAAGAACCTTGTCAACGGAATCAGAGACGACTCCAATCGCTTATTGAAAATAACAGGAGAATTGCTGAATATTACCCAAGTTGAAAGTGGTTCTATACAGTTGAATATGAAAGAATCAAGCATCAGTAAAATTATTGAATACGCCGTTGATGCTAACAAGTCTTCTGCTGAACAAAAACACATTCATTTCAAAATCGATGTTGAAGAAGGTTTGTCAACGGTTTTGGCAGACAACGAAAAAACGGCTTGGGTTCTTAATAATCTACTTTCAAACGCAATCCGTTATTCATATGAAAATTCGAATATTAAAATTAATGTTAGAAAAATTGAAGATAAAGTTCAGTTTTCAGTTACCGATACAGGACAAGGAATTGCGCCTCAATATTTATCCAAAATCTTCGACCGCTATTTCCGAGTTCCTGGAAGCAAGAAAGAAGGAACTGGTCTAGGATTAAGCATCAGCAAAGAATTTATTGAAGCGCAAGGTGGAGAAATTACGGTGAAAAGTGAGTATGGAGCGGGGAGTACATTTGCCTTTGATTTGAAAGCGTAATCAGTAATAATGAAGTTGTACTAAATGAAGTTGTGGTCTTGATTACTCATTAAATTCCATTAATTTTGAAACTTATAATTAATAGAATTTAAAGTTTGAAAAAACACTTTAAGATTTTTGGAGGTCAATACAGCGTTAATATATTTATTGTTTTGACAGTATCTGTGTTGTGCTATTTGTTCAAAGACCAGATTAATTACAGAATTGCGGCGCTTATCTTGTTGTTGACTGTATCTGTCATTGCAATGATTTCGGATATTTTGCCTGTGCTTTTGTCTGCTATTTTAAGTGCTTTAATCTGGAACTATTTCTTTATTGAGCCAGCTTTTACTTTAGACATTAGCAGTACCGAAGATTTACTTTTCTTTCTGTCTTATTTTTTTGTAGCGCTTTTGAATGGTGTTTTAACTTACAAAATCAAAAAAGTAGAGAAAAAAGCAAGAGATAAAGACGAAAAAGAAAAGACGATAAAACTTTACAACACACTTCTCAATTCTCTTTCGCACGAACTCAAAACTCCAATATCTGCGATTGTTGGGACTGTTGATACTTTAAAGGAAAATTCTGACATTTTGAGTAATGAACAAATCATTGATTTGTACAACGATATAGAAATAGCATCGATAAGATTAAACAGACAGGTTGAGAATATTTTGAATATGAGCCGTCTGGAAAGCGGAATGCTTCAACCTAAAAAAGATTGGTGCGATGTCAACGAACTTGTTTTTTCGGCTATTCAGAGAGTAAATTTAAGTCAGACTCACATTGTTAAATTTGATTATAAAGAAAACTTTCCGCTTGTGAAGACGGATAGAGGTTTTCTAGACCAAATCTTGATGAATCTTTTACATAACGCTGTAAAATATACAGATAACGGATGTGTTATTGAGGTTGAAACTCAGTTTTCCGAAGAGAAACTATATATCATCATAAAAGATAACGGAGAAGGAATTCCTGAAAACGAAACCACTAATGTTTTTGAAAAATTCAAAAGATTATCTGGTAAAGGTGTTATAGGAAGTGGATTGGGATTATCTATCGTAAAAGGTTTTGCTGAAGCTCAGGGAGGTAGTGTGAATTTAACTTGTAACGAAAATAAAGGTTGTTGTTTTACAGTCTGTATTCCTGCAGAATTCTCTTATTTAAATAGTTTGAAAAATGAATAAAATTGAAATATTAGCCATAGACGACGAACCTCAAATTTTAAAACTTCTTCAGATTATATTTGAAAGTAACGGCTATAGATTTACAGGCGCTCAAAATGCACAGCAAGGTTTACAACTCGTTGCAAGCAATCAACCTGAATTAATCATTCTTGACTTGTGTCTTCCTGATAAATCGGGACACGAGGTTTTGAAAGAATTGAGACAATGGTACAATAAATCCATTATTATTTTGTCGGCGGTAAATGATGAAGATGATATTGTTTTAGCTTTGGATAATGGTGCGACAGACTATCTTACAAAACCTTTCCGAACAGCAGAATTGCAGGCAAGAATAAGAGCTGCCGTGAGAAGGAACGATTTAGAAAATGATGAATCTATTCTGAAAATCGGCAATCTTGAAATAAATTTGGTTTACAGAACCGTACAAAAAGATGGAGAATTCATAAAATTAACATCAACTGAATACAATCTATTTTCGGTTTTTGCCAGAAATCAAGGTAGAGTTTTGACGCATCAATTTTTACTTCGTGAAGTCTGGGGAATTAATTCTCAGAAAGAAACTCAATATTTAAGAGTGTTTGTAGGAACGTTGAGAAAAAAAATAGAAGATAATCCACTCACACCTCAATATATTATTACAGAAAACAGTATCGGCTACAGATTTGTTCGAGAAGCCTAAATTTTCTTTATATAATCTTTATACTTCCACTAGGCTTTTTTATATTTTACCAACGGAATTTAGCTGAATTTTGTTTTTCAAATTAAAACTAGTTTTATGAAAAATGAAACAGCTGCTAAAGTCACTTTACCTTCTTTAGTTGTCGCTCTCGGTATCATCTATGGAGATATCGGGACGAGTCCACTTTATACCTTTAAAGCCATAATCGGAACAAGAGAAATTTCCGAAATGTTAGTTTTGGGAGGCGTTTCCTGTGTCTTCTGGACATTAGTTCTTCAGACAACAGTAAAATATGTCTGGCTTACATTGAAAGCTGACAATCAGGGAGAAGGTGGTATTTTTTCATTGTATTCTTTGGTAAGACGATATGGAAAAAAAATGATTATCCCTACAATGGTAGGAGCTGCGGCATTGTTAGCAGACGGAATGATTACACCCGCTGTTTCTGTAACCTCCGCAATTGAAGGTCTTGAAATGATTAAAGCCATAGGTCACGTTCCTGTTGTGCCTATTGTTGTTCTTGTGATTTCTGTGGTTTTCTTTTTGCAGAGATTCGGAACTCAAAGTGTAGGTAAAGCATTTGGTCCAATAATGACCTTGTGGTTTACAGTTCTTTTAGTTTTAGGTATTAGCCAAATTGTTCATTATCCTTCAGTCGTAAAAGCACTTAACCCATATTATGCTTATGAACTTCTTACAAAATATCCCCAGGGATTTTGGTTATTGGGTGCCGTATTCTTATGTACTACAGGAGCAGAAGCGCTTTACTCTGATTTAGGACATTGCGGAAGAGAAAATATCCGAATCACTTGGATTTTTGTAAAAATTGCTTTAATTACAAATTATCTTGGACAGGCAGCTTGGCTGCTTCATCAAGGAAGTCCCACTTTAGACGGAAGAAATCCATTTTTTGAAATGATGCCGAGTTGGTTTATTATTCCTGGTGTATTGATTTCTACTTTAGCGGCAATTGTTGCTTCTCAGGCGTTAATCAGTGGTTCTTTTACGCTCATTAACGAAGCTATCAGTTTAAATTTTTGGCAAAGAGTTGCTATTAAACAACCTACAGAGAGTAAAGGTCAAATCTATATACCAAGTGTCAATAACTTATTGTGGATAGGATGTATTTTGGTCATTCTTTATTTCCAAACATCCTCAAGAATGGAAGCAGCTTATGGTCTTGCCATAACTGTAGCAATGATGATGACCACGTTCTTGCTTTCTTATTTCTTGGTATATAAACTTAAATGGAATAAAATCTTTATTCTTCTTTTATTAGGCACTTTCGCAATTATTGAGATTTCGTTTTTTGTTGCCAACATTATTAAATTTCAGGAAGGCGGTTATGTAACCGTATTTATAGGACTTATATTTCTGTTTGTAATGTATGTCAGCTACTACGGTAGAAAAATAAATAATCGATATACGAAGTTTGTTGATTTAGGCAAATACGCTTCGAAGATTGTAGAATTGAGCAATGACGAATCTATTCCAAAATATACAACCCATTTAATTTATCTGACGAAAGCCGATAGGAGAGACCAGATTGAAGAAATCACAATCAAATCGATTTTCAATAAAAAGCCTAAAAGAGCTGATGTCTATTGGTTTTTCCATATAAACCGCACTAATCATCCTTATACTTTAGATTACGAAGTTTCCGAACTTGTAGATGATAAGGTCATTAAAATTGTGGTCAATATTGGTTTCCGAATACAGCCTAAAACCGAACTTTATTTTGAGAAAATCATTGATGATTTAATCGCTGAAAAAGAATTAAATCTGCATTTAAGAAATAATGGAAGCACGAAGTACAATCCAACCATAGATTTCAAATTCATAGTTGTAGAAAAGTATCTCTCTGTGGAAAATGAATTTGCTTTGCAGGAAGGAGTTGTCTTAAACTCATACTTCTTCTTAAAAAGATGGGCACAGAAAGACGAGGATGCTTTTGGTCTTGATAGAAATGATGTGGAGATTGAGCATATTCCTTTGGTTTATAATCCTGTGACTATCTATAATCTGAAGAGAAAGAATTCGTAAGTGATTTTGATGAAAAAATATACAAAACCCTTGAATTAATTAAGGGTTTTGTTTTTTTTGACTGAAAGTATATCTAAGCACCTTTACAACAAGTGTTTAATTTAGGCTACTATATATTTCCATGTATTAGATTTTATTTTATGATTCATAGTACATTCAAACATATTCTTGCTAGAGTTTTTTCTATCTTTAAAAGAATTAATTTTCGCAGATAAAAAATATTTGATTAATGACTAAGATTGAAGAGCTTATGCTTGCTTCTTAAGTTTTACTCTACGATACCATAAAAAGTAATATAAAGTCACACTATGCCAGTAAATCAAATACCTCCTGATGGAGGAATGTTGTATAAAGAAACAAATATGGCTCAGCTTTTCCCTGAGCCATTAAATGCAATAACTGCTGTGTTTTTTTTAGCCTTAGCAATTTTTTGGACAATTAAAATTAAAGGTAATTTTAAAGAATATCCTTTTTTAATATACTGCTTGGTTTTATTATATATCGGTGCTATAGGTGGAACGATTTATCATTTATTCAGGCAATGGTCAGTATTTATTATAATGGATTGGATACCCATTATGTTGCTATGTTTATCTGCCGGATTTTATTTTGTAGCCCAAAGTACCAAATGGTATTATGCTGTTTTATTGGTTCTTGTATATTTATCACTGATGTTAGCTTTGAGAAATTGGATTTTGATAAATAATACTTCTCTTTTCATCAATATAAATTATGCAATAATGGCTTCTTTTGTGCTTTTTTCAGTACTGCGTTATTTGATTCATACTAAATGGAAAGCTGGTAAATGGGTAGGAATTGCTTTATTATCTTTTGCTTTTGCACTTACTTTTCGTATTGCAGATAAATGGCAATCGTTTAGTTTTGGAACACATTTTTTATGGCATACCTTCGGTGCGATTGCAACATTTTGTATGTTCAATTATATTTTTATTACACAAAATAAAATTAGCAAAATTTGAATTTCTTAATGTTTTAACCTCTTACTTGCACCAATTAATTTCGATTAATGATAGTTGAATGAATATTTTAAAACTTTTCACAGCTTCTTCAAATTCATTTTTACTTCGATACTTTTCAATCATATATAAGATGTGCCCAGAGGTGTAATATAGCAAATAACTATATTCTCCTCTCCAAGTTTTCCCAATTATTGCATTGTATAATATTTCGTTGAAATTATTAGTAACATCCTTTTTTTCATATATCTCAAATAGTTCTGTATAAGCCAAAGATGATGACTCACCATCTGCAAGCTTAGATGAATCTACAAGGCTTATTTTTTTATTTTTAATTAAATCCAAATCACTAAGACGCATATAACCTTTATTAAGCCTTTCCTCACTTGTCTCCTTGTACCTATCTTTTTCTCTATCGACATATACCTGAAACAAGATTTTAGAATTTTTTAGTTTTTTAATGATGTCGTCTGATTTTTCTACTCTTATTTTTGTTTTAGTAATACTAAATTCCAGTTCAATATCTTTTAATCGAGTAGAAAGTAAACCATTTCTTATCTCATCAATTGAAATTGATTCGGTTCTATTGGCTTTCAATAACTGATTGATAGCGAACTTATACACTTTATTTGAAAAGGAATCAATGTATTCAGTGGGGAGCAGAAACCATTGTAATGAAAGATTGTTTAAGTTAAGCTTTTCAATGCAAGTCATAATTTCGTAGGGCTGATATAATTCTATAAATTCCCCAAGTAAATATCGATATCCCTTCTCAGAAATATCTTGGATTTTTGTAATAGTAAATATGCATTCATTCAGTGTCAAAAAATTATTTTTATGAAGTGCTTTTAATGCTTTTGGTAAGCCATATAATGTATAATCTTTTCTGTTATAATATTTAGTCCAGAACAACGAAATACTCGCTAGGTCTATTTTCTGCTTGCGATGTAAGGACAATCTAACATATTCGTGAATTTTGTTACCTAAATTGAAACTTCCTATTTCTTTATTTTTTAAGATGAGTTCTTCCAATGATAAATAATTATATTCATTCTTTTCATTCTTACTAACCTCATAACCTGCAGCGATTAAATTCTTTTTCACATCATTCAAATACCAGTTAGCGTAATAATAAGAATCAGGATATTTATCTAAAAACTTAGCTAATTTAATTGCACCTTTTGATTCAAAACCTTCCAGAAAAATATCGAGTGAGTCACTTAACTCTTCAAGTCCTTTATATCTCTTTTGATGAATAAACAGATTTTCCATAAACCATTTCAAATAATCACTGAAGTATCGATTGTTTTTTAGAAGTTCAAGCATTTTCGTTTTAGTAATAACTTTGTCATTTCGTATAAAGAAATATTCTTCTTTATCAACATCTCCTTCTAATCGTAGATGAAAATGGTCGGTTGAGTAATTATCATTTGATACTTTGTTGTAAAGCAAAATTGGATCATTTGTTTTTACATAAAATAGCATTGAAAATAAATATCCTGAACTAGTTATATCCTCTTCAGTATAGCCGTTAAATAATAGTGATTGTGTATAAGTATAAAGAAAGCCGTCTGGCGTTGAAGTGTGATCTCTGTAAATAAGATTTATGATAAGCGATAAATCGTAATAATGTGAGGTTTCAAAATCGTCAAACTTATAGTTAGACATACAATCTCTTAAATCAAAATAGAAAGTCCGTATTGCTTCAATATCTATACTGCCTTTTATTATTTCTTCAAAAGTGGTTATGTTACTAAATTTTTTGGCTATTTCTTTTCGCTGTTGATTGTTTAGTTTAAATAAAGAAAACCTTGAAAGAAATCTTTTATCTAAGCTAATTATTGAATCATATACTAAGTCGGTGGCTTTGTCATTTAGTGCTTTGTAATTGGCTGACTTATTACGCAAAAAGGTATTGAAACTATCGTGAAACAAAGAAACTCTGTTTAGTTTGATCTCAAATAGATAAGGATGTTCATCTATGAACTCCTCAACATAATATTTAGCTTCCCCTAAAAAGAGGTGTAATTCTGAATACATTAAATAAGAATTCGTGCATAAGAAAATAGAAAGAGAATATTTTCCTTTCTCATTTTTGATTATGCCTTCATAAAAACTGTCAATATCTTGAAGTTGACCTGTTTCTGGAAGCTTTTTATTCAGTTTATGAAATTCTGTAACATACTTTACGAGAATAGGGTATCCTTGGGTCAAATAGAAAATTTCTCTCTGAGTATTGAAATCTGTAATATGAAATAATTCTTCCAAGACAAACTCGGTTTGTTTTTTATTCCAATTTTCCAAAATTTGTTTTTGCCAATCTAACTTAGCTGCCAAGGGTCTTGATAGTACGATAACTTTGCAGTGCTCTTTGAGTTGTTCGATGAAATTTAAAAATCTATGTAGCTCATTATTATTGTAATTTTCGATATGGTCTAAACCGTCGATTATGAGTGTTAGTTTTTTTCTTTCAATCTCTTTTAATAAATCAGAAATTTCTCTGGTTTTTAGATCGTGAAACAGTTTTATATTTAAATCTTGTAGAAAATTTTGAAATTTTAATCTCTCTTGATAATCTGATTCCTGATTTCCTACCCAAAATCGGTATAATATATTTAGAGGATATATCTCAACAAGTGAATTTACAAAATGACTTTTCCCAACTCCAGGTTTGCCTTCAATTAATAATAGTTTATCAAATTCAACAAGTGTATGATTAATTTTTATCGATTCTTGTTGCAAGTCTGTGCTATACGTTTTTAAGCTAGGAAGATCAGATCTGTCAATCATCCATACTCTGTTATCTAATGTTTTACTTAAATAATTTTCAATTTCAAATTTCCTATTTAAGTTTCCATTGTATAAATCATCAATGAAGAAATCTACATCAGTACGACTCATTGATATTACATACAAATTGTAGTTTTTAAAACAATCAAAATCTAAGACTTTTGCATTAGGAACGATATCAATATTCTTGAAAAAAACAATGTTTTTGTTCTTTGAAAGTTTATGAGCTTTACCTCTAATTATCAAATTTTCGTCTTCAATAATAAGTTGTTCTAAAGTTACATCCTCAAAATCCTTAATCTGAAAACTATATTGCTCATTATTTATATGTACTAATAAATCATCAAAATTGTCATCAACTTTCGCTTCTATTTCAATTTTTGAAATATTCCGCTCTACATCCATTATAGATAGTAAAAGTTGCGTTATATGTTTTTGATAGGTGTAACCGCTGTAGGCATTTCTCATTTAAATGAATTTATTCTATTGACAGGTTCTTAAATAGATACGATTGGTAATAATAAAGCGTAAATTTAACTATTTCGAAGCTTATTTATTTGAAAATGAAATATCAATAGTGTATGAAAAATTAATCATATACTACTTGTTAATTTGGCTAATGATTAGAAATAATGTTATTTTAAACAAAAACATATGGAAGAATTAATTCAAATATTAGATAAATATATATCAACACTAAGACCGGATTATTACCTGGAACTTAATGAACCTTTAGACGATCCTCAGTTGGACAAATTGGAAAAGTATTACAAAATTACAATCCCGAAAGATTTACGAATACTTTATAAATGGAAAAACGGGCAAAAAGCCACTTGCTATGAAGCTTTTGTTAACAATTCTATGTTTATTCCTTTGCATCAGGCACTTGATAGTGCATCTGAGTTGACGTTAATGATTGGTTATGATTTTGAAATTGAAAATTGGTGGAATGAGAACTGGGTTCCAATTTTCGAAAATGGAGGAGGAGACAGTATTTGTTATGATTTAAAAGGGATTTTCACAGAACAAAATGGACAATTGATAGAATTTTGGCACGCTGACAATGACCGTAATGTCATTGCACCCAACTTAGAATCTTTTTTCAGTAAAATAATTCATTTCTACGAAACTAAACCCAAGGAAGAATTTGATGAGTATTTTGAGATAGAAGAGATTACAAGTTTCCCAAAGAAGTTTATTTTAGAATAATATCTGAAAGAAAGTAGTCTCTGTTTTAAACAAAAACAATTATCACGAAATATAATGACGGAATTTCGGATATTAATTTTATTTATATCGCTTTAGTCTATAATGATAAATCTAATGAACATAAAATTTTTATCTTGATAGTCTGTGTTTTAGTAAAATTTAGTAATCAAAAATCGTCTTTTCTTTGGAAAAACTAAAAAAAGACATATATTTGCAGAAGTTAAACCGACGATTTAAATCTTGTTTATAAAAGTGACCTATTCGGTGACCTAAAAATAAGAGAACGTTATAAAGCTTATCGATACGGTGTTTTTTGAAAAAGTTCAAGTCCCGTCCGGATCGCAAAAACAGTCCTTATATATTATATAAGGACTGTTTTTTTATATATTTTATTAATAAAGCACAAATGAATGGAAAAAAAACTCAAGCCAACTCCCGAAGTAAAGAAATTACACTACAATATTTTCAATTTTTAGATCAGCATATCTCAGATGTTATTGAAGGGAAAGCTTCAGAGTTTATGGAACTTAATCAGATTGCTTCCGAACTTGCCATTTCCCACCAACACTTGACGGATACGATAAAGAAAGAAATGGGTAAGCATCCTTGCCATTTTTATGATGAGAAAATCATTTCTAAAGCTAAAGAATTATTGAAGAATAAAGAAACTTCTATTGCACAGATTTCATTATCATTGACTTATGATCCCTCTAACTTTTCAAAATTTTTCAAAAAATGGACGGGGATAACTCCGGGACAATTCAGAAAAACAATGTAATGATTTCCGAAATTATTCTAACATCCGAAAAGTTCACCATGCTTTAATAACTGTAAATTTTCATATTTGTATTGTTAATAATTAATAATAAGTAATATGTCAAAACACGATGTGAAAGGGAAAGTGGTCCTTATTGCCGGAGGTGGTAAAAATCTTGGAGGATTATTAAGCAGAGACTTTGCTGCTAAAGGTGCAAAACTAGCAATTCATTACAATAGTGAGGGTTCAAGAGCAGAAAGCGAAAAAACTTTGGCCGACGTTCAGGCTTTAGGTGCAGAAGCTTTTTTATTTCAGGCTGACCTTACGAAAGTTGAAAACATAACTAAATTCTTCGACGAAACCATCAGTAAGTTCGGAACTATTGATATTGCTATCAATACGGTTGGGATGGTATTAAAAAAGCCTTTTACCGAAACTACAGAAAAAGAATACGATACAATGTCGGACATCAATTCGAAAGTGGCGTATTTCTTCCTGCAGGAAGCTGGTAAAAAAGTAGCTGATCACGGGAAAATCTGTACGATTGTAACGTCTCTTCTTGCGGCTTACACAGGTCTTTATTCTACGTATGCTGGAATGAAAGCGCCAGTAGAGCACTTCACAAGAGCGGCTTCTAAAGAATTCGGAGCCAGAGGTATTTCTGTAACAGCAGTTGCGCCCGGACCAATGGATACGCCATTTTTCTATGGTCAGGAAGCTGATGATGCTGTGGCTTATCACAAGTCTGCTTCCGCATTAGGTGGTCTTACCGATATCAAAGATATTGCCCCATTGGTAGAGTTTTTAGTAACTGACGGATGGTGGATTACCGGTCAGACGATCTTTGCTAACGGCGGATACACGACAAGGTAATAAAGTAATCATAAGCTCTTTCAAAGTTGGGAATTGGAAAAGCTTCTATTCCCAACTTTTATTTTATGGAGATCAGCGAAGCTAAATTGTTGCTACCAGAATTGAACTCAACCCAGCCTGAAATATGGGCAGACTTAGGTTGTGGAAGCGGAACCTTTACTTATGCCTTGGCCGAAAAATTATCAACGGAAAGTAAAATATTTGCTGTTGACAGAATTCGACAAGAATTTTCAGAACGTTATCATCAATCAAAAATTGATTTTAAACAGGCCGATTTTGAAAATAATGATTTGAATATTCCTTCTCTGGATGGGATTCTTTTAGCCAATGCACTGCATTTTGTAAAAAATAAGGTAAGGTTAATTCAAAAGCTGGAAGGATATTTTGAGCAAGGAAACGGAAGATGGATCATTGTAGAATACGACCATTCGGTTCCGAACCAGTGGGAGCCGTATCCAATCCCTTTTGTTCAGTTGAAGTTATTATTCAGTCAATTCGGATATTCAAAGGTTGAAAAAATAGGCGAAAGAAAATCTGTTTTTGGCGGAACAATGTATTCTGCATTCATTACTAAAAACTTAAAAAATTAATTACGATGATACTTAAAATTATAAATGGAATTCTAATTCTGGTTGCCGTTTTTATGGGCTTCAAACAAGGATATGCTATGTTTTTCGGAAAACCTGAGATGATGGAAATGTTTGAAAAATGGGGATTTGGCAAAACCGGACTGATGATTAACGGGTCAGTTACTATTCTTGCAGCTGTATTAATTCTTTTCCCAAAAACTTTTGTCTGGGGAAATTTCCTTATGGCAGCAGGAATTTTGCTGATTATCTGTTTTCATTTATTGGATAAAGACTTTAAAGGTGTAATGATTGAGCTTCCATTTCTGCTGCTTAATCTGTTGATAATCTATCTTCAGCATCCTTTGAAGAGTGCTTAATTAATTCTAAAAACACAAATGATGAAAAAAATATTATTTGCAAACCTTTCAGCATTGGTATTCTGTTCTGTAACAGCCTGCGCGCAGAATAAAACAGAAAAAACACAGAAATTATCTGAAAATAAAAATCTAACCCTTAAAAAAACACAACAAACTATGGACTTATCAAAAATTACCAACCCAACTGTGAATGCTGTAATGACAGCGTGGCAAAACGGTGACAGCAAAACTTTCTTATCCTATTTTACAGCTAATCCTACAATGACGGATGATGGAAACCCGAGAGGTTTTCAGGCGTTTGTAAAAGAAGCTTGTGGCGAAGAAAAATTCCTTACTATAGATTCTGTTGAAAATGACGGGAAAGATATTACCGGAAATTTCAAGGCTGGAAAATGGGGAACTTTTAAGGTATTCTTCAGATTTCATCAGAATTCTGATGGCAAATTCGACCGTCTGGACATCGGGCAAGCCCATTAATTTTTAAGAATATTAAAATAATTTAATCATTAAATCCTCTCTTGATAAAGAAAGGATTTATATGTGGTTGGATCATTCATTAGACTGGATTTCTATTAACAACGACCAATAAATAACACAATAACTAAAAATCATTCATTAAAAATGAACAAAAAACTACTTTTATTATCGGTATTTTTTATGCTGATATTTGGGAAAATAAATGCTCAGTCACAGGTTTATATAGATGTGCTAGCCGGACATAAAGGATTAACCTCCGAATTCTTTTTCCTGGAACCTATAGACAAAGATGCGCGTTGGACTGTTATTTCCCGAAGCGAAATGCATCTCCAGGAATATGAAACAGAACATCCGGGATTTGTAAATTACAACATCTTTGCTTACAATTTCAAGAACCATTTCGGTATTACCGCCGGAACGTATGCGACTTCTCATTATCCGTTCAGTGCAAGGCTTGGAGTTCAGTATCTGAGAGAAAGTGAAAAATGGCTGGTTTATACCAATCTTTCTACTGCCATTACCAAAGATCCGGATGCACAACTTCTTGTAGTTTTAGGCTATCTGCCGGAACTGAGCGAAAAATGGAGACTCGTTACCAGGCTGGAGGCAAGAACGGCCATCAATTATGATCACGGTCACGCATTCAGCACACAACAGCTTAAACTTGGTGCTCAATACAATGAAAAAATCGGTTTTGGTGTAGGTGTAGAAGTTGAAGAACATGGCAAAAGTTCTCACAAAGACTTCAATATCGGACCTTTTTTAAGAGTTAATTTTTAAATCCCAAAAACATAAAAAATGAAATTAAGTTATAATAAACTTGCCGGCCAGAGTGCTGAGCGTATTAATGCTATCAGCGATGCCGTTTTTGGCGTGGCAATGACCCTTCTCGTATTAGAGATCAAAGTTCCGGAGTTGGAAGGCCACGAGACGGAAGGCGATCTGATGCACGCTTTCTTCGCTCTGATGCCGAAATTCCTGGTTTACTTCTTAAGTTTTATGACAGCCGGAATCTTCTGGGTAGGGCAGTCGGCACAGTTCCGTCATATTGAGAAAAGTGACAGAAATCTTATCTGGATCAACCTGCTTTTCCTGCTTTTTGTATCTACATTGCCTTTTTCAACCGCTTTTCTGGGCGATCACATCAATTTTAAATTTTCTATTCTATTGTATTGGCTTAATATTTTGCTGCTGGGAATATTCCTTTATATCAACTGGACATATGCCGACAGGAAAGGCTTAATCACAGAAGAGACCAGAAATATGGTCTATGAGCCAATCAGGAGAAGGATTCTGGTAGCGCAGGCATTATATTTCTTTGGAGCATTGCTTTGTTTTATTAATCCGTATCTGAGTATTGGAGTCATTATCGCTATCCAGCTGAATTATGCTTTTGCTTTTTTCTCTGGTAGTGAAAAGAAATAGTAATTAATAGTTTGAGAGATGAGTTTTAAATGAAAAAACTAATATCATTTATTTCATTTTTGTCTGTGTGGATTATATCTGCGCAGGAAACTAAGGACTATTCGCTTAAAATAAGCGGATTTGCGGAAGTTTATTATCAATATGATTCTAACAACCCGGAAAATAATTCACGTCCGGGTTTTATTTACAGTCACCATCGGAATAATGAAGTTAATATCAATTTAGCATTCATTAAAGCCAATTATGAAACTGAAAAACTCCGCGCTAATCTTGCTTTAGCAACAGGAACTTATATGATTGCCAATTACTCCGAAGAACAGGGTGCTCTAAAAAATATTTATGAAGCCAACATCGGTTTTAAAATTTCAAAGAATAAAAACATCTGGATCGATGCCGGAATTTTTCCTTCTCATATTGGTTTTGAAAGTGCTATAGTAAAAGACAACTGGACTTTGACAAGAAGTATTGCAGCAGAAAATTCGCCTTATTTTGAAACCGGAGCAAAAATCTCTTATACAACGGACAATGGAAAATGGCTGATGAGCGGTTTGATTGTCAACGGATGGCAAAGAATTCAGCAGGTTGATGGAAACAGTAGTCCGTCTTTTGGCCATCAGTTAACTTATATGGCGAATGAAAAATTGACCATCAACAGCAGTTCATTCATCGGAAATGACAAGCCAGACAGCATCCGGCAAATGCGGTATTTTCACAACCTCTACGGAATCTATAAAATTAATAACAAATGGGCGGTAAGAGCCGGTTTTGATTTGGGAGCTGAACAAAAATATAAGGGAAGTAATTCTTACAATATCTGGTACACTCCGATTTTGATTGCTAAATATTCACCAACGGAAAAACTCAGTATTGCAGCACGCGGTGAATATTATGATGATAAAAATGGAGTAAAAATAACAACAGGAACTCAAAACGGATTTCAAATGTTCGGTTATTCTTTAAATTTTGATTATCAGATTTTGTCTAATTTGCTTTGGCGAACAGAAGTCAGAAATCTTAATAACAGGGATGCTATTTTTATCAATAGAAACAAAAAATCGGAAAATGATAGTTTTACGGCGGTGACTTCTTTGTCTGTTTTTTTCTAAATAATTGCTGTTTTTATTGCAATTAATAAGCAATTTATCTCCAGCATTTTATTTCCTGAACAAAGAGACAATTATATATACTTTATTGAATATAATAACTGTTATTTCTTTGTTCCGCGAATTTGTAACATCATGCGATTTCTTCATAAGTTAAAAAAAGAGCTAAAAACTTAGCTCTTTTCTTATCAATGAAAATTGGGGTTTATTTTAAGATCATTGAGATCAAGCTGTAATTCTGCTTTCCGGATTTCCTCATCATCATAATACTTTTCACGTCTCATCTGGAAGATTTCAAGTCTTTGCTTGGCGTATATTTCCTTTAAAATTTCTTCATATTTATCAATCTCCTGAGTCGTACAATGATTACATTCCAAAAGATCCAATTGGTTTTCCGTGTTTTCGGTTTCAATAGAAATCTGAGAATGATAGTTTTTCAAAAGATTGCTGTTATTGATGATTTCAGAATAATTGGTGTTGATATGATTCAGAGCCAGTCTGTTTAGTCTGATTTGTATCTGGGCTTCCTGCTGTTCTTGCGGCAAAACAGTATCCATTGATGGAATATCAAGCTTTTTAACAAGAAAAGGTAAACTAAGGCCTTGTATCACCAATGTGATGAAAATAACAATGAATGTAATTAATAAAATCAAATTTCTATGTGGAAATGCTGTCCCATCTGACATTGTAAATGGTATTGATAATGCTGTAGCCAGAGAAACCACACCTCGCATGCCGGCCCAGCCGATTACAAGAGGCCCTTTCCAGCCCGGTGATTGCTCTTTTCTGACAGATTTGAACAGCCATCTCGGGACAAAAGCAGCAGGATAAACCCATAAAAATCGAATTACAATTACCACAGCGCTTATGATAACCCCATATTTGATTCCCTGAATCAATGATGCTTCTTCTAACCCATGAATAATTGCGGGAAGTGATAATCCGATCAATATAAAGACCATCGCGTTCATTACGAAAATTACTGTAGTCCAAACGCCCAACATATTGAGTCGTGTATTTCCGTTTTTGAAAATCTCGTGAGATCTGTATGAGATAAAGAGTCCGCCGGTTACAACTGCCATTACACCGGAAAAGTGGAATTGCTCCGCACCAAGATATAAAATATAAGGAGTCATGATTGTTAAGGCAGCGTCAATTGCTGATGTTGTAGGTAGGAATCTGTGGATAAGGTACATTATACCTGCTCCTGCTAATCCTACAACAATTCCCATCCCTGCAACTAAGAAGAATTGTCCCACAGCTTCATGCATAGAGAAAGATCCGGTAAGAATCGCAGCTAATGCAAATCTAAATACAATTAATGATGATGCATCATTAACAAGACTTTCACCTTCCAGAATGCTGAGAATTCTTTTAGGAACAGGCAGCCCTTTTAGGACAGATGTTGCAGCAACGGCATCTGGTGGCGAAACTATCCCGCCTAACAAAAAACCAAGTGCTAATGTGAATCCTGGAATTATAGCCTGAGAAAGATAAGCGACAATCAAAGATGTGGCAAAAACAAGTCCAAAAGCTAACAAGGCGATTGGTCTTTTCCATTTCCAAAAGTCATTCCAGGAAGTGTACCAGGCGGCTTCGTATAACAATGGAGGGAGAAAAATGAGAAAAACCAGTTCCGGGTCTAATTCTATTTCGGGGATTCCAGGTAAAAGACTGATAATCAATCCTGCCAAAACTAAGAAGATAGGATAGGCGATGTTCATTTTTTTTGCTACCATTACCATCATGAAAACAGAGAAAAGTAATGCGAGAATCAATAATAAATTATGATGCATCTGTAAAGAAATTAAATTATGTTTTTATTGTAAAAGTATGATTCTGACTAGAAAAATCCTAAAGATTAAATAAATTATATGAAAAAATAAATAAGGGAAGTTTTACTATATGGTAATGTACTTAGTAATTCATTGATTAAAAAGAATTTATAATATCATTAATTGTTATTTTTAAGGATTATAATTTTAATTTTTCTGTTGTAACAAATAGGTTTTATTTGATACATATTAGACCAAATATCATATTTCAAAAAATGAAAAAGATCTCTTTCAGTGCATTGATGTTAACTTCATTATTTAATGTTGCTTTTGCACAAACCAAACAAGCTGCTTTGGAGCTTAATTACATGGACACATCAGTGCGTCCGCAAGATGATTTCTACAATTACGTTAACGGAACCTGGATGAAAACTGCAAAAATTCCTGCAGATAAGCCAAGCTGGGGCTCTTTTAATCAGTTAAGAGAAACTACTGATAATAATTCTTTAGGATTGTTGGATAACATATTGAAAGAAAAATTTGCTGCCGGATCTGAAGGACAAAAGATCCAGGCACTTTACGAAACTTACATGGATATGAAGAAGCGTAATGCAGACGGGCTTAATCCTATCAAAGCAGATCTTGCAAAAATTGATGCGATTAAAAATCTTGCTGATCTGCAAAAATATCTGGTAGAAGCTACGAGAAGAGGAGAGAATCCTTTTTATGATTGGGGAGTTGACGGAGATCTTAAGAATTCTAAAATGAATGCCGTTTATCTGGGTGATGCTTCTTTTGGTCTTGGGAGAGATTATTACCAGAAAGAATCTGCAAAAAATACAGAAACCATTGCAGAATATAAAAAGTACGTAGCGAAGGTGTTATCAGAGATTGGTTACAAAAATGCGGATGTTGTTGCAGGGCAGATTGTTGATTTTGAAAAGAAAATGGCAAAAACATTATTAACCAACGAACAGATCCGTGATGCGAACCTGCAGTATAATCCAAAGACTTTGCCTGAGCTAAAAACTCTTGTAAAAAGTGTGGATCTTCCAAGATATCTTGCTGAGGTTGGTGTTAATACCGATAAAGTAATCATTGGGGAACTGAACTATTATAAAAATCTTGATACTTTTTTAACGGAAAAAAATATTCCTTTGATTAAGGATTATATGAAGTTCCATTTGACATCGGGCAGTGCTGGTTATCTTAATCAGAAAATGGATGATCTTAAGTTTGATTTCTATAGCAAGTATCTACAGGGTCAGCAAGAACAAAGAGCCTTGAACAAGAGAGCTTTATCTCTAATTAATGGCGTTCTTGGGGAAGCTTTTGGAAAAGTGTATGTTGATAAATATTTCACACCGGAAGCTAAGGCTCAGATGATGACTTATATCGATTATCTAAAGAAAAGTTTTGGTGTACATATCAATGGGTTAACATGGATGTCTTCTACAACTAAGCAGAAAGCACTTGATAAGTTAAACAAGTTCACAGTGAAAATCGCTTACCCTGACAAATGGAAAGATTATTCTAAGCTGAATCTTAAGTCTGAAAAAGACGGAGGAACTTTGTATTCTAACCTGCAAAATGTAGAGAGCTGGCATTATACCAAAGAATTGGAAAAAGTAGGTAAGCCTGTTGATAAAACAGAATGGGGAATGTCTCCACAAACGGTAAATGCCTATTATAATCCTGTGAATAACGAAATCGTTTTTCCTGCTGCTATTCTTCAGTCACCATTCTTTAATCCCGGAGCCGATGCTGCTGTTAACTTTGGAGGTATTGGGGCGGTTATCGGTCACGAGATGACTCACGGTTTTGATGACAGTGGCGCTCAGTTTGACGGTGACGGAAACCTAACGGATTGGTGGACTGCTGAAGATAAAACTAATTTTGAAAAAGCAACTAAAAGCTTGGCTGCACAATATGATAAATATGAACCAGCAAAAGATGTCCATGTGAATGGTACTTTCACTAATGGTGAGAATATTGCAGACTTAGGCGGGGTTAATATTGCCTATGATGCATTACAGATGTATCTGAAGGATAAAGGCAATCCTGGTAAGATTGACGGTTATACACCAGATCAAAGATTTTTCTTGAGTTGGGCTACAGTTTGGAGAACTTTATCAACGGACAAGTATCTAACCAATCAGGTTAAAACTGATCCGCATTCTCCTGGTTTTTATAGAAGCTTTGGACCATTGGTTAATACAGATGCTTTCTATAAAGCTTTTGATGTTAAAGAAGGCGACAAATTATATAAAAAGCCGGAAGAAAGAATTAAAATCTGGTAAAACTTCAATTCAAAATTATTTAATAGTCCTGCAATTCAGCAGGATTTTTTTATGAAATGAGTAATATCAATTTTAAAATAAACATAACTGGTTGAAAAAATATGAAAACCAAAAACCCCACTCGTTGAGCGGGGTTTTATCTTTAATTCTTAAGAATTATTTTTTTATAAATTTCTGAGAAGAAGTACCTTCTGCAGTTGTAATTTTAATTAAGTAAACACCGTTTTGTAGATTTCTAACATCTATTTGGTTGTCTGTTAGTTTTGCATTTACAGATTTTCCTGAAATGTCATAGATTTGAACGGTATCAATTTTTGCTTTAGTATCAAACTTTAAAAAGTCTGTTGTAGGATTAGGATAAATCCCAACATTGATTTTGGTGTTTACAACATCATTAACTGCCAATAAATCCATACTATTGGTAGCTTTTAATTGAATATTATCAAATATTACATTAGCAGCAACAGTATTAGCAGTAACAGTTGTGTTTGGCACCGCTAAAACTTGGATGTTTGCTAAATTTGGAGTTGCACCGGCACCAGCACCCTGATAAATTTCATCCAGTACAGTTACACCGGTATTTTCATTAATGATTTTATAAGCGATCTCTCCTGTTACATAATCCCAAGCCATTCCGACCTTGTACCATGTATCAGCTTCTAATGCTTGATTGAATGTATACCCCCAATTTCCTACTTGCTGTCCTGTTTGCCCATTGATTTCTGCAGGATCAGAATATGCAATAAGAGTATGTTGTTTTGTAGTCATATTAAAAGCAAAGCCAATTACACATTTGTTGGCTGCTGAACCGTCCCATAAGTAAATTCTTCCGGTATTTTGTGATGTTGTTGCTGCACCGCTGTAAAAATCAAACTCGTACTGCAATATATCATTGCCAGACGTTCTTGTACCCCACACAGATGTGAGTTTATTATTTTGATTAATTTGCTTAGTACCAGTAGCACTTGAAGATCCTAATATTGATAATACTTTACCATGAGTCGCATTATTGTTGACTATTTGAAAGTTACTTGCTGCTGAATTAGGAGCTGTAGCAGCAGCAGTAATGTACCAACCACCTTGTCCTGGTGTCGTTCCGGTAATATCTGTTCCTAAGTTACCGAGTGTCATGTTTTCAAAATTATCATTGATAATTGACTGTGAAAAGGAGAGGTTGGCTGTTAAAGCTAAACCTGTCAAGAATAGAATTTTTTTCATAATATAATAAATTTTATTAAACTGATACGAATATATAGTTTTTTTTTCTTTTGGAAAAAGATATTAACACTAAAATATCTAAAAAGTTATCAAAACAAAAAAGCCACTCATCGGAGTGGCTTCATTATTATAATAATGTAAATTATTTTTTTATCGCTTTGAAAGATTTGACACTTCCGTCTTCCATCTTAAGGTTTACAATATATAGACCTTGTTTCAGATTAGATAAATTAAGTTCTGCTGATGGCGCAAAGGTTTTAACTTGTCTTCCTGAGATATCATTTACTGAAATAGATTTAACTCCTTTTATATCAGATATTTTCAATACATCCGCAAATGGATTAGGATAGACAGAAACATTATTTACTTTGTTAGTATCAGATACAGCAAGGAATTCTTTGATTTCTACTGCATAATCTTCTACTTCTCCATATGTTGCAGTTCCACAAGCGGTATTGCTATTTGCTCCTCCCGAATTTGAGTATCTTACTCTCATACGAGTAACGCCTATTACAGCATTAGCTGGAACAGTAATAGATGCTGTACTAGTAACTGCATTCACGGTGATTGCTGTACGTTCAGTGCTATCATCGAAGACTCCATCATGGTTATAATCTATCCAGGCATAAGCTACGTCATTAGTATAGTAACCTGTAGTGCTTCCATTGGTAACACTGATAGTGTAAGATCTTTGTCTTTCAATACCTGCAGCAGTGACTGTTCCTGTATAATCTGTATATGTTGCGCGTGTAGATGTATTATCGAGGTTTGATAAAACTACTCTTGTAATTGCTAATCCTGTATTTGTATCTGTAGTTCCACTGGAAGCACAATAAACAAAATTACCAGTTGTGAATGTTATTTCTGAGCATCCTGTAGCATCACCAATATTGTTACTAGCTACAACCTTAACATAATAACTTGTATTCGGTTGTAAGAATAGAGAATAGGTCGGTGCTGTTGTTGAAGCGCCATTTGCTATCTCTGTTCCTCCAGAAGTTGTTCCTGCATACACTTTATAACTTGTCGCTCCATTCACAGAAGTCCAATTCAATGTGGTAGGATTAGGTGTTGCGTTTGTTGCACCATTAACAGGGGTGCTGATTGTCACACAACCAGGAACTGTAGTGGGGGCTACATAAGTGAATTCGTAAGCACCCACATCAGGAGTAGATGCATTTCTTGTTGTTCCGGTATAATCTGTAGTATAGCCAGCTAATACTTGCCCGGCATTATCCATTAACTGGGTATTTGAATCACTCTCATTTAATTTTAAGAAATCAGCGTTTGTCCCAACAGTAGATTTAAATAATGGATTAACACTTAAGGAATTGGCTTCACGAGATGCTACAAATGTCTGAAATGCTGAAAGTGTGGTATATGCAGTTGTACCATTGTAGTAAATATTCTGGTTTGTACCTGTTCCAGAATAAAAATCGTTATTGTTGGAATTTGTAGAATAGTTTGCAATTCCTGTTGCATTTCTTCTTAGTGCCGATGCAAAACCAGTTCCCTTAGGAGTAGAAGTGTTAACAAGAACGTTATTTCTAAGATCTAAAGCAGCTGTTGTCGCTGTTGCACTATTTGCATGGTACAAAGCTGCAGAATTAAAGTTTGCACCTGAAGAAGTAGCATTTAAATAAACAGAATTATAATATACATTCAAGTTAGATGTTGTTCCTGTTGATGCAAGGTATATTCCGGCTAAACCAACAGAAGTTGAACTAGAAGAAGGTGTATTTAGTCCACTAACAAGATTATTTACGATGTTAGTTGTTGAAGAAGCTGTTGATCCGCCCACGTAGATTCCATATGCTAAACCTGCGGCTCCATTAGATGTAAGGTTGTAAACTTTATTACGTAGTACATTCCCATTTGTCGCCGTTGAAGCAAGATATATTCCATAAGGTGTTGATGAACTTAAAGTTGCACTTGTTGTAACATCGCTTACGCTATTGTCGGAAACGTTTAAAGTTCCTGTGGAACCGCTGTAAATTCCAAAAAATGATCCTACTGAAAGTCCTTTTACGCTATTTCCTGATAATGTAAGATTCCCTGTACTATTATGGATGATGCCGTATACAGCAGGTACAGATGTGCCGGATAAAATTGCAGTTGTACCAATATTAATAGTATTATTAGCAGCCGAAAGTATCGCGCCTGTGCCAGCACTAAAAATACCATAATGTGATGATAAACTGCTAGTACTAGCATAATAAGTATTTCTATCTGTAGCGGTAATTGTATTGTTGTTTGCTGTGAAAGTAGATCCACTTCCGGCTAAATAGATACCTACAGCTCCAATTCCCTGACCAAATGTGATATTGTTGTAAGAGGCATTAGTGCCATTTTGGTTTGAAGCAAATACTGCGTATGATGTAATATAACCATAGCCGTCATTGGCAAAAGATCCAAAATTAGAAATAGTATTAGCTGTTGCTGCAGAAGTTCCTCCTATGTCATTGTTTTGATCATATAATGTATAAGGAGATGTTGCTGCATAGCCATTGAATGCAATACCATTGCTCGCCGCATTAAGGATATTGTTAGAATATACTTTATTAGAACTGTTGGTTCCATTAACAGAAGTAGGAACTACTGCTACACCACTGGCATCATAATGAGCAAAGTAGACACCAACAGATGAATAATTTATTAATGATGAAAAAGTTATTTTACTGTTTTTAACAGTGTTGAAGTTACTTCCGTCTGTTGCTGAAAGATTCAAAAATGCAAAGCCTCTTTCGTTAAGAGTAGTAGCTGTGGTGTTACTAGAACTTTCCTTTAAATCAATTCCATCGATTGTAACATAATCAACTCCTACAAATTTAAAAAAAGTATCACCAACTAGATTAGTGTTACCAGTTGCTGTAAGGTCAACACTTCCTACTCCTCCTGTAATAACAGGGTTGGAACCAGATCCTGATTTTTGGATTATTAATGGATTAGTTGAGGATAATGTTGCATTCAATGTAGCGTTACCTAGGACAAATCCACCGGTAGGAGCTGTTTCAGTGTATCCTGCAGGTAGATTAATAATGGCTCCGCCTGTGCCAACACCTTGAGCATTAAGATCAGCAAATGCTGCTAGCAGGGTAGGGTAATCTACTCCGATCGTTTTTGTCCCAGTAACTTGGGCTGTGACACACGTTCCTAATGCTACTAAACTTGTTAGTAAAATTTTCTTCATAATTATTTAGTTATTTATAAAACTCAGCAAATCTAATGATAATTTTATTGATAAACTTATATTTTTATAATTTTCACTAATAAATTGGTTTTTGTTTAAATTATTCATATATAAAAAAATAACCGCCATAAGGCGGTTATTGTAGATAAAGATTTAAAAAAAATTATTTCTTAATTGCTTTGAAAGATTTAACACTTCCGTCTTCCATTTGAAGATTTACGATATATAATCCTTCTTTAAGATTAGAAAGGTTAATTTCTGATGACGGAGCAAGAGATTTAACTTGTCTTCCAGATATATCATTTACAGAAATTGATTTAATATCTTTTATATCAGAGATTTTCAATACATCTTTGAATGGGTTTGGATAAACAGAGATGGCTGCTTTGTTTATGTCTGATACAGCAAGGAAAGATTTGTAATCTATAGTATAGTCTTCTACTTGTCCATTAGTTAAGTCTGTACATGCAGTTGTAAGAGGTGAGTTAATGGTAGTGCCGGTAAAATTATATTTAACTCTTAATCTCTTTTGTCCAAGGGTGGTTCCTGATGGTATTGCAAGATTCCCGGACAAAGTAGCTTTTCCACTTGTAACAGTTGTAGTTCTCAATATAGTAGCTGTCGTATTATAATATGATTCTCCACTATCAAGGAAGTCCCCATCTTCATTCCAGTCAACAAATACAGCTGCACCCCATCCATTACCTGTAGATGCAATTCCTGTTACGCTGAACGGTATGGTTGTCAGATTGTTTTTAACTTCTACTGGAGAACCTGTGAAGCTCTCATTTGGAGAGTAAGATCCAAATGTTGTTGCAGAGGTGTCAGATGTGTTGGTGACTCCATTTAAAGTGAAAGACGTAATAGGCGCCATCTGAGTAGGAGTTGTAGAGGTAAAAGGTCCACAATATGGTGCGTAAGGATTTGATCCGGTTGTGAAGCTTGTTTCTGTACAGCCTGTAGCATCTCCGACATCATTTGTAGGAACAATTTTCAAATAGTATTTTGTATTAGCATTTAGAGGAGGATTGTTGGTAAGTGTAGCTCCTGAGGATGCTGTTACACCATTCAATATATCTGTTCCGCCTGATGTTGTCCCAAGGTATAATTTATATCCTGAAGCTCCAGCTGCATCTGGCCAAGTAAAAGTAGTTCGTACATTGACATTGGTTGCTCCATCTGCTGGTGCTGTAGCAGTAGTACAGGATGGAACTGTAGTTGGAACAGTATCATTGACGATAGTATCAAACATCAGATACCATTGATCTGTATCTACAGCATGAAAACCAATATACACTGTTTGCCCAATATATGGTGTAAGGTCTAAAGTTACCTTTGTCCAAGCGGCAGGTGCTTTGGAGGTGGCTTTGAGGGTTGTTGTAAATGCTGCAGCTGTAGCAGTGGTTGTAGATAGCATTACGTTGTAATTTTCCGTAAATGATGAGCTAAAACTTGCAACATAAAAAGATAATCTGTCATTAACTCCGGCCTGAACGTTAATTGCAGGGGTAACCAAATAGTCGTCATGTGCTGTAGCGCCATAAGTAATACGAGCAACATTGGTTCCTGATTGTGCTGCTGTAACCGTTCCGCCAGTTGGAACCGTACCAAATACAAATCCGTTTGAGTCTCCACCGTTAATAATAGACCAGCCTGCAGGGGTAGTTGTGCCAGCATCAAAGTTTTGTACAAATTGTGCGTTTACAACAATTCCAAATGCTAAAAAGCACGATAATAAAATTTTCTTCATAATTATATAATTTATATTGACTTAGTAAATGTAGTAAATATATTTCAATAGAAAATTCATTTTAATATTTATTTTTTATTAAATTTAGATAGTTTGTAATTTTGCATGCAATGCTGTATTTTTTTAAAATAAGAAATCTGCTTTTAAGAATAAAAACAGATTTTTATTTAATATTTGATAAAATATTAATTATAATTAATTTCTATGAACTGTATTATCGCATTAATTCAAAAAAACTTCATAATTATTGATCTGATGAATTACTTCCAGCAGGTTTTCATTGATATTAATATGATGCTGCATAGAGACCACTTCCAAAACAGATTGGTCTTCCGGATTTTTGATAAAGAAATTAAGCTTTTGCTCACCTTGATTCTGAATCAGTTTTTCTCTGAAAAACTCAATATCGGTTTTTCTTAAGGATTCTAGCGGTACAACAATTGACAAGCTCTTTGCGAATCTGTCAAAGGCTTCCTTCAGTTCAAGAACATCGTTGACATTCACAAAAACACGTCCGTCTTTCCCTTGTGTGAATTTGATTTTCATGATCACGAATCGCTGTACTTCCAGTTTATCTTTCAGTCGCATATAGTCTCTGTCGCCTAATCGGAAAGAGTAGGAACCTGTATAATCTTCCAGCATCACAAAAGCTACTTTTTCCCCGCTTCGGAAACCGTCCGCGACGCGATATTCTGTAATTAATCCCGCAACTGTGTATTCTTTGGTGTTGTCTTTTTCGTTTTGGCGATCTTTCCAGCTCTTTTTTTCTTCGAACAATTCTGCAGTTTTTGGAGGAAAGGCCAAGTCCTTAAAGGCTTCAACTTCATCAAGATTCAGGAAATTAAAATTACCTTTCGGTTCTGCTTTTATAGTAATTTCTTCGATGATTTCATCTTCCAGTCCGCCTTCATCTGAAACAGCAATGTCCGGAATGTCTTCGTCAGGAATGCTGTCTGCTTCCAAAATCGGAACTACCTCTTCCAAAACAACTTCTTCCTTCTTCTCTTCCAAAACTGCTTTTTTAGAAAGAACACCCTGCATAAACTGGAATTGGTATTTGAATTCGTCCAAAGGATGCGCAGAAAGATAGAATCCGATAATCTCCTTTTCCCTATTGAGCTTATGCATATTTGGCCATTCCGCACAAGGTGCCAATTTTGGCTGCTCAATCTGAACTTCCTCGGCGAAATCCGCAAATAGCGAATTCTCCATTTCGTTTTTACTGTCCTGGAAGCTTTGTCCATATCTTGAAAGTCTTTCAATATTAGTTCTTCCGGCAGAATCCAGATCAAAATACTGCCCACGGTGATAAGAGTCGAGTTCATCAAAAGCGCCGGCAATCACCAAACTTTCAGCCACTCTTTTATTGACCTGAGAAGAAGGAACTCTTTCAAAAAAGTCATAAATGTTTTTGAATCTTCCATTTTCCCGGGTTTTGGTAATCGCTTCGCTTGGTCCTTCACCAATTCCTTTGATAGCGCCTAAACCGAAACGGATTTGACCTTTTTCGTTAACGGAAAATTTATACTGTGATTCATTGACATCGGGTCCCAAAACATCAACACCTATCGCTTTACAGTCCTCCATAAACATAGTGATAGAAGCGGTATTGTTGATGTTGTTGCTCATTACGCTTGCCATATACTCCGCAGGGTAATTGGCTTTCAGATAAGCGGTCTGATAAGCAATCCACGCATAACAAGTTGAGTGGGATTTGTTGAATGCATATTCTGCAAATGCTTTCCAGTCGTTCCAGATTTTTTCCAGCCGTTCTTCATTAAGGTTGTTTTTGCGTCCACCTTCAATGAATTTCGGGTACATTTTATTAAGAACATCAATTTGCTTTTTACCCATTGCTTTTCTCAATGTATCAGCTTCACCTTTAGTAAAGTTGGCTAATTTCTGAGACAAAAGCATTACCTGTTCCTGATAAACAGTAATTCCATAGGTTTCTTCCAGGTATTCTTCAAGTTCTGGTAAGTCGTAAACGATTTCCTCGGTCCCGTGTTTTCTGTTGATGAAATTAGGGATGTATTTAATAGGACCTGGACGATAAAGGGCGTTCATTGCAATAAGGTCGGCAAAAACCGTCGGTTTCAATTCACGCATGTATTTTTGCATTCCCGGGCTTTCGTACTGGAAAATACCAATAGTTCTTCCTTCTTTAAATAATTGATAAGTTTTGGCATCATCCAACGGAATTTTGTCTGGGTCAATATCCACTCCGTGACGTTCTTTGACCAGCTTTACAGCATCTTTGATAATGGTCAGAGTCCTTAGTCCAAGGAAATCCATTTTCAAAAGTCCGGCACTTTCCGCAACAGAGTTGTCAAACTGAGAAACCAGGATATCCGCATCTTTTGCAGCAATTGTAATCGGAACCAGATTGCTTACAGGTTCCGGTGTGATGATAACACCACAGGCATGGATTCCGGTGTTCCGGATGCAGCCTTCCATTTTCTTGGCGCTTTCCAGAACCGAAAATCTTGGATCGTTCGGATTATCGAGAACGGCTTTCATTTCATCCACCAACTGCTGTTCTTCCGGTTTTAGTTTGTCATATTTTGCTAAGGCTTTCCCGATATTCATTCCGGGAGTTGAAGGAACCAGCTTGGCAATCATATTGGTCTCAGGAATGGAAACGTCCAAAACCCGGCCAGCATCTTTAATGGCCGATTTTCCACCAAGTACTGAATAAGTGATAATCTGGGCAACCTGTTCCTGGCCATATTTGTCAACCACCCATTTGATGATTTTATCACGGCCTTCATCGTCAAAATCAATATCAATATCGGGCATCGAAACCCTTTCCGGATTCAGGAATCTCTCAAAAAGGAGATCATATTTAATAGGGTCAACATTTGTGATACCAATACAATAGGCTACTGCTGAACCTGCAGCAGAACCACGACCGGGACCAACCCAAACGCCCATATTCCTGGCTTCGTTGCAAAAATCCTGAACAATCAAAAAGTAACCAGGGTAACCTGTATTGGCGATAACATCAAGCTCAAAATCAAGACGCTCCTTGATTTCATCGGTGATTTCATTATAACGTTTTCTCGCTCCTTCATAGGTCAAATGAGTTAGATAAGCCATCTCTCCACGTTTTCCGCCATCGATCTCATCTTCCGGATTGATGAATTCTTGCGGAATATCGAATTTCGGAAGCAATACATCACGTTTCAATGTGTAAGGCTTGAACTTAGCTAAAAATTCCTCATAAGCTTCGAAAGCATCAGGATAAGCCAGGAAAGTTTCTTTGAGCTCGTCAGAATTCTTGATATAATATTCGTCAGTAGTCAATCCTTTTCTTTTTCCGAAGCCTTTTCCAATTGGTGTTGATAATTTTTCGCCGTCTTTAATACAGCTTAAAATATCCTGAATATTGGCATCGCTTTTATTGGTGTAAAAAGTCTCATTCTGCGCAAGAATTTTCACATTATATTTATCCGCGAATTGAAGCAACACTTCATTTAAGTGTTCTTCTTCAGGCAGTTTGTGATTCTGGATCTGAACATAAAAGTCATCTCCGAATTCATTTTTCCACCATTGGAACAATTCTTCACCGCGCTGTTCACCGATATTAAGAATGGTGCTTGGAATGTCGCCATAAATACCGGAAGTCAATGCAATAACCCCTTCTTTATACTGAGAAATCAGCTCACGACTAATTCTCGGAACGCCGAAGTAAAATCCTTTCTGGAAACCAATACTTGATAGCTTGACTAAGTTTTTATATCCATTAAAATCTTTTGCCAAAAGAACGACCTGTGTTCTTCTGTCCGGATCATCTTTGGTAAATTGTTTTTGCTCGTATCTGTCCGAGATGTAAAATTCACAGCCAACTATTGGAATCAGTTGGTCATTATTCGGTTCTGCTTCATCGAACGTTTCTCCCTTTTCTTCAGCTTCCTGTTTTTTGGAGAGATATTCTTTATATTTTTTTGCAATGTCGGAATTGGCACTTTCCACTGCAGAAACAAATTTGAAAGCACCCATCATATTTCCTATATCAACTAATCCTACAGCCGAGAATTTCTCTTCAGTTGCTTTTTTGATGAGGTCATTGATGTTAGTAGTCGCTGTCAATGTGGAGAAAACACTGTGGTTGTCAAAATGGAAATATTTTCCCAAATCAATTTCATCCACACTTCCGAAATCGGATTGTTTTTTCTTGTTATTGAAGCTTGCAACCTGTCTTCTGATGATAATTCCAAAAGGCTGGATAGGATCCGGGTTAGCATTTTGGAATTCCTTTAGTCTGGAGTCAGGGATTTTCAGAACATCTGCCGGAATTACACCGATTCTCATCATCTCGAAGAAAACCTGAGCCGTAGCGTTCACATCGGCTGCCGCGTTGTGTGCTTCATCAAATTTGTGACCGTATAATTTTTCGTAGAGTTCTTCAAGTTTCGGAGATTTATATTTTCCGCCTCGTCCACCTTCCAGTTTACAATAATCTGTTCCCAGAATCATTGTATCCGCTTTTGGTTTTTCCTGCAGATTATCTTTAATATTTTTTCGATGAAATTCTGCACCTACAATGTTGTAATCAAATTCCACATTGTGTCCGGAAACAACTCTGACCTTTTCCAGAACTTGAGCAAACTCTTTCAGAACTTCTTCCAGATCCCGACCTTCTTCGTTTGCAATTTTAGTCGTGATACCGTGAATTCTGGCTGCGTTGAAAGGAATGTCATAACCTTCCGGTTTTATGATATAATCTTGATTTTCAATTAGATTTCCATCGTCGTCGTGCAATTGCCACGCAATCTGAACCATTCTTGGCCAATTATCGGAATCGGAAAGCGGAGCGTTGAAATTTTTGGGTAAACCAGTGGTTTCAGTATCGAAAACTAAATACATCTACATTAGAAATTTGTGTAAAGTTACTATTTTGAATCACATAAAAAAAGTATCATTTATCCAAATTTGGTATTAATTTTTTTGATTGTGTATTAAAAATTAATGTGCTGATTTATTATTGATTATCTTTGCAAAAACAATCATAATGAAAAGAATTTTATTCGGTATAAGCTTTATATTTTCATTTTATTTTTCTAATGCACAGAATCTTAAACTGAAAAATGAATTCACTCAAAAAAGATTGCAAAATGAAAATAGGCTTGATTCTTATTTCTTAAAAACAACAGCCAGATATTCTCAAAAAGCAAAGGATAGTCTGAAGAAGAATCTTGCAGGTTTTGCCGGAGAAATTCCTGTTTTTTATTCAGTAGAAGAAACAAGCGCCAATGCTACGGCTAATGTTGATGAACTTCAGGCTGGAACTGTTTCCGGTATTACATCGCCTTTAACAGGAAATGGTGTCAAAATTACAATATTTGATGCCGGAAGAATTCAGGATACGCATGAGCAATTTACTACCAACAGAGCCGTAAACAAAGAAGCATCAACGGAAACAAAACATTTTCATGGTACTAACGTCAATAGTATTTTGATCGGTAACGGAATTGCGACCGGTACTTTTACTCAAAGCAGCGTTTCTTATCCAAAAGCTAATGCAAAAGGTATCCTTCCGCAAGGAACTACGGATAATTATATGTATGCCACTACGGCTTTAGGAAATAATTATGAGAAATTGGCAAGCTTGCCGGGCCTCAATATATCTAATCATTCTTATGGCACCAATTATGGCTGGAATAAGCCGAATTCTACCAATACTTATTACTGGTATGGAAATTATGATTTGAATCACACGGATACTTATGGCGGTGCTTATGGTGATAATGACTATAATTTTGATAAAATTGTTTATTCACAACCGCAACAGATTATTGTCAAATCTACAGGAAACTATTATGGAGTTGGTCCGGATGCATCTTCTGTAAAATACAGATACAGTTTTGCTTCCAACAGCTGGGTTACATTTGGTCCTAATGATGAAGTTCCTCCTGCTAACTGCAGCCAGGGTAATACTTGTGTTTATTTTGGATCTTTGGCAAAAAATATTATTACAGTCGGAGCAGTTAACCAATTAACTACTGCAAATCACAAATATACCCAGGCAAGTGATGTAGTAAAAGGAAGTTTCAGCAGCGCAGGTCCCAGAAAAGACGGGGCAGTGAAGCCAGATCTTACGGCTGTCGGCGTTGATATGATAATGGCTAATTACACTACGGCAAGTCCAAACGCTACGAATCTCTATGTACTTAATTACGGAACATCCTATGCTGCACCGATGGTTTCCGGAATTGCAGGTGCTTTGACTCAAATCCAAAGAAATATTGCTGGAAACAGCAGTTTTATCTTCAATGCAGATGAAATGAAAGCCTTACTGACACACACTGCTAATGAAGCAGGAAGACCAGGTCCGGATGTTTGGTACGGCTGGGGTTTGGTTGATGCTAAAAAAGCGGCACAGGTTTTAGTAAACAGATTGACGGATGATGCTGTTCTTGAGAAAGATAATCTGCAATCTGGTGTTACCTTCACAAAAGAAATTAAAGCAACGGGATCTGAACCTTTAAAAGTAAGTATTTCTTGGGTTGATCCGGCGATTGTACCTTTCACAACGGACAGTGATTTCCAAAATAATCATACTTCCAGAATCGTGAATGATCTTGATCTCAAGGTAGTGGAAGTGGGTTCAGGAACGACCTATTATCCTTGGAAACTTGATATTAATGATCCTAATGCCAATGCTACGAAAGGGGATAATACAGTTGATAATGTAGAACAGATTGTTATCGATAATCCAGCAGCAGATGGAATCTATAGAGTAGAGGTCACGAATAAAAATTCTCTTGTTAATCAGGAAGGTAATCCGGCGACACAGGATTTTGCTTTGGTTGCAACAGGTACTAAGAAAATGACTTTAACAGCTAATGATTCAAGTAAAGATGAGATTAAAATCTATCCGACAAGAACGAAGGATATTATCAATATTGAATTTCCTGACAAGGCAGAAAGGATAGTTGTTTTTGATATGAACGGGAAATTAATTTTTGAATCCAATAACGCATCCAAATCTCAGAAAATTAATCTGAATAAATTCTCAAGTGGAGTTTACATTATCTCTGTGAGAACAAAATCCGGCGTTGTTTCTAAGAAAATTATTAAGGAATAATTCCCACAAAACATAAATAAAAAAGCCATCGAATTCCGATGGCTTTTGATTTTATAATTACTACAAATTAGATTGTAGATAATCTTAATGTATTTGTTTTTCCACCATTGTGGACAGGCATTGCATTCAGATTAACAACAAAGTCACCTTGCTCTACAAAACCATAATTGTGAGTCAGCATATTAACCTGGATTACAGTCTCATCAGTCGATTTCTGCATGTCGTAATAAAATGCTCTAACACCCCAAAGGAGGTTAAGCATTGTAATCACGCGCTTATTAGAGCTAAAAACGATAATATGAGAAGAAGGTCTGTGCGCAGAAATCTGGAAGGCAGTATAACCTGAAGCGGTAAGAGTGACGATCGCTTCTGCACCAGTCGATTTTGCGATGTCAACAGCGGAACGGCAAATTTTATCAGTGATAAAACGCTCATCTACACAGTTGATTTTTTCTTCGATAACGTGATTCAGTTTAGAATATAAAGCCGTTCTTTCGATATTCTTAACAATCTTAGCCATATTTCTTACAACATCCACTGGATATTTTCCAACAGAAGTCTCTCCGGAAAGCATCACAGCATCAGCACCGTCCAATACAGAGTTAGCAACGTCGTTAACTTCTGCTCTTGTTGGCGTCAAGCTGGTAATCATCGTTTCCATCATCTGGGTAGCGATAATGACAGGTTTTGCGTAAAGTCTAGCCTTATTAACCAAATTTTTCTGAATAACCGGAACCTGCTCCATTGGAACTTCAACACCAAGATCTCCTCTTGCAACCATTAGACAGTCGCACTCCATCAGGATTTGGTCTATGTTTTTTACACCTTCCGGTTTCTCGATTTTAGCAATGATTGGCGTTTTGGTTTTGTTAGTTGGATGCTTAGCCATCAAATCTTTTAGATCGATAATATCTTGTGCATGACGAACAAATGAAAGAGCGATCCAGTCAAACTCGTTGTCTAGCATAAAGTTAGCGTCCTCAATATCTTTTTCTGTCAAAGCAGGAAGAGAAACATTTGTATTAGGAAGGTTAACTCCTTTTTTAGAACTCAAAGGCCCACCTTGGATTGTTTTAGCTCTTACAGTATCTACTGCATTCGTTTCGATAACCTCAAGAACCAATTTTCCGTCATCAATCAAGATTCTTTCTCCAACTTTTACATCCTGAGGAAACTTCTCGTAAGTCATATAAACTTTTGTAGAATCTCCTTCCATTTTTTCGTTAGTAAAAGTTAAGACATCTCCCGGGTTAAGGAAAGAGCCTTCTTTTACTACACCAACTCTTAATTTAGGACCTTGCAAATCTCCTAAAATAGAGACCGAGTAGCCATATTCTTTATTGATTTCACGGATTATATCAACATTTCTCTTTACCAATTCGTAATCGGCGTGAGAAAAATTAATTCTAAATACATCAACACCAGCTTGTATCATCTGTATCATCGTTTCCTTGCTGGAAGTAGCAGGGCCTAGTGTTGCAATGATTTTTGTTTTTTTTAGGTTTTTATTCATAATATTGAATTAATTGATAAAGTTCTTCTTCAGAACTTAAAGAATATTCTTGAATTTTAAATACAAAATTTTCCGGGAGCAAAATTAACGAAAAATCCGCAAATATATCGGAATTTGTTAAAATGTAATCTACATCTTGGTGTAGATTTAGTAAAAATTTAATATTTGATTCATCTGAAAAAAGCTGATTTTGGACTTTTTTTTCAGTGGATAGAATAGATTTGTTAGAAATAAAATGATAACAGTTTTTGGAAAATCTGTCATACGCCTGATAACGCGAAAATGCATAGTCAAAAAATTCCCCTTTGATGGCTATATCTTCAATTCTTTTGAAGTTAAAATCATTGGTTTTATTGAGTAGAAAAAACAATTCGTGCTCCGGGATTGCTTTGATAAGACGAATCAATCCTATGGTGATCTCTGTGTGATCTTCTTCTAGCTTAAGAAATTGTTTTTTGATTTTCAATAATATTTTCTTTTTTGCTCAATACATAAAAAGCGCGTTGTGCGGCTTTTTCTTCGGCTTTCTTTTTAGATGCTTCTACCGCATTGGAGATTCTCTCATTATGAAGCCAAACGTAGCAGCGGAAAACCGTTACTTTATTCGGTTGGAATTCCTCACAAGTCTCGTACTTGATCGGGATTTTTTTCTTTTGGCTCCATTCCAGCAAAAGACCTTTGTAGCTGATAATCTTATTTTCCAGCTTATTGATGGTAGAAGGTGTGAGAATCCTGTCCAAAACAATTTTCTTACAAAACTCGTAATCAATATCAAGGTAGATAGCGCCAATCAAAGCTTCCAGAAGATTTCCGGAGATATTTTCGCTCAGTACCGTCTGGCTTGTATCCGCTTGTAATAAAGAGCTTAACTTCAGATCTTCTCCAAGCTTATTAAGGTTTTTCCTGTTTACGATTTTGGATTTCATCTGCGTGAGAAATCCTTCGTTTTCATTCGGGTAAGTCTGAAAAAGATGACAAGAAATAATGGTTCCTAAAACAGAATCCCCTAAAAACTCTAGACGTTCGTAATTTTTTTTATTCGTACTTTTTGAAGAGGATTTTAAAGAAAATGCCTCTTTAAAGATTTCCAAATTATGGATGTTGTATCCAACGATTTCAGAAATTTTTTTGCGAAAAAGAATATCTTTTTCCGAAAGTTTTTGTGTTCTGTTTTTTGGAAGTAATTTGAAAAAATAATTTTTCAACTCCATAAAAACATCATATTATATTTTTTTGAAAAGAACACAGGCATTGTGACCTCCAAAACCAAACGTATTACTCATAGCAATATTCACATCTTTTTCAACCGCATGGTTGAAAGTGAAGTTCAGTCTGCTATCAATATTTTCATCATCAGTAAAATGATTGATGGTTGGCGGAACAATACCGTGGATAATGGTATGTAAAGCAGCAATGGCTTCAATAACACCGGCAGCACCCAAAAGGTGACCTGTCATTGACTTTGTAGAATTGATCTGAATATCGTAAGCGTGCTCCCCGAATAATTTTGCAATAGCATTAGATTCTGCGATGTCTCCTAGTGGAGTAGATGTACCGTGCATATTGATATGATCTACTTCATCAGCAGTTACACCAGCGTCTTCTAAACAATTCTTCATTACCAGATAAGCGCCCAGACCTTCAGGATGCGGTGCTGTCATATGATGTGCATCTGCACTCATACCACCACCAGCTAATTCTGCATAGATTGTTGCACCTCTTTGTTTGGCGTGTTCATATTCTTCCAGAATAATACAACCCGCTCCTTCACCCAAAACAAATCCATCTCTGTCTTTATCGAAAGGTCGAGAAGCTGTTTTTGGATCGTCGTTTCTTGTAGAAAGTGCGTGCATCGCATTGAAACCTCCCATTCCGCTCGCTGTAACAGCCGCTTCAGAACCTCCGCAAACGATGACGTCTGCTTTTCCAAGGTTGATCAGCATTTTAGCGTCGATCAAGGCATTTGCAGATGATGCACAGGCTGAAACAGTTGTGTAATTAGGCCCATGGAAACCGTACTCGATAGAGATATTTCCTGGCGTAATGTCTGCGATCATCTTTGGAATAAAGAATGGATTGAATCTAGGAATACCGTTAGACTCAGCAAAACCTAAAACTTCTGTTTCGAAAGTTTCCAGTCCGCCAATTCCTGATCCCCAAACTACACCTACGCGATCTTTATTCACATTATCTTCGATAAGTCTGCTGTGCGCAATGGCTTCTCTGGCGGCAATCTGACCGAACTGAGAATTTCTATCCATTTTTTTAGCCTCTTTTTTATCAAAATAATTAAGAGGATCGTAGTTTTTAACCTCGCTGGCAAACTTAGTTTTGAAATTAGTGGAATCAAAAAGAGTAATAGGAGCAGCACCGCTCTCGCCCTTTATAAGGTTTTCCCAGTATTCTTTAGCATTATTTCCGATCGGTGTAATAGCGCCGAAGCCGGTTACAACTACTCTTTTTAATTCCATAAATTTTTTTGTCTAGATAATATTATTTATTTACAACTTCTTCGATGTAAGCAATAGCGTGACCTACAGTTGTAATTTTTTCTGCTTGATCATCAGGAATCTGAATATTGAATTCTTTTTCGAACTCCATGATTAATTCTACAGTATCCAAAGAATCAGCTCCTAAATCATTAGTGAAGCTAGCTTCTGGAGTTACTTCTGTTTCTTCAACGTCAAGCTTATCAGCGATGATAGCTTTTACTCTTGATGCAATGTCTGACATAGTATTTATTTTTAATTATGTTAATTTAGGTGCAAATATATAAAATTTCAAATCATTTCAATTTTTTTTTACTTTTTTAAACTCGTTGCAAATCTATCCTTTTTATAATCACAACTTTAAATTTACTCTAATTATAGTCCGCAAATTTGTTTATTTTTGCCGTATATTATAATGATATTATGGAACAATTTCCTGATAATGATGATGATCTGTTTACAGGCAAGGATCATACGCCTCTCAGAAAAGATGCTTTTGATCTTTCTCCTGATGAAAAAGTAAAAAAAATCGAACTGCTATTTGGGGAGATTATGCAAACTCTGGGTTTGGATATGACTGATGATTCTTTAAAAGATTCTCCAAAGCGTGTTGCAAAGATGTACGTAAACGAAATTTTCGGTGGTCTTCTTCCGGAAAATAAACCGGGTGTCTCCACTTTTAAGAATCAATATAAGTACCGTCAAATGCTGGTTGAGAAAGATATCACGGTTTATTCTTTCTGCGAACATCATTTCTTGCCGATTATCGGAAAAGCGCACGTGGCTTACATTTCAAATGGTGAAGTCATCGGTTTGTCAAAAATTAACAGAATTGTGGACTATTATGCAAAACGTCCGCAGGTTCAGGAACGTTTGACAATGCAGATTGTAGACGCTTTGAAAGAAGCTCTTGGTACCAATAATGTTGCTTGTATCATAGATGCAAAACATCTTTGTGTGAATTGCAGAGGAATCAAAGACACAGCAAGTTCTACGATTACAGCAGAATTGAGCGGGATTTTCAGAACCAATCCAATTACCAGACAGGAGTTCTTGCATTATGTAGGAAGTCATGCAAAATTTGATTAAAATGAATTATCAGATACTTAAAGATATTGTAGAAAATCAGATTGCAAAATTTCATTCGATTTCAGAGAGTCAATGGGATGAAAAATTGTCCGACGAAAAATGGTCTAAAAAAGAAATATTAGGTCATCTTTGTGATAGTGCTCTTACGAATATCAGAAGATTTGTTGTGACTCAATATAAAGAGAATGAAAATATTGTGTATGACCAGAATTTTTGGGTGAAAGCTCAAAACTATCAGAATACACCGATTTCGGACATCATAAATTTGTGGAAATATTTGAACCTTCAGATTGTAAACGTAGTTGAAAATATTCCCGATGAACTATTGGAGAATATTTGCGATACAACTAAATCTGAAAAACAATCTTTTACTTTAAGATTTATTATTGATGATTATATTAGTCATATGAATCATCATTTAAAAGCGATTAATAATGATAAAGTTTAAAAAACAATCGAACAAAATCTTTATAGCAACAATTATTTGTTGTTGATGTTTTGTGTCAATATTTTAAATCGTTTATCAATTATAATTTATCATTAATTAAAATCAATGCAACTAAAAATATATAACTCGCTGTCAGGCGAAAAAGAAGTTTTCAAACCCATATTAGAAGGTAATATCGGGATGTACGTTTGTGGACCAACGGTTTACAGCAATGTGCATTTGGGAAATGTGAGAACTTTTTTGTCCTTTGATTTCATTTACAGAAGTCTCCAGTTTCTTGGCTACAAAGTCAGATATGTCAGAAATATTACTGATGCAGGCCATCTCACAGATGACGGCGATATCAATAATGACAGATTCATCAAGCAATCCAGATTGGAAAAACTGGAACCAATGGAAATTGTACAGAAATACACCGTCGATTTTCACGATGTTTTGAAGAAATTTAATCTGCTTCCGCCAACTATTGAACCGACTGCAACTGGTCACATTATCGAACAATTGGAACTCACGAAACTTTTGGTAGAAAAAGGTTTTGCATATGAAAGTAATGGTTCTGTTTATTTCGATGTTTTGGAATATAATGCAAGAGGTCTTAATTATGGCGAACTTTCCAGAAGAAATATAGAAGAATTATTTGCTAATACAAGAGACCTTGACGGACAAGGCGAAAAGAAAAATCCTCAGGATTTTGCACTTTGGAAAAAAGCCTCGCCGGAACATATTATGAAATGGCCTTCGCCTTGGGGAGAAGGTTTCCCAGGTTGGCACTTAGAATGTACTGCGATGAGCACCAAATATCTAGGTGACCAATTCGATATCCACGGTGGTGGAATGGATTTGAAATTCCCGCACCACGAATGTGAAATTGCTCAGGGGAAAGCTTGCAATGGTGTAGAACCGGTGAAATATTGGATGCACGCCAATATGCTGACGATGAATGGACAAAGGATGAGTAAATCTACCGGAAATTATATCCTTCCAATGGAATTGATTACCGGTAATAATAATTTCTTTGAAAAAGCTTTTCACCCAAGTGTATTGAGATTTTGTTTTCTGCAAGCGCATTACAGAAGTGTTCTGGATATTTCTAATGATGCGATGCTGGCAAGTGAAAAAGGTTTCAACCGATTGATGGAAGCGGTGAGAATCCTGAATACGCAAGTGCCTGTAGAAGGCGTGGAAATATCTTCCTTTGATTATAAAAGCTGGAAAGAAAAAGTTTTGGAGGCGTTAACAGACGATTTCAACAGTCCGATATTGATTTCTCATTTATTCGAAGCGGTGAAGTTTATTTCGGCTTCGAAATTGGGTAAAGAAAGCATTTCAACAGAAGATTATGAAGATCTGAAACAATTCCTAAACGCCATTGTTTTTGATGTCTTAGGATTACAAACCATAGAAGAATCTAATAATGATAAGCTTGACCAGACTTTGCAGGTTTTGATTGATTTGAGAAATCAAGCCAGAAAAGCTAAAAATTGGGAATTATCTGACCAGATCCGTGACCAGCTTCTGGAAAAAGGAATCGAATTGAAAGATGGACGAGATGGAACAAGTTATCAATTATTATGAAAAAGAGACTCATTATGAGTCTCTTTTTTCATGGTTACAGTTTTTTTATTTGAATTTGTGTTTTCTAGTGTTTTACAATTATTGTTTTAGAAATTTGTGTTTTTTTCAGATTTATTTTTAAAACATAAGTTGCATTTGGTACAGATTGGACATTAATTGTGGCAGAGTTTCCGCTTTTAATCATTTTTCCTGAGTAATCATATAATTCCCAAGAAATTAGTTTCTCTTTACCATTATCAATAGTCAAGATATTGGAAACAGGGTTAGGATATATTTTAAACTCTGAATTTAGAATAGGTATCATTTCACTGTATTTTCTTTGCTTAGAAATAGTATCTTGTGGTTTTTCTTCTAGCAACGCGTTTGGTGGACTCGAGCATGATTCTAACGATGCAAGAAATGAACTGTTTGCCGTTGCTTTTACGTAAAACCCTGGAAGTAAAGAGACTTGATTTCCCGCACTATATTTTACAAATAAATCATAATTGATGTATGAGGAAGCTAAAATTGAATTACTAGCTGTAAAATTTTGATTTGTTTTTATAGGATGAATAATTGTTGAATTTATAGGACACGACGTAGCAAACATCCAATAACTTATATATGGGCTTGATTGACCATTTGCACATACCGCTCTTACCTGAGCTTCATATACTGTATTTGGTGGAAGATTTGAAAAATTATAAACATTACTTGTTGTTTCTAATGTATTATTATAATTAGGATTAGTAATAGGATAAACTTTAACTCTATATTTTAAGGCATTTGGTACAGTGTCCCAAGTGAAAATTGCAGTAGATGATGTGATATTAGCAATTGATAAATTAGATGGATATGATAAATTACATACTGATCCACTACTTCCGCCATTATCATAATACATTTCTATTTTATCAATATCTACATATTCTCTAAAATTTAATGTGGTATTAAGATTAGAGGTTATCCATAAGTATTTATATGATTTATTAGGACTTATTTGTCCCTGCTCTTTACTTTTTACTTGACAAGTATAACTGTCATTTAAAAATTCACCATTATTAAAAGTGAGGACTTTCATTTTATCTGAGACATTTGGTAATGTTTCTTCGTCACAATTATTACTTGATTTTTCTACCATACCATTGGCAAAGTAAACATCAAAATTAATCGCCCTATTTTGATTACTTGATAAAGAATAACGATAAGAGACGATAATTTTGTATTTTTTAGATGTATCTAGAGTTACACCTATATTATTTAAGTCAATAAATATACCTTCAGATTTTCTTGTAGAAATATTTTCATTTTTACTATATAGTCGGACAACTTTATTTCCACAACCTAAATCTAATACATTCGGACTTCCGTGACTAGGTCTCCATTCACTAGAATAATTTCCCATTAAATTATTACATTGTGCTGTAGGAAACGGAGCTGGTGTAAACTTTCTTAATTCTTGAGATTTTATAAAATAAAAACATAAACAAAATATTATTGAAAATAAATTTTTCATAGTGAACAATTTTAAAATTATTTTTATTTCTTGTCACTCAATTTATTTTCAAGATTTTCAATTTTCTTTTGCTGTTCTATTATATATAGAGTTAGTTCTTCAATCTTTTGAAGTAGTTTGATTTGGAACTCTCCAACATTTACTCCTTCTTTTTCCATGGTTTTTGCTGAGGCAACTTCCGGCAGGTGTTTGTTTTCTTTAATAAATTTCTCAACATCTTTTAGTTTTGGAAGACCATAGTTTTCTTCGAAAACAAAATCTGCAGTTGGTGTGAGGGTTACTTTGATTTCCTTGGCTTCTAATTTTGCGTCAACTTTCATATTATCACGGAATGACGATTTTCCGGCAACATCCAATTTACTTTGTGGAGGATTAATGCCTATTCCTATGTTTCCGTTCTCGTCTATTATCATAGCATCCAGATACTGATTTGTAACATTATCATTATGAACTCTGAAAAAATAGCCACCTCCAAAATGTTTTGCAGCAGTGTTGTCAACAATAATCTGATCATTAGGTTGATGACCAAGCGACAAAAAAGTATACTCAGTATCTCTGGCATTGATTCTTACATTTCCATTTACATCCAATCTGGCAGAGGGATCTTCGTTGTTAATGCCGACATTACCCCATTTATTGAGATATATCATTCCTAAGGATGATTTTAACTTTACACCGCCCCACCATTTTATATCTAGTCCCCAATCACCACCAAATCCTGTCTGTGTATTGGAAATATGATAATTAGGTAATTCGGAAGCATTACCATTTACCATACCACCATATAAATTACTAAAAAATACGTTTTCATAAGCACCTGTTTGAGCTTTTATTGATAAAGTTGATAGTGTTAAAATTGATGCGAATAATAATTTTCTCATGATAATTTAATTTTTAATAAAGTTTAATGTAATTGTTTTGTTTTCTTTTGTTGTTAATATAATTCTGTAGTATCCTGCTGGTAAATGAGAAATTTTGATTTCATCTTTATTTGCTACAGGATAATTTGAGCTTGCTGTTATTCTACCAAAGGCATCATAAATGCTATATTTAGCTATAATTGTATTTTTAGGAATATAAAGCTCTAAGATATCCTTTGTAGGATTTTTTTTGATTTTTATAAAGTATTTTTCTGATGGAACTGAGCTTTTATTTTTTGTTTTTCCACCACCACTTCCTCTTGATTTGATCGTAGTTCCATTGCCGTCAGATGGCTCTGCACAATCATTACAATCAGGAATAGTTGGTTTGAAAGTTATAGCTGCATTAGGTTTGGGTGTAATAATAATTGTGTTGTTCGCAGACACTTCACCAGCCACTATAGTTTCCACATCTGATGTGAAATATAGAATATCATTAAAACATATAGCCCCTTCAGAAATTGATTCTTTTTCTACATATTCGCAATATGTTTCTTGACTTTTTACTTTGATTGATAACAAAAACAAAATTATAATGAGAAAGCAAATGAGGTTTTTATTCATTTCTGTTTATTTTTACAAATATATTTTTTGGAGATCAAAAAAAGTATAACATAAAACAGTGATTTTAAGTTGTTATTCAATGAGGTTAATCTTTATATTTTTACTATTATCGCTTTCCTTACAATCTCAGAAAACAATCACGGATTTGGATAACATGATTGATAGGTCTAATGATTTTCTTTCATCAAATTTAGATTCTGCCATGTTTTATATGAAAAAAGCGTATGATTTAAATGCTAGAATAGGGAATGATTATTATAGAGCCCGATGTTTATATAATTTTGGTAACATAAACTATAAGAAAGGTTATCTGAGGAAAGCCGGCTATTTTACTAAACGTGCTCTTTTTTTTGCAAATAGATCCAGAAATGAAAAGATATTATATAGAGCTGAAAACCTGTTAGGTCTGATTGAATATGATAATGCAGAATATGATAAATCGATTATGCATTTTCAAAATGCCCTGAAAAAAATTAGTGAAACAGATTTCAATGATTACTATGCAACAATATATTTTAATTTAGGAAACCTGACTATTACAAAAGGAGATACTTTAAATGCTTTGTCCTATTATGAATTAAGTCGTAAAAATGCCTTGCTCTCAAAAGATACTTTAACAGAGCTTATAACATATAATAGTATTGCATTAATAGAAATTGATAAAAATGTCAGTAAGGCTGAAAAGTACTTTGAGAAAGCTTTAATCTTATCTCAAAAAATTAATGACTATTCGGAAGCTTTCAATATACATATCAATCTTAGTAATTTGTACAATAAAAAAAGAGATTTTGAAAAATCTATACGCCATTTAAGAGATGCGGAAGCATTGATTGAAACAATTGGAAACAAAAGCCTTTATTTCTATATCAATTTTAATTACGGAGGATTATATGAAAAGGATAATTATCAAAAAGCTATAGGATTTTATCGAAAAGCAGAAGGAATATATGTTTTAGGAGGAATACCGATAGAGCAAAAGATTTCACTTTTGAAGAGTATGTCTAACGCTTATACTAAAAGTGGAGATTTTGAGAAAGCTAATGAATATCAACGTAATTATTACAAATTAAAAGATAGTCTTTTCACAATTGAAAAAGAAAAGGATTACAATCATTTGTTGGCAAAATTTGAAGTATCGAAAAAAAATAATCAAATTTTACAATTAACCAAACAAAAAGAAATAGAAAGCCTTAGGTCATCCAAACTTTTAATTATTGCATTGTTATTAGGGGCCATTGTTATTTCCATTTGTTTTATTTTTATCCAAAGACAAAAATCTCAAAAAAAGATGAAAGAAAAAGAAGAAAAAATTAATATCTCTAAAGGTATTTTGGAAGGTCAGAACGAAGAACGGAACAGGCTTGCCAAAGAACTTCATGATGGCGTTGCAGGAAGCTTGATTGGTATTAATCTTATGTTGGAGCATGAAAATAGTATTCAGGAAAACAAGCAAATTACAGAGATTCAAAAAAATATAAATAATTTATATGAAGAGATTAGAGACATTTCCCACGATCTAAGAACAGGCATTTCTGAAAATACAGATTTACAACAACTCATTCGAAACTTAGCGTCGGGCTATGAAAGAACCAAAAAAATTAAAACCAATTTTCTGTTTTTCCCAGACAATATTTTTTCTGATATTAATTTTAATCTGAAAATGGATATGTATAGAATTTTTCAAGAGATTTTTACAAATACATTTAAACATTCAGAAGCCAGAAATATCGAAATAAGCTGTACCAAAAATTTAGAAAACATCAATATAATTATAGAAGATGACGGAAGAGGGTTTCCGGAAAATTATACAGAAGGTATTGGCTTGAAAAATATTAAGGAGAGATTAAATAAATATCAAGGAGAAATGATAATGGAAAATAGTAACTATGGTTCTATTACTATATTAAATATTCCAGTGAAATGATCAGAATAGGAATTGTAGATGATCATCCCATTTTTTTGGATGGTATAACCAATGTGCTGTCTTCAAAGCCTAATTTTCAAGTGTTGTTTTCTGTAGATAATGCAAAAAGGGTTTTGGAAAATATGAAAGATATTGAAATAGATATCCTTATAACAGATATATCTATGCCTGAAATCAATGGACTGGAACTAATAAATTTTATAAAAAAGGAAAAAACGAATATTAAGATTATCGTAATGAGCAGTTTTAAAAATGCCGAATCTAAGGATAATATACATGCTTATCTGTTAAAAAATACACCGAAAGAAAAATTATTCGAGGTTATAGAGACTGTGCATTATAACAATGAAAAATACTATTATTCTGAAGGTGTTTTTTTTGAAAAAATAAATTTTAATAAAAATATTCTCAGCAACCGTGAGAAGGAGATTGTAAACTTAATATGCGAAGGATTAACAACACTAGAAGTTTCTGAAAAACTATTTATTAGCAAAAATACTGTAGAAACTCACAGAAAGAATATTTTTTTTAAGCTTAAAATTTCAACTACCGCACAGCTTGTTTCAATAGCTATGAAATTAGGAATTTTTAATTAATATAAGTCATAAATATTTAAAAATACGGTTAACGAAAGTTAAACCGTATTTTTATTTTAGCAAAGAAGTTTATTTTTGAAAAAACTATCAGCGTTTGAAACGATTTTTACAGATTCTTTTTCTTATTTTATATGGTTTTACTTTTTCTCAGAACATTTCAGGAAACGTAATGTCAGAGGACGAAGTTCTCATTCCCAAAGTTTTGATTGTGAATATGACTACTAATCAAAAAACTTATAGTGATTCTTATGGGAAATTTTCAATCGATGCTAATATAGGAGACGAAATTCGGTTTGCTAAGGAAAGTTACAGATTAGGAAAAATAGTGATTACCAGTAATAATTTTCAGGTCGTTAAATTGGAGAAAATCCCGCAAGAGATAGAGGAAGTGAAAATCATCAATAAAAATCTTGCAGAATCCCAGGAAGAAAAACTCAGAAAAGATATAGGATTACCGAAAGGTCCGGAAAAACCTCGCGAAAAACCAGCTGATGCGGTTGATGATATTGTAAAGCCACTAATAAGAATTCCTCCAATGGTTAATGTTCAGGCAATCTATGATGTTGTTAGCGGCAAATCAAAACGTCTAAGAAGACTTTATAAATATGAAGATTTGCAGGAAGGTTTGGCTTGGATTCAGAATAATGTAGACTTAGAATATTTTGCAGAAGCCGGAATTTCGCCAGATAAATTCAATGATTTTCTGATGTATTCTCTAAAAGATGAAAAAGTTCTGATGTATATGAAAGCCAAAAATATAGGTGGAATTACTGTTTCCTTGGATAATCATATTGCGGCTTATCTGGAAGTTATTTCGAAAAAAAAATAAATTTTACACCATTGCAAGAAATCATTAAATTGCGTCAATATTAATAGACCTTAATAAATGAAACTATACTTTAGTGTTAACTTCGGAACAAAAGTTGGCCAGCGGCTCATTTTGCGCCTATTTGACGACAAAAATGAGCATCGTGATTACAGCCTGAACTATTCCGAAAATAACAACTGGACCTCTGAAATTGATTATTTTTCCAAATCAATTCTCTACAAATATCTTGTTGTAACCGAAGATGGTGAAGTTTTGGACGAAGAGATTCCTTTTCATAGACTTAATTTGCCTAATAGCTTCAAAGAATTTGTAATTTTTGACCAATGGAATCTTAAAAATTTCCCCGAAAATTATCTGACCAACAAAATCCTTCACAACCGTTTACAAGGTTTTCAGCCTGCAAAACAACCGGTTGTCAAAAAACACACGCATCTTTTCCGAATAGAAGCGCCGCTTTATCATCCGAATTGGAAATTGGTTTTGATTGGAAATGTAGACGCTTTGGGAAATTGGGATTATGAAAAAGCAATTGAACTGAATGAAACTGATTACGGTGTTTGGGAAACCGGCGTAGAAATCAATTCTCATCAAACGATTCTTTACAAATACGCAATTAAAGATAAAAATACGGGTAAGGTTTTTTATGTTGAACCAGGCGACAATCGTTGGGTTTTCGGAAATCCGAACAAAGATATTCTTTATGTGAAAGCGGACCATTATTTCAAATTCGATAACCATACGCTTTGGCATTCTGCAGGTGTTGCAGTTCCTGTTTTTTCTTTGAGAACGGAAGACGGTTTCGGAGTTGGAGAATTTCCTGATATCAAAAAATTAGGCGATTGGGCTAATGAAACCAAGCTTTCTGTGATTCAGATTTTGCCAATTAATGATACGACTGCGAATTACACTTGGACAGATTCTTATCCTTACGCGGCGATTTCGGTTTATGCACTTCATCCGCAATATCTTTCGATTGAAAAATTAGAATATGCTTTGCCAAAGGATTTGGTGAAAGATTATCAATCGAAAAAAGCGGAACTAAATGCGTTGTCTTTGATTGATTACGAGCAGATGATTTCCGGAAAATGGAAATATGCAAAAGCAGTTTTCGAAGAGAATAAAGGCACGATTCTAAAAGATAAAAACTTCAAAAAGTTCATTAAAGATAATGAAGAATGGCTAATGCCTTACTCTGCATTTTGTGTTTTGAGAGACAAATACAAAACGCCCAACTTTAACGAATGGAAGACGCATAAAAAATATGTGACGGGAAAAGTAGCAACGCTTTATTCTCCAAAGCATAAAGAATATTCTCAATTGATGCTTCATGCGTGGATTCAGTATCAGTTGCATCTGCAGTTACAGGATGCTGTAGAATATCTTCATCATTTAGGAATTTCTGTGAAAGGAGATTTACCGATCGGGATTTACCGATATTCTGTAGAAGCCTGGACAGAACCGGAATTATTCGGGATGGATTTCCAGGCTGGTGCGCCTCCGGATCAATTCTCGGATTTGGGACAAAACTGGGAATTCCCTACTTATAACTGGGAAGTGATGAAAGCCGATGGTTATCAATGGTGGAAAAAACGTTTCAAAGTCTTAGAACAATATTTTGATGCGATGAGAATTGACCACATTCTAGGATTTTTCAGAATCTGGAGAATGCCAATTTCTGCGACTCAAGGATTGTTAGGTTATTTTTACCCAGCCCTTCCTGTTACAGAAAAAGAGTTTGTGGACAGACAGATTCCTTTTAATTATGACCGTTATGTAAAGCCATTTGTGAATGATCCTATCCTTTGGGAAAACTTTGGCGAGTTTAAAGAGAAAGTTCAGAGCCGTTTCTTTGATAATCATCATAATGGCGTTTACACTTTCAAACCGGAATTTGATACGCAGAGAAAATTAACCGATTATTTCAAAAAAGAATCTTGGGACTGGGCAGAAGAAAAATTGATTTCTCTGGCTGGAAATGTTCTATTCTTAACAGAGGAAACAGAAAATGGAATCGTTTATCATCCAAGGTTTAACATTGCTAAGACAACATCGTTCAAATATCTTCCGGAGTGGGAAAAAGCAAAATTGCTTGACCTTTATAATGATTATTTTTTCAAACGTCAGGATGGACTTTGGTATCAGAAAGCAATGGAAAAATTACCGGCTTTACTGAATTCTACAACGATGTTGATTTGTGGTGAGGATTTAGGTTTGGTTCCGGATTCAGTTCCTGTTGTAATGGATAAATTGGCGATTACCGCTTTGAAAGTTCAAAGAATGCCTTCGGAAAATATCGCTTGGTACGACCCGAAAAATGTAAGTTATCTTAATGTTGTTACAGCTTCTTCTCACGACAGTTCTACACTGAGACAATGGTGGCATGAGGATAGAAATTTGACTCAAAAATATTTTAACAATCAGTTAGGTCAATATGGTACAGCACCTTGGGATTTAGCCCCGGAATTGTCAGAAATCATAATGAAGCAGCATCTTTATACGGATGCAATGCTGGCAATCTTTCCGATTCAGGAATTTTTGGCAACGGATGAAGAGTTAATGAATCCGAATATGGATGAAGAAAGAATCAATAATCCTGCTGTTTTTCCACATTATTGGCGATACAGAATACACCTGAACTTGGAAGATTTAAAAACTAAAGACAAATTCAATCAAAAAATTGCAAGTTGGGTTGAAAATAGCGACCGATATTAATCCTAAAAAATAAATTTTAAAGCCTTTCAAATTTTTGAAGGGCTTTTTTATTGAAAATTATTAGTCTGATTATCAATGCTAAAATAGGTTTTCGAATCTATTTTTAATTCAAATATAAGTCTTGGTTTAACTTTTTTTCTTCGTTCATATCCAAAAGATAGAAAGTTCAGAATCACAGATATGAATTTTCTGTTTTAATTATTTAAAATAAAAGAAATGAAAAAGATAATTTTAGGACTTGCTTTGATTTTAGGAAGCATGACATTTGCCCAGGACTATTACGATACTTATCCTCAGGACTATAATGGTTACGAATATTATGATAATTCATATGATTATCCGGATGATTATTATTACAACTATCCTGCGGATTATTATCCGGATCAGTATTACCAGGGTTATTATAACGATTACAGAAATGCTGTTTTCTCTGTTAATTGGGATCAGTTTTTTATCCAATACCGCTTGAGTCCGTTTCAGATCAATCAGATCATGATGCTGAATAATAGATTTGCATCTTATGCTGCCTGGAATGCCTATTACAGATGGAATCCGGACAGATGGTATTATGACAGGTTTTTTGCTTTACAAAATATATTAGGGCCAAGAATCTTCGTTGTTTATCAAAATGTTTATTTCCGGGGAAGAAGCCCTTTTGTATATTACAGAAACCGTTGTGTCAACTTCTATGCAAGACGATATCCCGTAAGACCGGTTTATAGAAATGTTAATATCAACATCTACAGAGTTGACAGAAACAATTTCAGAGATGGTTTCAGAAGTATTGGCAGGAATCAGGATATGATTCAGCCAAATAGAAATAACGGAATCAGAAACGATAATCCAAGAAGCGGGTCAAACGGAAACGGCTGGGGTGGAATAAGAAATTCTCAAAGTGAAGGAATCAGATCTAATGAGAACAATGGTGTCAGAAATGCCGGAGGAATAAGAAATGGCGGTTTCGAAAATAATGATCGCCCACAAGTTCAACCAGAAGGGATTAGAAATTCCGGTGGAATAAGAAATGGAAATGGTTTTGGAAAGGATCGTTCACCAATTCAATCAGATGGGATCAGAAACCAAGGCGGAATCAGACAAAACCAGAATTCTGAAAGAAGAATTGAAAACAGGGGCAATGGCAACCAAAGGAACTCTTCTCCAAGATCCGAGAACGGTAATAGAAATTCGGGAAATAGATTTGTTTCAAGGTAATCAAATTGAAATTTATAATTATTTAACAATATCACTGATTAACTTTATAATTATTTAACAATATCACTGATTAACTTTATAATTATTAACAAATCAAACTAACAGATAAAAATTTATTAATATTTAAATCAATTAAAAAATGAAAAAATTAATTTTAAGTGTAGCATTCCTTGGATTAGGTGTTTTCGGTTTTGCTCAAACAACAGATAGAAAAGCGGACTTTGAACAGAAAAAAGCAGAAAGACTCCAAAAGATGAAACAAGAGCTGAATCTTACTGATGCTCAGGTAGCCCAGATCAAGGCATTACACGAGCAGAAAGCTGCCGAAAGAAAGCAGGAAATGACAGCGAAAAAAGAAGACAGAATGCAAAAGATGAAACAGAATGAAGCAGACATGCAAAAAATTCTGACTCCTGACCAATACAAAAAGTTCCAAGAGATGAAAGCTAAGAAAATGGCAGAAAGAAGGGAGCAATTCCAAAATAGAAAAAGCGCGGAGACAGCTGTAGTGAAGTAAGTTATTATTTAGTGGTTAATTTTATGAAAGAGTGGTTTTTTAAGCCGCTCTTTTTTTATATTTGGGAAAAATTTAACATTTATGGTTAGCGATACTATTATTACATTAATTAATGAACAAATAACAAAGGAACAATATGCGGCACAGCTTTATTTATCTATGAGCGCCTGGTTTTATTCTCAGGATCTTGAGGGCATTGCCAACTATTTCCGTGTACAATCTAAAGAAGAACTCATGCATGCGGATAAAATGTTTGATTATGTTCATGATATTGGTGGAAAAATTATTCTGAACGAAGTTCCAAAACCTCCGCATGAATTCAATAATGCTCAGGAGATTTTTGAAAAAGCTTTGGAACATGAGAGATTGGTAACAAAAAGTATTTTCAATATCGTAAAAGCAGCTAATGATGAAGGCGATTTTGCAACGACAAGCTTTTTGCAATGGTTTATCAATGAGCAGGTAGAAGAAGAATCCAGTGCATCACTTTTAGTAACAAAAATCAAAATGGTAAAAGATAATCCGTCTGCATTATATCTTTTTGACCAGGAACTGGCTCAAAGAGTTTTCAATCCTGCTGCTGAGAAATAAAAAGCAAATCCCGGGAAATTATTTTCTCGGGATTTTGTTTATATATAGATCACGTCTGTTTTGATGACTTTCTTGCCAAACTGCTCCAGCTTATTTTTATAAATTTCAACTTGCTTTTGGTCTTTGTCTTTTTCCTCGCCGGTCTTGAAATCCACAATGATAATGCCATTTTCCGTTTCTACCAATCGGTCCGGACGATACGTTTTGGATTGCTCATTTTCTGTCGCAAACATTTCTCTTTCATTGATGATTTTCAGATGGTCTTCAAAATAAGCAGAATAGTTAGCATCAGTAAGAACATTTTCAATCCTTTCCAGTATAGATTTTTTTTCTTCATTCGTAATAACGCCGTCCAGAAGATAAGAGTTCAGAACTTTGGAAACATCTTTTTTAGTTTTGATTTTAGACAAAATCTCGTGCGTGAAAATTCCCATTCGCACGTGTTCTACACGGTTTTGATAATTTTTGGAAGTGGTAGCAATTTCTATATTCGAAGCTCTTTCTGTTTTCTGGGAAATCGAATTGATGTTTTCTGAGAGATACTCTTTTTTCTTTTTCCGTTTTTGTTTTCTTAAATCAGTAACAGGGAAAATATCGAACGAATCCAATCTCTCGTGATTTTCTGCTGGTTGAAATTCAGTCACAAAATCAAATAATTCCAGATGATTAGAAGATTTGCTAGGTTTTTCCAGATAGAGAAACAGCTGTTCCACAGGTCTTGTAGTTGCAACGTATTGAATACAAAAACGGTCAATTTTATTCCGGTAAGAATTTTCAAAATTGAACTGCGCTAGATCTTCGTCATACGTTTCCAGCTCGGAAGAAAACTGAGTCAAAATCACGGTTTTTAATTCATCTTCACTGTTGAGATCGTACCATTCGGAGAATTTTTTATCGCTGTTTTCGTTCCTCATCGGGATAAAAACAACAGGAAACTCAAGACCTTTAGCTTTATGAATTGTCATAATCTGAACGGCATCAATATTCTCGCTCGCCTGAATGCTGATTTTCGAAGCTTCATCATCCCAGAATTTCAGAAATTCCTTCAACGTTGCGCCGGCGTTTTGCGTGTAATTGAACAACATTTCCAGAAAGTTCAGAAGGAAATCTGTTTCCTTATTTTCAACAGAGAATTCCTGAACATAATATTCGATGAAATTATAAAGATTCAGTTGCGGTACATCATTTTGAACCAATTTGATATGATAATGAGTATCAATATAATTTTCGATTTCTGACTTCGATTCCAGGTTCAGAATGGTTCTGATTTCAGAGGTGAAATCCGTCATTCTGATTCTTCCGGAAACATTCAGGAAGTACATCATTTTCACCAGAAACTGGCGGTTTTTCGGATTGATTTCCCATTTCAGGAATTCAATCAAAGCCTTGATTGTAAATGATAAGTCCAATGTCAATCCTTTCTCGGAGATGGTTTTGATATGGGTTTCTTTTCCGTTATAATGAACTTTCAGATTTCCTAATAGTTGGGAATAATTAAAAATATCATTGTTTCCACGACAAAGAATCGTAATGTCTGAAAACGTAAATCCATTATCCAGACATTCCTGGATGTCATTTCGCATTTTCTCAGCAGATTCTTCATAAAAAACAGATTTCACCGAGTTTTCCAAAAGATGAACTTTGACACGGCCTTCCAGATTGGATTGTGCTTCCTGAACAGCATTTTCACCAAAGATTTTTTGATGCTCATTATTCAAAGCCTTAGACATAAAATTATACAACCGGTTATTGAAATCGACAATATTCTTCGCACTTCTCCAATTGAATCTGAGGTGTTCAGCGGTTGCAAATTTTGGCGTGATCTCTTTTTGATTGATGATATTCAGCATCAGTTCACTTTCGCCACCGCGGAATCGATAGATGCTCTGTTTCGGGTCACCGACAATCGTAAAACTCGTATTGTCCGAAGTAATGCTGTTATCACGCAATGGTAAAAAATTTTGCCATTGCATTGCCGAAGTATCCTGGAATTCATCAAAAAAATAATGCTGAAACTGCGTTCCTACTTTTTCATAAATAAAAGCGGAAGGCTCATTCCGAAGATTTTCATTAATGATAATATTAAATTTCGAAAGCAAAACCAAATCGTTCTCTTCCTCGATTTCCAACAGCTTTTTCTGGATGTCGGCGTTGACCTTCAAAGGCAGAATCGCTTCCAGGATTTTTTCTTTTTTCTGAGAATCGATATAAAGGTCGATAATATCTTTTCGCCAGGAAATCAGTTGCGGCAGGATTTCCTCGATGTCACTTTGTTTATGCTTTGATTTTGCAGCAGCACCTTTAAAGTAAGTTGTCAATGCAGAATCTTCGTTGGAAGGAAAAGGAAATCCGTCTCGCTTTTTGTTATAAAAATCCTGAATCTTTTGGAAAAAACCGCCTAAACCGTTTTTTCCCTGAGCAAAATCTTCAATATCAATTCCTCGGGTTTTTATTAATTCTAAAGCTTGTGTCGCAAGTTGCGAGGATTGGATTCTGTTATCACTGATTTTTTTCCGCAACTCATTTTTCTTGTTCTCATAAGCCTGCCACTCAAAATCTTTATTGTCCTGCAAAGGCTGGTAATGAATATCATTCACAAATTTCTTCGCCGAATTATAAAGGGTTTGATTCAGATTGACCCGCTCATTATTGTCCAGATTGTAATTGACAAAATCCATAAAAGCGTCTGAAACTGTTTCGTCTTCTCCAATTTCATCGAGCATTTTGTCCACCGCTTCTATCAGGTAAGGTTCCGGCTGAATCTCCAGGTTGAAGTTCTGAGCCAATCCTAATTCATAAGAAAAACTTTTGACTAATCTGGAGTTGAACTTATCAATCGTTCCAATGTTAAGCGTAGAGTAGTGGTGTAAAATATAATCGAGAACTTTCTGGGAACGATGTCTCAAATCGTCTAATGTAATTCGATATCCTTGTTCTGAGAGCGCTTTTTGAATGTTTTTAAGGTCTTGATTTTCGGAATAGTTTTCTTTCACAAACTCACCAAGATAGAAAAGGATTCTTTCCTTCATTTCGTTGGCAGCTTTGTTCGTAAACGTTAATGCAATAATAGTCTTGATCGCATCCGGCTGATTCGGAAATCTAAGACAGATCATCAACAGCCGCTGAACCAACGTGTAAGTTTTGCCGGAACCAGCCGAAGCATTGATGACGGAGTAGGTGTTTTGCATTCTTATTCTATATTAAAGAAGCAATTTACAAAATTTGTTTTTAGAAACTAGTCAATTTCTATATCATACTCTAATCGGAAAGATTTTCTGTGATGGATATTCGGCCCGAATTTTTTCAAAGCTTTTTGATGTGTTTTCGTACAATAGCCAAAGTTTGTATTCCATCCATAATCGGGAAATTCATCATGAAGTCTTATCATCAGATTATCACGGTAGTTTTTCGCCAAAATAGATGCAGCTGCAATTGAAAGATATTTGTTGTCCCCTTTAATAATACAATGATGCGGAATGTAATTATATGGATGAAACTTGTTACCATCTACCAAAATCAGTTCAGGCCTTGTTTTGAGCTGATCGAGCGCAAGATGCATGGCGTGCAGACTTGCATTGAGAATATTATGCTGGTCGATAAACTCAGGAGGTAATTCTGCTATTGCAAAATCTACTGCATTCTCGCGGATATATCTGTCCAGATTTTGTCTTGTCTGGAAATTTAAGGTTTTAGAATCGTTAACTAAATTTTGCTTAAAATTTTTATCGACAATTACCGCAGCAGCAACCACAGGCCCGGCCAAGCAGCCTCTTCCGACTTCATCGCATCCGGCTTCTATGAAGGTTTCTGAGAAGTTTTGTATTAATAGCATATTTAGAGGCTGTAAAAATAAAAAAAAATAATAATTGGAAAAATAAAATTCATTCTCTTTAAATATCTAACTTTTGGTTAATTAATGTTAAAATATAATTGTTTAATTTTTAGTTAAAATAATCTCATTGTATGAATTTTAATTGAATTTTAATCGAATTTTAATTTCCAAATTAAAATAAAATTAACATATTTGCAGTTTGAATATTAAAAATTGTTAATATGAATGTGAAATTAAAGGTTTTAAGTGCTGGTGTGCTTTTTTTTACGGGCCAAGCACTTTTTGCTCAAAGAACTGACTCAACAAAGACAGCCAATATTGAAGAGGTTGTTATTGTTGGTTTTGGTCAGAAAAAAACAGTGCAAGAACTTACAGGCTCAACAAGTACTATGACGGCTAAGTCTATAGAAGATGTCCCGGTTGCATCTGTCGACAAAATGCTTCAGGGGAGGGTTACTGGTGTACAAACGGGCTCGGCTTCTGGTCAGCCAGGAGGCTTTGCAAATGTGAGAGTTAGAGGGGTTTCCTCTATTAATGGGGTTACTTCACCAATCTATATTGTTGATGGAGTACGAATTGCAAGTGGTGACCTTACAACTGCAAATACAACTGCAAACGTTTTAGCAAACTTGAATCCTGACGATGTTGAAAGTATAACAGTTTTAAAAGATGCTGTCTCAACAGCGGTATATGGTGCTGATGCAGGAGCTGGTGTTATTGTTATTACTACAAAATCCGGAAGAAAAGGAAAAGCTAAGTTTAATTTATCTTTTAATACGGGGTTTAATCAGCAAGCTGTAAGTGGTAACAGAGCTTTCACTGGACAGGAATACAAGGAGTATTTGAGGGATATGCTTAATAATGGTACAACTAATCCTAATTATACGATCGAGCAGATTGCAGGCGGAGCTGCTGGAACAACTTATGCTAATATTTTTAAATCACCTTATAGTACTGATTGGGAAGATGTTGTAAGAAAAGATGGCTACCAACAGAATGCAGATTTCAATATGTCTGGCGGAAATGATAAGTTTACTTATTATGCATCAGCAAACATGTTTGATCAAAATAGCATCATAAAGAATTCTTTTTTCAAAAGATTGTCTTATACAACTAAATTAACATACCAAGCAACAGATAAACTTAAGATTAGTTCTGATTTTCAGATTTCTCATGGTAAGACAAGAACATTGACGGATGGAGGAGCTTTCTCTAATCCAATTCTAGCACAATATTTTAATAGGCCCACTGATCAAGCTAAAAACCCTGATGGTTCTTGGTATTGGAATCCAACTACCTTGCGATTAAGTAATAGCCAGTTTAACCCGGGATATCTATTGGAAAAAAACTATGTTCAGGCTGGTACGCTTAGAGCATTTGCGAACTTAAATGCGGAGTACAAAATCCTTGATAATCTTACCTATAGATTAGTATTTTCTCCGGAGTATGTGAATGTTGAGGAAGATACTTATTGGAATCCGGTGCATGGTGATGGTGTTAATTATGGAGGTTATCAAAGAACTTCTGTAAATAGATATTTTAATTTTAACGTACAGAATATCTTAGACTACAGCAAAAAATTTGATCTTCATAATATCGGGGTATCATTAATCCAAGAGGCTTATAAAACTGACCGTAAGTTTTTAAGATCAACAGGTATTACCGTTGGTTCTCCTGTGCTTGAAACTCTTTCTAACTTTGTAGTGCCATACGGATTTGAAGGAAAGAAAACAATTTCTTCCAGATATGGATATGCAGTTACCGGGCATTATGATTATGATAAATTATTCCTAGTCGATGGATCTTACAGAAGGGATGTTCTGTCTCAGTTCTTGCCAGGTAAAAAAGCTGGTAATTTCTGGTCTGTGGGTGTTGGGTTTGATTTAGCAAGAATTAATTTCTTAAAAGATATTGATGCCATCTCCATGATGAAATTTAGAGGATCTTATGGTAAATTAGGAAACCAGGTTACCGCCAATCCATATGCATTGTATGCCTATAATTTGAATTATAATGATACTGCTGCGGCACAATACTACAATATTCTCAATCCTAACCTTTCTTGGGAAACTGTAAAGCCATTAAACGTTGGTTTAGATTTAGGTTTCTTTAATGATCGCTTAAAAATCACGGCAGAGTATTATAATAAAAAGACCAGCGATCTGATTTATAATTTGCCTTTATCACCTTCTCAAGGGGGTGTAATCTATAATGAATCTACTGGTGTTTACACTTACGGTGTAATGGTAGATAATATTGGATCACTGGTAAACAGAGGATTTGAATTTTCTGTCAATGCAGATATTTTCAGAGGAACAAGAGATACATTCAATTGGAATATAGGAGCTAATCTGTCGACTTTACATAATGAAATTACTGAATTGTATGGTAGTACAATTAATAATGCAACGACTACTGTTAGAGTTGGAGAAGGGGTGCGTACTTTCTACTTGAGAAAATGGGCGGGAGTGGATCCTAGTAATGGAGATCCACTATGGTTTATTAACGGAAAGGATGGTGAGACTACGAATGATTATTCCAAGGCTCAGCAAGCAGCTCAGGGATCTTTCTTAAGTACATTATTTGGAGGGGCAAACACTAGTTTATCTTACAAAGGTTTTGCTTTGGATCTTCAGTTTACATATGGGTTTGGAGGAAAAATCTATGATGACTGGGCAGCATATACTTGGAGCGATGGACAGTATTCTGCTACATATCCGGGGTATGGAGATGTTTATGGTGATTATTGGACTCCTACTAATACTAATGCATCTAATCCAAAACCTATTTCTGGAGGAAATAAACGATCGAATCAAGCTTCTACCAGATTTTTGTATGATTCTGACTATATCAGATTAAGTAATGCAAGGCTAGGATATACCTTTAATTCTGAATTCTTAAATGGTTCAGGCCTTAATTCTGTACAAATCTACGTGATGGCCAACAACGCTTGGACTCACAGGTTCGATGACAGACTGAAATTTGACCCTGAAGTTAATGTATCAGGTTATACTAACTTATCTTTGCCAATATTGAAAACTTATCTATTTGGTGTTAATATTAGCTTTTAAAAATTAAAAAAATGAATAGAATAATAAAAACAGGAATATTTTCTTTATTAGTTGGATTGTCAACAGTATCTTGCTCTGATGATTTTGTAGAGAGACAATTTTTCCAAGAAGTAGAGCAGGCACCATTAACCTCTACTCAGGAAATGCAATCTTTTGTGAGAGGTATTTATACCTCCATGAGAAATACATCTTACTATGGTGCGGATTTTTTAGCTTATGCTGAGGTTCGCTCTGATGAAATGCTTAGTACACTCCAAGGTGGATATTACACCAATGTGTATAACTATTCTCAATTGTCCAATGATACATATGCAGTTAATACATATAACAGAATATATGAAGCGGTTGGTAAGGCCAATATTGTCATCAACACAGACTTAAATTCAATAAGTGGCACTTCTGCAGATAAAGCTACAGCTACATTTGCACAAGGTCAAGCATACGGATTAAGAGCAATTGCTTTTTTTGATGCTTTTAGATTATATGGTCAAAAGTATATCCCTAATGGAACTTTAGGGATTGTAATGCCTTTAAAGTATGATCCTAAAGCCTTAATAGCTAGGTCTACGATTGCTGAAACAGAGGCTCAAATTGATAAAGACTTTACAAAGGCTCTTGAACTTATGACCGCAGGGACATCTTATTTTTCGGCAAGCACAAAAACAGAATTATCTATTTATGCTCTTAAGGGCCTAATGTCAAGATTCTATCTTTATAAAGGTGATTATGCAAAAGTAAGAAGTCTAACTAATGATATTGTTGCATATGCTTCTGGCACTAGCAGTACGTTTAACGTCGTAGCTTCAGGGTTATTTCAGACATCCTTTCAGTTTGTAATGAATGGAGCTGCCCCTAATTCTATATTTGAATTAGCAGTTGGGACTAATGCGTCATTGTCCACAGGATCTTATAGACAAAGACTAAGTCAGAACGGTTATGCAAATATCGTAGTTTCTCAAACAGCATATGATTCTTATACGGCAAATGACATCAGAAAAGCTCTAGTAACAGTATCAGGAGGTATTAGGTATCTTTCTGTAAATAATAGACCAGGTAAGTATACTAATGCAACAGGTGCTGATAATATTAAAATGTTACGTTATGAAGAGGTATTATTAAATGGTGTAGAAGCTGAACTTCAACCTGGAGGAGATCCTGCAAAAGCATTAAATTATTATAATCAAATTGTAACAAATAGAGGATTACCTGCAGCAACTTCAGTTACGATGACTATGCTTAAAGCAGAAAGAATGAAGGAACTATTGGGTGAAGGCTTGCGTCAATGGGATTTAAGAAGATGGGGAGATACAGTGCCAAGACCATCCACTGCATCTACAGACCCAAGAATGAACGCTTTTCCTATTCCTAGAGGAGAAACGGATATAGCTGGCACACCAGTAGTTTCTAACCCAGGATATGATAATTAATAAATTATAATTATAATGATAAAAGCCTCCAAAATTGGAGGCTTTTGTTTTAAACATGCTTGATATTTTATATATTTGTTAATAATTAGTTTTAACATATGAAAAAAATAAGCTTCGTTATATTTTTGTTAACACAAACTTTAGTGTTTGCTCAAGTTGGAAATGAAAATGTGTCTTTTTCAACAGGAAATTTTTTTACCAGAGCAAACCGACCGTCCACAAAAGAATATATCATAGATGGAACACCATATCCTAATGGAAAACAATTTGATAAAGTAAATATAGAAGGTTACAGTAAGAATGTACAAAATCTTAGATACAATGCGTACGAAGATGAGATGGAGTTTCAGGATAAAAACGACACATATTATACCACTAAGGAAAATGAACTCAAAATTATATTTCCTTCATTGAAAAAGACATATAAAACTGTTAATTATAATGTTGATGGGAAAAGTAAATTTGGATATTTGGTTTTATTATTCGACGGTAATAAATATAAATTGTTTAAAAGAGAAAAAGTAGAGCTGTTAAAGGGGGAAAAGAGTCCAAATGCTTATAGCAAGGATGCTAATGATTATTTTGCTAAGGAGAAGGACCTATACTTAATTCAATATGGAGATAATTTCATAAAGTTTCCAAAGAAATCAAAAGATTTTGCCACAGAATTTAACTTAGATAAAAAGGATTTTGAAAATTTTATAAAATCAAATAAAATTAATTTTTCCAATGAAGAAGATTTAATAACTTTAGTTAAGTTTCTAGATAAATAATATCCTGTTAAACAAAAAAAATCATGCTTAAATTATTTTTAAGCATGATTTTTTTTGTTTAACAATTGTTATCAGATGCTGATATATAAAGATTTCTAAGTTAAACATTGGAACTAAATATGTAAAGCATAGTTTATTTTTTGTTATTTATCTAATAATATTTAACATTTCTTAACGTTCTATATTGCATATGTTAATAATGTTTTGCATTTTTGTTTATTGAAAAATTTGATTTGATATGAAAAAATTAACAACAAGCGTGTTGGCAGTAGTTCTTTCGTCATCTTTTGCAGTAGTTTCTGCACAAAAGGTACAAGATACTGCAAAGACGCAAGATATCGAAGGCGTAGTAGTAACGGCTTTAGGTATCAAAAGAGAAAAAAAATCTTTGGGTTATGCTTCTCAGGAGATTAAGGCAGATGCTTTATCTGATGGTACAACGAACACAGGGAATATTGCATCCCAGTTATCAGGTAAAATTGCTGGTCTTAATGTAACAACGACCAACAATTTCGGTGGTTCTGCCAATCTTTTGATAAGAGGTGTTAAAACTCTGGGAGGAGGAAATCCTTTAATTGTAATTGATGGGTCTCCTGTTAATAATAATACCACTTTTGGAGCTAATATTGACTATGGTAATGCTTTATCAGATATCAATCAGGACAATATTGAATCCATCAACGTATTAAAAGGAGCTGCAGCTTCTGCACTTTATGGAGAAAGAGGTCTGAATGGTGTTATCGTAATTGTTACTAAGAATGGAAAAGGTAAAGATGATGGCTCTTGGGGAGTTACTTTGTCTTCATCAATTCAAAGTGGCTTTATAGATAAAAGCACATTCCCTAAATACCAAAGCAAATATGGAGGTGGATATGATCCTTCATTTTATACAGAAGATCCGGCACCGGATGGACATTATTATGCAAATTTTGCAGAAGATGCATCTTGGGGACCTCAGTTTGATCCAAACTTGTTAGTATATCAATGGGATGCTTTTGATCCAACATCTCCAAATTATGGTAAAGCAACACCTTGGGTTGCTGCTAAAAATGGACCGATTAAATTTTTTAATAATCCTGTTACTTATGTAAATAGCATCAGTCTGGAAAAAGGACAAAAAGGGAAAAACATTGCTTTTACATATGAGAATATGATGTCTGATGGTTTAATGCCAAACTCTCACATTAATAAAAATAACTTCTCTTTAAAAATCAATTATGACCTAACTGATAAGTTGCATAGTTCATTTTTCTCTACATTGACATTGCAGGATACAAGAGGACGTAATATCACAGGATATTCTGATAATACGATTGGCGGCTTTAGACAATGGTGGCAAACCAATGTTGATATTCTGGCACAAAGGGATGCTTACTTTAATAATGTAAAAAATCCTTCGCAATTCAACAATTATGGTAACGTGACTTGGAACATGGTTGATTCAAGTGACCACAGACCAATTTTCTGGAATAACCCGTATTTTGCAGCTTATGAGAATTATTCTTCAGATAAAAGAACAAGATCTTTTAGCTATGGACAATTAACTTATGATATTGCTAAGAATTTTTCAGTTACAGGTAAAGTATCGCAGGACAGAATCAATCTGATGATTGAAAACAGACTTGCTGTTGGTTCACTAGCACAAGCTTTTGGAAATTCAGGTAAAGATGTTGGTTCCGGTTATGCAAGACAGGATATTACTCAGACAGAAACCAACTATGATTTGTATGCTAATTATAAATTTGATATCACTTCAGATATCAATGTAAGTGGTATAGTTGGAGGGAATATCAGAAGAAATTATTATAATTCAATCTACAATTCAACAGAAGGAGGATTGGTTGTTCCGCATGTATATGCATTAGGAAATTCTGCATTACCAATTTTAACGTCTGATGAAAATGTATATACAACACAGACCAATAGTGGATACGCGACTGCCTCATTCGACTTTTATAAGACTTTTTATTTAGATGCTACTTGGAGAATTGACCAAAGTTCAACTTTGCCTAAAGCAAACAATGTTTATAATTATCCATCAGTAACCGGTTCATTCATTGCATCGGAGTTAATTAAAGCTCCTTGGTTAAATTTCTGGAAAATTAGAGCAAATTATGCTGAAGTAGGAAGTACAGCTTCTCAGTATATGCTTAATCAATATTATAGGAGTGTAGCTCATTATAATAGTTCAGAGATGATCTATGGTTCACAAACAACATTGCCGAACCCAGATTTGAAACCACAGAAATCAAAAGAATTTGAAATCGGTACTGAAGCTCATTTCTTGAAAGACAGAATTACTTTGGATTTTGCTTATTATAAGACAAAAACTACGAACCAAATTATTAACCTTCCAATTTCTACTGCAGCAGGTTTGATTAATGCATCAATAAATGCCGGAAGAATTGATAATACAGGATATGAAGTACAGTTGGGTCTAGTACCAATAAAAACGACCGATTTCTCATGGAATATTAACGCTAACTGGTCTAAGAATACAAACGAAGTCGTTTCATTGCTTCATAATAGCGTTAGTGACGTAAGTAATATCTTATTGAACAGTTTCCAAGGTGGGGTGTCATTAAATGCTAGAGAAGGAGAAGCTTGGGGTACCATCATCGGATCGGATTATGTATATCTAAATGGACAGCCTGTAGTAAATCCAACAACTGGTAGATATTTAAGACAAGGAAATCAGGTAATCGGTAATACAACTCCGGATTGGATTGGAGGTGTAAGAAACACAATCAATTACAAAGGATTCTCTCTTAGCTTCCTTATTGATGTAAGAAAAGGAGGAGATGTATTCTCTCTTGACCAATACTATGGTTTGGCAACTGGTCTTTATGAAGGTACTGAAAACTACAGAGAAAGTGGTACTATATGGCCGGGTGTAAATCCTAATGGCCAGGTCAATACAACTGTAACTGTTGATCCGGAATCTTTTGGATCATTGGATGGATACCAATATATGCCAGCAAAGAGATTTGTTTATGACGGGTCTTTTGTAAAACTAAGAGAAGCAAGTATCGGATATACTTTACCTAAGTCATTATTGACAGGTACTTCAATCCACGATGCTAAAATTTCAATTGTAGGAAGAAACTTATGGATCATTCATAAAAATTTACCTTTTGCTGATCCGGAAGCTCAAGTAGGAGGAGGAATTAACTCTTATGGATATTCTATTGGTTCTTTACCAACAACACGTGATATAGGTGTTAATGTAACATTTAAATTCTAAAATTAAAAAAATGAAAAAGTTTTCAAATATATTAATCGCTGGGGTTCTGGCAACATTTAGTCTTACATCATGTGAGCGCGACTTGACCTCATTAAATGAAGACCCGAAACATCCAAGTGTACTTCAGTCAAAAAGTTTACTTGCTACCGGACAATATCAGTCTTCTTATTATATGCACACAGGAAGTGTAAATTTTAATAACTATAGATTTTTTGTACAGCAATGGGCAGAAACAACTTATATCGATGAAACCAATTATGATCTGGTTACAAGAAACCAGCCTCGTAATAACTGGAACAGGATGTATGTTTATTCTTTGAATAATTTTGAACAAGCTAAGAAAAATCTTGCTACAGAATCAAATACACCTGCAATGCAAAATAACAAATGGGCAACATTAGAGATATCTCAATTGTTTGTTTGGGAAAATATTGTAGATACATATGGTGATGTACCTTACTTCAATGCGCTTAATGCAGATGAAGGACAGTTTGCTCCGAAATATGATGATGCTAAAACAATCTATACAGATTTATTAAAGAGATTAGATGCAGCAATTGCTAAAATTGACGTATCAAGTTCTGGTTATGGAGATGGAGATCTTATTTATGCTGGAGATATGACTAAATGGAAACATTTTGCTAATTCGGTTAAATTGAGACTGGCTCTTAACTTGGCGGATGTTGATCCTACAGTTTCCAAAGCTGCTGCTGAATCTGCAATAGCTAGCGGTGTATTGGCTTCAGAAAATGAATCATATACATTTATTTTTGATAAGGGAACATTTACAAATCCAATATATGATGATCTAGTTGCTTCGGGAAGAAACGACTTTGTTCCTACTATTTTGGCTGTTACTACTATGGATGCAACAAATGATCCTAGAAGACACGCTTATTTTGCAGAAAACCTTTCTAATGCATTGGTTGAGGATGAAGTAACAACTTCTTCTTTGCAGACGATTACTGTTGATGAAGTGCCGACTGTAAGTGTAGGTAAGAGAGTATATTCATACATTCCGGGTGGAGAGAATGCTGAAGAAGCTAAATTCTACTATGGTAAAGTTACTGCGATTTCAGGAAATGATATTACTATCCAGCTGAACGATCCTAACGTTAAACCAGACAAAAATAGTTATGTTGGTTTCGAATATTACAAAGGAGGAACATTTGGATCTAAAAATCCATTTGGATCAAGAACTCATATGAATTTCTATGCTAAGGCCAAAAATGCTCCTGCAGTATTATTAGGTTATACAGAGGTATTGTTTATGAAAGCAGAAGCTGCTGCCAGAGGTTATAATGCCGGAGGCAGCGTAAGCGATTTCTACAATGCAGCACTTAAAGCTTCTTTAAAGGAAAATGGTGTATTGGAGGCGGAAGCTAACACTTATGTTCTTGCTAATCCTTTTGATGCAACCAACTGGAAGAAGTCTATTGGAACGCAAGCTTGGGTATCATTATTCAATAAACCTTTCGCAGCTTGGAATTTCTCAAGAAGGTTAGATTACCCGACTTTTGTAAATCCACCAAACTCTAAAATAGAAGGTGTACCGGTAAGAATGCCATACTCTGATCAGGAATATGTATTGAATGGTACAAATGTTAGAGCCGCAGCTTCTAAAATTGGAGGCGACAAGGCAGTAACAAAATTATTCTGGGATATTCACTAATATTTTGTGTATCTTAAAAAAAAGGGCTACTTTTAGTAGTCCTTTTTTTGTTGCGGATGAGTATTATATGTCGTTTTTTGTTCGGTGTTTTATTTTTGAGTAATATATCAATGTTTGCTCAGCTAGATTTGGAACACTGGTTTCCCCCTTATTACAGAGGTGAAGATATTGTTATGGAAGAAACCTATTTGTATATATCTACAGATAGAAGTAATCCTTTCCCTGTTAATATTTATAATAATAATACTTTAATTGACCAGGTTATTGTTTCTAAAGATAATCCGGTGTCATATTTTATCAATGATGATTCTATGATTGATACTGGAGTTGTCAGGCGGACAATGACTCCTGTAGAGATGGGATTTCATCTGTCAGGACAATACAGTTTTTTTGCGAGCCTCAGGATAGCAGGCTGTTCAGCTCGTGCAGGTTGCATCAGTGAAATATTTGCTTCAAAAGGAAAATCTGCCTTAGGTAAAGAGTTTTTTTTAGTTAATGACAAAAATGTTCTTTATGGTAATTCTGCAAAGGATAAGAACTACCAGACATCTGTTATGGCAACTCAGGATAATACTCATATTAAATTTAGTAATTATGATAAACGATTGAAGTTTTCGGATGGAAGAACTGACGATGAAATCAATGTGACACTTAACAAGGGACAAAGCTTTATTTTTTTAGCTTTAAAAAAAGAGAATAACATTAGTAATCCACCAATATTAGATGATAATGATCCCAATCCGATTGGTTCATTAATAACATCAGATAAACCAATTGTTGTAAGTAATGGTAATATAGCCAGTCAGGATATAGGTGAAAGCGGTGGAAATGCTAATATGGATCAATCTGTCCCTATTGAAAAATTGGGTAAAGAATATTTCATGGTTAATGGTATGACAAAGTCAGAAAAAGGGGTTATGGAAAAAATCCTTGTTGTAGCAACCAAAGATAATACGAAGTTATATTTTAATAATGAAATTAATTCTTACGTTACTTTAAACAAGGGCGAATATTTTATCGGACCCTATGGCACGCATAAATTTGTTGATAGTAGTCAGCCATCATTTAAAAATGCTGAGAGCAAAATAATTCCTACAACAGCGATGTATATTAAAGCATCAGAACCGATATATCTTTATCAGATGATCGGAGGTTTTCAAAATTTAGTAAGGGGACCCGGCTTCAATCAGACCTATTCCTCAAGTGGGATGACTTTTTCTTATCCATTAGACAAAGATTATTCATCGTTACCTAGCCAATCTCATAACAATACAATAGTTATACCCTATATAGAAAAGATTGGTGCAAAATCAACAGAGACTAAATTGAATATAAAATCACCTAAATCCGCAACTATAAAACTAAATGGTAATACACTAACATCATATTCGGAAATTGTAGGAAAAGAGGATTGGAAATATTTCAGTATACCTTTAATAAAAGGAAATGTTGAAATCAGCTCAGATCAATCTCTCATGATTGACGTACTTGGAGGTTTTATGTATTCCGGATATGGAAGCAGTTATACGGGGTTTTCAAATGATCCTTATATAAATGTGAATGGTGCTTGTATACAGGAAGGAGTATTTCTAAGTTTAAGCAATGTTGATTTTGAGGGATTCCAATGGAAAAGAAATGGGGTAAATATTATTGGAGCTACGAGTTCGGTTTATCAACCCACTCAACCAGGAACTTATAATTGTGTAGTTTCTTATCCAGGGTTTACATTTTCAACTCCGAGTGTCAATGTTGTAGATTGTCCTTATAACATTTTTGAAATTGATGCGGGTAAAGTTTGCTCACCGTTCAGTGTAAAAGCATTATTTCAATCCGGATCACATGTGCCTTCAAAATTAGAAATAATAACTCAACCGCTAAATGGGACAAGTAAGGTTATTAATGAAAATATTGAAACTGTAATTAATAAAAGCTCCCTGTCTCAGGATAGGTTTGTTTACAAACTTACGGCAACTGACGGTTATTATGAAATAGTTAAAGTGACATATCAGCCGCTTCCAAATCCAATTGCCGATATTAAAGACGGAATTTTACCTTACAAACATCAGATGGATGATAATTATTATTATGACTTGTCAACGATTATTAATAATTATAACGGAGAAACTTTCAGGTTTTATCCATCATATCAAGATGCTGAAGGCCAAACAAGCGCAGAGATAAAAGATGATAAGGAAGAATATCTGACTTCTCTATCCAAAGTATTTTTGCTGATAGATAATGGAACTTGTTCAATAATAAAAGAAGTACTCTTGCTTCGTCCACCGGTTGACCCGGGAACTCAGGATATAATGTTGCCTAATGCTTTTTCTCCGAATGGAGATGGAGTTAACGATAATTGGGACTATTCTGTATTAAAAGATTTCGAAAATGTAAAATTGAATGTATACGACAGGCAGGGCTTTGAGGTGTATCAACATACAGATTCATTTCAGTGGGACGGAAAAGATTTTAATAAAAATCCACTACCTTCTGATACATATTGGGTTGTTTTTTCGTTTAATAATAATGGAAATACTATTAAAAAGTCTCAGTGGTTGCTACTTAAAAATAGATAGTAATTAATTATTATATTTGTAACATGAAAAAAATAGTTTTTTTACTTTTTGCCGCAGTTTTATCATTTTCCTGCAAAGATGATACGGTAGAAGATACAAAGCCAGTAGATATATCCGGAAATTGGAAAATTAGCCATTATGAATTTCGGGGTAAAAATTATGATGTGAAAGGATGTGATACAGATGATAGAATTATTATTCAAAAAGATCTTCAGGGATCTTACAAAAATAGCGGTATAATTAATAATGTCTGTGATTATATCGAAAATATCAGTGGTACTTGGAATTTTGATTATTTAGCTGGTAAACTTACTCTGAAATATCAAGATAATAATACCGAAAAGTCCAAAATAATTAATTTGAACGAGTATTCTAATACTAATTTAAAAATTCAGGTTAATGATAAAAATATAGATGGGGTTGAAGGTAATGATGATGCAATAGAAGTTTGGGTAAAGTATTAACATAAAAAAATACAGCGAAGTAACACTTACTTCGCTGTATTTTTTTTTATTTATTATTATTGGTTTACTTCCCAAACAATCCACCACCCATTCCAGGCATATTCGGCATTTTGCTCATCATCTGCATCATTTGTTTTCCTTGAGGGCCTTGCATCATTTTCATCATTTTGCCCATTTGATCAAATTGTTTCATTAACGCATTCACATCTTCCAACTTTCTTCCGGAACCCTTGGCGATTCTTTGTTTTCTAGGCATATTAATAATAGAAGGTCTTCTTCTCTCTTCCGGTGTCATCGAGTGGATGATAGCTTCGATATGTTTGAAAGCATCATCATTGATATCTACATCTTTAATCGCTTTCCCAACACCAGGAATCATTCCCATCAAGTCCTTCATATTACCCATTTTCTTAATTTGGTTGATTTGTTTCAAAAAGTCATCGAAACCAAATTCATTCTTAGCAATTTTCTTGTGTAGCTTTTTTGCTTCCTCCTCATCAAATTGTTCCTGAGCTCTTTCTACTAAGGAGACAACGTCGCCCATGCCGAGAATCCTGTCCGCCATCCTTTCCGGGTAGAAAAGGTCAAGCGCTTCCATTTTTTCTCCGGTAGAGATAAATTTGATTGGCTTTTCAACTACGGAGCGGATTGTCAACGCAGCTCCCCCACGAGTATCACCATCCAATTTGGTCAAAACAACACCGTCGAAATTCAAAGTGTCATTGAAGGCTTTTGCTGTATTCACAGCATCTTGTCCTGTCATCGAATCTACAACGAATAGTGTCTCAGTTGGTTTAATGGTTTGATGAACAGACTTGATTTCGTTCATCATTTGCTCATCAATCGCCAAACGACCAGCCGTATCCACGATAATCGTGTCAAAGCCTTTCGACTTGGCATGATTAATTGCATTCTCAGCAATCGCAACAGGATTTTTATTGTCGATTTCAGTATAAACTTCAATATTGATTTGAGTTCCCAGAACTTTCAACTGGTCGATCGCCGCAGGTCTATAAACATCACAAGCTACCAAAAGTGGTTTTTTACTTCTTTTTTGTTTCAGATAGTTGGCTAATTTTCCTGAGAAAGTCGTTTTACCAGAACCTTGAAGACCGGCAATCAAAATCACAGTAGGTTTTCCGGAAAGGTTGATCCCCTCTTGTGAACCACCCATCAGATCCACCAATTCGTCATGAACAATTTTCGTCATCAATTGTCCCGGCGTTAGTGATGTCAAAACGTTTTCACCAATCGCTTTATCCTGAACTCTTTTTGTAAGGTCTTTGGCAACTTTATAATTTACATCGGCATCCACCAATGCTCTTCGGATTTCCTTTACCGTTTCTGCAACGTTGATTTCCGTGATTTTTCCACGTCCGGAAATATTATGAAGCGCTTTATCTAGCTTGTCTTGTAAACTGTTAAACATAACTTTAATAAGATATTTAAGGTTGCAAAAATAAGAAAATTTAAACGAAAGTTACAGAATCATACTCTAGAATTATCAATCATCACTTATCAGTCATCGTTTATTTTATTTGGGCAGCTAATCCGCCTTCCGCTCCCAATCTTTTTTGCACAAGCTTTCAATCTAAATAGAACCTAAGTCCAAGCAAAAAAGGATTTCCGCTCAAGTCGGGCTGCAGATTCTAGGTAAAAACAACATTTAGCATTAAATACAATATTGTCATTCCGTAGGAAACCTAACGAAGTGGTTCGACGGAGTCAATCTAAACTTAGCTGTCGAGATTACGGAATGACAAACTAGATTTTACAATTATACTTCTTTTATAAGCAAAGCGCCTTTGTGAACCTAAAATATTTTCAATAATTTCAAAAGAAATCTTTGTGCACTTTGTGTTAAAATCTACAATAAGAATAAGATAAAATACTTTCATTACTTTTGCAAAAATCAAAAATTGGAAGACAAAAAAAATAACGCCTCCGATTCCCTTAGAAAATATGGAAAGTATTCGTCTGTTGTTTTTCAGATGCTGTTCATCATTGGAATTGCTTTTTGGGGCGGACATCAGTTGGATTTGTATTTTGAAACAGGCTCCAATGTTTTGGTTTTAGTGATTGGTCTCGGCGGACTTTGTCTCTCATTATACACAACCTTGAAGAGACTCGAAATTTTAAATAAAGAAGAACAGGACAATGCAAAACAAAAGTAACCTTATTATCAGTGTGATATTTTTTCTCACATTTATTATACATTTCGCAATCTGGAAATTTGCATTTCATCTTGACGAAGTGGTTATCATCAAGTTTTATCTGTTCCTCGCAATTATCTTTATGATGATGATAACATTGATTGTTCTTATTAACAAAATCATTCCACAATTCCTCGGGTTGGCGGTGATAGGGCTGATTCTGGTGAAATTCGGGATGATGTATCTGATAAAAAATAAGCTTCATTTCGAGGAAATCCCAGGCTACAAGTTCCATTTTATCATTCCGTATTTTGTTCTGACAGCGTTGCTTACATACTATGCAATTCGGTTAATTAATTATGACAAAAAACAGTAAAAATATTCTTCAAAAGAAAAAAAATAGTCTATTTTTGCAAAACGAAAAAAAAATCTACCGATGCTAAAGAAAACGGCAATTTTATTTTACAGTTTATTGATGTTTGCAAGCGCTTTTGCTCAGCACGAAAATGTTGAAAATCAACACGGTAAACCTGTAACTGAAACTTCTGAACTTTCTGAAAAAGACAAAGCAACCAAAGAAGTCAAAGAGTTTGTGGATCATCACATTTTGGATGCTCACGACGTGGCGATTATGGTAGATAAGGATGGTCATCACATCGGATTTCCATTGCCGGTGATTATTTATGATGAAGGATTTCATTTCTTTATGAGTAATACAAAGGGTGTGGATGGTCATGAGTTTATCCACGGTTCTCCGGTAGAAAGCAATGGTAAATTCTATACACTTCACCACGAAAAAATCTACAGAACAGATTCTAAAGGAACGATTACATTAGACGAAGCTCATCACCCAACTGAAAAAAGAGTCTTGGACTTGTCTATTACTAAAAGTGTTTTGGTGATTTTCTTAGTGGCGGTTTTGATGATTGTTCTGTTCGGTGGAATGGCAAGATCTTATAAAAAGTCATTGATTCCTTCAGGTGTTGCTAAATTTCTGGAGCCAATCATTATTTTCGTAAGAGATGATATTGCGATTCCTAACATCGGACACAAGTATAAGAGATTTATGGGGTATCTTTTAACGGTATTTTTCTTCATCTTGTTCCTGAATGTTCTAGGTTTGATGCCTTTTGGAATTAATGTAACCGGTAATATTGCGATTACATTCTTCCTGGCTATTATGACTTATCTGATTACGACTTTTTCCGGGTCAAAAGATTATTGGAAACACATCTTCTGGATGCCGGGCGTTCCTGTTCCAATGAAGTTTATTATGTTGCCGATTGAATTGTTAGGAACATTGACTAAGCCATTTGCATTAATGATTCGTCTTTTTGCAAATATGACAGCTGGTCACATCGTTGTAATGACTTTGATTGGTTCAATTTACATTTTCAAAAACTGGATTGCAGGTGTTGCGTTTCCATTCCTGACATTGGTAATCTATTTATTGGAAGTATTAGTAGCGTTTTTGCAGGCTTATATCTTTACAATGCTTTCGGCTTTGTTTATCGGTATGGCTGTGGAAGAGCACGAGCATGACCACGCTCATTAATTAAAATTAGAAAAAAAACAATTTTTTAAATTATATATTATGGAAATCCCTAGAATTATTGGTGCAGGTCTTATTGTACTAGGTGTAGGTATCGGTCTTGGAAAAATTGGTGCGGCTGCTCTTGAAGCAATCGCTAGACAACCAGAACAATCTGGAAAAATCCAAACTGCTATGCTTATTGCTGCTGCACTAGTAGAAGGTGTTGCTTTCGCTGCGTTATTCGCATCATAAGCCAAACAAAACTTAAAACATTGTTGTAGCGGTTGGCTGCAACAATGTTTAAATTTAAAAATTTTAAAAAATTAATCTCACTATATAATGGAATTACTTCATCAGTTTTCATCAGGATTATTTATTATTCAGTCCATCATTTTCCTGGTATTGCTTTTCATCTTAGGAAAGTTTGCCTGGAAACCAATTCTTAAATCTATCGATGAGAGAGAAACATCTATCATTGATGCGCTTAATCAGGCAAAATTAGCTAAACAAGAGATGGCTCAGTTGAAAGAAGATAACGAAAGAATCCTACGCGAAGCAAGAGCTGAAAGAGACGGTATCTTGAAAGAAGCGAGAGAAATGAAGGATAAAATCGTTAATGAAGCTAAAGACAGTGCAAAAGCTGAAGGCGAGAAAATGATTGAGGCAGCCAGACAATCTATCCAAACGGAAAAGAATGCGGCTATGGCTGACATCAAAAATCAGATCGGTACTTTGTCTGTTAACATCGCTGAAAATATCTTGAGAGAGAAATTGAATAACGATGGTGCGCACAATACTTTGGTAGAAAATATTTTAAACAAATCTAACCTTAACTAATCAGGATGCTGACATCTAAAGTAGCTAAAAGATACGCACAAGGTTTATTGGATTTCACACAGGAATCCGGTAATACAGAATCGGTTTTCGCTGAGATGAAGGACGTTGTTAAAATTATGTCTGAATCTAAGGAATTGAATCAATTTCTTAACACGCCTTTCATTGATGCCAGAAAAAAAGATGCTGTAGCTTTGGAAATTTTTAAGAATTTTTCTTCGGTTTCCCAAAATATCATCAGATTAGTCATCAGACAAGGCAGAGAATCTCAGCTTAAAAATATTGCTCAGGAATTCATCAATAAAGTAGAAGACATCAAAGGAACGCAACGTATCTCTTTGGTTACAGCTACAAAATTGTCAGAGCAAAATATTCAGAAAATCATTGCTGATTCTAATATGATAAATGTTTCTAACTACGATTTGGAAACGATTATCAAACCGGAAATTCTCGGAGGTTACATTCTGAGAGTAGGTGACCAGCAAATCGATGCTTCAGTTAAAACAAAACTGAACAATATCAAAAAAGAATTTCAACTTAATTAAGAAAAAACAACCATATAATGGCAGAAATAAATCCGGCAGAAGTATCAGCGATACTGAAGCAGCAATTAGCAAATTTCGATACTCAATCTAACGTAGAAGAAGTTGGAACTGTACTTACTATCGGTGATGGTATCGCTCGTGTTTACGGTTTAGAAAATGTGCAGTACGGAGAATTGGTAAGATTCGAAGCTGGAGTAGAAGGTATCGTTCTTAACCTTGAAGAAGATAACGTAGGTGTGGCACTTCTTGGTGAATCCAAAATGGTAAAAGAAGGCGATACTGTAAAAAGAACTAACAGAATCTCTTCTATCAAAGTTGGAGAAGGAATGCTTGGTAGAGTTGTTGATACTCTGGGAAATCCAATCGATGGAAAAGGACCTATCGAAGGTGAACTTTACGAGATGCCTTTGGAAAGAAAAGCGCCGGGAGTTATCTTCCGTCAGCCTGTAACTGAACCGCTTCAGACTGGTATCGTTGCTATCGATTCTATGATTCCTGTAGGAAGAGGACAAAGAGAGTTGATTATTGGCGACAGACAAACTGGTAAGACAGTTGTTGCTATTGACACCATTATCAATCAAAAAGAATTTTATGATGCTGGTCAGCCGGTATATTGTATATATGTTGCAATTGGACAAAAAGCTTCAACTGTAGCACAAATCGTTAAAACGTTAGAAGATAAAGGAGCTTTGGCTTATACAGTAATTGTTGCTGCTAACGCTTCTGACCCGGTTCCAATGCAGGTTTATTCTGCGATGGCAGGTGCTTCTATCGGAGAATACTTCAGAGACACTGGTCGTGCTGCTTTGATCGTTTATGATGATTTATCAAAACAGGCGGTTGCTTACCGTGAGCTTTCTCTTCTATTGAGAAGACCACCAGGCCGTGAGGCTTATCCAGGAGACGTTTTCTACTTGCACTCAAGATTGTTGGAAAGAGCAGCGAAAGTAATTGCTGATGATTCTATCGCAAAACAAATGAACGATTTGCCAGAATCTCTTAAGCCAATCGTGAAAGGTGGTGGTTCATTAACAGCACTTCCAATCATCGAAACTCAGGCTGGTGACGTTTCTGCATATATTCCGACCAACGTAATTTCTATTACAGACGGACAGATCTTCCTGGAGTCTGACTTGTTCAACTCAGGGGTTCGTCCTGCGATCAACGTTGGTATCTCTGTATCGAGAGTTGGAGGTAATGCTCAGATCAAATCAATGAAAAAAGTGTCTGGTACCTTGAAATTAGACCAGGCTCAATATAAAGAATTGGAAGCGTTTGCGAAGTTTGGTTCTGACCTGGATGCTGCTACATTGGCAGTGATTTCGAAAGGGGAAAGAAACGTGGAACTTTTGAAGCAGCCGGTGAACTCTCCACTTCCGGTAGAAAGCCAAGTGGCGATGATCTATGCAGGAACTGAGAACCTATTGAGAAATATCCCAATCAGAAAGGTAAAGGAATTCCAGGTAGAATATGTGGATTTCTTGAGAAACAAACATCCGGAAGTGATGGCAGCTCTAAAAGCCGGTAAAATTGATGACCAATTAACTGGTGTTTTAAAGCAAGTTGCAACAGAACTTTCTGCGAAATATAATTAAAAATTAGTTGATGGTTTTTGGTTGATAGTTGACAGAATTTTCTAAAACTAACAACCAACAACCGACAACCAACAACTAAAAATAATATGGCAAACTTAAAAGAAATACGAGGCAGGATTTCATCTATATCTTCAACGATGCAGATTACAAGTGCTATGAAAATGGTTTCCGCGGCGAAACTGAAGAAAGCACAAGACGCAATCGTAATGCTGAGACCTTACTCAGAAAAACTTCAGGAGATTATAGAGAACGTAAGTGCTGCTTCTGATGCTGAGAACATCTCAGAATTCGCTATAGAAAGAGAAGTTAAAAAAGTGCTTTTCATTACGGTGACTTCCAACAGAGGTTTGGCTGGAGCTTTCAACTCTTCTGTTATCAAAGAATTGAACACTCAGTTCTCTGCTAACGAAAATGTAGAAGTAGAAGTTTTAACCATCGGTAAGAAAGCTTTTGATGCACTTAGAAAAAACAAAACTGTTTACGAAAACCACAGTTCTTTGTTTGACAATCTTTCTTTCGACCACGTTTCAAATATGACAAGTAAAGTGATGTCAGATTTCAAAGCCGGAAAGTTTGACAAAGTTTACGTTGTTTACAATAAGTTCATCAACGCGGCAACTCAGGAAGTTGTAACTGAACAGGTTTTACCAATTGCAGTTTCTGCAGAGAAAGCAGGTTCAGACGTTAATGTAGATTACATCTTCGAACCAGGAAGACAAGAAATTTTGGAAACATTGATTCCGAAATCAATTAAAACTCAGATATTCAAAGCTGTTTTGGATTCCGTAGCATCAGAACACGGTGCAAGGATGACAGCGATGCACAAGGCGACCGATAATGCAGAGGCACTTAGAAATGATCTTAAGATTTTCTACAACAAAGCAAGACAGGCAGCCATCACCAACGAAATATTAGAAATTGTTTCCGGAGCAGAAGCGCTTAAGAACAGTTAATAAAGATAAGTTAAAGTTAGTAGTTAGTTATAAAAAGCATTGGAGGTCAAACTTCAGTGCTTTTTATTATTTTAAGCCTGATGGAAATGTGATTTCAAGTGAAATGACTGTAGAAAATAGAACGGTTGAAGCGGAGTTCCGTAAGAGCGACACTATCAAACCAAATATTCGCAGCTCTTGATAACTCCAATTCTTATGCTCAACATCATAATTGATATTAAAAAAATTATCTATCTTTGTGCAGATTGTATAACAACATTACATGGACCCCGATAGTTTAGTCAAACTTCTCATTGCATTATTTTTAGTTCTTCTGAATGGCTTTTTCGTAGCCGCCGAATTCTCAATCGTTAAAGTACGATACTCCCAGATCCAGCTCAAAGCTGCAGAAGGGAACACAATGGCAAAACAAGCCGAAAATATTATCAAAAATCTTGATGCTTATCTGTCAGCAACCCAGTTAGGAATTACGTTGGCATCACTTGCCCTTGGTTGGGTAGGAGAGAGTGCTCTGCATCATATTATAGAATCCATTTTTCATTCATTGAATATTGAGTTGGCTCAAACTACGGTTACAACTATTTCAGTTGTTTGCAGCTTCTTGTTGATTACAGTGATGCACATTGTATTTGGAGAATTAGTTCCAAAATCGATTGCGATTAGAAAATCGGAATCTACAACCTTGTTCATTGCATATCCTTTGCATCTATTTTATAATGTCTTCCGTCCATTTATTTGGTTGATGAATTCATTATCTAACGGATTTTTAAGAATTATCAAAATACATCCGGCTTCGGAACACGATATTCACTCTACAGAAGAATTGCAGTTGTTGGTAAAACAATCCGCAGACAGTGGAGAAATCGAAGAGGAAAATTATGAGATCATCAAGAATGCATTTGATTTTACAGATCATAATGCCAAGCAAATTATGATCACGAGACAAAATATTTCTTCTATCGATATTGAGGATGACAAGGAAGAAATTATTTCTCAGATTATGGATAGCGGTTATTCGCGTATTCCGGTTTATGAAGGTTCGATTGATAATATTGTAGGGATTTTTTATACGAAAGAAATTATCAGAGAATACATCAAAAGTAAAGGTGAACTAACTCACGAGGATCTGAGAGGCTTGATGAGAGAAGCATTCTTCGTTGTTGGAAGTAAAAAGATTTCGGACTTGTTAAAAGTATTCCAGTTCAAAAAACAGCATATGGCAATTGTTATTGATGAATTCGGTGGAACAGAGGGAATCATTACGCTGGAAGATATTTTGGAAGAGTTAGTCGGCGAGATCCAGGATGAGGAAGATGAAGAGGATAAGATCGTTGATAAAGTTGGAGATAATACCTATTGGGTAAAAGCAACGCAGCCTTTGGAAGAAATCAACGAGTGTCTTCCCAAAAAAATCCCACCTTCCGAAGAAGGAGAATATAACACATTGGCCGGTTTTATCTTAAATGAATTACAGGATATTCCGGAAGAAAATCAGGAATTCGATTACGGGCCTTATCATTTTAAGATCCTTAAGATGCAAAATAAGAGTGTAGAATTGGTAGAATTGTTTTATAACAAATCCTTGGTAGAAGATATCACAGACGAAATCACTGAAGGTTAATCAATAATTATGAAAATCTATAACAACAAATCTTACGATCAGCCAAAGCGCGAGTACGAGGAAGAAGTATTGGTTTTGGAAGAAGAGGATGAAGTGTACAAGCTGGTGCTTCATAATGATGATGTCAATACATTTGATTTTGTAATCATGTGTCTCATCGAGATTTGTGAACACACTTTGGAACAGGCGGAACAATGTACGATCCTGGTCCATTACAAAGGAAAATGTACTGTAAAAACCGGAGCATTAGAAAAGCTTAAACCTATGAATCAGGCATTGCTTGACAAAGGCCTGAGTTCTGAAATAGTATAAAACAAAAACTATCACACATGTGATAGTTTTTTTTATTTTAATGAAATCTGTAATTGGCTTCCGGCAATATATTATTTTTCAGAAATTCTTCATATTCCGGTGAAAGAATGGCTCTGCCGTAAGTGTTCTTTCCGGACATTCCGCCTAATCTGATTTTATCTTTCCCATATTTTGAATTCAGTTTATCAATCGCTTTCATAATAGGAATATGCTTGGAATCGACATCTTTTTCAAAAAGGTTAATCAGTCTTTCGTTATCAGGAACAAAATCCGAAACCATAACGCCTGCTTTTTTATAGTGGAATCCTTCTTTATAGATAGCCTCAAAGATCGAATTCGCGTACTTTGCCAAAACAATAGACGAACTGCTGGGATTGGGTAAAACAATAGAAAAGCCGTCCTTGTATTCCCCTAGTTCTTTTCGGAATCGGTTGGTTTGGATAAATACACTGATGACTTTACAGCAAGAATTTTGCTTCCTCAATTTCTCAGCACAATAGATAGCGAAAGTTTCGATACGTTCTGCGATTTCTTCTTTGTTAGTAACCATTTTCATAAAACTTCTGCTAACGACAATAGACTTTTTTGGAGAAGCTTTATCGAGTTCCAATTGAGGAATTCCCTTCAGTTCATTAATCATTCTCACACCATGGATGCCCATTATTTTTCGTATCCATATCTCCGGCTTTTGTAGAAGATCCCAGGCTTTATAAACGCCGTTGTCCATCATTTTTGCGCTCAGTTTTCTGCCAATTCCCCAAACATCTCCTACATCCAGATCCTTCAATGCGGCTTCTATTTTTTCTTTAGAATCCATTATATAGACACCTTCACAATATTTAATAGGCTCTTTTTTTACAATATGATTCGCAATTTTACAAAGTGTTTTTGTCGGTGCAACGCCAATACTTACCGGAAGCCCTTTGAGCTCTACTTTAATCTTATTTTTAATATCAATACAATATTTTTCTAAGTCAAAATATTTGAAACCGTGGAAATCTAAAAATAGTTCATCAATACTGTAAACCTCGTGTTTCATAACATATTTGCTTGCTATTTTCATCACCTCTTGGCTATAAAAATTATAAAGTTCAAATTTTGCGGAGAACACTCTTACCCGATGTTCTGCAAAAAGATCTTTGTATTTAAACGCCGGTGCTCCCATTGGAATTCCCAGAGCCTTAGCTTCATTGCTTCTTGAAACCACGCATCCGTCATTGTTGGACAATACCACAACAGGCTGATTCTCCAGCGTAGAATCTAATGTTCTTTCGCAGGATACGAAAAAATTGTTGCAGTCTAATAAGGCATACATGTTGGAAAATGGAGATAATATTTTCATCAAAGTTATAAAACAATTTGGATGAAAATATTTTTATTTTTCCACAAAACTTTAATCTTATTGGTGTAATTGTTTTTGATTTTTTCAATCCTGAATGTTTGTTTTTTTAAATTTTATAACATGATTTAAAAATAAATTTGCTATTTTGGTTGTGTGTTAAAATAATATTTATGAATTTGAAAATTACTCTTATTACAGGATTTGCACTGACATTTTCTACGATTTACCAGGCACAGACTACGGAATTACAAGTCAAGGCAAAAGACTGGATCTCAAAAAACTCAAATAAAATCGGGACAACCTCAAATGATCATTTTGATTTTCGTTCTTCAAGAAAAAGCCAGTCCGGGGAAACTTTAAGATTTCAGCAAACTATTAATGGTGTCCCTGTCTATGAAGGTGATATTGCTATTCATTTTAATAAGCAAGGCGACATCACTTATGCAACGGAAGTTTCTGTTTCCAAAAAACTGAAACAAATTGATACGACTCCTTCATACAGTAAGGAAAATGCTTTTGAAAAAGCAAAAGCCGCCGCCCATATCGCCGGTGAAATTACACATCAGGAAAATGATCTTTATGTTTTTCTTACAAATGAAGGAGAAACTAAACTGGTGCATAGAGTCATTATCAATTCTTACGAGACACCCGGAGATTGGGAGGTTATGGTAGATGCACATTCCGGAGAAGTAATCAGAGTTCAGGATATTGCCAATTATCATCACGATGATAACCGGAAGAAAAAGCCAAAGCAAAAACCTGCAGAGATGAAAGCTGCCGGAACAGCTTATATCTTTGATCCGGATCCACTATCCAGAGCACACGTTTCCTATGGCGGAGACTATGTTGATAATAATGATGCCACCAATGCAAGCCTTGATGCTGCAAGGAGCCTGGTTGCTTTACCAGACATTACTTTTTCAAACGGAGTGTATAGCCTGAAAAGCAAATATGTACAGGTGGCAGATTTCGAATCACCTTCAACAGGTTTGTTCACACAAGCTTCTCCTGATTTTCTTTTTAACAGGAACGATCAGGGATTCGAAGCTGTTAATGCTTTTTATCATCTGGACAGAAGCATGGCTTATATCAACGAAACCCTGGGAATCAATTGTAAATCGACACTGAACAACGGCATCCTACTTTTTGATCCGCACGGTTTGGGTGGTGACGACAATTCTCATTTTATCCCAAGTTCACAGAGATTGGCTTTTGGAGAAGGCTGCGTGGATGATGCCGAAGATGCAGATGTTGTTTTACATGAGTTTGGACACGCTATTCATTATTGGATAACAGGACTGAAATCTTCTTCTTCGCAAGGTTTAGGAGAAGGCTCGGGAGACTATTGGGCCATGTCTTATAGCAGAAGCCTTAACCAATGGGCTTCGAATGAACCTCAGTACAACTGGATGTTCAGTTGGGACGGACACAACGAGTGTTGGAATGGCAGGATAACGAACTATACCAAAAAGTATCCGTCGGGACTTACAGGCACTATTCATACCGATGGACAAATCTGGGCGACGGCGTTGATGCGAATTTATAACAGAATTGGTAAGGAAAAAACTGACCGTATTTTTCTTGAGGGACTCAGCATGACCAATTCTTCTTCTAATCAGCAGACTGCAGCTATTGCGGTGAGACAGGCGGCTATTGATATGGTTGGAACTTATGGTTTTACTTGTGGTGATGTAGCTACTATCACGGAAGAGTTTGTGACAAGCGGTTATACACTTCCTGCTTATCAGTGTACAATCCTTGCTGTTTCGGATGTTTCTAAAAACTCTGTTTCAGTTTATCCGAATCCGGTAACTGAGAAACTAACGGTTTCAATGGAATTCAAAAAAGCAGAAACTGCTGAGATCTATAGCTTAGATGGAAGAAAGATTTCTGAACAAAGCATAAATGATAATAACAATGTAATTAATGTTTCCGGTCTTAACAAAGGTGTTTACCTGCTCAAAATAAAGGGAACTGATATCGTTCAAAAGTTTATTAAGAAATAATATCAACTTTGTAATTAATAAAAAACCCGACTGAATGCAGTCGGGTTTTTTGATGTTTAAAATTTCACATTGAAAACTTTTTCTTCGCCGTTACGTTTCACCGTTACAGGATGATCCTCACCGGAATTGATCTTTGCAAGGCAATCCATATAAGAATACACTTCCTTTACCTCGCATTTTCCGATTTTTGTAAGAACATCACCTTGTTCTATACCGGCTTTAGCCGCAGGTCTGTTGTCCATCACGCCGTCAATCAACATTCCATCTTTGCTGTCGGCATAACTTGGCATAATCCCAAGTGTTACCTTATATTTCGGGACGGCTTTTGTTGTAGTGACTTTTGTTTTAGTGAATGGTATCTCTTTCTCATTAGCTAACGCATTTGCCAGATTAAAAACATAATTGGTAATCACTTTTTCTCCGGGATAATTGATCTTATCCGCATCATCACTCGGCTTGTGATAATCATTATGTGTTCCTGTGAAAAAGAACAACACAGGAATGTCTTTCAGATAAAAAGAGGTATGATCACTCGGACCAACTCCCGATTCGTCCAAAGCTAGGTTAACCCCGGCCGGTTTATATTTTTTCACCAGATCTGATAGAATGGGAGAAGTTCCAACACCGCCAACAGTAAGATCTTTATCCTTATTCAGTCTGCCGACCATATCCATATTTATCATAAAAATTGTATTTGGATAGGTTGTTTTGATGGTTTCCGCTACTTTTTTAGATCCCATCAACCCGTCCTCTTCTCCAGAAAATAAAGCAAAAATATAGTTCACATTTTCCTTAGTTCTATTTTGAGAGAACATTCTCGCTAATTCCAGAACTGCAGTAGTTCCGGAAGCGTTGTCATCGGCGCCGTTATGGATTTGTCCATCCGAATTGGCAAGAGTAGAGTTGTGGTGCTCGTTGAGTCCAAGGTGATCATAGTGTGCACCGATCACCATTGTTTTTTTCGCTTTGTTGTCAAGAACAGCCACTACATTTTTACCATTAACTTTTACAGAAGATTGGTCATCATGAGGATTAAGTTTGACATCATATTCAAAATTTTGAATGAAATCTTTTCCTGCGTAAGGCTTCAGTCTCAGCTTTTTGAATTCGGAAGAAAGATAGTTGGCGGCTTTTGTTTCGCCTTCAGAACCCGTGAGCCTTCCTTTCAGTTCATCAGAAGCCAGATAATAGATGTGCTTCTTCAGATTATCTTCATTAACTAATTCTGCAGGATCACTGTCTACCCAATCTGCAATAAAAACATTGGTCTCATGTTGCTTTTCACCTTGTCTGTTACTTGCAAAAACTAATTTTTTTCCGTCAGGAGAAAACATAGCAAACGCATTGAATTCACTTTCGTAAGTAATTTGTTGTAGATTTTTTCCGTCGGTATCAATCATATATAACTGGAAATCATATCCTCTTGTAGAATGATGATTGGACGAGAAAATTATTTTTTTATCCGAAGGATGAAAATAAGGTGCCCAGTTAGCTTTACCCAGATTTGTGATTTGCTTCAGATCTGTTCCGTCAATGTTCATTGTATAAATCTCCATTGCTGTCGGCGCAACGAGATTTTCAGCCAGTAATTCTTTATATTCTTTTATCTCTTCTTCGGTTTTAGGACGGGAAGAACGGAAAACTAATTTTTTGCTGTCGTGAGAAAAAAATGCACCGCCGTCATAACCTAAACCGTGGGTCAATTGCTTCAGGTTTTTTCCATCAATATCCATTATCCATATTTCGAGATCGCCGCTTCTGGTAGAGGTGAAGGCAATCTTTTTTCCGTCAGGAGAAACCACAGCTTCCGCATCATATCCTGGAGAATCTGTTAATTGTTTTGTAATGTTTCCATTAAGGTCTGCCTCATAAATTTCAAAATCGGAATAGATCGGCCAGAGATATTTGCCGTCTTTTCTGGGTGCCGGTTTTGGCGGACACTCCGGATTTGCTTTATGTGTTGATGCGTAGATGATATGTTTACCGTCGGGCATAAAAAAAGAGCAGGTCGTTCTTCCTTTTCCTGTGGATACTAATTTAAGGTTGGATCCAGCAGGCTTTTGAGAAAGATTGTATAGATAGATCTGATCACATTTTGCACCAATTGCGGGATTGGTAACCTGCATCGTAAGCATTTTGCTGTTGGGTGAGAAATAGGCTTCGGCATTATCTCCGCCAAAGGTGAGTTTTGTAATGTTTTTCAGGTTTTTTTCCTGAGAGAAATAGACTGTGGAAATACTGAGTAATGATATTGTTGCTAGTTTTTTTACAAACATAGATACTAATTTTTATTAAGAACAAATCTAATGTTTTTTGGTGTATTTCGCATTCCAATATTTGTCATAAAAAAATCCCGAGATATTTCTCGGGATTAATATTTAAAAGATAATTTTAATTATTCAATAATAATTTTTTTCGTGACTTTATCCTTATCTGCAGTTACAGTTCCAAGGTAAACGCCCGGTTGGAGGTGTGAAATATCAATCTGATGATTGTTTTCCGTATTAAATAAAATTTGATTTCCATTCATATCAGTGATTTCGAATGTAAAACTCTTGATTGAGTTATCGATTTTCAAATTCAATATGTTTTTTGCAGGATTGGGGTAAAATTGTACTGCTTCCAAAATCTTTGAAGCAGAAGCATTCTCGACAACTAGGATACTTTTAGAAGCAACAGAAAAATGTTGTATTGAACCCACAGCTGATTTACCAACATTCAAAACATAAACAGGATCCATATTGACATACAAATCATTGGCTGTATGAACATAAGGATTGTTATAACCGCCTTCATATTCCCAATATCCAGTAATGATTTCTCCATTTTGCTGGAATGGGACATAATCTGTGCTTTCTGCCGGGTCAAAATCTACCGCTAACGGAGAATATAATAAAGTACAGTTAGCTAATTCCTGAACCGCAATGGCAGCCGCTGCATTATTGCTTGACGGATTGCTTTGATCTTTGTCATGATACAGTTTGGTATTGGCTTTTGTTGCCAGTCCGCCAACCTGATCCAGATTGACTACTACTTTGATGTCCATTTTCGGACTAGTTCCATTTACGATTTGGGAAACATATCTTGAGCTTCCCAAAAGTCCTTGTTCTTCTCCGGAAAAATGGATGAATTTGATCGAATATTCAGTTGGAACATCTTTTAGAATTCTGGCTATTTCCAGAATTATGGATGTTCCGCTTCCATTGTCATTGGTTCCGGGACCATTAATCGAATCAAAATGTCCGCAGACAATTACAAATTTATTAGGATAAAGTGTTCCTGTTTTTGTAACAATAAGATTTTTAGAAGAATAACCATTTGCAGTCCAGGAATGTTCAAAAAAATCTGCGGTTGTATAACCTAAAGAAATATATTTATTTTTTATCCAGTTAAAAGCATTGGTATTTTGTGTGGTTCCGGTTCTTTTGACACCTAGAGCTTCAAATTCTTGTAAATAAGAATTAATGTTGGTTTGTGAAACTTTATTAGCTCTGTCTTGATAAGCTTGGATAAAAGTCTGGGCTCTTAAAATAGAAGTGAGTATAAAAAGTGTAAAGATTATTGTAGATCTTTTGATCATATTATAAGAATTTTGGCAAAAATAAAAAAATCCTAAGATATTTCTCAGGATTTTATATTGATAACAAAGATTTGTAATTATTTTACTTGATCTACAACAGCTTTGAAAGCTTCAGGGTGGTTCATTGCAAGGTCTGCAAGAACTTTTCTGTTAAGCTCGATGTTGTTTTTCTTAAGAGCCCCCATAAACTGAGAGTAAGACATCCCGTGCTCTCTGGCACCAGCGTTGATACGCGTTACCCAAAGGCTTCTGAAGTTTCTTTTTTTCTCTTTTCTTCCGCGGTAAGCATATTGCATTGCTTTTTCAACCGCATTTTTAGCTACAGTCCAAACATTTTTTCTTCTACCGAAAAAACCTTTAGCTTGCTTAAGTACTTTTTTTCTGCGCGCTCTGGACGCTACAGCATTTACTGATCTTGGCATAATGTTAATTGTTTTTTTGAAATGTGCGGTAATTATTTCATTACTCTTAGTGGCTCCATTTCAGGGTTAAATTGTTGAATTTGTTTCGAATTCTTATAAACCGAATATAGATTTATAAAAACTACTTAATTGCTAATTGTCTCAAAACACTTTTTGTGTCCACATTAGCAACATAAGAAGTTTGCGTCAGATTTCTCTTCTGCTTAGTTTCTTTCTTTGTCAAGATGTGGCTTTTGAAAGCATTCTTTCTTTTGATCTTACCAGTTCCGGTAAGAGCAAAACGCTTTTTAGCACCTGATTTCGTTTTTAATTTTGGCATTGTTCTGCTTTTTATAATTTGTTATCAATATTCACTTTTTACTTCCTAAGGATAATTAGGAATAATAGTTTGCAAAATTACTAAAAAATGTTCAAAGTAAAAAAACAAAAACCTCAAATTTAAATTCGAGGTTAATATATTGAATAAAGATATTCTGTAATCTTATTTTGCAGGCTTTTTCGGACTCATCATCATAATCATCCTTTTTCCTTCAAGCTTAGGAAGCTGGTCAACTTTTCCAACGTGTTCTAGATCTTGAGCTAACTTCAAAAGAAGAATTTCTCCCTGATCTTTGAAGATGATAGAACGCCCTTTGAAGAATACATAAGTCTTCAGTTTAGAGCCTTCTTCCAGGAATTTTTCAGCATGCTTTTTCTTGAATTCGTAATCGTGATCATCAGTTTGAGGTCCAAATCTGATTTCTTTTATAACTACTTTTACTTGCTTGGCTTTTAATTCCTTCTGCTTTTTCTTTTGCTCGTACAAGAATTTTTTATAATCCAGGATACGGGAGATATAAGGTTCTGCCTTATCGGAAATAACCACAAGGTCCAATTCCTGATCTCTTGCTATTTCTAAAGCTTTTGCCAACGGATAAACTCCGGGTTCAACATTTTCTCCAACCAAACGTACTTCTTTTGCTCGGATTTTATCATTGATTTGATGAAGGTCTTCCTGGACTGGGCGTCTCATCGGACCTCGGCTGTTGTTTCTTTTTAGTGCTATGGTTTTAAAATTTTAAAATTAATATTTGTTCTAAGGTTCTATTGGTTTCCACCTAATTCAAAATCTGGTTTTGCCTGTTGTTTAAAGTATGTTATAAACGCATCAACGCTCATTTCTCCTAGGTCACCTTCGCCTCTTTTTCTAACAGAAATTGTACCATTACTTTCCTCGTTCTCACCTACAATTAGCATAAATGGTAGCTTTTTCAATTCGGCATCACGAATTTTCTTGCCTGTTTTCTCGTTTCTATCGTCTATTAAGCCGCAAATATCGTGATTTTCTAATAATTGTGAAACTTTTTTTGCATAATCTGCATATTTTTCACTAATAGGCAAGATTGTGAATTGCTCAGGACTCAGCCAAAGAGGAAAATCTCCTGCAGTGTTTTCAATTAGAATCGCAATGAAACGCTCCATAGAACCGAATGGCGCTCTGTGGATCATTACCGGTCTATGCTTTTCGTTATCGTTGCCATTATACCAAAGATCAAATCTCTCCGGTAAATTGTAATCAACCTGGATTGTTCCCAGTTGCCAGCTTCTTCCTAGGGCATCTTTCACCATAAAGTCTAACTTAGGACCGTAGAATGCCGCTTCGCCATATTCAGTAACAGTCTTAAGTCCTTTGGATTTTGCTGCTGTAACAATGGCATTTTCTGCTTTTTCCCAATTTTCATCGGAACCGATATATTTTTCTCTGTTGTCAGGATCTCTCAATGAAATTTGTGCTGTAAAATCAGCAAATCCAAGTGATCCAAAAACATATAACACAAGGTCAATTACCTTTTCAAATTCCTGTAACAATTGGTCTGGCGTACAAAAAAGGTGGGCATCATCCTGGGTAAATCCACGAACTCTTGTCAAGCCGTGTAATTCTCCGGATTGCTCATACCTGTAAACAGTTCCGAATTCTGCATAACGTTTTGGTAAGTCTTTGTAAGACCATTGTTGTGCTTTGTAAATCTCACAGTGGTGAGGACAGTTCATTGGTTTCAACAAAAACTCTTCTCCTTCGTTAGGTGTTTTAATTGGCTGGAAGCTGTCTGCTCCATATTTGTCCCAGTGTCCCGAAGTTACATACAATTCTTTAGCTCCTATATGTGGAGAAATTACGAATTCGTAACCTTGTTTTTTCTGAGCTTCGGATAAGAAATTTTCTAATTTTTTTCTCAATGCTGCTCCTTTTGGTAACCAAAGTGGAAGACCTGCACCTACTTTTTCAGAAAATGCAAAAATGCCTAATTCTTTACCAAGCTTTCTGTGATCTCTTCTTTTAGCTTCCTCAAGTTTTTCGAGATATTCAGCTAATTCTTTTTGTTTAGGGAAAGAAATCCCGTAAACCCTTGTCAACTGGGGATTTTTCTCATCGCCTCTCCAGTAAGCTCCGGCTGCATTAAGAATCTTCACAGCTTTCACAATTCCTGTTGATGGTATGTGACCACCTCTACAAAGGTCTGTGAAGTTGTCGTGCGTTACGAAAGTGATTTCGCCATCAGTCAGATTTTCAATCAATTCAGTTTTGAAAGGATTGTCTGCATATTCCTTCAAAGCTTCTGCTTTAGAAACTTCACGCAGGTTGAAAGTAGAATTTTTCTTAGCGTTTTCTAAGATTTTCTTTTCTAATTTCTCAAAGTCTTTTTCAGACAAAGGCTCTCCTCCGAAATCCACATCATAATAGAATCCGTTAGCGATTGCAGGCCCGATTGTCAACTTGGCGTTAGGATAAAACTCCATAATTGCCTGAGCCAATAAGTGAGCGGATGAATGCCAGAATGCTTTTTTTCCCATATCGTCATTCCACGTCAAAAGCTGCACTGTAGAATCCTCCGTTATCGTGGTTTCTACTTCTGTCTGTTGTCCGTTTACGATAGCAGAAATCGTGTTTCTTGCCAAACCGTCACTTATACTTTGCGCAACTTGTAGTGGAGTAACTGCTCCTTCATATTCTCTGATGCTGCCATCAGGAAGTGTAATTTTTAGCATAATGGTTTAAAAATAATGTTTGCAAATTTACGAAATTTCAGGAAATAGGACACGAGATAATTTGCATTTAAGTTAATTAATTACAAAAAATAAGGACTGAAAAATCTCAGTCCTTATCACTATGTAAAGTTATATATCAGGATGTATGGTTTTTAATCTTTTTTACCTTGCGAATCCATCTCGTCAGACATCCCTTTTTCCGGAGCGTAAGCCGCCTGCCTCTCGTCTGTGAAGTATAGATCATTTTTAGCCTTAGCGATAATTCTTGCTCTTTTGCTGTCGGAGATCGGATATTCGTGGTGGGTGTCTGCGTACTTTCCCGAGATATAATCTCTGGTTTTTTCTTCGATGTCGATGGCGCCGTTTTCATCCAAAATGTTTTTCACAGCGTTTGCATCATCTTCGTTGTCAACATAAACTGTTACGGTATCACTATCAACGCTAGCGTATTCGTAACGGTCTTGTTCCAAAGTGCTGTTGTCAAAAAGCCAATGCCAAAATCCTTTCTTCTTGTTATCCACACTTTCCAGTGCTTCTTTTTCTGTATGAGAGATCGTATAATCATAAAATCCCGCATTTTCTAATTTGGTAAGGACCTCATTGCATTCCTTTTCATTGGGGAATAGTCCAAAAACAGTGTAAGACATAATAATATTTTTTGGTGTTAAACATATTTGTCTAAACCAAACAAAAATTGTGGCAGAAAAGTAGATTGAATAGATTTTAACAAATTTTTAATAATTAAACCTAAAATGTCTTGGGTTAAAACCCCTGATTTCTATATGAAAAAGCCTTCCAAAAATTAGAAGGCTATACAAATTTTAAAAAACCGTTAGTTTGGAATAATAGTTTAATTAATTTTAAAACCCAATCCGTCGGGTTCTTCGGCAATCCAATTTTCGTGCAGATGATGCCTTCTATTGTTGGTGAAAAACAGATTGTTTTTTGCCTTTGCGATGATTTTTGCATTTTTACTTTCAGAAATCACATATTCCTTAGGAAAAATAGAGTAATTTTCAGTCATATAATCCTGAGTTTTTTCTTCAACATTCACTGCGCCATTGTTGTCAAGAATATCTCTTACGATGTGGGCGTCCTGTTCCGTTTTCAGATGAACGGTTATCGTGTTGTGGTCGATACTTGCGTATTCGAAACGGGCTCTGTCAAGATGATTGTCATCAAATAACCAATTCCAGAAGCCGTTTTTCTTTTCTATATCTACGTCATTAAGGATTTCTTTTTCGGAATGAGAAATACTATAATCGTAGTAACCTGCGCTTTCTAATTTTGAGAGGACTTTGTCAACTTCCACCTGATTTGGGAAAAGCCCTATGACAAGATAAGACATAACTGATGATTTTTGGTGAAACAGAACTTTAAAACACAGTGAAAACTATAATTAATAAACTTTTGATTTTCAGTATTAAATGTAAGCTTTATTTCTTAAACAAAAAAGAAAATCCTTTCAAATTTTGAAAGGATTACTTGCGTTTTTTCCGAATCTTGTTATTCATCGGTGTTGTCTGTTTTTCCGTCCTTATTAATTTTCGAACTTTTATCCACATCATTTTTGTCGATGTCAGGTGGATTTTTTTTGTCAGATGCAGCAGGGATATTTTTGAAATCTTCATTCTGCTTTTTGTTCTCGGCAGAATTGTTGTTTTCAGTCTTTTTATCAGGATTCATAACGGTAATTTTTTATAATTCTTTAGAAGAGAACGTGTTTGTTTTGTCTTCTATCGAATAATGCAAGGCTTTTGCCAAAATAAAAATTTCGTTAAGATTTTCTTTCAGTTGTTTTTTGCTTTCTTGCTTCAGTTGTTCCTGATTAACGCTTTTTGTTATATTTTTCTTAGCGGATTCCATAATGCCATTGATATCGCTTTGTTTGAATCTATTAACCGCATAATCATCCATAAAATGAATTTTCACATCCGGGAAAATCTTAATTTCCGGCTGCGGCAGCTCATCAATAATAACCTTTTTGTTGACCGTGTCCACATCGATTTTCATTTTCTTCAAATCGTAGGAAACCTGAGCTTTTGCAGTCGTATAAAGAACCATTTCTCTTGGTAAAATATCGAATCCTGCGATACTTGCTGCTGAACTTTTATGTGTTTGAAAACTAGAAAAATCCTGTTCTAGAACGACCATTTTGTTCATTTTCTGGATTTGATTCGTAATCAGATAATAATCCTGATTGACCAAAGCTGCTTCGTCTTTTTTATTGCAGCTTCTCCACGACAAGAAAACAAAAATCGTGAGAATAATCCCAAAAATAAAGGAAAGTAAACCTGTATATTTATTCATTGATTTAGAATTTATCAGCAATGTTTAAACGTTGAATTGTTTCAGCCCGACTTGAACGGAGTTCACCCGCCTTTGGCGAGGTAGCGGGAGTGGAAGGCGGATAAAGCTGCCCAAATTATTATTTAAACAAACTTGAATTATCTTTTTTCAGAATGTTTAGCAAATCTCTTTCCAAATAGCCTGTTTCCGGCATTTCTGTAATCCTTCCGATTTCTTTGCCGTATTTTTTGACAATTATCGTTGGAACGCGCGTGATATTATACAATCCTTCTTCACCAGCAGGGGATTCTTTTTTGCGATTCACAGCGATGATCTGCATTTTGCCGGTATTGTATTTCAACGCGTCCAAAATCTTAATCAATCTTGGGAATTCTCTGTGGCTGTCTTCGCACCAGCTTCCAACAAAAACTACCAGACTGTAAGAATTGAGTTTTTCTTTTTTTAGTTCTGCTAAGCCCGTTTGGTCAACCTGATAACGGTTATATTCTTCATCAAACCAGGTTTTGAACGGCTCTTTTCTAAACTGGTCAAGCGTCTGCGTTCCCAACAACATTTTACCGTCATTTTTGGATTCTACTTCTCGGTTGACAATCACTCTTTCCGCACAGGAATTAACCGTTGTCAAGGCAATGATGCCTAATAATATTGAGATTTTTCTCATTATGTTTTGTTTTTTAACCACAAGGTTCACGAAGTTTTTGCACAAAGAGCACAATTTCAAAACTTAATAATTTCATTTGTGAGCCTGGTGAAATCTTTGTGTCTATTGTGGTTACTTATTGATGATGTCTTTCAAATCAGCTGCAGAGTAATATTTGTTCTTCAGAACTTTGTTGTCTGCAACCCTGTGAACATTGTATTTGTTGCCGGATTTTTCGTAATAAGCATCGGTTCCTTTGGCTTTATAAAATTCTACAGTTTCCTGAGCCTGAACTTCGTTGTCACAAGCTTTGGACATATTAGAACGCTGAACTTCATTGAACAATTCCACAAATTTTTCTCCCAAGCCAAACTCCAAAACAGCACCGCTCAAAACATACTGCAAATCACAAAGTGCATCGGCCACTTCTACCAAATCATTGTCTTCGATGGCTTTTTTCAGCTCGTCCAGTTCCTCCTGCAAAAGACTGACTCTCAAATCTGCACGTTCTTTTGAAGGAATCTGCGGCGTGTCAAGAATTGGGGCGTTGAAGGTTTTGTGAAATTCGGCTACCTGATTCAGGCTATCTAATTTATCCATTATTTTCTAAAATTTTAACAAATATAAAAAATGCTGTCCAAGGAGACAGCATTTAATAAAATTAAAATATTTTTGAGTTGATGTTTATTACTTCAATCGTTCCAACACACCTTTTCGTGTTACAATATTTTTATAATCCCATTGTATTTTTCCGGATTTTTCCAACCAGCGTTTTAAATCTTCTTTATTAATTTCATTCCAATCATTATAAAAAATAGAAGCATCCTGAAATTTTTTGCCTTCTACACTGAGCTTTTCTTCATCAAAATCTTTTCCACTCCAAAACATCAATCGAATTCCTTTCTTTTGTTTGCTGTAACCAACAATTGGATTTTCATCGAGAAACCAAACAGGATGAGCGTGCCAGATTTTATTCTCTGCTTCTGGAAAATGTTTGCAGATTTCTTCGGAAAGTATATCTGCAATCTTTTTATCTTCAGATTCAAAATTTTGATTGTATGAAATAATATCAGGATTCAAATCTTTAAAACTTATCATCCGCAGTTGGACCATATAATCCGGGAACATTGTTTCCGGTTGCTCTCAGATAAACAATCAGCTCACCTCTGTGATGATAAAGATGGTTGTAAAGGAAACCTCTTATGACCTGAATTTTTGGCATTGGTGGAAAAATATCTTTTCCTCCAGCCTGCATTTTCCATTCATTCATATAAGCTGCTTCGTTGGAATTTTCAATCGCTTTTTGGGCTAATTTAAAGTTCTCTTCAAATTTGGCAACAATATTTCCAGATTTGGATATGTCGCCTTTGTCGTATTGGTATGTTCCCATATCAAAAACGTCCTGATTGAAGGTGACTTCGTACCAATTATAGACTTCGGCAATATGAGAAGCCAATTCTGCGGTCGTCCAATTCTTTTCAGACGGTTTCCAGTCTAAAGCGCTGTCCGGAATTGCTTTCAAAAGTTTTCTTGTGCTTTCTGCTTCGTGCAGAAACTCACCTAATAGTGCTTGTTTAATCATTTGTATTTATTTTAAAATTAAGGTTTATAATTAACTTGTAATATCTCTTCCAATCACTAATCTTTGGATTTCAGAAGTTCCTTCGCCAATCGTACACAATTTAGAATCTCTGTAGAATTTTTCAACCGGGAAATCTTTCGTGTAACCATAACCACCGAAGATTTGAACCGCATTATTAGAAATCCTAACGCAAGCTTCAGAAGCATACAATTTTGCCATTGCGCCTTCGCGTGTCATTTTTTGTTTGGCATTTTTCAGGTCAGATGCTCTTCTGATTAGTAATTCTGAAGCATCAATTTCTGTTGCCATATCAGCTAACATAAAGTTAACCGCCTGAAAACTTGAAATCGATTTTCCGAACTGATGTCTTTCCTGAGCGTATTTAAGAGCTGCTTTGTAAGCACCTCTTGCAATTCCCAAACTCAAAGCTGCGATAGAAATACGACCGCCATCCAAAATCTTCATTGCCTGTTTGAAACCGCTTCCAACTTCGCCCAATCTGTGAGAGTCCGAAACGCGAACATTATCGAAAATCAATTCTGCAGTTTCGGAAGCACGCATTCCTAATTTGTTTTCTTTTTTCCCGGAAGTAAAACCAGCCATTCCTTTTTCCAAAACAAAAGCGGTAGAGTTATTTTTTGCCCCTTTTTCTCCTGTTCTTGTCATTACAACGGCAATGTCTCCGGAAATAGCGTGTGTGATAAAGTTTTTTGCACCGTTGATAATCCAATCATCTCCGTCTTTTACAGCTGTGGTGGACATTCCGCCAGAGTCAGAACCTGTGTTGTGTTCTGTCAATCCCCAAGCACCGATTACTTTTCCAGAAGCTAGTTTAGGAAGCCATTTTTTTCTCTGCTCTTCATTCCCGAATTCATAAATGTGATTGGTGCAAAGTGAGTTGTGCGCTGCAACGGATAATCCGATAGAAGGATCAACCTGGGAAATCTCGTCCAAAATGGTCACATATTCCTGATAACCAAGACCAGAACCGCCATATTCTTCGGGAATTACAATTCCCATGAAGCCCAATTCTCCCAATTGATGAAACAATTCTACTGGAAAAGTCTGGCTCTCGTCCCAATCCATAATGTTGGGGCGAATATTTTTTTCAGCGAAATCTTTGGCCGTTTCGGCTATCATTTTTAAGTTATCCATAGTTTGGGTTTCCATATTTTTATCTTTGTGCCCAAATATAGAAAAATTAGGTTAAGCACAATTTTTTTTTAAAATTTGTTTTTTCTTCTTTAAGAATCGAGGTTTTCATTATTTTAGCATAGAAATTTTTCACAATGAATCCAAAACTGAAAACCCTGTTTTTCTTTCTCATCGGAGCATTCGCCGGAATATTGACAATGTATCTGATTTCAAATTATAAAATTGAGAAGAGAAATCAACATGCTCAGGAAACTACGCATATAGATAATTATAATGAATCAGGAAAAGAAGATTCTGATTCGCCTAAAAAACCTGAAAAAAAATATCAAAATCAGTCCAACGATAATTCGATAGAAGAATTAACACACGATGACAAAGTGGTTGCTTACATAAAATCCAATCACAAATTACCCGATTTTTACATCACAAAATCTGAAGCAAAAAGCCAAGGCTGGAATCCTTCCAAAGGTAATCTCTGTGAGGTTTTGCCAGGAAAAGCAATTGGTGGAGATAAATTCAGTAATCGTGAAAAGCAATTGCCAAAAGGCGAACAATACTACGAAGCAGATGTTAATTACGATTGCGGAAACCGTGGAGCAGACCGAATTGTCTTTACTAAAAATGGCGATGTTTGGCTCACGAAAAATCATTATCAATCGTTTGAGAAACAATAAAAATAGGGAAGGCTTCGAGAGCTTCAGCCTGACAACCATCAACTATCAACCAACAACTATCAACTTAGAATGAAAGAAATATATATAGATTTCGTCGACATTGGCGATTATGAAGACTTTTACGAACAACTGAAATCAAAATTGAAATTGCCGGAATATTTTGGTGACAATCTGGACGCATTGTTTGATGTGATTTCGGGAGAACTGGAAATGCCGCTTCATCTCGAATTTGTGAATATGAGCGTTGAACAATTGGAATTATTTGAAGACTTGCTCACGACTTTGGAGGACGCAGAAGATGAGGTTGAAGGGTTTACATTTACTTATTATCTGGAGCAATATGAAGATGAAGAATAATATCAGAAAAGCGACTCAGGGCGATTTGGTTCAGCTTTCACAATTGTTTGATGAATATAGAATGTTCTATCATAAAACGTCTGATTTATCCGCAGCCCAGCAATTTTTATCTGAAAGACTGGAGAAAAAAGATTCAGAGATTTTCGTAGCTGAAGATGAAAGAAAATTGGTGGGGTTCACGCAATTGTATCCGCTTTTTTCATCAACAAGAATGAAACGTTACTGGCTATTAAACGACCTGTATGTTAATTCGAATTCCCGTGGAAAAGGTTTTTCAAAAGCTTTGATAGAAAGGGCGAAAGAACTTTGCAGAACATCAAACTCTTGCGGAATGTATCTAGAAACAGGGAAAGAAAATAGGATTGGCAACCAATTATATCCAAGTGTGGGTTTCAAAAAATATGATGACGTGAATTTTTATGAGTGGGAAGTGGATTCATAAATAAATGATGAATAATAAATGATTATTGATTCTATTAATATTGAAAGGCTTCGAGAGCCTCAGCCTGACAACGTTTCCCAATCTGATAAACCTATCAACAATCAACCAAGAACAATCAACTAAACGATGACAGAATTCGAGAAATATATACAGCGCTATCTGGATTTGGTTCCCTCTGAGCAATGGATTGAAGAATTGAAAATTGCTTCTGATGAAACTTTACAAATCTATGAGTCGCTTTCCGAGGAACAAGGTAATTACGCTTATGCAGAAGGAAAGTGGAGTTTGAAAACATTGTTGCAACATCTTATCGATACAGAAAAAGTATTTGCTTATCGGGCATTGAGATTTTCCAGAAAAGATCAGTCTTTGGTTTCGGGATTTGATGAAGAAGCTTGGGCAGATAATTCTTATGCAGACAGCAGGACTTTGAAAAGCCTGATTAAAGAATTTAAATTAACCAGAAAATTATCAATTAAATTCTTTAAAAATCTTCCCGAAGAAGCACTTCAATTGATTGGAATTGTAAATGGAAATGACATCAAAGTGGAAACCATCGGGAAATTAACCGTCGGTCACAACATTCATCATTTGAATATTATTAAGGAAAGGTATTTGCCGAATCTTTGAGTTTAAGAGTCAGAGAGTTTTAGGGCGTTAGGGTTTAAAAGTAACTCTCACACTCAAACACTCAAACGCTCAAACTTATTTCTTTCTCGTCAAATACTTTCTTCCAGGGATAAAAAGCAACAGTGCTCCAATCACAAAAAGACAAATTCTGGAAAGGAAATCGCCGCTTTTGGTATAAAACGTTTCTTTGTCAATCAGATTGACTTTTGCGGTTAATGCGCCTTTTGCGCCGTAAGGTAATTCGTCTACAATATCGCCTCGGGAATTGATGTGAGCACTTGTTCCACTATTCGCTGCTCTTGCAATTTCGCGTCTGGTTTCTATTGCCCGAAGTTTTGCATAAACCAGCAATTGCTTATGTCCTTGCGAATATCCCCACCAGGAATCATTAGTTACAATAGTCAGAAGATTTGCTCCTTTTTTGACATAATCAGTCACGAATTCTCCATAAATACTTTCGTAGCAAATGATTGGCGCAATTACAGATTTGTTGTAAGGATTGGCAAAAACTTTTCGTTCGTTGGAAATTCCAAGAGAACGTGTTGTTCCTCCCAAATCCAACATTACATCTCCTAAAATTGGTTTGAAGAAATTGATATAAGGAAAAATCTCAACGCCGGGAACGAGCATTGCTTTGTGATATATTTCCGGTTGCTGATTCGGGATGATTTGGATTGCAGAATTATATTCGTCCACCCAAATGCCTTGTCTGTCGAGATAACTTGCTGTTGCAGGTTTTTCTTCGTCTTCTCTATAAACATAATAGCTGGAAATTCCGCCAGAGAAAACAGATTTCGGATGTTGGGAAAGAAAACCTTTGATATTATTAATCAACAAACTATTATTAAAACCTCTTTCGCTGAAACCACCAATTCCCGGGAGTGAAGTTTCCGGAGCAAGATATAAATCGATTTTTGATTTTTTATCGCTTTGTAAAACCGAATTTTCTGTAGCCAATTTCAGCAAATCACTTTCAATCGTCAAACTGTCTTTTTGATATTTTTCGGTATAAGGATCCAACGCTGGCTGAAGCATTGTAACATTAATTGTTCCGATTGGTTTTACTGAATAATTATAATATTTAACCAAAGAAATGACCATTGGAAGAATGATAAAACCTGCTGTCATCAAAACATTTTTAATCAAAGATTTTCTGATTCTTCCAGCTTCCCAAATTCTTATCGTATAAAATACCAAAACATTACAAATCAGAATCCAGAAGCTTCCGCCTGTTGCACCCAAAGTATCATACCACTGAACAAACTGATGATATTCTGCAAAGACATTTCCGAAATTCAGCCAAGGCCAGGTAAATTCCCAAACGAGATGAAGCTTCTCAAAAGCCATCCAAATCGCTACAAAAAAGACCAATCCGAAATAGGTTCCCTGACTTTTCTTATAAAAATGATAAGCCAGGAAAACCAAAGCCATAAAAAATGAATTGGTTAATACAGGAAACAGAACTGCCAAAAGAGATTTGCTTCCGTCAGGTAATTGCGAGTTGTAAAGCCAACCCGTTGTAACCCAATTCCAAATCAAAAAAGTAAGATAGGAAAAACCAAAAACCGCCAAGCTTTTCTTTTTGATATTGCTGAATTTTGCAATGTTATGTTCCATCATCAGAAGCGGAACCCAGGCAAAAAATATAAAAAACGGAATACCGTAAGTAGGCCACGAAATGGCTAACAAAACACCCGAAATTAAAGCTAGTAAAAGGTTTTTCATTTTTTAAAAATTTCTTCTAAACCACAAAAGTAACAAAAGCTATCATCTTTTTAAATTTTTCAAATTTTCAAAAAAGAACATATTATTTAAATTATCTTTTTTGCTCTTTTACAAATTTTCTGTACTTGATTTTCTTTTGTGACTTTTGTGGTTCAATTATTTAATTTTAAACATACATTAAGAAAACATCTTCTTTCTCAAGAAATAAAATCCAGCTCCCAAAACTCCTAAAATTCCCAAAGGTAGAAGCAGATTGAACCATTGCCAGTCGGATTTTTCTGAATCAATTCTTTGTCTGTCGAGCAATCTCACTTCAATTGTTCTGTCTCTTAGTTCCATTATATTGCTGTCGTCTAACAGGTAATCCAAAGCATTTCTCAAAAATTGTGCGTTGCCGTAATGTTCTTTGGTCAGCAAATCTTCACCCAGAGGAAGAGGTTGTCCTTTCCAGATTTGATTTCTGGCAATATCTCCGTCAGCAATTACGAGCATTTTATTCTCAGGACTTTGCGCTTTAAATCCCGGGTAAGAATTCTTCTCGCTTCTTGTCGCATATGCAGATTTGAATTTCCCTTCCAAAGCCACTGCAAAAATCTTCGGTGGAGTTGGGCGTTCCATTTCGCCGATGCTATCTGTTCTTACGATTTCCGAAAGGGCAACATAATTCGGAACAGTTTTGCTAGTGGTTCTTTCGCTGGATTCGAAAAGAACTTTGGTTTTGATATTTGGCCTTCCCAGCGTATCAATCGAAGTTGGAAACTCGAATTTTACAGGATTGATGTTCTTCGTAATCGGATTTTTGGTTTCAGCGATTCCTAAAGGGAAATAAGGCCAAAGGAAACTGCTATACTGTGGATTACCGGCAACTTCACCAGAAACAATTCTTACCAACGCTGATTTTTTCATATCCTTGGTCAAAGCTGGATTGATTCTCAGTCCATAATTGAACATAAAATCTGTCAGATTAAGGTCAATCGGGTAAGCCATTATTTTCTTGGCTTGGAAAAGGGTGTCCATTTCAGCATTGACTGCATCAATCATCCAAAGTGTTTTTCCGCCATTCATAATGTATTGGTCGAGAATCACTTTTTCATTATCAGTAAAAGCTTTTCTTGGTTTTGCAATAACCAGAGCGTCCATTTGTTTCAGTTTTGGAACATCAGCCATAGATAATTCGGTTTTGTTTTCCGGAATTACCGGTCCAATGTTGTAATTCTCCATTGCCAAATCCAAAAATCCACGGAATTCATCCGGACTCAATTCTTGCTGGTTCACCAAGAAACCAATATTCTTCGCCGTTTCTTCCGTCATTCCTTTGATAGTGGAAGCGAAGTTATATTCAAGATTTTCAATCGATTTGCTGAGTTGTGTCGCCGCATCAATTCCGGATTGTTGGACAATCAATGGAACAGAAGTTCCATAACCATTATATTTGATGGCGGCGTAAGGAAACATAACGATTTCAGAGATTTTTCCGTCTTTCATATCAGGCAAAATCGAAGGTTGCATTCCCATTCCTTTCAATGTATCCTGTGGGATTTTCTCAGCAATCGGGTCACGGAATTTGTAATCGATTTTTGGATTGATTTTTCTGAATTCGTCCAGCATAAATTTGGTTTCATTCGAAAGTTGCTTAAAAGAAGCCGGAAAATCGCCTTCCAGATAAACCTCAATCGTCATTGGTTTTTTCACCTGCTCCAAAACTTTAATGGTGGAATCAGAAAGTGTATAGCGTTTTTCCGCCGTCAGATCGAAGCGTTTATAAACGATGCCGCTCATCCCGATGATCAGGAGAACAGCTATGATAATCAAAGTGATTTTATTTTTTTTATTCATCTTTATTTAGTTGACAGTTTTTAGTTGTCATTTAAGTATTTGATGCTCAATTTTGAATCTTTTATACACTCCGTTGAGTGATTTTACTCGTCGATGAGTGTTTTTTATTCTTCGATGAGTGTTTTTTATTCATCGGAGAGTGATTTTACTCATCGATGAGTCTTTTTTACTCAAAATTGTATCTTTTTTACTCATCGTTGAGTTATTAATACTTGCTGTTGAATGTTTTTATTTTTATTTCTTTTTCCAGACAAACCAACTTGCCAATCCCAATCCCAAAAATATAACGAAAAGAAAGTAGCAAACGTCTCTTGTGTCAATTTGACCTCTTGTAAAAGCTAGAAAATGTTGATAAAATCCGATATTCTGCAAAATATAATCTGCGCTTCCCAACAATTTGTAACTCGCCAATTGCTCAATCCCAAAATAAAGAATAAAACAAAGGAAAACACCCAACAGATAAGCCATAATTTGGTTCGATGACAACGAGGAAGCTAAAATCCCAACTGCGGAAAAAGCAGCAATCAAAATAGTCAAACCGATATAACTTCCAAAAGTCATACTTCCATCGATATTACCTTCTGGAACACCCAAAACATAAACCGTGTAATAATAAACCAATGACGGCAACAAACATAAAATGCCAACCAACCAAACGGAAAGGAATTTTCCGCCAACGATTTCGGTAATTTTTACAGGTTGAGAAAACAACCAAAACAAGGTTCCGGATTGTTCTTCCTCAGCTAAAGTTCTCATACTGATTGCCGGAATGATGAACATAAAAAGCCAAGGTGAAAGCACAAAGAAACTTTGCAAGGTTGCACTTCCAATCTCGAAAATATTAAAATTGTTCTCGAAGAAGAACAGGAATAATGCGGAAATAATACTGAAAGCAGCGATGATAATCCACGCGCTCCAGTTTCCGAAAAAATTCCAAAGTTCTTTTTTGAATATTGCTATCATAATTTAGTTGTCAGTTGATGGTTTGTAGTTGATAGTTTTATTTTTTCTTGTTTCTGTTGACAATTTTTACAATTGACGTTATCAGAATAATGATTCCGAAAAACCCGAGTAATAACTGCCACCAATATTGTATAACGGAATATTTGAGAATTACTGTAAAAACAACTGCGAATAAAATAAAGGTTGCAATCTCGTTGAATTGCCTAAGCTTGATATTCGTGATTGAGAGCGTGTTTCCGTTGAGGTTTTTCAGTTCCCTAACGCGTTTCCAGCACCAGAAATGATAAATCCCGAGCCCAACTAGAAATGTCAGTTTTAGATGAAACCAAGGTGTTTTCATTAATCCAAAATTCAGATAAATCATCGTCAATCCGCTTAATAACATCAGAATCCCTGCCGGAACAGTAATGATATTCCAAAGTCTGACTGCCATAAAAGTGTATTGATTTCTGAGAATCCGCTGTTTTATTTCATCGAATTCATCAGTGTCCTTATAATAAACAAACAATCTCACGAGATAGAAAATCCCGGCAAAGTAACTTACCATAAAAATAATATGAATTGCCTTGATAATCGTGTAAAGCATCTACGGATTTTTTGCAAAGATACTTTTTATACAAATTCTACATAGATTTTTTCTCCTGTATTCATCCCAAAAAGGGTAGAAGCACCATTCAGGACACTGCCTTTATAGATGGTGATTTCCAGCAGATCCGCATCATTGAAGATGACTGATGATTTTCCATGGAATTCCTGTTCCCTGTTCCAGTCAGTTACAACATCGGTGTATTGTTCCATAATTTTCGTCAAAACAATATTTCGAAACTTTACTGTAAATTCTCCATTAATTGCTGCATACTTTTCGAAGAATTTCCGACTGATATTGGAAACGACATTTCCAAAATTATCGATATACATCACTTCACCCACAATCATTTTTTCAGCTTCGTTATAAATGGCCTTAGGGAAAGAAATATCTTTTATTGTCTTAATTTTTCTTCCAATCACCTCTGGCAATCCACCTTTGTAGATATGCATTGCCGCAGGAACAAAAATGTCGGTCGAAGGAAAAGAGACTTTATCATCGAATCTGTTATTCAGGGTGATCTCATAGATAGCTTCCGGTTTTATATCGAAAAACATCAGATTAATGATTCCGTTATCCGCGGAAATAAAATAATGACCGTCAATTTTGGTGATGATATTTTTTCTTGATCTATGATGAAAGCTGTCAACGGAAATAATATGGATACTGCCTTCCGGGAAAAATTTATAAGCATTTCTCACAATATAGGCTGTTTGCAAAAGATTGTAAGCCATTATATTGTGAGTGATGTCAACTACTTTTACATCCTCGCTCCAGCTGAGTATTTTACCTTTGATGCTTGCAACACGATGATCCACAAGTCCGTAATCTGAAGTGAGAGTAATGACTGACATTTGATAAGATTTGTTGCAAATTTAATATAATTCAATTTTTAAAGAGGCATAAGATGTCAAATCAATTCATATATTTGTTAGATTAACTACTAATATTATTTATGTTCGAAATCAATTATGAACTGGAAGATATCAACACCAAAACATTTTACGGTGTTCAGAATCAGAACTTCAATCTGATAAAATCCAGCTTTCCAACCCTTAAGATCACTGGCAGAGACAACTTCATCTTTGCAATGGGAAACAGAGAAACGCTAGACCTTTTAAAACAAAAATTAGACGATATTACGGCTTACATCTCTAAGCACAATTCTATAGAAATCAAGCAGCTCGAATCGATTTTGAAATTAAAAGACGATTCCGAAAAACAATTGGTGTTCGATCAGGACATCATTGTGAAAGGTGTTAATGGAAAAGCTATCAAAGCAAAAACAACTAATCTTAAGAAATTGGTTCAGGTTTCTGAAAAGAAGGATATGGTTTTTGCAATTGGTCCGGCCGGAACAGGAAAAACTTATACTAGTGTTGCCTTAGCGGTAAGAGCACTTCGGGATAAAGAAGTTAAAAGAATTATTTTAACAAGACCAGCGGTAGAAGCGGGCGAAAGTCTTGGTTTTCTTCCTGGTGATCTTAAGGAAAAATTAGACCCGTATTTGCAGCCATTATATGATGCACTTCGAGATATGATTCCGCACGAAAAATTGGAAGGCTATATGGAAAAGAAAGTAATCGAAGTTGCACCATTGGCTTTTATGAGAGGCAGGACTCTGGATGAGGCATTTGTAATTCTGGACGAAGCCCAAAACACTACACATTCTCAAATGAAAATGTTCCTGACAAGAATGGGAATGAACGCCAAATTCATTATCACTGGTGACCCAAGTCAGATTGATTTGCCACCAAAGCAACAGTCCGGTCTCAAAGAATCGATGAGCATCCTGAAGGATATCAACGAGATAGGCTTTGTATATCTTACAGAAGAAGATGTTGTAAGACATCCTGTTGTTAAAAAAATCATTGTAGCCTATAATAACAGTGAGAAAAAGTAGAATTTTTGTTTTGGTATAAAACTTGGTAATATTAGTTTGAAAAATTTAAAATTTTGAAACTATGAAAAAGTTTTTGTTACTAGCTGCTATTGCAGTTTTTGGATTTTCTAATGCCCAGGAAGGATTTAAATTAGGAGCACATATCGGAGCTCCGACTACAGGTAATTCACCCTTTACATTAGGACTTGATGCGGCTTACAGATGGAACATTGCAAAAGGTTTCGATTTGGGAGTTGCCACAGGATATTCTCATTTTATTGGTAAAAGTTACAATTATCCTGGTGGAAGTATAAAAGGAGATGACTTTGGATTTATTCCCGTAGCTGTTTCCGGTAAATACTCTTTCAGCGGTGCGCCGATTGCTGTAGGTCTGGATTTAGGATATGGTATTTCTACTAATTCAAATGTTAACGGCGGATTGTACGCTTTACCAAAGTTCATGTATAACATGCCTACTGGTGAGCTATATCTTGGCTACCAAAGTATCTCGGGTAAGTATGACAGAGGATATTACGATGATCGTCCTGTCGTAGGGAAAGAATCGGTAGGTGCAGTGATCGTAGGATATAATTTTTATTTGAAATAACAATTGAATATACATTAAAAAAAACTCCAGTCTTTAGGCTGGAGTTTTTTATTGGTTTTTAGGTTTAATCAAGTTTTTTATTTTTATTTTGAAGTTTGAGAAAAAATATTAATTTAGCAATGTTTTAAGTTAATTTAACAATTAATAACAATCTTTAAAATTACAACTATGAAAAAATTGATTTTAATGGCTGCTATTGCAGTTTTTGGATTATCAAATGCGCAATCAGGTTTTACTCTTGGAGCTCACGTTGGTCTACCGGTTGGTGATGCAAGCGATGTTTCGTCTTTTACACTTGGTGTTGATGGTGCTTACAGATGGCCGGTTGCTGCCGAATTTAATTTAGGTATTGCTACAGGTTATTCAGCTTGGTTAGGAAAAACTGTAACATATCCATATATCGGAGATGTTAAGTATGATACATTAAGTCTTGTTCCTGTTGCTGCTTCTGCTCAGTATATGTTTACACCACAATTTAGCTTAGGAGTTGATCTTGGATATGGTTTTCTTTTTGCTAATGGCGAAAGTGATGGAGGGTTTTATTATCAACCAAAGGCGGCTTATCATTTTGGGCCTAGCCAAGTTAATTTAGGTTATGCAGGGGTTTCTAAAAATGGATCAACAATTAGCTCAATTAATTTGGGCTATGCATACACATTCGGTAAATAATTTTTTAAAAATGATAATTAACCGCTCAATGCTGAGCGGTTTTTTTTGTGCAACTTTTATAAGAGTAGATTTTTGGAGGTCATCAAAAAGTCGTATTTTCGCAAGAAAGCAAATCTAACATAATGAGCAAATCAATCGAAGAGCTGAAAAGCCTTTCAACGCAGATCAGAAGAGATATTCTGAGAATGGTTCACGCTGTTAACAGTGGTCATCCCGGTGGATCCCTTGGTTGTACAGAGTATTTTGTAGCACTGTATGGGGAAATTATGAACTATAAACTTCCTTTCACAATGGAAGGTAAGAATGAAGATTTATTTTTCCTTTCAAACGGGCATATTTCTCCCGTGTTTTATAGTACATTGGCAAGATTCGGATTTTTCCCGATTCCGGAATTGGCAACATTCAGAAAACTGAATTCAAGATTACAAGGTCATCCCACTACGCATGAAGGTTTACCTGGTGTAAGAGTAGCTTCTGGTTCATTAGGACAAGGTTTATCGGTGGCTTTAGGAGCAGCTCAGGGTAAAAAACTGGATAAAGATGAAGCGCTGGTTTATACACTTCATGGCGATGGCGAATTACAGGAAGGACAAGTTTGGGAAGCTTTTATGTATGCTGCGGCTAAAAAAGTAGATAATATTATTTCAACAATAGATTATAACGGAAGACAGATTGACGGTGATACAGATGATGTTTTATCTTTAGGTGATCTACACGCTAAGTTGGAAGCTTTCGGTTGGTTGGTTTTGGAAGAGAAAAACGGTAACGACCTTGAAGCTGTAATTGCTATTCTTAAGAAAGCAAAATCAGAAACAGGCAATGGTAAACCTGTTGCTATCCTTCTTCATACAGAGATGGGAAGTGGCGTGGATTTTATGGTTGGTAGCCATGCTTGGCACGGAAAAGCGCCTAACGATGAACAGTTAGAGACGGCTTTCAAACAACTGTATTTGGAAGCACCAGCTGATTATTAATTATCAATGATGAATTATTAATTATTAATGATGAAATGATTATTGTCATTAACACATAGATCATTTATCACTATCATCCATCAATTATAACAAAATGAAATATACATACACAGAAAAAAAAGATACTCGGTCAGGTTTTGGAGCTGGTTTGGCAGAATTGGCAGACACCAATCCAAATGTTGTAGCACTTTGTGCAGATTTAATTGGTTCGCTTAAAATGGAGAAATTCATAGAAAAAGCGCCGGAAAGATTCTTCCAGACGGGTATTGCAGAAGCCAATATGATGGGAATGGCAGCCGGTTTGACTATCAATGGAAAAATTCCTTTCGCAGGAACATTTGCCAACTTTGCAACTTCCAGAGTTTACGACCAGATCCGTCAATCGATTGCTTATTCCAACAAGAATGTGAAAATTGCTGCTTCCCACGCAGGGGTAACTTTGGGTGAGGATGGCGCAACGCACCAGGTTCTGGAAGATATCGGGATGATGAAAATGCTGCCGGGAATGACGGTAATCAATCCTTGTGATTACAATCAGACCAAAGCTGCAACATTAGCTGCCGCCGCACACGAAGGTCCTGTTTATCTTAGATTTGGACGCCCGGTAGTCCCTGTTTTTATTCCGGAAGATATGCCTTTCGAGATTGGGAAAGGAATTCTTTTGCAGGAAGGAACAGATGTAACGATTGTTGCAACCGGACATTTGGTTTGGGAATCTTTGTTGGCTGCCGATGAACTGGAAAAAGAAGGTATCTCTTGTGAGATTATCAATATCCACACTATCAAGCCTTTGGATGAAGAGATCATTCTGAAATCTGTAGAAAAAACCGGAAAATTGGTTTCTGCAGAAGAGCATAACTATCTTGGAGGTTTAGGAGAATCTGTTGCCGGTATGCTATCCAGAAGAAGACCTACACCTCAGGAGTTTGTTGCGGTTCATGATACTTTTGGAGAATCCGGAACGCCGTCTGAATTGATGAAAAAGTATCAAATCGATTCTGAAGCTGTGATAAAAGCAGTGAAAAAAATCATCGAAAGAACAAAATAATTTTCATTAATTATATACTCTAAATCCACCAATTTTCGGTGGATTTTTTATTTGGGCGCCTTTATCCGCCCTCCGTTCCCGCTTTTTTCTGTCATTGCGAACAAGGTGAAGCCATCTGAAGAACATTTGTACAAACGCAATAACAGAAAAAGAGCTTCACTCAGGTCGGGGCGCAAGAGATTCGGTGGTTAATATTTTTATAAAATAAGTTTTATCATATGAGCTTTCATTAGAAATATTTACTTTTGAAGATGCTTCAGATTCCGGAACATAAAATCCCTATTGTTGAAATCAAAACCGGTTTTGATGTCAGGATTTTCATTAAAAGAGAAGATTTGATTCATCCCACCATTTCCGGTAACAAATTCTGGAAACTATTGTTCAATGTCAATCAATACATGGAATCGAAACCGGAAAATCCTTTATTAATTACTTTTGGAGGTGCATTTTCAAATCATATTGCATCGGTCTCTGCTTTTGGGAAAGAATTCGGGATTCCAACGATCGGAATTATCCGGGGAAATGAATTAAAAAATAATTGGCAAGACAATCCCACACTTTCCGAAGCTTCCAAAAACGGAATGCAATTCTTTTTTGTTTCAAGGGAAGATTATCAAAACAAGGAGCAATTAACCCAAAAATTTTTGGAACAATATCCTAATTCATTGATAATTCCTGAAGGCGGAAGTAATGAAATGGCGGTGAAAGGTGTTCAATATATGTTGGGAAATGACACCAAAGATTTTGATTATCTTTGCACGGCTGTTGGAACCGGAGGAACAATTGCCGGGATTTCCAGGTTTGCAGAAGAACATCAAAATGTGATTGGAATCAAAGTTGTGAAGGATAATTCGTTGGAGAACACAATCTCGGAATGGAGCAGAAGAAAGAATTTTGAATTAATTGATGCTGATGAACACCGATATGGAAAAATATCTGATGAGAATGTCCGTTTTATAAATTGGTTTTATAACGAATATCAGGTGCCGCTTGATCCGATTTACACAGGTAAAATGATGCAGAAGATTTTTGATTTGGCGGAGAAAGGTTTTTTCCAGAAAGATTCAAAAATTCTTATGTTTCACACTGGCGGATTGCAGGCAATCAAAGGAGCGAACCAGTTTTTGAAAAGTAAAGGAAGGGAACCGATTGCGGAATAAAACCCCAGTTTCAAACTCTGAAGAGGTTGATTAAGTTTTCAAATTTTGTTTTGATGACAAAAGTTGAAAAGAATTAGAAACCCATAGCCCCGATAGTAGCGGCATCCTTTTTTGTCATTGCGGTGAAAAATTCTAAGGATTGCTTCACTTCGTTCGCAATGACAAAAAAGATATAGCGGATAGCGGGATTAGCTCCTGAAAAATAAAGAAATAAATATTTTAAAATATTGAAAATGAAAAAATTATTGGCGATTGGTTTTGTTTGTGTTTTAGGATTGGCAAAAGCACAAACCTGGAAAACGGAAGACCAATATATCCAGAAATTCGCACCGTATGCAGTGGAAGAAATGGAGAAATATAAAATCCCTGCAAGTATTACTTTGGCTCAAGGGCTTTTGGAAACGGCAGGTGGACAAAGCCGATTGGCACTGGAAGGAAAAAACCACTTCGGAATCAAATGCAAGGAGGACTGGACAGGCAAAACAATGAAACATACTGATGATGCGCCCAACGAGTGTTTCCGTGTTTATGAAGATCCAAAGCAGTCTTATGAAGACCATTCGGTTTTTTTGGCGACGAGAAAATATTACACCAAGCTTTTTGACTTAGATCCAAAAGATTACAAAGCCTGGGCACACGGTCTTAAGAAAGCAGGATATGCAACCAATCCAAGATATGCCTACATCCTGATTGATAAGATCGAGCGATATAAATTGTATGAATTTGATAATACAACGAAGGATGAGGTCTATTACGCCATTTTGAAATTGTATCCCAACCTGAATAATGATGCGGTTTTTATGGCGCAACTAAGTCAGGAAAAACAGAATGACAAAGTTACTCCGCCAACAGTGAAGGTGCCTTACTCTCAAGGTTCGTATGCAAAAAAACAATCAGAAGTTTCTGAGATTGTAGATGCAAGCACGAAAGCAGCGCTTCTGAAAAATATTCTTGTGAAAAATCATCCTAATGGTGATCTGAAATTCTTTATAATGCCTGTGGATGCAGATATGTCTGATATTGCCAAGAAATTCGGAATCAGTGAAAAACGTCTGATGAAATATAATGAACTGGAAGACTCCAGACTGGCAAAGAATGATATCATTTTCTTAGAAGGTAAAAACTCATCAGGAAACAAAGAAACTTACAAAGCCGGAATTGGTGAAACAATGCACGATATTGCTCAGAAATTCGGAATCAAACTGAAAAAACTGTATTCTAAAAACAGAATGGAGGCAGGCGAAGAACCAAGAGCAGGGCAAGTGATCTATCTGCAAAGTAAAAAACCAAGAAGCTAGAATTTAGAGGTTAGAATTTAGATTTAAATCTAATAACTATCAAAACAACTATCAACAAACAACGATCAATTAAAATGTTATATCAAAGAAGTTCGGCGCTTTTCGAGGAAGCGTATAAATATATTCCGGGTGGTGTTAATTCGCCTGTTCGTGCCTTTAAATCCGTAGGAGGTGTCCCGATTTTTATGAAATCCGCAAAAGGTGCTTATCTTACGGATGAAGATGACAGAACTTACGTCGATTATATCAACTCGTGGGGACCGGCAATTCTAGGCCATACTCATCCTGAAGTTTTGGAAGCTCTGAAACTGCAGGCTGAGAAAGGATTTTCTTTTGGAGCGCCAACGGAATTGGAAACGGAGATTGCAAAATTCATTGTGGAAAATGTTCCGAATGTTGACCAAATCAGGATGGTTTCTTCGGGCACCGAAGCTTGTATGAGTGCCATTCGTTTGGCAAGAGGTTATACTGAAAGAGATAAAATCATCAAGTTCGAAGGTTGTTATCACGGACATTCGGATTCATTTCTGATTCAGGCGGGAAGTGGAATGGCGACTTTTGGAAGTCCGAATTCTCCTGGCGTTACGCAAGGAACGGCGAAAGATACATTACTTGCCGAATACAATAATATAGAACAGGTTGAAGACCTTTTCAGAAATAATCCTGAGCAGATTGCGGCGATTATCGTAGAACCGATTGCCGGAAATATGGGTTGTATTTTGCCCGAGAATAACTTTCTTCAAAATCTTAGAAGAATCTGTGATGAGAATGGTGCCTTATTGATTTTTGATGAGGTAATGACAGGTTTTCGTTTGGCTTTTGGCGGTGCGCAGGAAGCTTTGGGTGTGAAAGCGGATTTGGTGACTTATGGAAAGGTTATTGGTGGCGGATTGCCGGTTGGAGCTTTTGCGGGACCAAACGAAATTATGAACTGGCTTTCGCCAAGAGGGCGCGTTTACCAGGCCGGAACTTTGAGTGGAAATCCTCTCGCAATGAGAGCTGGACTTAAAACTTTACAATTGATAAAGCAGGATGCTGATTTCTATAAAAAACTTGATAAAACAACCGAAACTTTAGACTTCGAAATTGGAAAAATATTGAATGAAAAAGGAATCCGACACAGAATCAACCGAAAGGGAAGTATGATGTCGATTTTCTTTGATGTAACTTCTGCGAGTAACTTTAATGAAGTGAACAACTCCAACATCGGTTTGTTCAATAATTTGTTTCATCAGGTTTTGGAGCAGGGGATTTATCTTCCGCCAAGTGGCTATGAGACTTGGTTTATTTCGTCCGCGATTGGCGATACAGAGATTGATAAAACGCTGGAAGCTTTCAGGAAGTTTCAGTATTAGATAAATAAAAACCTTTCCAAATCGGAAAGGTTTTTATTTATAAATTACTTTATGATTTAATTCAATTGGATTATTGTCTTGTAAAATATTATTTTGAAATTCTTTATTTTTCACGGAAATATCCACTGTTTTACCAGTCGGATCGGTAAATGTAGCTGTTTTCCACCCTTTTGAATTGATGTTAAATGGATCATTAAAATATGATTTTGCAAGTGTTTCATATTTTTTCCAATCAATTTTTATTGTTTTCGTGCGTGCATCAAATAGATTCCCACCTTTCTTGACTTCTATCAAATTAAATGAATAGTCATTGTTTGAATCTTGGATAGAAACAATCAATCCGGGTAAACCATTGAAAATATATGGACCATCGCTGAAAGGTAATTCTGTTGTAAACCAGGCAATCCAGTTTCTTCCTCCATAAGTAGTTTCTGCTTTTTGAGATTGATATTTTCCAATCATTTTTTGTTCGGAAGTTATATTCCAGTTTAAGTTTTCCTCAATTGGAAGAAGATAATCTGTTCGCAAATAAGTTATTACTTTTTCAACTCTTTTTTGAGCAAGATTCTTTTTGACATAGAATTGGTTTTCAACGCCCATTTTAAATATTTCCTTTCCATTATTCAACTTTGATGAATCTGCTTGTTTTTCTACTGAATCTCTAAAAATTGAAATATTATCTTTTAAATCCAAAATCATTTTCTCGGAATTGACATCATCCGGATTTTCTGAATTCAGTTTGTATTTTGTTTCGTAAATGAAACTAAATTTTTGTGAGAAGCAAAAGGTAGAGATTCCAAGAAAAAATATAATAAATTTCATTTGTGACAAGCGTTTGTTTAAGCTTTCTGCTAATACAAAGATAAACGACGTTCCAATATTTATATTTTTTAAAAGTGAAACAAAATTTTGTTTACCCATGTTGTTGTGGGCATCTTGCTTGTGTCATTCAAAAAATGCGAGACGCTCGCTCCAACAAAAACAAAACCCACCCCACCACGTCCATCATCCCTCCCGACACGTCACCACACGTATCCCGACACGTCCCGGATACCTCTGGACACGTGCCTCCATCACTACGGACCTTCCCGGAACGTATCCGGAGCGGTCTGCAACCTGGCCAGACCCTTGCGCAACGTCTCCGGATAGGTTGGGTGACGTGTCCGGACCTATACCGGACGTATTGGGATAGATCCCCTAACTCCAACCGACCACTGCAGAACGTCTCCGGATAGGTAAAAGCAAAAAAATGCCCCTCCAAATATTGGGAGGGGCGATTGATGATTGTTGTTTTACGGTTTGTCTTCTGTGGGCGGCGCAGTGGATGTTGAATTTTTTACAAAGAACTGCTTCAGGTCTCTGTATTTGTCTTCAAATCCGGGTGCCGACGGTCCCGCTTTGTAGGTGGTGTAGGAGTAATCCACCAATGCCGCCTGATAGTTGTCGTAGTCGTGCAGGGTTTTGGCATTGTTCAGCCTGGTGATGATGCTTTCCAGCTTGCTGATCATTGTCTCCATATTTTTTCTGGAAGTATGATCTTTCGCAAACTCTTCCCAGTCCACTTCGGGCGAGCTGAGGTTGGCCTGGCTCTGGTTGTAGTCATATACCTTGTTTACAAAGAGTTTGTTCTGCTCATTGATGCTACCGTAGCGTCTGCGGTCTTCGGTGGAAAGGTTGATATTAATTTCTTCAATTGCTGTTTCGAGTGCCGAGATGGCATCGTTGGCGGCAGTGATCTTTGCACTGCTCAGATGTGTGGTGTTCAAATTGCTTAATCCCATCATTTTTGATTTTAAATGTTAATATATATGAGTATTAAAATCGTGTGTTTTATGGAGACGAAGATAAATAAAATTTCGATACTCTAATATTTTTTTATGCAATCCGATTCATAAATAGAAAAAAATTCACATATTGTGCGGATTGGCTATCCGTACAATATCACCAAGCTTTGGTTTAAAAAAAATAGCCTTAACAAAATCTGTTAAGGCTATTTTTTGATATGAAGAAATTTTAGTTTTTAATCACTTTTTTCGATATGGATTTTCCATTTTCTATTGTTACATTCAGGATGTAAACACCTTTTGGAAGATTCGATAGATCGATTGTTTTTGATGTTGATTTCAGTAAAGTTTTCCCTGTAAAATCTACGATCGTTGCTTCTTTGATTTTGTCATTAGAAATAGTAATATAATCCGAAGTTGGATTTGGATAAATGATTAAGTCTGCCTTTGATAAAGAATTATTATTGGTTGCCAAAGTTTCCAGACTGATCTGATATTTTACCAATCCCAGATCAGATGTACTGAAGTAGATATCAGCCTTTTCATCATCCAGAAAATCAATTGCAGAAGATTCTGAGAAAAGATAACCCAGCTTTTCAGGAGCGACTTCATTCCAGGTTTGCCCTAAATCATTTGAATAAATAATTCTCACTTGTGACGGAGGATATGCATAACCTTCACCGCTTCCGTTCATAAAATTAGAAGTTGCTACGATAACACCATTTTTATAAGGCGAAAATTCGGCTCTGTTGATGACATTATCGCTGTATATCTGAGCCCATTTTACACCGGCATCGTTAGAGATGAAGATCCCCTGAGTTGTTGACAACAGCAATTGGTCTTTATTGAAAGGATTTTTACTAATATCATAAATGAAATCCACATTGCTTTCCAGTATTCCCAATCCGCTTTCTGATGGTGTCCAGTTTTGTCCGCCGTCTGTTGTTCTGTAAACATTATTATTCTGGGAAAGAATCACATGATTCTCATTAGTTTCATCGATGCTGATTCCGAAAACAGTTCCGAATGAAGGCAGTATCACTTCCTGACTTGTGATTCCACTCATATCGGTGAAATCAAATTTCCTTACAGATTCGTCGAAAGAGACCCAGGAATGATTGGTGTTCGATTTGGATGTGGCAACTCTCATAATATTCAATCCGTAATCGCTGTAACCTGTAGAATAATTGGCGCCGTGATTGGTGCTTACAGCAAAGGTAGAACCCATGAAATTGCTTGAGGTGACGTAAACTCTTCCTGCAACCAACGGATCTGCATAAAGACCGGTACTTCTGAAATTCGGAAAGAAATTGATAGCCATCAATCCAATTCCTGTTTCTTGCCCGGTTTGGAAATCCTGATGAACAAATCCTCTTCTCAATCCATAATACAAATGCTTGTCCGAATTTTTATGAAAGCTGACTCTATCAGTATTATTCGCAAACGGATTTTTGAGTCTTGTTAACGTAATTCCACCGTCCAAAGAATGGAAAGGATAATAATTGGAACTGATGATCACTTCATTACTGTTATTAGGATTGTAAGTCGCATTCAGTCCATAATAATATTTGTTTTCCAGATCGTTGGCAGGATAAACATAATTCATCCAGGTGTTTCCGCCATCTTTTGAGATCACGATCTCATTCTCTTCGAGAACCATGATATCATTAGTATTTTTAGGATTGATGACAATCTTTTGTATGCTGTTTGTAGAAAGTGTGGTCCAAGTGATGGGAACAATGTTCCAGCTTTCGCCACCGTCTGTAGATCTGTAAAGATTTTCGGTCTGGGTCTCTGTTAGGTAGAACGATCCCAAAAACATCTTTTGAGAATCTGCCGGGTCAAATGTGATCGCAGAGTAATTGGTACCTGCAATTTTTTCTGTCCAACTATTTCCGGAATTGTCTGATACATATAATCCTCCGTTTTTTTCTCCCGGAGAGAATCCTCTCGCTAAAAATAATTTGTTGGGATTATTGGGGCTGATGGCGACATTATTGATGTGAACACCGTCATTCGCAGAACTTGTGTAAACCTTTTGCCAACTGTCTCCGCCATTTTTGGTGTAAAAAACATCAGTTACAAGACCAAAATTGTACATATAGGTTGTGTGCAAAAGGATATTTTCATAATTAATGCCAGTAATAAAGTAGGACATTATCAGGTTGCCTGATTGATTTCCGTTCGGAGAATCGATTCTTTTGATGACATTTCCATTGGCCGGATCAATGATGATCACTTGGTTATGAACCGTTCCTTCAGCAGTCACAATAAAACTGAGATATTTCTGGTCTTGTGTCCATCGCAGGTCCTTGATCGTTCCAAGACTAATATCTAGCGGGAAAGAATACAAAACTTCCCAGTTTTTTCCGTTGTCAGAACTTTTCACAATGTGATTGGTTACTGTATTGGCGTACAAAACATCTGGCTTGATAGGGTCATAAGTCACATCAAACACTTGCCCGTAATCTGGAGAAGTTAAAAATGACAACTGAGCCGCCAACTTGGTAGAAAAACTGGAGCAAATTGCCAATAAAAATAAAGTCAATATTTTCTTCATATTCAAAAATTTTATTGATGTAAAATTGATGATAAATCAAAAAAAATGTATCAATTACGGCGTGACATTGCGTGACATCAATCCAATTTCTGCGTGACGTAGTTTTGTCTATATAGCTGAAATATAGTCGTATAAGTTTATTTTGTCGGGAAGATTGAGTTTTTTGCTGATTCTTTCTTTCCTTTTTCTGCAGGATTCCGGACTGATGTTGAGAATCGATGCAATTTCTTTATGGCTCAGATTCATATAAACATAACAGATGAATCTTATCTCTGAAGAGCTCAGATCCGGATGTCTTTCTTTCAAAGTAGTGATGAAATTCTGATTGACGCCTTCAAAATGTTTGAAAAAACTATCCCATTGATTATTGCTTTTAAGCTGAATTTTCAAATCCTTGATAGAGTTGACCAACTTGGCATTGTTGGAAATCTCCGGTTGGTTGACAATCGCTTCAATAATTTCTTCCACCACGTCATTTCTGCTGGAGATGGTTAAAGCTTGCGAAGTCAGTTGTCGGTTTTGTTGCTCAATTTCATTTTTGAGACGTTCTTTTTCAAGTAAAGACAATGTTTCCTGCTCTTTCAACTGTTGAGTCAGAATCAGATTGTCGCTTTGTTTTTTTTCAAATTCCAGTTGCGTGATTTTTTTCTGCTGTTTGTATTTTATCGAGTTATTATAAAGGAAAAGGAGCACCAGCAAAATGATGATGACAGCAGAAGCGATGATGATGTAGAAGATTTTTCTTTCATCTTTCAAACGCTGATGGCTTTCTTTGAGTTCGAACTGGTAATTCTGCATTTCGAACTTGATTTTGCCATTATTGAACAACGTCGAATTATTAATTTTCGAAATCGAATCATTTGCAATAATGACTGAATCTTTATATTTCAAAGACTCATCATAATTCTTGGTTTCGGCATTGATCTTTGATAGGTAATTGTAAACCTCTTCTCTGTTATTGATATTTGGAGAGAGTTTTCTGGCCTGCAAAGCCAAAGATTTTGCTGAGGTAAGATCACCTTTTTTCTCATTAATCTGAGCTTTTATCAGGAGAAGAAAAACCAGATTTTCATTTTCATCAGATGATTGAATCTGTGGAATCAGATTGTCAATGATAGCTTCGGATTCTTTATACTTTTTCTTGAGATAAAGATTTTCTGCCAAAGCCATCTTGTACATGATGTTGACTTTCGGGTCGTCTTTGGTCAGGGTTTCCGCTTCCTGAATATATTTGTAAGCTTCGTTAACCTTATTCAGCTTATTAAGTACCAGTCCGAGGTTCACTGCGTAGGCGCCGGCTTTATCATTCCGGTTATTTTCTTTTGCTGTCTGATAAGCTTTTAGGAAGTATTCGTAGGCTTTTTTGTTGTTTTTTTCCTGAAAATAAAGGACTGCAATATTGTTGACAACCGTCATCACGTGCTTTTTGTCGGGCATATTGGTCGCGATATCATAAGCTTCGAGATAATATTTCAAAGCTTCGCCAAAGTCCGTCATCAGATAATAATTCAGACCTATGTTGTTGGTTGCACGAAAGTTGGATTTGTCCCATTTTTTTTGTTCAGAAACAGATTTTACACGGATCAGCATTTCCAGAGACTTCGTGTGTTCTTTTCGGAACATCTTCTGAATGGCGGAATCAATAATCACTTCACATTCTTTCTCCGACTGCCCTAATATTGTTGAAGGCAGAATAAAAAGTACAATTATTGGAATTATTTTCAGAAATAATTTCATCTTCTAGTCAAATCGATAACGAAATATAATTATAATTAATCGTAAAAACAAAAAGATGAGATGTTGATGAAATATTTTAAAGTCTTAGACTCCACTCAGACTGACACTGTTTAAGGTAATGCTAAGTATTAGAGCTGTCACACTGAGCGAAGCCGAAGTGTCTTTAATTATTACTGTTTTATCAATTTCTGAATCGATGAATTTCCGTTTGAGAATTTTATTTTCAAAATATAAATACCTTTTGGAAGTTGAGAAACATTGAATTTTAATTCTTTGAATTCTGAGATTCGTTTTCCGGATTGGTCCAGGATTTCAACTGAATTAATCTCTTTAATACTTGCAATATTGATGAAATCTTTAGCCGGATTTGGGTAGATTCTTATGCTTTTTTCAGAAAAATTATTTTCATTAGAAGCTAGATCTGATGGAGAGAAAATATATGCCGAGCCTGCATCATTCAGCTCATTTTCTTCATTATTGTCCCAATTATCTCTTGCTGAACCAACAACTATTTCATCACTATTCATTGCGATACTCCAACCATAGAAATCTTCAGAAACATCGTTTGCCGGTTTTAATTCCTGATCAAATTCCCATTGGTTCTGGCTGTTCTTTTTGTAAAGCAGAGCTCTTCCAGGCTCAGTTCCATACAGATGCGGAGCGCTGATGAGAAGCTTGTCGTTTTTCATTTCACACATCCATGCAAAATAAGTATGTTCGAAAGATTCATAGCTTGAGATTTTTTGCGATTCTTCCCAATTTCCATTATCATTCAGTTTAAAAATATATGCCATTGATGGATTTCCTGTGTTGACTTCCGTATAAGCGCCGACCACCAATTCATTACCATCAATACTTACCGAATTTCCAAAATAAGAGTTTTCAAAATGATCCGATGAAGTTAGACTTTGATGAAAGATCCATTCTCCGGAATCATTCTTTTTGTAAATGTAAATTTTACCGGCGTTACTATTTTCACCGCTTGCACCAACAGCCAGATAATTGCCTGAAACGCTGACGCCAATTCCGAAATTTCCAAAATCAACACCTTCAGGCGAATCCAATTTTTGGGTCTGTTCCCAATGGTTTCCAACTTTTTCAAAAATATAAACAGAACCTTTCCACGAATCGAATCCGGGAGCTCCGGCAACAATCAGGTTATCACTCACATCAACAGAAGTTGGATTAACACCTAACAAAGCATCATTATCATAATCCGAAGCAGTTAGTTTCTTCGTGAAATTCCATTGATCATCAGAGCCGAGTTCATAGATATATAATGCACCGGACCTGATCATGCCATCAATATCAGCCCTTCCGGAAGCTGCAACCAGAAAACCATTTCCGAATTTGATACTTCCACCGAATTCCGCCATTTCAACACCGTCCGGAGCCATAATTTTCTGATTGAAACTCCAATTGCTTTCATTTTTTTTGTAGATATAAACAGCACCTTTTGCAATGTCTTCTCTGGATGCGCCAACAGCAATGAATTGATTATTAATGGCAACAGATGTTCCGAATTCTGCCCGGCTTTCTCTGATGGGAGCTGTGATTTTTTTGGATTGATATTGTCCATAGATCAATGTCAAACTAAAAACAGGAATTGATAGAATTCCTCTGTTTAAAATTTTCGAGAATAGATACTTTTCCATATATATTTTTTGTTGAGTGAAGTTATATATTGGAAACTCTAAAACTTATAATAAAGGCGTGACATTATGTGACATCGGCTGTCAATTTCTGTGAAAACAAAAAAACTTTCCAAAAAGGAAAGTTTTTCTTTGATATTCTGTCAAAAGTCAGCTTGGTAAAATTGGGACAGGCTTTCTTATTCTTTATCTTAGTAATTCCAAAATGATAAATCCAAATTCATTTAGAACCGTTCTTTTCCGTGAGGGCGGTTTTTATTGTTGTTCTGATATTTTTTCAAAAATCCCAGGAAACCAAATCAGTAATAGTTGATAGAGAAATAATCCGATAATAAATATTTTATTAATTATAAAATCCTGTATTGATAAAATTGTTTCTTTCAGTTGGTTACGTTTTTCTAATTCTTTATTGTTTTCAAATACAGTCACAAATTTTTTCATAAACTGTAATATTACAAATGAAACTGAAAACATTAGAGTAAATAAAAATAGATGATTTGATATACCATTAAAAAAATGATTGTACAGAAACAGAGAGAAAAATATTATAATTAATGAATAAACATAAATTGGCTTTATAGTTCCATTGTTATATTTCAAATAAAGAACACAATTTAATAATGCAAAAAATAATGAATGTGAAATTTGTACAAAAATCATAATTACTTAGAAGGTTTCGCTCTCAGATACTGATGCGGATAAAAACAATCATCGTCACTTTCCCAGGAAGACTGAACTGCGAAATAAGGATTTCTCAAGATTTCTCTAGCCAGGAAAATCAAATCACCTTGTCCGTTTTGCAGAATCTCTTCTGCCTGTTCTGCGGAAGTGATTAATCCAACAGCTCCGGTTTGGATTTCAGCATTTTTCTTTATATCCTCAGCCAACGGAACCTGGTAACCTGGTCTCAAAGGGATTGTAACACCATTGATATTTCCGCCACTGGAAACATCTATCAGGTCTACATTTTTATCTTTTAAAGTTTTGGAAAGTTCAACACTGTCAGTTATTTCCCAACCATTTTCAGCATATTCTGTTCCGGAGATTCTTACGAAAAACGCCTGTTTTTCTGTGATTTCGGAATTAACAGCATCTACGATTTCCATTAAGAATCTTGCTCTGTTTTCAAAACTTCCACCATATTCATCGGTTCTTGTATTGGAAAGTGGCGATAAGAATTGATGAATCAAATACCCGTGTGCACCATGGATTTCCAAAACATCAAATCCAGCTTCAACCGATCTTTTGGCTGCTTTTCGGAAATCTTCTACCAAAGTTTTAATTTCCTCAACAGATAATTCGCGAGGGATTCTTTCGGAATGATGAAAAGGAATTGGACTTGGAGCAGTGGTTTCCCAGCCTTCTTCTAAGCTCATTTGTCTGTTGGTTTCGGCAGAAACAGAACCTTTTCTACCTGAGTGAGCCAGTTGAATTCCAATTTTGCTTTCCGAATTCTGATGAACAAAGTCAACGATTTTTTTCAAGGCCAAAGCTTGTTCGTCATTCCAGATTCCGAGACATTTGTTGGTAATTCTTCCTCTGGGTTCAACGCCGGTTGCTTCTACAATAATCAATCCCGCGCCACCTTGAGCACGGCTACCGTAATGAACAAAATGGAAATCATTGGCAACGCCTTCTTCAGCAGAATACATACACATTGGCGACATGACGATTCGGTTTTTCAGCTCTACATTTCTGAATGTTATTGGTGTGAAAAGTTTCATTTTTAGAATTTTATTATTTTGAGTGGCTTCGAGAGCCTCAGCCTGACAATGCTTAGCGTTAGATATGTCACACTGAGCTTGTCGAAGTATATTGATTAATTATTGAAATAGAACGGAAAGCTCAGCGTATTTCCATAGTTGGTCCAAGTCCCCTCAAATTTCAATTGGTTTTTGTCTGATGATTCTTTGATAGTTAATTCTCCGGAGAAAATCCCGTTGTGTTTTCCGTTTCCTTTTTCCGAGAGTTTCAAATCATAGATTTTGAACTGGTCTTTGGAATTTTTAGTTTTTTCTGCGTCAAAAGTTATGATTCCTTCGAAGTAAGCTTTTGTTCCTTCTACATCCGAGAAACCAAAAACTTTGTAAGTATTTTTTTCTTGATTCTCTGCAGAGACAGTTTCAAAAAGAACTTTCAGGTTGGCAGAATTGTCGATTTTCCCAATTAAAAATTCGTTATTATTTTTGATTAATTTCTCAACTTCTTGGGCATTGAAAAATGTAAAAATTCCAAAAATCATTATCAAAAGAAAGAAAAGTTTTTTCATAACTAATTTTTTTTAAACGTTGAATCACTCGCAGCCCGGCTTGAACGGAGCTCTTTTTCTGCCATTGCGATTGACTAAAGTTGTATAGATTGCTTCACTTTGTTCGCAATGACAGAAAAAAGCGGGAGTGGAAGACGGATAAAGCTGCCCAAATCGATATTTATTTCTCACAGATTTCTTTGATTTAGCAGATAAATCAGCAAAATCCGGTCAATCAGCGAGCTAAATCATTATACTCCAAACTGCGTCAAATGGTGATCGAGATGTTTGGACATCATATTGTTCCATTCGGTTGCCGTGAGCTTTCCGAAGTTAAAACTCTCTTTTCCTTCGAAGGCTTCTGCACCCAATTGTTGCGTTTTCTGGATGAATCCGATAATTCTCTTTTTTTCTTCCTCGAAGCTTTTGTCATCTGTAATGACAAACATTGCAGCGGTTGGAGAGTTGTGTTTGTATGGTGTTTCATTTACGACCTTTGGCTTTACGAAGCGTGTCAGAACCCACTTCATGAGACGATTCGGTTTTTTATGTTTTTCCTGTTCATAGATGAGTTCATACGTCACGTTGCAGTGCGCCAGCATTTTGTCAACGGACATCACGCCCCATTTTGGGAAAGAGTCCTCGGTAAGTGCATTGATTCTCTTGATAAAGTGATTGGTGTCGTTTTGGTCAAAAATATTCTTCATTCTTAGGTTGTGATTTTGTTGATCTGATTCAGCTTTTCTGATAATAATTTGTTTCGTTTTTTGTGCGATATAAATTTAATAAGAAACCAGATAAAAACCGCTGAAGAAATTGCAATGATGATGAATAATATGATTTTCAACCTGCTTTTCTGTTCCTCGATTTTTCTGTTGTTTTCCTGGTTCAGTACATCGATACTTTTGTTGAGAGAAGCGAGCTCGCTTTGTTCTCTTGCAAATTTGGTTTCGATGTACAGTTTGTTGTACACTTCATAATTGTTCCAATCTTGCAGAGCGAGATAATTGTCAGAAAAACCTTTGTAAATCCCTTCGCTCAACACCAAATCGCCGACTTTCTTGGACAGATTGACCGATTTTTTCAAAAGCTCTATCGCTTCCCGATGTTTTCCCAAAGCCGTGAAATTCTCGGACAAACCTTTGTAGGCAAAAGCCTCCAAACTCTCTGCCTTAACCGACCTGGCGACTTCTGCAGACTGTCTGAAATATTTTTCTGCTTCGTTATATCTCTTCAAATAAAAATAACAGTAGCCAATATTGTAGAGGAAAACACTGCTGTTTGCAATGGCATTGTCATAATTTCCCACTTTTTTCAGATACTCCAACCCGATGAGCAGTTTTTCCAAAGCCAGCTCGTTATTGTCCTGTGATTTATAGACCAAACCTCTCAAAGCAGAGTTGAGACCGAGATAATAAGTTTTGAATTTCCCATCTGGAAGTTGGCTGCAAATCTGATAAGATTCATCCAGGATTTCCAACGTCTTGCTGTTGAGTCCCATTTGCTGATATTGTATGGAGGTTGCATTCAGGATTTTTACTTTTTGTTCCGGATTGGTCACATTTTTACTCAGTTCTTTCATCTTCAGAACCCAATCCAGAGATTTGTCGAATTCGCGTTTTGAAATATAGGAATGCGACATCAGTTTATAAAGCTTGATGAGATTATCCGGATTCTTTTCGTTTTTCAGCATTAGCTGCGTTATTTTTTGAGAATTATCAGGATCTTGATAAATATCCGATAAAGCTTTTTTGTACAATTGCTCATTATACTGGGATCTGAAAATCCCGGTAAAAGAGAAAATGATTAATATGAAAATGTAACGTTTCATTTTTTATTCTGAGTCAATTGCTGGATGTATGTGTTTGGCGAAATCCCGGTTACGGATTTGAAAACTGTTGTGAATGCGCTGTGAGAAGAGAAACCTGCTTTTTCCGCCAGATAACTTACCTTATAATTAAGATAGGCAGGGTCGGTTTTCAAAAGATAAGCGATGTAATTGATTCTTAGTTCATTAATATAGTTGTTGTAATTTTTTTCTTTGTATCGGTTGATGACGTCGGACAGATATTTCGTGTTCGTGTCCAGTTGTCCGGCAAGCATTGCCAAAGACATATCGCGATTCAGGAACTTTTCCGATTTTTCAAATTCTTCCAGACGTGCAAGGATATCCATTTCTTTTTCTTTGGAAATGAGAGGTGTTTTTTTAGAATTATCAGCGTCTGTTTTGTCAGCTTTTAATTCAATAGAAGTTTTGTTTTCATCAATTTTCTTAATGAAATCCTGTTGTTTCGAATAGAAATCGATTTGTTTCTGGATAGATTTTGTTTTTCTTTTCTCAAATATGCTGAAAAGAAGTATTGCTAAAATTGCTATTATACAAATAATCGAAACAATCAGAATATTGCTGACGAAATTCTTATGAGAGTCTTCAAGCCGTTTGTTCTCATATTGATCGTTTAGCCTGACCAGGTTTCGGATAGCGTCTTTCTTATTTTTGTCTAATTTGTCGGTTTGTTCCTTATATATGGAATAATATTTTTGATACAGTTCTTCATTTTTTAATGCCAGATAATTTTTGGACAAATCATCATAAATCCTATATCTCAATGCATCGTAAGGCTTGTTTTGAATTAATTCCAAAGCCTGATTCAAATTGTCGGTTGATTTAGCATAATCTTTTTTTAGGAAATTAATTCTTCCAAAATTGTCCAGATTGAAAGCTCTTAGAAATACATATTGAGGTGTTTCCTCCAGCTTTTTCTGGATGTCATTAATTGATTTTTCAGCTTTATTAATTTGATTCTTAGAAATATAAATAAATGTCTGGTAAATCTGATTTTCTATAGAAATGATAAAATCTTCATCCGTATTTTTTAACTCAGCATTACTCTGATTCAGATTTTCTTCGGCTTCTTTCCATTTTTTCTGAACCATTAGATTAGAAGCATTCAACTGATAGATATAAGCTGACAGATTTTCCGGATAATGCTGAGATTTGATTTTGGAAGCCTTATCAACAAGGGTTTGAGAGATTCTTATCGACTGTTTGTAAAGCCTGAGCGACTGGTATTGTTGAGCCAGGGCAAAATCAGCATAGAAAGAGTTGTTTTCATTCCTGTTTTTATTCAGATTATCAATAGATCGCTCAATGGATTTTGCATAATCGCCTTTGAAATTATAAGCCCGGGAAAGGATAATCTGAACGCGTTGTTTGATGAGCTCAGACTCTTTGTTTTCATCAATATTCTGAAGAATCTGGAAAGCATTATCGGGATTTTCGTAAAGACTTTTGTAAGCTTTGTCAAGAAGCTGTAAAGTTTCTGGATTACTTTGCGCCGATACCAGAACGATACCGGAAATGATCACCAACCACAGAAAAAATACCCTGAACATACTACAAAAATAGTTTTTTTATTTGTGAATTTGAAGAATTTTGATAATTCTTTGTAGGAACTATGGATATTTTTATTTATTATTAACGTATTGATAATTAATTGTTTGAATGTTTGGTGTTTTAAAAATTCACGAATTATAAAAGTAAAAAATTAGGTAATGGCGTTATTAATATATAACATTGTAAACAAGTTTTTGAGACAAGAATTCATTAACGCTTAAGAAAAATTACTATCAATATTTATTTATTATGAAAAAAGTTTACTTGCTTTTATTGGGTATTATGACAATGTCAGAGATCAAAGCCCAGCAAATGGAACTGAAAGTTCTTACCGGTATGGGGTCACGTCTTTATGACATTAATGACAACGGAAAAGGCATCCATTCAGGTGCTTACTATGATTTTGCAACAGGCGTCACAACACCAACAGAAGGAGGCCAGGCCACAAACTCCATTAATAACGCGGGAGATGTTGCAGGATTAATGGCATATACAAGTTCAGATGGTGAGGAACTGGGGCAGGCGGGTTACAGAAAAAATGGTGTCTGGACGGCGATTGGCTATTTTACTGGGGATGTGCCAGGTAACAGCTGGTTTAGCAGTGCCAATGCCATCTCCAATAACAGTAAATATGTAACGGGGCAAATTTCCACAAGTGTTGAAAATAGTTACGCTTTCATTTATGATACAGAAGCCGGAACAATTAAAAAACTGGATGGTGACGGTTCTTTTGAATATGGAAGAGGCGAGGGTATCAACAGTTCGGGCATTGTTTCCGGATTTGTTAACAAATATTCTATTAACGGAAGTACTTATTGGATCCCGGTTTATTATACGCCGGATGGAGTAGTGCATTACATCGGAGATTTGGGTTACGGTGAAGCAGCTGATATCAATGATGCAGGACAGGTAGTGGGCTATAAGGATGGTAAGCCCTTCATATATAATATCAATACCGGCGTCTACAAATCTTTTAATGTACCGGCTGGTTATGACTCTGCTGTATTTTCATCGATTTCAGAAAACGGAATTGCTGTTGGATATGCAGGACAGGCTGGTAATAGAGAAGTAATAATCTATCACCCTTCACTAAGTTCTAATCCTGTTTTCCTGAAAGATATTTTGACAAGCCAGAATGTAGCAGTGACGACCTTTGACGGAAAATTAGGAACTGCAATGGGAATTTCTTCGAATGGGAATTTCATTGCCGGATTTGATAATTCTATTCCGCCATTCTTTGCGGCAGGCTGGGCTGTTAACCTCAACAATCTTTTATTAAGCAGTAACGATTGCTCAATCACGTGTCCGGACAATATCCAAACAACAATTGCAAGTCCTTCAGAAACATCAGTAGTTGTTAATTATACATTACCGGTTACTTGCGGTTCATCTTCTTCTTCAGGATTACAGACGGTTCTGGTTTCCGGCTACGAATCCGGTTCTCAGTTCCCGATTGGTGTGACCAATGTTGTCCACAATCTGGTAGATGCGGATGGGAAAATTGTTTATGTATGTTCGTTCCAGGTAACGGTTAATGATGTTTATTGTAGTACAACACCAACTTGGGGCGTTGATTCTATTACTAAAGTTCAGTTTGCAGGCATCGATAACACATCAGATCCTTATTCCAGCCAGGCTAACGAATATTATCTTGACAAAGTCGGAGAGGTTTATCAGGGCAGTCAGTATCCGATTACCATAGAAGCTAATACCAATGGCGGTTATGATTATGCAACGGTTTTTGTGGATTGGAATCAAAACGGAAGTTTTACAGATGTAGGTGAGATGTATGAGATAGGCGCAGTAACTTCTGACGGTACAGATGGCGCACAGATTACAGGTGATATCACAGTGCCTTCCACAGCAACTGTTGGTAAAGCAAGAATGAGAGTGATGTTGAATTGGGATGCTTCTATGACAACACCTTGTGATAATTCGATTTATCAGTACGGGCAGGCAGAAGACTATACGCTGGATGTGAAAGAATCTCTGGGTGTAAATGATATCGGTTCACAATCAATCTCTTATTATCCAAATCCGGTAAAAGACATCCTGAATCTCGTAAGCGAAAAGAACGTAACCAACGTTTCGGTTTACAACATCGAAGGCAAGCTGGTAAGAAACTTCGCAAGCCTGGATGGGTCAAAAGTTCAGCTAGACTTATCAACATTAATTACAGGAACTTACGTTGTGAAGGCAACAACCAAGGACGGAAAAACAAAAACGTTCAAAGTGATCAAGAAATAAATCTTCTTCATAATATTAGAAAAACCCACATCAATATTGGTGTGGGTTTTCTTTTTAGTAATATTAGCAGGATGTTTGATGATCAGGCTTGGTCTTTTCTTAAATTTTGTATAAAATAAGAAGGTGTTACACCATGTTCCTTTCTGAAAGCAAGTATAAACACCTGGTAAGTCGCAAATCCGCATTGCTCAGCAAGATAACTTATCTTATAATCCCTGTATCTTGGCTCATTGTACAGCTTATGGACAATATAGTTGACCCGCAGGCTATTGATATATTTATTGAAATTCTGTGACCTGTATTTTTTGATAGTCTCCGAAAGGTATTTTGTATTGGTATTGAACATTGTGGCAACCGTGGTGAGAGTAATATCTTTATCAAGAAATGCTTCCTGGGCTTCAAAGTTCTCCAGCAGTACCAAGAGATCTTTTTCGGTGTCGTTGGAGATCCCGTTTTTAATAACCGGTATTGGTTCCGCACTTTTTGCATGGCTCTGGTTGCTCAGCGTTTCGTTTTGCAGCTTACTGATCATCTCCTCATATTTTTTACGAAGACTCCTTTTCTTTCTTCCCCACAATATCCATATAAAGATTGCCAATCCGCAAAAGAGCAATCCCGTGAGTAGCCATTGTCTCTGCGTAAGCATCTTATGCTCATTATCTACTTCCGATACCATTTCTTTCATAGAGATATCCGCATTCTTCTTGTCGGCAAGCGTTAGGCTGTCTTTAAGAAGCGTGTAACGGTCCATATAGAATTTGGATTGCTCTTTTGCACCGGTTTCGAGATAGGAGCTTGCCAGGAACTCGTAGGATTCCACTCTATGGTCAGGATTCCTGTATTTTTTCTCCAGTGCCAGCGCCTGCTTGGCATAATCAATAGATGTTTTGTAATCCTTCTTTTCCAGGTACAGCCAGCTTAGTTGGTTCAGCATCATGACTCTGTTATCCGGCGGTATGTCATATTGCCTATTGTTATATATCTTCTCCCCTTCCAACAGGTATTTCTCTGCCTGTTCCAGATTTCCGGGTGTATCGGTATCCTGAAGATAATACATACCAAGGCGCATATCATTATAGGCAATCTGGTCATACTTCAAACTATTGGATACCAAGCCGTTGTCATCCCTGATCTGTTTCGCCAGTTCCTGACTCTTATTAAGATAATACACACTAGAATCCCCATACTTTCTATTTTCCAGGTACTTCTTAGCAAAATAGACATTCATATTCTGACAGCAAAGCGAGAGCTTGTACAACTTAGCGTCCCTGTTATCAATGGTCTCAGCATACCTGATAGCGGTTCTGAAATCTTTCAGGCTCGCATCATCCAGCCCAAGAATACCCAGGTTCAGCGCATTAATCCTGTATATGGTTGAGATGATGCCTTGCGGGTCTTTCTTATCCGTAATGCTTTTTTTTATGTCATTTCCAAGGTCTACAACTTCCCTGGATCTTCCCTGGTCGGAATATAATCTCATGAGCTTATTGACGCAGCGTAATATACCGACATGATAGTTTAACGCTTCCGACTGCTGCTTTAAACTGAGTAGCAGCATTTCTTTTTCTTTCGGGTTAGCATCCACATTCAGTTCATCCTCATCCAGTTTTTTGCTGATTACGGATTCTTCTGATCGGATTGTTGGCAATTGCTTATTCTGGGCATGCCCAAGAAGGGTAGAAAAAGTGAAAAGAATGTAAAGAAATACTTTCATATGAGAAATTATAGATTGTCTGTGGGTGCCTGTTTTCCCTAATAATTTGAATGTACGATCTCCAAAATAGCCAGTTCAAGGCTATTGCCTAACATGCATTATATTCAAAATCAAAGTGCCCCAAAAATACAATTTTAATATACAAAAAACAGAAATTCAACTATGAGCGGTTGTTGAAGCATCATTCTCTAAAAAAACAACAAACAACTGGTTTCCATATAGATTAATTTGTAAAACACCAACAAATACAGATTACTATTTCGGAAATTTATCTTGATTTCGGAAATCAAGATATTAAACACTCTGCAAAGCCTCAGGCTTTTAGATAATATTGCAATCGTAAATAACACGAATTGATAATGATGATGGATCTATAGTAAGTATACCTTATATATATGGTCGGTTATTTACCGGTATTTAACTAAAAGTACAGATGGTGAAAACACAAATGATCAGAAAAAAGAACACTGTATCTCCTCTTATGATAAGCGGGAGATATTTTTGTTTTCTGGCTATCTCTCTACTCGCAACCAACATGTCATATGCTGCATGCAAGCCGGAAGAAGCATACGCCGGCAGCCAGGAAGAAGGCCAGGCACAGTCCGGGAAGATCTATATATCGGACGGGGCAGCACTAGTCATTGCAGAGGACACAACAATATCAGGTGCAGAAATCATCCATACAGATGCAGCCGATATACAGCAACCAAAGAATAAGCCTCTTAAAACGATTACAGAGAAGCCTAAAGCTGAACATAAAACAGCCGCATCATCCCAACCTACATCCCCTGCTCCTGTTGAGACTGTTTCTCCAAATGACTCTAAGCACACCTGGAGTACAAATACCCCTTATAACAAGCAATTATCCATCACTTCTAATATCAGCTTCAAACATATCGGCAGAGTAATCAATATCATCACCATCAGTGTGATATTAATATTGCTTATGATATTGATTCCGGCTTACCGGAGACCTACCGGTAACAATCTGTTTTTAGGGTGCAATCTCCAGCGTCCTCCACCCATAAGCCTTTAAATTCCCCGAGCTGTCTTGTTGAAAAAAAATGTTTCGACTTCACTGCGTTTCGCTCAACATGACAAAGATGCTTCCTTCGTCAGCATAACAAACAACCTGTCATCCTGAGCTTGCCGAAGGATCTCTACAAAACAATCAAATAATAAACAACAAATGCATAATGAAAAAAAACACTACTAAACTAACAACAAAACAGGCAAAAAACCTATTGCTTGTTCTCTTGCTGTTTCTGGGCAACAGGATGCTCTATGCACAGAGCTGCACCGTTAATGCCGGGGGTAATGCCACGATATGCGGTACATCCTATACCCTTCAGGGAAGCGCATCGGGCACCACGGTTGGAAATCCCACCTGGACGCTTGTATCCAAACCGGCAGGCGCACTTGACCCCGTTATCAGCAACATCAATTCCTATACACCTAATGTAACGGGGATGACCTTCCCCGGAAACTATGTGTTCCAGATGGCACAAAACTGCAGCTCCGGCAGTGGTACCTCACAGGTCACCATTACCGCGCCGGGAGATACAACAGGTTTTACCGCCGGACCAGACATTACTAATGTGAATGCAACAACAGGAACAGTGACATTAAATGGTGTGGTACCTGCAGGGTACACAGCATCCTGGTCTGCCTATAATCTTTGGATGTATCAAAGATCCGGAGGAACAAAAACTGCTCAAAACTCACAGTTCAGCTCTACTACATCGGCTACCACCACTTTTAGCCTGATTAAAAAAGCCGATCACGACATCGATCCTTCCTATGTAGTAACACTTAGGATTACATCTGTCAATAATCCTAACTGCTGGTATGAGGATACAGCAATTGTCCGCTTTATACCGAATCCGCAAATCATAGTGCCAAACCTTTCTGGCTGTTTTGGCGGTACAACCAACACCATAACTCTTAGCAGTAATTCACCCATATTTGGTACAAACTACCCTGGAGGAGCCGGATATCCGGGGAATGGAACCACCGTTACAATGAACGTCAACAGCCAGCCTGCCGGAGGGAATATACAATATTCAATGATACAGGACGGCAGACTGTTCTTCACAGGGGCTAATGTTACAGGAACATATAAATTCTCTATAACCGTTACCAACTCTTCTGGAACCTACACTACACCTGAGATTACTTTTACTAAAAATGGTACTCCTCCCGGTGCTGTAAGTTTCCTTGTCCCATCAAGGCCGGAGCAAATGATGATCTATGGAGGAAATAGCGGAACAGGCGGCGAGGTACAGTGTAATAAGGCAGGGACAACCGCACCTATTACTTTCTTATACACACTGAATGCCAGCGACCCTGTAACCAATACTTCAAACATATCAATATCAGGTGCTATTCCTCCGGGAGGCGCTCCGGCTATCACAACCGCTGGTGCCGGTACAAGTAACAGAAGCGTCACCCTTACCCCTCCCGCTGGTGGATGGAGTGTAGGAACTTATAGGATCGGGATCTCTACAACTAACGGATCATGTACTTCCACTGTTCAGTATTATTATTTACATATATCAGATGGAGCCAGACCAGATGTAACAGTCCCTAATACCACAGTGTGCTACCCCGGAAGCGGTATAGTATCGGCTACCATACCATTACCGGCAGTCTATAAAGGAGTTGTTAACAGCAGTTATTTCCAGGATTTTAATGGTCAATATGCGTTTACTTTGGTTTCTAAGCCGGTAGGATCCGGGACACCAACAGCTCCTTCGGCTTCGTTTACTTCCACGTCATCAGTTATTGGAAACCTGACAATGCCCGGAGAGTATGTTTTTAAAATAAAAGCAACTCCTACAATATCAGCACCATTTCTGGATCAGGAATATGCATGCTCCGGTACATCTATGGAAGGGCAATTCTCTATATTCGTCTCTCCGCAGGTCAACGCCAACGCAGGTTCGGATCAAGCACTGACAGGAACAACACAAGCCATTCTTAATGGTAATGATCCGGGAGCAGTATCTACCGGTACCTGGACTCTGGTATCTAAACCTTCCGGTGCTGCTGATCCGGTTATAGTGACACCATCAGCTTACAACACAAATGTTACGGGACTTAATGGAACAGGTACTTATACTTTCCGATGGACCATTACTACTGGTACGTGTATCAGCGCAGATGATGTCAATATCACTGCCGTTGCCAACAATTGTGTTAACGGCTGTAACCCTAACGCTTACGTCAACAGCTTAGATCCCAATACCATAGAGTACGACAATATTGTTTCAACTTACCACTCTACTATAGTTAAAGAGAGTGACGGTACTTTTAAAATATGGGGACAGAGTACAGCCAGCAATGGATCATCACATTTATATGTTCCTACAGCAATAACAGCAGCCAATGGCTTTACTTACACTGGTACGCCTCTTAAAGCAACAGGAGGCTATATAACAACAACCAGTATGCAACATCAACATGTTTTATTAACTACAGACGGGTTGTATGCATGGGGATTTAGTAATGTAGTAATAAGTTCTACCATAAAAAATACTGCAGCTTTCGGTAAGATTACTGTTAATGGTAAAACCGATGGTCTGCCAGTTGGGGTAACCCCTTCGGATGTAAAAATGATGTTCGGCTCGTACGGAACATTGGCAATTACTACCTGTAGTGGTGATGCATGGGTGCTTTCTTTTGATGGTAATAAAAACGGAGACGGCACCCCACAAGATGCTACAAATAATGTCATCTGGCACCGTGTAAAAACTGCCGATCCAGGTAATCCGGAACTTAACAACGTAGTTGCAATGCGTGGTATGTCTACCGCATTATTTGCTTTAACTTCTGACGGGAAGCTCTATACCTGGGGTACAAGCACTTATATTAACAGTGGTGGTGCTGTCAACAGAACTTATGCCACAGAAGTAACAAAACCGGCTGGTGTTACTCCAAAAATGATCGGGATGTCTGGGGGAACGGTAACAAGAGCGTACTACCTATTAGCTACCAATGGAAAGTTATATTGTATGGGATCCAATGATGTCAAACAATTGGGGGACGGAACGAATACTGACAGAACTACCTGGGTGCAGCCACAAAAAATGACCAATCAGGACGGGCAAGGTACTGGACCTTTAGAAAACATTGCCTGGATTTCACCTAATGAGCATCACAAAGAAATAGGTAGTCCTAATGGAAGTGCTATTAATGTACTGACAAATGACTACAAACAGTGGGCTTGGGGTAATAACAGTGGGTGGCAGATCGGGGCTTCAGGAACAGGTAGCTATGACCCCATTTATATGCCGGGTAGAAGTGCTGCAGCTGATGGGCTTAAAGTAACGGATGAGATCATTGCAGTTGAAACATCGGGGCACACCAGTATGAACATCAAAAAAGGATCTCAGAAATTCGGATACGTAGGACACCGAGTTTTTGGTAGTATGGGCGATGGTAGTACCGCCGATCAGAATATTAGTGCTTACAGTTATAGTACAGCAATAGTTGCAGTATGTGCTGCAGAGATTGCTCCTAATGTAACAAATATAACCGTCTGCGCAGGGACTACAACTGCCAACCTGAACAATGCCAACCTGGAAGCAGTTCCTTCCCAAATAGAATGGCATGCCACCAATGATGTAAACAGTCCTGTAATGACCAATATTACAACGGTAGGTGCAGGTACTTACTATGCATTCTTTACAGTAGCATCAGGAAGACCAAGAACGGTAAGCTCTGCAGTGATTGTATCAGAAGTGGTTTGTTGTGCTGGTGGCTGTAACCCCAATACATACGTAAACAGCTCAGATCCCAATACCATAGAGTATGATAATATGGTTTCAATTTTCCACTCGACTATAGTTAAAGAAAGCAACGGAACCTTTAAAGTATGGGGACAGGGAAGCGCTCCTGATGGAACAGGACATTTATTGGTACCAACAGACATCACACCGGCTAATAGTTTTAATTATACAGGAACAATACTTAGAGTTGCTGCTGGTAGTGATACTACTACATCAGGATTTTATAAGCAATTTGCAGTTTTAACTACCGATGGTCTCTATATATGGGGCGATACTAATATATTGATCAGTTCCACTATTAAAAATACTACTGCTTTCGGCAAAATCGCCGTGAATGGGAAAGCTGATGGTTTACCTGCCGGAGTATTGCCACAACAGGTAAAGATGATGTTCGGTTCATACGGAACATTGGCCATTACCACCTGCACAGGAGAGGCATGGGTATTATCTTTTAACGGATCTAAAAATGGAGATGGGACGGCACAAGACGCTGCAAACAATATCATCTGGCACCGTGTAAAAACAGCCGATACGGGTAACCCGGATCTGGAAAACGTTGTGGCTATGCGTGGTACATCCAATGTAATCTTTGCTTTAACTTCCAGTGGTAAGCTCTATACCTGGGGTACAAGTACATATATTAACGATGGATTGGCTGCTGCCAACAGAACGTATGCAACTGAAGTAACCAAACCTGCAGGGGTAACCCCGAAAATGATCGGGATGACTCAAGCAAATTCAACAGCAACACAAACTTATTATTTATTAGCTGCAAACGGTAATGTATACAGTATGGGGGACAATTCTAACCGACAGTTGGGTGATGGTACTACGATAACCAGAACCAGCTGGGTGCAACCTCAAAAAATGACCGACCAGTACGGGCAAGGCATCGGAACCTTAGGCAATATTGTATGGATCTCTCCAAATGAACATTCACAATGTTTTAATGGTTACACTGCAGCTATTAACATATTAACCAATGGTTACAAACAGTGGGCTTGGGGATCTAATAGTGGCTTAATGATTGGTGCTCCGGTTACAAATACTTTTTATGATCCTATTTACATGCCGGGTAACAGCACCAATGCAAATGGTTTGGCAGTAACAGATGAGGTGATTGCGGTGGAAACGGGAGGACACACGACCATCAATATCAAAAAAGATGCTAATAAATTCGGTTACGTAGGGCACAGAATCAGCGGTAGTATGGGAGATGGCACCAGCACCAATACAAATGAAAATGTTTATACTTATGCTACAGCGATAGTGATGGTATGTGGTGCAGAGACTTCATCATTTTGCTACAAACCGGGTATTACGGTGGGTACTGCCTTAGACACCAAAGTAGGAATTACTTCCCTTGGAAGAGCTGGTGGAACAGATGCGGATAACTGGCCAATGGCAAGAAAAGGCGGACACATTGCCCTAGAAGCGAAAACCAAAGCTTTTGTACCCAACAGAATAGCTTTTGATGCATCAGGAAATCCTGTGGGCATAGCAGCTGCCAACTTTGTGGAAGGGATGATAGTCTATGATACCACCAACAAATGCCTGAAGATGTACACCACAAAGGATAACGGCGTTTCGTTCGGATGGTATTGTATAACTACGCAAACCTGCCCGGATTAAATAAATGAGATGTTTCGGCGCCGCTGCGCTCTGCTCAACATGACAAGCACTGTCATCCAGAGCTCGTCAAAAGGCCTAACAAAATAAAAAACAATCATAAAAAACAGATGAAAAATTTCATATTACTACCAACAGCACTTCTATTCCTGAACATAACAGTTTCAGCACAGGTCGGAGTAAATACAGCAACTCCGAATTCTACAATGGATGTAAGTGCCAAAAGAGATTCCGGCGGGAATATAACGGATAACACCCAATTGATCGGGTTGCAGGCACCGCGCCTTACCCGTGCAGAGCTTACTGCCAGTACGGCAACGTATGGTACCAACCAAAAAGGAGCACTCGTTTATATTACAGATGTTTCCGGAGGTGATGCCTTGGGGCAAAGAATAAATATTAATGCAATAGGGTATTATTATTTCGATGGGAGTGTATGGCAAAAGATATATGGAAATTATACCGAAGTGGATGGTGTGATAGGAAATGAAGTAACCGGACCTACTGCAAATGGCGGACTTGCAAGATCCGGGTCCGGCACTACAGCCAGCCCATATACTCTTGGGCTCACAAATGGAACCGGTACAGGACAAACCATGGTGTACAATAGTACCACCTCTACCTGGGCACCTGCGTATCTATCAACCGTTTTGGCAGGAGGAGATGGGGTAGATGCTACTCCTACAAATTTTACAGTTTCGTCTATTAATGGTGTCTCAGGTAATCAGATACTGACGACAAAAACTTTTACACTCACTAGTCGATCAATGGTTACATTTTCCTTTTCTGTAGGTGTTGGAAATATCTTAAGACAAAATGGAGGGCTTTTATCAGATGGTACTTCTAAACAAATTGGGGTTAGATTAGATTGGGCTGCTGTACCAGGGGGAAGCCCTTATACTGTGGGGAATACTTTAATAAGAAGTACTGTTCCTTTTACAAACGCAGGGTCTAGTTATACATCAGGCTTTTTTTTCTTAAATGGAAGCCGCTCTTTTGTTATGGCTGCGGGTACATATAGTGTAGATTTAGCTGGTTATGTGTTTGCTCAGGATAATGTCCAGGGTGTACAGGCGTCATTTAGCGGTAGTATTGATGAGTTTGATATTACTTCTGTACCTATACAATAAAAGTAATAACAGTGATGAATAGAAATTTTTAAAAAAGTATAATATAATAATCTAATCGACATATCCTTTTGTATAATACAAAGGGGATAGCGAAGCGGAACCGAAGGATCTCTAAGACAATTATATAAAAACACAACCTCCCTGTAAAAAGGACATATAAAACACACACAATATGAAAAGTAATATTCTAATATTTGCAATGCTGCTCTCTGCAATTGCAACAAAATCTCAGGTCGCAATAGGAAAACAATCGGTTACCAATACATCCGTGTCTCTGGAGTTTACCGATGCTGAGAACAAAGGGCTCATCCTGCCCTATATAGAGAACAAAACAGCCATCACGGAAAACGGATCCATCATCTATGATGCCACAGATCATAAGGTAAAATATCTGAAAGACGGAAGCTGGTTTGACCTCTCTGTAGATACAACCGGACAGGCTGATCTGTCCATACAATCCACAAAAACAGAACTGGCAAATGCAAAAACCGTAATAGGAACAGACGGAGCAACCAACAGCACCTCCGGAATCCTTGTCCTTTCCGATACCGATAAAGCCATGATCCTGCCAAGAGTAGCAAGCCCACACCTTAACATCATCAACCCTGCACCGGGAATGATGGCCTATGACACCACAAAAAAACAGCTTGCAGTCTATAACGGAACTGTATGGAGCTTCTGGAAACCCTAATTTAAAATAAATGAAGACAAATAAACCCATAGGCACACAACAATATCGGTTTCGAAGGTCTTGTCATCCTGAGCTTGTCGAAGGATCTCTAGCAAAAGAGAAGAAGATCATAAACAAAAGATGTTTCGGCGACGCTACGCTCTGCTCAACATGACAAAACGCTGTCATCCTGAGTACAAATGAGGAGCAAGCACAGCTTGTAACGAAGTTTGCGAACGTAGTTCCGTAGCGGAATCGAAGGATCTCTAACAAAAGAGAAGGAGTTCTTACAAAAACGAAAGATGTTTCGACACCGCTACACTCTGCTCAACCTGACAAACAGATGCTTTCTTTATCAATACCAAACATAATATCAGTAAATAACAATATAAAAAACAAATATTCAACCTAAACATTTTAACCCTTAATTATTAATAGCATGATATTACACAAGATCAAGGCTTATCTGTATGATAACGTACTGACAAAAGACAACCCGAACGACTTCATCGCACGCACCGTTAGCGAGCGCTCACTCAATGTCAAGCAGATCTGCCAGGCAGCAGTCAGCCGTGGCGGCGCCGATATCACGGCTGCAGCTATGGAGCACGCTACGGAGCTGTTCCTGAAAGAGATGGCATACCAGCTGTGCGACGGATTTTCCATTAATACGGGTTACTTTACCGCAGGGACACAGATCCGGGGCGTGTTCGACAGTCCTACCGAAACATTCAATAGCCAGAAGCAAAGCATCCTGTTCCAGTTCAATCAGGGGGAAAAGCTGAGAGCGGAGATACCAAACATCGAGATCAGCATCCTCGGGGTTGCAGATGCATCGTCTGTGATTCTTCAGGTAAAAGATGTGAAAAGTGGCACCGTGAACGATCTGCTGACACCGGGACGTAACCTGAAGATCAGCGGAAGCAAGATCAAGGTTGCCGGGGATAATGCTGCCAATGGCATCTTCTTCGTAAACACAGCGGACAATGCCCGTACACAGGTAGAGGCAACGGATGTGGTAACCAATAACCCCTCAGAATTGATCGTGATCATCCCGGCTTTGCCAGCCGGAACATATACACTGGAGGTGGTGACGCAGTTTACAGCAAATAGTATTTTTCTTAAAGAGCCCAGAACAGCAGGCTTTGATAAGGCCCTTACAGTGGTATAATGGCTGTCTGCCTTATTGGATACCCCAATACGAGGCTATTCGGATGTCCAATACGTCCGTATTGGGATGCCTCATACAAGGCTATTGGGGATACCAATATATAATAACATCATTTTAGTTTTTGCAGCCGGAGATTCAGTAGTGTTTACATATCCGGCTGCTTTTACAATGATGCTGTGAATATAAATGTAAAGTAAGCTCAAATGATAATATGGAGTCATATATAAAAATGCATAAAATTTTTGAAATAGAAGTCGTAATGGACGAGCTGATAGGAGCGTCAAAAGAATTGGTTATAATGACGTTTGGGAAACCACAAAAGAATTACAAAAAACGAGATGGTATATATTGCCGGAAGCTGTTATTTGGGGTTATATAAAAGAAAACTTTATTTGTTCTTTTATAAGGAACGGTTGAGAGATTACTATATAGGAATATAAAACACAAGGCATCAATCATGAAAAAAATTATAAGGCTGGTGATAAAGCACCCGGAAGTACTGGAAGGAATGACCAGGCAAGAGATATATTCTCTGTTAGGAAATGATTATTATTCGGAATATGCAGGGGATTTGATATTGTATATTCTCAGCATCGGTTTCGGGAGAAGAAGGGCCATTTTGATTTATTTTGACTTTGAAGGGATCGTTCAACAGGCAGACGTCATACAAACCGGACGTGAGGTATGATGGGAACATATGCAAGTTGAAGGATGATCAGGTTAACTAATCTTTCAACGAAAATTGTTTTTTAGGTTGAGATGCTTTAACTTTGCACAAACCTAATCTAATGAGTAAAAAAGAAACGAAATACATCTTTGTAACAGGAGGTGTAACATCGTCACTTGGTAAGGGTATTGTTTCCGCTTCTTTGGGACTTCTTCTTAAATCCCGCGGTTTCAAAGTTACCATACAAAAACTTGACCCTTATATCAACATCGACCCCGGAACACTTAATCCTTATGAACATGGCGAATGTTATGTGACCGAAGACGGCGCAGAAACTGACCTTGACCTGGGACATTATGAGCGTTTTCTGGATTCTCCCACTTCACAGAATAACAACGTTACAACCGGAAGAATCTACCAGACTGTTATCGAGAAAGAACGTAAAGGTGATTTTCTTGGAAAAACAGTTCAGGTCATCCCACATATTACCAACGAGATCAAACGCAGAATCAAAATCCTGTCTAAAAAAGATTATGATATTATCATCACAGAAATTGGAGGAACAGTTGGTGATATTGAATCTTTGCCTTACATAGAAAGTGTTCGCCAGCTGCAATGGGAATTGGGCAAAAATAATTCTATGGTCATCCATCTGACATTATTGCCTTACTTGTCATCCAGTGGAGAACTGAAAACAAAACCTTCCCAACACTCTGTCCGTCAGTTGATGGAAAGTGGGATCCAGGCGGACGTTCTGGTTTGCAGAACGGAGCATACCATTCCGAAAGATCTGCGTTCAAAGCTGGCGCAGTTCTGTAACGTGGGTCTGGAAAATGTTATCGAATGTATCGATATGGATACGATCTACGAAGTCCCTCTATACCTTCAGAAGCAGCATTTTGATGAGGTCGTTCTCAAAGAACTGAATTTGCCTGCAGGAAAAGAGATTAACCTGAAAGACTGGAAAACATTCCTTAAAAAGTATAAAAATCCGAAGAAAAGTGTAGAAATCGCTTTGGTTGGCAAATATGTATCACTTCAGGATTCTTATAAATCCATTGCGGAAGCTTTCATCCACGCAGGTGCCGATATGGAAACCGAAGTGAATGTAAGATGGGTTTACAGTGGCGATATTGAAGAGAAAGGAGCTGAAAAGCTATTAAAAGGCGTGGACGGAATCCTTGTTGCACCGGGTTTTGGCGACAGAGGAATAGAAGGGAAAATCCAGGCTGCGAAATATGCAAGAGAAAACAAAATCCCATTGTTGGGAATCTGTCTAGGGATGCAGATTATGACTATCGAGTTCGCTAGAAATGTCCTTGGTTTAGCAAAAGCCAACAGTATGGAGTTCGATACTTCCACTCCGGATCCTGTGATTTCTCTAATGGAAGAACAGAAAAATGTAGTGGAAAAAGGCGGAACAATGCGTCTTGGTGCTTGGAAATGTACTTTGAAACCAGGTTCAAAACTGGCAGAAGTCTATGGAGCAAAAACCATCTCGGAGCGTCACCGTCACCGATACGAATTCAACAGTGAATATAAAAAGGACTTCGAAGATAAAGGTCTTATTCCAACAGGACTGAATCCTGAAACAGGTCTGGTAGAAACTTTGGAGCTGAAAGACCATCCGTTTTATGTGGGTGTCCAGTATCACCCGGAATATAAGAGTACGGTCGCGACACCACATCCTTTATTCAAGGCGTTTGTTAGCGCTACGGTGAAAAACAAAAAATAATTGAATGAATGGCTCAAAGTATTTCCTTGAGCCATTCGTCTTTATAACGGAATCTGAAAAATAAATCCTATTTTTGCAGACCAAAACGAACCAGGTTTCTAACTGTCAGTCTGAGAATCTCGAAGACTTTCAAATTAAAAACCTAAAACTTTAAATATTCTATCAATGCAACAGAATAACGGATTAGATAAAAATCAGCTGATTAGCTTCGCGGTTTTTTCTATGATTCTTATCGGTTTTATGTTTTATTTCCAAAACAGAAACGCAAAAGCTGAACAGGAACAACTGGCTGCACAAGCCAAGAAAACAGAGCAGACTGCAAAAGCAAAGGTGTCCGAAACCAACTTAAATGCAACGGCAGTAACGCCGACTTCGGTTCAGAAAGTTAATCTTCAGAACGATGAACTGGCTTTGGAATTTTCCAGTGTTGGCGGACAGTTGAGCTCTGTTAAATTAAATAAATTTGAAGCTTTTGGCGGAAAGCCATTATATCTTTTCAATAATAACAATTCCAATTACGGATTCCAGTTTACGGATAAATCGGGTAAAGTTTTCAATACAAAAGATTTGGTATTTGCACCACAGGTTTCCGGCAATTCCGTGACTTTGAGTTCAAAAGTTGGAAATGCTGTTGTACAATTCATTTATACACTTAAACCAAAATATACGTTAGATTTTCAGGTTAAAACACAAGGTTTAGCTAATATCGTTAATGATGGAAAAGCTAATTTTGTCTGGAATTATAATGTAAGAGGCGCAGAAAAAGGACGTTCGCAGGAAGAGACTCACACCGAGTTTGCTTATGCGTTCAACAATTATAAAGACTACGATTACGATGCCCGTTCCGATATGGATGAGCCGGATGAAACTTTGAACTGGATTGGTGTAAAGCAACAGTTCTTCGCCGCAGTTCTTGAAGCTAAAAATGGATTCACCAAATCAAAAGGTAATCAGGAAGCGATCCCGGAAGGGGAGTTTTTGAAGAAGTTCAATTACGACGGACAGGTTAACCTGGCAGGCAACGAGCTGAATCAGGATTTCACCTGGTATTTTATGCCGTTGGATATGGACTTGCTGAAATCTTATGACAAGAACTTTGACGAGATTCTGCCGTTAGGCTGGTCATTCATCGGTTCACTGAACCGCCACGTGTTTATGCCAATGTACAATTTGTTATCGTCTTGGGGATTGGCAGCAGGCTGGGCAATTTTCTGGATGACGATTATTGTTAAACTGATCTTGTCTCCGGTCATGTTCAAACAGCACAAACTAAGTGCGATGATGAAGGTGATTCGTCCTGAGATTGATGAGGTTAATGCCAAATTCAAGGATGCTGACCCAATGAAAAAACAGCAGGAAACAATGGCGGTCTACAGGAAAGCCGGTGTGAATCAAATGGCGGGATGTCTTCCGGCCTTGGTTCAGATCCCGTTGTTCTATGCACTATTCCGATTCTTCCCGAATATGCTGGATCTTAGGGGAAAAAGCTTCTGGTTCGTACCGGATTTGACAGCATATGATGATGTTATCAGCTGGGGAACTAATATTCCGTTGCTGGGGAATCACCTAAGTATCTTTGCTTTGGCTTGTACTATTGTGATTTTAATTTATACCATTATGACTTCCGGTAACATCCAACAGCCACAACAGGAAGGGATGCCGAATATGAAAGTCTTGATGTACATCTTCCCAATCACGTTCTTGTTCTTCCTAAACAGTTCTGCATCAGGACTGTCCTGGTACTATTTTGTATCCAACGCGATTAACATCGTGATTATCTTGGTGATTAAATATTTCATCTTAGATGAGAAAAAAATCCACGCTCAGATCCAGGAAAACAAAAAGAAAGAACCGAAAAAAGAAGGGACTTTCCAGAAAAGAATGAGAGAGATGATGGAGAAAGCGCAAGAGCAACAAAGAATGCAGGAGCAAGCAAGAAACAAAAAGAAATAAATATTAAAGGCGGTAATTTTTTACCGCTTTTTTTATTTTAATAAACCCTTTCAGAGTTTCAAACTCTGAAAGGGTTTTTGTCAGCTTTGATGAGTTTTACGTCTTTGCGAACCTTAAAATATTTTCAATAATGTCAAAAAAATCTTTGCGGAATTTGCGTTAAAGATTTACAATTTATACAAAGAAAATACCGAGATTTGCAACCATCAATTTTAAACCCACAACTTTGAACTTAGAATCCACTTACGAATATCTCCAACAATTCCTAACAGCTGAACGTTTTCAAAAAATAGAACATTATTCCAAAGAAAGTTCTGATTTTGTTCTGCCGGTAATGGAAGATATTTATCAGTTCAGAAATGCTGCTGCAATTGTGCGTTCTGTGGAAGCTTGCGGGTTCCACAAAGTGGTGGCGATGGAGAAAGAAAATTACTTTGAGCCCAATCTAAAAGTAACAAAAGGCGCAGACACTTGGGTTGAGGTGGAGAAAATGCCGAGAACAATAGAATCTCTGCAAAACATCAAGAACCGAGGTTATAAGATTGTAGCAGTTTCTGCAGAAAACAATGCAAAGATGCTACCTGATTATAAAATCGAAGAACCTTTGGCTTTGGTTTTTGGAACAGAGTGGGAGGGAACAACGGATGAATTATTGGACTTTGCTGATGAAACTTTAGCAATTCCAATGTTTGGATTTACAAGAAGTTTCAACGTGTCTGTTGCGGCCGCCATTTGTATGTATGAACTTAAACAAAAACTTATAAAATCTAACATCGATTATAAACTGTCCGAAGAAAAATTACTCCAAATGAAAATCCGCTGGGCGAAAAATTCTATTCCGAGTGGTGATATGATTTTGGAAAAATATCTGAGAGAAAATTATTAATTTAAGTACATTGTATTTCTTTGATGAGTTTTACGTCTTTGCGAACTTAAAAATATTTTCAATATTGGTAAAAACCTTCGCGGACTTTGCGTTTTAAAAATTATATAACCAACTCACAAACCAACTCTCCAATCTTAGGAGCCAGCGCAACACCCATTCCGGAAAGACGAACAGCGCAGAATTGTCTCGCTGAAATTTGTTTCACAATCGGGGTTTTTTCTGTTCCCATTGCCATAATTCCTGACCAGCGCATTGCGATTTTAAAATCCTGATTAGGTAGAATCACTTCTTTTAGAAATTTCTCCAAATGATTTTGTAGAAAATGTGTTGTGTCAAAATCGGTTGTTTTTTCAGCCTCAAAATCCTGATTTCTTGCGCCGCCTAAAAGAATTCTGTTTCCCAGATTCCGAAAATAATAGTAGCCTTCGTCATAATGAAATGTTCCTTTGAGCTTAAGGTTTTCTATTGGTTCCGTCAGAATAATCTGTCCTCGTGCAGGAATAATTTCTTCCGATTCCAAAAATTTAGAACTAAATGCATTTGTACAATAGATGACTTTTCCAGATTTTAGAATGAGGTTGTCATTAATTTTAATTTCGATTTCATAATTGTTTTCTGAAACTGATTCTACTTCGGTTCCAAATAAGAACTCAACTTTCAGCTCGTAGCATTTTTCTAAAAGTTTGTTCAGTAATTTTCCGGAATGTAAGCTGCCTTCACAAAGATTCTCAACCAAAAAATCAGATTTCCTCAATCCGAATCCTTCAATCTTTTCATTCGCGATTCTAAAAGTATGCTTAGTTTTTGTAATGGGAGCTAGTCTTTCATTAACTTCTTCCAGTTTGTTCAAAGCTGATTCATCATTCAGAATTTCGTAACCACCACAAAGTTCAAAATCAATATCGTCTTGAGTAAAATAATTCTGGATTTTCTGCAAACCTTCGAATCTCATTTTGACTAGATCCAAAGTTTTCTCCCAACCCATTTTTTCGGAATCGGAAATAATCTCTGTCAGACTTCCAAAGCAAGCGAAGCCGGCATTTCGAGTCGAAGCACCGGTTGGGATAGCGTTTCGTTCGATAATTAAAACGGATTTTTCAGGAAATTTTTCTTTGATAGAAATTGCTGTCCAAAGTCCGGTAAATCCTGAGCCGATAATGGTAATGTCACGTTTTCTATAAAAGGTTTCGGTTTCCCAAATGCTTGGATTGGCGGTTTTCATAGGTTATTCAGGTTTATAATCATCTCTCACTTCATCACTTTTTGCAAAGCAAACCGGGGATGAATTTTCCTGACCCGAGCCAAATTTTGAATGCATCTCATGATTGAAATCCGCCGATTTGTTTCGGGCAATGGAAAGTGTTCGCCAATCATTATTTTTCATCATTTTGGCGATGTAAACAATCTGACCGATGTGATAAGGATAATGTGCCAGCTGACGAAGAACTGCATCCAAAACCGAATGAGCTTCGCCTCTGATATAAATTGTAGAATTGATATTGTCGTCTGTAATTTGCTGTAAAGCTTCGAATAGACAATCCCAGCCTTTTTCCCAATATTTTAAAACTTCGGCTTTTGTTTTGAAAGAATTGATGAATTCTGAATCCCGGTTTCTCCAATCTTTCTCGCCGTCTTCCGTCAAAAAATTAGTCCAACGGGAGAGCATATTCCCTGCAATGTGATTTACGATAATTGCAATAGAATTGCTTTCTTCATTGTATTGCCAGAATAATTGTTCATCAGAAAGCTGGGCAAACGATTTGTCGCCTAATTCTTTATAATACAAAAATCGCTTGATGAATAAATCTTTCATTTTGGAATTGATTTTAAACTCAAAAATAAAAATATTCTGCTATCAAATTCTTTCTGAAAAGGAAAACTTTTTTTGCCTAATATTGCAGTCCTTTTTTCGAAGCAATATTTATGAAGAAAAAATCTACAATTTTAATTTTATTTCTAATTATCTCAAATTTTATTAAGGCTCAGGAAGCGTCAAAAATCCAGAATCCACCTGTGATAATGGAAGGTCTTGTGGGAAGCCGGGGTTTCTCGTATCAACTCGTTGCAGATAAAAAATTCCAGAGCATACCGAGATTAGGATATTATACAGTTGTCAATTTCCAAACAGATTGGGGCGAGTCCAAAATCGGCGATTATATGTTGCAGGGACATTTGACTTACACTATTTTAAAGGGACTTAACGCAGAAGCCGGATTTTTCGCCAATCCTGTGGACGGAATCCGGCCTTCCGCTGGTTTTATTTACACTTATGCCAATTCTAAAGTTTTCGTATTGGCAAATCCAAGAGTTGATATTGCAAAAAATCCGAATGCAGAATTGTTTGCTTTAGCTGAATATAAACCGGAATTAAATGAAAAACTGAATCTCTACACCAAGATCCAGGGATTGTATTGTCACAATTTAGGCTATGATTTTCATTCCAGAAGTTATGTTTGGGTGAGAGCGGGATTGACTGTTAAAGAGTTCACGTTTGGATTGGCAGGTAATTTTGATTTTTATGGTCCCGAAAAATACAACAAGAATAATCTTGGTTTTTTCTTGATGGTGAACTTGTTTTAAGGATCAAAACATTTTATTATAATTCCAGGCAGCGACGAAAACTCCGGCCGTTTCCGTTCTCAGTCTTTGATTGCCGAGAGAAACAGCTTTGATGCCTTTGTCGGCTAATAATTTGATTTCTTTATCTGAAAAATCGCCTTCCGGACCGATTAAAAACGTACAACTTTCAAGATTTGGAATGTCATTCAAATTAATTCTTTCCAGATTTTCATTGCAATGCGCAACAAACGTGTTGCCTGAATCCAGATTTTTAATGAAATCAGAAAATCTGGTCAGATCATTGACTTTCGGAAAATGGAATCGAAGGCTTTGCTTAGAGGCTGCAATTGCCTGTTTTCGTAGTTTATCAATATTAATATTCTTGCGTTCGGTTTTTTCTGTTAGAATCAAACTGATTTCCGAGATTCCCATTTCTACAGCCTTTTCTACAAAGAATTCTATCCGGTCAATGTTTTTTGTCGGCGCAATGGCGATATGAAGCTTCGGGGAAAAACCGGGCAGATTTTCTTTGATTTCGGAAATGTTTAAAGATACTTTTTTTCCTTCGAAAACAAGATTTCCATTAGCAATGTTTCCATTACCGTCGGTTACGAAAATCTCTTCACCTTCTCGCATCCTGAGAACTTTCGTGATGTGCTGTTGCTCATCAGAATCAATCTGTATTTCCGGAAAAATCTGTCCAAAGAAAAGTTTCATATCAATTGATTTTAAAATCACAAAAAGTCACAAAAGAATTTGTAAACTTTGTGATTTTTGTGACTTTAATTTACATTATTATTTTTTAGCAGGTTTTACTAAATCTACTATTTTTTTGAAAATTGTCATAGCCAAAACTGCACCCAGACCAAAAACAATTCCCAATCCGAATTTTGAAAGAATATTTTCCGGAAGCAAATGGTGGACATAATCGATGTTATGTAGAAAAATTTCGCCGGAAACCAGCAAAAGTGCAATAGTTCCTACAACACCTAGAATTTTGATAACGATGGGTAACGCTTTGACCAAAAATTGTCCTAAGCTGGAGAAAAAACCTTTGTTTCCCGATTTTTTCATCAGGAAAAAACCTGCATCATCCATTCTTACAATCAGTGCAACAATGCCGTAAACACCAACTGTTGCGAGAAATGCTACAATAGTAACGACAATAATCTGTTCTATAAGCGGATGTTCTTTTTCGATAACAGTTCCCAGTGCAATGATAACAATCTCCAAAGAAAGAATAAAGTCGGTCTTGATAGCCGAACTGATTTTCGATTTTTCAGAATTAACCTCTTCTTCTTCCAAAGTACTTTCTTCTATCACTTCTCCACTGGTTTTTTTCCTGTGAAAGAGAAATTCGATAATTTTTTCAACACCTTCATACGCCAGATAAACACCACCAATCACCAAAAGGATTTTAATAGCAACGGGAAAGAAAAAATTGAGAAGGAAAACTACAGGAAGAATAATCAGTTTGTTGATAAAAGAGCCTTTGGTGATGGCCCAAAGAACAGGAATCTCACGGGAGGATAAAAATCCGGTAGCCTTTTCCGCGTTTACCGCCAGATCATCGCCGAGGATCCCGGCAGTTTTTTTAGTCGCCAATTTGCTGGTAACAGCAATGTCATCCATCAGCGCACCAATATCGTCTAAGATTGCAAAGAATCCTGAAGCCATAACTTTTTTATTTTGATACAAAAATAAGTTTTAAACTTCAAAATTCAATATGTAATTACGCATGACTTAAGATTCGATATAAAAATTACAATATCATCATGTTACTGCGAAAAATATTGATACTGGAAAATTATATATAAAAATTAAAAAGTTATTTTATATTTGAATTAACATTTATTAATTCGAATATAAAAAAAACCAAATGACCGAAACTGAGAAAATTAACGAAGAATTACGTAATTATAAGCTATTTAAAATCCAACGTATCAACACCAGGGAACAAGAATTTTCTGAGTTCAGAAAGGATCTGTTAGCAATTAGAAAAAATGAGGTGTTGAATTATATAATTGCCTCCATTAATGTTCTTTCGATATTGTTTTTGATTTATAATGCTGTTAGGAGTTATCTTAGTTCGGACTTTTATGAGATAAATTGGGAAATTATTGTATCAAACTTTATTCTGACTCTTTGTCTGTCAGCATATCTGACATATAAATTCATAATTTATAATGTAATGTTGAAAAAACACATACGTATTACAGAAAATGCTGTTAAATATTTTGCTGGTGAGAGCGAGAATTTAAAAAGTATCTATGAAAATTATGTAGAAAATTACCTGGAAAGCCAAAAAAGAAAAGCCAGATAACTTTAATAATATCTATAAATCATACTTCGCCGTTGCCGTTGTCCTGATATCGGTAAACTCGCCTCGTTCATATTTCAGTTTGGCAACCATTGCAATCATCGCAGCATTATCCGTTGTGTATTCGAATTTTGGGATGAATATGTTCCAACCAAGCCTTTCACGGTTGTCTTCCATCGCTTTTCGCAAACCTGAATTAGCAGAAACACCTCCGGCAATCGCGATGTCATTGATTTTAAGTTCTTTCGCTGCTTTTTCCAGTTTGTCCATAAGGATTTCGATGATTGATTTCTGAACAGAAGCGCAAAGGTCATTCAGATTATCCTTAATGAAATCAGGATTCTTTCTTACCTCTTTTTGAATAAAATATAAAACTGAAGTTTTAATTCCACTGAAAGAATAATCATAACCTTCCATTTTTGGTTTGTTGAATTGGAAAGCGTTGGGATTTCCTTCTTTTGCTAATCGGTCCACAATTGGACCTGCTGGATAATCGAGATCGAAGATTTTTCCAATTTTATCAAAAGCTTCGCCTGCAGCATCATCAATGGTTTTTCCGATGATTTCCATGTCAAAATAATCTTTAACCAAAACGATCATCGTGTGTCCGCCGCTGACTGTCAAACACAAAAACGGGAAACTTGGAGGGGCAGGATTAGCATCATCAATAAAATGTGCAAGAATATGAGCCTGCAAATGGTTAACTTCTATCAAAGGGATGTCCAGACTCATGGCCAGAGATTTTGCAAAAGATGTTCCAACCAGAAGCGACCCCAAAAGTCCGGGACCTCTGGTAAAGCCGATCGCACAAATCTCATTTTGTTGTATATTTGCTTTTAAGAAAGCTTTTTCTACGACAGGAATAATGTTTTGCTGGTGCGCTCTGGAAGCCAATTCGGGAACAACACCACCATATTCGTTGTGGATTTCCTGATTGGCAGCAATATTGGAAAGGATTTTGCTATCCCTGATAACGGCTGCGGAAGTGTCGTCGCAAGAAGATTCTATACCTAAAATAATTGAACTGCTCATAATAGATGGCAAAGTTAGAAAATAAAAATACAAATAACGAAGAACCAAACGTTGACCAACCTGTCATCAAGAAAAAGCGTCCACTTTTTCTAAGGATTCTGAGTACGGTTTCTTATGCCATTATTATTCTGGTTGCATTGTTATTTATTATCATCAACCTTCCGGTAACAAAGCGTTATATAGCGAATCAAGCTATTGATTTTCTTAATAAAGATCTCAAAATGGGGATGTCTATAGATGATATAGATGTTAATTTTTTCGGAGATGTGACAATCAAAGGTCTCAGACTTAAGGATTACAAAAATTATGAGTTTGTTAAGGCAAAAGAATTAAGAGTAGGTTCTGATTGGTTTGCTCTGGCTTTCAATACAAGGGATATCAAATTTAATCAGGCTACAATTATAGATCCTGTTATCAGGGTTATCACTTACAAAGGCGATAGCATCAGTAATTTTATCAGATACGTTGATAATTTTGATGATGGGAAACCAAGAAATCCGAAAAAGAAGCCTTTCAAAATGGGGATGAAAATCGACCTGATCAATGGAGTTGCAAGTATTGTCAATGAAAATCATCCCGGTGAGGCCGGAAGATGGCTTGATGCAAGAAAGGTCAACCTGAATGTCACTTCTCTGAAAGTGGAAGGAGCTGATGTTTTTGCTGATATCAGAAATTTTAATTTCATTACCAAGCGTTACGGAAAAGAACATATTGTCGATACTTTCTCCACCAATTTTGAACTGACAAAAAAACATTTGAAGTTGGGAAATCTGACTTTCAATACAGATCATTCTCTATTACAGGGAGAAGCTATTCTTAACCTCGATCCAAAAACAAAGTTTGCAGATTTTGGTAACAAAGTCAACTGGGATTTGAAAATGGTTCCGGGAAGTCAGATCAGTGGCTATGATTTGAGTTATTTCGTTGTGGACTGGGATAATTATACGCCGATTAATATTTCTGGTACAATGACCGGACCATTGAATGATTTTACTTTAAATCAATTTGTGATCCGCTCACAGGACATTAATCTTAATACAAAAAAAATGAAAATCTCCAGTGTTCTGGACAAAAAGTTTTTCATTGAAAGTAAAGATGTTTCGGCTGATTTTACTTACAAAGGCCTGAAAGCATCGCTTCCCAAATTCATTTCGTCTAAGTTGGGGAATTTCGCGGATGATTTCGGAAGGTTGAAATATAACGGCTCCGTAAAAGTCAATCCAAAACAGATTTTTGCTACAGGAAACGTCATTACAGGAATCGGTCAGGCGAAAATGAAGGATCTCAATCTTGTAGATTATAGCAAGAAACGGCCAAAGTATAAAGGCTATTTTGAAGTCAAAGATCTGAATGTGACAGCTTTGACAAAGAATAAGCAAGTCGGACTGATCTCAGGAAAATTCAACGTTCAGGGGGAAGGTTTCGATGTTAATACGATGTATGTCAAAACGAATTCGGATGTCAATCATATTGATCTGATGGGTAAAAGCCTTAATAACATTTCTATTGACGGGGTTCTCAATAAAAAACGTTTTACGGGAAATGTTCTGGCAAATGATCCTAATGCAAAGGGAAGTTTCAAAGGAGTAGTAGATTTCAGCACCAAAAGATTGCTGGCCGATTTTACAGCGGATGTCAAATATGTAAACCTGAAATATTTCGGCATTTCGGCTGGTGATACTAATTCAGTAAGTGGATTGATATCCGGGAAGGTTTCTATGACCAATCTGAATGATCTCAATCTTGATACCAATATCAAGCATTTAACCCTTAATTCAGACGCTCAGAAATTGCAAATTCCGGATTCCAAAATACAGGCTTATTTCGAAAATGGAAACAGGATAGTCTCCGTTGATGCACCAGGTGCTGTTAACGGAAGAGTTTCTGGGAGATTTAATCTTGAAGATATTGGCAATATGGTCATGAATAGTGTCAATAAAATCCTGGTTGGCAATCCACCAAAGAAAACTTACAACGGGCAGAATTTTGATTTCGATTTTGATGTAAAACAAGGTCTGATTTCATTTTTTGTTCCCGACCTGGAGTTGCCTAATGGCGCAAAGGTTGCAGGAAATTATACCGGAGAAACTAATGATTTGATTCTGAATGCCGATGCTGCACAAATCAAATATGTGATGACCAGCAAAAAGGAATTGACCGAAGCGGAAAAATTCCTGGCCGAGACAGATGCCACTTATCAACCGGACCTCAACAAAGTGAAGGATAGTGCTATGGTTGATAGTCTCAGTCTGAGAGTTAATACTGCAGATCTTAATCAGCAGCTGTTGGCGACAATCAAAAGAGGACAATATGGCAATAACGTTCTCCAGGATGTAAAATTGACCGCTAATAATGAGAATATGCAGGTTTTGCATATAGGAACGGTTTTTAAGTTGGGTACACTTGATGATGAGACTGCAAAACAGATGAAAGAATATGCGGTCAATATCAATCAAACAACTAATGCTGCCAAGGATTATGTTTTTCGTTTTGAACCGACTACGGTTAAATTCAATAATGTGGCATGGACAGTTGATACTAGTCCAGAGCTCAATCATTCAATCACTTACAGGAAAAAGGAAAAAGATTTTCTGGTAGAAAACCTGAGAATTTATTCTGATGAAAGTGAGCTTCTTGTAAAGAATGCTGATTTCAAATCAGGTAAAGAATTTACTGCTGATGCGGAAGTCAAAAATCTGGATATTTCGAAATTACTTGCTTTTGGAAAGGATAATAATTCTTTGGATATAAAGGGAACTGCCAACGGAACCATTCAGATTAAAAAATCAGGTAACAATCTGGAGCCATTGGTTGATCTGGATGTTAATGATATTTTCATGAATGGTAAGGCTATGGGAAATCTTGAAGCTAAAATTACCAAAAGTGAAAAACCGAATGTTTTTGATGTTAATGTTCAGGCTTTGTCATCAGACTTATTGGGAAAAAATACATTAGATGTTACCGGAACTGTAGATACGAATGGTTCTGAAATGATTTTTGATGTAGATGCAAAGATGGATGAGTTTGATCTTGGTTTTGCCCAGCAATTTGTAAAAGAAATTTTTGGAAATTTCCGTGGAAAAGCAACAGGAGATCTTAAAATATCCGGACCTGCCAATGATATAGATTACAGTGGTGATATTGCTTTAAAAGGGTTTGGACTGAAACTGATGTTTACAGGTGTTGATTATTCTTTTGATGACACAGTAATCAATCTTTCAAGAGGATTAGCTTTGTTGAACAACATTGGGATCAGAGACGGAAGAGAAAATTCGAGAGGCAGTATTTCCGGTTCTATTCAGTTTGAAACGCTTTCTTCGTTGGGTGTCAACCTGATTATGCGTGCGGATAATCTGTTGGTTCTTAATTCTACGCAAGATGATAATGATCTTTTCTGGGGAAGAGTTACTGCCGAAGGCGATGTCTATGTCAGCGGACCTGTTTCCGGATTGGAAATCTCGACACCTAATGACGGCCTCAGAGTTCTGAATAACAGTACATTTACATTTAACAGCGCATCAACGGCTAATGTGGAAGAGTTCAAGATCCTTCGATTTTTGAAACGTGATGACGAAGGGAAAATTTCTGTTGAAAAAAAGAAAAGAGCCGGTGCTAATATGTTGATTGACTTTGATGTAACGATTGATAAAGGATCATTGGTTAATGTATTGGTTGGCGATAATGTCGGCGATATTTCTGTAAGAGGAGATGCACGGCATTTGAAATTCAAAATGGCAAGAAGCGGGAATATTACAATGGACGGTACTTACACGGTTGATAATGGGACTTTCGTTTCAAAATCTATCCTGAACAGAACTTTCCAGATCGCCAGAAACAGTAGTATCCAATGGAGCGGAAGTCCAATGACGCCAGCTTTGGATATCACTGCAAACTATACAAGAACCGTTACCAATGCCGGAGAATATCTTGGCATGACTCTGACACAGCCTATTAATGTAGTTCTCACTACAAAGATTACTGAAACATTGACTAAGCCTGAGATTGCTTTTGGAGTGGCTGCTCCAGATGGATCTTCTCAGGTAAGAGAAACATTGGCGAGCAAAATGAGTAATGATGATGAAAGGATAGTTCAGTTTGGATCTATTTTGGTTCTTAATAATTTTAATGTTGTCAATTCGGGATTGAAGTTTGATGTTTCTCAAACAGCTCTTAATACGGGTGTCGGAGTTGCCCTCAAACAGCTGGGATCTGTTCTTAATACGATTAGTAGTGCTTTCCAGATCAATCTAGATTATATCAGCGGAGATCCAAACTCTAATACTTCCGACAGAGCTAATACCAATGTGAGTCTTGCGCTTTCGCCAAGGATTAAATTTAAAACCGGATTAGGAGTTCCAATTACCCGAACTGAAAATACCAATGCCAATTATCTTTCTGTAGAAGGAATTGTTGAGTATGACTGGAGTAAAAATAATAATGGCAGCAGATTGTTCCGTGCTTATTCCAAACCATCCAATATCGGGCTGACAACAACAGCCGGTGCGAATCAAAGTTACGGAGTTGGAGTGGTTTACAGCAAAAGTTTTAATTCTTTCAGAGATCTCTTTAAAAAGAGAGAAAAGATAAAATCTGATACTGTTTCTGCAAATACCAATAAAATTGATTCTGTAAAAAACAAGCCAAATAAATGATAATTGTCATAGTGAATTTAAGATTTTGTTAAAAGCTGTTAATCTTTTAATATTTGTTTTTATTTAAATAATTTTTTTTAAATTTGCAAAAAAATTAGATATATTTTAAATAAATAATAAAATCATACAATGAACTATCAATTAGACGATATCGATAAAAAGATCCTTGATTTTCTGGTAGAGAACACAAGAATGCCTTTTACAGAAATTGCTAAACAAATGGACGTTTCTGCAGGGACAATCCACGTAAGAGTAAAGAAAATGGAAGATGCCGGAATTATTTTGGGTTCTTCTCTTAATATTGATTACGGTAAACTGGATTACAATTTCACCGCTTTTATTGGTATTTTACTTACAAAATCAAATCATACACAAGAGGTTTTGAAGCAATTGGCTTTGATCCCGAATGTCGTAGAAGCAAGTGTTACGTCCGGAAAATATAATATCTTCTGTAAAATGAAAGCCAAAAATACCGAAGATGCTAAAAGAATCATATATCAGATTGATGACATCCAGGATGTAATGAGAACTGAAAGTATGATCTCTATGGAAGAGTACATCAGTGATAAAAACCGTCTTATAAATGCGGTTAGTATATAGTTAGTTAATAGAAATTTCTATAGAAAAGAGCTTATTGATTAAGCTCTTTTTTGTATTTTTATACTATGAATTCAGAGGATAAAAGCTTTCGTAGAAATAGAGATTATTACATTATTTTCGGACTTATTTTATTGGTATTTTTATTGAGTGTCAATACAGATCTGGCAGAATTTTCTCAGCGGCAGTCACTCAATATTCCCACAGGTTTTTTTTATTACACGCTTGGAGTTGACCTTTTAGTAATTATCAGCTGGATATTGATTTTATTTTTCAGGAAGATAGGAACTATTGCGTTTCCTGTTTTTGTACTTCTTCATTTTGGGCTGCATAATTATTTTTTGAGTACCTATTTATATTCTGATATTACGGTTCTGTTTTTATATATTGGAATAGGGCTTATCGCTGTCATCCCACGTTGGAGTATTTTAAAATAAAAAAACCCGGGATAAATCCGGGATATACATTTGATAATCAGCTATTGATTGAAAATAATTAAATGAAAAATCTGCTGATTATAAATCTATGTTCATCTTGTGTGCCTTCAGAATCAAAAATCAGTATGTGTTTTACTATACAAATATTATCATATCGCATAATATCTGCAAAAAACGATCTACTACATAACTACGCCAAAGGTTTAAGTTGTTGATTGCTAGATTTTTGTTTTAAAGTTGCTGTAAGGAATATTAGAAATCCATCATCCACTTATTAAGGTCAATATCAGAAGAAATATCAAGCTGTTTTCTTAATCTGTTTTTTCTTGTCTCGACACTTCTTACAGAGATGTTGTTGTAATGCGCAATTTCTTTTGTTGTAAAATTTAATTTCAGTAACGCGCAGAATTGTAATTGCCCGTTTGTGAGTTCCGGATAATTGGTAATTAATTTATTGTAAAAATAAGGATAAACTTCTTTGAAACGGCTTAGAAACGAAGAGTCATTGCTTTTCGCTAATTCCAATAATTCGGCAAAAGCATCATTTACTTTCAGTTCAAGGTGATTGAGTTCTTCTTCTTTTTCGATAAGATCATCTTCCATGATTTCTTTCTGTTCTTTTTCGTTTCGATAACTTTTAAAGTATTTTATAGTAAAGAAAAAGAATACGGTTGCAAGCAGAATGATACTTCCTAAAATGATGTATAGATTTTGATACCATGTTTGTTTCTCCTGCTCAATGATGCTGGTAGAAACTTTATCCGTTTCCATTTTCTCTTTTCTTCTGATGATATCAGCCAGTTCTTTTGATTTTTTGGAATAATAAGAATAGATTTTATCATCACCCATTTTCTCATAGATCACGGAGAGATCATCATATATGTATTGCAAACGGTAGATATCATTGGCTTTTTCAAAAATAGGGAGCGCTTTTTTATAATAGTGTATAGAACTGTCGCTTTGGTTCATCTCCAGGTAAGCATTAGCAAGTCCGTACAAGCCAAAAGCCTGATTGATGGAATCATTTTCTAATTTTGAGAGCTCATAAGCTTTTCGGCTATAGTAGATTGCCGGTTTATAATCATCAAGATCAATATATGTATAACCAAGACTCGAATATTGTATAGCCAGCCAACCATTCCTTTTCTTGGTATCTTTGATTTTTTTATAATATTCTATACTTTTTAGATCATATTTTATAGTACTCTGAGGAGCCTGATATTGCAGATTCATAATTTCTGATCTGCCGGCATATATCTGTCCCAGAGAGCTATAACGATCATCATTATCAGAAATATTTTCACAAAGCTTTTCAGCTTCATTACTTGTTTTCAGCGCTTTTTCAAAAAATCCCAGATAGGCGTAGATCAATGCTCTTGCAATAAGGGCTTGCCCGCAATGATAGTCATCATTTTCTTTTTTTGCAAGATCGTAAAGCTTATTGGCTGTTTTCAAAGCTTTTTCTTGTTCACCAAGACCAAGATAACAGTTTAAGTCGGCCTTTAAAGATTTGGCTTTACCTTGATAGTAACCGATATCTTCGGAAAGTTTATAGGTTTTGTCACTTATCTTGAGAGCTTCATTCCGGTCAGCCAATTGAAAAGTGCCGGAAATAAGACTGTCTATTTTTTTAGGTGTATATTGCTGCCCTTTCGCTTCATGTAGAAACGAAATTATAAGTACAGCTATTATAGATCTATTAAGGGAATTCACAATCAAAATGAAGCTCCAAAAGTATTAAAAATTCAAATATAATTTAGTATAAATGGTATTTTTAGCTTATTTTGATAGTAAATTGGTAAGAAATACGTAATCCTTTTTATATCATCCGAAGCTCAGCCTGCATTCTCTCAAAATATCAGGAAAGAATTGATCAAAATAAATTTGTAACAAATTTTTGTTTTCCAGGAAAATATCAAAAACAGGTAAATCCTTTTCAAGATATTGAGCTTTGTTGAGAACATTCTGCATACTGAATCTGATGCCGCGATCTGTTCTGTAATTAGTCAGCCAATCGTCCTTTTCCATTCTCACCAGCATTTGCTTATAATTTTCAGGAAGCCACTGTTCATTATTCCAAAGAATTTTATAGGTTTTTTGTGATTGATTTTTCAATTCATTTTCCGGATAATGATGGGCAACAAAATAATCGAAAGCAACATCTACAAAAGCACCTGAATAAAGCCTGACAAGCGGGCTGAAGATCTTTTTAGCTTCCGAAACTGCCGGGTGAGAATCTGTAAATGTATCTATAAATCTGTGAAGTTTTATGCCTTCCTGGATTTCCAAAGGGAAATTTTCCCGCTCATTATTCCTGATAAAATCTGCAATCATATTTCCGACAAGTTGTCCGTCGGTAAATGATAGGATAGAGTGGGCAAGATAATTCATTAAATGAAGTTACAAATTATTAAGATGAAATGGATTAAAAAAGTAATTCTACAAAATCTTCGATTTTACTGATTTCTTCAATCTTGATTCCAAATTTTCTTTTCGGGATTTTATTGAGATTTGAAACAAATATTTTTTCATAGCCCAATTTTTCTGCTTCGGTGATTCTCTGTTCGATCTGGGCAACAGGACGGATCTCTCCGCTCAACCCAATTTCACCGGCAAAACAGTACTGTTCGGAAATTGCGATATCCTCATTGCTGGATAGAATGGATGCAACAACAGCTAGATCCAGCGCAGGATCATCGGTTTTAATGCCTCCTGTGATATTAAGAAAAACGTCTTTTGCGCCGAGTTGAAAACCTGCTCTTTTTTCCAAAACAGCCAGAAGCATATTCAGTCTTTTGGAATCAAAACCGGTGGAACTTCTTTGTGGCGTTCCATAAACAGCAGTTGAAACCAAAGCCTGGATCTCTAATAGCATCGGCCTGTTGCCTTCCAAAGTTACCGCAACAGAATTTCCGGAAAGTTCTTCGAATTTTTTAGTGATTAATACTTCGGATGGATTCTTGATTTCTTTGAGACCTTGTGAAATCATCTCGTAAATTCCTATTTCAGCGGTTGAACCGAAACGGTTTTTGTTGGCTCTCAACAGTCGGAAAAGATGATTTCTATCGCCGTCGAAATTCAATACCACATCAACCATATGTTCCAGAACTTTTGGCCCGGCTATTTGTCCGTCTTTGGTGATGTGCCCCACCAGGAAAACAGGAATGTTGTTTTCTTTAGCAAATTTGATGATCTCATTGGAACATTCCCGGATTTGCGAAACTGTTCCCGGCGAGCTTTCAATCAATTGGGATTGCAGCGTCTGGATAGAATCGATAATCATAAAATCCGGTTGAAGTTTTTTGGCTTCGTGTAAGATTTTTTCGACAGAAGTCTCAGTAAATAAGAAACAATTAGGGTTTTTGATTTCAGCTAAACGGTCGGCTCTCATTTTGATTTGCGAGGCACTCTCTTCACCGGAAACGTAAAGAATTTTTTTCTTCATCTTCAAAGCCAATTGGAGAAGCAGTGTCGATTTTCCAATACCAGGCTCACCACCAATTAATGTTACAGAACCTAAAACGATTCCGCCACCCAATACGCGGTCCAGTTCTTCCGAAGGGGTTTTAATTCTCGGTTCTTCGTTGGTTTCAACTTCTATGATGTTGATGATAGAGGATTTGGATTTTGTAGCAACTGATTTTGTTGATTTTTCTACAATTTCTTCCACAAGTGTATTCCATTCGCTACAGGTTTTACATTGTCCGTGCCACTGAGAATATTGTGCACCACAGTTCTGACAGAAATATTGAGTTTTGAGTTTTGCCATTCTGCTAAGTTCCAGATTTTTTTTTGAAAAGAAAATATTAAAAAGAAGTTTTATCGTAAATCATCAGCTCTTAAATTTCAAAAGCTTAATTTTGTTTGCGATATATCATAATTGATGATGTAAATAACTTAAAAATAAATAAAAATGGCATTAGACAAAAATCACGTTGTAACTTTAAAATATGTTCTGCATACCAATGATGAGAGTGGAGAGAAAGTTTTTGTAGAAGAGACTTCTGAAGAAAATCCTTTGACTTTTCTCTATGGTGTAGGAATGATGATTCCGAAGTTTGAGGAAGAAATCAAAAATCTGGGTGTTGGCGATAAAACCTCTTTCGAAATCACGCCAGGCGAAGGTTATGGAGAAAGAGATCCACAAGCTGTTACGCAATTGCCTGTTGATATGTTCCAAGGTCAGGAATTGCCTCCGGTTGGAGCTGTTTTACCATTGTCTGATAATCAAGGGAATAATTTTCAAGCGGTAGTTTTGGAAGTCACTCCGGAAGCGGTAGTGGTAGATCTTAATCATCCTATGGCTGGAAGACCTTTGTACTTTGATGTGGAAATTCTTAATGCACGTCCTGCAACTGAGGAAGAATTAGCGCATGGTCATGCACATGGACCTGACGGTCATTCCGGACATTAATGAAAATTATTATATAAAAGTAAAAGCTCCCAAATCTGGGAGCTTTTTTATGGAATTAAAGTTTTGTAAACTATTTTTTAATGAATTTCTGAGTTGATTTTTCACTCTTTTTATTCACTAACTCTATGACATAGTTTCCACTAGGAAGTCTGTTGACATCTATTTTATTTTCAACAGATTTACCATTTGCCACAGATTGTCCTGCTGCATTGTAAATTTTATAAGTTGATTCTCCGGCTTCTTTAGTTTTGATATTAAGTATATCTTTAACAGGATTTGGATATATTGATACTTTATTATCACTACTAAGGTCTGATACAGCTAAAATATCCTGAATATTAATTGTGTAATCTTCAGTTTGTCCATATGAATAAGAGTTACAAGAAGCTGGTGCAGAAGAATAGATCATAACAACTCTTAACCTTACTTTTCCGGTTGTTGCAGTTGTAGGAATTGTGAATGTTCCTGATACTGTAGGATTAGATGTTGATGCCTGTGTCCAGAGTGTTTCACCAGTATTGGTAAAGACACCATTATTATTATAATCTGCATATACGGCATATCTCATAGGATATACAGTACCAGACCAAAATGGAGTAATGGTAATCGTATAACTTGATCCTTTTGTTACATCTGTTGATAGGTATGAAAAGTCTTCATAACCCGCTCCTCCTGTACTTGAATTATCAATTGTATTAAGCTTTACATTTTGGATTTTCATGAAGCTGGTGCTTCCGGATTGTGAAGTACAATAAGTTGTTCCGGTAGCATCTGTAGTGACTGTAACCTCGTTACTGAAGTTAGATTTGTTACCTGCTTCATCTTTCGCTTGTACTTTAAATTTATATGCCGTTGAAGCGGTTAAACCTGTAACGTAATATGAGTTGTTATATGTTGATCCTAATAATACATTGTCTTTGTAGACATTATATCCATCTAATGCAAAATTATCAGTTGATGCAGTCCATGTCAGATATGTAGAAACATTGGTTGTAGAGGAAGCTTGTAAATTGAGCGGAGTGGTTGGAGCAGTCGTGTCCGGACCATTCGGATTATATTTTGCACCCAGACCAACAGCATAAAAAGCATCTTGTGTAGCAATAGCTTCTGCAGATCCTGCACCATACAAATCTGTGGCAGCTTGTATTCCGAAGTCTCTTGCATTCATATAAGTGGAGCCGGACGATAAATAAGCTGTTTCCAAACGGTAAACAATTTTTGCAGCTTTTTCAAATCCAATTCCTGTTACGCTGTAAGATTTGCCGATATCATTAGTTCCTGTCTTTCCCTGTACAAGTACATAATACCAATGATTGAGAACGCCGCTGTTGGTATGAACACCACAATAATCATTAGTATTTTGTCCAGGTGTTACGCAACCTTCTGCAGCTGTTGCAGGTTGCCAGTTTGTTCCGCGATATGTGTCAGGTTGTCCGGCAGATTTCGGATTGCTCATTGATCTTAGATAATAAGGAGAATATAAAGTAATGTCTTCTCCAATATTAAACGCTTGCTTATTAGGCAAATATGTGTGCTCAACCACAGCTCCCCAAATATCAGAAAGTCCTTCGTTCATTGCGCCGGATTCTCTTTGGTAAGCTAATGCAGCAGTAGCACTACAGACACCGTGGCCTAACTCGTGAGCGGTGACATCGAATGCCGTTAATACATTAAAGTTGCTTGTTCTGTCTCCATCTCCATAAAGCATGTAAGTTCCCGACCAGTAAGCATTATTGATATTGTTGCCATAATGTACATAACTTCTTAAGATTGAGCCATTATTATCATAGCTATTTCTGTTATGGACATCTTTGAAATAATCATAAGTTTTTTCTACTCCGAAGTGTGCATCCAATGCTGCATTATCAAAGGTAGCATTATTAAATTCTGCAGCAGTCCAATCATTATCAGCGTCGGTGAAATCCGTGTTGCTTATTGTGGTGCTCTTTTTCAGGTTGTAAGTTCTTACACCATTCCCTCTTGTTGTATCATACAAGATGTAATTGTCACCAGCGGTATTTAATGATGTCTCAATAGATTGGGTTCCACTATATCTGGTTGCAGCATTACCTGTTGCCAGTTTTTTGATTGTTTCCTTAAGGTGGCTATCTTTCACGTCAGATACGATTTTTTCCGTATCAAGGTTACCTTTTAATATGTTGTGATTATGTCCATTCGCATGCTTGATGATTGCATCTGATAATAAGATTTGACCAGTTGCAGCATCCACATAGATATAAGCTCTGCTCATAGGTTGAGAAGCAAAAACATCAAATTTGTAAGCTAAAAATAATTTATAACTCTCATCAGCTTGCTGGATTGGTAAAAGGACCAGTTCTCCTGAGGGTTTTTTGTAATTGTCAACATTACTGTCTACATCATCCCACATATATTTCTCAGCACCAACACTTTGTATTGCTTTATCTAATGCGTTTTGCGAAGAAATTTTCGGTGATATATTTGCATTTTCTGTATCGAAGATCTCACCGTTCATACTGGTAAGATTGCCATTTTTATAATGCAGGTTATATATTCCGAATTCAACTTTTACATTATTATAATATAATTGATATTTTTCATCTAAGAAATTACTTTTTGTATCTTTCTCAGATTTCATAAGTCTCAATTCAGCGCCAGCTGAAAGTTTTAAAATTTCTCTGAATAGATCGGTTTTTGATGCCGACTTCAAATCAGCAGTACTTTTAAAAGTTACTAAACTGATATTTCCGTTTTTTTCGGTAATTTTCTTTTCAATGTATTCCTGTGCTTTTGCAGAGAATGTAAATCCGACAATGCTGCACAAAATACCAATTCGTAAAAGTTCTTTCTTCATATATTAGATTTTATATTGCTAATTTAGTAAATTTTTAAGGAAATTTAAAAATATCAAGTAGTTGATTGTAAAATTTTAATTAATTGTTCCAAAAAATAAAAAATCCAGTAAAATTACTGGATTTAAAATCGAATCATTATTCATTGATAGGGATGTTTTTCAAAATTTCCCGGGTATACGTCCAAAATTTCTGAACGGATGATATACTGGCTCTTTCATCAGGAGAATGTGCACCTTTAATAGTCGGTCCAAAAGAAACCATTTCCATTTTTGGATAATTGGCACCGATGATTCCACATTCTAATCCTGCATGACAAGCAACAACTAATGGTTTTTCACCAAAATTATTTTGATAGAGTTCCGTCATTACTTTGATAATTTCTGCTTCAGGTTTTGGTTTCCAACCCGGATATGAACCTCCGAATTCTGTTGTCAATCCGTTGCACTCAAAAGCAGATTTTAACTGATTGGCAACTTCCCATTTTGTAGATTCTACAGATGAACGGGTTAAGTTCAAAATCTTAATTTCTCCATTTTTCAGCTCAACTCTTGCAACGTTGTTAGATGCTTCTACCAAACCTTCTACATCCGGACTCATTCGGAAAACACCATTATGTGCCGCATTGATTGCAAAGATTATTTTTTTCGAATTTTCAATAGAAACTGCTTTCTCTGATGAATCTGTTTTTTCAATATTGATAACCAGGTCTTTTTCTAAGGAAGCAAATTCCTCCAAAATCTCAGATTTTAATTGTTCAATTTTTGAAGTGAAATCTTCTGAATTGTTGACAGAAACAATTGCTTTAGCTTCTCTCGGAATAGCATTTCTCAAACTTCCACCGTCAATTGATATTAATTGAATTTGATTTTCCAATCCTAAGAATAAAAATCTTCCCAATAATTTGTTCGAGTTCCCAAAACCTTTGTGGATGTCCATCCCGGAATGTCCACCTTGCAAACCTTTGATCTCAATTTTGAAAATTTCTCCTTTTGCTTCTTCCAAATCGAATTTTGCAGAAGCGGTTACATCTACACCTCCGGCACAACCGATATCGATCTCGTCATCTTCTTCTGTGTCAAGATTGAGAAGGATTTGACCTTTCAATTGTCCAGGTTTTAAAGCCAATGCACCTGTCATTCCTGTTTCTTCATCAATCGTGAAAAGTGCTTCCAGTTCCGGGTGTGCAATGTCATTACTTTCTAAAATTGACATAATGGTAGCAACGCCTAAACCGTTGTCAGCACCCAAAGTTGTCCCTTTCGCTCTTACCCAGTCGCCGTCCACATACATCTGGATTCCCTGAGTTTCAAAATCAAAATCGACATCGTTGTTCTTTTGACAAACCATATCAAGATGGGATTGCATTACGATGCGCGTTCGGTTTTCCATTCCCGGAGTTGCAGGTTTGGTGATGATGACATTTCCAACTTCGTCAATAGTTGTTGGTAATCCCAATCTTTCCCCGAATTCTTTTATGAATTGTATAACTTTTTCTTCTTTTTTTGATGGTCTCGGAACCGAATTCAGTGCTGCGAAGTTTTTCCAGATCACCTTTGGTTCCAGTTGTGAATATTCCATTTTTTTTGAAATTTTTTGAAGCGGCAATTTACTAATTATGAAAGGAAAATGAAATCTTTATGATATAAATAATATTTCCGGAATCTTAGATTCGTTATATGTTTTATAATTTTGAAGCTCAATTTCTAGCAAAATATTGATGTCAAATTTTATACAACAGTTTTCCAGATTTTTAAGATTAAGAGTTTCTGTTTCGGAATGGATTTACTTGATAAAATGTGTGATTGGCGCGGCAATCTGTTATCTGTTTTATATTTTTCTTCCACAATATCCTGTTTATTGGGCATTGATCTCTGTGGTGATAGTTTTCTCACCAGACAACAGTAACAAACTAGCTTATGACAGAATCAAATCCAATCTTCTCGGTGCTTCTATTGGAATGATTTTATTTCTGATTCCGATTCCTAATATTTTGTTGATTTGTTTTGGGGTAGCTTTGACGATTTTGGTTGGGATTGCTTTTAAGCTTGATAATACACTTCGTTCAGCTTTAGCAGCGATGGTCATTGTTTTGATTGAGGAAAATCAGGCTCACGATTGGCTGATTCCTATTGAACGTGTGATCTGTGTATGCATCGGATGTTTTGTGGCGCTGATTATTACTTTTGTTTTTTCAAAGTTTAAGACTTACGGCCAAACTTATTTAAAACATTGATATTATCTGCAGGTCCCTAGCCCCGATAGTAGCGGTTACCCCACAGCAGGTGTTGGAAAAGCGGTGGCGCGAGGAGTAATAGCGGATAGCGGGAAATAGCTCCTAAACAAAAAACTCTCCCAAAAAGGAGAGTTTTATATTATTTAAGATCCTTCGACAAGCTCAGGATGACAATGTTTAGTATCTGTAATATTCAGGTTTGAACGGCCCTTTTACATCAACACCGATGTATTCAGCCTGTTCAGGAGAAAGAGTTTCCAATTCAACGCTTAATTTCTTAAGGTGAAGAGCAGCAACTTTTTCATCTAAGTGCTTAGGCAACATATATACTTCATTTCCGTAAGCTTCAGAGTTAGTCCAAAGTTCGATCTGAGCCAAAGTCTGATTAGAGAAAGAGTTAGACATTACAAAACTTGGGTGACCAGTTGCGCAACCTAAGTTTACCAATCTACCTTCCGCAAGAATGATAACTTCTTTACCTCCTTCCAACGTATAGATGTCAACCTGTGGTTTTACTTCAGTTTTTGTGTGACCATAGTTTTCATTTAACCAAGCCATATCGATTTCGTTATCGAAGTGACCGATGTTACAAACGATCGCTTTATCTTTTAATTTTAAGAAATGTTCTTTTCTTACGATATTGAAGTTACCAGTAGTTGTAATTACAATATCAGCGTTATCAACCACAGTATCTAATCTTTTTACTTCATAACCGTCCATTGCAGCCTGTAAAGCGCAGATTGGGTCGATTTCAGTTACAGTAACAATAGACCCTGCTCCTCTGAAAGATGCAGCAGTACCTTTACCTACGTCTCCGTATCCGCAAACTACCACTCTTTTTCCGGCAAGCATTACGTCAGTCGCTCTTCTTACAGCATCTACTGCAGATTCCTTACATCCGTATTTGTTGTCGAATTTAGATTTAGTAACAGAATCGTTTACGTTGATGGCAGGCATTACCAAAGTTCCGTTCTTCATTCTTTCATACAATCTGTGAACTCCTGTTGTAGTTTCTTCAGAAAGTCCTTTGATTCCTGCAGTAAGCTCAGGGAATTTATCAAAAACCATATTCGTTAAATCACCACCATCATCCAGGATCATATTCAATGGCTTTCTGTCTTCACCAAAGAAAATAGTCTGCTCGATACACCAGTCGAATTCCTCAGCATTCATTCCTTTCCAAGCATAAACCGGAATTCCTGCAGCAGCGATTGCAGCAGCAGCGTGATCCTGTGTAGAGAAAATATTACAAGAAGACCAAGTAACTTCAGCTCCTAAAGCTACCAATGTCTCGATAAGCACAGCAGTTTGGATCGTCATGTGAAGACATCCTGCGATTCTTGCACCTTTTAGCGGCTGAGATGGTCCGTATTCTTCACGGATTGACATCAAGCCCGGCATTTCAGCCTCTGCAAGGGTAATTTCTTTTCTTCCCCATTCTGCAAGGGAAATATCCTTAACTTTATAAGGAATGTATTGTGTTGTAGTACTCATATCTAATGAATGAATTTATATTCTGATTTTTAAACAGCAAAATTACAATTAATAATTCAGATACAAAAGCGGAGCTTCAGCAATAATCAATTAATGAGAAAATGTTTAATTATTTGAAAACTAATTGTTTATATCTTTTTAAAAATCACCGTCGAGTTATGGCCGCCAAAACCAAAAGCATTGCTCATTGCGATGTTAATTGGTTTTTCTTTATTTTCAGTAATGATATTAATTCCTTGAGGAATATTATCATCCAGTTTTGAAACATTGATTGTCGCAGGAATAATATTTTCCTGAATGGCTTTGATGCAAATAATTGCTTCTACAGCGCCGGCAGCACCCAACAAATGTCCAGTCATAGATTTAGTAGCACTGATATCCAGATTCGGGCTTCCTTTGAAAACTTTTGTGATGGCATTCAGTTCTGCCAAATCACCTAATGGAGTAGAGGTGGCGTGCGGATTCAGGTAATCGACTTGATCGGGAGAGATGTTGGCATCTTCCAATGCCAATTCCATTGATTTTGCAGCACCAATTCCTTCCGGATGAGGTGCGGTCATATGATACGCATCGGCTGTCATTGCTGCGCCAATCAATTCTGCATAGATTCTGGCACCTCTGGCTTTGGCATGTTCATATTCTTCCAAAATCAAAGCACCCGCACCTTCGCCCATTATAAAACCATCACGTTCCACATCATAAGGTCGGCTGGCAGCTTTCGGATTATCATTTCTCGTGGACATTGCTTTCATTGATGAAAATCCACCTAGTGAAGCCGGCGTAATTGGAGCTTCCGAACCACCGCTCACAATAACTTTTGCTTTTCCCCAGCGGATATAATTGAATGCATCCATAAATGCAGTGTTAGAAGTTGCACAAGCTGAAACTGTTGTATAGTTGATCCCTCGTAAACCATATTTCATAGAAATCATTCCGGAAGCCATATTAGCAATCAGTTTTGGAACGAAAAACGGACTGAATCTAGGTGTTCCATCACCAGAAACATAGTCAGTGACTTCATTTTCAAAGGTTTCCATTCCACCTTGCCCGGTTCCCCAAATGACGCCAATATCAAATGGGTCGAAGTCCTTGAAATTCAATCCGGAATCTTCCATCGCCTGAGCGGCTGCATAAATGGCGTATTGTGTGAAAAGGTCACTTCGTTTGATTTCGTTCCTGTCCAGATATTTTTCCGGTGAGAAGTTTTTAACCTCTGCGGCAAACTGAACTTTGAATTTTTCCGGGTTGAAATGAGTAATGGTGTCAGCGCCACTTTCACCTTTTAGAATATTATTCCAGAAGGTTTCGACATCATTTCCCAAAGGCGTTACTGCTCCCATTCCGGTAATTACGACTCGTTTCATTATCTTGTAATTTGTGTTTTGAATAAGTTGGATGTGCCTTTTGCAATCAGTCTGGTTTTGTCTGCATTCCAGATTTCGCAGGTGGCGTTGATGAATTGTTTCCCCAATTTGGTGATGTGTGTTTCGGCAATGATATTTTCGCCTTCTTTCCCGATTGAGAAATAGTCGATAACATTATTAATCGTCGTGTAAAAAGTTGGCTCGTTCAGAGAAAACATTGTAGCTCCCAAAACGTCATCAATAATCGCTGCTGTAACGCCACCGTGGAGATTCCCGATCGGATTCAGCCATTCCGGACGAATGGTGTACTGGAATTCCAAATGACCTTTTTCTGCGGATACTACAATTGGTTTCAGCCAGCGCATAAACGGCGACGGTGAATCTGTGAATTCTTGTCCTATTAATGATTGCAGGTGTGCTAATCTGTCCATAATATTATTAACTTAAATTGATAGAGTGTTACTTTCGCAAACTGCCAAGAGCGGATTCTTCGGGAACTTCAGAAGATTTAATCTACTCACCAACTTCCTGCGTTCTTCTTTGATTCATTGCCAGCAAAGCATCTTCGGGTGATGACAAATATAATCTGTAGATATCTTCCGTTTGTCCAACGCGGATTTCGTAGTTATTCTCTTCCAATCCGGCGATAAACTGCTCGGCAACAAAGGACGCCGGAACGCCGTTTTTTCCACCAATCGGCGCGGAAAATTCGGTATCTACCAAAGGTGGCATCAGTTCAAAAACTTTGACGTTAGCATTTTTTAAAGCTAAACGTAAATATCTGGTGTAAGAATGTAAGGCAGCTTTGCTCGCAGAATAGGTTGCCAAAGCGCCCGGAACGAAGGCCACGACAGAAGACACGTTTACGATGGTTGGATTGTCGTTAGTTTTCAGAACCGGGAGTAGTTTTTCGTTCAGACGGATGATGGAGAGATAATTGGTCAGCATTTCGTCTTCTGCTTTTTCGAAGGCATTGACATTCTCTTCGGTGATGTCGTAAACGAGTGCGCGACCGGCGTTGTTGATAACCATATTCAAATCCGGAAATTCGGATTTGATTTGGCTGACGAGATTTTCCACATCTTCTGCATTGCTGACGTCCGAAACGATAGTGCTAACGCTTTTCAGTTGCGAAGCGGCTTGTTGTAAACGCGCCTCATTTCTACCTGTGATTATAACTTTGTTGCCTTTTTCGGATAATAGTTTTGCGATTTCTAATCCGATTCCGGCTGAACCTCCGGAAATTAATACTGTGTTGTTGGTTGTTTTCATAATGTTATGATGTTAAAAATACCGATTGGTATATTTTTGAGTAAAAAAATTATTTAATTAATTCGTTATCGATGATTGTTTCTATTCTTTCCAATGTGTTGAAAAGATGAGCCTTGTTGTTCATTGTTTTTGAAAGAAGAATTCCGCCTTCTATCAATGCTATGAATTGATAAGCATATTTTTGAGAATCAATTGATTCTACAATTTCGTTTTGGTTTTTACCTTTATCCAGAATTCGTGTGAAGTGATTTGCCCAGTTTTCAAAATTCTTGTTAACCTCAGATTTGAGAAATGGCATTGTGTCATCTGCTTCTACGGCCGTGTTGAGGTGTGGGCAACCGCCTCGGGAGACATTTGTTTCCCAGGTTTTTCTGTAAACATCGATGATAGCAAAAAGCTTTTCGCGTGTTGTCATCGCATCATTAAGCTCATTGGTAAAACTGATTTGAAGTCTTTTAGAATTATAGAGGTAGACTTCTTTAGCCACTTCGTCTTTGTTTTCGAAATTTCCATAGATGCTGCCCTTCGTCAATCCGGTTGCAGAAGTAATGTCGGATAAGGACGTTCCGGCATAACCTTTCTTGTTGAATAGTTCTGCGGTTTGTTCGATGATGAACTGTCTTGTTTTTTCTGCTTTTGACATTTTGATCTGAATTGACTTTGCAAAGATATATAAATTATATACCAATTGGTATATTTTTTTGATTTATTTTGAGCTAATAAAAAATGCTCCCGAAAAAAATCCCGGAAGCATTAGCGTATAGTTAGTTAGTGTTAGTTTATTTCCAGCCGCCACCTAAGCTTTTGTAGATGTTGACAACCGTGCTGAGTTGTCTTTCTTTAGCTTCGATGAGTTCCATTTTGGCGTCCAATGCATCACGCTGATTCATCAGAACTTCCAGATAATCTGCTCTCATATTTCTGAATAATTGATTAGCGATGTCAATTCCTTGGTCTAATGCTTTAACTTCCTGAGACTTCATTTCGTAATATTTATCGAGATTTTTAATTGCAGACATTTGATTGGTAATATCAAGATAAGCACTCAAGATGGTTTTGTCATATTCATACAAAGCCTGGATTTGTTTTGCATCAGCCGATTTGAAATTTGCCTGAATGGCGCTTTTGTTAATCAACGGACCAGCCAATTCTCCAACCAGACTGTAAGCAATCGATTCCGGCATTTTGACAAGATATGACGGTTTGAAAGCTTCTAAACCAAGCGCAGCATTGATTTCAAGACTTGGATAGAATTCTTTTCTTGCTGCTTCAACATCCAATTTTGCAGATTGTAGTTCCAATTCCGCTTGTTTGATGTCCGGACGATTGGCTAACAACTGAGAAGGAATTCCTGTATAAACAGTCTGTGGAACAATCGACATAAAGCTTTCTTTGGTTCTCACGATCGGTTGTGGGTAACGACCCAGCAAAGCATTGATTTGATTTTCCTTTTCCGTGATCTGTTGTTTCAAATCATATTCAGTTGCATTGGATTTCGCTAACTCTGCCTCGAATTTTTTAACGGCCAATTCCGTTGCAGCCATTGCCTGCTTTTGGATTTTTGCCACTTCAAGCGCTTTTTTCTGCAAATCGATATACTGATGGATTATGTCCAATTGATTATCAAGTGACAATAATTCATAATAATTATCAGCCACTTCAGCAATCAGGCTTGACAGAACAAAATTCTTTCCTTCAACGGTTGACAAATAATGCGCAACAGCCGCTTGTTTTTCAGTTCTTAGCTTATGCCAGATATCAATTTCCCAATTGGCAACCAATCCACCTTCGAAGTTTGTCAGGTTTTCCGGGACTTCTTTTCCGTCTGTTATATCTGTGGATGCATCACCAGCTCCTGTACTCGTGTAGCGACCGACTTTCTCGATGCCAGCACCTAATCTTGCTGCAACAATCGGACTTAATTTTCCATTTTTGTACATCACATCGCTTTTTGCGATTTCGATTTGCTGAAGTGTAATCATTAATTCCTGATTATTTTTCAGAGCTTCATCAATCAGATTCACAAGATTCGGGTCTGTGAAAAATTGCTTCCAAGGCGTGATTCCGGAGTTGTTTTCCGAAACGGCTTGATTTTCAAAATTCTGAGGTAAAGTTTCTTTTACCCGGTCCTGAATTTTGGTTGCCATTGGCGCTTTACAACTTGCTAAAGCAAGAGACAACGCAGCCAAAGCAATTTTGTTTTTATGATTATTAAAAAAACTATTCATAATATTTTATTTTTTTAAATGTCTCGTAGAGACTAACTATTAATAGATTTCGTTTATTGGTTTTCCGTAAAGTTCCATCGGAACGACCTGTCTTTCTAATATTTTAGTTTTTGCATTGTACTTCATTTTCTATTAACAGTTAGCCTCTCTGAGGCTTTATCATTTGTTTTTCAATTTATTATCGATTATCCACGTTAGGATTTTTATCTTCAAATTTTCCATCGTGTTGATAAGGTTCAGTTTGTTCTGTTAAAGGATTTTCTTCTTCATAGTAAGTCAGTTTGGACTTAGCTGCAATGTTGGCAAAAATGTAGTACAATCCAGGAATAATCATCAATCCGAAAATAGTTCCGATGAACATTCCTCCTGCAGCAGCTGTTCCGATCGTTCTGTTACCGACTGCTCCAGGTCCTGTTGCCAAAGCCAATGGAATCAATCCGGCGATGAATGCAAATGATGTCATCAAAATCGGACGGAATCTCAAAGATGCTCCTTGTAAAGCAGCTTCTTTTGTGGAAAGACCTTCCTCTGCTTTTTTCTGAACCGCAAATTCTACAATCAAAACAGCGTTCTTTCCGAGTAATCCGATGAGCATGACCATCGCCACCTGCGCATAAATGTTATTTTCCAGCCCGAAAAGTGATAAGCATAAAAATGCTCCGAAAATTCCCGTCGGTAAAGACAAAATGATTGGTAATGGTAAAATGAAACTTTCATATTGAGCAGAAAGAATCAGGTAAACGAATCCAAGACAAACCAAGAAGATGTAAATCGCTTCATTCCCTCTGGAAACTTCGTCTTTGGAAATCCCTGCCCAATCGATTCCGAAACCTCTTGGCAACGTTTTGTCCGCCACTTCCTGAATCGCTTTAATTGCATCTCCGGAACTGTATCCAGGCGCTGGCGTTCCGCTTACCTCAGACGAGTTGTACATATTATGTCTCGTGATCTCCGACAATCCATACACCTTTTCAAGATGCATAAAATCTGAATAAGGCACCATTTGGTCTTTATCATTTTTGACATATAATTTCAACAAATCATTTGGCAAAGCACGATATTGCGGACCAGCCTGAACAATTACTTTGTAAGGTCTGTCGAATCGGATGAAACTGGTTTCGTAATTGGAACCAATTAAGGTTGATAGATTATCCATCGCTTTTTCTATGGTTACACCTTTTTGTTCAGCCAGATCATTATCTACTTTCAGCATATATTGAGGGAAACTTGCAGAATAGAAAGTAAAAGCAGAACCCAATTCAGGACGTTTTTTCAATTCTTTTACAAAATCATTGCTGACTTGTTCCATTTTGTGATAATCACCACTTCCGGCTTTGTCCAGAAGTCTTAATTCAAAACCTCCTGCAGCTCCATAACCTGGGATTGAAGGTGGTTGGAAGAATTCGATATTTGCACCGGGAATTTCCTTCGCTTTTTGTTCCAATTGCTCTATGATTTCCGTAGCTGATTCTTTTCTTTCGTCCCATTTTTTAAGATTAATCAAACAAGTTCCGGAGTTAGAACCGGTTCCTTCTGTCAGAATCTCATAACCTGCCAAAGATGAAACAGATGCAACACCATCTATCTTTTCACATTGCTTCTGAAGTTCAAGGGCAATTTGGTTCGTTCTTTCCAAAGTTGAACCCGGTGGCGTCTGGATAATAGCGTAGATCATTCCCTGGTCCTCACTTGGAATAAATCCGGTAGGCAGTTTATTGCTCAGGAAAAATGTCCCAATACAGAAAAGAACCAATAAAGGAAGTGTTACCATTTTTCTTGTAACAACTTTGGTCAATAAGTTGTGATATTTCCCTGCTCCAACTGTAAATAGGTTATTGAAACCATCCAAAAATCTTGTTACAGGTGTTTTCTTTTTCTCTTTTCCATGATTGTTTTTCAGGATTAATGCACATAAAGCAGGTGTCAATGTCAAAGCGACAACTCCGGATAAAATAATGGACGAAACCATCGTAATCGAAAACTGACGGTAGAAAACTCCAACGGGACCGGACATAAATGCAACCGGAATGAAAACCGATGCCATTACCAAAGTAATTGCGATAATTGCTCCGCTGATTTCATGCATTGCTTCTTCCGTTGCCTTGAGTGGCGACAGATGTTTCTCTTCCATTTTGGCGTGGACGGCTTCTATCACAACAATCGCGTCATCGACGACAATCCCGATTGCCATTACTAGAGCAAAAAGTGAAATCAAGTTCAAAGTAATTCCAAAGGCGGACATTACTGCAAATGTTCCTACCAAAGAAACCGGAACGGCAATTGTCGGAATCAAAGTAGAACGCCAGTCTCCTAAGAATAAGAAAACAACGATTGCTACTAATATGAAAGCTTCAAATAATGTATGAACTACTTTTTCAATTGATGCATCCAAGAATCTGGAAACGTCATAACTTATTTCGTAATGCATGCCTTTCGGGAACGTTTTTTCCAGATCTTTCATCAGAACTTTGACATTCTTGATAACGTCACTTGCGTTGGAACCGTAAGATTGTTTCAAAGTAATTGCTGCTGACGGTTTTCCGTTCAAAGTAGAGTAGATGTCGTACATGGATGACCCGAATTCGATATCCGCTACATCTTTAAGTCTTACGAATTCTCCATTTGGATTGGCTTTCAGAATGATATTGCCGTAATCTTTCTCGTTGTTGAAACGTCCAGGATATTTCAGGATATATTCAAATGACTGAGAACGTTTTCCGGAACTTTCACCTGTTTTTCCAGGAGAAGCTTCCAAACTTTGCTCGTTTAATGATTCCATCACTTCATCTGCGGAGATTCCGTAAGCGGTCATTCTGTCGGGCTTCAGCCAGATTCTCATCGCATATTCACGCGTTCCCAGGATGTCGGCAAAACCAACACCACTCACCCTCTTCAATTCAGAAATAAGGTTGATATCTGCATAGTTGAAAAGAAATTTCTGGTCTGCTTTCGGATTATCACTGTAAAGGTTAATATACATTAGCATATTCGGTTCCTCACGGGTGATTTTCACCCCTTCGCGAACTACCAAAGGCGGAAGCTTGTTAACAACCGAAGATACACGGTTCTGAACATTGACCGCAGCAACATTCGGGTCTGTTCCAAGGTCGAATACAACCTGGATTGATGCTTCACCGTCGTTTCCTGCATCAGAGGTCATATATTTCATTCCCGGAACACCATTGAGTCCGCGTTCCAAAGGAATTACAACAGATTTAATCAGCAATTCGTTATTAGCTCCGGGATATTCTGCCGTGATGTTTACTTTTGGCGGAGAAATGGATGGAAATTGCGTTACAGGAAGTTTAACTAAAGACAAGATTCCCATAAATACGATAATCAAAGAGATTACGATTGACAGAACCGGTCTGCGTATGAATTTCTTAAACATAATTTTTTAATTATTAATTGTCAATTATTAATTATCAATGGGAAGCATTGTTGCCATTAACAATTAATCATTAACCATTATTTAGTTGGCTTGTAATTTTAATGAGTTCAAGACTTTTTTCGGATCCTGGAATTTGGTTTCCACTTTTTGGTCGTCTTTCACTTTCTGAACACCTTCCAGAAGAATTTTATCACCCACATTAATTCCTTCTGAAACAACATAGATATCCGGAAGCTCATAAGCAATTTTGATATTCTTAGACTTTATAACGCCATTTTTACCAACTACGAAAACATATTTCTGATCCTGAATTTCGTAAGTAGCTTTCTGAGGAATGATCAAAGCATTTTTAAGAGGCAGTGTCATTTGGATTTTTCCTGTTTCACCATTTCTCAATATTTGTTTAGAATTTGGGAATTTGGCTCGGAAAGCGATATTTCCTGTCTCATTATCAAATTCGCCTTCAATAGTCTGGATGATTCCTTTGTCAGGAAATGGCTCACCGTTGGCCATAATTAAAGAAACTAAATTATTCCCCCGATCGGCCGAATGCATCTGATAGTTAAGATATTCCGGTTCGGAAACATTAAAGTATGCGTAAATTCCTCCATTGTCAGAAAGCGTTGTCAGCAAATCACCCTCATCAATCAGACTTCCTAACTTCAAAGGAAGTCTGTCGATAATTCCTGAAAAAGGAGCTTTGATCGTGGTGAATGATAAATGCGTTTGAGCTAAGTTCAATTCAGCTTTTGCTGCATCCAATTTGGCTTTTGCCATTTTCTTTTCATTAATGGAAACCACATTATTATTAGCCAAAGTGCTGGAGTTTTGTAATTCTATTTCAGCCTGCGCCACTTCTGCTTTGGCTTTCAGAACATCAGCCTGATAAATTTGAGGCATAATTCTGAACAAAACCTGTCCTGCCTGTACATGCTGACCTTCATCTACATAGACTTTTTCGAGAAAACCTTTTTCCTGGGCACGAATCTCGATGTTTTTTTCTGACCTGATCTGGGATACAAATTCTTTGGTAATAACGGTGTCCATTTTTACCGGCGATGTTGTAGGATAAATTACGGCTTCTTCTTTTTCTTCTTTTTTGTCCTTACAACTGAAGATAATCAGCAATGCGCTGAGAGCAACAGAGAATGCAACTCTTTTTTTCATAATTTTTACTGTTTTTTTAGGAGAATTTGCGAAACTTTTCGGTTTCATTTTAAATAAATTTTATTTTTTTAATTGAATATTGAAAGAATGTAACATAAGTATAATCCGGGCATTAATTTTAAAATTAGTTAATGCTTAATCATTACTAATGATCATTCAGGAGTTTGAATGGGAATTTTCAAAACGACAGGTATAATTGCCTCTTTATGACAAGAGCAATATTGTTTTGAAAAAGTTGAATTTTAAATGCGGATTGTACGCAGCAGAATAAATCTTTTGACCGAAGAAAATATAATTTCCGGTTCCAGGAATGTCTTTGATCTACGCTTGAAATATAATTGCAAAAGATAACCCAACCCGAATGCAGTGATTACGGCAATGAAGTTATAGGCATTAGAAAAATTCAGATTGCTTTCTTCGGGAGAATCCAAAGAATCGCTGATCTGCTGCAAAGACGCTTTTTCCAGAGAATGATTAAGATGGTGTTTTTTTGCAAAGGAAAAAAGATGCAATGATACATTCTGAATTCCAAAATCTTGTTGGAAATCAAGTGTTTGTTTATTCTCTGCGGTAAACAACAGAAAGATAAACATCAGAATATATACAATTGCTTTTTTCATTTTGATACTGCAAATTTACATCGGATAATTGTTAAAATAATCTTAAAGCCTCATTTTTAAGGCATTTTTAAGTTCAGAGAACTGGATTTGCAATTTCAGAAGTCCTTGTTTTTTATTAATTTTAGAGACTAAAAAAATAATTGATGCCGCTTTATAAAGATTTTTCTGATGATGTTGCGACTGTTCTGGTCTGGGAATATGATGAGAATGAAGTACTTAATCCGGATGAATTGCTGGAGCCGGAAAATCAAAATAAAATTCTGGGCTATCATCCTAATAAAATAGCTGAGGTTCTGATGGTGAGAAAAATGCTGAAAAGAGTTCTTCCGGACCATAAGATTCTTTATAGAGAAAACGGCGAACCTTATCTTTTTCCTCAGGATCATCATATCTCTGTGAGTCATTCCTTTCCTTTGGCAGCTTTGGCAATTTCGAAGAAAAAAGTCGGAATCGATCTGGAAAAGAGGAAAGAAAAGATTAAGTATATAAGACACAAATTCATACTTCATGAAGATGTTTTCATTGATAATAATAAAGAAGTAGATTTTCTGACAGCAATCTGGTGCGTGAAAGAAGCCCTTTACAAGATTCATCACAGCAAACACTGGTCTTTGAAAAAGCACTACGATGTTTTACCTTTTGAACTGAAGCAGGAGTTTTTTGCAAAAAGCAGGGTTTATGATCTCGAAAATGAAGATTTTTTCAAAGCCAAAATTTCTTTTTTTGATAATTACTGCTTAGCTATCGTTGACTGATAGATCAGATATTCTTCAATGATTTTTCGCTGATCTTTTGCGACATCATAGATCAGTTCCAGTAATTCTTTGATATTTTTTATTTCGGTCAAATGGCTGACTGTGAACGGTTTTCTTTCGTTTGAAATCGCCTGGTTTTCCAATTCTGCTTTTCTTTTTTCCAATAGATCTGCAACATGATCTTCCGGTTTGATACGACTTTCTGACCTGATCTGTTCATCCAGATCTTTTTGGAAAAGTAATGAAGATGTTCTCAATAATTCCGCAGAAATTTTAAGTTTCCAATTCTGAAAATCGATTTCCGGAAACTCATGTCCGGATTTTGCATATTGAGATAAAGAAGCGGTATAAGCCGTTATCAAATGTGTGGTTGTAACAAACTGGTGAACTGTTTCCAATTTTCTTTGCTGGTTCTTGGGATCAGAAATCATTCTTTGAAAGTTGTCGGAAAGATTAGCCAGATCAATGATGGCATTTTTTCTCTTGAGACGGAAATCTTCATCATCAACTTCTTTTTTCAAAAAATGATCCATTACCAACCGGAAATAATCAAGATTACTTCTGGAAGATTTTTTCATCAGGTCAAGATTCTGAGTGTGCTCCCATACCGGCAAAATAAAATAAGCCACCAAAAATGTAATCGCTCCGCCAATCAAAGTATCCAGTAATCTGTCTTTGAAAATGAGATTGACATTACCTGGCCTCAGGAAGTTGAATGACAGGAAAATATAAATCGTCATAAACAGAACTGCCCAGAAATAGTTGGATTTTAACAGGCTGAAACAGATAATCATACTGACCAAAAGTATAATCAAAAGTGTCGTAGGCTCTCCAATAAAATATAAAATAATGTAGGCAAGAATGGCTCCTGCCAAGGTTCCGAAAAGACGCAAAAGATTCCTGTGTTTTGTAGTGGCATAAGCAGGTTTCAGAATGGCAATAATAGTAATCAGGATCCAGTAAGAGTGCCCGATTCCAAGAATATCGAATCTTGAGACAATATATCCAAGAAGCAATGCAATTGTCACTCTGACTGCATGACGGAAATGTCCGGAATTAAGAGAGAAATTAGACAGAAAAACCCTGTGGTTTAACCTTTCCTCTTTTGGAAGGAATTTAGAATAATCAAGACCTGTGGATAAACTTTTCGCTAATTTAATATCCTGAGAATTGACTTTCATGATCGTATTGACTTCATCCGTGATCTCGGTAATCCTCATCAAAACCTGACGAATCATCATAAAATCTTCCAGAGTTTGCGAAGAGAATTTTTGGGATCGATGTTCGAAAAATTCGTCATAGATTTTTTTCAGCTCTTCATCAAAATTGGTAATTTGCTTAAAAGCCAAACCGCTTTGCATAGAAATCCCAAGATTGGTAATCTCGTCAGCCATGACCAGAAGATAATCATGAATACTTTGAAGAAGCTTTGTGCCCCCAAAAACCTGATTCATTCTTTTGTAATCGTTTTCGGAAGTCAATAGCTTATCATAAAGATCGATAGAATTGAGAAACATCAGCATCAGGATTCGACTCTGAGTAGTGGATTCGTTAACAATCTTTCTGGTTTTGAATACAATCTCCCGTGTATCTTCCTGATGATTTTTGATTTTGACCTGCTGAGCAATCAATTGATTTAATAACGAGTCAAAATCAGGATTCTTTGTATAATATTTGGCTTTGATCCTCAGATAGTCTGCTAATTCCAGATAGTTTTCTCCGACAACCTGACTGGCTAATTTATAAGGCTGCAATGTGGAGACAATCATAAAAATGATGAAAAACCAAAGACAGCCAAGAAAAAAAATGAATGAGCTTTTGAAAATATCATCACCTGTGAGATGCCCGTCGATGAAGATGCTGAGCACAACTAGCGCTAATGAACCAAACGTAGCAAGTCGTAATCCGTAAACGCCAATCATCGAAAAGAAAAAACCACACACAATAATTTCCAGGTAAACTGCTATGGGGAAATCCTTGACCAGACTTGCAAACAGCGCTATGAAGAAAAAGAAAAACACGGAAAGCAATAGTGTATTTCTTCTTCTAATGAATGGGCCAGGCTGATCTGTCAAACCTACAAAACTGGTCCCGAGTGGAAACAAAAAATATTCCTTGAGTAAGCCGAATTGTGCCAGAATAATGCTTGGAACAACTATCGCCAAAGCAATCCTTGCTCCGGAATAAATGTATTGGCTCGTTAAAAATTTTTTGAGTTCGGAACTATAGTTCATACTACAAATTTAAATAAAAATGCCTCTTTTTTGAATAGAGGCATTTTAAAATTATAGTTAATAAATAAAATATTAATAATCTGTGGCATTATACGTTTCGCTGCCGATATTCCATGTCAATCCAAATCTTAAAGTGTTGTCCAGCGCCGTATTAATTTTGGAAGTATTAATCAGATAAGACAGATCTAATCCGAATGAAGCATATTTGAAGCCAACACCAACAGTTGCGTATTGTCTCGCACCCTGTTCAGGCGCTTCTGTAAAATAACCAGCTCTGATTGCAAAAGTTTCATCATAAGAATACTCTGCAGCACCACTATACATGATACTTTTTTTATTGCTGAATGATTTTCCGATACCTTCCATTACACCAACATTAGGAACATTTCCTGTTGCATCCGGACCAGGGACAAGGATTTTTGAAGCTTCGCCACTCAAGCTGAAACGGTTCATGTCATCAATTAATAAATCGTATCCCAAACCTAATCTTGCCATTGTCGGAAGATAAGATCTGGATTCTTCGTCACCAGTGTAATCTAATCTCGGACCTAAGTTCTGGACAGCCCAACCTGCTTTTACACGGCCTTCATATCCACTGAGACTCTCATGTTTCGGAGACATATAATATCCGGAAACGTCTACTGCAAATGTATTAGCCGGCTTTAAAGTGCTATTGGAATTGAATCCCCCACCAATGTCAGATCTGATAAATCTACCGGTTACAGCCATAGAGTAGGAGTCTGATAATTTCAAACCATAAGCAACATCTATTGAAAACTCATTTGGCTTCGCAGTTCCTCCCTGGATAACCTCGTTTCCGACAAAATCTGTTAAATCGACGTCACCCATATTGAAATAATAGATACTCGCACTCAAAGTAGAACGTTCTTCATCTCCTAAAAATGTATAGAAAGATCCGTAAAGTAAAAATACATCATTTGTAAGCTTACTCATATATGGCGTATAGTTAACACCTACTCCCGAAGAAACCTTTGCGAAAGGATATTTTGCAGCATTCCAAAACTGTGAAAAAACATCTGTCGATGTTACAACACCCTGATCTCCCATACCGCCTGCTCTTGCATCCGGAGATATTCTTAGAAACGGAGCTCCTGTCAATACAGGCTGAACATTGCTTTGAGAAAAGGCAAAGGCGCTCACACCAATTCCTAATCCTAAAAATAATCTTTTTGTTAAATTCATTTTTTTTCTTTTAAGGTAAAATTTACCAATATTTTCAAGTTTTTATTTTAATAATACCATTTTTTCAACAGCAGTTGCGCTTCCTGAACATTTTTCCTGGTTTTGGCTGCGTGCAAATATCTTAAAAATATATGTACCTTTTGCAACCGTGTCGCCGAAATCGTCTTTTCCATCCCATTCTATTGCTTGTCTTGGTGTTCTGAAACCTTCTAAAAATGGTTCAGCCGAGATACTTGCAGATAAAGTACGGACTATTTTTCCCGTGATCGTATAGATCTGAACATTGACATCCAGAATATCATCACAATTGTGTTCAAACTGGACATAGGTTTTATTAGTAAAAGGATTTGGCCAGTTAAGAAGTCTGTTAACGGTTAATTTCTTTTCGGATTCATCTTTTACTACAAAGTTTAACGTAGAGCTAGTAGAATTATTGTTGATATCCCAAACTTTGAAAACCAATTGGTGTTCACCCGGCGTCAGATTTCTGAAAGGGAAAGTTACAGATCCTTTTTGATAATCATTCAGATCTGCATAACTACAGCCATTACCATCTCCGGAAGCAAAATAGTCGTTCAAAGCTGTTGTGTTGATTACATCGCCATCCAGAACTACTGTAATGTCGTGTCCTATTCCCGCACCGGTTGAATTGATACCCATATTATCCCTTACACAAGCCAGGAGCATCGGGTTCTGATCTGTAATTCCTCCGTTGGCAAAATTGGTATTATTCATATACAGATTTATTTTTGGAGGCTCAGAATCATTGATACCGTTCGGGTTGATGTCTCCGACTTTTTGAACCTGATTGGTGAAAACATCAAAGGCGTTAATCTTCGCATTTTCAAAATTTTCTGCATAAGCCAGCATTCTTCCATCACCTATTTCGTAGTTAATATCTTTAGGGACATAGAACTCTACTGTATATTTACCATTTTCAACCTTGCCTGAAGCTTTTACAATAGCACTTGGTTCTTCTGAATAAGTCATTAATTGATTCAGCTCAGAAACTTTGTCGTTATTGAGTGTCTTTTTAGTGATCTTTTTATCAAAAATATTGATGGCAACACGTCCATTAAATGTATTATCCAAAGTCCCGTCTGCTTTTGTAACTTGACCATGAACCTTAACAAAATCCAATGCTCGTATTTGGTTAGGGACCGGAGTTTCAATATTATCAATTTTTAAAAGTCTTTTAGGTCTGCTCATTTTCATTGCCGGATCGCCTAAAAAATTAACTCTAAGATGATCAAAGGAAGAACTGTATATGGTTTTATATTGCTTTTTGGCTAACAAATGCGCTGCACCTAAAGAAATAAAATCATCATTATACAATTTGAATAAATTATCAGTAAAAAGAAGTGTGAACTTTCTTCCATAATCTACTGATATAGCCCGGCTGGATGTAATCATTGTAGCGGCACCTCCGCTGGTATGCTTGATCAGTTGCTCACCAACAGAGTTCGTACTTGGTTCATCCCAAAGTGTAAACTCACATGTAATGGTAGATACTAAAGGAAACCTGCTATATACAGAAGTATAATTATTGAATCCCTGAACTTCCGTTGATGTCAAAACTCTTTCCTGTGCCCAACCATTGATCCCACCGTGCCCGAAATAAAATAAATATAAACTATTGCCGACATCATTCGTAATCGCTTGATTAATTTGAGGATATCTCTGTCCGCCTGCACTTGTCACTGCCGGAAAAGCATCCAGATAAAGTTTTCTTATATTATATTCAGGCTTATCCGTATTGGTCTCAAAGTTTTGTTTTATGGTGTAATCTACAAGATAATGGAACGGACCGGGAATGTTGTTAGGACCGCTTCCCTCAAAATCATCATCAGCTACAAAATCCAGCTTCATTCTCCATTCTCCAAAAGGGCTTGACTGTCCGGGTAAAGCATTATAATAAGCTAATGTTTTATCAATCATTACTTTTGCTTCCTGAACATTGTCAGCCGGCAATCTTCCTATTGGTATATCAGGAATGATCTGCGAAAGATCCGTAGAAGACTGAGGACTTGTCATTACAAAATAATCATCTGTAACAAAAGAACCTTTTACATCGGCGCTATTTTCGCTTTGATAGCTAGGTATTACATCTGTATTATTAGCAACACGGTTTTTAAAGTCATATGATGTATCTCCAAGTAGAAACACATATTTCAGTGATCCGGCCGGTGTATTCAGTTTAGTTATAAAATCTCTTATTGCAGTAATGTCTTTTCCGCCACTACTGAACTCATTATATATTTTGTTGACATCAACAACCTGAACATTATAACCATTTTTCGCTTGGTGATAAGCCGCTAATCTCTGAGCCTGAGCTATATAAGAAGGTTGGGTAATCATCAGATAATCAACATTCTTAAGAGAGGAAAGATCCTGATTGTCAATTCTGCCTACAAAACCTGGTTCGAAAGCTGCGGAATTTTTAAAAGCAGTGAATTCATTGTTAAAAAATTCGCTATCAGCAATATATCCAAAATTGAATGTCGAGTTTTGTGAATTTTTATTAGTTACTTTTTTTGCATTGGTGATATCGGAAACATCCCAGATCTGATCTATTCCGGAGGCATTAGACACAGAAAACCCATACAAATCACCCGATCCGGTTACAATATCGTAATCCCTAAAGTTCATTTGTGTATTGTTAAAACTCAAATTCTCCTTATACTGAACTTCTGCAAAATCAAAATAAAAAGATGCATTAGGGTTAGCACTTATATCTGTTGTATAATTAAATTTGATAGTTGTTCCACTTTGATTGAATAGTGCAGACTCATACATTATTCTTTCAAAATTAGCCGCTGAGCTGTTCAAAGGTCTTGTGTCCTGAGAACCATTGACATTGAAAGTTATTTTTCCCGATTGTGCATTGTAACCTATAACCTGAGTTTTGAAACGGATGACATCATCTGTCTGGATCGGAGATCTTGTTGTAAAAGTTATTTCTCTATTGCCGGGGATAGCATCACCAGTCCATGTTCTTCCTAATTTTACGAGATTAAATTTTTCTTCATTAATGTACTGATAATCATCATAACGGGTAATCAAATCCTGAGGAAGGTTATTATCTACCGTCTGAACCCTTTTCCCTGCACCGATATCAAAATTTATAAAGTAATAAGAATAGTCCTCATAGATATTGATAAAATTATTAGGCGTTCCGAGCCTTCTGAATTCCGTTCTCTTTTTTCCGTTACCGTTGGAGGTGTCGTATAGATTATAACCATTCGGTCCCTGTGCGTAGAATAGTGCGTAATCATTATCATTCCAGACACCATCTTCTTCGCCGATTACTTGGATTGCGTTTTCCTGTAAAGCATCATAGCGTTTGTCCTGATTATACTCCGACAACATAATCCCACCATTACCATAGATTCTAAAGTTTTTAGGATTAACACTGGCCGGATTGATTCCGTTTTGTTGTAAAAACTGTTTTGTAATTTTAAAAATACCGGATTTGTCAACCTTAATTTTATAAAAAGTTCCGGACTTCAGCGGGTTTTCAGTGCTTCCATACTTATTGCTTCCTTTATATAGGTCAGAAATTTTTTCTTTTACCTGATTAATGTTAAAAGAAATTAATTTATAAATTTTATTATTCTGAACCTTTACAGCCTCAACTTTTACATTGGCATTTTGAGCATTTTCGTTTTCATTGAAGTAATAGTTTACGCTTGTTGAGGGATTTGACGAGAGTGAGTTAATCTTAAGATCTTTAATATCCTTTGAAGGCATCTCCTGCCATTGGAATTGATCTAATTTCAACTGATTATCTGTTTTAATATTAAGATTAACATAGATAGTATTGGCATCTACCTGATAATTATAATTTGTAAAGTACGGATATATAAGCTTTTCCAGACCATAATCCACTTCTTTGCTGCCGTCCCAGTTGATAGTGGTTTTTTGAGCAAAAGCCAAAATAGAAAGAAAGCAAAAAGAGATAATATAAAATTTGAATTTCATCAATGTTATTTATTAAGATTACAAAATAAACGATTTTTTTAAAAAAATGGTATATAATAAAAATAATTTAATTGCGTTCTGTTAAAAAAAAGCATTCAATATTTGATTAATTAAAGAATTTATTTTTTCTTTGTACTCTGAAAATTTCTATATCTATTATGAAAAAAATTAGGTTGTTTTCGATCATTACTTTTAGCACTACACTACTTTTGATAAGTTGTGGAGGAGGGGGTAACTCCAAAAAAGGTGGTGGCACAAAAGGTTTTGTGAGCAAAACAGGTTGGAAACCCAATGAAAAAGACGGGTGGTTCTTCTCTGGTAAGCAGCAAAAACCAAAAGCTTGGCCAGGAATGGTTTATGTAGAAGGTGGTACTTTTACTATGGGACTAGTAGAAGACAATGTTATGCATGATTGGAATAATACGCCAAGAAGAATGCAGGTAAGTTCTTTCTTCATCGGAGATACAGAAATTACAAACTCTGAATATAGAGAATACACGACTTGGCTTAAGTTTGTTTTTCCTTCGTCAGATCCTAGCTTTAAGCACATCTATACAGGGGCTTTACCAGATACTTTGGTTTGGAATAACAAATTATCCCGTAACGATTATGCAGAGACTTACTTCAGATCTCCGGAGTATGACTATTATCCTGTGGTGGGTGTGTCATGGTTACAAGCTACAAAATATTGTGACTGGTTGACAGAAAGAGCTAATGAAAGAGCTCTTATGAAGCAAGGCGTTATATCAAAAGATATCTATTCTGCAGATAAAGCTGCAACAGCTGGTGCTACTTTCAACATGGATAAGTTCAAGTCCAATGATCCTGAACTTGATTCATATGTTGATAAAGAGAAACTTCAAAAAAGAAGCGGAATCAAAACTACGAATGAAAAAATTGCTGCTGCTAACAGAAATGCTAGTTCAGGACTTGTAGAAAAATTCAGGCTTCCGACAGAGGTAGAATGGGAGTTTGCTGCGCTTGGTCTTCAAAAAAACAGAGAATACAACAATTACCTTGGTAAGAATACAGAAATTACAAATCTTAAAGGTAAAAAAGGTAAAAACAGAGGAATGTATCTTGAAAACTTCAAAATGGGACGTGGAGATTACTCCGGAGTTGCAGGTTGGAAAAATGATGGAGCTCCTACAACTGCTGATGTTAAGCAATATCCGTCTAACGATCTTGGAATCTACGGGATGTATGGTAACGTTGCAGAGTGGGTAGCGGATATCTACAGACCAATGATTGATGAAGAGTTCAGTGATTTCAATTACTATAGGGGTAATGTTGTTGTACAGTCTGTTAGAAATGATGACGGATCCTACAAAAAAGTTGGCAATACAGAAATCAAATATGATACGCTGGCTGATGGGCGTTTGGTTTACAAAGGTCTGCCAGGAGAGTTCGAAAGGAAGACTTTGGAAGATAATAGAAATTACAGAGATGGTGATTATCAGTCTTCGTTAGATGCAGGTGGAACTCCTCCTAGTGATAGTACAGAATTCAATATGTATAATTCTGTAAAGCCAAAATTCATTGTTGATAAGAATGGTAACGTAGTTTTACAAAAAGAGAAAAAGAAAGCAACGTCTCAGATCAATGATTACAGTAGAGTTGTGAAAGGGGGTTCTTGGTTAGATTCAGCATATTGGTTAGATCCGGGTCAAAGAAGATTCAAAAATCAGACAAAAGGTTACGGTTGGATTGGTTTCCGTGTTGCGCAGGATGCTAAGAATAACAAAGCCGGAAGAACAAAAAGATAATATCAGGATATTATAAATTGAAAAACAGCAGAAAAATCTGCTGTTTTTTGTTTTTATATTGTGGCATTTTAATATTTTTGAGCTATGAATATCAATGAGTTTTATCTGGTCTTTTTACAGAGCAAAAATGTGGTTATAGATAGCAGAAAGATCGAAAAAGGAAGCTTGTTTTTCGCTTTCTCGGGAGACAGCTATAATGCTGCAGAAAAAGCAAAAGAAGCCATTGAAAATGGTGCGCTGGCCGTTATCATTGAAGATGAAAAATATTCTGATCCGGATAATAATATCTTTTATGTTGCTTCTACTTTAGAATTCCTGCAAAATCTCGCAATCTTCCATAGAGATCAATTAGTAATTCCATTTATTGGATTGACTGGAAGTAACGGAAAAACTACAACTAAGGAGTTGATCAGCAATGTTCTTGCAGAAAAATTCAAAGTTCAATATACTTTTGGGAATCTTAACAATCATATTGGCGTTCCTTTGACTTTACTTTCTATAAGATCTGAGCATGAGATTGCTGTCATAGAAATGGGCGCCAATCATCAGAAAGAGATCGAATTTCTTTGTAAAATTGCAAAGCCAAACATCGGTTATATTACCAATTTTGGTAAAGCTCATCTTGAAGGTTTTGGCGGATTTGAAGGTGTTATCAAAGGTAAGTCCGAACTTTATAACTATCTCAAAGAAAATCGGCAGAAGATCCTGGTTAATAATAATGATAAGATCCAGGTAGAAAAAACTGGAGATTATTATGATAAAATAACGTTCGGAACTCCGGATTCTGACTATAATTTTGAGCCGGTTTTCAAAGAGCACTTTGTTGGCATCAATTACAATGGAACAGACATTTTTTCCAATCTTACTGGGAAATATAACTACGATAACATTTCTGCAGCTGTAGCTTTAGGGCTTTATTTTGGTCTGGATATTAATGAAATCAAGGCCGCTATAGAAAATTACTTTCCTTCCAATATGCGTTCTCAGATCCAGAAAAAAGATAATACAACTCTGGTTTTGGATACGTATAATGCCAATCCAAGCAGTATGCAGGTTTCTCTGGAAAATTTTAAAACCTTCGAAGGAAGCAAGCTGATTATCATTGGTGATATGCTGGAATTGGGCGAGGAAAGTCTAAAAGAGCATCAGAATATTCTGGATTTTGCCAATTCTTGTGGCTTTGACGAAATCATAACTGTTGGACCAAATTTCAAAAAAGTTAATCAAACCGGCAATGCTTTTGAAAATACATCGGAATTGATTGAGATTTTGAAAATTAATCCCATTAAAAAAGATAATATTCTTCTGAAAGCTTCACGCGGAATTGCGCTCGAGAAAATCATTGATTATATATAAAAAAAATCCTCAAACTTATTGAGGATTTTTAATTTTGAAGTCATTCAGGATTAATTTGATATTTTGAAACGTTGATGGCAAAATCTCAGATTCGATTTGTTCTTCGTTTTTCCAGCCTACTTCGTTGATGCCTTCTTCTATTTGAGGAATCGGAGTCTCCGTTCCGGCATAAAACATCTCGAACCAATAAGTTGTTTTCAGGATTTTTTTGCCGTCTCTGTCTGTATAAATATGATAAGTGGAATTAATGAAATCTTTGAGCTGCAGATCAAAAATCCCGCATTCTTCCTCAACTTCCCTTACAGCAGCCACTTCTCTGGATTCTCCGGGTTCGATTTTACCTTTTGGTAAATCCCATTTTCCTAGTCTGTGGATGAAGAGGATCTTGTGTTCCAGATTCGTTACAATTCCGCCGGCAGCATCGATTTTTTTGAAATAATTACCAAAATCTGCCCAGAGTTGATCAATATCATTATGATAAATATTCAAGCCTTGCGATGCAGTATTTTCAAGCAGATCAATGGCGAAATCAAAGCTATGCGTTCCATCGTAATTCAGTGTTTTAGGACTGTTTTGAGGCTCAGAACTCAAAATTAATTTTTTCTCATTGATAAAAACTTTATACATTTGTAAGGCTTTTAATATTAATACAAAAATATAAAAATGAATTTAGAAGGACGAAAAATTATTGTAAATAAATCTTCATCAGAATTAGCAGAGATGCTTAAAAATCCTCAGGATTACAAAGATCTGATGCCGGACAGTCTCCAGAATTTTGAAGCGAGAGAAGACGGTTTCAAATTCGGGCTGAAAGGGATGCCGGAAATTGCACTTAAAATAGATAATGTTTCTGATAAAGAAGTTGTTCTGAAGTCTGCAAGCTCAAGTCTTGATTTTGCTTTAACCGGAACAATGAATCCTGTGAGCGATAATCAAACTGAAGTACAGCTATTATTCGAAGGAAAATTTAATCCGTTTATCAAAATGATGGTAGAAAAACCGCTTCAGAATTTTATCAATTCTTTGACTGATAAGATTGAACAATTGTAATCAGCAAATCAAACCGGAAGAATGATCTCTTGAACTTCCCGTTGCTGATGACAAAACATTGTTGAGATCAAGTAATCTCAAAACTCCCATAAAAGCAAAAATCAAAGCTTCTTTATATTCAATAATTTCCTTTTCAGGAATGTGGATTTCGGTTTTGGTCTTTGCTTTTATCTTTTCTATAAGATAGTTGTTATAAACTCCGCCGCCTGTTATCAAAACACTTCTGACATCATATTCATTCAGAATTTTTACAATCTGAACGGCTGAATGTTCTGTGAAAGTCGCCAGCAAATCTTCAACTTTTTGATTTTGAACTAAGGGTAGAATGTTGTCATTAATCCATTCGATTCCGAGAGATTTCGGATGCTTTTCAGAATAAAAACTTAATTGGTTTAATTCGTCTAACAGCTTTTCATCAATCATTCCTGCTTTTGCCAGATCGCCATTCTCATCATATTTCTTTCCTAATTGGAGAGCGAAATCATTGAGAAGAATATTAACAGGACAAATATCGAAAGCGATTCTTTCTCCATCCCGTTTCAACGAAATATTAGAAAAACCACCAAGGTTAAGACACGCATCAAATCCTGAAAATAATAGTTCATCTCCAACCGGAACCAAAGGCGCACCGTTTCCACCCAAAATGACATCCTGACTTCGGAAATCATAGATAACAGTTTTATTGGTTTTTGATTTGATGGCTCTTCCGTCGCCGATCTGTAAAGTGAAAAATTTCTGAGGCTGATGAAAAATGGTGTGCCCATGCGAAGCAATCAGGTCAAGATCATGAATATTATGTTTTGAAATAAATTCGGAAACTTGTTCACCGAGATAGAATCCGTAATCTGAATTGAGTTTCAGAAGTTCTTCGCTGGAAATATGAATAGCATTTCTCAAACTATTTTCTAGCTCAGAAGAATAGGGAAGTGTTGCACATTTTAGAATTTCGAAATTCCATATCGATTCTTTTCGGGTAAATTTTGTATAGCAAATATCCAATCCGTCAAGACTTGTTCCTGACATCAGACCGATTGCATAGAAAATTTGCTGTTCCATTACTTGCTGGTAGCTGGCAGGTTGGTAGAATTGAAACTTCCGGAATTATTGAAGAAAGTATATTCCGTAAAGTCATCTTTAGCAATCATTCCGTGGGAACCTACCAGGATGTTTCCGTCTTTATCAGACACAAAAACGGTGTCTTTGGTATACATTTTTTTATTCCTTTTATCCCAGTTTATGGTTTCCATGACAAAGGTCTGACCTTCTGTTGTAATGACTTTCACTCTTCCTTTTGCAAAATAGAAGTCTTTCTTCTCATTATATTTTGCATACTTTGCCCAGATTTTTCCCGGATCTTTTGATTTTTTATCAAAAAATTCGAGGTAGATTCCTTTCTTCGCTTCGATGTAAGGAGAATCGATCAGTTCATATTTCTCGATGAGTGGTGCTTTGAAATTAACTTTGACAATTCCCGAGTCCCGTTGAATGATGTTACCGTTGTAAATAACCTGAGATGCAAAGTTGGTTTTCTTGTTTTGATTGATTTTAGTCAGATCTTCTTCACAAGACTGAATAAGAAAAAACATCAGCAACAAAAAGAATTGTTGTGATGTTTTTAGGTTAAATATTTTGAAGCAATAATCTTTCATTAGATTATCAGTATTCGGTCTTTTATAGCATTAGTTGTAGAGTCTCTTTCCAAACCACTTGTCTGCGAAATTGATTCCAACTCTCAAATTTATGAAATTTTGACGAATCAGATTATTATTAAGTGTTCCTCTTTTTCCAAATTCTACTCCAAGATCGATACTGTTCATGCGATTGATAGTACTTTTTTCAAATGGTAAAGTTACACCTGCAGTTACAGCATATTTGTTAATGCTGGATCCGTTAACCTGAAGATTACCTTTTTCGTAATATGCACCATAACGATAAATTACTCTTGAAAAATAAGATCGGAAATCATTGAAGTTTGGCAAATACCAACCTCCTACAGAATATCTGTAAGAATCCTGATAAGATAATGTCTGTCCTAGGAAATTGAAGTTTTCACCTTTTTTATAATCCAGCTGTGTTCCGACAAACCATTTGGTGTCTTTTCCATAACCTACACCCAAAGAACCTTCTTGTGGAAGGAATTTTTTGTCGTAATTAACCTGCTGATCAATAATGGTTTCATAGGCCTTGGTTTCTCCAAGCAGATAATAATAAGTACTGTTTGTATAAGTACTCTTCATATTTCCCGTATTACCAAAGGTATAAGTGGCACCAACTGTTAGTTTGTGGTCGTTAGCCAGTTTTTTCTGGTAAGTTGTACCCAGTGTAAAGTTAAACGACTCGATCCTGTAGCTGTTGGAATATCCGCTTGTCAATTCTGCACCGGTGAATGCTACCTCTTCGATGTCATATAATTTACCGAAATAAAAGTTAGATCTCAAACCTACCGCAAATTCCGGATTGATCTGGTAAGAGAAAGCGGCCTGAACTGTATTAAGAGTTCCTTCGCCGTGGAAGTGGTGCGCTTCTGTAATTCCATCTTCATTCAGCTGTGATGATGTCAGAATATTATAAGTTTTGGAACTATAAGGCTGGAAACCCATCCCGAATTTTATTTTTCTGGTAATAGGAAAAGCTATGGTAATATTTGAGAGATAAGTAGAATGTTTGTTGCTACTCATATTATTATAGTCAGACTTGTAATAATTATTCTCGTTTGTACCTTCAACTTTCAAAGTTGTGAGTTCCAGATTGGTGTTTGCAGCTGGGTTTCGGAAATTAAAATTGTTATTAAAATCCCAAATATAAGCTGTGGAAATACCTCCCATAGAGCTAATATCGACTGTGTTATCATATTTTACATCTCCAATTCCATAAGCTCCGTATGGCGAGTTACCGATACTCTGAGCGTTTAGGAAATATCCTGCTACCAATGATGATAAAACAAAAATTCTCTTCATCCTTTAAAATTTCAATGCGCAAATATCTTAATTAATAATGAATTGCAAAAATATATTTGGGTTAAAGTTTGTTAAGTAGTTGCGATAGATTGATGTTATTTCCCGATAATTTGGATAGGATATAAGATAATTTGTTTTTTATGTAATTTCCGGAAAAAACTTCTGATATTCAACTTCCGACTTCTGGCGAAAATATTATCTTTGCTCATATGAAATGGGAACAGATTATTGGTCAGCAATCCATCAAAAATCTTTTACGGGATAGTATTCAGGATTCCAGAGTAGGGCATGCGCAGCTTTTTGTAGGAGAAGAGGGCTTTGGTGTTTTACCTTTGGCTTTGGCTATGGCCAGGGAGATTTTTGAAAAGGAAAACCCTGCATCTGTTCATAAGGTTGAGAATCTCAATCATCTCGATCTGCATTTCAGTTTTCCGGTTTTTTCTGAGAAGAATGTTTCGCTTAGTAAACGTTTTTTCGACAATTTCCGGGAAATGGTTTTGGAAAATCCTTATTCTTCTTTTGATGACTGGACAAGTTTTCTGGAATCTGAGAACAAGCAATTCTTCATTTCTGCTGACGAAGCCGAAGATATCGGACAAAGATTCAATCTGAAAAGTTTTGAAGGCGGAAGTAAAATTCTTATTGTCTGGAGGGCTGACAAAATGAATGATGCTGCTGCTAACAAAATCCTGAAATTCCTGGAAGAACCCCCGAAGAATACGTTCATCATTCTTTGTGCTCCTAGTACCAATGATATTTTGCCAACGATTTTATCGAGATGTCAGATCGTTAATGTCCCGAGAATCAGTGATGATGACATTTTAACAAGTCTTCAAAATCATAAATCAGCAAAAGAAATTGCTTATCAGGCACAAGGTGATTGGAATCTTGCTAAATCACTTTCGGAAAATAATGAAGGTGCTTCGGAATTCGAAACGTTGTTCATTCAGTGGGTTCGAAATGCATTTCAGGCCAAAAAGAAACCCGAAGTTCTAAGAGAAATCGTAAAATGGGCACGTCAAATCTCCGATTGGAATCGCGAAAAGCAAATGAAATTTCTTAATTATTGCATTGATATTTTCCGTCTGGCCATGCTTCAGAATTACGGAAATGATAATCTTGTTTATAAGAAACTCAGTGAAGGAAATTTCAATTGGAATTCATTTTCCAAATTCATTCATGGAGCGAATATTGTTTCTATTGTTGAAGAAATTACAGATGCGTCTTACCACATTTCCAGAAATGCCAATTCTAAGATTGTCCTTACGGATATGGGAATAAAATTGACAAGATATATTCATAAATCTGCGAATTGATTTTTGCCATTTTGTAAAAATTGATCATCTTTTGATCATTTTTCAAGTATTGAATAGGTGTCGCTCTTACGGAGCTCACCGTATTTCTATTTTATTGCTATAAACATTCATTTCTAGGGAATTTCTATTGAAAATATTCTTCTGTTAATCAAGGTTTTGAAATTATAGACAAATTCAATGTATTCTTAATAAAAAATTAATCAAACAAATGTTTGATTGAATGATTGTTTTGATTTAACTTTGCGTCGTCAAAAAATTAATTATGCCAACAAAAGAAGAACATATTATGATGGTTGCAGAAAAACTCTTCGCCGCCAATGGTTATAATGGAACTTCTGTAAGAGATATTGCAACGAAAGCAAAAGTAAATGTTTCGATGATTTCGTATTACTTCGGTTCTAAGGAAAATCTAATGGAAGAACTGTTCAAGTGGAGAATGGAAGAAGGACTTAATTTCGCCAAGAATATTTTGGAAAATAATGATCTGAACGAAATCCAGAAAATTGATGCTTTTATTGACAATTTTGTGAATCGTGTTCAGAGATTGAGAGATTTCTTTTTACTGGTTCACACTCAGCAAGTTATTAGTCAAAACAAAAATATCCAGAGTTTTCTTAAGGATTCGAAAATCAATTACATAGAAATCAACCAAAAGATTATAGAGCAAGGGTTGAAAAAAGGAATTTTCACAGTAAAACCTTCCTACCATCTGTTGCAGTGTACTATTTCCGGAACAATATTCAATGCCATGCACGGGATGAAATTGTATAAGGAATATCTGAAAAAACACAATCCTGATTTTGACGAGAAACATTATGAAAATCAATATTTCCAGGAAGTCAGAAGTCATGTGAAGGCTATTGTAAGAGCAATGGTCGGCTACAAAGAAGAATAACATTACTCAAACCTTAACAATAAATAATACAGTGAATAAATTTTTAACAACAGCATTAATTGTTGGGACCTTCTACTCGGTTTCCGCTCAGGAAAAACGAGTGTTGAGTCTGGATGAAGCTGTGAAATTAGGAATAGAAAACAGCAAAAATCTAAAGATAGATCAAGCAAAAATAGAAGAGTCTACCGCGAACCTTCTGGAAGCAAAGAACAAACAATTACCGGAGCTCAAAGTTTCCGGAAGTTATATGTATCTTCCTCTTGAACCGAATGTTGATCTTAAAATTCCCGGAATGTCAGGCGGCGGACCCAAGGTTAGCAATGTGCTTTACGGTTCAGCCAACCTTTCTGTTCCTATCTATTCTGGCGGTAGAATCAAGTACGGAATCCAATCTGCGGAATATCTTGTAGAAGCATCGAAGCTGAATTCTGAAAACGATAAGAATGCAATTGCCTATAATATTTCTCAAGCCTATAACAATCTTTTCAAGGCATCGGAAGTAGTGAAATTGTTGAAGGAAAATCTGGCTTCATCGCAGAAAAGAGACCAATCCTTCATCAAGCTGGAAAACAACGGTGTGATTGCTAAAAATGACAGACTCAAAGCTCAGCTGCAGACCTCAAATATCGAATTGCAATTGATGGAAGCAGAGAATAACTACAGCATTGCCAATATCAATATGGATTTGCTTTTGGGACTTCCTGACAACACGGAAATTGAGGTTGATTCTAATTATATAGGAGCAGATGATCTTGCGAAACCGGATGATTATTACCTGAATCTGGCAAGAGAGAACAGGAAAGATATCCAGGCTTTGGATTACCAGAGAAAAGCGGCAGCGCTGGGAACTAAAGCTGCTAAGGCGGAAAATCTTCCTTCTTTAGCTTTTACAGGCGGTTACGTTGCGGCGGATATTCCGAAACTATTGACCATTACTAATGCAGTGAATGTCGGAGTCGGGATTTCTTATAATCTATCCAATATCTGGAAAAAGAATTCGAGTCTGATGCAGTCCAAAGCTAGAGAACAGGAATTGGCTGCAAGCAATGACTTACTGAATGATAATGTGACGCTGGAAGTGAAACGCGATTATCAGAATGATCTTTATGCCCACAAAAAAATAGATGTTTATCAAAGGGCTTTGGAACAGGCAGAAGAAAATTACAGAATCACACTTAATAAGTATAACAACGGCCTGGAAACTATTACTAACCTTCTGGATGCTGATACGGCAAAAATCACAGCTAATGTCAATGTTGTGACTTCTAAAGCGGATGCAGCTCTGGCTCACAAAAAACTATTACAGACAGCAGGAGTCATTAATGGTAATCAATAATAAATAAAATTTAAACTCAGAACAAAAAACTTTAAACAAATAATAATGGCACAAGACAATATAAAATTCGAACAAGGAGAGATTCCTGCAAAAAAGAAAAAAAGCCCTGTTTTTTACATCGTATTAATAGTTGCAATTTTAGCAGGTGCATTCTTCGGCGTGAGAGAATATCAATACAGCCAGTCTCATGAGGAAACAGATGATGCCCAAATCGCGGCAGATATCAGCCCGGTCATCTCTAAAATCTCAGGCTATATCGCTGAAGTAAAGGTAAAAGACAATCAATTTGTGAAAAAAGGAGATACGCTTGTCGTTCTCGATAACAGAGACCAAACAATGGCATTGGAGCAGGCTGAAGCAGCTTTGGGAACAGCACAGAGCAATGTGGCATCAGCACAGGCTGGTTCGGAAGCAGCAAAAACGGGAATCGGAAATTCAAGAGCGGCAGTTCAAACCGCAAATGCTCAAATCGAAGCGGCTAAAGTCAATGTCTGGAGAACCGAGCAGGATATGAAAAGATATTCTGAACTGGTAAAGGATCATTCTATTACGCAGCAACAGTATGAACAAGCTTTGGCTGCTTATCAGTCAGCCCAAAAACAACTTCAAGTTCTTGTGGACCAGAAAAACCAGGCGAATGTTCAGACTGGCGTGGTGACCTCACAATCTAATGCCACTTATCAGAATATCGGAATTGCTAACTCTCAATTAAAACAAAGACAAGTGGATGTCGAAAATGCAAAACTGAATCTTTCTTATACAGTGATAACAGCTAAAGAAAGTGGTTATGTATCTAAAATTCCGGTTCAGGTTGGGCAGTTTATCCAGGCTGGTTCACAGCTGTTCAGTCTGGTGATGAGCAATCAGAAATGGGTAGTCGCCAATTACAAAGAAACTCAGGTGGAGAAAATGGTGGAAGGGCAGAAAGTAGAAATCGAAATCGATGCTTATCCTGACCAAAAATTCCAGGGAACCATCAGTTCATTTTCTCCCGCAACAGGTTCTGCATTTGCATTGCTTCCACCGGATAACGCAAGCGGTAACTTTGTGAAAGTTGTTCAGAGACTTCCTGTTAAAATCACTTTCGACAATCTTAACCCGGATATTATGAAAAAACTTCGTGTCGGGATGAATGTTCAAACTGTCGTTTCTCTAAAATAGAAGTATTAGTAATAAGGTTTTAAATATTGGTTTAATATACTTTTCGCTATGACCATATCCCTAAAACCTAAATCTAAAAAATTATGCAAGACGATTCATTAGTAGAATATGGATTTCGCAGGGTAATTATTACTATTACCGCCATCGTTTGCGCGCTTCTGGAAATTGTGGACTCCACGATTGTGAATGTGGCGCTGAATGAGATGAAAGGTAACCTTGGAGCAACATTATCCGAAGTAGGCTGGGTGATTACGGCTTATGCTATCGGTAACGTGATTATTGTTCCGATGACGAGCTGGCTGTCTCAGCAGTTTGGGCGTAGAAATTACTTTGCGGCATCTGTCATCATATTCACAGTTTTCTCTTTTCTCTGCGGTAATGCGACCAATATTTGGGAGCTGGTATTTTTCCGTTTGTGTCAGGGAATTGGTGGTGGAGCACTTTTGGTGACTTCACAAACCATCATTACGGAATCTTATCCTATCGAAAAAAGAAGTATGGCCCAGGCTATCTATGGGTTGGGTGTTATTATCGGCCCAACACTTGGTCCGCCGTTGGGAGGCTATATTGTAGATAACTACAGCTGGCCTTATATTTTTTACATCAATATTCCGTTGGGGATTATTGCCACATTATTGACTTTACAATTTGTGAAAAGCCCTAGATATTCCGAGAAACGTTCGGCTTCGGATGTCGATTGGATTGGAATTGGATTACTGGCTGCATTCGTAGGTTCTTTGCAATACATTTTGGAGAGAGGACACGAGGATGATTGGTTTGCGAGTAAAGCCATTGTTGCATTGACCATTACGGCCGTTGTAGGATTTGTCCTGTTCATATGGCGGGAACTCACCTTCAAATACCCGATTGTAGAGCTCCGAGTTCTTAAAAACGGAAATCTCAGGATCGGAACAGTGATGTCATTCATTCTGGGATTCGGTTTATATGGTTCTACATTTATTGTCCCGCTTTATACACAAAGTATTCTGGGTTGGACGGCATTGCAATCAGGTGCATTGATGATTCCGGCAGCCTTGACAACTGCTTTTATGATGCCGATCATCGGAAAATTGCTGACCAAAGGTGCAAAACAGCAGATTCTGGTAGCATTGGGCTTGTTGATATTCTTCATCTACAGTTTCTGGGGCTATAAGATTTTGACACCCGACACAGGGAAGGATGCCTTTTTCTGGATGCTGATAGTAAGGGGAATGGGATTGGGGCTATTGTTCATACCAATTACATCATTGTCTCTGAGCACGCTGAAAGGTCCGGAGATTGGACAGGGTGCTGCTTTCACAGGCATGATGCGCCAGCTGGGCGGTTCATTCGGTATTGCTGCTATTACAACTTTTATCGCCAATAAGAGCGAGCTGTACAGGAGCAATCTTGTGGCGCACCTGGATGTCAACGATTTTGATGTTCAGCAGAGAGTGGCTGCGCTCAAAGCTAGTTTTATAGCGAAAGGCTACACACCTGATAAAGCATTGAATGCTGCTTACCAGATGCTCGATTTCTCTGTAACCAAACAGGCGACCGTGTTATCTTATATGGACGTTTTTCTTTATTTGGGATTGATGTTCCTCATATGCATTCCGTTCGTTTTGTTCGTACGGGAAAGAAAAGGCAAAGGCGAAAAAATCGACCTAAGCTCGGTTCATTAGTTTATTTTTTAGTTATTTGTTAGAAACTCAGAATCTCTATTTGGTTCTGAGTTTTTTTTGGCATTGATTTTAATGTTAGTTAACTACAATTCAGTTCAAATCAATGTTATGACGCCTCTTTTATCTCAAATAATTTATCTTTTCCTGATTGCCATTCCCATAGCCTGCATCGCATGGACAGTCACGCACGAGGAAATCTTCCGTGAACCCCGGGAATACTGCCAGAAAATATGTGGCAGTACGCAATCCATTGCTAAGCGAAAATTCTTCTACCTTTTCACCTGTGAGTATTGTTTCAGCCATTACATCAGTATTATATTTTTGATTATCACCAGATTTCAGTTATTATACGATGATTGGCGCGGCTACTTGCTGGCGTTCTTCTCGCTGGTCTGGATTGCCAACTGGTATATGAGCCTCTTCGGCTACCTGAGACAGAGCCTGAAAGTCGAAAAAATAGAAGCCAGGATGAAGGACGAAAACCTAAAGGAGATGACAGGTGATAAATAATTTGTTACAGAATTTCTGACCAACCTGATTGTCCGGAAATTATTCATGTAAGATCCCTGCGCATCGGTTGGTCATTCGCTGCGCAGCCTTTGCTTCTTCACTGCGGCCATGAGTGATTCCATGCGCAGCCGCAAATCTGTTTCTGCTAAAAAAACTAAACTTAAAATCAAATCCACCTCAGTTTAGAGGCCAGTGTGCAGGCTTCTGTAGTGTTAGAAACCCGCATCTTTTCAAGGATGTTTTGTCGGTGCCGGTTCACGGTATTGATGCTGATAAAGAGGATATCCGCTATTTCTTTACTCTTTTTTCCCAACTGGATCATGTTCAGGATTTCCTTCTCACGGACAGAAAGGAAATTAGAATTCTCCACTTCGGTCTGCTGAATAATGCTGCCTTCAGCTGTGTTGATAATCATTCCTGTGTAATCTGAGGACGTTAAGAAATCGAAATGATAAAGGCAAAGCGCCAGCTCCACATTTTTATGATGAGTATCCGAAAAGTAAAACATCTTATGGAACAACGATTTCTTACCCTGCGCCAATCTTAATCTGCTAATGACAGAAAAATCCTTTCGCTGATTAAAAGGAACCGTTTTAATAAACTGGAAAAACTGAAGTTCCAGGATATGTTTATGTAAAACATCGTCAGCATTCAACACGGTGAACAGTTCATCCTCCCAGATGCTTTCGATTTCAAGCTGATTCTGATTCCTGAAGATATTCAATTCATCTGCCATTTTGCCGGAATAGATATAGCTTTTATTATTCTTTAGGTCACTCAGAATAGCGATGCCGTTTTCAAGTTCCACAAAATTCTGAGCCATTATCTGACATTGCTCCAGCTGCAACTGCTCTGTTTCGGGAACAAAATCCTGTTGCAACAATTGCTCATTCAAATCAGACTGGATATTCTTCATCAATAATTATTTAATCTCTCGCGCTTTTTGAAGTGTTTCCTCGATATTTTTGGTCAGGATTTCAGGAACATAATTTTCTCTTGGTATTCCATTGATATGATATAATCTCTCCGTCGGAAACTGGAATCCAATCTTTGTTTCGGTCATTTGGAAGTTAGAGATTGCACCAAGCAAACCAGCCATTTGGGTTCCGATAATTTCGGCTTTTTTCATTCCGTCAAAACCAATTGCCATCCCTTCGCCCATGCTTCCCGTCCAATGCCCAACCAGAATATAAACTCTACCATTATAAATTGTTTTGCGTGGCGTCACATATTCTTCCCAATGTCTTTTGGTTTCAAATTCTTTTTCATCAAATTCGTGAACCTGAAAAGGCAAAATCTGATTGGTGAATCGTCCCATTATCGCTCTTGCAACAGTAGAATTGCCGCCACTAGGAGTTTCAGTTAAGTCAATAATCAGATTTTTGAACTGGAAAAAGCTATCCAATGTTTTATCAAATTCTGCAATGAGATTAGTATTTCCTAAAGAATTATTGATTTTGATATAGGCAGTAGTATCATTCAGAACTTTACTGAAAAGCAGTTCATTACTGTTTCCATAGGTGATGGGAAAAAAAGTTTTCGATTTTCCGTTCTCGACAATTGTAATTTCTCTTTTAATATCGTGAGTTCCTGCAAACAGCATATCAATGGCATATTGATACATCTTTCGGTTATGTTGGGTTGTAAATTTTGGTAAGAACTTCTTTAGTTGCTCATCAATAGATTTTCCATTGTAAGCGGTAACTTCCATTCCGATTTTTAAACCTGCCAAATCAGCCCCAAATCCTTTTCTGAGATCCTTAATAATGTATTTATTGCCAACTTTTTCGATATACAAATCCGATCCGGAAGGGACTAATCTGTTGGAATTTGGTAGATTGATATTTAAGGATGAATGCCCGTTGTACAATTCGTTTAAAACATTTTCGATAAATGTAATGAATTCATCATCATTGGAAATCCTTGAAGATTGAGGCTCGTAGATTTCCTTCACTTTTTTCCAGTCAATATTTTGCTGGTCAAGATAGGCGTAATTATCATTGATATCTGTCCAAAATTCATTGAAATCTTTCTGGTATTTTGTCTGGGCAGAAGTCCAGTTATTTACAAGAAACATGATAACTGGGAAGATTAGTTTTATTTTAAGATTGAAAATTCTATCGAATGGATTCATTACTTGTTTGGTCTTTTTTATTTTAAATCAAAAAATGGTTATTTATCAGTATTGATTATTGATAGTTAAGCGCCTAAATTTGCCTTGCTAATATGTAAAAATACAATGAATAATCTTAACGAAAAAGAGAAAATGCTCTCCGGCGAATTATACGATGCGAATGATGCAGCACTGGTGGAGGAAAGACAGCGAAGTAAGGATTCGTGCTTCCGCTACAATCAGATTCAGCCGTCCAGAATGAAGGAGCGAAAAGGTATTATCAAAACGCTATTCGGCAAAACAGGAAAAATGTTCCTGATAGAGCAGCCTTTCTACTGCGATTATGGCTACAACATAGAAATCGGGGAAAACTTCTACACCAATGTCAATGTAGTGATTCTCGATTGTGCCAAAGTGACTTTTGGAGATAATGTATTCATTGCGCCCAATTGTGGGTTCTACACGGTCAATCATCCCTTGGATGTAGAAACCAGAAACACGGGCCTGGAATATGCAAAACCCATTACAGTCGGCAATAACGTTTGGTTTGGCGCAGGTTGCAGCATCCTTCCTGGTGTTACCATTGGCGATAATGCTGTCATTGGTGCAGGTAGCGTTGTTGTAAAAGATATTCCTGCCAATGTTCTGGCTGTCGGCAATCCTTGTAAAGTTATCAGGGAAATATGAAAATAAAAACCACAAAAGGCATTAAAGTACGGGTTCAGGAATATTTAAAGTTCATATTATTTTCTCATAATCCCAACTAATAACCATCTGAATTTCTTTTGTGTCTTTTGTGGTTTAATATAACTACTTGACATTGATGAGTGAAACGTCTTTGTGACGGTTACTGCATTGAATCAAACTAAAAAACTTTGCGTTTAAAATTATATTAAGAATGAAGAAAATTATATTAGCATCAATTCTGATGTTGGCTCTTTTCCAAATAAAAGCACAATCTCTGGAAAAGATGACCTGGTTCAATGAGCCTTCCCAATGGGAAATCAAAGACAAAAAACTCACAATGACTGTCACGCCACAAAGCGATTATTGGAGAATTTCGCATTATGGTTTTACGGTTGATGATGCGCCTTTCTATTATTCAACTTACGGTGGAGAATTCGAAACGAAAGTTAAAATCACCGGCAATTACAAAGCCCGATTTGACCAAATGGGACTGATGCTTAGAATTGATGAACAGAATTACATCAAAGCCGGCGTTGAGTTCGTTGATGGGAAATTCAATCTCAGTACAGTTGTAACACACAAAACCAGCGACTGGAGCGTAATTGTTCTGGAGAAAACGCCGCCATTTGTCTGGATCAAAGCCGTCAGAAGATTGGATGCTGTGGAAATTTTCTACTCATTCGATGACAAAGATTATGTAATGATGCGGAACGCTTATCTGCAGGACAATACGCCTGTTCAGGTCGGTTTTATGGCTGCAAGTCCGGATGGCAATGGCTTCAAAGCGACTTTCGAAAACTTCTCGGTCAAACATTTGCCGGACCAAAGACGACTGGAATGGCTGAAGAAGAATCAATAAATAAAATGCTCCAAATCTGGAGCATTTTTATATCAATCTTCTTACTTTAATCAAATAATCCAGATACTTTTCCCCATGTTGTCTATAGAGAAATTCCTCTTCCAGTCTTATCTGAACCTGAATCAATACATAACCCAGAATCAAAAATAATAGAGAAATCGCATTTGGTGTAAGAAAGAAAAGACCGACCAAACTTACAACCATTCCCAGGAAAACAGGATTTCTAGAAACAGAGAACAATCCCGAAGTTACCAGCTCAGTTTTCATATCATTATCAATCCCGATTCTCCAGGAATCTTTCATTTGATTCTGAGCAACAATCGTCCAAATCAAAGCCAACAACATGAATATCAATCCAACGAATTTCAGGAACTCGACATCAAGAAAGTCAATAGGAAGAAAAGAACTTTCCGACAAAAACGGAAACAAAATAACATACACGAAAATCCCAACCAGACAAAGTTTGAAATAATTTCCAACTAGCGAATAAGCACTTTCGTCCTGGGGCAAAACCAAAGGGTTTTTCTTGATTCTTCTGGCAACAATAATTGTCTTCGCAACAAAAGAAATCCCGAAAAATAGAATAAAATAAGTGGGTAAAAAGATTTTGATCAATAATTCCATAGCTGATTTTTGTACAAAATTAAAGCTGTGGAAAGTGCAACACTATTGCAAAGTTTCATCGAGACAGTTTTCACAAATCCCTTTCGCAAAAAACCGAACTTCATCAATTCGGAAACCTATATTTGGGTGGTCTGCAAACGTCACATTCTCTTTGCAGGTCGTCTGTTTACAGATTTTGCAGTAGAAATGCAGATGCCTGTCGCTGTGTGTATTTTCGTTGCAATCGTCCTCGCAAAGGCGATATTTTGTGGTGTTGTTTTCTTGGATGCTATGAACAATTCCTTTCTCCTCAAACGTTTTCAGTGTCCTGTAAATCGTGATTCTATCGGCATTTTCAAACTGATTTTCAATCTCCGACAAAGACAAAGCCACATCCTGAGAATCCAAGAAATCATACACCAAAATCCGCATACTCGTCGGTTTGGTATTCTTGTTTATCAGTTTATTTTCAATCTCATTTCTCATCAGAAAATTAATTTTTAGGAGCCGGGAACCTGCTGTCCACTATATCTTTTTTGTCATTGCGAACGAAGTGAAGCAATCTGTAGAACTTTTCCCCGCAATGTCAAAAAAGGATGTCGTTCCCATCAGGGCTAAGGGTTTGTACCTTTTTTAACATTCAACATAACCAACAAAGTTTGTCCGTCGAATCAAAGTCTTTAATCTTTTCTCTTTATTCTTGTTTCTTTTTTATCCAATCAAATCCAAAAACTGCTGTTCATCCAGAATTGTAATCGTACCGATGTCCTGTGCTTTCTTCAGTTTGCTTCCGGCTTTTTCTCCAACCACCAGATAATTGAGGTTTTTTGAAACGGCAGAGATGTTTTTTCCATTGTGTTTTTCCACCATTTCTTCCGCTTGTTCCCTTGTGAAAAGCGACAATTTTCCAGTGAATAGAAAAGTTTTTCCTTCCAAGACATTGGATAAAACTTCGTTGGTGTTTTCGCCTTTTTCCAATTGAACGCCGTAAGATTTCAAACGCTCAATCATCAAGATGTTTTCAGAATTCTGGAAAAAGTCAGTGATGCTGACCGCGATTTTCATTCCGATATCTTCAACCTGGCAAAGTTCTTCCAAAGTCGCATTTTTCAATTCATCAATCGTAGAAAAATTCTTGACCAATTTCTTCGCCACTGTTTCCCCAACATGCTTAATTCCGATTCCGAATAATACTTTTTCAAATGGAACTTCTTTCGATTTTTCAATCCCGTCCAGAATATTTTGAGCAGATTTTTCAGCCATTCTTTCAAGTGGAAGAAGCTGCTCTTTTGTCAATGTATAAAAGTCAGCAGGATTTTCAACCAATTTTTCGCGATAAAGCTGCTCAATCGTTTCTCCGCCAAGATTCTCGATATTCAAAGCTTTTCTGGAAACATAATGAATCATTCTTCCCACAACTTGGGGTGGACAATGCAGCTCATTCGGACAAAAATGAATCGCCTGGTCTTCAATTTTTACCAGTTCAGTTCCACATTCCGGGCAGTTTTTGATATACTCGATTGGGGTTTGCAAAAGCGTTCTCTTCTCAATATTTACACCCACAATCTTGGGGATAATTTCGCCGCCTTTTTCTACGTAAACAAAATCGTGCTCGTGCAAATCCAGTTTTTTGATAATATCTTCGTTGTGAAGAGACGCGCGCTTTACTGTTGTTCCAGCCAGCAGAACAGGCTTCAGATTCGCAACAGGCGTAATAGCGCCGGTTCTTCCAACTTGATAAGAAACGCTCAAAAGTTCAGTTTCCACCTTTTCAGCCTTGAATTTATAAGCCATTGCCCAACGTGGCGATTTGGCTGTATAACCCAATTGTCTTTGTTGTTTTAATGAATTAACTTTCAAAACAATGCCATCAATTTCAAAAGGTAATTGGTGTCTTTCCGTATCCCAAAATGTGATGAAATCTTTTACTTCATTCAATGTTTTACACAATTTAGCCTGGTCTTCCGAAACCCGGAAACCCCAGTTTTTGGCTTTTGCCAGGATGTCCCAATGGGTATCTGCCGGAAATTCATCCGAAATATATTGATACAAAACGGCCGACAATCCACGTTTTCTCACCTCTCCGGAATCCTGCATTTTCAGACTTCCACTGGCGGTATTTCTTGGATTCATAAACAAATCCAAACCTTCCTCTTCACGAGCTTTATTGATTTTATCAAAGTTTTTTCTGGTAAGATAAATTTCGCCGCGGATAAAAAACCGGTCAGGAAAATCACCTTTCAAAGTCAAAGGAACATCAGAAATCGTTCTTACATTATTAGTGATTTCATCACCCTGAAAACCGTCTCCACGTGTTACGGCCTGCGACAATTTTCCGTTTTCGTAAAGAATGGAAATCGAAGCACCGTCATATTTCAATTCGGCTACAAATTCTACAGGCTCATCAATGGTTTTGATGATTCGTTTTTCCCAGTCTTCTAGGTCGTCAAAATCATAGGAATTGTCGAGAGAATACATTCTGTACTGATGCTGGACGGTCGGGAAATTCTTTGTAATTCCGCCACCAACACGCAAAGTAGGAGAGTTGGCATCAAAAAATTCAGGATGCGCAGTTTCCAGCTCCTGCAGTTCTTTGAGTTTAGCATCGAATTCAAAATCAGAAATCGAAGGTTCATCCAAAATATAATAACTGTAATTATGCTGATGAAGTTCTTCTCTCAGGGATTCTATCTTTTGCTGAATGTTTTCGGACATTGGGAAAATTTATTTAAAGCAAAAATAACCAAAACATCAAAGTTTACAACCAAGAAAATTATAAATTTAGACACTTCGAGAATCTAATTGATTATCTTTCGTGAGCCTCAGAATGACAGCTGTTGTCACATTGAGCTCGTTGAAATGTCTAAACGCTGTCAGGCTGAGGCTCTCGAAGCCTTAATAATAATTGACTAAATTAGTCATCCTAAAAATTGAAAAATGAAGAACGTATTTTGCATTTTATCCCTAGCCACTACTATGTTTATCAACGCTCAAACTCAAATCATCGCCCATCGAGGTTTCTGGAATACACAACCAAAAACTTCGGAAAACTCTATCAGAGCTTTAGAAAATGCTCAAAAATTGAAAGTTTATGGTTCCGAATTTGATATTCATATGACCAAAGATGGAAAATTGGTTGTCAATCACGATGAACATCACGGGAAAATGGAAATCTCGGAAACTGATTTTTCCGATTTGAAAAAACTAAAATTATCCAACGGAGAAAAACTCCCAACCCTGAAAGATTATTTGAAACAAGGAAAGAAAGATGCTTCCGTCAAATTAATCATCGAAATCAAACCAGCCAAATCCAAAGAACGTGAAAACGAAATCGTTACCAAAGTTCTGAAAACCGTAAAAGAACTCGGGCTCGATAGCCAAAGCGATTACATCTCGTTCAGTCTTAATATCTGTAAAGAAATCAAGAAACAGAATCAATCTGCCAAAGTTCAGTATCTGGAAGGGAATCTTTCGCCGCAGCAAATCAAAGCCGAAGGTTTGGACGGATTGGATTACCATTACAGCGTTTTCGAGAAAAATCCGACGTGGATTTCGGAAGCCAATTCGCTTGGTTTGATTACCAATTCCTGGACTGTGAATGATATCAAAATTTACGAAGAACTTAAAAATCAAGGAATCAATTTCATTACGACTAACATTCCTGACCAATTAAAAGGCGAATAATTTTATCGCAAAGTCGCTAAATATTACAATTCAAATCTTACAAAGTCGCAAAGGAAAATATGCGACTTTTTATTTCCTTTAAGATTAATTCAAATCGCGTCTTTGCGAGAAATCAATACAACCAATTGAATTCCTCAATGATAAACTTGTATTAAATCATAAGACTTTATTCGGATTTTAAACGTGTGTTTGGTAATTTTGCACCTCGAAATTTAATGAAACAGATTATGAATTTAAAAGGTAAAAATGCCATTATCACTGGCGGTGGAAGAGGACTTGGAAAAGCTGTAGCTCAGATTCTTGCCAATGAAGGTGTGAACGTTGGTATCACGGGAAGAAACGAAAATTATCTCAAAATAGCAGTTAACGAACTGAAACAAACCGGCGTGAAAGTAGCTTACGCGGTTTTCAGTGTTGATAACGAATTGGAAGTAAAAGCAGGAATCGAATCTTTAGCAAACGAATTAGGCGGAATCGATATTTTGGTCAACAATGCAGGAATCGGTGACTTTGGAAGCATCGAGGAAATGGCTTCGGATGTTTGGGAACAAGTGATTAAAACCAATCTTTTCGGCGTTTATTACACAGCCAAAGCGGTTTATCCGTTTTTGAAAGAAAAAGGACAAGGTGACATCGTGAATGTTGCTTCCACAGCAGGATTGAAAGGCGGGCCGAATATGTCGGCATACGCGGCTTCCAAAGCGGCTGTCGTTTCTCTTTCGCAATCGATGATGGCAGAATGGAGAAAGCAGAATATCCGTGTGATTACGCTGACACCGAGTACCATAGCTTCCGATATGAGCATCAATGGTGGTTTGACGGACGGTAATCCGGACAAGGTTCTTCAGCCGGAGGACTTTGCAGAGTGGGTGAGAGATATCCTGAAAATGAACCGCAGAGCAATGATTGCCAACGCATCTATTTTCTCGACCAATCCATAAAATAATAATTTGGGCAGCTTAATCCGCCTTCCGCTCCCGCTCTTTTCACTACATTACGTTGCGTAAAAAGGAGCTCCGCTCAAGTCGGGCTGCATGCATTCTATGGTAAAATATAACGTCTCAATATTGAGGCGTTTTTTTATTCCGTGACATAATCCTTATCTTTATCGGAATCAAATAAAAGATATGAAGAGAAACTCATTTGTCACAATGTCTGCAATTTTCTTTGCAGCGCAAATCACTCTAGTCACTGCTCAAACCAAATCCGAAGAAAAACTCAATCCAATCGTTCAAAGTTTTGTCAACGAAGCCAATAACAATTCTCAGCTGGAAGATATGGCTTATGAACTTTTAGACGAAATCGGACCGAGATTGGTTGGAACACCTGAAATGTTAGCCGCTAACAATTACACAGCCGATAAATTAAAATCTTGGGGAATCGAAGCTAATCTTCAGCAATTCGGAACGTGGAAAGGCTGGCAACGCGGAACAACACACGTAGATTTGGTTTATCCAAGAACCAAAACCTTATCTGCAACCCAATTAGCGTGGAGTCCGGCAACTAAAAAAGCGGTAGAAGCAGAAGTGGTGATTCTTCCAAAAGTATCTTCCAAAACCGAGTTTGATAAATGGTTGCCTTCTGCAAAAGGTAAAATTGTTTTAATGGCGCAATATCAGAAAATCGGACGTTCAGATGAGCAAATCAAAGAATTTGCAACCCCCGAATTATATGACAAACTGAAAGCTGAAAAAGAACAGGCTAAAAAAGATTTCGCAGATTATATCAAGAATATAGGGTATGATAATACAACCTTGCCAGAAGCTTTAGAGAAAGCCGGAGCAGCAGGAATCGCCATTTCCAACTGGACAGGAATCCATAGCACCAATCGTATTTTCGGCGCTAAAACGAAAACAATTCCAATGTTCGACATCGATCTGGAAGATTACGGAATGTTGTATAGAATGGCGGAAAAAGGAACGAAACCGAGAATAAAAATGGATACACAGTCCAAAGTGTTACCGGAAGCTAAATCCTTCAACACCATAGGAATGATAAAAGGTTCAGAAAAACCAAACGAATATGTGATTCTTTCTGCTCACCTCGATTCTTGGGATGGCGCTCAAGGGGCAACGGATAACGGAACAGGAACTCTGACAATGCTGGAAACCATGAGGATTCTCAAAAAATATTATCCTAATCCAAAACGTACAATTGTCATTGGACTTTGGGGAAGTGAAGAACAGGGACTGAACGGTTCAAGAGGTTTTGTAGCTGACAATCCTGAAATTATCAAAGGTGTGCAGGCGGTTTTCAATCAGGATAACGGAACAGGTAGAGTGGTTGACATCAGCGGACAGGGTTTCAAAGATTCTTATGTCTACATTGGAAGATGGCTGGATGCTGCACCTAAAAAAGTAAAAGACCAGATTAAAACTAACTTCCCCGGAATGCCCGGAGGTGGCGGTTCTGACCATGCATCGTTTGTGGCAGCAGGAGTTCCGGGATTTTCTCTGAGTTCGTTTAATTGGGGTTATTTCGGATATACCTGGCACACAACCAAGGATACATATGACAAAATTGTTTTTGATGAGTTGAAAAATAACGTGATTCTCACGGCGACTTTAGCTTATATGGCGTCAGAAGACCCTGAATTTGTAAGCCGGGAAAAACGTGTGATGCCAACAGATGATAAAGGGGCTGTAGTAAAATGGCCGGAAGTGAGAGAGCCGAAAAGAAGCAGTAAAGACTATTAATCGGATATTAGAAGCGGCATTTTTTGTCGCTTTTTTTATACCATTTCAAATAGTAATACATCAACGATTCACTGAATTGATTTTAATATAAATTTATTTAATTACTAAAACGGATTTATTTTTATATTTGCTAAAAACCTGATTATTTTATAATCATAAAAATTAAAACCTATGAAAACAATAATTTGTCTATTTCTCTTGGGCGTCTCATTTCAAGGGTTTGCACAATCATCTATCAATTCATCAGGTATGTACGCATCCGGCGGCAGTGGCAATGTAGCATCCGCAATTGGACAAGTTTTCTACGAACCTTTTGGATCACCATCGGGTAGCGTACATCCCGGAGTTGAACACGCTTACGAGATTTTGGAAACTTTGGGTATGGATGTTAAGGAAATAGGGCTTAATTTGAAGATCTATCCTAACCCTACACCGGATATTCTCTATCTGAATATCGATTTCAAAGATTTTAGAAAGTATAGTTTTGAGCTTTTGGATAATTCGGGAAGATCATTGATGATCAAGCCTGTGGATTCGTCAACGGTTTCATTCTCGATGGGTTCTTATGTAGCGGGAGTTTACCTTCTTAAGGTCACGAAAAATGGAAAGTTGATCAAAATATTTAAAGTCATCAAATCAGACAAATAATTTAAAAATAATAACAATATGAAAAAACTCTCTTTTTTAGCCGTTTTCTGCGTGTCTGCCATGGCGCTTTCGCAAACGCAGGATGCCATGAGTTATCAGGCCATTATCAGAAACTCTAATAATGATCTGATCAAGAATCAGAACGTGGGCATGAGATTTTCTATCATCAAGGGCTCTGCTTCGGGTACTGTCGTTTATTCGGAAACACAATCTCTGCCAGCCAATAACAATGGCCTTGTGACAGCGAAGATTGGAGCTGGAACTTTGGTGAGCGGTTCCTATTCTAACATTGATTGGGGAGCTGATACTTATTTTATCAAAACAGAAACGGATCCCACAGGATCTAATAATTATACCATATCCGGAACATCCCAGTTATTAAGCGTGCCCTATGCATTGTATGCAAAAAATTCGGGAAGCTCAATTCCTGGTCCTCAGGGTCCAAAAGGTGATACGGGAGCAACGGGACCTGCTGGAGCAATGGGACCACAAGGGCCACAAGGTTTGACAGGAGCAATCGGGCCACAAGGTCCAAAAGGTGATACCGGTGCAACAGGGCCAGCTGGAGCAACAGGTGCTCAAGGACCTCAAGGTGCAACAGGAGCGCAGGGACCAAAAGGTGATACAGGAGCAACGGGACCTGCTGGAGCAATCGGGCCACAAGGACCAAAAGGTGATACAGGTGCAACAGGACCTCAAGGAATAGCAGGTGCACAAGGACCAAAGGGTGACACAGGGGCAACAGGACAAGCTGGAGCAACAGGTGCTCAAGGACCTCAAGGTGCAACAGGAGCGCAGGGACCAAAGGGTGATACAGGAGCAACGGGACCTCAAGGAGTAGCGGGCGCAACGGGACCAAAAGGTGACACAGGGGCAACAGGAGCAACAGGAGCAACAGGTGCAACAGGAGCAACAGGAGCTACCGGTCCTGCAGGTAACGGGTTTGCAAATGGTTCTACAGGTGGGCAGGTTTATCTTACATCATCTTCGTCACCATATGCTCCACAAGTGCCACAGACCATGACAGGTGATGTGACAATAAGCAGCAGCGCTGTAACTTCAATTGCTGACAATGCGGTTAAGACTGCAAAAATTAATAACGGCGCCGTTACCATGGCAAAAATAAGCGCAACAGGAACCGCTGATTCCACTACATTTCTAAGAGGTGACGGACAATGGGCAACACCGAGTGGCGGCGGAGGTGGCAGTTTATCAGTAACAACTGTAAGTAGTAATACTACTTTGACTAATAACAATCAAATGGTCTATATCACAGGTAATTATACGGTTACACTTCCAGCAAACCCAAGTAATGGGCTGACACTCTATATCTTTTCAGAAAATAAGAATACTACAATTGATCCTAACGGCAAGAAGTTCCGACAGGGTGCGAATGACTATGGAGCTTCAAAAATATATGAGTTCGGTAAAGATAGTACCATTAACGCTACAAATGCTAATGTTGCAAACTCAATAGGCATGACTTTGATTTATTACGGGAAATGGTTTGTTTTCTAGTAAATCAATAGGATAATTAAAAAAGGTTAGCATACGCTAACCTTTTTTATATATTTCTAAACCTTTGATAATGATTGACCACTTCATATCTAGGAGAATGATTGGCATTATAAAATATCTCACTACACAGGATCCCAAGCATATACTCAAAAATGATAATATCCGCTACTCTGTCATTCTTAAGAATGAAAACGGTTTCAGTCTTAAAGATAAAATATTTGGTTTGCTTGTAGATCCAGATATCGTCATCCCAGCTTGTGTTGGGAACGCCATACAATACCATTAATACTATTTTTGATTGGTGAAGATGTTTCCTGACTAATGCATCTATTTTCTGTATTTGTGTATCCATAGAACCTTATAATAAATTAAATCCTGATATAAAAAGCCGGGCAGCAAAAACAAAAAAATGATGGTGAAAAAAAGCTATGTAAATGCAGCGCCCGGCAAGGTTTTTATATTCAGAATCTATTTCCAGTAGTTCCAATTGATTCCATCAAATACAGCCATGGTTTTACTGGTTGTATCATAGCACATCATCCCGGGGTAAGGGCTTTTCACGCTGGTATGCGGATTAGCAATCTGCGGGAGGATCATGGCTTTGGTAGTATTTTCCAGAACCAATATACCTTTTGCAGGAGTAGTGCTTGACCCGATAACTGCTCCTTTGCCACTTTCTGTAGATGTATTGGCATTTGCAGTAAGTGCGTTTGTGATCTTTCCTGTATCCGAAAGGCTTACCCAAATGCTGTTTTCATACATTTTGACCTTTTGGTCAGACTTATCAAAAAGGAAGGTCCCATTATTATCCGTTACGGTTGCTGCAAGTGCAGTGCTGTTATTTTCTACCGCAGGCAGGATAATACCTTTGGTATTGCCTGCTGTATTATCAAAATCCAGGAGGGTAGTAGTACCAGTTACACTTTGCTTACCTATGGCCACTTGTCCGAAGGCAAAAGATGCCAGAGAGAATAATGTGATGGTATAAACTATTTTTTTCATTGGTTTCATTTTGTTTTATAAATAGTTGATTTATTATTTGGCAGACAGCCAGTTAATCTTCAGTTTGATGCTTACTAATTAACTGACTAACTAGCCAAGTGTGTTTATTAATTATTTGAGCTACTTAGATATTAATCAGTTGTACCACTCAAAATCATATTTTATTACTATTTTTAAGAAGGTGTTTTATTAAGTGTCTGAAAAACCTCCATCATTACAGCTTCTCTGGATACATTTCCACGTAGATCCGTTGAAGAGCTTCACACATTTGTCCTGTATGTCGTAGATAATCATGCCTTCTTTAGGATCTTTTACAGAATCATTAACCAGATCAGGTGTTGTGCTTACGTGTAATACCCTTGTGATTACAAAGCCTTTGTCTTTTGATTCTAAGACGATGTGCCCATTTGGTACGCTTTCTGGCCAGCCTGTTAGCTTGGTTTGGTTGGTGATACCTACTTTCGTTGGTGTACCTGCCACAGAAAAATCTCCGGGCTTCACACAGTAAGAGCATTTTTCTACTACTGATATGTTATCCAGGCTCCAGTCATCACCATTAGCAGCAGATGCTCTGAAAGTAAGTGCGGCAGATGAAGATCCCAAATAAGGAATATTAAGTGTAAACGTTTTGTATGTAAACCCGCTGACAGCCGAAGTTCCAAATGTTACAAAATCGCTGGTTGCTCCACCATAAAGCGCCATAGTTACATTGCTGCTGTTTCTTAATGTACCATTATTGATCGTCGCATATACAACACCATCCAGAAGTATATCCAAAGAGGCTATACCGCCTGATGCCTGATTGTAATCCTGCGTTCCTAATTCTAATGTAAGTGAAACAGTATTGTTGGAAATCCTGTCCAGATTATGCAAGGTCTGAGACAACACTTTGTTGGTCACATTCTCACTGTACATTTTGGCTTTTCCGGATTCATATATCCAATCGATATCGCCTGTCCAGCCTGTAAGGTTTGTAGCAAAAGTACCGTTGGTCACATATTCTGTATTACAAGGTATGGCGTTGCAGGCACTTACTGCACTATTTTGTGAGCTTCCGATTCCCTGTCCCTGGTCATTTCCTACATCGGTCGTGCCTCCTGCGTTCACTATTTTTGGAACACCCTGTGCATCAACACAGGTTCCGTTGGCACATAGGTTTTGGTTAGAAGCTGTAGAACCAGTACCTACTACAACGGTTCCGCCAGCGGTAACCAGCTGTGCTGTCGTCACTCTCTCATCTCCTTCCAGTGCATCTACACAACCGTCATTGTCCGAATCCAGATCCAGGTGATCATTGATGCCGTCTCCGTCCGTATCAAAGAAGATAGGAATAGTACAAGGGTTATCAAAACCTATGGTATTAGCATTTCCATTAGATCCTGTGGAGCCGGTATATCCGAAAGTAGCTGTTGTTTTTCCTCCAAGGATGGTTTCAATTGAGTTGGCACCTGAGGTTGGGAAGATGTAGCTGGTCACTTCAGCACCGTCAAAGTTATAAGACAGTCTTCTGATAGAAGCGTTCCAATAAACCACCACATCATGCCAAAGTCCGTCATCAATTGTGCCGTCCCCAAGCTGTCCGTCTCCGGCAAGCTTTCCTGCACCAATCCATCCCGCGGTTGTTCTGATGCTTCCGTGATCAAAGCTCGGGTCACAGTTCTGCCCGTTAGCTACATCATTGTTACAAGAATTAACAAAAGTATCAAGCTCCAGTGCAATACCGTTGGCTATGCCTCTGGCTCCGAGTCCTTGTCCGCTTACTCCTATGGCGTTGGTCCCCAAGGGATCGTTGTGGAACACCATGGCTATACCATCCGCATCAGAAAACTTTGCTTTCATAGAAAGGATAAAGCTGTTGGCAAAATCAATTTTTCCGTAGGACCATGCCTGTCCCTGCTGGTTGGTCGTATTCGTCAATCTGAACTGGTACTGAGGTCCGTTTGCAGGATTGGAATTGCTGGATGCAACCGTGCTGCCATTTGATTTAAATACTGTATTAGGGTTGCCATCGAAGCCGTTTTCTATACAATCCGGGATACCGTCATTATCATCATCCAGGTCACAGATATCGCCGATGCCGTCTCCGTCAGAATCCTTTCCTCCACAATTATAAGCGTCGGTATCTGTTGCCGTATTGTTTCCCGGTGTAGGATCTGAAGAAGTGCTTGCCGGCGGAGTTACTGTCACAGTATTGGTAAGATTACCAATGTATGCCATAGGTACATTGATAGTAACCGTATAAGTAATCGTAGATCCTACAGGAAGACCTACCACGTCATTAAGAGCACCTGTTTGCAGGCCGGTAATGCTGGTAGTCGCACCGCCAGTAAGCACCGGTACCGAATAAGACATATTTGCAGCAGGGATACCCGCTGGCAAAAGATCTGAAACCGTAGCGCCAAGCACACCATATGGCCCGCTGGCATTGCTTACTACAATAGTATAGGTGTTGATTGTTCCCGGGATATAGGACGTCTTGCCATCTGTTTTGGTAACACTCAGATCGGCAGGGAAAGTGATAATTGCATCAGGACAGTTGGCTCCGTCATTTCCGAAAGCTTTGATGGATGTGGAAATCTTGACTGCCGTACCGGTTGTTTTATCAAACTGGTAAAAGCCTGAGCCTGTGTTATCTTCATTCCCGAAGATATCCCCATTAGAGTCTATATACATCGCTCCAAATGTAGATCCGGCCGGAAGATTACTTGTTGGTAAGTTGGTAACAGTACCTGCAGTAGCAGAAGTAAGATTGATAGAGATCAGCCTGTCTGTCCCGGCAGCACCTTCGTAGCCAAAAAACTTACCGGTTGATTGATCGTAAACAAGATCATTAACCTGTATGGTTCTGGAAAGTACAATCTCCGTTGCAACTTTTGTGGTTACATTGATCTTGTAAAACTTATCGGTACCGTATCTGCTGGTGTATAGGTTTCCGGCATTATCAAATGTACCGTTGTTATACCCTGTGTTCGGCAATGTATTGATGATACCCAGATCTGTCATTGTACCATTGGCATCGATCTTTATCAAACGGTTATCGCCGGCTGCTACGGAGTAGATCCCATACATATACTTATCCACCGTGTTATAACCAATCCCATTGACTGTATAACCTGCGGGGGATGTCCCTACAGAAGTGATGGTAAAAGGGTTGGTGGTGTTGTTCAGCGTATATAATGTAGTTGGTCCTCCGGCAGGGTATTGCGATAAGTAGAAGTTGCTGTTACAAGTGAATGGTGTAAAACAAGTTGAAAACTCAGGGTCTGCAGTCGTATAGTACGATACTGTAACTTTTGCTGCTACAGGGTTAGGGCAACCTCCTTGATAAAACGCATAATAAACACCGGGACCTACTGCAGATGGATTGCTAACCTGCGTACCAGGAGCCTGGTTATTGGTAGTGTACCAAGCCAATGTAAGACCTGTAGGTACGGCTCCTATATGAGCATTTGCCAAATTAACCGTCGTAGTTGGGCACATTTTCAGGTCTTTTACAGCTGGAGCTGTATTAGCACCACAAACCTGTACAGCATTGGTATCAAAGTGAAAAATGTTGTCTGTCACTTCAGTTGTACTACCATCACCCATACTACCGTTTATTCTATGTCCAGCATAGCCAAAGTTAGCTACACATTCTTTTAATACCATTGTAGTATGGCCGCCGGATTCAACAGCAATAATGCCCGAGTTTGTGTAAGACCCCTCAAAACTGACAGGCATACCCGGATTAACTGCAGTAAAACCGTTATTACTTGACTGAACGCCTCTGCCCAGGTCATAACCCGATTCTGTACCCCAATTGTAAAGTTGTTTTGCATTATTGATCACATTGATAAATCCACTCACGTTGTCATTCTCGTTTGGAGATATCCATTTTATATCGTTCATTGGCGTACCGGATGCGCTTCCGTAGCGGGGCTGCACCCAGTTATTACTGCTGGTTGTGCTCCAATCGCCTATCTGTCCGTAAGAATTAGATCCTAATGCATATAGACTTCCGTTTTCATATAAAACATAATAAGTTGTTCTATCAGTCGCCACAGGCTCCACATAACCGTAACAAACTCCAATCATTTTAATGGGGCCGCTACCTCCCGGCAAGGTCATTGGGGTGGCTTTGGTATTAGCGGCTGATGCGCCATTTCCGTCTCCTAACCAGGTAGTATGACCCCAGGTCCATAGTTTACCTGCATTGTCCAATGCAATAACAGCATTGCCTGAAGTACGTGTAGCTACTATACCGGTAAGGGGCCCGCCTGTATTTTTTTGCACCTGGTACCATGTAGTGTTCCCGACCCCATTGGTACTACTTGCAGTACCATTTCCACGCATTGCCGCGCTGGTAGAATGGGCTAAAACATATACATTACCGGCACAGGTAGTAATGGCCAGCCCACCGGTTTTGGACGACAAAGCTGTTCCCGGAAAAGCAGTCATCATTTTTACCTGAGATGCAGATACACCTACCGGCAAACCTATACTTAACTGCTGAAAAGAGCTACTGCTTGTGAGGCTATTGTCAACAACCAGGTCTTCCTTTCCCCATGCCCAAAGCTTACCATCGTCAGTAAGAAGGATAAATTGAACATAGTTCTGATGCGAACTTGCCATCGCTAACTTCAGGGGAGTACCCGTAAGGCCAGGATAATTACCTGCATTAATTGGGGTAGGCACCAGCCAAGCATTGACTCCGTCAGCTTTTGTCATCTCTCCCCAAATTTTAAGAGTACCATCTATATCGCGCACTGCCGATGAGTGCCAGGCTGACACATAGTTATCATACTCCAGATTAAGTGCACTTGAAGAGTTGTAGCCAAAATTACTGTAATCTGAGCAGCCTTGTGAACTATAACAGGTGCCTTGTGCCTGCAAATATGTATAGCTTGTCAGAAGCAACAAGGCTAAAAAAAAGTTTTTTATCATAGTGTTTATAATTGAAAAAAAGAATTAATACAGAACATACCGTATGTTTCGCTCGGAACAAGTGTTGTGTTCCGCCCGAGACATACGGTGTGTTCCGCCCGGAACAGATAGCCTGTTCCGGCTATGGTCTTACTGTACAGTCAGTATCTTGTCAAAGCTGGCCATGCGAGGCTCTTTCAGCATTTGTGTTCCGGAGAACTGTGTCAGTACCTCCAGGGTATAGGTACCGGATGCCAGATCGGGTATTACGATAATGAGCTCCGAGGGATTGTTGGTCACCATATCGTTGCTTTCTACCACGACTCTCTCCTGTGTAGTGGTATTCACAAAAAAGACCCCGTTGTTTGGATTATCACCCGCCACTTTTATTTTATTGCCGGAGATCTTCAGGTTACGACCCGGCGTAATAAGATCATTCACAGAACCACTCTTGACATCGGTCACCTGTAGGATAGAGCAGGCACTGTCTGCAATGCCCAGTATGCTTACTTCTATATTGGGGATCTCTGCTCTTAGCTTTTCTCCCTGGTTAAACTGGAACAGGATGTTGTGCTTGTCGCTGCTAAAGGTTTCCGAAGGGCTGTCAAAAACCCCGCGGATCTGAGTTCCTGCAGTAAAATAGCCTGTGTTGACAGAAAAGCCATCGCACAGCTGGTAAGCCATTTCTTTCAAAAACAGGGTAGTGGCATGTTCCATAGCAGCGGCAGATACGTCTGCTCCGCCTCTGTTGACTGCGGTTTCGCAGATCTGTTTAACATTCAGCGATCGCTCGCTTACAGTGCGTGCGATATAATCATTGGGATTGTCCTTTGTAAGGAGGTTCTCATAGAGATAGGCTTGATCTTGTGTAATACTGCCATAATTCATCTGGTGTTTAAGTGTTATTTGTTCATCATTCTACCAAGCCTCTGCGCACTCCAATAATGATTACGTTTATTTTGACGGAGCGCGTTTCAGGATGGCCTGGATAGGATTTGGGTTTTAAATTTGTGTTGTAGGTGTTTTTCATTATTTCACCAACCCTCTGCGCTCTCCAATAATGATTACTTTATTTTGACGGAGAGCGCTTCGGAATGGCTTGGATAATTATGAAATTTGTGTTTTATAAGACTGGTGTTGCAAAGCACATCTAGCAAGAAGGAGGTGCTCTGCCCGAATGATAAGAGCCTGTGTTATCCGGAAAAGATATACCTTGGTAGCGGAAGGTAGGAGAGGTAGCGCATACAAACAACAGCATGAAATAAGCTTTTTCTGCCATGCCGGCTGCCCGCCAATGAAAATCTACGTTGCAGGCTAATAATGATCTGCCTGATGAGGCTGAAAATGAAGTGTCATTATCATAAGGACTGCTGTTGATCTTTATTTCCTGGCGATCAGAAGCATTATCTGCTGTTTTACCCTTATCTTCGGATGATTCGGTACGCTCTGTCCGGCTTTTAACTATTTTTTTCTTGTTATAAGACTTTTCACATGGTATGATTTCGTTTTCAATACTACATTTCTCATCTGCTATATTATTACCATCGGATTGCTTTTCATTTTGTATGGACATGACAGCACCCTCACTGATGGTAATATATTCCATCCCTGTAATAACTGTCTGTGCATATAATGTTTGTGCAGAATATAGAAAGAATAACAATAGGAGGCTTTTCCAAAAAGATTTTGGAAAACCGGAGCTGCTCGATATTGTTTTTGGATATGTCATTTGTATAACAAAAACATCAACAAAAGAGAATGGAAGTAGGTAACCGGGCTATAATAATTTAGATTAAGAAAAGCATAATAGCCCGATGTGTACTCTACTGAGTAAGCTCAGTAAGATCACTTGTGTCTGTGTTTGTGCTGCAAAGAGAATAATAAATGCCATATAGCCAAAAAAACGCTCTACCTTATATGTACCTGATGTGAATTTTTGCGATATATGAAAGTGATAACCGATTATATATTTTATAATCCTAAAGAAAAATGTTATGTTTGATGAAGGTCAAAAACCCCTTGTGAATAAGGGGTTAAGCTTTATGGGTATGTAAAGGGTATATAAATATTGATTGTTTTGTATTATGATTGTGGCTGTTTTTCTTCCATAGAATCAAAATTACAGGAAAAGTAATTCTTTGTATCATGGAAGTAGTTTTAACGATCAAATAACAACTTCATTAATAAAAACATCTAATTATGGTAAAAATTCTATCCAAAATCACAGCGCTATCCATAGGTGCGTTGTTTTTCTCCAATGCGTATGGCCAAGTTACAATACTTGGAAATGGTCTCCAACCCAGCAATGTTTCTAATACCGGCGCTGTTGTGGGAAGCTTTCAAAACTCCAGTTTTCTGTGGACACCTGAAAACGGGCTTGTAAACATGGGGGATATCTCTAATGGCTCATCTTACTCCGGAGATGCGGACATAACGGCTGACGGAACAAAAGCAGCCTTTACCAGCACCAATCCAGCGACTAACCTAAATGAGTTTACCCTCTATGATATAGCTACTAAAACCCCAACCTATCTGGGCGGAGGTAGTGATGCTTTTGATGGCACAACAGGCAGTGCATTTGCAATGTCCAGTAATGGTAACTATATTGTAGGCAGAGGATATAAAGGAACTCCTACTGTTTCTACACCCGTAAAATGGGAAAACGGAACAGGAATTACAGAGCTGCAAACTACTTCTCCGCAGGGCGGGGGCGCTAATGGCATTAGTCTGGACGGTAATGTGATAGGCGGGTTTCTTAATTCTCAATTCGGAGAGGTAATGGGTGCGGTCTGGAAAAATGGTACCCCAACTCTGATAACTGATAATGACGGTATGCCAATGACGTACGTGACAAAGGTATCCGATGATGGTAACTGGGCAATCGCTAACAGCTATGATCAATCGGCTGTTATCTGGAATGAAACTGCCGGAGCTACAAAAATACCCCCAATAAATGTAACAACCGATATGTATACAGGCTATCCTACAGGAATCAATGCGGACGGAAGTAAAGTGGTTGGTTATTACAGAGACGCTTTCAGCCCTTCTTTTGGTACCAATGAAAGCTTCTTCTGGACCCCTTCCGGTGGGAGTGTCCTGCTTAGTCAATATGTAACCAGTTTGGGACTGGATACGCAGGGTGTTAATTTTATTCTCCCAACGGATATTTCTCCTAATGGGAAATATATTGTAGGATGGGGAACAAAAGATGGAAAACTTTTAGGTTTCCGTATAGAGCTGCCCGATACAGAAATGGCGGTTAACAGCAGTAATAGAAAACAAGTTTCCGCTTATCCTAATCCTGTAAAAGACGTACTGAACATCTCCGGAGCTTCCACTATTTCTGATGTGGAAATATATGATATCTCAGGTAAGAAAGTTTCGGAGGTAAAAGATGTGAAAAACAGACAACTGAACATCCATTACCTTCCTAAAGGAAGCTACTTGCTGAAAGGTTTATTCGACCAACAGCAGCGTACTTTAAAAATTATTAAAGAATAAAAAAACAGGCTTCATCTATATGGAGCCTGTTTTTTTACAGTTTATCTATCCAGATATAGATATCTTCATCGGAAGGAATGTTCAGTCTCTTCCTGATACGGTTCTTACGGTTTTGAACAGATTTAATTGCAGTAAATGTATAAGTCGCAATTTCTTTGGTTGAAAAATTCAGTTTGAGGTAAGCACAAAAAGCTAGTTCTGAATTAAGAAGATCTGGATAAGTCATCTGAAGCCTATTACAAAAATCCGGATAAACCTCTTTGAAACGTCCCAAAAATGCAGGGTCATTATTTTTGGCAAGAGATACAATCTCGTCAAAAGAATCATTGACCTTAGATTGCAGCTTTTCAAGTTCTTTTGTCTTTTCTTCAATGATGTTTTTCTTTTCCTGACGGGATTTTTTTTCCTTAGTATAGTTTCTAAAAATATATAAAGACAATAAGGATATAAAAAGCAGAATTATAATAATACCTCCTATGATCCAATACAGGCGCTTCTGCTGTGATGCATTTTCTTCCTGCAAATCTTCTTTAATATCTTTGTTGGCTAAGGCTGCACCTTGTTGATTAATAACATTAAGACTATCGGATAAATGAGAATACTTTTTAGCATAGATCAGGGCATTTTCCTTATCTCCTGATTTATCATACATCTCGGTGAGTGTTTGATAGATTGATTTTAAATCCAATGCATCCCCGAATTTAGCCGATATTGCCTCTGCTTGTTTATAGTAATAAAATGCACTGTCCCAATTATTCTTTTCACGGTGTATTTGTGCTAAAGTCTGGAAGACACCAGATTTTGTTTTATCATCTATTTGCTTTTGTTTTGCCACTTTATGTGAATAGAACAATGCCGAGTCTAATTTTTTTGCTTCAAAAAAACTAATGCTCATATTAATATAAGCAGCATTCAATAAGGTCGTTCTATCCGTATTATTCTTTAATTGCTTATACTGAACTGCTGATTTTTTCAGGTAAAGCATTACAGAGTCCTCAGGCATCTTCAATTGAATATAAAGTGCAGCTTTGAGATCAAAAGCTTTCCCTAAAAACCGGAATTTTTTGTCATTATCATTTACCTTAAGTGCTAAGAGCATTGATTTGTTAATCGCTACCTGTGCATCATCATATAAGCCTAAATTGGTAAAAGCAAAAGCTTTGTTTTGAAGCGCAGAGACTTTATATTTTATATTGTCAGGGTTCTTTAGCGGTAGATTCTCTATTTTCTCAAAATAGGGAATAGCACTTTTATACTGTGCTTTCAACATATACCAATTGTTTATTTGCAATAAAGAGCGGTACATCCCTTTTTCATAATGAATCTTTTCGGATTCTTTAAACAAGTTATTAAGGAAACTTATATTTTGTTTCAGGTTAAAATTATTTGTTTTCTCATTAGATGTAATGAGAGAGTCTATTTGTTTTGGTGTATAATGGTTCTGGGCCGACAAAAATGGATAGAAGAATAAGGCAGAAAATAATATGATACTATGCCGAATCAGCATAATATTATTTAAAGATACTTTGTTTTTCAAATCATTTGTTATTAAGTATTCGATGCAAAAATAGAATATATTTAAATATTAATTTAATATTACGATAAATATCTACAAGCTTTTAAATTATTAATAAATATTTTACTGTTTATAATGATTATGTTAAGAGCAATTATAAAATCATACTCAGCTGGATCCTTTTTCTTGCTTCGTCTACTTCTGTAACCTTAACCTGGACGTGCTGATGCAGCTTTACTACTTCATTTACATCGGATACAAAGCCATCTTTCAATTGAGAAATATGAACCAAACCGCTTTCCTTGATTCCCAAATCCACAAAACATCCGAAAGCAGTAATATTATTGACAATTCCCGGTAGGATCATCCCGGGTTTTACATCTTTGATGGATTTTACATTGGGGTCGAATTCAAAAACCTTCGCTCCTTTTCTTGGGTCTAATCCCGGTTTTTCTAATTCTTTCAGAATGTCTTTGATTCCTAGGATTCCGATATCATTAGTTACATATTTTTCAGGATTGATGGAAGCTATTTTCTCTTTATTCGAAATTAAATCTTCAGTTTTTAAGCCGAGATCTTTTGCCATTTTTTCAACCGTTTTGTAAGCTTCCGGATGAACGGCTGAATTATCCAAAGGATTTTTCGCATTCTTGATTCTAACAAAAGCAGCGGCTTGCTGATAAGCCTTTTCTCCAAGTCTTGGAACTTTCTTCAGATCTTTTCTTTCGGTGAAAGCGCCATTTTCTGTTCGGAAATTAACAATATTCTCCGCCATTTTTTCTCCGATTCCGGAAACGTAACTTAATAATGATTTACTAGCTGTATTCAGATTAATTCCAACCGAATTGACGGAACGAATTACAGTATTGTCCAGCTCTTCTTTTAGTTTGGTTTGATCCACATCATATTGGTATTGTCCGACGCCAATAGATTTAGGATCGATTTTTACTAATTCTGCCAAAGGATCGGCCAATCGTCTTCCAATGGACACAGCACCACGAACGGTCACATCATAATTTGGAAATTCATCCCGCGCGATTTTACTGGCTGAATAGACCGATGCACCTGCTTCTGAAACCACAAACACCTGAATCGGCTTATCAAATGCAATTTTCTTGATGAAGAATTCGGTTTCCCGGCTGGCTGTCCCGTTTCCGATAGAGATGGCTTCAATATTATAAGCATTAACCATAGAACGAATTTTTTTCATCGCCATTCCAGTTTCGTTTTGCGGAGCGTGCGGATAGATATTCTCGTTGTGCAAAAGATCACCTTTTTCATCAAGGCAAACGACTTTGCAACCGGTTCTGTAACCGGGATCAATGGCTAAAATCCTTTTTTCTCCCAAAGGTGAAGCGAGAAGTAATTGTTGAAGATTCTCAGAGAAAACCTCAATCGCTTTGATATCTGCTTTTTCTTTGGCTTCCTGAAGCGCTTCATTGGAAAGAGCCGGCTCTAACAATCGTTTGTAAGAATCGGCTATTGCTAATTCTATTTGTTTTGAAGATGAATTATTACTTTTGATAATAGCATTTCCTATCAGGTCAAGCGCTTCATCTTTTTCGATATCAACAGACGTTTTTACAAAACCCTCATTCTCTGCACGGAGCATTGCCAGCAGACGGTGCGATGGAATCCTGTTCAAAGCTTCCCGCCATTCGAAATATTGTGAGAATTTCTGAGCTGTTTCCTCATCTTTTTTTGCTTTGACCACTTTAGAAGAAATAACTGCTTTTCTCTGGAATAATCTTCGAAGATTTTTACGAACATAAAGATTTTCATTAATCCATTCCGCAATAATATCTCTTGCACCTTGCAAAGCTTCATCTTCATCGGCAACATTTTGATTAACATATTTTGAAGCGATAAAATCGATATCGTCAGAACGTTGGCTCATAATAATCTTGGCCAAAGGTTCCAGTCCTTTTTCTCTTGCTGTATCGGCTTTTGTCTTTTTCCGTTTTTTGTAGGGCAGATAAAAATCTTCCACTTCCTGAAGGTCAAAACTTTGTTCTATCTTTTGCTTCAATTCAGACGTCAAAGCATTTTGTTCATCGATGGATTTCAGGATACTTTCTTTTCTTTTGATGATGTCTTCAAACTGCTTATTCAGCTTGAAAATATTTTCAATTGCGACCTCGTCCAGATTGCCTGTTTTATCTTTTCTGTAACGTGCAATGAAAGGGATGGTACAATCTTCGGAGAAAAGCTGAAGCGTACTGTCTATATTTTTGGTAGGGATATTTAGTTGCTTTTGTATAAAGTCTGAAGCCTTCATTTCTTGATTTTGAACAGCGAAAATAGTGTTTTTTAGCTGTTAATAATCGAAAATTAAATAAATCAGGAAGCAATATTATTTTCTGCGTTTTTTCTTTTCTCTTAATAAAGTGATGAAAAGCATTGCGATTAAAATGATCGGTCCAAATAATTCTAATCCGAATGAACCAAAAATAGTTAGCGTTGACATAATTGAATATTTAGCCAAAGCTAAAATGATTTAGTCATTCGGTTTTAGGTAGAAATACGGATTTTGTAAAAAATATAGATTTGATGACTTAATTCAATATTGAATCAGAAAAAATAGGAAGCTGTTTTTCATCATCGAATCCGGTAATAATGACTCTGTATTGCTTTGCAGAATCATTATTGTAAAATTCTACTTTTGCTGATTGGTTTAAAGGTAATTTTGGATTCCAATACAGATTAATTCGGCTATCGATCAGCTTTTCCAGAGAATCATTACTGTAAATAATGTTTTTGTAAAAGTCTGGCTTATCATAACCTTTCAATATGAAAAATTTAAGTCCAGTCATCGATTTCATAACTTCGTCGGAACCTGTGTTTCCATTTTTAGTATAAATTAAAATGGCGCCATTCGAATTACCAAATCCACCAAAGAAATCATCTTTCACAACCTTGATCATTGCAATATTCGAAATATTAAAACCTCTTAGGATCTCCAATTCCGTTTTGACTTCATCCAGATAGATATCCACTTTTTTATTTCTCATCAGAACATCTACATCTGCGCCATCCCTTTGAATCTGAAGTCCGGCAACCCGACCTTCCAGCCACAATAGAATATCGGGAGAACCAGTTGCTAAAGACTTATCGTTCACAAAGTCAAAAATGGTTTCTGATGCACTTTGAAACATCGGACTACTGAGTTCGTCATTCAGTTTTTCTGTTGGTGATTGTTTTTTTGCAATCAGTTTTACTTCTTCTATATCGGTTACTTTTTCATTCAGTTTTTTTTGAAACTGACTGTTTTCTATGGCAAGGGAAGCTTCGGAAGTAAGAGCATCATTTGAATTTCGTTTTACTAGAATAAAATCACTCTGCGGTAATTCTTTTTTCAAAGGAACAAATGAAACTTTCGGAATAATAACAGCATCCGGATTATCAGCATTTAATTGATAATAAATCTTCTGAGGTTCATAAAAAGCCATATTTTTCAGGCTAAGGTCACCATTGTTATCTGTTATAACAGTCAATAATTTTGAACCCGATTTATCACCTTCAAACATCAGATTGATATTGGTATTTTTTACAGGAGCGCCATTGGAAGTGATTCTGACATTATATGAAATATATTTTTCAGGTTGATTTTTGATGACTGGAAATTTACCGGAGATAATATCCTTCCAATTGAAACGCTTCCACTTTTCAGAAATCAATAATGCATCCAGTGCATCCGTATTCCTGTTATCGGAAAAATATTGAACCGGCTGTTCAATCGTATCCGTGAAATCTCCTGTGAGCCAGAATGCGCTTAAGATATTTTCTTTTTGATTAAATTTTGATTGGTCATAAACTGCAACCGATGCATCAAAAATATTGCTGTCTGATTTTATATCAAATGAGTTTAAACTTTTAGGATTTAAATTCTTTGAAATCGATTGCACTACTGGTTTTAAAAAATTCAGTTTTTGAGGCTGAATAAAACAAAGTCTTTGAGCAACCACATTTTCCTTTTCATCGAACAAAGTAAACTGAAGAATGCCGTTAATTAATTGATTAGTCGGAATCGAGAAAACTTCATCATTGGAATTTTTCCTGATGCGGGCTTTGTAAACGAAACGGTTTCCAATAGTTGCTATGATTTTATAATAACCGGATTCATCAACAATGTTGTTAGATTTAATTTGATATTCGATTTTGTCAGCTAAGCTTTTCACTTGGAGATTAATTCCACTTTCAGCAACTTGTGGCAAATCTATCTTTTGATTTTTTCCATTATTATCTGTAATGACTACCTGATATTGTTTATCTTTCTGTGGCGTCATAGAGAATGATCCTACATTCTGATCAAAGCTTTCAAAATCAGCAAGATGAACATTGGGTTTATCTTTATCAATTACATAACCGTTCCAGTTTTTTGGTAAAGTTCCCCCGGATTGTAAACGAACAGCAATTTTAGTATCAATACCGGCAACAAAAGTTCCACTTTCCGGAAAGACAGAAACTGACCAATCTGCATTATCATTTTTGATTAATTTCTCGGGAGAATTGGGGTTATAAACAGCAAACGATTTCATAAACTGAAAGTCTTCACTAAAATTCGTCATCCAGATTGTGTAAGCTCTTACATAATAGATATTTTCTTTCAGATTGTCTGCTAATTGAAAATTACCATTTCCTTCACTATTATAAAATGGAAGCATTTTTTTATCAATCAGTTTTTTGCTGCTGTCATACAGCTCTACAAAAAGTGTTGTGGAAACATTGGACTTGCTGTAACCGTCAAATACAAAAGCTTTGAACCAAATATTATCTCCTGCAGCATAGCTATTCTTATCAAACATCAGATACACTTTTTCCTGGGGAAAGTTTTTATCCATATTTTGAATGGCTTGCTCGGCTTTATCCTGTGAAAAACCAGATAGCGAGAGAAACAGAAAAAATGCAAAAATACTTTTGCAAACAAATCTTTTGGAAAAATATAGCATTATGTTATGATTACTTCATAAAATAAAAATACAAATGTTATATGGTCTAAAATGTATTTTCACTTTGATTAACGCAATTTTATAACAGATTAAAATTTGCTTAATTCTTGTCATAAAATAAAAATGTCTGAATAAATTCGTGGAAATTTAATCAGACAATAATTTTTAGTTTAAGTGGTAAAATATTTAATCCAAAGGCTTTCTTCCTGAGATAATATTAAATAACACCACAACAATGGCAATTACTAATAATACATGAACCAGATATCCGGTACTCATTCCCGGGACTACGCCCAACATTCCTAAAAGCCATACAATAATACAAATGACTGCGACTAACCATAATAGATTTCTCATAACATTAAATTTTTTAGTGATTTAATAACCTATAAGCATAATCTATGCCTTTTCATTTTCGAATCAATAATAATTTATGACAGGGATTTTCCTATTAATTTTAAAATTACTGGAAAATGATCGCTGTAACCGCCCACATATCGGGAACCGGAGTATGTTCTGAAAGGATAATTATTATTTTTATTGTTTTTGTTTCTCAGTCGTGGCGAATTATAGATTTCAGCTTTTATAGACCGAAGACTGAATTGCTCAATAAGCTGTTTTTCCGGATAAATGATCTGGTCAAAGCAAACACCTTTTTTACCGTGATAAGTTGAAAATTGATTTGCATTGAATAGGCTTTCAAAAGGATTATTCAGAACTTGCTTACCATTTTTATCCAAAAGTAATTCTTGTACAGCTTCATTATCTGGGTTTTCATTGAAATCGCCCATCAAAACAATAGCTTCTCCTTTATCAAATAATTCCTGAAATGTTTCTTTAAGCTTTTCAATAATAAAATTCCGTTGATCTTTTTTAGCATCCTGATTTCTTTTGGAAGGCAGATGAATAACAAAAATATGAAGCTTTTTTTCTTGGTATAAAAACTCTGTTTGCAAAATATCACGGGTATCAAACTTTTTCTCCTTGTCTAATTGGAACTGTAAAGTTTGATATTTCAGTAAAGTGAATTTCTTTCTATCAAAAAGCAAGGCCACACTCAGATTACGCGAGTCTTTGGAAGATTGATAGATGATTTCGTAATCGTTTATTGGGGAATTTTCGTTGGTTAGATCTTCCAGAACTGATTTTGCACCAATCTCAGCCAATCCAATTATAGAAGGCAACTGTTCATAATCTTCTTCAATAGATTGAAAAATATTGGAGATTTTTCTGACTTTCAGACGGTATTTATAATCATCCCAGTTATATAAACCGGAATGATAAGTTCCGACAGAATCCTGATCGGGCGGATAAAAATTTTCTACGTTGTAAAAAGTCAGCAATTCTATATCCATCTAGCCTTGCCACTTTTTTCTTCGCATATAGATGAAGGTAATAATCACCACCAAAGCCATCAATCCCAAAGTAAAATAATAACCATGCTTATGGTGCAGTTCCGGCATATTGTCGAAGTTCATTCCGTAGATGCCCGCAATAAATGTAATTGGTAAAAAATAAACCGAATAAATAGCTAAGAGTTTCATTACCTGATTGGCTTTTTGATCGGAAAGTGCCAAAAACATAGAAATAAGGTTAACAGTCTGCGCATTGACGTGGTCAAAATCTGCAATCACATCCTTTTGTTTGTCCAGTAAATCCATTACTTCCACTTCTTCCAGATCCAGCGTTTTGAATTTGGTGATCCATTCACCTGATATGTTCAGGATTCTAGTATTGAGACCGGATTTTCTTTTCAGCTTGTAAAGACGTCTGATCTGGTTGGTATGATTGGTCGTTTTCAGGAAAATCTCGTTTTCCATAGCATCCATTACTTCGAGTAGATTGCGGCTCTCATCATCAAAAGTCTTGATGATTCTTAATGCCAGTTTAAGCGCGAGATGATCTCTGGTGACATTGTTCGGATTTTCTTTTTTCAGTTCCTCGCACACCTCATGGATGCTTTTGCTCTTCGTCCTGTGTGTTGTGATGATCAGTTTCGGAAGCAGAAAGATTCCAAGTTTGCTGCTGATATCACTAATGTTATTCAAAGTTCGGCGTTCCAAATCTGTTGATTCCCGGGCCAGAAAAAATTTGACATCGCCAACTTCTTCGTATTTTGGAAGGTGGTTAGGATCTATGGTATCTTCCAGCAAAAGATAATTGATATGGTAACGCTCGTGCAAAAACCGGAGGTCTTCTTCCGTTGGTGCGGTTACATCAATCCATTCCCAGTTGGCGGTTTTATATTTCTGTTCTATAGGCATATAACAAAACTAAATAAAATCTCTATATCAATTCAAATTTTTGAAGAATTTGGTTTGGATAGGAATTTTTTATCTTTTGCGCAGCACGCCCCGGCGGAAGCGGAGCTCCTTTTTACGCAACGCAGTGGAGTGAAAAGAGCGGGAGCTGGAGACGGATATAGGCGCCAAAAAAAATAATAATTAAGATATGATGCCCCTAAAGCAGGTTCAAAATCCAATAGAAAAAATCTGTCGTTCCGGAACTTATGTAATAAATAAAATATTTACTTTTGTCGAAATTTTTGAATCAAAAGAATGTTTAAAAGTGTAATATCAGGTGTGGGACATTACGTTCCGGAAAATGTAGTGACCAACGATGACCTTTCTAAGCTAATGACCACTAATGATGAGTGGATTACGGAAAGAACTGGAATCAAAGAAAGAAGACATCGCAAAAACCGTGTGGATTCTGAAGAGACAACATCTTTCTACGGTTTGAAAGCATCAGAAGTTGCCCTCAAAAATGCCAACCTTACCGCCAAAGATATCGATTATATTGTATTTGCAACCTTGTCTCCGGATTATTATTTCCCGGGTTCAGGTGTGCTGTTGCAAGAGATGCTGGGTTGTGATACAATCGGCGCCTTAGATGTTCGTAATCAATGTTCAGGTTTTGTTTATGCGATGAGCGTTGCCAATGCATTTATCAAATCTGGTCTATATAAAAATGTTTTGGTTGTAGGAGCAGAGATTCATTCTTTTGGATTGGATTTTTCAGATGCCGGACGTGGTGTTTCTGTGATTTTCGGTGATGGGGCTGGCGCAGTGGTTTTATCAGCAAGTGAGGACGAGAATGCGAAAGGTATCTTGTCTGTGAATATGCATTCTGAAGGAAAATATGCGGAAGAGTTAGCTGTAAAATTTCCTGGAACTAAATTAGGCTGGAGTGACAATCTACTTAAAAATCCGGATTCCTTAACTGCAGAAGATATCTATCCTGTGATGAATGGGAACTTTGTTTTCAAACACGCTGTAACAAGATTTCCGGAAACCATTTTGGAAGCGCTTGAAAAAGCAGGAAAATCGATTGAAGATTTGGATTTATTAATTCCTCACCAAGCGAATATCAGAATTGCGCAATATGTTCAGCAATTGTTGAAATTACCGGACGAAAAAGTCTTCGTTAATATCCAGAAATATGGCAATACAACGGCGGCTTCCATTCCAATTGCTTTGAGCGAAGCGATTCAGGAAGGCAGAATGAAACGTGGCGATTTGGTTTGTATGTCGGCTTTCGGAAGTGGTTTTACTTGGGGAAGTGTTTTGTTTGAGTATTAATCCAAATTAATTTAAAATAGAAAAGAGCTATTCAAAAACAAATAGCTCTTTTTTTATTGGTTAATTTTTTGAACAACTTTATCAGACAGTGATTTCAATTCCATTATTTCATCGATGCTTAGATTCATTGCTTTTGCTAGCTCCATCGGGATGCAAGTGGCTTTTTCCCTGAGTTTTGTGCCTTTTTCCGTTAAGTGAATTTTTACAACACGCTCGTCTTCTTTGCTGCGTTTTCTTTCCAAATAGTCTTTAGATTCCAGTCTTTTCAAAAGCGGCGTCAAAGTTCCGTTGTCCAATTGTAAAATTTCCCCTACTTGATTCACTGTCAAATCATCCTTTTCCCAGAGCGTCATCATTGTGATGTATTGCGGATAAGTCAACCCAATATTTTTCAGAATAGGACGGTAACACTGCATGATTTCGCGGTGTAAAACATAAACAGAGAAGCAAAGTTGCTTGTCCAATTTTAATAAATCTTCCATATTGAGTTTTTGATTGAGTTCCACAATTCAAAGATAACAAATTAAGCTTTTCTTAATCGTTGCTTACAGTCAACTTAACTTCGATATTTCCTCTTGTTGCGTTAGAGTAAGGACAGATCTGATGAGCTTTCTCAATCAATTCCTGAGCCTGCTGCAAAGACACTCCCGGAATATTAGCGTGCAATTCTGCTTCTAATCCAAATCCGCCATTTTCAATTTGGCCGATACCTACTTTTGCTGTTACGGTTGTTTCGCCGGTTTCGATTTTACTTTGTTTGATAACGAGGTTCAATGCGCTGTCAAAACAAGCTGAATATCCTGCAGCAAAAAGCATTTCCGGATTTGCGTAATCATCATTAGCGCCTCCTAAACCTTTTGGCATTCTCACTTGCAGATCCAAAACTCCGTTGTCACTTTTAACGTGTCCATTTCTTCCTCCTTTGGCTGTTGCGCCAATGCTGTACAATGTTTTCATTTTTTTATGATTTAAATTATTTTGATGGAGCAAATTTATGGTGTAAAATTATATTGTGCAAAATATAAATTAAAGTTCTCATCAAAACCGGTTATTGATGGAAACTATAAAATGTCTTCTTTAAATCTAATTTTAGATAAAATCATAATAACCATTATCCTTTCCAAGGATTTTCTTATCATCGGAATTGAGCCATCTTTTAAGAACCGTCGCATAGACTTTTCTGAAATCTTCGGTGTAAATCAAATCACCGTCTTTAAGATTGGTTAAGTCTGGAAGTGGATTCAATAATCCTTTTTTCTTAAGTCCGCCGCTGATGAAGAACATTTGATTGGCCGTTCCGTGATCGGTTCCGTTACTAGCATTCTGAGCAACACGTCTACCAAATTCGGAGAAAGTCATGATCATAATATCATTGAATTTTCCATTTTCCTTCATGTCTTTGGTGAAAACTTCAACAGCATTATTAATAGCAGTAAACAGCTGGGTTTGCTTTTGGTTTTGATTGACATGTGTATCAAAGCTTCCAACGGAAAGATAATAAACCTGCGTATTAATATCAGATTTGATAAGTGAAGCAATCGTTTTAAAATCTTTTCCGATTTGTGTTGCCGGATAAACTTTATCCGTAGGTTTGGCTTTGCTTTCTTCAAAGATATATCCCGAATTGTTAATAGCATTGCCGAGCGTATTATAAAGATAAGAAGCCAAATCGTGTTCATGATCATGATTGTCGGCTGCCAGTTTTTTATAAAGTGTTTCCTGGCTGTTATCAAATAATTTCTTCGGGTCTTTGAATGCGATCGCTTTGTTGTTTTCGCCTTTCATTGCTAGACTTAACAGATCATCGATTTCAATTGCCTGAGTCGGATTTTGACAGTTGTGACAAGCTTCATCCAGATATCTTCCCAGCCAGCCGGAATTTACAAATTCATTACTGTCACTCGCAGATTGCCAGATGTCCATACTTCGGAAGTGTGATTTGTCCGGCTCCGGATAACCCACATTATTCATCACCGCCAATTCTCCATTATCATACAGCTCTTTGAAGAATTTCAGGTTTGGATTGATTGCAGCTTCATCAGTTAACAAAAGCGAATTTTCCTCCTTGATAGAAATCTGATTTCTCGATTTGTAATAAATATCATTTTTGACAGGGATAATCGTATTAAGTCCGTCATTGCCACCAGATAATTGCAAAATGATGAGCGTTTTACCGTTCATGGCAATAGCTTCCGGTAAGGTCAGGGCTTTTAAGAAATTTGGGAAGAGAAAAGAAGCAGCTGCTAAACTGCTCGTTTTTATGAAGGTTTTTCTATTGATAATCATAACGGCTTATTTTAACAAAGTTGATATTCTGGAGTTGACATAATACTTATCATCAGATGCTTCTTACTTTTCTCCGTATTGAATTGGGTAATCATCTTCTCAAGATTTTCGCTGGGATTGGCAATCAGCAGCTCAAATAAATCCTGATTAAGGATATTATTGATACTGTCCCAATGTATGTTAATAGTGTTTTGCTTTTTGTTGACGACCACTTTTTTCTCGCCTTTTCCCATATTCACATCGTCATTGGATTTAGGTTCGATGTCCAGTGTTTTATAACCCGCCATCACAGCCGGGATTTTCATTCTTAAAAGTAGAGTGGAACTGTCTATCCATGCAAGTCCGGTAGGCCATCCTGCAACATTTGGCGGTTGCAATAATTCTTGCCCGAGGATTTTTTCAAAATTGTAAATGGTATCCTTATTTTGCAAATCCATTGGCATTATTCTCCGGATTCCGACAATCAGTTCGACCGGTGATTTTATTTTTGCACCAATGTTTTTTTCAGAATAAAACCAGTCTGAAAGGAAAATCTCGTCAGCCAAAGCCATTATATCATAATTGGATTTATAAAATTTTTGACTCAGGGATCTGACAATTTTTTCATCAGGAGTTTCATTGACAAAGAATTTGTAAATTTTTTCTGTGATGAAATGAGCGCATTCTGGTTTTTCGAGAATCATATGAATGATATCAGTTCCATCAAAGTTTCCGGTTTTTCCTAGAAATTCCTTTTCTTCGGAATCGTGTTGTTTTTCATTATTTACAAATTCTCCAAGGCTATTGTAGCTCCACCCTGTAAAAGCTCTTGCAGATTCACGAATGTCTTTTTCAGTATAGTTTCCTCTTCCAAGTGTAAACAGTTCCATTAGTTCCCTCGCAAAATTTTCGTTGGGCCTGGCCTTTTTATTTTGTTGATTATTGAGAAAATTGAGCATTGCAGGAGATTTCGAAACTTCAAAAACCATGTCTTTGAAATTCCCCAACGCATTTTTCCTGAAAACTTCAATAATATCTTTATTAAATAATGACTGCTGAATTCTTGTTGCGAAATGTCCGTGCCAGAAAAGTGCCATTTTTTCACGTAACTGGTAAGGCGTATTGATCATTTGAGAATGCCAGGCTTTGTTTATAGCAGAGTTATAATTCTTATTGAACTGGTTCAGTGGCCTTTTGTCAGTTGCTTTTGACATTTCCTGGTATTGCTCAGGCGTGACAGTTGGAAAATCTGTCAGTAAAACTTTATACTCTGAGTTGTTTTTCAATTCCTGATAAAGCTTTTTCGGACTCAGATTTTTATACTTTTCGATATCGTTATGATGAATTCCAAAGCCTGCTCTGGAAATCAAATGCTTATTTTTCAGGAAATTATTCATGAGTGATAATTTATCAGTTGGAGTGAGTAATCACCCAATTGTTAAATCAAAATTGATGAAAATATCAGTTTGTGAATAAATTTTAATATTTAATTATTTTTAAATAATTGAAAATTAGTTTGTTGGTGGTTGTATTGTTAGAGTTGTCAAACAAAAAATCTATTTTGGCACGGAATTTACAAGTATGACCTTTGTAAAATTTAAAATTTAAAAATATGAAAACTTTAAAGCAGTTGGTATTAGGTCTGGGGATTTTGGCTGGAGGATTAGTTTCAGCTCAGAGTGCTGATATGACCAATATGTTCAAAGTAGGCCTTAACACTGGTATATCAACCGGTGGTAATACTGCCGCCAATCTTGGAGTGGATTTATCTTATCAGAATTTAATAACTCCGGGTTTTGGTCTCGGTATCGCTACAGGTTATAATCATTACTTCGGAAAAAACAGAACAATTAGCGGAGTAGATGTTGATAACAATGACTTCGGTATAATTCCTGTTGCGGCACTTTTCAGATTCTATCCGCAGCAAACCGGATTTTATTTTGGAACAGATTTAGGTTATGGATTTATCGTTGGAGATGATAAAGTAGCGAGTAACGTCAATGTTGACAGACCAGACGGAGGTTTTTACATCAGACCGGAAATTGGATATCACAACCGTGATTGGAACTTTTTTGTACAGTATAACAAAACATTTACCGGAGATAAAGGGCAGATTGCTGATCAGAAATATAATGCCGGTGCAATTGGTGTAGGTTTTGCTTACAACATTCCTTTGGGTAAATAATCAGAATTTTTCGGTTTTCTAAGAAAATCTAAAAAATATTAATCAAACTATGACACATAATTAACGTCTTCATTAATTTGGAGGCGTTAATTTTTTTTTAAAACTTATCATACATCAATTTCAATTTTGAATGATTCTAATTAGATTTGCATCATTAAATTATTAAAAAATGAAAAAAGTATTATTACTAGCAGTTTTAGCAAGTGGGTTAGCGTTTGGACAGACAAAGAAATTAACGAGTTCCGATGTACACTGGTGGGGTTATAAAATTGCAAAAACAGAAGCATCTTCTCATGATGGAACTGTAAATGTAAAATCGGGTAACCTTGTTCTTAAAAACGGAGCTGTTGTAGGCGGAGAATTTGTATTAGATATGACAACTATTAATTCTACAGATTTATCAGGAGAATATCAAGGAAAATTGAATGGTCACTTGAAAAATGGTGATTTCTTCGAGGTTGAAAAGTTCCCGACTGCAACGTATAAAATTACTTCTGTAAAGAAAAACTCAAACAAAGATTACAATTTTGTAGTTAACGGAAACCTGACTGTAAAAGGTAAAACAAACCCGGTGTCTTTTCCAGCAAAAATCACATCCAACAAAGGTGTTGTAACTTTGGAATCGGATAAATTTTCTTTTGACAGACAAAAATTTGATGTAGCTTACAAATCTACGATGCAGGATGTTCTAGTAAAGGATGATGTAGACTTGAAAGTAAAAGTGAGTGTGAAATAATTTCGGAAAAATATATGATTTTTCGGGAGCAGAATTTTTTCTGCTCTTTTTTTGTTGTTAAATTTGACCAAAACACAAAAGAATTTTACCAAATGAAATTATACATCATAAGTGGTCTTGGTGCAGATGAAAAAGTTCTGGAAAAACTGACTTTCAATCCGGAAGTTGAGGTAGTTCACATTCCTTGGCTAATCCCTGAAAAAAATGAGGATTTCTATCATTATGTTAATAGGATGTCTGCTGTAATAGATGATTCAGAAGATTTTTATTTAATGGGATATTCATTTGGAGGGATAATGGTACAGGAGATTCATAAGCTGAAACCTGCAAAAAAAATTGTCATCTTGGGAAGCATTCGTTCAGATCAGGAAAAGTCGATTTTCATCAAAGCAGGCGGTAAAATTAATGCTGTTAAATATATACCGTTAAAATTTTTTGGTAACAGTAGTTCGATTTTATATGCGTTTCTAAAAAGAATATTCGATTCCAAAAACAGCAATCTTAATCAATATCTGACAATTAAAGATCCACATTATCTGAAATGGTCTATGGATAAAGTTGCGAAGTGGAAATTCGAAAAACTGCCCGATGTGATTCAGATTTTGGCTGACAAAGACATCGTCTTCCCAATCAAAAATTCTCGACCGGATTTTATCGTCAAAAATGCAACACATCTTTTCCCATTAACCAAAGCAAAACAAGTTTCCGAGATTCTCAAAGCTATTTTTGTATAATTTTTTGGCAGCTATTTCCGTCTTCCGCTCCCAAACCCAACGTAGTCGTTCAACTTAGTCAATCTTTTCACTTTCCTTCGCTGCGTAAAAAGGATTTTCGCTCAAGCTGGGCTGCGTGTGACATTCGCTGTTAAAATTAATAGTACAAATCAATAGCATTTTGTTATTCAGAGCGAAACGGAGTAAAGCATGGAATCTAAGCTATCAATTTGCGTAGAGATTCCTACAAAATGACAAAGTTGGATGGTTTTTCTTCGTTGAGCTTTACACTTTTGTGAACCTTAAAAATATTTTCAATAATTTCAAAAAACTTTGCGCTCTTTGCGTTCAGCAACAATAACAATATAAAGTTGTATCGGTTTCAAAAATCAATTACATTTACAAACGATAATTTTTTACAATTGAATGGAATCTATCAGTGTTTTTGATATCATAAAAATCGGGATTGGACCATCTTCTTCCCACACAATGGGACCTTGGAATGCAGCGAAAATGTTTCTGGATTTAGTCAGACGAAATCATTCTTTACAAGATGTGAAAGAAGTTTTTGTAGAATTTTTTGGCTCTCTGGCAAAAACCGGTGTTGGTCATGGGACTGACATTGCAGGAATGCTTGGTCTCAGTGGAGAAAATTTCCGAACAATCGATACCAATAAGATTGATGAGAAAATTGAAAAAATAAAATCAGAACAAAAAATCTATCTTGGTGGAGAAGTCTGGTTGCCGTTTATCTACGGATATCATTTGATCCTTAACAAAGAAAGATCCCTCGATTTTCATCCCAACGGGATGATTTTCAAAGTTATTTTCCAAAACGGTGAAGAATTTAGCCAGGATTATTATTCCGTTGGAGGTGGATTTGTCGCAACCAAAGAAGATAATTCTATGGAAGACAGATGCGTAAGGACATTATATCCATGTCATCACGGTAGCGACATACTGAAGTACTGTGAAAAACTGAATCTCAATAAAATTTCTGATTTGGTTTTGTTAAATGAGGAATCTTGGAGAACTCAGGAAGAAACCCGTCAGAAAGCTCTAGAGATTTGGGATAACATCAAAGATTGTGTTTACAAGAGCATCAACAAAAAAGGAATTCTTCCCGGCGGCTTGAATGTCACAAGACGAGCTTCCGAAATGAATGAGAAATTGCTTGGAACTCAGATCTACAAAAATAAGAACGAGTGGTTCGAAATGGTAAAAAATGAGCAGAAAACTTTCAGCTCAGTTACCAAGTGGGTTTCCTGTTTTGCTCTTGCTGTGAATGAAGAGAACGCATCTTTCGGAAGGATCATTACAGCTCCAACTAATGGCGCAAGTGGTGTGATTCCTGCAGTTTTGATGTATGCCCAGACTTTTACAGAATTCAATTCTCAAGAAGACATTATCAGATTTCTTTTGGTTGCGGGAGAAATCGGAACTTTATTTAAAAAGAACGCCACTATCTCCGCAGCAATGGGTGGTTGTCAGGCAGAAGTTGGCGTTTCTTCAGCAATGGCAGCCGCTGGACTAACTGAGATTTCTGGAGGAACACCGGGACAAGTTCTGATGGCGGCAGAAATCGCAATGGAACATCATCTTGGATTAACCTGTGATCCGATTGGCGGATTGGTTCAAATCCCTTGCATCGAACGAAATTCTATGGGCGCAATGAAAGCGATTACCGCAGCATCATTAGCCTTGGATGGCGACCCAACCAAAGCGAAAGTGTCTTTGGATAGTGTTATCAAATCGATGTGGGAAACAGCATTGGATATGAATTCTAAATACAAAGAAACTTCCGAAGGTGGCTTAGCTGTTGCTGTGAATGTTGCAGAATGTTAAGATAGTGGGATAATATTAATTTTTGATGCGAAGAGATTTACGATATATATTAAGTTACAAAGTTTTTCTTCTATTTAATATTTTAATGCTTCTTGCTAGAATATTGTATTCTCTTAAGCAAGGATTTATCGCTTTGACTTTTGAAGATTGGGATATCGCTAATAATTTGATAAAATATGGTGTTTATGCGGAGTTTATAGAAGTAGGTTCTACAGCTTATAAAATGCCTGTTAATCCACTATTTCTTGCTTTTTTTGTTTGGCTGTTTGGTAAAAATGCGATGATGATGGCAGTTATTGCCCAGAGTATTATATATTTTTTGATTCCAATATTGATTGTCAGGATTTGTAAAATTTTTTCTCAGGAAAAAGTGGGAATGCTTACATCCTATTTTTTTATTTTTTCTCCGTTCTATTTTATATATGTCAATACCTTAGAGAATACTAATATTTTTATATTAATATTTCTCAATTTTTTATATTGGTTTTTTAAGATATGGAAGCAAGGTTCTACAAACAAACGGGTAATATTATTCTCTATTAGTTCGGCTTTGCTTTTTTTGTGTCAGGTTGTGACGGTTCCATTTGGAATAATTCTTATAATATCTTTATTTCTTTTCAAAAAAATAGAGGTTAAAAAAGTTTTAATTATTGCGTCTTTAGTGTTTGTCTTGTATTCTCCATGGGTAATACGCAATTATATCGTTTTTGACAGAATCATATTGTCAAAAACCCCTGTTTGGCAAAACAGGCATTTTGGATATTTTGAAGAGACGCAAGTATTCAAGGATTTACAGAAAGTACCCTTAAAAAAAGCAGGCGAAATTCGAAGAATCAGAACACACACAAATGAATTACAAATGGAAAAGATTTATAAAAGAGAAGTATTAGAATTTGAAAAAAAAGATAAGTACTTGATTATTAAAAAAGCCTTAGCAAATTTCTTGTATCTATGGTATGTACCTTCAAGGTATTTTTATGATAATTCATTTTCAATAATAGGCAGAAAAGTATTTGTTATGACCATTAATTTACTAACAGTATTTTCCTTGATTAGCTTAATAAAAAGAAAACAAAGCTTATTGTTTATGTTTTCTATTTTATTATTCATTAATTTTACAGTTCCTTATATGATAGGTCAAGCTGCGATGACAAGATTTAAGTTAGATTTTGAATGGTATCAATTATTTTTAGCTGCTTATTTTTTAAAATTTAATTTTAAAAGGTTCGGAAACGACTCATTAGCTAAGAATTAATGAAAAATTAATTTTGCAAAAAAGTATTGAAATTATTATCAAAAATAAAATTCGTATCTTTGCAGCAAATTAGACGATCTTTAAATGAATTTATTTACGGAATCCAATCTTAGCGCTGAAGTTCTTCAGGCGATTGGCGACCTCGGCTTCGTAGAGCCGACAGAAATCCAAAAACAGACTATTCCTTTTATCTCTACAGATACTCGCGATCTCATCGCACTTGCGGCAACAGGAACAGGCAAAACAGCAGCATTTTCGCTTCCGATTTTGGATATGATAGACGACAACAGTCGTAAAATCCAATTATTGGTGCTTTGCCCTACTCGTGAACTTTGCCTTCAGATTACCAAAGACATCAAAAATTATACAAAATACCTGAAAAACATCAAAACTACAGCAGTTTATGGTGGTAGCAGTATTATGGATCAGATCCGATCTTTGAGAGACAAACCGCAAATCATTGTGGGAACTCCGGGTCGTGTGATCGATATGATCGGCAGAAAAGCTTTAGATTTTTCTGAAGTACAATGGGTTGTTTTGGACGAGGCTGACGAAATGTTATCAATGGGGTTCAAAGATGATTTGGAAACAATTCTTAGCGAAACTCCGGATACAAAACAGACTTTTTTATTCTCTGCAACGATGAACAAAGAAGTAGAACGTATCTCTAAAAATTATTTGACGAATCCTCACAGAATTTCTGTTGGGTCTATCAATGCGGTTAAGAAAAATATCAAGCACGAATATTATGTGGTTGGTTACAGGCAGAAAAAAGAGGCTTTGAAGCGATTGATTGATGCTAATCCGAACCAATACTCAATTATCTTTTGCAGAACCAGGATGGAAACTCAGGAAGTTGCAGACTTCCTGATGCAAAACGGTTATGCTGCAGATGCTCTTCACGGTGATCTTTCGCAAGCACAGAGAGATACGGTGATGAAGAAATTCAGATTGAAAAACATTGATATCCTGGTTGCGACAGACGTTGCAGCTAGAGGTTTGGATGTGGATTCTTTGACGCACGTTGTCCATTTTTCTTTACCGGATGATCCAGAGGTTTTCGTTCACAGAAGTGGTAGAACAGGACGTGCAGGAAAAGACGGGATTTCTATGGCATTAATCAAGCCGGAAGAAAGCAGAAAATTGAAGCAAATCAAATCTGAAACTAAAATCGAAATCGAGGAGAAGAAAATCCCTACAGGAAAAGATATTATCAAAGCTCAGGTTGGCGGTGTTTTCGAAAAATTATTGACAGAACACGAAGACATATTCGAGTTTGATGATTCTTTGATTCCTGATCTTTCCAGCTTTACTAAAGAAGAATTGGTTCATCAGTTACTACAATTCCAACTGAAAGATCTTGCGACTTATTATAAAGACAGAAACGATATCCAACAGCAAGAATTCAATACTAGAGGAGACGATAGAGGTAGCAGAAGAGAAAGAGGAAGAGAGCGTGAGAGAAATGGTGAAAAAAGAGAAAGAAGAGACCGAAATGATAGAAATGACAGAGGTGGAAAACCGAGAAGAAAGAATGAGGATATGGTAAGATTCTTCTTCAATCTTGGAAAAAGAGACCAACTGAAAAAAATGGATATGTTGGAGATCATCAACAAGGCAACTTCCAAATCCAAAAAGAGAGCTGACATTGGTGATATCGAAATCTTGGACAAGTTCAGTTTCTTTGAAATCGAAAAGTCATTCAAGAATGAAGTTTTGGATGGATTAACTAGTATGAAATTTCGGGGAAAAGAAATGCGTGCAGAAGTTGCAAATTAATGAACAATATTTGTTTATAATTAGAAAATTATTATGTAAAAACCTGTTAATCAACAGGTTTTTCTTGTTTTTAATCTTAATAATTATTTAACATAAAAATTTTCATCGCCTTTTGTTTTTTATCATATTTGCAGAAATTAACATTAAAAAATGGGAATAGGTAATATTTTCAGAGCATTCCAGCCAAAAGATAAAATCTTTTTTGATTTGTTTCTTCGCGTAGCGGATAACCTGGTAGAGATGTCAAAAACTTTTCATGAAGGTTTATTAGAGTTTGATATCAATGACGAAACGCTGTTGAATCAGATGAGTGATTACGAACACAAATTGGATGATCTTACGCATGAGATTTTTGTACAATTGGGAGAAAATTTCATCACACCGTTTGACAGAGAAGATATCAATTATCTAGCTTCTGGTTTAGATGATATCGCAGATTATATCTATGCTTCTGCAAAATATATTTATTTATATAAAAGTCCGGACAATAAGGTTTACTCGGAGTTTTCATTACTGATCCACAAATCTTGCCTCGAAATTAAGAAAGCTTTGGAAAATCTAAAAGATTTCAAAAATCCTGATGAGGTGAGAGAATCTTGTATCAAGATCAATTCATACGAGAATATCGCAGATGACGTTTTGAGTCAGGCTATTGTAAAACTGTTTGAGACTAATGATGCTATCTTGATCATTAAGCAAAAATCTATTCTGGATTATCTGGAGATCGTTACTGATAAAGCAGAAGATGTTGCCAACACAATGGAAAGCATAGTTATCAAATACGCATAAGAGCGAGATCAAAAAATAAAACGGATGGAGTTTCCAATTCTACTAATTATTATTATCGCATTAGCGTTAATATTTGACTTTATCAATGGTTTCCACGATGCGGCTAACTCTATCGCAACCATTGTTTCAACAAAAGTTTTGACGCCTTTTCAGGCAGTTCTTTGGGCAGCACTCTGGAACTTTGCTGCTTTTTTTATCGCCGCTTATGTCGTTGGCGAGTTCAAAATTGGTAATACGATTGCCAAAACCGTGGATGAAAACTTCATCACATTGGAAGTAATATTCGCTGGATTAGTAGCAGCCATTGCCTGGAATCTGTTTACCTGGTGGTTCGGGATTCCGTCATCATCATCACATACATTAATTGGTGGCTTTATCGGAGCTGCTTTGATGCATGCTTTGATTACAGATTACCATGTGATCACACAGACGCACCCGGAATATTCATTTTTTGAAACTGTGACACAGTCTTTCAAACAGCTGTTCTCACAAAATATCGTTAAGTATAAAGTTGTAATTCCGATTTTCCTTTTCATATTCCTGGCGCCTTTTATCGGAATGTTTGTTTCCATTATCATCACATTGATTATTGTAAACATCTGCAAGAGATCAAATCCTCACAAGGCAGAACGTGCATTTAAAAAGCTGCAGTTGGTTTCATCAGCATTATTCAGTCTTGGTCACGGAACCAATGATGCACAGAAGGTAATGGGAATTATTGGCGCAGCAATGATCTATTTTCATGTTAATATGATACACGACCCACAATATCTTAGCATTCCTGAAGCCGAGAGATTTGCCTATTTTGCACAGCATTACCTTTGGGTACCGTTTGTGTCATTCTTAGCAATAGGTCTTGGAACAATGAGTGGTGGTTGGAAAATCATTAAAACAATGGGGACAAGAATTACAAAAGTAACACCTTTGGAAGGGGTAAGCGCTGAAACGGCAGGTGCTGTGACATTATTTATTACAGATCATTTGGGAATCCCGGTTTCTACAACTCATACCATTACAGGATCAATCATTGGTGTTGGATTAACAAAAAGAGTATCAGCTGTAAGATGGGGTGTTACCGTTAGTTTACTTTGGGCTTGGGTACTTACAATTCCAATTAGTGCAATTATCGCAGGGATTACTTATCTGATTGTAGTGTTGTTTTTTTAATATTCTAATAAATCTTTAATATAGTTTTTATAGTTTCTTCCTATAGGAATTGATTTGTTTTGAATTTCTACAGATTGGGAATCAAAGGTATCTATTTTGTTTTTTGAAATAATAAAAGACCTATGGATACGAATAAAATCCGAAGGCAGAGTTTTTTCAAGTTCGCTAATAGAGTGCCGGGTAATGATTGTCTTTTCTCTTAGAACAATCTTGATGTTCTCTTTTTGACTTTCTATATAAAGAATCTCACTAACCTGAATTTTTGCTCTTTTCTTATTAACCGTAAAGAAAAGAAATTCAGGTTCATTTGTTTTTTGATTATCTGATTTTGAGTCCACGGGTAAAGCTTTCAGAACAGAAGTCACAAATCTTTCAAATTCAATGGGTTTCAAAAGATAATCCAAAACCTGATATTTATAACTCTCCACGGCAAATTCGTGATAGGCTGTCGTAATAATCACTTTTGGCGGATTTTTGATGGCAGCTAAGAAATCAAGGCCCTTGACTTTCGGCAGATGCAAATCAAGAAACATCAGATCGATTTGATGCTCACTCAGCTTCTGCATTGCACTTATTGCATCATTGCAGACGGCTATGAGTTCCAGAAAAGGAACCTGCTGGATGTAATCTTTCATTACATTCACAGCTAGTGGTTCATCTTCAATTATTATACATTTCAGGTTCATAAGAATTCAGGTTAATATAGAGTGATGCTGTGAATATATTATTTTCTGCTCCGGTTTGCAAACGAAAATCATTGTAAACCAGTTTCAGCTGTCTTTCAAAATTAATCAGACCAATACCTGTATTTTTTTCAATCTCATTATTTTCAAAAGAATTAATGATGCTGTAGTTCAATATATTACCTTTGAGTTCGAGATTGATGTTTATAAACTTTTTATCTGTACTTTCGCTTGCACCGTGTTTGAAAGCATTCTCCAAAAACGGAATTAGTATCAAAGGTAAAACCAATTTTTCTTTATTGTCTATAAGATTTTCAAATTCGATTTTCAATCGGTCATCAAAACGGATTTTCTGTATTTGCAGATAAGTATTGATGAACTGAATCTCTTTGGAAATAGGAACAAATTTTTCCCTGGTCTCATATAGCATAAACCGCAGAAGACCGGATAATTTTAAAATAATATCAGCCGTTTTATCTGATTTTTCTCTTGCTAGAGCATAAATATTATTCAAAGTATTAAACAAAAAGTGCGGATTGATTTGAGATTTTAGAAAGCTCAGTTCTGCTTCGGTTTTTTCTTTTATTAATATTAACTCGCGCTGTTTCATTTTTTGACCGGCTGAATATTCATAAAGAGCAATCATCACACACGCCAGGAAAATCTTATCCATAAAAGAATTCAGAATTCCACCGTAACCGTATATTCCTACAATCTTGAGATGCGGATAAATGTAAGGCACAATAAAGTAAACTAAAAACAGATAACCCAAAACCGAAAATGCAATTAATATAAATGATAATAAAATAATCAATCTGAGGTTATTTTTCTTATTCCTGAATCTTGAAATTAAATTCAGCATTAGATATCCCATCGGCATTTTGATGATTAATATCGTCAAAAATTCCTCTAATAATGCGTGAACAAATGTTGAATATACAGATTGCTTGTACTGGATTTCCATCCAGTAATATTCTGTGTAAACTTCTAATACCAAATAGAATAACCAAAATGTGAAATGTCTGACAAACCGTTTTTTCATAAGGTAAAACTACATCTTTTAACTTTCAGATGTTAATAATTTTAACCAATTACACTTTTGAATATACCAACGGCTACATTTTTCAAATCAACAGCCTGGATGTTATAAAAAGATTAAAAAATGTTGTATATGAATCTCTTTAGGTTTTGTACTGCAACTCGGTCTTTTCAATCTTTTTTACTAATTAATTTTAATAAAAAAATGAAAAAATTATTACCATTTATTTTATTGTTTGTCTTTTGCGGGGGTTTCTTTGGACAATGGACAATAGGAGCAGATATGCCGGAAGGAATCAGAGCAGGAAATACAATTTCTTACACTGATCCGAATGATAATGCCTATATGTATATTATTGGTGGCAGGAATGATCGGGGAATTATTTCCAACAAAACCTACCGTTACAATATCAAAACCAATGTTTGGGATGCAAAACAAAATGTTCCAACACCGATTTTAGGCGCAGCAAGCGCAAGAATAGGAGACAATATTTTCATCATCGGAGGAATGGTCACAACACCGGGAACTGTTACTAGAAAAGTGTATAAGTATAATATAGAAAATGATTTGTGGAATAATGCAGCAGATTTTCCAAGGTCCTTTACAGATGGAGATGCGGTCCCTTACCAGGACAGTTTAATCTATGTGGTGGGAAGTTATAACTCGGAAAAAACCTTTGTCTATAATATCAACAAAAACAAATGGCGGGAATGTAACCCAGTTCCCTCTCCGGGAACTTCACTTTCCTATGGTGCAGTTTCTATTTCGGGTAACAAATTGGTTTATGTTGGCGGCTCTAATGGTACTTTCTCTACAACTTATTGGAACAACGTTTGGATTGGAGAGATAGATCAGAATAATCGTTCGGTTATCAATTGGACACAAGGAACTTCTTTTCCCGGCCAGACAAGAACCTTTTTTGAACTTCAGCCTTGGAACAATGGACTGATTCTTATAGGAGGAACAACCGATAATACATTTGATACTTATACCAATGAAAATTATTTTTTTGACGTTGAAAATAATACCTGGTCGCAATTAACGAATAAACCCACAGCTTGGAATACAGGAAATGCAGCTTCAGTTTTTCTGGATGGCAATTGGAAATTGATTTGTTCCGGAGGATTTGAGCAGCAATATTTGAAAAAAACGGAGATCTATAATCAGGAAAATTTATCTGTTTCTGATAATTCTGAAACCTGCCAACTGAAAAATATGAAAACGATAAGCGGAAATCGTCCGGGGATTAATTTTTGTCTCTCAGAAAATGGAGAAACATATCTTACAATATGGGATATGCAAGGCAGAAAAATCAAAAAAGAAAAAAAAATCGCGGATAAAAAAGGAATGCATTTCGTTTCATTAGCAAATGAAGGTTTTAAATCCGGGTTATATATTATTAATTTGAAACAAAATCAAAACTCGGTTTCAAGAAAAATTCAGATAAGGAATTGATAATTATTAGTTAAAATATCGAAGTCATCTCTAAACAAAATACTCTGGCAGTTTGTCGGAGTATTTTATTTGAAAAGTATTTAAAAATCGTATTTTTGCCGTAAACAAGTTTTTTTAAATGGAATTTCTAGATCAGTATCAGAAAATTGTAGCGGACGCTATAGAGAAACATACTTTCACCAACAAGCCGGACGAGTTGTATAGTCCAATGAACTACATCATCTCACATGGTGGAAAAAGACTTCGTCCGATTATGGTTCTGATGGCTTGCGATCTGTTTAAGGGTGATCTGGAAAAAGCTTTGAAGCCTTCTTTGGCAATAGAATTCTTCCACAATTTCACATTGATCCATGATGATATTATGGATGAAGCACCATTGAGAAGAAACAAACCAACAATCCACACGCTTCACGGGATCAATGTTGGTATTCTTTCCGGAGACGCCTTGTTAATTAAAGCTTATCAGTTTTTTGAGGATCTGGAACCGGAATTATTCAAAAAATGCATCAAAATATTTTCTGAGACCGGAGCTGTGCTTTGTGAAGGTCAACAATTCGATATCAATTTTGAAAATATGTCGAATGTGACTTACGATGATTATATCCAGATGATTACCTTCAAAACAGGTGTTTTAAGCGCTTCATCTTTCCAGATCGGTGCATTGATTGCAGGAGCTTCGGAAGAAGATGCAGAAGCGATGTATAACTTCGGGAAACATATCGGGATTGCGTTCCAGATTATGGATGATTATCTGGATGTATTCGGAAATCAGGAACAATTTGGAAAAAAACATGCAGGTGATATCTACGAAAATAAAAAAACAATTCTTTATCTCTTAGCGCTTGAACACGCCAACGAAGAAGAATTATCTGAACTGAATTACTGGTATTCTAAAAAAACAGATAATGTTGACAAAGTTTACAGTGTAGAGAAAATCTTTCGTAGAACCAAAGTAGATGATAAAGTTCTGAGATTAATTCAGAAACATAACGAGATAGGACAAAGTTACCTTGATAAAATTAATCTTTCTGACGAAAAGAAATTACCATTCCGGGAATTGGCTAATTATCTTTTGAGAAGAGAGAGTTAATATCATAATTTGATAATGCGATGATTTGAAAATTAATCCATCACATTGCCAAATCAACAAATCAATGAATTAGCAAAATGAAATTCAGGACAGAAGTAGAGATTAATGAAAGTGGGAAAAAAATAGGAATCGAGGACTGTATCTTTTCGATTGGTTCCTGCTTTGCAACGGAGATGCACGAGAAATTTTCTGAAGGTCAGATTCAGACTCTGAATAATCCTTTCGGAACTATTTTCAATCCATATTCGGTTTTTCAGGCGATTCAGCAAGTTTACGATGCCAAAGAATATCAGGAAAATGATTTGATCTTGGCCAATGATAATTACATCAGTCTGGATCATCATTCGTCTTTTGATTCCAGATATGCACATAAATCTCTTGAGAAAATCAATCAGAATATAGAAGAAGCCAATCAGTTTTTACAAAATACGAGTTTTGTAATCATCACTTTTGGAACATCCTACATCTATGAATTTCTTCCAAAAAAGAAATTAGCAGCCAATTGTCACAAGATTCCACAAAAGTTTTTTGAGAAACGATTTTTGACACATCAGGAACTAACTGAATCAATCACTCAAACGATTGACATTCTGAAAGATATCTGCAAGGATGATGTCCAGATTTTATTTACAGTTTCGCCGGTTCGTCATACAAAGGATGGAGTTGTTGAAAATCAACTAAGTAAATCAAAATTAATAACAGCTATTCACGAGACAATTCCTGGAAAAGAAAACTGCCATTATCTTCCTGTTTATGAGATATTGATGGATGATCTGCGGGATTACCGTTTTTACAAAGACGATTTGATTCACCCTAATTCACAGGCAGTGCAATACATTTGGGAAAAATTCGGGAATGCTTATTTTTCAGATGAGACCAAAGTTTTTATTAACGAAAATAATAAGATCATCACAGCCCTGAACCATAAAACTGCGGATGATAAAAATCCAAAATATCTGGAGTTCCTGGATAAAATCAACCTTAAAATCAAGGAACAACAAAATAAAGTAAAACATAAAATATTTTAGTAATTATTAATTATAAATGATGAATTATAAATTTTTACATTTTGAATCATCATTTATCACTCATCATTCATCATTAATATGATTGACACTCACACCCATTTATATTCTGATCAATTTGACGAAGACCGTGCAGAAATGATTCAGCGGGCTTTGGATAAAGGTGTTGGAAAATTTTTCCTGCCGGCAATAGATTCGGAAACACATCAGAAAATGTTGCTTCTGGAAACCGAATATCCAGGAACAATTTTTTCAATGATGGGATTGCATCCTTGTTCTGTCCAACCGGAATCATGGGAAAAAGAATTACAACTGGTTCGTAATTACCTGGATCAAAGAGATTTTGTAGCTATTGGAGAAATCGGTATTGATTTATATTGGGACAAGTCGACTCTGGATATTCAGGTCAAGGCTTTTGAACAACAGATCGATTGGGCGATAGAAAAAGATCTTCCAATAGTCATCCACACCAGAGAAAGTTTTGATGAGACTTTTGAAGTATTGGAAAGAAAAAAACATCCGAAACTACGCGGGATTTTCCATTGCTTCTCGGGAAATCTGGAACAAGCGAATCATGCAATTGATCTTAATTTTATACTGGGAATCGGTGGAGTAGTGACCTTCAAGAATGGTAAGATAGATCAATTCCTGAACGAAATTCCGTTAGATAAAATTGTTCTGGAAACCGACTCGCCTTATCTTTCACCAGTGCCTTATCGTGGAAAAAGAAATGAAAGCGCTTACTTAGAATTAGTTGCCGGAAAACTGGTAGATATTTATAAAACTAATTTTACGGAGATTGACAGAGTCACGACAGATAATGCTTTAAAACTATTTAAAATATAAAAAACCGGAAGTTGTTTCCGGTTTTCTTTTTTATTTCTTTTTAAAAAATCCTTTATTTTTAGGCTTTTTAAATCCAATTTCACTTTTCTGCTGTGGTTTGGGCTTTGGTGTAAAAGGTTTGTTATTGCTATCTCTTTTCTGTTCAACCAAATCATCAGTATGAAAAGGGTGATCTTTAACCACCGGGATTTTCTTCCCGATCAGTTTTTCCGTGTTTCTGAGATTAGCTAAATCCAAACCGTCAACAAACGAAAAAGAAGTGCCTTCTGAACCTGCTCTTCCGGTTCTTCCAATCCTGTGAACATAAGTTTCGGAAACGTCGGATAATTCATAATTGACAACATATTTTAGTTCATCGATATCAATTCCTCTTGCGGCAATATCAGTTGCGACTAAAACTCTGGTTTTTTTCTCCTTGAAATTGTTCAGTGCATTTTGTCTTGCATTCTGGGATTTATCTCCATGGATTGCCTGAGCCGAAATTCCTGATTTAACCAACTTTTTTACGATCTTGTCGGCACCATATTTGGTTCTGGAAAAGACTAAAACCTGATCCAGTTTTTCATCTTGTAATAGATGAATCAGCAAGTCATTTTTATTATCTTTTTCTACGAAATAAATACTTTGTTGAATGGTGTCTGCTGTAGAAGAAACCGGTGCAACTTCTGCTTTTACCGGATTTATTAAGATTTCAGAAGCCAATTTTGCGATTTCTTTCGGCATGGTTGCGGAGAAGAAAAGGTTCTGTCTTTTGGCAGGAAGCAGTTTCAGGATTCTTTTTACATCGTGAACAAATCCCATGTCCAGCATTCTATCAGCTTCGTCCAAAACAAATATTTCCAGGTGATGAAGTTTGATAATGCCCTGAGAAATAAAATCCAATAATCTTCCTGGCGTAGCGATCAGAATGTCAACACCTTTTTTAAGATCCTGTTCCTGCTGATGCTGCTTTACGCCACCAAAAATCACCAGAGATTTTAGTTTTAGGTTTTTGCTGTATGCTTTGAAGTTTTCATCGATTTGTATGGCTAATTCTCTTGTAGGAGTCAGAATCAGAGCTTTGATTTGATTTCTAAATTGTTGCTTGTCGGAAAGATTTTGCAAAATAGGAATCGCAAATGCAGCGGTTTTTCCTGTTCCTGTTTGTGCGCTTCCTAAAAGATCTTTGCCTTGTAAAATAGGTGGAATTGCTTTTTCCTGGATGGGTGTCGGCTGTTCGTAACCTTGGGTTTTAAGTGCGTCTAATATTGGTTTGATTAAACCTAATTGTTCAAAATTCAATTGAAATGTTTTTAATTAAAAGAAAATTCCTTCCATAATCAGAAGGAATTGTATTTTGCAAAGGTAGTTGAAAAATAATTAATATTATTTTATCTTTTCCCATTTCTGTTTTTGTTTTAATTCAGAAATGTAGGTGTAAAGTTTTGTAAGTTTTTCCGGTTTTTCGCCTGCAGATATTGCGATGTCCTTTTTGCCTCCGTCAGAGAAATAAACTCTCAAATGAGTTCTGGAAGCATCCATAATTTGTTTGTCCTCGTATTTGTCTTTTAAAGATTTGATGTTGGCTTCGTCAGTCAAAGCAATCAATTTATCATAATCATCTTTGCTGACAGTTGATTTAAAAGTTCCCTCCCTTGGTTTATCAAGATCTCCACGACCTTCGCCTTGAGAGAAGTTAAAATGTTCTGCTTCCAGAATTGCCGTTCTGTCAGAATCAATTGTGATTTTATAAATCGGACAAAATCCAAAACAAGGACCGACTTCGTATTCTATTTTAGAGTATTTTGTAGTCTGGGAAGTGGTACAAGACATTAGTCCCACAAAAACTAAAAGGCTTAATATATATTTCATAATAAATTTTTTCGGAATAAAGCTTTCAATAATTGTTCCGAATTATCTGAAACGATAACCTAATCCGATTTGGAAAAAACTACTTCTCATATCGATGCCGTTTTTGTTGATATAGCCAAATCCAAAATTGTATCTTGCATCAGCAAAAATATTTGGAGTAATGTAATATTCTGCGCCTAAGAAAGGGTTCACATTCAGAGTTCTTACATTTTCAATGTCGCTAGAACCCAATTCTTCAAAATCAGCTTTTGTACTGATATTAAAGGCAAAATTAAATCCACCATTAACAGCGAATCGATCTACAAAATAGTATTTGGCAGAAATAGGAACTTGAAGCTGCGTGTATTTTAATTTTAGATCTACTGCTCCTACATTGATAATTTCATTTCCAACTAATTCATACAATTCAACGTGGCTTTTTCCTCCAATTTGCGAGAATAATAATTCACCCTGCAAAGCGAATTTTTTATTAAAAAAATGTTCTGCAAAACCCCCAACATAAAAATAAGATTTGGATTTGAAATCTGAATAATCTTCCCAAAAAGTATCGGGCGAATCTTTCAGATGCAAAGATGAATTAATATATCCGGCTTTTACACCAAAATGAGTTTGTGCAAATGATAAAGAGGATACTGCCATTAATAATAGCAAGGAGATTTTTTTCATGAGTTATAAGTTTTATTTTTTATCCGTGTAATTTTTTCCAGATAGCATCCTTCAGTTCCTGAAGACCTTCACCTGTAACACCTGAGAAAAATAATGGTTGTCTGTTTTCCGGAAATTCTGCTGCGATTTCTTTTTTTAGTTCATCATCAAGCAAGTCAGCTTTGGACACAGATAAAATAAAATCTTTATCTACCAATTCAGGATTATATTCTTTCAACTCATTTTCCAAAATCTTGAACTCCTGAAAATGATCCTCGGAATCTGCAGGAATGAGAAATAATAAAATCGAATTTCTCTCTATATGCCTAAGAAATCGGTGGCCAAGACCTTTTCCTTCAGCCGCACCTTCTATAATCCCGGGAATATCAGCCATTACAAAAGATTTGTAATTCCTCCATTCCACGATCCCAAGGTTAGGCGTTAAAGTGGTGAAAGCGTAATCTGCAATTTTTGGTTTTGCAGCAGAAACTGCAGATAACAGAGTCGATTTACCGGCATTCGGAAATCCGACCAGACCAACATCTGCTAAGATTTTTAATTCAAAAATAACATAACCTTCCTGTCCTTCCATTCCTGGCTGCGCATATCTTGGCGTTTGATTGGTAGACGATTTGAAGTGCTCATTTCCAAGTCCTCCTTTTCCGCCTTCCATCAAAATGATTTCCTGGCCATCTTCTAAGATTTCGCCGATGATTTCACCGTCTTCATTCTTAGCAATGGTTCCTAATGGTACATTGATATAAACATCTGCTCCATAAGCGCCGGTCAATTGATTTTTTCCACCGTTCTCTCCACGCTCTGCTTTTACGTGACGTGTGTAGCGAAGGGGTAGAAGTGTCCATTCGTTGGCATTACCTCTCATAATAACATGGCCGCCACGTCCGCCGTCACCACCATCGGGACCGCCTTTTGGGATGTATTTTTCTCTGCGGAGATGGGCTGATCCAGCACCACCGTGACCACTTTTACAATGAATTTTTACGTAATCTACGAAATTGGACATAATCTATTAGTTGTCAGTTGCCAGTTGTCAGTTGATAGTGATTGTTTCGAGACCATCAACTGAGAACCATCAACAAGTTCTATTTAATCTTTTCTACTTCAGCAAATAATTTTTCAGAGATCTCGGAGATTTCACCAATCCCGTTAACTTCTACATATTTACCTTGTTTTTTGTATAATTCTGCAACTTCTGCAGTTTTGGTGTAATATTCTTTGATTCTGTTTCGGATAATATCTTCGTTAGAATCATCTGTTCTTCCGCTGGTTTCTCCTCTTTTAAGAAGTCTTTGTACCAGAACTTCATCTTCAACAACCAAAGAAAGACAAATGCTGATCTCAGCTCCCAGCTCGTCCTTCACGATGGTTTCCAAAGCTTCTGTCTGATTTGCCGTTCTGGGAAAACCATCAAAAATAAACCCGTTGGTTTCTGTTGGTTTTCTCAACTCATCAATTAACATATCTATTGTTACCTTGTCTGGAACAAGTTCTCCTTTATCGATATATGATTTTGCTAATTTGCCCAGTTCTGTATTGTTTTTCATATTGTAACGGAAAAGATCTCCTGTAGAAATCTGTTTCAGATTGAATTTTTCAATAAGATGTTGGGCTTGGGTTCCTTTTCCGCTTCCTGGAGGGCCAAAGAGAACAATGTTGATCATAATTTCTTTAATTTATTGATGATTTATTTCTTTTTCTTGAGTGATTAATGATTGATTCTGCCTTCCTCTAACTGATAAAGATCCGGTAGGTTTCTGCCTAGCTCATCATAATCCAATCCGTAACCTAAGACAAATTTGTTGGGGATTTCTTTCGCAACATAATCAATAGTAAAATCTTTCTGGAAAACATCGGGTTTCAGCAGAAGAGATGCCACTTTTAATGATTTTGGACGTTGCGTGCTTTTGAAATATTCAAAAAGGTTTTCTAAAGTATTCCCAGTATCTACAATGTCTTCCATCAAAATGATATGGCGATCCACAACATCTTTCGTAAGATCCATTTTTTTATAAACAATACCGGTGGATTGTGTTCCGGAATAAGAACTTACCTGCAAAAAAGCAATTTCACATTTTCCTGGATAATATTTTAAAAAATCTGAGAAGAACATAATTACACCATTCAAAACGCCTACAAAAATAGGAGTTTCATCTTTGTAATCTTCGTAAACTCTAAGGGCTAATTGTTTTATAATTTCCTGAATCTCATCATGTTTCAGGTAAGGTACGAAACTTTTATCGTGAATTTGTATAGACTCCATATATATTTCAAAGCACAAAAATAAGGTTTTTATAACAATTGATCGATTTTCTTTTTTGCCATGTTCACAAATCAGTAATACAATTTAATTATCTATATTTGCGTTACTATTTCTGAAAAAGAATCATTATGTTCAAATCACTTTTCCATTGGAAAGTATTACTTAATATAGTTTTGGCAATGGCACTTTTTGCCGGTTTGGTCTGGTTAACATTCCGTTGGCTGGAGTATCATACCAGTCATGGTGAAGAAGTTCCCGTACCTAATGTTATGAATATGACCGTCCACGAAGCCATTAAGATTCTTGATGATTCTGGGCTGGAATATGAAGTGGACAGTTTTAAATATGATCCTAAGTTTCGCCCGTTTCAGGTTTTAGCTGTTAATCCGAATCCCGGAGCTAATGTGAAAAACGGAAGAATCATTACACTTAAAGTTAATCCGAGAACCTGGGCAAAAGTGGCAATCCCTGATATTATTGACAGATATAAAGGATTGGCTTTTAATCAGCTGAATCTTGTTGGGTTGAAAGTTGGAGATACACTCTATGAACCGAGTATTCAGCGGGATGCGGTTCTTAGGATTATATATAATGGAACAAGTGTGAAACCGGGAACCCAGATTCCTAGGTTTTCTGCAGTGGATCTGGTGATTGGTTCAGGACCTCTTAGAAATGTTTCTATCCCTAATGTAGTTGGAAGAACAGTTCAGGAGGCGAAAAAAATCATTGCACAGGCTTTATTCGAAGTTGGAATTGTGGAACACGAAGACGGAGGAAAAGATGATTCCGATATTGTTTATTATCAGGATCCGGAATTTGGATCTCTCAGGGATCAGGGGATGCAGATCGATCTTTGGGCAAGTAAGAAGACACCAGCAGAACTGCAGAATAAAATCAAACAGCTGGATGATATGTATCGTCCGAAAATTGATACAACACTGGCTCCGATAGAATATAAAGAAGTGCCAACTATTGAACAGAAACCTGCTGCTTCAAACAATCAGCCTGCAAATACTGCAGCACCAAAACCTAAGGCAGTTACAAATAATCAACAGACAAAAGCATCGGTCACAACGTCACCTGCTGTCAAACAAAATACAACGGCTTCACAACCATCTACCACAAAACCGGTAGATAAGCCTAAGCCTAAAAAAGTGGTAATAGAATAAAGAAAATTAAGGCTTCAACAATTAGTTGAAGCCTTTTTAAAATTAGAATATGCTGGACGAAAACGAAGATTTTTTAGAAGAAGACTTAACCGATAGTATTTCTGCTGATGAAGAAAACAGTGGCCTGTTTGAGCATCTTAACATCAAAGTCGATAAAAATCAGGAACCGCTTCGTATTGACAAATTTTTGCTGATTCATCGTCAGAACTCTTCCCGCAATAAGATATCGCAGACTTGCCGGGCTGGTAATGTTGTTGTTAATGGTAACCCTGTAAAACAAAATTACAGAGTTAAACCGGGAGACGAAATCAGTGTTTTATTGGCGCATCCGCCAAGAGAAAATGTCATCATTCCACAAGATATTCCAATTAATATCGTTTATGAAGATGATGACCTTGTGGTGGTTGACAAAGATGCCGGAATGGTTGTCCATCCCGGATTTGGAAATTGGGACGGAACCTTGGTAAATGCACTGGCATTTCATTTTTCAAAAGATCCAAATTATAATTCAGACCTGGATAGAGTAGGATTGGTCCATAGAATTGATAAGGATACTTCCGGATTGTTAGTTATTGCAAAAAATGAATATGCGCTGAGTCATCTTGCAAAACAATTTTTTGACAGGAAAACAAGACGTTTGTATTGGGCATTTGTTTGGGGTAATGTTCAGGATGATGAAGGAACAATAACAGGACATATTGGCAGGCATCCAAAAAACAGAATGCAGATGTACACCTATGTTGATGGGAGTCAAGGCAAACATGCTGTTACGCATTACAAAGTTTTGGAACGTTTTCGCTATATGACCTGGGTAGAATGTAAGTTAGAAACGGGAAGAACTCACCAGATCCGTGCACACATGAAACATATCGGTCATACATTGTTCAATGATGAAAGATATGAAGGTAATATAATAATGAGAGGTGTCAATTTGCCAAAATATAAGCAGTTTGTACAGAATGTGTTCGAGGTTTTGCCAAGACATGCATTACATGCACATACACTTGGCTTTATCCATCCTGTGACAAAAAAAGAAATGTATTTTGAAAGTCCAATGCCAAAGGATATGCAGGATGCGGCAGAACGTTGGAGAAAATATTTAGATAATAACTAGAGTTTTATATATTTGTATTGTGAAGAAAAATTACCGATTCTATAAAATATTATTACTGTTAATTACCAGTTTTTTTGTTGAAACCAAAGCGCAGGAAACTTTACCGTTTTATCAGCAATATCTTGTTGATGGAGACTTTTTGTTCAACCCTGCATTGTTGGGAAAGACTGATGATGTAGTTCTGAATCTGAATTATCAGAAACAGTTTTCACAGTTAAGTGAATCCCCAAATGTACAGTCAATTGGACTGCATGCTAATGTTTTTGACAGAGTCGGAGCAGGTATTTCCTTTTTTAGGGATCAGAATGGACCGATTTCTTCCAATGGACTGATGCTGGGTGCATCTTATTTTATCCCAATTACGGATGAGGAAGATCGTCAGGATCAATTTTCTTTCGGGATCGGTACTAATCTTTATAACATGAATATTGATTATACCCAGCTGAATGCCCAACAGCAGGGCGACCAGGTGCTAGGTGAAAATACCAACGATATTTTTCTGGCGTATGTCAATATTGGAACAGCTGTTAAATACAGGCATTTTTTTGCAGGAGTTTCTGTTGTGGACATTCCGATCAGCAATACACTGCCAATTGATAACGGAATAGAACCATCACCAACTAAATTTTATTTCAATGCTGGATATGACTGGCATTTCATAGACGGGATGTATTTGACACCGTCTTTGATGATGAATCTTAATACCAATTCTTCAAGAATTTTTGATTATAATTTAATGGCAACCGTTTTTGGAGAAAAGAACAATGTTTCTGCCGGGATTAGTTTTAGAAGCGCAAAAAGCGCTGTTGGAAGTCAGAATCTGGGAATGTCACCAATTATCAAAGGAAGAGTAGGGAATTTTACTTTTGGTGCAGTCTACAACTTTGGTGTTTCGGAACTGACTGAAAATTTCGGAAACAGTTTTATGTTGTCAATAGGATTTAATATCGAAAACTTTATCAATACTAGAGGTTTCCGTTATAGATAGTTTTATTAAATTGTCGATGGTTAATTGTTAATGATTTTCAATTTATAACTAACAATTCATAATTAATCATTTATAATTCAGCTTGATTTACCTCCACATCCCTTTTTGTAAGCAAAAATGCAGCTATTGTAATTTTCATTTTTCAACTTCTTTTAATTTGAAAGACGAGATGCTGTCAGCTATAAAAAAAGAAATCCAACTCAGACATAGTGAGCTCGAAGATAAATCGCTGAAATCCCTTTATTTTGGTGGAGGAACACCTTCTGTCTTGAGTGTTGATGAAATCAAATCTCTGATTGACGAGATTCAAAAGTATTTCAGTTTTGATGAAAATATCGAAATTACTTTAGAATCTAATCCTGATGACTTGAATAAAAATTTTCTCAAAGAATTATCTCAGACAGAAATTAATCGTTTGTCAATTGGAACCCAAAGTTTTTTTGATGAAGATCTGAAATTGATGAATCGTGCGCACAATGCTTCTGAAGCAGAAAGTTCAATAAAAAGAGCGCAGGATTTTGGATTGGAAAATATCAGCATCGATTTGATCTACGGCTCGCCCACTTCCAATTTCGATATCTGGAAAGAAAACCTTAACAAAACAGTAGAATTACAAGTTCCGCACGTTTCTTCATACGCTTTGACGGTTGAGCCCAAAACGGCTTTGGAAAAATGGATCGAAAATGGAAAAGTAAGCTCTCCCGAAGAAGCGGAACAGAATCAGGAATTCTATTATATGAAAGACTTCTTGAAAGATAATGGCTTTGACCATTATGAGATTTCGAATTTTGGAAAACCCGGATTTTACTCCAAACATAATTCGGCGTATTGGAAATCCGAACCGTATTTAGGGATTGGTCCTTCGGCACATTCTTATAACGGCAGTTTGGAAAGAAGCTGGAATATTGCCAATAATTCAGTCTATATCAAAAATCTGAACCAAAATATTCTTCCAAAAGAAACCGAAATTCTTTCCGAGAAAGACAGGTTCAATGAAATGATGATGATCGGACTCAGAACAATCTGGGGTGTAGATTTGAATAAAATCAATCAAAATTTTTCTTCTGAAATCATTGATTATCTCAATCAGGGAATCAAACCAAAATTAGAATCCGGTATTCTGAAAATAGAAGATAATTATCTCAAAATTCCTGAACAGCATTGGTTCCTGGCAGACGGAATTGCAAGTGATTTATTTATTGTTTAAGTTTTTTATTCTAATAAAACTTTAGGTTTGTCATTCCGTAGGAAACCTAATGAAGTGGTTCGACGAAGTCAATCTAAAACCTCTGAGATTCCTACGGAATGACAAAAATTATGATTTTAAATGTTAATTTCCTTATTTTTGTAAAGCTAAATCTTTGCTGAGTTTTACGCCTTTGCGAACTTAAAAACATTGCATTTGTCAAAAAAACTTTGCGGACTTTGCGTTCAAAATAATAGATAAATATCATCTCTTGAAAAAGAAAAAAGCCGACTACACGCATCTTTCAGCCAATCAGCCAATAGGGATCTTTGATTCCGGAGTTGGTGGATTAACGGTGGCGAAAGAAATCAAAAGACTGTTGCCCAATGAAGATTTAATTTATTTTGGTGATACGAAACATCTTCCTTATGGTGAAAAATCCCGTGAAGCTATCGTCGGTTATTCTACAAAGATTACCAATTTTTTGCTTGAACAAAATTGTAAAGCGATTGTAATTGCTTGTAATACAGCTACAGCAAATGCTTTGCAGGAAGTTCAGGCATTGGTTGCAGATAGAGTTCCTGTGATTGATGTGATTAATCCCGTTGCAGAAAAAGTATCTTACGAAATCCACAATAATGTCGGTGTGATTGCGACTAAAGCAACGGTTAATTCCGGACTTTATAAAAAATCAATCCGCAAGCATAACAAATTTATCAAGGTTGATGAGCTGGCGACTCCGCTTTTAGTTCCTGCAATTGAAGAAGGTTTTAAAAATCATCCGATTACACATTCGATTATTTATAATTACCTGAGTAATAATAAATTAAAAAATATCGAAACATTGATTCTCGGTTGTACACATTATCCGCTTCTGATTGACGAAATCAAACAATACTATGGCAACCGTGTTCGCGTCATTGATTCTCCTAATATCGTTGCCAATCAGTTGAAAATGATTCTGGACAGGCATCATCTTTTGAACGAAGAAAATCATCAATCAACTTATCAATTTTTCTTATCGGATATTACCAAGAATTTCGAAAAAATTTCGAAAAAATTCTTCGGAAAATCTATAGATTTGGAATTGAAAGTTCTGTAATTCTATGAAAATCCTTCGGCTTCGCTTAACATAGGTAATGGTTATGCTGAAAATGTTTACATTGTCAGGCTGAGGTTTTCGAAGCCTTTTGTAAATAAAAATTCATTAAACGAAATTATATCTTTTGTGACTTTTGTGGTTTAATAATTAAAAATTCTCATTCCTGAAAATACTTTTAATTTCATCAATCTCGTTTTGAACCATATTTTTTGTTCGTTCGCCAAAGTGTAGCGTGTTTTCAATTTTGTTGTTACCTTCCCACGTAATCTCGATCCCACCATTGGCAATCTCTTTTTTGCAGAGAAAATCAGGAACGATGGAAAACCCGGAATTCCCACTTAAACAACGGACAATCGAGCAGATATTTGGAACGATATAATTTGGTTTAAAATCCGGATGCCGGTTAAAATTGGCTTTCCAAAAATTATTCAGATGTTCCATATCGGCTGCTGTGCTGTACCAGATTTGCTGTTTCAGCCAGTTTTCCGCTTCTCCGATTTTATTGGTTTTAATTAATTTTTGGAATTCGGAAGTATCGGTTCCTGTTCCATTAATCAGAACAATTTTTTCTTTGGAAAATGCCTCGAAATTCAGGTTTTTAAGATTGGTCTTTCTTGGTGTGATAATCAAATCCAACAATCCGTTATCCAAATCCGAAAACATTTGTTCATATAATCCAAACCGGATAATTACATTAAAATCAAAAGTAGGAATATGCTTTTCCAAAGTGAACTGAAAGGTCTCAAAGCACATCCCAACACTTACAGTTGGACGCTCGGTTTTCGTTGTCTTATGGAAAGTTTGTTCGGCGGTTTCTAACTTTAGAAGCGGTTCCAAAGTAAAATTATAAAGAATCTTCGCTTTCTCTGTCGGAATTAATTTTTTAGAAATCCTTTCAAATAAAGAATAGCCAACATAAGCTTCCAACGAACCAATATGAAGGCTCACGCCAGGTTGAGAAATATACAATTCCTTCGCTGCTTTGGTATAAGACTGCGTTTCATAGACACTTTTAAAGGTTCTAAGCCATTCCAGATTTATCATTTTGTATTATAATTATAATGCAAATATATAATTTATATTATTTTTATAATTGATTTTTCTGTCGGAACTTTGCATTGTTAAATTATTAAGTCAGAAAAATGAAAAAAATATTCATAATTAATGGTGGGCAGAAATTTGCACATTCCGGCGGCAGTTTTAATAATACCATTACAAAATGGACAAAGGAAACACTTGATGAACAGGGTTTTGAAATCAAAATAACTAATATTAATGACGATTTTAATCCAGTTGATGAAGCAGAAAATTTTAAATGGGCAGATGTTGTCATTTATCATTTCCCGGTTTGGTGGTTTCAGGTTCCTAATCGTCTGAAATTTTATATCGATGAAGTATTTACGGCCGGCCATAACAACGGCATTTATAAAAGCGACGGACGTTCCAGAGTTAATCCAGCCATCAATTACGGAACTGGCGGTTTGATGCACGGAAAACATTATTTCGTAACCACAAGCTGGAACGCACCGGAAACAGCTTTTACTTTGGAAGGTGAGTTTTTCAATCAACATTCCGTAGATGAAGGTGTTTTGTTCGGTTTTCATAGAATGAATGCTTTCACGGGTATGAAAAGCTTGGGAAGCTTCCATTTTCACGATATGGAGAAACAAGCAACTCAGGAACGAATCGATAATTATGAAATCGAATATAAAAATTATCTGAAAGCTGTATTTGCAGATAAAGAATCTCAAGTTTTAAATTAACTCTAATATGGCAAAAACGGTTTTTATTACAGGAATTACTGGTTATATTGGTGGCTCTGTTGCAAAATTACTTTCGGATAAAGGCTACAAAATCATTGGCTTGGTTCGGAACAAAGACTTTATCAGGCCTGTGGAGGATCTTAATTTCAAAGCAGTTTTGGGAGATATTCAAGATGAGAGGATTTACTGAGAAAAATTTGTATCGAAGCAGATATTGTAATTCATACAGCAGATTCCGCTGATGATGCTTTTGCAGCAGATTCTTTTCTGAGAATACTTGATAACTCAGGAAAAACTTTTGTTTTTACTTCCGGCTCGGCAATTTTTGGTAATAAGGAAAAGGGAGAAGCTTGTGATTTTTGTTTTACAGAAGATATCCCGTTAGTTCCGAGATTGGAAATGGTACAAAGAGTTTATATTAATAATGCAGTTTTAAATTCGGCAAAGAACAACGTTAGAAGTATAGTAATAGTGCCAACAATGGTTTACGGGCAAGGCTTAGGATTAAAGAAAGAAAGTATCCAGATTCCAGCTCTTGTAAAGTTTTCTAAATCTAAAAATGCAGGAATATATATTGAAAAAGGAGAAAATATATGGTCCAATGTCCATATTTCGGACTTAGCAGAGCTGTTTTTTCTGGCTATAGAAAATGCAAAAGCTGGTTCTTTATTTTACGTAGAAAACGGCAGCTCCAATATTAAAAATATTGCTAATAAAATTTCTGAAAAATATCATCTGAATCCTGCTGAATCAATTGATATTAATGAAGCTGTAGCATATTTCGGACAAGCGGGAGCACATTTTGGATTTGCCTCCAATAGTTTCTGTAACGCGGATAAAGCTAGGAGAGAACTGAATTGGAAACCCGTATATAAAGATATTCTGGAGTTCATTTAAATAAAAAAATAAATAAATGTCAATCTATTTAACAGCAATTTTAAAAGCAAAAAAAGAATCAGTCCAGGATTTGAAATCAATTCTTGATAATATGGTTCTGAATACGAGAAAAGAAGAGGCCTATGAAAAATATGATTTGCAGCAAGGTTTGGAAGATGAAACAGTTTTCATTTTCCACGAGATTTGGAAAAGTAAGGAAGGTTTGGATGCTCACAATCAGCAATCTTATATCAAAGAGTTTGTTGAAAAAGCGCCCAATTTATTAGAAAAGCCTGCTGAGATTTATCTTGCTAAGCTTGTATAAAACTTAAACGCCTCAATTAATGAGGCGTTTCTATTTTTGTCATTCCGAGGAACGAGGAATCTATAGATTCTTTCCTTCATTACATTTCGTTCAGAATGACAAACTTATTAATATTTATATCTTCCAAAAAACGATTATCATGCGAAACCACAATCAAAGTTCCTTCATAATCATTAATTGCTGATGTGAGAATCTCAATATTCTGGATGTCCAGATTATTAGTCGGCTCATCCAAAATTATCATATCCGGCGAAATATTTTGAATAGAAAGACAGCAGAGCAGGAGTTTCATCTTTTCGCCACCACTCAGGAATTCACATTTTTTGTCCCAATCGTTTTTCCAGAAAAGAAATCTTGCTAGAATTGTTTTGACCTCATGTTCTTCAAGATTTTTGATGTTAAATTGCTGAGCTTGTTCATAAACCGAAAATTCATTTTTAATCAAAGAATATTCTTGATCGATGTAAATCGTTTTATTTTCCGATAAATAAATCTCGCCAAAAGTCGGTTTTATTTCCCCCAAAATCAGTTTTATCAAAGTTGTTTTTCCGGAACCATTATCGCCTTTTATCGTAATTCTTTCTCCACTCACAATTTGAAAATCGAGATTGTTTTCCCAAAGATTTTCTTGATGATAATTGAAATTAATTTGTTCCGCTTTGACCAAAATTTTCCCTTTATGAAGATGAGAATTATCAAAATTAATTTTCATCTTATCGATTCCGGAAAGATTGTCTTTTAAGCTGTGAAGATTTTCTCTGATATTATCAATTTTTTCAGAATGAACAGATTTTAGTTTTGATGTACTGTTTTCCGCTTTGTTGCGAAGCGTATTCATCATAATTCTGGAAACGCCTGATTTTTCCTGTTTTCCTTTTCCTCGGGAATCTAATTTGTTTTGTCTTTCAATCGTTTCGCGTTCTTTTTCTTTGGCTTTTTTCAGTTCCTTTTCTCGGTTTTGAATATTCTGCTCAAGCGCATTTTGTTCGATTTTTTTCTGTTCAGAATAGAAATCATAATTTCCTCCATAAACTGATATTCCATTTTTATTGAGTTCAAAAGTTTTGTCTAAAAGATTAAGTAAAACTCTGTCGTGACTTACAATCAAAAGACTTTTCGATGTTGATTTGATAAAATCATAAAGTAAATTTCTACTTGCCAAATCCAAATGATTCGTAGGTTCATCCATTAGAATCAAATCCGGCTGATGAATCATCATTCCAGCTAGAAATAATTTGGTTTTTTGTCCGCCACTCAGATTTTCTAATTTCAGATTCAAATCAAAATCAGGCAGATTCCAATACGTGAAAACTTCTTTTATTCTGTCTTCGATAGTCCAATCGTCATTCAGAATTTCCATATTGTCTTCGGTTACAAAACCGTTTAGAATTTCCTTTAAGGCATTTAGTTTTTTATCAATGTTTAAAGCTTCAGCAATACTCAAATGACTAAACTGACCGAAAATTTGCGGAATATAATACATGTTAGAATCAGATTTAATCATTCCTGATTTTGGTTGTAATTCGCCTGCAATTATTTTGAGCAAAGTCGATTTTCCGGAACCATTATTTCCGATTAAAGCTGTTTTTTCCTGAGAATTAAGTGTAAAGTTGATGTCCGAAAAAAGAACATCTTTATTGAGATGTTGATAAGATATATCTTGTAAAATTAACATAATTTCTTTTTTAAGATGAACAATAGCAGACGAGTTGGTCTGCACAAGATTGCCTGAAAAGAAATTGGATTTTACATTATAATCTTTAGAATTTTATTTCTGCAAAGTTAGAAATTATTTTTAAATAGATTCTCAACCACAAAAGTCACAAAAGTTTTGATTGTCAGATTTTATATTTTTTGATAAAAGTTCAAATAAGCACTGAAAATTCATCATATAAAATTTTGATTGTCTAATTATTGTCTTTTGTGTCTTTTGTGGTTTTGAAAAAAATTTAAATCACATCCAGAATTTCTTCAAAATTCAATCTAGATTTTGCTTTAAGTTTCGGTTGATTGAAATCATTTTCATCTCTTACACCAATTGCGACAGCGAACAACGTTGTGTATTTTTCATTATTCAAAATAGCATCATATTTTGAGATTTCAATACCTTCCATTGGTGTAGAATCGATTTCCATTTGCGCACAAGCGCTCAACAAAACACCTAACGCAAGATAAACCTGATGTGACATCCAGCTTTTTGTGTAATCTTCGCCGTGCGGTTTTATCATTTTGTTGTAATATTCTATAGAACCTTCGGGTAAATTTCGCTCGATTTGCTTTTCAAAATCTTCAACATTTTTCAAAACCTGAAAAACGACTAAAAGCTTACTGTCATTGATTTTTTCTTTGTTGAAATAAGAAACTTCAGCAAACTCTGACTTCGCGTCTGAATCTTCTACAAAAGTAAATTTCCAAGGCTGACTGTTGATTGATGAAGGACTCAAATGTAGAATCGATTTCAATTGTTCTTTAATTTCGTTATCAAGTTTTCCTTCAGAATTATACTTTTTTACAGTGTATCTTTTCTGCATTTTGTTAAGAAATGTTTCCATAATTTTATACTATCAATTTTATAGTTGCAAAAATAAGTAGTGTTTCTTAACTTTGCAATAACGGTCAATAATGATAGTATATGTTTTTAATCGATAATAAAAAATTTCCTTGCGGAACTAGTGTTACAATGCGTTTCATCGGAGGAAAATGGAAAGCTGTGATTCTCATTCATCTTGCAATGGGAACGAAACGTTATAATGAAATCAGGAAAGAAATCCCGACAATCACGGAAAGAACCTTGAGTCTGCAGTTGAAACAACTGGAAGATGACGGAATTATCGAGCGAAAAGTTTACACGCAAAAACCACCGCTAATGGTAGAATATTCTTTGACAGAATTTGGAAAAACTTTGATTCCTGTCCTGCGTTCGATTTGCGATTGGGGAAATGAAGCGGTTAAGGACTGTGATAAGATTATGGTTCAGAACTGATTATAATCCGATTTTCTTCATTACAATGTTCAGTTTTTGCTTCCATTCCGCAGGTTTTGTAGAATATCCGGAGGAAGCAATGGCAACAAACCATTCGTTGTGATTTTGCGAACCTTTTAGTTTTTCATAGAATTTTCTTTTCGAAACCCATTCGCAAAAAGCTTGATAAGAAGCTTTGGAATCTGTAAAACTTTTGAATCGGGAACTGTTGATATCATTTTTTCCGGTCATTCCAAAGTGGTTGTTCAGGACTTTACAAGCGGAACTCGTACCACCGCCGGTTTCCATATATGCAATAGAAAGAATAACAGTTGTTGGAATCCCAAATTCCTGAGAAAGTTCAGTTGCCAATGATTTATATTGGTTGATGTAAGAATTCTGCGCAGAGATTTTCAAACTGAAAAACAGAACGAAAATCATTAGTAATCTGATGTTGAAATTCCTCATATCATTGTAGTTTTATTCAGAAATCGGCTGACTTTCAAAGAAAGAAAAACTTACATTCCCGTATTTTCTTGTGTCTTTCAAGTTTGGATGAGAGAATTTTAGTCTGCTCTGATGTTCCAGAATGAAAACGCCGTTGGGTTTCAATAATTCGTTATTCAGAACCAAATCAATTAATTCATTGTATTTTTTTTCTTCCGTTTCGAAAGGTGCATCAGCGAAAATGATTTCGTACTTTTTGTCGTGATTTCTTTTCTTTTTAAGCCATTCAAAAACATCTGCTCTTTGGATATTGACTTGCAATCCCATATCCAATTCGTTGGCTGTAGAATTGATAAATCCTGCGTGTTTTGGATTCAGTTCAACAGAAGTAATGTCCTGACAATCGCGGGAAGCAAATTCCAAAGTTATCGAACCAATTCCTGCAAACAAGTCTAGAACTGAGCAAAACTCAAGGTCATATTTGTTATCAATGATGCTAAATAAAGCTTCTTTTGCAAAGTCGGTTGTTGGTCTTACATCGAAATTTTTTGGCGCTGCAATTTTCTTAGCTTTCCATTTTCCGGATATGATTCTGTACATTTTTCTATTTTTTAAGTTTCATTTTGAGAATTGGATAAGGTTTTCCCAAATCGTCTTTCTCGCTTCTGTCAAAGATTTCGAATCCTATTTTCTGGTAGAATTCTGTTGCCTTTGGATTTTGTTCATTGACATCAACATAGCGAATATCAAAATTCGAAAACGCAAAATCAATTAACTGTCTGCCTAATCCTTTTCCGATATAATCCGGGTTAAGGAAAAGCATTTCTATTTTTTCTGAATGGATGCCGATAAAGCCTACAACTTTTTCATTTTCTTCCAGACAAAAAACATCAAGGTCTTTGAAATCGAAATTCTGCAGAATCTTTTTGTATTGCTCAAAATCAGATTCCATCAAAAAATGATGTGTTGCTTTTACGGATTGTTCCCAAACAGAGAGGATCTCTGTCTTGTGAGAATCTTTGTACTTAACAATTCTGTAGTTCATTTTAATTCAGAAGGAAGTTCTTTTTGTGAAGATTGTCAAAGATAATCTTCAAATTAGATACAAATTTCTGCATTTCTGAAATAAAAGTCTCATTTTCAGTTGTCTCACCATAGATGTAGAAATAGGTTTCAGAAATTCCAAAATCGATTTTACTTAACGTAAACATAATGAAATACAGAAAATCAACTTCCGAGGCCGCGTCCAGATTGTTATAAAGAATCACTTTTTTATTCTCAATAGCGAAAAATTCTGCCTGCTGATGATAAAGATTCACATGGATTTCTTTTCGGTTTTTCACGTTCAGAGAATTCAGGAACTTTTCACCAGAAAAATTGAAATGCGTCGGAACTTCTAATTGCTTTATTTTCTGATAAAAATCTTTCGGAAAACTATAATAAAACTGAATCCCGAATTTTTTGTTCACAGACAACATCAGTTCCTCAGAATCTCTCTTTACGTCGGCGTTGTAGGAAATCAAGTCATAACCCAAATTGTGCTGGTCAAAACCTTCTTCAACAATTGAAAAGTGATTGATGGCAGAAATCACGGAGATTTCAGAAAATTTTTCGGAAGCCAAAACTTCGTTCAGTTTTTCTTCAACCAGATTTTCCGGTGTTTCTTCATTTTTCAGAAAGATTTTTTCCTCCAGAACTTTTCTGGACTTAGAAATCTGCCACTGCAAACCATCTTTCGTAAAAAGCAAGGATAATTTCCTCATATTTTAATATCAATAAAATTAATTTTTTTTGGCAGCTATTTCCGCCTTCCGCTCCCAAACCTAACGAATTGGTTCGACGTAGTCAATCTTTTCACTCCATTACTTTGCGTAAAAAGGATTTCCGCTCAAGTCGGGCTGCGCTTCGCAAAGTTGAAACATTCTACATACTAACCAACTTTGCAATACCAATAGAGACCAACTTTTAAAGTCTAATTTCTATCAGTCTATTATCTGAAAGTCTACCCAGAGATTTGCAAAGTTAAAAAATTAAAACTTTCGGCTTGTATCTCGGTCAATTTCTATATTATAGTTATCTTCGCAAGATAATTCGATTTATTTTCAGGATGAACAAAATATCATTTTTCTTTATATTATTCGTTTTCCAGCTGGTTTTTTCTCAGCAGTCCATCAAATTTGAAGAATCCAACTTTGCATCAATTCTAGCCAAAGCCAAGACTGAAAAGAAACTTGTTTTTATGGATGCTTATGCGTCCTGGTGCGGACCGTGCAAGCTGATGGAGAAAAATGTTTTCACAGATAAGAATGTTGCTGATTTTTACAACAAAAATTTCATCAATGTAAGAATCGATATGGAAAAAGGCGAAGGAAAGGAACTGGCTATGAAATACGGTGTCAGAAGTTACCCGACTTTTTTGTTCCTTAACGCTGAAGGCGAGGTTGTTGGTAAGGAATTAGGCTATATAAAGTCAGAAGAATTCCTGGAACTGGGAAAGAAAAATAACAATCCGCAGTTGGTCAATACCAACCTGAAAGACGAATTCCTGAAAGGAAAATTAGACCAGGCCGGCTTACTTAATTTCATCAGTCTTTATGCAAGCAAAGACCCTGTTCTGGCAAAACAAGCGTCAGAAAAATATTTTTCAAATAAAAAAGATAAATCATTTTCCGGTGAAGAAGTTAATGCGCTTCTGAATTTTACACAATCTGTTGATGACGCTAATTATAAAGTTTTCGTGGCAAACAAGGCTGCGATTACAGAGCTGCTTCCTGAAAATAATTATAAACAGTTTGATAATTATCTCAAGTTGATGAAACTCGTCACTTCTGCAACTAACGAAAAAACGAAAACAATCGATGATTCCAAAGTTCTGAAAGATGGTGAAGGATTATTTCCAAAAGATGAGTTGATAAAAAGTCTGAATATCTATAAATTAAATTATTATTCAGCACACGAGAATTTCCCTGCTTACGAGAAAACCGCGTTGGAATATTACAAGAATCCGGACGAATTCAATAACAATGAATTGTTAGGTGCCGCTAGTACACTCGCTGAAAAATCGACAGATAGAATTGCATTGCAAACAGCTGCTCGCTGGGCAGAAAAAGTGGTAATGTCGCAGGAAAGCTATGATTCTACAAGTATTTTGGCAACATTATATGATAAATTAGGGAAAAAAGAAGAAGCTAAAATGTTCGCAGGAATGGCAGCTAACTTCGCAAAAGAAGAAAACAAGGATGCCAAAAAAATGAATGAAATTCTGAACAAAAAATAATGATGAAAAAACTTTTTCTGCTTGGTTTAGTAAGCATCGCAACTTTTAGTTTTGCTCAAAAAAATGAAACTTATATCAAAGCCAATGCCTTGTTTCTCCCTATAGGAATACTAAATGTAGGTGTGGAACGCGGTTTCTCGGAGCATATAACTGGTCAGGCTGATTTATTTATTTCTCCCTGGAAATCCTTTGCTGGACATCAGGCCTTATTTGGTATTGCAACTATAGAAGGGCGATATTATTTTGATCAGGCTTTTAAACATTGGTATTTGGGAGCAAGTGTAGGTTTCGGAGTCTTTAATATCCAAAAATGGAATTATTGGAAAGAAGATATATATGTTACTAAAGAAGGGGAAGTAACTCCTTATAAATTTAATGAGCTTTACCAAAAAGGATTTTCATACATGTTTGGAATAACAACAGGTTACCAATTTCAAATTGGAAACCGTTGGAACATGGATATTTTCTTAGGGATTGGTTCTCAGCAAGGTTTTTACAAAGGTTATGTAGAATATCTTCCAGAGACTCAGGAAAATAGATATGACAGAGTAGAAAACTGGGATAAAAGCGGAGAAATTGTTCCCTTCAAAGGAGGGATTATGATTTCATATAAACTTTAAGATTATGAATTTTAAACCAAAATATATTGTTTTCGGACTTATCACCTTCATTATCATATTTCTTATGAATTATTTGGGAAACGATGCGCCGGACAAATTATCCAGAGCATTTATGACGGCATTTGCAGCAGTGATAGGTTTAGCAATAGGGATGTGGTTTTACAAACGAGATAAAAACAACAATCATCCTGATTTTGATTAATCAATTTAATCCAGATTTTATGAAAATTGATCTCAATCCCGGAAAGAAGATTTACTTCGCGTCTGATCAGCATTTTGGGATTCCCAATGCTGTTGAGAGTAAAAAACGTGAGGATAAATTTATTCGTTGGATGGATTCTGTCAAAAAAGATGCGCAGGTTCTATTTTTGATGGGTGACCTTTTTGATTTCTGGCACGAGTGGAAACACGTTGTTCCGAAAGGCTATATCCGGGTTTTAGGGAAAATTGCTGAACTGAAGGATTCTGGGATTGATATTTATTTTTTTGTAGGAAATCATGATCTTTGGATGAAGAACTATTTCGAAGAAGAATTAGGCGTTCCCGTTTTTTTTGAAAAAAGATATTACGAAGTCAACGGAAAAAAATTACTTCTGGCTCATGGCGACGGGCTTGGACCAGGCGACAAGGGCTACAAAAGGATGAAAAAAGTCTTTACTAATCCTGCTGCTCAATGGGCATTTCGCTGGCTTCACCCTGATATTGCGATGAGAATAGCAAATTATATGTCTCAGAAAAACAAATTGATTTCAGGTGACGAAGACAAAGCATTTTTAGGTGAGGATAAAGAGTTTTTGATTCTTTATTCCAAAGAAAAACTGAAAACTGAAAAAATAGACTACTTTGTTTACGGTCATCGCCACTTGCCTATGGTTTTGGATTTGGAAAATGAGGCCAAATATATCAATCTTGGCGACTGGATTTCCTATTTCACTTATGGCGTTTTTGATGGCGAACAATTTGATCTGAAAAAATTTGAAGATTAATTCAAAAGTTGAATTGAAAAAAATGAAGCAGACTATTTTTGAAATCCAAACAGAAGAAGATTTCCGGCTAGCTTGCCTGGAAACCTTTTTATACCAATACGACAATGTAGAAGTTTACAAAAAGTTTGTGGACTATCTGAACATCAATCCTTTGTCGATTAATCAAGTTTCTGATATTCCGTTTCTCCCAATTGAGATGTTTAAAAATCATTTGGTTTTGGATAAAATTTCTGGAGCTGAGAGTTATTTTCAAAGTTCCGGAACAACACAGATGAATCGTTCCAAACATTATATTGCTGATTTTTCTCTTTACGAAGAGAGCATCTATAAAAGTTTTGAACAATTTATTGGCAAGCCGGAAGATTACATTTTCTTAGGATTGCTTCCTAACTATTCCGAGAATCCACATTCGTCTTTGATCTATATGGTGGATTATCTGATGAAAAAATCCAATCAACCAGAAAATGATTATTTTCTTTACAATCACCAGGAATTGTTTGATTTGCTTCAAACTTTAACGGATAAAAAAATCATTCTTTTCGGAGTATCTTTTGCATTACTGGATTTCTTAGATTATTGCAACTCAAACTCTAAAACACTCCAATTTTCAAACTCTGTAACTGTCATAGAAACGGGCGGTATGAAAGGACGAAAAGAAGAAATGACGAAGGACGAACTGCTGAAAATTTTTCAAAATGGTTTTAACACAGAAAATATTTATTCAGAATATTCTATGACGGAATTGTTATCTCAGGCTTATTCCTTAGGTGACAACATTTATAAAAGTCCAAATTGGATGCGAATTCTTGTCAGAAATACGGAAGATCCTTTTTCTTATGTTGATGATGGAAAAACCGGAGCGATTAACATTATTGATTTGGCAAACTGGCATTCCTGTTCCTTCATTGCTACCCAGGATTTGGGAAATGTTAAGAATGGGGCATTTCAGGTGCTTGGTAGAATCGATCATTCTGATATTCGTGGATGCAGCCTTTTGGTTTCCTAAATTTTATTTAAATTTAATTTTTAAAAACACAATTTTTGACTAATCTAAATATCATTTTTAATGAGATTTTTATCGTTGATATTATTATTGTGTTTTTCTTTTTTCAAATCACAGAAATGTTATGATCTGAAAACCGTTCTGAAAGTAGAACCTACAGAATTATATAAACCACATTTGTTGGCTTCTCAAAATTTCGGTATCAATATTCTGGAAGATACCAAATCAGTTGATAAATATATTGCTAAAGGCAAATTTGTTAAAATAAAGAAAAAATCAAGAGGTTACAGATTGCAAGCCCTAGAATATAGTCGTCCATATTTGGTTAAGAAGGCAAGAACTACTTTGGAAAAAATGGCAAACAAATTTGCTACAGATACCAAAAGTTTCTTCGTTGTTTCATCTGTCACAAGGACTTTGGAAGATCAATGCAGATTAAGAAAAGTGAATTCCAATGCATCTCTGGGAATCAGTTCTCATAATTATGGAGCAGCGTTTGATATCTCATATGTCCGTTTTGATCACAAGTTGAAAGTCAATCCAAAATTGGAAAAAGAATTGGAAAAAGTCTTGGAAGAATATAAAAATCTTGGAAAAATCTTTTATATCAAAGAGAAACAACAAAGCTGTTATCACGTTACAGTTCGTAATTATTAAAGTTTGGATTGATGTTGAAAATAGAAGAACTGGTTCACGCTTTCGTCACTGCTAATTGTGATTTTGATAAGGAAATTGTATTGACTAATTTTTTTCATTCCGATTGGGAAGCCGATATTTTATTGATTAATAATTCGGGTTTTAGTCACGAGATTGAAATCAAATTGTCAAAGTCTGATTTTAAAAACGATTTCAAAAAATTCTATACCAATCAAAAATCCGGTGAAAAGTTTCTGAAGCACGATAAGATTGGTTGCGGCGATTATATCTGTAATTCATTCAGTTTTTTGCTGCCAATGGGAATGATTGATCATAAAGATATTCCGGAACATTCTGGCATTATTGAGTTTTACCACGACGAAGATAATTGGGAAACTACTTTTTATAAAATTCGGGAACCAAAAATGATTCACGAAGATTCTTATTGGAAACTTTGTGACAAAGATCAATTTATGAGGAATATGGCTAGAAGTCTTCTCATCAAAAAATTTGAACTGAAAGGAAAAAAGGAAGAATTAATTTTTAAAACTCCTTTCGGTATTCAAAACAAAAAATAAATCCTGCCAATGTTGACAGGATCTATTAAAGTTAAATTTCTATTTTTTAAACCTTTTCTGGTTTTTCGATCAATAAATTATAAGTGAAAGCAGCAAAAACTCCACCTAAAACCGGCGCTACAATAAACAGCCAAAGTTGTGAAAGTGCTTCTCCACCAGCGAAAATAGCAGGGCCAATACTTCTTGCAGGATTCACAGAAACACCTGTGATTTTAATTCCAACAATATGAATCAGAACCAGAGAAAGCCCAATTGCCAGACCAGCAAAACCACCGTGGATGTTTTTTGTAGAGGTAGAACCGAGGATTACCATTAAAAAGATAAACGTAAAAACAAACTCAGCAACCAAAGCTGCTACAGTTGTATATTCATCCAGATAACCTGTTCCCCAACCATTAGAACCCAAAGCCCAAGGGCCTAATTCAGCGCCAGGATGATTGGTGAAAATGACATAAAGGATTCCTGCACCAATAATTGCTCCGATGATCTGAGCAACAATGTAATACAAAGCTTCTCCTAATTTCATTCTGCCAGCGGCAACCATTGCCAGAGAAATCGCAGGATTGATATGACATCCGGAGATATGCCCGATAGCATAAGCCATTGCGACGACGCTTAAACCAAATGCAAAGGAAATCCCCAGAAGTCCGACGCCGGTTGTGCCGTCCGCACCTGCAATTACCGCGCTTCCGCAACCCATTAATACTAGAACCATTGTACCGATCATTTCGGCAACAAATTTTGAAGTAGTTGATACCATTTGTTTATTGTTTTTAATAGTTTATTAAAACAAATCTAACGATTTTTTCAATTGATTGTGAAAAATTCAGTAAATAAATATAGGCTGACAAAATTTCCAATTATTTTTACAATTCTGTTATTGGTTTGTTTTTTGAGTTAAACAATTGTATAAATTTTTGAATTATGGCCATAAAATATTCAATTCTGGATTTGGCAACGATTGTCAAAGGAGATGATATCAATACAACTTTTGAAAAATCTGTTAAATCGGCACAGCTAGCAGAGAAATTAGGTTTTACCCGATATTGGTTTTCAGAACATCACAACTTTCCTAACGTAGCAAGCGCATCAACTTCTATCCTGATTGGACATATTGCATCACAAACTCAGTCAATAAGAGTAGGTTCTGGTGGAATAATGCTTCCGAATCATTCCACTCTGTCCGTTGCAGAACAGTTTGGAACTTTGGACGGATTATTTCCCGGCAGAATAGATTTGGGACTTGGAAGAGCGCCCGGAACAGATATGCTGACTGCAACAGCTTTGCGAGGTAACAATTTTACTCCGAATTATAATTTCGAGTTCCATATCAGAGAACTTCAGAAGTATATGTCAGAAGAAAATTCGGGATCCAAAGTCAGAGCAATTCCCGGAGAGGGAGCAGATGTTCCGATTTATATTCTTGGAAGCTCTACAGATTCGGCTTTTCTGGCTGCGAAACTAGGAATGCCCTATGCATTTGCAGCTCATTTCGCGCCTTCTCAGCTGGAAGTTGCCCTGGAAATTTACAGAGAACATTTTCAGCCTTCTGAATTCCTGGATGAGCCTTATGTAATGGTTTGTATCAATATTATTGCAGGAGAAACTGTCGATGAAGCACATTATTTGTCCACATCACATTTCCAGGCATTTGTTAATATTCTGACAGATCAGAGACAACCGCTTTTACCTCCGGAAGAAACCGAATTAGCAGACATCTCAGATGAAGTTGCAGTGCATCTTAACAGAATGGCCGCTAAAACTTTTGTAGGCGATGCAGAAACTCTAAAAGAAAAATTAGGAAAATTTGCCAAAGATTATCGCCCCGATGAGATTATCGTTTCGGGTAATATCTATGACTTTGAAAAAAAATTGAGATCTTACGAAATTGCTTCAGAAGTTTTAAAAAAAACTATAAAAAAATCACAAACCTAGGTTTGTGATTTTTTGTTTTATTTTAAAACTTCAAATTCTATAGTACTTCCGCTTGAAACCTTGATTTCTGCTCTTTCATAATCATCTTTTGTAGCCAGATAAGGATTTTCCAAAAACTTCTGAGGATTAATTGCCATTAGCGGAAACCAGGTGCTCTGAACCTGGATTTGTATTTTATGTCCTTTTTTGAAGGTATGAAGAACATCCTGCAATTTAACATCAATAGTTACCCCTTTATTTGGTATAAGAGGTTCCGGTTTTTCAAAACTGTTGCGGAATCTTGCCGGCATTATTTCACTTCTTACCAATTGATGATAATTGGCATAGACCACACCGGGCTTATCAGGATTAGCTTTTTCATCAGCAGGATAAACATCGATTAATTTTACAATAAAATCTGCATCAGTGGATGAAGAAGCGATTTTTAATTTTGTCAGAATTTCTCCTGCTAATGTCATGTCATTCTCCAAAACTTCTGTTGTATAGGTCACGACGTCCGATCTGTAACTTGCAAAACGCTGATCCTCGCTCATATAATTTTTGGGAGTGAAATTGTTCATATCCTTATAGTTTTCACTACTTAAAACAGGCCTGTTGGGATCGGAAACATAAACGGAAAATGTTTTCGGGTTATCTCCTTTTACAGAAAGATTTCCCGTTGAATTCATATAATAAGTTTGTTTTTCAGTTTGCTTTGGTGGCCAGTTATCAAACTGTTTCCATTCTTTTTTCCCGGTATCAAACATATAAGCTTCCGGCAGTTTAGCTGCTGTCCTGGAGTCTTCTTTCAGATAATGATGAAAAAATGGCTGCTCTATATTTTTTTGGTAAAAAGTTGCTAAACTATCTCCAAAATAGATGTCGTTATGAAAATGTTTTCCGGCTTCTACATTCCAGCCGCCATGTGAAAACGGTCCCATAACAATTGTGTTTTTAGCTTTTGGATTATTTTTTTCAATAGTTTTATAAATTTCCAATGGTCCGCGAAGATCTTCTGCGTCAAACCAACCACCAACTATCATTACAGCATGACTGATGTTCCTGAGGTGAGGTAAAAGATCTCTTTTTTTCCAAAAGTCATCATAGTTTGGGTGATTGACAACTTCCTGCATAAAGAAGTTGTCTTTGTAATATTTATCAACACCTTCTTTCAACGTTCCCATATTTTTATAGAAAAGATAGCCGTCATCAGAAGTTGGTTTTATCATTTTATCAGCAAACCAAGATTCTTTCTCAGGTTTTGTTTTCTGTACACCAAATACAGGGAAAGTTTTGAAATAGCTCATCAGAAAAGCGCCGTTGTGGTGAAAATCATCAAACCAAAAATCTGAAATAGGTGCCTGTGGTGAAGATGCTACTAAAGCAGGATGGTTGGCTAAAGTTCCTGCAGCTGTATAAAATCCAGGATAGGAAGTTCCATATTGCCCGACTTTTCCGTTATTATTTTGAACATTTTTTACCAGCCAATCCACAGTGTCATAAGTATCAGTGCTTTCGTCCACATCTTTTTTGGTTTTGTGATCAACTTGCGGCGTCATATTGGTAAAAGTGCCCTCGCTCATATATCGTCCGCGAACGTCCTGAAAAACGAAGATGTATTTTTCTTTTTCGATGAAAGGATTAGGACTCAACTTTTTTCTGAAATTAGTTTCGCCGTACGGTGCAACACTGTAACAAGTCCTGTTCATAATGATCGGATATTTGTTGCTTTTGGAAATATCCTTTGGGATATAAATGATTGTGAACAGCTTTGTACCATCGCGCATAGGGATATAAACTTCTTTTTTGGTAAAATTTTGTTCAACGGAAGATGTTTGCGCCAAACTCCATCCGACGACCATAAAACAGAAAAACATTAATAATCTCTTCATTGATAAATAATTTTGAATAAAATTAAGTTTTTTTAATGAAACTTGATGTTAGAAATATAGACAAAAGTTCGATTTGAAACTATAAACTTCTTTTGTGCGAAGCGCGCCCCGAGCTGAACGGAGCTCTTTTTGTTATTGCGGTTGCTGAATGTTTCTATTGAAATACTATTTTCTCCGCAATAAACAAAAAAGCGGGAGTGGAGCGCGGACAAAGGCGCCCAAATGAATTTGAGAGAAGAGAGTAGAAGTATTTAAGAATGAATTAAAAATAAAAACCTGACTCAGTTGAATCAGGTTTTTTATATTTTAATTTTCTATAATCCGAAAAGTTTGGCGAACAGATCAGGGACGATTCCCATCGAAACCAAAGCGAGAATAATAACTACGGAAACAATGTTGTAAGTAATGCTCGCTCTTTCTGTATTATGAAAGTTATCTTCTTTGTAGAAAAACATTGCGATAATCAATCTCAAGTAGTAAGCGATACTTAATGCCGAACCCAGAACTGCAATCAGTACAAGGAAACTTGAGCCGCCTGCAATCGCCTGGTTGAAGATTCCTAATTTTCCGATGAAACCTGCTGTCAAAGGAATACCTGCCATCGATAGCATCGAGATTGTTGAAACGACTGCTAACAACGGTTCTCTTTTACCTAAACCATTGAATGCTGCAAACGATGTTTCTTTTTTTATTTTCTCTACCCAGATCAGACTGATGAAAACCCCAACTGTTGCTAATGAATAAGCGAAAAGGTAAAAGCCTAAGATGTAAGTCGAAAAATTGTTAAGTCCGAAAAAGATCAAAGCGATATATCCTGCATGTGAAACAGATGAGTAGGCCAACATTCTTTTGGCGTTGGTCTGAACCAATCCCATTACGTTTGCCAAGAGTAAAGTCAGAATAATGAAGACGCCTAATATATTAATCCAGTCGCCTGCGATTCCGTTAAAACCGATGGTCATCAATTTGAACAAGGCAAAGAATCCGGAAATCTTTACGACAGATGCCATAAAAGCGGTAATCAGTGACGGTGAACCTTGATATACATCTGGACTCCACATATGGAAAGGCGCTAATGATACTTTGAATGCCAATGCTGACAACATCAAAATAGAGCCCATGATCAACATCAGATTTTTGGGATTGTTGATTGCAAAATCATGAATAGCATAAAGATCAAAGCTTCCTACGCTGCCGTAAACCAAAGCTACTCCAAATAAAAGAAATCCTGTTGCAAATGCTCCCATTAGGAAATATTTCATAGAGGCTTCTGTGGATCTGAGGTCGGTTTTGTTGGCGCCGGCCATTACGTATAAAGGAATGGATAATATCTCGATTCCGATAAATAATGTTACTAAATTCTGATATCCGAATAATACAATACCTCCGCAAAGTGCGAATAACATTAAGGAATATAATTCTGACTGATGACTTCTGTGATTACTGAATGCAAATCCTCCTAAAAAGAATAAAAATAAAGTAACAACAATTGATATTTTTGTAAACAAAGCAGCATTGTATCCGTATTCATACATTGCTTTATACTGAGCAAAAAACTCACAATCCGGAAGAAAGCTGAAATATAAACCAACGATTAATCCTAAAATCCCTATATATCTTGCATATTTTCCTTTCTCGAAAACGCCCGAAAATAATACAAGAACTGCCGTAAGGAATAAAACTATTAAAACACTCATTTCTTAAAATATCAATTTATTATAACATTGATTTGTAGATGAAAACCAATGAATTACTTACCATTTCTATAATAGGTTGCGGATAAACTCCCAATGCAATTACAAATACTGCTAAACTAGCTAATACCGAAAACTCAACGGAGCTGATATCTTTGGTTGTTGCTAAAACCGCTTCATCGCCTTTTCCGAACATTGCTTTTCCGTAGAATCTTAACATGTAAGCTGCGCAGAGAATCAATGTTAATCCGGCAAGAACTGCCATAATGTAGTTGTAGGCAAAAACAGATTTCAATAAGATGAATTCCCCGATAAATCCGTTTGTTAGTGGAACTCCGGTTGCTCCCAACAAGATAATCATAAACAAGATGGCGAATTTAGGTGCTACTTTTGCCAAACCACCCATTTTACGGATATCTCTTGTTTTGAATCTTTTATAAAGAATGTCTGCACAGTAGAACAATCCAACTACGTTGATCCCGTGAGCAAAACTCTGTACCATTGCACCTTGTCCGCCTTCGAAAGTCAATCCTGTTCTCATTGTGACAACTGCAGAAGCAAAAATCCCTGCTACAATCAAACCAACGTGTGAAAGAGATGAAAAAGCAATCAGTCTCTTGCTATCGGTAGAAATCATTGCGATCAGTGCACCATAGATAATACCGATGACAGAAAGGATAATTACAATTTCGCCCGAGATTCCGGCAATGGCTAAAGGTGTGATTGGCAACAAATATCTTAAAACACCGTAAACCGCCATTTTCAACATAATCCCCGATAACAACATTGATCCTTGTGTCGGAGAATAAGTATAAGTGTCAGGCTGCCATGTATGGAAAGGGAACACCGGTAATTTCACTGCAAAAGCAAAGAAAATAAACCAGAAGATAACCGTTTGCTCATTGGTGTTCAAAGTTGCATTATAAAGATCCGTCAGTGCAAAAGATGCTGATTGATTGTAAACGTAGATTAAGCCAATCAGCATGAACAATGATCCTACGAATGTATATACAAAGAATTTTGTAGTGAATTTGATTCTCTTGTCTTCCTGCCCCCAAAGTCCGGCGATGAACCAGATAGGGATCAAAGTTACTTCCCAGAAGATGTAGAATAATAATCCGTCTAATGAAGTGAATACGCCTAACAAACCAAATTGCATTAATAAGATCAATGCGTAGAAGGAATTAGGATAAGCTTTCTTTTCATTGAAAGACGATAAAATAATTAAAGGAACAAGAACATTAGTCAGGATAACCATTAACATACTCATTCCATCAATTCCAAAATTGAAGCTGCTTTTTATATAGCTAGACCACGGATAGGCGATTTCATATTGTAATGGCGCATCTACAGTTGGATGGAAATCGAAATTCCCCAACATATAAAATGCGATAAACATCTCTGCAAAAGCAAAAGCCAATGCAATATATTTGCTGGAATTATTTTTCCAGAAAAATAGTAAACCCGAACCTACGAGAGGTAAAAGTAATAATGTAAATAGTAAACAGGACATTATTATTTCAATAAAAAGTTAACAATCAATACAATTCCTATGGCCAATGACATAATCAACACATAGTTTTCTACGTTTCCGTTCTGAAGTCTTTTTGCAGCCCTTCCGGAATCCTGTGCTCCCAATCCAATGAAATTCACAATTGGGTCAAGAACCGCTTTATCAAACATTGCTGCAGCTTTTCCGGCTTCTTCAAAAGGCCTTACAATCATCGCATTATAAATCTCATCGATAAATAATTTTCTTGCAGACAATTTTTCCCAGCCGGTGTAGCTTTCTTCAGGTAGAGCATTTTTCTTTTTGGTAACATAAATTGCTTTTACTGCGAAGAAAATCACCACAACCATAATTACGGTTACGGCCAGCAGTATCATTTCTGTTGCAAAAGGAATTTCCGGAGTTTCGATATCGTAAACATAGATCGGCTCCAGCCAATGTGCTAGTTTCTGGAAATGTCCATGTCCGATAAAGTGCGGAAGATTGATAAATCCACCTACAACGGAAAGAATTGCCAAAACAATCAACGGAATTGTCATTACAGCCGGACTCTCGTGCAAATGATGCTTTTGTTCTTCGGTTCCTCTGAACTCTCCAAAGAAAGTCAGAAACAACAATCTGAACATATAGATAGCCGTCAATGCAGCACTGAATAATGTTAATCCCCAAAGAAGCGGGCTTTTTGCATAGATGTGCGTTAAGATTTCGTCTTTAGAAACCATACCAGACAAGGGTGGAATACCTGTAATTGCTAATGTTCCGATCAGGAAAGTCCAGTAAGTTACAGGGATTTTCTTTCTCAGTCCTCCCATGAAACGCATATCCTGTTCACCGCTCATAGCGTGGATCACAGAGCCGGCTCCTAAGAATAACAATGCTTTGAAGAAGGCGTGTGTCATTACATGGAACATTCCGGTTGTGTAAGCTCCGGCACCTAAAGCAATGAACATAAATCCTAACTGAGAAACCGTAGAATACGCCAATACTTTTTTGATATCGTTTTGTCTCAGTCCAATAAAAGCAGCAACCAAAGATGTTGCAATTCCTATGAATAAAATTAAATTTAATGTTGAAGGTGCTAATGAGAATAAGAAATTACTTCTTACTACTAAATATACACCCGCTGTTACCATTGTTGCAGCGTGGATCAAAGCGGAAACCGGTGTTGGACCTGCCATCGCATCCGGTAACCAAGTGAATAACGGGATCTGTGCAGATTTACCAACAGCTCCGATAAATAAACTTACTGTGATGAAAATGATCGCACTGCTGTCTAAAGCGAATTTTGATGAATTTTCAGCAACACTCAGATAATCGATAGCGTTAACTTGTGCAGCGATTGCAAAAATACCGATTAATAATCCTAGGTCACCGATACGGTTCATGATGAAAGCCTTTCTTGCAGCTTTTCCATAATCTTCGTTGGTATACCAGAATCCAATCAATAGGTATGAACAAAGTCCTACACCTTCCCAACCAATAAATAAGATCAGATAGTTGCTTCCTAGAACCAAAAGCAACATCGAGAAAATAAACAGATTAAGGTAAGTGAAAAACTTATAAAATCCTTTGTCGTGGCTCATATAGCCAATGGAGTAGAGGTGGATCAATGATCCGATTCCTGTTATAATCATGACCATCATTAATGATAACTGATCAATCTGGAATCCAAAATTAACCTGAATACCATTCACCCGGAACCATTCAAAAGCTTTAACAACAACCGGTGCGCTGTCACTTTTGAATCCTAAAAATATACTTGTTGTGATAATAAACGAAGCGAAAACCACCAAAGTTGCCAATCCTCCAACAAACACTTTCGGAAGGTTTTTCCCAAAAAGCCCGTTAATCAGGAATCCGGCTAAAGGTAAAAGTACAATTGCGTAAACTAAATTTTCCATTCCTTTCTTATCCTCTTAATTTATTAAAAATACTGACGTCTACAGATCTGGTATTTCTGTACATCATTGCGATAATTGCCAAACCTACAGCTACTTCTGCTGCAGCAACTACCATGATGAAAAAAACCAAAAGCTGTCCGTTACCATCACCTTTGTAAGCAGAGAAAGCTGCTAATAAAAGATTTACGGAGTTAAGCATCAATTCTACACATCCCAAAATCACGATAGCATTTTTACGAAGCAAAACTCCCAAAACACCAAGGCAAAATAAAACGGTACTCAGAATGATGAAATATTCCAAAGGCACCTGTTGTATAAATGTATTCACGTCTCCCATAATCTTATAAATCTTTTTTACCGATAAGAACAGCGCCAACGATTCCTGCTAAAATCAGAATCGATGCCAATTCGAATGGTAATACATATTCATTAAACAATAATCTTCCCAGGTTTTTCGTCAAACCTACCGAGTTATCAATACTTTCAGCAGCGGTTGTTTTTCCGGTAAGACCTTTGTAAGCACCTAACATTCCTACAAATAAAATGCAAACAGAAAAAATACCGATGAATTTCGGAAGATTTGCTTTTTTGCTTTCATCCTCTTTATTCAAGTTCAGCATCATCAGGATATAAAGAAACAATACCATAATCGCTCCTGCATAAACAATGATCTGAACAATTCCCAAAAATTGTGCATTAAGAAGAATATACATTCCCGCGATAGAGAACATTGTGACAATAAGTGACAGGATTGCATACAAAGGATTTCTTGCGAATACAAAATAAACAGCACTTGCAATAGCTAAAAATGCTACTAAGAAAAATAAAAACTGATCCATTATTTTACTGCATTTTTTTGTTTCTCAGATTGTCTTGTGGTAATGTCAATCCTTTCATTTATTTTTTCTACCAGTTTGTCCTTACCATAGATAAAAGAACCTCTGTTGGTTTCCACATCTACCAGCCTGTCGGTAAGATAGATTGCAGATTTTGGGCATGCTTCTTCACACATACCGCAGAAGATACATCTCAACATATTTATTTCATAGATTGAGGCATATTTTTCTTCTCTGTAAAGATCTTTTTCGTCTTTGGTTCTTTCAGCTGCCGTCATGGTGATCGCTTCAGCGGGGCAAGCTACTGCGCATAGCCCACAAGCAGTACATCTTTCTCTTCCTTCTTCATCTCTTTTAAGAACGTGTTGTCCTCTCCATATTTCCGCTCTCGGTTTGTCAACCTCCGGATAAGGATAGATTGGCGGACCTTTTACAATATTTCTGACAGCGTGCTTCAATGTAATCCCCATTCCTTTGAATATCGCCGGAAGGTAGATTTTTTCTGCAAGGGTCATTTCCTTGTTCGAAACAACTTTTGATCTGTTAGTAAGTTTCATTTAATTATAGATGTTAGATGTTAGACATTAGATCTAGACTAATCTTGTCTGTTATCTTAATTTTATATTCAATATTAATTTCCGAATGCCAAAATTACGGCACCAGTTATCATCAGGTTTATCAAAGCCAATGGGATTAAAGTTTTCCACCCAAGGTGCATCAACTGGTCATATCTGAATCTTGGAAGTGTCCATCTGATCCACATAAAGATAAAAATTCCGATGATTGTTTTTGTAAGGAATGCTACGATACTTAGAATTCCTGCTGCATTTTCTCCCCAGTTCTGAGTAACCCATTCGATTCCAGGGAAATTGTAACCTCCGAAGAAAAGAGCAACCATAAATGCATTGGAAATGAACATATTCACATATTCTCCAAACATATACAATCCCAGTTTCATAGAAGAATATTCTGTAGAATATCCTGTTACTAATTCTGATTCACATTCCGGCAAGTCAAAAGGATGTCTGTTGGTTTCTGCCAAAGCTGCAATAATGAAAACCAAAAATGCTAATGGCTGATAGAAAATATTCCAGTTCATTCCGTCTAATTCGAATAATCCCCAAAGTTTTCCTGTAGCCTGAGATTCAGAAATGACTTTAAGATCAAGACTTCCTGTCATCATAATGATAGAAAGAAGCGCTAGTCCCATTGCCAATTCGTAAGAGATCATCTGAGAAGAAGCACGGATTGCGCCAATCAAAGAATATTTATTATTAGAAGCCCAGCCTCCGATCATAATTCCATAAACTCCGATTGAAGCCATACCAATGATGTAAAGAACACCTACGTCTATATTGGCAACCTGAAGATCGAAAGACGTTCCGCCAATGTTCAGACTTTTTCCCCAAGGAATTACTGCTCCGGTAATCAGAGAGATGAACATGACTAATGAAGGTCCTAATATAAAAAGAAATCGCTCTGCATTGGCCGGTGTAAAATCTTCTTTAAAGAAAAACTTTCCACCATCGGCAAGTGGTTGCAGTAATCCGAATGGTCCGGCTTTGCTAGGGCCGATTCTATCTTGCATTACTGCAGCAACTTTTCTTTCTGCCCAGGTAGAATATGCAGCAATTGTTAATGCTAACAAGAACAGGGCAAGTACCAATATCAATTTGAATGTAATTAATTCCATAAGTTTTTATTTGAAATTTGATTAGATTGAAGAACTTAAATGATCTCGTTATCTAATTTTTCAATTTCTTTTTCGTCTTTCAAGCCAATTTCTTTAGCCTCAGGGTTTTCCAAAACATTATAACTGTCTGTTTTTTTCTCATAATGGTTGAGAGAAATTACAGAGTGTCTGTCGATATGTCTCGGTCCTTCGATATTCCAAAGTGCAGTATCTTTTTTCTCAAAACGACACTCGTTACAGATCCAGTCCTCAACTTCACCATATTGGTCTTTTCTGGCCGTTACTCTTACCACTTCATCACCTTTCATCCAAAGTACCGCTTTTCCGCTGCATTTTGTACAACTACAAGTGGCGTTATAAGGCTTAGTAAACCAAACTCTGCTTGCAAATCTGGCGGTTCTGTCCGTCAAAGCGCCAACCGGACAAACATCAATCACGTTTCCGATGAAATCATTATCCAAAGCTTTGTTCAGCATTGTTGATATCTCTGCGTGGTCACCTCTGTAAAGGATTCCGTGCTCTCTTTTTTCTGTCAACTGATTGGCGGCCAATACACATCTTGCACAAAGGATGCAACGGTTCATATTCAATTTGATATATGGACCGATGTCATCTGCATCGTAAGTATTTCTTTCAAATTCTGTTCTCGTTTCAAGATTTCCATGCTCGTAACCGAGATCCTGAAGGTGACATTCTCCGGCCTGGTCGCAAACAGGGCAATCCAATGGGTGATTTACCAAAAGGAATTCCGTAACTGCTTTTCTGCCTTCCTGTGCTTTTTCAGAAGTTAAGTTTTTTACTTCCATTCCGTCCATTACACCAGTTCTACAGCTTGCAACCAATTTTGGCATTGGTCTTGGGTCTGCTTCAGAGCCTTTGGAAACTTCTACAAGACAAGTTCTACATCTACCACCACTGGTTTCCAATTTGCTGTAGTAGCACATTGCCGGAGGCACAGATTTTCCACCGATTTGTCTAGCCGCTTCCAGAATAGAAGTGCCCGGCAAAACTTCGGTAGTTTGTCCGTCTATGGTAACTTTAAATTTTTTGACTTCTTCGCTCATATCTTCTGCTTTTGGCTATATGCGTGCAGCAATAGTCTTAATTTTTTATTTTAATTTTCTATTGAATACGTATCCAATCCCAAAATTAACTTGGTAGAATACAAAATCCTGACTGGCTTTATCAGGTTTATTATTAAGAGTAGTCTTGATATCCGGCATATTGATGTAACCAAATTTTCCTTCTACTCTTGCCATTATATGATTCCAAAAAACAAAATTGATATTAGTTCTCGCATCTAAACCAAATCCTGCTAAATGGTACCTGTCGCTTCTTTCGTTTCCGAATAACTTCACATTACTTTTAGGCATCAGAGCACCAATTCCTCCGCCATAAGCCCAAAAGATGTCAAAATTCTTTTTTGATAAAACGTTTTTATACTTTTCCAGACCTGCATTGATGTAATTCAATCCATCCGTATGTTCAAAAGTCAGAAACTGCTCATCAGTCAGATTAACCTGACCATTCTGGACCATTGCTGCATATGCCGGGTCAGAAATATGACCATTGAATTTTGCAATCTGATCCTGATCCATTACATACTTCATATGATCCTGCGCAATTACAACCGCTAGATTATCCTTAATAAAATAAGCTAATCTAAAATTGAATTGCGGAATTGAAAGTCTTGTTGGATCGATATAAGCCATACTTAATTCCGAAGGCCTGTCGTGCGCTACAACATTACTTAAAGTGAAATCATACCCGTTTCCTCTGAACCGAATATCGGAATTACTGAATCCAGCCCTGTTCCAACCCCAAAAAACGAACATTGTTCCTTTTTTTAATGTGGATTTATCATTATCAATAGTGTCTTGATTTTGTCCGAATACAATTGTTATCCCAACAAAAAATACAAAAACGAATTCAAAGAACTTCTTCATTATTTCTAGTGAATTTGAAAATACAAATTCTATTTAAATCTTTATTTAACTGTTACTAACAGCTGGAATAGGATCTGCATAGTTTGCTATTCCGTAATTTTGCGTTTGGCATAGCTCAGGATTATTGACATGCCACTCAAACTCATCTCTGAAGTGTCTGATAGCGGCAGCAACCGGCCAGGCAGCAGCATCTCCCAAAGGACAAATGGTATTGCCTTCAATTTTTCTCTGGATATCCCAAAGCAAATCGATGTCTTCCATTTTTCCTTCTCCTTTCTCAATTTTTTTCAAAATTTTGTACATCCATCCCGTTCCTTCACGGCAAGGTGTACATTGTCCACAACTCTCGTGGTTGTAGAATCTTGCTAAAGTCATCGTATGATTAACCACACATTGGTCTTCGTCCAGAACAATAAATCCTCCCGAACCCATCATTGTTCCGGTAGCAAAACCACCGTCTGCCAGAGATTCATAATTCATGTATCTTGGTTCGCCGTTGATGGTCTTCAGTAAAAGATTGGCTGGAACAATTGGAACAGAACTTCCTCCAGGGATACAAGCTTTAAGCTTTTTACCATTTGGGATACCACCGCAATATTCATCAGAATAGATAAATTCTTCAACGGTAATTGTCATATCGATTTCGTAAACGCCTGGCTTATTAATATTACCACAAGCTGAAATCAATTTAGTTCCTGTTGATCTTCCAATACCTATTTTAGCATATTCTGCACCACCGATTTCGATAATTGGAACAACTGCTGCAATAGATTCAACATTATTCACAACCGTTGGTCTTTCCCAAAGTCCTTTTACCGCAGGGAATGGTGGCTTCAATCTCGGATTTCCTCTTCTTCCTTCAAGAGATTCAAGCAGAGCAGTTTCTTCACCACAAATGTAAGCACCAGCACCTCTCTGAACATAAATTTCCAAATCGTAACCAGTTCCAAGAATATTTTTTCCAAGAAATCCGGCAGCTTTTGCCTCTTCAATGGCTTCTTCCAAAATATCCGGAATCCAGGAATATTCTCCCCTTATATATATATAGGATGTGTTGGAACCTAAACAGTAAGATGAAATCAACATGCCTTCGATCAAAAGATGAGGAAGAAACTCCATCAGATATCTGTCTTTGAAAGTTCCGGGTTCAGATTCATCGGCATTAACAACCAAATGTCTTGGAACACCTTCCGGCTTGGCCAAGAAACTCCACTTCATTCCCGTTGGGAAACCGGCGCCACCTCTTCCTCTAAGTCCGGAAACTTTAACTTCTTCCAGAACTTCATCGGTAGTCATTTTAAGCGCTTTTTCCGCTGCTTCGTAACCGCCGTGTTTACGGTAAGTCTCGAAATAACGAATTCCCTCTATATGTGCATTCTTAAGTAAAAGTTTTTTACTCATTTTCTTAATAATTAATCTAAAGCGATGGCTCCTTGTCTACAAAGGTCAAGAATCTCGTCAACTTTTTCTATAGTTAAATTTTCGTGATAGAATTTGCCCAACTGCATCATTGGTGCATATCCACATGCTCCAAGGCATTCAGCTGGTTTAAGAGTGAACAATCCGTCTTCTGTAGTTTGCCCATCTTTTATGTTGAGCTTTTTACGGATATGGTCTAATATATTATCACTTCCGTTCAGCATACAAGGTCCGGTTCTGCAAACTTCCAAAACATATTTTCCGACCGGCTTCATATTGAACATTGTATAGAATGTCGCAACTTCATATACTTCAATTGGTGTGATATTTAATAATTCTGCAACATAATCCATTACCGGAACAGCCAGCCAGCCACCAAATTCTTTCTGTGCCAAATGCAAAACAGGAATAAGAGCAGACTTTTGTCTCCCTTCCGGATATCTTGCGATAATTTTATGAACCTGCGCTAAGCTTTCAGGTTTAAAAGCAATTGTTTCGCTCATATTTAAAGATTTTAGATTTTAGATTTTAGATTTTACGATGAAAATCATAGTCTAAAAATCTTATCATTTAACATTTATCTTGAATAGTATTTTAGATTAATCAAAATTTATAATCTAAAGTTTATAATTTGAATTACGCGTCTAATTCTCCCGCAATTACATTCATGCTACACATTGTAACAATAGCGTCAGAGATTACTGAACCTGTAATCATTTCCGGATATGCCTGATAATAGATGAAGCAAGGTCTTCTGAAGTGTAGTCTGTAAGGAGTTCTTCCGCCATCACTTACCAGATAGAATCCTAATTCTCCATTTCCGCCTTCTACTGCATGATAAACTTCTCCTTTAGGCACATCAGTTTCGCCCATGACGATTTTGAAATGGTAAATCAAAGCTTCCATTTTTTGATAAACATCTGCTTTTTCGGGAAGATAAAAATCCGGAACATCTGCATGGAAAGGTCCTTCAGGAAGGTTTTCGTAAGCTTGTTTGATGATTTTAATAGACTCCCAAACTTCCTGCTGACGAACCATAAAACGGTCATAAGTATCACCGGCAGTTCCTACAGGAATAATAAAATCAAAATCTTCATAAGAAGAATAAGGCTGCGCCACTCTCACATCATAATCCACACCACAGGCACGAAGATTAGGCCCAGTGAAACCATAGCTCAAGGCTCTTTCCGCTGAAATTGCTCCTGCTCCAATGGTTCTGTCCATAAAGATTCTGTTTCTTTCCAAAAGGTTACAGAACTCCTGGAATCTTGGCGGGAAAGTTTTTAGGAAATCTTTCAATAACTCATGAAACTTCGGTGTAAAATCTCTTTCAAAGCCTCCAATTCTTCCCATATTGGTTGTCATCCTTGCACCACAAATCTGCTCATACATATCGTAGATACGCTCTCTTTCAATGAACATATAAGTAAGGCCGGTAATTGCTCCAGAGTCCATTCCTGTCACACCATTACAAATCAAATGGTCACCAATTCTAGCCAATTCCATCAGAATAACGCGCATGTAATCTACACGCTTTGGAACTTTAACACCAATCAGCTTTTCTACTGTCATATGCCAGCCAAGATTATTGATAGGTGCAGAACAATAGTTCATACGATCAGTAAGCGTGGTAATCTGAGAGAAATTTCTTCTTTCAGAAATTTTTTCAAAAGCTCTGTGGATATAACCTACTGTCTGCTCAGCATGAAGAATTCTTTCTCCGTCCATGGTAAGAACGTTCTGGAAAATCCCGTGAGTCGCAGGGTGAGTAGGACCAAGATTCAACGTGTATAATTGCCCGTCGATTTGCTCCTTGCTTTCGTATTGGTTAAGTATATTAGATAATGAGTTATCTTTCATAATATATAATTGATAATTGATAAGCGATAATTGATCATTAATCAATCATCATTAATCATTTATATTTTTTATCTTCCGAACATTGCATCGTTCTTGTCCGTTCTTGTTCCATCTTCCAGCTTATATTCTTTCAGCATCGGATGGTATCCCAGGTCTTCCATATTCAAGATTGGTCTCAAATCCGGATGTCCTTTGAATCTGATTCCGTAAAAATCAAAAGTTTCTCTTTCCATCCAGTTGGCACCTGCATATAGTTCTGTCAAAGAATCAACTTCTGTGTTTTCTCTCGACATAAAAGCTTTCAGACGGATTCTGAAATTTGCCATCATATTATGCAAATGATAAACAACGCCAATTTCTTTTTCAGGAGTTTCTGGATAATGGATTCCGCATATATCAGTCAGAAAATTGAATTCCAAAGTTGAATCCTTTAAGTAATGAATTACTTTTTTAATATCATCTTTCTTGATTTCCACTGTCAGCATCCCGTAAGGTTCTGAACTGGATATCACTGAATCCGGAAATTCCCTGGTTATAGCTTCTAATACAAATTCGTTCGTCATAATTAAATTCAAAATTTAAAATTCAATAATCGAATTTTAATTACTAATGTTATAAGAGTCTAAAAGGGCCTGATATTCTGGTGTATCTCTTCTTCTGATGCTTTCGCTTTCTGCTAAAGCCTGAACCTGCATCACGCCTTCGATAATTTGTTCCGGCCTTGGCGGACAACCTGGAACGTAAACGTCAACAGGAATGATTTTGTCAATCCCCTGAAGAACGGAGTAAGTATCAAAAATACCGCCGCTGGAAGCACAAGCTCCAACAGCAACAACCCATTTTGGTTCAGCCATCTGGGTGTAAACTTCTTTCAAAACCGGACCTAATTTTTTGGAAATAGTTCCGCAAACCATCAACATATCTGCTTGTCTTGGCGAGAAAGAGTTTCTTTCCATCCCGAATCTTGATGCATCGTATGTTGGGTTCAATGTAGCCATAAACTCGATACCGCAACAAGAAGTAGCGAACGGTAACGGCCAAAGAGAATATTTTCTTGCCATCCCGATAACACTGCTCAATTTAGTTGCGAAAAATCCTTCTCCTTCAAATCCTTCAGGAGCTGGTGCATCTGTTCTTATTACTGGTTTTTTATCTGACATTTCTTTTAATTATAAATTATAAATGATTAGTGATAAATGATTTCCAGAAAATTTATCATTAATAATTAATTTTACTTATCCCAATCCAGAGCGCCTCTTTTCCAAACATAGAAAAAAGCCACAAAGAAAATAGCTACGAATGTAAGAACCGCTAAAAAGCCTTCCATTCCAAATTCTCTGAAGTTAACAGCATAAGGATAAAAAAATACGATTTCTATATCGAATAGTACAAACAATACTGCAGTCAGGAAATATTTGATGGAAAATGGCGTTCTTGCGTTTCCTTCTACAGCAACTCCACATTCCCAGCTCTGGTTTTTAACAGAGTTCCCTTTCTTTTGTTTTGGCCCAAGGAAATGAGCACCTAATAAAGAAATAATGACAAAACCAAGTCCAACTGCTGCCTGAATTAGTATTGGAATATAATTTTCCGGTAAATTCATAAGATCTAAATTTAACTATGCAAAAATACTAAATAAAGATTTAATATATTAAATTATCCGGCTTACGAAAAGGAGAGAAAAGTCTGTTTTTATAAATTTAGAATAATTATAAATAAGGGATTATTTTTCTTTATTACCGATTCTCTTGAGAACAAGATAGGCAATGTAAGCGATATATAGAAATAAGACGCTGGCAAACAGGATGTTGATGATTGTATCTGTTTTTTTGTCTTCGATTGGATTCAGAAAGTTGTACAGGACAAACAGAATGATAAGGACGGCGTAGATGTATAATTGCTTTTTCAAATCGAAATTGATTTTAAGGTTGAACTGTAATTTCGAAAAATAAATTCGTTAAACGATTGTTTAGTTTTTGATTTCTAATGAATACGTTCTTCTCCGCTTGTGATTGACAGGATTATAGTCCTGCCAGAGAACCTGTACGTTTTTATTCTCTTCCAGTTCCGGATTAGTTTCAGCAAACTTAATTCCCATTTTTGTAAAGCGATCAAATATTTCCTTAAAAATAATGGCTGTAACACCACGTCTTTGATATTCCGGATGAACGCCGATCAGATAAAAATTAGCTCTGTCGTTTTTCTTTCCGGCTTGCAGAAAATGCCACCAGCCAAAAGGAAAAAGTTTGCCTTTGGATTTTTGCAAAGCTTTTGAATAGGAAGGCATTGTTATCGCAAAAGATACGAGTTCGTTATTTTCATCGGCTACACAAATAATGTAATTCTTATCAATAAAAGGGAAATATTTTTCTTTGTAAGTTTTGATCTGTTCTTCCGAAATTGGCGTGTAGGTCGAGAGATGTTTATAGGTTTCGTCTAGTAATTTGAACATCGGATCAACGAGAGGAAGTATCTCTTGTTTTGACTTGAAGTTAATGACTTTCAGTTTGTATTTCTCGGCGATCAAGCTGCTAAATTTTACCACTTTTTCCGGTAAAACTTCTGGGAAATTAATTTCAAATTCTACCCATTCCTTTTCTTTGGCAAGGCCAAGATTTTCAAGATGTGTAGGATAATATTCAAAGTTATAAAGACCGATCATTGTTGCCAGTTTGTCAAATCCCATTGTCAGCATTCCGGCTTTATCAAGATTGGTAAAACCCATTGGTCCTTCGATCTTATCTATATGATTATTCTTGGCAAATTGTATTGCCGTGTCGATTAAAGCTTTGGAAACTTCCTGATCGTCGATGAAATCCAGCCATCCGAATCTCACTTTTTTGACTCCAAGTTCCTGCGCTTCTTTATTATTGATCATTACGGCAATTCTACCAACAACCTTATCGTTCTTATAAGCAAGAAATTGTTTAGCAACAGAATATGACAAAGCCGGGTTTTCTTCTTTTTTCCAAATGTTCTTTTCTTCGTTAATCAATGGCGGGACATAATTGGGATTGTTTTTATACAATTCCATCGGAAATTTTATGAACTTCATCAGGTCATTCTCTGTAATCACTTGCTTTATAACAACTTTTTCCATATTCTTGCTTATCAATAACACAAAGATAGGTTTTAAGGCAAAATAAGCAATGTTTTGGCATAATTTTTCCTTAAAATCACATAATTATTTTTTATAAAAATGACAGGCTATTATTTAATTATTGGGATTTCGATGTTGTTTAGCTGGATTGTTTCCGCAAGGCTCAAATCGAAGTTCGAGCACTACTCCAAAGTACATCTCAGAAACGGGATGTCCGGAAAAGAAGTGGCAGAAAAAATGTTGAGGGATAATGGGATTAATGATGTTCAGGTAATCTCCGTGCCGGGACAGTTAACAGATCATTATAATCCGGAAAATAAAACCGTGAATCTTTCTGAAGCTGTATATATGCAGAGAAATGCAGCGGCGGCAGCAGTTGCGGCTCACGAATGCGGACACGCTGTCCAGCACGCCGTGGGTTACTCTATGTTGCAGTTGAGATCAAAAATGGTTCCTGTTGTTAACATAAGTTCCAGACTTTTACAATTTGTTTTGTTCGCTGGTATTGCAATTATGGTAGGAACAAGAACTATTGATAATCCAAACGGAAATACAACTGTTTTGGCAATAGGTGTTGCGCTTTTTGCGGTGACCACATTATTTGCATTTATAACATTGCCGGTTGAATATGATGCGAGCAACCGTGCATTGAAATGGTTGAAATCTACTGGAACAGTTACAGCGGAAGAATATGAAGGCGCAGAGGATTCTCTCAAATGGGCTGCCAGAACTTATGTTGTTGCAGCATTGGGATCGTTGGCTCAGCTTCTTTATTTTGCTTCGATGCTTATGGGAAATAGACGGGATTAAAAGTTATGAAAAATTAAATTCCAACAGCATCTCAGACAATTCGTTTGAGATGTTTTCTTTTTTAGAAGTTTTAATATTAGCTTTGATGATACAGATTTCCTTTGCGTCAAACTCAATGATTTTTGCGTCGTATTTATTCAGCAGGGTGAAGATTTGATTTTGCTGAGAAAATTTGAACTGAATATCTAATTCGGTTTCTAATTCTTTGGTAATGATTTCTGCTTGTTCCAATGTGTATTTTGCAGATTCTTTATAAGTTTTAACCAAACCGCCAACTCCTAATTTTGTTCCGCCATAATATCTTATAACGACCACCAAAACGTTTGTGATCTGATGAGCAAGAAGCTGATTGTAGATAGGCAAACCAGCACTTCCTGAAGGTTCACCGTCATCATTGGCGCGGTAATTTTCTCCATTGATTCCTAATCTATAGGCGTAACAGTGATGTGTTGCTTTGGGGTGGATTTCGTAAAGATGGTTCAGTCGATCTTTTATGTCAGAATCAGAGTTAACAGGGTAAGCGAATCCAATGAACTTGCTTCCTTTCTCTTTTAACAGGGCATCTTCTATTGGCTTTTTTATGGTTTGGAATTCAAACATTTGTCAAAAATAGAAATTCTTAAATTAAAATCTTTCCAATTTGCTAAAGTAAAAAAAACATTCCTGCCCAATAATAGCAACGCTTTTGTGTAAGTCTCAAAAAATCAGAAAAAATAAAATTCCGTCAATTAATTTTTATGTAATTTTGCATTTAAAATTTTTTAATATCAATGCCTAATACATTAATCATTGGCTCCGGAAGTTATGTTCCGGAAAACGTAATAGAAGGTTCTCATTTCAAAGATGCTGTCTTCTATGATGATAACCATCAGTTGATCGAAAAACCAACAGAGGAGATTATCGAGAAATTTGTGGACATTACAGAGATAGAAAGAAGAAGATACGCCAATCCGGAAGATTTTAACTCAGATTTGGCTCACAGAGCGTCTCTTGAGGCTATTGAAGATGCCGGTATTGATAAGGAAGAAATTGATTATATTATTTTCGCTACCAATTTTGGTGAGGTGGATGTGAACGGAATTCCGAATTTTATGCCATCAATGTCAGCAAGACTGAAAGGTAAATTGGGCATCAAAAGAAGAGATTGTATCAATTATGATATGATTTTCGGATGTCCGGGTTGGGTGGAATCTCTGATTTTAGCTGATACGATGATCAAGGCTGGAAAAGCTAAAACCGTTTTGGTTGTTGGCGGCGAAACATTAAGCAGAGTTACCGACCCTTATGACAGAAATAAAATGATTTTTGCGGATGGCGCCGGAGCTGTTGTGGTGACTGCTACCGAAGATTCTACAGTTGGTGTTTTGGCAGATAATACACTTTGTGATAACGGGGAAGAATTGTGTTATTTGGAAAACGGACCATCTTTGAATCTGGAGCACGATCAAAGTCAGTTATTCATCAGAATGAGAGGCCGTAAAATCTACGAATATGCACTTAAAAATGTTCCTGACGCAATCAAAGCGACGATTGATAAAGCAGGCTTGGATATTTCCGATATTGGTAAAATATTGATTCATCAGGCCAATGCAAAGATGGATTATGCAATGATCGGCAGATTGTTCAAATTATATGGACAAAAAGATTACGACCACGCGATTTCTCCGATGACAATCCAGGAGTTTGGGAATTCTTCTGTTGCTACGGTTCCGACTTTGTTTGATCTTATCAGAAAAGGTAAAATGGAAGGTCAGCAATTCACACCGGGTTCTCATATCTTGTTTACGTCTGTAGGAGCCGGGATGAATATCAATTGTGTGGTTTACAAATTTCCGGAAGGGAAAATTTAAATTACAATAAAGTAAATCTATATTTTAAACGTCAATAACAAAAAAGGAATAGTTTTTATTCCTTTTGTTTTTTTATAATATTATGCAAAAGACCATCTTATTTCTTCTCGGTATATTTTTACTTCTGGAAATTTATGTTTATCAGGCTTTTAAAACACTTTATTCTAATCAGAATGCAAGATTAATCTATTGGATCCCAACGATTCTGGTTTATGCTTTTTTGTTTTACTCGATTCTCACTTTTGACAGAGCTTCGCATAAGTATCTCAATCTTCAGATTGTATTTTCTGTGATTTTGATTTTTGTATTACCAAAGCTCTTGGTAGCTATATTTCTTTTGATCGAAGATTTAATGAGACTACTGAATTTCGGTTACAATTATGTCGCAACAGAGAATCACGGTTATCCATCAAGACGAAAATTCATAAGTTTGGTTGGACTTGGTTCAGGAGCTATTTTGGCGGGAATTATTTTGGATGGAATTATCTTCGGAAAATACCGCCATAGAGCAAGAGTAGTAAGGCTTAAACTGAAGAATCTTCCGGCAAGTTTCAAAGGTTATAAAATCGTTCAGATTTCTGATGTGCATAGCGGCAGTTTTCAGAATCCAAAACATCTGCAACACGCCATTGATTTGATTAATGAGCAGAATGCAGATTTGGTACTCTTTACTGGTGATATGGTGAATAATTATGCGGATGAGTTTGTCCCGTTTATCGATTTGTTTTCCCAGATCAAAGGAAAGGATGGTAAGTTTGCAGTTCTCGGAAACCACGATTATGGCGAATATGGAGTTTGGAAAAACATTGACGATAGAAAAAATAATATTCCTAAACTTATCGAAAATGAGAAAAAAGCTGGTTTCGAAATGCTAAGAAATGAACATCGGATAATTGAAAGGAATGGTGAAAAATTATATATTCTTGGGGTCGAAAACTGGGGGATTCCACCGTTTCCACAATTTGGAGATCTGGATAAGGCTTCGGAAAATGTGCCTACAGATGCAGTTAAAATCCTGATGTCACACGATCCTTCCCATTTTGATGCGGTAGTTAAAAAGCATCCTAAAAACATCCAGTTAACACTTTCCGGGCATACACACGGGATGCAGTTCGGTATTGACTTGAAAAACTTCAAATGGTCACCTGTGAAATACAAATACCCGAAATGGGCAGACCTCTACGAGAGTGAAGGCAAATATCTATATGTTAACCGGGGTTTTGGAGTGATTGGTTATCCTGGTAGAGTAGGGGTGTTGCCAGAGATTACTGTTTTTGAATTGAGTTAATTTATCAATTCTCTTTTTAATAATAAAAAAGCCTGTTTATCAATACAACGATAACAGGCTTTTCTATATGGTTTCTGTACATCCGCTGTACACTTCCTTTACCTTGGTTTTATTTCAATCTTGTTATTAATAATTGAAAAATAAATCTTTTTATTTGATAAATCTTTAATTTTTATTAAAACAAATAATCCTTCATTCTCGAAACAGCTATTTCATTTTCATCGATGAACTGAAACAGCTGCTCAATACGGTCTTCGAATCTGCGACCAATGTTGATCCTTTTATAAAACGGAAGTTCAAACGGTAACTCAGCGGAATTGAAAAACTGCCATGCATTGGCATAGATCATAACGTATTCATTGTTCTTCAAGCTTTCCAGAAGCATGCTTTCATAATACTTCATTGGTGTTACCTGGAGCACATAATCATTGAACGGAAGTTGCGAATAAGGCGACTGGCTTTCCGGAACTACGGTCAAATCATTGTGGATATGAACTTCGGTTTTTTCGGTCAGTTTTCGCCACAGAAAATTGAGTCTGGATTCTTCAATATTGGATACGTAATTGAAGTCCAGATTTTTAATTTCTGAGTAAGAAATCTGATGATGTTTTTGTCTTAAACCACGAACCGGTTTTTCCAAAAATTGCTCTAAATTCTGTTTAGTTTTTTCTATGTTTTCTGGTGTGGAATTGACATTATAAAATGCAATTTCGTGGCCTGAAAAAGAGATAGTTTTAATTAACTTTTGGAGCTTTTCCACAAGAGGAATTTCTACGAAAAAAGTAGCTTTGAATTCGTGAAGTTCTAATAAAAGCAGAATGATTTCTGTCTTTTCTTCGATAGCTTTTATCAATTCTTTTTCTGAAATATATTTTTGATTTAATATTTTGTTTTCAGAAACCGATATGTTAAAAGTTAATAAAATCACTTAAACTAAAATTTATATATTGTTTGTAAATAATTTAAAATCAGATGTTAAAATGTATTTTAATTGAATTAATTATTTAGATTCTGTTATTTTTCTAATTTCTTTTTAAGATTATTTATCATATCTATTGACATTGATGAAATATCAAACTTATAATCCAATCCCCAATCTTGTTTTGCAGCAGAATCATCAATGCTTGCCGGCCAGGAATCTGCAATCGCCTGACGGAAATCCGGCTCATATTTTATCTCAAAATCCGGCATCGTTTTTTTGATTTCAGCAGCCAGTTCTTTTGGTGTAAAACTCATTCCTCCAAGGTTATAAGAATAACGGATTTTCACCTGTTCTTTCGGAGCAGTCATCAGCTTGATTGTTGCATCAATAGCATCGTCCATATACAACATTGGCATCGCTGTATTTTCGCTGATGAAGCTCGTGTATTTTCCATTTTCTACAGCTTCATAAAATATCTCAACAGCATAATCTGTAGTGCCTCCACCTGCTGGTGCTTTCCATGAAATCAAACCGGGATAACGAATACTTCTGATATCAACGCCATACTTTTCGAAATAATATTCACACCATTTTTCACCTGCCATTTTCGAGATTCCGTAAACGGTTGTCGGATTAAGTACAACTTCCTGTCCCACATTTTCTTTAGGAATTCCTTTTCCGAAAACTGCAATGGAACTCGGCCAGAATATTTTTTTTATCATACCTTCTTTTGCCAATTCGCAAAGATGAATCAATGGGTCAAGGTTGAGTTTCCACGCAAAAAGTGGTTGTTTTTCCGAAGTTCCGGATAAGAGCGATGCTAGATGATAAACAGTAGTAATGTTATGTTCTTTGATAACGTCTGTAACGGCTTGAAAATTAGTAACATCTAATCTTTCATAATAACCTGCTTCCGTAATGCCTTCTTTCCACTTATCGAGACCAGAAGCAATCACATTTTCTTTACCATAAATTTCTGATAATCTTAAGGTTAGTTCTGTTCCGATTTGCCCTAGTGCGCCGGTGATGAGAATTTTTTCTGTCATAGTTTCATTTTTACTTTTCCTGATTCGCAAATCTAATTAAATTTGGGATTGAGAATCAAAAAGAATTCCAATAAATTTTTTAAAAATATCATAATATGCAAAATCAGTCACCCATAATAGAAATTGATGAATTAATTAAGATATCTGAAAATCCGAATCTCAGAATTTTTGATGTTAGAACTGGTCCTGTTGCCAAAGAAGAATATCTTAAAAAACATCTCAAGAATTCAGTTTTTGTTGATTTGAATTCTGATTTGGCAGAAATTGATAATCCAAAAAATGGAGGTCGACATCCGCTTCCGAAATTTGAAAATTTTGTCAAGACATTAAACAAATTAGGAATTGATAAAGATTCTCACGTTGTGATTTACGACGATAAAAATGGCGCCAATGCTGCTGCAAGATTCTGGTGGATGTTGCGTGCGGTTGGTCATGATAATGTTCAAGTTCTCAATGGAGGATTACAATTGGCGGAAAATCAAAATTACCCTTTAAGTTCTGGTGAATATTCTTATTCTGAAACCGAATATATTTCTGAATTCAACGATTGGCAATTGCCACAGGTTTGGATGGATGATGTGAAAAAAGCAATTCAAGCTTCTGATGCTGTGATTGTGGATGTAAGAGAGTCACAACGTTATGAAGGTATTACCGAGCCAATTGATTTAGTTGCCGGTCATATCCCGAATGCTCTTAATTTTCCTTTTATTGATAACCTGGATGAAAAAGGCTTCTTCAAGTCTCCGGAAGAACTTAGGAATCTATATTCAGAATTATTTGAAAATTATGATAAAAGCAAAATCGCGTTCCATTGCGGTAGCGGCGTAACGGCTTGTCATTCTTTGTTAGCTTTGGATTATGCAGGTTTCGATATCCCCAATTTGTATGTTGGAAGCTGGAGCGAGTGGAGCAGAAATGAAGTTTAGTTATGAATTATAAGTTGTGAATTATGAGTTTTCAAATGCATTCATAATTCATAACTCTTCACTTTTAAAAGCTTGCACGGATTTGCATACTTCCGATATGAATAGTTCTGTCACCGGAATTTCGCCCTTCGTAATTCACATTGAGTTGAATGAAGGAATTAATGGCTTGTTGAATATATAAAGTCCAGACTTGGTTTTTTCCTGCTTTCAGACCTTCTAACATTTGATTTCCGACAATGCTGTAGCTGTTGCCTGTGAAGTCATTGTTGATGAAAGAAAAGTTAGCTCTAATGGACGTCTTCGCTTTTTCCCACTGAAGCGTTCCTGATATTTCGTAGGTTTTTAAAAGTTCTTCGCCGTCGGTTCTTTTTTTCTGGCGCAATGCTCCAAATAATTCTGTTTGCAGAGTTTCGGTTAATTTGTATGTAGCTTTCGGTTTGGTTTCCCAGTTTTGAAGAAGGTAGTTTCTTGTATTGTAAACTTGTGAGCTATTGGTCACATTCTGGAGCGTGTTTTCCCAATCTGCACGAAAAGTTTTTGTAAAGGAATAACCGAGATTCATAAAATGAGATTTCTGAGAATGTTCCTCATTGCTGAAATTAGCGTTCACCAAATTATCATTGTCCGTGTATCGGTAACTTCCGTTCCAGCCGGATTTGTCATTGGAATTAAATAAAGCCGAAGCCAGAATATTCTGAGTTCTCAGTAATTGATCACTTTGTTTTTCGAAAGGATTCCAAACCAACACCTTGCTGCCTTTCAGATAAGAATTCTGTGAAAGTAAGGATAGGTTAAAGTTCCATCGTTTAAGGAAAGCATTTTCCGAACTGATGATGACAGAAGGATTGACGAATAATGCGACCTGAAGCTTATTTTTATTAGAAGCAAGATAATTGACGCTGTTGGTGTAAACTCTAATGTATTGCGCCAAATCTGCGTATTCTGCCACTTCAAATTCGTCTAATTGCTGAATGCCGTCGTTGTTATAATCCGTCCATTTGTAAACACCTTGTCCGTCGGTCACTTTGATATATTGAAATTCACGTTGCGCTTCCTGACCATTTCCTAGTTCATAGAAAAGTTGCAGACGCATTCCGTTTTTGAATAACTGCTGATTATAAAGAATATTTCCTACAACAAAATCCTGATTCTGATCGTTTGCAAAAGTCTGATTCTCATAAAAGAATTTTCTATAATGAATCAAAGTCGATAATAGAGTAGTCTCGGTTTTGATGATTTGACTTTCCGCCTGAATCCCGAGAATATTATTCATCTTTTGTAAGCGATTATCCAGAACAGAGTCATTGCCTCGGAAATACATTTTTGTCAGTAATTTGGTTCTTACAGAATCTGCAATCTTCTTCTGAACGAAAACTTCTTTCCAGCTAAAACTTGTCAGGTCCAATGTCTGGGTTGCGTTATATTTTTTCTCGTTATGTTCCATAGAACCGCCCAACATCCAACTGCCTTTTTTACCAGCTAATTCGGTTGAAACCGCTCCTCTGATAAAAGTGGTGTTAAGGTCTGTGGATTTGGTATCCAAATAAGAAATAGCTCCGAGGTTGGTGAATTTCCCGATTCTCCAGGTGGCATCCAAATCATTTTTGATTCCTTTGTAAGTGTTGGTTTCTTCGAGATAATTGATTTTATAATTAACAGATGATTTTTTATTAAAGTCATTCAGAAAAGAAAAGATAAATCGATTCTGCGTAATCTGACTAAATTCATTGGTTAGGTTAAAGTCTCTCCAGAAATCAACATTGTTAATTCTGTCCAGAATGTGAAAATTCTTCTGTATGACCTGATATTCGACCATTGGTGTTCCTGTCCAAGTATTTTTTCGGAAGGTTTTATTAGCATAGATTCTTGCCGCATATCCGATATTCTGCTTATTATCTTTCGATGAATAAAGGTTGAGATCGTAATTGCTCATCGAAACATCAGTTCCAATAACACCTTCATTTAATGCATATTCAACGTTAGCAGAATAAACCTGTGATTTTTCCGGAGCGGGGAGTTTTCTTACTGCCATATAATCTCCCAAACCAGTTCCTACATATTGGAAAACGCGGCCGTTGTTGGTGGATTGCTGCAGTTGGTAATCGCCTTTTCCACTTCCGAAATAAGTGAAAGACACCTGGTAGAGCACCTGAGTCTGGTCGGTAGAAAACTCATAGTGGAAAGGATCGGTAGTGAATACTTTTTTGTAGAGAATTTTATTAACGTCATATTCCGTTTCCACACCAGACGGCGAATACATAGAATCCTGATTGTTTCCTGCATTAACCAGTGTTTGTTTGTCTTCATCGCTAAGATTCAAAGATAAAGGCGCATTTTTATTGTCATTCTCCATAAACCAGCTGAATCCGGCTTTCAGTTTTTCTCTTTGATGCCTGATGTTTCCTGTAATCAAAAATCTTGTATAATTCCGATTGGTGTAATTATAAGATACGTTGATGAAATTCTGTTTATAAATTGGCCGAAAACTGGTGAATGTGATTTCGCCCGTATTATAATTAATAATATAATCTTGATTTTCGCCACGTTTCATCAATATTCCGTCGATGTAAACCTGTTCCGAACCCGAAATAATCGTAATAAACAATTCTCCATTTTTCCCAGTCAATCGATAAGGCCCTTGATTGCCTTCAATTCCTTGGAATCGCATTCTGAAGAATTCGCTTCGTGCAACACCACCAGAAACATCTACAGAAGTTTTATTACCATTCTTTTCCCAATTTGTCAAGAACTGTAATCCCATACTTCTCCTTTGATAGCGTCCGAAATAGGTGGCTTCATCATTGAGATCTAGATGTCCGGCTCGGATGATACTATGGTTTTTGATATTAAGCTGAAGATAGATCTTATCAAATTCTTGTAAAGTTTGAGTATATCCATCCGCTTGAACAGGAAGATTATGATCCGAAATGGAAGCCAAAATCGAAACATCAGGACTTAACTTTCCGGAAATCTGCATATCCATAGAACTCTGCACAGATGAGCCCTGGTTATTTCCAAAAGTAATACCTCTGATAATGGAACCTTTGGAATTGAGTTCGCCGAGGATTCTTTTCTTGTCGTTTTTTACAAGGACTTCTTCGTCATAAATGACGCGATTCTGTTTTTTGATAAAATCAAGCGTGTCTTTGGTGTAAAAGTCCTGATTGATTTTAGAAATAATAACACTGTCTTTTTTAAGGGAATCTTGTGGAATATTTGGATTTTTCCAATTGAAAATCTGTGCATTAATCTTAATTATTGCAAAAAAAATACAGATTATTAGGAAAATTTTATTTATCTTCGACACCCTTTTTCTTGTGATGTGTAAATGTAGTAATAATAGGCTTTATAACGAATTAACAATTATTTAAAACGGAAACAGGGTGCGTAAAATTATACTTAGCATTAAAATTTTATATTTGCCGAGCATAAAACTGAACAATTTTAAACTTTATATTATGAAAAAATTTTATTCTTTATTAGCTGCAGTAGCTTTGACTGCAACAATCAATGCACAAACAACGGCTACAATTACAATTAACACGACAAGCATTGGTGGAACTGCTGCTTTGGGAACAGGTAATTATAATGGTGGTGCAGAAAGAACTTGGACTACTAACGCTATCGATTTCGGTGGAAAAGCAATTACTGGGAATGCAAACAATACTCCAGTTGCTGGTGCTGCTGCTGGATCTAATATTCAAACTCAAGCAAACAATGGTGTTATTTATAATACGACGGCATTGCCTGGTAAAATCATTAGTGTAACTATCAATTCAGTTGGGACTGCTAGAGAATCTTCACTTTTCGGAGGATCTGCTCGTTTGGTGAACAATACTACTGCTGATTACACAGTAACAGGAGGCACTCAAGTGGGAGCTGCTTCTACAACAGGTTGGACTGCTACAGATCTTGAAGGAACAGATTACAGATTCTTCGCGGTTAAAAGAGGTGCTAGCGCAGCTTACATTACTTCTATCGTAGTAGTTTATGAAAGCCCTACAATGGCTGTTGTAGACGCTACAAAAGGTAAAGCCAACTTGGTGAAAAACACTATCGTTTCTAACGAATTGATCTTCGGTGTTTCTGCAAAAGTTTCAGTTTATAACGCTGCTGGTCAGGTTGTGAAGACTGCTGAAGTTTCTGAAAATTCAAAATTAGATGTTTCTGGCTTGATTAAAGGAACTTATGTTGTGACAGGTCTTGTTAACGGACAAGCTGTTTCTCAAAAAATTATCAAGAAGTAATTTAAAATATTTCTATTGTATATATAAGCGCTGTCAGTTTTGGCAGCGCTTTTTTTATTAACTGAATATTATTTAGAATATAACAAATTTTTAACTGTAAGTTTCTGATTGTTATTGTTTTATTAATGTTTTGGTAATCTAAAGTAAGATGAATCGTGATAGATTTGGCACAAATAAAATCTAAATAATCTAATTATGAAAAAGATCTATTCTTTCTTCGCAGCAGTTGTTTTAACAGCAACAATGTATGGACAAACAACAGTTTTCAATGCCACTTTTGATGATGTGGATGGAACAGGAGGTAGTGATGGTAACTGGTCTTCCAGTGTTGCAAGTAATGCGCTTGCAAGTTATACAACAGGAGGCAACTGGGATTTGACGAGAGCTTATAAAGGTGGAGGTTGTCTGAAAATGGGAACTGCAAGTGTTTTGGGAGTATTAAAAACACCAGGCATTACTTTGACAGGTAACGGAACACTTACTTTCAGAGCGGCAGCCTGGAACGGAAATAATGAGCAAACTACTTTGAAAATTTCTGCTACAGGAGGAACTTTGAGCTTGGCTACGGTGACCATTGTGAAAGCCAGTTACACAACTTATACCGTTAATATAACCAATGCAACCGGAAATCTGGTTATTGCTTTTGAAGGTAATGCACCTGCAAACGGCAGATTTTTTATTGATGATATAAAAGTCACAGCTCCAACAATGGCTGTTGCAGATGTTATCAAAGCAAAAACCAATCTGGTTAAAAATACCATTGCAACAGATGAATTGTTTTTTGGTGTTTCTTCAAAAGTATCTGTATATAATACCGCGGGACAAATGGTAAAAGCTGCTGATGTTACAGAAAATGGAAGATTGGATATTTCTGCTTTGCCAAAAGGTAATTATGTGTTAACAGGTCTTGTTAATGGACAGGCAGTATCTCAGAAAATTATCAAGAAATAATTTTACACTAAATCTATAAATGAACGTTGCCAATCCTGGCAATGTTTTTTTGTTTAAAAGCTATTGAGTTTAATGTTTATTATATATGATTTAAAGCAGGCTTAACATTTCATCACATTAATGTGTTTACATTTGCGGAAGGAAAAAGGGGGAATTGCAGGGCTTACAGAATGTTAATTTTTGCCAGTAAGAAATTCAGAAACATTGACTGTAATGATGTTTATCAATATAAAAATGTTAAAAAATAAATTAAATTTTGCTGAATGCATTTTTTTGTTAACTTAGCATCCCTTTACAACAATTAAAAATATAAACAATTTTTTAAACTTTAATAAAATGAAAAAAATCTTTACAATTTTAAGTATTGCAGCTGCAATGACAGTTTCTGCACAATCAAATCTATTTGCTGGTTCTGATTTTAATGACTGGACTGCTTTCGAATCAAGCTTAGGCTTCGCTCTTAAGTCTGGGGAACAAAGTACAACAGGTGGTGTTGGCGGAACAGGTGCATTGAAAATTACTGATAATACAGGCACATCAAACATTTATGTGATGACAGCTAATAAAAATATGAATGTAACAGGAATTAATTATATAACATTGAAAGTAAAAGGTGTTGCTGGTGGAATTTCTTTCAACGCCGGAGATGGAACAGCTACCGGAAGTAAGTATTTTAATGTTCCTGCAGGTACTACTGGCAATGTTACTTTGACTGCAACAGGAGCAAATGCCTATACGGGAAGCATTAATGCTAATGATTGGATCACAATTACATTGGATCTTACTGGTGTAAATTGGGGGCCAACTCCAGCATTCTCTATCAAATTACAAAAAAGTTCAACTAATGCATTGTTTGTAGATGATATCAAAGGATCTGCATCACTTGCAGTTGCTGATTTCACAAAAGCAAGCTCTAACTTGGTTAAGAATACTGTTGTTGGTGAATCTATCTCTTTTGCTAAAACTGCTGACATCCAAATTATCAACGCTGCTGGACAAGTTGTAAAAGCCGCTAAAGTAACAGAAGGTTCTATATTGAATGTTTCTTCTCTTGCAAAAGGTGTTTATATCGTAACAGGTACAGTAAACGGTGAGAAAGTATCTCAAAAAGTTATCAAAAACTAATTATAGTTTTTTACTTAAAAATCAAAAAGGCTTCCAAATTTTGGAAGTCTTTTTTGTTTTATATGTGTTTTGTCTGGAGCTCTTAATCATTTCTGCTAGTATTTGCGATGTCATCCTGAGCTTGTCGAAGGATCTTTCATATTATAAATTTCAAGTTATAAGTATTGTAATAATTTTATTAATATGGTTGTGTTTATGAATAATATAATAATTGTTTGGTGTCAATTTTATTTATAATTTAGGAAAACAATAACAAATTAATATTTAACTATGAAAAAAACAATTATTCTAATGGGAATCCTATGTGGATTAACCATTAATGCACAGAGCTGGTCATTATCAGGAAACGCTGGAACAACACCAGGTGCTAATTTTGTGGGTACAACTGATAACAAAAATTTAATTTTTAAAACTGGCAATACAGAAAAAATGAGGATTAGCACGGATGGAAAAGTAGGAATTGGAGTTACGTCTTTTCCTGAACTCGCTGTCTGTAATAGCTTGGATTGTCCTCCTGTAGAAAATTATAGACTTTTTGTTAAGGATGGAATAAAAACTGAGAAAGTGAAGGTGGAAATAGCTTCTGAAAATGATTGGGCAGATTATGTTTTTGCTAAAGATTATAAGCTAATGCCACTCAAAGAAGTGGAAAACTATATTAATATAAATGGTCATCTTCCGGAAGTACCATCTACAGAAGAAGCGATTAAAAACGGTATAGAGCTAAAAGAGATGAATATCCTGCTTCTTAAGAAAGTGGAAGAATTAACATTGCATCTGATTGAGCAGAATAAGAGAATAGAAGAGTTGGAAGCTAACCATAAAAAGTAAAATATGAAAACCATAATTACAATTTTGGTATTTCTAAGTTTTACATTTTCTTTTGCTCAGGAGCATTTTAAATTTTATATAGAAATACCAAATAGCACAATTGTACCAGAAATTTCATATAGAAGAAATGGCACGGTAAGTCTTTCGTTTGTTAATAATGATCTAAATACATTATTTTCTAATTACAGTATTTATAAGTTTGAAAGAATATTTCCGACTGCTACAACCCCGAGATTGCAAAAATTATATTTAATAGAATCTGGCAATTCTGATTTATTTAATAATTTGAAAACAAATCACACCAATTATTTTCCTACGATAGAAGAACAAAATGCTGTTGGAGAACTTTTATATACTCCAAATGATTGGGATTTGAATGATCCTGTTTATCATCATGCTAATTATGATTTAATGAATGTTCGAGAGGCTTGGGATTACAGCAAAGGAGATCCTGATTTTCTAATTGGGATTTCCGACAGCGGAATTAATTTAAACCATGAAGATTTAATAGGTAAAGTTTCAGCTCTTGATTTAGCAACTGATTGGCATGGTACTTCAGTAGTAGGTATTGCAGCGGCAAATACTGATAATAATATAGGAATACCTGGAATTGGTTTTAATTCTAAAGCATTGTTCAAAACATACTATGGAACTCCTTTGCAAATGATGAATACATTATTACTGCTATCACAAAATGGAGCTAGAGTTGTGAATGCAAGTTGGCATAATGGCACATGTACTTATAGTGCTGATGAACAATTAGTAATGAACGAAATTTATAACAATGGAACAGTAATAGTTGCGGCAGCTGGAAATGGGAGTACTTGTAGTAACTCTTCCAACTATGCTGATACATATGTATATCCTGCAAGTTATGATCATGTAATTAGTGTTTCCTCTGTTGGTATGGCAGAAGTTGGATATTTAGCTTGCTGTGGACCATATATTGGGGAGAACTATAATTGGCGAGATCGGGTTGAAATTTATCCTGGTCATCCAGAAGTGAGACATCAAACCAATGATCAGGTTGACTTGAGAGCGCCTGGTACAGATGTTAGATCATTGTTTGATCCTAGATATAATAATGAAGGAACTAAATATGCACATATTTTTGGGACATCTATAGCTGCACCTCAGGTTTCTGGAGCTATAAGTCTCATGTTCACGGCAAATTCTTGTTTAAATCCGGATGAAGTGGAATCGCTATTAAAGTTAACATCTGTAAAACTTGATTCAATACAAGAAAATTTACCTTATCTCGGAAAATTAGGCGCAGGTAGAATGGATGTAGGAAAAGCAACTAAAGCTGCATGGCAGATGAATCCTGCTAATGGAGGGGAAGTATTACTTAAGAATAGAACATTCGAACGTTGGGACTTCGAACTCCTTAATTCTCCCGAATATATAAGATTAAAAAATGAAGGATTTATCCAAAATACAAATGTGAAATTCCGAGCAAAAAAAGGAATTACTTTGGATACTAATACTTTGTTGGCTCCAGGTTCGGGAAAGAGCCATTACTTATATGTGGAGAATACGGACACTTGTTTCTACTTTAATAAATCATTTAATCCAACAGAAATTGTCGGAAAAAAAGCTAATAGTACTGAATTGTCCCATTCAAATATTAAACTATATCCTAACCCCTCTAGAAATTTCATCAATATTCATACAGGAGATAATATTCAAAGAACAGACATTTATGATATGGCTGGTAAAATTGTAAAAACTAGTTATTCAGTAAAAAGAATGAATGTTGAAGATTTGCCTAAAGGTAGTTATTTGGTTAAAGTACAATTATCAAATAATGAAGTTGAAACTATTAAATTTATCAAAAACTAATTCTTAATTTATTAAAAACAAAAAGGCTTCCAAATTTTGGAGGCCTTTTTTAATAAACTCCTCGTCTAAGATTATTAATCAGAGCACCGAGATTCAGAACCAAGGTATATCGTATCCTGTAACCATAGTCTTTGAATGAGGGCTCAAATCCTAAACTGGACGCTACAGGAAAATAGATTTCCAAAAAATCTGGCACCACTTTTACCTTTACGCCGGAATCCCAAATAAATTCGGTGCTTCTGCTTTTATTTTTATAAATCCCTGCATCAGCATACAGGTTGAACCATTTCCAAAGATGAGAATCAACATTAATACTTGTGATGAATTGATTCACAGATGTATTAAACATCGATTTGAAACCGCCCTCTGCCAGAATAAACTGTTGAGATAGGATTCCCGAGGTGGCACTCTGCCCCAATAATCCATAAGAAAAAGAATAATTGGAAACACGGGATATCCCATAATTGAACAAAGCATTCTTCGTGTCGTTCCTCAAAAAATAGCCTGCAAACCAACGGAAGCTGATTTTTTTGTCTTTAGCAAATTCCCAGCGGTAAAACGCTTCAGCAGAAATTTTCTGAAAATCTTCCATCCATTGCAAATTGCCCGAGATGTATTTTTCGTGAATCAATCGGTTATCGGAATAGGAATAACCAAGATTCCAAAGGTTATATTTGGAATACAAGTTATTCTCAATCATCAATGGTGTCAATTCCCGCTCATAATAGTTATATGAGAAATATAAACTTCTTCCGATGGCACTTCTGGGATTTTTGTTGAAATTGAGAGCCGTTGCTGCTCCAAATTTTTTATAAGCCAAATCCGTATTATAATGAAAATAGGAACCTGAAACTGCAAAATTCCAGCTCCTGAAAAAGCTGTTCGGTGGAAGAATCGAATAGCCAAGTGCACCCGAACCCGTCAATTTCCCTGTTCCTGTACTGTAATACGGTGTGAACGAATAATCAAATTTCTGGTCAAAGATCCCCTGATTCTTAAAATTGAGACCAACCAAAATCTTATCGTAAGCATTGAATGTTAATCTCGGTGTTAAAAAGATTTCATTGTATTCAGGGTTTTGAATGTCTTTAATCAGCTTGAATTTTATTTTTTTTGTGTTGGAAAATAAGCCTTTTGTATAGATATAATTGTCTCTGTAATTGGATTCAGGAAAAATGTAATTATCATTTAAAACAATTTTTGCCACATTTTCTTTTGGAATCAGAATCGAGTCTTTTGCTATGGAGCTGCCATCTTTCCAATAAGTTGCTTTCTCATCATTCTTATTTTCCGATTCAATTTTTAAAGGGATATTGGAAGCATTTTTATTTTTGATATTTACCTGATAATGATCGTTTTGTTCTTTAATATTTTTCAAATTAAAATTAATCCTGTGCTTCTCATCCATCATCGGACTCAGAAAGACTGATTTTCCGGAAGTGAATTTTTCAATATTATTGAGGAAATCTTTACCTGTTGTTTTGGTTTTATAATTAGAAGACAGATAATTTTTCAGGAAAAAATCAAACGAATTTTGCCCTTGGTATTCCGAAATATAATTCAAAAGACTTCCCATTTCAAATTGACTGATTGCAGTTGTATTAAAATTGCTCAACAGATAATATGGCGTTGTTATTTTCTGGTCGAGATTCTGCGTGTAGATATAATGATAAGCCAGTCCGTAACGCTCGGAAAGCTTCAGCTTGGAAGCATGAAATAATTTCAAAGGTTTGATTCCGAAAATCTTTGCATTATCGGGAAGATTCCCAAGAAGCTTATGATTGGGGTAGAAATTTTTCAGGTATTGGATTTCCAGATAGGATTTCAAGCCGTTTTTCAGCCAGTGTTCTTCCGTTTTATTAGTAATGAAATATTCGTCCATTATTTTCTTTGAGACCGCACTGAAGTAATCTAGATCCGTCTTTTCATAATCCGTAAACATCTGGAATTTGAATTTCCAGAATTTGATGTCATCAATACCGATAAATTCTTCCTTATTCAGGAATTTTTGAGTAATGAACAATTTGTCAGGAAGATTTCCAACTCTTGCCTTTATGAATTTGAGTTGTGTCGGCAAAAGAAAACTTAAAACCTGTCTTTGATATTCAGTGATTTGATAACCTAGTTGGATATTGATTTTCTGACCGTCAACATCTAATAAAAATTCGGGATAAATCTCTCTGGACAATTGAAATTCCGGGTCATTGATCGAAGTTCCTTCAAATTTGGAATCTGATTTTTGATTAAGGTTAGAATAGATTTTCCAACTGTTTGGAATTTCAAAATTCACATTCCAAAATGAGCCGGCGTTGGCAGTTTCTTCCGTATCTCTATATGAAACGTTACTTTGATTTTCATTTTCATAAGTTTCCGGAACCAGGAAAAAATATTTTAAAAGAATGCGATTGGCATCCAAACCATAACCTGTAAAACGGGCGTCAGGCAACTGAATTTGATATTTCAGATTAAGTCTAATACTCTTTCCAGATTCCAAAGGCTGCCCAAGCGGAATAAAAATGTTTTCCTGAGTTTTATTAAGGATTTCTGAGGAGATATTCCCGTAAGAATATTGGAGATTTTCTAATTTCCCCAGTTTATCATCTTTAGCAAAATACAAATCCTTTTTCCTGTCTTCAACTTTTCTTTTGAGAAGTGGTGTCTTGCGATTTTGGTAAGCCGAAACCCAATTCAGCAGCTTGATTTGATTAATGGATTTCTGATGCGGATTATGATAAATCAAAGTCTGTTCTACAGAAATCGATTTTTGATCATCATTCAGTTTTACATTCAACAAAATGCTGTCTTGCTGAGACTTTGCCCAGAAAAAAGGAAGAAATAAGACCAAACATAAAAGAAATCGCTTCATCAAAAAATATAAGTAATTAAAACTACTACTTTTTTTCTGATGAAGCGAGATGTTATATTGTTAAAATTACAAAGAATCCTGATAAGCTTTCCAGCCTTCGTTTTTGTAACGTAAAGCTTCTTGTTCCGGCTCGTCTGCTTTATAGATGCCGCGTCCAACGATGATGAAATCGGTACCGTAATTTTTAATTACATGTTCCGGAGAATTGTATTGCTGGCCTTTGTCATCGCCACTTGTACCCAAATTCACACCTGGTGTAAACAATAAGATTTGGTCAGAAACTTGATTTTGTGCTACACAACCGATTATACTTGGATGATTCTCTATGATTTTCAAAGCTTCTTCACGATAATGAGAATCTGTTAAAGTTCCTTCAGAAGACATTCCTAAAATCGCGACCACACCAACATTCATAAAGCAATCTAAGCTTTTGCTTCCTCCAATAACGTGGGAAGTTACCAAATCTGCCCAGTTGGAAATCTTGTAAGTTCCGTAAGAAAACTGCAGTTCCTGAGTGTTCCCGATGTCAGCAAATTTCCGGTCTTCCATCAAAAGGAAATTATGTTTTGTCGCCAAATCTTTGAGCGGAAGAATGGTTTCGTCAGCATCAAAATCGTTCAGAATATCGATATGAGTTTTAAGAGCCACAATGTGAGGACCAACAATGTCAGCGAAATCCAATAATTCTTTTGTGGTAATAAAATCTGCCGATGCAATTAAGTTTGATCTTTTTTCAATAGCGATTTCAAGGATTTTCTTAGCAAAAGAATGTTCCGCTACTTCCAGTTTTTGTTCGTAAGACAGACGTTTTTTCTCTTCAAAAACCACTTGATTTCCGTTCACAAAATCTCTGATTCTCGATACTTCCTCATCATCGATGTAATTAACTTCTCTCAGGATTTCCACAACCTCAGAGATATTGAAAAGCGAATGAACTTTGTAACCTTTAGCTTCTAGTTTTTCTTTTCCGCCTTGCTGTCTATCAAGAACTACAACAATGTCAGAAACCTTGATGCCTTCATTTTCAACCTCATCAATGGTTTCTACCAAAGATTTTCCGGATGTGATGACATCTTCTACCAATAGACAGTTTTGTCCTTTCTCGTAGATTCCCTCAATCAGTTTTTTTGTTCCGTAAGCTTTGGCTTCTTTTCTCTTAATAATTAATGGGAGATAACTTTCCAGCGACATTGCTGTCGCCATTGGAAGCGCTGCATAAGGAACACCACAGATGATATCAAAATTATCCAGCGGCAACATTTCCAAGAGATAATTAGCTAGTTTTTTCAGGATTTTCGGATCAGAAGCGAGTGGCCGCAAATCCACATAAAACGGACTTTCTATTCCGCTTTTCAGTGTAAAACGCCCAAACTTGATAATCCCGAGTTTATAACACTCGAGGAAGAATTCTTTTTTACTTTCCATTGACTTTCTTTAGATTTCGACAAATTTAAGGCTAATTTTTATTAACCACAAAGGCACAAAAGTTTGAAAATCAAAAACACAATTTTGTCATTCCGTAGGAATCTAAGCAAACTCTGTAGGGATTCCTACGGAATGACAACTAAATGCTCAAAATATTTCATTGAATTTTTCACCACTTTCTTTTGTGACTTTTGTGGTTTATTCTTTCCACTTCGGATTCGCAGCAAAAATCTTTTCATTGATTTTGCAATCGTCGGAATGTGCGCCTTTCAGAAAACCAATACTCATCAGAAACTCACCGACGATTTCGCCGCCTGTGAATCTAAAGGTTTTTTTGAACAGTTTTACCCATTCTTCCTTTGTTTTCGGATGATGATGTTCCAACCATTTTTCGAATGAGCCAAATTCCTTTTTGAGTTCCAAAATGGTTTTGGCGTTTTCTATGGCTGCATTGACTTTGAGTTTGTTTCTGATGATTCCCGGGTCAGCCAATAATCTCTCCCGGTCTTTTTCTGTGTAAGCGGCAATTTTATCGATACTGAAATTGCTGTAGGCTTTTCGGAAAGAATCTTCCTTTTTGAGAATCGTTTCCCAACTCAATCCTGCCTGATTGATTTCCATTATGAGTCTTCCAAACAATTCATCATCGTTATGGATAGGGAAACCGTAGTGATTATCGTGGTAGTTTTTGTGCAACGCTTTCCGGTCTTCGGGCTGCATTGTTTCTATGGCTTGGCAGTATGACATCTTATATTTTTAAAATTGAATGTAAAGGTAATTTTTTTTACCGGTTATTAAAATTTCCCTAAAATAGGTAAAAGGAAGAGTAAAGTAAACAAAAGAAAGAGTTGAGTAGACAGTCAGAGGTCTTGAATAAGCATTCAGAAGAGTTAAGTAAGTAGTCAGAAGACTTGAGTAGATAGTCAGGGGTCTTTAGTGAGCATTCAGACGAGTTCAGTAGACAATCAAAGATCTTAAGTAGATTATCAGTCAAAGTTTAAAATTTAACAATGATATCTGGTTTGAAATATTGTTTAATAAGCTGTGAATATGATTAAGGATTAGAATTAACAATTTCTTATCTTCGTGCAAAGCTTTTTTAAAATGTATAAATCAATATCTTTTTTCTTTTTACTTTTCTCTTTTGTCTTTATCAATGCTCAGATTGAGGAAAAAAAACTGGATGAACTTATTCAAAATTCTCTTAAAACTTTTGATGTTCCGGGAATGTCTGTTGGCGTTGTGAAAGATGGAAAACTAATTTATGCGAAAGGTTTTGGTGTTCGCTCGCTCAACAATAATCAGCCGATGGACGCCAATACCCTGGTTGGTATTGCTTCTAACAGTAAAGGTTTTACCTGTACAGCTCTTGCCATTTTAGCAGACGAAGGCAAACTCAATTGGGATGATAAAGTGACCAAATACATACCGGAATTCCAGATGGCTGACCCTTACGTTTCTCAAAATGTAACGATAAAAGATTTGATTACGCATAGAGCAGGATTGGGATTGGGACAAGGTGATCTAATGTTTTTTCCGGAAGGTGGTAATTTGACAGTGAATGATATTGTTCATAATGTAAGATTCCTCAAGCCGGAAAATCCTTTCAGAACAACTTTGGATTATAATAATATCATGTTCATTGTTGCCGGAGAAGTGATTCATAGAGTTTCCGGTTTACAATGGGCAGATTTTATCGAGCAAAGAATTATGAAACCTGTCGGGATGACGGCGAGTTTTGGTTCTTATAATAGAGCGAAAAATTCTCAGAATATTATCGATGCACACGCTCCGGTTGATGGGAAAGCGATTGCTGTTCCACACGACTGGAACGAGACGGCGAACGCTGCAGGCGGTATAATGAGCAATATTCAGGATATGACGACTTGGGCCAATTTCCTTCTGAATGGATTTGTGACCAAAGACGGGAAACGTCTGGTTTCTGAGAAAAACGCTCACGAATTATGGAGTCTTCAAATTCCGGATAAAGTTGGGATGACTTCGCCTTATGATACGCATTTTTATGGTTATGGATTGGGCTGGTTTTTGAGCGATGTTAAAGGTCATTTGCAGGTTCAGCATTCCGGAGGTTTGATAGGGACTGTAACCCATTTTACATTGATTCCTGATTTGAAACTGGGAATTGTAGTTTTGACGAATCAACAATCTGGTGCGGCATTTTCTACGATTACCAATTCTGTGAAAGATGCATATCTAGGTGTTGAAAACCGTGATTGGTTGAAACTTTACGGTGACAGAAATAAAAAAAATGAAGAGACTTTTGCCAAGCAGAAGAAAGATGTTTATGATAAAGCTTCGAAGTTCAAATCTGATTTGAAAGACGACCAATTTATCGGCTGGTACAAAGATGATTGGTTCGGGATTGTTGAGGTTTCCAAACAAGGCAAAGGTTACAGAATCATCTCTAAATCTTCTCCAAGACTGAAAGGTGATTTGATTCCCTATTCTGCGAATTCTTTTGTGGCGAAATGGGATGACAGAAGTTACGATGCCGATGCGTTTTTTATTTTGAATTTTGATGAAAACGGAAAAGCGGTTTCTGCGAAAATGAAACCGATTTCTGATGTGACGGATTTTAGTTTTGATTTTGAGGATTTGGATTTGAAGAAGATTAATTAGAAAAGTTGATTTGATAAAATAAAAACGCCTAAACAATTTTGTTTAGGCGTTTTTATTTTATAAGAATTCAAACCACATTAAATTGGCTTAAATTCTAAGTTTTGCTCTTTCAATAATTTAGCTTCAGCTTCTTTGTAATAACCGCTTGCTAATTTGTTGTAAATCGATTCGAAAGCTGCAAGTGTTTCGTTGATTTCAGCATCGGTGTGAGAAGCGGTTGGAATTAATCTAAGAAGAATCATTCCTTTTGGAATTACCGGATAAACTACAACAGATGTGAAAATTCCGTAATCTTCTCTTAATTCTTTAACTAATAAAGTCGCTTCAACAGGTGTTCCCTGGATAAAAACCGGCGTTACACAAGTGTTGGTGTCACCAAGATTATATCCGATTTTTTTCAATCCACCTTGAAGTTTTTCAACATTTTCCCAAAGCTTAGCCTTGATTTCCGGTCTTGTTCTCAACAGTTCCAATCTTTTCAAACCTCCGATTACCATTGGCATTGTCAGAGATTTAGCAAAAATCTGAGATCTTAGGTTGAATTTCAAATAACGGATAATCTCTTTGTCTCCAGCTAAGAATGCTCCGAAACCAGCCATAGACTTAGCAAACGTAGAGAAATAAACATCAATCTGATCTTGGCAACCTTGCTCTTCACCAGCTCCTGCTCCGGTTTCTCCCAATGTTCCAAATCCGTGAGCATCGTCAACCAAGATTCTGAATTTATATTTGTCTTTAAGCGCGCAGATCTCTTTCAGTTTACCTTGTTGTCCTCGCATTCCGAAAACACCTTCGGTAATTACTAAAATTCCACCGCCTGTTTCTTCAGTGACCTTTTGAGCTCTGATTAAGTTCTTTTCAAAACTTTCGATATCATTATGTCTGTAAGTGAAACGTTTTCCAGCGTGCAGTCTGACACCGTCCACGATACAAGCGTGAGAATCTACATCATAAACAATCACGTCATTTCTTGAGACCAAAGCGTCAATCGTAGAAACCATTCCCTGGTAACCGAAATTCAAAAGATAAGCAGAATCTTTCTTAACGAAATCCGCCAATTCTCTTTCCAGTTGCAAATGCTGTACAGTTTCTCCGGACATTGCTCTGGCTCCCATCGGATAAAACATTCCAAACTCTGCAGCGGCTTTGGCATCAGCTTCCAAAACTTCGGGATGATTACACATACCCAAATAATCATTAGCACTCCAAAAAATAACCTCTTTCCCCTGAAACTTCATTCTCGGTCCAATTGGTCCTTCTAATCTTGGGAAAATATAGTATCCTTCACCATAATCTGCAAATTGTCCCAGCGGACCTGGATTTTGTTTTATTCTTTCAAAAATGTCCATTTTTTCTAACTGATATTTTTATTGATTGAAAAAACCTTTTGTATGACAAAAGGTTATGAATTTTGTGTTTAAATTTTATTTGATGATTTCTGTTTTGAAAACTTCATCATAGTTGTGAAAACAGTTGTTGATAAAGCCTTGTTCTTCCATCCATTTGTCGCTGTATACTTTAGTGATATAGCGGGAACCATGGTCTGGAAAAATTAATACTATCAAGTCATCTTCTTTGAACTCATGGGAATTGGCATACTGAATCAAAGCCTGAGTTACTGCTCCAGTTGTGTAACCGCCCATTATTGCTTCCTTCAAAGCAATCTCTCGGGTTCTGTAAGCTGACATCTCGTCATTAACTCGTACATATTCATCAATCGTATCAAATAAAAGCGCACCCGGAATCAAATTTTTTCCAAGACCTTCAATCTGATAAGGATGAATTTCTGTTTTATTGATTTTTCCTGTTTCGTGATAAGTTTTCAGGATAGAGCCATCCGCATCTACACCAATCACTTTGATGTCAGGATTTTGTTCTTTCAGATATTTTGCGGAGCCGGAAAGCGTTCCGCCAGTTCCTGTGCAGGCAAAAAGGTGAGTTATTTTGCCTTCCGTCTGTTTCCAAATCTCAGGGCCTGTGGTTTGGTAATGTGCATCAATATTCAATTCGTTGAAATACTGATTGATGTAAACCGAATTAGGAGTTTCCGCAGCAATTCTTTTAGCTACTTCATAATAAGATCTTGGGTCATCTGCAGGAACTGAAGCCGGGCAAACATAAACTGTTGCGCCAAGTGCCTTTAAATAAGCGATTTTTTCAGTCTTTGTTTTATCGCTAACTGCAAGAATGCATTTGTAACCTTTGACGATACAAACCATTGCAATAGAAAAACCGGTGTTTCCGGAAGTGGTTTCTACGATTACAGAATCTGATTTCAGGATTCCCTGTCTTTCTGCATTTTCTATAATATGAAGTGCAATTCTATCTTTTGTAGAATGCCCTGGGTTATAAGATTCCAACTTAGCGTATACTGTCGCAGGAATGTCCTTGGTAACCTGATTTAACTTGACCAACGGTGAGTTGCCAATCAAACCAAGAATATTATCGTATACATTCGTCATTTTATATCATTTTTTCTCTCAAAAACTGTCTGCAAAAATAAAAAAAAAATTGCAATGTTTTTATTTTTGAGCTGTGAATCTGATTTTGCATTGAAAATATTATTAATAATTCAGCTGATTTTCTGCAATTTTCAAAAAGCGCACCAAAATTTTAATTTTTGTTAAAAACTTAAATAACTGAATCAAAAACGTTAAATTCGCCGATATTTCATTTTCCGTATGAAGAATTGGACTTTTAAACGATGGAACACTATTCTTGGATGGGTAGTTTTTGTAATTGCATTTATCACATATTTATCAACCATAGAACCCAACTTCAGTTTTTGGGATTGTGGAGAATACATTTCTTCCGCTGTTAAATTGGAGGTTACACACGCACCGGGAGCTGCACTTTTCCAACTGGTTGGAGCCGTTGTTGCATTATTTGCTTTTGGTGACGGTCAGCATTATTCTTTGGTGATTAATGCGATGTCTGCGTTATTTAGTGCGTTTACAATTCTGTTTTTATTCTGGACGATTACCCATCTTGTAAGACGATTACTCAATAAAGAATTTGAAAATATTACAATTGCCGAAGAAATTGCAACCTTATTTGCAGGAGCAGTTGGTGCTTTATGTTTTACATTTTCGGATACATTTTGGTTTTCAGCGGTAGAAGGCGAGGTTTATGCAATGGCAAGTATGTTTATTGCATTGATTGTCTGGTTGATTACCAAATGGGAAAATGAATATCTGGAAAAAGATAATGAACGTTGGATTATCCTTTTGTTTTTCGTGATCGGTTTGTCTATCGGTGTACATATGATGTGTATGTTGGCATTGCCGGCAGTTTGCCTGATCTATTATACAAGAAATTATAAGTTCACCTGGAAATCTTTCCTTTGGGCTAATGGAATTACGCTGGTAATTCTGGCGATTGTCTTCAAGATTATTTTCCCTGTCATAATGACGTTATTCGGAAAATCTGAAATATTCTTTGTTAACGGACTAGGTCTGCCTTTTCACTCAGGGACAGTTTTCGCATTTGTTATTTTGTCAGTTCTTTGCTATTTATTCATTACTTATACAAGAAAAACCGGGAAATCATTGTATCAAACAGTTGCATTATCAGTTGTTTATATGATAATTGGATTTTCTTGCTGGCTGGTCATCCCGATCAGAGCTATTGCCAATCCACCGATGAACCTTAATGACCCTGACAACGCTTTGGGAATGCTGGATTACTATAACCGTGAACAATATGGTGACTGGCCAACGTTGTACGGACAAAATTATACCGCTTATCTAGATCCGAATGGAATCGAGAAAAATGAAGACGGAAGTTACAAAACTGAAAAAACAGGTGATACTTACGAGAAAGATGCTACAACTGGACAATATCGCAAAGTAGGAGAGAAGTTCAATTATGTTTACAGCAAAGAACACGTTGGTTTCTTGCCAAGAATGTTTAGTGAGGATAAATCAGTAATGCCGAATTACATCTCAATGTACGGTGCGCCGGATTTCACTTTCAATTATGGGAATGAGCAAATCTCCGAAAGTCCGGAAGCAAAACAATTCTTTGATGAACTTCGTCAAAAATATGAGAACGGAACCATCAAAATGGATGATTATCTGAAAGCGAAACAATTCGGAATTATCAATGTTCAGAAACCGACTTTAGCTCAGAATCTTGACTATTTCATCACATTCCAGAATTACTATTACTTCGGAAGATATTTGCTTTGGAATTTTGCAGGTCGCCAGAATGATGTCGAAGGGCATATGGAAAATACGAATGGAAACTTCATTACAGGGATTCCTTTCATCGATAATAATATTTGGGGCGACCAGAGCGAGATGCCTGCTAAATTCCAGAATGAAAGTACAGTGAAGTTCTTTATGCTTCCATTAATTTTGGGATTACTAGGATTTTTCTTTCAACTTAATAGAGATTTTGGAAGATTCTACGCGATATTATCTTTATTCATTTTAACAAGTGTCGGGATTGTATTTTACACAGGGATGAAGCCATTCGAACCTCGTGAAAGAGATTATGCGATGGTCGGTTCCTTCTACGCATTTGCGATTTGGATTGGATTAGGTGTCGCTGCAATCTATTGGTTGCTTCAGAAAAAAGTAAAAAGCAAATCAGCTCAGATTATTGTAGGCGTAGTTTTATTAGGAATTCCTTTTATGATGGGCTTTCAGAATTATAATGTTCACGACAGAAGTGGACGTTACACAGCTTACGATTACGCTTATTCAAGTTTAAAATCTTTACCGAAAGACGGCATAATGTTCGTTTATGGTGACAATGATACGTATCCAGTTTGGGCCATTCAGGAGACTGAGGAATTCCGTCCGGATGTAAAAGTGGTCAATTTCACATTGTTATCGACACCCTGGAACATTGACCAGGTTAAAAGAAGAACATATAATTCAATGCCGGTTCCTTCAACTTTAACTCATGAAGATTACCGCGAAGGTTCCAACGACCAGGTTTATATGATGACTAAAGATGATTGGTCTAATATTTTTGCGAATCTAAAAGACCAGGGTGTGCCAGATACAGAATTTGCGGCTTTCAGAAAATATCTGACCCAGGATTCGATTACGATGAAAGAGGCTATTAATTTCTTGAAAATGAAATCTCCTGCAAAAGATGAAATCGTTAAAATGATTTTTGGGGAAGAGCGTTATGAGAAATTCAACTTCCTTCCGGTTTCCAAATTTGTACTTCCGGTGAATGTGAATAATGCCATTAAATCAGGAATCATCACGCCAGCCGAAGCGCAAAAAGCAGAAAAACAAATCGTCATCGATTATAAAGGTTCTAGTATGTTCAAAAATAATATGATGATGCTGGATATCCTTGCGAACTTCGATTGGAAACGTCCGATCAACTTCTCAAGCGGTGGAATCTATGACGGAAGCAATCTATTCTTCCTGTCCAATTATCTTAAGTTTGATGGATTCAGTTACAGATTGGTTCCAATCAAAACGGAAGAATCTCCGGACGGCGAATTGGGAATGGTGAATGCTGACGAGCTTTACAACATTGTAAAAAATTACAGATGGGGTAATTTCAAGGATTTGAAAGTTCATTTTGATGAGACTTGTACACAGAATATTGTAAGCTACAGGTCATCTGCAAGCAGAGCTGCAGAAGCTTTGGTTCTGAAAGGCGAGAAGCAAAAAGCGATCGAAGTTCTAGATTTGGCAAGCAGAGAAATCCCGGTTTCCAAATACAATGACCCAAGGTCTTTGAGTTCTATTGTTTACGCCTATATCGTTGCCGGACAAGAGCAAAAAGGGCTAAAACTGGCAGAAGACCTTAAGAAAGGAATCTTCGAAGAGTATGATTATTACACCAGATTATCGCCGAAATTTCAGGTTTATGCAGCAAGACAAATGAAAACCAAACCGATGGAATATTCTTTGGTAGTTGGTGCGGTTTCTGATGCTTATAACAAAATCGGCCAGAAAGAAAAAGGCTATCAATATCTTATAAAATCTCTGAATGTCATTGATAAGAGATTCAATACATTCATCAAAGATTTGCAGGAGATGGGCAAAGAAAAGGCTTTCAAAAAAGCAGATGATGTCCAGAAAGTGACATCGTTCTATTCTTATCTTTTCGATATTATGAAAGATTACGATACGACTTATGAAGCTGAAAAGATGGACAACATCACGAAACAGCTGATGAAAGTCACCCAGTAGAATGTTATCTTCTCAAAATATATTAACCCTTTCAGAGTTCTAAAACTCTGAAAGGGTTTTGTTTAAATATTATCCATCAGTCAAAATTTTAAAATGTAATTTTGTCATCAACCATCAACTATCAACTATGATCAATTTCTGTGCTTTTCTCCGAGGTGTCAATGTCAAAGGAACTAATATGAAAATGGCAGATGTCTGCAAAGTCTTTTCGGATGCTGGCGTCCAAAATGTATCTTCGGTTTTGGCAAGCGGTAATATCCTGTTTCAATCAGATAAAAATTCGACGGAACTGAAGACAATTCTGGAAAAAGCAATGTCGGAACATTTCAATTACGAAGCTTTTCTCTTCATCAAAAATGAAAAAGAAATCAACGAAATCTTGAAAAATGACCCTTTTCCGCCAATAGAGAATTTCCACAATTACATTTTCCTCGGCTCAGAAAAAGTAGAAGAAACGTTATTAGAAGAATTCGAGAAATCAAGCAAATCAGAAGGCGAAAAAGGGAAAATCGTCAATAATATATTCTATTGGCAAGTTCCCAAAGGTCAGACTTTGGATTCCGATTTCGGTAAAGTTCTCGGGAAGAAAAGTCTGAAAGATAAAATGACGAGCAGGAATGTCAATACGTTTGAAAAGATTATGAAGAAATTCAATAAATAGATAATTTCAACCCTTTCGATAGTTTGGGTTGGAAAAGGTTTTCCTGCATTAATTCCGTATATTTGTATTCGATTTTCAGACAGAAAACAATCTGAAGTTTATAATTTAAAATCAAAAAAATGATACAATATTTAAATAACATTCATCACAAAGATTCCAGGAACTTTTTCCTGATTGCAGGACCTTGCGCGATCGAAGATGAAACAATGGCTTTGCAGATTGCAGAACATATCGTGAAGCTTTCTGACAAATACAATATTCCTTATATCTTCAAAGGTTCTTTCAGAAAGGCCAACAGAAGTCGTGTCGATTCTTTCACAGGAATTGGTGATGAGAAAGCTTTAAAGATTCTTAGAAAAGTAGGAGAGACCTTTAATATTCCTACAACAACAGATATTCATGAAAATGGTCATGCGGCTTTGGCTGCGGAATATGTAGATGTTTTACAAATCCCTGCTTTCCTGGTTAGACAAACCGATTTGTTGATTGCAGCAGCAGAAACAGGAAAAGCAGTGACACTTAAAAAAGGACAATTTCTTTCGCCAGAGTCAATGAAGTTTGCAGTTCAGAAAGTAAAGGATTCCAGAAACGATAAGACGGCCATCATTGAAAGAGGTAATTCTTTTGGTTACACAGATCTTGTAGTAGATTTCCGTGGAATCCCAACCATGAGAGAATATTCTCCGGTGATATTGGACGTAACGCACTCGCTTCAGCAACCGAATCAGAATTCCGGTGTTACGGGCGGAAGACCAGCGTTGATTGAAACCATTGCCAAAGCGGGAATTGCTGTTGGAGCAGACGGCTTGTTTATAGAGACACATCCTGATCCTTCTGTTGCAAAATCCGATGGCGCCAATATGCTAAAATTGGATTTACTGGACGGTTTACTCGGAAAATTAACAAGAATCCGAGAAGCGATACTATAAAAATAAAGTCCGGAATTGCCGGACTTTTTTATTAATTTCAGTTTTTCGTATAAGATTTACAAATATTCTTTCGTTCTTTGTATTAATTGCTATTTTTGTTGATTCAAGAATGCGTTAAAAATAAATTTAGATAAAAAACTACAGCTTTGAAAAATTATATCCTTTTAATTCTTTTCTTTCTGCCGGTACTGGCTTTTTCTCAAATCAATCTAAAAGTCCTTGACGAAGATGGAAAAACCGTTTCTGAAGCAGAAGTCACTTATAATAATCAAACTTACCAGACCGATAAAAACGGATTCATCAGGATTCCATTAGCAGATTCTGAACAGGAATTAAAGGTTCAAAAGGAAAACTTCAAAGGTTTTTCCAAGCTCATCAAAACATCGCCAAGATCACAATCGATCAATGTCCTTTTCCTGCCGGCGGTTAAGGAGAATGAGATTCAGGAAGTTGTTTTCCAGAAAAGAGCTAAAAATAAAACCAATGACCTGACATCCATAGAGATTTCTGCAAAAGAAGCTCAGACTGTAATTTCGTTAGGCGGCGGCGTGGAAAGCCTTATCAAAAGTTTACCTTCTGTAAACTCCAATGCGGAGCTGAGCTCCCAATATATGGTAAGAGGAGGGAACTATGATGAAAATTTGATTTATATTAATGATATTGAACTTTACAGACCATTTTTGGTTCGTAATTCTTTACAGGAAGGGATGAGTATCATTAATCCCGATATGGTTTCCACAATTAATTTCTCTGCTGGTGGCTTTGAACCAAGATATGGTGATAAAATGTCGTCTGCTCTTAATATCTATTACAGACAACCGGAAAAATTTGAACTTTCCGGAGAAGCGAGTTTAATTGGTGGGAGATTATCAACAGGATTTGCTTCAAAAGATAAAAAATTCTCAGGGATCATTTCCGGGAGATATAGAAATACTAATTTGGTTCTTAATACTTTGAATGAAGATACGGATTTCAATCCAAGATATTTTGATTTGCAGTCTTATCTTAATTATCAGTTTAATGACAAGTGGTCTTTATCGTTTTTAGGATATTTTGCAAAGAACGATTATGAGATGTATCCTAAGAAAAAAGAAGTAGATTTTGGAAGTCTTTTACAGCCATTGAAATTGACGGTTTTCTATAATGGGCAAGAAGATGACCAATATAAAAATATGATGGGAACTGTAAGTGTGAATTTTAAGCCAAGCAAAAAATGGCAGTTTACACTTGATAATTTTGCTTATCAAAACAGAGAGAGAGAATATTATTCCATAGCTTCGGGATATATTTTAGAAGCTTTTGATGAGGATGGAAATCCTGTTGCTGGCTATGACGCTGGCGGACAGATCGATCACGCCAGAAATGACTTATTAGTTAGAGTGGTTGGATCCCAGTTCAGAACTAAGTTTTCTCCGGACATCAATACGGATATCGAAGTTGGGGCAAAATTCGAGAGAGAAACGATAAAGGATTTTACTAATGAATGGCAATTTGTAGATTCTATTGGTTACAGTAATCCAAGAGATTTTGTGATTCCTGGACAATTAGACATATCCACACTTAATCTTAACTACCATATTGCCGGGCAAAATAATATTACACCAACAAGAATTTCAGCTTATGCTCAGTTTTCGAAAAAATTCTATTGGGGAAATAACAGAGTTTTTGTAAACGGAGGTGCGAGAATCCAGAACTGGAGCTTTAACAAGGAAACATTATTCAGTCCGAGAGCGCAGATTGCGGTCAAGCCAAACTGGGATATGGATATGTTGTTCAAGCTTGCGGGCGGAGTTTATTATCAGGCGCCATTTTATAAAGAAATTAAAGATTTGACGGGTGCTTTTAATTCGGATATTACAGCTCAGAAATCTTATCAGGTTATTTTATCCAATGATTACGAATTCCAAATTAAGGATAGGAAATTTAAGCTGACTTCAGAAGCATATTACAAAAAGATGGAAAATCTAATTCCGTATTATTTAGATAACGTGAGAGTTAGATATTCTGGAAAAAATAATTCCGAAGGTTATGCTTATGGTGTTGATGCAAGATTATTCGGGCAATTTGTTCCGGGTATTGATTCCTGGGTTTCTGCGAGTTATGCAAGAGTTTATGAGAATATCGAAGGAATGGGATATATTCCAAGACCAACTGACCAACGTTTCAAATTCTCTATGTTCTATCAGGATTATATGCCAAAGTTCCCAAGTATGAGAGTTAACCTGACTTTGACCTATGCAAGCGGATTACCGTCAGGAACACCTGTTTTATTTGATTCTAATGGTTTGCCGGATTATCTGGCGGCTTATCGTTATCAGAAAACGTTGCCGGCTTATAAGAGAGTGGATATCGGTTTGACAAAAGTTTTCATTGATCAAAAAGATAATAAAGCCAGCGGAACTTTCTGGAGAAATTTTAAAGAGCTAACTTTAGGCGTTCAGATTTTCAACGCATTTAATATCAATAACACGATTGCCAATCAATGGATCAGTGATGTTAATTCTTCTCCGCACGTCTATTATCCGGTTCCGGTAAGATTGACAGGGAGATTCTTTAACGTTTCAGTGAATTTCAAACTGTAATTATCAAAAGCAAATCCTATGAAAAGATCAGAAAACCTTTCAGAATTAAGCAATGAGCAAGTGTTGAAGAATCTGAAGATCGCAAGAACAGTTTTGATATCTTTTTCTGTCATCTTTTTCATCATGATTATAACCTGCGTTTATATTAGCATTACTCAGGGTTTTGGAGTGTTTACATTTTTACCGTTAGCATTTTTACCGGTTTTGATTGCCAATATTATGAGCCATGGAAAAGTAAAAGAAGAAGCTAAATCAAGAAATCTGATAAAGTAATTCTTCTTAATAATAAATAAAAGCTTCCAATTTTTGGAAGCTTTTTATTTTTAAAAATAAGATCTGATGAATCTCAGTTTGTGTGTGTGTCTGTTTTGGTCTTTGTTGAAAATGCCTGATGAATCCAAGCTGTCAATTCTTACCTTTCCGTGCGCGTGGATGATTTTCTGGTCTGCTAGGATAAAACCAACGTGAATAATCCTTCCTTCCGAATTTTCAAAAAATGCCAAATCGCCAGGCTTTGCTTCTTCTATGAAAGTCAAAACATCTCCTAGCTCGGCCTGCTGATAAGTATCTCTCGGGATTTTGATACCGTGGATTTTGTAAACAATTTGCGTAAAACCACTGCAATCGATTCCGAAAAAGCTTTTGCCGCCCCAGAGATAGGGAACATTCAGGAATTCCTTGGCGCAGTTGACAATGCTTTCGCTGAGATCGTGGCCACGTGTTGGCGAAGTGGTTTCAAAATTGACTTCAGAACCCATTGATAAAAGCACTTTTCCACTTTCTGTCATTGTAGATTGGAAAGATTCTTTCACAAGGTTTGTTTTTCTTGATGCTAAAAATTCATCAGAAACCGGTGAAATTTGTTTTGTGTCCATCCACGCTTCATAATTGTCGTAATGGGTTTTGATTTTGGTCCAGTTATCTTTTACTTCCAAAATATCAGCAGATTCACCATAAAGAAGTTGTGATACAATTTCGCTTTTGTCGGAACTGTCTGCTCTCAGCGGAGCGATGGAAACATTGCAAATGCCTTTATTCATTTCAATCAATTATGAATTTAAAAATACGAATTATTTCTTTCTTATCAAGTGTAATCCGTCCCGCAAAGGTAAGATTAGATTTTCGAAATCAGGATCTTCGGTAATGATTTTATTCACGAGTTTGATTTGTTCGGTTTGCTTGTCTTTCGGATTATTTTCGAGCACTTTTCCGTACCAAAGAACATTATCAATAAGAATGATACTTCCGGAACGGAGATTAGGTTTGATGAGCATTAAATATTCCAAATAGCTTTCCTTGTCTGCATCAATGAAAATCAAATCCCAAACTTTATCCAGTTTTTTGATTTCTTCTTTCGCATCACCGATGATGAATTCGATTTGGTTTTTATAATCACTTTCTGCAAAATATTTTTGAGGAATGTAAGCCAGATCTTCATTTTTATCAATCGTGTAGATTTTCCCGTCTTTTGGTAATCCTTCTGCAATACTCAGAGCTGCATAGCCGGTAAATGTTCCGATTTCCAAAACATATTTTGGCTGGACAATATGTGACAAAATGCTTAACAAACGGCCTTGCAGATAACCGGAGATCATATGTGGCTGAGTGGTTTTCTGATAAGTTTCCTTTCTTAATTTTTTTAAAATGACAGGCTCTTCGGAAGCGTTGTCTTCCAGATATCGATCCATCTCTTTGTCCAATTCTTCAAAATAACTCATTGATCAAGGATTAAGGTTCAAATTTAGTAAACAAAAAAACCTTGCCAAAATCTGACAAGGTTTATTTTATATTTCTAAGAATTGTATTATTTCTTAACTGGAGCAATGTCCATGAGCTTCATGAACTCATCCAGTTTCGGCATAATGATAATCTCTGTTCTTCGGTTTTCAGATCTTCCGGAAACTGATGCGTTAGTTGTCTTAGGATTATATTCTGATCTACCTCCTGCAGTTATTCTGTTAGGATTCACACCAAACTGATTTTGTAGAACTTTTGCAACGGCAGTCGCTCTAAGAGCAGAAAGATCCCAGTTGTCTCTTGGCGCATTGGCACTGTTCAATGGCGTATTATCCGTGTTACCTTCGATCAACACACTGTAAGTATCGTAATCGTTGATAACTTTAGCCACTTTAGCAAGAACATCCGCAGCGGCTGGCTGAATATCATATTTTCCAACCTGATAAAGCATCTTATCCGATAATGAAATCAATACTACACCTTTCAGAACTTTTACATCTACATCCTGGTCTGCGACGTTATCAAGGGAACGTTTCAATTTATTAGATAAAGCAATGTTCAAACTGTCATTTCTACTTTTCCCGGAAATTAATTGCTTGATGTAAGCATTAGAAGCGTTGATTTCTCCAACCAGTTTATCAATATTTGCAGAACCTTTCCCTGCATTGGATAGACAGGCATCCAAGCTGGATTTTAATGCATTGTTTTGTCCTAAAAGTAAATCGTTCTGACCTTTTAGTGATGAGTTTTCACCTTTTAGATCCTGGATCTGGCGCATTCTTTCACCAGCATCTTCAACACATTGTTTGTAATTGAGATTAAGGGCATCGAACTGTTTTTTGCTGACGCAAGACGCAAGGGAAAGCCCCAGTGCTGTGATGGTCAAAATCTTAAATAATTTCATAGTATAATGATTTTAATCGTTTCAAAAGTAAGAATTAATAACTGTATATTTGTGGTTATAACTTAATATTTCGTTATAAATTTGTGTTAAGTCTCTTAAAATTTCAAAACGCTATTGAGCGATTACTTTCAAACTCGCAACAAAAAACATACCTTTTAGCGGTAAGTGGAGGAGTGGACTCTATGGTTTTGGCTGATTTATTTCAGGTTTCGGGTTTTGATTTTCATGTTGCACATATCAACTATCATCTCCGTAATGAGGATTCTAACCTGGATCAACAGTTGGTTTCCGATTTTTGTGAAAAACATAAAATTCCTTTTCATTTATATGAAATTTCTCAAAAGGATATTCAGCCGGAAAACTCGATCCAAAATTGGGCGAGAGAACTGCGATACCAGTTTTTCAGAGAGATTCAGAAAAAAGAAAATCTGGAATTTTTAGTTACAGCGCATCATCTGAATGACCAGTTGGAAACTTTTATCATCAACCTTTCCAAAGCATCGGGAATCCGTGGTTTGAGCGGAATTCCGCAAAATGAAAACGGAATCATTCGTCCTCTTCTTGGTTTTTCTAAGGATGAAATTTATGATTTTGCAGGAGAGAATCAAATCAAATACCGTGAAGATAAGTCCAATCAAAAAATGGATTATCTGAGAAATAAAATCCGTCACAATATCGTTACTGAATTGGAGAAAGTCAATCCGGATTTTCTGACCAATTTTTCAAGAAGTATCAATTATATTAATCAAGCTAAGAGTTTCATTGATCAATCAATTGATGAAAAAAATGAAAAATTAAAGTTAAATTCTGCTGAAGATCAAATAATTATTGATAAACAAAAATTCTCAGAAGAATCTGAGTTGATTCGATACGAGATTTTAAAAAGATTCGGTTTTAATGACGAAAACGAAATGCAAAAGTTTCTGACATCTCAAACCGGAAGTTCTTTTTTCAATTCTGAATTTCAATTGGTAGTTAATAGGAATGAGTTGATTTTTAATAAGAATTTAGAAGTTGGAAATGAGAAATTAGAAGAAATAAAGCTTGAAATTATTGATAACAAAATCATTATTCCTGAAAATATTAAAAATGAAATCCAGGAATTTGGTCATTGTTTTTGGAAAATTGATAATAAGACAGTTAAAAAGCCTTTGAAATTACGAAGAAAACATGAAGGCGATTTGTTTTTTCCTATCGGAATGATTGGCAAAAAGAAAATTTCGAAGTTTTTTAAAGATGAAAAATTGTCTATTTTAGCGAAGCAAAAAATCTGGCTTCTTTGTGATACGAATGACCAAGTTTTAGGTGTTTTGCCTTTTCGTCAGGACAGAAGATTTTCATCTCAAAAATCCGATTATCTTGAACTTGAAATTTAACTGCAAAGACTGCGGAGATTTCACAAAGGTCACAAATTGTGTTTCTTGTGAAAAAACTTTGTGACCTTTGTGGTGAGAAAAATAAAATTTAATATCAAAAAATGAAAGATTTAAAATTAGTGTTATCCACACTTTTTCTATTAATAATAACCCTATTCAATGCACAGATAAAAAATCCGGTTAAGTTCAAGTTCGATATTAATGCTGTTGGGAAAGACGAATATGAAGCTGTTTTGACAGGAACAATTGAAGATAACTGGCACGTTTATTCTCAGGATTTGCCACCTGATTCCGGAATCCCAACGGAATTTAAAATCACTTCAAAACAAGGAATCCAACTGATTGGTAAAGTTCAGGAAATAGGAAAAAAACATGATGAATTTTCGGAAGCTTTTGGTGCTCAGATTGTTTATTATTCAAACAAAGTCGTTTTCAAGCAAAAATTCAAACCAAAAGATGCGGCTAAATCGGCGACAATTACCGCTGAAATAATGTATCAGACTTGTAATGACCGTGTTTGTTTGGCGCCAAATACATTAGAATTTGAAAAACAAATTGAAGGCAGTAAAACAACCGTTGCTTCTGACGAAAATGTTGGTAAAACAAAAGACACTGTTTATGAGGTTGCTCCGTCCGGAAAAGTCGGAACAGTTCTGAAACCGACAAATGTTGCAACGCCTACTGTTGCAAAACAAGACGGTTTGAAGGTCAATTCTTTGGATTTCAAAAACCCTTTGACCAATTGTGGAACTGCTCAGCAAAAACCGGCTAACGATAATTGGCTCGTTCTCGGATTAGGATTTTTAGGCGGACTGATTGCATTGCTTACGCCGTGTGTTTTCCCAATGATTCCGTTGACGGTTTCATTTTTCACAAAAGGAAACAAAGACAAAGCAAAAGGAAAGCGTGATGCCTTTATTTACGGATTTTTCATTTTGTTGATTTTCGTTTTATTGAGTATTCCATTTCATATTATTGATGGAATTTCGGGGAATATTTTCAATCAAATTTCGACCAATATCTGGCTGAATTTATTCTTCTTCGCTATATTTTTATTTTTTGCTCTTAGCTTTTTCGGCTATTATGAAATTGTTTTGCCAAGCTGGATTGCCAATAAATCTTCCAAAGCTGAAGAAGCGGGCGGAATCATTGGGATTTTCTTTATGGCATTGACTTTAGTGATCGTTTCATTCTCTTGTACAGGCCCGATTTTAGGGAGCTTATTAGGTGGTGTTGTAGCTGGAGCGACCAATGTTCCAACATTGTTGACGTTCGCTTTGGCTGGTTTCGGATTGGCTTGGGCATTGGTTTTCGGATTGTTGGCACTGTTCCCGCAAGCACTTCAAAGTTTACCAAAATCAGGCGGTTGGATGAACACGGTGAAAGTTGTTCTTGGATTTGTCGAATTGGCTTTGGCGTTGAAATTCTTATCCAAAGCAGATTTGGTTTCCAAAACTTTCTTGCTGAAAAGAGAATTATTCATCGTGCTTTGGATTATCATTGCGATTGGATTAGTGGTTTATTTATTTGGGAAAATCAGATTTCCGCACGATGATAAGAATCCGAAAATCAGTTTAGGAAGAAGAATTCTTGGGGGTTTCGGGATTGTATTCATCGCATATTTGATTCAGGGATTGATTCCTTCGGAAAAACCAAAATTACAATTGCTAAGTGGGATTTTACCGCCGTTGAATGTTAGTTATTTTCATAAAGAAGAAGATGGAATTCTTGGTTTGAAGCCTTATCACAATTACTTCGAAGCCATAGAAGTGGCGAAAAAAGAGAACAAACCCGTTTTAATAGATTTCACAGGTTATGGTTGCGAAAACTGCCGTAAAATGGAAGAGTTTGTTTGGAGCCAGGAAGATATTTTACCAATGATCCAAAATGATGTGATTCTGGCTTCTGTTTATGTGGATGATAAAGAAGAATTGCCGGAAAATGAGCAAATCAAAATCGATATGGGCGAAGGCCAAATGAAGAAAGTAAAGACGATTGGCGATAAATGGAGTTTGTTTCAACAAGTTAATTTCAATAATAATTCTCAACCGCATTATGTATTGGTAACACCAGACCAAAAGATGATTAATTCTCCGGTTTCAGGATATATGCCAAAAGAGGACTTTAAAAAGTTCCTGAAATGTGGAATTGATTATTTTAAGAATAAATAATTGTGGTTTTCAGAGAAGCTAATATCAGCGATATTTCACAAATGCAGATTGTCCGCAATTCTGTGAAGGAAAATCAATTATCAAGTCCGGATGTTGTCAAAGATAAAGATTATGAAATCTATTTAACAGACAACGGAAAAGGCTGGGTTTGTGAAATTGAAAATGAAATTGTCGGATTTGCCATCGTAGATTTGGTTGAAAATAACGTTTGGGCATTATTTGTAAAACCAGAATTTGAAGATCAGGGTATTGGAAAACAATTGCATAACCAGATGCTGAATTGGTATTTTAAACAAACCAAAAATCCTGTATGGCTTGGAACAGCACCTGGTACAAGAGCCGCACAATTCTATCGGTTTTCAGGTTGGGAGGAAATTGGAACGCGCGGAAAAGAAATCAAATTCCAGATGACTTTTGAGAATTGGCAGAATTTGTAATTCGATAAATAGTATTTTTGTATTAAAATTAAAAATTAGGTATATAATTTGTATTTTGAAATCCATAATGATGACAAATCATTATGGATTTTTATTTTTTATTACTAACTATTAAAATTGAAGCTATGGCAGAAGTACAAATTAAAGAGCAATCTAACGGAAAAACTCAGAACAAGAAACCAATTCGTGTGGATATGACGCCAATGGTAGATTTGGGATTTTTATTGATTACATTTTTTATGTTCACAACCAATTTCTCAAAACCAAACGCCATTAATTTTTCCAACCCTCCGAAAAATCCAACGGATATAGAAACACACGTTGATATTAGAAATTCAATAACATTTATTCTTGGTAGAGATGGAAGGGTTTTCTACTATCAGGCAGAGAAAAATGATTTGAATGACAATAGTCTTACAGAAGTTTCATTTGATAAAGCTCAGGTGGCGAAAACCATCGAAGCAGCAAAAGCGAACGCTCCTAAAAAAGAAAACTTTACAATTATTATAAAACCCGCTGACGATTCGCAGTACAAAACAATGGTGGACATGTTGGACGAAATGACCATTACAAAATCTGAAAAGTACGGCATTGCTGAAATGAATGATAAAGAAAAAGAACTGTACGAAAAGAAAGTGCAGTAACCGGGCAAGCTCCGTAGGAGCGAAATGTTTGTTTGCAGAAATTCAAATCAAAGTCCGTAGGAGTGACTTATAACCTTTCTGAATTAATTTTTAGAAAGGTTTTTCATTTAATTTAATTATTTTCGTAAGGAAAATAGAAACTATGAGAAAACTGATTCCTGTTATTGTTGTACTGTCTGTCATTTCCTGTAAAAAATCCGAAGAAATTACAGATCGGAAAGTTGACAGTGCGAAAATCATCGATTCAATCAATGCGGTGAGAACGAAAATCAATGACAGTATTAGAATCAGTCGCGGTTACAAAAATCTGGAAGGCACGCATATTCTCACACACGATATGATTTCCGGCAATGGTAAAATAAGTTTTACAAAAACAGGCCAGGACGAATATAAAATATCAGGTGAAAATAAAAGAGGCCGCGATTTTCTGAAAATTGAAGGAACTGCAAGAATGACTTCACCAAAAAATCTTAAATTCGACGGAACCATTACGCAAAGTATTTCAGACTATGATGAGGGGAAATTGGATATAAGAAAAGGCAAGAAAAATTTCTCAACAAAAGACGGCGGGAAAACGTTTAAGCTTTATGAATCCGTCAATAATGCTGGATTTGCTGACAAAATAATTATTAAAATGTAAATGATGCTCAACTACGAAATAGAAGGTGACGGCAATGAAAATCTTGTTCTTCTTCATGGATTTATGGAGAATCTGTCGATTTGGGACAGCATGATTCCGTTTTTGTCTGAGAGATTCAGGCTGGTAAAAATTGATTTGCCGGGATTTGGAAAGTCAGAAGTTGTTGCAGAAGTCCAAACTTCCGAGATAATGGCGGACGAAGTCAAAAAAGTAACGGATAAGTTAGGTTTGACAGAATTCCATTTGCTTGGACATTCGATGGGCGGTTATATTTCTTTAGCTTTTGCAGAAAAATATCCGGAATTACTGAAATCATTCACTTTGTTTTTTTCTACTTATTTTGCCGATGACGAGACCAAAAAAGAAACCCGTAGAAAGGGTTTGAGAATCATCAAAGAAAATCTTCGGGCTTTTGTCAATGCCGGCGTTCCCAATCTTTTCAATCCCAATGAGCACGATGTTTTGGAATCTAAAATCAAACTGGCAAAAGAAATTGCTTACACATCATCTGTTGACGGTGTTTTGGCATCACAGAAAGGCATGATAGAACGTGCCGACAGAACCTCGGTTTTAGAACAATTTGAAGGGAAAATTCTGGTTTTGTCAGGCAAGCATGATTCTGCGGTCAATTCGGAAAAAACCATTAAGAATCTCCCTGAAAGAACCAATATCAAATCTTACGTTCTGGATTGCGGACACAATGGACATTGGGAAAAGCCTGAGATTTGTGCTTCTGTTATCAATACGGAATTACTGCATCATTTACCAAAAAATCTTGTTTTTTAAAATGGAAATTATATCAAAAATCCTTGTTGCAATCGTTGCTCTGGAGCATCTTTACATTCTTTATATGGAAATGTTCGCATGGGAAACATTAGGTAAAAAAACATTCAAAGGGTCGTTACCGGACGAGATGTTTAAACCGACAAAAAAACTTGCAGCCAACCAAGGTCTGTATAACGGATTTCTTTCTGCAGGGCTCATCTGGAGTTTCTTTATTTGCGATTCGATCTGGGCGAAAAATGTTGCAATTTTCTTTTTAGGCTGTATTATTGCGGCAGGAATTTACGGCGCATTGTCCGCTTCGAAGAAGATATTTTTTGTGCAGGCGTTGCCCGCGATTATCGCATTGCTTTTCGTTTTGTTGAGATAGGTTGCCACAAAAGTTACAAAGATTATTATTGTTTCAAATAAATTCGTTTTTCAGACTTAATGGAAGTCGATTTCTTTTAGGACTTTGTGATTAATATTAGAAATCCTCTTCTTCAACTCTTTCTTTGAAATCTTCAATAGTATCTTCGATAGCTTTGAAATATTTTCCGCCAGAGGCATTGATGTGTCCGCCACCATTGAAATATTTTCTTGCAAACTGATTCGTATCAACATTGTCTTTGGAACGGAAAGAGATTTTGATAAAATCTTCATAAAGGTCTTCCATAAAAAAAACGGCCATTTTGGTTCCGGCAAGACTCAGCCCATAGTTTACGAAACCTTCCGTATCGCCTTTATCAAAACCAAATTCTTTCAGTTCTGAACGCTTTAGCCAAAGAATAGCGACTTTTCCATCTTTTACCAATTCTATTCTGCCAAGAACCAAAGAAAGAAGATGTAACCTGGAAATGGTATTGGTGTCCCAAGTATTGGAAGTGATGATAGCGGGATCAGCACCCTTTTCTATAAGATCAGCAACAATTCTGTGTGTTGTGGCACTTGTGGAACGGAATCTGAAGCCTCCAGTATCGGTCATTATCCCAGTATAAAGACACTGTGCGATATCAACATTCACCAATTTTTCATCTTGATTGGCCTGGATAAAATGATAAACCATTTGGCATGTTGCAGGAACTGTGGTGTCAGAATAAACGTAATCAAACTGTTCCGGCATCTGGTGATGGTCAATCAGTATTTTTTTAGCACGTGATTTTGTAACCCAATCGCCAAGAATCCCAATTCTGGAGGGTGAGTTAAAATCCAGACAAAAAATAACGTCAGCATTATAGATGGCTTCACCAGCTACTTTTCTTTTATATTCCCCGATAACAATTTTTTTTGCTTCCGGCATCCATTTCAGGAATTTCGGAAAATCGTTGGGTGTGATTACGATCGCTTCAATCCCTTTTGTTTTCAGATAATGTTTAAGTCCCAAAGAAGAGCCGATCGCATCGCCGTCAGGATTTTGATGAGTTACGATGACGACGTTGTTTTTCGGGATAAGAAGATTGTTGATTTCTGAGATTTCTTTGGCTGTAAACATTAATGTCTTTTTGAGAATAAAGTTTCAAAGATAATGAAATTAAAACCAAAGTTTCACTTGGGTATATTAATCAAAAAAAATCGATTCAATTTTGAACCGATTTTTTTGATTTTTTAAAATTATTTTTTGATAATCTTCTGTACAGATTGCCCGTCGACTTTTAAATAATATATTCCGGACGCTAAATTTTTGATATTAATCTCAGTTTTATCCGATTTAATATTAGAAATTGTTCTAATCAATTTTCCTGAACTGTCTGTCAATTCTAATGATGAATTGGGTTTCAACTTTTCAATTTTTATAACATCAGATGATGGATTCGGATAAACTGAAATCTTTGATTTTGCAGCTTCGGAAGTTGCTAATGCTTTTTTAGTATATGTTGCTGTGTCGCCGTTATACTTTGTAATTACTAATGTCTCATTTCCATTGGATATAGCATAAGAATAGGGATTGATTCTGCCATCTGTTCCGCTGAAAAAATTACCAAAATATAATCCATCAAAGTTATTGATTTCCTGATCAAAACTGTCAGCAAGAGTTATAGCCAGGTTCAATACGCGAAATCTATTATCAGAATAAAACCCAACGCTTCCGCTACCAGCGTTGAAATAACTAGTTATGATATCTCCATTTGAGGAAATTGTCGTATTATTTCCTGCCCAGTGTGTCGGCTTATAATAATTAACTGATGCAATTTTGAGAGAAGAAATATTCCATACAGTATTTGTAAGGTCTGTTGGAGGTGTATAAAAGCTGTATGAGATATAATCCCCAGAGATATTGGTCAGTTTAAGCTTATAACCGTAAGAAACTGTTTCTATATTATAACTGATTTTGTTATTTGCCGAAGCATTTTTTGTAAAGAATAAAGAATAATTGTCATTCAATTCATTAGATTGACAATTCGAAGAAGATGTTTTAGCTTCCGTAATAACAAAATCATTCGAACTACTGCTGAAATTAACCTTTCCAAAATTCTCCGAACATATCGTACTGATGTAATTAAATAAAAAATCCGAATGAAAAGTTATAAAATAAGCATATTGATCATTAGAAATGTCTTTGTTTGATCCATTGACATTCACTTGTTCAATTTTCCAATTTTTATTGAACAGTAAAGAATTTTGGGCAGAACTTAAAATTCCTAAAATACCAAGAAATAAAATGTAGAGTTTTTTCATACGTTATAAGTTTATAATTAGGATTTAAAGTTATAAAAAAATCCTGATATTTTTTTGTAAAGTGTTGATATATTCCATGTTGTAAATTCTTAAACTCTTACTTCAAAATTTCCGTACCTTTGTACATTATTCAATATATTCAAAAAAATAATGCATACAGCAGGATTCGTAAACATTGTCGGTAAACCCAATGCAGGAAAATCTACACTTCTCAATCAATTGATGGGAGAGAAGCTGGCAATTGTGACCCAAAAAGCACAAACAACACGTCACAGGATTTTCGGGATATACAATGAGGAAGATTTGCAGATTGTTTTTTCCGATACACCCGGGGTTTTGGATCCGAAATATAATCTGCAGGAAAAAATGATGGATTTTGTAAAAGATTCTTTACAGGATGCTGATGTTTTTTTATTCATTGTAGATGTGACCGACAAAGAAGAACCGTCGGAATTTTTAATAGATAAACTTAACAAGATCCCGGTTCCGGTATTATTACTTCTGAATAAAGTAGATCAGACCAATCAGGAAGGTTTGGAAAAGCTGGTGGACGAATGGCATAACAGAATTCCGAAAGCCGAAATTTTACCAATTTCTGCTCTCAATGCCTTTAATACGGATATTATTCTTCCGAAACTGAAATCTTTGTTGCCGGAAAATCCTCCATATTACGATAAAGATCAGTTTACGGACAAACCGGAACGTTTCTTTGTCAACGAAGCTATTCGTGAAAAAATTCTTTTGAATTATGAGAAAGAAATTCCTTATTCTGTAGAAGTTGTTACAGAGATGTTCAAGGAAAAAGAAGGAATTATTTTTATTGATTCCATAATCTACGTGGAACGCGATACCCAAAAAGGTATTATCATTGGACACAAAGGTGAAGCCATTAAAAAGGTGGGAACAGAAGCACGTGTTGACCTGGAGAAATTCTTCAACAAAAAAATACACCTTAATCTCTTTGTAAAAGTCAAAAAAGACTGGCGAAAAAATGACAGAGATCTTAAGAATTTCGGTTACAGATAAAATCCTTTATTATAAAGGATTTTTTTATTTCGATATGTTGTAAGAACATGGTTTAATCAAACCATTGGGCGATATAATCTTTAATAATGATCCAAAAGTTTTTTCCCAGAAAATAGATCAAAGTAGAAGTGATAATCCCTTTTACAGTAAAAAAAATAATACCACCGATACCAAATTTTTTCACCAGGCTTTTCCACTTGGACGATTTATTTTCAGATTTTTGAGTGGTCTCATTATTTTCCATCCCGATTTATTTTTTCAAAAATAAGAAAAATTGTGCAATTTAGATTTATTCAAAATAAGTAAAACTGTATTTTATAAATAATTAACAAATATTTCAATTGCCAATAATTAGACGTGTTCTCTATTTCGTTTTCAAACATAAAAGTAAATTAAAAGTTTTTTGAATAACAATTAAAGCGCCAAAATTATTCAAGCCAATGATTTTCAGTATTTTTTATTTATTTACTAACGATTGTTAGTTTTTGATTTTGCTGGTCAAAATATATTTTTATCTTTAGACACTTTAAAAATAAAAAACTTTATGTCCTCAATTTCAATATCAGAAAACCTGAAAAGACTGGGAATTTCGACAGAAAATAACGGAACTTCTACAGGTTTGGATTTCTTTTCTTCCGGTAAAGCAATAGAAAGTTATTCACCGGTAGACGGTAATCTTATCGCTTCGGTAAAAACATCAGATAAACAAGACTACGAGAAAGTTGTAGCAAAAGCAGAACAGGCTTATTTGGAATTCAGAAAAATTCCTGCACCAAAAAGAGGAGACCTGGTTCGCCAATTTGGTAATAAGCTTAGAGAATACAAAGAGGATCTTGGAAAATTGGTTTCCTATGAGATGGGGAAATCTCTTCAGGAAGGTCTGGGAGAAGTTCAGGAGATGATCGATATTTGCGATTTCGCAGTTGGTTTGTCCCGACAGCTTCATGGTTACACGATGCATTCCGAAAGGCCCGGACACAGGATGTATGAGCAATACCATCCACTGGGAATTGTTGGGGTGATCTCGGCTTTCAACTTTCCTGTTGCAGTCTGGAGCTGGAATGCTGCTCTGGCTTGGATTTGCGGAAATGTAGTGATTTGGAAACCATCAGAAAAAACACCGCTTTGCGCAATCGCTTGTCAGAATATCTTTAATGAAGTAGCAAAAGAAAATGATCTTCCCGAAGGAATTTCAAACTTAGTAATTGCTGATCATGAGATTGGAGATCAATTAGTTAATGATAAAAAAATCGCATTGGTATCCTTTACCGGTTCCACAAGAGTTGGAAGAATTGTTGGGAAAAATGTTGCTGAACGGTTTGGAAAATCGATTTTGGAATTAGGTGGAAACAACGCTATTATTATTACAGAAAATGCAGACATCAATATGTCGATTATCGGTGCCGTTTTCGGAGCTGTTGGAACAGCGGGCCAAAGATGTACTTCTACAAGACGTCTTATCATCCACGAATCTGTTTATGATGAGGTTAAAAACCGATTGGTTAAAGCTTACGGACAGCTGAAAATCGGGAATCCATTGGACGAAACTAATCATGTTGGTCCGCTGATTGACAAAGCTGCGGTAAAACAATACCAGGATTCTATCGAAAAATGCAAAGCAGAAGGCGGAAATTTCATCGTTGAGGGTGGTGTTTTGGAAGGTGATAATTACAACTCTGGCTGTTATGTAAAGCCTTGTATTGCTGAGGTTGAGAATAGCTACGAAATTGTTCAGCACGAGACATTTGCGCCAATTCTTTACTTGATCAAGTATAAAACGTTGGATGAAGCCATTGCGATCCAGAATGATGTTCCGCAAGGTCTGAGTTCTGCAATTATGACCCAAAACCTACGAGAAGCGGAATTATTCCTTTCTCACGCTGGTTCTGACTGTGGAATAGCTAATGTTAATATCGGAACTTCCGGAGCTGAAATTGGCGGTGCGTTTGGTGGCGAAAAAGAAACTGGGGGCGGACGGGAATCTGGTTCGGATGTCTGGAAATATTATATGAGAAGACAAACAAACACAATCAATTACACAACTAATTTACCTTTAGCTCAAGGGATTAAGTTTGACTTATAAAAAACAATATGATAACAACTACAGAAAATAAAGTAAAAGAAACATTAGGTAAACATATTCTTGCAGATGGTTTTGATTTCGTAATGGATTATGAAGCATCTCAGGGCTCTTACATTGTTGACAAGCTGACAGGAAAAAAATATCTTGATATGTTCTCCATGTTCGCATCAGCATCTGTCGGATACAATCATCCTTATATTGCAGAAAAGGCCAATTGGCTTGGAAAAATGGCAATTTATAAACCGACTTTAAGTGATGTTTATCTTCAGGAATATGCAGACTTTATGGAAGTTTTTTCCAGAGTTGCAATTCCGAAAGAACTGCCTTATTGCTTTTTCATAGAAGGCGGTGCTTTGGCAGTTGAAAATGCTTTGAAAACAGCTTTTGACTGGAAAACCAGAAAAAATTGGCAAAAAGATATAGATAAAGAAGCGGGAATTGCGATTCATTTTAAACAATCCTTTCATGGAAGAAGCGGTTATACCTTGTCTTTAACCAATACTTCCGATCCAAGAAAGTATCAATATTTTCCAAAGTTCAATTGGCCAAGAATCACCAATCCAAAACTGAACTTCCCAATTACGGAGGAAAATCTGGAAGAAACAATCAAACACGAACAGTTAGCTTTGTTGCATATTCAGGAAGCGATCTTATCTCATCCGGATGAGGTGGCCTGTGTGATTATCGAGCCGATCCAGGCTGAAGGCGGCGACAACCATTTCAGAAACGAATTCTTTACAGAACTGAGACGTATCTGTGATGAAAATGAAATCCTTTTGATCCTGGACGAAGTACAAACAGGAATAGGAATGACTGGAAAAATGTGGGCGTTCCAACACTTGGATATTATTCCAGATGTAATCACTTTTGGTAAAAAAGCACAAGTTTGCGGAATCCTGGCAAATAAAGAAAAACTGGACGAAGTAGAACATCATGTTTTCAAGGAAAGTTCAAGAATCAATTCTACTTTTGGAGGTAATTTTATCGATATGCTACGTTTCCAATTGGTTTTGGAAATCATTGAAAATGAAAATCTGGTTGAGAATTCCAGAGTTGTGGGAGAATTCCTTTTGAACGGATTAAAGAAATTGGAACAAAAGTTTCCGGATCACATCTCTGCTGCAAGAGGAAAGGGATTGATGTGTGCATTTGATCTTAAAGACGGTGAAAGCAGGGAATGGTTAAGAAGCAAACTTTACGATGAAGGAATTATCATCTTAACCTGTGGAGATCAGTCACTTAGGTTTCGTCCACATCTTAATGTAACAAAAGAAGAAATTCAGGTCATTTTAGATAAAATAAATTCAATATTTGAGGATTTAATATAAAGAATTTCGGATTATGATATTTTTTTCGTAAATTGCTTTGCTTAAAAAATCAAAATCTGAAAATCTATGGATGCAACAACAAGAGTCGCTGTGTATGAAAGCAGCAGCCCACAGGAGATCCAGCTCATCAAATCTAAGCTGGAAGATGCAGGAATAAAATGTGATGTTGAGAATTCTTATCTTAGTTTTCTTTCGACTCCCACTGCAACCAATACTTTTATTAAAGTTGATATCAGGGATGAAAAAAAATCCTTTGACATCATCGATGAATATTTAAAATCAAACCAAAATTGATTTCATATTTTTAAATTTTACGTTTTACAGAAATCGGGTCCAAATTTATTTGAGCCCGATTTTTTTATTTTTATTAAATTTTTTTAGAAAATGTTCAGACAAAATCCTTATCATTGCAATACCAATTGGGGGATTAGCTCATTTGGCTAGAGCGTTAGACTGGCAGTCTAAAGGTGACGGGTTCGATCCCCGTATTCTCCACAAGCAATATGTCCAATCAATCTTCTGACTTTCAGGAGATTGATTTTTTTATTTTGGCAAAAAATTTGATGTGTAAAACATAAGATAATCAAGTTCATAGAACCTGATTATTGATTAAAGGGGGCACTCGTTGCCCTCTTAATTTTTTGAAATAATTAGTCAAATTGATAATTTAGCCTGAGAAGTTTTTATAAGCTTCTCTTTTTCTTTGTGAAAATTCTGTGTTTTTTAGCTTAAATGCTTGTTTAGAAAAATAATCTAAGCTATTTTTGTGTAGATAACAGAGAAAAATTCTTATTGAGAAACAATTACTATTTAAATTTGATTAGATGAAACAATCTGTACTGGTAATTATATTTTCAATTATTCTGGTTTCTTGCGGTGCTTCAAAGCCTGTAAAAAAATACACCTACAAAAGGCCAACAACCACAACCAAGACCAGCAATCTTAAAAAACTAAATTCCACTTATTCTGGCTCAGTTTCCGGCAAAAGAGCCTCTGTTATCAGTGATGCGGAAAACTATTTGGGAACACCTTACAAGTATGCCGGTAATACAAAAGCCGGTTTTGATTGTTCCGGTTTGGTTTGCAAAGTTTTTGACGAGAACGATATGAAAATGCCCAGACGTTCTCAGGATCAGGGAAAAGCAGGCGTTTCCATAGATATCTCAAAAGTCAAACCCGGAGATCTGTTATTTTTTGCAACAGCAGGCGGTTCAGCAGTTACCCATGTCGGTATTGTTCATGACGTGATGAATACTGGCGAGGTGACATTCATCCATTCTTCTACAACCAAAGGCGTTATAATTTCGTCCCTTAACGAAGCTTATTGGAATAAAGCTTTTCTTTTTGCAAGAAGTGTTCTATAATTTATTATTTTTGTCGGGAGATATGTAATGATGAGGTTCAATAATTTTTTATTGGACTTTTTTGTTGGAATGCTGGGTGATAAATTTTATGGCAGCTTTATCCGCCCTCCGTTCCCGCTTTTTTCTTTTTTTTTGTAAAGAAAAAGAGCTCCACTCAGGTCGGGCTGCGTGCAATTCGTTGTTATTAATCTCATCATTAGAATAAAATTTAATTAAAAAAATAAAAATGTCTTTACAGGAAAAAATCGAAAAAGCTTGGGATAACCGCGAACTATTGAAAGAAGAAGAATATCAGAATGCTGTAAGAGAAGTAGTTGCAAAGCTGGATTCAGGAGAGCTGAGAACAGCTGAGCCAACGGAAAACGGGTGGCAAATTAACGAATGGGTAAAGAAAGGTGTGGTAATGTATTTCCCGATCCAGACAATGGAAACCATAGAAGTTGGTCCTTTCGAATTCCATGATAAAATTCCTTTGAAGAAAAACTATGCTGAAAAAGGCGTAAGAGTAGTTCCGCATGCGATTGCAAGACACGGAAGTTTTGTTGCAAGCGGGGTGATTATGATGCCTTCTTATGTTAACATTGGAGCTTATGTGGATTCCGGGACAATGGTTGATACGTGGGCAACTGTAGGAAGCTGCGCTCAGATTGGTAAAAATGTTCACCTGAGTGGAGGTGTAGGAATTGGAGGCGTTTTGGAACCATTGCAAGCGGCTCCGGTTATTATTGAAGATGATGCATTCATCGGTTCGCGTTGTATCGTGGTAGAAGGCGTTCGTGTTGGCAAAGAAGCAGTTTTGGGCGCAAATGTATGTTTGACAATGTCTACCAAAATTATTGATGTAACTGGTGACAAACCTGTTGAAATGAAAGGTTATGTGCCAGAGCGTTCTGTTGTGATTCCGGGAAGTTATACCAAACAATTTCCTTCCGGAGAATATCAGGTGCCTTGTGCTTTGATCATCGGTAAAAGAAAAGAATCTACAGATAAGAAAACATCCTTGAATGATGCGCTGAGGGAAAATAATGTTGCGGTTTAGGATTTAGAAAAATAAAAGCTGCCTGTCAAATCTGATAGGCAGTTATCTAATGCTAATAGCCAATTTTGTGAAACAAAAATTCTTAAAATTTATCTCAGATTACAGAATCATTTTCGTAATCTATATTATTGTAGCAGGCGTTACTGCTTACAGCAAATACAAGAGAGGAACTGGTGGTTATAATAATTACCTGATTTTCAAAGGTGTGTTTTATAATACTTTGCAAGAGAAAAACATATTCCTGCAATATCCGGATCTATTTTTTGACAGCAATCACTATGGTGTTTTTTTCAGCCTTCTGATTGCACCTTTTGCAATGATGCCGGATTGGCTAGGCTGTGTTCTATGGAATATGGCAATCACATCAGTTTTTCTTTATGCAGTTTATAAACTTCCGTTTTCGGATAAAAAGAAATCTTTTTTTGCGTGGCTTTGCCTGCAGGAATTCATTACGGCTGCAACATATTTCCAGTTCAATATTATCTTGACAGGATTGCTGATGTTATCTGCAATTTATATTTACGAAAGAAAAGAAACCCAATCTGCCTTTTCAATTCTCATCGGAACTTTTGTGAAAGTTTACGGCATTGTAGGACTTTCCGCATTCTTTTTTATTAAAAACAAACTTCGGTTTATTCTGAGTTTTATAATCCTTGCAATCCTGTTCTTTGTTTTACCAATGCTGATTTCCAGTCCGAAATTTGGAATTCAATCATACCTCGATTGGTATACTTCTTTGTCAGGCAAAAATCTTGAAAATCAAGCCTTGGGAACACGTCAGGATTATTCGTTAATGGGTGTTGTGAGAAGGATTTTACAGAATGCAAGCATTTCAAATCTGGTTTTTCTGATTCCGGGAGCTATCATTTTTATGCTGCCTTATCTCAGGATCAAACAGTACAAACATTTGCCATTTCAACTGATGATTTTAGCGTCAACATTATTGTTTGTTGTTCTTTTCAGCTCGGGTTCAGAAAGTCCGACCTATATCATTGCAATTGCTGGTGTTATGCTTTGGTTTCTGATGCAAAAGAGATTTTCAAAATTGGATATAGGGTTATTGATTTTTGTAATGATTTTTACTTGTTTCGCATTTTCAGATTTATTTCCAAAATCTATAAAAGAAAATGTTTTTGTTAAATATTCTACAAAAGCAATTCCATGCATTTTAGTTTGGTTCAGGGTTATATACGAATTGTTAACCCGGGATTTTGAAAAGGATTATAAATTAGATTAAAGACATGCTCCAATGAAAAAAATTTCGGTTGTAATTCCCGCTCATAACGAAGAAGGCAATATTTCTCTTATTTATCAGAGAATAAAGACTGTTTTTTCGCAGCTTGAAGATTATTATTTCGAAATCATTTTTGTCAATGACGGTAGCAGGGATAGAACACAACTGATTTTAGAGGAACTTGCTACAAATCACAGCGAAATTAAGTTTATAGAGTTCTCACGAAATTTTGGACATCAGCCGGCTGTTAAAGCCGGGATGGACTTTGCAGACGGGAATGCCGTGATTTCTATGGATGCCGACTTGCAACATCCACCGGAACTTATTCCCGAAATGATCCGGAAATGGGAGGAAGGTTTTGATGTGGTTTTGACCAGCAGAAAATATCCCAAGGAGATTTCCTATTTCAAGAAAAAAACATCGGAGATTTTTTACAGATTTCTGTCCAGGATTTCTGATGTCGATTTGAAAAAAGGTGGAGGTTCTGACTTCCGATTGATGGATGCAAGTGTGGTAGAGGTCTTCAAAAAATTTAACGAAGACGATTTGTTTTTAAGAGGTTTAACAAGCTGGATGGGCTTCAGGCAGGCATCGGTCAACTTTTTAGCTGGTGAGAGGAACGCTGGCGAAAGCAGTTATAATATCAAGAAAATGATGAAGTTTGCATTTACAGGAATTACAGCCTTCAGTGTAAAACCACTTTATCTTGCGGCTTATCTGGGATTTATGTTTTCTGTGCTTTCTGTTGTCGGCTATGGAATTTATGTCATCGAATCTTTTGTTTCCGGAACGGAAATATCCGGCTGGGCATCACTCATTATGACGATTGTTTTTTTTGGCGGATTACAATTGATTATCCTGGGGATTTTCGGAATTTATCTGGGTAAAATTTTCAAGCAGGTAAAAGAAAGGCCTAATTACATCATTCGTTCAAAAAATTTATAAATGATTCTATTAAGTTTCGATATCGAAGAGTTTGATATGCCTTTGGAATATAATGGCGAGATTGCTTTGGAAGAGCAATTGGCTGTTTCCAGGAAAGGATTGCAAAATATTCTCATGATTTTGAATGAGAATCATATCAAAGCTACTTTTTTTTCCACAGTTGTTTTTGCGGAAAATAATAAAGATTTGATTCAGCAATTACTTTCCGAAGGCCACGAGCTGGCTTCTCACACTTGGTTTCATTCGGATTTTGTGGAAAAGCATCTGTCAGAGTCCAGAAAGGAATTAGAACAATTATTCGATACAAAAGTAGTAGGGCTAAGGATGCCGAGAATGAGTCCCGTGTCGGAAGATGCTGTTTCTAATGCAGGCTATTTTTATAATTCTTCCATTAACCCGACTTATCTGCCTGGGAGATATAACAACTTCAGCGTCAGCAGAAAACCATTCTGGCAAAAAAAGGTCTTACAATTTCCTGCTTCGGTTTCTACAATATTCAGGATTCCTTTATTTTGGTTAAGTTTTCATAACTTTCCACTTTGGATTTATAAATTGTTGTCTCGATTATCATTAAGTTCCACAGGATTTTTGAACATCTATTTTCATCCCTGGGAATTTGCGGATATATCGGATCCAAAATATAAACTACCGGCTTTTACTTTCAAAAATACGAATGAAGTAATGATAAAGCGGTTTGATGATTTTATCAAATGGGCAAAAAAAAATAATTATCAGTTTTCTACAACCAGGGATTTTTTAGAAAATTGGACTCAAAAAAATAAGAATTGATGAAGATTGCTTACGATGCGAAACGTTTTTTTCATAACACATCTGGATTAGGAAACTATTCTCGTGACCTGGTTAGGATTCTTGCTGAGTTTTATCCACAGAATCAATATATTCTTCTTAACAAGAACAAGTCGGAACGAGGTAGAGATATCTTGGACTTGCCCAATGTTTCTTTTGTGAAAACTTCCGATGGGACAATGTCCAGACAATTCAAAATGGGAAAAGATGCACAAAATGTAGGTGCGGATATTTTTCACGGATTATCCGGTGAATTGCCTTTGAAATGGAACAAAAAGCCAATCAAAAAAGTGGTGACGATCCATGATTTGATTTTTGTAAGATTTCCCCAATATTACACTTGGTTTGATAGAAAAATCCATTTTTGGAAATTCAGAAAAGCGGCTAATACAGCGGATAGAATTATTGCAATCTCTCAGCAGACTAAAGAAGATATTATCCATTTTCTGAAAATCAAAGAAAATAAAATTGATGTCGTTTACCAAGGCTGTCACGCCGGTTTCAAAGAAAAGCCAACTGACGAATTTTTAGAACAGGTTAAAGAAAAATTCGATCTTCCTGATAGGTTTCTCCTGAATGTCGGAACTATCGAAGAAAGAAAAAACCTTTTGAATGTTGTAAAAGCTCTTAAGGATTCTGATATTCCATTAGTAGTTGTGGGAAGCAGAAAGAAAAAAAAATATGTAAAAAAAATAGAGTCTGAAATCAGAAAAAATGGAGTAGAAGTTTATTTTCTTCAAGATGTTTCTATGGAAGAATTAGCTTCGGTTTACAGGTTGGCGGATATTTTTATTTATCCAAGTTTTTTTGAAGGTTTTGGGATTCCTGTCATAGAAGCTTTGTTTTCAGAAACTGTTGTAATTACAAGTAATACAAGCTGTCTGCCAGAAGCCGGCGGTCCGGATTCTGTCTATGTCAATCCTGACAATGTAGATGATATCAAAGCTAAAATCCTGTTCCTCTGGGACAACGAATCTGAAAGAAAACGCCGTGTGGAAAAGGGGTTGCAGTTTGCACAGAAATTCAATGATGATGTGATTGCAAAAGATTTGATGAAAGTTTATGAAGGTTTATAAAAACCATAAAGACACAACGATTCACAAAGCGCACAAGTTTCTTAGTGAACATCGTGTTAATGCTTGGTGAACTTTGTGTTTAAACATAATTCCGTTCCCCAAAAATTGCTGAACCAACTCTTACCGAATTAGACCCCGATTCTATTGCAATCGGAAAATCACCGCTCATTCCCATTGATAGGGTTTCTAATGGTTTCAATTGAGACAATTCGTCAAAAAGGTTTTTCAGAATAGAAAATTCTTCACGGATTTGAGTCTCATCATCCACAAAACTTGCCATTCCCATTAACCCTTTGATTTCAACATTAGGAAAATTTCCTGCTAGATATTGGCTGAAAATGTCTTTGGCTTCGTTTGTTGTTAACCCAAATTTTGTGGCTTCCTTTGCGATTTTGACCTGGAGTAAAATATTGATTTTTCTATTGTTTTTTGCAGCCTCTTTATCAACTTCTTTCAATAGTTTTTCGCTGTCGATACTTTCTATCATTGTGATAAAACCGGCGATATACTTCACTTTGTTGGTTTGTAGATGACCAATCAGATGCCACTCAATATCGTTGGGAAGAACGGGTTGTTTTTCCAGTAATTCCTGAACTTTGTTCTCTCCAAAAGCTTTTTGTCCCAAATCATAAAGTTCTTTGATCTTAAAAGCAGGATTGGTTTTGGAAACTGCAACCAGCTTTATATTTTGCGGAAGCTGAGAAAGGATGTTCTGATAATTTTGCTCGAGCGACATTGTAAATCAATTTTGAAAAATCTGATGCAAAAATAGTTTATTAACCACAAAGTCTCAAAGCTTTCATAAAGAACACAAAAATGAAATCGATTAAATGGTGTTCTTTTTGACAACAACTTCGTACTCCTTGTGTTAAAATTATATTCTAAAATTGCTCTAAAATTCGTAAATTTGAGGAAATTTTTTTCGAATAATAATCACAAAAAATATGAGTCAATTTGATGTAACCGTTATCGGTTCCGGTCCTGGCGGATATGTTGCAGCAATCAGAGCTGCGCAATTGGGTTTCAAAACAGCAATTATTGAAAAATATCCTACTTTGGGCGGAACATGCCTTAACGTAGGCTGTATCCCTTCAAAAGCGTTGTTGGATAGTTCTGAACATTTTGAAAAGGCAAAACACGAATTTGCGGATTACGGAATTATTATCAACGAGCCGAAAGTGGATCTGGCAAAAATGATTGAGCGTAAAAACGGTGTTGTAGAACAAACGACAAAAGGAATCAACTTCCTGATGGACAAAAACAAGATCACTGTTTTTGAAGGTGTTGGAAGCTTTGAGTCTGCAACACAAATCAAAGTGACGAAAGACGACGGTTCTTCAGAAACCATCGATTCAAAATACACTATTATCGCAACCGGTTCAAAACCATCCAGTTTGCCATTCATCACTTTAGATAAAGAAAGAGTCATCACTTCCACAGAAGCTTTGAATTTGAAAGAAATTCCTAAGCATTTAGTGGTTATAGGTGGCGGTGTTATCGGACTTGAATTAGGTTCTGTTTATTTGAGATTAGGTTCTCAGGTGACTGTTGTGGAATTTATGGATAGGATTATCCCGGGAATGGACGGAAGTCTGTCAAAAGAATTGCAAAAAGTCCTTAGAAAACAAGGGATGAAATTCGAGCTTTCTACAGCCGTTTCTGCAGTGGAGAGAAATGGAGATTCTGTGAAAGTAACTGCAAAAAATAAAAAGGGAGAAGAGGTAACTTTTGACGGAGATTATGTTCTTGTTTCAGTAGGACGTAGACCTTATACAGACGGCCTTGGATTGGAAAAAGCCGGTGTGGAACTGGACGAAAGAGGACGAGTGAAAACCAATGACCACCTTCAGACTAACGTTTCTAATATCTATGCAATCGGAGACGTTGTTGCAGGTGCAATGCTGGCTCACAAAGCAGAAGAGGAAGGAACTTTTGTTGCTGAGACTTTGGCAGGACAAAAGCCACATATCAATTATAACCTGATTCCTGGCGTTGTTTACACTTGGCCGGAAGTTGCAGGTGTTGGTAAAACAGAAGAACAACTGAAAGCAGAAGGTGTAGATTACAAAGTAGGGAATTTCCCAATGAGAGCTTTGGGAAGAAGCCGTGCAAGTGGTGACACGGACGGATTTGTAAAAATCTTAGCTGATGCAAAGACTGACGAAGTTTTAGGATTTCATATGATCGGGGCAAGAGCTGCAGATTTGGTTGCAGAAGGTGTTACAGCCATGGAATTCCGTGCAAGTGCAGAAGATATCTCAAGAATGTCTCACGCGCACCCGACTTATGCAGAAGCCGTAAAAGAAGCTGCTTTGGATGCAACGGATAAGCGTTCTATTCATATGTAATAGATTATGGAGATTATATAAAAAGAGAAGCGCAAGCTTCTCTTTTTTTTGACCTTTATCAATGTAAAAAAACAAGGCTAATTTAACTTTTTCATCTTTTCTAAATCTAAAATTGCTATATTAAATGAAATTAAAAATATAAATCTATTTAAATTATTAAATGTATTTTTTTTTAAATATTATTTTAATTGATTTTTATTTTGGCATAATAGTAGATTTGATTAGAATATTATTAAACTATTATTTATGAAAAATATTTTTACTACTTGTTTATTAGTTTTCAGTATTATTTCTTTCGGGCAAGAGGCAGGAAAAGCTGGTGAACTACTGAAAAATGAAGCTTCCAAAAGCGAAATGTCCCAAAGAAACGGAAATAGCAGCAAAAAAGAAGGTACGCTCGACAATTCGGGATACAGGAATAATCAAAACAGCAACAACAGAGGGAGTAACAATTCGGGTTATAACTGGAATCAGAATTATGGTTACGGTTATGCAGAGATATTTTTAAGAATTCCTGAACGAGGTTTTTACACAGTAGAAGTTGGTGATCAGATGTCTGCCAATTCATCAGGAAAATACAGGTTCTTTGACATCATTCCCGGTCTAGTTCCCATTTCTGTTTATGCAAACGGGTATTTGCTTTACAGAACAAGAATTAATGTTCGGAATAATTCCAGATTGGTTTTGGACTTCTTCAGTACTCGTGGATTATATCTTTTAGGGACTTACCAGCTTCAAAACCAGGCTTATGGCAATTATGGTGATATCTGGAACGATATGTGGAATTCACCATATAATAATGGCAATCCGGGACAATGGGATCCTTTTTATGGTACGCAGAATGGTTCTTACGGAAACAATAATAACCAGGGAAATTATGGAAATGTCATGAACAGTACGATGTTTAATTCTTTTTTACAGGTTGTCAGGAAAACAAACTTCGACAGTGATAAGGTATCTGTTATCAAGCAACAATTAAGAAACACAATGGTGACTTCTGAACAGATTAAAATACTTATAGAAACCTTAAACTATGATAAAGACAGATTAGATGTTGCAAAATATGCTTATTCCCGATGTGCAGATCCAAACAATTATTTTGTGATCTATCCTTCGTTTCAATTTCAAAGTTCTGCCCAGGAATTGCGGGATTATATATCAAGATTATAAAAAATTAAGAGAAGCCATTGATTGAGCTTCTCTTTTTTATTTAATTGAATAGCTGGCACATCAATTTGATAGAGTTAAGTGATACAAACATTGTCTAATTAAAACCGATTATTCCTATTTTGTTCTTACTTTTGTTAAAACATTAGTTATGATCAAGGAACTGGATAAGGATTTTACAAGCCTTAACGAATATATAGATCAAATCAAACCAAGCAAAATTTTCATTCTGGTTGATGAGAACACACATAATCACTGCTTACCGGTTTTGCTCCCGAATCTGGAAACTGATGCTCCTTTTGAAGTTATAGAAATAGAAGCAGGCGAAGAACATAAGAATATCGAAACAGCAACGCAGCTTTGGGAGATTTTTTCGGAAATGGAAGCTGACAGAAAATCTCTTTTGATTAATCTTGGCGGCGGCGTTATTACCGACTTAGGCGGTTTTGTGGCATCAACCTATAAAAGAGGTTTTAAATTTATTAATATTCCGACCACATTATTATCGATGTGTGATGCTTCGATTGGCGGGAAAACGGGAATTGATCATCAGTATCTTAAAAATATCATTGGAACTTTTGCTTTGCCGGAGGCTATTTTCTTTTATCCGGGATTTCTTGAAACATTAAAGTTGGAAGAACTGAGAAGTGGCTTTGCAGAGATGCTGAAACACGGTCTGATTGCTGATGCAGCTCATTGGAATGATTTGAGTTCATTGCATAAAATAACTCCTGAATCTATTACACCTTTTATCAATAGAAGTATGGCAATTAAAAATGAAGTGGTTTCCAAAGATTTCAAGGAAGAAAATGTGAGAAAAACGCTCAACTTTGGACACACGATTGGTCATGCCGTAGAAAGCCTGTTCCTTAAAAAAGGGAATCTGATTCCTCACGGAGAAGCGGTTGCTCTGGGAATGATCTGTGAGACGCATCTAGCATTTCTCTGCGGATTGATAGATGTAGAGGTTTCATCTGTTATCATCAGTAAGATCCAAAGATTATTTCCTTATATAGATATCTCCGAATTCAAAAACGGTGCTATCATGGATCTGATGTTTAATGATAAGAAAAATCAGGATGGAAATATCAATTTTTCATTGATTAACGGGATCGGATCCTGCCTTTATGATCAAAAACTAAGTGCTGAACAAATAATTTTGACTTTAAATTTCTATAAAGATCTAAAAAAAAAATAGATGTTATTATTTAATGAATAATGTTTTTAATTCGCTGATAATAAATATCTTATTTTGATTTTTGTTAATTGATAAGTCTTTATAAATATCAAATTTTTAAATTTTGGCAAAGATTTTGGAATTACCCAACTCGTAAAACAAAATTTAAAATTTGAAATTATGAAAAAGTTATTTTTAGGATTAGGTTTAGTAGCAGGAACATTTGCATTTGCACAAACTAGTCCGTCGTTCGGTTTAAAAGCAGGTGTTAACGTATCATCTATTTCAAAAGATGGTTATGATGATACAAAATCCAAAGCAGGATTTTCAGGAGGAGTATTTATGAATGTTCCGGTGTCTGAACAATTCAGCATCCAACCAGAAGTGATGTATAGCCAATTAGGTTCAAAAGTGACTAATAAATATTCGACAACCATAGCTGGTAATACATACGAGGCAACTTCTAGTGCAAAACTTAATTTGGATTATATTACAGTTCCAATTATGTTTCAATTCAGAGCTACACCAGCATTCTATCTTGAGGCTGGCCCAGAATTCGGTTTCTTAACAAGTGCAAAAGCTAAGGATGTGAATACAACAGTAGTTAATGGTTCTACTACTAATACTTCATCTTCTACATCTGAGGATTTGAAAGATTCTTTTTCAGGATTTAATATGGGTGCTGCTTTAGGACTTGGATATGATATTACACCTAATTTTGGTATTAATGCTAGATATGTAGCAGGTTTCACTGATATCAATAAGAAAGATAGTAATACAGATGGTAATACTTCTCTTCAAAATGATGGAAACAAAAATCGAAATAATACTTTCCAAGCAGGAGTTTATTTCAAATTCTAACAAGCATAATATTAAAATATTTTAAAAGACCGATTAATTCGGTCTTTTTTATTGTATAATTTTTATTTTTGTCACTCATAAACGATTATATATGAAGAAAATTTTTGGATTGTTTGGACTAACAATGATGTCGTTAGCATACTCGCAATCGTTTGGTGTAAAAGGAGGTTTGAATGTATCGACTATCAGCAAAGATAATGGCTGGAATGATACGAATGCCAAGATCGGATATTTTGCAGGTGTTTACATGCATGCTTCTGTAAATAGTATTTTGAGTATTCAGCCGGAACTGATTTATAATAATATGGGTGTGAAATATGAAAATGCAAATACAACTCATACTCTGAACCTGAATTATCTTGCGATGCCTGTTATGTTTCAGTTTGAGCCAATCCCAAGATTATATTTTGAAGCTGGTCCGCAGTTTTCTTATCTGGTTGGAAATAAAAACAAATATGAGAGCAGCAATAAGACAATTATTGAGAAGGATAAAGATGCTTATAATCAGCTCGATTTGAGCGCAGGCTTAGGTTTGGGATTTAGATTTAATAATATGTCAGTTGGTGCGAGATATCTGTTTGGCTTTACCGATATTAAAAAATCCGGCTCTACAAGCTGGAATAATGATGACAAGCAATTAAGAAATAATGGATTGCAAATAGGCTTTCAATACGGATTCTAAAAAATATAAGCCCCAACTTATTTGTTGGGGCTTATTGTTGATATTATTTTTATTAGATAAATTACTTAACAATAAGATTTTTACTTGTAGTTTCTCCGTTGTTGGAAATTACAATCTTATAAGTTCCTGATTTCAAATTAGAAATATTAACCTTTGTTTTCTCATTTTCTAAAGATCCGTTGGAAATTAATCTTCCCGAAAGATCAACGATCTGATAAGTAGCACCTTTTGTTATGCTATTCAAAGAAATGTTAACTTCCCCTTTTGCTGGGTTTGGATAGATTGCGAATCCTTTGTTAAAAGCAGATTCATCGACAGCAAGGTTTTTATTAATATTAAATCTGGCAGAATTGACCGCAAAATAGATGTTATTGACCGCTTTTACCATGATTCTTGCATTCCCATTGCTTTCATTTGGAAGAGTAACAACTGCGCTACCTGTATTAGGAGCATCAGCTAATACCGTATTAAATGTAAGTCCATTATCAGATGATAATAAAATCTGAACATCTTGGGTATTGATTGGAGCAGCATTAGTCCCGGCTACATCCCATGTTACGGTTATCTGAGAACCACCGGTATAATTAGCAGCTACGGTTTGAGATGTAACTTTGAAAGGCCCGGTATTAGCAACTGTCACTTTCATTAGATCTCTTGCGGATTGATTTCCTGTTGCTTTGTTATCATTAACCAATAACGAAAAATTAAGTGTTCTTGCTACGTTTGGTATAACTTCCCACTTTGGAGTTAATGTATTTGCCGCAACAGAAGCCATTGCCGGGAAATATCTTTGATTAGATGTTGTCGGGTTGTAAGATCTGAAAACTGTTCCACCGGTTGCAGTGGCTACAGGAGGTTGAGGATTAGTCGCTGAAAGAGAAGCATAATCTGTTTGTTCCCAAAGGTAAGTTAAAGCATCACCATCAGGATCTGTGCCTGCACCCGTTAATACAAATGCGGTTCCGTAAGGAATAGTGTAATCCGGTCCTGCATCAGCTGTTGGTACTCCATTATTATTAGCCGTTTTTGCAGAACAATCTGTTGTTCGGGTAATTATATTGTATATTTCTACAACATTTACAGAATGAAAATAAGCATCACTGTGAGTTTGAACATTATTTGTAGAGGTACAGATACCAGCATAAGCCATAATTGTACTTCCACTTCCAGGTTCTACTGCAGTTGAATTGTTTGCATTACCTTGACAAGAGCCAGTATTGGCTCTGAAAGTATGATTACCGCCGAATTGATGCCCTATTTCATGAGCTACATAATCAATATCATAAGCATCAGCTCTTGGGACAGTAGAACCTGTTACCCCTCTTGCTTTTCCGCTGCTAGCACACACTGATGGTCGCTGTGCTATACCACCGCCTCCAGTACTGAAGATGTGGCCTATATCATAAGAATTGTTTCCAACAGTTTGATCTACAAATGCTTGGTTTTCATCCAACAATGCAACTCCGTTGTCGTTTGAGAATCCAGGTGCATATGCATCTGTATCAATAGACAGTAATAAATCGTTATTAGCAATCATAACCATCGTAAGAGAAACCGTTTTTTCATAAACTCCATTTACTCTTGTCATTGTTGTATTCATAGCAGCTAACACTGCGGCTTTTTTTTGTTCAGTAGTACCTGAAGAAAGACCTGCTCTATTGATATGATAGTTAGAATATTCAACAGTACTAGAGAGTGCTAATCTATATTTTCTGAACATTCCGTCTTGAACAAGAGGTGCTTTTAATAAAATCGGAGTAGTTATACTTTCTGGCAGATTAACTTTTTCAAAATCACAGTTGAAGCGTTCCGGATCAGCAGGTAAGCTTGCCCTTTTGTAAACAATATAATTGGATAGATCGTTAGAATAAGAATCCATATAGCTTACTTCCCAATTATCAAAATACATCACATTCATCCCATCAAAAGGAGAGATGCTGAACCTGATCGTGTTGTTGTTATTATCTTTCTGATATCCCAAATAAGATTTGATGCCGGGATATTTGTCAGATAATTCTTTTTCCATAACTGCCGCTTCCTGTATCACATAATCAACAAGTTTTCCTGAAGCGTTAGGGAATTTTAAAACAAGACTCTCATTCTGAGTTCCACGGTTTGGGGCTTTGTCTAATTCTGATTTTATTCCATCAACATTCAAACTGAAAATTTTGTATTCAGTAGGAAGGGTTTTTCTGTCTTTTAGTCCTGATTTTCCTGCAACGCTTAAATTTTGTACAGGAGTCCAGAAGTTTTTTTGTGCACTCAATAGCATGGAAGCCATGATACCGGTTGCCGTTAATAAATGTTTGATCATAATTAAATTGTATTACTATAATTGAATTTCTTTTTTCTTGAAGAATATTAAATAATTTTAAACTCTTTAATATTAATAGCTGGGTAAAAATAAAAAAAAGCAATCAAATAATGCTATCTGATTGCTTTTTTAACATTCGGGAATAATTGTTATTCGTTTATTTTGACTTTTGTTCCCTGTGTATGTGCACTCATTTGTGGCGCATAATAATTCTGCAAAGTTGTAATTCCATTACTGAATTTTCCACTAGCATTGGCAACATAATCATATTCGAAAACATATTTTCCTTTTGGCATATATTCGATGTAAAAATTAGTTGAAGCATCTTTTGTGGATTGATAGTATCCCAGATTATTTTTCCACTGATAACCGGAAATAACATCCAAAGGTTCGAATCCGGCTGCTCGCATATCTTTCAGATGAATGAACTCCATATTTCTGTCGGTGTTGAGAATCATTCTCACAGTTACTTTGTCTCCAACTTTAACAGGTGAGTTTTCATTGATTTTAATTAATTGTTCGCCATTTTCAGTCTTCACTTTTTTGTACAATTCCTTAGAAATCGAGATATAACTTTCCGAAGATTTTATTTTATCAAGGTCTTCATAATATTGCCAGAACAGACCTCCTTGAACAATTCCAGGACTTTCTTTTTTGATTGTAACTGTTGACAGATTTTTGTCAATATTATCTGAAGTTACAGTTTGTTTTACATAGCCAGTCGCTTGTTCTTGCGGATTCAGTGGTTTTCCGCCCCAAGTGATTTGTGCTTTGTCAGATTCTGTAGTTGTCCAAGATTTCCCGGAATTTAAAATCGTAAAAATAACTTCTGCAGTTCCTCTCGAATTTCCCCAAGAATTCACTTCTTTCTGAGTGATTAGCCAGATTTTAATTTCTTCAATGAAATTTTCATCTTGTGGAGTCAGTTTTTGGAAGGCTTCCAAAGCACCTGCGTGATTTACGGTTTTTGAAGAATACCAACCCCAGTCGTTCAGATTCTGTTTCCAATAAACGCCTTGCGTTTCCGTTTCTGTTGACGTTTCTTTCAGATAAGTCATCAGTTTTTTCGAAACATCTTTCAATCCATAATTGTTAAATAATAAAGCCGAACGATGCAATCCAAAGAAAGTAAAATCGGTAATTTTTGCTGTTTTCGCTTTTGAAATAACCGAAGTTTTCAAAGTGGCACCTTTTGCCTTCAAAGCATATTCTTTTTCCCAATAATGCCTTGTGTCAAGATAATCGAGAACAAAATTATTCCAAATATTCTCCTTTGTCATTCTGAGTGGAGTCAAAGAGTCCCAATATTTATTGACTTCATTATCCACGTAAGAAACCAGTTTTTTGACCATTTCTTTTTGTTCGGAACTTTGGTAATCAGAAAGATTTCCTTTCAGCCATTCATTAATTCTGCCAAGGTTTTTCAGAATATAAAGCGAAGTGTAATAAGAGCTCGGATAACCTTGGTACCAGCTAAATCCACCATCAGGGTTTTGAAGTTTTACCAATTCTGACCAATCTTCATAAATAGAATTTCGCATCGTATTCGCATCGAATAATCTTGCCAGTTTTTGCATTTGTTCCGTTTCATTTTTCGATTCTAAAATCCAAGGCGTTTCGTCCAGTAACAACTGTTTCAACTCCTGATTTTTTTCAAGATTCGAGATCAAAAGACCTTTGGATTGATATTCATCAAAAACAGTTTTCAACTTTGGATTCGCTTTGAAAATCTCCGAAGCCAGGACATCTGCAAACCATTTGTTGAAAACAACATCTGCCGAATTATTGATATCATCTTTCAAACTCGGTAATGTAAACATAATTTCCCAGATCGGATTCGTCGTCAGTTCCAGAGTGTTGGAAACATTGGTCAGAGTTTTAGAATTGGAATTTTTCAGATTGTCTAAAGTGAATGTTTTCGTCTGACCTTCTTTCACAAAAATCGGAAGTACATCGGTTACCAACATTCTGTTCGGAAGAACTGCGATTGCCTTTTGTTCGCCGTCAGAGAAGTTTCCGGCTTTAGCAACAATTTTAATAATAATCGAAGAAACATTGTTTGGAACTTTCAATTTCCAGGTTGCAGATGTGTTTCCATTTTCAGCTAATGAAAAACTTTGTTCCTTATTATATCCGGAAACTGCCGTTAATTGAGTAATTCCGAATTTATCTGTAACATCCTCGTTGGTAAAAGCATCCAAAATCTGCAATTGTGCAAAGCCAGTTAGTTTTTGATTAATTAAACTTGAAATTTTTGTCTGAAGATTCAGTTCGTCGCCTTCTCGCAAGAATCTTGGATAATTAGGCGTAATCGAAAAGTCTTTTTGAGTAACCACAGATTTTTCCAGAATTGCTGCTCTCGCGTCTTTAGTATGAGCTAAAAACATCAGTTTCCATTGTGTCAAAGCTTCCGGAGAAGTGAATTCAAACGATACATTTCCATCTTTGTCTGTAAGAAGATTTGGATAGAAAAATGCAGTTTCATTGAGATTTTGACGAACTGGGATTTTGTCTATATTTTCCGCTGTCTTCTTCTTTTCAGAATAACCAACTATTACAACCTCTTCAAGGTTTTTATTTGTAGAATCTTGTAAATTTATCCCTGCTGCTTTGCCTTGGAGTTTTGCAACTGGTGCTGACATTTCAACCTCGCTTGCATAAGCCATAGCTGGTTTTGGACAACCTTGATATTGAGATGTTCCGGGAACTGTTGGACAAGCATCTAATGAATTTGGAATGCCGTCGCCATCTGTATCCAGGTTTGAACCATAATATATTCTGCCATCAAACCAATTAAAATCAGGTGACTGAATGTAATAATTGCTCTGGTAAGTAAAATAATTCCGATAATATTGCTGTTGCAGATAATTTCCTATAGCATAAGAACTTTCATAAAAAGCCGAATGAAATTTCTGCCAATTCCAGGAATTCACTGCGAACTGATCAAGTGATTTATCATACATATTTGCCAAAACTTCCGCGTTGATTTTTTCCTTATCAGCACCAGAAATTTTGATTGTCCATTTTTCTTTTTGTCCAGGCTGTAATTTGTCCCGGAAAGTCACCGTTTCAATTTTCAAATCATCTTTGCTGTCTGCAATTTTCAAATCAACCGATTCGGTTTTCACATCATTGAAAGCGACCAGTTGGAACTGCAAATTCACTCTCGAGATACTTTCACCTGTTGGAATTACTGTTTCATATTCCAGAATTCCATTTTTGAAAGATTTGGTTTCAGTCACGGTTTCACCTTTTCCATTTTGAATGAAAATATTGACCAAAGCATCCGGAATCGCAGAATAAACAAACACTTTTGCTTTTTCTCTCCGTTTGAAATCCTGAGTTGGTTTAATCACTTCCAAGAATGGATTTTGATTTTCACCCAACGACTTTTTATCCCAAACTTTGAAAAATTGCTCTGTTTTTATCGTATCTTTTCCTTCAATATTGTAAAGCTGAAGTTTATAAGTGCCGGCATTTAATTTTCCTAAGTTAAGCGGTTCGCTTGTCATTCCGAGGGACGAGGAATCTTTAGATTCTTCACTGCGCTTCGCTTGGTTCTGGATGACAGGATTCTTCACTTCATTAAGAATGACGGAAGAAACTTTCCAATTCTTCACATCATCATTTTTATCAAATCTGTCGTGAGGAAATTTCTGTACAAATTCATTCTTTGATAATTGTGGCAAATCCTGAATTACAGAAGCAAAATTCTTTCTGAAAATCTGTTTCGGTTCTTCCAGTTTTTCCAGTTTTAGGTTATATGATTTCTTAAGAATTTGGTCGTTGTAATTCTTGGTGTCAACATTCAACTTCACATCTTCGTCAGAAAATGTATTTCCAATTTCGTTGGCAGTGATATAATGAGAAACCGAAGCGACTTTCACATTGGTATTGGCAGATTGCGTTTCACCATTGATGTCTGTCACAGAAGCATTGATTGCATAATTATCAATTTGGATTCCTTCCAACGTTTCATCTTTTTTCAACTCAATTTTGATAGTAAATTCTCCTTTTTCGTTGGTTTTTACATCTCCAAGAATCGAATTCTCATTGTCATTTTCACGAGGATACCACCAAAAATATCTCCAACGGATATTCTGTTTTTTAATTTCATAATTCACTGTTGAATTGCTCAAAGGAACACCGGAAAACATCGTTGCTTTTCCTTTCAATTCAATAGTTTGGCCGTATTTGTACTCCTCTTTTATTGGCTCAAAAGTCACTTCAAACTTCGGACGCTTGTATTCCTCAACCTGGAAATCCGCGTAGCCGGAAATGTTATAATCCGAGTTATTATCGTTTTCCTCTACTTGAATGTTAAAGTTCCCATTCAATTTATTTTTTGGAAGTGTAAAGCTGCCGTTGACAGAACCAAATTCGTTGGTCGTCAGTTTCAAAGTTTGTAATTCTTCACCATTGGTATCGTGAATTATAATATTCAACGGAACCTTTTCTAATGTTTTCACTTTCTGGGTTTCTCCGTTGATTCCTGTAGCAATGACTTTAAAATAAACAATTTGTCCAGGTCTGTAGATTTTTCTGTCGAGGAAAATTTGTGCTGTTTCCTGATTTTCAGATTGTTTTCTATTATATCGGTTATTTCCGTAAACATCAATCATCACAACATTATTTCCTTTTTTAACAAGGTAGTATCTGTAATAGTTGTCGTCAAGCGATTTTGGAAACTGAAAATTACCCAATTTATCCGTTTTTGCAGTATAGTTTTTTGCCGAATTACCTTCGGTAAATTCTGTAATTTCAAGATTTTCATTCATAAAAGCTTTTCCATTCTCATTATTGACCAATTTCATAATATCCGGATTGGAACCGCTGTCATTCTTTTTGGAATAAATGATCTTGGTGTCAGAAACGATAAAGTAAAAATTACTTTGGACAGAATTTCCCACAACATATTCTGCCAGATAAATTCCTGGTGGAAGAGGTTTTACTTCTAAAGATGTTCTGTGTGTTTTATAATCAGGAGATTGTGGCAAACTGAATTGCTCTGTTCTTATCAAAGATTTTTTAACGCTTGAAAACGGCTTTTGATAGGAATTAGTAACATAATTGAGGAAACTCTGATAATTGTCTTGTAGTTCATAGATATTCAAAGAAAACATTGTGAGGTTTTTTCCTTCCGCAACAATATGAATTGGTTTATTGCTCTGTGTTTCGTTCTCATAAAAAAGAATCAGTTGCGGATTTTTGATGTCATTTTCCTTATTTATGACATTATTAAGGAATTTCGATTTTGGATAAAGTTTCTTTGCATCACCAATCCAAATTAGAGCTGCTTTGTAATCCTGCTTTTGCTGAAGGATTCCAATCATATCATTAATAATCTGAACTTTGTAATCGCCTTTTGCAGATTCGTCTTTAACCAGTTTTTCAAGTTGAGCGAATTGGTCTTTGCAATGATTCGCTTCACAGTTATAATTGATTTTCTGATGTTTAAAATACAACTGAGCATTTCCTGACAGCGAAGCAATTTCCGAGTCATAAATATCATTGATTTTCGTTGAATTGATCTTCAGTTCGTTCGGTGTGAAAATGTTCTGATTGGTAAGAAAATCGATATAATTATAATTGTACCAGTCGGCAAGTGTCGGGAAATATTCAAAATTGTCCGTCGTATCAAATATTTCGCTGTATTTTTTCATCTGGATTTTTCTCAAAGCAGCATTGTCTTTTTCCAGATCCGAATAATTCTTTGACAAATAATTTTTAAAATCCAGCTTGCTCCAGGTTTCGATTTGCGACAAATCTACGTTGTCTATATTGGTTTTCTGATTGATTTTCCAGGAGTTGCTTTGGTAATAATCTCTGATAAATTCCAAAGTCAACAGACGAAATAATTGCCTTTCTTCACCTTTCAGTTTGGGTTCAATGCTTTTCAGTTTGGCAAAAAAAACAGATTTTTCATCATTTTTTACATCGTCATAAGTTTGTTTTGTAATACTGAATTCAGCTTTTAGAGATTTGATAATTTGTATCGCGTTATTATCCTTCAAAGCCTGATTCTGAATGTCCAGAATGATGGGAAGATTGGATTTGTAAGTTCCTTTTTTATAATTGTCTTCGATTTTTTTCCATTGCTGATCGTAGTAGTTTTGTGCAGAAAAATTCATAGTGATAAATATCAATAAGAAAATTGATAAGGACTTTAAGATTTTCATAAGTTTATTTTTTCTCTTGTGTAAGATAGTTTTTTCCGACATTTGTTAAAGTAAATGTCGATTTTAAATTTAACAAAAAAATATGTTATTGACAGTCAGATATATGTTTCTTTGATGGGAACCTGTTTGGCTGCCTATTTTATGCTGGAGCAAAACATATTCCGTTGGCCGACTTTACTTTTAATTTTTATTACTTTTTTCAGCGGTTACCTTTACACCAAATATCAGTACGATAAGAAAACATTTTTTAAGATTCTGATTTTCAATTGTATTTGTGGGATTGTCAGTGTGATTCTGATTCTCAGGAATCATAACGAAATACGACTTTTGAAATGGGCAATTATTGTTATTCTCGGATTGCTTTACAATTCCTTTTTTTTGGAAAAATTTATACGCAAAATTCCTTTGCTAAAGGTTTTTTATGTTGGATTAACCTGGGCTTTAATCAATTCCTGGCTCATTCTTCCGGAATTTGATTGGGAGATTTTTATGATTACCTGGTTATTTATTTCAGCTTTGGTTTTGCCTTTTGATATCAGAGATATGAACAGTGATGATGTAGTGACTTTCCCGATTCTCATTGGCGTCCAGAAAACTAAATTCCTGGCATATTTATTAGTTTGTATCTCAGGCTTGTTAAGTGTTTTCTACCTGGATTTTGCTTTTGCAATATGTTTTTTCCTGACTACAATTATCACATTTTTATTAATTTATTTTTCAGAAAATAATAATCGGGAAGCTTATTTTAGTTTTTGGGTGGAAAGCTGTAGTGGACTTCCTTTGATATGTCTTTTGGCTTACAAATTGATATTGCAGTTTTGTTAAAATCTCCGAATGTTCAATAACAAATCTATTCTCCTGATTATTGTCTTTTTAAGTTTCTTTTCCGTTGCTGAGGCGCAGGAGAAAAAAGATTCGATTTATTATAAGATTGAAGAATTTTCAGATAAAAGAAAATTTACAAGATTCATTCACCGCTTTATATTTCGTCGGGAAGCTGATTCTGCGTCAGTTGCTACAAGAACGGAAAAGCAATCTCAGGAATCTTATGATGGAAAATTTATTCGGGATATAAAAATTGAAACAATCGACCCGTTTGGATACAACACCAAAGAAAAAAAAGAGAAAGCGAAATGGTACGACTGGTTCACGAATCATCTCCATTCCAACACCAGAATCTCGACGGTTAACAATTATTTACTTTTCAGAAAAGGTGAAGCTTATAATGCACAAAAACTCTATGAATCCGAACGCTTGCTGAGAGAAATGCCTTTTGTCAACCGTGTAAAAATTGCAGTTGAAAACAGTTCTAACGACTCAATTGATGTTGTTGTGAAAGTTTTGGATTCCTGGAGTTTGAAACCAAGATTAAGCTATTCCGGTAGCAAAATAGGATTAGGTGTAACAGAAGAGAATTTCCTTGGTCTTGGCCATGAAGCGGACTTTCTTTACAGGAATGATTCCAAAGAAAAACAGGATTATTTCTATGGAAGTTATACGGCGAATAATCTTTTTGGAAGTTATATTACTGCACAAATTTTGGGAGAAAAAGATTTTTTGAAAAATGAGCGCATCAACCTGAGTGCAAGACGTGATTTTTTCTCGCCTTTGACAAAATGGGCAGGAGGTTTCACTTTCGAATATTTTATGCGAAATGTAACCTTGCCAATGGATGATCTGACAGAGTTTCCGGAAGTTCAGATCAAAGTTTACAGTCAGGATTTGTGGGGTGGTTACCAGATACCCGTTTCGTCTAATCCTGCTGAAAGAATCTCCAGTAATATTGCTTTAATAGGTCGATTCCAGAATTATCAGTATAAAGACAGTCCGGGCATTGATCAGTTTCAGTATTTCCGTTCGTATAATAGTTTTTTGGCTTCGGCGGGATTTATCCAGAGAAAATTCTCGGTGGAGAAACAGGTTTTCCAATACGATTTGCCTGAAGATATTCCTTACGGAAATGCATTTAATGTTACAGCCGGTTTACTCTCCAGAAGTAAGGAAGTTGTTCCCTATGCCGGGCTTTCTGCGGCTTATGGTGACTTCACGAAAATAGGATATTTTAATATCAAAGCACAGTTCGGACGGTTTTTTAATGAAGAAAGAATTAACCGTGATGCATTTCGCGTCGATGGAACATATTTTACCAACCTTATGGACTGGAAATTTGCCAAGGTCCGTCATTTCTTTTCGCCGACTCTGGCTTTGGGTAATCCACAAAATAATTATTCCTACAAAGACCGGATCAACCTTTCTGCTAATGATGAATTTCCTGTTTATAATTATGATTATATCGGGACAAAAAAGCTTGTTTTGAGATACCAATTGCAGTTTTTCATCAGCAAAACCTGGAAAAATTTTCATTTCAGTCCATATTTGACAACGGCTGTTGGTTGGCTGGGAATGCCGGATGAGAAATTATTGAAAACCAGTATCAATACAAAAGTTGGAATCGGGGTTCTGATCAACAATCCTTATCTGGTTTTCAACAGGATTCAGGTTTCTTTTATGTATTATCCGAAGGTGCCATTTGACAATAGTTCTGTTTTTGATTTCAACAGCTATAGAAACAATATGATGCCGATGAATAATTTTGCGGCTGATATTCCGCATTTTGTGAACTTCGGAAATTGATTTTTTTGTTAAGAAGTTTTATCTTTACATAAATTTTTGAGGGATGGAAAATATTGAAGTATTAAGAAGCAAACTGGTAGAAAGAATCTTTTCTACTACGAATGTCAATTTCTTACAAGCTGTTGAAAATCTTTTTTTGTCTGTTCAGCCTGAAGAAGATGCAAAATATATTTTGTCCAAAAGTCAAAAAGAAATGATTCTAGTTGCGGAAGAGGATATTAAATATGGGCGAACTATTTCCGACGAGGAGTTAAGAAAATTGGATGAAGAATGGATGAAGTAAAGGTCATTTGGACAACGCTTGCAATAAAACAGAGAAACGCCATTTTCGATTACTGGAATAATAGAAATAAAAGTAATCGTTATTCTATAAAACTAAACCTTACTATTTATCAAAAAATTGATTTATTAAAGTCTAATCCTTTAAGTGGTATTGAAACCAATTTCGAACCATACCGAATTCGGCATTTTGAAAATTACGGATTGGTCTATAGATTAGAAAAAGATTTACTCTACATTATTTCTTTGTGGGATAATCGGCAAAATCCGAGTAAACTGAAAAAACTTTTGGGATTATGATTATCAACAAACTTTTACTCATCAATTTTAAGAGCCACTCGGAAAGAGCTTTCGAATTTTCTCCTCAAATCAATTGTTTTGTCGGGAATAATGGCGTAGGGAAGACTAATGTTCTGGATGCGCTTCATTATCTTTCTGTAGGGAAAAGCTTTCTTGGAAATTCTGATATTAATAATGTGAAATCTGATGAAGATTTTTTTGTTATTGAATCCGAAATTCAGAATGAAGAGAAAGAGGATATTATTAAAATTCTTCAGCCAAAAGAATCTAAAAAAATCATCAAGAAAAATGATAAAAATTACGATAGATTAGCCGACCATATTGGCTATTTACCGAGTGTGATGATTTCACCTTACGATTCCAATCTGATTTCCGATTCCGGGGAAAGCCGAAGAAAATTTTTGGATGCGATGATTTCGCAAACCGATTCTTCTTATCTTTTTGATTTGATCCAATATCAGAAAACTATCCAGCAGAGAAACGCTTTACTGAAATATTTTGCGAAGAACAGAGTCTTCGACAAGGATTCTTTGGAGATCTATGACGAGCCGATTTCCAATTTCGGAACAAGGATTTTTGAGAAAAGAAAAGAGTTTGTTGAAAAACTGAATCCCATTGTTCAGCATTTTTACGAAATCATTTCCGGTGGAAAAGAAATCGTGAATGTTATCTATGAATCGCATCTTTTGACTGAAGATTTTCACAGCCTTTTATCTGGTTCAATTGATAAAGACAGAGCTTTGACCTACACTTCCAAAGGAACACATAAAGATGACTTGCTGTTCGAGATGAATGGGAATTCTATCAAAAAAATCGGTTCGCAAGGCCAGCAGAAATCTTTCTTGATTTCACTAAAATTAGCTCAGATCAACCGAATCAAAGAATTGACAGGAAAGTCTCCAATCCTTCTTCTGGACGATATTTTTGATAAACTGGATGATACCAGAGTTTCTCAACTAATCGAATTAGTTAACAAAGAGAGTTTTGGGCAGATTTTCATTACGGATACGCACAAAGAGCGGACAGAAAATGTGGTGAGAAGGATCAACGAAGAGAGTAGAATCTTTGAAATTTGAAAACGTTGAAAAGAAAGACTAACCTTCAACATAGCCCTGATGGGAACGGCATCCTTTTTTGTCTGTTTTTAACGGACAAAAAAGATACAGTGGACAGCAGGCTAGCAGGCTGGAACCTTCTGCCGAAGAACTAACGGTTTGCTCCTGAAAAATTATAAAAAACTTGCATCAAAAGAAAACGGCAACAGATCCCGAATGGATTTTGTTTTCAGTATTTCCCCGTCAAGCGATGCAAAGTAGATTTCGATTTCCTCTTTTTGTTTGGACTCATATTCCAGAATTGATTGCCTGCAAGCACCACAAGGCGGAATTGGAGTAGAAGTTAACGCATCTTTTGGTGCACCAATAACAAAAAGTTTTTTGATTTTCACGTCAGGATAATTGGCCGAAGTCCAAAAAATTGTGGTTCTTTCCGCACAAAGTCCGGATGGATACGCGGCATTTTCCTGATTGCTCCCTGTGATGATTTCGCCATTTTCCAGCAGAACCGCACAGCCGACCAGGAAATTGGAATAAGGTGCATAAGCCTGCTCGCGGATGGTTTTAGCTTTGTCAAAAAGTATTTTTTCTATATCATTGAGTTTTTCGTAACTCGGGATCACTTCAAAGTTGATTTTTATCTCTTTTTCCATTTTTTAAAATGAGGGAGGTAAAAATACATTTTTTGTGGAAATAAATTAACATTAATTGAAAAAAAACATCTAACAGATATGTTACGAATATTTTTAGCAGCTATTCTTATGTTTGTTATTGGACTGACGAAAGCTCAGGACAAGATTTTTTGGAGTGAAAACCGAAAGCTGGTCTGGGAAGATTTTCAGTCAAAAAACCAGCCGAACACTTCCAAAGCTGCTGCTACAACCTTTTGTGGAATCTCTTATTTGTTGAATAGCCCAACCAAAAAATTCAGTTCCAAAGAAGTTAAGATCGAATCTTTTTTTGTGCCTTCAAAATCGTGGGCGCACAGTGACCACAAAACGGATTTGGTTTTGATGCACGAACAAAGTCACTTTGACATTGCCGAACTGTTTGCGAGAAGATTCAGGAAATTAATCAGCGACAAAATACTCGACGCAAAGACACTTCAAAAGCATTATACTAATGTTTATGAGGCTTATAAAGATTTTCAGCAGGATTATGAAACGGTTACCAATCACGGGAGAATTCGTGAGAAGCAATTGGAGTACAGTGAGAAAATCAATCAGGAAATAGAAAAATTGTCAGACTTTAAAATCTGAATTTTCGATTTTCTTTTTTCTCGGACAACTTCTTTTTGTTGTCGATGCGTTTCTGGACTTGACCTTTTGAAGGCTTTGTAGCAATACGTTTTTTTGGAACAAAGAGTGATTTTTCCACAAGTTCCGACATTTTCTCTGTCACAATTTTTTTGTTCTGTAATTGTGTTCGGCTTTCCGACGAGGTCATTTGCAGCAACCCTTCGGAATTGATTCTGTTTTTCAGCTTTTCCGAGATCCGCATTTTCTCATCAAAAGAAAAAAACTGACTTTCCATTACATTCCAAATCCCTGTCACAGCTGTTTCTACTTTATTCACGTTTTGTCCGCCAGCTCCGGAAGAGCGGGAAGTTTTATAACTGATCTCGGTAGAAAAATCTTTCATTTAGTTTTTCAAAATTCCCTTCCTTTGGAGGGGTGGCAAATTTTTCTTGAAAAATTTGACGAGGTAGTTTATTAATATATTTTGGGCAATTGCCACAGATTTCCCACTGCAAATCCAATCCTAATCTGTGTCACCGCGCTATCCACTATTATCTTTTGCTTGCCTTGCAAGGCAAGCAAAAGGATAACTGCTACTATCACTATTGCAAACCGTGTGTCATTTCTTTCACCAGTTGTCGGAGTTCGGAACGGTTCACCTTTCCGTTCGGCGTTCTTGGGATTTGTTCAACAAAAATAATCTCTTTTGGCTTATGAAATGACTTTTCGAATTTAAGATTTGAGATTTGAGACTTAAAATTTTGTAACTCGGGATTTAAATCATCATTTGTTAAGCCTTGCATCTTGTATCTTTTATCTTCAATCACCAAAACTAATTTCTGTCCTAATTTTTCATCCTCAATTCCAAGAAAAACAGCTTCATTTGGAATCTCTTTTTTGACTAATCTTTCCAATTCCTCCGGAAAAATCTTTGCTCCCCCGGAATTAATTACGTTATCCAATCGTCCCAAAAATCTGAATTGTTTTTTGGTTTTCAGCTCAACCAAATCATTGGTCTGCAAAACTTCCGCATTCAGTTGGGGTGCAAATATTTTTAAGCAACCTCTTTCGTCTAAAGAAATATCAACACCGTCAAAAACCGTAAACCAATCTTCCTGACTGGGAAAAATTTTTTTCAAAGCTATATGAGAAAGCGTCTCACTCATGCCATAGGTCTCGAAGATTTGTGTTTGGGAATTGGAGCGTTGAAGAGTTTGATAGATTTTAGTTTTTAAAGTTTCTGAAACTGTGGCGCCACCGATAATCAGATTTTTGATCCAGTGAATTTTGTCCAAAGAATTTTCAACCTGCAAAGGTGTCATTGCACAAAAATCAATTTCTTCTTTAAGATTTTCTAAAGGTTTGAGAGAAGGTTGAGCAATTTTTAGTTTTAATTGTTGTGAAATGCTTCTTACAACCATCATTTTGCCTGAGATATATTCAATCGGAAGACAGAGTAGTGCCAGATCTCCTTCCTTTAAACCTAGAAAATCACAAGTCATCTCAGCAGAATTCAACATTTTTGATTTTTCGATATCAAACACTTTAGGCTTACCTGTAGAACCGGAACTCTGAACTTTTACCGTTTTGGACTCCGAAAACCATTCTTTTATAAAGTCTAAAACTTTGGTTTCAAATTCATTAGATGAGTCCGGGTTAATGCGTAATGCTTTGGAAAGGTCGATTAACATTAGGTTGAGCGAAAATTTATTTTATAAAATTATTGATTTTTTTTCAGAAAAAGTTTGGAAGTTAAAAAAAAAGCTATAAATTTGCACCACTTAAAAGAACAGACCCATGGTGTAGCGGTAACACTACTGATTTTGGTTCAGTCATCTGGGGTTCGAATCCCTGTGGGTCTACATTGTAAAATAGCAATCAATTGAATTTCAGTTGGTTGCTTTTTTATTTGATTAATTACAAAAAAAACAAAAAAAACTCCACCGAAAAAGCAGAGTTTTTATTTATTTCTAAGCACAATTTACATTCTGTTTACGACATTAATTCCTAACATGGATAATGATTTCTTAATCGTTTTTCCGGTCAATTCAGACAACTGAAGACGGAACTGTTTCGCTTGCTCATCATCCTGATTTAAGATTGGATTGTTTTGATAAAAAGAGTTGTAAGTTTTTACCAATTCATAAACGTAATTAGCGACTAAAGCTGGACTTAGAGAATCTGCGGCTTTGCTCACAACATCTTTGGATTCGGACAAAAGCATAATCAAATCCTTCTCGTTTTCATTCGGAAGATATGTCCCCAAATCATCTTTTGCAGAATAATCAGCCTTAGCCAAAAGCGACTGAATTCTCGCATAAGTATATTGAATAAAAGGTCCTGTATTTCCATTAAAATCAATACTTTCTGCAGGATTGAAAAGCATTTTTTTCTTCGGATCCACTTTCAGGATGAAATATTTCAAAGCACCCAATCCAACAGTTTCATAAGACTTCTCTTTTTCTTCATCACTCAAACTTTCCAACTTGCCTAGTTCCTGAGATTTTTCCTTCGCAGTCTGGTACATTTCCTGAATCAAATCATCAGCGTCAACCACTGTTCCTTCACGGGATTTCATTTTTCCTTCTGGTAATTCTACCATTCCGTAAGATAAGTGGAAAAGCTGGTCAGCCCATTCGTAACCCAATTTTTTCAGAATTTTGAAAAGAACCTGGAAGTGATAATCCTGCTCATTTCCAACCGTATAAATCAGTTTTTGAATATCATTATCTTTGAAACGCTCCACAGCTGTTCCCAAATCCTGAGTCATATAAACCGAAGTTCCGTCAGAACGCAGCAACAGTTTTTGGTCAAGTCCTTCGTCTGTCAAGTCGCACCAAACAGAACCGTCCTCTTTTTTGTAAAGAATCCCATCTTCCAAACCTTTCTGAATCAAATCTTTTCCAAGAATATAAGTATTGCTCTCATACTGAACCTGGTCAAAATTAACGCCCAATCTGGAGTAAGTTTGATTAAATCCTGCATAAACCCATTCGTTCATCATTTCCCAAAGTTTGCGAACTTCTGGGTCGTTTTGTTCCCATTTCAAAAGCATTTCCTGAGCTTCGATGATAGATGGCGCTTGTTTTTTCGCTGTTTCTTCATCGATGCCGTCAGCAACCATTGCCTTGATTTCGGATTTATACAATTTATCGAATTCCACATAATAGTTTCCGACCAATTTATCGCCTTTCAAACCTGTAGATTCTGGCGTTTCTCCGTTTCCAAATTTTTCCCAAGCCAACATAGATTTGCAGATGTGGATTCCTCGGTCGTTGATGATTTGAGATTTGATAACATTATAGCCGTCCGCTTTCAGAATTTCGGCAACAGAAAAACCGAGAAGATTATTTCTGATGTGTCCCAAATGGAGCGGTTTGTTGGTGTTTGGCGAAGAATATTCCACCATTACCGTTTGATTTTTCGGCGTTATGTTATCAAAATCATTACTGATTTCAGATAATTGTTCAGCGAATAATTGGTCTTTGATTTTCAAATTAAGAAAACCCTTTACCACGTTGAAGTTTTCAACAAAATCAATTTGATTTTTTACTTCTTCGCCCAATTCGTTTCCGATAACATCCGGACTTTTTTTCGCCTGTTTTACCAAAGGAAAAATGACGATAGTGAAATCACCTTCAAACTCAGTTTTATTTTTCTGGACTTCTAGCGTTACGCCTTCGATTCCGTAGAGCTGAGCGATGATTTCGGTTATTTTTGACTGTATATTTTGTTTAATATTCATTTCGAAATTTTGTGTTGCAAATTTAAAAATTTAAAATAGGTTTATGTAATAAAATTATTACATAAAGTTTGTCATTCCGTAGGAATCTAGACTGCTGAGATTCCTACGGAATGACAAAAATGCTTAATAGTCAGCTAAATTAATTGTTAATTCTTTCATTATTAATTAGCTGTAGCCAAAGCTTTCCTCTTGCTCAGTCTCAAAAATCTAATTACCAGTAAAACTGCTGAAATTGTAAGACCAACACCAAGGGCGATCCACATTCCAAATGCTCCCATTTTCAAAGTCACACAAAGAAAATAACCAACCGGAATTGTGAAAACCCAATAAGCTAAGAAGGTAATGACACTCGGGATTTTCACATCCTGAATCCCTCTGAGACAACCTAAAGCTGTCACCTGAATTCCGTCTGATAATTGGAAAAGTGCGGCAATAATCATCAGTTTAGAAGCTAAGTTGATGACCAGAACATCGCTTTCTTTTGTGAAAAAGTGGGGCAGAACATTTCTGAAAAGAATAAACATCAATCCACAGAAGCCCATATAAATTAAGGTTAATTTGAAATTATTAATCCCGATTCTTCTCAATCCGTCAAAGTCTTTAACACCCATTTTATTACCAATCATAACCGTAGAAGCCACACTGAATCCAATACAAAGGTTGAATGTAAACGAAGCCATAGACAACGCAATTTGATGCGAAGCAATATCCGTAGAGCTTATCAATCCACAAATGAAAGCAGCCGCCGCAAAAGCGGTTACCTCAAAGAACATTTGAAGAGCTGTAGGTAAGCCAAGCTTGAACATTTTGTTGAACATCTCCTTTGTGAAAAGACTGATTTTCAGAGAGAATTCTTTAATGTAACGTCTTGTTTTGGGCTCTTTTACCAAAACAAAATACAAGAAAACCACCATAAATATTCTGGCAATCAAGGTTGCTAATGCAGAACCCTGAACGCCCATTGCCGGTAATCCAAACATCCCTTTTATGAAGACATAGTTCAGGACGATATTAATTATGTTTGCAATAATGGTGGCTTTGGTAACTCCAATTGTAAACGACAAACCTTCCGAAACTTCTCTCAAAGTCTGGAACATCATAAATGGGATCATCGTAAATGCCATTATGCTAAGGAAACTAATAGTGTTTGGGATAATTTCTTTCGGCTGATCCATATGATAAATCAATGGAAGTCCGCATAACAAAATAATCATCAGTAATGTTCCGATTCCCAGATTAATTACAAATCCGTGTCTGAAAACGGAATTAATCACATCGTGTTTCTTTTGAGAATTAGCTTCCGAAACCAAAGGCGGAATTGCGAAAGAAAATCCTAACGCCAATACGAAAATGGAAAAGAATAATGCATTTCCCAAAGACACAGAAGCCAAAGCCTGAGCGCCCAAAAGTTTACCAACGATAATGTTATCGAACAGGTTTACAGAAACTTGCCCAACTTGTGTCAGCATTACAGGAAGTGCTAACTTCAGACCTTCCTGCGTATATTGTTTGTTTAAAAAGTTCATTTTATTTCATATAATTTTATTAAAAGAAAAGTCATAATCGCAAACCTTTCATTTTTATTCAAAAAAAACCGTCTCGTTGAAAAGAACGAGACGGTTAAATATTTTTATTTATTTAATCTCATTTCTTTACAAAATTAGCTACGTCGTCAGCAGTTACAGGATCTGCACCTAAGATGATTAATCTTTCCACTACATTTCTAAGTTCTCTGATGTTTCCTGTCCAGTCAAATTGCTGTAAAGCCTTGATAGATTTTTCATCAAATTTCTTTGCCGAAGTTCCGTTTTCGTTCGCAATCAATTGCGTGAAATATTCTACTAACAAAGGAATGTCTTCTTTCCTGTCGTTCAAAGACGGAACGTTGATTTCAATTACAGAAAGCCTGTGATACAAATCTTCCCTGAATTTTCCCTGCTCAATTTCCTTAGCCAGATTTTTGTTGGTTGCTGCAATGACCCGTACATCCACTTTGATTTCCTTATCACTTCCAACAGGGGAAACTTTGTTTTCCTGTAAAGCTCTTAATACCTTAGCCTGAGCCACTAAACTCATATCTCCAATCTCATCAAGGAATATAGTTCCGCCGTTTGCTTGCTCAAATTTTCCGGATTTATCTTTGATGGCACCCGTGAAGGAACCTTTTACGTGTCCAAATAGTTCGCTTTCAATCAGTTCGGACGGAATCGCGGCGCAATTCACCTCAACCATTGGTCCTCTGGAACGCTCGCTTTGTGAATGAATCGCGTGCGCTACCAATTCTTTACCAGCACCATTTGGTCCGGTGATCATCACTCTTGCGTCAGAAGGCGCCACTTTATCGATGATTTCCTGGATTCTTTTAAGCGCAGTGGATTCCCCAATCATCTGATATTTTTTGTTGACTTTTTTCTTGAGCTGAGAATTTTCCTGCTTCAGGTTAGAATTTGCTTTTTGCAGATTGCCTTTGTCTAATGCGTTTTTTACACTTGTTATCAGCCTGTTGATGTCAATAGGTTTGGAAATGAAATCGTAAGCTCCTTCTTTCAGACAGCTAACGGCAGTATCAATATCTGCGTGACCGGAAATCATCACAAATGTTGTCTCCGGTTTTAGCTGGAGGCTTTGTTTCAGAAGTTCGGTTCCGGAAATTTTTGGCATTTTGATATCAGAAATCACCAAAGAAAAATCATCTTTTTCTATGAATTTGAATCCTTCCAAACCGTCTTCGGCAATTTCGAATTGGTAGTCAGGAAGCTCGTCTGATAAAATACTGTGTAGAACTCCGGATATTGCTTTTTCGTCTTCTACTATTAAGATTTTCTGCATAGGCGCAAATATAGTGATTTTAGATTTCGTAAAACGAATTAATTACGGTTGATTATTTTTCAAATTTCGAAAACTTCATAGCAAATTCTCTGCCGAATTTTTTCGCTAATGGTTCAAGCCTCCGCAATAGCGATAGTAACGGTTATCCTTTTGTCTTGTTTTGCAAAACAAGACAAAAGATAATAGTGGATAGCGCGACCCGAGCTGTGGCAAATGCATGGGCGAGGGGATTGCCCCTATGTTTATAATTGCTGAATGATAATTAATCTACAATCAATTTCTTGGTAATCTGCTGATCTTCTACTTTAAATGTTCCTAAATAAATCCCTTTCGGAATTGTAGAAATGTCAATTCTGGTCTGATTTTCTGTTTTGCTGAGGATTTTGCCTTCAAAATCTGTAATGGTAAAGCTGAAACGTTGGGTTTTGCTGTTTAGAAATTCCAATTGCAGATAATCTTTTGCCGGATTCGGGTAGAATCTGAAGCTCATTGCGATTTCTCTGGGCGTGCATACATCCAAAGTCTGACCTGCAACCGCAAAATGCTGAACTGCTCCTGTTGTAGCTTTTGCTATGTTGTAGATATAAACAGGATCCAGATTGACGTATTTATCATTAACGGTATGGGCGTAAGACGTTTCATTATACTCAAATAAGCCGGTGATGATTTCTCCGTTGGCCTGGAAAGGCATATAATCTGAAGCATACGCGTAACTCAGATTGGTTTTCAGCGGCGAATACAAAGTCACGCAATTCATCAATTGTTGTGTAAAAGTATTGGAAGCCGAATTGTTGGAACTAGGACTATTAGATTCGTCTCTCTCGCAGGTGATGATATCATTGGTTTTTCCTTTCACTCCACCAACTTCATCGATGTTAAGAACCAACCGGATGCTCATTTTCGGACTGGTTGCATTCACAACACTTGAAACATAGTGAGCGGAACCTAGTAAACCTTGCTCTTCACCGGAAAAATTGATGAATTTGATAGAATAATCCGTTGAAACATTTTTTAGAAGTCTGGCAACTTCCAGGATTACAGAAACACCACTTCCGTTGTCATTGGTTCCGGTTCCGGTAATTGTATCATAATGGCCGCAGACAATAACGTAAGTGTTGGGATATTTGGTTCCTTGTTTTGTAACGATGATATTGGATGTTGATTGTCCGTTGTAAGTGAAAGTGTCTTTTGTGATTTCAGCATCGGTGTAACCAAAAGAAATATATTTGTTTCTGAGCCAGGTATAAGCATTATTATTGGCGGTAGACCCCGTGGTTTTTACACCCAAGCCTTCAAATTCCTGCAGATAAGTATTGATATTGGTTTGGGAAACCTGATTACTGACATCGGCGTAAGCCTGATTGAATGTTTGAGAATTTGCTAAAAATCCAAGTAAAAACAAACCAAATAAAAGACGTTTTTTCATTACGTAATAATAATTGACAAATATAAAATAAAAAGGAGAAGACTTATAAAAATCTTCTCCTTTCGTTGTGAAAAACTATTACTAACTTAAAAACTAATTGGTTGCTTTTCTTACTTCAGCTTTTACATCTTCTGCAGCATCTTTGGTTTTTTCCCATGCATCAGAAGCTGTGTCTTTGGTGGTTTCCCACGCTTTATCAGCAAAATCCTTGGTATCTTCCCAAGCATCGGAAAGATTTGATTTTAGATTATCGAAGAAACCTTCTCTCGTCGGCTCTTCGTTCTTTCTTTTTTGTTCATCAATATAATTCCTCGCTCTGTCTGCATATTCATTCACTTTGTTTTTAGCTGTGTCGGCTGCATTTTCTAAAGAATTTTCAGTTTTGTTAACAGCTCTTTCTGCATCATTGTATTTTTCGTCGTGCGTACTCATAATATTTTGTTTTTGGGTTAATATTGAAAAATTTGATTTGATGTTACTCAATTATTCAATTAGAATGCCGCAAAGTCTTAATGAACGTTAATCTTTTGTTTTGAATTTATAATGTTTACTAAATTGACATCAAAATTAAAAGCAATGGAAAAAATCAGATGTGCGTGGTGCGGAACCGACGAGTTATACCAAAAATATCACGATGAAGAATGGGGGAGATTGGTGACGGATGATGCTACAATGTTTGAGTTTCTGATTCTCGAGAGTTTCCAGGCAGGTTTAAGCTGGATTACTATTCTGAGGAAAAGAGAAACATTCAGGAAAGCATTTGATGACTTCAATTATAAGAAAATTGCGAAATACGGAGAATATAAAATCGAAGAATTAATGCAAGACTCGGGAATCGTTCGAAATCGATTGAAGATCAATGCGGCCATTTCCAATGCTCAAAAGTTTATAGAACTTCAGAAGGAATTCGGGAGTTTTTATGATTATATTTCAACATTCACAGATGGAAACCGGATTGTAAATACGTGGAAGGTTCACACAGAAGCGCCTGCAACGACAGAGTTGTCTGATGCCATCAGCAAGGATTTGAAGAAAAGAGGTTTTAAGTTTCTGGGCTCAACTGTTATTTATTCCCATCTGCAGGCAACGGGAATCGTAGATGACCATATAGAAAGTTGTTTTGTAAGGACTGAGTAAAACAAAAAGCAATATTCATCTGAATATTGCTTTTCATTGATTAGTCTGATATGGTTATTTTATGATTCTGTCAAGTACCCATTCTATCATCATTTTCTCAGAAGCGTGATGGTCGCTTGCAAATTCGCCACGTCTTCTGTTGGCGATAACACAATTCACAGTGATTGCTTTGTGTCCTAGTAGTTTTGATAACGCATAGATTGCCGAAGTCTCCATTTCAAAGTTGGAAACACCGAGGTCATTCAATGTTTCAAGGAATTGGTCATCCAAAGCTTTCAGTCTCAACTGGCGGCCTTGTGGTGCATAGAATCCAGGGAAAGTAGCTGTGTTGCCTTTATATTTAGCATCCGCATAATAATCTGCAATATCTTCTGCATAATTGGAGAAATACAACATTGGCTTGATTCTCTCGTAAGGGAATTTTTCAAGGAAATTCTTACTAAATTCATTCTCAAAATTGTAATCCTGATAAAAGTGCATCAGTCCATCCAGACCTACTACGTTTTCTGTTACCAGCATATTATTCACTTCAATATCAGGATTCACACTGCCGCAAGTTCCCATACGGAAAAGCTCCAGCGATTTATGTTCTTTTTTGAATTCTTTTTCTTTCAAATCGATGTTGACCAAAGCATCCAATTCGTTCATCACGATATCAATGTTTTCTGTCCCGATTCCCGTTGACATTACCGTGATTCTCTCGCCACGCAAAGTTCCTGTATGCGTATAGAATTCTCTTTTGTTCTTTTTAATTTCGATAGTATCGAAGAATTTAGAAACTTTCGGAACTCTGTCAGGATCGCCTACAAGAAGTACTTTGTCTGCAAGGTCTTCCGGAAGAAGGTTAAGGTGGTAAACACTTCCGTCGTCATTTAGAACCAATTCAGAAGCTGCTAGTTTGTTAATCATATTATTTATATTATAATTTTAAATTTTAGATTTTAAATTAAAGATTACAATTTCTGAGTGTTTGGTTAAGTGAAACATTTATCATTTAAAATTTATAATCTATAATTCATCATTTTGTTTATCCTCCGACACGTTTGGTCTTATATCCCATATCTTTTAGGATGTTCATTATTTTGTCACGGTTGTCACCCTGGATGATGATGATGCCGTCTTTTTCCGAGCCACCAATTCCAAGTGTTGTTTTGATTTTTTTCGAAATCTCTTTCAATCCTTCATCATCGCCTTCCCAACCTTCTATCAAAGTTACCGGTTTTCCGTTCCGGCCTTTCTTTTCGAATTTGCAGACCAAAGGTTCTTTCTGTTTGAACACTTCTTTCGGCATTTCAAAATCCTGCTCTTCGTGGTCAGGGAAAAGGTTTTTCAGTTGATCTCTTAAGTCCATTTTAATTTTTTAAAAAAGGGCTCTAAAGTTAATCATATTTATCAATCTGCAAAAAATAAGTTGAGAAATTTTACCAATGCTTTTCCATTTCGTAAATTTGTAATAACAAAACAAAATCAACAATGTCAAAAAAAGCAATTCTTGCAATATTAGATGGCTGGGGAATCGGGCCAAATCCTGCAGTTTCAGCCATTGCTCAGGCCAAAACGCCTTTTATGGATTATGCCTTGAAAACTTTTCCCAATACAACACTTGAAGCGAGCGGATTAGCGGTTGGATTGCCGGCCGGACAAATGGGGAACTCAGAAGTAGGGCATATGAATTTGGGTGCTGGTCGTGTAGTCTACCAAAATCTTGTAAAACTGAATATGGCTGTGGAAAACGGAAGCCTTGGAAAAGAACCTGTAATTCAACAAGCTTTTGAATATGCCAAAGCGAACAACAAAAAAGTACATTTCATCGGTCTGGTTTCTGATGGCGGTGTGCATTCTCATATCAACCACCTGAAAGGATTGCTGACGGCAGCTCACGAGTTTGGATTTACGGACAAGGTTTATGTTCATGCTTTTACAGATGGCCGTGACTGTGATCCAAAGTCAGGGAAAGGTTTTATAGAAGATTTATTAAATCATATGAAGTCCACTACAGGAAAACTGGCTTCAGTTATCGGCCGTTATTATGCTATGGACAGAGACAAACGTTGGGAACGTGTAAAGCTGGCCTACGATCTTCTGGTAAATGGCGTTGGGAAAGAAACCAAGGATTTTGTTCAGGCGATTCAGGAGTCTTACAACGAAGATGTGACGGATGAATTCATCAAACCTATTGTCGGAGTTCAGAATCATTTCCCTATTGCGAAGATCGAAGACCACGATGTTGTCATTTGTTTCAATTTCCGTACAGACAGAGGTCGCGAGATTACAGAAGTGCTTTCTCAGCAGGATTTCCCGGAATATGGAATGAAGAAGCTGGATCTATATTATGTGACTTTGACAAACTACGATAAGACATTCCAGAATGTAAGAGTTGTTTTTGATGAAAATGTTCTTCAGAAAACAATGGGCGAAGTTTTGGAAGCGGCTGGTAAATCTCAAATCAGAATTGCTGAAACGGAAAAATATCCACACGTAACGTTCTTTTTCTCAGGTGGTCGCGAAGCAGAATTCGTTCAGGAAAGACGTTTGCTTTGCCCAAGCCCGAAAGATGTTCCGACCTACGATCTGAAACCGGAAATGTCTGCTTATGACATCACGAATACCATTGTCCCGGAACTGGAGAAAGAATCTGCGGATTTTATCTGTCTTAACTTTGCAAACACAGATATGGTTGGTCACACCGGCGTTTTCTCAGCGGCGGTGAAAGCAGCAGAAGTGGTGGACGAATGCATCCAGAAAGTTGCAACAACGGCTTATGAGCACGGCTATGCGGTTTTCATTTTGGCAGATCACGGTAACTCTGATGTAATGATCAATCCGGACGGAAGTCCAAACACGCAGCATTCAACAAACCTTGTTCCTTTCATTGTGATGGATAAAGACCACACCTGGAATCTGACACCGGGAAAATTAGGCGATGTCGCACCAACTATTCTGAAAGTAATGGGTGTTGATATTCCCGAAGAAATGACAGGAAATGTTTTGGCTAACTAAAGCCTGATATAAATAAAAATTGAAAGTCGGTTTTTTACCGGCTTTTTTAATTTTTGGTGTAAATTCGTTTTATTAATTCATAAATAATTATGACTGGCAGACTGCTTTTCTGTTGTATTTTGATTGTAAATCTTGTTTTTGGACAAAATATTTTGCCTGATGATACTGATTACAATACTAAGAAAAGTGAAGAGCTAGCTTCTTTAGCGATATCGTATTTTAAAAAGAATGATCTTAAAAAATCGACGGAATTACTTTTCAAAGCTAAAGAATATGCAGAAAAAACCGATGATTATGCTTTGATTGCCAGGATGAATGGTTCAATCGCTCATCAATATGTCCAATTGAATCTGAATGATAAAGCAAAATTCTATCTCGATAATGCCATAAAACAAATCAACAAGTTACCTGAAAGCGATAAGAAAAAACTGCTGAAAACCTTGTCTTATCTGGAAATCGGTAATATCGAGTTTGACGAAGAAAATTATCAAAAAGCCAGTGAATTTTATAAAAAATCGCTTAAAGAAATTGAACTGGTGAAAAATCCTGACGACCAGACGATTTATCATCACAGGCGTTCGCTCTATAATATCGGCAATTCTTACTACTATCTCAAAAATGATTCTGCAGAAATCTATCTGAATAAAGCTTTATTAATCAAGAGTAATTACAACCGGGAAATTAATTATTTCATTTATAACGCTTTGTCACAAGTTTATGCGGAAAGGAAAGATTATCAAAGAGCAATTGATACTTTGAAGATTGTACTTAAGCATAAGAATGATCTGGATACGCGTTTGCTTTCCGACATTTATTATAATCTTTCTCAGGATTACAAAGCGCTGAATGACCAGAATCAATATTCGTTTTATAACGAACAATACATCACGCTGAGCCGGGCGATTAAGGAAAGTGAAATGAAGGCCATTTCTTCCGCTATTAATGCTGAACAGAAAGATTATAAGGAAGCGATTTCCGATGCGGACAGTTCCAGGAAAAGTGTTGTGATCATTGCGACAATCTTCGTTTTGATTCTGGCTTTAGCAATTATCTTTTTGCTTTACCGACGAAAAAAGGAAAGGAAAGTTTTCGAAAACATCATTGAAAAATTGGAATCTGATAAAAATCTAGTCGAAGACAATCTTCCGGAGTCCACTGTGGAAATTCAAAAAGAATCAATGATTCAGATTCCTAATCCTGTCGAAAAGGATTTGCTGGAGAAACTCCAAAAGTTTGAAGAATCGCAAAAATTTACCAATTCAAAATTAACTATTGCAAGCCTTGCGCTTCAGTTGAAAACCAACACGAGCTATCTTTCCGAAGTGATTAATAAATACAAAGGCAAGAATTTCAACACTTACATTAATGAGCTGAGAATTGCCTATATCTGCCAGAAAATTTATAATCATAAAGAGTATCAGAATTACAAAATCAGTTATCTCGCCGAAGAAAGCGGTTTCACTTCGCACAGTTCTTTTGCGACCGTTTTCCGAAATATTACTGGCATTTCGCCCTCAGTTTTTATTCGCGAAGCTTCTAAAAGCCAATCTTCGCAATAGGCATATTTTAAATTTTAATGTATTGGTAACCAGTATTTTGATTTGATTTTTCTGTTTTAAAAATCAGGGATTTCAAAAGTATTATAATTGGATTTGCCGATGTTGTGCCATAGTTTAGCATCAAATAATATTTTGAAGATTAAAATGAAAAGAAACTTACTTTTGGTTTTTGCTTTATCCGGAATTTTGGGATTTGGTCAGACAGGTTCAGATTGCAATTACAGTGTGATCTCAGACCGGACTTCTAATGGCGAGAATATCACGACGGGTGGCAATTTTGATTATAGCGCAGCAACAGATTTTGACGTTGTTTCCGGAAAAATTTTGACAGCGAAACAATTGTCTTTTAATGTGATGAAAGGTTCATCACCTGTGAGCTATGTCAATGTATATATCCTGAAAGAAAACCAGGGAATGCCCGGTGATGTGATTCACACTTTCACAAATCTGATTCCTACATCTCAAGTTTTAGAGTACAATTCGACTGTGGAAGACGTTGATGTTTATAAAATCAGCATCGATTTTCCTACTTCTTTTGATTTGCCAAAAGGAAAATATTATATCCAGTTAAAAGCTGCTTTAGCAGACGGAACATCAGTGTTCTGGGAAATCAATAAAGAAACTACAAGAAAATTAGGTCGTTTCGATTTTACAAAATTTGACAGTGATCCTTGGTTTGGAGGGTTCTCTTATTATGATCATGTTTTCGAGCTTGTTGGAAACTGTAACGATACAGGCGAAGAGCAGCCAACAGGAACACCTTTCTCAACAGGTAATCCGGGAGATTCCCATGAGGGCGGCGTTCATATGGTCTGGACATCGTTGGCAGATGATTTTGTAGTTCCGGAAGGACAGAAATTTATTTTTACAAAATTCAAAATTTCCACATTACAACTTGGGAATATCAAGTATGCAACAATCAATATCCGTAAGTCTGAAAATGATTTGCCAGGCGAGATTCTTCATACATTTGAAAATGTTGGGGCGACCACTGAGAATTTCTATGGGTATCACCCGGTTGCAGGATTTCCGCTGGACGTTGTGGCTGCAGATGTGGAATTTAATTGGAATCAACCTGTTGAGTTATTGCCGGGAAGGTATTTTATAGAAGTGATTGCAGCACCGTTTCCGTTCACAGATTATCAACGTTGGGAAGTGACGCCCAATGCCGGTAATGATCTGGATTCTGTTGTTTCATTTGATGGTGGAGAAAGCTGGGAGTCAAATGCGGGTTATAATTATGTCTTCGAGGTTTCAGGCTTTACCAATCCTTATCTTAGTGTTGGAGATGTAAAGAAAAGTGATATTTCTGTTTACCCGAATCCGGTTTCGGATATACTTAACATCAGTTCAAATCATTCGATTTCCAAAGTGATTATTTATAATCCTGCTGGTCAGATTGTGAAAACAATAACTAACCTTCAGGATAACAAAGTTGAAGTTTCGGGGTTGTCAAAAGGTGTTTATTTTGTCAGTACGATTTCTGAAAATGGTGAATCAAAAACTTTCAGAGTCATCAAAAAATAATAATAGTTAGAATATCAAATATTTAAGACCTGAATGATGTGTTCAGGTCTTATTGTATGTTAAAGTTCAATAAGTTATGCGATGAATAATTTTAATTTATTGTATCTTTACGGCTTTAAATTATTATTAATTGATGCACGAGAAAGAATTACAGCTAGAGGTAATGAAGACTTTGGAGCAAAATATGGACGAATTTATCAGCTCATATCTTACTCCAATAGATAAAATATGGCAGCCGTCCGATTTTCTTCCGGACAGTTCGAGCGAAAATTTCAAATACGAAATCGAAGAACTTCAGACTTTTGCCAGAGAGATGCCCTATGACCTTTTCGTCACACTTATCGGAGATTGTATTACGGAGGAAGCTTTACCAACGTATGAATCCTGGTTGATGGGACTGGAAGGTGTGGACCAGGAGAAAAGAACCGGCTGGACACAGTGGGTGAGAGCCTGGACAGCTGAGGAAAACAGGCACGGTGATCTTTTGGGAAAATATCTTTACTTATGCGGACGCGTCAATATGCGTGAAATGGAAATCACCACGCATCATTTGATAAATGACGGTTTTGACATCGGAACCAGCTCAGATCCTTACAAGAATTTTGTTTATACCAGTTTCCAGGAAACCGCAACTAATATTTCTCACAGAAGAGTAGGAACTTTAGCTAAACAATCCGGTAATAAAAAGTTGGCACAGATGTGTGGTGTCATTGCCGCTGATGAAGCCAGACACGCCAAAGCTTACAAAGATTTTTCGTCCAGAATTTTTGAAATGGATGCCAGCGGAATGATGCTTGCCTTCGAAGATATGATGAGAAGAAAGATCGTAATGCCGGCGCATCTTTTAAGAGAATCCGGGCAAAAAGCCGGCGAACTTTGGGAACATTTTTCTGATGCAGCACAGCGTGCAATGGTGTATACAGGACAAGATTATATCAATATTCTGAAAGATCTCTTGGATGAGTGGAAAATCGAAGGCATGAAAAACCTGAATGATAAAGCAGAACGTGCAAGAGATTATCTGATGAAATTACCGGACAGGCTACAGAGAATCTCAGACAGAATAGCAACACCACAGTTACCTTACAGTTTCAAATGGGTTAAGAGTTAAATAATTATCTGATGCACCAAAAATGGTGCATTTTTTTGTAAAAAATATCAAGAAATCACATTTTAATATTTTGTATATTTGCGGATATTTTTATATAAAACCAGATGATAAAAAGTAATAAAAAACTAGCTATCGATTTTGACGGAACGATTGTAGATGATGCTTATCCAGGAATTGGAAAGGCTAAAACATTTGCTTTTGAGACTTTGAAGAAACTTCAGGGAGAAGGTTACAGATTGATTCTCTGGACTTACCGTCATGGTAAAACTTTGGAAGAAGCTGTAGAATTCTGTAGGAAAAACGGCATCGAATTTTATGCTGTTAATTCAAGTTTTGAAGGTGAGATTTTCGATTCGGAAACCCAGTCTAGAAAAATTGATGCGGATCTATTCATTGATGACAGAAATCTTGGTGGATTCCCGGGTTGGGGAGAAATTTATCAGATTATTAATGAAAGAATCGAATTCCAAGTAGCAGGAGGTGAAGTTCACGCTTACTCCAAAATGAAAAAAGAAAAGAAAAGAGGATTATTCTGGTAAACAGAATAAGAATTTAGAGATTAGATGTTAGAAATTAGATTTCTATTTTATCTAAATTCTAGAGCCTAACTTCTAACATCTAAATATAATAATGATTCAACTTAAAAATATAGATGAGCTTCGATTGATGAAGCAAAGCGCAAGATTGGTTTCACAAACTTTGGGAATGTTGGCAGGAGAAATTAAGCCGGGCGTTACAACTTTGCATCTTGATAAACTGGCATATGATTTTATCAAAGACCACGGTGCAGAACCTGCATTCTTAGGATATGGCGGATTCCCGGCATCACTTTGTATTTCTCCGAATGAGCAGGTTGTTCATGGGATTCCAAATTCTGAGCCTATCAAAGAAGGTACAATCTTATCAGTAGATTGTGGTGTTTTTTGGAATGGCTTTGTTGGAGATCATGCTTATACTTTTGAAGTTGGTGAAGTTTCTGATGAGATCAAGAAGCTGTTAAGGGTTACAAAAGAATCATTATACAAAGGCATCGAACAATGTGTCAGAGGAAAACGTGTTGGAGATATTTCTAATGCGATTCAGAAACATTGCGAAAAAGAAGGTTATGGTGTTGTACGCGAATTGGTAGGACATGGTGTTGGAAGACAAATGCACGAAGATCCACAAGTTCCGAATTACGGAAAACCTGGCAGTGGGAAAGTACTCAAAGATGGGATTTGCCTTGCCATTGAGCCAATGATTAATCTTGGAACGGAAAAAGTAAAATTTCATAATGACGGATGGACTGTGACCACTCTGGACAATCAGCCTTCTGCGCATTTCGAACACGATGTTTGTATCTATAACGGAAAACCGGTTTTACTTTCAACTTATCAGTACATTTATGATGCTTTAGGAATTAAATCTGATGAGGAAAAAGCTTTTCAGGTTGAGTTTTAATTAAGCTAACTTCGATTCCGTTTTGAAAAAAGTAGCCAAATTTCTGCTGAATACAATTCCAAGACCTGCTCTTATACAATTGAGCATTTTGGCACGACCGATCATATATCAGGTTTTTAAAGGGAATAATTTTTACGATCCCATTGACGGCAGATCCTATCGCAAATTTTTGCCTTATGGTTATGGTAAACAGCGGGCTAATGCTTTGTCTCCCGGAACTTTATCTTTAGAAAGACACCGTCAACTGTGGCTTTATCTTCAGAATGAAACCAATTTTTTTTCTGAAAAACTAAAAGTCCTTCATATTGCTCCCGAACAGGAATTTTTAAGAAAATTCAAAAAAATGGATAATCTAGATTACACTTCTGCAGATTTATTTTCTCCGATTGTGGACGTGAAGGCTGATATTCTGGATTTACCTTTTGAGGACAACAGCTTTGATGTCATTATTTGCAATCATGTTCTGGAACATATTATTGACGATAAAAAGGCAATGTCTGAGCTTTATCGTGTAATGAAACCAAAAGGCTGGGGAATAATTCAGGTTCCAATGAAAAATTCTCTCGAAAAAACTTACGAAGATTTTACCATTACAGATCCAAAAGAGCGTCAGAAACATTTTGGACAATATGACCACGTTCGCTGGTACGGAATGGATTATTTTGATCGTTTAAACGATGTCGGTTTTGAAACTGAAATCAATTTCTATTCTCAAAAATTTTCCGAAGCTGATATCAAAAGATTTGGTCTCAATAAAAATGAAATTCTTCCTGTTGTGAGGAAAAATTAAATTTACATTAAATTATTTATCAGCAATATATTTTAATAATTTCGCTTTTTCTGGTTCTATTCCTCCATTGAAAGTTAACTCAGATGCTTTTTTCCCAGTCAGCATTTGGTAAAATATGCAAGCATTCAAAAAAGAGCCATATTTACTAGGATGACTATCATCGTCGTAAAGTTCAATTTCAGGATATTTTGTTATGACTTCAAAGAATTTTGTTCCATTTGAGGATTTGATAAGATTGTTATCTTTTGCAAGTGTTTCGTATGATTTGTTGATAACATTTACTTCTTGCCTTAAATTTTCCATAATTGGGGAGCAGCATTTTGACTTTTCTATAGATTTGTCAATAAGTATTGCAGGATAGCAATACTCTTTAGGATATCTATCTTTAGAAGGCCAGGTATTGAAAAGTATGAATTTACATCTGGGATTAGCAACTATCTTTTTTATATCAGAAATTGCTTTGTTTATTTTAAACTCACGGTTTTCGGGTATCAAAACACTTACTGAACCTGTTTGTAAAACAATAATATCCCACTTTTTTTCCGCAATTTTTTTTTCTGTTTCAGTTTTTTCACTTTCTTTTTTATTTCTTGTACTAATTTCGTTTTCGGTGCGAGAGGTAATTATTTCTGACAGATGTCCATTTAGAGGCATTCCGGGAAATGTACTTTGTTCAATTTTAATATTAGGATTAGTCTCATTTATCATTTCCTGAAGAGTTTGTGGCATATTGTGAAAATAGGTTAAACTATTTCCAATGAATAAAACGTATATTTCATTTCCTGTATTTTTGCTCTGAGATTTACAACTCAATAGGATTGATGTTATTAATATTAGTACAGTGTTTTTCATTCTTAAGTGTAAAATTTGAAAAATATATTATTGTTAAATTTAATGAAAATATAAAATGATTACATTAAAGTACTTATAAAACTAGACATTTTTTTCAAACATTTGTTTGATAGGTTTGTGTTAAATATTCTTTAAAAATAATTATTAACTATTTGGTTTTCAATAATAATAGTTTTTGTTGATTATATTTGATTAATTTTATTAATTGGTACATTTTGTGGAATGCATAATTAATCAATAAATTTGAACGTTTGTTTGAAAAACATATCTAAAAAATAGTATTTATGAGGAATATCGCGCTAAGCTTTTTTGTTGTTTTAGGTCTTTTGACGTCTTGTTCAAAGTCAGAAAATAAAGACAGCAAAAAAGAATTGCCACCACAACCATATCAGTATATTGTTGCGAAAAGTGGATCTGCAGAAAATCTTACCCAATATCCAGCAAGATTAGAAGGTATACAAAATGTAGAGATCCGTCCAAAGATTGACGGATTTGTTGAAAAAATCTATGTAGATGAAGGTAGTCAGGTGAGTAAAGGACAGCTTTTGTTTCTTATAAGAAATCCTCAATACGAGCAATCCGTTTTAGCTGCGCAGGCGACTGTGAATAGTGCAAAAGCACAAGTTGCCACTGCTCAGATGCAGGTCACTAAAACAAAACCTTTGGTAGATAAAAAGATTATTTCTGCTTACGAACTTCAGGCAGCTGAATTAGCACTTAAATCTGCAAAAGCGGCCTTGGCTGAGACTCAAGCACAATTGACCAATGCACAAGTGAATCAAGGTTATACCAGACTATACAGCCCTGTGAATGGCGTTATCGGTACGCTTCCTTATAAAGCTGGCAGTTATATCAGCAGTGCTACTGCACAACCTTTGACGACAGTTTCCAATATTTCCAAGATATTTGCTTATTTTTCAATTAATGAAAAACAGCAGCTTGATTTTTTTAAACATTCAACAGGAGCAACAATTCAGGAAAAAATTAATAATTCACCTTTGGTTGATTTGATTTTATCTGACGGGAGCAAGTATGACGAAAAAGGAAAAATAGAATCTATCAGTGGTTTGGTTGACCCCAATACTGGTTCTTTTTCTATGCGGGCAACATTTGCAAATCCAAAAGGAATTTTGAGAAGCGGATACAGTGCAACTGTACAGTTACCTAATAACTTGGAAAATGTCATTGTAATTCCGCAATCTGCAACATATGAACTGCAAGGGAAGGTTTTCACTTATGTCATCGGAAATGATAACAAAGTAAAATCTACGGAAATCAAAGTTGAAAATCTTCCGGACGGATTGACTTATGCTGTAACTTCTGGTCTTAAGCAAGGTGATAAAGTCGTAGTTGAAGGTATTGGTCTTTTGAAAGATGATACTGAGGTTGTTCCAAAGGAAACGACTTTACAAAATGTCATCAACAAAAAATAATATTAGTATTAATTTGAAAGATAGATAGAATTAGATTCTGTTTAAATCTTTTCTCTTTCATCTTTTTCTTCTAGCCAAAAATTTATGTTTAAAAAATTTATAGAACGCCCGGTATTATCCACCGTAATTTCCATTATCATTGTGATTCTCGGTGTTTTGGGAATCGTGACTTTACCGGTTTCTCAATATCCTGATATTGCCCCGCCAACGGTCGTTGTAAGTGCAAGTTATCAGGGTGCTAACGCTGATGTTATTCTAAAAAGTGTTATTGTTCCGTTAGAGGAGCAGATCAATGGGGTAGAAGGGATGACGTATATGACATCTACCGCAACCAATGATGGAACCGGATCTGTTACAGTGTATTTCAAACAGGGTGTTAATCCGGATATTGCAGCCGTTAATGTCCAGAACAGGGTTTCCAGAGCAACGCCATTGTTACCTGCCGAAGTTACACAGGCCGGAGTTACAACTACCAAAAGACAGAGTTCCAATGTTTTAATTTTTTCGCTTTATAGTGAGAATCCGGAATTCGATATGACATTCCTGCAAAACTATGCCAATATTAATATCATTCCGCAGGTTAAAAGGGTAACAGGAGTTGGTGATGTAATGGTTTTCGGTACCAAAGATTACTCGATGAGAATCTGGCTGGATCCGAACAAAATGGCTTCTTACGGATTAGTTCCTTCTGATATCAGGGCGGTTTTAGCTGAACAGAATATCGAAGCCGCTCCCGGAAGTTTAGGTGACGAAAGTAATCAGGCCTTCCGTTATACATTGAAATACAAAGGAAGACTGACCGAGATTCCTGAATTTGATAATATTGTTATTAAGGCAACAGAAAATGGTCAGATTTTAAGGCTGAAAGATGTTGCAAAGGTAGAGCTTGGTGCGCAGGATTACACAGGTAGCAGTGTTACGGATGGACATCCTGCCATTGGTATGGCTGTTGCGCAGACTGCTGGTTCCAATGCCCAGGATGTAATCAATCAATCGATTGCGGTTTTGGATAAGGCTCAAGAATCTTTTCCAAAAGGTGTAAAGTATGTGGCACTTGTTAACGCAAATGATTTTTTGGATGCTTCTATAGAAAAAGTTATCCATACATTATTTGAAGCATTCATTCTTGTATTTATTGTTGTTTTCTTATTCTTACAGGATTGGCGTTCGACATTGATTCCTGCGATTTCGGTTCCGGTTGCAATTGTTGGTACATTTTTCTTCCTGAGTATATTTGGATTTACAATAAACCTCTTGACGCTTTTTGCATTGATTTTGGCGGTGGGAATTGTTGTGGATGATGCAATTGTAGTTGTAGAAGCAGTCCATAGTAAACTGGAGCAAGGTGAAAAATCTCCTTTAAAAGCATCGGTGAATGCAATGGATGAGATCAGTGGAGCGATTATCAGTATAACATTAGTAATGGCTGCGGTTTTTATTCCTGTGAGTTTCATTACCGGTTCCGCAGGAGTTTTCTATAAACAGTTTGGGTTGACATTAGCGATATCGATTGTATTATCTGCCGTTAATGCATTGACACTGAGTCCTGCATTATGTGCAATTTTCCTGAAACCTCATTCCCATGAAGAAAAGCAAAAGAATTTTATACAGAGATTTTTCACAAACTTCAATATCATTTTCGATGCTTTTGTAAAACGATACTCACGAGGTGTTTTATTTTTACTGAGAAAAAAATGGATGGCATTTGCCGGACTTGCAGTTTTTGCCGGAATCTTTGTCTGGTTAATGAATACGACACCTAAGTCTTTCGTTCCTAGTGAAGATATGGGCGGGATTTTTATGGATATTTCGCTTCCGATTGGTTCCAACGAAAATAGAACGAAAGAAGTTCTTGCCAAAGTTGAAAAAATTGTTGAGAAGCAACCCGAAGTTCTTCACGTTTTCAAAGTTTCAGGAAGAGGAATGATTAGTGGAACAGGGTCTAATAATGGGATGTTGATTGTAAAACTGAAAGACTGGAAAGACAGGACCAAAAAAGGTGAGGATCTACAATCGTTCGTTGCAAAAATGTACAAGGAAACAGCCGGAATCAAAGATGCAAAAATGACATTCTTCGGAAGACCGACTTTGCAAGGGTTTGGTAATGCTGCCGGTTTCGAATTGCAGATACAGGATCAGAAAGGAGGAAGTGTGAGCGATCTTAATAAGGTGACCAATGATTTCATTGATAAAATGAACCAACGCCCGGAAATCCAGAAAACATTCACTTCTTTCAACCCGAATTATCCTCAATACATGATTGATATTGATATTCCTGCTGCAAAAGCTGCCGGTTTCTCGGTGTCCGATATTTTGAGTACGATGCAGGGTTATTATGGTGGAGTATATTCGTCCAACATCAACTTGTTCGGGAAACAATATCGCGTGATTTATCAGGCGCCTTATGAAGCTAGAGAGAACTTGGAGAGTTTCAATATGATTAAGGTAAGAAATGCAGGCGGGGAAATGGCGCCGCTTAGCAGATTTATAACGGCAAAAAGAGTTTACGGACCTCAGGCAATTGGGCGTTTCAACTTATTTACAGCAATTTCCGTCAATGGAACACCAAATCCGGGATTCTCTTCGGGAGATGCAATTAATGCCGTTCAGGAAGTTGCGGGTCAAACGCTTCCTCAGGGTTACGGTTACGAATATTCCGGTTTGACAAGGGAAGAAGTTAGTGCAGGAAGCCAAACGGTATTTATTTTTATTCTTTGCTGTGTATTTGTTTATTTTCTTCTGGCTGCACAATACGAAAGTTATTTGTTACCATTTGCGGTAATGCTATCACTACCTGTCGGTTTGGCGGGAGTAATGATGTTTAGTGCATGGATTGGAGGCTCTAACAATATTTATACTCAGATTTCACTCATTATGTTGATTGGACTATTAGCGAAAAATGCGATCCTGATTGTAGAATTTGCTTTGGATGCCAGGAAAAAAGGTTACTCAATAGGTCACGCTGCTATTAGCGGTGCAAAACAAAGGATTCGCCCAATTCTGATGACATCATTTGCTTTCATTTTCGGTTTGATTCCGTTAGCGATTTCAACGGGAGCCGGAGCAGTAGGTAACCAATCGATTGGTATTGGAGCCATTGGAGGAATGTTGTTTGGAACTATTTTCGGCGTGTTCTTTATCCCGATTTTATTTGCTGTGTTTATGTATCTGCAGGAAAAAATAAGCGGTAAAAAAGATCTTGAAAAATACGAAGGAGAACTTAGCGAATAACCCAAATTAAAGTTACAGATGAAAATTAAAATCATAAATTTAGTTCTATTGGCAGGTATCGTAGGTTTCTTTTACTCTTGTAAAGTGACGGATACTTATCAGGATCCGCAGATAGAACAAAGCAGACAGGATAATCTCTTCCGCCAGAAAACAAGTAATGACAGTACGTCTATCGCAAACATTTCATGGAATCAGATTTTCACTGATCAGAAACTTCAGAATATCATTAATAAAACTATTCAGAATAATCTTGACCTGAAGCTTGCCGTTGCAAGAATTCAGGAAGCCGATGCGGTGTTCAAACAATCAAAATTACAGAATCTGCCAAGTCTGGATGGTGTTGCTTCTGTGACAGAAACCAAGAACAGTGCAGCTGCTCAGGGCGGTAACTTTATAATGCCGGATCTGTTGGTTTACAGATTAGGGATATCCACAGGTTGGGAAGTGGACATCTGGGGAAGGATCAAGTCTTTGAAAAGATCAGCTTATGCAGGTTTTCTTCAAACCGATGCGGCAAAACGTGCTATTCAGACTCAGCTGGTTGCACAGGCTGCCAATCTTTATTACCAATTGATTTCGCTAGATAAGCAGCTTGAGATCACAAAACAAACCATCGAGCTTAGGAAAAAAGATGTGGAAACAGTGGAAGCTCTTATGGAAGCAGCCTATCTCACGGGTGCAGATGTGGAGCAGAGCAGGGCCAATCTGTATTCAGCGCAATTGACGGTACCGGATTTGGAATTGCAGATTCAGCAGACAGAAAACTCATTAAGCATTCTGATGAATGACAATCCACAATCGATTGACAGAAATACTATCGATTCGCAGGTGGTTTACAGTGACCTTAAGACCGGTATTCCTGTTTCATTACTTAAAAACCGTCCGGATGTGCAGGCCGCAGAACTGGGTTTCCGCCAGGCATTCGAAAATAAAAATATGGCAATGGCACAGGTGTATCCTACATTAAACATTACCGGAACTTTAGGTTTGTCATCGAGAATTCTGGAAAATTTCTTCACCAACTCTTTATTTTATACGGTTGGCGGTACTCTAACACAGAATATTTTCCAGATGGGCAACAGAAAAGCTCAGGTCAAAATAATGGAAGCCCGAAAAATGCAGGCTTATTATACCTTTGAAAAAACATTACTGACGGCTGGTTCCGAGGTTTCCAACTCTTTATTATCTTACCAAAAAGCGAAGGAGAAGGAAGCGACAAGACAGCTGCAAATCCAGTCTCTGGAGAAAGCTGTTGAATTCAACAAAGAATTATTGACCTATTCTTCCAACACCAACTATGTGAATGTTTTGACTTCCGAACAATCTTTATTGGCTGCAAAATTGTCTGCTGTTAACGACAAACTACAACAGTTACAGGCCGTAACCGAATTTTACAGAGCACTCGGAGGCGGACAGTTTTAAATATTTTTTAGAAGCTTTATCCCGCTTTTCGTTATAATCTTTTTGCTCGGCATAGCCTCTCGCAAAAAGGATTTCCACTGCAATCGGGGCTATAAATACAACAACCTCAGACGATTAATCTGAGGTTGTTGCTTTGATGACATGAATACTTTTTTTAACGTAAGTTTCCCGGTAATTTTTAACTTCTGAAAAACTGCCCGATTCCGGCAGATTCAAAATTGAAAGCTGAAGTATTCTCGGACTTGTCAAGCTTTTTGCTTATGGTTAAAGCCCAAAGGACAAGTTCTTTGCAGAAGTTTTGTTCGTTTTCATCCAATTCAGGAACATTGTCTTCAATCAAAGTTGTCAAAGGTTTTATACTGTTCAGTTTCTTATAAAATTCTTTGTCTGTATCAGCATAATTCAGTTCAAGATGATTGCTGTTGAACCATTGGATGATATCGGTGTAAGGTGTTTTCAGTCCTTCTTTTTCCAGCTTGGGAATTCGGGGAAAAAGACTTTCAAACTGAACCATAATTGCATCATCGATAAGAATTTTGGCAACATGATCTGCGCCTTCCTGTTCTCCTTCATACACCAATTCGATTTTTCCGGTAATGGAAGGAATAATAGACATGAAATCTAAAAGACGAATGCTTGTTTTTTCTGAACCGGTTTCCAAAAGACGCAGTTTAGCCGCTGCAAAAAGATTTTCCATGGCACTAATCGTTAATCTTGCGCTTACTCCACTTTTGGCATCCACATATTCACTGTCTCTGGCTACAAAAGCGACTTCTTCCAAAAGATTTTTCGCTAAATCAGAGATCTGGATTTTGTCACGATCTTCAGGAGAAATCAAAGCTTCCTGCTCGGTAATCTGCTTGGCAAGCTCAACACTTTTCGGGTAATGAGTGAAAATCTGAGAGCCAATTCTGTCTTTTAAAGGTGTTACAATACTTCCTCTGTTGGTATAATCTTCCGGGTTTGCAGTAAATACAAACTGAATATCTAAAGGCATTCTCAATTGGAAACCTCTGATCTGAATATCACCTTCCTGTAAAATATTGAACAAAGAAACCTGAATTCTGGCCTGCAGATCGGGTAATTCATTCAAAACAAAAATAGAACGGTTGGCTCTTGGAATCATTCCGTAATGTAAAACGCGTTCGTCAGAATAAGGTAATTTTAAAGTCGCTGCTTTAATAGGATCAATGTCTCCAATTAGATCTGCAATATTTACATCAGGCGTTGCCAGTTTTTCAAAAAAGCGGTCTGAACGGTGAACCCATGAAATCGGAGTTTCATCACCAAGTTCTGCAATCAGGTCTTTCGCATATTTTGAAATCGGATGAAACGGACTGTCGTTAATTTCAGAACCTTTTACAATCGGCATATACTCATCCAAAAGATTGACCATGCTTCTGGCAATTCTTGTTTTTGCCTGTCCGCGTAATCCTAAAAGATTAATGTGATGACCCGCCAAAATTGCTTTTTTCAATTGCGGAATTACGGTATCTTCATAACCGTAAAGTCCTTCAAAAACAGGTTCTTTAGCTTTAATTTTAGCAATCAGATTAGCCTGAATTTCCTGATTGATGGTTTTATGAGTATACCCTGAATTTTTTAGTTCTTTAAATGTTGTATCGTTTTTCATTTGTCTAGTCATATAATGTGTTATATAGCAGTATTAATAGGTCTAACTAACTGCTTTATTTTGGTTTGTAAAGACATTTAACTTTTATCTTTTTACTTTTTCCTTGGCTCTTTCTCAAATCCTTTTAATCCTATTCTTTTCGTAATCTTCAAAAATCATCTGTCCTAATCCTGAAAGTCCTGTAAGGAAAGCTTTTCCTTTATTCTGAGCGGTAAAGATTTCTACAAATTTTCGGAGATAAGGATCCTGTGCAATCATAAAAGTAGTGATCGGAATTTTCAGTTTTCTTGCCTGTGCTGCTTTATGAAGACATTCGGAAACAATTCTTTCATCGAGTCCTACACTGTTCATGTAATATTCTCCGTTCGGTAACTTCAGACAGCTTGGTTTTCCGTCGGTAATCATGAAGATCTGCTTGTTGGTATTTCTTTTTCTTCGCAGAATATCCATTGCCAATTCCAACCCGGCAACCGTATTGGTATGATACGGTCCAACTTGCAAATAAGGCAAATCTTTAATTTTAATCGGCCATGCTTCATTTCCGAAAACAATAATATCAATAGAATCTTTCGGATATTTTCTTTTGATTAATTCCACCAGAGCCATGGCTACTTTTTTGGCAGGAGTAATACGGTCTTCGCCATACAGAACCATAGAGTGACTGATATCTATCATTAAAACCGTGCTCATCTGAGCTTTGTGTTTGGTTTCTTCCACGATGAGGTCATCTTCCGTCATTCTGAGATCTGAAATTCCATTGTTGATCTGGGCGTTTTTCAAACTTTCAGTCATATTTACAGCTGATAAATCATCTCCATACTGGAAATTTCGGTGTTCACCATCGCGCTCGTCACCGATTCCCGTTTTGCTTGTGCGGTGATTTCCGATACCACTTTTCTGGAGCTTCCCGAAAATCTGATCCAGGGCATATTCACGAAGGGCAGCTTCCAGTTTGGCAGTCAACACGTTTTTACCTTTTCCGGTTCCGGAATTGCCGTCTTCAGGATCTTCTGCTTTGATATAGCCGCGTTTTTTCAGATCTTCTTCAAAATCTTCACGGGTGTATTCATCATCGAAAATATTGTATTCTCTGTCGAGCATATCAAGCCATTCAAAAGCTTCCTCAAGATCGCCGGAAGTGTGGATGAGCAAATCTCTGAATACATCGAAAACCCTGTCGAAATTAGAAATTTCCTCCGGAACATGCTTACTGAAAGTAAAACCCTGATGAACATTAAAACTTTTATTTGTCATGAGGTTGTTCTTGTATTTAAAAAAGACAAGTTAGGAAATATTGTAAGAAGAATAGTGCCGGAAAAATAGAAAATGTTAATGATGCTTATAAAGTATTTAAAATGATTTTAAAAGAAATAATACTCTTAATTAAGAATATATTTTTCGTTTCTTTTTGGAACGCAGTATCTTTGCAACCATATTTATAGCTATGAAAGATTTAATGGGACGCGCTATCTGGGATTATTATCATAATGAAAATCCGAAAGATCTGCAGACTGAAACTTCAATTTCTGAACTGGACGAGCTTCCGGTAGATTATCTTTTCCGTGATTTTGAAGATATGAATGATATTGAACAGAAAGCCTTAAAATTATCCAAAGGAAAAGTTTTGGATATTGGAGCTGGAGCGGGTTCACATACTTTATACCTTCAGAATGAAAGAAATCTTGATGTCACCGCATTGGATATTTCACCAAAATCCATTGAAGTTTGTCAATTGAGAGGAATTCAAAAAGCGATTGCAGAAAATATGCTTCACTTTGAAGGAGAGACTTTCGATACAATCTTGCTATTGATGAACGGAACCGGGATTTTCCAGAGTCTTAATGTTATTGATATTTACCTAAAGAAACTTTATTCTTTATTAAATGAAAAAGGGCAGATTCTGATAGACAGCACCGATATTTTATATATGTTCGACAAGGATGAAGACGGCGGAGTATATATTCCTGCAGAAGGATATTACGGAGAACTGGATTATATTGTTCATTACAAAGGTGAATCTGAAGATCCAATTAAATGGCTGTATCTGGATTTCAATACCTTGAAAAATGCTGCGGAAAATAACGGTTTTAAGATTGAAAAGATTTTGCAGGATGAAGATGCTTATTTAGCGAGATTGATTAAAAAATAATGAATTGGAGATGCTTCGACAGGCTCAGTATGACACCGTGAATACTAATTGCTTTTTTATTGCAAAACTTTACAACGCTTTTTGACAGTATTAGAGATGTCATGTTGAGCCTGTCGAAGCATCTTTTAAAAAACAAAAAATCCACATGAAATTCATGTGGATTTCTTTATCTGAAATATTGAAGATTATCCAATCTCAATACCATTCTCAACATTGCTGTCATCCGGCGTTACGAAAGATAATTTTCCGTCCGGTTTTGTTGTTAATAGCAACATTCCTTGAGATTCAATTCCTCTGATCTTTCTTGGAGCAAGGTTTAATAAAATCATCACCTGTTTTCCAACTACTTCTTCTGGAGTGAAGCTTTCCGCAATCCCTGAAACTACAGTTCTTACGTCAACACCTGTATCCACAGTAAGTTTTAGTAATTTATCTGCCTTTTCAACTTTTTCAGCTTCTAAAATGGTAGCTGTTCTCAAGTCAATTTTTGTAAAATCATCAAAAGTGATTTCTTCTTTCATAGGATTGGCGTTAGGGTTTGTTTTTTTATTGTTTTGCTTTGTGTTTTCCAATTTCTGGATTTGGGCTTCGATGACATCGTCTTCAATTTTTGAGAAAAGAAGAGATGCTTCATTAATTTTGTGACCCGTTTCAATTAAAACAGATTTTGTCTCAATATCATTCCAACCTGACCTCTGCACATTGAACATGTTCAATAATTTTTCTGAACTGAAAGGCATAAACGGTTCGCATAGCTGAGCTAAAGCAACCGCGATCTGAGCTCCAACAAATAAAGACTGAGCCGCTTTTTCAGGGTTGTCTTTAATGGTTTTCCAAGGTTCTTCTGTCTGAAGATATTGGTTTCCAAAACGAGCTAAATTCATCAGAGCTGTTAGAGAATTTCTGAATTCATAGTTTTCTAAAAACCCTGAAATTTCTTTCGCTGCTTTGTTGATTTCATTTAATTCAGGACTGTTTGCATCACCTTGAGGAACAACTCCATCATAATATTTATGAATTAAAACAGCAACTCTATTGATAAAGTTCCCAAAAATACCAACTAATTCAGAATTATTCTTCGTCTGAAAATCTTTCCAGGTAAAATTATTGTCCTTCGTTTCCGGAGCTGATGAAAGAAGAGCATATCTTAGCACGTCTTCTTGTCCCGGGAAATCTTCTACATATTCATGTGCCCAGACTGCCCAGTTTCTTGATGTTGAAATCTTATCGTTTTCAAGATTCAGGAATTCAAAGGCAGGAACATTTTTCGGCATGATGAAATCGCCGTGAGCCTTCATCATCGAAGGGAAAATAATACAGTGGAATACAATATTATCTTTTCCGATAAAGTGAACCAAATCAGAATCTTCGCTTTGCCAGTAATCTTTCCAGTTTTTTCCGTTTTTCTCTGCCCATTCTTTCGTGAAAGAAATATAGCCGATTGGCGCATCAAACCAAACATACAGAACTTTTCCTTCTGCACCTGAAAGCGGAACCGGAACTCCCCAGTTCAGATCTCTGGTCATCGCACGGGGTTTCAGGCCGTCATTCAACCATGATTTTACCTGTCCGTAAACATTGGGTTTCCAGTCGTCTTTATGACCTTCAATGATCCATTCGTTCAGGAAGTCTTCATATTCGTTTAACGGTAAATACCAGTTTTTTGTTTCTTTTAAAATAGGAACATTTCCGCTTAACATTGATTTCGGATTGATCAGTTCAGATGGAGAAAGGGTAGTTCCGCATCTTTCACACTGATCTCCGTATGCATTTTCGTTTCCGCAATTCGGGCAGGTTCCTACAATATATCTGTCGGCTAAGAATTCATTAGCCTGTTCATCAAAATATTGCTCAGACATTTCTTCCGTAAACTTTCCTTTTTCATAAAGAACTTTGAAAAAATCCTGACTGGTCTCATAATGATTTTTAGAAGTTGTTCTGGAATATTCATCAAATGAAATTCCCAAATCCGAAAAAGATTTTTTGATGATCTCATGGTATTTATCAACAATATCCTGTGGCGTAACTCCTTCTTTTTTAGCTCTTATGGTAATAGGAATCCCATGCTCATCCGAACCACAGATAAACGCTACATCTTTTCCTAATCTTCTCTGAAATCTTGCGTAAACATCCGCAGGAATATATACACCCGCCAAATGCCCTATATGAACCGGTCCGTTTGCATAAGGCAAAGCTGCCGTAATCATCTTTCTGTTTGACATTTTATAAATAAAAAATTTGAATTGCAAAATTACGATTTTCATTTAGATTGTTAATAAAAGAAATGATAGGCCAATGGAAAAATATTCATTAACCTTATCCATTTAAATGTCTCTTCAAATTGGCTTTGATGGTTTTTAATTATTTTGTTATTTATTGTTGAAAAAAATAATTTTTTGACGGTTATTAATGTAATTTATTTGTTTTTTGAAATCACCGTAAATACTTGTGTTTTTCTCTTTACATGAAAATCGATAAAATTCCAAAAAGTTCATTTTTGATTAATATAGGATTAATATTGGTTAATTTAGAAGAAGAAAAATTGTTAAAATTTCATGAAAAACATTGCAAAAACAGTTTTTGTTAAAAAAATTAACATAAGTTTAAGTTTCTGTTTTTCAGTGTTTTATTTGTTTGTGTTTGTTTTTTTTAGCATTAAATTAGGTGGAATTGTGATGATTTTAAAATTATTTTAACAGAATATCGATTTTTTTATAAATTGCGAAACAAGAGATAGTGTATATCTTAATGATTTGAAAATAATAATATAAACCTTAAAAATTTATTTTTTGTGAGAAACTATAATGTATTAAAAATTGCTCCAGCATTTCTATTGCTCGGATCAATGTTACATGCACAACAAAGTGATTCGGCCAAAAAAGAAACCGAAATCGAGCAGGTTGTGCTGATTGGTTATGGTAAGCAAAAGAAGACGGATCTTACGGGGTCTATTACTTCGGTTACTTCCAAAGATTTTAATGGCGGTTCCACATCTGCAGATCAATTGATTCAGGGAAAAGCAGCGGGTGTATCTATTACAGGCAATGGCGGTAACCCGGGTGCAGGTTCAACAATAAGAATTAGGGGAGGTGCATCCTTGAATGCAAGTAATGATCCTTTAATAGTTATTGATGGGATACCAATGGACTTCAGCGGAGTTTCTGGGGCTTCCAACGCATTAGCACTTATTAACCCAAATGATATTGAATCTTTTGATATTCTAAAAGATGCTTCTGCTGCTGCTATCTATGGTAACAGAGCTTCAAACGGTGTAATTCTTATTACTACAAAAAAAGGTTCTGCAGGGAAGCTAAAGATTGATTTTTCTTCTACAGCATCGGTTTCTACTAAGATGGATAACTTGAAGGTTCTTTCACCAGATGAATTCAGAGCTTTTGTTAACTCAACTGGAAATCAGAACTATATAAATAAATTAGGAAAATCGAATACCAATTGGCAGGATTTAATCTATCAAAAAGCATGGGGAACCGATAATAACTTATCAGTATCAGGAGGAATAAAAGGCTTACCATATAGGTTATCATTAGGGTATAATGAACAAAATGGAATCGTAAAGACTAACGAATTTCGAAGAACCTCTATAGGTTTAAACTTATCGCCCAAATTTTTTAATAATCATTTATCTGTAAATGCAAATGTTAAAGGGTCTATGACAGAAAACCGTTTTCCGACAGGAGGGGTAATCGGAGCAGCACAATATTTTGATCCTACACAGTCTGTATATGATTATAGTCCTCAGGGCAATACGGTTAGCAATTATTGGGAATGGAGACTCAACACGGGAGCTTTAAATGGAAATGCTACGAGTAATCCTTTAGGCATGTTGTACGGACGAAGAGATGTGTCAACAGTTTTCAGGGGAATAGCAGGTTTGCAAGTAGATTATAAGTTTCATTTTCTTCCAGACTTGCATTGGAATATAAATGCTGGCTACGATTATCAAAAAGGTACAGGAGCCACCACTGAATATCCGAATTATAGAGGGACTGTAGTCTCAGATAACTGGAGTACGAGAAGAGATTATGAGCAGGAAAAATCAAACAAACTGTTAGAAACTTATTTAAATTATGTAAAAGAGATTGATGCTATTAATACTAAAATAGATATTATGGCAGGATATTCTTATCAGAAATTTAATAATAAAGTTCCTGCAGCATCCACATATTATGGTAATCCAGCTAAACTCCCAACTCCAAGTAATGATTTTGAAGCAAATCTAGTGCTGTTGAGTTATTATGGAAGAGCAATTTTTTCTATTGCAGATAAATATATAATAACAGGAGCAATTAGAAGGGATGCCTCATCAAGATATTACAATGGGACTGATGATTTAAGCAATGTTTGGGGAACTTTTCCTTCAGTTTCAGTTGCTTGGAAGTTGAAAAATGAAAGCTTTCTTAAGGATGTTAAAACAGTATCTGATTTAAAATTAAGAGCTGGTTATGGTGAAACAGGTCAGCAGGAATTTGGAAGTTGGTACAATTCGTTCCCTGCCTATAATATTTCAGAAGCTCAAGCACAATATGGTTTTGGAGATAATTTTTATTTTATGTACAGACCTAACCAATATAATCCAAATTTAGTTTGGGAAACTACAGAAACTATAAACCTTGGATTAGATTATGGCTTTTGGAATAATAGAATTACAGGTGCTATTGACCTGTTTAAGAAAAAAACAACAGATTTATTAGCGTATGTACAAGTTCCGGCTGGAGAATTCAGTAATAAGAATTGGAAGAATCTAGGAGAAATGGAAACAAAAGGTATAGAGTTCTTAATTAATGTTGTGCCTGTAAAAAAGGAAAACCTTACCTGGGATTTTAGTTTCAATGCCTCTATGTACCGACCTGAAATAAAATCATTTTCTCAAGAAGTTGCAGAAGACTACATTGTACAAGTTGGAAATATTTCTGGTGGTGTAGGTAATACAGTTCAGGCTCACACAGTTGGTCAGGTTCCAAATAGCTTCTGGGTTTATCAGCAAGTATATGATAATAATGGAAAACCATTGGAAGGTGTGTATGTTGATAGGAATGGTGATGGGAAAATTGATAGTAAAGACAAGTATTTTTATAAATCAACAACTCCTGATGCTGTTCTTGGCTTTTCAACAAAAGTGAGATATGGGAACTGGGATTTTTCAACAGCTCTTCGAGCAGTAATAGGAAATTATGTGTATAATAATTTTGCATCTCAATCCACTACACAAAGTGTCACAACTAATGAGTTTATGCAAAATATATCATCAACAACTGCAAATTATGGTTTTAAAACACCTCAATATTGGAGTGATATATTTGTTGAGAATGCTACTTTTTTAAGAATGGATAATCTGTCAGTAGGTTATAATTTTGGAAAAGTTTTTAACAATTCAGGTAACCTAAGAGTTTTTGGAATGGCTCAAAATGTATTTGTAATTACAAAGTACTCAGGGGTTGATCCCGAAATATTTGGGAATATTGACAACGGATTCTATCAAAGACCAAGAATCTATTCCTTGGGTTTAAATGTTCAATTCTAACTAAATAAAAAATGAGAAAATATATAAAAATAAAAAATTTATCTAAAGCCGCTTTTATACTTGGGCTCATGCTGTCATTAAGCTCTTGTACTGATGATCTTAAACAAGAGCCAATTACAGATGTTACTGCTGCGGGACTTTATAAAGATTTTTCAAAATACCCTAATCTTTTAGCAAAGCTGTACGGCGGTCTTGCTGTTGGAGGACAATCTGGAGGTGATGGTAATGGAGATATTACTGATATTGATGGAGGCTTTTCTAATTATATGAGATTGTTATATACACTAAATGTTATAACAACAGATGAAGCTGTCATAGCTTGGAATGATGGAACATTGCATGAATTTCATAAGATGATCTGGACACCTGCAAATGAGTTTAACAATGCGATGTATTATAGGCTTTATACCGAAATTGCTTTTTGTAATGAGTTTATACGGAACACAACGGATGAAAAGCTTTCAAGCAATGGTATTACAGGAGCTAATTTGGAAGAGGCAAAAAAAATGAGAGCTGAAGCCAGATTTTTAAGAGCTCAATCTTATTATCATTTATTGGATATGTATGGTAATGTTTCATTCGTTGATGAAACTACTTTGGGTCAGGTTCCAAAGAGAATAGTAAGAGGTGAATTGTTTAAATATGTAGAATCCGAACTACTTAATGCGTCGAATGAATTAAAAGCTCCAAAAAGTAATGAGTATGGAAGAGTAGATCAAGCTGCCGCTTGGACACTGCTTGCTAGATTATACTTAAATGCAAAAGTTTATACTGGTGCTGAAAGAAATAATGATGTTATTACTTATTGTAACAAAGTTATTTCTGCCGGTTACACGCTTAATCCTAAATATGAAAATTTGTTTTTGGCAGATAATAATGTTAACAATCCGGAGAATATCTTTTCAATTGTTTATGATGGCCGTAAAACTCAAACAAATGGTGGAACGACATATTTGACACATGCAACTGTAGGAGGAAAAATGAATCCTGCAGAATTTGGGATCAACACAGGATGGGGAGGAGTTAGGACAACGAAAGCTTTTGTGCAAAAATTTACTTCTGGTGATCAAAGGGGGCGTTTTTTTACAAATGGTCAGAATTTAGAAATAAATGACTTAGGAAGTTTTACGGACGGCTATGCATTTATAAAATATAAAAATATAAAAAGTGATGGCACACCAGGGGTAGATACCAATTGGGTGGAGACTGATTTACCAGTTTACCGATTGGCAGATGTTTACCTAATGTATGCTGAAGCTGTTTTGAGAGGAGGTAATGGAAATATGTCAACTGCAATTTCGTATGTAAATAAAATACGTGAAAGAGCATTTGGGAATACCTCTGGTGATGTAACTGCGATTACTTTAGATTTTATCTTGGATGAAAGATCTAGAGAACTATCTTGGGAAATGACAAGAAGATCTGATTTGATTCGATTTGACAAATTCACCACAGCATCATATTTGTGGCCTTGGAAAGGAAATGTAAAGGATGGAACTGCTGTCGAAGGTTATAGAAACTTATTTCCTATCCCAAATAACGAGTTAGTTGTAAATCCTAATTTAATCCAAAACCCGGGTTACTAAAATCAATAAAATTTCATATAATGAAAAATATAACTTTAAATAAAATATTTCTTCTCATCGTGATGATTTTGGGATTAACATCGTGCGATGATAGAGAAATTGTAACTATAGAGAGTAAAAATTCTCCAATAGTTATGGATCTCTCAAAACAAACATTATTTCTTGATGTAAATTTTCCTGATAATCCCGCTATAACCATATCTTGGTATCCTGCCGGATATTCTGTACCGGTTGAAGGAAAATACAGAATAGAAGCTTCCAAAGATCAAACATTTAAAACACCATATGTAATAGGTACGGTAAATAGTTCGCAAAAAGCGATGACTTTTACCACGACTCAAATGAACAGTGCATCGGAAGCAATTGGACTGACGCCATTCGTATCAAATAAAATGTACCTAAGAGTAGTTTCTTTTTTAGGGACAGATGATCTCTCTGCCGTTTCCAATATTACATCAATTGATATTACACCTTATAAGCTTGTATATCCTGATTTTTATCTTGTTGGTGCTGCCTCATATGTCGATTGGAATGCAGGCTCTGCTCAGCTGTTATATAAAATAGATAATATAATTTCTATATATACTTATTTAGAAAAAGGTAAAAACTTCCGTTTTCTTGGTCAGAAAGATTGGAATCCAATAAACTACAGTATAAATGCTGATGGTATTAAAGATGAATACAAGTATTTTAATCAGGTGTCAGATAATATTGCTAAAGCAAATGGAGATAATGAAAATATGGTTTTTAACGGAGATTCGGGGATATATAAAGTTGTGATTAATGCAAAAAAGGATGTTAAATCTCTAACTGCTACTTCTTCTCCAATTCCAAACTTCGACATCCCTCAAGTTTACTTAGTTGGTAATGTAGCAGGTAATGGTTGGTCAGCAGAAAATGCTATATCTATGACAAAAACAGGAACAGGTGTTTTCGAATATACAACAACATTACCTGCTGATGCTGAGTTCAAATTCTTAGGTCAGAAATCTTTTGGAAGTCTTGACTGGGGTAATATTTCCGAAGCAGGGAATACAGGTTTTATAGGTCCTAAAGGTGATAATGGAAATATTAAATTTGCTGGTGATGGAAGCACTTATAAAATTACAGTAAATATCAAAGCAGGTATTTACACTATTGTTAAACAATAATTTCTATTCAAAATGAAAAATATAATAAAAATATTTCTGGCATCTTTACTTGTTGTCCTGACAATTGCATCCTGTAGAGATGATGCTGATAAGGATTGGACATCACCTGAAGCAAGCTTCAAATTGTATAATACTACTTTAGGTAGTAATGTACTATATGAAACAATGAAAAATAATCCCTTTACATTAACTTGGGATAAAGCAGGATCATCGCAATATACAATTGTGTTTTCTACAACGGCAGATTTTGCTACTAAAGCAACTCTAGGTACTTCTACAACTACAAATTTTGTGACAACAGTTGGTGACGTAAACAGCAAACTTTTGCAAGCAGGTTTTTCTCCTTATTCATCAAAAAATGTTTTTATCAGAATAGAAGCGGGGTCTGAAGTTTCAAATGCGATTAGTTTTGCAGTAACTGTTTACCCAACTAATGGGCCTATAATTACAGCTCCGACAAATGGAGGTACAATCACCCTTAATTCTGCTGATCAGTCTGCAATTGCTACAACAATTACTTGGAATGACTATTCTAACTATGGATCACCGGTGACTTATACGGTAGAAATTGCTAAGAAAGGTTCTGCAACTTTTTCTTCTCTAGGTGTAGTTACAAACTCAAAATCTTTGGCTATTTCAAATAAGGATCTTAATACTGCAGCTTTGACAGCTGGGGGAATAGTTAATACTGAAGGCGAATTTGATTTCAGAGTTACTGCAAAAACAAGCTTTTCTACTCCTGCCATTGAACTAAAATCTGCTATTGTCACCGCTAAAATGAAACCATATCAGGTTGATTATCCTGACTTTTTCTTGGTTGGAGCGGCATCAGCGGTTTCTTGGAATGCTTCAGGATCTCAAAAGCTATACAAGCATGACAATATATCTGAAATCTATACATATTTGCAACCTGAAAATTTTAGATTTTTAGGTCAACAAGACTGGAATCCTCTTAATTATAGTATTGATGATTCCAGAACTGATGCAGAAAAAAGATATTTCAAGACTGTATCATCTAATATTGAATTTGGGGATCATGAAAATATGAAATTCACCGGAACAGCAGGGATTTATCATGTTGTTATTAATGCAGATTTTGGGGTTAAGTCTTTGACCGCTACTGCTACTGCAGGTGTTTGGGATATTCCGAACCTGTATTTGGTGGGATCTCTACAAGGTTGGAATGCTGGAGCAGCAGAACAGTTCAATTCTCTTGGAAATGGCAAATTCGAAATGATCAGGCAGATTCCTGATAATGCAGAATTCAAATTCCTGGGTCAGCAGGATTGGTCTGGAAAAGAGTGGGGGAATATTGGTAAAGATAACATTGGAAATACCGGATATCTTGGTATAAATGATGCTAATGGAAATATCAAATTTAGTGGAGGCGATAATTTCTATACCATTACTGTAGATTTGAAAATGGGAACTTACAAGCTAGTGAAGTTGTAAAATTCTCTAATTATAACAAAAAAGTGTTGCGGTTTCGCAGCACTTTTTTTATATTGTACAACATATATAAACCTTAGAAAAATGAAATCGTCATTGGCCAATTTATTATTTAATTAATACAAAAGTTGATAAACGATTCCATTTGACCTTTAAAAAATAAATTTAGTCAAATGAAAAAATTCACCATTGGAGCAGCTTTGCTTACTATGATGTTTAACGGCGTTTATGCTCAAAGTCTAAAGTCTCCGGACGGAAAATTCGAAGCTAATTTCCAACTGAAAAATGGAGTGCCATTTTATAACCTGAAATATAACGGTAATGTGGTTGTAGAGGATTCTAAATTAGGATTAAGATTATTCAAAGATTCTTCTATCAAGTTTGCTTCCGAAATTGCAAAACCCGAAGATGCTGGTTTTGATCTTAATAATGGCTTTACAAAGACGGCTGAAAAAAGAGATTCAAAAAACGAAACCTGGCAGCCAATTCTTGGAGAAAAAAAGAACTATATTAACAATTATAATGAATTAGCTATTACACTTAATCAAGCTTCTACAGATAGAAGTATTGTTGTGAAATTCAGATTGTTTAATGACGGTTTAGGTTTCAGATACGAATTTCCTCAACAAAAAAATCTGAATTATTTTGTCATCAGAGAAGAAGATTCTGAAATTGATTTTCCTACAGATATGAAAGCTTGGTGGATTGTTGCAGATTACGACTCTCAGGAATATCAATATCAAACCACAAAAATCTCCGAAATTCCGAATCAGTGGCCCAAGGCTTATGATTCCAATGCATCTCAAAAACTGATCAAGAATGCTGTTCAATCACCTTTGATGTTGAAAAAGGAAGGGAAAGATCAGTTATATGTCAATGTAGGAGAAGCGGCAGTTCTGGACTATCCAGCTTCACACCTGGAAGTAGATGCTCAGAATTTCAAATTCAAAACCCACCTCACAGCTGATAGACAAGGAGCTAAAGGTTACATCCAGACACCTACTGTAACACCCTGGAGAACAATTATCGTTGCTCCCAAAGCAGAAGACGTAATGGATTCTAAAATGATGTTCAACCTGAACGAACCTACAAAATATAAAGATACATCTTACATCAAACCAACGAAATACATGGGTGTCTGGTGGGAAATGATCATCGGGAAATCACAATGGGCATATTCTACGTCCGAAAACGTGCACATTGGAAAAACCGATTTTTCTAAATTAACACCGAATGGCAAACACGCTGCCAACAATACAAAAGTTAAAGAATACATCGATTTTGCTTCTGCAAACGGCTTCCAAGGTTTGCTTATCGAAGGCTGGAACACGGGTTGGGAAGATTGGTTCGGACATTCTAAGGAGTTTGTTTTCGATTTCATTACACCTTATCCCGATTTTGATATCAAAATGTTGAATGATTATGCACATTCGAAAGGAATTAATTTAATTATGCACCACGAGACTTCCGGTTCAGCAACCAACTACGAAAGATGGGCGGATCAGGCATTCCAATTGATGAACAAATACGGTTACAAATCGGTGAAAACGGGTTATGTAGGCGATATTATTCCAAGAGGGGAACACCATTATTCTCAGTGGACAATCAACCATTTTTACAGAATTGCTGAAAAAGCAAATGACTATAAAATCATGGTGAATTCTCACGAGTCGGTTCGTCCTGGCGGAGAAAGCAGAACCTATCCAAACTGGATATCTGCAGAAGCTGCGCGTGGGACAGAGTACGAAGCTTTTGGTGGTAACAAACCGGATCATCAGACAATTCTCCCTTTTACAAGATGGATGGGTGGTTCTATGGATTATACGCCGGGGATTTTCCAAACCAAACTGGATTATTATTTCCCGGGAGATAAGAGATTTGTACAGACAACCTTGGCTAAGCAATTAGCGCTTTATGTCGTGATGTATATGCCTTTACAAATGGCTGCAGATTTACCGGAAAATTACGCAAAACATATGGATGCCTTCCAGTTTATAAAAGATGTGGCTGCGGATTGGGATGACACCAAAATCCTTTCGGCAGAACCTGGAGATTACATCCATACAGCCAGAAAAGCAAAAGGAACAGACAATTGGTTTGTAGGTGGCGTTACAGATGAGAACCCGAGAGATTTTACAGTAGACTTTTCATTTCTGGACAAGGGTAGAAAATATGAAGCAACGATCTATGAAGATGGAAAAGACGCTGATTATGTAAATAATCCACAGAGTTATCATATCTACAAAAAAACAGTTGACAGCAAAACAAAACTGCCGGTTCACCTGGTAAGAAGCGGCGGCTATGCAATTTCTGTGAAGCCTGTTAAATAATTTTTTTAGGAGCTTAATCCCGCTTTCCGTTGCAATCTTTTTTGCCACACCTTTTGTCAGGCTGAGGCTCTCAGAGTCCACGCAAAAAAGGATTTCCACTGCAATCGGGGCTATGGCTTTCAACACCAATCAGGACTTTGTCATTGGTTCACACTTTGACAAAGTCTTTTCCTAAAATTTACACTATGAAAAAAATAATCACATTTTCTTCAATCATACTTTCCTCCATCTTTTATTCTCAGGTTCAAAAAGTAGAGCCTGCATTTTGGTGGAGCGGAATGAAAAACCCTGAACTTCAATTATTAGTTTACGGAAAAGATATTCAAAATCTCCAACCCGAATTCTCAGGCGGAATCAAAATCAAAGAAGTCAAAAAAGTTGAAAACCCGAATTACCTTTTCGTAACCATCGACACAAACGGCGTTCAGCCACAAAAAACAAAACTGAACTTCAAAAACGGAAACAAAACCGTTAAAACTATTGATTACGAATTTAGGCAAAGACAACAAAATTCAGCGAACAGAGATTCTTACACATCTTCGGATGTCATGTATCTGATAATGCCTGATAGATTTGCGAACGGAAATCCAAAAAACGACAACACGCCAGACACGGCTGAAAAAGCTGACCGAAGCAAAACCGGTGGTCGACACGGTGGAGATATTGCCGGTATCGTCAAGAACTTGGATTATCTTCAGGAATTAGGTGTTACCACGATTTGGAACACGCCTTTACTGGAAGATAATGAACCTTCCTATTCTTATCACGGTTATGCGCAAAGCGATTACTACAAAATCGACCCACGTTACGGAACCAACGAGGATTACAAAAACCTCGCTGATGAACTTCATAAAAGAAAAATGAAACTCGTGATGGATTATGTGACCAATCACTGGGGTTCAAAAAGTTGGATTATCAAAGATTTGCCTTCAAAAGATTGGATTCATTATTGGAACGGACAGGAAAATGGTTTCCAAAGGAGTAATTACAGAATGACAACGCAGTTTGATACCAACGCTGCGAAAGTTGATGAAGCAGCATGTATGGATGGCTGGTTTGATACTACCATGCCTGACATGAATCAGAGCAATCCGATGGTTGTGACTTACATGGCTCAGAACGCCATTTGGTGGATTGAATATGCCGGTCTGGATGGTTTCCGTGTGGATACTTATTCTTACAACGACAAAAAAGGCATCGCTGATTGGACAAAACGAATCACCGATGAGTATCCGAAATTCAATATTGTAGGCGAAGTTTGGATGCACGACCAGGCGCAGATGTCTTATTGGCAGAAGGATTCCAAAATTTCAGCGATAGAAGGTTACAATTCTTATCTGCCTTCTGTGATGGATTTTACACTTCACGACGCTCTTGGTCAGGTTTTCCGTGAAGATTCTGGTTGGGATTCCGGAATGCAGAGAGTTTATGACAATCTGGCGAATGATTTTCTTTATCCGAATATCAATAATCTGTTGGTTTTTGCTGAGAATCACGACACGAATAGATTCAATCAGATTTTTCCCAAAGTTGAAGATTACAAATTAGCAATGAGTTTGATTTTGACCATTCGTGGAATTCCACAATTGTACTATGGTTCCGAAATCGGAATGGCTGGCGACAAAAACAACGGCGGCGATGGCGAAATCCGTAAAGATTTTCCAGGTGGTTGGGCTGGCGATACGAATAATGCCTTCACAAAATCAGGAAGAACAGCTTCTCAAAATGAATATTTCGATTACACCAAAAAACTTCTGAACTGGAGAAAAACAAACGAAGCGGTTCACACTGGAAAAACTTTGCATTACATACCAAAAAATAACGTTTATGTTTATTTTCGTTATACCGATAACAAAAGAGTAATGGTGGTTATCAATAACAACAAGGAAAATCAGTTGTTAGATTTAACAAGATTTTCTGAAGGAATCAAGGGAAATACTAAAGGTAATGATGTAATTACTGGAAGTGAAATTTCGTTATCTCCAAACACAAAACTTTTAGTTGGTGCAAAATCTTCATTAATTTTAGAATTAAAATAAATAATGTCTTCAAAATCAATAGAATGTAATTAATTTTCCAGACAAATTTTTACATTCGTTTAAATTATATTTTGAATATGAAAAATCAATTGCAATTGGCCAATCGTTTTCGGGAAGTTATCCTGAATGGAACCTGGATTGCAAACACCAATTTCAAGGACCAGCTGGAAAATTTGGATTATAAATTGGCTACGGTTAAGTTTCAGAATTTGAATACGATTGCTGTTCTTGCACAACATATTCATTATTATATTAAAGGAATTAAAAATGTTTTGCTTGGTGGCGATTTGGAAATCAGAGATAAATTCAGTTTTGACTTTCCACTTATAGAATCTCAGCAGCAATGGGAAAATTTTCTTAATGATTTTTGGAAAGATTCTGAAGAATTTGCAAAATTGATAGAAACGTTGCCGGAAGAAAAACTCAATACTGATTTTGTTGATGAGAAGTACGGAACTTACATCAGAAATCTTGACGGAATGATAGAACATAGTTATTATCACCTCGGTCAGATTGTATTAATCAGAAAAATAATAGAAACTCAAAAATAAGCCCGAAATGAAAAGAATAATTTCCATTTTTATATTATCTTTTTTGATATTTTCGATTCCTGTTTGTGCTCAGAAAAAGGGATTTTACGAGAATGTGCAGAAAAAGAATATTAACAAATTACTGGACGATTTCAATACATTTGCTGCCAATGCAGATTATAAAAATTATTTTGATTGTTTTGCAGAAGAATCAACTTTTATCGGGACAGATGCCACGGAAGTTTGGAACAAAAAGGAATTTATGGAATGGGCTAGACCGTTTTTTGATAAAGGAAAAGCCTGGAATTTCAAATCCTTAAAACGGAATATCTACTTTAGCAAAGATGGTAACTATGCCTGGTTTGATGAGATTCTGGACACGCAGATGAAAATCTGCCGAGGTTCGGGTGTTCTCGAAAAAATCAGCGGTAAATGGAAAGTGAAGCAATACGTTCTTTCGGTAACAGTTCCCAATGAAGTTGTTGATGAAGTCACCAAAATCAAAACGCCAATCGAGGATGCTTTGATTCAGAAATTAAAATAATATATAAATACCTTAAAAATAAATGACAAAAAAAGTTAAACCAAATCTTTCCATCGCTCAGATTATCAATATGAGTATGGGATTTTTGGGAATCCAAATGGCCTTCGGTTTACAGAACGGAAATGCCAGTAGAATTTTAGCAAATCTTGGCGCTGATGTTCACGAGTTGTCTTGGTTTTGGTTGGTTGCACCTGTAACAGGATTAATCGTTCAACCCATTATAGGACATATGGGAGATAACACATGGAGTCCATTGGGAAGAAGAAAACCCTATTTTTTGATTGGTGCAGTTTTATGTGCCATCGGATTGGTTCTCCTTCCAAACGCCGCTTCTGTGACTCATCTTATTGCAGCCAATGTGTTATTACTAGCCGTGATTTTCCTGGCAATGATGGATGCATCTATCAATGTGGCAATGGAACCTTTTCGGGCTCTGGTCGGAGATATGCTTCCAAAACATCAGGGAACGATTGGGTTTTCTGTTCAAACAATTTTGATAGGAATTGGAGCTGTAATCGGTTCTTATCTTCCTGATTGGCTTACGAAATTAGGAATCTCGAATGTTGCACCAGAAGGTTTTGTAGCAGATAACGTGATTTTTTCTTTTTATATTGGTGCCGGATTTTTACTGTTGACTATTCTGTACACGATTCTGACGACGAAAGAATATTCACCTGAAGAGTTTGCAGCTTTTGAAGACGGAAAAGAAATTGTGGAAGAACCTTCTAGATTTAGCGACATCTTCAAAGATTTTGCGAACATTCCTACTCAGATGAAAAGATTGGGCGTCGTTCAGTTTTTCTCTTGGTTTGCACTGTTTACGATGTGGGTTTTCACCACAAGTGCTTTGGCTACACATCACTTTGGGTTGTCTCCGGAAGATACACACTCGGAAGCTTTTAATAATGCCGGGGATTTGACCGGAAAATTATTTGGGATATACAATCTTTGGGCGATTCCGTTTGCATTCTTATTAACACCGATTGCCAAATTCTTAGGCAAAAAACAAACACACGCTTTGGCTTTGTTATCAGGAGGACTGGGATTAATTTCGATGTATTTTATTAAGGGCACATCGTTGCTTTGGATTTCTATGATAGGATTGGGATTTGCCTGGGCAAGTATTTTAGCAATGCCTTATGCGATGTTGATTGAAGTGATTCCGCAAAGAAAAATGGGTGTTTATATGGGAATTTTTAATTTCTTTATCGTCATTCCTCAAATCATCAACGGGATTTTCGGAGGCCCAATTGTTTCCAATGTTTTTGGAAAAATGGCAATTGATTACATTGTTGTTGGTGGAATCTGTATGCTGATTGGTGCAGTTGTCACGATGATTTTCATCAAATCAGATGATGAAACACCAAAAGAAATCGAAGAAGAAATCCAGCAGGTTCATTTCTAATTTCATACGGAATTGTCACACTGAACTTGTCGAAGTGTCTAAATATTAAATCCACCAAATCGGTGGATTTTTCGTTCTTATCCTACGTCAATGTGTAAGAGTTTTCAAAGCTGGAAATTTGTATCAACAAAAAAGCCTAACAATTAAAATCAATTTATAATGAAAACAGTATATCACAAATCAGACAGCAGAGGTTATGCTAACCATGGTTGGTTAAAAAGTCATCACACTTTTAGTTTTGCCAATTATCACAATCCGGAAAGAACGCATTTCGGTGTTCTCAGAGTTTTGAATGACGATTTTGTAGAAGGTGGAATGGGATTCGGGAGACATCCGCACCGCGATATGGAAATCATCTCGATTCCTTTGGAAGGCGATTTGCGACACGGCGACAATATGGGCAATTCCGGAATTATCAAAAAGGGCGATATCCAGGTGATGTCTGCAGGAACCGGAATTATGCACAGCGAGGAAAACGCCACCGAACAACCTGTCAAATTCTTACAAATCTGGGTAATTCCAAACAAAACTGATGTTACACCAAGATACGATCAAATCAACATCGAGGAACAATCTGTACAGAATGATTTTCAGCAGATTCTTTCTCCTAATGCTGATGATGCAGGTGTGTGGATTCATCAGGATGCATGGTTCAGTTTGGCAAGATTTGACAAAGGTTTTTCTAAAGAATACAACATCCATAAATCAGGAAATGGCATATATGTTTTTGTCATCAAAGGAAAGGCAAAAATCGGCGACCAAATCCTTGATGAAAGAGACGGTCTTGGGATCTGGGATACAGAAAATTTTGTGCTAGAAGCTGAAGAAAATTCCGAAATATTGTTAATGGAAGTTCCAATGCAATTACCACAATCTTAATTTTTTAATAAACTTTTAAGAAAAATACATCAGACTCGGTATAAGATTTGTCCTCAAAAAATCTTAAATTTGGCACTTTAAAAAGTTAAACTGAAAACATAATATGAGATTACTTATTGTAGGAAACGGTGGACGTGCTTCTGCCTTGGCTACCAAGCTAAGCGAAGACAACAGAATTACGAAGATGTACTTTGCACCTGGTAATGCCACTACCGAAAAACTGGGAGAAAATATCAACGAAACCGACATCATTGCACTGAGAGATTTTGCAATCAAACACAAGGTGGATTTGACTATTGTTGGTCCTGAAGCACCTCTTGTAGAAGGTATCGTGGATGAGTTTAAAAAAGTTGACCTCAAGGTTTTTGGTCCTGCAAAAAAAGCAGCCTCATTGGAAGGCAGCAAGGCATTCTCTAAGAAGTTTATGAAAACTTACGGAATCAAAACGGCACAATCCGTAACATTTGATTCTTATGCAGAAGCTAAGGAATATTTACAGAAACAAAAGTTTCCTTTGGTAATCAAAGCAAGTGGTTTAGCTGGCGGAAAAGGTGTTGTCATTGCTGAAAATCTCGAAGATGCAGAAGGTACAATCCACGATTTTATGATCAAAAGAATCTTTGGCGACGCCGGGATTCAGGTTATTATCGAAGAATTTTTGCAAGGTTTCGAAGCATCCATCATCGGTGTTTCCAACGGTGAAAAGATTTTCCCTTTTATTCCTGCAAAAGATTACAAAAAAGTCGGAAACGGAGACAAAGGCCCAAACACAGGAGGAATGGGTTCTGCAGCGCCAAGTCCGGAATTCACGGATGAACATTTTCAGGACTTTGTTCAGAATATTATGAATCCAACTGTTGAAGGTCTTAAAAAAGAAGGTCTTAGCTTCAAAGGATTTATTTTCTTCGGATTAATGGTGACGAAAAGCGGAACTTATCTTCTGGAATATAATATGAGATTGGGTGACCCGGAAACTCAGGTGCTTTTACCGTTGTTAGAGAACAATTTGGTAGATGTTATCGAGGATTGTCTTCACGGTAAGGAGCTGGAACTGAAATTTAAAAATAAAAAAGCAGTTTGTCTTGTGGTTTGTTCGGGAGGTTATCCTCAGAATCACGAGACAGGCTTCGAGATTACAGGGGCAGAAAAAGTAAAGGGAAGCACGTTGCTTTATGCTGGTGCAGATTCAAGAGGAGACAGAGTCGTTTCTACGGGAGGTAGAGTTCTTAACTTGGTAGCGCTTGGAGACACTTTCGAAGAAGCACGCAAAAAAGTCTATGAGGATGCTATTGCAGTAGATTTTGACTACGGATTTTACCGAGACGATATTGCGAAATTCTAAATATATAGAGATGTTGGGCGACCAATGTCTCTTTTTTTTAGGAGCTGTTTCCCTCTTGTAATTTATGCTGAGCGAAGTCGAAGTGCTATATCTTTTTTGTCATTGCGGACGAAGTGAAGCAATCTGTTGAACAAGTCAGCAATCGCAATGACAAAAAAGGATGCCGTTGCAATCGGGGCTAGTTTGCAATTCAGTATTAGATTTGTCACACAGAGCTCGTCGAAGTGTCTACTCATAATTAACAATTAATCATTAATTACTAAAAAATGCCTTGGAATCCGGATATATATGACCAGTTTAAGAAAGAACGTTCAGCACCATATTTTGATTTAATAAAACTGATTGAAATAGAATCTGATATGTCTGTTATCGATTTAGGTTGCGGAACTGGCGAATTGACTTCTGGACTTTTAGATTTTATTCCAAATTCAAAAATCATCGGCATCGATTCTTCTGCAGAAATGCTTCAAAAAGCAGAGCAATACGCAACAAAAAGATTGCAGTTTTTCCAAAGAAGCGTAGAGGAGCAGGTGGAATTGAAAGATAAATTTGATTTAATTCTTGCCAACGCCTCTTTGCAATGGTGCGATAATCATCAGGAGTTGTTTCCAAAACTGATTTCAAAACTGAATCCCGATGGGCAATTAGCCGTACAAGTTCCATCGAATCATAATTTCATCGTTCATCAGTTGTTATCAGTCGTTGCAGAACACGAGGTTTATCAGAAACATTTCAATGGTTGGAAAAGAAAATATTCGGTTCTTAATATAGAAGATTATGCCAAGATTTTGTCAGACAACGAAGGTAGAAAAATCAATGTCTTCGAAAAAGTTTATCCGCACATTATGAAAGATGCAGATGCCGTTTTTGACTGGGCTTCAGGAACAGCAATGATTCCGTTTGTTGAAAAACTGCCGGATGAATTGAAAAATCAGTACAAACAGGATTATAAAGAAGAACTTAGAAAAGTTTTTACAGGTTCGCCGGTCTTTTATCCATTCAAAAGAACTTTTATTTACGCACAATTTTAAAAAATATTACAACATTATATGCAAAACGGAATTATCATTTTAGACTTCGGTTCACAGTACAATCAACTCATTGGAAGAAGAATCCGTGAAATGGAAGTTTATTCGGAAATAGTACCATTCAACACACCATTAGCAGAAATTCTTGAGAAAAAACCAAGAGGAATCATCCTTTCCGGTGGGCCAAGTTCTGTGAATGCAGAAAATGCGCACCTTGTAGAAAAAGAATTGTATGAACAAGGAATTCCGGTTTTAGGAATCTGCTACGGAATGCAATTAACAGCTCATCTTTTGGGCGGAAAAGTGGCCAAAGGAGAAAAAGGCGAGTATGGAAAAGCTCACCTTGAAATTGTAAAAGAAAACGAATTACTGAAAGGTGTCTATCAGAATTCCATCGTTTGGATGAGCCATTTTGACGAGGTTGCAGAATTACCGGAAGGTTTTGAACTCAATGCAAAATCAGGTGTTATCGCTTCGATTTCAAATCCTGAGAAAAAAATCTATTGCGTACAGTTTCACCCGGAAGTTTCGCATTCTGAAGAAGGTGGAAAGATGCTGGAGAACTTCGTATTCGGAATTTGTAAAGCTGACAAAAACTGGAAACTAACAAATTACATCGAGAGAACCGTTGCCGAAATCAAAGAAAAAGTAGGCGATCAAAAAGTGATTCTTGGATTGTCTGGAGGTGTTGATTCGTCCGTAGCAGCAGTTTTGATTCATAAAGCCATCGGCGACCAGCTGAATTGTATCTTCGTAGATACGGGACTTTTGAGAAAAGACGAAGGCAAAAAAGTAATGGAAAATTACGGCAAACATTTCCATATGAACATCAAAATGGTAGATGCTTCCGAAAGATTCTTATCCAAATTAGCAGGAGTAGGTGATCCTGAAGAAAAACGTAAAATCATCGGTAACGAATTTGTTCACGTCTTTGATGAAGAATCAAAACAAATCAAAGGTGCGAAATTCTTGGCACAAGGAACTATCTATCCGGATGTTATCGAATCACAATCTGTGAAAGGACCTTCTGCAGTTATCAAATCTCATCACAACGTTGGTGGGCTTCCCGAAGAAATGGAATTCCAACTGTTGGAACCTTTGAGGGAATTGTTCAAAGATGAGGTGAGAAAAGTAGGCGAGGAGTTGGGAATTCCACACGAGTTGGTTTACAGACATCCGTTTCCTGGTCCAGGTTTGGGAATCAGAGTTTTGGGAGAAGTTGATGCTGAAAAAGTTAGAATCTTGCAGGAAGCTGATGATATTTTCATCGAAGAATTATATAAAAATGATTTGTATGAGAAAGTTTCTCAGGCATTCGTGGTTCTTCTTCCGGTAAAATCCGTTGGTGTAATGGGTGATGAAAGAACTTATGAATATACAGCCGTTGTTCGTTCTGCCAACACAATTGATTTTATGACGGCAACCTGGAGCAGATTGCCTTACGAGTTTTTGGATACCGTTTCCAGCAGAATCATCAATGAGGTTAGAGGAATCAACAGAGTGGCTTATGACATCAGTTCAAAACCGCCAGCAACGATTGAGTGGGAATAGATGATAAGTTATAAATGAAAAACCAGCAATTCTGCTGGCTTTTTCTGCAGTAACACTATATTTGATTTTAAAAAATATTATAAATGAACGAAAATCATCAAGAATCTCAGATTTCTCCAAACTATAAAAAAGCTGCGGATTTAATTTACCTTTCTGGTGCTTTGGGAATCGGGAATTTAATTTGGAAATACGAGACTTTAGATAATGGCTTGAAAATATTCATTGCAATAATTTCTGTAGGTTTCGTCTTCGTACTTGGTTATTTTGTAAATAAAGGAGCAGTATGGATGAAGTATGTTCTTGCGGTACTTTTATTTTTTGGAATAATCGGCTTGCCTTTTATAGTTCAGAACCTTAAGAATGATTTAGTCTTAGGGATAATTAATATTGTACAAACTATTTTACAGATTTGGGCTATGATTTTGTTATTTAAAGTTCCAAAATAGAAAATCAATAATATCATATATTGTTGAAAAAAGACCTGTTCAAATTTGAACAGGTCTTTTCGTTTAATAACTTATTGTTTCGAATAAACCACGTAATAATTCTTATTAAACTCAACAGGCTTGTCTGATTTTAAAGTCGTGGTTTGCCATTGTTCAGTTGGTTTCAGTTCTTGCTCGTCAGCCAGTCTGATCGGTAATTTAAAATCAGGAACAACGTTTGTCCATCTGTAAGTCAATTGATTTCCGTTTTGTTTATACTCCAAAGTCGGAATTTTAACAGTTCTCAGATATTGGTCAAAAATCGACTTCAAATCAATTCCGGATTTTTGAATGAAATAATCTTCTACTTGTTGTGTGGTCATAGTCTGATGATAAAAATCTTTATTTAAACCTCTCAGAATCTGGCGAAATTTCTCATCATTATTGATCACCTGGCGAATTGTGTGAATCATATTCGCACCTTTCGGATACATATCGCCGCTGCCTTCATTCCGGATGCCGTACGTTCCGATGATTGGCTTGTCATTGGCAATCATTTGGCGAACACCCTGGATGTATTTGTCAGCCGAGTCTTTGTCCATATATTTTTCCACAAACAATGGCTCAGAATACATCGTGAAACTCTCATGGATCCACATGTCGGCCTGGTCTTTGGCTGTGATATTGTTGGCAAACCATTCGTGTCCCGACTCATGGATGATAATGTAATCCCACTTCAGCCCGACACCCGTTCCTGATAAATCTCTTCCAAGGTAGCCGTTGCCATAATTATTTCCATAAGCGACGTTGCTTTGATGCTCCATTCCCAGATGCGGTGACTCCACGATTTTGTAAGAATCCTCATAGAAAGGATATGGTCCGAACCAATATTCGAAAGCGCTCAACATTGGTTTTACCTGCTCGAATTGTTTTTTTGCTTTCTCGAGATTATAATCCAAAACCCAATAATCCAAGTCCAGTTTTCCCTTTTCGCCGTTGAAAGTATCTTTGAAATTGACATATTTCCCGATGGATGGAATAATGGAATAATCATTAATCGGATTTTTCACTTCCCAAAGCCAGGATTTTTTATCACCTAGATTTTCTTCTTTGATTAATCTTCCGTTGCCGACGCCAACAAGGTCTTTTGGTGTGATGATTTTGAACGTTATGCCGTTATCAGGCTCATCACTCCAGATATCTTTTACAGGAAGCCAAATGCTCGCACCAATTCCTTCGTCAGCCGCAGTCATCCACGGATTTCCGTTTTTATCCTTTGTGAAAATCCAGCCGCCGTCCCAAGGTGCGTGTTTAGCAATTTGCGGATTACCCGAATAATCTATATCAATTGTATATTTTTCTCCTTTTTTGAAATTCTTTTTTGTCGTTAGGAAAATAAAATCTCCGTCAATTTTTTTCTCGGCAATTGGAAAGCTGGCCGATATTTTATCGGCTTTCATTGGCTTTTGCAAATCGATTTGAAAAGTCGGGTTTCTGACATCTTTCTCAATTGTCAAACTGATTTTATTACTTCCTTTGATACTTTTCGTTTCAAAGTTCGGTTCCAGGACAATATCATATTTCTTAACATCCCAAAAGTTCCTGAATTCTGTATTAGAACCTTTTAGCGTATCGATTTTGGTCGGTTTTGCATTCTCAAAAAACTGAGCCTGTGAAACTCCGGAGATTAATATGGAGAGAAGTAATAATTTTTTCATTTTTAATTATTTGAGGTCTGATAAGTTGGAATTTAAATGTTAAAAGTTACAGAGATTGAATAATATTTACCACAATGGACCCAAAGATGTTCACAAAGATCACTATAATAATTTTTGACCTTTGTGAAAAAGCCTTGTGAGCGTCGTGTTTAAAAAAAATTAGCTAACATTTTTCCTGATAAAAATGTTTCGTTTCTTCAATAATTTCGTCAATTTGTTCAAGCGTCAAAGCCTGAAGAAACTTAGTCTTAAATTCTTTAAAATGCGGAATTCCGCGGAAGTAATTGCTGTAATGTTGTCTCATTTCCACAATTCCTGGACGTTCGCCTTTCCATTCCACAGACCAAAGAGCGTGGTTTTTCACGGCTTCCAGTCTTTCTGCAATAGTTGGCTCAGGAAGAATTTCTCCGGTCTCAAAAAAATGTTTGATTTCATTGAAAATCCAGGGATAACCAATCGCTCCACGACCAATCATTATTCCGTCGCAATTGTATTTATTTTTATATTCCAAAGCTTTTTCGGGAGAATCGACATCGCCATTTCCAAAAATCGGAATTTCGATATTCGGATTGCTTTTGATTCTGGAAATGTGTTCCCAATCCGCCTCGCCTTTGTACATTTGAGCACGTGTTCTGGCGTGGATGGTTAAGGCTTTGATTCCAACATCCTGTAATCTTTCGGCAACTTCATCAATATTGATACTGCTGTCATCCCAGCCCAATCTGGTCTTTACAGTAACCGGCAAATGTGTAGAATTCACGACAGCTTTGGTTAATCTAACCATCAAATCGATGTCTTTCAAAACGCCTGCACCTGCGCCTTTGCAAACTACTTTTTTTACAGGACAACCAAAATTAATATCCACTAAATCTGGCTCAACTGTTTCCACGATTCTGGCAGACATTGCCATTGCTTCCTCATCACCACCAAAAATCTGGATTCCGACAGGTCTTTCGTAATCGAAAATATCTAGCTTTTTGCGGCTCTTAATTGCATCACGAATCAATCCTTCCGAAGAGATAAACTCAGAATACATCAGGTCTGCGCCGTGCATTTTGCACAGTTTTCTAAAAGGTGGATCACTTACATCTTCCATCGGTGCCAGCAAAAGCGGAAAATCCGGAAGTTCTATGTTGCCAATTTTTACCATTCTGCAAAGATAATCATTCCTATTATTTCTAATTTAAATTCAGTCTTAATTCCTTATTCGGTAAATTTGCGGGATAAATCAATGGATATGAAATCGCCATTAACAAGTTTGCAAACAAACACCAAGGAAGATAGGCGATAACATATGACCATTAAAAAATAATAAAATCTACATATGAAAAGACTATTTCTGGCGTTTGCTCTGGCCTCAATTGTGGCTTGTTCGAAAAGTGATAATTCAGGAAACAAAGATGTTCTGAAACAAGAACCCGAAGCTGCACCAAAAGTTGTGACGGACCCAATTGCTGAAGGTCAGTCTTTAGTGGAAGGCGCAGATTGTTTAGGATGTCATAAAGTGGATGAACGAATGATTGGCCCGTCTTATAAAGAAGTGGCTGCGAAATATGAAAACACGCCGGAGAATGTAGAATTGCTGGCAGATAAAATCATAAAAGGAAGCTCCGGAATTTGGGGTGATGTTCCAATGCCGGCTCACAATGGATTGAGCAAAGAAAATGCGAAATTTATGGCGCAATATATTTTATCTTCAAAATAATTTATAGCTCTGACTATAAGGATTAAAGGCAGTTTTGAACTGTCTTTTTTCGTTTATGCTTCTTTTGGAGAAAATGATTATCTTTTCAAAAATAAAATCTATGAAATCTATCTTGTATTCTGCTCTATTTTTTTCCGCATCATTATGTGCGCAGGAATATCAATATGATTATACTTTTTTCACAAATAGTTTGATGAAAGATAATTTCTTTTATGGAAATGTAAAATCTTCAGGTTCAGCTTCTGTGAAAAATCAGAATAATAAATTATTGGTTGATAAAAATGAATTTCACTCGCCTGGAAATTCACTTTTGCTGGATTATAAAAATGCAAAAGACGGAAAATGGGAAGCATCATTAGAATATGAAGATGTGAGAGGAAAAGATTTCTTTACCAAAGCCAATTTCCTAAGTTTTTGGATTAAATCTGAAAAAAATGATTCTAATATTCTGCCAACTGTAAAACTTCAGAAAACCGACGGCGGTTTTTCGAAACCGATTACTTTTAAGCTGGTGAAAAATAATCAGTGGGAAAATGTTTTGATTGACATTTCAAATATGGATGCTTCTGTGAAGGATAATCCTAAATCCGTTAAAGCGATTGTTTTCACTCAGCCTGAAAACTCTGATTCTAATAACAAAATTTGGTTAGACGATATTGCTTTCATTGATTCAAGAGAAAAGAAGAAGATTGCTGAAATTCCAAAAATTTCATTCGCTAAAGGTTACATGAAACACGTAGATTTGAAATGGAGTCCAATCAAAGACAATAATATCAGATATGTGAAAATCTACCGCTCCGAAAATGGAAAAGATTTCAAACCGGTCGGAATTCAGGATGCTTATATTGATAGATTTGCTGATTTCACTAATGAAACCGGAAAGAAATATTCCTATAAAATTAGTTTCCTCGACAAGCTTTTCAACGAATCAAAATTATCAGAAATCGCTTCAACTGAAACCAAAAATATGTCTGATGAAGAACTGATAACGATGGTTCAGGAAGCGTCTTTTAATTATTATTGGGACGGCGCAGAACCGGAAAGCGGCTTGTCAAAAGAAAATACCAACGGAAGACAAAATATGATTGCAACCGGCGCTTCAGGTTTTGGAATTATGGCTCTGATTGCCGGAACTGAACGGGGATTTATCTCAAGAAAAGAATCTGTGGAACGTTTTACTAGGATTGTTAATTTCATCGAAAAAGCAGACAAATACCACGGCGCAGTAGCGCATTTCATTGACGGAAAAACGGGGAAAACCGAACCGTTTTTCGGAAAGAGAGATAACGGAGCCGATTTGGTGGAAACATCATTTTTCGTTCAGGGGTTGTTAGCGGCTCATCAATATTTTAACAAAGACAATGCGGAAGAGAAAAATATCAGACAAAAAATCGACAAGTTCTGGAAAGGAATCGAGTGGAACTGGTTCAAACAAACGCCAGATAGCAAATTTCTCTACTGGCATTGGTCGCCCGACCAGGCTTGGACAATCAATCACCGTCTGATTGGCTGGAATGAGACGATGGTAACTTATTTGATGGCTATAGCTTCACCAACACATTCGGTTCCGGCGAGTATGTATTATTCGGGTTGGGCAAGTCAGGATAAAATTGCTCAGGATTACCGGAAAGATTGGGGAAAATCTGATGAAGGTTCAATGTACACCAACGGAAATACCTATTACGGAATCAAACTGGATGTTGGCGTCAACAAAGGCGGTCCGCTCTTTTTCGCACATTATTCATTTATGGGATATGACCCGCACGGATTGACGGACCGATACACCAATTATTTCAAAAATAATCAGAATATTGCCAAAATCAATTACCTGTATTGTGTCGAAAATCCGAAAAAACAAAAGGGTTATGGTAAAGACGGTTGGGGTTTAACAGCTTCGGACGGACCAAACGGCTACAATCCTGATGAGCCTGTGGAAAGAGAAGATACAGGCAAATTGACTCCGACTGGCGCAATTGCCTCTTTTCCTTATACACCAACCGAATCGATGGCAGTTTTGAAAAATTTCTATCTCAATTACGGCGATTTTCTTTGGGGTGAATATGGTTTCCGGGATTCGTTTGATTTAAATAACAACTGGTGTTCTCCGATTTTTATGGGACTGAATCAGGCGCCAATGACCGTGATGATGGAAAATCACAGAACAGGTTTGATTTGGAAATTATTTATGAGCCATCCGGACGTGAAAGCCGGCATAGAAAAATTGAATAAAGAGAAGTAACTTTTGGGCAGCTTTTTCCGTCTTCCGCTCACGCTCTTTTCACTTCACTGCGTTGCGTAAAAAGGAGCTCCGCTCAAGCCGGGCTGCAAATTCGCCGGCAAAATAAAGGTTTTCCTAAAAATACCACTTTGTCATTCCGTAGAAGCTTAAATAACAAAGATTCCTACGGAATGACAAAGTTTATGTTTATTTCTTTGATGAGTTTTACGACTTTGCGAATCTTAAAATATCCTCAATAAATAAAAAAACTTTGCACCCTTTGCGTTAAAATAAATCCAAAGAATCTCCTTTTGTGTCTTTTGTGGTTATGTCAAAATTTAACTTCCACAACCATTTAAAAATCACTATTTTTGCAATTCGAAAAAATTGAATTAAAATGTCATTATCAGAACAGGAAATTATCCGTCGCGAAAAATTACAAAAATTGACCGATCTGGGAATCGATGCATTCCCTGCCGCTGAATACAAAATCACTGATTCCACCAAATCTATAAAACAGAATTTCGAAGAAGGGAAGAAGGTGGTGATTGCCGGACGTTTGATGTCAAGAAGAATTCAGGGAAAGGCAAGTTTTGCAGAATTGCAGGATTCCGAAGGGAGGATTCAGGTTTATTTTAACCGTGACGAGATTTGTACTGGTGAAGACAAAACTTTATATAACGAAGTTTACAAGCATCTTTTAGATATCGGTGACATCATCGGGATAGAGGGTGAATTGTTCAAAACTCAGGTTGGAGAGATGACGGTAATGGTGAAAAATTTCACTTTATTGACAAAGTCGCTTCGTCCACTTCCGCTTCCAAAAGTAGATGCTGAAGGTAATGTTTTCGATGGCTTCACAGATGCAGAATTGCGTTACAGACAGCGTTATGCGGATTTGGTTGTGAACCCTCATGTGAAGGAAATCTTCGTTAAAAGAACAAAATTGTTCAATGCGATGAGAACTTTCTTCAATGATGCAGGTTATTTCGAAGTCGAAACGCCTATTTTACAATCCATTCCTGGTGGAGCTGCAGCAAGACCATTTATCACACATCACAATGCTTTGGATATTCCTTTATATCTTAGAATTGCTAACGAATTATATCTGAAAAGACTCATTGTTGGTGGATTCGATGGTGTTTATGAATTCTCGAAAAACTTCCGAAATGAAGGGATGGACAGAACACATAATCCGGAATTCACGGCAATGGAAATCTATGTGGCCTACAAAGATTACAACTGGATGATGGATTTCACGGAGAAATTGTTGGAATTCTGTGCGACTTCGGTCAACGGAACTTCGGAATCTGTTTTCGGAGAACACACCATCAGTTGGAAAGCACCTTACCCAAGAGTTTCTATGACAGAAGCGATTCTGAAATATACAGGATTTGACATCACTGGAAAATCTGAGCAGGAATTATTTGACTTCGCAAAATCTATCGGAATCGAGGTGGATGAAACAATGGGTAAAGGAAAACTGATTGATGAGATTTTCGGAGAAAAGTGTGAAGGAAACTTCATTCAGCCGACTTTCATTACAGATTATCCTGTTGAGATGTCGCCATTGACCAAAAAACATAGAAGTCAAGAAGGTTTGACAGAGCGTTTCGAATTAATGGTTTGTGGAAAAGAAATCGCGAATGCTTATTCGGAATTGAATGATCCAATCGACCAGAGACAACGTTTTGAGCATCAATTATTATTATCAGAAAAAGGGGATGATGAAGCTGGGCAATTTATTGATGAAGATTTCCTTAGAGCTTTGGAATATGGAATGCCGCCAACTTCTGGTTTAGGAATCGGTATGGACAGATTAATTATGTTCCTAACTAACAATCCATCAATCCAGGAAGTGCTTTTCTTCCCGCAAATGAGACCTGAGAAAAAAACTCCGGCAGTTGAATTGGGAGAAGATGAAAAAGTGATTCTTGAAATCCTTAATTCACAGGAAGAGGCAATGGAACTGAATGAAGTAAAAAATCGTTCTCAGCTTTCCGGTAAAAAATGGGACAAGGCTTCTAAAACTTTAACTAAAAATAATTTGGTGAAAGTTGAGAAAATTGATGAGGTTTTGTTGATGAAACTGGTTTAATTTCTCATTGGATATAAATTAAAAGCGGACTGTGTAGTTCGCTTTTTTATTTGCATTGCTGTTGAAAACTAACCCATTTTTTAGCTTTCATATCTCGAATTTTTTCACGATATTTGTGAGCATTTTAATAGAAATAACACTTTGTAAAATTATCGGCTAAGTGCTGATTATAAGAATAATATGAGTCAAAAACAATATACAGCAAGTAGTATTCAGGCATTGGAAGGAATGGAGCACGTTCGTATGCGTCCTTCGATGTACATTGGTGATGTAGGAGTCAGAGGTCTCCACCATTTGGTTTATGAAGTCGTGGATAACTCTATCGATGAAGCTTTAGCCGGATATTGTGATACAATTACTGTCGCGATAAAAGAAGGTAATGCGATCGAAGTTATGGATAACGGTCGTGGTATTCCGGTCGATTTTCACGAGAAAGAACAGAAGTCTGCGCTAGAAGTTGTAATGACCAAAATCGGAGCCGGTGGTAAGTTTGACAAAGATTCTTACAAAGTTTCCGGAGGTCTTCACGGGGTTGGGGTTTCTTGTGTTAACGCACTTTCCAACGAAATGATTACAACTGTTTACAGAGATGGGAATGTTTATCAGCAGGTTTATTCCCGAGGGAAAGCACAAACTGGGGTTGAAGAGATAGGCAACAGCGATTACAGAGGAACGAAACAGTTTTTCCAGCCGGATGATTCTATTTTTACTGAATTAGTTTACAATTATGATACGTTGGCAACCAGATTAAGAGAGTTGGCTTATCTTAATAAAGGGATTACAATTACGTTAACCGACGAAAGAGAAAAACTGGAAGACGGTTCTTTCAAATCAGAAGTGTTCCATTCGGAAGGCGGATTAAAAGAGTTTGTTGAATATATCGACGGAAACCGCGAATCTATAATGGAGCACGTGATTTTTATGGAAGGTGAGCGTGATGATATTCCTGTGGAAGTGGCGATGCGTTATAACACGTCTTTCAACGAGAACTTGCATTCTTACGTTAATAATATCAATACCCACGAAGGTGGGACACACTTGGCAGGTTTTAGAAGAGCTTTGACAAGAACTTTGAAAAAATATGCCGATGAGTTAGGACTTCCTGCAAAAGAAAAAGTAGAAGTTACAGGAGACGATTTCCGCGAAGGTTTGACAGCAGTGGTTTCTGTAAAGGTTATGGAGCCTCAGTTCGAAGGTCAGACTAAAACGAAGTTGGGTAACTCAGAAGTTTCTGGCGCGGTTGATAAAATCGTGGGTGAAATGCTGACTAATTTCCTGGAGGAAAACCCAAACGAGGCAAAAACAATTGTTCAGAAAGTTGTTTTAGCGGCAAAAGCCAGACAGGCTGCGAAGAAAGCACGTGAAATGGTTCAGAGAAAATCGCCGATGGGTGGTTCTGGGTTGCCAGGGAAATTATCTGATTGTTCTTCAAAAGATCCGGCTGAATCCGAGATTTTTCTGGTTGAGGGAGATTCCGCAGGTGGAACGGCAAAACAAGGCCGTGACCGCCATTTCCAGGCGATTCTTCCACTGAGAGGTAAGATTCTGAATGTTGAGAAATCAATGCTTCACAAGGTTTATGATAATGAGGAAATCAAGAATATCTACACAGCGCTTGGTGTTTCTGTTGGAACAGAAGAAGATTCCAAAGCGTTGAATATGGCCAAATTAAGATATCACAAAATCGTCATTATGACCGATGCCGATATCGACGGTTCCCACATTTCGACGTTGATTCTGACCTTCTTCTTCAGATATATGAAAGAGCTGATTGAGAACGGATATATCTATATCGCCCAACCACCTTTGTATTTGCTAAAGAAAGGAAATAAGAAACAATATGCTTACAACGAAAAGGAGCGTGAAGAGTTTACTTTAGAAATGTCACCCGACGGAAAAGGCGTAGAAGTGCAACGTTATAAAGGTCTTGGAGAGATGAATCCTGAACAGCTTTGGGAAACAACTCTGAATCCGGAACACAGGATTCTGAAGCAAGTAACGATTGATAACGCCGTTGAGGCAGATTCAACTTTCTCTATGCTGATGGGAGACGAAGTTCCGCCGAGGAGAGAATTTATCGAAAAAAATGCAGTTTATGCAAGAATTGATGCATAATCATAAAATCAGACCTTCCAATTTTTGGAAGGTTTTTTGTTATTATAAACCTTTGAAAAAATAACCATTTTAAATAATAAATACTATGAAAAAACTGTGTATCATTCTTTCAGTTGGAGTTTTACTGACTTCCTGCTCGAAAACCGAAAACAAAGAAATCAACATTAATGTTACCAGATCTGATAGCTTGGAATCCAAAAAGGAATTCGTTATTGACTCTGTTCGTGTTCAGGATTCTTTGGTAATTAACAAAAATCTTACAGCTTCTTTCAACAAGCAACTACTTGTTTTTCCATCCATTGAAAATAAAACGGTTCTGGATAGTATCTACAAAGAAGCTAATGTGAAAACATCTGCATATGATGCTAACTCATTGAAATCATTTCTAACTCAACAGATGCAAAAAAGTTTTGACGATACTAAGAAAAGCTCAAAAGAATGGTCGCCTGATTTTAAGCAAACCTGGGATGAGATGTCAGATATGAAGGTTGTTTCTCACAATGATGATGTCCTGACTCTGAAATATTCCGGAAGCGGTTATACAGGCGGTGCGCATGGTTATTATTTTGAAAATTATAAAACACTGGATCTGAAGGATAATAAGGTAATTTCTCAAAATGATATCTTCAAAAACCCGGAAGATAGTAATTGGGATAAAATCTTAAAAAACAATTTTGTAGAGAAAGATCAAAAGGAGATGATGCTTGTAGATAAAATCGAGCTGAACAACAATTTCTATTTTGACCAGAACAAAATTACATTTGTCTATAATCAGTACGAGATTACAGCCTATGCTGCTGGTGTGGTCTATATTACTTTAAATTTCAAAGATATCAAGGAGCAGCTGAAACCAGAATTTATAAGCCGATATAAAATCAAATAACATGGACCAGAATCTGAAAAATCACAGGAAATATTACCCGTTACATCATTTTATTTTCTATCCGTTATCTTTGGTTTTGCTGGTGTTTTCAGTTTTTAAAATTTTCAGTTTTGTGGATGTGGATGAGAATCTATTCTGGATTTGGATTGCAATTTCTGCTGCCATTATTTTGATGATTATTTTATCATTCATGCTTCGTCAGCATTATGCATTGAGTTTACAGGACAGGATCATTATTAATGAATTTAAATTCCGATATTTTGCTATGACAGGAAACAGATTGGAAAATTCGACCTATCATTTTTCCGACGCCCAGATTTTTGCGCTGAGGTTTGCTCAGGATGAAGATTTGATGGAAATGATGCATCAAACGGCGCAAAATGACTGGTCGCCTTCTGTTATCAAACAAAATATCAAAAACTGGAATGCGGACAATAAACGGATTTAGATTAAATCAGCAGAGACGTCTTGCTATGGTTTTTGATGCCTCGAAAACAAAATAATTCATTTATAATAAAAAATACTCTGAAATCTTCAGAGTATTTTTATTTTTGGGCTATGAAATTTGCATTCATCATCAATCCCTATTCTTCGAAAAAAAATTATCAGCCTTTTTTGGATAGTCTTACCAAAAAGGTGAATAATCCGCTTTATATCATTTCCAGATCTTTAGAAGATACGGATGAATTTATCAAAAAACACTGGAATAATGTGGATATTTTTGTTGCAGTTGGCGGTGACGGGACTATTTCGGTTGTTGCGCAGAAATTGATTAATACACAAAAGATTCTGGCGGTTTTTCCTGCGGGTTCGGGTAATGGTTTTTCTAATGAAACTAATTTTAACAAAAATATTTCCCGTCTTTTAGAAAAAATCGAAGCTAAAAAATCCCGTGAGATTGATACGTTTATGGTAAATGAACATTTTTCTATTAATGTTTCAGGAACAGGATTTGACGGAAAAGTGGTAAAAGAATTTGAGAAAACCAATCGCGGTTTTAAGAATTACATCAAAGTTTCTATCAAAACTTTTTTCAATTATAAACCGATAAAAATCAAATTCTCAGAAGAAAATTACAAACAATATAATGGCAAATACCTAATGCTGAATATCGCCAACACGCGACAGTTCGGTAACAACGCTTACATTGCACCAATGGCGAGCAAAAGTGACGGTTTGGTAGATTTGGTTTTGGTTAAGAAGTTTCCATTGACCTATTCGCCTTTTTTTGCGTTCCGGATGTTCACCAAACGTCTGAAGGATGATGATTATGTGACTTATCTCCCGGTTTCAGAAATCGAATTCAAAGTCAACACGAAAACCTGGCACATCGATGGGGAATTCAAGAAAATCAAATCACCGATTCATATCAAAGTTTTGCCTAAAAGTTTGAGGATTTTGGTTTAGTTTATGAAATTGATTTTTAATTCTTCGGTTTTACAATTTCAAGGATTTTCAAGAAATAATTTCATAGCTAGAATTACTTTATCTGAAGCAAATAATGACATATTTATAAATTCTGCGTGAAGTTCATTTTTTCTAAAGTTTTTTTAGAAGTCAAATCAGGCCTATTTATTATTAAAGATGTTTTTCTTTTTCAAAATTTGCTAACGCATAACAAAGTAAAACGATTGATTTGTACCTAATTTCTTTAAAATTATTTTTTGCCTCAATTTTTTGTCTTTGAATTGATATTAAATAATCAAATGAACTCTTTAAAAGTCCACCAATTCCAATTAAACCAATTCCTGTCATTATTTGTTCTATTGTCATTTTTTAATATTTAAATTTCAGAAGCTCTTTAGTCAAATGTACAAATGAATCTTAAAATATAATTTTCTGACATATTATTTCTGACATAAAAACCAATTAAAATTCCTTATTTTTGTATCAATCATCAACTATAAAAGGTGCAGAATAAACTCAAGATTATCAACGACCCAGTTCACGGTTTTATCAAAATTCCCCATGAGATTTTGTTCGATATTATAGAACATCCTTACTTCCAAAGACTCAGAAGGATTTCACAAACAGGACTTTTATCACTCATATTTCCCGGCGCAAAACATACGAGGTTTCATCACGCTCTTGGTGCAATGAATCTCATGTTCAAAGCATTGGAAACCTTGAAACTGAAAGGTGTAAAAATATCAAAAGAAGAAGAGAAAGCGGCAATGCTGGCGATTTTACTTCACGATATTGGTCACGGTCCGTTTTCACACGCTTTGGAAAATATGCTGATGGATGACTGGCACCACGAGAAAATTTCGATTCTGCTAATGAACCGATTGAACAAAGAGTTCAAAGGTAAGTTGAATTTGGCAATCGAGATGTTCCAGGGGAAATATCACAGGCCGTTTTTCAATCAGTTGATTTCATCACAATTGGATGTTGACAGGATGGATTATCTTAAACGCGACAGCTTTTACACAGGCGTTTCAGAGGGAAGCGTGAATGTAGAAAGAATCATCTCGATGATGAATGTGAGCGATGATGAGTTGGTGATCGATGCAAAAGGAATCTACTCGATAGAAAATTATCTGACTGCCAGAATGTTTATGTATTGGCAGGTCTATTACCATAAAACAGCCGCTTTGGGCGAACACATTTTGGTTCAGATTCTTAATCGTGCTAAATATCTGGTTTCACAGAATATTGATCTGGAAGCGCCTTCAAACCTTAAATATTTTTTGGTTAAAAATAAGTTTGATGAAGCGACAGAAGAAGATATCAGAAGATTTACGATGCTTGATGATATGGATGTTTTTCAGGCAATTAAAGTCTGGACAGAAAATGATGATTTCATTTTGGCGAGGCTTTGCAGAACGGTTATTTACAGAGAATTTCCGAAAAGTATTATTTCGTCCAAACCATTTTCTGAAGAAGTTTTGAAACAAAAAGTAGAAAAAGTCAACCAATATTTCAATATAGAAAACGGAGAAGAATTAGTCGGACAAATCTCTAGGTCATTATTGCCTTATGATACAGAGAAACAACCGATTTATCTGTTGGAAAAATCGGGTAGAAAGCTGAAACTGGAAGAGTCTGAGAATCAAATTCTATTCGGTTGTATGGAGAACGCGACCAAAAAATATATTATCTATTATCCAAGAGAAATAGAATCATTAAAGTAAAAGCGGTTTTGATTCGTCATAAAAAATTAAAACTTAATTAATAAAATATTTATCTTTGCAAACTATGGAATTTAGTGCAGAACAGATTGCAGGATTGATAAACGGGAGAATCATTGGAGACGGAAAGACTGTTATAACAGGCGTTTCTCCGATAGAAAACGGACAGCAAGGACATTTGTCTTTTGTTGGTCAAAGTCGTTTTTCTAATCATATAGATACAACAGAATGTGCCGTTTTGATCGTTTCTGAAAATCTTTTGGAGGACAGGGACTACAAACCCGTTATTATTGCTGTTGAAGATGCTTATCTTTCTTTTCAGGTTCTGATGAATCTTTATCAGGAGATGCAGGGACGGAAAACAGGAATAGAAGAAGGCTCATTCTTTCATGATACTGCACAGGTTGGTGAAGGTGTTTATATTGGCGCGTTCACTTACGTTTCTGAAAAAGCAAAAATTGGAGACAACACACAGATTTTTCCTCATGTTTACATCGGGAAAGGTGTTAAAATAGGGAAAAATTGTAAAATTGACAGTGGTGCAAGAATCTATGATTATTGCATAGTTGGTGATAATTGTGTGATCCACTCCAATACAGTTGTTGGCGGCGACGGATTTGGTTTCCAGCCAACAGCAGACGGATTTAAGAAGATTCCTCAATTAGGAAATGTGATTATTGAAGATGATGTTGAGATTGGTTCCAACTGTAGTATAGATCGTGCAACAATCGGTTCTACAATTATTGGAAAAGGAACTAAGATTGATAATCTGATCCAGATTGCTCATAACGTAAAGATTGGTCAACACAATGTTATTGCGTCACAAGCTGGAATTGCAGGATCTACAATCATTGGAGACTGGAATCAGATTGGTGGACAAGTAGGAATTGTTGGTCATATCAAAATAGGAAACCAGGTGAAAATCCAGGCGCAAAGTGGTGTTAATTCATCCGCAAAAGATGGTGAAACATTGTACGGCTCGCCGGCAATCAACTATAGCGATTACAGAAGGAACTACGTTCATTTCCGTAATTTTACAGATATAGTCAAAAGAATAAACGATTTAGAAAATAAAAAATCAGAGTAAAAGTATCAGGAAAAGAAGCAATTCTTCCACCTCAAAACTAATACAATGAGCGATAAACAAAAAACAATCAAAGAAGATATCAACCTTTCAGGAATAGGTCTTCACACAGGGAGAGAAGTTAATTTGACAATCAAGCCGGCAAAAGAAAACACCGGATTTGTATTTGTAAGAACAGATCTCGAAGGACGTCCGCAAGTTGAAGCGGATGTAAACTACGTAACAACCACAGAAAGAGGTACAACTCTGGAAAAACTGGGCGTTAAAATCCATACTTGTGAGCATCTTTTAGCTGCTCTTGTCGGGATGGATATTGACAATGCTATTCTGGAAATGAACAGCGCAGAACCGCCAATTTTAGACGGCTCTTCCAAATATTTTGTTGAAGCAATCGAGAAAGTAGGTGTTGTAGAACAGGATCTTCCAAGAGAATATCTGGTGATTAAAGAAGTGATGAATTACATCGATCCTGCTACAGGATCAGAACTGACTGTAATTCCTGCTGACGATTACGAGATCACTACAATGGTGGATTTTGGAACCAAAGTATTGGGAACTCAAAATGCCAGTATGAAAAACCTTTCTGAGTTCAAGGAAGAGATTGCTCCGGCAAGGACATTTAGCTTTTTACACGAGCTTGAGCAGCTTTTGGATGCTGACCTTATCAAAGGTGGTGATATCAGCAATGCGATTGTTTATGTTGACAAAGAATTGACGGCAGATACTCTGGAAAAACTGAAGGTTGCTTTTGGTAAGGATGAAGTTTCTATCCGTCCTAATGGTATTCTTGATAATCTTACACTTAACTTTACCAACGAAGCTGCTAGGCACAAATTGCTTGATGTGATTGGGGATTTAGCTTTGGTAGGTGTCAGAATCAAAGGAAGAATTATAGCCAACAAACCAGGACACTTTGTGAACACTCAGTTTGCAAAAAAACTAAACAGACAATACAAATTGCAAAAAAGAAAAAATGTTCCCGATTTCGATCTAAAGGCAGAGCCGGTTTTCGATATCAATGGAATTATGAAACTATTGCCGCACAGACCTCCGTTTTTGCTGGTAGATAAGATTTTGGAGCTTTCTGACACTCACGTGGTTGGACTTAAAAATGTTTCTATGAACGAGCCTTTCTTCGTAGGACATTTTCCAAAAGAACCGGTAATGCCGGGCGTTTTACAAATCGAGGCAATGGCTCAGGTTGGAGGGATCTTGGTTTTGGCTAATGTTCCGGATCCGGAAAATTATTCTACTTACTTTGTGAAAATGGATAATGTTAAGTTCAAGAAAAAAGTAGTTCCGGGTGATCAGGTGATTTTTAAAATTGAACTGATCGAACCGATCCGAAGAGGAATCGTGCATATGCAAGGATATGGATATGTTGGTGACAGTGTAGTTGTAGAAGCCGAATTGATGGCTCAGGTCGCAAAAACTAAAATTTAATTTATGATTCACCAACTTACGGCAATAGATCCACGTGCGAAAATTGGTAAAAATGTAACTGTTGAACCTTTTACTACCATTTCTTCGGATGTTGTTATTGGCGCAGGAACCTGGATTGGTTCTAACGTTACGATAATGGATGGTGCGAGAATCGGAAAGAACTGTAAGATTTTTCCCGGAACTGTAATTTCTGCAATTCCTCAGGATCTGAAATTTGACGGAGAAGATACCCAGACTATCATTGGCGATAATACTACGCTTAGAGAATGTGTAACTGTCAACCGTGGTACAAAAGCACTTGGTTATACCAAAGTAGGAAGTGACTGTTTGATTATGGCAACTTCCCATATTGCACACGATTGCATCATCGGAGATAATGTCATCATTGCAAATGGTTGCGGAATCGCTGGTCACGTAGAGATCGGAGATTTTACAGTTATGGGCGGCTTGTCTGCAGTACAGCAATTTGGAAAAATAGGAAAGCACACGATGATTTCCGGAGGTTCATTAATCAGAAAAGATATTCCGCCTTACATCAAAGTGGGAAGAGAACCTATTTCTTATGCCGGGATTAATTCTGTAGGATTAAGAAGAAGAGGCTTCACCAATGATAAAATCTTTGAGATACAGAAGATCTACCGTTATATTTTCCAGATGAAAATGAATGTCTCTCAGGCGATAGAATATATCGAGAAAGAGATGCTTCCAACCATGGAAAGAGATGAGATCATCACTTTTATCCAGAATTCACCAAGAGGTATCGTAAAAGGATATGGCTCTTCAAAAGAATAATAAAATAATATAAGTTTATAAATAGCTAATGGCAACAAGCAACGATATCAAAAAAGGACTTTGTATAGAATTTAGTAATGACATTTACAAAGTGATCGAATTTTTGCACGTAAAACCAGGAAAAGGTCCTGCTTTCGTGAGAACAAAACTAAAATCTGTAACCAACGGGAAAGTTGTAGATAATACATTCTCTGCAGGTCACAAGATCGATGAAGTAAAAGTAATTACCAGAAAATTCCAATACCTATATGAGGATGATAACGGATTTCACTTTATGAATAATGATGACTTTTCTCAAATCTACTTGAACAAAGAGATGATTGAGAACTCACAATTTATGAAAGCCGGGGAAGAAGTCACTATTATACTGAAAGAAGCTGATGAAGTGCCTTTATCTGCTGAAATCCCGCCAACAGTTTATCTGGAAGTTATCGAAGCTGATCCTGGTGTAAAAGGAAATACAGCAACCAACGCTCTTAAAAATGCAATTGTGGAAACAGGCGCAAGAGTTATGGTTCCGCTTTTCATTGAGCCGGGAGATAAGATCAAAGTTAATACAGAAGACGGTTCTTATCTGGAAAGAGTAAAATAATATAAGATGGAAGTCTGGAGTTGATCTTCACACTTCCATTTTTTATTTGGGCAGCTTTATCCGCCCTCCGTTCCCGCTTTTTTCTTTTTTTGCAAAAAAAGAAAAAGAGCTCCACTCAGGTCGGGCTGCTTTGTAATTCGTATTTTCAAAATTACCAATTTACAAATCGATCTAATATCTAAATTTTATATCTAGTTATGACTTTTAATCAGCCACAAAATCTAAAAACAATTGCAGATATTATTGGCGCAAAATATATAGGAGATGACAATTTCCAGGTTCTTGGAACCAACGAGATCCACATGGTTCGTCCCGGAGATATCGTTTTTGTCAATCATCCAAAATATTACGACAAAGCACTTAATTCTGCTGCAACCATTATATTAATTGATAAAGAAGTAGAATGCCCGGAAGGCAAAGCGCTTTTGGTTTCCGATGATCCTTTCAGGGATTTTAATAAAATCAATACGCATTTTACCAGGATTTCGAATTTCAAAGAAGAACTTCATGATCTCGAAGTTGAAGACGGATCTTTTATTCATCCTTCCGTTGTTATCGGAAATGACGTTAAAATAGGAAAGAATTGCCACATTTTCCCCAATGTTGTAATCGGTGATAGAACAGTAATCGGCGATAATGTTGTGATACAGGCTAATACAGTAATCGGAGGTGATGCTTTCTATTACAGAAAACTGAATGGCAATTTTGACAGATTGATTTCCGTGGGTAATGTTATTATTGAAAATAATGTAGAAATCGGGAACTGCTGCACAATAGACAGAGGAGTAACCGCTTCTACTATCATTGGCGAAGGCAGTATCCTGGATAATCAGATCCAGATTGGACACGATACAATTCTTGGTAAAAAATGTCTCATCGCCTCCCAAACCGGAATTGCAGGATGCTGTACCATAGAAGACGAAGTAACGATTTGGGGACAAGTTGGTATGGCTTCGGGAGTGAGGATCGCAACAGGTACGATTCTATTGGCAAAAACAGGCGTGAACAGAGATCTCAAAAAAGGAACTTATTTTGGACCAATTGCAGAAGAATTCAGAGATTATCTCAGAAAAGAAGTTAAAGTCAAAAATCTGAAGTAAATCATATTTTTAACGTTCAAAAAAATTACAATAGCGAGAAAGTTTTGAATTATTATCGTTATTTTTGCGAATAACAAAATTTTTGCAAAATCAATAAATTACAATAAAAAATGTCAGTATTAGTAAACAAAGATTCTAAAGTTATCGTACAAGGGTTTACAGGTAACGAAGGTACTTTTCACGCAGGTCAGATGATAGATTACGGAACCAACGTTGTTGGCGGTGTAACTCCGGGAAAAGGAGGCACTGAGCATCTGGGTAAGCCGGTATTCAATTCGGTTGCTGAAGCTGTAGAAAAAGCGGGAGCTAATGTAAGTATTATCTTCGTGCCGCCTGCATTTGCGGCAGATGCTGTGATGGAAGCTGCTGAAGCAGGTATCAAAGTAATCGTTTGTATTACAGAAGGTATCCCTGTTGCTGATATGGTAAAAGTAAAAGATTATATCCAAGACAGAGACGTTCGTTTAATCGGTCCAAACTGTCCTGGTATCATTACTTCTGACGAAGCTAAAATTGGAATTATGCCAGGTTTTGTTTTCAAAAAAGGAAAAGTTGGTATCGTTTCCAAATCTGGAACTTTAACTTACGAAGCAGCTGATCAGGTTGTGAAAGCTGGTTTCGGAGTTTCTACAGCTATCGGAATTGGTGGAGATCCAATCATTGGAACAACTACAAAAGAAGCTTTGGAATTGTTTATTAACGATCCTGAAACGGAAGCCGTTGTAATGATTGGAGAAATTGGTGGATCTCTGGAAGCAGAAGCTGCAAGATGGTACAAAGCTAGTGGTTCGACAAAACCTGTTGTAGGTTTCATCGCCGGGCAAACGGCTCCAAAAGGTAGAACTATGGGTCATGCAGGTGCTATTGTTGGAGGTGCTGATGATACGGCTCAGGCAAAAATGGCTATTATGAAGGAGAACGGTATCCATGTTGTTGATTCTCCGGCAGAGATCGGTAAAACTGTTGCTTCAGTTTTAGCATAAGATATTACCTTATTAAAATATATTTTTGAGAAGCTCTTGTCTGAGCTTCTCATTTTTTTTGTCTAAATTTGAACGAAATTTGTAAACACACTAATATGAAAAAAATCCTTTTCGGGTCTCTATTTTTGTTATCCTTTTTATCTCAGGCACAGATTGATTTTAGATCTACAGAATTTGGTCTGGTTGCAGGAGGAACTTACTCCAGAGTGAGAAATGCCCACAATCCTTCAGGACCGAGATTTTCTGTTTTGGGAGGTCTTACAGCGCAGGTGCCAATTGGTGTTGATGAGCAGTTTTACATCCAGGTAGAAGCTTTATATTTTGGAGCAGGCGAATCCGGAAAGGCGAAAGATGCTAAAGGTAGGCCTGGCTATGATGCTGTTTATGCTAATAACTATCTGAGTGTACCATTTAATTTCAAAGGCTATTTTTCTGAGGCCGAATCTGAGTTTTTTGGAGTAATAGGTCCCAGATTTAATTTTCTGATTAATCAAACGGTTAAGAATACCAATAAACCGGAATATGAAAAGGATAGCTATGGAAAAGCTAATTCATTTAATTTTGGAGTAGGAGCAGGTGTCGGTTACAGCTACAAAAGGCAATTGGAACTTGCTTTGAAATATGATATTGGATTATCAAATACATATCCGAATCTTAAAAACAGTCCGTCCGAAATTGGTTACGCCGGGACTGCAAAGAAAAAATCGGAACAGGTATTAAGTTTAGGTTTAACTTATTTCTTTAAATAAAAAAAGGCTGTGAAATTTTCACAGCCTTTTTTTATTTTTGTTTGATCAGTTCCTTGATCTTATTTTCGATTTCTTCGGATAATTCAGGATTATCTCTCAAAACATCTTTTACAGCATCACGACCTTGTCCCAGTTTTGTGTCATCATAGCTGAACCAGGATCCGCTTTTTTTAACAACATCTAGATCCACGGCAGTATCAAGGATCTCCCCAACTTTGGAAACACCTTCTCCGTACATAATATCAAATTCTGCTTGTTTGAAAGGCGGCGCTACTTTATTTTTCACGACTTTTACCTTCACCCGGCTACCGATAGCTTCGTCTCCGTTTTTGATTGGAGCACTGGCTTTTCTTATGTCGATTCTTACGGAAGCGTAAAACTTAAGAGCATTACCTCCTGTTGTAGTTTCAGGATTTCCGAACATTACGCCAATCTTTTCACGAAGTTGGTTGATGAAAATCACAGTACATTTCGTTCTTGATATTGTAGCAGTTAGTTTCCTAAGAGCCTGTGACATCAATCTTGCATGAAGACCCATTTTGGAATCACCCATTTCCCCTTCTATTTCTGCTTTTGGAGTCAGGGCTGCAACGGAGTCAATTACAACAATATCGATCGCTCCTGAACGAATCAGGTTGTCTGCAATTTCTAAAGCCTGTTCACCGTTGTCAGGTTGAGAAATAATCAAATTCTCCAGGTCAATTCCAAGCTTTGCTGCATAGCTTCTGTCAAACGCATGCTCTGCGTCTATAAATGCAGCAATACCGCCAGCTTTCTGAGCTTCCGCAATAGCATGAAGCGTAAGTGTTGTTTTACCGGAAGATTCGGGACCATAGATTTCTATGATTCTCCCTCTTGGATATCCACCAACTCCTAGAGCCAAATCAATTCCCAAAGATCCTGAAGGGATTACTTCGATAGTCGTGTCCACAGAGTCTTCTCCCAAGGTCATTACGGTTCCTTTTCCGTAGGTTTTATCTAGTTTTTCAAGCACCAGCTGCAGTGCTTTTTTCTTATCGTCTGTACTACTCATTGTTTGAAAAAAATTATTCTCAAAAATAATCATTTTAAACATGAAAGCCTAATTTTTTTCTCTTATAAAAATTAAAATAAAGAGATGAAGTTTAAAATTTTCTTAATGTCTTACAAATAATAAAATGCTCTAATCTCCAAATTATCAACTAAATTTGTAGATATTTTTTAAGGATGAAAAAAAGTTTATCAATTATATTTTCTTTTTTTGTATTTGTTCTTTATGCTCAGCAGCCCGGGAGTGTAGATACAACTTTTAATACTTCAGACCTCGGATTCGGGTGGGGCGACGGCGCTAATGACTATGTAAAAGATGTTTTGATTCAGCCGGACGGTAAGATCATTATTGGCGGTGATTTTACAACATATAATAGTAATAATGCAAAATCACTTGCAAGAATTAATGCAGATGGAAGTTTCGATAATACTTTTCTTATAGGTTCGGGCGCCAATAATTACGTTTCTTCCCTAATGTTTCAGCCGGACGGAAAAATAATTGTATGCGGAAATTTTACAACATTCAATGGAATTTCAAAGAATCGAATTGTAAGATTGAATGCTGATGGAAGTACGGATAACAGCTTTGTGATTGGAACCGGCGCAGATGGAATTATCGAATGTGTCACTTTACAGAATGATGGTAAAATCCTTATCGGTGGACAGTTTACAAAATATAACGGTGTTGACAGGAAATATCTGGCAAGGCTTAATCCGGACGGATCTTTGGATATGGATTTTGATACAAGTTCAGGCTTCAATTCTCATGTTTACTCATTGGCTGTTCAGACTGATGGAAAAATATTAGCTGGAGGTAATTTTACCACATATAATTCCGTTACAAAAAATTATCTTATCAGGCTGAATTCTGATGCGAGTATTGATGAATCTTTTGCTTCAACAGGCGCTAATAATATCATTTACAAAATATTAATTGCAAATAACGCAAAGATATTTTTGGGAGGTAAATTCACTAAATATAATAACGTTACTAAAAACTCAATTGTAAAACTGAATGATGACGGTACAATAGATAATAGCTTTACAATTGGTACTGGTGCTAATAATATTGTGAGAAATATTTTAATTCTCAATGATAATAAACTTTTACTTGCTGGAGATTTTATCTCTTATAATAATGTAACTAGGAATTACATTGCCAGAATTAATGAAAATGGGACAATTGATACTAGCTTTAATCCTGGGAAAGGTTTTGGAGGAAGCACAACAAGTTTTCAGCAACAAACGGACGGAAAATTGATTATCGGCGGAAGCTATGCTGTTTTTAATAATAATGTTAAGCGATATGTGTCAAGGATTAATTCTGATGGAAGTCTGGACTTAAGCTTCAATCCCGGAAATGCTGCCGACGGAACAGTTAGATCTATTACAGTCCAGCCGGATAAAAAGATGGTTATTGTAGGTAACTTCAATAGTTTTAATGATAATCTCAATAATAGAATTGCCAGGATTGATGCAGATGGTAATGTAGATATAACTTTGCAGGTTGGGATTGGCCCGGATCAGTTAGTTCGGACCGTTGCATTGCAACCTGATGAAAAAATTCTTGTAGGGGGAGATTTTTCAACGTTTAATAATCTTCAGAAATCATACTTGGTAAGATTGACTTCTACTGGAAGTCTGGATAATACTTTTGCAATCGGTTTTGGGCCAACAGATCCTGTAAGGGAAATTTTGGTTCAGCCAGACGGTAAGATTTTGATTTGCGGGGATTTCACTGTTTTTAATACGAAAACGGCTAATCGAATTATTAGATTGAATCCTGATGGTACTATCGATAGCAGTTTTTCTCCCGTAAGCGGTGCTAATAATGCAATATATTCTATGAGGTTACAACCTGATAATAAGATTGTAATAGCAGGAACTTTCACAACTTATGATGGCGTTGCAAGAAACAGGATTGCCAGATTAAATTCTGATGGAACCTTGGACACAACTTTTACAATCGGAACCGGAGCTAATAATACAATAAGCAGTGTATTGATTCAGGAAGATGGGAAAATCATTATTGGTGGCAATTTTACAACTATTGCAGGTGCTTCTTCAAATCGAATTGCCAGACTTAATGCCAATGGTAGTAGAGATACGACTTTTACAAGCGGCGCTGGAGCTAATGCTTCTGTAGAAACTTTGGCACTTGAAGCCAATGGTAAAATTCTAATCGGAGGCAGTTTTACCAAATTCAATAATATCAATAGAAATTATATTGCCAGACTTAAAGCTGACGGAACTTTGGATGATACATTCAATAAGACAGCGGCCGGAGCCAATAAAGCAGTGTATAAAATTATTAATCAGAATGAGAAATTCATTGCAGTTGGAGATTTTACTTCTTATAATGATGTCGGCAGAAACAGGATTACAAGAATTTTTGGAGGAGAAGAAGAACATCTGACAACTAATAACCTTATTGATTCCAAAATCAAAATCTATCCGAATCCAACATCGGACAAATTATTTGTTTCATCATCTTTGGAGCTAATAAGATATGAGATTTTTGATTTTTCTGGGAAAAAATTATTGGACAAATCCTTTTATAATAAAAATAAGAGTATAGAAGTTAATCATCTAAAAAAAGGAATTTACATTTTGAAATTAATTGACAAGAATCAAAAAGTTCAAACTGTTAAATTCATAATTGAATAATAAAAAACCTCTGAAGAAATTCAGAGGTTTTTATTTTGATTCAGTTTCAGATTACAAAGAAGCTGAATGAACAAGCATATCTGCTAATTTGTTAGAATAACCCCACTCGTTATCGTACCAAGATACTAGTTTAACGAAAGTTGGATTCAACATAATTCCAGCTTCTTTGTCGAAGATAGAAGTTCTTGCATCGCTTACGAAATCCTGAGAAACTACAGCATCTTCTGTATAACCAAGAATTCCTTTCAATTCACCTTCAGATGCCGTTTTGATAGCAGCACAGATTTCTTCGTAAGAAGTCGGTTTGTCCAACTTTACAGTAAGGTCCACTACAGAAACGTCAGCAGTTGGAACTCTGAAAGACATACCGGTCAATTTCCCGTTAAGAGAAGGGATTACTTTTCCTACCGCTTTTGCAGCACCTGTAGAAGAAGGGATGATGTTGTTAAGCGCAGATCTACCACCTCTCCAGTCTTTTGCAGACGGTCCGTCTACCGTTTTCTGGGTAGCAGTAGTTGCGTGTACAGTTGTCATAAGACCTTCAGCGATACCAAAGTTATCGTGGATTACTTTTGCCAAAGGTGCAAGACAGTTAGTCGTACAAGATGCGTTTGAGAAGATTTTAATATCGTCAGTCAGTTCTTTGTGGTTTACACCCATTACGAACATTGGCGTATCATCTTTTGAAGGAGCAGAAAGGATCACTTTCTTAGCACCAGCGTTGATGTGAGCCTGAGCCGAATCTTTTGAAAGGAATAATCCTGTAGATTCTACGATATATTCTGCACCAACTTCGTTCCATTTTAGGTTGTTAGGATCTTTCTCAGCTGTTACACGGATTGTTTTTCCGTTAACCACAAGGTTGTTTCCTTGTACTGATACTTCTCCTTTGAACGCTCCGTGAACCGAATCGTATTTTAGCATATAAGCCATATATTCAGCATCGATAAGGTCATTGATACCTACAACTTCGATGTTGCTTCTTTCAGCCATTGCTCTGAAAACTAAACGTCCGATTCTACCGAATCCGTTGATTCCTACTTTAATTGTTGACATATGATTTAAAAAATTAAGGTTTTGTTTTATTATTGTTTTGATTAAAAATTACATCGCCAAAATCTCAGCGATCTGAAGTAAGTTTTTGTCGATTTCGTTATGCTTTTTAATAGCTTCTTCTATTGGGGTATAGGTGATTTTGTTTGACTGCATCCCAACCATTACTTTGTTTCGGCCTTGCATTAGTCCTATAACTGCTCCGTAACCAAGATTGCTGGCAAGAACTCGGTCTGCGCAGCTTGGAGAACCGCCTCTTTGGATATGTCCCAAAATAGTCACACGGATGTCATAAGATGGGAATTCTTCTTTTGTTGCTTTGGCAAGATCATAGATACTTCCTAATTCTTCGCCTTCAGCAACAACGACTATGCTGGATGATTTACCCACTTTTTCCGCCATTCGGAAAGTGCTGAAAAGGTCTTCCATACTGTCTTTTCTTTCAGGGATCAGAATGTCAAGAGCTCCTGTCGCGATTCCACTGTTAAGCGCTATAAATCCGGCATCTCTGCCCATTACTTCCACAAAAAACACTCGGTTATGAGAAGTGGCTGTATCACGGATTTTGTCAATAGCGTCCATAGCTGTATTAAGAGCTGTATCGTAACCGATTGTGTTATCAGTTCCAAAAATATCATTGTCAATAGTTCCCGGAATGCCGATTACTTTGATCCCGAATTCTTCATTGAAAATCTTGGCACCGGTAAAACTTCCGTCTCCACCAATGCAAACCAAAGCGTCAATACCGAGTTTCTGACATTGTTCGTAAGCTTTTTTTCTTCCTTCCGCTGTCATAAATTCTTTTGATCTTGCAGATTTCAGAATTGTTCCTCCTTGATTGATTATATTTTTTACGGAACGAGGTCCCATTTTCGTAACATCACCTGCAATTAATCCATTATAACCTTCACGAATTCCGTAACAGTCTATGTTAAAATGATTTGCTGTTCTTACAACTGCTCTAAGAGCGGCATTCATCCCCGGAGCATCTCCTCCTGAGGTCAAAACCGCAATAGATTTTATGTTGTTTTCTGACATATTTTTAATTTTTTTCTAAGCAAATTTACGAAAAATCAACCATATTTTAACACTCATAATGGTCTTGATGGATAAATATATCATAGGATAACAGAATTAATAATACGGTAATATGACAAAAATCAAACTGAATATGATTAAGGAAATAATTAAGTTTATTATATTTACGAGCAATACAAAACAGAATTTTAAACTAATAAAAAATACATTATCATTATGAAAGTTACCGTAGTTGGAGCTGGTGCAGTAGGAGCAAGCTGTGCAGAATATATCGCGATGAAAGACTTCGCTTCAGAAGTTGTTTTGGTGGATATCAAAGAAGGATTTGCAGAAGGAAAAGCAATGGACCTGATGCAGACAGCTTCCCTTAATGGCTTCGATACCAAAATCACAGGGACTACCGGAGATTATTCCAAGACTGTAGGTTCAAAAGTAGCGGTGATCACTTCCGGGATTCCTAGAAAACCAGGGATGACAAGAGAAGAACTAATCGGAATCAATGCCGGAATTGTAAAAGAAGTAACAGAAAACTTAGTAAAACATTCGCCAGATGTCATCATCATTGTGGTTTCTAACCCAATGGATACAATGGCGTATTTGGTTCACAAAACATCAGGTCTTCCAAAGGAAAGAATCATCGGAATGGGAGGTGCTTTGGACTCAGCGAGATTCAAATACAGATTAGCGGAAGCGTTGGAAAGTCCAATTTCTGATGTTGACGGAATGGTAATCGCTGCGCATTCTGATACAGGAATGTTGCCACTATTCAGCAAAGCGACAAGAAACGGTGTTCCGGTTTCCGAATTCTTGACTGATGAGCAAAGAGCTTCTGTGATTGAAGAAACTAAAGTTGGCGGCGCTACATTGACAAAATTGTTAGGAACTTCTGCTTGGTATGCACCAGGTGCGGCTGTTTCTGTAATGGTTCAGTCTATTCTTTGTGACCAAAAGAAAATGATTCCTTGCTCATTGATGCTTGAGGGAGAATATGGACAGAATGATATCTGTCTTGGTGTTCCAGCGATCATTGGGAAAAACGGGGTTGAGAAAATCGTAAACATCACTTTGACTGTTGAAGAGCAATTGAAATTTGCTGAAGCAGCACAAGCTGTAAGAGAAGTTAACGGAGATCTTAAGTTTTAATCTTAAGATTCCAGATAAATTAAAACCATCTCAATTTGAGATGGTTTTTTATTTTTAATTAATTCAATTATCCTTGAAAATCGCCACAATCGTGTTCTTCAAATTTTTCAATCAGGCTTTCCTGAGTATAAAATTCTGAGATTCTCATATTTTTGAATTCAGGTTTTTGACCTTCAATTTTTAGCTGATAAATAGGTTCGTTTTCAACTTGTGTAAAAATAAAAGTAGATTCCGGTGTTTTGATTTTTAAACTATTTCCTTTCTTTTCATAACTGAAATCCTTATAACTGTGGACATTCTTCTCATCACAAAGTTCCACAATATCAAAACTCTTCTTATTAATTTTAAAAATAGCAAGGTCGCAAGAATAACAAACGCCACCGAACTCTATTCCGTATTTTTTGAAGACATTTTTCTGTTTAGAATCTTTGATTTCAATCGGTGTAAGCTTGCTGTATTCTGATAAGTTAATCGTTGGTTCTTCTTTTAAATTTGCTTTTCCTACAGCTTTTAATTCTGTTTTGTTGTCTGGATTGGTTCTGGGATTTTCAATTGTTTCTTTATTGTCCTTACTGCAAGAAAATGTGAAAGCAATAGAAACTGCGATAAATAAAAATGTATTTTTCATTCAATATTGTTTGAATCCAAATTTACACAAATGTCCCGAACTAAAAACCTTCATTTGTCAATTCCATATTAACCATCGCACCTGTGAGATTGCCTGTGTAAACAGCATTGGCAACGGAACGCATCGGACAGGAGTTATCACCACAGGCAAAAATTCCGGGAATAGTTGTTTTTTGCAAGTTATCGATTTTAATATGTCCGTGTTCAGTAAATTCACAGCCCAAAGCACCGGGAATATCAGAATGTTGTTTAAAATGAAATGCACCATAAACTGCATCGAAATTCAGTTTTTTGCCATCTGATAAAATCAAATTTTCTATATATCCTTTCTGATGCTGGATTTCATCTATTTCTGTTTCGATGATATTGATGTTATTTTGTTTCAGTTTTTGAGTTTGTTCTTCCGAGAATTCGGCTTTTCCTCTTGTTAAAATTGTCAAATCATTGGTCAGATTATTAACTAATGATGCGATATGAAAACCACGGTCGCCGTTAGCAATAATTCCGGTTTTCTTAGTTCTGAATTCGTAACCGTGACAGTAAGGGCAATGGATTAAAGAAATTCCCCAGCAATCCCAAAATCCTTTGATATTAGGAACATCATCTACAATTCCTGTTGCAAAAATGAGTTTCTTAGCTTCGAATGCTTCACCTCGTTTTGTTCTGATTTCAAATCCATTTTCTGTCTTCTTGCCTTCTGTTGCGAGTCCTTCATAAAACTCAACAGTATCATATTTTTTTACTTGTTCTTTTGCGATGGTTGAAATTTCTTTTGGCGTTTTTCCATCCTGCGTCAGAAAATTGTGAGAATATGGTGTCTGTATATTACAAGGTTTTCCACTATCGATGACCAAAACTTTTCTCAATGACCTTCCCAAAGACATTGCTGCAGAAAGACCTGCATAACTTCCGCCAACTATAATGACATCGAATGAATTTTCCTGTTTCATATTTTGATTTTATGGTAAATATTTTTCGGGATGAAAATTTAAATGCTTATTTCTTGTCAAAGTTAGGATTAATTTTTATTATTGCAACCACATCGCATTAATAAAGATGAAAAGACGAAATACACCAACAAAAGATGCCGTTCTAAATGTTCTAGCAGATTCGAAAAAAGCAATGAGTCAGGAAGCTATTATGAAAAATGTCAATATTAATATCGACAGAGCAACGGTTTATCGTGTCTTAAATAGATTTTGCGAAGACGGAATTCTCCATCGAATTGTCGCTGAAGATGGGAAACAGTATTTCGCAGTTTGCATCAAATGTGATGAAAAAAAGCTTGCAGATCACCATTTTCATTTTAGATGTACAAAATGCGAAACGATAGAATGCTTGCCGGTCGCTGTTCAGTTTTCTGTAGAAAAAGGCTATTCTGTGGAAAGTGTGAACTGTATTTTGACAGGAGTTTGTAAGGATTGTGCTTAATGATTTAGCCAAGCGAATTTTTGCTTGTGTCAAAATCCTTAACCTGCTTTTTTGTAGCCAAAGATCGCCACGAAATTTCCAAAACTTCTGCGATAAGTTTCTTATCGTGACAATCTTTCCACATACATATATATGGGTAATTTTTAAAATGATCAGGCAAATGAAAAATTTCAGGAAATCTTTCCAGATAATGATTTCTTGCATCAAAGCCGATACGGATAGGAATAAATTGACCGCTGTCGTGAAGCCGGCACATTAGTTTTCCTTTCACTTTTACCGAAGGTGTTGCTTCGTGAGAAATACTTTCTTCGGTGCCGGGAAAAGTGAGCGCAATAGTTTTTACAAGATCGAAATCAGAATAATTATAATTAAACGGCTTCATAATTTATATTAGTTTCAAACTTTCAAAACCCCACGGAAACCCCTCGCAGCGTAATAAGATTCTGCACCATTATGATAGAGAAAAACTGTATCATAGCGTTTGTCGCAGAAAACAGCACCACCTAGTTTTCGGATGTTGTCAGGTGTTTTTAGCCAGCTCGATGTTTTCAAATCAAAATTGCCAAGCGTTTGTAATTGGCGATATTGTTCTTCATTTAAAATTTCGATTCCGATTTCATTGGCCATATCTATTGCACTATTCACAGGTTTATGTTCTTTTCTGGAATTCAGCGCATCTCGGTCATAGCAAAGACTTCGTCTGCCTTTTGGACTTTCTGCAGAACAATCTATGAAAAGATATTCGTCTGTTTTTTTATCGTAACCAACAACATCTGGTTCGCCTTCGGTTCTTTCCATTTCGTTAAGTGACCACAATTTTCCGGGATTAGATTCTAGTTTTTTCTGAACATTTTCCCATTGGATATTTTCGTGGCGCTTCGGATTTTTCTCAAAACGGGTTTTCAATGTTTTGATTAATTCTTTCTGTTCTTCTGCTGAAAGCTGAGGTTTATTTTTCATATTGATTAATTGTGTTAGATAAAAATATTTCTCTCGCAGATTTAATGAATTAAGCAAAACTTTAGTTTTTTGTAAATCTGCAAAATTTGAAAAATCAGCGAGACTTAAAATATTGTCAATCATTCATCCCTTTACCTTTCAATATATTTGGGATTGATTTTTCTATTCTGGATTCTCTTGATTTGGATTGTTTTGGTGCGGAAAAATGAAAAAGATAAGCTCGTTGTCTTCCGGGTGTCAAAGATTCGAACGCAGATTTCAGCTCGGGGCTATCATTTAGTTTGATTTGAAATTCTTCGGGAACTGGTGTTGCTTCTCTTTTGATTTCCACTTTTTCGCCACGTTCTTCAATTTCAACAGCTTCAAAAATATAATCTTTAATAATTGACTTTTTATCCAAAATATCCTGAACATTTTGAAACCGCATTTGTCTTCCAGCTTGCGTATTTTCTCCCATTTTCACAAGAAGATGTCCGGAATCTTTCATTAATCCGCCTTTGAAGAACAAAAGTGCAAAGTAATCTTTGAAGCCTTGTATAATTACAATATTCTTACCTTGAAAAGAATAACAGGGTTTTCCCCATTTGAAATCCTCTGTCAATTGGCAATCCAGGATAATAGTTCTCAATGCCTTCATCTCGTCTTTCCATTGTTTGGACTGATTGATGTGTTCGTCAACTTTTGAATTCATTTTAAGAATATGTTTTTCCAAATTTAATTAAAATTCGAATTAATATAAATTTAATTGATTCTAGATGTAACAAATATGGTAAAGTAGTTGTCTTATAACTAAAACAAAATAACAATGAAGTCAGCCTTATCCTTATTAGGATTATTATCAATTACAATTTCTTTCGCACAAAACAAAGATACTCTCAAATCCAAAGAAATAGAAGCTGTCACCGTTATCGCCAAAAAACCGACTGTCCAAAGTAAAGCCGACAGAACCGTGTTTAATGTCGAAAACAGTTCTATTCTGGCAGGAAATACCACTTGGGATATTGTGAGAATGACGCCGCTGGTTAGCATCGATAACAATGATAATGTGAGAGCGGAAGGAGAATCTGTGACGGTTTACATCAACGACCGAAAATCGGTTTTTACAGGTAAGGAACTGAAGGAATATCTCAAAACAATTCCTGCAGACAACCTAATGAAAATTGAAGTCATTACAAGTCCTTCTTCCCGTTATGAAGCGACCGGCGCAGTGATCAACATCGTTCTGAAAAAACGCGATGATGAAGGTATGAAGGGAAGTATTTCCTTGACCAATACTCAGAATACGAAAAACAACCAATACGGAAGTTTGAATCTTAATTACCATAAAAAGAATTTCACCCAGACGTTTGGAGGAAGTTATGGAGACAATATTTTTATCACACAAAATTCTTCAGTCAATACTATTTATGATACCAAAACAGTAAAAAATATTGATGCAGAAAGTATCTTTAAAAATAAAAATCCTTCGGTATCATCAACTTCAGAGTTTGAGCTCAATGATAAAAATAATGTAGGGCTTGTGCTGGAATATTATCAGGGAAAAAGAAACTCTACTTCCAATTCCGGAGGTACAACTTATGTAGATAATGTTTTACAAGATACTTTTGTTCAGGATTTAACAAAATCTTCAGTTGCGAAAACGCTTGGTACCAATCTCTTCTACAAATATTACGACAAGGAGAAAAATAAAATTCTGGATGTCAACTTAGGAATCAATTATGATTCTGATAACGGAAATACTATTTTCAATGAAACAGCTTTGATTCCAAATTTTTATAGAATCGATTCTTATAATCAGACCAGGAATTATTACGTAAAGGTAGATTATACAACACCTTTGGGGAAAAATGGCGGAACCCTGGAAGTTGGTGGGAAAATTGATTTTAATAATAATGTAATTCCAAATAATTATTTTGATTTTTTGAATAATACTAATAATGCAATCAGTGATTTCCAATATAAAGACAATATCAATTCACTTTATTTCACTTATAGCAAAACCTTTTTTGAAAAGCTTGAGACACGGGTAGGTTTGCGATATGAGCATATTGATTACAAAATCAGTGAAAATGCTAATGAAAGAAAAAATTCTTACGGAACTTTTATGCCCAATCTTTTACTGAAGTATGCTTTTTCACCGAACTATGATTTGAGTCTGACATACAATCACAGCCTTTGGAGACCTTGGTATTCGGAATTCAACCCGTTTGTTTTGCCCGGAAATAATGGGATGTACTACCGAGGAAATATGGACTTGCTTCCTAATCCAAGTGATAGAGTAGTACTGAAGTTCGGTTTATTCAAAAAGTATTTTTTATCAGCAAGATATATGTTTACAGACCAGGATTATTGGAACAAATTTGTAGAAGAAGACGGAAAAACAATTTCAGTCTCGGAAAATTTCAAAGGAAAGGTTGAGAAATTTTATCTTTTTGCCAATACGAATCAGAACCTATTCAAAAATAAACTGAATGTCAATTTCGGAATCGGTTGGTATTATATTGATAACAGCGATTTCAATAGAAAAAATGAACTGAATCAGGAAAACAACTATATCAGTTATATCGGTGGTTCTACCAATCTTTCTTATACTAATCTATTCAATAAGAACATCAATATCAGTGGATGGTTCAGTGTTGATAATCAGAATTACGGAAACTCTGTTGCGAATAAATACAATTTCTTTCATAACATCTCTGTAACCAAGATTTTCCCGAATTCTCAAATCGAAACCAGCTTACAGTTGATGAACATTTTTAAAAGGCCAAGTGTAGACAATACGACTTACAGTTCAACAGGGATGATTCGAAATTACAACAAATGGGATTGGTATGGATTCTCGCTCACCTTTGTAAAACGTTTCGGAAATCAAAAGGTAAAAGAAAATACTAAAACCGATGTCGAGAAAAACTCAGGCGGCGGAAAATAGAATTGTTAAATTTTATATTTAATGGAACGGGCAATTGCTCGTTCTTTTTATTTTTGGACTATTGTAAAATCTCCATCTCCGCTCAGATTGATAAAATGTAGAATTAAATTGTATCAAAGCTGTCAGACTGAGCGAAGTTGGAGTCCGTTGTGCCTTAAAACATTTGATTTAAGATGATGCATTGTGCCTTTGTGTAAAACTTTCAACTAAACTTTAATAAAATTTCACATCCCAAAACTTTTGAAAGATGTAAATTTGGGACTCAATTAAAAGTAAATCAATGTTCAGGAAAATTCAGATTTTCGTTTTGGCGGTGGCCACAATTGGAAATATAAATGCTCAGAAATCAAAATTAAATTCGGGAGAAAGACCAAAATTAGTTGTAGGATTAGTCGTCGACCAGATGCGTTGGGATTATCTCTACCGTTTTGAAAAGAAATTTGGAGAAGGCGGTTTCAAGAGATTATTGGGAGAAGGTTATTCATTCAATAATGTTCATATTCCTTATATTCCAACTGTTACAGCTATCGGTCATACTTCCATTTATACAGGTTCTGTGCCTTCCATTCATGGGATTGCCGGGAACGACTGGACGGATAAAGCGACAGGAAAAAACGTTTATTGTACAACCGATGACAGTGTCAATCCCGTTGGAACGGATAATAGAAGAAATGGAAGTCATTCTCCGAAAAATCTTTGGTCAACTACAGTTACAGACCAGCTAAGAATCGCAAGTAATTTCAGGTCAAAAGTCGTTGGCGTTTCTTTGAAAGACCGCGCATCGATTTTGCCGGCAGGTCACAATCCGACTGGCGCTTTTTGGTTTGACGATTCTGCCGGAAACTTCATCACAAGTTCTTATTATATGAATGAGTTGCCAAAATGGGTAAAAGTTTTCAACGACCAGAAAGTTCCGGAAAAATTATTGGCTAACGGTTGGGAAACAGCTTTGCCAATTAATCAATATACTGAAAGTACGGTTGATAATGTCGAGTGGGAATTTCCTGTAGGAACGGCAAAAGAACCGGTTTTTCCTTATAAAAATCTTTTATCAGATTATGCGACTAAAAAAGGCGTTATCAGAACGACACCTTTTGGAAATACTTTGACACTAAAATTTGCTGAAGCGGCTTTGGATAATTATGCCTTAGGAAAAGGAACTGAAACAGATTTTCTGGCTATTAACCTGGCTTCAACGGATTATATAGGACATTCTTATGGACCAAATTCCATCGAGGTGGAAGATACTTACATCAGATTGGACAGAGATTTGGCGGTGTTTTTCAAAATGTTGGATGAGAAAGTTGGTAAGAACAATTATTTGATTTTTCTGTCTGCTGATCATGGTGGAGCAAATGCGGAAGGGTTCCTGAGAGCCAACAAAATTCTAGGCGGTTTCTTTGATGAAGGAATGGAAAAAAATCTGGGAGCAGAATTGGAAAAGAAATATGCCAATTCTAAATTGATTCTCGGAATCGATAATTATCAGATCTATTTGAATCAGAGTCTCATCAAAGAAAAAAATCTGGATGAAGAAGCTATCAAGGCTACAATTATAGACAATCTTAACAAAGATCCAAGAGTTTTGTACGCTGTGGATTTGAAGAAGATTGGTTCGTCAGCGATTCCGGAACCGATAAAATCCCGAGCGATTAATGGTTATAACTGGCAGAGAAGCGGTGATATACAAATCATTTCTCACGATGGAATGTTGCCGACTTATGCTAAAAAAGGAACAACACACAGCGTTTGGAATTCCTACGATTCACATATTCCATTGATTTTTATGGGTTGGGGAATCAAACATGGCGAGAGCAATGGTGATTATTATATGACAGATATTGCGCCAACAATCTCCGCATTACTTCACATCGAATTCCCAAGTGGTGCCGTTGGAAAACCAATTACTGAAGTGATTGGAAGATAGACAAAGAGAAGTTAGGTATTAGAGTCTAGATATTAGATTTTAAATCATTAATTTATTAAGTCGCAAATGTTTTCAATAAGAACTTTGCGACTTTTTTGCATAATAACAATAATTTCCTGCGACTTTGCGATATAACAATTTCGTATTTTTGAATAATGAATTTGAAAGAAAAAGACATCTTCGATTTGCTGAATGAAAAAGCAGAACTCTACAATTCACCGGATTTTATTACCAATGATCCCATTCAGATTCCGCATCGTTTTTCTTTGAAGCAGGATATCGAAATTTCGGGGTTTCTATCTGCAAGCATTGCCTGGGGAAACCGAAAATCGATTATCAATGATGCCAATAAAATGATGGAATTGATGGGGAATTCACCATACGATTTCGTAATGAATTTTACAGATTCTGATTTGAATAAAATTCCTGTAAAAGCTATTCACAGAACTTTCAATCACGAAGATTTTATTTTCTTCCTGAAGAATTTTAAAAGAATTTATAACCAATTTGAAAGTCTGGAAGATGTATTTCTAATTATTGAAAATGAAACCAATTTTTCTCATTCGATTGAACGTTTCCGTAATCATTTCATTTCTGAAAAACATCGTGGACAAAAACACGTCAGTTCGCCTTACAAAAATTCGGCTTCCAAAAGGTTAATAATGTTTTTGCGATGGATGGTTCGGAAAGATAAAAAAGGCGTTGATTTTGGAATTTGGGAAAAAATTGATGCAAAATATCTTTCTGTTCCTTTGGATGTTCACACGGCAAATATTTCCAGAAAATTAGGAATATTAACCAGAAAACAAAACGATTGGAAAGCAGTTGAAGAATTGGATTCGATTCTCAGAAAATATAATGCAGATGACCCTGCAGTCTACGATTTTGCGTTGTTTGGATTGGGTGTTTCAAAAGAATTTGAATAGAATTTAACCGCAAAGACACAAAGGTCTCACTAAGAACACAACTATTTAACTTGTGAACCTTGTGAAAAAACGTTGTGCCTTTGTGGTTTAGAAAAAACGTTTCTTGATGTACATCAATGTTGTGTCAATATTTAAGGTCTTATTTTTGCTGAAAGAAAAATCAATATTAATTTAAAATATTATCTATGAAAAAATTAACAGTATTGGCATTGGCAGGCGCTGCTTTGATGTTCACAGCTTGTAACGACAAAAAAGAAACGGTGAAAGATGCACAGGAAGTTGCAGCAAAAACCGGTGAAGCTTACAAAGTAGATTTGGCTACATCAAAAGTGGATTGGAAAGCTTTCCACAAGGGAGGTTTTGCACCAAGATGGGGAACACTTAACCTGAAATCTGGAGAAATTACAGTTGAAAATGATGCGGTAACTTCAGGTGATTTCGTTATTGATATGACCACATTGAAAGTTGACCCTGCATCTGTAACGGAGGCTGACAAAAAGCCGGCTGACCTGGAAGCGCACTTGAAAAATGAAGATTTCTTCAACGTTAGTAAGAATCCAACTTCTGATTTCAAAATCACTTCTGTTGCGGATTTGGCTGGCGAACTTCCAAAAGATGCAGTCGCGGGTGCTAACAAAACGGTGAGCGGAAACTTGACATTGTTAGGAAAAACGCTTAATGTTTCTTTCCCTGCAAAAGTGACTGTTGCCGAAGGTAAAGCGGCTATCGAAGCTAAATTTACAGTCAACAGAGCAGATTGGGGAATCAAATTCGGGACGGATGAAACGGATCCTGCTGAATGGATGATCAGCAAAGACATCGAAATTGGGATCAATGTGAATGCTGCTAAATAAATAAATCGTAAAAAATGAAAAGAAGGACTGTTTCGAAAGAGGCAGTCTTTTTTTGTAATTCAAAGCACTTCGACTTCGCTCAGTGTGACACTTTTAGTATTAAATGTATAATAAGAATTGTCAGGTGGAGCAGAGTCGAAGCCTTTACGAAATGAAAGAACCGACTCTTTAGAAGCCGGTTCAGTAGATAAAACATCTCATTTTTTTAGTTAGACAACAACAAAAAAGGACAGCCGACAATGCTATCCTTTAAATTTTTATATCAAATTTAATTTGAGTAATTCCGATTGGGTCAAAAGCAAATTTTGTAATCATTTCCTAAATCTCTATTGTAAATTTAGAAATAAAAACCATACCATTTGTAAACTAAATGTTAAAATTTCATACTTATCCACATTTTTTTGTGGATAACTCTTTTAATCGAGTCTTTCTTTGATATACTTCGCCGTAAAAGACTTTTTCTCTTTAATCAAATCTTCCGGTGTTCCTGTGAAAACAATCTCGCCGCCGTATTTTCCGGCATTTGGACCAACGTCAATGATATGGTCGGCACATTTGATAATATCCGGCTGATGCTCAATTACCACCACTGAATGTCCTAATTCTATCAATGCCTGAAGCGATTTTAGTAACTTTTTAATATCGTGGAAATGCAAACCGGTTGAAGGTTCGTCAAAAACAAACAAGGTTTTTTCTGTCGTTACACCTTTCACAAGGAACGATGCCAGCTTCACTCTCTGAGCTTCACCTCCGGAAAGAGTAGAAGAGGACTGACCTAATTGCAGATAACCCAAACCAACATCCTGAAGTGGTTTTAGTTTGGTTGCGATTTTTTCTTCGTGGTTTTCCTTGAAGAACTCAAGAGCTTCGTCAACCGTCATATGAAGAATATCGGAAATGTTTTTCTCGTCGTATTTGATTTCAAGAATTTCTTTTTTGAAACGTGTGCCGTGGCAATGTTCACACTCCAATTCGATGTCGGCCATAAACTGCATTGATACTGTGATTACACCATCGCCTTTACATTCGTCACACCTTCCGCCATCTACGTTGAAAGAAAAATGCTTCGGTTTCAGACCTTGAACTTTTGCAGATTTCTGTTTTGCAAAAAGGTCACGGATGTCATCATAGGCTTTCAGATACGTTACAGGATTGGAACGTGACGATTTTCCGATTGGATTTTGGTCAATCAATTCGATATTCTGAATCAATTTTGAAGGAAATTCCACCGAATCATAATCTGCTTTTTTTCCACCCATTCCGAGTTGAATCTGAATCGCATTCGTCATCACTTCTTTCATCAAAGTCGATTTTCCGCTTCCGGAAACGCCAGTGATAACTGTCAGACATTCCAATGGAACATTGACGTCAACATTCTTCAGGTTGTTTTGACGAGCACCTTTTATTGCGATGTATTCTTTTGTTTTTCTTCGTTTTGCAGGAACTTCGATTTCCAAATCCCCATTCAGATATTTTGCGGTCAAAGTATCTGCTTTTAGCATTTCTTTATAATCACCACTGAAAACCAAATCTCCACCGAGATAACCCGCTTCCGGACCAATATCAATAATGTAATCCGCTTCTCGCATCACATCTTCATCGTGTTCAACAACGATCACGGTATTTCCTAAATCTCGCAATTGTTTCAAAACACCGATCAGGTTTTCCGTATCTCGAGAGTGCAGACCGATGCTTGGCTCATCCAAAATATAAATCGAACCAACCAAAGAACTTCCTAAACTTGTCGCCAGATTAATTCTCTGACTTTCTCCTCCGGAAAGCGTGTTCGATGTCCTGTTTAAGGTCAGATAACCCAAACCAACTTTAGTCAAAAATTCCAGTCTTGTTTCGATTTCGTAAGTCAATCGTTTTGCTATTTCTCCGTCGTGGTCGTTGAGTTTTAAGCTTTTTATTAAAGGAAGCAATTCGTCCAAAGGCAACTCAATCAAAGACTGAATATTATGTCCGTCGATTTTTACCCAGCTTGTTTCTTCCCTCAACCGTAATCCTTCACAGGTTGGACAAATGGTTTTTCCACGGTAACGCGAAAGCATTACTCTATACTGGATTTTATATAGATTTTCCTCCAGCATTTTGAAGAAATTATCAATGCTAGGGAAATTTCTCGTTTTGTCGCCCTTCCAAAGATATTGTTTCTGCTCTTTGGTTAATTGATAATAAGGCTTATGTATCGGGAAATCTTTAGCTTTTTTGATGAAATCCTTTTTCCATTCGCTCATACTTTCACCTTTCCAGGAAGCGACTGCATCTTCATAAACCGAAAGATTTTTATTCGGAATGACTAAATCTTCATCAATCCCAATCACTTTTCCATAACCTTCGCAAGCCGGGCAAGCGCCGTAAGGATTGTTGAAGCTGAAATAATGAACATTTGGTTCGTTGAAAACGATGCCGTCCAGTTCAAATTTATTGGAAAATTCACGGATTTTTCCGGTGTCTGTATTTTTAAGTGAACAATAGCCGTGCCCTTCGTAAAAAGCCATTTGGATAGAATCTGCTAATCTTTGTAAGAAATTCTCATCTTCCTCATAGCTAAATCTGTCAATCACAAGATTAATAGTCATATCCTTTTCCGGCTTGAAACCGAAACTTTCCAAATCCTCAATCCCTGCAATATTGCCGTTCACTTCCAACCTTGTGAATCCCGAAACTTTAAGAGTTTTTAGCAATTCAGCAAAATCTTTCACTTCAAATGTCAATGGCGTCAACAATAAAAAGGTGGAATCTTTTTTGGAAGCCTTGATGAAATCAATCACATCCGTTACGCTGTCTTTCTTTACTTCCTCTCCGGAAACAGGTGAATAAGTTCTTCCGACTCTGGCGTACAGCAATTTCATATAATCGTAAATCTCCGTAGAAGTCCCCACCGTAGAACGCGGATTGGACGAAATCACCTTTTGCTGAATTGCAATTGATGGCGCCAAACCTTTGATATCATCAATCTTTGGTTTCTCCAATTTACCTAAAAACTGACGTGCGTAGGAGCTCAAACTTTCCACATAACGCCTTTGCCCTTCCGCATAGATCGTGTCGAAAGCCAGAGATGATTTTCCACTTCCGGAGACACCTGTAATCACGATCAATTTGTTCTTTGGAATCAGAACGTCGATGTTTTTCAGATTGTTAAGGTGTGCGTTTTTAACGAAAAGAAATTTCTTGATATCGATGTCGGTTGTTGTAGCCATAGTAAAAATAAGACCCACAAAATTACGCAAAATTTAATCGTTTTCGGGTAAGTTTTTGGATTAAAATAATCACAATAAAATCACAAAAATCGGAACTGTTTTTATAGTTCCGTAGGAACGTTCTGTTAATAGAAGCAATAGGATTTTCACAGACAAGCGCCATCGGAGCGACCTGTTAAATGTATCCAATAGGTCGCTCCTACGGAGCTCTGATTAGTGCGTATGTGTTGTCTACTAACAGGTCATCCCTTATGGGATTTGATTTGTTTTTAATGATTTGATATTGTGTTGTTTATATGTTCGGAAGGGGTGGTTCGGAAGGGGGGTAAGGGTGGTTCCTAACCAGGGTATAGCCGGTTCCGAAATGGTTGTGGGTGGTTATATAAATGGTTGAGACCGGTTCTTAAGTGGTTATAGCCGGTTATCATCCAGGTAAAGGGCGGTTCCGAAATGGCAAAAGGTGGTTACTCAAGTGGTTGTAACCGGTTCCGAAATGGTTGTAGGTGGTTGTGCGAGTGGCTATGACCACTTAGGTAAGTGGTTGAAACCATTTCAGAACCGGCTTTAGCGATTGGTATAAGTGTCCCTGGGTACTTAAGTAGCTGGTCGGAGGCACTTAGAGAACCACAAAATGATATTTGTTGAACCTGTTACAGGTACGTCAGAACTAGTTGAGGTTGGTTATAATTCAATTTTCAGTAGAATTATAGGTGGAGAATTTGGCTAATCTCTATATTTGCGCCCGATTATCTGAAAGGAAATTTTAAACTATGAAAAAAACTGTAATGGCTTTATCCGTCATTGTTTTGTCGATTAACGGATTTGGACAAAATCAGGAAAAAGCTATAGATGAAGTGAATTTACAAGGTCGGTTTTTATCGATTCCGTATAATGATGTGAATGAGAATGTGACGGTCATTACCAGGCAACAAATCGAGAACAGTCCAGCAACGAGTATTGATGAATTGCTGCAATTCCATTCTGGATTGGATATCAGAAGACGAGGTTCTAATGGTGTCCAGAGCGATATTTCGATTCGGGGAAGTTCTTTTGAGCAGGTTTTAATTTTGATAAACGGCATCAGAATGAATGATTCTCAGACGGGTCATAACACATTCAATATTCCGTTTGATATTTCGGCGGTTGAAAGGATTGAAATTATGAAAGGTTCATCGGCAAAACTCTACGGTCAGAATGTTTTCGCAGGTGTCATCAATATTGTTACGAAATCTTCTGCTGAAGAAAAAGTGACGATCAAAGCCCAAGGTGGCGATTTCAAGACTTATGATTTATCAGCTTCTGCAACGTTTGGTTCGGAGAAATTTACCAATCTTCTGACGGTGAGCAATGGCGCTTCGGATGGTTATCGGTATAATACAGATTATCAAATCAGGAATGTTTTTTATCAGAACAAATTAAAACTGAACGAGGGAAGTTTAAGCTTGCAGGCTGGTTTTTCTGAGAAGAAATTTGGCGCCAACGGTTTCTATGCGTCGCCAACTTATACCAACCAATATGAGGAAACTCAGGCGTCTGTGGTGAGTCTGCAGTATCAGCAGCAATTTGGTAAACTGTCACTCAACTCCAGTCTTTACTGGCGCAGAGGTCAGGATATGTATCTGCTGAAGCGTGATAATCCGGCGTTTTACAGGAATATGCACATTGGCAACAATGCTGGTGGAACCGTCAATTTGTCTTACGAATCTTCACTTGGGATTACGAATTTTGGTGTTGATTATAGAAAAGAATTTTTGACCAGCAGTAACCTTGGGGAGAGAAAAAGAGATGTAACGCAGGTGTTTTTTGATCATCAATTCAAATTTTTTAATCAGAAGTTAGAAATTAATCCTGGAGCAAGTTGGGCCAATTATTCGGGCGATAATTTCTTTTATCCAGGGGTGGATGTTGGTTATATTTTTAGTCCAAATCATAAGATTTTCGGTGCAGTTTCAAAAGGTTTCAGAATCCCGACTTTCACGGATTTGTATTATGTGAGCCCGACTGAAAAAGGAAATCCAAATCTGATTCCTGAAAGTGCACTATCCTCAGAATTAGGTTACCGATTCCAGAATCAGAAAATATTAGCGAAAGTCAGTGGTTTTATCAGAAACACACATAATGGAATCGACTGGCTGAAACCAACTCCTGAAAGTATCTGGACTGCGGAAAATGTTGGGAAAATCAATCTGAAAGGTTTTGAGACGGAATTCAGACATCAATTATTTGACTTTTTAAATTATAGATTGAATTATACTTATCTTGACAATCAATATAAAAATAAAGAACTGTCCCGGTATGCGTTGCAGAATCTAAGACATCAATTGATTGGCGAAATCAATGTGAAGTTTTTGAAATTTTTTAGCAACCAGTTGATTTACAGATACACGGAGCGAGTGAATCTCGGAAGTTACAATACGCTGGATGAACAGCTCAATTTCCGATACAAAGATTTTAATTTTTATGTGCTCATCAACAATTTGACGAATACAAAATACATAGAGACCAATCTGGTTCCGATGCCTGGACGTTGGTTCCACGTTGGAGTGACTTATCAGATTAAAATGAACTAGAATATTAACCACAAAGACACTAAGCGCTACACAAGGTTCACAAAGTTTTATGTGTGCTTGTGAAAACTTTGTGCCTTTGTGGTTTTAACCTAAATTTGTAAAAAATTATATAATGGCAGCGTACTTAGAATTCAATTTCAAAATAAAACCTCTACAACCGTGGAACGAAATATTGATGGCGGAACTGATCGAAATCGGTTTTGATAGCTTCACGGAAGAGTATGACGGCGTTCTGGGATATATTCAGAAAGATATTTTTAATGAAGATGATTTAAAGTCTATTCCGCTGTTACAGAATGAAGATGTGACCATCACTTATTCTTACGAGGAAATGCCGAATATCAACTGGAACGAGGAATGGGAAAAGAATTTTTCGCCCATTAATGTGGAAGACAAAGTCCTCATCCGGGCAGAATTTCATGAGCCGAATCCGAATATGCATGAGATTGTGATCCAGCCAAAAATGTCTTTTGGGACTGGCCATCATCCAACGACGCATTTGATGATTCAACAGATGCTGGATATGGATTTGGGGAACAAGAGAGTTTTGGATATGGGTTGCGGAACTTCGGTTTTAGCCATTTTTGCGAAACAAAAAGGTGCGGGAAGAACTGTTGCCATTGATATCGACGAATGGTCTGTAGAAAATTCTAAAGAAAATGCAGAACGCAACAATGTGGAATTGGATATCGAATTGGGAACTGCTGATAATCTTGGTAAGGAAAAATTTGATATTATTCTGGCGAACATCAACAGAAATATTCTGATTTCCGATATTCCTACTTATGTTTCCGTTTTGGAAGATGGCGGAAAATTGTTATTGTCCGGACTTTGTTTCTTTGATGTGGATGATATTTTGGAAGTTTGCACAGAGAAAAATCTGAAACTAGAGAAGAAATTACAAAGGGAAGAATGGGTTTCTCTGTTGTTGAGTAAGTAAGATTTTATAATATAAAGTAAAGCCTCGAAAATTATTTTTCGAGGCTTTACTATTTTTATTTTTGCGGATATTTCTGAATCAAAGCCTGCAAAATCGCCCAGGTTTCCGCATCCATAATTCCGCTGTAGTTAGAAGGTCGGAAATGAAATTGGAAAGCCTCAATCGTTTGTTTCGTGGATTTATCCCAGACACCATTCACTGTCAGTGCGTAACCAAACTGAACCAGTTGCTGCTGGATTTTAGAAACGAATTCAGGATTGTTGTACTGTGTTGTGAGGTCAGTTGTGGAAGCAATTTGAGTTAAAAAATTCTGTTTTGCCGTTTCATCATACCACATTCCGATTTGATATTCATCATAGAGTCTTTTCCATGGGAAAAGCGGGCCGGGATCTTGTTTTCTTGTCGGCGCAATATCCGAATGAGCTAAGATATTAGTTGCCGGGATATTGTATCTCGTGACAATGTCTTTTACCAGGGCAGCTACTTTTCTGAACTGCTCTTCCGGATAAGGATAGAAAACACGGTTATTTAGCGAATCTGTGGTGTAACCAAGATTAACAATTTCGATTCCAATTGAAGTGTCATTCAGTTGCTGATCTTTTCTCCAGAAGCTTATTCCGGCATGGTAAGCTCTTTTATTTTCGTCCACGATCTGATAGATTTCTTTATCAGGAAGTGTGCTGACCAGATAATGTGCACTTACAGATTGCTGAGTCAGCGTAGAGATAGATTTTTCATCATTAAGAACCGTGTAATGCAAAATCACATACCGTTGACGAAAGTTTTGACCGATGGCAGGGAAATAAGTTTTAGTGACTTTGTATCCGGCCGGGTTTGCACTTACAATGGAACCGTAACTTATGGTATTATCATTCTTCGTAATATCCGCAATATTGACTTTGTAATATTCTCCTTCATCTTCCTTTATCTGTGGTTTTTTTTCAGTCACCACAGGTTTTGGAGCGTTTGGTATTGTTGTAATTTTATTTTTTACGGTTTTTTGCTGAGAACCGCAGGAAATAATTATCATTCCTAAGGCTGTGAGATATAGTGAATTACGCATATTGATGGGTGTTTACAGTTTATTTTGATTCAAAAATATGAAAAAAAATGAAGAAAAAAATTTGGGAGATAACGAAAACTGTTCTATATTTGCACTCGCAATTGAGCAGATAACGATCATCAAAATATTTCTAAAAGGAGGGTTGCCAGAGTGGTTAATGGAGCAGTTTGCTAAACTGTCGACCCGAAAGGGTCGCAAGGGTTCGAATCCCTTACCCTCCGCATTAGAAAATCTTCGGGGCGTAGCGTAGTCCGGTCATCGCGCCTGGTTTGGGACCAGGAGGTCGCAGGTTCGAATCCTGCCGCCCCGACATTAATTAAAGAATTCCTTCGGGAATTTTTTAATTTACAAAACTTAAGGGTGCGTAGCTCAGCTGGATAGAGCATCTGCCTTCTAAGCAGACGGTCAAAGGTTCGAATCCTTTCGCGCTCACAGAACTCACAATCATTTATTGGTTGTGAGTTTTTTTTGTTTCATTATTTCAGGATCATAGATTCTGTTTAATAATTAAAGTTTTTCAAAGTATTCAAAATCAGCCTGATTCTTATCTCTTTTTTATAATTCAAATATAAATTATTCTTTATCTATTTGTCAAAGATTGTATTAAATATATGATAATTATATTTTAATACTTTTTTATTCACTTGAAGGATAGTGTTAAATTTTTATATTTTTCTATGAAAATTATTTTTATTTCAATATTTTTTTAAATATTTGCAGTCCCCAAACCGGAATTATAAAAATAACAACCAAAAATACTAGTTCGGATAAATGATGAATCATAGAAATTCCTTCAAAACAAGATGGGATGATCGGCAAGAATTAACCCGTCGTTACAAAGAAAATCAAAAAAATAATGACGTTAATAAGTTTAAGAGTTTCGGTTTTTATGATTTCTTGTTTTTCTTTATTATAATGATTATTTCGCTTCTTTGTAAAATTCTGGATCTCAGCTTCCAATAAAAGTTTTCTAAATTAAACAGTGATTTCTGATTGTCTTCTTGAGGTAATTTTGACAGGATAAATATATTTTTGTTTTATTTTCGCTAAAAATTTCTTTTTTTAAAATGTGGAAGTTCATCAAGAAACTGTTTTTTATTCTGGTTATAGCCAATATACTTTTCATTATTTTCGGTATATTTTTTAATCCTCCTATCACAATTACCCAAATTGGCGGACTCGTCAAGTATGGGAAATTGAAACGTGATTATGTTTCCTATGACGATATGGGAAATAATATTAAAAGAGCAGTTATCGCTTCAGAAGATCAATTATTTTTTAATCACAATGGTTTCGATTATAAGCAAATTGAAAAAGCAATTAAGAAAAACGACAAAAAAGGAAAAGTTGTAAGAGGTGGTAGCACTATTTCTCAACAAACTGCAAAAAACATTTTTCTTTGGCAGGGTAGAAGCTGGTTCAGAAAAGGCCTGGAGGCAGTTTACACATTTATCATAGAAAAAGTCTGGGGAAAGGATATTATTCTGGAAAGATATCTTAACTCTATAGAGATGGGGCAAGGTGTTTTTGGGATAGAAGCTGCGGCTCAGTATTATTACAACAAGCCTGCAAAAGATCTCACGAAAAGCGAAGCAGCATGGATTGCAGCTGTTTTGCCAAACCCTAAAAAATACGATCCCAAAAATCCAAGTGCCTATCTTAACAAAAAACATAATTGGATCATGCGCCAAATGAACAATATTGTTTTGAAATAATTACTTTTGTAGTAATATGGCGATCAGATTATTCAGAAAAGACAGTTTCAGTGTAATTTTAAAAAATTACTTCAGTGAAAGGAATGAAACCTTGTCTTTACAACCTTTATCAGAAATCATCACAAGTCTTAAGGAAGAGGATTTGGGTGTTTTCACTGCCTATCTTAAAGATAATGAGCTGATAAAAGAAAATCTGATCTATTATATTTTCAATGTTTTCAAAGACAGGCCTTTTAATTTATCTTTAACGGAAGCTGATATTCTTTCTGAGAACGCTTTCTATCCGGAATTCAAAAAGAGAATTCTTAACAAGGTTTTGCCGCCAATAGAAAACGAGAAAACCATTTGGTATCTTGTCGATAATGTTTTGGTAACGCCAAAAAAAGATCTTCAGTTTTTTCAGAATTCTCCCGAAGATAAAGTTGATGAATTATTTCGGCTGTTGAGAATTGACAGGTTTATTGATCATCCGCATGTTAAAAAGGAGTTGCTTTTTTCGATTAATATTCTGGCCTGGCGTGTTATAGGTAATGCGCTGGATGTAGAAGTGATGAAAATGGTTCCGGAATACAGGAACTTCGATAATCCATTTCTGGCATTACAAAATGAATTCGATATTCTGAATGCCCAATACAAAGATAATCCTGACTTCCATCTCTCGTCAACAGATGAGATTTATAAACAAACCAAAATCTACCTGGATCAATGTCAGGAGTTTGTGAATATAGCTTTCAAAAATTCTTCGAAGTACGGAATCTCCAGTAAGACCAATCAGGCATTACTTAAGATCAGGCAACAGCTGCAAAGGATGTCGGATATTATCAAACTATTCGTAATCGATGAAGAAAAAGATTATTTAATCAATTCTAAGCAGTTATTTTTCAATATTCTGAAATATAAGTCGCATAAGAATAATCTCAGGGATCTTGTTTCCGACAGTACAAGACTCATGTCGCATCTTATTACTAATCACACTGCTGAAACGGGAACCCATTATATCACATCAACTTTCAAAGCTTATATGAAAATGTTTTGGAAGGCTTCGGGTGGTGGTGTTATCGTAGGTGCGCTTTGTGTTTTGAAAATGCTTTACAGCTATATACCGACAAGTGATTTTGCACATGCATTTTTGTTTTCTATGAATTATGCGATGGGATTTGTAATGATCTATCTGATGCATTTTACACTAGCGACAAAACAGCCTGCAATGACTGCCGCAACCATGGCAAAAGTACTGTCGGAGGGTGATAACCGAAATACTTATATAGAATTTGCGCATGTTGTTTCGCAGTTATTCAGATCACAGTTTATTGCATTTGTAGGAAATGTTCTGTTATCGTTTCCGGTTTCATTAATCATTATTTATGGATTAGAGATTCTTTTCAAACAGAATTTTGCTTTTGAGAAATCGGGGAAACTTCTTCATGATTTGGATCCGTTTCAATCCAAAGCAATCTTGCATGCTTGTATTGCAGGTGTCTTTCTTTTTATTTCTGGGGTTATTTCCGGGAATATCAGTAATAATTCTGTGTTTTATCAGATTCCTAGAAGAATTGCTAAAAATCCTTTGATTAATTATTTTTTCGGGCAGAGTGTTGCCAAGAGGCTGTCAATTTATTATTCCAAAAACTGGGCGGGAATCATTTCCAATTTTTGGTTTGGTGTTTTTTTAGGAGCAACAGCGCCGATTGGACTTTTCTTAGGCTTAGATCTTGATATCCGTCACATTACTTTTGCTGCAGGTAATTTTGCGTTAGGGCTTTATGGTAAAGACTTTGTCGTTAGTTCCTATACTTTTTGGATTTCTTTTGTGACGGTTTTTGTGATCGGATTTTTCAATTTTGCGGTCAGTTTCGGATTGTCCATGTTGCTGGCGTTCCGTTCCAGAAAAGTGGAATTGAGCGAAGCAAGAGAAATTTTCAAAGAAATATTCAGATATTTTATCAAAAATCCATTTAGATTTTTCTTTCCGTTAAGATCAAGGCTGGATGAGAAAAGCAAAAAGATGATCCAGGAGATATCTACAAAATCAACAGATCATTAATCAGCGATTCGTCCTTCAGAACTTCCTGGAATTTTTTTAGGAAAAAAGATTTTCTCATTCGGAAGTCGTTTTTCAGAAGCGGTGACTTGATGCGGATAACCAGAACTTTTTCTTTGAGATTCACGCTGACTATTTCTTCAAAAAGATCATTAGAAAGATAATCCTTCAAAAAATCATTGATCTCGAAAGCTTTTAGTTTATCTTCAAAACCATAGATTTTTGCAAAAGAATTTAATAATTCCGAAGACTCGAATTCACGTTTTTTCCTGCTCATAATTAAGATTGTAAAAGTATAAATTTAAAATTCAAAATAGTATATTTGCGCGCTGAAAGTTTTGGTTTCAAACGATCTGATTAATGCATTGGATTTCAAACCTAACAACTCAAAATTTTAAATCTGTTATTATGAAATGTGGAATCGTAGGTCTTCCAAACGTAGGAAAATCAACCCTTTTTAATTGCCTTAGCAACGCCAAAGCGCAATCTGCTAACTATCCGTTCTGTACGATTGAACCTAATCTGGGAACTGTTTCTGTTCCTGATCCAAGACTTTTCGAATTGGAAAAAATCGTTAATCCGGAAAGAGTTCTTCCTGCAGTTGTAGAGATTGTTGATATTGCCGGTCTCGTAAAAGGGGCAAGCAAAGGTGAAGGTTTGGGAAATCAATTCCTTGCCAATATCCGCGAGTGTGAAGCGATAATCCATGTTCTGAGATGTTTTGATAATGGAAATATCGTTCACGTGGAAGGTTCTGTAGATCCTTTGAGAGATAAGGAAATTATCGATATAGAACTTCAGCTAAAAGATTTGGAAACAATCGGGAAGGCTGTTGAGAAGGCTAAAAAATTCATCAAATCAGGAAAAAAGGAAGATATCCTGACTTATGAAACATTACAAAATCTCCAAAAATTTGTTGAAGACGGAAAAAATGCCAGAGAATTCCCGATGGATGATTTTACAAAATCAATAATCGATGATGTTCAATTGTTAACAAAAAAACCGGTTCTGTATGTTTGTAATGTGGACGAAAATTCTATCAAAAACGGAAACGAATGGGTTGCTAAGATTGAAGAAATGACCAAAAATGAAGGAGCCGAAGTTGTGGTTTTAGCTGCGCAAATTGAAGCCGATATCAACGAGCTGGAAACCTTCGAAGAAAGACAGATGTTCCTGGAAGAGCTTGGTCTGGAAGAGCCGGGTGTGAACAGACTGATCAGAAAGGCTTATGATCTTTTGAAATTACAAACGTATTTTACAGCCGGAGTTAAGGAAGTCAGAGCCTGGACCATTGGACAGGGTTGGACAGCGCCGCAAGCAGCCGGTGTGATCCACACAGATTTTGAGAAAGGATTTATCCGTGCAGAAGTGATTAAGTACAACGATTATATGACTTACGGCTCAGAAGCAAAAGTGAAAGAAGCGGGGAAATTGTCTGTAGAAGGGAAAGAATACATTGTTCAGGATGGTGATATTATGCATTTCAGATTTAATGTGTAAAACAAATATTGACAATATTAAAACGCTTTCAGAAATGGAAGCGTTTTTTTTTGATAAAAATCATTTGTAAAATTAATAATGAAATTGAATTATAAAATCTTATCTTTATAAGAAATAACTTTAAAACTATTAATTATGAAAAAAAATCTACTAATTTTATTTTTATTCGCATTCTTTAATGTGTTTTCACAAACCTATACGCCTCTATTAAAAGAAGGAAATAAATGGTGGGTTTACTATCGTGAGGGATATTGTGATATTTGTAATGCTCAGTTTAGAGCATATTATATTTTTATAAATGGTGAGATAACTATTTCTGGTGTTACTTATAAAAAAATTTATTCTAATTTATATCATATCAATCCTTATGGTCCATTTGGGAATGGTGAGTCGAATACAAATAATCCGGATGTATTTGAATGCCTGATGCGTGAAGATACCGCTACCAAAAAAGTATATATTTTAGATCCCGTTACAAATACAGATAAATTATTGTATGATTTTTCTGCGCAAAAAGGAGATGTTATTGATAGCAACTTTAGATGGGGTTTTTATAATTATCCTGTTACTATCGATGATGTCGTGTCGGGTTCTGTGTTTGGTAAAGATAATGTGAAGACTTTTAAGTCAGATTATAATAATAATATTTATGAAGGAATTGGTTCACAATCAGGATTGTTTTCAAGGCCTGCCGGTCATCCATTTGAAATCGGAGCTTATTGGTTAGACTGCTTCGAAGATACTGTGGGGAAATCTTGTGATAGCCAATTCGTATTACTTGGAACTTCTGAGAATTCTATTGACAAAAATTTAACCTTGTATTACTCCAAATTAAATAATGATTTTAAGGTTTTAGGAAATCTATCACAGGATTATAAAGTCACTTTTTACGAATCTACAGGAAGGTTGATTGAAGAAGTTAATGCCAAAGGAAAACAGAGTTTTTCCCTTAAAAATATTATCAAGAATAAAATCCTCTTTTACACAATTACAAGCCAGGGCAAATCCTGGAAGGGAAAAGTGATGATTCAATAAAAACTTTTTTTATAAAATATCAAACACTTCCAATATTGGAAGTGTTTTTGTTAGTAGCTTTAGCAAAATTTTTAATAAAATAATTATGGTAAAAAAATTACTACTTGCTTCAACTTTCACTTCAGTTTTTTATAGTTATGCTCAAACTACTGTTTTTAAAGAAGATTTTGAAAATGAAGAATCTGTAGCATTATGGAAGTTGTATGACAGAGATGGTGATGGTGAAAACTGGGAAATACTGAATGCTGAACTCAATGAGTTACCGAATTTCAGCGGTAATCTTGCAGTATCTTTTTCCTGGTATCTGGAAGCTTTTACTCCGGATAATGTTTTGGAAAGTCCGGTTATTACTCTTCCGAACTCTAACTCTTTATCGTTGTCATTTAAAGCGGCTGCAGGTGATTCTGAACTGTTTGAAGAACACTACGCAGTATATGTGATTCCTGCAAATTCTACCTTTACAGGAACAGAAACTCCGGTTTTTGAAGAAACTTTTGATGCCGGATATGTAGATGTGGCTAAAGCTGTTCATATCGATATTTCATCTTTTGCCGGGCAAGCTGTTAAAATAATTTTCAGGCATTATGACTGCGAAGACATTTTCTATATGGGAATAGATGATGTCGAAATAATGGATAATGCAGGAATGGCTGTTTCGGAATCTCCTGCTTTGGCTCTTAAAGTATTTCCTAATCCTGCCAGTGATTTGATCAGGATTTCAGGAATCGATACCATTGATAACATAAGGATTTTCGATATAACTGGTAAGATTGTAAAAGAAGTAAAAGCATCAGAAATTGATGTTAGAAATCTTTCTGAAGGTCAATATATCATCAATGTCTATTCAAGTAACAATATTATTTCTAGAAAACTAATTAAAAAATAATTCTAAGCTTCCGAAAAGGAAGCTTTTTTTGTAACATTTTTTATTCTCTCAGAACTAATTCTCTAAAAATAAGAACAATGAAAAATCACGAAATCGACTATAAAATCTACGGAGAAGAATTACAATGTGTAGAAATTGAATTGGATCCGAATGAAGCTGTCATTGCAGAACCAGGAAGTTTTATGATGATGAATGACGGTATCAAAATGGAAACGCTTTTTGGGGACGGAAGTAATTCCGGATTGATGAACAAATTGTTTACGGCCGGGAGAAGGATGCTGACCGGAGAAAGTCTCTTTATGACGGTTTTTACCAACACTTCCGGGCAGAAAAGACAAGTTTCCTTTGCTGCACCTTATACCGGGAAAATTATTCCGCTCAATTTGTCAGACTACGCGGAGAAAATCATTTGCCAGAAAGACAGTTTTCTTTGTGCTGCTAAAGGTGTATCGATCGGAATCGAATTTCAAAGAAAACTTGGAACAGGGCTTTTTGGCGGTGAAGGTTTTATCATGCAAAAACTGGAAGGTGACGGGATGTGTTTCGTTCATAGCGGCGGTTATGTGATGGAAAAAGAACTCCAGCCTGGAGAGATTTTGAAGATCGATACAGGATGCATCGTAGCTTTCACGCAATCTGTTTCCTATGATATCCAGTTTGTTGGTGGGATCAAGAACACGCTTTTCGGAGGAGAGGGATTGTTCTTTGCTCAGCTTCGTGGGCCTGGAAAAGTCTGGATCCAAACTTTACCGATCAGCCGGTTAGCAGGAAAAATTCTTCAATATGGCAGTGGGACAAGAAAAGAAGAAGGAAGTATTTTGGGAAAACTGGGTGATTTGATTGACGGAAATTGAAATTAACCTTTAAAATATAGAGCATAAAAGTTGGATAAAAGTCCAGCTTTTTTATGGTATTTTCGAAAAAATGTTATTAAAAAATTACCAACAAAGTTTTCAGATTAAAATCGATTTCGTTAAATTTGTGAGTTACCGATTTTTAACGGTTCAATGTTTCCAGAAATTCAAAAACTATGAGTGAAATTAATCCTGTAAATTATTCCGAAGATAATATCCGTACGCTCGATTGGCAAGAACATATCAGATTGCGTCCCGGGATGTATATCGGAAAACTAGGCGATGGTTCTTCTGCAGATGATGGGATTTATATTCTTCTCAAAGAAATTATTGATAATTCTATCGACGAATTTGTCATGAAAGCCGGGAAACGTATCGAAATCAAAATGGATGACGGTAAGGTTTCCATTAGAGATTTCGGACGTGGAATTCCTTTGGGAAAAGTGGTGGATGCTGTTTCTAAAATGAATACCGGTGGTAAATACGACAGCAAGGCTTTTAAAAAATCTGTCGGACTTAATGGTGTCGGTACAAAAGCTGTTAATGCGTTGTCTGATTTTTTCCGGGTAAAGTCCGTGCGGGAAGGACGTATGAAAATGGCGGAGTTCTCCAGAGGTGTGATCAAAACCGATTATCCGGAAACCGATTCTTCTGACAGGAACGGAACCGAAATCAGCTTCATACCGGACGGTGACATTTTTCTTAATTTCAAATTCCGGAAAGAATATGTGGAGCGGATGTTGCGTAATTATGCATATCTTAATCCCGGATTAACGATTGTTTTCAATGGTGAAAAGTTCTATTCAGAAAATGGATTGAGAGACCTTTTGGAAGAAGAATTGGAAAGTGAAATTCTTTATCCGATTATCCACCTGAAAGATGAGGATATCGAAGTTGCAATCACGCACTCTGACAAATCACAAACCGAAACTTATTTCTCTTTTGTTAATGGACAGAATACAACGCAAGGCGGGACGCACCTTAACGCGTTTCGAGAGGCTTTTGTAAAAACGATAAGAGAATTCTATAATAAAAACTTTGAAGCAGCTGATATCAGAAAATCGATTATTGCAGCGGTTTCGGTTAAAGTTATAGAACCGGTTTTCGAATCTCAGACTAAAACTAAATTAGGATCAAATGAAATCGAGCCTGGCGGAGTTACGGTGAGAACTTTCGTTATCGATTTCCTGAAAAATAAACTGGATAATTTTCTACATAAAAATCCTGAAGTTGCAGAAGCGATTCTCAGAAAAATTATGATCTCGGAAAGAGAAAGAAAAGAATTATCAGGAATCCAGAAATTGGCTAGGGAAAGAGCAAAAAAAGTATCGCTTCATAATAAAAAACTGAGAGATTGCCGTCATCATTATAATGATCAGAAAGCAGCAAGAAAATCAGAAACAATGATTTTCATTACCGAGGGAGATTCGGCTTCGGGTTCTATTACCAAGTCTAGAGATGTAGAAACACAGGCTGTTTTTTCTTTGAAAGGAAAGCCGCTTAATTGTTATGGATTGACGAAAAAAGTAGTTTATGAAAACGAAGAGTTCAATCTTCTTCAAGCTGCTCTTAACATCGAAGAAAGCTTGGAAGATCTGCGTTACAATCACGTGATTATTGCAACCGATGCCGATGTGGACGGGATGCACATCCGTTTGTTGATGATTACATTTTTTCTTCAGTTTTTTCCTGATTTGATAAAGAATGGACATTTGTATATTTTGCAGACGCCACTTTTCCGGGTTAGAAATAAAAAAGAAACTAGATATTGCTATTCCGATGCCGAAAGATTGAAAGCTTTAGACGAACTCGGTAAAAATCCTGAGATTACCCGATTCAAAGGTTTGGGTGAGATTTCTCCTGATGAATTCAAGCATTTTATCGGAAAGGATATCAGGTTGGAGCCTGTTGTTGTAGGAAAAGATCAGACAATTGATCAGATACTGGAATTTTACATGGGTAAAAATACACCGGACAGACAACTGTTCATTCTGGATAATCTGGTTGTTGAGGATGATTCCAATATAGATAAGAAAAAAACAATGATAGAGGCATAAAAGAAAAAACATAACCAAACCGAAACACAAATGAGATTAAGCAACAGAAATAATACACCGTTATATAGCTTTATATACTCTCTCGTAGGGATAGTTTTTATTTTGGGTGTTATTGCTTACATACTTGAAATCAGTAAATTTGATATTTTTGGAAAAAAAGCGTGGATTTTATTGGCAATTCCTTCGTTATTATTTTTGCTACTCTATTTATTAGGAAGACCCGTTTTTGAATATGACAGTGATGGAGAAGCACTTAATTTTAGGAACAGCCACATTTTGTATTTACTTTCAAAAAAGAATCTCAAAGATGAGTTTCCAAAATATAAATTAATAAAGTATAATGTTGTTAATGGTTTGATTTTCAAAAGATTGTATGTTTATATTACCAGCAAAAAAAATCATATCATTATACTGAAATATGATGTTTCTTATCTCAATACAAGACAAGTAAAGGATTTAAAGTTTTCTTTAAACAAAGTCGTTAAAACCAATAAAGAAATTCGCCACGAACACGAAGATAATACAGTTACAGATTAATGGAAGAAAGTACACATCACGAAGAAAGCCTGAAAAAAGTATCGGGGCTGTATAAAGATTGGTTTTTAGATTATGCATCTTATGTAATCCTCGACAGGGCAATTCCCTCTATTTTTGACGGATTCAAGCCGGTTCAGCGTAGGATTATGCACTCTATGCGGGAGCTCGAAGATGGGCGTTATAACAAAGTTGCGAATATAGTCGGCAACACGATGAAATATCACCCGCATGGTGACGCTTCTATTACGGATGCGATGGTTCAGATTGGACAGAAAGAATTATTGATTGATACTCAGGGAAACTGGGGGAATATCTATACAGGTGATTCTGCTGCAGCTGCGAGATACATTGAAGCCAGATTGACGCCATTTGCTCTGGATGTTGTCTTCAACCCCAAAACAACTCATTGGACCAAATCTTACGACGGTAGAAATAATGAGCCGATTGACCTTCCTGTCAAGTTTCCATTGCTTTTAGCACAAGGCGTTGAAGGGATTGGAGTTGGGCTTTCTACGAAAATAATGCCTCATAATTTCAATGAATTAATTAACGCTTCTGTTCTTTATCTTAAAGGGAAAAAATTTGAATTATTTCCGGATTTTTTGACTGCAGGGATGCTGGATGTTTCCAATTATAACGATGGACACAGAGGTGGAAAAATCAGGGCAAGAGCAAGAATTTCCCAAAAGGATAAACATACATTGACGATTACTGAGCTTCCTTTTTCAAAAAATACCGGTGATCTTATCGACAGTATTTTGAAAGCCAATGAAAGAGGAAAAATCAAAATCAAGAAAATAGAGGACAATACATCGGATAATGTGGAGATTAATATTCATCTGCATCCGGATGTCTCGCCTGATAAAACGATTGATGCACTTTATGCTTTTACGGATTGTGAAGTCCCGATCTCTCCGAATGCCTGTGTGATTGTTGGTGACAAACCTATGTTTTTATCAGTTTCTGATATTCTGAAGCATAACACAGATCACACGGTTTCCCTTCTTAAAAAAGAATTGGAAATCGAACTTCACGAGTTGCAGGAAAACTGGCATTTTTCATCGTTAGAAAGAATTTTTATAGAGAATAGAATCTATCACGATATCGAAGAAGTGAAATCCTGGGAAGATGTTATCAAAACGATTGATGAAGGCTTAAAACCTCATACAAAGCATCTTTTGAGAGCTGTTACAGAAGAAGATATTGTAAAACTAACAGAGATCCGAATCAAGAGGATTTCCCGCTTTGACCTGGATAAATTTAAAGAAAATATTCTGGCATTAGAAGGCAAGATTGAGCAGGTAAAACATCATTTGGAAAACCTGATTACTTATGCCATTGATTATTATACCAATATCCAAAAGAAGTACGGAAAAGGAAAAGAAAGAAAAACCGAGCTTAGGATTTTCGATACAATCGATGCGAGTAAAGTAGCGGTTGCTAATGAAAAATTTTATGTCAACAGAGAAGAAGGTTTCATTGGTACATCACTTAAAAAAGACGAATATCTTTTTGATTGTTCCGATATAGACGATATTATCACATTCCAAAAAGACGGAACAATGAAGGTTGTAAAAGTAGAACCAAAAACTTTTATCGGGAAAAATATAACGCACGTCGCGGTCTGGAAAAAGAACGACAAACGTACGGTTTATAATATGATCTATCGCGAAGGGCGAGAAGGCCCTTATTATATGAAACGTTTCTCCGTAACCGGTGTTACCAGAAATACGGATTATAAACTAGCTTCGGATAAAAAAGGATCAGAAATGCTTTATTTTTCAGCTAATCCGAATGGTGAAGCCGAGGTAGTTTCTGTTTTACTAAAACCTAATGCAAGAGTCCGAAAGAACAAAATCGATATTGATTTTTCTGAACTGGCCATCAAAGGTCGGGACTCCAAAGGAAATTTGGTTACCAAATATGCCGTGAAAAAAGTGGATATGAAAGAAGAAGGCGTATCGACTTTAGCGCCGAGGAAAATTTGGTTTGATGATTCTGTACGCCGTCTTAATGCGGATGGAAGAGGAACTTTGTTGGGCAGTTTCAAAGGAGATGATAAGATTTTGACGATAACTTCCCAAGGCGAGGCCAAATTGGTATCTTTCGATCTGATGAATCGATTCGATGATGATTATCTGATTTTGGAAAAGTGGAAACCGGAACAGCCAATTACCTGTATCTATTTTGATGGTGAAAAGGACAAATATTTTGTAAAACGGTTCCTTTTGGAGGCCACGCCTAATGTTCAATCTTTCTTCGCCAACGAAAACCCAAAATCTTTTATCGAGTTTGTGACGACAGAAGTTGGAGCCATTGCAGAGATCGTATTCCCGAAAATCAAAGACAAGCAAAAAGAGCCTGAAACGGTTGATCTGGATGAATTCATTACAGTTAAAGGAATCAAAGCCATTGGAAATCAACTGACAAAAGATAAAGTCAAATCCATCAATATCACAATTCCCGAACCACCAGAAGTGATAGAAGAACCGGAAATTGAAGAAAAACAGGAAGTAGATCTGGATGACGAAGGCGGAACTATCGGAAGTCTTTTTGACGAGGAAGAAAATTAAGAACACAATTTAATTCAGCAAAAAAAATGAACATCGTTTTATTAATCATAATCGTAATAACCTGCATCACAAGTTATATTGGATTTCAAAAACCGGAGTTATTTCAGAAGTATAAATTTGAGGTAGGTGCCATTCAAAGACGTAAAGAATACATCAGATTATTTTCTGCGGGTTTTCTACACGCGGATTTTATGCATTTGTTTTTCAATATGTTGACGCTGTATTTCTTTGCACCGATTGCTTTAGAAGGATTCGGTGTTGGCGGATTTTTGATTATTTATTTAGGCTCTATTATTCTAGGAAATCTGTTCTGTTTGTATCATTACAGAAACGTTCCGTTTTATTCAGCCATTGGCGCGAGTGGGGGAGTTTCCGGTGTTTTGTTTGCTGCTGTGGCTTTAGCTCCAAAAGAGATAGAAGTCAATTTTCTTCCGGGATATTTATTTGGCGCTTTATACTTTGGATATTCTGTCTATATGATGCTGAATCCAAGAATGAACGACAACATTGGTCATGCGGCACATCTCGGTGGTGCATTTTTCGGATTGGTTTATGCTGTTGCTATTTACCCTGAGTTTGCAATGCAAAATGCGGTTTATTTAGGCGTTATGGCCTTGCCGTTGATTTATTTGGCTTATCAGATTTTTATTAATAAAAGAATTGGATAATTTTTAGAGCAACAACATTCGGCATAGTTTCAGATATTTCTCACCCGCTGTTCGCTATATCTTTTTGTTTTGACGTGAGGCGGCGGAGCGAAGCGGAGCCGACCGAGCGTCAAAACAAAAAGGATGCCGCTACCATCGGGGATATGTTCGGCGTTTGTCATTCTATCACCAGTGTAAGTTTTATTATAATGCCAATTTTTCCAATGCTTCAGAAAGAGTTTCTACAAAGTTGATATGTCTTGACTTGTTGCTTTCTAAGACAAAATCTCTCAAACTTTTACTATGGTATTTCTCAAAATGCCCAACGATAACTAGCCGAATTCTGTAATTTGAAAATTTTTGTAAAATTTCTCCGGCAATTTTAGTTTTTAAATCAAAAAAATTAGAACATATATTTTGTTCGTATAAAATTACATTTCCCAAATCTTGATAATACAAATTCCCAACTAAATCGGTTCCGTCATCAATGGATTTGATAATAATTTTGTCGGATATTACTTCGGCAATTTTCGTATTGTTAATATTGTGAATCTTTATTTCCATAATTATTTTCTCGCAAAAATCATCCTGTCGTTTCCGGAAATATCTTTTAAGAGAATAGACTCGGAGAAATTCTGAAACAATTCCAAAGTTTCTCTTCCCAGTTTCTGATTGATTTCAAGAAAAATCATCCCGTTTTCGGAAAGATGATTTTCAGAATCTTTTGCAATTTTTCTGTAAAAAATCAAATCATCGGAAGTAGGAGAGAACAGTGCAATATTAGGCTCAAAACCTTTCACTGATTCTTCAATTTCAATATTTTCATCAATTCCGATATAAGGAGGATTGCTGATGATAATGTCATAGATGTCATCCAACTTCTCATTCAAATAATCTTTTTGAATAAAATTGATTTCTGTTTTATGAAAATCAGCATTTCTCTTAGCAATTTTCAAAGCATCTTCAGAAATATCAATGGCTGAAACTTGAGTTTCCGGAAAATATTTCTTCAAAACAATCGGAATTATTCCGCTTCCGGTTCCAATATCCATTATTTTTAAACCTTCAACCTTCAACCTTAAATCTTTAATCGTTTCAATCACCAATTCCAGCAATTCCTCCGTTTCTGGTCTTGGAATTAAAACGTGTTCATTGACAAAGAATTTCATTCCATAAAACTCAGTTTCACCAAGAATCTGCTGAAAAGGTTTTCCCGTTTTCAATGCCGAAATAGCTTCTAAAAATTGCTTTGAGTTAATTTCTGATAAATCTTTATCAAGATTAATTCTTAATTCAACTCTATTCAATTCCAGATAATTCTCACAAAAAACAGAGAACAATTCCTCTATTTCTGATTTTGAATAGAGTTCTGAAAGTTCGTTTTGAAAAAGGAATTTAAGATCCGAAATTTTCATATTTTAAATTTGCCTAATCAGCAAAAATCTGTGAGATTTATATTTCATTATTTACCTTGTAAAAACCAAATTAGTTTCAGTCGACAGCTTTTCATCAATCAAATAATTCTCATAATTGAAAGCTTTCAATTCCTCCAAAGTCTGAACGTTATTTTCAGCACAAAAACGAAGCATTAATCCGCGTGCGTGTTTGGTATAAACCACAATCGTTTTCAACTTCCCGTCAGGTTGAATTTGCCTGAATTCGAAATCAATGATTTGGGACTTCAATCGCTTTCTGTCAATGACCTTAAAATACTCTGTACTCGCAAGGTTAATCAAAGGTTCGCCTTTTTTTAATTCAGAATTGATTTGCGCTGTTATTTTATCAGTCCAGAATTCATACAGGTTTTTATAAGAATCGAATTGGAAAGGTCTTCCCATTTCCAAACGATACAACATCACTTTGTCAGAAGGCTTTAAAAGTCCGTAAAGTCCGGATAAGATTCTGTAATTCTTTTCAAGATATTTTACCGCTTTTTCATCCAAAGTTTTAGCATCCAAACCACGATAAACTTCTCCTGTAAAAGCAAACATTGCCGGCGCTGAGTTTTTAGCTGTCGGCTTTGATGACCACTTTTGGTTGCGTTCCCAATTTTCGTCTGCCAATTTTGGAGAGATTTCCATTAATTCTGCTAAGAATTTTGGAGATTTTTCTTTTAAGAAAGATTGGATAAATTCTGAATCCTTGATGAATTTTGGCGTTGTGTTTTTTAAAAATTCGGTCGAATTCTCAATGTTCATCAATTTCGCAGGCGATGTTATGAATTTCATTTTTTGTTATAAGTTGAAAGTTGTTGGTTGTCAATCTGAGATTATCGCAGACTTGATTCTTTTCACTTGATTCTTGAAGTTTTACAGAATTCCTTTCCCTTGTCTGATAATCTCCGGTTCGCCGGAAGTCAAATCCACAATAGTGGAAGCAACGTTGTCTCCGTAACCAGAATCAATGACCAAGTCTACCAATTTGTCGTACTTCTCGGCAATCAGTTCCGGGTCTGTAGAATATTCCAAAATCTCATCATCATCGTGGATGGAAGTGGAGACGATCGGGTGTCCCAATTTCTCTACAATCATTTGGGGAATGATATGATCCGGAACTCTTATACCAACAGTTTTGTGGCCTTTGTAAGCTGTCGGAAGATTCCTGTTAGCTTCTAAAATAAACGTAAATGCACCAGGGAGATGCGTTTTCAAAAATCGGAAAGTTGAAGTTTCTATTGGCTTTGTGAATTCTGAAAGGTGACTCAGGTCATTACAAATGATTGAAAATTTTTGCTTGTCGATCTTGATTCCTTTGATCTGAGCAAGTCTTTCCATTGCTTTGTGATTATAGATGTCACAACCAATCGTATAAATCGTATCCGAAGGATAAATGATAACACCACCGTTTTGAAGCACTTTTACGGCTTCGTCTATTAAATTTTCTTGCGGATTTTGCGGATATATTTTTAAGATTTTTGCCATAGTCAAAGGTATGAATTGATTCAAATAAAAAAAAGAGAATCAAAATAATTGATTCTCTTAGCTGGTTGCGAGGACACGACTCGAACGTGCGACCTCCGGGTTATGAGCCCGACGAGCTACCTACTGCTCTACCTCGCGATATTGTTCTGCAAATATACGACTTTTTTGATACAAGTCAAATTAATTTTGATTTTACTGATGAAATTATTGAAAATAAAAAAGAGAACCACAATTGTGATTCTCTTGATCTGGTTGCGAGGACACGACTCGAACGTGCGTCCGCCTATAGCGGATATGAACCCTCCATTTATTTAATCAAAGATTTAATGAATAATCTTCCTTGTCCAGTTTTTAAAAATTTTTCTCTTTTTATTGCATTTTTCTTTTCGTTGAAAAATTCTACATGAATTACACTCCAAGGTCTAAAGTTAATTGTATAACCTTTTGTTCCTAATTCGTTATGTGATTTGAATCTTTCCACAAGATTTGATGTAAAACCGGTATAAGTTCTGTCAAATTTCTCTGAATATAAAATGTAAACAACAAATTCTTCCATAAATAGAAAAGAGAACCACAATTGTGATTCTCTTTTTTTTGGTTGCGAGGACACGACTCGAACGTGCGACCTCCGGGTTATGAGCCCGACGAGCTACCTACTGCTCTACCTCGCGATATTGGATTGCAAATATACGGCTTATTCGTTTCATGTCAAGTATTATTTTAATAATTTTTGAAATCAGTACTTTTGTTAAATTTATAAATTGAAAATCAATCAGTTATGCTTTTTAACTTCTTTTAACTAAAAAAATAGTTGTATGAATTGAAATTAATCCTACATTTGTATTACTAAGTTTTTAGTGATATAAGATTGATTGTTTTTAAAGTAAATGAATATGAATAAGTTAACCAAAGCAGAAGAACAGGTGATGCAGTACCTTTGGCAGATAGAGAAAGGATTCTTAAAAGACGTTTTAGAATTGTTTCCTGAACCAAAACCGCATACCAATACGATTTCCACGATTCTTAAAATATTGATGGAGAAAGGATTTGTGAATTACAAAACTTTTGGAAGACAACACGAATATTTTCCTTTGATTAGTAAAGAAAATTACAGTGGAAAGTCTATCAGAAGTCTGGTTAAAAATTATTTCGAAGGTTCATACACCAATGCTGTTTCATTTTTGGTAGAAGAAAACGAAATCAGTGTGAAAGATTTGGAACTTTTATTAAACGAACTTAAAAACAAGGAATAATGGAACCAATATTACTTTATTTTGGCAAGATGATTCTCTGCTCAGCAGTGATGTTTGCTTATTATCTTTTGTTTTTAAAGGACAAGACCTTTCATCATTATAACAGATTTTATCTTTTATTTTTGGTCGTCATCAGTCTGGTTTTGCCTCTGATAAAAGTTTCTTATTTTACGATAGAAACAAACAAAAACTTGTATCTGCTGTTGAGTGGATTCAATCAAAGCCAACCTCAAACTACAAACTATGATATCACTATTTATTCAGTTCTTTATACAATTATTGGAGTGGTTTCAATCGCTCTTTTAATTCGATTAATACAAGGAATTTTAAAAATCAATTCGATAAAAAATCAGTTCCCGAATGAAACTATCGAAGGAATCAAATTTTATCAGACTAATCTTAATAATGCACCGTTTTCATTCTTCAGAAACCTGTTCTGGAAAAAATCAATAGAGATCAATTCTCCCGTTGGTCAGCAGATTCTGAAGCACGAGATGGTCCATATAGAACAGAAACACAGCTGGGACAAACTCCTGATGCAATTGGCGAAATCCATTTTCTGGTTCAATCCTGTGTTTTACTTTATCAACAAAGAAATCAATCTTATTCACGAATACTTGGCGGACAAAAAAGCAGTCAAAAAATCGGACACAAAAGCATTTGCGCAGATGCTGTTGGAGAGTCATTTCTCTGGTTCTGTTTTGCCTGTCACAAGTCCTTTTTTATCATCTAACCTCAAAAAAAGACTTACAATGATTACAAAAAATCAAACCAAGTACAGCTATGCACGCAAGTTATTTGCATTACCAATCTTATTTTTTATGGTATTTGCCTATATGGTCAATGCTAAAAACAAAGAAATCAAAGAAACGAACAAGGCGATAGAAATCGCTGTTGAACAAATCAAAATGGATACAATCCAGCCAAAACAATCGGAATTTGATAGTCTGGCAAGCAATCATCAGAGACAAACAAAAGCCTATTCTGATGCTTTGCAGGAAGATCATTTGAAAATGTCGGCAATCAGCAAAAAAATGGCTGAAAAAAGCAAAGCATTATCAGCTTTGAAAAAAGCTAAAAAAGAAGAAACCGCAGAATACAAAGCTTTGGAAGATGAAATGCAATCGCTTGCAAACCAAATGGATGATGTTGTAAATTCTGATAATTACAAGAGAAATATCAAAGGCTTAGAAGAGCATTCGGAAGCGATGGCGAAAATGTATGACTCACCAGAGTTCAAGAAAAGAATCGCGGATGCTGAGAAAGTTGCGAAAAAGGCTGAAGCTATGGTCAATTCTCCGGAATTCAAAAAGAGAATTGCTACCGCAGAGAAACAGGCAAAAATTGCAGAGCGAATGATGAATTCTCCTAAGTTCCAGAAAGATTTGAAGAATGCTCAGGAACAGGCTGAAAAAATGCAGATTAAAGTCAATTCGCCTGAATTTCAGAAAATGATTCAGGATGCTCAGAAAAGAGCCCAGGAAGCGTCTGAAAAATATGGTAAACTTTCTGAAAAAGATTTTCAGAAAATCATAAAAGACCAATATGGAAAAGATGCTTTTACAGATGGAACTGTAGCTTTTGGATTTGACGCAAGTGACTTTCCGGAGTTCAAGGATTTGGCAACTAATTTTAATTTCAAGTTTTCTGATGATAAATTTTTTAATGAAGCAAAATCCAAATTATCTCCAAAAGAATTGAGAAAAATGGAGAAAAAGAGAAAACAACTTCAGGAAAAGCAGAAAGATCTGATGGAAGAACAAAAGAAGCTCCAGGAAAAACAAAGAGAATTGAACAAGGAGATGCAGCAGAACAATCCTTGGAGAATTAGTTTTAATTCTACCCTGGATTCTCCTAAAGCCATGGTTTACAACAAAAATGTTACTCCATCACTTAGAATCAATAAAGCAAGCCAAGTGCTTGTTCTTGATAAATCGATGGATAATATAAGGGTTTATGTCAATGGGAAAGAGGTAGATAGAACCGAACTTCAGAAGCTTGAACCAAGCACAATTTCATCAATGAACGTTTTCAAAACAAACGGAACTGGAAAAATTGAAGTTGTCACAAAATAATACTTTATTTTCATACACTTTAGCCGGTTCGCCGGCTTTTTTAATATTTGATAACTATGAAAAAACTATTAATTAATTTATTTCTGATTTTAGGAATTTTAACAATTGCCCAGAATAAACGATTCATTTACGAATACAAGTTTATCCCGGATTCAACTAATATTGAAGATGTTAAAACTGAAATGATGTTTCTAGACACAACGAAAGATGGTTCCAAATACTACAGTTATACGGTATTTAATTCAGATTCATTAATGAAAGCTGATTTGGAAAGACAGTTGAAAGCAACAGGCTCTATTAATGTCAAATCAGATATGAGAAAAGGAAATGTCAGATATTCAGTAACGAAAACTTATCCCGATTATAAAATTAATCTGCATCGCAGGTTATCTATGGATGCTTATAATATCTCTGATGAACGAAAAATCAACTGGAAAATATTACCGGAAAAGGCAAAAATAGGAGAGTGGAATGCTCAGAAAGCGGAAGCTGATTTTGCAGGAAGACATTGGACGGCTTGGTTTTCCGCTGAGATTCCGATTCAGGACGGACCATATAAATTTCACGGTTTGCCGGGATTAATTGTAAAGATTGAAGACAAAACCGGTTCTCACAAGTTGGAACTAAAAGGGATAAAAAATATAACCGGAGAGCTTGATATCAATGTTTTTGAGGCTAAAGAAATTGCCGTTAATTCCAAACAATTCCAGAAGGTTGTCAAAGAGTATGAAAATGATCCGACTAAAGGAATCAAACAATTGCAAATGGGAGGAGCAACCGTTATACTGACAGGAAAAGACGGCAACTCTGCAAAAGTTGCGAAGGAACAGGGAGAGCGTCTTAGAAACCAGATAAAAAAAGATAATAATAAGATAGAACTGGATATCATTAAATAATTTTTTTTACTAAATAAACTATTTACAGAACTTACTATACTCTTCATCTGCCTTTAACGATTACAAAAAACTCCTGTCTAAATGATTATCTTTGCAGAATGGAATTAGATTCGATCTATAAAAAACTGCAGATTCAGGATATGAATCAAATGCAGAAGTCTATTTACAAAGCATCTGAAAATCAAAATGATGTTATTCTGCTATCACCAACAGGCTCCGGAAAAACATTGGGGTTTTTGTTCCCGGTTCTGAGAAATCTGAAATCTGATGTTAAAGGAATCCAAACACTCATTCTAGTTCCTGCAAGAGAATTAGCGTTACAGATTGAGCAGGTCTTCAAAGCGATGGGAACCGATTTCAAAGTATCCGTTTGTTATGGCGGGCACGATAAAAAAATTGAAGTTAATAATTTGATTGAAGCTCCTGCTGTATTGATAGGCACGCCGGGACGGGTTGTTTATCATCTTAGAAACAACAACTTTGATCCGGAAACAATTCGGACTTTGGTTTTGGATGAGTTCGATAAAGCTCTGGAGTTAGGTTTCCAGGAAGATATGGATTTCATCATTAATTCGTTGAGCCAGGTTAATCAGAGAATTCTGACTTCTGCAACTGCAATGGACGAGATCCCGGGTTTCACAGGATTAAAGAATGAAAAAGTTATTAATTTTCTTAAAATTAGCGATACCAAACCAGATATTCAGCTAAAAAAAGTAATGACTATCCCGGAAGAAAAATTGAATATATTATTTAATTTAATCTGTAAAATAGGAAATAAAAGAACTCTGATTTTCTGTAATCACAGAGATGCAGTTGATCGTATTTCTGAACTTCTCAGAGAAAAGGGAATAGCCAGAGAAACTTTCCATGGTGGAATGGAGCAGGACGAAAGAGAACGTGCTCTTTTAAAATTCCGAAATGATTCTGCCAGAATTCTGATTACGACAGATCTTGCTTCACGAGGCTTGGATATTCCTGAGATAGAATCCATTGTTCATTACCAGTTACCGCCAAAAGAAGACGCTTTCATCCACAGAAACGGTCGAACAGCAAGAATGAACGCCAAAGGTTCTGCTTATCTGATAATGACGGAAGATGAGAATTTTCCTTTTATCAAAAATAATACGCCAGAGGAAAATGTAACGGGTTTTAATAAAGTTCCTGAACGAACTCCGAATCAAACGATATACATCAGCGCCGGAAAAAAAGATAAGGTCAACAAAGTGGATATTGTTGGTTATCTCATTAAAAAAGGTGGTCTTGAAAAAGACGACATTGGACTGATCGAGGTAAAAGACACTACATCTTATGTTGCTGTAAACCGGAAAAAAACCATTGACCTGCTCAAACAATTGGCCAACGAAAAACTGAAAGGTAAAAAAGTAAAAATAGAAATCGCTTATTAATAAGCGATTTTTTATTTGATTCCTGTAACATTCATTTCTAAAGTATAAATAGATTTGGAAGCTGTAATGAATAAAGTAGAATTGTTTTTCCCACCGAAAGTCACGTTGGATGTCCATTCTTCAGGAATTGCGATGTTCATAATTTTTTCTCCTTTTTGATTGAAAATCGTAACACCTTTCCCTGTCAGATAAAGATTTCCCTGGCTGTCCAGAGTCATTCCGTCCGAACCCATTTCACAGAATAATTTCTTTTCCGATAATTTTCCTTCACCAACTATGTCATAGACATAAGTTTTACGGGCATCGATATCAGAAACAAAAAGCTTTTTCAGTCTTTCACTTCCGATAATTCCGTTGGGCTGAACAAAAGTATCGAGTTTGGAAATCGCGCCATTGCTTTTTCTGTAATAAAGATTTTTCTGAGGGATTTCTTGCTTGAAACTCTTCCAATAATCTCTTTCGTATAAAGGATCCGTAAAATATATTCCGCCAAAATTGTCTATCCAGAGATCATTTGGACCATTCAATCTTTTGCTGTTAAAGCCTTTGGACAAAACTTCGACATTTTTGCTTTTAGCTATTTTCCAGATTTCGCCGTTTTCATCAGAACAAGTGATCAGGTTATCATTCTGATCAAAGTAAGTCCCGTTTGCCCTTCCTGTTTTATCAAGGAACAGCTCAACTTGATTGGTTTTCCAATTCCAAAAAAAGATTTTATCATTGGGTTGATCTGTAAAATAAACATTTCCCGATTTGTCGGTTGCCGGTCCTTCGGTAAACGTAAAATGGTTTGATACTAACTTTGGCTGGCCATTAAATAATTGTTTATGATTGTGAATCTGACAATTCATCAAAACCAACAATAATCCTATCAAACCAAATCTCAAATATCTTTTCATTCCACAAAATTTCCAATACCGCAATTTACAATTTGTATAAACGAATTAAAAATAATTATCTTTGAGAATTCGATTTTAATCAATGAAACTTAATCTTCCTGACAAACTTTATTATTCTATTGGCGAAGTTGCCAAAGCTTTTGATGTTAACACTTCCTTGATTCGTTATTGGGAACAGGAATTTCCTATTATCAAGCCGAAAAAAAATAAAAAGGGAAATCGTTATTTTACCCCGGAAGACATTAAAAACCTTAAGATTATCTACCATCTCGTAAAAGAGAAAGGTTATACGCTTGACGGTGCCAGAGTCGCATTGACAACCAATTCCAGGATATCCGAAACCATTACTATTATTGATCGTCTGGAGTTTGTTAAAGCTGAGCTGCTTAAATTAAAAAATTCTTTAAACGATTAATTTTTTTTAATAATTTGGTTAGGGATTTTCAGGCATTTTATATATTTGCCGAAAACACAACATGAAACCAAAATTACCTTTTCAAATCAGAAAAAGGCAATTTTACAGCCTCATCTTTTTTGGAATCTTGATAATTGCTTTACAATTATCATTTTTAATTTACAAAAAAAATCAGGTTTATAAAATTCCTGATATCCAATTTGTTTCGGAGGCCAAATCTGAAATCATTTTAACCGAATTCGATCCCAATGTTCTGGATGAAAAGCAATGGTCAAGTCTGGGATTCACAGATAGGCAAATCAAGACAATTCTAAAGTATAAAAAAATTATCGGCGGAAGTTTCCAATCAAAGCAACAATTCGGGAAATGTTATGCTATTTCTGCAGAAAAATATCGCTCCCTTGAAAGATATATCCTGCTTCCGGAAACTAATTCCGAAAATCAGAAAAGTAACTCCGGTTTCAAAACTTACGAAAAGAAAAAACTGACTATCAAAGGAAAATTTAATCCTGATAATTTTTCTCAGAAGGATTGGGAAAGCTTAGGTTTCTCCAATAAGCAGGCTGTGGCAATTCTAAAATATAAAAATTACCTCGGCGGAAGTTTCATCAGCAAAGAAAAGCTGAAAGAATGTTTTATCATCAATGAAGAGCAATTCTCACAAATGTTGCCTTATTTGATTTTACAAGACAAAACCCCAGGGATTTTTGCCAGAAACTTTGCAAATGCAAGTAGAAAAGAGGTCATAAAAGTCAGTCATTATTTCGATCCAAATTCTTTGAATGCAGAAGAATGGCAGCAACTTGGATTTTCTGAGAAGCAAGCGAATGTAATTGTCAATTATCGGGATAAAAATCTTAAAGGCTCATTCAGATCTTTGGAAGACATTCAGAATTGCTTTGTTATTTCCGAAGAAAAATTTGGAGAAATGAAACCATGGATCAAGCTTTCTTATCCTGAAAAGAAAGAAGAAAAACCAATGGCTTCCGAAAAAACCGATTTTGCGAAAATAGATCTTAACCAAATTAATTTCAAACAATTATGTGAATTTGGCTTTTCTGAAAAAGATGCTGCAGGAATTTTAGCTTTCAGGAAAAAATTAGGCGGTTTTATCAGCAAGCAACAACTTTTAGAGGCTTATGATATTGATAGAACTATGGGCGAAAAATTAATTTATTCTGTTCAAATCAATAATTCTAATGTTGCCAAATATTCTCTTTCCGAGGCGCCAGAAGAATGGCTGAAAACGCATCCCTATTTCCGATATTCCGCTGACCGGATCATCTATTACAGAATTACAAATCCTGATGATAAAAAGATCTGGAAATTCTTAAAACTGAAGCCGGAATATGAGCAAAAAATGAGATTGTATGTTAAATAAAAAACCGCAGAGTAATCTGCGGTTTAAGTTTATTAAATAAGTTGATTATTTTAAACCAAAGTTTTTAGAAATCCCAACTGTAATTCCTTTCCCGAATCCAAATCCAAATGTATTTGTTTTCATGTCAGAATCTTTAATTTTTTCTGATTGATAACTGATTCCTCCGATATTGAAATTAAGCCCGAAAGAATTTTTGAAGTTGATGAAAAGATTGGGTGTAAAACCAATTCCAAACCCTGTTGACTTAGTAGTATTGGAATAAGAATATCCAGGAGCTGAAACGGTTGATTTGCTGTTGTTAAATAATACATCAAGATCTCCAAAAACTGAGAACGTTTCGCTCAATGGCATTGTATATCTACCAAAAACGCCATATGTAAAACTGTTGGTTTTGATATTTGTAATACTTGTAACCATATTCATACCATTGAAATATGTATCATTGTAATCTTGCTTAGAAGAACCAACTCCAAATTTTACCCCCACTGTAAAGTGATCATCAAACTGATAACCAACCATCGGATTAAATTCGAAATTGTCAGTTTTCAAATCTCCTGCAGTAGAGAAATTCTTTTTAACTGTATTATCATAAGAAATATTCCCACCAACTAATAAGGTGTTTTTTTGAGCTGATACTAATCCGAAGGCAGCAACTGCACCGGCAATGATTAATTTTTTCATTTGTTTGTAATAGTTTAATTTTTCAGGCTGCAAAGCTATGAAGTCCGGAAACAATTCAGGCTATTAAAAAAATGATTTATATCAGGAAAATTATGTGGTTACAATATAAGGCAAATATCAGTCAAATGTCTTGGTGGAACCTGATAATAGCTTATTTAGTTCCGACAGTTCATCAGAAGTCAAATCTCGCCATTTTCCAACAGGCACATCAAGCTTGATATTCATTATACGGATTCTCTTTAGCTTTTTGACTTCGTAACCCAGGTATTCGCACATTCTGCGGATCTGGCGATTAAGCCCTTGTGTCAATACAATCCGGAAGTTCATGGTATCAATTTTCTCAACTTCACATTTTCTTGTAACGGTGTCAAGAATCGGAACACCATTTCTCATTTTTTCAAGAAATTTTTCCGTAATCGGCTTGTCAACTCTTACCAGATATTCTTTCTCATGATTATTCTTAGCACGCAGGATTTTGTTGACTATATCGCCATCAGAAGTTAAAAGAATAAGTCCTTCACTTGGCTTATCCAAACGTCCAACCGGGAAAATCCTTTTAGGGTGACTGATGTAATCTATAATGTTGTTTTTCTCCCTTTTTACGTCCGTAGTACAAACGATTCCGACAGGTTTATTGAAAGCAATGTACACAAATTCTTCTTCAGTTTTTCTGATAGATTTTCCGTCGACAAAGATTTCGTCTTCATCAGAAACCTTTGTTCCCAGTTCCGGAATTTTTCCATTGATAGTAATGCGGCCTTCTTCCAAAAGCTTATCTGCGGCCCTTCTGGAACAATAGCCGACCTCGGATAAATATTTATTGATTCTTGTTTTTTCCAATTCTTACCAATATTTCAGCAAAGCTATGTTTTATTAAAATTGAATACAATAAAAAAAGCTCCACTTTTCAGTAGAGCTTATTAATCAATCAGAATTTAATTATTTTTTGATTACTTTCTTAGTATAAATTTTGTTATCAGCGTTTACTTTCAAAATATAGCTTCCTTTTGTAAGAGAAGAAATATTTATAGATTTAGTACCATCTTTCACGGACTTAACCAATTTACCTGCCGCATCATAAACTTCAACAGAAGTCACTTTGTTTTGAAGATCAAAATTAACGACATCTGCAGTTGGGTTTGGATATATAGTGAAAATGTCTTTTTTACCCGCTTCAGAAACCGCCAGTGTAGCGTCTTTAACTTGGATATTATCAACATTGAAATCGGAACCATAATTTTCTATAGATACATCTAAAAGAGAAAAATCTGTAGCACCCAATGTTGTTGAATAGATAACATCTCCATTAACATAATACTCAAGCGTATTATTTGCCTTATCGATTACCGCCTTGAAGCTATACCAAGTCGTAGAATCCCATTCTAAGTCGGTCTCAACATAAGTTTCCTGGGCAGGGTCATAAACAACTACATTCCAGCTCTGATAGGTCAACCAGAAATCAGCAACTACATCTCCATCCGCTGTGTATAATCCTATAGCATAATCAGAATCAAAGCCATCAAAATATACATCCGCAGAGATTTCAGTTTTACTATAACTTGGAATTGTCGTGTAAGCATTACTCCAATCTTCGCTGCCATCATCCTGAATATATAAAGAATTAACGCCGTCAGTTGCTCTGTTATTTGATACTTTAAAATAAGAAGTTGCAGCGTCCCAATCTTTCTGTCCATCAATATTACCATTGGTAAAACCTTCGGAACTTTCGAAAGAAATTTTTGTTTGTGCATTGACAGAATAAAAAATTGCTGATGTAGCAAAAAAAGATAATAGAATTTTTTTCATATTATTTATTTAAATTAAACATTCGTTTTAAAAAAGGATGGCTAAAGTAGGGCATCTTTATTAAATAAACAATAGAATTAAATAGTAATTTAAACTTTAACTTATTATTAAGATTAGCGTAATAATTCGATTTTTAATATAAAACGGTTGCTGTTTTAATTGATTGTGAAATATGACTATGGATTTAATAAAATAAAAAGATTTAATTATTAAAATGAAATTCATTTTCAAGATAATCTGAGGTAGCATTCTCAACAGAATATTCTCCGATTTTGGTTCTTCTAAGTTGTGTGAGATAAGCACCAATGCCCAATTCCTGACCAATATCGTGCGCCAGACTTCTGATGTAAGTTCCTTTTGAGCAACCCACCGTAAAGGAAACGAATGGCAAATTGATTTCGATATTATTAATATAGTGAATGGTAGTTTTTCTGGATTTCATTTCAACTTCTTCACCTTTTCTAGCAAGGTCATAGGCGCGATTACCATCGATTTTTATCGCCGAAAAAACTGGCGGTTTTTGGTCGATCTCTCCAACAAATTTTTCTAAGACCTGGTTAATCCGGTTTTCTGTAATATGAGAATAATCGGTTGGTAGGATTTCCGGTTTCTCTGTGTCATAAGATTCGGTTTGAACACCTATTTTGATCTCTGTCCAATATTCTTTTGGAGCATCCTGAATCTCAGGAATTTTCTTTGTGAATTTACCAGTGCAAACAATCAAAAGCCCTGTCGCTCTTGGATCTAAAGTCCCGGCGTGTCCAATTTTGAATTTTTTCGGTAATTCTTTGAATTCTCTTTTGAGTTTATATTTCATCTTATTGACAGCCTGAAAACTAGTCCAATCCAAAGGTTTGTCTAGTAAAAATATATGCCCGGATTGTAATTGTTCTGCTGTCATTCTAAATATAAGAGGTTTTGAATTTTATGCTCGCTTTTTTAAGCAAAGGAAGCTGCCGGAATAATTTTATTTAAAGAAATAAAAATAGATCAACAAAGCCACACCAACAAAAATACGGTACCAACCCCAGGGTCTGAAACCATATTTATTAAGCAACGCGATAAAGGATTTGATAGCAATCCAAGCAACAACAAATGCCACTAGATTTCCAATTACAAAAATCAAAATATGATCCTGTGAAGCCATGATCATTTCGTAGCCTTTTTGCGGATTTGATGTTTCTTTTCCCCATGTTTTCACAAAAACGGAATAAACTGTGACTGCCAACATGGTTGGAACTGCCAGAAAAAATGAAAATTCGGCAGCTGCTTTTCTTGATAGTCCCTGTGTCATTCCTCCGATGATAGAAGCTGCACTTCTGCTTGTTCCCGGCATCATTGCCAGACATTGCCAGAAGCCAATTGTTACCGCTTTTTTAATGGTAATTTCCTTTTCATCGTGAACTACCGGATTCTTGAACCAATTATCAGCAAATAACAAAACAATTCCACCTAGAACTAATACAGATGAGATGGCAATCTGATTTCCAAGAACGGCTTCGATTTTATCATCTAAGAAAAATCCTATAATCAAGGCTGGTAAAACTGCAAACGCCAATTTATAATAAAACTGAAGATTGCTAAAGTCAAAGAACTTTTTCCAATAGGCAACCACTACGGAAAGTATTGCCCCAAACTGAATGGATACCTGAAACATCTTTAGAAACTCAGTTTCTTCCAGTCCCATAAGACTTGCTGCAAATCCCATGTGAGCAGTGGAAGATATAGGTAAATACTCTGTAAGACCTTCTATTATAGCGATGATGATCGCTTTTACTAAATCCATAGTTTTGTAGTTTATTAAAAAAAACTTTGTCTCAGTTTGACCAAGACAAAGTTGTTATTGTATTTCTTATTTAGCGTTTAATCTTTGTTTCTTTTCAGTATAGCAAAAATCTGGATTACAAATCCGGCAATGACCATAAGCGGGGCTAATCTGATTCTGCGGAACGAAAAAATATCCTCATTCCAATAACTGGGGTCAAATTTACCATCGGAAGTTGTATTGGCATCTGCACCCATCATCAGTACAAATCCTAATAGAATAAGGCCTAGCCCGATAAGCATTAGTTTGAAATTCTTTTTCCCGAAGTAGAATGATTTTCTTTCAACAGATTCTTCAGATTTCCCAAACTGATCTGCAGAATATTTATTTTTTGCCTTCTTTGCCATTGTTATGAGTAATATAAGTCATCTACGTTGCTGCGTAAGAATCTCCAGGTTGCAAAGATAGTACTTGCAACGGTTATAATAATACCTACCAGTAAAATTATAAACAACAATATCACATATTGATCAGTGTCCTGAACAAAAGGTGTCCCGATCTGGCTTGTAAAATAATACCAAACGCCACCCAAAGCCAAAATCCCGATGAATGCTCCAATCAGTCCCAAAACCAATGCTTCTCTGATAAATGGCATGAGAATGAATCTTCTTTTCGCACCTACCAATTGCATTGTTTTGATAATGAATCTCTTAGAGAAAATCTTCAATCTTATCGAGTTGTTAATCAAAACCATTGCAACAATCAAAAATAAAATCGAGAATGCTAAAATCCAGGTTAAAATTCTGTTCAGATTATTATAAACATCAATGGTTAATTGATTGTCATTAACAACATCTTTAACACCATCAATCGCTTTTAGTTGATTAACGACACCATCTATTTTTGCAGGATCTACAAATTCCGGTTTAAGTGTAACTTCTACAGATGCCGGGAAAATATCTTCCTCAAAAAGCGCATCAGAATCGATCCCCAATTGTTTTTTTGCTAATACAGAAGCCTGTTGTTTGGAAATATATTGTGCTTGCTTTACGTAATTCTGCTGTTTAATTTTTGTGAAAGTTTCTTCCTGGAATTTCAGAGTCTTTGCAGAATCTCTCGGATCAAGATACTCATCAAAGTAAGCTTCTACTACAAGTTGCTCTTTGATATAATCCGAATATTTCTGAGCATTAATCAATATTAATCCAAATAATCCTACAAGGAATAAAACCAGTGAAATACTGATGACTACAGTAATATTACTGGATCTCAATCTGCTTTTATTAAAATCGTCAACGGTCTTTGGCATCAAAAAAATTTTTGCTAAAATAGAAATTTTAGCTTAAAAAGCCTTGTTAGTCACTGTTAATAAAATCATAAAACATAATCTGTTCTTTCGTATTTTCTGAGTTATGGTAATTTTAAAAATTTCAAAATCGGCATTTTTATTGTAAAGGTCAATATCAAATATCAGTTTATGAAACTCACACGCCAAGCGTCCGGAAAAAACTTTGTCTATATTGATAAAAACAAGGAAAAATTAAAAGATCCGGAAAAAATCGATTACATCAAATCTCTTGTGATTCCACCGGCTTGGACCAATGTTGAAATAACGACAAATAAACGGGCGAAGATCCTTGCAGTTGGGCGCGATCAGAAAGGTCGTAAACAATATATTTACAACCCAAGATTCCGTGCGAAAAAAGATGCTGACAAATTTGACAGAATCCTTCATTTTGCAGAAAATCTTGAACACATGAGGCGTGTGACCGGTCAGCATCTCAGAAAGAAAAAGATGAGCCGGGAAAAAGTTCTGGCAGCAATGGTAAGGCTTTTAGATTCAGCTTATTTTCGTCCCGGAAGTCCGAAATATACGCAGCAAAACAAAAGTTACGGATTGACAACCATCCGAAAAAAGCATCTCAATATTGAAGGTGATGAAATGATTTTTTCCTACAAAGGAAAATCAGGAAAATTTCAGGAAAAACATATTATCAATTCGAAATTGACAAAAGTAATTTCTGATTTAGAGGATCTGCCGGGTTATCGGCTTTTCAAATATTATGATAAAGATAATAATCTGATTACGGTTGAAAGTCAGGATCTTAATCAATACATCAAAGAGATCATGGGTGAAGAATTTTCTGCAAAAGATTTCAGAACATGGGCAGGAACGATGATTGCGGCTGGAATCCTGGATGAATTGGGAATATGCGAAAAGCAGCAACAAAAAGAACTTAAAAAGAGAATCCGCAATGCGATTGTTGCCGTTTCTGAAAAATTAGGCAACACACCTTCTGTTGCGAGAGATTCTTACATTGATCCACGGATTTTTGAACATTATAAAAACGGACATACCATACAGTATTTTAAAAAAGAAATTAAAAAACTTTTGCGGAAAAATGAAAATCTTTCCGAAACCGAAGTTGGGGTTTTGTATATGCTGAAGTCTAAATTGCGTTAATTCAGACTCTTGAAAACTTCTCCTATTTTATTGATTAAATCGGTGGGTAGCATGGATTCTTTTGAGAATTCTTCAGCAGCAAAATCTCCTGCTTTTCCGTGAAGCCAAACGCTAAAAATGCAGGCTTCTTTGATCTCATATTTTTGAGAAATCAATGATGTAATTATTCCTGTCAAAACATCGCCGCTTCCGCCTTTCGCCATTCCGGAATTACCTGTAATATTATAATACACTTTTTTATCAGGCGTGATAATCGCAGTGTGATGATCTTTCAGTACGATAAAGATTTGTGATTCTTTTGCCTTTTCTTTTGCCAGTTCAATTCGGTCAAACGAGTTTTCCATTTTACCAAACAATCTTTCGAATTCCAAAGGATGCGGGGTAATTACAGAATGTTTTGGGATTAAATTTAAATTTTGATTTTCTGCTAAAATATTTAAAGCATCTGCATCAAGAACTACAGGATTTTTATATGATTTCAAAAATTCTAATAAAGCTTTTTGGGTTTGTTTTTCTTTGCCTAATCCAGGACCAATCCCGTAAATCGCTTTATCTTGGATTTCAATTTCACCAATATAATTTTTGCCGGAGCTAATAAACATTGCTTCGGGAATTTGAGATTGTAAAATCAAATTTCCACAATCCGGCGCCATTGTAAAAGTCAATCCGCTACCTGTTTTCAGAGCTGATAATGATGACATCAAAACCGCGCCTATTTTACCATAACTTCCACCAACCAAAATACTTTTTCCGAAAGTGCCTTTGTTGCTGAAGTCTTCTCTCGGTTTGTAAATTTTTCGAATTATACTGTTGTCAATAACGAAATAATCTGTTTCTGCATCTTCTATAAATTTTGAATCCAAATCAATATCCAAAACTTTGGTTTTTCCACAGAATCTTCCGGTTTCCGGATGAAGAAAACTTCTTTTATAAAACTGGAAAGTCAGTGTAAAATCAGCTTTGAAGACAACGGAACCTTTTTCAATTACTTTATCTGCGAACAACCCTGTTGGGATATCAATAGAAACTTTCGGAAGTGTGGTTTGATTTAACGTTTCAACAAGATTTTTAACCTTTCCTGATAGTTTTCTGTTCAATCCATAACCAAAAAGAGCGTCAATAAGAACGGTTTTTTCTTTGATGGTTTTTGAGAAATCACCGAAGTCTTTAATTTCAATTCCACTGATTTTTTTAATTTTTCTGAAATTGATTTCTGCATCTGCCTTGAAATTTAAATTAGCTCTGTCGATATAAACCTCCACATCAAATCCTTTTTCATAAAGCATTCTTGCTGTTGCCAAACCGTCGCCGCCGTTATTTCCCGTTCCACAGAATATTAAAAATCTGTTTGTAGTTTTAAAGTTCATTTCTATCCATTCCACGCATTTGGCAGCGGCACGTTCCATCAGATTTAATGATGAGACTCCACTTTCAATGGTTGCTACATCACAGGATTTAATTTGTGTGGCAGAAAGAATTTTCATTTTACAATTTTAAAGATTAACATCAAATTTAATCAATAAAACTTTTACGAAAAATGAAAAAATAAAGACTTTTAAAGGAAAAAATTATATTTTTGTTATATAACTATAAAAAATACAACTATGGGATTTGTAAAAGAATTTAAAGAATTTGCGTTTAAAGGAAACGTGGTAGACCTGGCAGTCGGTGTTATCATCGGTGGTGCCTTCGGTGCTATTGTAAAATCCTTAGTCGATGATGTTATTACGCCACTTTTACTGACACCTGCTCTGAAAGCTGCCGGTGCAGAAAACATTAAGGAATTATCCTGGAATGGTGTAACCTACGGTAATTTTCTTTCTTCTGTTATTAGTTTTCTTGTTATTGCCTTTGTTTTATTTTGGCTGATAAAACTGGCAAATAAGTTTAATAAAAAAGAAGAAGCAGCGCCAGCAGGACCATCTTCTACAGATGCATTATTGATGGAAATACGTGATGAGCTGAAGAAAAAACAATAATATCCGATTATTTTTTTAATAAGAAAAGTTCTACCTTGTCGTAGAACTTTTTTTGTTGTTTTAAACCTTTATCGTTTCGATATTAAATGATAACTTGAAAGTATGATAACTGAAGTTTGAATTTCTTTTCTTGTTAATTTTAATTTTACTGTTGATTTTTAGAAAGTTATCATTTATTTTGAAGTTTGTTAAGCTATTGCTAGTTTCAAATAAAAAACATATCTTTGCACCACTTTTTGCGGAGCAGATTCAGAAAAGTAAACTATTAATAATTAACAACTTCCAATATTTTGATTCCGCAGTTTTTGAATCGTTAAGAATTGGAATACAAATTTTTTAGAAAATGTCAAAAGAGACAAATTCAGCAGAGGTTTTATTAAACCAAAACGTAGCACCAGAACAATTTGATTGGGAATCTTTCGAATCAGGACTTAATGCAGAGGACAGAAACGAGAAGAAAGAACTAGAAGAAATCTACAATGGTTCTCTTAATGATCTTACAGACAATGATGTTATCACTGGTAAAGTTGTAAGATTAACTGATAAAGAAGCTATCGTAGACATCAACTTCAAATCTGAAGGTGTTATTTCTCTTAACGAATTCCGTTACAACCAAGGTCTTAAAGTAGGTGATGTTGTAGAAGTAATGGTTGACAGAAGAGAAGACAAATCAGGTCAGTTACAGTTATCTCACAAAAAAGCGAGAACGCTTAAAGCTTGGGATAAAGTAAATGAGCTACACGAAACTGGAGAAATCGTTAACGGTTTTGTGAAATCCAGAACTAAAGGAGGTATGATAGTTGACGTACACGGAATCGAAGCATTCTTACCAGGTTCTCAAATTGATGTTAAGCCAATTAAAGATTACGATCAGTTCGTAGGTAAAACTATGGAGTTCAAAGTTGTGAAAATCAACCCAGAGTTCAAAAACGTAGTAGTATCTCACAAAGCATTGATCGAAGCAGATATCGAAGGTCAGAAAAAAGAAATCATTGCTCAATTAGAAAAAGGACAAGTTCTTGAAGGTACTGTTAAGAATATTACTTCTTACGGTGTATTCATCGACCTTGGAGGTGTTGATGGATTGATCCACATTACAGACCTTTCTTGGTCTAGAGTGAACCACCCATCTGAAATCCTTGAGGACGGACAAACTGTAAAAGTTGTTATCCTTGACTTTGATGATGAGAAAACAAGAATCCAATTGGGTATGAAGCAATTAGAGGCTCATCCTTGGGATGCTCTTTCTGCTGACTTGAAAGTAGGTGACAAAGTAAAAGGAAAAGTAGTAGTTCTTGCTGACTATGGTGCATTCGTAGAAATCGCTCCAGGTGTAGAAGGATTGATCCACGTTTCTGAAATGTCTTGGTCTACTCACTTGAGATCTGCAGGTGACTTTGTAAAAGTAGGTGATGAAGTAGAAGCAGAAGTATTGACTTTGGATAGAGAAGACAGAAAAATCTCTCTAGGTATCAAGCAATTGAACAAAGATCCTTGGGAAAATATCGAAGCTAAATATCCTGTTGGATCTAAGCATGTAGGAACTGTAAGAAACTTTACTAACTTTGGTGTATTCGTAGAGTTAGAAGAAGGTATCGACGGATTGATCTACATCTCTGATCTTTCTTGGACTAAGAAAATCAAGCACCCATCTGAGTTCTGTGCAGTTGGAGATAAATTAGATGTTGTAGTATTGGAACTAGATACCCAGGCAAGAAGATTATCTCTAGGTCACAAACAATTGACTGAAAATCCGTGGGATAAATTCGAAACTAAATATGCTGAAGGAACTGTACACACAGGAACTGCAGTAGAAGTTCATGATAAAGGTGCTTCTATCCAGTTCGAAGATCAGGAAGTTGAAGCATTCTGTCCATCAAGATTATTAGAGAAAGAAGACGGATCTAAAATCAAAAAAGGTGAAACTGCTGAGTTCAAAGTGATCGAATTCAACAAAGAATTCAAGAGAGTAGTAGTTTCTCACACAGGTATCTTCAGAGATGAAGAGAAGAAAAATGCTAAAGAAGCTTCTACAAGAAACGTAGCATCTTCTTCAAACAACGAAGAAAGATCGACTCTTGGAGATATCGATGCATTAGCAGAATTGAAAAGAAAAATGGAAGAAGGTAAATAATCACCTCTCACCATTTTGAAATATAAAGCCACCTACAAAAGGTGGCTTTTTTAGCCAAAGAAATAATTTATTATATAAAATAACCTATGAAAAAAATTCTATTATCTTTAAGCTTAATCACAGCAGCTTTTTCATCAGCACAAATTAATGCGAGTGAAAGTTTTGAGTCTACGACTTATCCAGGTTTTACAAATGTTTCATTTTTCCGTAGTAGTGTAGAAACACCATGTGCAGGGAGCTATGGCTTGACAAGAAATTTTTGGAGTGGCGGTACGCTAGGTTCTACAACTTACTCATCTACATCATCTAATGGTGGAAAGCTGGATATCTCCTTCAAATACAAAACTTTTATATATAATAATGGATCTGTTAACGGAACTTTGAAAGTAGAGTATTCTATTGATGGTGGCCAAAATTATCAGACTCTACAAACTATTAGTTTAACATCTGTGGCAGGTTGCGCTACTTGGTCTGGTTCTTTGCAGCAAGGTACGGTGCCAAATTCTGCAAACTTTAAATTAAGAGTTTCCGGCCAATGGACGTCTGGTGATTATTGGGTAATCTTAGATGATTTTAAATTAACACAATCCCCATTTTTATCAGCTTCTGATATTTCTAAAAAAACGACTGAGGTTTATCCAAATCCGTTTAATGATGTCTTATTCTTAAATAATTCTGAGGATGTGGATAATATTTCGATTGCAGACATTTCCGGAAGAACTGTAAAAACAATCAATCAGGTTTCGAAAGAATTGAAACTTAATGACCTGAAAGCAGGTGTTTATGTAATCTCCATCATTTACAAGAACGGAACATCAACATCTGATAAGATTGTAAAAAGGTAAAAATAAATTATCTTTTCTAATAAAAACATTCCAAATTTTTGGAATGTTTTTTTATGTTTTGCTGATATTTAGTTTATTTTTAATAAATTCGATTGATTTTTTAATTAAATGCGAAATTTATTATGAAGAAAAGAAAACTACCTCTTATTGTTGCGGTTGTTTCTTTGCTCACTGTTAATTCTGTTTTTGGACAGAATTATAAAAGTGTGATAGAAAACTACCTGAAAACATCAGTAGGCAAAAATGCCGTTAACAAAGATTTTTTGATCTCTTCCTAGAATCCCTCCAAATCTTTAAATGCTACTGTTGTAAAGATACAGCAGACTTATAATGGAATTCCAGTATTTGATAATTCTTCCACACTATTAATCAGAGATAACAGCGTATTGAATTTTACTGGAGATTTTACATCTAGTGTAGCTAGATCCTCAAATATTTCCCATGTACAGGATGCGGCAACAATTCTTACAAAAGTTGTAGAAAATCTTAAGTTGCCTAACGCCCAGGTTTACAATGCTTCTCTTGTTACGGGTGAAATAAAAACGCCTGCTTTAGTATATTATGATAATGGTTCTGATCTGGTTCTTTCTTATGAAATAGAATTTTATGAGCAAAAATCCAGTAATCTTTGGCACATCATTGCAGATGCTAAAACGGGAAAAATCTACGATCAGAATAACTTAACGAATTCTTGTAATTTTGCTGAAGAAGCTTACGGAAGAGAACATAATCATAATGGAGAGGTTCTAAATCATACAGTTGCATATCCTCAGAATAATAGCAACAAAGGGATATCTCTATTTGCAAATAATGCTTCTTACAGAGTTTTTCCTTTTCCGGTAGAAGCTCCAACTTTCGGCGACAGGTCATTACTTACTAATCCATGGGGATTTATCAGCGTCTTCACTTGGATGGCAAAATGATAATACTACAGAATATAATATTACAAGAGGAAATAACGTACATACTTATCTGGATGAAGGCAGTACCAATGCCATTGGATCATCAGCAGATGGTGGTGCTTCTCATATCTTTGATTTTCCTTTTGATCCGGCAAATGGATTGGAAAGTTATAAAAATGCATCTATTACCAATCTATTCTATGTAAATAACAGGGTTCATGATGTATTGTATAAATTTGGATTTACGGAAACATCAAAAAACTTCCAGGCATATAATTTCGGAAAGGGTGGATCTCAAAATGATTATGTTTTAGCAGAAGCGAGAGACGGTGCAGGTGTAGCCGATTTATCTCTGGGATATTATAATAATGCAAACTTCTCAACCCCTTCCGATGGATCAAAACCAAGAATGCAAATGTATATTTGGTTAGGTGCTCAACCATATTTTTCATTTAATGGGCCTTCCAGTGTTGCGGGAACTAGCATTCCTTCTATTGGTTTAGGTTATTTCGGAACACCATTGTGGAAGCAGTCTGTAACTGGAGATGTGGCAATCTCTCCAATTTTGGATGCTTGTACAGCGCTTCCTGCAGGATCGCTTACGGGTAAAATAGGTATTGCGCAAAGAGGGACTTGTAACTTTATTTTAAAAGTAAAAAATATTCAGGATGCTGGAGCAATTGGAGCTATTATTTATAATTCACCAGATGCAGCAACCAATCCTGGAGAGGCCATCAGTAATATGTCAGGAGATGGGACTACTCCGGTTACTATCCCTTCTGTTTTCCTTCCGCAATCTAGAGGCGAAGCGATTAATGCATTAATTAATGGAGGACAAAATGTAAACGTGACACTTAAGATTCCGGTAAAAGATGGAAGTCTTGATAACGGTATTATCAGCCACGAATATGGTCACGGATTATCGACAAGATTAACAGGTACTTCCGTTAGTTGTTTAAGCTCAAGTGCAGATAAAGAACAAATGGGAGAAGGATGGTCAGATTTCTTGGCATTAATGCTGACAATGAAACCAACAGATAATGCTTCCGTTGCGAGAGGTATAGGAACTTATGCTACGGATGAGCCAACAACCGGTGATGGTATCAGGCCAGCTAAGTATTCTCCTGATACATCAATCAACAGTTACACTTATGGAGATACCAATGGTATGGAATATACAAACTCTAGTGGTGCATTGGTTCCGGATGTACACTCAATTGGTTTTGTTTGGGCCACGATTCTTTGGGATCTTCATTGGAAGTACGTAGAAAAATATGGTTTCAACAATGATATCACTGCAGATGCTAATTCCGGATCTGCAAGGGTTTTCCAAGCTGTTGTTGACGGGCTTAAGTTACAAGGATGCTATCCGACCTTTATCATGGGAAGAGATGCTATTATTGCGGCTGATCAGGCTTCAACAGGCGGAAGTAACAAATGCCTTATCTGGAATACTTTTGCTAAACGAGGGGTTGGAGTTAATGCAAGTGCAGGATCAAAAACCAATATTAACGATCAGGTTGAGGATTTCACAGTACCTGCAGAATGTGCTTTAGCAACAAATGAGGTGACAGCTGCAAAAGGATTCAGTATTTATCCTAATCCTGCTAAAAACGAATTTTACTTGAACTTCAAAAACAATATTTTAGGTAAAGTAAATGTTGAAATCTATGACGCATCAGGAAAATTAGTTTCAAACCAACAGATCGATCCGTCTGCCAGAGAAGCTATCAATACACAGAAGTTACCAAATGGAGCTTATGTTGTAAAAGCATCTGGAATTGGACTTAACTATAGTTCTAAAATGATTATCAATAAATAATCAAAAAATCAGATTCAAATAAAAAAACCGGAAATTAATTTCCGGTTTTTGTTTTTATTCAGCCGCTTGCTGAGCTTCGTTTTTAAAATCTTCAGCTTTATTTTTCAGCTGATCTACTGTTTGTGTCGCTTTATCCTTCAGATCATTTCCGAATTTCGTCAGATTATCTTTGGCGTTATTGATCGTGTCTTTCACCTTTTGCTGATCTTCAGGAGAAGATTTTTTGTACTTCCACCAAGCAAGCGCTCCTAATCCTAACAAAGCCAACAGGCCATTTGTTTTGTTTCCCATGATATAATTTTTTATATTAATATTTGAATACTAAGTTAATAGAAAAATTTATGCCACAGATTAATTTTAATGAAAATTATTTTTAAGACGTGCCCCTTTCCAAAGCTTTTCCAATGCTCGGGTCGCGCTGTCCAATATTATCTTTCTCACCATTGCTTTCCTTTCCAGACAAAAGGATAGCCGCTACCATCGCTCACGCGCTGCGCCAATTAGAAAATTGACGACATTCCCAATAAGTTTTCATCATGAAACGGTTAAAGAAGTGGAAACAATAATTATTCTTAAATCAATTGTTCCAAAATCTCAGAAAGCTTATACGTAAGTTCTCGTCTGCTGAACTCATTAATATCGGCAGAATTCTCAATAGATTTTCCGCTTTTCCAATCCTCATAAAGTGATAGTATATAATCTTTGATCCCCACAACTTCCAAATAATCAAAATGTTTTCCCGCATTGGTTTTACGAAGAATCGTCTCAACATCAGCATCTTTTGGACCAAATGAAATAATCTTTTTACCTGTCGCCAAGTATTCAAACAGCTTTCCGGGAATAATGCCTTTTGAACTTTCTTCCGGGAAATTAGTAATCAAAAGCAAATGAGAATTCTGCATTTCATTCACAGAATCTTGGTGAGCCAAATAACCCAGATTTTTAATATTATTTTTTAAAACCGAGGTATCAATCTCATTCAGAATTTTATCATCAATTCTTCCAACTAATTTTAGCTCAAATTCTTTCGCAAAGTCAGGATACTTTTCACACAATTCAGTTAAAGCTTTCCAAAGATTTTCAGGATTTCGTAATTGTTCCAAAACCCCGACATAACTTAATGTGAACTTGAGTTTATTGGTTTTAGAGTTTGAATGTTTTAAAGTTTGATGGTATTCTTCTGGCGTTCTTATGCTTTCAGAACTTCCGGCGTTCAAACCTTCCACTTCTTCAGCTTTTGAATTTTCTGACACGTCAAATCCATTCGTGATACAAAAAGAATTCGCGCCATTTTTTTTGAAGTTATCTGCATCAGTATAACTCGTGGCCAAAGTAATATCGGACGTTTGAAAAACTGATTGCTCCAGTTGCCTGTGTTTTTTATCAGCGGCAGAAGTTAATTTCAAATGTTTATAATAGGATATTTCTGTCCACGGATCACGGAAGTCAGCAATCCATTTCAGATTTGGTAATTCTTTTTTTAAGGCCAATCCAATTAGGTGTAAGCTGTGTGGTGGTCCGGTTGTAATCAGGACGTTAATATTGTTTTCCTTGAGATATTGCTTCAAAAACTTTACAGAAGGCTTGATCCAGAATTTCCTTGCATCAGGAATGAAAAAATTCCCCCGGATAAAAATCGAAAGTTTAGATAAAAATGATTGATTCTTGCCTACATCAAACTGCCCTCCTTTGAATTTTTGATTACTCTTGCTAAATTTTTCCGCAATCTGATAAGGTTCCCAAATATTGGTTTTAACAACTTTGAGTTTCTTCGGAACTTCATTATTGAGTGTCTTATCTATTAAAGGATAACTCGGATTTTCTGGAGTATATATAATGGGTTCCCATCCAAATTCCGGCAGGTATTTGGCAAACTTCAGCCAGCGTTGAACGCCGGGTCCACCAGCGGGCGGCCAATAATAAGTAACAATTAAAACTTTCTTTGTTTTTTCCATTTTTAAACTTAACGGTCCTGTAAATTTATTTGTTTTTAAAGCGATTTCAAAATGATTCTAAACTTAAAATGAAATATCCATTTCTGGTCAGATTCTCTAGTGGTATTATCTTTGTTGAGGCTTATTGTTTTTAAAATATAAAGTATGAAAAGGTTGATATTTTTATTCGTATTGACAACTACAAGTTTCACTACGAATCTTTTTAAGGCACAGGTTAATGTAAATATTAATATAAATAGCCAGCCGGAATGGGGTCCAAGAGGTTATAATTATGTTGAGTCTTATTATTTACCAGAATATGATATTTACTATAACGTCCCAAAACGCAGGTATTATTATTTTTCCGGTAATAGATGGTTGTACTCAACAGCTTTACCAGTCAGATATCGCCATATCAACCTTTATCAGACTCACAAAATTGTATTGGTTGATAGATATCCTTTTAAGAAACATAAAATTCATTATAAACAATATGCCAGATATAGGAATAATCCTCACGGATTGATTGTAAGTAACTATGGTCATCACTACAAATCTAAACCAATAAAAGATAAGCATTACAATTTTGCGAAAGTTGGTCCGCCATCAAAAAAAAGCTTTCATCAGAAAAACCATTTTAGACAAAATAAACATCATAAGGGAGGACCAAACAAGCATAAATAAGATAAAAACCTCAATTTTCTTTGAGGTTTTTTGATTTTAAATAATCTATCATTATTTTTAAAATTTCCAATACATAATTTCTGCATACTCCAACTATTCTGTAATTTTATATGCTCAAAACTATTACAATGATGTATGAAACAGGGAAAAATTTTTCCTCAAAAAATTATAAACCAGAGCAAATAGAGCATGGTGATTATGAAGATTGCATGTTCATGGGCATCAATTTTTCCGGGTACAACTTTTCGGATTACAGATTTTCCAGTTGTGACTTTAAGGACTGTGATCTCAGCAACGTCAAAATCCATAAAGCGGCCTTGCGGGAAATTGTATTCAAAAATTGTAAGTTAATCGGAATTAATTTTGAAGATGCACATCCATTCAATTTGTCATTCAGATTCGAAGATTGCATTCTGAACCATTCGTCATTTTATAAGCTGGATATTAGGAAAACGGTTTTCAAAAATTGCAGTCTGAATGAAGTCGATTTCACAGAAACTGATCTTTCAAATTCGGTTTTTCAAGGCTGTGATTTGACAAGTGCTGTTTTTGACAGAACAATTTTAGAAAGCTCGGATTTTAGAAATGCCAGTAATTTTTCCATTAATCCAAATCATAACCAACTTAAGAAAGCAAAATTCTCCAGAAACAATCTTTCGGGATTATTATCAGGATTTCAAATTACAATAGAATAATGAAAAGAATATTTTATGCAAGTTTACTTTTATCAGTAACACTTTCTGCACAGTATACCGACTTCAATATTTTAAAAGAAGTAAAAGTTAAGAACAAAGGTGTTGTCGTCTCGGCACATCCATTGGCCAGCGAGGCTGGGGCAAAAATGCTTAAACAGGGTGGAAATTCCTTTGATGCTGTAATTGCAACACAATTGGCTTTAGCTGTGGTTTATCCTCAGGCGGGTAATATCGGAGGAGGCGGTTTTCTTGTGGCTACAACCTCTGACGGGAAAAAGTTGGCTTTGGATTACCGCGAAACCGCACCTTCCAAAGCATCATTTGATATGTATTGGGACAAGAACGGAAATGCGAATACCGATTTATCTCAAAACGGAAGATTAGCGGTTGGCGTCCCTGGAAGTATATCAGGTATGTTCGAAACAATGAAATACGCGAAACTTCCTTTTTCAAAACTGATAGAACCTGCTATAGATCTAGCGGCAAAAGGTTTTGCAATCACAGAACAGGAAGCAGGATTACTCAATTCTCACAAACAGGATTTTCTTAAGCATAATAAGAATAAGATTGCTTTTGTGAAAGATCAGAATTGGAAAGCGGGAGAGCTTTTGATTCAGCCGGAACTTGCAGAAACACTAAAAAGGATTCAGAAAGTGGGAGAGAAGGAATTCTATGAAGGAAGAACATCTCAGTTAATTGTTTCTGAAATGAAAAACGGAAACGGAATCATCCAGTCTCAGGATCTTAAAAATTATAAAGCAAAAGAAAGAAAACCTCTAGTGTTTGATTACAAAGGATATCAGATTGTATCCATGCCAATGCCTTCAAGCGGAGGAACTTTACTGGCTCAGATGCTGAAAATGGCTTCGTATGAGGATCTTTCAAAATACCAGCTCAATTCCGAAGAAGCGGTTCAGATTATGGTAGAAGCAGAGAGAAGAGCTTATGCAGATAGAGCAGAATATATGGGTGACCCCGATTTTATTGAAGATAAAACCACGATGTTGATTTCGGATGACTACCTTAAAAATCGTTGGAAGTCTTATAATCCTAATTTAGCAACACCAAGTAAAGATGTAGGCAAAATCGTTAATGCTCAAAAAGAAAGTACGGAAACTACCCACATTTCAGTTTTGGATAAATTTGGAAATGCAGTCTCTGTAACGACGACTCTCAATGGATTATATGGAAGTAAAACGGTCGTTTCCGGAGCTGGATTTTTCCTGAACAATGAGATGGATGATTTTTCTATAAAACCTGGCGTGCCCAATATGTTTGGTGCGGTTGGAGGTGAAGCGAATAAGATCCAGGCCGGCAAAAGAATGCTGTCGTCTATGACGCCTACAATCGTTCTTAAAGATAACAAAATCAAAATGGTTGTGGGAACACCCGGTGGAACTACAATTCCAACATCTGTTTTTCAAGCCATTGTTGATGTCGTTGATTTTAAACTGGATGCTAATTTCTCAGTTAATGCACCAAAGTTTCATCACCAATGGTTACCGGAAGTTGTGAAAGTTGAGAATAATTTCCCTGAGACCACAATCAAAGCTTTGGAAAAAAAGAATTACAAATTTGATAAAATCAAACAGATTGGAAGAACGGAACTAATCTTGGTTGATGATAATCAAAATATCCATGCCGTTGCAGACGGAAGAGGCGATGATTCTGTTGGGGTAGAATAAAATAACCAATATAGACCAAGACAAAAGGCTTCCAAATCTGGAAGCCTTTTATATTTTATTATAAAGTATGAGTTATCTTGCGATATTCACAGCTCTAGTTTCTCTGATCACAGTTACTTTAACCTGACCAGGGTAAGTCAATTCATTCTGGATCTTTTCAGAGATATCATAAGACAATTGATAAGCGTTTTCGTCATTCACTTTTCCGCTTTCTACCATTACTCTTAATTCTCTGCCGGCTTGGATTGCATACGCACTCGAAACGCCTTCAAAACTTAAAGCAGCAGCTTCCAGATCTTTTAGTCTTTGGATATAAGATTCCAAAACTTGTCTTCTTGCACCTGGTCTTGCTCCGGAAATAGCATCCGCAACCTGGATAATCGGCGATAGGAGAGAAGTCATTTCGATCTCATCGTGGTGAGCACCAATGGCGTTAATTACTTCAGCATTTTCACCATATTTCTCAGCCCATTGCATACCAAGAAGCGCGTGTGGCAATTCAGATTCCTGTTCAGGAACTTTACCGATATCGTGTAATAAACCGGCTCTCTTAGCTAGTTTAACATTCAATCCTAATTCTGCAGCCATGGTTGCAGCGATGTTAGCAACCTCACGAGAGTGTTGCAATAGATTCTGACCATATGAAGAACGGAATTTCATTCTACCAACAATCTTAACCAATTCTGGATGCAGACCGTGAATGCCGAGATCAATAATTGTTCTCTTACCAACTTCTATGATCTCTTCCTCGATTTGTTTTCTTGTTTTTTCAACCACTTCTTCGATTCTCGCCGGGTGAATTCTGCCATCGGTTACCAATCTATGAAGAGATAATCTTGCGATCTCTCTTCTTACAGGATCAAAACAGGATAGCAGGATAGCTTCCGGCGTATCATCAACAATAATTTCAACCCCAGTTGCAGCTTCCAGCGCACGGATGTTTCTACCTTCACGTCCGATGATTCTACCTTTGATCTCGTCAGATTCTATATTAAATACAGATACAGAGTTTTCAACCGCTTGTTCCGTTCCAATTCTCTGAATGGTCTGGATAACGATTTTTCTGGCTTCATTCTTCGCATTCAGTTGTGCTTCTTCCATAATGCTCTGAACGTGGGCCTGCGCTTTGGTTTTAGCTTCAGCTTTCAAAGATTCTACCAGCTCGTTCTTGGCTTCTTCCGCAGAGTAGTTGGAAATTTTTTCAAGCATTTCTACTTTCTGAGCGGTAGCAACATCCAGATCGTGTTGTTTTTTCTGAAGAACTTCCAGCTTTTTGTTATAATCATTAATCTGTTTTTCAAGATCTTTTTCTAATTTTCCGGCTTTGCTAAGCTCATCATTAAGCTTATTTTCCTTATCTTTTGTACGCTTTTCAGCCTCCTGCATTTTTTTCTCTCTAGATTGGATATCTGCATCATGCTGGGATTTCAGTTCCAGAAATTTTTCTTTCGCCTGAAGTTGCTTTTCTTTTTTAACGGCTTCTGCCTGTACATTGGCTTTTTCTATAATGTTTTCGGCGCTTTTCTTAGCATCTTCGATCATATACTTCGCTTTTGAATTGATAGAGCTTTTCCCGAAGAAAAGTCCGCCAACAGCTCCTATAAGAAGTGCTACAACACCGATAATAATGGTAATTGTGTCCATAAATTTATATATATTGAGTTTTAATTGTCTCTTCTTTCAGTTGTAAAAAGTACAATGTAATATGTACAATGACTTTTCAATTTAATCTTAATACTTTATGCATTTATTTTTTACAAAGCATAAAAAAACCTACAACAGTTCAGTTATAGAGTAAACTCCATAAAAACACGATTTGAACTTATTTTCATTTTCTGTAATCTGCGCAGGGCAGCACGCCATCAAATGAACTTTCGTCCGGTAATTTTTAATTGTTGAGTTTACTTCTTTGTGTTAGAACTATTGTAGGCAACTTGTAACCGGAAAATTACTTTTCCAGCTGTTCCAAAAGCGCATTAATCTTATTGATACGCTCGTTTGTATTTTTAATATTTTTATCGTTGTTTAAAGAATATACCTCTGCATTGGTTCCCAGTTTCAAAGCGCACATCGCAAGAGCATCCTGTTTGTCTCTTACATCAAAGCTGGCTTCGAAATCCTTGATCATACTTTCTATCTGTTTTCCTACTTTACGAAGCGTTTCTTCTTCGGCAGCAGGTACATTCAGCGGATAATTTCGCCCGGCAATATTGATTGTTATTCTTCTAAAATCCATCTTTATAAACCGCTGTTTTGTAGTTCGGACACGCACATATCAATTTCTTTTACCAATCTGTTGATGTGATTCTTCATCAGCCGGTTGTGTTCTGCGTTTCCGGATATTGCTGAATAGAGCTTTAATTCTTTATTTTCTTCTACTAAAATCTGGTTTCTGCGTTTTTCCTCATCATAATCTGCCTTCAGTTTTTGTAGTTCATCAGATAATTCTGCGTGTTTTTCCGAAAGATTCTTGTACTTCTTGTAAAGACTGAGAATCTTTTTTTCCAAAACAGAAAAATTATTTTCTAATTCACTTAACATAACCAGAGTTAAATTCTAACTTTTACAAAAATAGGAAAAATTAATGATGAATTAACAGGATATTATTGTTTTCTGAAAAACTAGCGGTTTTTGTTTGATTTATAAGGAATTAAAGTTTTACCAATTATTTTTTACGTTAGGATAATGGCTATGTTTTAGTGTGAAACCACCTTTTCTTATAATAGTGTAAACAAAAGTTTGTCGCCTAACAGAGCGGGTGTTAGGTAGATTGCTGAAAAAAGAGCTTCCTTGGAAAGCTCTGTTATTTTTTATTCAAATTTCAAGACAAACATGAATGCTCTGGATTGCAACATAGAAATAGCAGGTGTCCAATACGGAGAGGTTGTTGATTTGTCCTGGACGATCTCATTGTTTGTGAAAAATGTTCCACGGATGGCCGGTGTCAACTTAAATCTGCTGAAGTAAAACTGAATTCCCAATTCTGCAGACCAGCCAAAGTTGTGCGTTGTTGACCGAAAGGTATTTAACTGGTTGTCGTTTTCTGATGTTTGGTTGGATTGTAAATTCACCAGATAATTGATACCCGCAGCAGCGTAAGGGCGGGAATTATACCAACGATCTCCATGAATTTCTAACATGATAGGAATATCTACATAAGTAGATTTTACAATTTTCTTAATATCAACATCGGTTGGCTCAGTTATGACTGTTGTAGAACTTCCATCAGGTAAAGGAAAACCTCCAGGATATAATTCATTGATGTGATCAAAAGTCTTAAAGGTCAAATCTCTCTGTACAAAATGCAAACCCGGCTCTATCCTGAGATCAAGGAATTCATTAAGTCTCATTTTTCCAATTAATCCTGCTCCAAAACTGTAAGTGGATTTGGATTCGACAAGACTCTGATTGCCATCCATCCCATAAGTAGGATTAAGGACCATTTTATAATCAAAATTATTACCAGCCAGGAAAAATCCCCAGCTAAATTTTTGCAGATCAAAGTCTTCCAAATTATCTGGTCTGTCCTTTGTCCTGAAAAGATTATTGAAAGTCTGAGCATTAAAATTACTGCTCAAAAGTACTGCAAATGATAAAATTTTGATAAAACGCTGCTTCATTCTATTTCGTAGCTTTATAAATGGTGGCTATCCCTAAACTTAGTTTTTTGTATTCTACTTTTTTGAAACCCGTATTCAGAAGAATGGTTTTCATTTTTTCTCCAAAAGGAAAAGCGTTTACAGAATCCGGAAGATAAGAGTAGGCTCTGTTATCTTTAGAAACCAAACGCCCGATTGCTGGCAAAATGTTCTTGAAATAGAACATGTAGAAAGGTCCTAAAAATCCTTCAACTTTTGAAAACTCTAATATATAAATACTTTTGTTCTCTTTCACTACTCTTCTCAGTTCTGCTAATCCTTTTTCCAGGTTTTCAAAATTTCTTACTCCAAATGCAACGGTAACTCCATCAAATTTATTGTCCTCAAACGGAAGTTGTTCCGCATCACCTTTCTGCATCGTAATTTTATTGTCAAGATTCTGTTTCTTGATTTTCTCGATCCCAACGTTCAGCATTTGTTGTGAAAGGTCAAGCCCGACAACATTTGCACCGGTTCCTTTTTGTACAGTGATCGCCAAATCTCCTGTTCCTGTCGCAACATCTAAAACCAACTCCGGCTTATCTTGTTTCAACATTTCCACCAGTTTATTTCTCCAGATCACATCAATCTTCATAGATAAAACATGATTCAAGAGATCATATTTTGGCGCAATATTGTCAAACATATCTTCAACCTGGCTTTTCTTGCTGTTGTCAGAATTATATGGTGTTACTTTGTTGTGTTCCAATGTTATAAATTATGGTAAGTTAATATGAGAATATAAATTCAGGGAAGTTAGAATTTATAATAATTGTTATAATAATTGATGAAATCCTGCTTTCTGAAAATCTTTGATCTGCTTTCTACTTTCGCTACGTTTTTGATAACCCGGTCATAATCTTCGTCAAGGTTGTAATAAAAGTCTTCGGAATAAAGCTTGTTCATTTTTTTAACATCGCCAAGATATTGCTTTTTATCAATCTCAATCCCAGGTTTTGTGGCCATCAACGAATCTTTGTTCAGACCATAACCGTAATATTGGTTATTGATGTAATAGTCTTTGTGTGTGATATTCAGAAGTCCTCTTAATTTATTAACCGTAAAAGTTGAATCGTAAAGCATCTGTTTATTTTGATCAAAAACTTTCACGCTGTTTTTTCCTTTGTTGAGATCAACTTTCAGATATTGTCCTGCGGATAGTATTTTTTCCTCACCATTATTGATTTTGAAATAATAAGTTTCCGGTGTAGGATTGTCTACGAGATAATAATTCGGTTTTGCCAAAAACAAAAAGTAAATCGCAAAAGCAAATCCCATTGCCAACAAAGAAAAAATCAAACCTTTTACTGGTGCACTCAGATTTTTCATAGAATGAAAATCAAATTAAAGATGCGAATTTACGGATTTTTTCTGAGCTGTAATTCTGATATTAATCAAGACTTCCGTTACTGAAAAATAACACTTCGGTGTCTCTCAGGTTTTGAGTTTTCTCAGGTTCAAAATCAAAATTAGGAGCTTGTGTCCCTGTTTTCAGATTTAAGTTCGGATTTTTAAAAATCAGGGCTTCATCCCAAAGATTTTTATTGATGAATTCTTGTAGTGTAAATCTTCCGCCTTCGATAATCACAGACTGAATTTGCAATTCATACAGTTTTTCTAAAATCTGACTGATTGAGTTTTCTCTTTCGATCTTGATGAATTTCAGATTGTTATCTTCGACGTTTTTAACCGAATTAAAAATAATTGTTTTAGCTTCGTCATTATAAATATTAGAATTTTCAGAGACTTCGAGATTGAAATCAATCAAAATTCTAATAGGATTTCTTCCTTCGATTTCTCTTACCGTCAAGCTCGGATTGTCGTGAAGTGCCGTGTTTTTTCCAATTAGAATAGCGTGCTCTTCACTTCTCATCTGATGAACAAATTGTTTTGACAATGCATTGCTGATTGGATAAGGTCTGAAGTCTTTATCCATAAAGCCATCTGCGGACTGCGCCCATTTCAAAATGATGAAAGACCTTTTTCTCTCATGATAAGTGAAAAATCGTTTATTGAGTCGTCTGCATTCGTCTTCGAGAATTCCGGAAATAGCTTCAATTCCTGCATCGGTAATGATTTTTTTTCCTTTGCCATTCACTTTGTCATGGCTATCCATTGCACCGATTACTACTTTTTTGAACCCCAGTTCTTTAATCTTAAGAGCGCAGGGTGGCGTTTTTCCAAAATGAGCACAAGGTTCCAGTGAAACGTAAATGGTGGATTCCGGGATCAGATGTTGGTCTTCGTCTTTAATCGAATTAATTGCATTGATTTCTGCGTGTGGTTCGCCTGCCTTTTTGTGGAAACCTTCACCGATAATTCGGTCATTATAAACGATTACCGAACCGACTAAAGGATTCGGGTAAGTTTTCCCCAAGGCTTTTTCGGCTAATTCTATACAACGTTTGATGTAAAACTCATCATCATTTTTAACTTCTGACATCTAGCTTTCAATAAAATTTATTTCTTAGGTTCAACAGCTGTCGGTTTATAAGTTACAGTGGGAATTGCAGTTGTGATAACAGCTTCCATCAATTTGTTTCTTTCTTTGGATAGAGCTTTGCTGGAATATTTCAAATCACCGGCAATTCTTTTGGAATAAGAAAAAATCAGGAAAGATTTTTTACCGTTAGCATCAAAATTTTTGAATCGATCAATATTATATTCTGCATAAGATTCGCCTTCTTTTGGAACAACCGTTACGAGATAATCTACAATAATTTCCTTACCATCAGGACTTTCGGTCACGCTAACAAATGAATATTTGTCCTGAGTCCTTTCTTTTCTATTCTCAACGTATTCTACTTTTTGTTTAACGGCCATTTCGATATCAATTTCTTTATCGAAGTAAGAGATATTGATAAGTTCTTTGTAATTGTTGAAATCGTCGTCCCTTAAAATATATTGCTGCTGCGCCCAGGTTGCCGAATTTTGTTTGCTCCAGGTTAGAAAATATTCATTGCCATTGAAGGTTAATGGTCCCGGAATATTAAGTCTGTCAATCACTTCAACAGGAGCAGGAGCTGTAGTTTCTTCTGTTTTAGTTTCCTGAGAGTGAACAAGGGATGAAAAAGCTAAGCCGATTGAAATAGCAAGTAGGTTTCTGATTTTCATATATTTTAGATTTGTTGTTTGTATCTAATTACCTTCTAATTTATTTTTCAGAATCAATTTCCTTTAGGATTTGATTAATCTGATTTAATGCATTTTGATATTCATCTATCAAGCCTTTACTATTATAACTCAAATTAGAATAATTAGACTGCATTCTTTGACTTTTATAAAAATCGGATAAATTAAGATTACCGGGATCCGCATCTTTTATTTTCAGTTGTTCAGAATTTAGAAAATTAACTCTGAATGTCAGATTAGGTAAAGTTTGTTGATAATATGCCAAAATTTGGTTCTTTAAAGAATCGTTTTCTATTGTTCCAATTTTACCACTCGATTTGAAACCTTCATACCTTCCAACATTGAAAGCAGAGCCCAAAAGATAAAAATTTGAATGAGAACCTACCAAACTATCTGTTACAGGTATTTTTTGGTTTTTTAAAGAGAGAATAAATTTATAATCACTATCAAGACTTGACAATATTTTTTTATTTTCTTCAATCAGTTTTGCATCTGCTTCCAGATCAGTTTTCAGTTCTTTTAGAAATTTGTTAGATTCTTTTTGCTCGTGTCTGTGCTCGCTCCAGCCGTGAAGCCAAATAGAAAGTGATACTGCAAAAACAATAATAAAGATTTCGACAATGATTTCTTTAATTTTTTCGTTGACTGTATGTTTTGGATTTTTTACAGTTTTATAAATTTTTCTGGAATGTTTGCTGATTTCTTCTTGCATAAACTATTGTTTTTGTAGTTGTCAAAAAATTAAATTCTATTTTAATTCTTGCGGAATCTCACAAACAGGAATTGGATTCATCTTATGTTGAGTCGCTCTGTTGAATCTCAGATAGATTTCCATCACTTCTTTTTCTCTCCCGCTAAAATCTTCTGCATTTTTTCCTGCGATCTGCTGTTCCATTGCCCATTCCAATTCCGGATAAGTGGCGCCAATTTGATCTTCATCCGTTCTTTCAACTTCCCAAAGTCCATCTGTAGGTTTTGCTACCTGAATGCTCTCAAGAATTCCTAATTCTTTTGCAATTTCGTAAACCTGAGTTTTATAAAGATCAGCAATAGGAGAGATGTCAACGCCACCGTCACCATATTTTGTAAAAAATCCGACTCCGAAATCCTCTACTTTATTTCCTGTTCCGGTTACCAATAATCCGTTGATTTGACCATAATAATAAAGCGTTATCATTCTCAGTCTTGATCTCGTGTTGGCTTCAGCCAGATTTTTATTAGGTGAGTCATCTTTGTAACCTTCCGTCGTTTTTTCAAAACTTTCAAAGGTCGGTGTTAGGTTAACAGTAAAGCCTTCAACATTGGAGAAATTGGATTTGAGGAAATCGATGTGATCTTGTGCTCTATCTACCTGATCGGGCTTTTGACGGATTGGCATTTCCAGGACCAAAGTTTGTAATCCGGTTTTTGCTGCTAAAGTTGAAACAACAGCCGAATCAATTCCTCCGGAAACACCGACAACGAAACCTTTTGAATTAGCTTTGATTGCATAATCTTTTAGCCAGTTAACGATATGATCTATTACTTTTTGTGTCTGCATTATTTTTATTTTCTATTATTTTTTTCTAATTCGTACCAATTACAAATATCACCTTTATCAAGAAAAGTTCCTTTATTTTCAAAACCTAATTTTGTGAGAATACGATTGGAAGATTCATTTCCAACATCAGCGTAAGCATAGATTTTATCAGTATTCAGTTGATTGAAGCCAAGATCTAATGAAGCTATTGCTGATTCAGTTGCGTAACCTTTTCCCCAAAATTCGGGCAGAAAACGATAGCCTAATTCATATACATTTTTGAAGCCGTTCACTTCCTCTGTCAAAAGTTTAATTCCGCTCCAGCCGATAAACTGATTGCTTTCTTTTTCAATAACTGCTAATCTCCCTGTTCCGTTTTTTTCGTATTGATTAATGATATTCTCAATCATTTTTGCGGATTCTTCATTCTTCGTAATTGGTGAAACTCCAACGTATTTCATAACATCAGGATTGCTGTCTAAAAGAAAAATGTTGTCAACATCTTCTTCTGTTAATTTTCTTAACATTAATCTTTCAGTAAATATTGGGAGCTTCATCTATTAAAATTGTATTTTTGCTTTTCGAAAATCTTAATGTAAAAATAATGAAGTTTTTCAGATATATCACGATTTCTGCAGTTTTAGTTTTTGGATTGATTTCCTGCAAAAAAGAAAATGAAAACCAATGGAATATCGAAATCAAAAATCCTGTCAAAAAAATAGAAATCACAGATCTGTCCGGTGAGTTTTACAATCCATCGGTGAGTTTGGACAATTTCAAAGCAAAATATCCCTGGTTTCAAGGCTCAGTTCCGGATTCTGAATATGGTGAAAGAAGAAAAGATACAATGGAAGTTCGGATTTATAAAGAAGCGATTTCCAAGATTGATAAAACTAAGTTAAATAAAGATTTAATCGATCTTTTTTCACGTATCAAAAACTATTTTCCGAATTTTATTCCACCCCATATTTATTTATATTCATCAGTTATTGATCCGCAAAATGTAACGGATCCGATATTCCTAAGAGAAGATCAGAATATGCTTTTTGTTGATATCACAGGTTTTCTAGGAAATGGAAACAAGAACTACAAAGGTTTGGAATTATATTTTCAAAAATCGATGAATCCGGATAATTTAGTTCCGAAGATTTCGGCATTTTTTGCAGCAAGATTAGTTCCTGTGCCTTTGGATCAACAGAAATTTCTTGATCAAATGGTTTATCAGGGAAAGATTCAGATTCTTCAGGATGCATTTTTACCCAATATTCCGGATTATTTGAAAATCAATTATACCAAAGAACAATACGATTGGGCGGTTGCTAATGAAGCCAACATCTGGAATTATTTTGTAGAAAGCGATTTGTTGTTCAGTGCAGACCCGAATCTTTCCGAAAGATTCATCACGCCTGGACCATTTTCAAAATTCTATACGGAAGTGGATAGAGAAAGTTCCCCACAAATCGCGATCTGGACAGGCTGGCAGATTTGTAAACATTATCTGAAAGCACATCCGGAAGAAAAACTACAAGTGTTTTTGAAAAAGAATGCAACAGAAATCTTCAATGGCTCAGAATACAGACCAAAATAATTATTAGTTATGAATTATTAATTATGAGTTTCATTTTCAAAATCACTTAATTTCTAAATATTTAAAATTTTATAAGAATAAAATCAATGAAAAAAACAAAAATCGTTATAGATGTAGAACTGGACGATAATCACGTTCCGGAAAAAATGTTTTGGAAAGCCGAAGATGGTGGCATCAAAAGACAAGAAACAAAAGCAGCGATGATTTCCGTTTGGGATAGTAAGGCTATGGAAGCTCTCAGAATCGACCTTTGGACAAAAGATATGCCTGTTGACGAAATGAAAAGGTTTTTTCACCAAATCTTAGTCTCCATTGGACATACTTACGAAAGAGCAACCAGTGAAGAAGATGTAGCGCAATGGATAGGAGAAATGGCTGAGGAATTTGCGGTAAAGTCGGCGATAAAAATGTAAAAAAATAATGTACCAATGTAAACGTATAACAATGTAACAATCTTTAAGCATTGGTAAACTGATACATTGTTATATTGCTAAATTATAAATAATATGAAATTCAATACAAAAGTTATACACGGTGGACAACACCACGAACCAGCGACCGGAGCGGTCAATGTTCCTGTATTTTTAACATCAACATTTGCACAAAAAAGCCCGGGACAATTGATTTCTGGCTACGAGTATTCCAGAGGAGCAAACCCAACAAGACAAGCTCTGGAAGATTCTTTAGCGAGCATCGAAAACGGAGCGAGAGGTCTGGCTTTCGGTTCTGGTTTGGCTGCAATTGACTGTGTTTTAAAATTGTTAAATCCAGGTGATGAAGTCATTGCTGTAGATGATCTTTACGGTGGTTCATACAGGATGTTCACAAGATTATTCGAAAAGTATCAGTTGAAATTTACATTCATCGGTTTTGATAATGTTGAGCAATTGGAAAGTGTTATTACTGATAAAACCAAATTAATCTGGCTAGAAACGCCAACCAATCCTTTGATGAAATTGGTAGATATTAAAATGGTTTCTGATGCTGTGAAAGGTAAAGATATTTTGGTAGCTGTTGATAATACATTTGCAACACCTTATATTCAAAAACCATTGGATTTGGGTGCAGATATTGTGATGCATTCCGCAACCAAATATTTGGGCGGACATTCTGATGTGATTGCCGGCGCTTTGATTGCAAAAGATTCGGAATTAGGAGAAAAATTACATTTCATCCAGTTTGCAAGTGGCGGAATTTTAGGACCTCACGATTCTTATTTGGTGTTGAGAGGAATCAAAACTTTGGCACTTAGAATGCAAAGACATTCTGATAATGGTTTCGAAATCGCTAAGTATCTTGAGAATCATTCTTTGGTCGATAAAATTTTCTATCCGGGATTGTCGTCTCATCCACAGTATGATTTGGCGACAAGACAAATGACGGAATTTGGTGGAATGGTTTCTTTCACTTTCAAATCCGGTAAAAAAGAGGATGCGATTAAATTCTTAGAAAATGTAAAAGTTTTCACTTTGGCAGAATCTTTGGGTGGCGTAGAATCATTAGCAAATCTTCCTGCAATGATGACGCACGCTTCAATCCCCGAAGACAAAAGAGCGGTTCTCGGAATCACTGATGATTTGGTGAGATTAAGCGTTGGAATCGAAGATGCAGAAGATCTGATTGCCGATTTGGAACAAGCATTTAACTCAACAAATGATTATTGATTGAGAATATGATAAAATCATTTATCAATCATTATTCATCAACTATAATAAAAGTATGACTTTTCGTGATGCGACGTTAGAGGACCTTTCTAAGATTGTGGAAATTTATAATTCTACGGTTGCATCACGCTTGGTCACTGCTGATTTGGAGCCTGTTTCTATCGAGAGCAAACTCGCTTGGTTTCATCAGCATAATTCTGAATTTCGTCCGCTTTGGATGGTCGAGGACTCTCAAAAAAATACCATTGGCTGGGTCAGTTTTCAGGATTTTTACGGAAGACCGGCTTATCAGAAAACGGCTGAAATCAGTATTTATCTTGATGAAAAATTTCGGGATAAAGGTTTTGGGAAGCAGATTTTGGAATCTTGTATCGAAAAAGCGTCAAATCTCGGAATCGAAAATCTTCTCGCATTTATTTTTGCTCATAATCTTCCGAGTTTGACTTTATTCGAAAAATTTGGTTTTGAATTGTGGGCGAATCTCAAAAATATCGCTGAACTTGACGGCGAAAAAAGAAGTTTGATTATTCTCGGGAAAAATATTAAGAATTAACTTAAATGGAAAGTATCACACACTGTTTGTATTGGGTTATTTCCGTTTTAGCGATTCTGTCGGTGCTGATTCCGGCTATCAGAAATACTTACTGGGCTTTTCGCGTTTTTGATTATCCACGTTTTCAGAAATTTATTATCCTTTTAATTCTCATTTTCGCTTGGTTTTTCACTTTCGACACCCCGGATATTTATGAATATTCAATTCTCGGAGTCGAAGTGGTAAGTGCTGTTTATCTATTTTATATCATTATTCCTTACACCGATTTTGGGAAAACGATGATTGATAAAGCCAAACCAAATTCTGATGAAAAGATTTTGGATATTCTCGTTTGTAATGTTTATCAGCATAACCGGAATTATCAGAAATTAATTGATTTAGTTAAAAAGGAAAATCCGTCGGTCTTATTTTTTCTGGAGACTGACGAAGAATGGCAAAATGCCTTAAAAACGGTTACAAAAAATTACGAATACAAAATTGAAGTTCCTTTAGCCAACACTTACGGACTCTTATTTTACAGTCATTTTCCGATTAAAAATTACGAGGTTAATTATTTGATTGATGATGATATTCCGTCAATTGTTGCTGATGTTGACTATAATAATCAAACGGTCAGATTATTCGGAATTCATCCAACACCACCGGTTCCTCAGGAAAATCCTGAAAGTACAGAACGCGATGCGGAGATTCTTCTGGTAGGGGAAAAAGCGAAAGAATTTGGAAAACCAGCCATTGTTTTCGGAGATTTGAATGATGTCGCCTGGTCCAGAACAACTAAATTATTTCTAAAATCCAGTGGAATGCTTGACCCACGACGCGGACGGGGAATGTTCAATACCTTTCACGCCAAATATTGGTTTCTGCGCTGGCCTCTTGACCATTTTTTCGTGAGTCCACATTTTCGGTTGGTCGATATGAAAGTGATGAAATCTGTTGATTCTGACCATTTTCCGATTTGGATTTCGTTGGTTGTAAGAAACGAGGACAAAGAAGACCAATTCGATATTTCTAATGAGGAACAAGAAGAGGTTTTTGAAAAAATCGAAGAAGGCATCGAAAAGGGCGACGCTAATTAAAATCCTTAACTTAGCTATTCAAATCCAAATTTTTATGAAGAAACTGATTCTTATTTTCACCGTTTTCTTTTGTTTTCAATTTTCTTTTGCTCAGAAATCTGAAGTGAGCCCAATTTATATTGTTGATAACGTAATTGTTTCTAATGTTTTGCTTCATAGTTTCAATCCGGAAGAAATTCAAAGTGTTCAGGTTTACAAATCGCCGTCTTCGCAAATCGAACAATATGACGACCTTGTGAAGAATGGTTTGATTAACATCATCATGAAAAAGCCTATGAATATCGAAAAAGTAACAGTTTCCGAAGCCAAGAAAAGATTAAATCTTACATCAGAATCCAGATTTTTTCTAAATGATATCGAAGTTCATAACCAATCAATTCTAATTGCGGAAGATCTTCTGAAAAAAGCCAGAATTCTGCAACCAGATAAGAAATTCAATAATTATAAAGTTCCTGCCATTAGCATAGAAACTAATTAAATTTTAATGAAGTTGAAATCTTTGTGCCTTACAACGTAATTTTCATTTTGAATGATTTTTTGCCTTTGCGTTAAAACAAAATACAGTTTGCCCAATTTGCTTTTGCCTTTCTGAATCATTAGTTTTGTAGAAATCGATAATAATTCAATATGATTTTCACTAAAGCAAAATTATTCTTTAGCGCATTATTCTTAGTTTCAATTTCAAATTCTTTTTCCGCGCAAAACCGAATCAGTAATCACAACAACATTGGCTGGTATGTTTATAACGGAACATTTAAATTAGATTCGAAATTCTCCATCCACACCGAATACCAGTGGCGAAGAAATGATTATATCACGACTTGGCAACAGAGTCTTTTGCGTCTGGGAATCAATTATCAGGCAAATCCGAATCTGCAATTACGACTTGGTTACGCTTGGGCAGAGACTTTTCCTTACGGTGAAATCCCTTTGAATGGAATGGGGAAAGATTTCACGGAACACAGGATTTATGAGATGGCAACGGTGACCGACAAGATTGGAAAAATCGATTTGTCGCATCGTTTTATGCTGGAACAGCGTTGGGTTGGGCGATATTCTAATACTAATCTGACTTCCGAAGACCAATATCCATTTATGAACCGAGCGCGGTATATGATTCGTTTGCAAATGCCTTTGAAAGGAACTTCAATTGCAGCGAAAACACCATATATAGCAGTTTACGATGAGGTAATGATTGGCTTCGGAAAAAATGTTGGCGAGAATATTTTTGACCAAAACAGAATCGGAGTTTTGTTAGGCTATAAATTCAATGATTTGGTAAGAGTAGAAGGTGGTTATCTGAATCAAATTGTTCAATTGGGAAGGGAAGTGGAAGGTAAAAATGTATTCCAATACAACAATGGTTTTATCGTAAGTGCTAATTTTAACTTTGATTTTTCTAAAAAGTAATTAACCACAAATCGCAGATTCGACTTAGTCAAAAAGCACAAAAGATTTTCTTCTCTATGTTTTCAAAAGTTCAAAAAGCTTGTAATTCTTAACGTTTCGTTTTTTGCACTCGATTATAAAATAATTTCAATATTTACTTTTGTGCCTTTGTGGTTCAAAAATTCTTTAATTTCGCAGAATGAAAATAGCATTCCTAGGACCCGAAGCCTCTTTTACGCAGTTGACCGCGACTCAATTATTCCCAAACGACGAATTGATTCCAAAAGCCAATATTTTGGATTGTTTTCTGGCAGTTCAAAATAATGAAGTGGATAAAGCGGTTGTGCCGTTGGAAAACTCAATAGAAGGAACGGTTTCTATGACGTTGGATTATCTTTATCAGACGCCGGAAATCAAAATTGAAGCCGAAGCGGTAATGCCGATTGCACATCATCTGATGATTCATCCAGGTCAAGAAAATGATACTGCAATTGAGAAAATCTATTCTCATCCTCAGGCGCTTGCGCAGAGTTTTCATTTCCTGAATGACAAATACCCCGACGTTCCAAAGCAGGATTTTGCATCAACTGCAGCAGCAGCAAAACGTGTTTCCGAAAATCCTGACAGAAAAATTGCAGCGGTTGCAAACAAATTTGCAGCAAATCTGTACGGCTTAAAAGTCATCCACGAAAATATCCACGATGTCGAGGAAAATCATACGAGATTCATTGTTATTTCTAAAACCGAGAATTCATATGAAAATGAAATGCAAAGTATCGGAAAAAAAACAGCGCTTCTGATTACGTTACCTCAAGACCACGCTGGTGGACTTCATCAGGTTTTGTCGGTTTTTGCGTGGCGAAATATGAACCTTAGCAAAATCGAATCCCGAACTTTGAAAACCAAATTGGGGAATTATTTCTTTTTTGTAACCGTTGTTGGCGATTGGAACAATGTTCTTTATGTCAATTCGATCGATGAGTTAAGAGCGATTGGTGCAGAGGTTAAGTTTTTGGGGAATTATAAGGAGTTTTTGTTGGGGAGTTAATTTTATAAAATTAAAAAAGATAAAGACTTACTGTTTTTTATTTTCATTCTCTTTAACTTTCATTTTTATTATAATTTTATCTAAATCATCATTTCCCCAATTTTTAATTAATTTATACATTGATTTTAAGAACCAAAATAATGAAAAAATTGTAAAAATTACAAAAATTGCTTTCCAAAATTCTTTACTTATTCCAAATGCTTCTTTAAATTCTGCAGTTAATAATGTTGTTATAAAAGATAATAATAATCCAAAAGGTGTCCACCAATCTCGTTGGGAAATTAAGTGTTCTTTTGTTTCCATTAAAATTAATTTAATTTTATCTTGTGTTGTAATAATTATTTCTTGATTAACATTTTTATGAATTGTCAAATTTTTTGACAATTCATCATTAATATCTACTGATAAACCCTGTTGAGTAAAATTATCTTGTTGATTCATCTGTTTTTATTTCAGTAGCTGGTAATAATCCTAAAACTCCTAAAGCGTGTTGACTAACAAATCCACAATTACTACAAACAATTGCAATTGTTGGTATAGCAGGGCCTCCAATTGACATTGAATTAAATTGAGTTTGCATAATATTATTAAAATATCCGTCAGCCATTATAAAATTTTTGTTTTGACACATCGGGCACGTTAATCCATTTTTCTTTTTCTCTAATGCTTCGGCAATTTTCTTTTTGTCTTCTATACTTAATATATTTTCACTCATCTTTAAATAATGGATTAAACAATTATTATTATTATTATTAATATTAATTTAGAATTTAATTTATCATTAAATCAAATGTAAAATTAAATTTTGAATTAGTGTGAATATTTTTTCTTATTAATAAAAAAATAAACAGGCAATCCAAGCAAAATCAATCCCAATCCTGGCCAAGTATATTGCGGTTTATAAATGAATAGCAGAATACAAAATCCAGTTCCAATCAAAAGATAAAGAATAGGCGTAAAAGGATAAAGAAAAGTTTTGTAACCTCTTTCCATCTCAGGTTTTTTGATTCTCAGATAGATGACACCAAAAACCGTAATCATATAAAACAAAACAATCACAAACGAAATCATATCCAGCAAATCACCGTATTGTCCGCTAAGACAAAGCAAACTTGCCCAAATTCCCTGCATCCAAAGTGATTTCGCAGGAACTCCGTTTTTATTATTTTCAACTGCAGATTTTAGAAATAATCCGTCTTTTGCCATTGTCTGGAAAACTCTTGCTCCGGCTAGAACTATTCCGTTCACACAACCAAAAGTCGAAATCATCACAAGAATTGCAATGATTATTGTTCCAGCATTTCCAAACATTTTTTCAGCAGCAGCAACGGCAACTCGGTCATTAGCAGCAAATGCGATAGAATCTCTGTCGAGTGCATTTAAGTAAACAAAATTCACTAAAAGATAAAGAATCATCACGGCAGAAGTTCCCAAAATCATTGCTTTCACCACGTTCTTTTTCGGATTTTCGATTTCTCCGGAAATGAAAGTCACATTTTCCCAAGCCACAGAACTGAAAACCGAACCAACCATCGCAGCGGCAATTCCGCCAAGAATAGTTGCTCCGGAAATACTTTTCCATTCGGTTTGTTTCAGATTTTGGAAAGCGTCCCAGCCAAAGCTCATATTAGAGTTCCAATTGGATTGAGAAATGAGAACAAAACCAAGAATGATCAAACCGAGAAGCGCAATAATTTTGGATGAGGTAAAAATATTTTGGAGAAGTTTTCCGCTTTCTACACCGCGAGTATTGACAAAAGTCAGAAACAGAATCACAACAATCGCCAGAATCTGAATCCAGGTTATCTTAAAGTCACCATTTTGAAAAATGGGAGCAGCGTCATTAAGTGCCGGAACAAGGTAGGCCGTAAATTTCCCAAATGCAACTGCAACTGCAGCAATTGTTCCGGTTTGGATAACAGTGAACATTCCCCAACCGTAGAGAAATCCCATTGGCTTCCCAAAAATCTCGGTGATGTAAGTATATTGTCCACCGGCTTTTGGAAATATTGCCGATAGTTCGCCGTAACTTATTGCTGCTGCCACAGTCATAACTGCAGTGATTAGCCAAACGACAATCAGCCAATAACCAGAACCAAGATTCCGCATGATGTCTGCGCTTACAATAAAAATTCCGCTTCCTATCATCGAGCCCATTACGATCATCACGGCGTCCCAAAGTTTGAGTTTTTTCTCCATAGTTTTTCTTTGAAATCAAATATATAAAAACTAATGATATCTTTTTCGGATGAATTATACCCGATAATTATCCCTCAAACTTAAAATTTTTTGGTTCAGAACTTATTTTAGTAAAAATAAAAGTAAATTATTCTTAAAAATTTTCTATAAAATGAACCTTTTGTTAAGCTTTTGATAATGATTTGTGAATTGGCATAGAAATATTTAATTTTGCAAACTTAATTTTGAACCTGATGGAATTAGAATACATAGAACATCTGAGCCCGATGCTGAAAGGTGATATTAAAAACTACCTGATCGATATTGATGGAACGATTACGGATGATGTCCCGAATGAAGAACCGGAAAGAATGATTACCTGCGAACCTTTTCCGGATGCGCTGGAAACAATCAACAAATGGTATGATGAGGGTCATCAGATTTGCTTCTTCACTTCCAGAACCGAGGATCTCAGACAGATTACAGAAGAATGGCTGGACAAACACGGATTCAAATATCACAGTGTGCTGATGGGCAAACCAAGAGGCGGGAACTACCACTGGATAGACAACCACCTTGTAAAAGCAACAAGATACAAAGGGAAATTCACGGATATGGTTGAAAAACAAGTGACCATAGAAGTTTTCCGTGACTAACAATATCAATGATAAACGATTGAATGATGAATGATTTAGTAATTCGGAATCAATTCATCATCAATAATCATTTATCAACTATCAATTATAATACTATGAAAGTACTTGCAAATGACGGATTGACACAGTCCGGAATAGATGCGCTTAAAGAAAACGGATTCGAGGTAATTACGGATAAAGTGCCTCAGGAAAATCTAATTACTTATATCAATGAAAATCAAATCACGGTTTTGCTTGTAAGAAGTGCAACAAAGGTGACGAAGGAAATGATAGATAACTGTTCAAGTCTGGAAATCATCGGTAGAGGAGGCGTTGGAATGGACAATATCGAAGTGGCCTATGCGAGAGAAAAAGGAAAGCATGTGATTAATACACCTGCAGCTTCTTCGGAATCTGTAGCGGAATTGGTATTTGCTCATCTTTTCTCAGGAAGCAGATTTCTTCAGGATTCGAACAGACAGATGCCTGTGAAAGGAAATACTGAGTTTGCAAAACTGAAAAAAGCTTACGAAAAAGGTGTTGAGCTGAGAGGTAAAACTATTGGAATTGTCGGAATCGGAAGAATCGGGCAGGAAGTTGCAAGAATCGCTCTTGGATTGGGAATGAAAGTGATCGCTTCTGATACCAGAATAGGAAAGGCAAGTGTACGCGTAGATTTCTACAATCAGCAATATATTAATGTGGAGATTGAAACAGAGCCGTTGGAGCAGTTGATCCAGCATTCTGATTTCATCACACTTCACGTTCCTGCTCAGAATGGGCCAATTATCGGTAAAGCAGAACTGGATAAAATGAAAACCGGTGCCGCGATTGTAAACTGTGCAAGAGGCGGCGTAATTGATGAGGAAGCTTTGATTGAAGCTTTAGACTCCGGAAAATTGGCGTTTGCAGGTCTTGATGTTTTCGAGAATGAACCGACACCTTCCGAGAAAATCCTGACACACCCAAAAATATCCTTAACGCCTCACACCGGCGCAGCAACAGAAGAAGCCCAGGACAGAATCGGAACCGAGTTGGCTAATCAGATTGCCAGTATCCTTTTGGTTAAATAATTTAACTTAAATATAAAATTAATGCTCGTTTTTAAACGGGCATTTTTTATTTTTCCGATTCATATTAAAATTTTACTTTTGCTGAGGTTTTTATGGCTGCTTAATTGGTGTGAGTTTATCCTGAGAAAGTAGGCTGCAGTTTTGACCTTCGAATCAAATTATTATATGAAAAGAAAAGTTCTATTGATCTATACCGGCGGAACAATCGGGATGGAAAAGGATTACACCACAGGCAGTCTCGTTCCGTTTGATTTTTCTACCATTTTCAAAAGAATCCCGGAAATGAATCTTTTGGAATGTGAAGTCTCGGTTCATCCATTCGAAAATCCTGTAGATTCTTCTGATATGGGACCGAAAGAGTGGCGGATGATTGCGGAATGGATTCATAAGAATTACGACACATTTGATGGGTTTCTGATTCTTCATGGGACAGATACAATGTCGTACACGGCTTCTGCATTGAGCTTTATGCTGAAAAATTTGGGCAAACCAGTGATTTTAACAGGTTCTCAATTGCCAATCGGAGATTTACGAACCGATGCTAAGGAAAATCTTCTGACAAGTCTATATTATGCAAGTCTCTATGAAAATGATGAAGCGGTTATAAAAGAAGTGGCTGTCTATTTCGAATACAAACTTCTCCGGGGAAACCGAAGTCTGAAATATTCTGCAGAATTTTTTGATGCTTATCAAAGTCCCAATTACCCTATTCTTGGACAATCCGGTGTTCATCTTAATATTGAAAAGGATTTGCTTTGGAAACCGAAAGGCGAATTCGAATTGGATACTTATCTCAATGAAAATGTTCTGTTCTACAGAATCTTTCCTGGAATGAACTTCGAATCTTTATTAGAATTAAAAACGCCGGAAGCTATTGTTTTGCAAGTTTTTGGTTCAGGAACTATTTTCAATAGTGATAAAACACAATTAGTTTTGCAAGAATTAAGAAATCGTGGAATTGAGATTGTGGTTATTAGTCAATGCATTTCCGGAGGCATCAGTTTTGGGAAATATAGCAACAGTAATATTTTCACAAAAATTGGTGCGATTAGCGGAAAAGATATGACAGCAGAGTCAGCGATTACCAAATGTATGCACATTTTGAAGAATCCAAAATACAATAAAAGTTTCTCAGAATTATTTAATAAAAATATTTGTGGAGAAATTACAGAAGAATTTCAATAATCCTTGGAGTAATCAGATATTTCATTATATTTGCATCCTCAATTAGAAAGGTGTCCGAGTGGTTGAAGGAGCTACCCTGGAAAGGTAGTATACGGGTAACTGTATCGAGGGTTCGAATCCCTTCCTTTCTGCAAAAAAGCGTTGATTTTCAACGCTTTTTTATTTTATAAATAAATTATATTTTGGTCGATAATTACCAAAATCAATGTTTTATCAATTTCTTGATGATTGTTATTCCCAATTTATTTTTAAATTCTATGAGATAGTTTCCTTTGGAAAGGCTTTTGAGATTGATAGTTTTTGAAGTGGTAAATTCCAAAATTCTTTTACCGGACATATCTTTTATCATTATATCAGAAACTTCTTCGGAAAGATTTAGAATATCTTTTACAGGATTTGGGTAAAGCACAATTTCTTTTTTATAGGAATCTTTTACGTCCATAAAATTACAATCCGTACTATAACTGGCAGTTACGTCTTTTGCCCAATTGATTTTACTGTTACTCTCTTCCACATTATCTACTTGGATACAGCTAAGATTGCTGTTACCTCTTGCCAACATTACCTGCAAAATCGAGTTCTTACCATTTTTAAGGTTCAGTTGTTTTAGCTGATTCCAGCCACAGGATAATTCTTTCAAGGCTAGATTTCCGCTTATATCCAAATTAATCAATTGATTTAATCCGCAATCCAAGCGTTCAAGATTCTTATTCAGATGTAAATTCAAATTAACCAAATTGTTTTCGTAACAGGCTAAATATCGTAACTCAAGGTTTTTGCTCAAATCTAATACAGCAATTTTATTAGCTGCACATAACAAAGTTTTCAGTTTCACAGTATGGCTTGTATTGAAACTTTTCAAATTATTATAATCACATCGCAAATCTTCTAAATTAATATTTTGGCTGAGGTCTAAAGTGGTCAAATTGTTTTTGTAACACCATAGTTTCGTTATGTTTACAAAGGTCTCTATTCCAGTCAGGTCAAAGATGTTCAAATCGCTACAGTCAATTGTTCCTGTAAAAGAAAATGCTTCGACAAGCTGGATTTCATTATCATTATTCGTATTGATGTCAGGATTTCCAACAAGATAGGATTTAAAATTAACATCCGGAATATTAACTATCTGGGCATTGAGATAGTTTAAAATTGAACTAATAATTATTAGGAAAGCTGTTTTTTTCATTTTTAATTTCAGAAGTCTGTCAGGTTTTTATTTTTTTTTGGAATTTTAATTCTTTATCAGTTTTTGAGTAATCATATTTCCCGATTTGTTTTTGAAAGAGACAATGTAAATTCCCTTCGAAAGACTTTCTGTGATTATGTTTTTTGAATAATTAGAAATCTGCTTTATTGTTCTCCCTGACATATCAGTTATTTTAATATCTGTCACATCTTCGGAAAAATGGAGAATTTCTTTTACTGGGTTTGGAAACATTTTGATGGGATTTCTTGCAATGTCGTTAGCAGATAGAACAAAACCGCAATTGGTATTGTAACTGGCAATTCCGTCTCTTTTTATCCAATTGGCTTCCGAATAGACGGCGTCATCTACCTGGATACAAGTAAGCGAAGTGTTTTTAGTGGAATCATATTCATAAAAATTGGCATTATTTCCATTTTTAACATTGAGAGATTGCAGTTGGTTGAAAGAGCAATTCAGGCTGGACAGTAAAATGTTATTGCTTAAATCCAAAGACTGCAGATTATTTTTATGACAAGATAAAAGTGATAAACCAGTATTCTTTCTTAAATCCAGAGAAGTCAATTGATTATCATAGCACATCAGCCATCCAAGATTCAGGTTTTGACTTAAATCCAAATTGGTCAACTGATTTTCATAACAGTCCAGCGCAAAGAGATTCGTATTTTTTGACATATCAAGAGTTGTCAGTTTGTTCGAACCGCATTGTAAATAGACTAATCCTGTATTTTGACTCACATCCAGACTGCTGATGAGATTGAGTTCGCATTGCAATACATTGAGATTTAGATTCTTGGTAACATCCAGATTCGTTAGTTTGTTTCCTGCACACTTTACAAAATCGAGATTCAGATTTTTTGTAATGTCAAGGTTAGTAAGTTTATTAGAAGAACAGTCAAAAGTCATCAACATCAGATTTTTGCTGACATCAATTGTATTCAATAGATTTTCATAACAATACAGCATTGTAAGATTTGTATTCTTGCTAATGTCGAGATTAGTAAGATGATTGAGATAGCATTTCAAATTGCCCAAATTTGTGTTTCTTGTAACATCTAAAGAAGTCAGCAGATTGGTACTGCAATCTAATTCGGTTAACTTTGTATTTTTACTGACGTCCAGATTAGCAATCCAGTTCTGAGAGCAATTCAATATTGCTAATTCTTTGTTTTTGCTAACATCCAGCGACTGAATCTTATTGGTATTACACCAGAGAACGGTTAGATTTATGAAAGCTTCTATTCCTGTCAAATCTTTGATGTCCATATTAGCACAATTGATAACACCAGTAAAAGCAGCCGCTTCGGACACCTGAATTTCAAAGTCGCCATTGGTATTGATTTCAGTATTGTATATTAAATAAGATTTGAAATTGGCATCAGGAATATTAACATTTTGTGCCTTAGAAATATGAAGCGTCAGTAAAAGGAAGACAAATAGTAGTTTTTTAAGCATAAGATTTTATTTTTTAATTTTTTAGAAATCGAAAAAACAGCACAGGCTTTACCAGCCTACAAGTTTTCTCCAGGTTAATTGATGATGAATTTTGAGTTTTAAAAAGCAGACAGATAGATAGCTGTCTGCTCAGAATTAAAATAGTATGATGAAAATGATTACTTGTTCATTATGTAGAAATAATATTCGTTTGGAGATAGCAGTCCGTTTTCATAATTGCCAGAGCCACCATCCGGACGGAAATAATATTCAGCATTTGGAGTAAAAGTATCCGGATTTCCAATTCCCAGATGCACAGATTGGCTTATCCCATTTTTCATACTGGAAGCGGTAATTTTATATTTCGTTGCAGGAATATCATTGATGTAATAAACCTGTCCCACGCCAGAAGCAATGATGAATTTCTTTTGTACAATTTTTCCTTCTGCTGACGTTCCATCGAGATATTTTGCACCAGATGCAGGAGTTAAAGTTATAGTAACCTCAGTTCCAGAAGGCATCTCATCAGCAAAAGAATTGTAATTGATGAACTTGACACTTCCTCCAAAATATCCTGTTCCATTTTGTGCGCTGACGGTTCTATCAGGGATTCTTCCATTTAGTTTCCACACAAAATTCTTAACGATACCACTTGCAGGAACGCTGAAAGCATCATAATCCTCATCTTTTTCCATACCCATTCTCAGCTGATAAGTGCCATTTTCCGTTGTTACTTCTTTCCACGCATACATTTTATATCCGCCGATGGCACTCACGGTTACGCTGTATTTGCCAGTCTCATCTGTAGTTGTGGTGTAATGTATATTGTTTCCGTTTGGATTTTCTACCCTGATTCTTGCACTTTTTATGGCATTTCCTGCACCGTCTTTCACGGTTCCTTGTATAGTGTATGGTTTTTCCGTTACATTATTTCCAGTGTCTGTTTCTGTAAGTGTATCGCCTTCTGTACAAGATATCAGAAGTGCTGCGAATAATAAGAGTATCATTTTTATTTGTTTCATTTTTTATAAATTTTGGTTGTTATTTTTGTTTCAAATATTCTATTGCTTTTTTTACTGCCTTATCATAATTGATGTTATTAAAGCTTTCATTACCTCTGATATAGACATCGGGCTTGATGATTTCCGGAAATTTTTTCTTTTTAGAATCGGCAATGTATGCTGTCGATATGCGGAAGTAAGTCTTATTATGATTAAAGACAAAACCATTGGTCGCATTGGCAAGTCCTGCTGTATCATCGCCAATTAGAATAGTATTATTTCTTTTGCTGAAAACCGCTGCGGTTATTTCTCCGGAGCTTCCTGTGCCGGAACCAGTTAGAACTGCAACTTGGGCATCGGGAAAATTTGGAATTTTATTATTAATATGAACCTGTACTTTACCATCCATCAAAAAGTCTCCGTCTCGGAAAGAAGATTCATCCTCGGATTGACCTTTGTTATTGATGTAATAGCTTATGATTCCATCTTTGAAAAATGGTGCCAGCCCAGCCAGCATCGGTCTGATATTACCGCCGCCATTTAGTCGGAGGTCAATTATCCATCCTTTTGGGTTGAGATTCTTGAGCTTCGCAACTTCATTATACAGCCAATTCCCATAACTGTTGATTTGTTCCTGCTTGGTAACGCCGATGTAAGGAACACGCAGATAAGCTATTTGACCAAGCATTTTTCCTTCGATGCGAGGTCCGCTTTTCCACCCAGCTTTTATAGAATCTGTATATCTGCTGATGAGATTTTTATTTTCAAGAACGTAGGATTGGTCAAGATGATAATAGGCGGCGTGTATATCTCCCAACGCATCGAAGGCGATTTTCATTGCTTCAAAAGCTTCCGATTTGTTTTTTGCAGTTTTAGCTTTCTCAAATACTTTTTTCTGAATTGATTTCCAGTTCACACGTTTGCTATACAGTGAATTGTCTTTTAAAATATGCAGACAGGAATCTAGATGTACACGTACAGAATCAGAAATCTGTGCTTTTACATAAGAACAAAACCCACTAAAAAGTAGCAGTTGAAAAAAAGTAATAAAATAAAAATTGCTTGTATTTTTTCGAAGTTTCATACTCGTTTTTTTCTGAGTACAAAATTATTTTGATTGCAAGTGCTGTACAATGAGCGCTTTTGCTCAAATTTCTGGGTAGTATTGCTTAGGCTAGAAATTCAGGTGCTCGATAGCAAATCGGAGCAAGCTGTTTTTACCACTTAAATCGAGTTTTTTCGCAATGTTCATCCTGTGGTTGGAAACTGTTTTCTCGCTCACGAACAGTTCTTCTGCTATTTCTTTTGTCGATTTGTATTGCGATATTTTTTCCATTATTTTTTTTTCCGATGGTGTGAGAAGCTCCAGTTGTAAGGTCGAATCATTACGATTCCTGTTTTTATTGTTTAGTAAATAGGAAGACATCTCCGGGCTGATGTAAGATTGAAATTTGTTGACTGCCGAAATCGCACTGATGATATCAACAACAGCATTTTCTTTCAAAACATAACCAGAAATACCAATTTCCAAAGCCTTCAAAAAAGTATCTTTTGCTTTGTGCATCGTCAGTAAAATGATGGCAACACCAGGTTTTTTCGCCAGAATTTGTTCGGCAACTTGTAATCCGTTTGCACCAGGCATATCGATATCCAAAATAGCGATATCAATTTCATTTTTCAAAGCAAGGTCAATCGCATCAGTTCCGTTGTCGGCTTTATGTACAACCTCCAGATTATCTGCATCTTCCAATACTTCCTGCAAACCTTTCAAGAAAATGGGATGGTCATCTGCTATTAATATTTTTATTTTTTCAATATTCATTTTCAATAATTGTTTATTGCAGAGGAATCAGAAATTCGAAAAGACTTCCTTTATTAAAATTAGAATCTACATTCATTGTTCCACCCAATATTTGTAAACGTTCTTTGATTCCCTTCAAACCGAAACCCATTTTATTTTCATCGGAACTAAACCCGATACCATCATCAGTAATGGTAATTTTGATTTGATTATCAATTTTTTTTATAATGATATAGATATTCTTTGCATCAGCGTGTTTGATAATATTATGAATGCATTCTTGTATGATTCTGTAAATGTTGATTTGGGCTTCATTATCAAAAAAGCTGTCGATATTTTGCAAATCAATGTTGTAATCAATTTCTGTGGTGTCAAAACTATCTTCCGCCATACTTTTAATTGAGCTTGTAAGACCTAATAGGTCTAATTGATAAGGCCTTAATCCGTAAGAAATATTCCGGATTTCCTGAATGACATCTGCAACATTCTGACTCAATGTGTCCTCCGATAGTTGTTGTGTTTCTTTTGTCTCTGATAATGATGTCCTGAGAATTTTGTTTTTTATTAAGACTAATTTCTGTCCCAGACTGTCGTGTAGTTCGGAAGCGATTCTTTTTCTCTCTGCTTCCTGCATGCTGATGAGCTCGCGTGAAAAGCGTGTTGCCTGCTGATATGCCTCATTTTGTAACCGTTCTTTTTCCTTCTTGTAGAAATTAAATTTGTTGGCAAGTGCAAAGGATAAAATCACGGATTCTATTGCGACTCCAATAAAAAGAGATGAGTCTGTCCAGTAATTCTCCGGGAGCAAACCTTTCATTTTCAATTCGTAAACGATACTTACAACAACTAAAATACCATAGCCACCAAGATAAAATGCCGCAGGAGCAAGACCGTTTCTATATGCGATAATTCCAGCAATAACCCAATAGATGCAAAGCATAAAAATCAAAGTGGCGGATTGTAATATAGCAATTCTGTACCAGCCCAATGCGTAACAAATCAATGGGATAATGCATATTAATAATAGCGGTAAGCGGAGTTTGTAAATCAATGGAGCATATTCTTTGGATTGTAGAAATGAATTGGTGAAAAGAATACTGAAAAAACACATTACCGGAAGAACTGTAGTTGTATTGATCCAATCCGGAAATGGTAAAACCGCCTGTATGTATCCTGAAACCAGATTGTTATGGAGTATTGCCGCAGAGATATAGCCGATATAATGCAGATAAACTTTTTCCCGTAGCATAAAATATACAAACAGATTATACAATAACAGCGCAACAGCAATGGCCGTAAAAAATCCGTCACCAAAAGATGTGAAAGTTTTATCTTCATACAACTTTTGCATAGTTCCAATGCTCATAGAAGTCCTGATAAGGGTTTTGCTTGTGGAACGTATAAAAATTGTTTTTTCTGAGTTTTTGAGAATAGTAATTGGAAATATAAGGTTATTGGACGCCACAGATTCATGATTGCTATGATTATTGACGTTCAAAGTGAGAGATTTTACTCTGCCATCTTCATTTATTTGGTAAATAGAAATGTTATGCATAAATCCCGCTTTCACTTCCAAAAACCATTGAGTTTCATTGGTTTTGTTAGAAATATTGAAACGATACCATATAGCATCGGAGAGATTGCCTAAAAAATCAGGGACTTTATCTTCTGCTTTTACAAAAGTCTTACTTGCGACACTCTCGAAATTTAATGATGCATCTTTGTCTTCAAGGTAATAAGGATAATCAACATCGTATTTTTTCAGCGTATCCGAAAGTACGATGCGCTGCGCAGAAACAGGCAGGCAAAACATTATCAGAAGCAGAGAAAAAATAGATATTTTCATACGCCTCAAAGATAATGAATAAGCCTAATTGCTTTTATGGGTAGTATTTCTCATTTTTATGAGAAAACGGTAAAATCTCTTATTTCACTTTTTCTAAAAGATACAACTTAGCACCTGAAAAAGCTAGTTTTGGCATTAGATTACCTTCAAGAATCATTGTTTTGCTGTTGATATCGATGACAGATATATAATTGCTGGAATTGTACTCGATGTAGTTTTCTTTCTCTTTAGTCAAAGGATTTTTTCCAAATTCGAAATCATACTTTTGCCAGTCTTCTTTCTCGGTGCTGCAATGTACCGGTTTGAATTTGGATTTTTTGGAATTGAAGATAATCTGGTCAAAACCTTCTGCACAATCACTATTAAAGGAACAGTCAGGGGTTTGGTCATTGCTGAAGGTTTCAAACGAACCTTTGTAAACACCGACAACTTTCCAGGTTCCGTCGATACGGTCTTCATCAATTTTTCCGTTGGCTTTGCTTACCGCCCAGCTTACACCTTTCACCGTTCCTTTTACCGTTTTGTAACCAACTTTTGCAACACCTTTTACTACCTTTGCAGCAGTAGAAACAACACACGACTGCAAAATTGCAACGGTACAAACAGAAAGAATTATTTTTCTCATAACATCAGTTTTGTTTTACGAATATAGATACTTTATCGTCGCAATTCAAAAAAAATAAATTATTGTCAGTCATTATTTAATTTTCATTGTGTAATGAAGTATTATAAATTGTCTGTAATTTAAATGGTTATATTTTTAATAAAATTTATTTTACAATTAAATCTCTCATTCATTACGAATCTTTAATTTTCAGATTTTAACGGCCTTCACTATTGTATTTGTTTATATCATTGCATTTTTTTTTATAATTTAATTTTGTTATTGTTAATTATTTTAGTTGTAAAGTTGTAATGTTTGACTAATTTGTTAATTAAGGTGTTTTATTGATAATCATAATAGATTAATTTTTTGTTTTATGGAATAGATGTTGTTGCGGATGTAATTATAAAAAATAATTGTTATGAAAAACTTAATGTTCACAATTCTCGGAATAATGATATTTGTCCTGAGTTGTTCAAAAAAAGACACAGGCTATCAAAACAGCGGCGTTGACTCTAGTACTGTTACACAGGATAATGCAGCCACTAACAATCAAGCAGGTGCAGATACAGCATCTATTAGAACTGATACAGCGACAACTCGAGTCGATTCTGTTCAGAGACGTTAAGCAGTCGTTATCCTAAAGGATATACACTCAATCAAATCATATTTTCTCCTGATTTCACCAGTTGTGAAGAATTCTAAAATCATAAGAAAATTAAAATTAATCTATTATGATTATCAACGAAAACATTTTACAAGCAATGGGTGCGGAAATTGAAAATTACAATATTTCCGAAAACATATTCTCAGAAGGAGATACCCCGAACCATTATTATCAGATTGTCGAAGGTAAGGTAAAACTGAATAATTACAACGAAGAAGGTAAAGAGATTCTCCAGAACATCCTTGAAAAGGGACAAAGTATTGGAGAGTCTTTACTTTTCATGGATAAAAGTTATCCTATGAATGCAGTTACCACAACAAATTGCAAAATTCTCAAGTTACCGAAAGCTCAGTTTTTCAAAATGTTGGAAAAATACCCGGAGACTTGGATGGATATTAACAGATTTATTTCTGAGAATTTGTATTTCAAGCAAATAATGACACAGAATATGTGTTCACAAAGTCCTGCTGTTAAACTGAAAATCCTTATGGATTATCTTAAAAGTTCTAACCGGGTCAAAGAACCTTTTTCTTACCAGATTCCTTTTACAAGGCAACAAATGGCAAATCTTACCGGCCTTTGTGTGGAAACAACAATAAGGACATTGAAGGTAATGGAAAAGAAAAATATCCTGAAAATTCGTAATAGGAAAATATTATATTAGAATTTATTTTCATTGATATGATTTGGATCATAAACTGACAAATGTCATGTTTTGTAACTTTGGAATACAATAATAGAAAGTCTCTTTTTTTAAGAGAAATGAAATGCACTTTATTATATGTCTTCGTTTAATGCCGGAGATGTATAAGTTACAACAGACTCTTATCAATCCATTCTTTTCGAGGTTGCCTCTCATCAACATTGGTTGGTTGGGAGGCAGTCTCTTCTAACTTCCAAAAAAAACAGAACTATGAACTGTGAAAAACTACAAAAATCCCTGAAATCCGAAAGCTTTCTGAATGTAATCAACAACGGAAAAAAGTTTGAAAAAGAAGCTATTGTATATGCGAAGGAAATAAATCATAATATATTTCTCTTATTTGTGATTCTTAAAGGTTTAGACATCAACAGAATATACGCATCTATTGCAAATTTTGATTGCTTTGAAAGTATAGGTTGTAAAGATCCGATCCAATTGATGTTTCATTTGACGATAAACAAGAAGGAAGATTTTCATTATTTTGAAAAATATGTTAATGTCTCGATTTAACATAATCTGGCAAAGCTTTTGTTAGGCAGAAATAGATAATATATATAATTACACAAAAAATCAAACTTATGGAATTTCCAAAGATACTATTAGACAAAATCAGCTATTATCTGATCGACAGAAATGAGACAATTTCTATTGCAGAAAGCGTAACATCGGGATTCGTACAGCTGGCTTTTTCTCAGATGCCTGATGCAGAACGGTTTTTCAGAGGAGGATTAACGGCATATACTCTGGAAGAGAAAGTAAAACATCTTGGTATCGATCCGGAGCAGGGCAGATCCGCCAACTGTGTTTCAAAAGAGATCACGGATGCAATGGCGCTTAATGTGGCCAAAAAATTCGGTACAGATTGGTCTATCGCAACAACGGGTTATGCAACGCCGGTTCCCGAGTCTGGTGAAGAGATCTTTGCTTATTACAGTATTTCTTATTTAGGCGAGATTGTCCACTCTGACAAGATTGAGTTACATCCGCTGACCAAAGCAATAGACGCTCAAAATTATTTTACAGAATGTATACTGAGCTGTTTGCGATGCGAAGTCAAAACACATCTTTTGCAATTGGCTTTTAAAAATTAATCTTTTCTTTCTTCTTCATAAGAAACCTCTGGCAGAATATTCTTTCAGAGGTTTTTTATTTATTGATAACGTTGGTGTTCTTTCGGTTTGGAGAACTTTTCAATAATCGGTTTGAAAAGTGCTCTGTATTTTTCAATATCGAAGAGCTGTGAGTCAGTCAGGGCTTTATAAGTCAGCCAGACACTGAACGGGAATAAAACCATATTCGGGATCCAGGTTGCAAGATAAGGATTCATAGATCCTTTCCATGACAAGTTTTCTACAGACAAATTCAAAACGTAAAAGATGATGAAAATGACAATGGCAATGATAACTGGTAGTCCCATTCCTCCCTTTCTGATGATTGACCCCAGGCTGGCGCCAATCAAAAAGAAGATAACACATGTGAAGGAATATGAAACAATCCTTTGTTGATAGATAACAATCTTGTTGTGTTGTTTTACAGTATCTCTGATCGAGTTCTCATTAGAATCTATACTTGTTTTCAGGGCTTCTATTTTGTTGTAGGCGCCCCAAAGCACTTCTAGTTTTTTATCTTTTTTAAGTGTATCTATTTTATAAGGTTCCTTGATTTTATTTTTCGCTTTCGTTTTATCGATGTATTGAACATAATTATTGGTTTGCGAAATAACAGGCGAAGCAATAGAAGTTAGGGTTGTAATATTATCTTTCCTGTTTTTTTCCAGAGTTTTTGCAACTTCATTATAAGTCTGGAAACGATAATCGTCCGTAATTTTTTCTTTCTCGATTGCATTGTTAATCAGCTCACTTATGTCAAAATGATTCACCAGGCTATCGAATCTCACCGATTGATTCGGTTGTTTCAGTCTGTCATTATAAGACTTGTTAGAGATGTCATCTGTAAAAACATAGCCATCATAGAGAATCAGTTTCAGATAATTTCTGTCAACTGCAGGCGCAAATTTTCCCTTTTTTGCAATAATAGTTTGCTGATCATCATAAGCACTTGCGTTCTTATGAAGAAAAACACCTTCCAATTTCTCACCCTTTTCACCATAGATTTTATCAAATTTTACCGAGTAACCCGAAATCTGATCTATGAAAACACCAGGAGTAAAATTGATCGCAGGTTTGGAAGAGATTATATTGAACATCATATTCTTCGCTTTCCTCTGAAAATCAGGAATAATGTTATTGGAAAAGAAGAAGAGGGCGACAGAAAGCAGGGATACCGTTACGAAAAGCGGCATCATTACACGCACAAGCGAGATTCCCGCAGCTTTCATCGCGGCCAGCTCATAACGTTCTCCAAAATCTCCAAAGGTCATGATAGAAGATAGTAGAATGGTAAGTGGCAAAACCATACTCACAACACTGATTCCCAGATAGAAAAGAAACTTGGTGATTTCCCAATAGGTAAGACCTTTTCCTGTAAGCTGTGACATCTGAGTCCAGATAATGTTCACAATAAAAATGAAAAACAATACACTGAAAATAAACAGAAATGGCCCGAAAAAAGTCTTGATGATATATTTGTCTAATTTTTTCAATTCAGAAATTTAGACTTCAAAAATACTGCAAAAAAAACAATACTGAAATCGAATCCGGAATTTTAGCAATTTTTTATAAACTGCTGTAACATATAAATAAAATCCGCAGCTAATCTCAACTGCGGATAGAATTTGAAAGGTCTAAAGCCAGAAATAGATCTGGCATTTTTTAGAAAATATAATCGGTACTCAGGAAGTTAGAATCATGGTCTCTGACAATCGTGTTCAAAAGCTCTTTATTTGAATCGGTGATTTTTGCCGCTACCAATGACCGGATTGAGAAAGATCTCAACGCATCAAAAACAGACAACGTTCCTTCCGCACTATCTTTTCTTCCTGTGAAAGGGAAAACATCTGGCCCACGTTGAGCCTGACAATTGATGTTCACACGGCTAACAAGATTCACAAAAGGATCAATCAGTTTTGAAACTTCCATTGCATCTTCACTGAAGATACTGACCTGCATCCCATGGTCTGCGTTCACTTGGTAATCAATTGGTTCTTCAATCGTTTCAAACGGCACAACAGGAATCACCGGTCCGAATTGCTCTTCGTGGTATAATTTCATTTGATCATTAACCGGATAAACCACTGCTGGGAAAACAAAAGAAGCTTCGTTGTAACCACCATTTTCGTTCAGTACTTTAGCCCCTTTTGAAACAGCATCTGCGATACATTCTTCCAGATAAGGCGGTTTGTTCACTTCAGGCAGTGGTGTAATTTTTACATCTTTTTCCCAAGGCAATCCTCCTTTCATTGCAGAAACGGCTGCCGTTAATTTTTGAGTGAATTCTTCCGCCACATCTTTCTGAACAAATATCAGTTTCAAAGCAGTACATCTTTGTCCATTGAACGATAGCGAACCTAAAATACATTCGCTAACAGCAACATCCAGATTGGCGTTTTTAGTAACAATCGCTGCATTTTTTGCATCAAGACTTAGAATTGCTCTCAATCTGTTCACTTTTGGATGCAGTTTTTTCAAACCATTTGCGACTTTACTTGATCCGATGAAAGCCAGAACATTCACTTTACCGCTTTCCATAATCGGCGTTATGATTTCTGAGCCTTTTCCGTACAATGTGTTTACAGTTCCCTTTGGAAAGGCTTCCTGGAAAGCTTTCAATAATGGATAATGCGCAAGAACACCGTGTTTTGGAAGTTTAAACAAAATCGTATTGCCCATAATCAAAGCAGGAATCAACGTAGTGAAGATCTCATTCAAAGGATAATTAAATGGTCCCATACTTAGAACTACGCCAAGTGGTGCTCTACGGATTTGAGCAATTGTTCCTTCTGCTTGTTGGAAACGGGATGATTCTCTGTCCAGATCTTTTAAAGCATCAATAGTTTGGTTGATGTAATCTACAGTTCGGTCAAATTCTTTAGTAGAATCGGGTAGGGTTTTGCCAATTTCCCACATTAGTAATTTGATGACCAAATCACGCTCTTTGATCATCAGGTAAACAAACCTTTGCATACACTTGATTCTGCCTTCCACAGACATGGTCGGCCATTCGCCAAGTCCATTGTCATAAGCTTTTACACAAGCGTCTAAAACATCAAGGGCTTCTTTTGGTCCAATATTCGGGATGCTTCCCAGTAGCTTTCTTTCCAAACCGTTTTCCGTAGGGATGCAAACCGGCGAATAGATTTCTGTCACGTCGCCATTCCATTGAACCAGTTCTCCGTTGAGAAGGTATTCTCTCTGATGAATTATTGGGACTTTATATTCTTCCGGGATTTCGTTTTCTGATTTGAATAAATTGTTAAAATTGGATTGTATTGAACTCATAGTTTTTGATTTGAATTAAAATCGATTTTTCGAAGTATAAATTTAGAGTTTAAAATTCATTTTGGAAATAAAAGAATTATTGATTTATTCTATTCGAAAATAAAAAACTCAACTTAATGCTGAGTTTATAATGGATTCCAATAGTATTAATCTGTTGATTTGATTGCCCAAAGTAACAATAACGGCTGCATAAATAATCTGGCAAATCTTTTATTATCGGTATTAAGGCCAAAGGCGTTTCTCCTTTCTTTGTATTGGGTGTAATTTCCGGGAAAAACAGCTGTAAATAGTCCTGCCGCAACTTTCCCCACTAGAGATTCATATTTCTTTGGAGCAGCAATAATAGCCGTTCCAATTGCAATTTCCACAATGCCGGAATAGACAACGGTATCATCTTTTTCCAACGGAACCCATTCCGGGACCTGTGCCTGGAATTCTTTTCTTGCGAATGTGAGATGCCCGATTCCTGCGGAAATCAGCATTGCACCTAATCCGTATTTTGCGATAGTTTTGATTGTATTGGCTTCCATAATGAACGATTTTATAGATTAGGTTCAAGAATGATTCCAAAGGTTGGGAGGGGATGTTAAAATATCTTTAAGATGCTTTGTTTCTCGCATATATATTTTGACACTTTGACAGAAGTTTTTTTGAAGCTATCGGTATACTCCTTCTATACCCAAAATATGTTTTTGTTGGCTTTGGATTTTGGATGATTTTTGACAGTTTGGCAGTGGAAGTTTTTGTTGTTATGAGCAGTAAAATCTACAAATGAAAATACCGCGGATCGGGATATTGAAACTCAAAATCCAATTCTTGAATCAGCTTTTCGGGCGAAATGGTTCTGCCTTTGGTAGCGCGCTCACCAGAGTAGGAGAGCCCTTTCTGGGCATTGATGACTTCTTCTTTACTGGGATGGATAGGCGCTACGATGTTGTAAACCTTGGATTGGGATTTTTGCTCCAGCATTTTTTCGATGGCGGAACAGATATCGGCGTAATGGATGTGGTTTACCAAGTGATCGGGATTGGAGATGTTGTAATTCTTGAGGAGTCTATTATCGCCCATCAAACCAGCCAATCTCAGGATATTGGTTTGAGGGAATCTTTCCAGAATAAAACTTTCACTTTCCACTTCCTGTGCCGGCAGGTATTCCTCTATAAATTCTTTTTCAATCTGAGGATAAACGCCGGTCGAACTCATTAAAAACAATTGACCTTTGTAATTGCCAAGGAAATTGAGGAGGTTCTGGCGTTTGTGACTCATTGGAATCTGTGCGCCCCGGATTCCGGAAAACGGAACGCTGATGATGATGGCGTCCAGATCTTTGGCGACTGTCCAAGGTTGCATCTCAGCATCTAACGTATCAGGAAAACTGGTCAGAGTGGCGTGGTAGCCTTTATTGTTGAGTTCTTGTGCTTTGGCAGGTGTTGTTGTGGTGGCGAAGATTTTATATCTGCCCAATAGTCTTTCTGCGATGTGATTGCCGAGCCAGCCGAAGCCTATTATTCCTAGGTTTTGCATTGTTTTGATTACATTACGCTACTTGAACGGACGAGGAGCTTTAATATTAAGACTTCAAAAATATCAATTAAAATCCATACAGTTTGTCATCCCGTAGGTATCTCAAGTCTTAAAAGAATAGCTTGGGAAAATTTAGAGCTTAGATCCCTACGGGATGACAAAAATGATGGTTGAAGTGCTTGTTCAGAACAAAAAACTCAGCATTGCGCTGAGTTCGTGGATTATGGATTGTTGCCCTGGTCATTATCTTTCGGTTTCTGATCCGAGTTCTTGGCGGCCTTCACCAGCTCATTGGTGTCGCTGTAGAGCAGTTCCCAACCCGGAACCTCTTTCATCACCGTCAAAAGATTAAGATACGCTTTCAGATTTTTCTCCAGATCTTTCCGGATGGCAGAGGCGCTGGTCATCTGTCTCAGGTCTGCGTTGGCTTCTGCCTGATCAGCGAATAACGTTTCGAAAGCCTCGTGCTTGCTCTTCATCTCTCCAAATGCTGCATCCAGGGAAAGGGTTTTCAGCTTCTGTATATTTTCTGCTGTTTCCAGGATCTCTATCAGCTTTTTCATCTGGGCTGTTTGGGAAGAATAGCTCAAACGGTCGAGGTCCAGTCCGAAGGTTTTGAAGATGCCATACAGATCCACCGCTGACTGATAATTGGGTGCGGAAGGTAGTTGTCTGTAACCATTGAGAAACGCTTTCAGATTTTTGTAGGCAACATCTCGCTCATGGTCTGCCGTGGCAACATCTTTTCCTTTTCCGCTGTAGATCTGCTTGGTATAGACCAGGTCATAACTGGCGTAGGAGGTCTGCAAAGTTGCCGTAAGAGGATGGTTGGTGATCACAGGATATTTCCCTGACTGGATGTTGCTGAGAATTCTCTGAGCCAAAGTCGCAAGGTCTTTGGTGCTCAGCTTAGTGAGTGCAATTTTCATCTATTTGTATTTTTTGATTAATTAATTAAACCAAATATATAAAAACTTCTTTAATTACAAACAAGCTTGTTTCAAATCAACGGAGTCTTCCGGAAGTCACAAACACTATTGTTTTAAATCAAAGAAGTCCTCCGGAGATTCCCAGCAACTTGCAGGAGACTTCCGGAGGACTACGGAAGTTACAAATAGGATTGTTTTAAATCAACGGAGGTGTTGGGAGATTTCCCGCAACTTTTGGGAGATTTCCGTAGGACTACGGAAGGAATAAACATAATTGTTTTAAAACAAATAAGAGCTTTTGGTGGCGCGAGCTTCTAGCTCGTGTATTTATTTATTTTTGGGTACGAGCAAGATGCTCGCACTAGCGGGGGTTATCATAATCAATTCAACAGATTGCTTCGTCGTTCCTCCTCGCAATGACGTCTCAAACAAACGCTCATCCACAAAATTTGGCAGCGTCACTTTTCAAATTATACCGCGGCTGGGAATTCCCCTCCTCTGGAGGGGTGGCAGAAATTCAGAGAATTTCTGACGGGGTGGTTCTCAATTTCTCCACCTGAAAGAAAAAACTTAAATTCAAAAAAAAAAATACAAATGTCAGGAAAAGAAATGCTAACCCAAATTGAGGGTATTATCATCTACCGCAATTTTGTGGAAAACCTACCTTACAATCCGCTCCTGAAAGCTTTGACCAAAGAAAAAAGAAAATTGGGAATTCTGTCTGAAGTGTTATTCTGGAAACAGGTTCGAAACAGAACATTCCACAATATTGATTTTGACAGACAAAGGATTATTGGCAACTATATTGTCGATTTTTATGTAAAAACGTTGGGGCTTGTGATTGAGATCGATGGATCAAGTCACGACCTTAAACAAGAATATGACCTGGAAAGGACTAAGTTTTTAGAAAGTCTGGGTCTGAAAGTTTTTAGAATTACGGACTGGGATGTGAAACACAATCTTTCTGTGGTGATGAAGGAATTGGAGGATTTTATTATTGAAAATTATAGTTGAAATTTCTCTGAGCTCATAGGGTGATTGGATTCATTCAGGATAACCACCCCGTCAATTCGCCTTTGGCGAATCGCCACCCCTCCAGAGGAGGGGAATTTTCAGCTTAATAGACTTTCATCCACAAAATTCGGCAACGTCACTTTCAGATTCGGTTCTGCTTCCATGGCTCTTTTGATAGCGAAGACAGCACCTTCATTTCTTGCCCAGCTTCGTCTTGAAATTCCGTTATTCACGTCCCAGAACAGCATCGATTTTAACCTTCTGTCGGCATCATCGCTTCCATCCAGCAACATTCCAAAACCTCCATTGGTTACTTCTCCCCAACCAACACCGCCGCCGTTGTGAATGGAAACCCACGTCGCACCACGGAAACTGTCGCCAATCACATTGTGAATCGCCATATCCGCCGTGAATCTCGAACCGTCATAAATATTGGAAGTCTCCCTGTACGGCGAATCTGTCCCGGAAACATCGTGATGATCTCTCCCCAAAACTACTGGTCCGATCTCTCCGTTTTTAATCGCTTTATTAAAAGCTTCCGCAATTTTCATTCTTCCTTCTGCATCAGCGTATAAAATTCTCGCCTGCGAACCAACGACCAGTTTATTTTCCTGTGCACCTTTAATCCATTGAATATTATCTTTCATCTGCTGTTGGATCTCTTCAGGGGAATTCTGCTGAATTTCCTCTAGAATTGTACACGCAATATCATCGGTTTTCTGCAGATCTTCCGGTTTTCCGCTTGTACAAACCCAACGGAAAGGTCCGAAACCATAATCAAAACACATCGGTCCCATAATATCCTGAACATACGAAGGGAATTTGAATTCTCTTCCCAATGTGGGATTTTCCGCCATTACATCGGCGCCCGCTCTTGATGCTTCCAAAAGAAAAGCATTTCCGTAATCGAAGAAATAGGTCCCTTTTGCCGTATGTTTGTTGATGGCTTCTGCGTGTCTTCTCAGCGTTTCCTGAACTTTTTCTTTGAATAATTCAGGATTTTCTGCCATCATCGCGTTAGATTCTTCAAAGCTTTGTCCGACAGGATAATAACCTCCCGCCCAAGGATTATGCAGCGAAGTCTGATCTGATCCTATATCGATTCTTAAATTTTCCTGATCGAATTTCTCCCAAACCTCAACAATATTCCCTAAATAAGCTAAAGAAACCGTTTCTTTGTTTTCCTGAGCTCTTCTTACTCTTTCCACCAGCTCATCAAGGTTTTCATGAATTTCGTTCACCCACTTCTGATCATGACGGATCTTTGTAATCTTTGGATTTACTTCCGCACAAACGGTAACGCAGCCTGCAATATTTCCGGCTTTTGGCTGAGCTCCGGACATTCCGCCCAATCCGGAAGTCACAAACAATCCGCCTTTCGGTTCTTTATTGATTTTTCTGAAAGCATTCAGAACGGTAATCGTCGTTCCATGCACAATTCCCTGTGGACCGATGTACATATAGCTTCCCGCCGTCATTTGTCCGTACTGCGTTACACCCAAGGCGTTGAATTTCTCCCAATCGTCCGGTTTGGAATAATTCGGGATCATCATTCCGTTGGTTACAACTACTCTCGGTGCATCCTTATGAGACGGGAATAATCCCATCGGATGACCGGAATACATCACCAAAGTCTGCTCGTCCGTCATTTCAGACAGATATTTCATTGTTAAAAGATACTGTGCCCAGTTGGAGAAAACCGCACCATTTCCACCGTAAGTGATAAGCTCATGAGGATGCTGCGCTACTGCATAATCCAGGTTATTCTGAATCATCAGCATGATCGCTTTTGCCTGCTCAGATTTCCCCGGATAATCAGAGATCGGTCTTGCCTTCATTTCATAATCCGGACGGAAGCGATACATATAAATTCTTCCGTATTTCTCTAATTCTTCTCTAAATTCCGGCAATAATTCCGCATGAAACTGAGGCTCGAAATAACGTAAAGCATTCTTTAATGCCAATTTTTTCTCTTCTTCCCCTAAAATCTCCTTTCTTTTCGGAGCGTGATTAATATTGGTTTCGTACGGTTTTGCTTGTGGCAATTGACTCGGAATACCTTGCTGTATCTGTTCCTGGAATGTCATTATATAGTTGATAGTTTATAGTTGACTGATTTTTGTGGTTTTAAAGATATTCAAAATGAAAAACATCAGCAAAACCTTTCTGATAAAATGATATCTCTTATATTTGCTGCTGAAAAAGGGTGAATCGTGTGTAACTCACGAACTGTCGCGCAACCGTTATCCGCAGAGCGGAAAGTCGGATCCCCAAAAACTTTCGCGATTTGAAGTAGAAATTCAATTTCTATTCATTTCAAATGTTAAAATTAAATTCTAAAAGAAATGAATTACGAAACTAAAATTCAGGAATCTGAAACCCGTGTTTTCAAAGTGGTTTTCCCGAATACGACCAATCACCACAACACCATGTTCGGTGGAAAAGTGATGGAAATGATGGATGAGGTTGCTTTCATGACCGCAACGCGATTTGCCAGGAAATCTTTTGTAACAGTCAGCTGTGACAGAATTGATTTTAAAAAACCAATTCCTGCAGATACTTTGGTAGAGCTTATAGGAAGAGTAAAATATGTCGGAAATACGAGCGTGAAAGTGAATGTCGAGATTTTTGTGGAAGAGATGTATGTTGATACTCGAGAGAAGGCTGTTTCAGGTGACTTTACCTTAGTTGCAATTGATGAGCAGAAAAAACCTTTGAAGATTTTTCATGATGTATAAAAAAGCTTACCGGATTGGTAAGCTTAATTGTTATTCCACGATATCTTCATTGGTTTCCTCATGGTCATCCTCGTTATCGCTTTGGCTGTAATAATTGTTTTCTTCATCAGGAAGCTGATCGTTGATCTGTTCAAAGTTGTCATCATCTTCGGCACCCGGAACATCAAGTCCGAAAGGCATCTCGTCATTCACCTGACTTGGGTCTTTGATTGGATTTCCGTCGCCGTCCAAGGGAATATGGTGTTCACGGTTAAAGATATCTTCGCCCGGATTGTAATCCATTTCTCTTAATTTTCTGTTTTGCTCATCGCGGTTGTCTTCTGGTGTCATAATATTTGATTTAGTATTGAGATAATTTAAACAAATATGATTCCAAGCTTTTCAAAATATTATCGATAAACCTCAGGGTTGGCACAATTTGGCATTGGCTGATTCCTGGAAAAAGCAATGATGTTTTCTGCGGCAATCCTTGACATTCCATTTCTTGCCTCGACTGTAGCAGAACCTATGTGTGGCAATACTACAACATTCGGGAGCTGGAGTAGGGGATTTTTGGAATCCATTGGTTCGGGATTGGTAACATCCAGACCTGCACCCCAGATTTTATTTGATTGAAGCACTTCAAACAAGTCAGTTTCATTATGAAAACCGCCTCGTGCCGTATTAATGAAAATTGCATTCGGCTTCATTTTTTCAAAAACTGATTGATTGAAAAGATCCATCTGTTCCGACGTATAATTCGCATGGATGCTGATGACATCAGATTGTTCAATTAATTCATCAAAAGAAACATATTTAGCATATAATTCTTTTTCAGCTTGTTCGTTATGGTTTCTGTTGTGATAAATAATGTTCATCTGGAAAGCATCTTTGCATTTTTGAGCCATTTCAAAACCTATCCTTCCTAAACCAAAAATGCCTAAAGTTTTGCCATATAATTCTTGTCCTAACTGTTCTAAAGCATCAAAATCTTTCCAGTTTCCGGATTTTACTTTTTCTATATTGTAATTGGCTTTTCTGGAAACCATTTGCATCAGGAGGAATGCAATGTCAGAAGTAGCTTTATTAAGCACATTCGGTGTGTTTCCAACCGGGATTTTCCGTTTGGTTGCTTCTTCGATATCTACCTGGTCAAATCCGACTGAGAATAAGGAAATAGCTTTTATATTTGGACAATTGTCAAAAAAATTCCTATCGAATTTATTCTTACCTACATTCAGGATGATATCCGCTTTTTTACAAAGTTCAAGCCATTCATATTGAGAAAGAATGTCATGCTGAGGTGTTATAATTTCTAAATTATTTGCTTTCAGTAACTCGATTCCGGTCTGTGGAATTCTTTTGTTGAGGAATACTTTCATTTTAATATTTTGATTTGTTAAAATGCAAAAACCGGAAATGGCTTCCGGTTTTTATATGTTGTCTGATATTGATTATCAAAAATTATTCCTGTGTGGGTCTTTCTTTGTCTTTTGTGAAAAAGAATTTGATAATGATTGGGAGCGTTGTTACCAAAACAATGACCAAAACGATCAGTTCCAATTTCTTCTTAAGGTCTATCCCAAACTGATCCATAAACAGTTTATCCAGATAATGACCTGCAAATATCATTGTAAATGACCAGGAAATAGCGCCAACAATGTTGTAAAAGAAAAACTTCTTTTTGTCCATTTTTACAATTCCTGCGACAATGGGCGCAAAAGTTCTTACTATGGGAAGAAATCTTGCCAAGATAACTGCAACTGTTCCATGGTCTTCGAAAAAATCGTGCGCTTTGAACAGATATTTCTTTTTGAACAGGAAGGTATCCTTTCTTTCATACAACAATGGTCCGCTTTTGTATCCAAACCAATAGCCAATCTCGTTTCCGATGATGGCTGCAATGGCTACCGCTGTTGCAAGAATAGTGGTGTCCAGAAAATCCGAACCGGTAGAACCGAAAGTGGTATCAATGATCTGGACTGCATAAATACCGGAAATGAAGAGCAGGCTATCGCCCGGTAAAAAGAAACCTACGAATAACCCGGTTTCTGCAAAAATGATAAACAAAATCAGCCAAAAACCACCTAGTTTGATGTAAAATTCGGGGTTCAGTAAGTCTTTCCAACTTTCAAAATGTTCCATAGCTATCTGTGAATCGCAAATATATTAAAACAAACCGAAAGCACGGCTATAAAAGTGTTATTTAGGAATATTTAACTATTGTTACCGGTCGTATTTGTTTCCCCATTTTTCCTTCATCTGTTCATGTATTTTTTTCTCTGTAGAATTGTTGGAAGGCTTATAGAATGCGGTCCCTTTGATTTCGTCAGGCAAAAACTCCAGATCTATAAAGTTGCCCTGATAAGAATGAGCATACTGATAATCTTTGCCATAATCAAGGTCTTTCATTAATTTGGTTGGTGCGTTTCTGAGATGTAAAGGCACCGGTAAATCACCTGTTTTCCTTACAAAAGCCATTGCTTCGTTAATTGCATTGTAAGTTGAATTACTTTTTGGAGAAACAGCGAGATAAACTGCAGTTTCACTTAGAATAATTCTTGCTTCCGGATTTCCGATAACATTAATGGCCTGGAAACAATTGTTGGCCATGACAAGTGCGTTTGGATTTGCCAATCCAATATCTTCCGCAGCCAGTATCACCATTCGTCTTGCAATGAATTTGATGTCTTCGCCGCCAACCAGCATTCTTGCAAGCCAATAGACTGCACCATTTGGGTCGGAGCCTCGCATTGATTTGATAAAGGCGGAGATAATGTCATAATGTTGTTCGCCATTTTTATCATATAAAGCCATATTCTCCTGCAAAACCGAAAGAACGTCCTTATTGGAAATTTTATTTTTCTTCGCTGATTTGAATTGATTCAGTACAAGCTCTACGGAGTTAATCAGCTTTCTTGCGTCGCCTCCGGAATACTGAATAAATGCTTCTTTTTCCTCGAGGGAAAATTTGGTTTTGTTGATTTCGTTATATTTTGATACAGAAATGTCGGCTAATTCTTCCAGTTTTTCAAACGTCAAAGCCTTCAAAATATAAACCTGCGAACGCGACAATAAAGCCGAAACCACTTCGAAACTAGGATTTTCCGTAGTGGCGCCAATCAGAACAATCCAGCCTTTTTCCACAGCATGAAGCAAAGAATCCTGCTGGGACTTATTAAACCTGTGAATTTCATCAATGAATAAAATAGGACTTTTTCCTGAGAAAAGATTTTGCTTTTTAGCCTCATCAATCACATCTCGCACATCTTTCACACCGGAAGAAACCGCTGATAGTTTATAGAATTTTCTTCCGGATTTTTCAGAAATGATCTCAGCAAGCGTTGTTTTTCCTGTTCCCGGTGGTCCCCAAAAAATAAGAGAATTGAGTGTGTCATTCTCCAGCATTTTCCGGATGGTTCCGTTTTTTCCGGTCAGATGTTCCTGACCCAAAACATCGTCAAGGGTTTTCGGACGGAGGATTTCGGCAAGAGGTGAGTTGTTCATATTCCAAAATTACGGAATAAAAATTTCAGAAAAACAAAAGAAATAAATTTGAATTACAACTTTCTACTGATCACATAATCCAACATCAACTTCAGGGACTCTTTGGCTTCGTTATCAGGGAATTCAGCCAGAATATCCAATGCTTTTTGCTGGTAATCTTTCATGGTACGGATGGCATAATCCATTCCGCCGGAAGATTTCACGAATTCTACCAACTCGCGAACTTTTTTAGAATCGTTGTTATAACGCTTTATCGTTGCGAAATATTTTTTGTAATTCTCTGGACTCGCATTTTTCAAAGTATAAATCAAAGGCAAAGTCATCTTTTGTTCCTTGATGTCGATTCCGACGGGTTTTCCAATGATATTACTGGTTTGATAATCAAAAAGGTCATCCTTGATCTGGAAAGCCATTCCCGTGTAAGTCCCGAATTCCTGCATTTTTTTCGCAGTTGATTCATCTACGCCATTAGACAAAACGCCAACTTCGCAGCAGGCCGCAATCAAAGTGGCCGTTTTCTGACGAATGATTTCATAGTAAACATCTTCGGTAATGTCCAGTTTTCTCGCCTTTTCCAATTGAAGCAATTCACCTTCAGACATTTCCCGGATCGTTCTTGCAATCACAGAAAGCAAATCAAAATCCTTATTATCCGTAGAAAGTAAAACCGATTTCGAAAGCAGATAATCGCCAACCAAAACCGCAATTTTGTTCTTCCAAAGCGCATTGATAGAAAAGAAATTCCGGCGCTTAAAACTCTCATCCACAACATCATCGTGGACCAAAGTCGCCGTGTGGATCAGCTCAATCATACTGGCGCCGCGGAACGTTTTTTCGTTCACATTTCCGACCAGTTTTGCACAGAGAAAAACAAACATCGGGCGCATTTGCTTACCTTTTGTTGTCACGATAAAACGCGTGACCTTATCCAACAGAGCAACATTACTTTTCATCGATTCATAAAACTTTTGTTCAAAAAGTTTCATTTCGTCAGAGATCGGAGCTTTGATGAGTTCTACTGTATTTGCCACTGTTTGCGTTTAAAGATTATATTTTTGGAGCAAGACGACTGTACTTTTTTTCAACATTCTAACCCGCTTTCCGTTGCAATCTTTTTATTTGTCAAAGACAAATAAAAAGGATTTTCACTGCAATCGGGGCTATGTTGAGCAGTTGTCTATCAATTGACCAAAATTATTAATAATAGATTTTAGCAGAAAATATTAGTTTACTATCTAACATCTCTCTTATAACATCTACTTATTATTCTACAAATATAATTATTCTAAATCTTTAAACGGAATAAAATAGAGACTTTGCGGTACTTTTTTGAATTTGATGCTGAATCGCTCTCCTGAAATATAAATTCCTTTTTCAGTTGTCGTAATACCTTCGATTTGTCCAATATTGTAGGCTCTTCCCAAAGCATATTTTTTTGGAGGCTTATTGAAGAAAAGATTCCCCGTTTCATCTTTGTCAAAAACCATAAGATAAACCGACGCATTTTTGGTGTAACCGACAACATATAATTTATCTTGAAAAACAGAAGCATCCGTCACTACAAATCCTGTATCATAACTTTCCAGTTTCTGAGCTGGCTGGTTTTCTGTCAGATTTTTGTCAATTACATAATGTGAAACCGTGTTCGTAATCCATTCTTTAGTAAAAAGATGAATATTCCCATCCAAGAAAATCATCGCTTCTGCATCAAAATTATTACTGATGTTTTTTGGTGTAAAATCGGTTTGTTCAGGATAAAAGAACGGAATGGTCTTGATAGAATTAACCATCAAAGAATCATTTCTGAAAGGGATTTGATACACTTTCAAATCTTTTCTTGTTCCCAGATTATTCCCGAATTCTCCAATATAAAAATTTTCACCATCATTTGTAATAGCTTCCCAATCGATATTTTTGAGACCGGTTTGAAAGGTCTTTTCGATGTTTGAACTTCCTGGTTTTATTTCAAAAATTTCGCTGGTGTTACCGCTGTCATTGAACGAAAAAAGTCTTCCATTAATATTTGTCAAGCCTGATGATTCCCTTAAAGAATCACTCAAAACAGCAATTTTGTATTTCTTTAGATTCAGTGATTGCGTTTTCTGTGCTGAGATTTGAAACCCAGAGAGAATCAATAAGATGTAAAAAATCCTTTTCATATTCTGTAAAAATAAGAATTGATTTTTTGAACGTAAAATTTTATGGATTAAAGTATTGTTAAGGAATTACTCCGCCGTTTTATTAGCTAATTGTCCACAAGCTGCGTCTATATCGCCGCCACGGCTTTTTCTGACAACAATCGTGATTCCTGCTTTTTCCAGTTCGCGGACATATTTTTGCTCGGCTTCAATACTTCTGTGGTCGAATTTTCCTTCGCCAATCGGGTTGTATTGGATGAGATTGACTTTACTTGGAACTTGTCGGCAATACTTAATCAATGCTTTGATATCTTCATCGCCGTCATTGATTCCTTTCCAGACACAATATTCAAAAGTGACCGGAGAACCTGTTTTCTGATACCAATACTGCAACGAATCCATAATATCAGTCAAAGGAAATTTATCAGAAAAAGGCATTATTTCATTACGTTTATGTTCAATTGCTGAGTGCAGTGAAAGCGCCAGTTTCACTTTCAGTTCTTCATCTGCGAGCATTTTTATCATCTTCGGAATTCCGGATGTTGAAACGGTAATTCTTCTTGGCGACATTCCCAGACCGTCCGGTTTCGTAATTTTATGGATAGCTTCGACAACGTTTTTGTAATTCATCATCGGTTCGCCCATTCCCATAAACACGATGTTTGTGAGTGGCCTGTCAAAATATTCTTTGCTTTGTCGGTCAATCAATGCGACTTGGTCTACAATCTCTGCAACTTCCAGATTTCGCATTCTTTTTAGTTTGGCTGTGGCGCAGAATTCGCAGTTCAGAGAACAACCAACTTGAGAAGAAACACAGGCCGTAGAACGCGTTTCTGTCGGAATCAGAACCGATTCTACCATTAATCCGTCGTGAAGCTTGACACCGTTTTTAATGGTTCCGTCTGTTGATTTTTGTAATAGATCGACAGCAATCGGGTTGATGAAAAAATCGCGGGAAAGATTATCACGAAGATTTTTTGAAAGATTTGTCATCTCATCAAAAGAGTGCAGATTCTTACTCCACAGCCAATCATAGACTTGCTTGGCACGAAACGGCTTATCACCAATTGTGCTGAAGTAATCTTTGAGCTGATCGAGGGAAAGTGTGCGGATATCTTTCAATGTTTTCTGAAAATTTTTGCAAAGATACGTTTAATGTAACAATTTAAAAATCCAATAATGAAACGATAGATACATTTGATAATCTTGAGTTTTCGTTTTTTTGAAAGATAATTTCTTAGCTAAGTTTTACATTAATAATTAATTATGATTTGGAAACGGTAATTTTAATTATTGAACTTAAAGTATTGGGAATTATAATTCGACTTTATTAATAGATTGATAATTCTTACATTTGCATTGATTTTTACCAGATGAAGTTCCAAGCCTTTTACGACAGCCCATTCATACTGAATTTTTCCTTTGAAAAGCTCATCGAGAAAATGGAAGCAGAAGCTTCTGATAACCCAGAATATGCGCTGTCACATCAGAGAATTCTGGATAAAGCGAAAGAATTTCCCGAACTTCTGAATGGTATTACAAATCTTAATTTCTTTGAGAAAAATGAAACCTTGATGAAGGAGCTTTTGCGTGATCTTTTTCCGCCAATGTTGACGGGAAATGAAATCAAGGCAATTGGTTTTCCTTTTTATAATTTCTTTTTCAATCCTACACAACGTTTTCAGAACATCCTTAAAAATGCCGGCGAAAACTTTGATATGTTTATTAAAGGTCTTGATCCGCATCGTTTTTATGTAATGAGCTGTTGCATTATTTTGAGAAATTTTTATAATGTTCCGCTCAATCTTTCGATGCCGTTTATTTTCGATATTCCGAATGAGGAAGGTATTGTGAACCATTACCGTTTTTTGAATAATGTTGATTTTATTGATGTTAATCCGCTGGAAAATTTCAAAAGATTGACAGAAGAAGAGATTTCTGAATTGCTGGATAATTTTGAAGATTACGAATTGTGGAAAGAAAAATTTCCGCCAAAAAGCTGGGAACTGAAGGGTTTTGCTGTCGTTAATTTCTTTGACGCCACAACAGAAATTGCAGTTTCCAATCTCAAAACCAAGTTGATTAATCTTGAAGATGATGAAAATCTGAAACCGGAACTGAACAAGATTTTCCGTTCTATTTTTCAGGTTCCTGATTTGGAACTGGGCTATACATCCATCAATCACGAAGAAAACAAATTTGTAAAAACGCCCATCAATGGTGTGATTGATAGTTTTATTCTGTCAGGATTGAATCATTCCAGAAATGAATTGCTTTGTGAAAAGAATTTTAACACATTAGTAGAATCCAGAAAATACTTCAGCATTTCTGATGTTGAGAAAGTTTACCGGGAGTTTCCGGACAGTGATTTTGCCAAGCAATTCTACGAATTGGGAATCAAAAGCGCAATTTTTGCGCCTATTATCAAAAACAAAAAAGTTCTTGGAATTATCGAACTCGTCTCCAGAAAGAAAATGCTGAACAGCATCAATGCTCAAAAAATGGAAATCGTGATGCCATATCTTGAAGATACGATGGACAGACTTTATGATGGGATTGAGACAAGAATCCAAGCGATTATCCAACGGGAATATACAGCGATACATCCAAGTGTTTATTGGAAATTCCGACAGGAAGCGGAACGCCACATTGGTTTCTACAGAGAAGAATTTGATTTGCCTTACCGAAAAATCACTTTCGAAAATCTGACGCCACTTTTTGGACAGACAGATATCAGGAACTCTTCGGTTTCGAGGAACCTGGCAATTAAAAAAGATTTGGAAATCAATCTGATGCTGATTTCTGATGTTTTCAAGGATCTAAGTTCTGATAATGATTTGGAATCCATTAATTTAAAACTGATTCATTTTCAAGAATTATTGGCAAAAGATTTAAAAGCCGACACAGAAAGTCAGGTTCAGAATTTTATTCATAACGAAGTTCATCCTTTGCTGGAGTCCATCAAGCTTCAGAATGTGAATTATAATCAAATCGTTACAGATTATCACAAACAATTGGATTCTAAAACGGAATTGGTTTATCAGTTCAGGAAGAAATTTGATGATAGTTTGTCATCGGTCAATAAGTTTTTGGCGGATATCCTGGACAAACGTCAGGAAGAGCAACAGCAAAGATTTCCGTTTTACTACGAGCGTTTCAAGACGGACGGTGTAGAACATAATATGTATATCGGTTCATCAATTGAACCGGAGTTGACTTACGACCCGATTTTCCTCAAGAATTTAAGGTTATGGCAATTGCGTGTGATTTGCGAATCCGAATTGCATTACAAAAAATATAAAGAAACGCTGGATTATTCTCTGGATGTTTCGTCTTTGATTTTAGTTTACAGCACGCCGATCAGTATCAGATTCAGGATGGATGAAAAACGTTTTGATGTGGACGGAAGTTATAATGCCCGCTACGAAATGATTAAAAAACGTATCGACAAATCCCAGGTCAAAAATTCTGACGAACGTATCACACAACCCGGAAAAATTAGCATTATCTATTCTCAGGATAGGGAACGTGAAGAATATTTGAAATTAATCAAAATCCTTCAGGACCAAAATGTACTTTCAACTATAGAAGAACTGGAAGTTGAAGATTTACAGGGAATTAACGGTTTGCGAGCTTTGCGTGTTGCGGTTAATTATGAGGCAGAAGATGTGGATTATGAGTTTGTAGAAGGGATTTAGATTGTTATTAAATAATAAAATTTATTTAATAAATAAGTTATAATTCTCCTTTGCCAGTCTTATTGTGTCTGAATTGCAATTATTTATTTTACCAACAATATCAACTGCCTCATTCCAATATTCTAAGCTACAATTTTTTGTATTATTAGGTTCTTTTTCTTTTAATTTTAAAGCTTTTTTTACTTTGGAAATAATGCAAGGCGCTATTTCTGAGTTTCTGTTATTATAAATTTTTGGCATAATTTAAATTTCTAAACCGTCACATTCCGAAAAGCCACCACAAAAGCTACCACAGAAACAATAATTCCAATTGTGAAAACGGTATAAGTCAGTCTAAGTAATTTATATTTTCTGTTGAGAACAACGCCCAGATAATAGAGGTCTTTTATCATTGTATCGTACAAATATTGTCGGTCGTTCATCATTTCTTTCATCGCCCAGAGATACTCTTCCATTGGCATTTTGTAGAAATTTCCGAAGAACAGAAGGTTTACTTTTTTCTCCTCTATTTCCTTTCTCGTAAACGTTCCGCTGGATACTTTTGGTCTTGTGGACATAATCGCCAAAATAATACAAACCACACTGAATATGACCATCACAAAAGTCGGAATAATCAAATGCGAATTACTTGGCGCATCCAGTTTTGGAATCAAAGATGATAATGCGATTGAAATAATAATCGCGTTGACGGAAAGCAGAATATTTGCTTTGCTATCGGCAATTTGGCTCAGTTTGGTGTGGTTGTTCAGTGTCACCCGGAACATTGTTTCTATACCACGTTCAGGGCTTTCCAGCTTCTCAAGCTTTTTCTTATTCAGAAGTGCTTTATCATTATCTTCGGCCGCTTTTTTCTTTTTTTCTTCTTTCAGATTCTGGATGTGAGAAAGGATTTTATCCACATTTTTTTCTTTGATTGGCTGCCAGTTTTCTTTAGCAAATTTGGTATAAAACTGATGTTTTGAAAAGAAAACAATATTAAGCTCAGACCACTGTTGCTTGCTGAATTTCTGATGATGAACCTCCTTGATTTCCTGTCTCAGATTCTCACAAATCCTGAAATAATCATCCGAAGCCAGATGATACAAATCTGCATCTTTTATGATTTCTTCCAGATGATTTTTAGGCTTGTAAAATTTGTCCGTTGCCAGGATCAGTTCTCCGATTTTAGCAATTCTATCTTCGGGAAATCCATATTGCTTTAAAAAGTTTGCAGCTTCTTTTCGGCTTTCTTCTTCGTGATTATCAGCATCATCAATGTAACCCAAATCGTGAAACCAGCCTGCCAAAAGCAGATTTTCTGTGTCTTCGGGACCAATGTTTTCTTCTTTTGCAAGGATTTTTATCTTATCAACAACCTGAATCGTGTGGTCAAGATTGTGATAAGTATAAGCAGAAGATAATCTATCTTTGAATAAATTTTTAACATAATCTTCCGAAATTTTCAAAATATCCATAAAAGCAATTTGGAACAAATTTAAGAAAGTATTTATAGCTTATTAATTTTAATTTTGTTAAATATTGTTAGAGTTTGACTAATTTCGTGAATATTTGAAATCAAAATCGTCAGGTCGAACTTGTCGAAGCCTTTAACTTAAATATTTAATTTTATTTATGGCAGCTTAATCCGCCTGCAGTTTATCCTGAGCGAAGTCGAAGGGCTCCCGATTGTCACTCTGAGGTTCTAGAAGAGTCCGCTCAAGTAGGGCTGCGTGAAATTCATCGGTAATAGATTACCTTTAAATATTGAAAATCATTTATGAGATACATATACCAATTATATCTTTTTATTATACTTCTGTTCGTTGCGGTTTCTTGCGCCGTCCAAAATGCTGACTACGGAAAAAACGCCAAATATTTTGCCAAAAATCCAACGATAAAAGACAGCGTCATTCACACTTTTTATTTGGTTGGTGATGCTGGGAATCTTGATCAGGACGAAGCTTTCCATAATATGAATATTCTGAAAGATTCATTATCCAAAGCTCCGGAAAATAGTACTTTGATGTTTTTGGGAGATAATATTTATCCAGTCGGAATGCCAAAAAATGAGGACGAACATAGAGCTTTGGCGGAGAAAAAAATGGATAACCAGATTTCATTATCTCAACAGTTCAAAGGAAAAACGGTTTTCATTCCCGGTAACCACGACTGGTACAACAACGGCATCAAAGGTTTGAAAAGAGAAGAAGCTTATGTCACAGAAAAACTGAATGACAAATCGGCTTTCGGACCAAGAAACGGCTGTCCCATCGAAACCAGAAAAATCAACAAAAAACTGACTTTGATTTTAGTGGATACGGAATGGGTTTTAGCCAATTGGGACAAGAATCCAGGCATCAATGAAAAGTGTGACCTCAAAACCAGAGAAGATTTCTACACAGAATTCGAAGACCAATTGAATAAAAATCAGAACAAAACCATTGTTGTGGCAACACATCATCCATTGATGACGAACGGCTCACACGGCGGAAAATATTCTTGGGAAAAGCAGATTTTTCCTTTGGAAAATAAAATTCCACTCCCGGTTTTAGGTTCAATTATCAATTTGACAAGGGCAACCGGCGGAATCACGCATCAGGATATCAGCAATCAGAATTATAAAAATCTGGCAGACCGACTGAAAACATTGATTAGCGGAAGAAAAAATGTCATCGTAGTTTCTGGTCACGACCACAATCTGCAATACATCGAGCAAGGTGACATAAGGCAAATCGTTAGCGGCGCAGGTTCCAAAACGGAATCTGCAAAAGCCGTTGGAAGCAATGATTTTTCATTTGGAAAAAACGGATACGCAGAACTGAAAATCTCAAAATCAGGAAATGCTGAAGTGAGTTTTTACAGTCTTAATCAAAAAAAATCGGAATTGCTATTCAGAAAAACGGTTTTAGAAAACGAATCGAAAATTGCGAAAGATTACCCGAATCAATTTCCTCAAAATACAGAAGCCTCGATTTATGATTCTGCGATGACGAAGAAAAGCAAATTCTATGAATTTCTTTGGGGAAAACATTACCGTGAATATTATTCGAAAAAAATCAATGTCAAAAATCTGGAATTGGATACATTATTTGGTGGCGTGAAACCCGATAGAGCAGGAGGCGGACATCAAACCAAATCCCTTCGTCTGGAAACTAAATCCGGAAATGAATACGTGATTCGTGCGCTGAAAAAAAGCGGTGTGAGATTTTTGCAGGCTGTGGCGTTCAAAAATCAATATGTAATTGATGATTTTTCGGATAGTTATGCGGACAAATTTTTGCTGGATTTTTACACGACTTCTCATCCGTACACGCCTCTGGTAATTGGTGAAATGGCAGACAAATTGGGAATTCGTCACACAACACCGGAGTTATTTTACATTCCAAAACAGAAAACTCTTAAAAATTTCAATGAGAATTTTGGAAATGAATTGTATTATCTCGAAGACCGACCAATGGAAACCGAGGAAAATCCGAACAAAGTTCTCGGAACTGATGAAGTAATCCTGAATCTTGCCAAAGATGAAAAATATAAAATGGATGAAAAAGCGTGGATCAAAGCACGTTTGTTCGATATGCTGATTGGCGATTGGGACAGGCATCACGATCAATGGAAATTCGAATCCAGGAAAGAAAATGGCAACGTGATTTACAGCCCGATTCCGAAAGACAGAGACCAGGCTTTTTCAAAATATGACGGTTTTATCACGGGAATCCTGATGGAATTTCCTGAGCTGAAGCATATGCAGACTTTTGATCATCAGATTGAAAGCGTGAAGTGGTTTAACCGTGAACCTTATCCGTTGGATTTGATTTTTGCTAAAAATTCTAATGGAAAAGACTGGCAGGGTTTAGCAGAATTTATTCAAAATCATTTATCGGAAAATGACATCAGAGAAGCTTTTAAAAATCTTCCAAAAGAAGTTCAGGATAAAGTTTCAGAAGATTTGATTCAGAAATTACTGACGAGAAAAAATGACCTTCAAAAATATGCTTCGGCTTATTTCAAATTCCTTCAGGAAAAAGTGGTATTGACCGGAACTGACAAAAAAGACAAGTTTGTAGTCACCAGATTACCGAATAACGAAACCGAAGTCAAAATCATCAGACTGAAAAAAGCTGGTGAAGAATTGCAATCATCCAAGCTTTATTCTGGATTGATGACCAAAGAAATCATATTGTATGGTCTGGATGACGATGACGAATTTATTGTTGAAGGAAAACCACATTCGAGTATCAAAATCAAACTTTTGGGAGGTTTGGATAACGATAAATATTCGGTTTTCAACTCCAGGAAAGTGACGATTTACGATTATAAAAGTAAACCGAACAATTTCGAAAATAAAGGAAGTGCAACTCTGAAGTTGACTGATGACTATGACATCAACCAGTACAACTACAGAAACCCGAAATATAATGTTTTTACCACATTTATGAATTTCAATTTCAATCCGGATGATGCCTTGGCGATTGGTTTTAATGCAGATTATACTGTGAATGATTTTATCAAGAATCCGTTTTCTCAGAAACACCATTTTACAGCCAATTATTTCACAGGAACGAGAGGTTATGAACTGGCTTATCAGGGCATGTTTCCATTGTTGAAAGGTAAGTGGTTTTACGGCTTGGATACGAGGGTCACGAGTTCTCATTACATCAGGAATTTCTACGGCATTGGTAATGAGACAGTTAATCCGAAGGAAGAATTTGGAGATCGCTTTAATAATGTCAGAGCTCGGGAGTTTGGATTTTCGCCGTCTATTAACTGGAACAAAAATGCGTCAACATTCTCCGCAAAACTGAATTATGAAATTCTGAAAATCGATAGAACGGCTAATCGCTATATTTCAATTCCTGGTGTCATCAATGACGACGTTTTCAAATCGAAACAGTTTGGTGGAGCCGATTTGTCGTTCAATTATGAGAATTATGATAACAAAGCGAATCCAAAATTGGGAATGAAATTCGATATCAGAACGGTTTGGAATATGAATCTTCAAAACACGGACAGACAATATACTTCACTGGAAACAGGACTTGGTTTCCTGCATTATCTGACGAAAAATCAAAGATTGGTTTGGTCTTCTTATGCGAAGGCAAAATGGCTTTTTGGTAACGATTACGAGTTTTATCAAATGGCGACGTTGGGCGGAAACAAAGATTTGCGAGGTTTCCGTTTTAACCGTTTTTATGGGAAAAATTCTTTTTATCAAACCTCGGATTTGAGATATGAAGTCGGTAAAATCAAGAATTCAATTTTACCTTTGAGCTATGGATTTTTCGGCGGGTTTGATTTAGGTAGAGTTTGGAATCCGAATGAAAGTTCTAATAAATGGCATAATTCGTACGGTGGTGGATTTTGGCTGAATGCGGTTGATGCGATTTCTGCCAATATTTCTTATTTTACATCGTCAGACGGAGGAAGATTGGTTGTCGGGATTGGCGGGACTTTTTAAAATGTAATGATGATTGAAACCAAACGACTGCTTCTAAAACCTTATTCGCTAGATTTTGCTGAGGAATTTTATACTAAATTTCAAAATGACAAAACTTATCTGGAAGATTACTTTTCGAGAACTTTAAGTGTTACGAAAACTCTGCAAGAAACCAAATTGTATTTCCAAAAAAAGATTGAAAGTTTTAAAAGTGAAGAAGGTTTCTACTTTGGGATTTTTCTCAAGGAATCAGATGAATTGATCGGTCATATTTCTGTAAGGGAAATCGACTGGACAGTTCCAAAAGGTGAGTTGGCATACTTTATTTTTAATGATTTTTCGGGTAATAAATATTCTTATGAAGCATTGGAAGCATTTCGTGATTTTTGTATGAATGAAAAAGAAATGCTTCGAATCTTTATGAAAATCGCACCAGACAATATTGCCAGCAAAAAAGTAGCGGAATTCTGCAATTTCGAGTTTGAAGGTTTGTTGAAAAACGATTACAAAAAAAGACAAGAATTTCTTACGGATATGTTGCTTTATTCGTTTACGAAGACAGATTAGTAGAGATTTTATTTCTCAATTTTAAACTCGGTTTTTCAATAAGATATCTGTAAAATAATCCTCCAGTAATACATCCGATTAAACAGGTAATCAATAACAAATTTTCCGAAATAGGAATTTTGTAAAATTCTATCAGGCTTTGAATAATATGGATAATTCCCTTGTGAGAAAGATAGATTGTAAAAGATAAATTGGCTAATTGAGTTGTGAAATAGTTTTTTGATTTGCTTATAAACGAAGATTTAGAAATCGCAGAAATTACTATAAAACCATAACTTATAGCAACGAATGTGAATCCAAATATCGATGCAAATTCAGAAGATTGGTCATTGCAAACCCATAAAGAGAAACCAAGAAAAGCTAAACCTGACAGCAAAAACAAATTACCATTTTCATCAATCAATTTTCTGAATTTTGAAGAATATTGAAAAAGATATCCAATTAAAACGCCGATAGCCAATCCGTCCAATCTTGTGTGCGTTGGATAATAGATTTTCATATACCAGATTTTCCAAAATTCATTCGAATTGATATTTGGAAAAACGTATTCCTGCCAAGAAAAATACCTCGCAAAAATTGAAAATAATATAATGAATACAATCATAACAATTAGATATTTCAATGTTTTTGATTTGATGAGTAATAGAAATGAAAAAGGCAGAATCAGATAGAATTGTTCCTCAATACACAATGACCAAGCGTGTGAAAACGTTCCTTTGTTGATGACATCTAAGCCATAATTCTGAGTGAAGGTGAGAAATTTCCATAAAGACGAAAGCGATTCTCTTTCTCTGAAAAAAGGAAAGCAGAAATATAATAGTAATGTGAAAAAATAAGGCGGAATGATTCTGAAAAAACGTTTTATGAAGAATGATCTTAGATTAATTTCCCCTTTATTTTTAATTTCCTGAAATAATTGATTTGAAATCAGAAAACCGCTTAATATAAAGAACAAATCAACTCCTGTCCAGCCAAAACGCCCATAAATATCTATCCAATCTGGATGTATAAAAGCTCGATAATGATACATTAATACCAAAAGAATTGCAATGGTTCTTAGATGGTCTAATCCATTGAATCTTTGAGAAGATGTTGTCTGCATTTAATTTTTTCTTGCAAGATGGTGGGATTTTCATTGCAATTTTAAAGTGATGTTCGGAAAGAGGAGATTTTTATGTGGATTACTTTTTCTGTATTTTAAATTATAATTCTGGCTGTTTGTCATTCGATTTGCCGATTCTGCATTCATAAGAGATTTTATCGGGTTATAATTTATATTTTTGAAGATTGTGAAAATCGGAACTTGGAAAAAATATCAATCAAACATTGGCTTTCAAATTTTATTTTGGACAGCATTATTTATGTTGATTGAGGCGAGGAACTACGGAGAATATGAGGATGCTAATATTCAATTGATTTTTTACTATGATCTATGCCATTGGATTTTTCAGATTATCAGCGCCAATTTTATTTATTATGTTCTTATAAAGCATTTTTTCGACCGAAAAAAGTACTTTTTATTTTCCGCTTTACTGGTTGTTTCTCTGTATGTCTTTTCTGTTATTAATCGTCTTTTTATTGTTTACATAGCCGAACCTTTCTTTTGTAATTTTCCACAGGACAGCATTTATAGCATTGTTACAGATATCAGATATCTGTTGATTAGCTATACTTTTTCTATTATTACCGGAGCTTTTGCATTTGTTTCAGTGATGTTTATGCTGCGATATAAAAGTGAAAAACAAAACACAACCAAACTCTTGAAGGAAAAAGCAGAATTAGAATTAAAGGTTCTGAAATCGCAGCTTAATCCTCATTTTCTATTTAATACACTCAATAATATTTATTCGCTTTCCATTATTAATTCAGGTAAAACTTCAGAATCTATCAGCAGACTTTCGGAAATTTTGGACTATGTTCTTTATAAAGGTCAGAATAAAACGGTTAATATTTCGGATGAGATTTCTATCATTGATGATTATATTGAGCTTGAAAAACTGAGATATGACGAACGTCTGAAAATATTCAAAACACAAAAGCTCAACTCTGAAAATAAGATTCCGCCATTGTTGTATCTTTCTTTGGTTGAAAATTCCTTTAAGCACGGCGCTGGAAAATCGGCTGGAAATATTGAAATTAATATTGAAATTGAAACGGATGAAAATCAATCTGTTTTTCGAATCAAAAATACCTATTCAGAAACTTTAAAATCTGAACGTGAAAGTTTGGGATTAAATAATATAGAAGAGCAATTGAAGATATTTTATGAGAATCAATTTGAATTTAATGTTTCAGAAATCGGAAATTGGTTTGAAGTAGAAATTATTACGCCTGCAACAGAATGATAAATTGTATTATAATTGATGACGAACCTCTGGCTGTAAAGCTTTTGGAAAACCATATTTCAAAGATTGATTCTCTGAAACTGGTCGCAACTGCAAAAAACGCAATCGAAGCTTATCAAATATTGCAGACAAAACCTGTTGACCTAATGTTTCTCGATATTGAAATGCCCAATCTTAACGGAATCGAATTTCTGAAATCCTTAAATCGAAAACCTAAAACCATTTTCACAACAGCTTACCGCGAATTTGCCATAGAAGGATTTGAATTGGAAGCGGTTGATTATATTCTGAAACCAATTACATTCGAGAGATTTTTCAAATCTGTAGAGCGTGTGTTGAGAAATATTTCTTATGATGAACAAGTTGAAGATTTCATTATTGTAAAGACAGATGGATTGAATCGGAAAATCATTTTATCTGACATTCTTTACTTTGAAAGTCAGGGAAATGATGTCAAAATTACTTTACAAAATGAAAAAAAAATCATTACAAAAAATAAAATGACAGATTTGGAAAATTCACTTTCTGATAGGGGTTTTGTAAGGATTCACAGGTCTTTTTTAATCAATTCAAAATATGTATCTGCTTTTAATAATAATGAATTGAATTTGGGCAAATACAATATTCCCGTTGGCAGGAGTTATCGAAAAGAGTTTGAGGATTTTGTGGCGAAATTTTCCGCTTCCAGATTATTGTAATTGAGTGGTTATTTCAACTTCAATTGATAAAGATTTCCTGTGTGTGTTTTGTTGCCTTCATCGGTCATTAAGATTGTATTTTCATCTTTGAAACACAAACCTTCTTTCTGAGTGTGATGATTCAGTTCAATTTTTTCGACGTTTCCGGAGAAGAAATTATTGCCTTTCCAATTGGTGAAAATCCAGACTTTATCGGAGCTTAAAATAGCTACTTTATCTTTATTCGGGCTGATGTCTGCACTGGTCACAGCACAATGATTGAACTGTTCGCAGGTCACAAAACTCCCGATTTTCTTAGCAGGTAATTTTTGAGTGGAGTTGTTATCAACTTCATACAAAACAGTTGTTCCATCAAATTTTGAACTTCTGTTTTTAGTGAAAAGAAAAAAATTGTTGTTATGGATGAAGAACGATTCAACGTCAAAAATGCGGTCTTTTTTCTTTGGAGGAAATTCCATCTGTTCCGGATAATAGAACTGAACAATTGATTCTGCTTTAGCCACATCCTTATTCAAATCCGAAGCATTAATTTTATAAATGGCTAAGTTCTGCCTGTTATTATCATTATTTCCAAAATCACCGATGTAGATATTGCCTTCATCATCAGAAGTCAAATCTTCCCAGTCATTATTTTCAACATTAGAGATGGTAATTTGCCTGATTAATTCTCCTTTTTCATTAAACCCAAAAAGAACATTGTGATTATGATTGTCCTCAATCGTCCAGATCAAAGGCGATGCTTTTGAAATTTCACAAGCCGAAGCTTCTTTCAGCTTTTTGGGAAGACTCGTTAGTGTTGAAAAATTCTCCTGAGTCTGTGAACAGGAAAATGTAATGGATAATAATGCGAAAAAGGAAAGTGCTTTCATTGGATGAAATTAATGAAAATAATGGAGATTGAAACCACAAAAGTTACAAAAGGACAAAATTGAATGGATACGTTAAAAGTTCAAAAAGAAAATTTTGTGAACTTGTTATATATTGAAAAAATATTCAATAAAAATCTTTGTGACTTTTGTGGCTTAACAAAAAATGCACAACTATAAAAATTGTGCATTCTGTTTTTGAAAAATTCAAATCTTAAAGAATCAACATCGCGTCTCCGTAAGAGTAGAATTTGTATTTTTCTTTGATAGCCTCCTCGTAAGCTCTCATGATGAAATCTTTGTTCGCAAAAGCGGCAATCATCATAATCAGAGTAGACTTAGGCGTGTGGAAGTTGGTAATCATTGCATTGGCTACACCAAATTCGTGAGGTGGATAGATGAACTTGTTGGTCCAACCTCTGTAAGCTGAGATTTTTTTGTTAGAAGAAACAGAAGTTTCCAAAGCTCTCATCGTCGTTGTTCCCACGGCACAAACTCTGCGTCCTTCTTCTACAGCTTTGTTGATAATCGCGGCGTTCTTCTCATCGATAATCGCTTCTTCAGATTCCATTTTGTGCTTGGAAAGATCTTCAACTTCGATTGGGTTAAAAGTTCCCAAACCAACGTGAAGTGTGATCTCTGCAAAATCAATTCCTTTGATCTCTAATCTCTTCATCAAGTGTTTTGAAAAGTGAAGACCTGCAGTTGGAGCTGCTACAGCACCTTCAACTTTGGCATAGATGGTTTGATATCTTTCTGCATCTTCCGGCTCAACCTCTCTTTTGATATATTTTGGAAGTGGTGTTTCTCCAAGTTCTGTCAATTTTGCGCGGAATTCCTCATAAGAACCATCAAACAAGAATCTCAGTGTTCTTCCTCTTGAAGTCGTGTTGTCGATAACTTCCGCTACAAGAGACTCATCTTCTGTGAAGAATAATTTGTTACCGATTCTGATTTTTCTTGCAGGATCCACAAGAACATCCCAGACACGCGTTTCTGCATCCAGTTCTCTCAACAGGAAAACTTCAATCTTAGCTCCTGTTTTTTCTTTGTTCCCGAATAATCTTGCAGGGAAAACTTTGGTATTATTAAAAATGAAAAGGTCTTTCTCATCAAAATAATCAATAACATCTTTGAAAAGGCGATGCTCGATAGTTTCAGTTTTTCTGTTAAGAACCATCAACCTTGCCTCATCACGGTTTTCTGACGGGTGTTCTGCCAATAACTCTGCTGGCAAATCGAAATTGAAATCAGATGTTTTCATAAAATTTACGGATTTTATTTGTTTTTACAGGACTTGCCTGCGGTTAAATTTTTGCGAGGTGCAAAGATACGACATCAAAGAGCCTATGTCAAGTAAATATTAATTTTAAATATCGGATTAATCATTTCAATATATATTTAATGTTTTTTTTAGAAATTTAGTATTTATATTTGGTGTTTTCTGTAAAAAACAGTTAATTTAGTGCATCTAAAAGTTGTTTTTGTCAATTAATTTGCTTTGTTATGAGTATTGAAAATGAAAATCCTGAGAATGAAAATTTGAATCCGGAAACTAATGCTGCTGAAAATCAACCAGTAGAAGAAACAGTTACCAGTCAAAATTCAGAAACCGAAACCGAATCTGAACATCAGGAAACCGAAGTTGTTGAGGAAGATTTTTCTCATTATTCTTTAAAAGAAGCTTTGGACGAAATGGAAAAAATAGTCAACAAAGACGATGCGTCATCTTTTTCCAGACGTTTTAACGCATTGCGGGAACAGGCAAATCACAAATTGTCTGACGAAATCGAAGACAAAAAACACGAGTACCTGGAACAGGGAAATCCTGAAGAACATTTCGAATATCATCATCCACAGGCTTCCAAATTGTCTGCTCTTGTCAATATTTTCAAAGAAAAACAAGATAAATTTCATAAACAACAAGAAGCTGAACATCAGGGAAATCTGCAAGAAAGATTGGCAATCATTGAGCGATTGAAAAACCTTTACACCAATTCTGAACCGGGAACTAATCTTTTCAAATCGATAAGAGAAATCAAAGAAGCCTGGGGAAATGCAGGTCAGGTTGCTAAATCTGAGTTCAAAAATCTAAATAACAATTACTTCCATCATCTTAAAATGTTCAATGAGATGTTGGATTTGAATAAAGAATATCTGGAGCAGGAATTTGCTCATAATCTTGAAAAAAGACAACATATTATCCAAAGAGCAAAAGAATTGCTGGATGAGAAGGTTGTTCAAAAAGCATTGAATGAATTGCAATATCTTCATAAGCTTTGGAAAGAAGAAGCGGAGCCTGTTGCAGAAGAATTCCGTGAAAAAACCTGGGAAGAATTCAAAGAGATTTCCAATAAAATTCATGAAAGAAAATCTGAATTGATTGCAGTTATAGAAACTGAACAACTTGAAAATCTTGAAAAGAAAAATAAGATCATTGAAGAGTTGAAAACACTTTCTGCTCCTCAGAACATCAATCATACCTATTGGCAGCAAGCCATTAAAAGAGTAGAAGAGATCAGATCCGAGTTCCTGAAATTAGGCGCTGTTCCAAAGAAATTATCCAATCAAAACTGGACAGATTTCAAACAATCTCTTAGGGATTTCAATACAGCTAAAAATGATTTTTATAAGAATCTAAAAGGATCTCAGATTCAGAATCTTGAAGAAAAACAAGCCTTAATCAAAACAGCTCAGGATAATATGAATTCTGAAGATTGGGATACCGTGGTCCCATTATTCAAAAAACTACAGGAAGACTGGAAAAAAATTGGTCACGTTCCCAGAAGTCAGGCGAATAAAGTTTGGGATGACTTCCGTGATGCTTGTAATACGTTTTTCAAAAATTATAGAGAAAAGAATAATGCAGCCGGCGATAACTGGAAAGAAAATTATAAAAACAAAAAAGCACTTCTCGATGAGCTGAAAGCTTTGACAGACGAAGACGGTTCTGTTGAAAAAATCGAGAATATCAAAAATTCCTGGAATGCTATCGGAAAAGTTCCCAAAGATAAGTTGTCAATTAATACGGAATTTAACAAAGCTTTGAGAGAGAAGTTAAAACTCAACAAAATCAATGAGTTTGATTTGAAGGAAGAAAATCTGTCAGAAAGCCAATTGACCGATAAAGCCAGAAAAATCAAAAATCAAATTGCAGATCTGGAAGCTGAGGTTGTACAATTGGAAAATAATTTGGCTTTCTTCAATTCGCCAACACGCGATAATCCACTTTTGAAAGATACCTATGAGAAACTGGATGGTAAAAAAGAGCAATTAGAAAGTCTCAGGCTTACACTACACAATATCATCGCAGGAGAGTAAGAAAGTATACTTAATAAAAATCCCTTGACTAAAGGGATTTTTTATTTTTCAAAATAATATAAACAATTATTAATAATCAATTTCAAAATAATAAAAGTTATGTGATAAAAAAATGATACTTTTATCCTCCACTTTTTAAAATTGAGATATGATAAAAAAGTACTTGTTGACATTAGCCATTCTTCCGGTTTTGGCCTATGCTCAAGCACCTGCAGGCTACTATTCCGGAACCGAAGGTCTTTCTGGTTATGCTCTGAAAAGTAAACTTCACGATATTATTTCTAAGAATTACAACTGGCATTATGATGATCTGAAAACTTTGTATGGACAGACGGATATAGATAAGTATTACGATTATGATGCTAGCAATACGACTTATTTATTAGATATCTATTCCAACAATCCAACTGGGACGACGGCATATCATTATACATTGAGTAATATAATCAGCAGTGCCAATGCAGAAGGCCTTGGCTGGAACCGGGAGCATATGATGCCACAAAGTTCTTTTAATAGTGCATATCCGATGTATTCTGATTTGTTTTTTGTTGTTCCCACAGATGCAAGAATTAATCAGTTAAGAAGCAATTATCCTTATGGGAAAGCAGGATCCACAGTTTATTATAATTTCACAAATGGTTCAAAACAAGCTTCCAACGGTACACCCGGTGCAATTTATACAGGAAGAGTTTATGAGCCAATTGATGAGTTCAAAGGCGATGTTGCAAGATCACTACTATATTTCGTAGTGAGATATGAGGGGAAATTAGGAGGTTTTAATTACAGTACAAATGCGGATCCGACAAAGGATCAAAACCCACTCAATGGAACAGAAGAAAAAGCTTACGACGACTGGTATATCGCAATGCTGCTTAACTGGCATCAACAAGATCCGGTCTCAGCAAGAGAAATAACCCGCAATAACTCCGTTTATAGTATTCAGAAAAACAGAAATCCTTTTATTGATCACCCGGAATGGGTCAATTTGATCTGGAATCAGACACCTGATAACATTCCACCTTCAACGCCATCACAATTATCTATGGAGAGAAATTCGGCTTATTTTGTCAATCTAAAATGGCAGGCGAGTCCGGAATCTGATGTGTTGGGTTACAGGATCTATCAGGATAATGTCTTGATTGGAACTTCAAAAACCAATTCATTCTCGGCAGACCATTTAACCCCAAATACAACTTATAACTTTACGGTTAAAGCTTATGACACGTCATATCTGGAAAGTGCGCAGAGCAATACGATGAATGTGACAACCTTGGAGTCAGATATATTTGCAAAAGATTTGCAAATAGTTAAATATCTGGAAGGAACCGGAAATAATAAGGCGTTCGAAATTGCCAACAGAACCGGCCACAAAGTCAATCTTAATGGCTACAAGTTGTACATACAGTATAAAGGAACGGTGTATTATTTTGGAGAACCATTTGAATTGGAAGGCGAGATAGAAAACAATCAAAGCTTTGTTGCGATTAATCCTAATGCTAATTTCAGCTGTTTCAATAATCTTAATGCTAAATTTGTAACGGCTGCCCCTTCTCTTACTTTTACAGGTGGACAATACGTTGATTTATCTTACAAATCATCAACTGTAGATGCAGTTGGTGTTAAAGGTCAGGATAATGCTAATGGTAACAAATCACTTTACAGAAAGCCAGAAATCACTAATCCGACAGCGACTTTTGATATTAATGAATGGACAAGTTATGCATCTGATTATTGTCAAGGTTTGGGCGTTTTGGGAATTAATGATATTACGGATAGAACTTTCGATTTCAATATTTATCCAAATCCGGTTGTTCATCAGCTTTATGTCAATGGGGAAATCAGCAAGGCAAAATCGGCAAAGATCTATGACCTTTCCGGTAAGTTGATAAAAGAAATCAATAATCCTTTTGTTAATCAAAAATCGATTGACGTTCAGTCATTACTTCCAAATACTTACATTTTGAATATTGATGGAAAATCGGTCAAGTTTATTAAAAAATAAATTCATTAAAAAAATAAAAAAAGCATTTCAAACCTGAAATGCTTTTTTTATTTGTCAAGATTATTAAGAGTGAGAATATATTTATCAATATACAATTGCTTTTCTTTCGATTTGTATTGCTGAATAAATCTCGGGTGTTCCAGTATTTTTAATTCATCAAATAATTTAGCTTCACAATTTAATTTATGGATGAAATCTGCGTTTTTCTTTCCCAAAACATAAACTTTTGAAGTATCGATTCCTAAACTGATATGCTTTTTCAGAGAATCAATCATGAATTGTTTTACCATTTCAAATAAAAACTTGTCATCATAATAATTGGCATTAATCCATTTATTTTCTTTTGTTTTTCTGATCATAGCCAAAGGAAGTGGGGAATTGATATAAAAATCCTGATAGAAGCTTTTTGCTCCGCCATAGGCGTCAATCATATCATACATAAAGACTGAAGAAATCTCGTGTGTGTAAGCGGATTTCATTTCGATTCCGCAAACGTCTTTCAAGCGTTTGGTGTCTGTAAAAGGAATTCCTGTCACACCGGCGCCGTGTCTGCTTGGATTAATTCCGATAATGAATTTTCTCACTTCCGGATCATTATAATATTTGTTGTAGAATCGTTGCATCACATCCATAGTTTCCGGATTGTCCAGATAAGGATTCAAAACCCGGAATCCGTCAGGAAGCAAACCGGAATATTCAAGATGTTGATTGAATTCAATTACTTTTTCACCAAAAGTTTCGGGCATAAATTCGGGAGTCTTGTTTCTATTTCTTACCAAATATAATACCTAATAGAGAATATGAATTAATAGAAATTTACGATTTTATAAATTTTACGAAAAGAAATATAAAATTCGTAAATTTGTGCGTAAATCTAATAGTAAAAATTTAAATGGAAATTGTAATTCATTTACGATTTCTGTTTAAAAAAATGAAAGTAATTATGAGTCAAAAGAAAGAAATGCTTTACGAAGGTAAGGCTAAACAGGTTTTTGCTACAGACAAACCTGACGAAGTTGTTGTTCGTTACAAAGATGATGCAACAGCTTTCAACGCACAGAAACGTGGTCAGTTCGATAGAAAAGGCGAATTGAACAATGCGATTTCTACACTGATATTCGGTTATCTTATCGAAAACGGAATCCCGACACACTTTATCGAAAAACTGGATGACAGGGAACAACTGGTGAAAAAAGTGGACATCATTCCACTAGAAATGGTTGTTCGTAACTATGCTGCGGGAAGTATGGCTCAGAGACTGGGTGTGGAAGAAGGTACTAAATCTCCGGTGACAATCTTCGATATCTGCTATAAAAAAGATGAACTGGGCGACCCGCTGATTAACGATTATCATGCGGTTTTTTTAGGCGCTGCAACGTTTGAAGAACTGAAGGAGATGTACGCTTTGACAGGTAAAATCAATGAGCTTTTGATTGCTTTGTTTGATAAAATGAATGTGATTCTGGTCGATTTTAAAATCGAATTAGGAAAAACTTCTGACGGTAAGATTGTCTTGGCAGATGAGATTTCTCCGGACACTTGCAGACTTTGGGACAAGGATACGATGAAAAAGCTTGACAAAGACAGATTCCGTAGAGATTTGGGCGAAATCACCGAAGCTTACGTCGAGATTTTTGACAGACTACAAAACGCCTTAGAAAAATAAAATCCGAGAAAATTTATAATGGATTTAGAATTTCAAAAATACAGCACATTACCAAAATATGCTTTCCAGAACCGTTATCAGGAGTTTGAAGAAACCAAAAATCTTTCCAGGGAAGAATTAGGAGCTTGTCCTTTTGATAAGATGGAAGAGGAATGCGGTGTTTTCGGATTGCATTCTACAGAAAATCTGGACACATTTTCTTTGGCACAGTTCGGACTGTTCGCGTTGCAACATCGTGGACAGGAAGCTTGTGGAATTGCGGTCGGAAACAAAGGAAAAATATTTTCTGTAAAAGACGAAGGCCTGGTTCTTGACGTTTTCAAAACGATCGAGGAACCGGAACAGTTCATGGGAAGTACTGTTATCGGACATACAAGATACACGACTGCAGGAGATAAAAAGAAATATAATTTTCAACCGTTTTTTGCCAAGAACGAATATGACCAGATCATACTATCTATTGCGCATAACGGAAATTTGACCAATGCAAAACAGCTTAGAAAAGAATTGGAAGATGAAGGTGTGGTTTTTCGTGCCACTTCTGATACCGAAGTTATCTTGAGATTGATTCAAAAGAATCTAGACCTTGGACTTCGTGGTGCCATTAAAGCAACGATGGAAAAAATCGAAGGTGCTTATTCTGTTGTTGGGATTACAAGAAATAAATTTTTCGCCTTCCGTGATTTCAATGGAATCAGGCCCTTGGTTTTGGGTGCGATTGACGAAAATACATTTGTTGTAGCGTCAGAGACTTGTGCTTTGGATGGAGTAGGGGCGCAATATGTACGTGATATTTTGCCAGGCGAGATTGTTTATACCAGTGATAATGAGGATGGACTGCAATCTTATCTCGTAAAGGACGATTGTGTCAACAAAATCTGCGCTTTTGAATATATCTATTTTGCAAGACCGGATTCTACTTTGGAAGGGATTAATGTTCATGAAGTTCGTGAAAAATCGGGAATGAAAATTTGGGAGCAGGCACCTGTAGATGCAGATATTGTGATTGGTGTTCCGGATTCCGGAGTTCCTGCTGCGATTGGTTTTTCTAAAGCTTCGGGCATTCCTTTCAGGCCGGTTTTGATTAAGAACCGATACATTGGGCGTTCGTTCATTATTCCGTCTCAGGAGATGAGGGAACATTTTGTCAACCTGAAACTCAATCCGATTATTTCCGAAATGAAGGACAAGAGAGTGGTGATTATCGACGATTCAATCGTCCGAGGAACCACTTCTAAACGTCTGGTCAAGATTCTGAAAAATGCCGGTGTGAAGGAGATCCATTTTAGAAGTGTGTCGCCTCCGATTGTTGCACCTTGCTTCTTAGGAATTGATACGCCAACAAAAGATGACTTAATTTCTGCCAATATGACCAAAGACGAACTCAAAGATTATCTTGCTGTGGACAGCCTGGAGTTTTTGAGTGTCGATAATTTGATTGATATTTTAGGGTCACCTAACCATTGTTTTGGATGCTTCACAGAGAAATATCCTGTGAAAAATCCGGATGAATTAGCGTTTGTAGACCAAGGCGATTAAAAAGCAGGCAACTTTTAATCTGTTCTTTGTTGCTATTATGAGACTTTCTAAGAATACCATACCGGGCTGTCGCATGACTTGCTGATCGATCGTGTGATAAAAATCAAGCTGATAAGAATCAACTAATTTATGATAAAACCGCCAAAAACATGTTTTTGGCGGTTTTTTATAATGGTGATAGCCATAATAAAATAAAAACCCCAACCGAAGTTGGGGTAAAAACTAATAACCATGAAAACTCAAATTAAACATGAGAATCGTAAATAATGTTACAAATACTGTGCCAAAAAAAACGACTCTTTGAAAAAGAATTTCCGTTTGCAAACATAAGCAAAAATTATTGTAAGTTTGCAACTCTTTAAAAAAAAATAATAAGAAATGTCAGGAAAAATCACTTTCACCATGATTAAGCCAGATGCGGTTGCAGATGGACACATTGGTGCGATTCTTGGAAAAATCAGCGAAGCTGGTTTTAAAATTAAAGCATTGAAGCTAACTCAATTGACTGTAGCTGATGCAAAAAAATTCTACGAAGTACACGCCGAAAGACCTTTCTATGGAGAATTGGTAGAATTTATGTCTTCCGGTCCTATCGTAGCAGCGGTTCTTGAAAAAGAAAATGCGGTAGAAGATTTCAGAACTGTAATTGGTTCTACAAATCCTGCTGAAGCAGCTGAAGGAACTATCAGAAAACTTTTCGCAAGAAGCATTGGCGAAAATGCTGTTCACGGTTCTGATTCTGATGAGAACGCTCTTATCGAAGCGCAATTCCACTTTTCAGGGAGAGAGATTTTCTAATTTCTTCTGAAATTAAATATAAAATAGGCTATCAAATCTGATAGCCTATTTTTTTGTGATATTATCATTAGCCCCGATAGTAGCGGCATCCTTTTTTGCAATGGAAAAGCCTTGGCAAAAAGATATAGCGGATAGCGGGATTAAGCTCCTAAATTTTCAAAAGTTCAATGGTTTTCTCCGGATTGTCTGAAGAAAAAACGGCGTTTCCTGCAACCAGAACATCTGCGCCTGCTTCAAAAAGCCTGGATGCGTTGTCCAAATTAACACCGCCATCAATCTGAATCAATGCGGTAGAATTGTTACTCAATATCAAATCTTTGGTTTCACTGATCTTTTTGTATGTATTCTGGATGAATTTTTGTCCTCCAAATCCCGGGTTCACACTCATCAATAAAACCAAATCGACATCCGCAATAATGTCCTCTAACATCAAAACAGGTGTTGCCGGATTGAGAACTACGCCTGCTTTTGCACCTTTGTCCTGGATCTGATGAATGGTTCTGTGAAGATGAGTACAGGCTTCAAAATGTACAGAAACCAGATCTGCACCATATTCTATGAACTCTTCAACATATTTTTCAGGTTCCACAATCATCAGGTGGATATCAATAAATTTTTTTGCGTGCTGCTGAACGGTTTTCATCACGGGAAATCCAAAAGAGATGTTCGGGACAAAACGTCCATCCATAACATCAACGTGAAACCAGTCTGCCTGGGAATGATTAAGCATCTCTATATCTCTCTGTAGATTTCCGAAATCTGCAGAAAGAAGCGAAGGTGCTATTAGTTTGTTTTTCATTTTTACGATTTATTTAAAATATTTTTTGCCAACTTCTTCTGAGCAATCGTTTCCGGTATCTAAAATCAATTTCCATTGACCAACATTATTTTTCTTCCAGATACTGATGTAATGTGAATAGCTAATTTTAGTTTTCCCTGCTTCTTCAACCGTAATCTTTCCAATACCATAGGTGTATCCCAGATCTTCGGATTGTGACACTTCTGCTTTGAGAGGAACCCATTCCAAGCTTTTCAAACCAGCATAACTGTTCAGGATTTTAACTCTATCTGTTAATACATCTTTATTGAATGGAAATGTAGTTGGATTATCCGCTAGATATTCATCAAAAGCTGCTTTAATTCCTTTTTCAATTGATAGTTTTGCTAATGTTTTATCGGTTTCTAAAAGTTCTTTTTCGCTTTGAGTTTGTGAAAGTGCAATCAGAGAAGAAAAAATCGCGAATGTTATGAAAAACTTTTTCATGTTAATGGTATTTTAGTTTCATAGCAGGCTCGATTTTCAGAAGACTTTCATAAATTAATTTGATGACATTATAGACATCTTCTTTCGAAACCATTTCCACAGTTGTATGCATGTATCGCAAAGGTAAAGAAATCAAGGCACTTGGTACGCCTCCGTTTGAGTGGGCAAATGCATCGGTGTCTGTTCCTGTTGCCCTGCTTGCGGCTGCTCTTTGAAAAGGGATTTCTTTGGACTTTGCTGTGTCGATAATCAGTTCTCTAATGGTATGATGAACGCTCGGTGCAAAGAAAATCACAGGTCCGTTTCCACATTTTTGGTCACCTTCTTTTTTCTTTTCGATCATTGGTGTTGTTGTGTCATGTGTCACATCTGTCACGATGGCAATATTTGGTTTGATCGTGTCGGCAATCATATCCGCGCCATAAAGTCCGACTTCTTCCTGTACAGAATTGGTAATGTATAATCCAAAAGGCAGTTTGTTTTCGTTTTCTTTCAAAAGTCTCGCAACTTCAGCAATCATAAACCCACCGATTCTATTATCAAGAGCACGACAAACGAAATATCTGTCATTCAGTTCAAAAAATTCGTCGGGATAAGTTATCATACATCCAACAAAAATCCCTAATTCTTCAACTTCTTTTTTTGAAGTTGCACCGCAATCAATAAAGATATTGTCTATTTTAGGTGTTGGCTCGTTTTGATTGGCACTTCTTGTATGGATTGCCGGCCAGCCGAAAACGCCTTTCACAATGCCTTTTTCGCCGTGGATGTTTACCACTTTGGAAGGTGCGATGGTTTGATCAGAGCCTCCGTTTCTTATCACATAGATTAATCCGTCATCTGTAATATAATTGACGTACCAACTGATTTCGTCAGCATGAGCTTCGATCACTACTTTGAATTCTGCTTCAGGATTAATAATTCCATAGGCTGTACCATAATTGTCAACTTCAATTTTATCAACATAGGGCTTGATGTAATCCATCCATATTCTTTGTCCGTTATGTTCGTACCCTGTTGGCGAAGCGGTATTTAAATATTGTTCTAAAAACTTAATTGATTTCTTTTCAAACTTCATATAAAGGAATGATTTTTGATGTAAATTTATGCTGATTTATGAAAGTAAAAGTAATGATTTTTGATAAATTGATTCCGATTCTTTTTCTGTTTATTGGAGTATATTGTTTTTCACAACAAGATACGATTCAGGTAAAATCTTTTGATGACATACCGAAAAGTAAATTACAGAAGGATGAATATGGAAATGAGTATTACTATGACGAAGTTCAAAAAGCAAAAATATATAAGATAAACGGAGAACAGGTGATTGTAATGGATGAGCTGACTTTGAGGGCTAACCCACATTTTAATAATCAACTGGACAGGAATTTTTATTTTTTTCTAAATAAGAAGCTGAATCGTGTTTACCCGCTATTTCTTGATGCGTTAGAACAGTATAGGGCTATTCAGAAAGAAAGCGCTAATATGAAAGGTGCAGAAAGAAGTAGATATATGAAACAGAGACAAACTGAATTAGCTGCAAGTTATGAGAAGCAGCTAAGAGCGCTAACGACAACGGAAGGTCAGGTTTTTGCAAAATTAATGAGTAGGGCAACCGGCAAAACAGTTTATGAAATCATCAAAGAACTGAGAGGTGGCTGGAGTGCTTTCTGGTGGAATGTAAAAGGAAATATTGCTGATGTTAGCCTAAAAACACCTTACGATCCGCATAAATACAGAGATGATCTTTTTATTGAATCTTTGCTGCAATCTAACTGGAACTTAGGTTACTTACAACCTTATCCTGGCGCAAACGAATATAAAGTTAATAAATAAAAGAGCATTAGAAATTTCTAATGCTCTTTTTCTATTTTAATTAATCATTAACTTATAATTCAGTAATCAAGTAATTTTGATATTTTGATTTGTCGAAGCTAAACAAATTGGCAGGTAAGTTTTGGTTTTCTTTATAATTATTAATTGTGATAATTGCAATATCATTATTCGTTGAAACCTGTTCAAGCTTGATCAGCTTTTTTTGAGGTGTATTGACATATAGAGTAACAGTTTTCAGTCCATTGCTTTTAACTGGTGTCATTTTGATTACATCTACAGGAATTCCACTGATTGTCTTTTTACCGGAATAGGATACATTGTATTCGTTTTTGTATGAATCCAGATAACTTAAAGGTGAAAAATGAGCCTGATTATCGTTTGGCTTCGATATCGTTATTTCCTTATCTTCATCATTAATATTATAAACCTTATTTCCGTCAAAAATCTGTTCTACACCCATGATTTTCAACTTGTACTTATTATTGTCAGAATAAAAAATTCCTGTTTGGTTTTGAGTCACTTTTGAAGCTCCTGTTCCATAAGAAAACTTGAAATAGGAATTTTTTTTGCTTTTATAATTTTTTGTAATATCATCCAAAATAGTTTTTGACCTACTGTCAATAGATTGAGAATAGGCAATAAAACTACTTCCGATAAAGCTTAAAGTCAATAATGTCTTTAAATAATTTTTCATTTACTAATCAGATTAAATTTTGAACAAAGGTAGTTTTTCAATATTGATGCCAATAATCCTTGGATATAAAATTTTGTTAAACATTTTATTACAAAAAAAACCTTCTCATTTGAGAAGGTCTTATTTTTATGTAATTGTATTTTATTCTACAATCAGTTTTTCGGTATTAGATTTTCCGTTTTCGGTAACTACAACAAGGTATGTTCCTTTGATTAGTCCTTTTGTTGAGATAGAATCTGAAGTGTTTTTCTTTCTTTCAATAGATTTAACCAATTTTCCATTCATGTCAAGAACTTCTACTTTAATTGTCGCATTACCAACAGTTGGTGCGGTTTTGATAAAGAATTCTCCTTTTGCAGGATTTGGATAGATACCAAAAGCTTTATTTTTAGCTATATCTTCTGTTGCAAGAATACAAGCTTCAGGAACATTAAATCCGTTGACTTGATCTGTAATGCTGCTTGAACTTCCGGCAGATGCGTTAACGCCTAATCCTCTTCTGGCAAATACATTCCAGATAAGACAGTTGTCTGCACCTCCAGCTAATTGGTCTGCTTGTAGAATAGCATCTCTACCGGAAATGAAACCAGGATTGCAAGGCTGCAATTTAAGCCCATCCATAACCAACTGTAGAACTTTTGCGCTACCTGAATTCGGATCAGCTGTTACATCAGAATTGTAGCCATATTTTTCAGCCATTTTCCAATGAAGATCCCAAAGCATGGTTGCCCAGATTTCACCTATCGCATGAACTTGTCCTCCTGTAGAATTGGTATCAGCATAAGTGTGAGGATTGATGCTCATATTTGGACTGTATTTATATTGTCTGATTCCTCCAGATGTTGTAGAAGAGTTAGTTGAATAAGTACCTATTCCTCTAGGAACATCCGCTGTAGCATTAGGAGAATTAGTTAACATCAAAGCAAAGAAATCAGACCATCCTTCTCCCATTTGCTCCAGACTCATTAAACAGCTATATCCTTGGCCTGTAAGTCTATTAGAGATACCATGACCGTATTCATGGATCATTACTCCGTTGTCAAAGCTGGAGTTCTTATACCCAAATCCAGGATCTTTCAAATTAACATTAACTGGTCTCCCAGCGGTAAGTTCAGACTTAATAAAATCACCTTCATTTTTTGGAATTACGAGTGCTGGGATGTGAATATCGCTAGATGTTGAATTGCTGACACTTAGGTCAATAGCTGTACTAACAGATCTATGTACAATTACTCCAACTGCACCTGCTGTTTGAGCATTTCTCACCTTTACATCATATCCACAACCACCAGTAGTTGTAGTAATAGCTATTTTTCCTGTTAATTCTCCAGCTGGTATAGCGGTGCACAAATTTTCAATAGTTGGAACTGCAACGTCTCCTGTTACTCCTGTTTCCATTAAATATTTGCCGGTGTAATAACCAGTTGCTACAACTGTTGTGGGATAATAGTATACGACACCTGTGTTAACTGCTGCTCTCGTTGATAGAGTTGCATCTGTGTAAAATAATCTTTGCTTAAGCGAAATTCCGTAGTTCCAAAGAAACATTTGCATTCTTGGTGCTTGAACATTACCTTGAGAAATTTCATATCCTGAGTTGAAATTTGCATTGTTATATCCACTTCCGTCATAAGCTTCTGCTCTTACAGCATCATTTCCTATTCCTCCATTATTAAAGTTATTGGTTTGAAAGTTCTTACTAGTTTCTGTAAAACCAAACTTATACATAATGTCATGCATCATGTTGTTTGCATAAAAAAGATTAGTTACCGCAGCGCTCTTATTATCGTAAGCGCTTAAAGTTGTACTTTCTGCGAAAGGGAAATCAAAGGTGTAACTTCCAGTTGTTGTACTGCTCGGGGAAAATCCAAATGTATTTGATGCATTGTTATCTACATATGCTAAGACATTATTTCCGTATGTATTCGAATATGTTGTCGATCCATTAGAATGCCAACCTTCTGGTGATGCTGTAAGATCCCAAGGATTAGTTACAAGACTTCTTGAGCCAAAAGTTGGTGCTTCTATTGGAAATGGAAATACATTGTATGTTGCATCTGTAGCAGCCTTATTCAAGTTGTTGGTTGACGTTGAAATATTGAAATGACTTAATAAATGGTCATTAGGTGTTTCAGAAGATTCTCCAGAATTATGATTAGTATCAAAAGTACAATCAATAATCATATTGTTGTTTTCCAGAATCTCTCCATCAGAAAGGCTTACCAGTATTGCATAAGACTGATTAGACTTAGCCTGGTTGATGAAAAATAACTGTGCTGGGATCAAATTATTATTTCTTTCAAAATAAAAACGAAGATTAGCTACTTTTTCATCAGGTAAATTCACCATTTCCTTTTTTTCATCTACAACTTCAAAACCAGAATCAACTATTCCAAGAAATCTTAGAGCTGTAGAAAATGCCTCTGATTTATCAATTTTGTCAGCGACAATACTTTTGTTGCTAATTATTTGTTTGAAGTTATTATTGAAAGAAAGAACTTTTCCATCTCTGATAACTGCTTTTGCTAAAGATTTATAAATAGGAGTATTATTATAATATTGCTGAACGTTGACAATTTCAGATTTTAAACTAGCTGATTTATCTTCGTTTTGAATTTTAAAATCAGCAGTTGAGTTGTTTTTGAAACTTACATCATTTTTGATAAAATTTCTGATGATTTTTTCGTTGGATTGTGCATTTAAGTTGGCAAATAAAAAGAAAACGCCTATTCCTGCAGATTTAGTAAGTTGATTTATTTTCATATTTAAAATTTATTATTTTTATTACAACTAAAGATTAGCAAAAATATTGAAAATATTCTTATTTTATAAATAAAACACAAATAAAATCCGATAGATTGAATATTTGTTAATATTTTAAGTTGATAATTATTAATTTTTTAAATTAAAAAAGTTTGTTTCCAACGTAAACTTTATTGGCACTTTCTAACAGAGGTGCAATATTTTCACGGAATATCATCATATGATCAGAAACCTGATGGTGATGAAGATCCTCATTGGTTTCCCAGTTTTCATGAATGAAAAACACACCTTTATTCCTATTGTCTTCAAAGAGATCGTACTGCACGCAGCCCTTTTCTTTACGGGTTTCTATTACCAGTTTTTTTAATAATTCGATAGCATCCATTATAGAGTTTTCTTTGATGTGGATGATGGCACTTAAGTAGATATTCATTGTATAATTCTAAAACATTTTGATTAACAAATTTATAAAAAATAGACCCTCATAAATTTTAAAAAAATAGAATTATATAATTAATAAAAAAAAATGTACTTTTGGAAAAATTCAAAAAACCAAAAAATGGCAGAATATAAACTATTGCTCCCGAGTATGGGCGAAGGAGTTATGGAAGCGACAATTATCAGCTGGCTGTTTAATGAAGGCGATTTTATAAAAGAAGACGAATCTGTAGTGGAGATTGCAACGGACAAGGTAGATTCTGATGTTCCGACTCCTGTTTCCGGAAAAATCATCAAAATTCTTAAACAGAAAGACGAAGTTGCTAAAATTGGTGAAGCCATTGCGATTTTGGAAACAGAAGGCGGTTCTGGGGATTCTGAAGCACCTGAACCCAAATCTTATGAAGAAGTGAAAGATCAAATTGTTCAGCCTGAGCCGGAAGTGGTAAAAACGCTTGAACAACCTTTATCCAATCATTCTGACTCATTCAATCATCAAAATTCAGATTTATATCTGTCGCCCTTGGTAAAATCTGTTGTTCAGCAGGAAAATATCTCTGAATCTGAACTTAAAACGATAAAAGGAAGTGGATTAGAAGGAAGGATTACAAAAGAAGATATTCTTGGATTTGTGAAAAATAGAGCGACAGTTCAATCACCGCCTGCTCAACAAACTATTTCTCTACCGGTTTCTGAGGTTAAATCTCCACCTGCTCCAGCCCAGCCAATCAGTGTAAATGATGGCGATGAGATTATCCAAATGGACCGTGTTCGCAAAATCATTGCGGATGCAATGGTGAACAGCAAGCATACTTCGCCGCACGTTACTTCATTCATCGAGACTGATGTAACCAATGTTGTGACCTGGAGAAACGCCAACAAAAATTCTTACCAGAAGAGAGATGGTGAAAAATTGACGTTTATGCCGATTTTCATTCGTGCGGTTGTGAAAGCGATTCAGGATTTCCCAATGATTAATGTGTCTGTTGATGGCGACAAAATTATCAAAAAGAAAAACATCAATATTGGAATGGCAACGGCGCTTCCGGACGGAAACCTGATTGTTCCTGTTATCAAAAATGCAGACCAGTTGAGTTTGTCAGGATTGGCAAAAGCAATTAATGATTTGGCTTACAGAGCAAGAAATAAAAAATTGACACCGGCCGACACGCAAGGTGCGACTTACACGATTTCAAATGTCGGAACTTTCGGAAACCTGATGGGAACACCGATTATTCCTCAACCTCAGGTGGCGATCTTGGCTGTTGGAGCTATTGTTAAGAAGCCGGCAGTTATCGAAACTGAATTTGGAGATGTGATTGCAATCCGTCAGAAGATGTTTATGTCACATTCTTATGACCATAGAGTAGTGGACGGTAGCTTAGGTGGGATGTTCCTGAAACACGTCAACGATTATCTCGAAAATTGGGATCTCAATACAGAAATATAAAATCAAAGCCTCAGAATATTCTGAGGCTTAATTATTTAAAGACTTTCCAAATTCCCAGATTTGCTGAATCTGCGAGAATTCAAGTTTACTACAACTCATCCAATTCATCTGCAGAACCTTGTCCTTCATTCATCAGGTAAGCTTTCAGGAAAGGCGTCAGGTTCCCATTCATTACGCTGTCCACATCAGACGTTTCGTATCCGGAACGAACATCTTTTACCAATTTGTAAGGATGCATCACGTAATTTCGGATTTGAGAACCCCATTCGATTTTCATTTTTCCCGCTTCGATTTCGTTTCTGGCTTTCATTCGTTCTTCGAGTTCGATTTCATAAAGTCTGGAACGTAGAAGTTGCATTGCTTTTTCCTTGTTCTGAAGCTGAGAACGCGATTCTGAGTTTTCAATAATAATTCCAGTTGGTGCGTGACGAAGTCGAACTGCGGTTTCCACCTTGTTTACATTTTGTCCACCAGCACCGGAACTTCGCATGGTTTCGAAACTAATATCAGCAGGGTTGATGTTGATTTCAATCGTGTCATCAACCAAAGGGTAAACATAAACAGAAACGAAACTCGTATGACGCTTAGCATTACTGTCAAATGGTGAAATTCTTACCAATCGGTGAACGCCATTTTCACCTTTCAGATAACCGAAAGCAAACTCGCCTTCGATTTCTAAAGTTACCGTTTTTACGCCGGCAACATCGCCTTCCTGGAAATTCAGTTCACGGATTTTGTAGCCTTGTTTGTCTGCCCACATTGTGTACATACGCATGAGCATACTGGCCCAGTCGCAGGATTCTGTTCCGCCGGCTCCGGCTGTGATCTGAAGAACCGCAGATAATTCGTCGCCTTCGTTGGACAACATATTTTTGAATTCCAGATTCTCTACTTTTTCCACCAACTCAGGAAAAGATTCGTCTAATTCTTTTTCTGATTCGGGGTCTTCTTTTGCGAATTCTAAAAGAACCTGTAAGTCTTCAAACTGAGCATTGATTTCCTCATAACTTTCCACCCATTTTTTCTTGGAACGGAGTTGTTTGAGGAATACTTCGGCTTCTTTTGGTTTTTCCCAGAATTCCGGAGCGGCAGTTTTTTCGTCATCATTAGAAATCTCGATTTTCTTTTTCTCGATGCCGAGAAATTTGTGAAGGTCTTCTATTCTGGATTGTATATCTTTTATTTGGTCTGTGTTTACCACGTTTGTTTTAATTTTTGCAAAAATAAGGAGAAAATAATGAATACTGATGATTCGTATTTAATTCAAAAATTTTAACACAAAGGTCATTTATCTAATTGAAAATATTTTAGGTTTCACAAAGTCGCTTTGCTTAGGAAAGAATCTTTTTTTACAATATTATGATGTTGCGTGTTATGATTGGCGAAACTTTATTTCTTGCGAAGCTGCAATAGGGATAGTAGTGGAAATCCTTTTTTGTGGCTTGAAAAATTTAATCAAAAGCTGGAAACGTGTTCCACAAAAAAGATTGTAGCGGATAGCCCGACCCGAGCTATGGCTTCAGGAAGGCGAGGGGATTGCCATAATTTAAATTTGTTTCTCGCTGATTTTTACAGATTAAGCTCATTTTGTTTTATATAATCTGCGAAATTAAAAAAACCTGCAAGAGTTTATTTAAATTTATTTGATTGATAATCAGTTATTTTTAAATTTATTTTTATTTATTTTAAAAATTGAGGCAACCATTTCCGATTTTTACCGTCTTATAGTCAGAAAGAGAAAATGAAACAAGATTTACAACATATCTTTTCCAAAGCAAAGAAAAATGACCGGCTGGCTCAAAAGAGTTTGTTCGAGATGTTTTCTGGGAAAATGTTGTCTGTTGCGAATTCTTACATCAATAATCGGGATGATGCGGAAGATGTCTTAATGAATGCTTTTTATAAAGCCTTTACCAAGATTGAAGATTGTAAAAATTACGAATCGTTTCCGTTTTGGCTGAGAAAAATAGTGGTGAATGATGCCATTACTTTCGTCCGAAAAAATAAACATGTTCTGTACGCGGAAACCGAATTTACTGATGCGATTGCAGACCAGAGGGAAGATGTTTCAGAACTTTCTCAGGATATAGATTTGGAAATTGTCTTCAAAGAAATGCCGGTTGGTTACAAACTGGTTTTTAACCTTGCTGTTTTTGAAGAAAAGAAACATCAGGAGATTGCGGAAATCCTTAATATCTCAGAAGGTACCAGCAAAAGCCAGCTAAGCAAAGCAAAAAAATGGCTGCAAGATTATTTTAATCAACAACAAAACACTAAACAAAATGCAGAGTCTGAAATCTAAATATGAACAACAGGAAATGAAAGTTTCCGAAGGTTTTTGGGACAGATTGGAAGAGAAACTGGACCAATCTCCTGCAAAAAAAGAAAAGCCAAACATGATTTGGTTGAGATATGCTGCGGCTGTTATTTTCTTATTTGGTTTGGGAGGAATTCTATGGATGACTAACAATAAAGCTGAAGTTAATGGTGATCAACAGTTTGCCAGCCAATCAGAAAATGAAAAATCAATTCCGGCTTCAGTTAAAAAGTCAGAAAATGCAGAGGCCGTGAAATCAAATCCTATTAATCCTATTTTGGATTCTGATAATCAAAAATTTGCTGTTAAGAATGAAGATTCTTCTACTAGGTTTACATTGAACGAAGTGGAAACGCCCAGAATGAAAAATTCAATTAGGAGAGAAAAACTTGCCTCAAATCAAACTCCGGAAAAAGAATTAATTATAAAAAAAGAAGAACCTCAAATTGTTTCTAAACCAGAAGAGCAATTGGCTCACACGGATATTCAAAAACCAAGAGAAAAAGTAAAATATGTGTCATCGTCTGACCTACTTTTCGGAGTAGAAATTGACAAAGCTAAAACGGAAACACCAAAATCTGCAATGGGAATCAATACGCTGAAAAAAAATGACTCTGATTTTCCTAACCCAAAACGTATCAAACTCTTTGGAATTACACTTTACGAAAAAGATTCTATAACAACTAAATAATTAAACTATGAAGTTCAAAATTCTACTTTTAGCAATGCTTTCAAGCTTTGCTACAGCACAGACTACGCTTGATAATCAAATGAAATCTTACACTGATAAAGTCAATTCAATCGTATCAACAGAGAAAGCGAATATGAAAGCAGAAACGGATAAAATTGATGAAGCTTTCAGTTCTGGAAAAATTACAAAAGCTGAGCAAATTGCGCAAAAAGAAACGGTTTCCAAACGATATGAAACTATTATCAATGATAAAATTGAAAATGAACGTCAGCAGTTGGAGGAGATTACTAAAAGCGCTGTTAAAAATTCGGTTTACAATAGTGATACAATCAGAAATAAAAATGTGATGGTTTTTAAGAATTCCGGTGTATCCATCAACATCAGAAAGGATAAAAAACAACCTACAGAATATATCAATACAAGCACTATCAGCGTGGGCTATGCATTTACAAACCTTACTAAGGATAAAGGTAGTTTCAATCCTTTTGAAAATGATTCGGAAATGAGGATCGGGAACTCACATAGTGTGGAAGTGCAATTCAGGCAAGATAAGCAACTTGGAAGTTTCACAAGTCCCTGGATTCTAAGATACGGATTAGCTTACAGAACTGATACCTATATGCCGAAACGTCCGCAGGTTTTTGTTCAGGAAAATTCGCAATTGTTTCTTGAGAATTTTGAAGAAGGCAGATTGAAACGTTCCAAATTGAGAAATGTTTATTTGACCTTGCCAATAGAATTTCAGCTTTATCTTAATCCTAAATACACCGAGTATGACGGGAAACAATATCTGGATGTGAGAAAAAAAATGTGGAAAATCGGCGTAGGTGCTTATGCAGGAATCAACACCAGAAGCATTGTAAAAGTGAAATATTATGATGAAGGCAGTAAATTCCAAAAGTACGATTACACTTTGGATGACGGTGTGAATGCTTTCTTGTTTGGTGGGAAATTCAGTCTGGGTTATGGTGGCGTTAACTTATTTATCAAAAAAGATTTCACTCCAATTTTCAATAGCAAAGCTAATCTACCAAATAAAAACGGAATCCAAATCGGAATCGAAATTGCCAATATTGATTTTTAAAACTATAAATTTTTCATAGAACATTCTTATACACTATTTTCTTATTATCGAAACACATCTTTTGTAGGTGTGTTTTTTTTTATTTACATTGGCGAATAAGAATTAAGAATGAAAAATTTACAGTTAATCGGTTTGTTTCTGGTTGTGGCAGGCAGTTTTTTGCCGTTGGTTCATATTCCAATTGTTGGAAACTGGAACTATTGGAAAGTTGATCATACACTTGCGATTGCAGTTTGGGGATTTTCTTTATTAATGCTGGTTTTCATTCTAATTAACAAAAATAAATTCGTGAAAATAATGACATTCTTAATGATTTTGCTTTTTGTTTTCACAATTGTTGCTATTAAATTAAAATCTTTGGATTATTTCAGCTTTTTACCCTTCAAATCCTGGCAATCTACATTTGCGGGAATTGTAAAATTGTCGTGGGGCTGGCTCATCGAATTTTTAGGAGTTGCTTTAATTTTAATCGCATCAAGAAAAAATAGATTTGAACCACAAAGGCTCAAAGATTAGCACAAAGAGCACAACTAACTTTAGAATTAATGAAAGGATAGTGTGAACTTAGTGAAAAAGACTTTGTGACCTTGTTTGAAAAAGTTGAACCACAAAGGCACAAAGATTAGCACGATGAACACAACTAACTTTAGAATTAATGAAGGACATTGTGAACTTAGAGAAAAAGATTTTGTAACCTTGTTTGAAAAAGTTGAACCACAAAGGCTCAAAGAGCACAACTAACTTTAGAATTAATGAAAGGACATTGTGAACTTAGAGAAAAATCTTTGTGAACCTTGTGTTTAAAAAAAAATATCAATACAAAAAATTAAAAATATTATGAAAGAAGTATTCATTGTATCAGCGGTCAGAACACCAATGGGAAGTTTTATGGGAAGCTTATCAGGCATTCCTGCAACACAATTGGGAACGGCTGCGGTAAAAGGAGCTTTAGACAAAATCAATCTTGACCCTGCTTTGGTTCAGGAAATTTATATGGGGAACGTTTTGCAGGCTGGTGAAGGACAAGCACCGGCAAGACAAGTCGCTTTGGGTGCAGGTTTATCTAATCATACACCTTCTACAACTATCAATAAGGTTTGCGCTTCCGGAATGAAAGCCGTAACAATGGCAGCTCAGGCAATTAAAGCAGGCGATGTGGATGTTATTGTTGCTGGAGGAATGGAAAATATGTCAAGTGTTCCTCATTATTTGGATGGGAGAAACGGCGTGAAATTAGGCGAAATCAAAATGCAGGACGGACTTTTGAAAGACGGTTTGACGGATGTTTACAACAAAGTTCATATGGGTGTTTGTGCGGAACTATGTGCAAAAGAAAATGATATCACAAGAGAAGAACAGGATGCTTTTGCTATTCAATCTTACAAAAGATCGGCTGCAGCTTGGGAAGCCGGCAAATTCGCAGATGAAGTGGTTCCTGTAACCATTCCTCAAAGAAAAGGAGAACCAGTTGTTTTCTCAGAAGATGAAGAATATAAAGCAGTTAAATTTGATAAAATCCCAACATTACCAACGGTTTTTCAAAAAGAAAACGGAACAGTGACAGCAGCTAATGCTTCAACCTTAAATGACGGCGCTTCTGCTTTGATCCTGATGTCAAAAGAAAAAATGGAAGAATTAGGATTGAAACCATTAGCTAAAATTATCTCTTATGCCGATGCAGCGGTTGAGCCGGAAAGATTCACAACGGCACCTTCTAAAGCTTTACCAATTGCTCTTAAAAAAGCAAACCTAACCAAAGATGATATTGATTTCTTTGAGTTCAATGAAGCGTTTTCGGTTGTAGGTTTAGCAAATAATAAAATACTTGGTTTAGATGATTCTAAAGTGAATGTGAACGGTGGGGCAGTGTCCCTTGGACATCCACTGGGAAGTTCCGGCTCCAGAATTATTGTTACCTTAATCAATGTTTTGAAACAGAATAACGGAAAATACGGTGCAGCTGCAATCTGTAATGGTGGCGGTGGTGCAACAGCGATTGTAATTGAAAATTTGCAATAATAATTTTGCAATATAATTTTAAGAACCCTTTCAGAGTTGAAACTCTGAAAGGATTTTGAGTTTGTAATTTACTAGGTCGACCTGCCCAATTGGTAAGTCGACCTATCTGTTTTGTAGCTTAACCTATACTTTTTTTTAGGCTGACCTACATAATTGTTAAGTCAGCCTATCTATTTTTTAGGTAAAGCTATACTTTTTGTAGGTCGGCCTATACTTTTCATAGGCTGACCTGTCTTTTCAACAGATCGAGCTGAGATTAAGGCAGGCGGACCTGCTAATTTTGCAGCCCTCCCTAAAGATTTGCAAGCCGGACTTTACTTCAAACCAGTTGTAACTTTAAACTTGAAACAAATAAAACCATTAATTAATCATTTTATTTAATGGTTTTTTTATTTTTGTCTAAATAATATATTTCCAATGTCAGAAATAGAAACAACGACGACAGAAAACTCAATCAAGAATAATCCGAAAATAATGCGTGCCTGGGCATTGTACGATTGGGCCAACTCGGTTTATTCGCTGGTCATTACATCTACAATTTTCCCGATTTATTACTCGATTCTCACAACAGCTTATGAAAAAGATGAGTATGTGAAAGAAACAGGACAATGGATAAAAGTACCTGTACGAAATTTGGTTAAAATCTTCGGGAAAGAATATCAGCCGGATGCGGTTTATGGTTATTCATTAACGCTTTCGTTTGTAATTGTGGTTTTATTATCGCCGATATTGTCATCTTTAGCAGATACGATTGGGAATAAGAAATCTTTCCTTCAGTTTTTCTGTTATCTGGGAGCGACGTCTTGTATGGGATTGGCGATGTTTACAGGAATGGGAACGGTTTGGCTAGGACTATTATTTAGTGTGACAGCGAGTGTCGGATTCTGGGGAAGTTTGGTCTTTTACAATTCCTTTTTACCGGATATTGCAACGCCTGATAAACAGGACGCTTTATCAGCGAAAGGTTATGTTTACGGCTATATCGGCTCTGTGATTTTGGTTGTGATTTGTCTTGTTCTGATTCAGGTTTGCGCTGAAACACCAAAACAGGCAGCGATTTATACAAGAGTTAGTTTCTTATTAACCGGAGCGTGGTGGTTTGGATTTTCACAATATACTTTCAAACATTTGCCTCAATTTGGTCAGGTTAAAGAGCAATTACCGAAAGATTTGGTGTTGCTTAATTATAAGAATATCTTCAAAAGCCACGCTGAGCAAGGCGGTTTTGTTGAGGTTTTCAAAGATAACATCAGTTTTTATATCGACATCATCAAACAAAGTTTCAAAGAATTATTCAAAGTTGGAAATCATCTTTTCGGAGACAGAAACCTGAAATATTTCCTTACCAGCTTTTTCTTTTACAGTGTTGGGATGCAGACGATTTTCCTGATGGCGACATTATTTGGAAAGAGCGAAATCAATATGGCTCAGGACAAACTGATAATGACATTGTTATTAATCCAAATTGAAGCGATTATCGGTGCATTATTCTTTTCCTGGTTATCTAAGAAAATCGGCAACAAAAATGTCATCAGTATCACCGTTGCAATGTGGATCGGTGCTTGTCTTGCAGCTTATTATCTTAACAAAGAAAATCCGAATGTTGAATATCAATTCTACGGTGTTGCTGCTGTGATTGGTCTGGTAATGGGAGGTTTACAAGCGATGTCTAGGTCAACTTATTCAAAGTTGCTTCCAACGGATTCTATGGATAATACAACGTATTTCAGTTTCTATGATGTTTTGGAAAAGATTGCGATTATTTTGGGAACATTCATCTTCGCAACGTTGATTGAACATTATAATAATATGCGATTCGCAGCATTATCAATGAGTATTTTCTTTGCTTTAGGATTGATATTCATCCGTTTTCTTAAAGTTAAAAATAATACTAAATAATCGCTGTTTTGAAAGAGTTAAGCTTCGCATTTTTATTTATTTTTTCGATTTTAAGTGCTCAAAAACCAGTCGTTGAGGATTTGAAAATCGGACAAAAAGTAACAATGACTTCTAAGGTTCTGAAAGAAAAAAGAATCCTGAACATCTATCTTCCACAGGATTATGATAAGACCAAATCCTATCCTGTGATGTATATCCTAGACGGAAGTATAAACGAGGATTTTCTTCATTTGGTCGGACTTCAGCAGTTTTTTAATTTGTCATTCAATATGCCCAATTTTATTATTGTCGGGATTGAGAATGTTGACAGGAAAAGAGATTTTACTTTTCATACAGATTTGAAGGATCTGCAAAAAGATTATCCTACGACGGGACATTCGGATAAATTCATCCAGTTTGTTGAAGAAGAATTACAGCCTTAGATCAATAAAAATTATAAGACGGATAAAACGAAGTATATTATTGGACAATCATTAGGCGGACTGGTTGCAACAGAGATTTTGCTAAATAAACCACAGCTTTTCACACATTATTTCATCATCAGTCCAAGTCTTTGGTGGGATGACGAAAGTCTTTATAATAATGCAGCAAAATTGATTTCTCAACAGAAAGATGACGAGCGATTCGTTTATATTTCTGTCGGGAAGCAGGAACATTCGATGATGGTAAAAGAAGCGGACGGATTATATCAGATTCTTAAAAATTCCGGAAAAAAGAATTTAAAATTAGAATATAAATTAATGACCGACGATGACCACGCGACCATTTTGCATAAAAGTGTTTACGAAGGTTTTCTGAAATTATTTCCTCCAAAAGATTAATTTTGATTAATTAATAAAAATTTAAATTTTCGGTATTAAAATTGATAATTTTTGAAAGAAAATATTTTGTAAATTTGCAATATCAAAACACGATATGAACAACCCTTTATTTTACGCAAAAATTCTTTTGTTCGGTGAGTACGGCATCATTGAGGATTCTCAGGGACTTACTTTACCTTACAGTTTTTATAAAGGAACCTTGAAATTCTCAGATCTGGATAACGATTTTGAAAAAAAATCTAATCAATCTCTGGAAAAATATTCCAATTATCTTTCAGATTTAGAATTACCTTCCGACTATCAACTGGATGTTAAATCGTTCCAATCAGATATTGCAAAAGGTTTGTTCTTCGATTCTAATATTCCGCAAGGTTATGGCGTTGGTAGTTCTGGCGCTTTGGTAGCTGCGATTTTCGAAAAATATTCTGTTATCAAAAAAAATCCTGAAACGATTTCAAAAGATGAGTTGAAAGACCTGAAAGTTATTTTCGGACAATTGGAAAGTTATTTCCATGGAAAAAGTTCAGGAATCGATCCATTGATTTGCTTTATGAACCTTCCGATTCTGATAGAAAGTAAAGAAAGTGTGGACAAAGTTTCTATCCCGAAAGAAGAATTGGGCAAAGGTGCCATTTTCTTGATTGATTCTGGTGTTACCGGCGAAACAGGGCCAATGATTCAGATTTTCTTTGAAAAGTTGAAGAATGAAGGTTTCCGTAAGACTTTGAAAGAAGAATTTATCCGTTACAATAACGCTTGTATCGACGCTTTCCTGAAAAAAGATATGAATCCGTTTTTCCGTAATCTGAAGAAATTATCGGTTTGGGCATACGAGCATTTCCGCCCGATGATTCCGGAAAATCTTTTCAATGTTTGGAAAAAAGGTCTCGATTCAAACGCTTATTACCTTAAACTTTGCGGAAGCGGAGGTGGAGGTTATATCCTTGGTTTTGCAAAAGATTATGCAAAAGCGGAAGAGATGCTGGAGGGATTCCACAAAGAAGTGATTTACAGATTTTAGTCTGAACCACAAAAGTCACAAAGTTCTCACAAAGCACACAATTATTTGCATTCGAAATTTGACGAAGTCAAATCTTTGTGACCTTAAAACATAAATTAAAAAACTTTGTGAGCCTTGTGTTTAAATTCAGAGTTTCTAGCCAAGATATTTATTTAAACTAAAAAAATGGTAGCAAAACCGACTTCACGAAATGCTCTTTACCGTATTTCTCAGTTGATGGGTTTTCTTTTGGGCGCTCGTTTTTTTGTGGCTGTTCTGCTTCTTTTTGCATTGTATGTTTCGACATTTTTTCTGTTTAATAGGGAAGAAAGTTTCAGAAATTTTGTTTTCGATTACAAAGTTCACTCCATTATCATTTGTTCTGTTCTCAGCATCTTAGCTGGCGGAATTATCAATCGGTTTTATGATAAAGAAAAAGACCAGGTTACAAAGCCTTTTCGTTCCAGATTACAAAACTTTTTGAAAGAAAAATATTTCCTGACAGCTTATGTCGTTCTCAACGCATTATCGCTTGGATTGGCATTTTTTGTATCACACAGAGTTTTTATTTTCTTTCTGATATATCAGTTTCTGATGTGGTTTTACAGTCACAAACTCAGCAAAATTATCGTTCTTAACAATTTTACTTTTGTATCGTTAACACTTTATCCGTTCTTCGGAATGTTGATTTATTACCAGACATTTTCACTTAAGATTTTGTTTCTGGCCATTTTCCTTTTTCTGATGTTGTTTATTATCGATGTTACGAAAGATACATTGACAAAGAACGCAGACAAAATGTTCGGTTATGACACACTTGCGAACAGATTGGGATATCAGAATACAAGGTCAATCCTTTTAATTCTTTTGATAATTACATTAGCAGTTTCCGTCATTCTAAGTATAGGAATCGGGTTCAAAAATATAATGGCCTGGTATTTTTTAGCAACAACATTGGTCATTATTGGAACCATTTTTATGTTGTTCCGAAATCAGAAAAATGATAAATTCAAATCCCTGAATCTTCTTAGATTATGGATTTTCTTTGGGATTTTAGCAATGTTATTTGACGGTATTTTCCACAAATATCCTTGGCTCATTTAAAATAAATTCAAAAATGTCAGTAACAATTAGAAAAAACAAGCGGGAAGATAACGAAATACTAGCAAAAATTATCAGAACCAGTTTCCACGATTTTGATGTTAAGGCGACTTGCGGAACGGTTTACACAGATCCAACGACAGATGACTTGTTCTCTCTATTTCAAACTGAAAGATCTGCATTGTTTGTTGCGGAAGAGAATGATGTTATTTTAGGGTGTTGCGGTATTTTTCCAACAGAAAATCTTCCTGAAAATACAACAGAACTAGTCAAGTTTTATCTTACAAAAGAAGCCAGAGGAAAAGGAATCGGAAAGTTATTAATGGAAAAATGCTTTGATAAGGCGAAAGAATTAGGCTATCAACAAGTTTATTTGGAAAGTTTGCCGGAATTCAGCAAAGCTGTTTCCATTTACGAAAAACAAGGATTTCAGTATTTGGAAAAAGCTTTGGGAAATTCAGGACATTCTGGTTGCAATCTTTGGATGATTAAAAAATTGAATTAATTCTATCCGAAAATATCATTCAGAACTTTTGCTAATCTTAATCCACCATACAGCAATTGTCTCTCAATAGTGGGTTCAAAACGATAATTGTAATCATAACTTAATACTGCGTCATTCGGCGTTTGATAATAAATTGAATTGGCAATTTTGTGACTGTCATACAACCAATCTTCCAGAGTTCCGCTCTGGATTTGCTTGACTTCATCTTTGGATTTAATGTCCAGAAGGTTGGCAAACTCAGTGTAAGAATACTTTTGGTCCTCAACCAGTTTAGAATCCCAAACCGAATGCAGGTTGGTTTTCTGTCCGAAATAAGTCACATTGATTTTGTTTCCGCCTAAGTCAGAATATCTTCCAACATGCAAAGGCTGATGTAAATCACCGATTAAATGGACTAAGAAAATCAAGGCTGTTTTTTTATCAGTATCAGAAGCGTTCTTATCTTTGATTTTGTCTGATAAGATTCTGATCTGAGTATAGATATTCGGTGCTTTTTGAATAGATAATGTATCCTTGAATTGGGCAAAATTCTTTTGAGGATTCACGTTAACATAATGCCATGCAGATGTTTCCTTCCAAACGCCGGTCGTGTCAGATTTGATAAAATCCGGCCAGTTGGCATAGTAAGCCAGCTTTTCGTTTTCCAGAAGCTTCCTGATTTTTCTTTCCGCTCTTGAACTTAAATGATGTTGCGCAATTTCTGCCACTACACGATGCCCTGTTAATCCCCATGCAAAGCAATAGAACGAAGATAATATAAAAACAGTGAGCACAAATCTGGATAAAATATTTTTCATTTTTAATTAATTTCAAGCTGCAAAGATAGTTTTAGCTCAACTTTTTTCTTCTAAAAAACAGTGTTAAATATTATTAAACTTGTGATGATTTTTATCGCAATGACACAGATAAATTAATTTATAATGTTGTTAAAAGTCACAAAATCAAACTTTGCGACTTTTAAATTAAGATTAATTATCAAAATCTTGCGCCTTTGCAATGATCAATTAAACTCAATCTGATGATTAAAAAACAAGTTAATTTCCGTAATTTTGCGTTTTCCCAGAATGAGACTTTTCAATGAAAGATAATCAGGACTTTATCGAAGTTTACGGTGCAAGAGAGCATAACCTCAAGAATATATCCGTAAAAATTCCAAGAAACGAATTGGTTGTTATCACAGGGCTTTCCGGAAGTGGAAAATCCTCTTTGGCTTTTGATACAATTTTTGCCGAAGGACAACGCCGTTATATCGAAACGTTTTCGGCTTACGCAAGGCAGTTTTTGGGCGGATTGGAACGTCCGGATGTTGATAAAATCGAAGGCTTGTCGCCGGTTATTGCCATCGAACAAAAAACGACGAACAAAAATCCACGTTCAACCGTTGGAACCATTACGGAGTTATATGACTTCCTGAGACTTTTGTTTGCAAGGGTTTCAGATGCTTATTCGTTATCGTCTGGGAAAAAGTTGGTAAGTTATACCGAAGAGCAAATTCTGGAAACTATCAAAGATAGCTTCAAAGGAAAAAAAGTGTATTTGCTGGCTCCGGTTGTGCGTTCCAGAAAAGGGCATTACCACGAATTGTTCATTCATCTTTCCAAAAAAGGTTATTCACAAGCTAGAATTGATGGTGTTTTACAAGACATCGAATACGATTTGAAACTTGACCGTTACAAAACGCACGACATCGAAGTGGTGATTGACCGCTGGATTATCGGCGAAAATGCTTCTGAAGCCAGAATGTCAAAATCGCTGAAAACAGCATTGGAAATGGGAGAAGGAATTATCGCGATCCAGGAAATGGGGCAGGATGAAGTTCACTTTTTCAGTAAGAATCTGATGGATGATTCCACAGGAGATTCCTTAGCATTGCCTGAACCAAACACTTTTTCTTTCAACTCTCCGAAAGGTCATTGCGAGACTTGTAAGGGTCTTGGAACGATAAAAAAAGTCAATACGGATTATTTTGTTGAAAACGATAAATTATCAATTAACCAAGGCGCATTGTTGCCTTTGGAACAAATCAAATCCAACAAATGGATTCTGTCTCAGATCAAATCGATTCTTGAAGTTTTTGATTTAGGTTTGACAACACCGTTCAAAGATATTCCGAAAGAAGCTTTGGAGTGCATCTATTACGGTTATAGCAGTGATGTGACCAAAGAACTGAAACATGCCGGAATCTCGAAAAAAATCAAAATTAACTTCGAAGGTTTGGTCAAAATCCTTGAAGATATTGTTGAAGAAAGAGAAAACTATGATGCGGTTTTAGTGGAAAGAAATTTCACCACCGAAGAAACTTGCCCGACCTGTAAAGGCGCACGTCTTCGTCAGGAAAGTCTGAGTTTCAAAATCGATGGGAAAAATATTGCGGAAGTCAACGGATTGTCTTTGCTCGATTTCAAAGAATGGTTGGCGGAAGTCAAAGATAAATTCAGTGATAAAAATAAACTGATTGCGCACGAAATTCTAAAAGAAATCGAAACCAGATTACAATTCCTTTTAGATGTCGGTTTGGATTATCTGAGTCTCAGCAGAAGTTCTAGGACACTTTCCGGAGGAGAATCTCAGAGGATTCGTCTGGCAACTCAAATTGGTTCTCAATTGGTGAATGTTCTTTACATTTTGGATGAACCTTCAATTGGTCTTCATCAGCGTGATAACGAAAGATTGATTAAGTCTCTGAAAGAATTACGTGATATCGGAAATTCGGTTTTAGTTGTAGAACACGACAAAGATATGATTATGGAAGCTGATCACGTTCTGGATATTGGTCCCAAAGCGGGGAAATTCGGTGGGGAAATTCTTTGGCAGGGAAATCCAAAACATATTACCAATGCCAACACAATCACAGCCGATTATATCACTGGAAAACGTAAAATCGAAATTCCTTCTGAACGTAGAAAAGGAAACGGAAAATCGATAGTTCTGAAAGGTGCAACGGGAAATAACCTTAAAAATGTAACACTCGAAATTCCTCTTGGAAAATTGGTCGTTATTTCAGGGATTTCGGGAAGTGGAAAATCATCTTTGATTAACGGAACTTTATACCCGATTCTGAACCGTCATTTTTACCGTGCCATTCAGGAACCGTTACCTTATAAAAGTATCGAAGGCATTGACAATATTGACAAGATCGTAGATGTTGACCAAAGTCCGATTGGAAGAACGCCACGTTCCAACCCGGCGACTTACACAGGAATGTTTACCGATATCAGAAATCTTTTCGCTGAATTACCGGAAAGTAAAATCCGTGGTTACAAAGCCGGTCGGTTTTCTTTCAATGTCAAAGGCGGAAGATGCGAAACCTGTCAGGGAGGCGGTTTGAAAGTGATTGAAATGAATTTCCTTCCGGATGTTTATGTTCATTGCGAAACCTGCCATGGCAAACGCTTTAACCGCGAAACGCTGGAAGTCCGCTACAAAGGAAAATCAATTTCCGATGTTCTCGATATGACGATTAATGAAGCGGTAGAATTTTTCCAGCCGATTCCGAAAATATTTAACAAAGTCAAGACTTTGAAAGATGTTGGTTTGGGTTATATCACAATTGGCCAACAATCGACCACATTAAGTGGAGGTGAAGCACAGCGTGTGAAACTGGCAACTGAATTGTCGAAAAAACAGACAGGAAATACATTGTATATTTTAGATGAACCAACCACAGGACTACATTTCGAAGATGTGAAAATCCTGATGGAAGCGATTACGCAATTGGTGGAATTAGGAAATTCATTCATCATTATCGAACATAATATGGATGTAATCAAGCTTGCTGACCATATTATCGATGTTGGACCAGAAGGCGGAAAGCACGGCGGACAAATTATTGCAGAAGGAACGCCGGAAGAAGTAATTAAATCTAAGAAGAGTTTGACGGCTAAATTTTTGAAGAAGGAATTGTAGTTGGTATCAAATTTGTGATTCTGTATATAAAATCTGTTATGAAATATATTAGAATTTATCTGGCGATAGTTGTTTTTTCTTTAAGTTTTATAGAATGTGCTGCGCCACCACGACCTCCAAGACCACCGCATCCCTCAAACCGTTCGGCACTCAAACCAATGCCACCGGGACAAGCCAAAAAAGTCTTTGGAACCAAATCTGCAAAACCTTTCGCTCCTGGACAAAACAAATAAATAAACATCAAGGATTTTGAAATTTCAAAATCCTTTTTTCTTTTTCAATATTAAATTTTCACTTTCAATGTTAATTTAATATTAACTGAATATAAATTTTATGTAACTTTGTCGTAACATTAGATAAGTAATAACTTAAAATCAATTGATTATGAAAAAGAAAATGCTAGCGTTATCAATATTTTTGTTTGGATTTTTAGGAACGCTAAACTTAGTAAGAGCTCAAGCTACAGACAACAAAATACAGGAAGTTTTCATCAATTCCGGAGACGGGTTCGGAGAGTTAAGGAAATTGTTGAAAGATAATTTCGATTTTACCAACCAGGATTATAAAGAAGGCGTGGTGAATTCCGATGTTAGGTTCAGTCTTTCAGAAGATGGAAAAATCACTAATGTTCACGCTAATGGTGACTGCAAAAACGTAAGCAAAGAAATCGAAAATGTGTTGTCACACCTTATCTACAAAGTAGATATGGAGAAACTGAGCCAGAAAATGGTGGCATCATCTTATGTAATGCCTGTGAGCGTTACCATAGACAACCGATAAAAGTTTAAAATTGTTAGTGAAAAGTCATACATTTTGGTGTGTGGCTTTTTTTGTGGTGTAAATTTTATATCATAAACACTTCGACTTCGCTCAGTGTGACAAATTTAATACTACAAATCTTACTAATACATTGTCAGGCTGAGCGGAGTCGAAGCCTTTTCAAAAGAAATAATATTTTCTCTATTTTCTTTCTTCTAATAAAGGGATTTTTCTATATTTATAAGCCAACAAATTGAACAAAAGAAAACTCAGTTTTATGATTGATAAAAGGGTTAAAAACGCTCAGGAAGCGGTAAAAGATATACAAAATGGAATGACGATAATGCTTGGTGGATTCGGTCTTTGCGGGATTCCTGAGAATTGTATTTCAGAATTGGTAAAGAAAAATGTCAACAATCTTACTTGTATTTCCAACAACGCAGGCGTTGATGATTTCGGTTTGGGATTGCTTTTACAGAAAAAACAAATCAAGAAAATGATATCTTCCTACGTTGGAGAAAATGCAGAATTCGAACGTCAGATGTTATCCGGAGAATTGGAGGTTGAGCTGACGCCACAAGGAACATTGGCAGAAAAATGCAGAGCAGCACAAGCCGGGATTCCGGCATTTTATACGCCAGCAGGCTACGGAACTGAAGTTGCTGAAGGTAAAGAAGTCAAAGAGTTCAACGGAAAACCTCATATTCTGGAATACGCTTACAACGCTGAATTCTCTATCGTAAAAGCCTGGAAAGGCGACCACGCCGGAAATTTGATTTTCAAAGGTTCGGCTCGTAATTTTAATTTTCCAATGGCTGGAGCAGGAAAAATTACCATTGCGGAAGTAGAAGAATTGGTAGAACCAGGACAACTAGACCCAAACGAAATCCATATTCCCGGAATTATGGTTCAACGGATTTTCCAAGGTGAGAATTATGAGAAAAGGATAGAGCAGAGGACTGTGAGGAAGAGAAATTAATTTTTTATTTTATCCATCTATCAGAAATTGTTGTAATCTGAAGTGAAATTTATCAATTAATTCTGACATTCGATGTATTTGTGGAATTTTTGTTAAAATAATTATTTCATTTTCACAATAATATTTGTGAGCATTTTCAAAAAAATCTTGTAATTCAATAAACTCAACGTCAGTTAAATTTGGGAATAAATGTGTTTTATATTTTAGAAAATCTGTATATTTTTGGTAGATTAAGAACAAGCCATTTAAACCTATTATTCTATCAGGATTTGAAACAATATCCCAAATATTATTAATTTCCTTGCTTATTTCTTTGTATTCTGCTTCTCTTAATTCACGAATCAGTTTTTGTTTTTCAAATAAAGTATTCTTTTCATTCCTAATGTTATCATAATTATTCAAAGTAAATGCTATAAAAATAGTAGTCAACAAAGTTAATAATGACAAAAATGTATTGAGTGTTCCTCCAATGTAATCTCCAAATGACGCCCAATCTTGAATGTTTTCTGAAATAGTCTGATTTTTAAAGTTTATAATAAAAACAATTACAATAGAAATTATTAGTAAAATAACAAGGAGTATAATGAACTTAAATTTTCTCAAAGACATTTTATGTAGGGTTTTTGGCAGATGTTAGTGCTAACTATCAAATGTACATAATTATAATTTACATTAAACCTTCCTCTCCCCAATCTGCTGTCTCCACATCGCATAATACAAACCTTTTTCTGCAATCAGGTTTTCGTGGGAACCGGTTTCTATAACTTGTCCGCGTTCCAGAACATAAATTCGGTCTGCGTGCATAATGGTGCTTAATCTGTGGGCAATGAGAACGGTGATTTGTTCTTTTTGTTGTGAAATATCTTTGATGGTTGTAGTGATTTCTTCTTCGGTAATACTATCCAAAGCAGAAGTGGCTTCGTCAAAAATCAAGAGATGCGGTTTCCTGAGTAAAGCTCTTGCAATCGCGATTCTCTGTTTTTCGCCACCACTTAATTTCAGTCCGCCTTCGCCGATAACCGTTTCGATGCCTTTTTCAGCACGTTCAAGCAGCGTTTTAGTGCTGGATTTTTTCAAAGCGAGTTGGATGTCTTCTTCACTGGCATTTGGATTGACGAAAAGTAGATTTTCTTTGATAGTCCCTGCAAAAAGTTGCGTGTCCTGAGTTACAAACCCGATTTGATTTCTCAGTTCATCAAAGTCAAATTCTTTCCCATTGATTTGATTATAGAAAATATTCCCTTCCTGAGGTCTGTACAATCCAACCAACAATTTTACAAGCGTACTTTTTCCGGAACCACTCGGGCCAACAAACGCAATCGTTTCTCCATTTTTAACATCAAATGAAATGTTATTTAAAGCTTTATATTGGGCGGATTGATGTTTGAAAGAGACGTGCTTGAACTCCAGCTCATTGATTGAACCGATTTGTTTCGGCGTGTGTGGTTTTTCTTCCACAGGTTTTTTCATCAGATTATCAAAGTTCTTCAATGATGCTTCGGCTTCACGGTAAGAAATGATGATATTTCCGATTTCCTGCATCGGGCCGAAAATGAAAAATCCGTAAAACATCAATGACAGATATTGTCCGGGCGTTACAACGTCTCTGAAAATCAAATACAGAAGTGTCAAAGTAATCAACTGCTGAAGAAAATTAACCATCGTTCCCTGAATGAAACTCAATGAACGGATACTTTTTACTTTCTTCAGTTCCAGTCCGAGGATTTTATAAGTATTGTTATTCAGTCGGTTGATTTCCTGTTTGGTCAAACCTAAACTTTTTACAATCTCGATGTTTCTTAAACTTTCGGTAGTGCTTCCAGCAAGACTTGTAGTTTCAAGAACAATGGTTTTCTGAATATTTTTGATTCTTTTACTTAAAAGATTCGTTACAAATGCAATCAGGAAAATTCCAACAATATAAACCGGCATTATAGACCAATGCAGTCTAATTGCATAAACCGAAACGAAAATGATACTTACCAAAATCCCAAAAAAGACATTAATGAAATTGGTAATAAACTTCACTGAGTCTTCTCTTACTTTGGTCAGAATCGATAAAGTCTCGCCACTTCTCTGGTCTTCGAATTCCTGATAAGGCAACGCCATAGAATGCTGCAATCCATCCGTAAAGATATTGGCCCCGAATTTTTGAGTAATAACATTCACGGCGTAATCCTGAAACGCTTTTGCAATTCTGCTGACCATTGCCGTCCCAATCAGCAATCCTAAAAAGTAAAATGCACCATGATAAATATCGGTTCCGTAAAGAAATTGATTCAGATTTCTGGGAATCAGCTTTTCTTTATCAAAAAAGTGTGGGTGTGTTACCAATTGGTCAAGGATATTTCCTGTAATTGCCGGTGCAAATAATGAAAATACCTGATTTATAGCGGCTAAAACCAACGAGGCAATGATCAGCCATTTGTGTGGTTTGAGGTAATGTAATAATGTTTTCATAATTGTTGACTGCAAAATTACTGATATAAATCCGATAGTTTTTAATAATAATTTGTATCGGCAAAAAAGCATTTTTCTATGAGATGAAATATTGATATATTGCAACAACAATTTTTACTATGCTGACAAAAGAACAAATCGCACAACGCATATCAAAAGAAGTGAAAGACGGGATGTATGTCAACCTTGGAATCGGGATTCCGACTTTGGTGGCCAACTATGTTCCGGAGGATATTTCGGTGGAATTCCAGAGTGAAAACGGTGTCTTGGGAATGGGACCTTTTCCTTTCGAAGGCGAAGAAGATGCAGACCTCATCAACGCAGGAAAGCAGACGATTACTATTCTTCCCGGCGGTTCGTTTTTTGACTCTGCTTTCAGTTTTGGGATGATCAGAAGTCAAAAAGTGGATTTGACAATTTTGGGTGCAATGGAAGTTTCTGAAAACGGTGATATTGCCAATTGGAAAATCCCTGGTAAAATGGTCAAAGGAATGGGCGGCGCAATGGATTTGGTAGCTTCGGCAGAAAATATCATTGTGGCAATGATGCACGTGAACAAAGCCGGTGAATCAAAAATCCTCAAAAAATGTACATTGCCTTTGACAGGCGTCAATTGCGTCAAAAAAGTGGTAACGGAATTAGCGGTTATGGAAATTACGGATAAAGGTTTCAAACTTCTGGAAAGAGCGCCGGGAATTTCTGTTGAAGATATTGTGAAAGCCACAGAAGCTGAATTGATTATTGAAGGCGAAATTCCGGAGATGCAATTTTAACTATAAACCACAAAAGTCACAAAAGAATTACTTTATCTTTTGTGACTTTTGTGGTTTATAAAATATTTACTTCTTTACTGCTCCAAAAACTTTCTCTAAAAGCGTAGTCGTCCTGAGCGCCGAATTATTTCTGATTCCTGTTTCTTTTTCTGCCACCATTTTGAAAACGCCGTTGATGGTTTCTGTAGTTACATATTCATTCAGGTCAGTAGTGACGGCTTGACCTGTCAATAGATTATATTTCGAAATCAAATTTTTCCAAACCGTGTCTGCGCCTACTTTTCCAAGCGAAGCTTTGACTTTTGGCTGGAATGCTGTGAATAGCTGGCTTTGAGTCTTGGTCTGCAAATAATTGGTAGCAGCCGTATTGTTGCCGAGAAGAATATTTTTTGCATCCGTAATCGTCATTGAAGTTATGGCATTGGCAAAAATCGGAGTAGCTTCTGTAACGGCATCTTCCGCAGCTCTGTTCAATAACTTGATACCTTGATCGGCCAGACTTCCCATTCCCAGGCTTCTAAGTGTAGTATCGATTTTTCTTAGTTTTTCCGGCATCAGGATTTTCACCATGTCATTTTTGTAAAAGCCGTCCGTAACGCCTAGTTTTTTGACACCTTCAGTGACACCAATATTCAAGGCTTGCTTCAAGCCTGACGAAATTTCGGTCTGAGTCAGATTACCAAGATTAATATTGGAATTCGATGTAGTTGTTGTATTGGTTGAGCTGGAATTCGTAGGCTTTGTTTTTGTAAGATCTACGCCGGTTTTCTCTTTGATGATGCTGTTGAGAACATCACCAATCTGGGCTTGAGTAAATGTTGAAAGCAATAATCCCGCAATAATTAAATAATTCTTTTTCATTAAGTTTTGTTATATCAAATTAGATGAGCAAATTGAATTGATGTTAAATACTTATTTAAAATTTAATTAATTCTGATTCCTCAAAATTACGTCATAAAGATCCTGCCTTCTGTCGGACATTGTTTTCACCGATCCGTTGTGATGTAGTTCTTTCAGAAGGTTGAGATCCACATCCACAATCAGGGTCATCTCGGTGTTCGGTGTTGCTTCACCTTTTATAGCGTTGGAAGGGAACGCAAAATCCGAAGGCGTGAAAACCGCTGCTTGCCCAAACTGGATATCCATATTGTTAACACCGGGCAGATTGCCGACACAGCCTGCAATGGCAACGTAACATTCGTTTTCAATAGCTCTTGCAGAGGCGCAGTTACGGACGCGCATGTAAGCATTTTGGGTATCCGTGAGATAAGGGACGAATAATATTTTCATTCCCTGATCTGCCAGCAGTCTTGGAAGTTCCGGAAATTCTACATCGTAGCAAATAACTATTCCGATTTTTCCGCAATCCGTATCGAAAACTTTGATTTCATTGCCGCCGGTCATACCGTAATATTTGCGTTCGTTTGGTGTGATATGAACTTTCCGGTACTCGTCAATTTTTCCGTCTCTGTGAAGCAGATAGCTGACGTTATATAACTTTTCTTCTTCCAGGATCGGCATACTTCCGGAAATGATATTCACATTATAACTGACGGCAAATTCTGAAATTTTTTCCTTGATTTCTTCCGTTAATTCCGACAGTTTCTCCATCGATTCGCGTTCATTCATATGATTGAAAGGTGCCAGTAAGGGTGTGTTGAACAACTCCGGAAACAGACAGAAATCCGACTGATAACCCGCAACGGCGTCCACGAAAAATTCAACTTGCTTATAGAAATCTTCCAGATTTTTCAAAGACCGCATCTGCCACTGAATTAATCCCAAGCGAATGACACTGTCCTGCATCGTGTTCTTCTTTGCAGTGTAATAGATATTATTCCATTGTAAAAGGACTGCATATTCTTCCGACTCAGAATCGCCTTTCAGATAACCTTTCAGGATTTTGACCGGCGAAAAATTATTTCCGATCTGGAAACTCAGAACCGGATCGTAGATTTCCTTATTCCTGACTTTGGTTATATATTGTCTTGGTGATAATTCTTTGCTGTAAAGATGGTAATTCGGGATTCTTCCGCCAATGATGATGGATTTGAGATTAAGGATTTCGCACAATTCTTTTCTGGCATCATATAATCGTCGTCCTAATCTTAACGCACGGAATTCCGGGTCGACAAAAACTTCGATTCCGTAAAGAACATTCCCGTTGTTGCTGTGGGTATTAAATGTTTCATTACCGGTGATTTCGTTATAAGTATGCTGGTCTCCGAACAGTTCGTATTGAACAATGATTGATAATGCCGCTGCTGCTAATTTTCCGTCCACTAAGATACATATCTGACCTTCTGCGAAAATTGAAGTTAGCTTCTGGATGTTACGTTTGCTCCAGACATTGTCATCAATCTCCGGATAGGCTTTCTGCATTGCTTCTGTCAATTCGTCGTAATCGTCAATGCTTAATTTTCTGATTTCTATCTGCATTACCTATATTTTTTATTGATTAACCACAAAAGTTACAAAAGAAGAATTTTAAATTATTAAGTTAATTAAATGAACTTTTAGTAAATTATTTTTCTTTAAGCATTTATCTTATCAAAAAAATTGTGTCTTTTGTAGTTTTATGTATATTTTTTGATTAATATTTCTTTCAGTTGTTTCATCCCTTCCGTTGCCGAAGTTTTGAAATAATTGTCGTTGTTGGTAAATGCATTCGGATTGTCAAGATTAGGGTCGATGACAAAAATCTCGCAATGCCGCGGCACATATCTAATAACCGAAGCGGCCGGGTAAACTTGCATAGATGTTCCGATAACCAAAAATAAATCCGCTTCTGAAGCGATTTTAATTGCATTGTCCATTTCCGGAACCATTTCTCCAAACCAGACGATATGCGGACGAAGTTGCGAGCCATCGGAATGTAAATTACCAATAATTATGTCTTCTTCCCAATCCAGGATTTCATTTTCATCCGAAGAAGATCTTGCTTTTCTGAGTTCACCATGAAGATGTATGATCTTTGTAGAGCCGCCGCGTTCGTGCAAGTCATCTACATTTTGTGTGACGATATGAACGTCAAAATGGTTTTCCAGTTCGGCTAAAATTTTGTGTGCTTCGTTGGGTTCTACTTCTTTCAATTGTCTTCGCCTGGCATTATAAAAATCCAGTACCAACTTAGGATTTCTTGCAAAGCCTTCGGGTGATGCAACATCTTCGATGCGATGATTTTCCCAAAGTCCGTTGTAATCTCTGAAGGTTTTAATACCACTTTCGGCAGAAATTCCCGCTCCTGATAACACCACTAATTTTTTCAACTTATTCAAGAATTTTCTTTAAATATAATGAATTTTCTATTGCAGAAGTTCCCCAGGTGTTATTAAAATAGATGTAAAACTCTTGATTGGTATTACTGATTTCTTGTGCGAGATTATCAAGAAATTCTTCCGAATAAAGCGATTTGTATAGTGTCGGTTTTCCATGCAGACGATAATATCCGATTTTGGAATTTGTAATAATCACATCTTCAGGGATTTTTCCGGGAAAACTAACGCCGCAAAAAATCCATTGATATTTCTTGAATAAATTGAAAATTTCATCATTCCACCAGGATTGATGTCTGAACTCAACTGCAACTAGAAACTCGCCAGGTAAAGTTTTATTGAGCCAGTTGATGTTGTTTTCTGTGCAATGAAAAGATGATGGAAATTGAATCAGAAATCCGGCTAATTTGTGTCCCATATTTTCATCAATCAGTTTACAAAAATCTGAACATTCATCTTTTTTACTTTCCGAATAACCGAAATGGGAAATAGCTTTAGGGATTTTAATAAAGAATTTAAAATCATCTGGCGTTTCATCATTCCATTTTTTAAGTGTTTTTGCTGTTGGCTTTCTGTAAAATGTACTGTTGATTTCTACCGTATTATATGTTTTGGAATATAATTTCAGAAAATCTTTATTCTGAGAATCTTCAGGGTATAGTGAGCCTTTCCAATCTGTATTATAGAATCCGGAGCAACCAATATGATATTTCTGTTTAGAACTTTTCATGAAAATTTAAAAATAATTTTTGTGCCAAATAGCAGTTTGTCAATACTTTTTTGAGTCATTAAAATCAAATATGATATTTATCATACCAAAATAGTATGATATAATGATTTTAGTTAATACTTTTGCCTCGTGATAATGAATTGCTGTCATACTTATTAAGAAAGACCGAGGGAACTGACCCATTGAAGTCTTGACAACCTGCCGATTTGGTAAGGTGTTACATTCAGCCTTTGAAAAAAGGAAAGATAAGTTGAAAATGTTAATTGCGGTTGTAATGCCGTCTCAATATAACTTCTTTCAGACTTGTCTGGGAGAAGTTTTCTTTTTTATATAAAACGTAAAATTTAAAAATATGATTCAAAAAACTATGAACAGATCCGGGAGAAAAGCTGTGTTGTCTACTGCAGTTGTTTTCTTTTCGGGAATTTATTTAACTCAGGCTCAGGAAACAAAGCCTGTGAAAGATTCTACTTCTGATAAACAAATTGAAGAGGTGGTTTTAGTTGGTTCCAGAAGCGGTGGACGTTCCAAAGCGGACAGCCCGGTTCCTGTGGATGTTTTCAACCTGAAAGATATTCAACAATCTTTGCCTCAAACTAATATTAATCAGATCCTTAATACGATTGCACCATCTTTTACATCAACCATACAAACCAATGCAGACGGTTCTGACCATCTTGATCCTGCTCAGTTAAGAGGTTTGGGTCCAGACCAGACTCTGGTTTTGGTGAATGGAAAAAGAAGACACACCTCAGCACTTGTCAATGTGAACGGGACGCCGGGAAGAGGAACAGTGGGAACGGATCTTAATGCCATTCCGGCTTTTGCTTTGAGCAGAATTGAAGTTTTGAGAGATGGCGCTTCGGCTCAGTATGGTTCTGATGCCATTGCCGGAGTTATGAACCTGCAATTGAAAAGAGATACAGGAAAACTGACAGGCCAACTGAATTATGGAGGTTATCTCACGCCTGCAGCCAATGACCACACGGGAAATTATGATGGACAGCAATTTCAATTAGATTTGAATTATGGAAACAAAATTGGAAAAAGAGGAGGTTTTTATAATATTACGTGGTCTTCGCAGTTTCGTGATCCGACCAGAAGAGCCGGAACAGAAAGTGCTCCAATATATAATGCTTATAATTCCATCGAAAAAAGAGCTGCGGAAAATGGCGTGAATCTTTCTTCTTATTTCAATAACATCAATAATCTGAAAGGAACGGCTGGTGAACAGGATTTCGTCAATCTGATCCATCAATATGCGCAAGGTATTAGTTATTTTAATTCGATTTCTCCAAATCTTCAGTCTAACATCCAGTCTGCAAATAGCATAACGGCTTTGCAAAATGTTCTTAAAACATCAGCATTTACGACAGATCAGTTAAACTATTTAACAGATCAGGAGCTGGCATACAGAGGTCAAACCAGAAAAGATTTTAACCAACAGGTTGGGCAATCGAAACTGAACAATCATCAGCTGTTTGCAAATGTAGAAGTACCGTTAAATGACGATTGGAAAGTCTACACTTTCGGTGGTTATTCTATTAGAGATGGTGCGTCAGGTGGATTTTACAGGAGACCGACACAGGCAAGAACGTTTACCGGATTGTATATCGATGGTTATTTGCCGGAGATTCATACCAAGATTCAGGATGTATCTTTGTCTGCCGGAATCAAAGGAAAATGGAACGGCTGGAATGTGGACTTCAGTAACACCTTCGGACAGAACAGTTTTGATTATACGATTGAAAATACAGGGAATACAAGTTTGAGATTCAATTCTCCAAGTTCCTTCAACGCCGGTGGATTGCAATTTTTGCAGAATACAATTAATTTGGATTTCAGCAAACAATTTGATGTTTTTGAAGGTCTGAATGTCGCTTTTGGAGCAGAGCAGCGTCACGAGAATTTTAAAGAAAATCCAGGTGAAGAAGCTTCTTACACGGCTTACGATATTTATGGTAATCCACAGACACCGACAACATCAAGTTCTGATAAACCAACCGATTTTTTTGGTGCAGCATTGCCGGGAAGTTCTCAGGTTTTTGCAGGTTTCCGGGAAGCTAACAGAACTGACAAAAACAGAAATGCTTATGCGGCTTATGCTGATCTGGAATTCAATTTTACCAATTGGATTTTGGTAGATGCAGCGGTTCGTTACGAGGATTATTCGGATTTTGGTTCGACTTTCAATTACAAACTGGCGTCAAGAATCAAATTAACGGATGATCTTAATTTCCGATTTGCAGGTTCCACAGGCTTCAGAGCACCGTCTATACATCAGATTTATTACAATACAACATCAACATTATTTACGTCTCTTCCGGGAAGTAATCTGCCGCAATTGGTAGAAGTTGGAACTTTTAGTAATGACTCCACTATTGCAACAGGATTGGGAATCAATAAATTAAAACAAGAAACTTCTAAATCCGTAAGCACTGGTTTTACTTATAAAATCCCGGCTTTGAATTTGAATATTACTGCGGATGCGTATTTTATCAGAATCGATGATAGAATTGCTTTAACCGACCAATTTTCAAGACCTACGGATTTACAAATTCAAAATAATCCGAATCTTGGCCCGGTTCGGGATGCGATGGATGCTGCTAATGTCAATGCTGCTCAGTTTTTTGCCAACTCTATTGATACAGAAACAAAAGGTCTGGATGTGGTCATCAGTCATAATTACAGAACTGGCGCTATAAAATTGAATAACGATTTTGCCATCAATTTTAATAGAACCAAAAAAGTCGGCGATATCCACGCTTCCGATTTGTTGAAGAATGCAGGGTTGGAAAACACCTATTTCGGAGAGAAATCAAGAGTTTATCTAGAGGACTCGGTTCCAAAGGTGAAAGCGAGTTTGTCTAATAATTTAAAATGGAATGATTTCAATTTCTATCTGAGAAATACTTACTACGGAAAAGTTTATGGTGCAGATGGTATCAATGGAAATGCTTACGAACATCAATTAATTTCAGATAAGATTATTACCGATTTGTCTATAGGTTACGATATCAACAAGAATTTTAATTTAACTATTGGAACAAACAATTTATTTGATATTTATCCGACTAAAAATGTAACAAGCTCTACGAATAATGATCAATTTATCTATTCTAGATCAACATCACAGTTCGGACAGAACGGCAGATATGTGTTTAGCAAGTTGACCGTTTCTTTTTAACATGAAATTTTTTTAAGGTTTTTATTTTGTTTTGAATGGCATCTGGAATTTTCCAGATGCCTTTTTTTGTTTAACACAAGGACAAAAAATATAAGTTAAGCTTTAAAGCACAAAGCATTTCATCATTAAAAATAAAAATCTTAAAACATTTTCGAAAATAAATTGGGCTTCGTGCCTTTGTGTTTAACTTAAATATCCAGTTTCGCATTATTCAACCTCAAAGAATTCAGAATGACGGAAACAGAACTGAAGCTCATCGCCGCCGCCGCAATCATTGGGCTTAACAAAATTCCGAAGAAAGGATAGAGCAGACCAGCAGCTAACGGAATTCCTAAAACATTATAAATAAAAGCAAAGAATAAATTTTCTTTAATGTTTTTAAGCAGTTTTTCACTTAGTATTTTTGATTTTGCAACTCCAAGAATGTCGCCTTTTAATAGTGTGATTTCAGCACTTTCAATTGCTGCATCTGTTCCCGTTCCCATTGCAATTCCGATATTGGATTGAGCCAAAGCAGGTGCATCATTGATTCCGTCTCCTGTCATTGCTACGATTTTCCCTTCATTTTGAAGTTTTTTGATCTCGTTCATTTTATCTTCCGGAAGACAATTGGCTTTGAAGTTTGTGATTCCAAGTTCTGTTGCCACTGCTTTTGCGGTGTGTCCGTTGTCGCCGGTCATCATTATCACTTCGATGTTTTGAGAATGGAGATAATTGATAGCTTGTTTTGAAGTCGCTTTTATTTTATCTGAAAAGCTTAAGAATCCAAGAACTTTTCCGTCTTTTCCGAGGTAAGAAATCGTTTTAGCTTCATCTTGTTTTACAATGACTTTTTGTTTTAATGATTCAGGAATTTCTATATTGAAGTGTTTTAATAATGCTTCATTTCCAAGTAAAATTTCTTCATTATTGATTCTTCCTTTTACGCCTTTTCCGGAAATATTTTCGAAGTCCTGAACTTTTTCAAATTGTAAATTTTGAGTTTTAAATTTGTCTAAAACCGCATTGGATAATGGATGCTCCGAATTCTGATTCAATGAACCGGCTAATTTCAAAATTTCATTTTTATCAGTATTTTCAAATGATTCTATGTGGTCTAGACTTGGTTTTCCTTCTGTTAAAGTTCCTGTTTTATCTGTAATAAGAACATTGACTTTGTGCATTTCTTCCAGGGCTTCCGCATTTTTAATTAAAATTCCGTTTTGAGCGCCTTTTCCGATTCCGACCATCAGGCTCATTGGAGTTGCCAGACCAAGTGCACACGGGCAGGCAACAATCAAAACGGCTACAGCATTCACAAAAGCGTAAATAAGCTTGTTCTCGCCACCGAAAACGGACCATAAAACGAATGTCAGAACAGCAATTCCAATCACTGTGGGAACAAATATCTTGGAAATTTTATCCGCCAATTTCTGGATTGGAGCTTTGCTTCGGCTTGCATCGTTGACCATCTTGATGATTTGAGAAAGCAATGTCTCATCGCCAACTTTTTCGGCTCTCATTAGAAATGTTCCGTTATCATTAATCGTTCCTGATGTCACTCTGTCGCCGGTCTTTTTTTCGACAGGAATAGGTTCTCCTGTAATCATCGATTCATCAACATTAGAATTGCCTTCAGTTATTTTTCCATCAACAGGAATTTTTTCACCTGGTTTTACTCTCAAAATATCGTTGATTTTAATTTCTGCCAATGATACTTTTTTCTCGTTTCCTTCAACAACCAGATTGGCAGTGTCAGGCGAGAGATTCATCAATGCTTCTATGGCTTTGCCTGTTTTCATATGTGCTCTTGCTTCCATCATCTGTCCCATTATGACTAATGTCAGAATCACGCAAACGGATTCGAAATAGAGTGGAGTGTTGCTTCCGTGTGCCAATTCGTGAGGAAGAATGTTCGGGAAGAATAATGCAATTAAACTGAAAATCATAGCCGCAGCAACACCCAAAGCAATCAATGAAAACATATTAAGATTCCATGTTTTGAAAGAAACCCAGCCACGTTTCATCAGAAACCAACCTGCATAAAACAGAACCGGCAATGTCAGAATCAATTCCAAAATCCCCTGAACTTTATGAGAAAATGGCCAATCAATAAACATTCCGCTCATGGATAAAATGAAAACAGGAATAGAAAATGCCAAAGCTGTCCAGAATTTTGTTCTTAATAATTTATAAGTTTCATCTTCGTGATCGTTATCTTTTGAAGGTTTTGGAACGAGATCCATTCCACATATTGGGCAATTCCCGGGTTCATTTTGCACAATTTCAGGGTGCATTGGACAAGTATACTCAACAGCTTTTTTCTCCGGTATTTTCACGAGGTCCATTCCGCAAACAGGACAGCCGACGTTGGAATCATAAACTTTGTCACCTTCGCAAAACATTGGACAGTAGTATTTGCCTGCATTTTTTGCCTGATTAATTGTGGGCGTCTCATGTTGGTGATGGTGATGCGAGTGACTTGCTGAACTTTTTACTAAGTCCTCAGTAATTTTCTCCAAATGCATATGACAAACCGGACAACCTGAATCTGATTCATAAGTTTTGTCGCCTTCGCAAAACATCGGGCAAAAATAATCTCCGATTTTATCTTTGAAACTTTCCGGGAGGTTAGTTTTGGAATAGGTTTGAGGCTTGTTTTTATGATCATCGCGTTCTTCTATCGGAACAAGGAACATATTGCAAACCGGGCATCTTCCGGGTTTGAAATACAGTTTTTCGCCTTCACATTCCATCGGGCAATAATAGACCGAGCTTGGTGAAATTCTTTGACTAGGATGTAGATTGTCGTGATTATGATGATTGTGGTTTTCCATTTTCAGATGTTTAATAATACAAATTTCTGAAAAATAGATGCCAATCAGTTATAAATAAATGGAAAGATGTTATATATACTAAAAACAGAAAACTCCAGAAGTTACTGAAGGTTTAATTCTCTAATAACTTAAACTTCTATTGTTAGAGAAATTATTTTTTTATCCGAAAATAAAACCTGAAAGAAAGATTAGAATTAAGAAATAATTGTTTTTCATTGTTAAAAGTTAGAATGTTAAATATAGCTTGTTTTGCAGCCATTTTCATTCACAAAACTTTAAATGAAACTTATAATGATTATTCTGTCTTCAACCTGAAAATCTCCTTCGCATTGAAAATAATCACTGCCAAGAATATCAGTGCATAAGAACAGATTTGAATGAGGTTCAATGGTTCTTTGTAAACTGTACTGGCTAAGATAAATGCGATGATGGGATTAATGTTCAGTATCATTCCGACTTTTGAAGAGGCAATTCCTGTCAATGCAAATAGATTGAGTAACAATGGTACAATCGTGTATATCACTGCAATAATCTCGACAAAGAAATAGAACTTTAATTCCGTTGGAACCGTTCCGGAATAAGAAGGGAAAAATGGTAACAAAATCAAAGCAGATAAAACGATGTGAAAATTAAGAATCAGAAACTTATCGAATTGTTTATTTTGACTTTGGCAAACCAAATATGCAGCGTAAGTGAAGCCAATCAAGCTGCTGTAAAACATATCCGAAATATTGGTGTAAGACAACAAAATACAGCCAAACAAACTCAGAAAAACCGACAACCATTGGAGTTTACTCAACTTATCTTTCAATATAAAATAAGCCAAAATTGTTGTGATAATCGGACAAACTAAATAGGCGACCGACGTTGCACGAACGCTCACGTGATTCATCACATAGATAAATGAAAACCAATTCGCGGTCAACAAAATACTGCTTCCGACATTAACAATAATCGTTTTTCTTTTCGCTTTTTTAGAAATGTATTTGAAATAATTTAAGTTCTGTTTCAGTTTTTCTCTTTTGAAAAGAATCGAAACTAGCGACATTATCAATGCACAACTGAAAACCCTGTAAAAAAGAATGTCCGAAGATGCATAAGAATGAAGGGGTTTCAGCACCAAACTAAAAGTTCCCCAAATAGAAAATGCTAAAATAGCAGCGAGATAATGTTTGAGATTATTCAAGACGTTGTTTCTTTTTGAATCAATAAATTGCTGTGCAAAAATAGGCAACTTTTACCCGAACTTTCCTACAAATTTATTGATTTTCTCAATCTGTAATTGCAATTTTCTTATCAACACAATCAATGAAAATATTACGATTTAAAAATATTTTGTTACCCAGCATTCCCGTCATTCCGGAATACTTCATCATAGAAAACTGCAGATTGGAAAAGCCTTCCACATAAGTCACCTTTTTAACAGGAATTTGTTGGTTTTTGAATTGGATATTTTCATTACAATCGGTTGTATAGGTTGTCAAAACATTGTTCCAGGACTGTGATTTTTCGATATTGATTTTTGAATTTTGAGATTTCAGACTTTGCCATTCCTCTTTGTAGGTCAATAGTTCATAAGCGCTGGTTCCGGAATCGTAAAGGAATTTTCGTTCTTCACCTTTTAGGATTCCCGGAATAATGATTTTCCTTTTCCTGAATTTGAAATCGAAAAGTTGGTTTTTGGATTCTTTTGGAATCTGATTTAAATTGAAAACAACCTGATTGCTTTTGAAATTAATCAAGGTTTTTCGGTTTTCCAGGATGTCAGCGCCAATCGTTCCAATGATTTGGATTGAATCTTTTTCACCACTTTTATTGCTTTTAAAAATTTTGAATTGCTCTGATGATATTTCTGTTTTTCCAACAAAGAAAGCAGTTTTTGCCTTTTCGTCATTAATTGAGATTTCTTCGATATTTTTTATCGGATCAGAATAAAATACGGTGTAAGGTGAACCGGTATCAAATTGTAAATAATAAGTTTCGGGATTTCCGGGAAAATAAATAGGAAGCAGCAAAACATTTTTGTCATTTCCTAGCCATGTAATTGGGATATTTCCGCTTTCGTTTTTGACAGTTAGATAGTTTTTTTCAGGCGTAAATTTTTGGTCGAAATAAATATAACCGCCAACCAATATCAAAACCAAAATGGCTAAAAATCCTAAAGCTAATTTCTTAAAAAGTTTCATTGTCTAATTTTTCTGCAACATTCGGTCTTTGAAATCGAATTTGCTGCGAAAATAATATGACAATTTTACGTCAGTTTTGTGACTAAGCTTATAAAAAGTTGTTTATCAGCTTTATAGAAAGTTGATTTTTTTGGTTGAGACTGATTCCGTTTCTGATGACAATCCAGAGTTTGATGATGATAAATGCCATCAAAGGAACTATAAATAATGGAAATCCAATAGAAAACCAATGCTGAATAAATGGGCTTAATATCAATAGAACCGAAACAAAAAATGCCAAAATAATCTGAACACAAATAATACTTTTTCCTAATTCTCTATTCTTGGAATCTTTAGTTTTGTAAGTCAAAATCGCTGGGAAAATTATCCCGCCAAACGGAATAATTAATCCTGCTAAAGCTGATAAATTAATGAGTTTTGCCCTGTCGATTTGGGTAATTTCTTCATTCTTTGAAAATAGATTTTCCGGTTCGGTTTCCAAAGTTTGCGCAATGGCTTTCAAAGTAAAACCTTTGAGACTTTGTCCGGATTCAATTCTCTGAATGGTCCTTAACGAAAGTCCGGATTTTTCCGCTAGCTCAGTTTGAGTTAGGTTTTTTGCTTCGCGAAGGGTTTTGACTTTGGATTGCAAGTTTTATTCTATTTCTTCAATAATTATGTTTCCAGAAATAATATCTGCTGTTTTTTCAATTATTCTCCATAATCTTTCTTTTTCTTTTCCTTCTGGAGTGTTGTCATATTCTCTTGCTAAATCTGAAAGCAATTTTTTAATTTTTTCGGACATATTCAATTATTTAAAAATTTATTTATAAATAAAATATAAAGAAATAAATTCAAATTTCAAAATCTCACTTCAAACCTTATCCAACGCGATCCTCTTTTTCTCCTTAGAATTCAAAAACTGAGTAGGAGAGAAGCCTGTAATTTTCTTGAACTGATTGGAAAGATGCTGAACACTTTTGTAACCCAATTTCTGTGAAATCTCGGTCAGATTCAATTCTTTATAAAGCAGTAATTCTTTCACTTTTTCAATTTTTTGAAGAATGAAATATTGCTCCAGTGTTACATTTTCATTTTGAGAAAAAAGCTTGGAAATAGAACTGTAATCTTTGTGTAATCCGGAACTTAAGAATTCTGACAAAATAAAATCATCATCCAAATCTTCCTCAGCAATTTTCTGAATGATCAAGGTTTTGATCTTCTCAATTTGCTTTTTAGAAGAATCTTCCAGGATTTCAAATCCTGTAGATTTCAGTTTTAAGTTTAGCGTTTCGAGTTCCTTGTCAGAGATCTGATTTTTTGTTTCGACTTCGCCTAATAAAATTTGATTGACCTCAATTTTCAAATCCTCCAATATCGATTCCACTGCAGAAATACAGCGGTTGCAAACCATATTTTTGATAGAGATTTTCATATCTTCAAAAATACTTAAATTTTGACAAGTTTTTAAGTTTTCGGAATAACCAAAGTAATCATAGTTCCTTTACCGGTTTCAGAATTTATAGAGAGTGTTGAATTGAGTTCTGATGCTCTTTTCTCCATATTCCGGATTCCGTTTCCGAGTTCTGTCTCATCGATATCAAAACCCTTTCCGTCATCTGTAACGGTAATTTGAACTTGATGGTCAACACTTTTGGCATTGAGTAAAATGTTCTTGGCTTCGGCATATTTCATAGCATTATTCACAGCTTCCTGCGTAATTCTGTAGATATTCATCCCATCAACAGACGAAAAATGCAGGTTGTCCAGAATCGGATCTCTCTCAAAAGCAATATTGATATTTTCGGTTGATTTTCGGGCTTTTTCCACAAAATTCAGAATCCTGTTCCTAATCTCGTTGAAATCAATTTCGGAATGATTCATGGCCCAAATCGTATCCCGCAATTCTGTAATTGTATCCTTTGTAAAATTCGAAGTCGAAGTCAGTTTATTATTGATTTTTTCATCCTTTATATTGAAAGCCTGTTTCAAAGTTTCTATGGAAGAAATAATGAAGGTCAGTTGTGCACCGATATTGTCGTGTAAATCCCTGGAAATTGATAATCTTTGCTCCTGAAGCTTGTTTTGATGGGCAATTTCTTCTATTGCGTATTTGAGTTCATATTCTTGCTTTTGTTGTTTGTTTTTGAGTTTCAGCGTTCTGTAAACAAGAAAGGAAATGATGATTCCGAAACAGAAAAGAATACCAAGAATTTTAATGGTATTCATTCTTTTCTTTTCAAGGTTTTTTTGCTCTAGAATTTGTTTTTCCTTTTTAGCTGTGTCAAATTTTATTTGCAATTCAGCCATTTTATCATAAGTTTCCTTGTTGATAATGCTGTCCTTAAGAGCTTGGTTTTTTTTATAATATTCAAGAGCTTTTGGCAAATCCTTATTAAGTTCATAAGACTGGCTTAGCATGTTGTAGTCATGTCTCAGCAGATTAGTAATTTTATATTTTTCTGCTAATTCTAAAGATTTTTCAAAATTATGGATTGCCATCGGATATTTTTTCATTGCAAAATATAAATCACCATTATAAGCGTAATTGTCAGCAATTCCATATTCATCTTTCATTGCAATTCGTTGTTTCATTGCCTTGTCAAAATATTCTTTAGCAAGATCAAATTTTTTTTGATGGATGTAAATTTCTCCGATATTATTCAGGCTATACGGAATCCCGACAGCGTCCTTAACTTTTACTTTAATATCAAGGCCTTTGAAATAATAAAATAGTGCGCTGTCTTGCTGTTTCAGATTGTCTTTTATAACGCCATAGTTATTGTAAATGCTTAAAAGAGGTTTTACAAAATTTTCTCTTTCTGCTATTCTCAAACCTTTCATCATATATTTTTCTGCATCGGGAAGATTGGTTGCTTTTAGCCGAAAGCCCAGTTCTCCATAGACTGATGATACATTTTCAAGGTCATTTTGTTTTTCAAAAAGTTCAATCGCCTTCAGAGAATATTTGATGTTTTCATCATAATCTCCACTGTAATAAAGAGCTAAAGCTAAAAGAGCATAAGTTCTGGCTTCTGCTTTTGGGTTTTTAGTTTTGATGGCGTCAGAAGCATTTTTTTTAAGCAGGGTAATAATTTTTTTTGAATTGGTTTGCACATAAGTCATTGGCAAATTGCTAATAGAGTCAATCCGTTTTTTTGATTGAGCAAAACCATTGAGGTATAAAAATGATATGAAAAATAAAATGAATCTGTACATTTCAAATAAGTCTGCTTGTCCTGGCCTTTTCAATCGCTTCCAGTTTATTGTGAACCTGAAGTTTTGTATAAATATTTTCTATGTGTTTTCTGATAGTACTCGGAGAAAGGAAAAGATTGATTGCAATGATATTATAATTTAGTCCGCGGCTTAGCTGTTCCAGAACTTCAATTTCTCTTGTGGACAGTTTGATATCTTCATCACATTTTCTATTTTCAAATTCCTGAGGATTCCGTAATAATTTCAGTGTTTTAAAAGCAATTGAAGGACTCATTGCAGCACCGCCTTCCAGCACTTCCAAGATTGATTTCTTTAATTCCTGTGGTGAGGTTTCTTTCAGGAGATAACCGTCCGCACCTGCTTTGATGGCATTGAAGATGTTGGCATCATTGTCAAAAACCGTCAGGATCAGGATCTTGATTTGCGGATAACGGTTTTTCACAAATTGTGTTGCTTCTATGCCGTTCATTTTCGGCATTTCGATATCCATCAGGATCAAATCCACATTAGGATCTTTTTCAAGTTTTTCAATCAGGTCTTTACCATTCACGGATAAAAATTTGATTTTGAATTCATCATAAAAAGATAGTCTTTCCTGAACAGATTTTGCAAGAAGGAAGTTATCCTCTGCTATGGCAATTTTCGTAATCATAATTAATTTGATATTTAATTAGAATTGACAAAAAACCATTAATATGATTTTTCATTAGTTTAGTTTTCAATAAAATTAAAATTATTTTCATTTGAATAGATTATTTTTCTATTATTTTTTTGAAAATATTAATTTGTAGATCAAAAATATCCGTATTTAATTGAGCTTTGGCTTCGGATATTTTCTTAGCCAGGCTATTGTCCAGTTTTATTTTGTCACGGTAAATTTTTTCATCTGATGTGAGTTTCGACAAAAGTTTATACAAATTGGCCAACCTGAGCCGATGTTCTTTTTTTATCCGCCGGATTTTTCTCATCAAAGTAAAAATGATAAGAATCAGAATGATAATAATGCTGCTATAAATAATCTGTATCATATTTCAAACAAAATAGGCTTCGTTTTTAACGGAAGAGAGAAGTCACGGTAAACTTACCTCATCAGATTATATTTGTTGATTATATTATCGGATTTAAAAATTTGAGTTTTCATGATATTTAGAAGTTTAGTGTTTACGGTTGTCCAAAATTCCTGTAATATCGAAGCTCAAACAATACGACATTTGACGTATTTTAATAGAAAAAGCATCACGAATTGTGATGCTTTCCAAGATTATTTATTTAGATTAATTATTTAATAATCAATTTAGTATTTGATTTTTTACCTTCAGATTGTTGTGTGATGATGTAAACACCTGGTTTTAGATTGGTATTAATTTCATTTTTACCTTTATTTACAATAGAAGAGAAAACTACTTTTCCGCTAATGTCTTGTATCACAATGTTTCCAGTATTTTCAGTTTCCAAAAAGAAATGGTTCTTGCTAGGATTCGGATAAACGTTGATTTTTGATTTCGAAACATCAGAGACCGCTAAAGTTTCCGCACAGTTATATGGCTTGAAATTAACTGTATTCGGATTCAAACTCCCGATGACAGATTGTACCATTGCATCATTGGAAAGTTCATCTTCTCTCCAGCAGTTTCCGATAGCATTGACAGTAGCAGACGTGTTGTTGAAAAAAGCAACAGTGTTCCCTGCGTTTATATTGTTTTTGAAAACATTGTTTCCGTGGTCATCAGTAGTACCCAAATCGATTACCGCGTTGCTCAAAATGGTGATTCCCCATAGATTGCCTCGGATTTGATTGTTTCTTACGATCACTTTCTGAGTTCCTGTCAAAGAAATCCCGCTTCCTCCAAGGTTAGGATTATTCTCGGTATTATTGTTTTCAATAATATTATTTTTGATAATTCCGGAACTTCCGGCACCTTGATGTGTAATCCCGTAACGGTTATCTTTAACAGTGTTTCCTTCTATACGGAATCTGTTTGTTCCACCCAATAAGCCGGAAACAGAAATCCCTCCGGATTTGGTAATAGCTCTGTTTCCGATAATCTGATTATTGATAACTCTTGTAGAATCTATACCTGCAGGTCCCATATTGATCTGTGGATAGTTGCCATTATCCGTATTATTTCCATAGAAGTAATTATTAATAATGTCTATGGAAACAGCTCCGGATGCACCGGAATTGATGCCTGCTCTGGAATTTTCCAAAAACTGTGAATTTTTTACTACGTGACCTCCACCTTGAAAAAGTGCTAATGCTGCGCTACTTGCAAGGCTGCCAGTGGAACCAGTAAGAGAATTATTATTTTTATAAAGAATACAATTGTCCATCAGGAATCCTGTTGTTAATACACGGACACCGCCACCATATTCAACTCTTGTATTTTTCATTTCAGCTACTGATCCTTCTTCAAATCTGATTCCTCTGTAAGGGCTTCCGATTGTACTGGCGGTAATAGTAAAGTTGGTTGCTGTAGTTTTATATTGTCCGTAGATGTAAATTGCAACTCCCGGATTGACTTTCAGTGTTGTATTTTCATCAATAAGAAGTTTGTCCGTTGCGGAAAGTGTAAGATCAGCGGTCAAAGTATAATCTGTACTGTTTTTCACTAAAACTGTTGGTGCAGCTGCAGATAAACTTGTTAAAGTGTAGTTTGTTCCATTGTTCGGACTTGTGAATTGAGCATTAAGAAAAGCAGCGCAACCCACAAAAAAAAGAGTCATTTTTTTCATAAACATAAATTTTTCTAGTATCAAATGTATTAATGTATTTTATTTTTAACATAATATATTTGTAAAAAAATTTTATGTTTTCAGAAATAATCGCCGGTACAATGCGTTGGGGCGTTTGGGGAGCGAATCTTACTCCAAAAAAAATTCAGGAATTGATAGAAGTTTGTCTGGAAGAAAAGATTACGACATTTGATCATGCCGATATCTATGGAGGTCATACAACCGAAGAGCTTTTCGGAGACGCATGGAAAGAAATGAATATTGAGCGGGACAAAGTTCAGTTTATTTCCAAATGCGGAATCGTAATGAATTCTGAAAAGAAACCTTCTTCTCTCAAATATTACAATTACAATTCTGATTACATTCAATGTTGTGTTGATGAAAGTTTAAAGAATTTAAAAACTGATTATCTGGATGTATTATTATTGCATCGTCCGTCACCACTGATGAATCCTGAAACAATTGCTGATACATTTCAAATTTTGAAAGACACTGGAAAAGTGAAGCATTTTGGCGTAAGTAATTTTTCTGTTTCCCAATTTGAATTAATCGACCAGTATTTTCCATTGATTACTAATCAAATTGAAGTTTCTGTCAATGAAATTTCAGCTTTTGAAAACGGAACGTTGGATCAACTGATGATGAAAAGCCTCAGACCAACAGCGTGGTCGGTATTAGGGAATTATTTCACTGAAAAATCTGAACAGAATTCCAGATTAAAAAGTATAATCCAAAATCTTTGTCAGAAGTATAATGCCGAGGAAAATCAAATCTTATTAGCATTTATCTTAAAACATCCTTCGAGGATCATTCCAGTGATCGGAACTTCCAGAACCGAGACAATCAGGGAATTAAAACAGTCTCTATATATTGATATGGATCTTACGGACTGGTTTGGAATTCTTGAAGCAGTCAAAGGAAGAGAGGTGGATTAGTATTGTTTTTAACATATTGATTTTGAGATTATTTTAATATTAATAATAATTCATTAATGATATATTGAAATTAATTGTATCTTGCAGCATTATTATATCGGAATCAATAATTTGTTCATTCGTCTTGTTGTTTTTCTCTTATAATTTCAAAACAACTTTAATTTAATTTTTTTTTAAAATGAACATTTTTGTTTCAAACATCAATTACGCAACTAAGGATTACCAGTTGCAAGAACTATTCGAAGGTTATGGAGAAGTATCTTCTGCCAAAATTATTACAGACAGAGAAACCGGGAGATCAAAAGGATTCGGTTTCGTAGAAATGGGTGATGCTGAAGGAAAACAGGCTGTTGACGCATTAAACCAGAAAGAATTTAATGGTAAAATTCTTAACGTAACAGAAGCAAGACCAAGAGAAGAAAAACCAAGAAGATCTTTCGATAACAACCGTGGTGGTGGTTACGGAGGAGATAGAGGTGGAAACCGTGGCGGTGGAAATCGTTGGTAATATCCCTTTACTAAAAAATAGAAGCGATCAATATTTTGATCGCTTTTTTTATTTCTTCTTTTTCTTTTTTTTGTCCTTATCCTTTTTCTTGTCCTTCTTGTCGATAGTCAGCTCTTTCACCAAGTCTTTGATTGGATTTGATTTTTCAATATTCTCCTGCAAAGGAACAACTGTTGTTTTCACTTCAAAAAACTGGTTAAAATCTTTGGCTTTAATCAGATTCTCATCCATCAAAATTTTAAGCAGTTCGCTCCCAGAATTATCAAAATAGTTTTTCAGGAATTTTTTCAGGACCGATTTTTTATAATCTTCTAATCTTATAGAAGGAGAGTACAGGTAGATTCGGCCTTGCTTTTCTACATTCAGATAATGCTTTTCTACAAGTATTTTCAGGAATGTGGAAACCGTATTTTGATGAGGTTTGGGTTCCGGAAAGGCGTTCATCAGGTCGCGGAAGTAGATTTGACCTTCCTTCCAGACGATTTGCATCACTTCTTCTTCAGAAGGCGTTAGAGTTTGTAACATCATAAATATTTTTTTAGAAGATAATCGCTTTTACCATTATCAGATAAACCAAAGATACAAAAATCGCAATCACAGCGCCCGATATCACTTCCTGAGGTGTATGTCTTTTCAGAATAATCCGGGTAATTCCAATAACTACAGACAGTAGAAACCAGAAGATTCCAATCATTGGATTAATAGCAAAAAACAGAGCCGCAACATAGATGTTCAGACTTGTATGCATCGAGCTTTTGATGAAAAAATTACTGACCTGCATCAGGATTAGTAAGATGCACAACATCAGAATTGTCCAGTCGATCTCCCGGTGCAGAAAATAATCCACGGCAAGGAAAACAATCGTCGCAACAATGATGAAAATGTACAGAGAGTGGCGCTGTTTCCGGTTAGAAACATCCATATTCGTATAGTTTCCCTTCTTCACATTCCTGTAGATCCAGATTGCGATTGGGATAATCAGCAACAGCAAAATCGGTATAAATTTCTTCGATGCTTCTTCCCAGGTATAATTCCTGTAACTGTAATAGAAAAAGTAGATCACAAGAGAAACCAACGGGTTAAAAAAATTCGAAATAACTTTCGATATTTTGAGAATAAAAGGACTATTGATTTCCATTCAGATAAGTTTCGGCGTCAATATACAAAAAATAAATATTGGGGCGTGTCCCTTTGTTTTTCCACCGCATTTTCCATCGCAGAAAAACAAGCGGGCCGCGCTGTCCGCTGTTATCTTTTTGTTTTTCAGGAACATAGTTCCCAAAAAACAAAAAGGATAGCCGCTGCCATCGCTCACGCACTGCCTCTGGTAGAAAAATTTCCCTTTCACAGAAAATGCGCGCCAATGTGATATTTATTAGGCATTACAAAAATATAATTCTATGCTGACAATAAAAAAGGATTTTTTTCTTATTTTTGCTACATATTTCGAAAAAACAATGAAAGAATTTTCTAAAGAAGTCTACCTTAAATGGTATGAGGAAATGACGATGTGGAGAAGGTTTGAAGACAAATGCCGTTCTCTTTACTTAAAACAAAAAATCAGAGGTTTTTTACATCTATATAACGGTCAGGAAGCGATTCCGGCAGGTTTTACCCATGCAATGGATTTGACAAAGGACAGTATGATTACTGCGTACAGATGTCACATCCATCCAATGGCAATGGGCGTTGATCCTAAAAGAATTATGGCTGAGCTTTGTGGTAAAGCAACCGGAACATCCAAAGGTATGGGTGGTTCTATGCACATTTTCAGCAAAGAGCACCGCTTTTATGGTGGACACGGTATCGTAGGTGGACAGATTCCTTTGGGAGCTGGTATCGCCTTCGCAGACAAATATTTTGACAGAAAAGCCGTTAACATCTGTTTTATGGGTGATGGCGCTGTTCGTCAGGGTTCACTTCACGAGACTTTCAATATGGCAATGAACTGGAAGCTTCCTGTAGTATTCGTTTGTGAGAACAACGGCTACGCAATGGGAACTTCTGTTAAGAGAACAGCCAATCACGAAGACATTTATAAATTAGGATTAGGATATGAAATGCCTTGTCTTCCTATAGATGCAATGGATCCGGAAAAAGTAGCTGAAGCTGCTTACGAAGCGATCGAGAGAGCAAGAAGAGGAGACGGACCAACTTTCATCGAGGCTAGAACATACCGTTACAGAGGTCACTCTATGTCAGATGCCGAGCCTTACAGAACTAAAGAAGAAGTAGCACAATACAAGTTGGAAGATCCAATCGAGATTGTGAAAAGCAGACTTTTGGAAAACAATTGGGCTACAGAACAAGAATTGGAAGCTATTGACGAAAAGTCAAGAGAATTCGTAGAAGAATGTATCGAGTTTATGGAAAGTTCTCCATATCCGGATGCTTCTCAGGTTTACGACTTTATCTATTCTCAACCGGATTATCCTTTCATTGATAAATTAGAAAACTAAAATATTATTAATTTGAATTTAAGAATTTGAAATTTGAATTCAATGAATCTCAAATCTCAAATCTCGAATCTCAAATCTCAAATCAATAAAAAATTATGGCAGAAGTAATTACTATGCCCCGTTTATCGGATACGATGACGGAAGGTAAAGTTTCAAAATGGCACAAAAAAGTGGGTGACGCTGTGAAAGAAGGCGACATCCTTGCAGAAATCGAAACTGATAAAGCCGTTCAGGATTTTGAATCAGAACTGAATGGTACATTATTATACGTCGGAGTAGAAGAAGGAGGACAAGCGCCTGTAGATTCTGTTTTGGCAATCATTGGAGCAGAAGGAGAAGATATCTCATCTTTAATTAGCGGAGGAAGCGCTGCTAGCTTTACACCGGAAGCTCCGAAAGCTGAAGAAGCAAAAGAAGAACCTGCTGCTGAAGAGTCGGCTTCTGCTGATATCCCAGAAGGCGTAGAAGTCATCACGATGCCTAGACTTTCTGATACAATGACGGAAGGAAAAGTGGCGAAGTGGCATAAAAATGTTGGTGATGCTGTGAAAGAAGGTGATATCCTTGCAGAAATCGAAACAGATAAAGCGGTTCAGGATTTTGAGTCAGAATTCAATGGAACATTATTATACCAAGGTGTTGGCGAAGGCGATGCTGCGGAAGTTGATAAAATTTTAGCAATTATTGGACCTGCGGGTACTGATGTTTCTGCAGTAGTTTCCGGAGGTGGTAAAAAAGCTGCCGCTCCAAAAACAGAATCAAAAGCTGAAACCAAAACCGAAGATAAAAAAGAAGCTGCCCCTGTTGCTGCTTCATCAACTGGTGAAAGAGTAGCAATTTCTCCATTGGCTAAGAAAATTGCTCAGGATAAAGGAATTGATTTCTCCGGAATCAAAGGTTCTGGTGAAAACGGTAGAATCGTGAAGAAAGATGTTGAAAACTATCAGCCTTCTGCACAACCAGCTGCTGCGGCATCTGCTCCAAAAGCAGTATCTGCACAGCCAAGTGTAGCATTCACTCCGGGTGAAGATTCTGAAACACCAAACTCTCAGATGAGAAACATCATCGCGAAGAGATTGGCAGAAAGTAAATTCACAGCGCCACATTACTATTTGACGGTTGAAATCAATATGGATAAAGCCATCGAAGCTAGAAAAGAGATGAACAGCGTTCCGGATACGAAAGTATCTTTCAACGATATGGTTATCAAAGCGGTTGCAGTAGCATTGAGAAAACATCCACAAGTTAATTCTTCTTGGGCTGGCGATAAAATTGTTCACCACGGAAATATCAACGTTGGTGTAGCAGTGGCAGTTCCAGACGGATTAGTAGTTCCTGTATTGAAAAATACAGACTTTATGAACTATAACGAAATCTCTGCTGCAGTAAAAGATATGGCTGGAAGAGCTAAAACCAAAGCGCTTAAAGCTAACGAAATGGAAGGTTCTACTTTCTCTGTTTCTAATCTTGGAATGTTCGGAATCGAGACGTTTACATCCATCATCAATCAACCGAATTCTGCAATCTTATCTGTAGGAGCGATTATTGAAAAACCGATTGTGAAGAACGGACAAATCGTTGTTGGGAATACAATGAAGTTGTCTTTGGCTTGTGACCACAGAGTAATCGATGGGGCAACAGGAGCTCAGTTCTTGCAAACGTTGAGAACTTACCTGGAAAGTCCGTTGACGCTTTTATTAGGATAGAATAACTTATTCGAAATATTTATAAAACCTTTCAATTCTGTTGAAAGGTTTTTTTTGTGATTTAATTTAATTTGGGCAGCTTAATCCGCCTTCCGCTCCCAATCTTTTCACTCCACTACGTTGCGTAAAAAGGATTTCCGCTCAAGTCGGGCTGCGTAAGATTCTGTGTTGAAAGTTACTTTAGATTGTGTAAATGTTGCGTAAGGGATGGTAACGGATATCCTTTTTATCTTATGGAATAATGCTAATTTGGATGGGAGATGTTCTTGACAAAAAGATAGTAGTGGACAGGCCGACCCGCTTGTTTTTGCCGAACTGGAAATGTTGATTTTATTGATAAAGTTTGTGAGTAAAAACAAAGGGTTACGCCCAAAAAATTATTATTATGAATGTTGTATTTGATTATCTTTGCATCGTGAAAAAGCTTGGTTTTGTATTTCTGTTTTTAGGTGTTTTTGCGTTTGGTCAGGATCACCTTTCTGGTTTTAATATGATGTCTTTTACGTATAAGATGAATCCGAAATGGATGGCTTATTTAGAACTCCAAACAAGAGCCAGACGCGATTACACGGTGATTGATTACTATGAAACCAAAGGCGGGATCGGGTATAACCTGAATAAAAATAATCAGGCATTTGTTGGGCTTGGAAGATATGGTACTTATGAAAAAATGAAGATCTCTCAGGAGGAATTCAGACTTTGGCTGCAATATACTTTTACGCAAAGATTTGGACGACTGAAACTGGATCACAGAGGCAGGGCAGAACACCGGTTTTTCTACGCCAGCCAAACTGGAGAACATACAGAAGCGAACCGATTCCGTTACAGGCTGAGCGCAACTTTACCAATCAACAAACCAAAAGTTCAGGAAGAAACTTTCTTTATGAATGCTTTTGAAGAATTATTCTTTGGTCCGAAAGACCCGAATTTTAAACGAAACCGGACTTTTGCGGGTTTTGGTTACCAATTCAATCATACATTGTCTGCAACCACGGGTTATATGTTCCAGAGAGAATTTTCCACCAAAGGCAATGATAATTTTCACTTTCTTTATTTTGCGCTCAACTTCACTTTCGATGGAACCGATGACGAGAAGGATATTGTGATTCCTATGGTGGATTAGATAAATTTTTCTCGCTGATTTTAATACTTTTCAGAAAGATAAAGGTACGCCTTCAGATATTTATTGAAACGTTTCAAATCTTTTTCCTGTAATAATTCTGTACATCTTGTTAAGTCCATATTATCTCTTAAGTCATTCAATTTTACAGCAATTGCAAGCGGACTTTTTTCAATTCTTGCAATAAAGGCATCGTAATTCAGATGTTCTTCTTCGCGTTTTGTAAGGCATTCCACAGCTTCCAGGATGTAATCGGGAAAGCCTTTTTCTCTGAGGTATTCGAAGGAAAATTCCGGGTGGTCTTCTACGACGTCGTGCAAAACACCAACAATTTTTTCGTCGATGGTTTTGCCGGCATTCATCACCCGGAAAACGTGTCCCAGATAAGGCGCATCGTATTTGTCGGTTTGTTTTTTATGGGCTTTGGTAGCGATTTTTATAGCTTTGTTGAGAAGTTCGTGGGTGGACATTTATTGTAAAAGTTTAAAACGAAATTATGAAAAGAAAATGAAAAGATGGTGTGAAAAACTCAGTTTTTCACGCCGTTTTTAAATTTAATCCCAATCCATAAATTCTTCATAAACAAAATATGAAATGGCTATGAAAAAAGCATACTTCAGAATTTTCTTCACTATTTTGTAACTTCCGAAAAGAATTGGATTATAAACAGATTTGTCGAATGGTTTGTTTGTTGATTTTTCCATTTTTTTTAATTTTTAATTGTGGTAGAATTTGATTTAAATGATTTTATGATTTGTTGTTTCCAGTCTTCAATGATTTCAAAGTTTGCTTTGTCAGCCTTATCAAAGAAGAAATGCTGATTGATTTCAAGTCCGGAATAGGTGAAAACCCCTTTGTCGGAAGTTAAGGAAAGAGCCTTGTCCATTCCGATGCTTTCATACTCGGCTCTGGATTTTCCGTGAGTGTTGATAATAGTTGTCTGTTTACCTGTAAGAAGCCCTTTTTGCACGCCCTGATCATAACGATATGCAAAACCATAACTGAAAACCCTGTCTATAAATCCTTTCATAACAGCAGGCATCCCTGTCCACCAAATTGGATAGATGAACGTAATATGCTCTGCCCAAGAAATGTAATTTTGTTCCTGTGTTACATCGTCCGCAACTCTTCCCATCCGCTGTCCTTCCATATCTTCCAGCGACAGAATGGGATTAAAATTAAGTTGATTCAAATCGCGGATAATAACTTCGTGTCCGTTATCCCATAAAAACTCAGTAAGAGTCTGTTTGAATTGGCTGTTGATGCTGTTTGGATTGGGATGAGCATAAATGATTAAATGTTTCATTGTCCTATTTTTTATTTTGATAGGACAAAAGTAGAGTGGTGCAAGTTGCTAAAATTGTAAGAAAACGAAATTGATCTTTTTGATTTACAGATATAAATTCTTATTCCTCTTTTGGATTGCAAATATCCTGTTGGAATTTGAGGTAATTTTTAGGACTTAGATTGATGTAGTATTTAAAGTCGTGAATCAATTGGCTCTGGTCGTAATAGCCACATTCATCAACTATTTCAAACCAATCAATTTTTTTTGATGTCGAAATTGAATCTTGAATAAGCCTGATGGATTTTACAAAACGTGAATATCGATTGATTTCTTTGGAAGTATATCCCAGATGCTTTTTTTGATTGAGTTGTATGTTTCTTTCGGTTTGATTTTGCTGGCTTGCGATTGATTTGATTGGATTTAAGTTTTCATCTGTAAAGTTTAACAGTTTCTCTACAATGCTATTTCTCTGTTTCAAATAAGGTTTGCAAAAATCAAGAAGATAATTGATACGATTTTCAGTACTTTCTATTTTATTGAGTTCCGTCCACAAAATGGTAAAGCAATTTTTTTCTAACAAATCATCCGGATTAATAGGAAAATGTTCAGCCATAGCTGTACTGCCGAAGAAACGATAAAAAGAATCATCTTTAAAATTGGCGATCAAAATTTCTGATTGGGGAGGTAACGAATATTCTAAGGATTGTTTTATTGGTCCCAAAACGATACATCTGTCAATCTCAATGTCGTTATTGTTTTTCGAATGAAGTATCGACTTTACACCAAAATCAAATATCAAAATTGTCTGAAATGAAGGCAGCAATGTTTTGGTAATGGTTTCGTCAGAGTTATTTTCTGAAAAATAAAAGTGAGTAAAAATTTCTTCATATTCTGCCGGGACAGATATTCTGAAATTTCTATATTTTTCATTTTCTTGCATTCTATTAAATCCTATTCAAAAATAATCAAAACAAATAAAAAAGCGCCAGTTATTTGGCGCTTTATAATCTTATTTTAAATTATCTTCCTTTCAGTTCATCCAGCAATCTTTCAAGAGAATTAAGATCAGATATCAAAACCTCTCTCGCCTTTGCACCATTGAAACCGCCAACCACGCCAGCCGCTTCCAATTGGTCCATAATTCTTCCGGCTCTGTTATAACCTAATTTCAATTGTCTTTGTAGCATAGATGTAGAACCTTGTTGTGTAGAGATCACAATTCTAGCAGCATCTTCAAATAATGCATCTTTTTCGTTCGGGTCAAAAGCACCAACCGTAGAACTGCCTTCTTCTCCGGAATACTCAGGCAAAAGATAAGCATCCGAATAACCTTTTTGCTCACCGATGAATTCTGCAATTCTTTCCACTTCCGGCGTATCGACAAACGCACATTGAAGACGTGTCAGATCATTGCCGTTAAAATAAAGCATATCGCCTTTTCCTACCAATTGTTCCGCTCCAGGCGAATCCAGAATGGTTTTGGAATCGACCCCGGAAATCACACGGAAAGCAACCCTCGCAGGGAAATTTGCTTTGATCATACCAGTGATAACGTTTACAGACGGTCTTTGTGTTGCAACAATTAAATGTATTCCAATCGCTCTTGCCAGCTGAGCCAATCTTGCAATCGGATGTTCTACTTCTTTTCCAGCGGTCATAATCAAATCCGCAAATTCGTCCACCACCAAAACAATGTAGGGCAAATATCTGTGACCATTTTCAGGATTAAGTTTTCGTTGAGCGAATTTCGCATTGTATTCCTTGATGTTTTTACAGAAGGCATTTTTCAGCAATTCGTAACGGTCATCCATCTCAATACAAAGTGAATTCAAAGTATTAATTACTTTCGCATTGTCTGTGATAATCGCATCTTCTGTATCAGGCAATTTCGCCAGATAATGTCTTTCAATCTTTGAATAAAGTGATAATTCTACTTTCTTCGGATCCACCATAACGAATTTCAGTTCGCTCGGATGTTTTTTATAAATCAATGACGTTAAAATCGCATTGATACCAACAGATTTTCCTTGTCCCGTTGCTCCAGCCATCAAAAGGTGAGGCATTTTTGCCAGATCAGCTACAAACACTTCGTTGGAAATGGTGCGTCCGAAAACGACAGGCAAATCCATATCTGCATTCTGGAACTTTGGAGAGGCCACTACGGAACGCATTGAAACCATCGTTGGGTTTTTTCTGGGAACTTCAATCCCGATTGTTCCTTTTCCCGGCATTGGCGCAATGATTCTGATTCCAAGAGCAGAAAGATTAAGTGCAATATCGTCCTGCAATTTCTTAATGGCTGCCACGCGGATTCCTGCTTCCGGTACGATCTCGTAAAGTGTTACGGTTGGTCCAATCGTCGCTTTTATTTCAGAAATGCCGACGTTGAAGGTTTTCAGCAAGCCAACAATTCTGTTCTTATTTTCTTCGAGTTCGTCTTTATTGATGGTGATTTCCTCGTTGCCATAATCCTTTAATAATTCTACGGAAGGCATTTGGAATTTTGCCAGATCCAGTTTGTGGTCATAGAGTCCGTGCTTTTGCACCAGGTCATCAGATTTTTGTTGTTCTTCAGACGCTGGAAAGTCTTCATCTTTTTTGATTTCCACATTGAAAGCAAAATCATCTTCAGTTTTGACAACCGGACTTTCTACAATTGTCTTTTGAGGCTGAGTGGGAGTAGAAGATAATATGATTGGTTCAGGAACAGATTCTTTAATCGGTTCTGTGATTTCTTCTTTGAATGATGTTTGATTCGGTGTTTTGATAGGTTCAAAATCCTGCGTAACTTTAATATTGCTGAAATCCTGATCTTGATTTGAAGCAGGAGATTGAGAAACAATTTCTTTTTCCAGTTCTTCATCTGCCTCAAATTCTTCATCAGAATCCGGCATCAGACTTTTCAGTTTTCCGAAAGTATTATCATTAATGTCATTCAGCTTATTTTTGATAGAGCTTGGTCTTAAGTTAAATTCCAAAACAAAATATAATGCAAAACTTACCAAAAGAACCATCCAAAGCCCAACGGAACCGATATAAGACTTCAGGTAATCCATGATCTGATAACCGTAAACACCACCTAAAACACCTTCACCGTTAGTCACTGCACCAAAGAAAATCGGTGTCCAGCAAATGAAAAACAAACTGTGAGAAATAGTTTTCCAAGGTTTGAAATAATTTTTTTTAAAAATCAATGTTCCGAAAACAAAAAACAAAAATGCCACCACAAAAGCGGCAACGCCAATGCTCTCAAAAATGAAAAGATTGCCCAGCCAATCACCGATTTTCCCAAATATATTAGAAGACTGTACCGTTTTATCAGCCATTGTTCCTGCTTGGCTTTGGTCGGATTTCCAGTTCATCAGATAAGATACGAAAGAAAGAGCCAAAACTACCGATAAAACGATAAAAGTAATTCCGGAAATAATTCTTGGTTTCGATATGATTTTGCTTGTGCTGGAGGGCGTATTCTGTTCGTTGTTCATTTTCAAAAAATAGTCAATAGTTGCAAATTTAATGTTTTTTCTTTCGGATAAAAATAAAGAAAGGATTTTGTGATAAACTTATTTTTAATTGTCAGGCTAGTAACAAAAAAAAAAATTCCCAGACATATTCAATAAAAATAAAACTATGACAGAGAACCGAATGTTATTATCTAGAATTGCCGGTATGCTTTATTTAATAGTCATTATCACCGGATTGTTCAGCTTGATGTATGTTCCGAAAAATTTGTTCGTCTACGGCAATGCTTTAGAGACGGCTCAAAATATAAGTCAAAAAACCGGCATGTTCAGAATCAGCTTGGCTAGTAGTGTAATATGTTATCTTGCTTTCACATTTTTGGTAATTTTCTTATATCAAATATTACGTACAGTAGATATTTTCGTCGCAAGAGTAATGATGATTCTTGCGTTGATCAGCGTTCCGGTCTCATTTTACAACTTAATAAATAAATATGCTATTCTTGATTTAATTAAAGATAATACATCGGATCTGGCTCAAAAATCGGAAAAAATTATGGAGCTTCTCAATAATTACGATAATGGGATTTTTATTCTTACTATATTCTGGGGGCTTTGGCTGTTACCTTTTGGTTTTTTGATCTTCAGATCAGGATTCTACCCCAAGATTATTGGAGTCTTATTGATGGTCGGATGTTTTGGGTATTTAATTAATTTTTTCGGAAATACTTTATTTGTTGATTATCAAAGTGTTGGTGTTTTACAATATCTCAAGTTATTGCCCACAGTAGGTGAATTCAGTATTTGCTTTTGGTTATTGGTTGTAGGAGCGAGAAAAACAAAAACTTAAAAAATATAAATAAACAATTATGAAAACAGAATTACAAGATCATAAGATCAATATAAAACTTCAACTATCCGCATTATGGACTGGTGTTATGTTTTTATACATTTATGGAGATTATTTTGAGCTGTATGTTCCCGGAAAGGTAAATGGGTTGTTAAACGGTCAGAATATGTTGGATAATCCTGGGAAATTATTTCTAGCCACTGTACTTCTTGCAATTCCTGCACTATTAATCTTTTTAAACCTTATGCTCAAAGCAAATTTTGCCAAATGGCTTAATATTATTTGGGGGCTGTTCTTTAGTGTTTTTACTTTATTAGTCGGGATTTCATCATTATCTGCATGGAAAACGTTTTATGTATTCCTTGCATTTTTAGAGAGTTTGGTAACTGCGATAATTGTTTATAAATCCTGGAATTGGCCAAAGTCAATTTAAATCTTTCTTTTAAATGAAAAAAATCATAAATCGATGTTTTAATTAGCCCAATCAAATTATCATCCTTATTTTTGCGAATCATAACTTTCAGAATGAAAAAGATTCAGGATATTCTTATTTCTACGCGAATGATGGCTGTGTTGTTGCTGATTTTCGCAATTTCTATGGCAGTTGCCACTTTTGTTGAAAACGATTATGGAACGCCAACCGCAAAAGCTCTTATCTACGAAGCAAAATGGTTTGAGGCTATCATGTTTTTGTTGATTCTCAACTTCATTGGAAACATCGGGAGATACAGACTCTGGAGAAGGGAAAAATGGCCGGTTTTGGTTTTCCACTTGGCTTTCATCCTGATTTTCATTGGTGGAGCAATAACACGTTACATCAGTTTTGAAGGAACAATGCATATCCGCGAAGGTGAAACATCTAACGAAATTGTAACAGACAAACATTTTTTCAAAATCAAAATCGAGGAAAAAGGAGAGCAACAGAATTATCATGATGTTCCTTACCTGATGTCACCGCTTCATCACGATTTCAAGGCAACTTATGATTTCCTTGGAAAAGAAAAAATCGTTGTAAAAACCCTTGATTATATTCAAAGAAAAAAAGACAGCCTGGTTGTTGACAAAGCTGGAAAAGAATATTTGCATCTGGTTTCAACCGGTGATATGGGCGGACGTCAGAACATCTATTTGGCAGAAGGTGAGGTTCAGAACATCAACGGGACTTTGGTAAGCTACAACAGAACTGCGATTGAAGGTGCCGTTGAATTTCAGAAAAAAGACGGACAGCTTTACATCAAAACGCCGAGCGATGCTTCTTATATGACGATGGCAACCCAGGCGACGGGAACCACTAAAAAAGATGAATTTCAACCTTTGGCGTTGAGAAGTCTTTATACCATCGACCAGTTGAAATTGGTAATTCCTGAAGGGACGAAACGCGGAAAATTAGTTGCTTACGAAGGCGATAAACAAAAAGATAAAGATGTTCCGGATATGTTGAAAGTAGAAGTTGCCGGGCCGAAGACTAAGCAGGTTGTTGATTTGGTTGTAGAAAAAGGAAACCCGAATAATTACAAGCAGATTCACTTAGATGGTTTGGATATCATGTTAGGATTCGGGCCGAAAATTTATTTCACGCAGCCTTTTGCACTTAAACTGGAGAAATTTGTGATGGAAACTTATCCGGGAAGTTCTTCGCCGTCAGCTTATGAATCTCATGTTAGAATCGTTGATGAAGGAAAAGAAACGCCTTACAATATCTATATGAATCATGTTCTTAATTATAAAGGTTACAGATTCTTCCAGGCAAGTTTTGACCCGGACAGAAAAGGTACCGTTCTTTCTGTCAACCACGATTTCTGGGGAACTTTGATTAGTTATATCGGTTATGCATTCTTGTTTTTAGGAATGTTTGTAACCTTGTTCTGGAAAGGTTCTCGTTTCTGGAGCCTGAATCAAATGCTGAAAACCATCAGCAAGAAAAAAACAGCTGCAGTTCTTTTACTTTTATTAAGTTTTGGGCTTAATGCACAGGAAATCGATATGCACGGCAAAGACGGAAGTCATGAGAATCATTCTCATTCAACTGAAGCAAAACCGGCTCCAGGTAAAAATCCAATGGTTTTGGATGCTGATGAAATGGTAAAAAACATTACAATCAACAAAGAGCATGCAGACAAGTTTGGATCTTTATTAGTTCAAAATTATGAAGGTCGTATTGTTCCTGCAAATACCCAGGCGCTTGATATTTTACATAAATTAACTTCACGTTCCAAATTCCAGGATCTTGATGCCAACCAATGGTTTTTGGCAGCTACAATAGATCCGATGTTTTGGGCTCAGGTCAATATCATTAAAATTGAAACTGCCGGAAAAGTCGGAAAAGACCTCAGAGCTAAAACAAAAGCAACGGATGAAGGTTTTACAAGTTTGATTAAATTATTCCCTGCCGATAAAAATGGTAATCTTCGTTTCGTCCTGGAAGATGATTATAATGATGCTTTCCGTAAAAAGGCGTCTGAGAGAACAAGATATGACGAAGCAGTTATCAAACTAAATGATAAAGTTCAGGTATTGAACGGAATCATGTCTTACCAGTATTTCAGGACGGTTCCTGTTAAAAATGACCCGAATCACACGTGGAATTCTGTAATGACACCTTCTTTTGAACCGGACGAAAATGCTCAGGCTGTTTTAGGGCCATATTTGTCAAGCGTACTTTTAGCAACCCAAGGCGGAAGCTGGGCTAAGGCAGATGCAGAACTTAAAAAAGTAGAAGAGTATCAACAGAAATGGGGTAAAAATGTAGTGCCTTCCGAAACAAAGGTAAAAGTAGAAGTTTTGATGAATCAACTGGATATCAACTTCAAATTATTGATTTTCTACACCATCATTGGTGGCTTGCTTTTAGTTCTAGGGTTTATAGAGTTATTTAAACCAAATAAAATTCTTCATAATGTTAAAAAAGGTATCATTTATATCGGAGCTGTTGGTTATGTCTTACATTTCTTAGGGTTGGTTGCAAGGTGGTATATCTCTGGTCACGCACCTTGGAGTAATGGTTATGAGGCAATTGTCTTTATCTCTTGGGTGGGAATTACAGCAGGCTACGCTTTATACAGAAATGCCAACGCTTTGATTCCTGCAGCAGGATTTTTGGTTGCAGTAATTATGATGGGATTCGCACACGGCGGTTCGGCATTAGATCCACAAATTACACCATTGGTACCGGTTCTTAAATCTTACTGGTTGGTAGTTCACGTTGCAATCATTGTCTCGAGTTATGGTTTTTTCTCTTTATCGATGCTCATTGCAATGATTTCCTTGATTTTCTATGTAATCGCCAATAAAAATGTGTTTAAAAAACATAATGACACAACACTTAAAGAATTGGCAATCGTTAGCGAAATGTCTCTTAATATTGGATTGCTAGCTCTTACTATCGGAAACTTCTTAGGAGGAATCTGGGCCAACGAATCCTGGGGACGTTACTGGAGCTGGGACCCGAAAGAAACCTGGGCTTTCATTTCCATTATGGTTTATGCCTTTGTAATTCACATGAGATTAGTTCCGGGATTGAGAGGCAGATATACTTTCCATGTGGTAACGATGTTCGCATTCTGTTCTATGGTGATGACCTATTTCGGAGTGAATTATTATTTGTCAGGATTGCACTCATACGCCAAAGGCGATCCAATTCCTTTGCCACTTTGGGTTTACATAAGTTTGGGCTATATGCTGACATTGTCAGTAGCGGCTTGGTTTAAGTATAAAAAACTAAATGAAAAACAAGAAAAAAGGACACAGGTAGATCCTTAAGACTTTTTACATAAATTAACCGGACTTTTGATAAGTTCGGTTTTTTTTATTATTTGTATTAAAATAAATTGTATATTTATGATATCAAATTAATATCAAATTAATACATTATGGAAAAAATTGTAAAACCTTTGTCTGGCTATTTGGCGTTAGTAATCAGTCTTGTCCTTTTTGGATTAAGTGTTTTTCTTTTTATTAACGGTGCGAGTAATAGAAATCCCGCTTCTATGTTTTTTGCGGCTATTTCTTTTTTAGCTTTTATCTTTTTTTTGAAAGGCTTAATGATCATCCAGCCGAACCATTCCAGGGTGCTTAGCTTTTTTGGTAAATATGTTGGAACGGTGAAAGATAATGGATTGTTTTTTATCAACCCGTTATATTCGACTCAGAAAATGAGTCTTCGTTCTGAAAACCTACAAGGACAAACCTTGAAAGTGAATGATAAAATGGGTAATCCGATAGAAATCGGCGCTGTAATTGTTTGGAAAGTTGGTGACACTTACAAAGCAGCTTTTGATGTGGAACGTTACATGGAATATGTGAGAATCCAAAGCGAGGCAGCTGTTCGGCATTTGGCAGTAAGCTTTCCTTATGATAATCTAGAGGACGAAAATGCGGAAATTACCTTGCGTGATGGCGGAGATAATGTCAATCATATTCTTGAAAAAGAATTGACAGACAGGCTTTCTACGGCGGGAATTATTGTTCAGGAAGCTAGAATCAGTCATCTGGCTTATGCGTCAGAAATTGCTGGAGCAATGTTACAAAGACAACAAGCAACTGCGATTGTGGCTGCTAGAGCAAAAATTGTTGAAGGTGCTGTTGGAATGGTTGATATGGCATTGAAAAAATTATCTGCGGAAAATATTGTTGAACTGGATGACGAAAGAAAAGCAGCAATGGTAAGTAATCTGATGGTGGTTTTGTGTGGCGAAAAAGCGGCTCAGCCCATTCTGAATGCAGGAACACTTTATAATTAATTAAATCTAGCATTGATGAAGAAGAGTTTTGTTTTACGGCTAGATGATGAGATGTATAAATTGCTGGAAAAATGGGCAGCTGATGAATTCCGAAGTGTAAACGGTCAGCTTGAGTATATCATTAATCAGAGCCTTATCAATTCGGGAAGAAAAAAAGATAAAACGGATAACAAATCAACAGATAAAAAGTAAAGCAATCCAACCGGACTGCTTTTTTATTGTAAAAACTTCTGAATGTAAATCTCTCTTTGCTCATCGGAAATTCCCAGAACTTGATGAATGTAATTGTCGATTGATCCATATTGTTTGTCGATTTCATCAAAAGCCGACTGGAGATAATTCTGTTCAACCCAACTTGTTTTTTCAATAACACCCATATCTAATTTTGGAAATATAAAATGAAAGTTATCAGCAAGATTCAATCTTTTCTGAATAATTTTGCTTCGAAGATTGTTGGATTGTAGGTATTCTTCAAAAATTACGGCATCATCAAATTTTAGAACTTTCAGAATCAAGGCTGTAATTATTCCGGTTCGGTCTTTTCCTGCTGTGCAATGGTAGAGTATTGGTTGATCGGAATTGAGGATTTCAGTAATGATTTTCTTAATGATTTCGGGATTTTCAGAAACATAATCTGTATAAAATTTTATCATTCTTTTATCAGCATCATTCTCACTTATTTTTCCTTTCAAAGCTAGTTGTTTTGCATTTCTCATTTCATCATTTTTATCCTCAAAAGCAGAATAAACTTTATAAATCATATTCTTAGGCAGTTGATCTGGTTCTTTTGCAATTTCCTGCTTTGTTCTAAGATCAATAACTTTGTTTATCTTCATTCTGGTCAATTCATCAAAAGAAGACTTTCTAAGGTTGTGAAGGTTTCCGCTTCGGTAGATTAAACTGTCTTTCAGAATTTTCCCTTCAGAATTTTTAATACCGCCTAGATATCTTAGATTATAAACTTTCTTTATCCCGATGTGATTTTGATTGGAATAGGTTGAAAACTCTGTCTTGGAAGAAGTGTAAGTTTTACAGGAAATAAAAAAGAGGAAAATTAAATAATAGAAATGTCTCATCTTATAAAAACGATTGTAGAACTTAAATATTTTCTAACAAAAAATTCCTGCTTAGAAATAAGCAGGAATTTTAATATTCTAGATGATTAATTATCGTTTAATGACTTTTTGTGTTTCCGATTGACCATCAGCGAAATCGATTTTCATCAGATAAACTCCCGGCTGTAATTTTGAAAGATTAATTTTTGTAGAGTTATCTTCTAACAAGATTTTACCATCTGTATTATAAACAGAAACTTTACTCACTTTTGCAGTTGAATTGATATTGATAAAATCTTTTGCAGGATTTGGATAGACCGAAGATTTTTTTGCATTAGCTTCATCAGTTCCTAATTTGATAACAGTAGAATAAATTGGGCCAACCCAAAGGCTGTTTATGTTGTCGTTAATGCATTTTGACTTAACATACATCTCATATAACCAGTTTTTTGTAAGTTCATTTTTAGAATCTACGGGGATATTTGATATCTGATGAATATCTTCATAGTCTGATGTATATACGTTTTTTCTAGACCAGATTGTTTCCCATTGGTTAGCATTTCCATTCTCTTTCCATGAAATATTAATTTCCTGTCCAACCTGACTTGTAATTTGGAATTGTGTAGGTGCAGCACAAATGATCTGTCCGCTTTTTTGATTCTGTATGTACATAGAAATCGGAAAATAACCCTGCCCGTCTTTAAAAACCGCATCTGGAACATCAATTTTAATAGAATGAGATCCCACCGGAAGATTACCTAACATAACCTCACGATTTGGAACGGCATCTCCTGGACACCAATTGTTCCAGTTCATCCAGTTTCTTAGCGGTTTCACAGTTGTTCCGTAGATGCCATTGCCCTGGGTGTTATATTGTCTGTAGTCTTCACAGGTTTTTCCGCCAGGTTTATATTCATGGATCAACTGATTATCCAGATATACAAAGTGTTGTCTTCTCACGTATTCTTCACCGCCTGAGTTAGAGCCGTGATTGGAAGTAACCAGATATAAAACTGCGTTCTGAACCGGTTGATCCAGTGTGAAGTTTACAATCCTGGTTGTTTGTCCGGGAACATCGGTGGCGTTATAATTATTCAGATTCTGACGATAAGATAAGGGTAAAAAGAAATTCTGTGATGATGTTGCGGTTCCGCTGGTCACAAATTCCAGATTTCCACGGAAAACATCTGTTCTGTCTGCGCAGCCCGATACTTGCGTTTGAGCAGCAGCAGAATAGCCGTCTGCCCGGAATTCAATCCAAAAATCATAACCGGATGCAAGCGAAGTGTCATGTAAAATATTAGATATATTGTCAACCTGATAGCTGTAAGGAACCTGAGTTGGTGAAATATTCTTATTCATAAATGGTGTAATGAATCTTCCAATTTCGATACGCTTGATGTCAGCCTGATTATAAGTATAACTTGTGCTTCCTTTTGGTACAAGAACCAGATTAACGCCGGCAAGTCTGTCATAGTTATCACAAGCGGCAGTTAAAACAATATTCATTTTTACATTGCTTCCGATAGATGCAATTTCGTTATCTGTCAGTTTTCGGGAAATAATGTCCTGTTCATAAGCGTGCAATCGAATGGCTCCGTTTGGGATCTGCGAATATGCTTCAGGAGGTAAAGATTCTCCTGCTCCAAGATAATGATACATGCTATAGAATGGAACATCATTAAAAACCGTTACGTTTTGAGCTCTGAGAAATGGTGCTATTGCAAAGGCTGCAACAACAAATAGTAGTGTTTTCTTCATATTAGATTTATTATTATAACAAATTTAGGAAATCTTTACAGATATGAGTTTTTTAATGGTGTTTTTTGTGATTTTTAGTATGAATATTATTTAATTAGCTTGATTTTTCATAAAGAATCCTGTTATTAATAAAACTTGCTGTTTTCATGGGGAAAAGTTATCTTTAAGAAAAATTACAAATTATGATATACATTGGTTTTATTGTCTTTTTTGGATTAATAACATTATTTGCTTCGTTCTTCACTGTTAAACAGGAAACTGCAGCGATTGTTGAGCGTTTGGGTAAATTTCGTTCTGTGAGACACGCCGGACTTCATCTTAAGATTCCGTTTATCGATCAGATTTCCAAAAGAATGAATCTTAGAATTCAGCAATTGGATGTAATGATCGATACCAAAACGTTGGATAATGTTTTTATCAAAATGAAGGTTTCCGTACAGTATCAGGTAATCAGAACCCAGGTTGGGGATGCTTATTATAGATTGGAGAATCCTCAGGATCAGATTACTTCATATGTTTTCGATGTTGTAAGGGCGGAAGTTCCTAAATTAAAACTGGATGATGTTTTCGTAAAAAAAGATGATATTGCAATTGCCGTAAAAGGAGAACTTCAGGAAGCAATGCAAAGTTATGGTTATGATATTATTAAAGCTTTGGTGACTGATATCGATCCTGACGAACAAGTAAAGCACGCTATGAACCGAATCTATGCTGCTGAACGTGAAAAAACTGCTGCTGAATATGAATCTGAGGCGCAAAGAATCAGAATTGTAGCTGTTGCAAAAGCCGAAGCTGAATCCAAAAAATTACAGGGGCAGGGTATTGCGGATCAAAGACGTGAAATTGCGAAAGGTTTGGAAGAATCTGTGAAAATGCTCAACAGCGTCCAGATTGAACCGCATGAAGCTTCTGCGTTGATTGTTGTAACTCAGCATTATGACACATTGCAATCAATTGGTGCTAATAATAGATCAAATCTTGTTTTGTTGCCGAATACACCAACCGCTGCCAGCACAATGCTCAATGACCTTGTTGCGGCAATGGCTGTTTCCAAACAGATTGATAATGTTGATAATCCAAAACCTAATCGACAAAATCCAAATTTCTTATAAAATGAAAGCCTGATTAATTCAGGCTTTTTATTTGTCGTCCGGATGAAAACCAATGGTTCTTACAGGTTCTTCTTTGGCTTTGTAAGTTTCCAGTTCCTGTTTTAGATCTTCAATTCTTCCTGCAAATCGATCGTAAGAATTATCTTCAGCTTCAGATAGAAACTCCTGAACATTATTGAGATATTCGCCAGTGAGCTTAGAAGCTGATTCTTTTAAACAAGCGTCGAGAATCCCTTGGCTGATCCGGATATTTTCAGTTTTGTTTTTCAAATACAAACTTCTGATTCTTTTTTTGAGACTTTGCGTGAAATCGACCAGCATTGTGTTAGAAAAAACTTTCATTTTTTCTGCAGTTTCTTTCCAGAATGGGATTTGATCAGCCTGATTATATTGTAAAATTTTTAATAATGTCGCATCCTTACTCAGGTTTTTTGTCATATTGAAAAGAAGCATTTCTGCACGTTCCTGTTTGTTCGGAGGGAAAATAGGAATCAGAACATCAAATCTTCCCGGAGCTAAAATCTCAGATTCTATCTCAGCCAGTTCTTTTGCAGAACCAATCATTAGCACATTTTCTTTTTCAAATTTTTCGATGCTGTGAAGTATGCTTTCTTTAACATCTTCGTAATCCTGAATGATGTTTTGATTGTCCTGTTTGAACATCATTATGTCATCAAAATTTTCGAGGAACAATACAACCTTATCCTTTTTGAGCATCTGGGAAAGGTATTCATCAAAGTTCAGCTTTTTATCATTAATCAAAATTGATTTGAGTTGAGACTTCCGAATTTCGAAAAAATCAAAGTCGATCATTTCTGCAATTTTTTTTGCCCAGAAGATTTTACCGCTTCCAGGAGGTCCATAAACTACAATTCCTGCCGCTTTTTGGATACCCCAGTTTTTAGACTGTTCAGGATTGATAAATGGTTCCAGCATATCAGAAATGTAAAAAAATAAATCTCTGTAACCGATGAAATCCCTATGTTTCAGTTCTGTTTTATTCCCAAAATAATTATAAATAAACTGATAATCACCACCAAGCTGATTATCTATCCCAAATGTTGAGATCGACGACCTGTAAATGCCATTATCATAAATATTAGGAAATTGATTTTGAATGATTTGCTCTACTTTTTCTGTAGGCTGATGGATGTTTTCGGCAATCTCGTCTGCTGTTTTTTCTCTATTCAGATCTTCATCATATTTTTTTAGAAATTCTTTATTTTCATCGGCAAATTTTTCAAAAATTTGAGTAATACCGAGATTTGGAGAAAGGCAGTCTGAGATTTCTAGATTGAAATCCTGGATAAACTGCTTGATGCTTTCTTCGGAGATATTTAGTTTTTTAGAAAATTCAGTGATATTTTGAGTCATTTTTAAATCTTTTCAGAAAATTAACAAAAACTATACAAATCGGCGTAACATTTCTATCGGTTATAAGACTTTTATATAAAATATTCTATGGAAAAAATCTTGGAAGTAAAAAACCTGACCAAAAAGTTTAAACACATTGCGGTTAATAATATTTCCTTCGATGTAGAAAAAGGTAATGTTTATGGTCTTTTGGGACCAAATGGTAGTGGAAAATCAACCACTTTCGGGATGTTGCTGTCTACAATCAATCCAACTTCCGGTAGCTGGAAATGGTTTGGAAAAGAAGGAACAGATACGAACACACTCAAAAGAATCGGCGCCATTATAGAACAGCCCAATTTCTATCCTTATCTGAGTGCCGAAAAAAATCTTGAAATCGTTGCCGAAATCAAAGGTGCTCCTAAAAGTAGAATTGATGCCGTTTTGGAAGTGGTTAATCTTCTGGACAGAAAAAAAGATGCGTTTAAAACTTATTCTCTGGGAATGAAACAGCGGCTTGCAATTGCGTCTGCTTTGTTGGCTAATCCGGAAGTTCTGATTTTAGATGAACCAACCAACGGTCTTGATCCCGAAGGAATAATTCAAATCAGAGAAATCATCAACAAGATTGCTAAATCCGGAACAACAATTATTGTGGCGAGTCATCTTCTGGATGAGATCGAGAAAATCTGTTCTCATGTGATTGTCCTGAAACAGGGAACTGCGATCTACTCAGGTTCCGTTGATGCCATGAGCAATACAAAAGGTTTTTTTGAGCTGAAAGCGGATAACATTATGGAGCTTGTTTCCGTGCTGGAATCTTTTGGGATTTTCTCATCAGTAAAAGAAATGGATCATCTGATTATTGCTCAGATTTCTACAGATATATCTGCATCGGAACTTAATAAAAAACTATTTGAAAATGGGATTTCGCTTTCTCATCTTCAGAAGAAAAGAGAAAGCCTTGAAACTCAATTCCTGGAACTTGTAAAACAAAACAACTTATGATACGCCTTTTAAAATTAGAATATCTCAAAAACCTCAATTATGTACCATTTAAGGTATTTGCGGGTTTATATTTTGTCATTCTTGTAGTCCTTTTGTTCATCGGGCTAATTGATTTTGATATTTTTGGACAAACAATCAATCTCAAAGAGCAGGGCATGTACGATTTTCCCGGTGTGTGGAATTTTACGACTTATACGGTTGCATTGTTGAAGGTCTTCCTTGGCTGTATTATTGTCTTTTCAATCTGTCAGGAGTTCAATAACAGGATGTTTAAGCAGAATGTGATTGACGGATTGAGTAAGGAAGAATTTATTGCTTCCAAATTGCTGACAATTCTCGTTTTTACAACTTTTTCTACATTTCTGGTTTTTGTGATAGCTTTTATTTTAGGGAAAAGTTATTCTACAACACAGGATAGTCATTTGATTTTTAAAGAAGTGTATTTTGTTTTCAATTATTTTCTGAAGCTGTTTACATTCTTCTCTTTTCTGATGTTTTTATCCGTTTTGTTCAGGAAGTCGATATTTGTGTTTCTTGGCTTTTTTATGGTGTGGTTTGCTGAGAAAATTATTGGTGGAATAGAGCATATTAGCATTATTAAAAATGTTAACGATATCGAACGCGAAAGACTTTTGAATACACATACTTTCTATTCTGATTTTCTGCCGCTGGAAAGTATGTCCAGACTAATTCCTTCGCCGCTAGTGAGAACAAAACTGGCTCAGATATTTGGCATCGAATTTAAATTTGTTTACCCTTGGGAAAGTGTCATTGCATGTTTGATCTGGGCTACGGTTTTTATTGTAGGCAGTTACTGGATTCTTAAAAAGAAAGATTGGTAGAATTTAATTCAAATAAAACTTATAATATTTTGTAATATAGGTTTTTATTAATTTTATTTAAAGTAAATTTTAATAATTTAAATTCGTTTTTTTTAGTGAATTCAGAAATCATTGGTAAAAATATCAATGATTTTTTATTTTTATTTGTAGATAAAAATCTACAAAATGCCTTATTCAAGGGCGTTTATGACATGTTTTTTTAACCCAATTTTAACTTTTAATGTATTGATTTTAACAATAAAACGGATAATTTTGCAATAATGGATTTTAGATTTTTATTACTTGTATTAAGCCTTGTTTTTTCTTCGCAATTCTTGATTGCACAGAAGAGTTATAATGCTCTGGTTTATGAAGGTAATAAAAAATTTGATGCCAAAGAATATGATGCTTCTTCAAGCAAGTATGTTGAAGCTATTGCAGTAAAAAACGGAAATTACACAGCGCATTATAATCTTGGAAATGCGCTTTACAAAAGTAAGAAATATGAAGAGGCTGCTGCAGAATATCAAAAATCCGTAACACTGACTAAAAGTAAGTATGAGAAAGCTGCTGCACTTTATAATCTTGGGAATGTATCGATGCAGTCCAATAATCCGGAAAAAGCGGCGGATTATTACAAACAGTCTTTGAAGCAGGATCCTTACAATGAGACTGTCAGAAAGAATTATGAGATTGCAATGCTGAAGGATAAAGAGAAAAAAGAAAAGCAAAAGCAGGATCAAAATAAGGGGAAAGGAGAAGGTAAGGATCAAAAAAATAAAGATCAGTCCGGAAAAGGTGATCAAAACAAAAATCAGCAAAACGGACAGGGCGACCAGAAAAAAGGCGAAAGTCAGGGAAAACCTAATGAGCCTAAGAAACAGGAAAATAAAATTCCGGAAGAAGCAGAGAAAATGATTTTGCGCGATATAGAAAACCGCGAAAGAGAGACTGCAAGAAGAATATTAAACAAAAAAGCCAATTCGATGCCGCAAAGCAACGAAAAGGATTGGTAAATGATAAGAAAAAATTTATACATATTATTCCTTTTAGCATCGGTTTATTCGTTTGCTCAGGTTAATCTTTATTCTGAGGTTAATACCAAAGAAGCACGTGTAAATAATCCTTTTGTTTTTACGGTTGTACTGGAAATATTCGGGGAAGATCTGGCTATGGAAACGCCTATCAAACTTCCTGATTTGTCAAAATTTGATTTTGCTGTTTCGTCTGAGCAGAGCACATTTATAGATCCTGTAAAAAAAATAAGAATCAACCAGATTGTATGCCAGGTATCACTTGATCCAAAACAAGCTGGAAGTCTGCGTGTTGGATCTGCTTTGGTTAAAGTTAATGGGAAAGTTTATAAGACCGAACCTATTGATATTATTGTGAAAGAGCCGGAGAAAAAAGCTCTGGCAACTGTTAATAATCTTTCCAAAAATATGTATGTCAATATGCAGGTTGCTGATAGGGATGTTTACAAAAATGAACCTGTCATTGCTGTACTGAAGGCATTTTCCAGAAATATTTCCGGTTTCAGGCACTTAGAACCTGCAAAATTTGAGCATACAAAAAACTTTGTAATAAGATCCATTGCCAATGTTGATGAATCGATAGAAGAAACAGACAATGATTTTTCTTCTCAGGTTGTAGCAATGTTTGTCATTGTTCCGAAAACCGTGGGAGTTTTAGATATTCCGCCGGCAGAAGTTCCTCTTTCCAATCACAAAAACATGCTTACTTCCAACAAAGTTAAAATTAATGTAAAGAAACTTCCGGAAGGCGCGCCCGAGAGTTTCAATAATGCAGTTGGGAAATTCGAAGCCAAAATTGAACTTATTGATAAAAATAAAGAAAACTTTGAGATCAATAAGGCTTTTAATGTAGCAGTGAAAATCAAAGGTAATGGAAATTTGTCTCCGTCAATTCTGCCTAAAATTTTGCCTTCTTCCGATTATGAGACTTTCGAACCCAAAATTATTAACAATTCTATTGCTACGACAGAAGGAATAGAAGGTGAGGTTGAAGCGCAATATGTTATTATTCCAAAAAAACGCGGTGACATCAGAATCTCAACAGAGGATTTTTCATACTTTGATCCAAAGCAAGAAAAATATATAGAGATTGGTTCCAAATTTTTAGCACTTAATGCAGTCAATGCTCAGGACATTGCTAATGCAAAATCAACTTTGCAGAAGGTGAATGAATATACTAATAATGTATTGGAAAAAGTAGACTCACCGGTTATGAGTACACAGAAACTTAAAATTAAAGAACATAAATCTTTCAATTGGTTAGGGATTTTTGGTAATCTGCTGATTATTGCTTTTGGTGCAATTGTATTTATTTATTTTAATAAACGACGCAAAGAAAAAAAGAAATCGGAATTAGAGAAAAAAACTGTTGCTCATCAACCGATCATTAATATTGAGGAGACAGAAGAGCTGTTGAGAAATAAGAAAAAATTTGACACAGATTCTTATTTTAATTATTTGCACAACAGATTGAATGGAGAGGATGCTTCTCAATTTTTCCAGGCTTTCGAAGAATTAAAAACAGATGCAGATCAATATTGCCAGGATCATTATTCATCGACTTTTTCTGAGTATTTGAAAGCTAACTTCGGCCTTAGTATTTATGAAAAATATAACCAGTTGATTACCGAAGTGAATATTGAAAAGTTTTCACCGTTTTCTACAAAAGAAAAACAAGCTGAGATTTTAGACGATATCAAAGAGGTTTATAAATTACTTTAAGGATTTTTCAAAAATAATTTATATTTTTGCGAAATCTTTAAAAATAAAGTTATGGAATTCCTGGAAGAATTTTCTATCAAAGAAACAATGACCGCGTTTATGGTTTTGTTTGCAGTTATTGACATTTTAGGCTCTGTCCCGATTATTGTTTCATTACGACAAAAATTTGGAAGAATCGAGTCAGAAAAAGCGGCTATCGTTGCAGGCTTATTGATGATCTCTTTTCTTTTTATCGGAAATAACATTTTGAAATTTATAGGTGTGGATGTCAATTCATTTGCGATTGCCGGAGCTTTTGTAATCTTCATTATTGCTATCGAAATGATATTGGGAATAGAAATTCATAAAACCAACCAGCCGCAAGCTGCATCCATTGTTCCTATTGCATTCCCTCTAATTGCCGGAGCCGGAACATTGACCACAACTTTATCTCTGAGAGCAGAATATCATGATATTAATATCATCTGCGGCATTGTCCTTAACACAATTTTGGTTTACATCGTTTTGAGACTGGCACCTTGGATCGAAAGAAAAATGGGCGAAGGTTCTTTGCAGGTTTTACAAAAAGTTTTCGGAATTGTGCTTTTAGCCATCTCTATTAAATTATTTACTGCTAACTTTGCACAACTGTTTCAGAATTATATTCACTTTTAATCAGATTGAAAAATGAAGACATTTTATAAAGTATTCTTGATCCTTTTTATTATTTTTATTGGTATAAGTTTCTACGCCATCGATTGGAGAGCAGGATTTTTTGATGATGAAAATACAAAATTCATATTCTCTATTTCCTCAGGAATTTTAGGAATCATTGTCGTTTATATTCTGCATACCTGGAGTAAGTTAGCAGATAAAAAATAAAAAAAACGCTTCAGATTTCTGAAGCATTTTTTTATTCAATTTCTGAAAGTGCGTTTCTTAAAAACCGGATACTTGTTATATTGATTTTTGATTGAGTTTGTGTATTATCCCATTGCGAAAGAATTTCTTCCACCAGTTCATCTTCACATTCATATTTATCTTCATCATCAAACATCACCGTTGTTGCAAAATGAATAAGTTCGTCTTTACTCAACTCGTCGGCAAGAAATTTGTCACAGATTTTTATTAATTCTGTTCTGGTAATAATCATAATATTTTTAATCTCTCTAAAACTCTAAAAACGCTTCAACACAAACTATCTGTCATAGAGTTTATCGTACAATTTGATAAAATGTTCTTTGATGACTTTTCTTTTCAATTTTAGAGTAGGTGTGAGCAAGCCGTTATCTTCAGTCCATATTTCAGGTGTTAATTCTATTTTTTTCACCTGTTCCCATTTGCCTAGATGAGCATTGATTTTCGATAATTCTTTCTCGATTTCAGCCTTCAGTTCTTTGGAATTGGCAATTTCTTCCGGAGAACTTCCAATACTGATATTATTTTTAACAGCCCAGTTTTTTGCAAATTCGAAATCGGGCTGAACCAAAGCTGTCGGCATTTTTTCGCCATCGCCAACTACCATTATTTGTTCAATAAATTGTGAAGCTTTCGCAAGATTCTCAATCACCTGAGGTGCAACATATTTCCCGCCGGAAGTTTTGAACATCTCTTTCTTCCTGTCGGTAATGAAAAGGAAATTATCTTCATCCAGCATTCCGATATCACCCGTTTTGAAATAACCGTCTTCCGTGAAAGCTTCTTTGGTTTTTTCCTCATCTTTATAGTAACCTTGTGTCACAGTCGGGCCTTTTACGGTTATTTCACCATCTTCCTGGATTTTCACATCGATATTTTTGATAGGCCTTCCAACCGAACCGATTTTAGTGAATCCGAAACTGTTCACAGCCATTACAGGCGAGGTTTCTGTTAAACCGTAACCTTCCAGAATCGGAATTCCTGCTGCGTGAAACATCGTGTTCAATCGTTTGGACAGAGCCGCCGAACCGGAAACCAATGTGATAATGTTACCACCAAGACCTTCTCGCCATTTGCTGAAAACCAATTTGTCCGCAATGATATGAGCCAAAGATTTTGAATCACCGATTTTATATTTTTCAGCGACTTTAAGAGACCAGAGAAATATCCTGGATTTGATGCCGCCGGCTTCCGTTCCTCTTTTGTAAATCGCGTCGTAAACCTTTTCTACCATTCTTGGAACAACGGTCATATATTGTGGTTTCACTTCTTTCAGATTGTCGCTGAGCTTTTCGTTACTTTCTGCAAAATACATCGAGATGCCATTGGTCATAAAAAGATACAAAACCATTCTTTCGTAAACGTGGCAAAGCGGAAGAAAGCTCAAAGCTCTGTTTTTTGAATCTTTGTAAGGCACTCTGTCTTCGCATCCTAAGACATCGGAAACTATATTTTTGTGTGTCAGCATCACGCCTTTTGGTTTGCCGGTGGTTCCGGAAGTGTAAATGATCGAAGCCAGTTCATTCTCAGAAATCGAATTTTTTATCGAATCGACTTCCTGTTGATTATCGGTTTCTTTTCCTAATTCTAAAAGTTCTTTCCAATTCTTAGCATTACTGACTTTATCAAAGGTGAAAATCTCCTGCAAATCGGGTAATTGATTTTTTATTAAATTGATTTTATCAAATAATTTTTCATCGGAAACGATACAGATTTTCGAATCGGAGTTTTCCAGATTATAAACACAGTCTTCACCAGAAATCGAAGGATAAATAGGAACCGTAACCAAACCGACCTGCAAAGCGGCCTGGTCAAAAAAACACCATTCCACTCTGTTGTTGGAGGATATAAGACCTATTTTATCACCTTTTTTGAGACCATATTTTAATAATGCTCTTGATAACTGATTAGTAATTTCGATGTATTTTTCTGTTGATATCTTTTCCCATTTCCCGTTTCTTTTATCACAGACAAAATCATTTTTTTCGAAATTAGCTTTCGAATAGTAAAGAATATCGAAAATCCTTTTTACTTCCATTGATTGTTATATTTTAAACTTCCGTTTAGCGCAAATATAAATAAATATGAACTTCCCGAATGTTAATATTTGCATAAAAAAAGCTATCCATTGGATAGCTTCGGTTTATTCTTTATACATTCTGTCATATAAATCCTGAAATTCTGCTTTAATCGCTTTTCTTTTCAGTTTAAGTGTTGGTGTCAGCAGCCCGTCATCAATTGTCCAGACTTTTGGAGTTAGTTCAATTTTCTTGATCTGTTCCCATTTTCCAAGATGCTGGTTTATTTTTTCAATTTCTTTCTCGATTCTTGATTTAACGGCAGGATTGGCCGCAATTTCTTTTGGTGAATCGATGATTTTAACATTGTGAAGTTCCGCCCAGTTTTTGACATAAGCAAAATCCGGCTGTATCAATGCACAAGGCATTTTTTCACCATCGCCAACAACCATAATCTGCTCAATAAATTTGGATGCTTTGGCTAGATTTTCAATGACCTGCGGCGCAACAAATTTGCCTCCTGAAGTTTTGAACATTTCCTTCTTTCTGTCTGTAATGAAAAGGAAATTATCTTCATCCAGATGTCCGATGTCACCTGTTCTGAAATAGCCGTCATCGGTAAACGCTTCTTTTGTCTTTTCCTCATCACGGTAATAACCTTCAAAAACAGAAGGTCCTTTTACTACGATTTCGCCATCGGATTCAATTTTAACTTTGACATTTTCCAAAGGAATTCCAACGGAACCAACCTTAACTTTTCCAAAGCTGTTCACCGAAATTACCGGCGAAGTTTCTGTCAATCCGTAACCTTCCAAAATCGGAATTCCTGCTGCGTGGAACATTGTATTTAAACGTTTTGACAAAGCAGCAGAACCGGAAACCAATGTGATCAGATTTCCGCCCAGACCTTCTCTCCATTTTTTGAAAACCAGTTTGTCAGCAATCGTGTGCATAAAGGATTTTGGTTTCCCTAATTCGTAATTCTCTGCGATTCCTAATGACCAAAGGAAAATTTTCGATTTTAACCCGCCTGCAGCTGTTCCTTTATTATAAATTGAATCGTAAACTTTTTCAACCAGTCTTGGGACAACCGTCATATATTGAGGTTTCACTTCTTTGACATTTTCACCAATTTTCTCAATGCTTTCAGCGAAATAAATGGAAATCCCATTACTTAGATAGAGATAAAAAATCATTCTTTCGAAAACGTGGCAAATCGGAAGGAAACTCAACGCTTTTACTTCTTTATAGTCCAATCCTTTTTCTTTTGGTATTCTCGGTGTACTTGCAGTCACGTTAGAAACCAGATTATTATGGGTTAGCTGGACACCTTTCGGTTTGCCGGTTGTTCCGGAAGTATATATAATCGTCGCCAAATCTTCAGGATTGATAGCTCTTGCCAAATCATCCACTTCAATTTGTGTCGCGTCATTTTCGCCAAGATCAAGAATCTCGTTCCAGTTTGGTGCGCCATCTACATCATCAAAAGTAAAAATCCCGGCTAATGAAGGAATATTGGGTTTTGCATTGGTTAGTTTTTTGTAAAGTTCGGCATCGGAAACAAAACAATATTTGATTTCGGAATTATTAAAAATATAAACATAATCTTCCTCAGAAATTGTAGGATAGACGGGAACTGTAACCACTCCGATTTGTGAGATCCCCAAGTCCATCACTGCCCATTCGGTTCTGTTGTTAGAAGTGATGAGTCCTATTTTATCTCCTGGTTTAATCCCCAGCTTCAGAAGTCCTCTGGAAATCTTATTCCCCTGATTGATAAACTCAAGCGTAGATGTTTTATTCCAATTTCCATTTTTTTTTGTCACAAGACAATCTTCTTTCGGAAATTTTTCCATCGCCAAAGCGGAAAAGTCAAATATTCTTTTAACGTTCATAAAATATCCTTATTAATATATTATTAAAATTGAGTTTACATTATCGTAAATATAATTTTTTTTTCCAAGATAACAAAATGTTATAATTTCCTTTGAAATTTTCTCAAAAAGTTTAAATTTACGGACGAAAAATTTAATCAAAAACATATGGATTTCAATCTTACAGAAGAGCAACAGATGATTCAGCAAGCCGCAAGAGATTTTGCACAAGCAGAACTTTTGCCGGGCGTTATAGAACGAGATGACCAACAAAAGTTTCCGCACGACGCAGTTAAAAAAATGGGAGAAATGGGATTTCTCGGGATGATGGTTGACCCAAAATACGGTGGTGCTGGTCTGGATAGTGTTTCTTATGTTTTGGCAATGGAAGAGATTGCTAAAGTTGATGCTTCTGCAGCGGTTGTAATGTCGGTGAATAACTCTCTGGTATGTGCAGGTTTGGAAAAATTCTGTAATGAAGAGCAAAAAATGAAATATCTGAAACCGCTGGCGAGTGGCGAAGTGATTGGCGCTTTTGCTTTGTCTGAGCCAGAAGCTGGTTCTGATGCTACTTCTCAGTCAACAACAGCCGAGGATAAAGGTGATTACTACTTGTTGAACGGAACCAAAAACTGGATTACCAATGGTGGAAATGCGACTTATTATATTGTAATCGCTCAAACCAATCCTGAGAAAAAACATAAAGGTATTAATGCTTTTATTGTAGAAAAAGGTTGGGAAGGTTTTGTTGTTGGAAAGAAAGAAGATAAATTGGGAATCCGTGGAAGTGATACGCATTCTTTGATGTTTACTGACGTGAAAGTTCCTAAAGAAAACAGAATCGGGGAAGACGGTTTTGGGTTCAATTTTGCAATGGCCGTTTTGAATGGCGGTAGAATCGGGATTGCTTCTCAGGCTTTAGGTATTGCTTCCGGCGCTTACGAACTGTCTTTGAAATATGCGAAAGAAAGAAAATCTTTCGGGACAGAAATCATCAATCACCAGGCAATTGCATTCAAATTGGCAGATATGCACACAAGTATTATGGCGGCGAGAATGCTGATTTACAAAGCAGCTGCAGAAAAAGATGAAGGTAAAGATATCTCAGAAAGCGGCGCAATGGCAAAATTATATGCTTCTCAGGTAGCCATGGATACAACGATAGAGGCGGTTCAAATCCATGGAGGTTACGGTTATGTGAAAGAATATCACGTTGAAAGAATGATGCGTGATGCCAAAATCACTCAAATCTACGAAGGAACTTCGGAGATTCAGAAAATTGTGATTTCCAGGTCAATCGCAAAGAAATAATTTGAAATTTATCTAAATACTAAACCTTTCTATTTTCAGAAAGGTTTTTTGTTGAATTAAGAATTAAAACTTCGGATTCTGTAAATTTGTTTCAAAATCAATAATCATTTATCGCTCATCATTTATAATCAGATGTCGGAATTAAAGAAAATCAGGGAAAAACAAAATCTGACTCAGGAAGAACTGGCTGAAAAGTCGGGGCTTTCTGTAAGAACCATTCAACGTATCGAAGCCGGGACTGAACCGAAAGGTTATACTTTGAAAACTTTGGCTTCAAGTCTGGATGTTTCTGAAAAGGATTTATTGACGCCGATTATTCTGACAGAAGTTGTTGTAGAAAATCCAATTGTTGAAGAACCTGTTTTACCAATAGAAAATGAAACGATTGAAAATTTGACTTTAATCAAAATCATCAATCTATCTTCACTTCCGTTATGTTGGTTTCCGATAGCCAATTTTCTACCTCCATTATTGATAATGTTGATTTCAAAACAGAAATCTCCACTTGTCAAACAAATCATTTCGCTTCAAATTATTTTAGCTGTTATTGCTCCAATTATTTTTATGTTAGTTGTGATTTTAAAGCTTGGTAAAGCGTCAGTAATGGTAACAATGATTGCTTTAACATTAATGAATATTTTTATTATTCTTAGAAATGCTTATCAATTAGATAAAAAACAAAGTCTTTATTACAATCTGGATTTCAATTTGTTATGATCTTGTCAGCCAATTGTCGGGTGATTGTCGGGCTCAATTTTTGACTTAATATCAATTAATTCTGAACCTTTGTCAAAAATAAAACAATGACAAAACAATTCGGAATTATCTTCCTTTTTCTATTCCTTTCTATCGGAAATCTGAAAGCTCAGATTGATAAAAATTCACCGTTGTTCCTAGAGCTCAAAAAGCAGGACAGTATTTTTTTTGAACGTGGATTCAATAATTGTGATATCGCTTATCTGGAAAAATCAGTGGGTGATAATTTGAAATTTTATCACGATAAAGGTGGCTTTCAGGACAAAAAATTATTCTTGGAAAGAACCAAACAAAACATCTGCGGCAACCCGAATCAAAAGCCTATCCGAAAAGTTATTGAAAACAGTCTCGAAGTTTTTCCACTTTACAATAATGGCGAATTATATGGCGCCATACAATCCGGAGAGCATCGGTTTTTTATCCGTGAAAAAGGAAAGCAGGATGCTTTAGGTGGTCAGGCAAAATTCACTACAGTTTGGACCAAGAAAAATGGAAACTGGATAATGAGCGATATCCTGAGTTATGACCACGGCGATGCTAAATTGGATGACAAAGCGAGTAGCATTGAGCAACTGATGAAAGATAATAACATTCCGACTTTAGGATTAGGTTTGATTGAAGATGAAAAATTAACAGGCATAAATGTTTACGGAACTCAGAATGGTAAAATGTCAGCGGCTTATAACAGTCTTTTCAATGTGGCTTCTTTAACGAAACCGGTGACAGCAATGACAGTTTTACGCCTGGTAAGTCTTGGAGAATGGAACCTTGATGAACCGCTTGATAACTATTGGATTGACCCGGATATTGCGAACGATTCCCGTCACAAAAAGCTGACCACGAGATTGATATTAAGTCATCAGACAGGATTTCCCAACTGGCGTTGGATGAATAAAGATAATAAATTGAATTTCGAATTTGAGCCAGGAACAAAATATCAATATTCAGGAGAAGGTTTCGAATATCTGAGAAAAGCCATAGAGAATAAATTCCATAAAAGTCTGGAAGAACTGGCTAAAGAATATGTTTTCCAGCCTTTGGGAATGAACGATACGAGTTATATTTGGAATGAAAAAAAAGATGCAGACAAAATCGTGATTGGTTATGATAGTAACGGAAAAGCTTATGATATTGTGCGGAATAAAACCGCTAATGCAGCAGATGATTTGACAACGACTGTGGAAGATTACGGAAAATTCCTGGTTGCGGTTATGAATAATGAACTGTTGTCGCCTTCGGTTTTTGAAGCGATGAAATCCAAACAGGTTGAAACCAAAAAGAATAAATATTTCGGACTTGGCTTTGAAATTTATGACTTAGGAAATGGCGAAATTGCTTTATCACACGGCGGTTCGGACAAAGGTGTCAACACAATTGTTTTTCTTTTGCCTAAAACCAAACAAGGTCTGATTATTTTTACCAATGTAGATGACGGCTACAAAATCTACCGACAGCTGATTGAACAGTATCTTGGTGATAAAGGTGAAAAGATTATTGAAATTGAAACGAAATAAATTTGATTACAATAAAAAATATTTCGCCAAGCTCAATATAACAGGACTTGTCGAAGTCTAAAAAAATAATTACAGTTAATAAAATTTAATTGTAATTATTTTTGTTACATTTAGAAATTATTCTAACTTTGCACCGTTATGAACAACACACGATTTGCAACCGCTATCCATATTTTGACACTTCTTGCGAAAGATCCGCAAGAATGGCTGACATCTGACTGGATTGCCGGAAGTGTGAATGTGAATCCTGTGATTGTCCGTAAAGAATTGATTAACCTCAAAAAATCTGGCTTAATAGAAAGCAGACAGGGAAAAGTGGGAGGTGTGAGAATTGCTAAAAATCCTGAACAGATCAACATTTCAGAAATTTACAAATCAGTAAAAAATACGGAAGTTCTCGGTAAAAGAAATCAAAATCCGAACCCGCTTTGTAGTGTGGGGAAAGACATCAACAAAAATCTTGATATTTTATTTGGTGAAACAGATGATTTGGTTTTCCAGTTTTTGAAAGGCAAAAAATTATCAGATTTTACCAATCAATTCGGTTAAAAATTTTTGACTTAAAATGTAACAAAATATATTACAATTAATTAAAATTTAAAATTATGAGCAAAAAAGTAACGGTAATCGGAGCAACAGGCTTCGTAGGAAAACAAGTTGTTAACGAATTATCAAACAGAGGTTATTCTGTAAATGCCATCGCAAGAGACAGCTCAAAAGTAGAAGCGAAAGATAACGTAACGGCAACCAGCGCAGATGTGAATAATGTAGAAGAATTAGCAAAAGTTTTGGAAGGAAGTGATGCTGTTATCAACACTTTCAACGCTGGTTGGACGAATCCAAATCTTTATGACGACTTTTTAAACGGTTCCAGAAACATCGAAAAAGCTGTTGAAAAATCAGGCGTTAAGAGATTTATTACCGTTGGTGGAGCGGGAAGTTTGTTCATCGATGGGCAACAGTTGGTTGACAGTCCGGATTTCCCTGCTGACATCAAACCGGGCGCAACAGCTGCAAGAGATTATTTGGACGAAATCAAAAAGAACGAAACATTGGACTGGACATTCTTCTCCCCGGCAATTGAAATGCATCAGGGAACTGCCGGCATCAGAAAAGGGACTTACAGAACAGCCTTGGAAAATCCAGTTTTTAACGAAGAGGGAAGAAGCATTCTTTCTGTGGAAGACGTTGCTGTGGCTTTGGTGGACGAGTTGGAGCAAAACAAATTCGTTAAACAGCGTTTCACTGCAGCATATTAATACTATATCACAAAAATAACCCCTTCAGAGTTCAAAACTCTGAAGGGGTTTTCTATTAGGATGACAAAAGTCTATCATCTATTATCTTAAAGTCTAAAAAGCACTACTTCTCATAAACCAAATATCCGTAAGCTGGTAAGCTCACATCCGAACCTTTGATTAATTCAGCTTTATTATTGGTGAAAACATTCTTATAACTTCCAACCGAGTTGTCATCTTCCAATTTGAAATTAACAGCATCTTTTGATGTATTAATCAAAACCAAAACTTCGCGTTCTTCATTTTTTCTTAAATAGGCCAAAACTTTGTCGTTAGAAGTTGTGTTAATCCAATAAGTCGTTACAGCAGGGTCGCCACCTCTTAAGGCTGGATTTTCAGATTTAAGATTCAGAAGAGTTTTATAGAAATCTTCCAGTTCATATTTTCCATTCCAAGGAATTGGGTCTTTTTCGAAAAACTCCAGACGTTTTGTTTTCATCGGCAATTCCTGTCCAGAGTAGAGTAGTGGAACGCCATTCCATGTTGCTGAGAAAACAGCTAAAGCCGGTGCAAAATCGCCGTATTTTTCATATTCGGTTCCGTTCCAGGAGTTTTCGTCATGGTTTGTTGTAAACCAAGCTCTCATAGAGTTATCTCCAATTTTAGAATATTGTTCCAAAAGATTTTTAAGATCAGAGAGCGGCAAATGTTTCTGATAAAAATCCTGAGAAAGATGCATCCATTTCCAGCTGTAACTGGCATCGAAAACCTTTCCATAATCAGGATTTTCCAATTCATCAAATTCGCCTAAGAAGAAAAGCGGTTTCAGTTTCTCCACTTCAGGTCTTGCCTGTTGCCAAAAATCAACTTCTACCCAGCTTGCAAGATCGCAACGGAAACCATCGATATTGGTTTCTTTAACCCAATATTTCATAGCATCTATCATTGCCAGACGCATTTCTTTGTTGGTATAATCCAACTCGATTATGTCATCCATTCCGCTAGCTTTATGAAAACTTCCGTCAGCGTCTTTCAGATACCATTCCGGATGAGATTTTGTCCAAACATGATCCCAGCCGGTGTGATTGGCAACCCAGTCGATAATTACCTTGAATCCCATCTTATGAGCTTCATCTACAAGGTGTTTGAAGTTTTCCAAAGTTCCGTATTCCGGATTGATTGTAGTATAATCATAAGCCGCATAAGGACTTCCCAAACTTCCCTTTTTGTTTTGCTGAGCGATAGGTGTAATTGGCATAAACCACAATGTCTTAACGCCCATTTTTTTAAGTCTTGGAAGTTCTTTTTCAAATGCTGCGAAAGTTCCTTCGGGTGTGTATTGTCTTACATTAACTTCGTAGATATTGGTCGTGCGTTTCCATTCTTGTGGGTTTTCCATAGTATGATTCTGGGTTTTACAGGATAATAATAACGCGGCGATTGCCGGTAAAAGAATCAGCTTTTTCATTGCTAAATTTTAAAAGTCTATTTTGTAAATGTAATGAAAATAAAAAAGCCCGAAAAATTCGGGCTTGTTAATATTTTATAAAAACGGCACTAATCCTCATCGTCTTCTTCGAAAACATCATTATATCCTGTTTCTTCTTCGTCATCGTTATAATCATTATCTTCATCATCAAAATTCTCTTCCTTGAATTCTGCATCAAAGTCTCCAAAATCATCATCCATAAAAGGCATTGCAGATTTTTTACCTTTACCATTATCGCTACCATTTTTGCTTGGCGCTTTCAGGGGAACATTACCGAATCTGTATACCGTAATAGGATAATTAACGGCAGGCTTTTCGTCATTGATTTCTAATAGCTCACAGAAAAATTCCCAAAGGTCAATAAAACCATACTGAAATCTCATTTTTGCGCCTACTTGCTGGAAACCTTCATTCAGATAGATATCTGACATGATTTCGCCGTCTCCGTCATCGCTCATATCTTCCAAAGGTACTGCTTGTCCTTCGTTCCACTCATCATCAGAAAAATAAAAAGATGACAACTCTTCTCCTGGTAAACTGAACGCACTCTTGATACCCAGATGAAGATTCCAAAGCGTTTGTTTGTCTTTGATTTCGATGTCTCGGAAGATTGTGTCTTTGGCGTCTAGAATTACTCTAATCTTATAAACCATTGTTGCTTTTACTTTAACTTTATTAGTTCGACTTAATGTTGCAAATATAAAACAAATGAGATTTCATAAAAGTTTCTTGGAAATTTTTTTTCAAAAAAGTTTTTTATAAATTTTGCGCTTCCCGATTCTGGTCGGCCAGCTTAAGAAATTTATATTTTTCTCAGTCTTTCTAAATGCGATTTTTCCAATTTGAATTTGAATTTGGTTCCGGAAAGATAAACGCTTTCCACTACAATGCCCTGTTTATGAGCTTCCATGATATGCTTTACAATTGCCAATCCTAATCCGGATCCGCCATCTTTTCTATTTCGGCTGCTTTCTACGCGGTAGAATCTTTCGAAAATTCTTGGGAGATTCTCAGGTTTTATTCCCATTCCGTTATCTTCTACAGAGATGTGGATACTCCTTGTTCCCTCTCTCGTAGAAACAATGATCTGAGCTTCTTCGCGGTTGGCGTATTTTACAGCATTAGAAATCAGATTAATTAAGACCTGGGAGATTCTTTGCTTATCCGCATATACAAAAAGCTGTGATTGCGTTGTCTGGAGTTGCATGGTCATGGATTGTTTTTCTGCTTCCATTTCCAAAAGATCAAAAACTTCCTGGATCAGATTATTGATATCAAAAGTACTGTATTTTAAGGCAATCTGTCCAGATTCGAAACGGTTGATCATGTCCAGATCTTTTACAATATTCAGAAGTCTTTCTACGGAATTATCAATTCTTTGCAGATACTTATCGCGAATGTTAAGATCTTCTACGCCACCATCGCGAAGCGTTTCTATATAGCCCTGGATCGAAAACAAAGGTGTTTTGAGCTCATGAGAGACATTACCTATGTATTCTTTGCGGTAGTTTTCCATTTCCTTCATCATGTCGATCTCGGCATTTTTCTGATTCATTTCGTGAACTTTCTCTTCGAGTTCTTTGAAACCGATATCTGTGTCAAAATCGTGGATAATATCCTCAGGAAGTATATTTGTAATTCGTCTGATTTGATTTTTGCTATAAAAACTAAAAAGAAATTCCAAAACAAAATAATTCAGTATAAAAACGAGTAATAATGTGAAGATCAGGAAATAATTGAAATCCTTGGTCTTGAAATAAACATCATCTGTATAGACTTCAAAAAGTACAACAACAATGCCTACAACAACCACCAATGATAGTGATGCCGCAACAGATAACCAATTGATTTTGACCGAATTTCTTATTATCATTTCAAAAAAAAGATTTTCTTTTTAGAAAATCTTAAACTACTAATTTATAACCAATTCCCTTGAGCGTCTGGATAGTGTTAATTCCTAATTTTTCTCTCAATCTTCGGATATGAACGTCAATCGTTCTTTCTCCTACAATCACATCATTTCCCCAGACCTTTTCCAGGATCTCTTCTCTTTTGAAAACCTTTTCTGTGTTAGATGCTAATAAGTAAAGCAAATCGAATTCTTTTTTCGGAAGGAGAAATTCTTCTTTTCCTTTTGATACCTTGAAATTGTCTTTGTCAATAATAAGATCTCCAAACTCTATGTAATTGGAATTTTCCTGAGATTGTGCACCCAATTGCAAAAGAGCAGCAACTTTAGAGATCAGAACTTTTGGTTTGATTAGCTTTACGATATAATCATTAGCGCCCGCCTGATAGCCTGCTAATTGAGAAAACTCCTCGCTTCTTGCAGATAAAAATACGATTAAAGTCTTTTGTAATTCTTTGATTTTGCGAAGATCCTGGCAAGTTTCGATACCATCTTTCTCTGGCATCATAACATCTAGCAGAATGAGATCCGGCAGTATTTCTTTTGCCTTTTCTATTCCTTCGTTACCATTGCTTGCGGTAAAAACCTGATAACCTTCTTTTTCCAGATTATAAGAGATGATCTCAAGAATGTCCTGTTCATCATCAATTAAAAGGATTTTTTTACGATTCATTTCGATTTATTAATTATCCCAAAATTAAAAAAAAATGAACTCTGTATCACTAAATGTTTAAAGTTCATATAAATTTAACATTTACAAAACAATTATTCGAGGTTTTGGGATAATTTTCGATATTAATATTCAACTATTTTTATAAGCGAGAATCGTTTTATTTTTCGGGGAAATTAAATTAAATTTGCACCTCACGTTCAGATTATGGAAGAAGAAAAAAAATCACTCAATTTTATTGAGCAAATTATAGAAGATGACTTGGAAAATGGCTTGGAAACGTCACAGTTGCGTTTCCGTTTTCCGCCGGAACCTAATGGTTATCTTCACATTGGCCATACAAAAGCAATTTGTATCAATTTTGGATTGGGGCAAAAATATAATGCACCGGTTAACCTTCGTTTTGATGATACCAATCCAGCAAAGGAAGAACAGGAGTTTGTAGATTCTATCAAAGCGGATATCGATTGGTTGGGTTTCAAATATGATCAGGAATTATACACTTCGGATTATTTTGAGCAATTATATGTTTGGGCTTTAGAATTGATCAAACAAGGGAAAGCGTATGTGGATGAGCAGTCTTCCGAGGATATCACGGCGCAAAGAAAAAATCCTTTTGAACCAGGAGTTAACTCACCTTTTAGAGATCGTCCAGTTGCAGAAAGTCTTGAACTCTTTGAGAAAATGAAAAATGGAGAATTTGAAGAAGGAGCGATGAGTTTGCGTGCAAAGATTGATATGGCTTCTCCAAATATGAATATGCGTGATCCTGTGATGTACAGAATCCTGAAAAAGCCACATCACAGAACAGGAGAAAAATGGAAAATCTATCCGATGTACGATTGGGCGCATGGAGAATCTGATTATATTGAGCAAATTTCACATTCATTATGCTCATTGGAATTTGAGAATCACCGTCCACTTTATGAGTGGTATCTTGACCAGGTCTATGATGACGGAAAAGTAGCACCAAAGCAAAGAGAATTTGCCAGGATGAACGTTTCTTATATGGTGACTTCCAAAAGAAAATTACAAAGATTAGTTCAAGAAGGTATAACAACAGGCTGGGACGATCCAAGAATGTCGACAATCTCCGGACTGAGAAGAAAAGGTTATACACCAACATCAATCAAAAACTTTATCGAAAGAGTCGGAGTTGCAAAAAGAGAGAATCTTATTGATATACAATTGTTGGAATTTTTTGTAAGAGAAGACCTTAACAAGATTGCAACCCGAGTAATGGCAGTTGTAAATCCCGTAAAACTTGTCATAGAAAATTATCCTGATGATAAGGAAGAATGGCTGGAAACTGAAAATAATCCTGAGGACGAAAATGCTGGAACAAGACAGGTGCCGTTTTCAAAAGAGCTTTACATCGAGAGAGAAGACTTTCAGGAAGAGGCTGATAAGAAATTCTTCCGTTTAAAATTGGGTGGAGAAGTTCGCCTAAAAGCGGGTTATATTATTAAGGCTGAAAGAGTAGAGAAGGATGAAAAAGGTCAAATCACTACAATTTTTGCAACTTATGATGAAGATTCAAGATCAGGAAGCGGAACCGAAGCAAGTCTTAGAAAAGTGAAAGGAACACTTCATTGGGTTTCTGCAAAACACGCTTTGCCAATCGAAATCAGAACTTATGAAAGATTGTTCACTACGGAACAGCCTGACGCAGAAAAAGAAGTTGATTTTTTAGAATTTGTGAATCCTCAATCCTTGAGAGTATCTTACGGTTTTGCAGAACCAAGCCTTAAAGAAGCTACTTTGGATGACCATTTCCAATTCCAGAGAATCGGATACTACATCAAGGACAGAGATTCTTCTGATGATAAGTTGGTCTTCAACAGAACAGTTACGCTTAAAGATGGTTATAAACCTTAAATTTGAGAACTAAATAAAATATTAATTTGAAAATCAGTCATTTGGCTGATTTTTTTTGTTTTGATGTAACAGAAATAAATTGCTTGTTGTCTTATCATCAAGCAACAGAAAACTATGAAAACTAAATTTTGTATCTTGATCCTGATATTTGTTTTTTTGCAGATTTCCGCACAGAAAACTATTGCTTCTGATAGTATTTTTCGCAAAAAACTACAAGCAATAAAGAAAGACCAGTCAGTTAAAATAGATGGGATTTTGGATGATGAGATCTGGAAAAACGTTCCTGTTGCTACCAACTTTGTAGAAAGACAGCCTAACAACGGAAAACCTCAGGCTGACAGTTTGAAAACTGAGGTTAAATTTCTTTATGACGATACAGGATTATACATTGCTGCTCAAATGTATGACCCACAACCTTCAAAAATTTTAAAAGAATTAACCGAGAGAGATAACATTGCCAATGACGATTTTTTCGGAATCATCATTAACGGATATAACGACCATCAGCAGAGTCTGGAGTTTATTGTGACTGCGGCCGGCGTTCAGGTAGATGGAAAATTGACCACTGAAAACGAAGATATGTCCTGGAATGCGGTTTGGTACAGTGCCGTTAAGATCAATGAAAAAGGCTGGGCTGTTGAAATGAAGATTCCTTTTTTTGAGCTGCGTTTTCCTAAAAAAGAAATGCAGGAATTTGGCCTTAATATGATTCGGAAAATTAAAAGGACCAACACGATGTATGATTGGAATCATGTCGATAATCAGAAAGGAAATTACACGTTATATGATGGCGTTCTGAATGGCGTTACTGATATCAAAACACCAACCAGATTATCTTTCACACCCTATTTTTCGACCTATGTTAATAATTTTGACGGCAAAACGGAAATGAATGTCAATGGTGGGATGGATTTGAAATACGGAATTAATGATGCTTTCACTTTCGATATGACCTTGATCCCGGATTTTGGACAAGCTAATTTTGATAATTCGATTCTTAATCTGACGCCATTTGAACAACAATTTGCCGAGCAACGTTCATTTTTTATGGAAGGAACGGAATTGTTCAGCAAAGGTGATATGTTCTATTCCCGAAGAGTTGGCGGAAGTCCGTCGAGATATCCAATCATTGATGAAGAAAAAGAAACCGTCACCGAATATCCTGGAAAAGTAAAATTATTCAATGCTTTCAAAATTTCTGGAAGAACAAAAAAAGGTTTGGGAATTGGGATTTTCAACGGAGTGACGGAAAAAATGGAAGCCACAATCCTCAATAATGAAACCGGTGCAATAAGAAAAGAAGTGGTGGAACCCTGGACCAATTATAATGTTTTGGTTTTTGACCAGCGATTTGGTGATAACTCATCTGTCACATTAGTCAACACGAATACGACAAGGTCTGGAGATTTCCGTGACGCTAATGCCACCGGATTATTATGGAATATTGCCAACAAAAAGAATACTTACAACTATTACGGGAACTTCAAAGGAAGCTGGGTGATGAACGATGAGACGAAGTTTGGAAACAGAGGAACGATTGGCATTGGAAAATTTTCCGGTAAAAATAGATTTGAAATCAATGCCAATTACGTCAGCAAAGATTGGGATATCAACGACCTTGGTTTTTCTACCAAAACCAATTACGGAAATCACAACGTATGGTACGGATACAGAATCCTTCAGCCGACCGGAAAATTGAATAATATGTATCTCAATTTCAATTTGAATTATTATCACAGGTTAGAGTCGTTCCTGAATCAGAAACTGGTCTTTAATCACAACAATTCATTTACGAACAAAAAATTCCAGAGTTTCGGTGGAGGCGTAGAGTTTACACCATATGGAGAAAAGGATATCTATGAACCAAGAACATTTGGAAGATATTTGAGAGTTCCCGGATATTTTGACAGTTGGCTTTGGTTCGAAAGTGATAGCCGTAAAAAACTTCAGTACAATATCAATGTGGATTATTATGCTTATGATCAAAAAGGAAGAAACTATGTTGTTCCGTCATTGTATCTGCGTTATAGAGCTTCCGATAAAATGAAAATAATTTGGCAATTCAATCCGGTTTTCAGTAATAATGAAGTGGGATTTTCCGGCAAAGATGCAAGCAATATTTATATGGGAAGGAGACAGAGAAATACTTATGAAAATGCTATTACAGGGCAATATACGTTCAACGAAAAAATGACTTTGGCATTGGCATTCAGGCATTATTTCTCCGATGTTACTTACAAGCAGTTTTACATTCTGAATAACGATGGGAGTCTGGATTCCAATACATCTTATAATCCAAATCTTAATGGGACTTACAATTCCTGGAACGTTGACTTGAGGTATTCCTGGTGGTTTGCACCTGGAAGCCAGTTAACTCTGCTTTACAGAAACGCAACCAGCAATTATCTGGAGATGTCCAGAATGAAATTTAAAAATAATTTCGATGAACTTTTCAATGCGCCCATGATTAACAATTTTTCACTAAGGATTACCTATTTCTTAGATTATAACAGGATGAAAAACTGGTTTTAGATAATCTGGACAGCTTAATCCGTCCTCCGTTCCCGCTTTTTTGACATAGCGAAAGAAATGAATCAATCTTTTATACTATTCAAGAATCGCAATGTCAAAAAGAGCTCCACTCAGGCCGGGCTGCGGACATTTGAAACAGAAACACCATTTCAAACTTGAAATGGTGTTTCTGTAATAAATGATAAGACATTAATACATTAATACATTAATAATCATCCATCATTAATTATAAAACGTCTCTGATCTCTTCGTTCTTCTGGAAAGTTGCTTTTGCAAAAGGACAAAGCGGAATGATCTTCAGATTGTTTTCTCGGGCATATTCTACCGCTTTGTAAACCATAGCTTTACCAACACCTTTTCCGTTGTAGGCTGGTTCCACTTCTGTATGGTCAATAATGATCTTATCGTCTCCGGCCCAGGAATAGGTCATTAATCCTGCAGGTCTTCCGTCAAATGTTGCCACGAATTCTCCTTTTGTTTCCCGGTTATTTTGTGTTATTTCTAGCATTTTAATGGATTTTAGTTAATACTTCTATGTCGTTGGTTAATATTTTGTGAACCGGACAGGCGTCTGCAATTTTGAAAAGTTTATCTTTTATTTCCTCACTGATTTCGGTTATTCCAAAATCAATCACTCTGCAAAACTGTGCGGCTTTTGTCTGGGGGTAATTTTCAAGTTCCACTTCTACATTGATCTGTGGGATTTCCCAGCCTTTTCGATCGATATACATTCTAAGTGTTGCAGCAGTACAACTTGCCAGAGATGCTGCTAAAATTTCAAATGGATTGAATCCCTTGTTTCCACCTCCTTTATCAATCGGTTCATCCGTGATAATTTTGTTTTCTCCGGCTATTACTTCCGTATAATATTTTTCTGTTCCCAGACTTGCTTTTACTGTTACTCCCATTTTACGAATTGGTTTTATAGCTCAATGCGCCGGATGGACATTTCATCAGTTGTTCTTTCAGTTCTTCCGTTGTAGCATTTTCAGGTTTTATCCAAGGTCTTTCTTTCGGATTGTAGACTTTTGGAAGAGATTTTACACAAACTCCTGCATGGATGCATAATTTTGGTTTCCAGAGAATGGTGATTTCGCCTGTCTTATATTCGTGGGTTTCCATTAGATCTGATTTTTGAAGTTTTCAATTTTAGAATTAAGTTCATTTAAAAGTTGAGGTTCGATGACGCCATTATCCGCATCAAAATTCTCATAGAATTTCGGAAGGGAAAAAGTTTCTTTGATGTCGGCACCGAATGCTGGAAAAAACTTTGCAGCTTCTGCCATGACATTGCCTCCACCATAACCGCCTGGTGAAGTGGTCATCAGGAACATCGGCTTATCCTGAAAAACCTTAACATTGATTCTGGAAGCCCAATCAAAGATGTTCTTGAAAGCAGCACTGTAAGAACGATTGTTTTCTGCCAAAGAACAGATAATAACATCACATTCTTCAATATTTTTCAGGAATCTGTGAGCTTCTTCCGGAAAACCATTTTTCTCCAAATCGACGGAAAAAATAGGCATCAGATAGTCATTAAGGTCAATCAGATTGATTTCTTCGTTTGGAAAACTTTTCAAAACAAATTTCACCAGTTGTTTATTAATAGACGTGGAGGAGTTGCTTCCTGCAAATGCAAATATTTTCATAGTTGAGATTGGTTTAAAGTTGGTCGTACCCTCCGAATTTTTCATCTACTATTGCTTTCCATTCTGGATGTTTCTTGATAAAAGCAAAAACGTATGGACAAAATGGTAATAGTTTTTTACCACTATCTTTGATGAGTTGTAATGTCTTTTCTACAACAGCTGCTGCTGCTCCTGTTCCCGCTAATTCCGGTTCCGCTTCTGTGTGGACAAGCGCGATCTGATGTTCTCTTTCTCCATAATTGATAAAAGCAAAATGTCCGTTAACTTCTATTTCGAAACGTTTTTTAGTTTCGTTTTTTACAAGCGGAATATTTTCAAATTCTGGTTTCATAATTTTATTTCTTTAAAGTTAGTAATTATTTGGTTCAAAATTATGCAAACCGGAATTGCTGGAAATTGATGTAGGATATTTTCTGTATGCTAGTACAAATTCAAATAAAAAATCCTGTGAAGACTCCACAGGATTTGAGGTTAATATAATTGATTTGTGTTTTTATAATTCATGTTCTGCTTTTACATAAGAAATAAGATCAGACATTTTTTTGAACTTATCCCCTTGATGTTCAGGTAAATTTCCTAATCTGTAATAGAAACTTCTCATTCCTCTTTTCGTATTGATACTGATTATCATAATGTAATTAATAATACCTTTTTCTACTTTTAAGAAAATAACTTTTCTTAAAGGTACTTCCAAAACAGGATGATGATTCGGTACAAGAGGATGTCTGTATTTTATGGAAAGAATATGTTCCGAGACTTCTAATGAGAAAGTCTTTAACATGATCAATCTCCATGTACAAAACATAAATACAACAAAAAAGCAGCTGTACAGCAAGACCTTATCAATTGCAATAAATTTTTTTGCAAATAACAAAAACAATATATCCAATAAGATAATAAGGACGAATCCATACATCGCAAATGCGATTTCTTTTCGGTTATTCATTTTCATTTTAGTTGTAGTGTTAGTTAATCTAAATTTGAGTTCTTACCTGGAAAGAAGTGCATTAATAGTACTGCATATCTATTGTAAGAAATCATAGCTAGATACTTAATATCCTTTACAGAGCCAGTTGGCTCTGTAAAAAAGATATTAATTTCATTATGTGTGTTTTCAGAATCAAAAAGTTCCAAATTATAATTATTGTAGATTGGTTATAATTGTTGACTTTTATTAATACAAAAATATCAGTAAATCGATATTCTATACAAGAAAACACAATAGATGTATGTCGAAGGAGTTGTAGATATTTTTCTACAAGCAAAAAGTGTATAAGTGAAGATTATTAATTGTATCTGAATTAATCATGATTATTTTTAATTAATTCTGCCAATTCTACAATATTTTCGATATTAAGCTTTTCAAAAATCCTCTTTTTAACCGTACTGATGGTATTTTGCTTCAAGTCTAATCTGCTCGCAATTTCCAGATTTCCTAAGCCTTTTGCGTATAATTCTGCAATTTCAATTTCTCTTTCTGTTAAGCTTTTAAGCGGATTAATAAGTTGAGGATTATTCATGGAGCTCATGAGAAGTTCCTGAGTCACGGGCGATATATATTGGCCGTAGCGTAACATTCTTAAAATAGCCTGCTTTATCTCTTCTTCTTCGCTCAGCTTGCTTAGAAATCCATTGGCGCCGGCATTGATGAACTTAAGAGATTGGGTAGCCTCATCAATACCTGTAAAAATCATGATCTTGATGTTGGGATTGATTTCTTTTATCTTTGGTAAAATTGATAAACTGTTTCCGTCCGGAAAATGAGCATCTATAATAGCAAAATCTATTTCATTAGCTTTTACAGTTTCCAAAATCTGTGAAAGATTGGTCGCCTGAAGAATTTCGTAATCCGAACCAATCTCTTCCAGCATAAAGACAAGCCCTTGTCTTATAAGGCTGTGATCGTCAGCAAGCAGAAAAGTGGTTTTGGTTTCTGACATTATTTATTAATATTTAAATTAATAGAAAATTTTACTGTTGTTCCTTTATTCAGTTCGCTGTTAACAGAGATGTTTCCGGAATATAGCTCTACAAGTTCTTTGCATAAGCTTAATCCAAGACCTGCACCAAGATTTTCCACATCTTCTGATAATACTCCCTGATAATATGGTTCGAATATTTTTTCCAAATCCGTTTCCGAAATCCCTGCGCCTGTATCGCTGATTGATGTAACCAGACGAACTGTATTTTCATCAACAGATTCTGTCCTTGTGTCAACGCTGATTTGTCCGTTCTCTGTGAACTTATTAGCATTTCCGAGGATATTCATGAAAATCTGATTGATTTTTGCCTTGTCAGAGAAAACCTCCAGATCAGGATTGATATTTTCATGGATAACGAATTTGTTACTTCTCGTTTCGATGTAAGGTTCAATAGAAGTCAGAATCGACGTTATTTCATTTTTAAGATTGAATAACGACGGAACGAGTTTATTTTCTTTGTGTTGATTTTTGGTATATTCCAGGATTTGATTGGCTTGTAACAATAATGAGTTATTGGTGAAGCTAATTGATTTCAGATATTCTTTGATACTTTCGTCATTGGTCTTTTTATTGATCCTATTGATAAAAATGCCGATGATTTTCAAAGGCGATCTCAATTCGTGACTTAGCATTCCTAAAATTCTGTTTTTAAAATTAAGGTTTTCATTGATTTGTTTGTTGGCAGAGTTCAATCTTTTTTCGTAGATGAAGGCGATTCTGGTAAAATACATAATCAATATGGACACGATAAACATCAGGATCATCGCACCAAAAACCAGATACATCCTTATTTTATTACTTTCGGAAGTTTGTTTTTCATATTCTTTCTCCAGTTCGGATTTAGAAGATTTTATGGCAGAATCATAGATGCTCATCAGATCATTACCATAGATCAAAAGATTGTTGAAAATCTTATAGAACCTGTTGCTGTGAGTTTTGTTCCGGGTAATATTAACCTGGACTTTTTGAACTTCCTTGGAATAATGATTGTTAATGGTTTTCACAATGCTGTCCATATCAGACTTGATTTTTTCACCAGTTGTCAATCCTCCGTTTTTTACCGTGATTATTGTACTTTCTTTTTGTACGTCAACTTTTCCGGCAATTGCATCTCCCAAACGTCCAAATAGGCCTTTCTTTTTTACAGTGTCAGAAACCGTTTTGGTCTGGATGTCAAATTTCTCATAATTATAGTTGTCGAAATTGTATTTTTTGAATTGTGGCGCATCCTCTCCAATCTTGAAAGATGATTTTGTAGAAAACTGATAGGTAGAATCTGCCAGCATTTTCAGTTTTTTGAACTCTGACGAATCCTTTTTTTGAGGTAAGAGAATATTCTCCAACCTTGGATTTTTGTAGCTGTTGATACTGTCCAGGTTTTTTGTGAGTCTTTTTACAGATTCGAAATAAGAATCCAGGTATTTTTTATCATTAGTAATAAGGTATTTTTGAAAATGATCCTGAGAATTTAGAAGCTCTTTCTTAGAATCATCTGTTAAATTTTCCAGTGAATGGATTTCTTTTAACTGATTTTCAACAAAAGCCAGATTCTTTCTGGACATGAATTCGTTATAGAAAAAGCCGGCTAATATAATCTGGATTAATAATATACAAAATATAAGAAAATAATGAACTGTTTTTCTAAATCTGAAACTTATAGATTTCGGGTAATTTGATTTCATATTTTGTGTGTTATTAAGTTTTTAAATTTTTGAATTACTGATAATCATAATCTGCAAAAATAAAAAATCTAATAATTGTATTGCTTTACAAAATTCATAGTTAATGAATATACATATAACTTATATAAAGTTAATAAAAAATCCTGTAAAACTATATTTACAGGATAGTATTAATATGTATTATATAATTATAACGTTTTGAACTGCTCCAGCATTCTGATATCATTCTCAAAGAACATTCTGATATCGCTCATCTGATAAAGAAGCATAACAATTCTTTCGATTCCCATCCCAAAAGCGTAACCTGAGTATTTGTCTGGATCAATATTCACATTTTTAAGAACCGCAGGGTCAACCATTCCGCAGCCCATGATTTCCAGCCAGCCTGTTCCCTTGGTAATTCTGTAATCGGTTTCTGAGTTCAGTCCCCAATAGACATCCACTTCGGCACTTGGTTCGGTGAAAGGAAAATAAGAAGGTCTCATTCTGATTTTTGATTTCCCGAAAAGTTCCGTTGTGAAGAACTGAATGGTTTGTTTAAGGTCCGCAAAACTCACATTCTCATCAATATACAAACCTTCTATCTGGTGGAAAATACAATGTGAGCGGGAAGAAACCGCTTCATTCCTGAAAACTCTTCCCGGCGCGAGGATTCTCATTGGCGGTTCATTGTTTTCCATATATCTGATCTGAACCGATGAAGTGTGTGTCCTCAACAGAACATCAGGATTCTGCTCGATAAAAAAAGTGTCCTGCATATCTCTTGCCGGATGGTATTCCGGAAGATTAAGTGCGGTAAAGTTATGCCAGTCGTCTTCAATTTCCGGTCCGTCTGCTACTGCAAAACCGATCGATTTGAAAATGTCAATGATTTTATTTTTAACCAGATTGATAGGATGACGAGAGCCTAATTCCAAAGGAAAAGCCGGTCTGGTAAGGTCCTCTTTTTCAAGAATAATTTTACTTTCCGAAGAAGATTTAAGTTCCTCCAGTTTTCCGTTAACAGCATTTCTTAAGATGTTGATTTTCTGTCCAAAATCTTTTTTCTGCTCATTTGGGATTTGTTTAAGGGCATCATAAAAATCATTCATGATTCCTTTTTTTCCATTAAATTTTAATCGGAATTGTTCGATCTCATCTTTTGCAGAAGATTGGAAATTTTGTACTTCTATCAGAAGGTCATCAATTTTCTCTAGCATTATTTCTTATAAAAATAGACTGCAAAAATACGATTTTTAAAATAAAAATAAACGGCTTATATAAAACAATTTTATTTAAAACAAAACCCTTTCGGAGTTTTAAACTCTGAAAGGGTCGAATAATTATTATTGAATCTTAGACAAATTATTTTTTCTCAATCGCTTTCACTTTCATCTGAACATTGATTTCATTTTTAATCAGACCTTCTGCAGCAGGCATCTGGAATTTGATTCCGAACTCATCTCTGTTGATGTCTTTTGGTTCGGTTGCGATGCTCAATTCACTGCCTTTTATTTTTACATTTGCATTGAAGGTGGCCGGCTTTGTAATGCCTTTCAAAGTCAGATTGCCGTCCAGAACTGTGTTGTAATCGCTTCCTGCAGGTGCTTCGGAGAGTTTCGTAATTTCAAAAGATGCAGTCGGGAACTTTTCTACATCAAAGAAATCAGCGCTTTTAAGATGACCGATTAATTTTCCATTGCTTTCCGAATCTTTCAAATCCTCATTCGCAATAGAAGTCATATCAATCACGAATTGCCCGCTTTCCAGCTTGCCGTCTTTTACGGTCACTTCGCCACTTTCAAATTTCAAAGTTCCGATGTGGCTTGTATTGTCAGACTTTACAACTTTGAATCCTTTCCATTCCGCTTTACTGTTGAGGGTGTCCACGACATAGATTTGTCCGTCATTGGTCGTCAATACCTCGTTGCTCTCGCTGGTTACTGGTTTGTCCTTTCCACAAGAAATAACCAATGCAGAAGCCGAAATGATTAATAATGCGGAGATTAAAGTTGCTTTTTTCATTTTAAAGTTTTATTTGTTACTTAGTTTTACGTTCTTTGCTAAAATAATAAAATTATTATACTTCCAAAAATACTATTTCCGTAAAATGTTGTTAGAAGTCAAAAATCTTTATTTCAATTATCAGACCAACCAGCCCCTTTTTCAAAACCTGAATCTGAATGTCGATGAAGGGCATATTATTGCTCTGGCAGGTGAAAGTGGTTGTGGAAAATCCACTTTATTGAGTTTGATTTATGGTTTAATGGACTGGCAGAGTGGGGAAATTATTTTTGAAGGGCAAAGGTTATTGGGACCAAAAGGAAATCTGGTTCCCGGTGAATCTCAAATGAAATTTGTTGCACAGAATTACGATTTGATGCCTTATGCAACAGTTGCCGATAATGTTGGGAAATTCATTTCGAATATCAATCTCAAATCAAAAAAGGAAAAAGTTGAAAAATTGTTGGATGTTGTCGGATTGACAGATTATGCGAAGGTTTTGCCTAAAAATCTAAGTGGTGGACAACAGCAGCGCGTGGCAATTGCCAGAGCTTTAGCGATTTTGCCGAAAATGCTTTTGCTGGATGAACCTTTTAGTAATCTTGATTTTTCCAGAAAATTTGAATTGCGGGATAAACTTTTTAGTTACGTAAGACAAAATAATATGAGTCTTTTGATTTCGACGCACAATCTGGAAGAAGTCTTGCCTTGGGCAGATAAAATTGTGGTTTTGCAACAGGGGCGATTGATTCAAAATGATTCGCCGAAAGAAACTTATGAAAATCCTTATAATGATTATGTTGCAAAGCTTTTAGGCGAGGTCAATATTTTTTCAGAGGAAGAAAAATCCGAACTTAATCTTTCCAAAAAACATTATTTTCCGCATCAGATAAAAATTGCAGAAAATGGGGTAGAAGCTGTTGTTTTAGAAAGCCTTTTTGCCGGTTCTCATTACCGGAACAAGCTTAGAATTAATAATAAATCAGTTGTTGTTTATTCTCAAAATGTACTTTCCGGAAACGTATTTTTAAAGTTTTAATTATCCCATTTTATATATTGTTGATAAAATATGGATAACTTATACATTATCAGTTGGTTGAAAAATAAAATTTTCTTAGCTTTGGTTTACGAAAATTTAAAGGAATTTTTTGGTTAATTCTCTTTCTGCCTTAGGGACTGGAAATTAGTTTCTTTCACGAAACAATCAGAGTCTTTGAAAGTTTACCCTGCCAAAACTTTCCTTTTTTTATGCCTTTTTCACAAACTCGGACTTCAAAGCCATAGAACCGAAACCGTCAATTTTGCAGTCGATATTATGGTCAGAATCCGGACGTAGGCGGATGTTTTTAACTTTTGTTCCTGCTTTTACAGGTTTTGGAGCTCCTTTGACAGGAAGATCTTTGATAACGATTACAGAATCTCCGTTTTGCAACTCCTTGCCAAGAGAATCGAATATTTTGCCTTCGGAAGAAACTTCAGCAGGATCCCACTCGTGGAAACATTGTGAACAAACCATCATTCCGTCCTGTTCATAGGTGAATTCGGATTGGCATTTTGGGCAAAGAATTGTATCGCTCATAGTTTTTAATTTTGAGATGCAAATGTAACATTAAAAACAGATATTTCGAAATGAGATAATTCATAAGACAAGAAAATTCGTCATTCATCATCTATAATTCATCATTAATTTTTAGATTTGTGTGCAACTAAATAAATCGTTAAAATAAAAATGAAACGCTTCTGCGTTCCATCTAACCATTAAAAAATAAATAAGTAGTAGATGAAAAAAACCGCTTTGTATGATAAACACGTTTCTCTAGGTGCGAAGATCGTTCCTTTTGCAGGATTCGAAATGCCTGTTCAGTATTCAGGAGTTACAGAAGAACATTTTGCTGTCCGCGAAAAAGCGGGGATTTTTGATGTCTCGCATATGGGACAGTTTTTTATCGAAGGTCCAACAGCAAAAGATTTGTTACAATTTGTAACCTCCAACAATGTTGATGCTTTGGAAAACGGAAAGGCGCAGTATTCTTGTCTTCCGAATGAGAATGGTGGTATTGTGGATGATCTGATTGTTTACAAAATCGAGGATGAAAAATATTTCGTGGTTGTAAATGCATCAAATATTGATAAAGACTGGAATCACATTGCCAAATACAATGAAAAATTCGGGGCCAAAATGACGAATGCTTCCGATGAGATGTCATTGATTGCCATTCAAGGCCCAAAAGCAACCGAAATTCTTCAGAAATTGACTGAGACAGATTTGTCATCTATTCCATATTATCATTTCACAATAGGTTCTGTGGCTGGTTTTTCGGATGTGATTATTTCGAACACAGGTTACACGGGAAGTGGCGGATTTGAAATCTACTTCAAGAATGAAAATGCTGAACAACTTTGGGATGCTTTGACAGAAGCAGGAAAAGAATTTGGGATGATTCCTTGCGGATTAGCTTCCAGAGATACTTTGAGACTGGAAAAAGGTTTCTGTCTTTACGGTAATGATATTGATGATACAACGTCTCCACTTGAAGCTGGATTGGGCTGGATTACGAAATTCGATAAAGATTTTGTAAACAAAGCATTCCTGGAAAATCAAAAAGCTGAAGGTGTTTCCAGAAAATTAGTTGGTTTCGAAATGCAGGAGAAAGCCATTCCAAGACACGATTATGAAGTGGTTGATGCGGAAGGAGATATCATCGGGAAAGTAACTTCCGGAACAATGTCGCCAATGAAAAGAATTGGGTTAGGTTTGGCTTATGTTGATAAACCCAACTTCAAATTAGGTTCAGAAATCTTTATCAGAATCAGAAACAAAGATATTCCTGCGAAAGTGGTGAAATTGCCTTTTGTTTAAATCAGATAAAATATATAAGACTGATAGATAATAAAAAAAAGCGTTCAATATTTGAACGCTTTTTTATTTATTTAGAATTATAAATCTATTTCAAATACTTCGTAATACTTTCGCTCATTGGATTGGTAGTGCTTACGAAACTATCAATCACATTTCCTTTTTCATCTAGAAGAATCTTCGTGAAGTTCCAAAGAATTTTCGTGTTTTTCACGCCATTTTCTTTTTTGTCTGTCAGGAATTTGTAGATCGGCGCAATGTCATCGCCTTTCACAGAGATCTTAGCAGCCATTGGAAATTGTACACCGTAGTTTCTCTGGCAGAAAGTGGCAATTTCGTGATTGGAGCCAGGTTCTTGTCCGCCAAAATTATTGGCTGGAAAACCCACGACAACCAATTTGTCCTTGTAAGCTTCGTAAAGTTTTTCCAAATCTGCATATTGAGGTGTGAATCCGCATTCGGAAGCGGTGTTGACAACCAGTATTTTTTTGCCTTTGAATTTAGAAAAATCAATAGTTGAACCGTCAAGTGCTTCCACTTTGAAGCTGTGAATCGATTTTGCCTGAGCCTTATTTTTTGAAAATCCGAATAATGATAGCATAATAACAAGTAAATATTTCATAAAGATAATTTAAAAATCAAATTTAAAACAAGTTTCGGAATTAATGGTTAATTATCAATTATCAATTATCAATTATCAATTATCAATTATCAATTATCAATTATCAATTATCAATTATCAATTATCTCAGATAAGTCCCCACTCCAGAGATTTTTTTATCAATTCTGATATTTTTGTACAATCTGTTTTCTGAAAAATATTTTTGCGATGTGTGGTCACTGTGTGATAAGAAAGGTCCAACATGCTGGAGATTTGTTTGGCTGAGTTGCCCAAAGCTAGTAATGACAGTATTTCTATTTCTCTTTTTGTGAGGGTGTTCTGAGGTGGTTGTTTATCAGCTTGTTTTTTATAGTGGATTTGATGAAAATCACTTCGGTTCCCAATTCCTACAACTAGAACAATATAAGAATTGGTTTGAGTGATGTGCTGGATATTGGTATGGATGTTAATGGCCTGTAGTAATCTTCCGTCTTCACTTTTGGCTATATGTAGAGATTGATGATGAAACATTTCGTAATTTCCTTTGTGGGTTCTCATACGAAAACAATAACTGCATTTTAAATTCTGTTGATGTTCCCAACCGATTTCCTGCATTTTTTCTATTGTTATTTTCTCTGCTTCCATCACAAAATCAAGGTCATCGGGGTGAATTAAATCAATGATTTCTTTAAGATATTTTGGAAATCTATTTAATCCATGAATTTTAAGTATGTTAATATGAGGACTTATAATGGTGCTGTCAGAAATATTGATAGCATAATAATAAAATTCTCCCATAGCAAACATTTCACCTATAATTTGTTCAATTGGTGGTGGTGAGTCAATACTTTTAGCGGTATTACTCAAAGAATCGGGATAAGCGTTCCAAACTTTCAATAATGGATGCCTCTTTTTGGAAGTGATTTGGTAATTTTCATTCATATTATTAGTTTTTTATAAAATTAATAAATATTCTTATTCAAAAATACCTTTTTTAAGGTATTTACTTGTGTTTGATATAGGGTTTATATTTGTTCTAAAACAATAGCCATGAAAATTCCTTTTCCTGCAGGGTTATGCATAATTGATTGAAATCCAATTTGTTTTTGGTGAAGTTTTAAAGAAAAATACTTAATTAAAAATAAAACCTATGAGAACAAAATTATTATTACTGTATATGCTTTGGGCGGGAATGGCTTTGGGACAGGAATCCGGAAAAAATATACCAGCTAAGCCGGATAAAAATTATGTCAATCATTCTACACAATTTATTGAATATAATTTGAAAAGTGGAAAATATGATAAGGATCTGAAACGGATAAAAGTACATACACCTGTGGTTTTTAAGATAACAAACGTAAATCCTTTTGTTTATAAAATTGCAATGACTCCAAAAGATTCTATTGTAGGAGAAACTGGTTTGGAAAAAGAATTTTTGGAATCTATTGCCAAAAAAGAAAAGGCAAAAGCCGAAGAAAAGTCTGCCGAAAAGGAAGCAGAAATCAATAAAACAATAAACGAAGTCCAACCGGTTGAAAAATCTGAAGCAATAGGTGATGATAAAAAAAAGGACAAAATAATAAAATCAGTAGTTGCTCTTCAAGAAGTAGAAAAACTACAGCGACAGAATGAAAAACTATCTCATTTGTTAGTTAAGGAAAAAGAAGATTTAGAGATTATCAAAAATCAAATTAGAGAATTGAAAACGAAAGATTCTGTTGTAGCATTGAATGAACAACTTAATAGCAAAAATGTTTCTGTTACAAGATTGGAGGATAGTATTAACTTCAAAAAGAATAAAATATCGAATTTACAGAAAGATATCACAGGCAAAATACAGGAATATTATCAGCTATTAGACGATTTTACAAAAGCATATAGTGATTTTTCAGATAAATGTAGATTTGCTTTCAAACTAGTGAGAACTATAAAATATATCAATGCGATTGCAGATGACCCTAATCTTGATTATGATGGTTTTTTAAAATCAGGAATTATAGGAAAAAATGAAGACTTGTTGAAAGGAATAGAGCAAGTAGATGATTATCGTAAAAGTTTTTCGGAACTCAGTAATGCTTATTATAAATTATCAGTGACCAATCATCTTGATGAAGTATTAGAGCCTAGTGGTGCGGAAAAACTCCAGGCATACCCGAAGTTCCTGAAACAAAAAGCAGACCAGCTGAACCAATGGTTGATAACCTATAAAATGGATGAAGCTTTGAAACAAGCAGTTTGGGTGGTTTCTGTTTTGAAAGAAAAACAAAACTATGAGATAACATCTGCTCCAATACAACCGGAGAATGACCTTGTAGAGTTCAAAGTGAAAATAGAACAAAGAAATAAAACACTTTCCGACAAGCTTTTCAAAAACAAAGAGTTTACCTACCGGCAAACGGTTTACGGAGGCACTCGCGTAGATTTTAGTTTAGGTTTGGCCGCCGGATATTATTGGGATGCACCAGAATACGAATATAATAAGGAGAATAAAATCCAAACAACTTACAAAAATATGCTTTCTCCATCTTTGGTAGGAATGGTTACAATGAGTTACCGAAAAACAAATTACATAGCTTTCGGAGGAAGTGCAGGTATGGGAGTAGATGTGAATGACGGAAAGATACAACTGACTAACTTCTTCATAGGGCCATCAATACTTTTTGGAAGAAATCAACGCATATTTTTGACAGCGGGACCTTCTGTGAAAAATGTAGGCAAGCTGAAAAGCGAATATAGTGATGTCCCTATAAATCCTCATACAGAAGACTTTTCTTCTTATATAAGAAGCGATTACAAGATAGGAGCATTCGTATCCATTACATATAGTCTTACAAAAGATACAAGAGCATTAATTAAAAACTTGAGATAACAAATGAATATCATTATAAAAGCTAACCTCAAAATTTTCGCATTATTCTCTTGTTGTATAATAGCGAACGCACAAAACGAAAAGGTCTATTCGCCTGCAAAAGACAACATAGTTTATTTTGTGAATAACGAAGAAAACGCTTTTGTTTCTGATGAAATTGTAGAAGATTCCGTAATCGCAAACGAACAAAATGCGAGAATATCTTCAGATTCTATAAAAAATAACGGGTTGCCAATGATAGAAGATTGTCCAAAATTATCAAGACGTTCGGTTTTGTGTGATTCCATTCAATCCCGAAGAGATGATACAGATCCAAACAGTGATTACGATTATAAATTTGAACGGGATATGGATTCCATCGTTTGCGCAGACCCAACCAAAGAATCAAGAGAAGAAATTAACAAAAAAATCCACGATGTTTTTGTTCGTTATGGTGATGAATTGTATTGCGATAGTCTTTCGTTTGATGTCCCGAAAGGGAATTTTCTGAAATTTGCGGTTACAAGTTCTTGCGGAGATTTTTTAGACAAAGCGGTAAGAGAATGGAAAGTGCCATTAAATAGAATTGACCAAGGAGACGGCAGAACTCCACTGGATTATATTAAAGATGAAATGGACCACAATAAAGGTTCAGCGACAGAATCAGTTCTTAAAGGTTACTATACACTTTTAAGAAAATATGGCGCAAAGCACAAAAGCGAACTTTCTCCGGAAGAACTCAAACGAAACGGTAAGCCAAACGGTCATAAAGATTGTCCCGCAGATGCACCTTGTAAAAAATAAGATCGCTTCCAGTATTCTAATAAAGCCAACAATCATAAAGCACTTAAAATTATTAAAAATCTGAAATAATATCAAAATAGAGATTGTTATTCATATTTTTCTATATTCTAAGTCTTTATTAATTTAAATATGACTATTCCTAATTTTTTCTTTCTCAAAGCCTGCCTATTTCCGGCAGGTTTTTTTATTGCGGCAATTCAAAAAATATAGATACCTTTAAACAATCGAAAAATCAAAAATGAACAGAAAAGATTTTATTGCCTTATCTTCGTTGGGATTTTTGGGTTTATATGCTTGCGGAACTTCAAATCTTATGAATAACAGAAAACCTTTAGCCATTCAGCTTTATACAATTCGTGATGCTGTTGCAGAGAATTTGGAGAAATCGTTGGAAAGGTTAGCAGGATTGGGTTTTAAGCAGCTCGAAATCTACGGCTATGACGGGAAATTTTTTGGGAAAACAAGAAAGGAATTCCAGTCCATTCTGAAAAACACAGGCCTGGAAGTGATTAGTTCTCATCACACGACAGGAGTTATTCATAACAGCAAAGGAACGCTTCTGAATGATTGGGAAAAATCGGTTGAAGATCTGCATTTCATCGGTTCAGAATATATGGTTTGCTCATATCTTTTTGAGGAAGAAAGAACTTTAGAATATTATAAAAAACTTCCGCAGTTACTCAATAAATCAGGCGAAACAACGAATGAAGCAGAAATCGCTTTTGCTTATCATAATCACGATTTCGAATTTGAAAAATTCGATGATAAAACGGTTTATGATTTCATTTTAGACAATACGGATTCTGATTTGGTAAACATGGAACTCGATCTTTACTGGATTTCAAAAGCTGGATTCAATCCTTTGACTTATTTCGAAAAATATCCGAAAAGATTTCCGCTTTGGCACGTGAAGGATATGAAAGCAGGAAACAAAGATTTCACAGAAGTCGGAAACGGAACGATTAACTTTAAAACAATTTTCGAAGCCAAAGAAATAGCGGGTCTCAAATATTGGTTTCTGGAACAGGATTCCAGTGATAAAGATATTTTTGAAAGTGTGGAAATCAGCAAAAAGTATATTGATAGGCATTCTTGTTTCACAAAATAATAACTGAGCACAGCACATTGGGTAACTAAAAATGTTTTCAATTTTGCTTAGAAAATCCTTGCGAACTTTGCGGTTAGATCTTTCAGAAAGAATATTTATTTTAACAAAATTTTATGATTTGTGAAATAAATGCCTTTTCTTTGCCGTTCTTTTATTTATGATAAAAATCGATGAGTGTTTACAGCAAGCTGGCTGAGAATCTCCAGTACATTTCGCCGTCTTTTTACAAAAGCAGATTTTTCAAAAAGCTGAAAGGTCTGACTGCTCATAATCTTTTGGAAAGAAAAGTGGAGCCGGAGTTTCTTTGGATCAAAGAGGTTTTGAAGGCTGATTCGGTTTTTATAGATGTAGGAGCCAATGTCGGTGCTTATCTTTTCAGCTTAGAAAACCATCTCAAACCGGAGAATATTTTTGCTTTTGAACCTAATCAGCAATTGTTCAAAAGACTGAAACGACTTTTTCCAAAAGTCAATTTGTTTTCTGTTGCTTTGTCTGATGTTTCTACTATTGCTGAATTCAAAATTCCTGTCATTAATGGCGAAAAAATCCATACCAGAGGAACCTTGCAAACTTCTATCAGAGAAAGGAATGAAGAGAAAACAATTCTTCAGAAAGTAGAAGTGAAACCTTTGGATGAATTGGTTTTTGATGAAGCTTATACTGAACAACATCAAAATACTCAGACAGACAAATTAAATCTTAAAAGAATCGATTTTATCAAGATCGATGTGGAAGGAAACGAGATGCAGACTTTGAGAGGTGCTAAGAAAACAATCAAAAAATACCAGCCAATTCTAATGGTCGAGATGGAACAACGCCATCACCATGAAAATCTATGGACTTTGATTTCCGAGATTGCAGATTGGGGATATTCAGTCAATTATCTGGACAGAAAGACTTTGAAACCAACAAGTTTAACAGAAGAGTTACTGAATCAGCAGAATCCGGATAACGTGAAGAATTACAAAGATTACATTAATAATATTATCTTTTTACCTGAGGCGGGAACTTTAGCCTGACAAAGAACTTTAAACAGAAACTATGAGCGTCGTAGCAAGACAAGGTGTAAAATATTCGATAATTGGTTATCTCGGCTTTTTGTTGGGAACATTTTCGTCTATTTTCATTTTTCCTTACGACATGGAGTTTTACGGAAAGCTCCGTTACATCTTGCCGACGGCCGAGATTTTGGTTCCTATTGTGGTTTTTGGACTGAGTTTTTCCAACGTCAAATTTTTTAGCAGAGTCAATGCTGATGGTAAGCATCACAATATGTTGTCGTTGTCATTATTGGCTGTTGTAATCAATTTTTTGATTTTTTCAGGAGGCTATTTTTTGGTTAATTTTCTGTTCCCGGAATTACAAAAATCCAAATTGTGGGAAATGAAACTTCTGATTCTGCCAATGGTTTTGGTTTTGGCTTTATCTTCGGTTTTCAATAAGTTTTTGACTAATTATAAAAGAATCGTCATCCCGAATATCTTCGAAAATTTTATTCCGAAGATTGCCAACATTGGTGCATTTTGCCTGTTTTTCTTTTTGGGCGTTGCGGATAAGATGGCTTATGGATTTTTCTTTCTGATGTTTGTAATTTCGCTTGTAGGTTATGGCTATTATACCAACAGACTGGAGAAAATCAAACCGGATTTCGGATTGGATTATTTCAGGAAAGACAATTTTTACCGGGAGATTTTCACTTATAGTTTGTTCGGGTTTTTAGGAAATATCGGAAATTATATTGCTATTAACATTGATAACCTGATGATTGGTGAGTTTATCAATTTCCACGAGAATGGTATCTATAGTAACATCTACGCCATCATTTCCCTGATTACGGTTCCTCAGATGGGATTATTCAATATTTCTGCACCCATCATTAATAAAGATCTGGCTTCCGGAAATTACAACGACTTAGATAGATTCCACAAGAAGACCTCGCTCAGTTTATTTTTTCTTGGCTTGGTGTTGTTTTGCTGTATCGTTGTCGGATTCCCTTATCTGGCAGATTTTATGAAGAATGGAGAAGACCTGCGTTCTTCCGAACCTGTGGTTTGGGTTCTAGGATTTGCAATGCTTTTTGATTTGGCAACAGGCTTTAACGGTCACATTATTTCCCTGTCAAGATACTATAAATTCAATATTGTCGTCATGCTGATTCTGGCAGTTTTGACAATCACAACCAATATGATTTTTTTGAGACATACCAATTTGGGAATCTTGGGAATTGCAATTGCTTATGCCATTTCGTTATCATTGTTCAATATCATCAAAATCGTTTTCAACTACATCAAATTCAAAGTTTTTCCTTTGGGAATTGAGATGATTTATGCCATGATTTTAGGTTGTATTTCTATTAATGTTGCGATTTTTTTGCCGGATTTCAAATTTAATATTCTTAATCTTTTCTATAAACCGACAGTAGTTTTGATATTACTTTTCATAGGTAATCATTTCCTGAAAATCTATCCGCTGGATAAGTATCTTAACAAAACTTTTATCAGGAGTCTTTTTAAATTTTAGTGTTGTCGGCTTTTTAATATTTGTTGATTAAATGAAATAGCTAATTCAATTGAGTCTGAATTGGTTTTGATGATATATTGTCATAATACTTAATCTGATTTAAAGTTATTCAATTTATTGATAACTGTCAGATTAAGTATTGACTAATTCACATCATCTTATCACAGAAATTCCTGCATCCACCGTTAATTCCGTTCCGTGAATGTATGAAGCTTCTTGAGAGGCAAGAAATAAAACGGCATTAGCAATTTCGGCAGGCTCACCCAGTCTTTTGAATGGTATTGCCGGCAGAATACTTTGTATAGCACCATTAATTTGATCAGTGTTCAATCCTGTATTATTATAGATGTTTGTTTTGATATGTCCCGGACTGATGCCGTTCACACGAATACCTTTTTCCGTAAGCTCAGCTGCGAACGTTTTGATAAAAGATTGTACAGCTGATTTTGCAGAAGAATACACGGAAAAATTAGCTATCCCGACTTCGGTAACAAAAGATGTGTTTAGGATAATTGCACTTCCGGTTTTCATTAAGGGCAAAATTTGTTGAACGGTAAAAAAAGTTCCCTTTACCAACATGTTATATAACTCATCGAAATGGGCTTCATCAGCATCTGCTACCGATGCAAATTTTCCGTATCCTGCATTGATGAAAAGAAAATCAATGTTTTCCGTATATTGCTTTACTTGTTTCCGCAAGGTGAGAACATCTGTCATATTACCTGCATTAGAGACGATTCCGAAGGCATTCTGTCCTAATCGTTCTACTGCTTGATTCACTGTGTCCGCATTGCGTCCTGTGATGATGGCTTTTCCATTTTCTTTGATAAATTGCTGGGCTGTGGCAAATCCTATTCCGTTAGTTCCGCCAGTTATAAGTGCGAATTTGTCTTTAAATCTTTGCATTGTTTTTTTTTGTTTAATTTCTTTTGCAAAGATTGTGATGTAAGCTATGTCAGAAAACCCGAAACTTGCTACATTTCTAAGATACCTGTTTTTGCGCTTTCCCAGCCAATGATAGCGGTCTTTCTTGTATTGCCCCACATATATCCACCAATTTTTCCCGAAGATTGAATAACTCGGTGACAAGGGATGAGAAATGCAACAGGATTACTTCCGATAGCTGTACCAACGGCCCTGGAAGCCTTTGGACTGCCTATTTGCTCAGCAATGTTATGATAAGAAGAAAGCCTGCCCATTGGGATTTTTAAGAGTGTTTCCCAAACCTTTAGCTGAAAATCTGTGCCTTTCAAGTGTAATTTTATTTCGGGTAATTTGCTCCAGTCATTCTGAAAAATAAACAACGCATTTTGCTGTATCAGGTCTGATTTTTGGTGAAGGGTAGCGTTCGGAAATTTTTGCTTTAAATTATGTAGCGTATTGGCTTCACCATCGTCAAAAGCCATATAACAAATACCTTTTTTCGTGGAAGCAACCAGCAGGTTTCCAAACGGACTTTCTGCAAAGCTATAATTAATAGAAAGACTTTTACCACCGTTTCTGTATTCCGCAGGTGTCATTCCTTCAATGTTAATAAACAAATCATGCAACCGTCCTGTACCGGAAAGTCCTGTTTCAAAAGCAGCATCAAAAAGCGTTGCCTGCTGGTCGGTCAGTAATCTTTTGGCGTGTTCGATACTGATGTACTGAAGAAATTTTTTCGGTGTTGTTCCTGCCCAATCGCTAAACAATCGCTGAAAATGATACGGGCTTAGATGTACCTGCTCTGCAACTTCGTCCAGACTTGGTTGTGTTTTGAAATTGGTTTTAATATAATCTATTGCTTCAGCAATTCTTTGGTAATTGATTTGTTTTTGTTGGTCCATAGTTCATTTTTATTTGCCAAATGTCAGAACAATATCGCTGTAAAACAATCCGAAACTTGCTGAATGTTGTTTTTCTTTTGACGATTATTTAAGCTCATTCAACTTTCCTCAGAGTATGAAGCATGGATTTTTTAGTACTAATGTTCATTTGAAAACCAAATATTCAATTTAGCACTGAACCCGCCATTTTGTCAAACTGTTGTTGTATGCCTATATTTTATAAGTACACAGCTTTAAATACAGTTAATGGTGCTCTTCTCCTAAAATATCTCCACTAATCATATAGTTGTCCGTCAATTTAAAAACCTCCATAAATTCACTTTCTTTGATATCTACATCTGGACAAGTTTTCATTACTAACTTGATTTTAACTATTTTAATATCTTTTCCTTTAAGTGTTCTTAGTTTCCAATATTTATTAACGATTTAATTGTCATTTTCACGGATAAAAATGGATTTACCTTCTTTTATCGTTTCCAATATTTTAATATCCTTAATTTCCATTGGTTTTACATTTAATGGATTTTTGTCTAAAATCACAAAATCTGCTAATTTACCTTTGGTTAATGTGCCTTTTAAATTTTCCTCATAAAATTCATAAGCTGCGTTAATTGTTATCGCCTTGATAGCTTGATATGGCGAAACTCTTTCGGCTTCTCCAATTGTTGCTCCCGAACGAGAAACTCTGTTTACCGCTGTCCAAATGGTAAATATTGGGTCGATTGGTGTAACAGTAGCATCTGAATGGTTGGTTGGTTTGAGTCCTAATTTTATTGAACTTGCCAATGGACTTAAAAAGTATGCTCTTTCTTTACCTAAATTTCTTACGTGAACATCTCCCCAAAAATAAGCGTGATTTGTAAAAAATGAAGGTTCCATATTGTATTTTTTGAATGTAACAAGTTGGTCTGGCCTTGCAAACTGCGCGTGAATAATAATCGTTCTTCTGTCTTTATCCAATGGTTGATTTAATTTTTTACAAGCGTTTTCGTGAGCTGAAATAATCATATCAACTGTCGCATCTCCATTACAATGAATAAACAATTGATTGTCGTTTTTATAAGCCGTTACAAATAATTTATTGAGAGCTTCTTGAGTTAAACTTGGCAAGCCTCTGCAATCGTGAAAACATCCGGGAACTTCTGTTAAAAATGGTTTTGTAAAGTAAGCTGTTTTACCCTGTGGCGAACCATCAGCTACTATTTTTGTGCCTTGTACTTTAAATCCATTTTTGTACTTCTTAAATGAAAGCGAAGCATCTTTTATATTGCTTTCTAATTCCGAGTAACCAGCCAAAGAAATCAAATCTATCTTTAGTCTACCAGCATCAGCCTGAGATTGAAAAAAGTGAATAGTATTTCTGTCTGTCATTCCATCTTGCGCAGTAGTTATTCCATTTGAAGCATAATACTCTTGTGTAGTTTCAAAAAATTCTGCTTGCTTGGATGCTGATTTTTCTAACATTAACTGTACAAATGGATACATAGCTGTTTCTTGAACCAATCCAGTCGGGTCTTGTGTGTTTGGGAAACGCTGTATGTTTCCACCTTCGGGATTTTTCGTTTCGGCATTTACTTTTAATTCTTTTAATGCTAGTGAATTTGCAACACCCATATGGCCGCTTGTGTGCTGTAAATAAACTGGATTGTTTAGCAATACTTTGTCAATGTCCTTTTTAGTTGGATGACGTTTTTCTGCTAATTCTCCGTCATCATAACCCCACCCAAAGATCCATTCTCCGTCAGGGATATTTTTTTCTTCTTTATATTTTTTCAGTTCGGCTAAAATATCATCAATATTCTCGACTGTACCTACTGGTTTAGGGTTTAAATCCACCTGTCCCATTGTATTAGAAACCATACCAAAATGACTGTGAGGGTCAATAAATCCAGGCAACAGCGTTTTCCCTTTCAAGTCGATCTTGTTCAAATTAGAAAATTGTTTTTCTGCTTTTTTTAATGTTCCCACAAACGCAATTTTTCCGTCTTGTTCAACTATTGCTTCGGCATACATTGGCTCTTCGGTGTCCATTGTAATAATGTTGCCATTGAAATATAAATTTGCGGCTTGAGTTTCATTTTGACTATGTTTACTACTGTTTGCACAACCTAATAGTAACAATACAGCTAAAAAGGATATTACATTTTTATTTATCATACCTGAATTTTTTATTAAGACAATAAATCAACATAACCCCAAATTAATGTTCCTACTAAATCTGTAAGCCCAGAGATGACATATATAGTTTCGTGTAGTGGGTTTTTATCTTTTATTCCTGTTCGTTTTTTCAATAAAATTTATAATGTTTATTCGCTTCATAATTTTTGTTTTAATCACATACAACGTTCCTGCGCTTGGTGAGGTTGCGAAGTTCAGAACTGATTATTTTCTGTTAAAGATAAAATTTCTTGCAAGAAATAAACGTGAATTTACTATAAAATTCGCAGTCTTGCCAAACGCCTGCTAGCAGAAGTTGTTTATGTTTTTTAATATTCCGTCAGTAATATATTTTTCAGTTCCTTTATAATAATAGCCAAAATTTAGATAATCATTAAAACTTCCAGTATCTTCTTTATCATTAGAAAAATAATATTCAAAAAATTTACTTGGCTTAAACTCAAACTCATTTTTTTTAATTCTGCAAGTATAAAAGTTCACATCATTTTGATTTTTATATCCATAATATGAACCTTTCCATTCAGCGTCAAATAATCTGCATAACGTCTCTTCAAAATAAGCAGTTAATTCAGCTTCTAAGCTTTTCTCTTTCGTCATTATTTCTTGGGAATTCATTTTCAAGAATTAAATCAATTTCAATCTTTAAGCTGTTAATTGAGAAATCAAGATTATAACCTTTTTTTCTATATTCCATAACGAAAATTTCAGCTGTTTTTTTTGGATCATCAGTTTTTAACGGTTCTATCATACAATTTCTGCTAACGTTTTCGGGCTTTGCGTTCGGGCGGGTTTCGGAGCACAAAACTGTCAACCAGCACTGAACTTAAATAGTAGGACAAAGCTCCAAGTTTGCACGTCACCCCACCTGACGCAAAACCCGTGTTACCTGCTGTTTTTTCTTTCATTTTTGTTCAAGTTGTCAATTGTTACAGTCCCTTTGTCGTCCACAAAATATACTTTAAAGTTTAGATTATTGTCCGTGAAAAAATCTTCAACCTTTCCAATAAGTTCTTTGTATCTGTCAGTTAGTGGAAAAGCCAATGCAAGTTTAAAATTGTCATTGGTTTTGTGACGTTGATAGTTGAAAATACTTGAGAGTAAAGCCTCTGAAAACCAATGTTTGGCTTGTAGCTTTGGATTTGTTGGTTTAGGCTTTCCTTTGTCTTTGCCTTTCGTATGAACCGTTGTCGGATAACCTTTTACTTCAATTATTTCTTGCTGTCCTTGAATACTTACAATAATATCTTCGCCTCTTGCACTAATCTTGTCTGAGTTGTCTTTTAAAATTGTGTAGCCATTTTTAATGAAATAGGCAACCAATTTCTTGCTTACTTGTCCCTCGTAGAACCAGTCTTCTTGATGATTATATTCTGTCATTTTTCTTCGCTAATATTTTCATTTACTATTTCTGTTCCGTTGAAATAATAAAGGGTTGCTATGATTTGAGTTTCGCTAGAACAGTAGGAAACAGTCAAGCCAAAAACATAATTGTAGTTATCATCTGAAATGAAACCTCTTATTTTATTTATGTCGTGGTTTGAAATGGCTTCTTTTTTAGCTTCAACAACTAATAAGTGTTGCGGGTCTGCGGTGTTATCAACTCTTGTATGAATTATTATATCGGGTCTGACAGAAAGTTGTCCTTCAATTGTATTCAGTATTTTTAGATTTCCGTAAAACCTGTTGTATTCAATGTCAACATTATAATTCTCATAGTCCGTTCCCTTAAGTTCATTCTCTATATAATGAGCAAATCTGTGGCTAATACAAGTTTCGTGAAGTTTCCTGTTTAATTTTTTAGAGTTTTCTGAAATTTCTTGAGCCATTTCAACTGCTAAGTCCATATTGAAGATGTCACTATCATTGTCAATAAGTTGTCTAAGACCATTGGAAATAATCTCTTTAATAAAGTCAATTTGGATTTCAGTCGGTTGTATCATTGGTCGTGTCGTTAAAATAGCAGGTAACACCCAAATATACGCATTGCGTCAATACGAGATATATCCAGTTGCGCTTATCCTATTAGAAAAATTTTATAAATAATTGTAAATGATATAATTAAATTTTTTTACCTTTGGATAAACGCAATAATGATGATTAATCAAGATCTTACAAAACAGTTTGTCATTATTCTTCGGATGCAGCGATATGCAGACAGAAGCATCAAAACATACGCATCGCACCTTGCTTATTTTCTCAAAGTTTCTTCAAAACTAAAAACAGAGGATATTACCCAGAAACAACTGGAAGATTTTATCATTTGGTTGGTAGAGAAAAAGAATGTTGGGCAGTCTTATCAAAAAGCAATGATTGCTACCATTACCAAATTCTACAAAGAGATATTCCAGCGCAATATCAACCTGAAACATCTCTATCCTAAGAGAAAAGAAAACAAACTCCCTAAGTTCCTTACCAAAGAAGAAGTAAAAAAATACTGGCTGCCACAGAAAACCTGAAGCATAAAGCTATTCTTACCACCATCTATTCTTGCGGGCTGAGATTGAGCGAAGTGTTGGAACTTAAAATTGCCGACATCAAAACCCGTGAGAACTTGCTTCTCGTTCGCCAGGCAAAAGGCAAAAAAGATAGAGTAGTGATGCTTTCTCCGCTGTTGCTGGAACTTCTCCGGACTTACTATAAAACTTATAAGCCCAAAACTTATCTATTCGAAGGACAGGAGGGCGAGAAGTATTCCGAACGCAGTGTACAGCAGATTCTGAAAAATGCATTGATAAAAGCCAGTGTTATTTCGCCGGCATCCGTTCATACACTCCGCCATTCCTATGCCACACATCTTCTGGAAAACGGAATAGATATCAGGATAATAAAAGAACTATTGGGGCACAATAATATCAAGGCCACAGAAATCTATACCCATATTACAGATGTAAGCAGGACAAGGGTAAAAAGTCCGCTTGACCTTCTATGAAAGATTAAACTTTATGCTACCACAACTCAAGACTCATATAAGATTCATGCGGGGTAAATCCGATACAATAGCGTTATAAGTCCGATACGAGTCCGATAAACTATCAGATTTGTAAGGCAGTTTTAACGGCTTTACGACATATTTTGCATATACAGTGACCGAACCTCTTACTAAAAACACAAAATAATGGCAAGGTTAAAAAAGAACGGCAACCTGAGTGATGCCATTGGCAATATAGTATTCATCAACGATGGCGAGCGTTGCTATGTCCGCGCAAAGCCCGGCACTGTGAAGCAGACCAAAAAAACTAAGGATGCTGCCGCCGTCTTTGGATGGGTCAGCCGACAGGAAAAACAGTTTAGGTTATTTCTTCAGGACAGCCTTGGGTTTGTTCCACAGCAGTATTTTGCTGCCAGACATATGGCTAGGCTTAGGAAGACGGTCATTCAGCAGGAAGGAAGTTCTGGGAAAATGATAGCCAGGTTTCAGGAGTCTACCGCTCTTATCGGATTTGAATTTAATTCTAAACAAAAATGGGAGAGTTGCACCAACTTTTCCCCGAACTGGAAATCAATGCGAACAATGTAAGTGTCTCTATTCCTGCTATATCATGGGGAAGAGAGGTAAGGCCGCCTGCTTTCACGAACCTTGCAGCCATAGATATGCACGCGATCAGCACCGACCTCAATCAGACCTCTGTAAGTGCAGAACTGCTGTCCACACTATCTTTGAATATCAGAGGAAAAGATATCTTAATAGCGCAGGAATGGCACTTCAGCCTGCCAGCTGATACCAAGTGGTTATTGGTAATCGCCGTTATCACCTTTGACTCTAATAAAAAACAACTCTCAAAGACAGAAAAAACCGCCGGCATCTACCTTTTCGCAAAATCCATCAATAACTAAAACCAACAGAAATTTCATCTTTTAGAAAATGGCTTGAAAAATTCTCTTCCTTTGGAGGGGGGGCGCCAGGAAGAGATGGTTAAAACTTTAATACTTATTAACAAATTCTATATCTTCTGTATCAATTAATTTCTCTATCTTGGTAAAGGTATTATAAATGATAACAAAGACATTATTTATCATTTATAATTTATAATCCATCATTTATAATTATCTTTATGTCGGTTCAGCCTTATTCATTATTTTCCGATTTCGATATATACCTTTTCCGTTCGGGCAAACACACAAGGCTCTATGAAAAGTTCGGCTCACACAAGATTGAGGTAGATGGCGTTTCCGGCGTTTATTTTGCTGTTTGGGCGCCAAATGCTACAGAAGTTTCAGTCATGGGAAATTTCAACAATTGGAATTCTTTTTCGCACCATTTGGCAGGCCGCTGGGATCAATCCGGTATTTGGGAAGGCTTTATTCCAGACTTGGATTTTGGTGAAGTTTACAAATACGGAATTAGAACAACTGAAGGGATTTTGTTGGAAAAAGCCGACCCGTATGGACTTTGTTTTGAAAATGCATTGCAGGCTGGTTCTGCAGTTTGTACGACCTGGTATGAGTGGCAGGACAAAGACTGGATGGAAAAACGCTGGCGATACAACAGCCTGGAATCACCCATTTCTGTTTACGAGATGCATCTCGGTTCCTGGATGCGCGATCCTGGAAATCCGGATAGATTCCTGAGCTATGGTGAGATTGCCGATAAATTAGTTCCTTATCTCAAGGCAATGAATTTTACACATGTAGAATTTATGCCGGTGATGGAATATCCATATGATCCAAGCTGGGGTTATCAGATTACAGGTTTCTATGCAGCGACTTCACGGTTCGGTGGCCCGCAGGAATTGATGTACTTGATTTCCGAACTTCATAAAAATAATATCGGTGTTTTTCTGGATTGGGTGCCTTCCCATTTTCCAGGTGATGCTAATGGACTTCATCGTTTTGACGGCTCTTTTTTATACGAACACGAAGATCCGAGAAAAGGTTTTCATCCGGATTGGAAATCCTATATTTTTAATTACGGAAGACCTGAAGTCAAGTCATTTTTGATTTCAAATGCAATATTTTGGTTAGATCGTTATCACGCTGATGGTTTGCGTGTGGACGCTGTAACATCTATGCTTCATCTCGATTATTCCAGAAATGAAGGCGAGTGGGAACCAAACATCTATGGTGGCAATGTCAACTTGGAGGCCAAGCAATTTTTGCAGGATTTTAATGTTGCAGTTTACAAAGAATTTCCCGATGTTCAGACGATTGCAGAAGAAAGTTCCGACTTTCCAAAATTAACCAAACCTGTACACGATGACGGAATCGGTTTCGGAATGAAATGGATGATGGGATGGATGCATGATACTTTAGATTATTTCAAAGAAGACCCCATCAATAGAAAATATTATCACAACAAAATCACTTTTACGAGCACGTATATGTATAATGAAAATTACATGATGCCGTTGTCTCATGATGAGGTGGTGCATGGAAAAAGTAGTTTGATCTACAAAATGCCGGGCGACGAATGGCAAAAGTTTGCCAATCTCCGAGCGATGTATGTCTATATGTTTACGAATCCGGGAGCGAAATTATTGTTTATGGGCGATGAATTTGCCCAGACCACGGAATGGAATTTCAAAAGCTCGCTGGACTGGCATCTGCTTCAATATCCTGTTCACAAAAACCTTCAGGATTTTGTCAAAGATCTGAATCTGTTGTATAAAACACATCCGTCTTTATATGAGCTTCAATTCTCGCCGTATGGCTATGAATGGATTGACGGTGATGACCGAGACAACTCGATTTTTGTTTACCTTAGAAAAAGCAAACATGATAAAGAAGTTTTGATGACTGTCCTGAATCTTACACCAAGAAGTTTTGATTACAGAATAGGTATTGATGAAAATACAGACTGGAAAATCATTCTGAATTCCGATGATGAGAAATATAGCGGAAGCGGAGTAGAAGCTGTTATTTCTCAGAGGCTGGATGAGGGCTGGAATAACAGAAAGAACTCAATTATTCTTAGATTACCGCCTTTGTCGGGATTGGTTTTGAAACAAAGTAAATTAATCAAGAAGTCAAATATTGCAGGTTTCTTGAAACATAAAAAATAAAAATTAAGAAATATATATGAAAATATTTCACCTCTCTATGGAGTGTTATCCTGTCGCAAAAGTTGGAGGTTTGGCCGATGTGGTAGGAGCTTTACCAAAATATCAAAACAAAATGGGTCTGGATGCGAAGGTGGTGATGCCTTGGTACAACAAACCGTTTTTCTACAACCACGACTTTGAAGTTGTGTTCGATGGCTTTATTCATCAGTCGTTTCATATGTATCAGGTTCAGGTTTATAAAGAGAAAAGCAACGTTTTGGGATTCGAATTGTATCTCGTTAAGATTCCGGGATTATTGGATAGGGAAAATGTTTATGGCTATTGGGATGAGAGTGAGCAGTTTATCGCATTCCAGCACGGTGTTTTGCATTGGCTGAGTGCAATGCAGATTCGTCCGGATATTTTACATTGCCATGATTATCATACCGGGCTGGTTCCTTTTATGATAGAATACTGTTATGAATTCGGATTTCTGAAAGGCGTGAAAACCATTGGAACCATTCATAACGGTGAATATCAGGGAAGTATGGATTGGCAGATGTCCAGTTTTCTTCCACATTTTGAAGGCTGGAAATGGGGACTTCTTGATTGGAATGGCAGAATCAATCCAATGGCTACAATGATCAAGACCTGCAATGCATTCAATGCGGTTTCTGGCGGTTATCTGGAAGAATTATTCTACAGTTTTCAGGGATTGGAGCCATTGATGAATCAGGAGCGGCAAAAAGCTTTTGGGATTATCAATGGTATTGATACCGAAGTTTGGGACCCGCAAACGGACGATATGTTGAAATTTAATTATAATAAAGATTACTCGGAAGAAGGAAAATGGGAGAATAAAAAAGTGATCTGTGCAGAATACGGACTCAATCCCAACCTTCCGCTGTTCGGATTTATAGGACGTTTTGCCGGAGAAAAAGGGGCTGATCTTTTGCCGGACATTGTTGAGAAAAGCATCCAGGAAACCAATGGTTCTTTGAATCTGATTGTGCTCGGTTCTGGAAACCAACATATTGAAAACAGATTGAAGGAATTACAATATAGATTCAATATTAATTTTGCGCTGGATTTAGGCTATAAAGAATATTTGTCGCATCAGATTTATGCCTCGGCAGATTTCTTGCTCATGCCAAGCCGTGTCGAGCCTTGCGGACTGAACCAGATGTATTCTATGCGATACGGAACGGTTCCCATTGTAAGATATACGGGAGGCTTACGGGATACGGTTCAAGATATTTCAACAGGTGGAAGTGGACTTAACTTTACCACTGCTGGTGCAGATGATGCCGTTCACGCAATTAAAAGAGCTTTGCATATCTACAGCCAGAAAGACCTTATGAAAGGTTTGATTTACAGCAATATGTCGTTTGACTTCTCTTGGGAAAAATCGGCTAAGAACTATTTGGAAATGTATAATTATTGATTCAAAATTTAATAAGCAAATATTTTCGTTAACATTGGCTTAATATTTGGGAAGATTTCTTAGCTTTATAATAAATAACAGAAAATAATATATAACCAGCACATCTATGAAAGAAAGCGTAATCTCCATAGTTTTGGGAGGCGGAAGAGGAACGAGATTGTTTCCATTGACTTATACAAGGTCCAAGCCGGCGGTTCCTATTGCGGGAAAATACCGTTTGGTCGACATTCCGATTTCGAATTGCCTCAACTCCGGTCTTAACAGGATCTTGGTTTTGACCCAGTTTAATTCAGCATCATTGAATTCCCACATCAAGAACTCTTATCACTTTGACATTTTCAGCAAAGGTTTTGTGGATATCCTGGCTGCAGAACAGAATGTCGAAAACGAGAATTGGTACCAAGGAACGGCGGATGCAGTTCGCCAGACAATGAAACATCTTGAAAAATACGAATATGAATATATTTTGATTCTCTCCGGAGACCAGCTTTATCAGATGGATTTCCAAAAGATGATTAATTTTCACAAAGAGCAGGGGGGTGACATTACCATTGCTACTATTCCTGTTAATGCTAAAGATGCTACAGGCTTCGGAATTATGAAAGCAGATGAGGAAGGGAATATTACGGCTTTCACAGAAAAACCAAGTCTGGATGCCTTGAAAGACTGGAAATCTGAAACAAGCGATGAAAGCAAAGCAAAAGGAAAGGAATATCTCGCTTCGATGGGGATCTATGTTTTCACGAAAAATGTTCTCAGACAACTATTTGCAGATTATGAAGGAGATGATTTCGGTAAAGACTTCATTCCTGCTTCCATTGGTACATTGAATGTTTTGAGCTATCAATACGATGGCTACTGGACGGATATAGGAACCATTGAATCATTTTATGAAGCTAATCTTGACTTGGCACAGGATTTACCTCAATTCAATTTATTCAGTTCCAATCCAATTTACACAAGAGCGAGAATGCTTCCGCCGACAAAGATTAATGGCTCTTATGTCAGCAAAACTATTTTTGGTGACGGATGTATCATTTTAGCAGATAAGATTGAAAATTGCATCATTGGAAACAGAACCAGAGTTGACCGGGGAACAACGATCGTTAATTCTTATGTAATGGGAGCCGATTACTATCAGACAGCTAAGGAAGTTGCGGATAATGAAGAAAGCGGGAAAACAAGTATGGGAATCGGGAAGTACTGTTATATCGACAAAGCCATTTTGGATAAAAACTGCTATATCGGGAACAATGTGAGAATCATCGGAGGAAAACATCATCCAGATGGCGATTACGACACGCACTCTATCAAAGACGGAATTGTGGTCGTAAAGAAAAACGCAGTCATTCCTGACGGTACAAATATTATGTAAATAAACACATATTTAATAAGACCCTTCGGAAGCGAAGGGTTTTATTTTTTTAAATTTGGCAAATAATTTGTCTAAGATTAATTCTATATACAGCAATTAATGAAGAATATATTTTTTCTTATCGGTTTTTTATTTTTTACGTCGGCGTCTGCCCAGTTCGATAATATCAATGCAGGTGAAGTTTTGAGCTATAGAATCCATTATGGTTTTATCACTGCAGGCAATGCAACTTTGGCAACAACCAGAACTTCTTACAAGGGGCAGCCCGCTTTTTATGTCAAAGGAACGGGGAAAACAAGTGGTGCTGCAAAGGCTTTTTTCAAAGTAGAAGATGTGTATGAAAGTTACATCAATGAAAACAAAGAACCGCTATTTTATGTTAGAAACGTTTCTGAAGGCAGTTACACACAACATTTGCAAAGTACCTTTAATCCTGCAAACAATACTTTAGTTTTAGTTGATAAAAAACATACAGACAGGCCGGCGAAAACCGTTAAAGTTCCGAATGATGTACAGGATATGTTATCTTGTTTTTATTATCTAAGAAGTTTACCTTCGGAAAGTCTGAAAGTGGGTAGTGTTGTGAGAATGAATGTCTGGATTGATGACGAATTATTTCCCTTCCAGCTAAAGGTGGTTGGAACAGAAAATCTATCAACAAAATTTGGTAAGATCAATTGTCTTAAAATTATTCCTTCCGTTATCAGTGGTAGGGTTTTTAAACAGAAAGAAGGTGTTACGATGTGGGTTACCAATGACCAGAACAGAGTGCCGGTTCTTATAAAAGCCGAACTCGCAGTTGGCTCGCTCAAAGCAAGTATTGATAGTTACAGCAATGTGAAATATCCATTGAATTTTGCAAAATAATCATATTGAAAATCACTCTTTTAAGAGTGATTTTTTGTTTAAAGTTTAAATATTGTCTTAAGACAAGTTGAGCATAACAGAATAAAATTAACTTTGGTTTAAAAGAAATTCAAATGAATAAATTAAAAGTAATTACAGAAATCAATAAACCGATCGATGAGGTTTGGGACGCATTTAATAATCCGGAACATATCGTCAAATGGAACTTTGCTCACGAAAGCTGGGAATGTCCTTACGCTAAAAATGATTTGAAAGTTGGCGGGAAATTGGAGTCCAGAATGCAGGCAAAGGATGGCAGTTTCGGTTTCGATTTTATCGGGACTTATAATGAGGTTAAGGAAAATGAACTGATTAAGTATCAAATGGAAGATGGCCGGGAAGTTGAAGTTATTTTTGAACGATTATCTGATGATAAAACAAAAGTGACAGAGAACTTCGAACCGGAAAATCAAAATCCATTGGAATTCCAAAAAGATGGCTGGCAGGCAATTTTGGATAACTTTAAAAACTACTCAGAAAGTAAATCTAACTAAACTCTAATTTCTAATATCATTACCAATGAACAACAATATATTTCCTTGTTTTTGGTTTAACCAAGACGGGGCAGAAGCAGCAGAATTTTATACTTCTGTTTTCAGAAATTGCCAGATTACGGTCAATACACCAATGGTCATCAATATAGAAATCGAAGGGCAGAAAATAATGTTCCTTAATGCCGGTCCAATGTTTAAGCCTAATGTTACATTGTCTTTAATGGTAATGTGTGATTCTCCTGAAGAAGTAGAAAGTTATTATCATAGACTTGCTGAGAAAGGGAAAGTAATGATGGAATTGGATTCCTATCCATGGAGTGAAAAATATGCCTGGGTGCAGGATCAGTATGGTATTTCCTGGCAGTTATATTTTGCAGCAGAAAAAGCTAAGCAAAAAATTTCTCCTGTAATGATGTTTACAGGTAAAAATGCCGGAAAATGTAAAGAAGCCTTGGATTATTATACGACCATTTTCCCGGATTCTGAGATAGAAGGTATTATGGAATATGAAGAAGGACATGGCGATGTTGCTGGTAATGTAGCGCATTCTCAGTTTATTATTAATGGTTATGTGATGATGGCAATGGACAGTTCGCACGACCATAAAGCAGATTTTACAGAAGGAACATCAATGACTGTAATGACAAAAGATCAGGATGAAACGGATTATTATTGGGATGAATTTACCAAAGAAGGACAAGAAAGTATGTGTGGCTGGCTAAAAGATAAATATGGCTTCAGCTGGCAAATTGTTCCGCACAGATTAATAGAATTGACCAACACACACGAAGTAGAGAAAGCTCAGAAAGCTTTTGGAGCTATGATGAAAATGAATAAAATCATCATCAAAGATATAGAGGACGCTTATTATAACTCATAAAATAAAAGTTATGGAAACATTAAGGTATCAGATTGAGATTGATGCACCGGCAGAAAAAGTCTGGGATGTTCTGTGGAATGATAAAACTTATTCTCAATGGACACATTATTTCAGTCCGGGTTCTTTGATGAAAACGGATTGGGAAGTTGGAGGTAAAACGTATTTTACGGATGCAAGTGGACAAAATGGTATGGTCAGTACAATAGAACGTTTCGAAGAACCAAAGCATTTGATATTTAAACATCTTGGTGAACTTAATGATGGCGTGGAAGATGTTGACAGCGAAAAAGTGAAAGCCTGGAACGGAAGCCTGGAAGCTTATTATCTTGAAAATCATAACGGGAAAACAACACTCAAAGTTGAAGTCGATGTCGACAATAGCTATAAAGATATGATGGATGAAGGTTTCAATAAAGGATTAGAAGTCGTAAAAAATCTTTCTGAAAAATTAATTTAAAAACGCAATAATGGATAAACCGACATCAGATAAATTAGATATAGTCATTCCCGCATTTCGTGCGCACTCACAAACTTTTGTCATGGTTTTGGATGGTATTTCCGAAGAAGATGCCAAAAAAAGAATTGATGGAAAAACCAATCACATCATTTGGATGGTTGGGAATTTTGTTAATATGCGTTACAGTTTGGGTTGGGTTCTCGGACTCAAAGAAGAAGATCCTTTCAGCGAATTATTTTTCCAGGGAAAAGCTTTGGATGAAAATTTTAATTATCCAACATTAGAACAATTAAAAGATAGTTTTCATAAGATTTCTCCTTTGGTTTACCAGAAATTGCTGCAAGTTACTGACGAAGACTTAGACAAAGCTTTCCCGATGGGTATTGATGTCGACTTTTTCAAAGAAGATGTTCTCAATTTTATTGGAATGTGTATTGGAAGGGAGGATTACCTGGCCGGACAATTAGGGCTGATGAGAAAGATTCTCGGTTACGAAGGCATGAAATATAACTTCGATAAAGATTTAAAATATTAAAATGGTAAATGCTAAAAACTTTGAATACAGTTTCCATTCCAACAAATCAGCGAATGAAATTTTTCCCATTTTACAAGATGTACGCAGTTGGTGGAACGGTTTTTTCGGAGAAAAAATAACTGGAGATACAAATAAGATTGGTGACGAATTTTCTTTTTCGGCAGGAGATGGTGTCCATTTTTCAAAACAAAAATTAATTGAAATACAGCCTGATAGAGAACTTGCTTGGCTGGTCACTGAAAGCAATTTGTCTTTTATTAATGATACTCATGAATGGGAAAATACCAAAATTAAATTCAATCTGGAAAAAACTGATAACGGAACAAACGTCACATTTATACACGAAGGTTTGATTCCAAATATCGAATGTTATAAAAATTGTTCCGGCGCTTGGACTCAATATTTGGAAAATTTAGAAAAATCTTTAAATTCATAAACATTGATGAAACCAAAATCAAATGGCTTTCAGAAAGCTGACGATATCAATCTCTATTACGAAATCTATGGAGTAGGAAAGCCGTTGGTTCTGATTCACGGAGGCGGTTCATCGGGATTTTATGATTTTGAGGAAACAATTAAGAGATTAGAGAATGATTTTCAGTTGATTGTCATTGATCTACAAAATCACGGTAAGTCTGAACATCGCAATATCGCTGAAACTTTTGAACAGGATGCAAGAGATATAATGGCGGTTTTGGAGAAACTTAATATTATAAAAGCTTCTTTTTTCGGTTTCAGCAATGGTGCGACAACGGTTTTACAAATTGGTCATCTTTTTCCTGATAATGTAGAGAAAATGGTGGCTGCATCTGGTGTTACCAAACGAAACGGAATGATAGACGGTTTTTTTGAAGGGATGTCCAAAGCAAGTGTAGAGAATATTATGCAAAAACTGAAGGATAATTTCCTGAAAATCAATCCGGACGACAGGCTTTTAAAAAATATGTTTGAGAAAGACAGCCAGCGGATGATAAACTTTCAAGATATTGATGATGAGGTTTTGAAATCCATAAAAAGTCCTGTTTTCCTGATTGCAGGTGATAAAGATGTGATAAAAGTGCAACATATCGCAGAAATGAATCAGCTGATTCCAGATTCCAAAGTAATGATTTTACCGGCAGGTCACGGTAATTATATGATGGCTGATGAGAATGGAAATGCAGATACAGAACTCATCGATTTCACAATATCTCAAATCAAAAAGTTTTTAAACTCATAAAATAAGTATAACTATAAAAAAATGTAAAATGCCAAAATTAAATTCATACCTCAATTTTGACGGTACAGCAGAAGAAGCTTTCAAATTTTATCAATCTGTTTTCGGTGGCGAATTCGTAGGTGGTGTTATGAAAATGGGAAATGCACCAGGAACAGAACATCTTCCCGAAGATGAAAAAAACCGTGTGATGCACATTGCGTTGCCAATAGGAAAAGACCTCTTGATGGCTTCGGACATTGTTCCGTCTATGGGACACAAGCTCAATCAGGGAAACGGAAATTATATTTCCATTTTCCCGGAAAGTAGGGAAGAAGCAGACCGGATTTTCAATGGACTTTCTGCTGGCGGAGAAGTTGAGATGCCAATGGCTGACCAATTTTGGGGCGACTATTTCGGTAGCTTCAAAGACAAATACGGTGTTTACTGGATGGTGAATTTCAGTAAAGATTCTGGTTACGAAGGATAAATAGTTTTACACAAAGGCACAAAATAATTATTTGAATATTAATTTTTTAAGGCACAAAGTTGTATTGTTTAGCAAAATCCCTTGTTCCTTTAACCATATTAAAATCTGGACATTTGTGTCTTTGTGATTAATTAAAAAATAACTCTATGGAAAAAGTTGCAGCAAAAGCTTCTATCGGAATCCAGAAGCCTGTTTCAGAAGTATTTGAAGCGATTGTCAATCCGGAAATAATGCGGAATTATTTCATTTCCAAAGGTTCCGGAAGAATGGAAGCCGGTAAAGAAATCTTCTGGTCTTTCCCCGAATTTGATGGTTCTTATCCATTGACAACGAAAGAAATAATTCCCAATGAAAAAATTGTTTTGGTTTGGGATCCAGAATCTGTTGTGACAATTGAATTACAACAGTTGTCTGAAAATAACACAGTGATAAAAGTTGCCGAAGAAGGGCATAGCAATGATGAAAAAGGGATAAAGTGGGCAATCGGTCAAACTGAAGGCTGGGCCAATTTTCTGGCTTGTATGAAAGCGTGGCTGGAATACGGGATTCATCTAAGAAAAGGTGCTTTCGACTTTATGAAAACTAACTAAAATTAAAGCTTTGCGATTGCAAGGCTTTTTTATTTTAATGGTTCATAGATCAATTGCACAACTCCTGACTTAAAGATATTTGTTTTTATCAGTTTGAGATTGAGTCGCTCGGTTAAGTCTTCAAACAATGGTTTTCCGCTTCCTAATGCTATTGGATGGACAGAAATTCGGTATATATCTACAAGATTTGATTGAATGAATGTTTTAATCAAACTTGCACCACCATACAACCAGATATCTTTTCCGGCTTCTTTTTTTATTTCTTCAACTTTTGTCTGTATACCAGAATTAATGAAAGTCGCATTTTCATCTTGTCTGTTTTGTTTTGAGAAAACGTATTTTTTCTTTGAGTGAACATTACTCCAAAGATTCTTTTCGACGTCATCGGCACTGCTTTCTGGTTTAAAATTTCCCCAGGCATCATAACTTATTCGCCCATAGAAAATGGTGTCAACAGAAGATAGAAATCCGTCAAAGTCCATATCATCATCCATAATGCACCAATCGATTTCTCCATTAGGACCTTCTATAAAACCGTCTAAAGTTACCGCTAAGTCTAATATTATTTTTCTCATTTTTCGTAATAAATATTTTAATTCTGAAAATTTTAAAATTACAAAATTGCGAGTAACTTTCTATAGTGTGACAGATCTTTCTAGGCTGCGCAGTTGCGCCCCGACCTGAGTAGAGCTCTTTTTGTTATTGCGATTGTATAAAAGTTCAACAGATTGCTTCACTTCGCTCGCAATGACAAAAAAGCGGGAACGGAGGGCGGATAAAGGCGCCCAAATAATTATTTAAAGTAAAAGATTCGAGGTTGCGTCTTCCTAAATGTAAAACGTAAAACTTTAAAAAAATGAAAAAAGGAATTTTAGCAATTGCAGGTTTAGCAGCTATCGCAATCATAGCCAAAAAAGCACAAAAAAGAAAAGCATTCGTAAGAGGAATCTTCGACGAGTATGACGTGAAAGAAAGAACGCCGTTCGGATTTGCAGACAGAATCAGAACTATGAATGACGAAGAATACAACTCACTGAAAGAAAAAGTGAGAACGCAATTCGGAAGAGGTTGCTGTAAGCCAAGATCTGCAGAATAATTTTTTAGAAATTAAATTAAATTGTTAAAAAACGGGAAGTGAGAACTTTCCGTTTTTTTTTCTTTTATTTCTTGCAAATCAGGCAAATTTTGCAGATTTTCTACCTGCGTAATCTGTGAAATCAACGAGAAATTAATTTTTGAGTGTTATTAAAATGAACGGAATCCTTAAATTTGCTTTGTGAAGGATTACTACTACTTTCTCGGAATTCCTCAAAATGCTTCAGCAGAAGACATCAAAAAAGCCTACAGAAAACTGTCTCTGAAGTATCATCCCGATAAAAATGAAAATGACGAGTTCTTTTCGGATAGATTCAGGGAAATTCAGGAAGCTTATGAAACACTGACTGACACGGATAGAAGACGACTTTATGACCAGAATCTCAGCAATCAACAACGAAATGTAAAAAGCATTTTACCTCCGAAAATCAAAAATTTTTCTGCGAGTAAAATCCGGGCGAAAGTGGGCGAAGAAATAACAGTTTACTGGAATACTTACGATGCTGATCTGGTGAAAATAGTCCCTTTTGGATTAGAAAAACCGAATGGTGAAAGGACAATTCGAATTAAGGAATTTGATTCTCAAGGGAAATTCCAGATTTTGCTTCACGCGACCAATACAGTTCTTCACAAAACGATTGTTCAGGGCATTACGATTACAGAGCTAGCAGAATCTGAATCTGGTTCTGATGAAAAAGAGTCGTTGCACAATCCATCTGAATCTTTCCAAAAATCACCCAAAAAAGAAAACCAATCTAAAAGACTGGTTTCTGTTATTGTATTTTTAGCACTAATTGCTATGATTATCTGGCTGATGTTTAACTGATTTTCAGTCTGCCGGGACATTTTTTACAACGTTTTCCTTTCTTGAATTTTTTACAGCATTTTTTCTTGTCACAATACATTACTTCACCACTTCTGTAAGCCGGAGCCAAAGGTGCAATCTTGAAAGGAATAACTGTTGGAATCATGACTGCAAATATAAAGTAATTTAGACTAAATACAAATTAAAAGCAAAAAATTCCTTAATTAATTAACAACTAATGAATTAGTTTTATGTTTTAAGGGCTTATTTTAAATAAGGCGCTATCACTTTTGTCCAAAGTCTGTAACCTTCGGGCTTCATATGCAGCATGTCTCCCTTGAAGATATCGGTTCTTACTTTACCGTTTTCGTCATTCATTACTTTGGTAATGTCAATATATTTTGCTCTTTTTTGAGTTTTTAGGTAAGCTTCTATAGATTCATTAAGTTCTTTCATTTGAGGCCAGAATTGTTCACGACTTGGCGAATATTTGATGGAAACATAAGCAACAGGAACCTTCGGATACTTTGATCTGATCTTTTCAAAGAATATCTTGAATCTTTCCAGAACTTCGGCCGGAGTTGGATTGTCAGTTGCAATATCATTTTCTCCGCAATAGATAACGATTTGTTTAGGATTGTACGGATCTAATAGATCATCAGCATAATTATTAAGATCTAATAATCGGGAACCTCCAAAACCTCTGTTGATAATAGTTTTTCCAGGAAAATAATCATTAACATCTTTCCAGTAAGTGAAAGAAGAACTTCCTACGAATAGAATTGGTTTTTTCGGAATTCCGTTGGTTTGATCTAATTTTTTGAATTCTTGAATCTCTTTCCAGTAAGGTTTATCCTGAGCAAAGAATAGGAGAGAGTTGAGAATCAGTGCCAAGAAAAAAAACTTTTTGAAAAGCTGTCTGTTGTATTTCATTTTTAAATTTTTAAATTTTCAAGATAAAAAAAATCAGCTGCAAAAGCAACTGATTTCAGGTTTTTAATATTTGTTTAAGACAATTAATCAACGATAAATTTCGTGTTCAATTCTCCTGTTTTCAAGATGTAAACACCTTTTGAGAGATTTTTCAAGATAATTGTATTTCCGTTTTGAAAAGGATTTTCAATCGTTTGAACATTTTGTCCAACAGTATTGTAGATAAATGCCGTTTTGTATTGTTTCAAATCTTTATCTCCTGTTACCTGGATTGTATTACCTTTTACAGGATTAGGAGCAATTGTAAGATTCTTAGAGAATGAAGCGTCATCTACAGCCATTACAGTTCCCCAGATTTTTGCTATGAATTCAGGATGATCAACATAAGGGTTTCTGTTTCCCTGATATAAAGCAATAGCATTGTTTCTATCAATTTCTTTTTGGGAAATTGGGTCTTGCTGATGCCATCTTAGTAACATAGATAAAAACGGCTCAGCAAAAACCTTGAAAGTAGAACCGTCATACATATCATAACTGAATGTAGTGATCTGAGACTGATATCTTGTTGCAAAATAAAAATAGATGCGTGCAATATCACCTTTAAATTCATTAATAGGTTCAAAAACAGTTCCTGAATAACCATTTAATTTGCTTGAACCTAATTTTGATCCGTTCTTGGAAGTCCAGCTTGCTGTGCCAACTTCTCCGTATGGCCAGTTGCTCCTTTTTCCATTTACATATCCATCGGTAGGCAAGAGGTGATGATAATCGTTGTGCATTGGCGTGGCATCATTGAACGTTGATTTGGGTATAGAATGTTCTCTGTTATAGCATGAGCCTTCTCCACTGTAACTTCCACATTGATTTGTCACAATCGTATATTTATATGGATCCGTCCCGGTCGGGTTTTCTGAATAAACATCTAATACAGAATTATCATTTTCATAATACTTATCTCTATCTGCCGAAGCAAATACACTCCATCCATAACCTTTATCTTGGTGTCCACTTGTAGCAATTTGACTTAGTTTGGTTTTAAGTTGGGCTCCACTCAGTCCATCAGTTCCATCGTAATATCCTGTCGGAATCTGGGCTGAAATAATACCAAAAATCCCAATACAAAGTGTAAAAATATATTTTTTCATTTTAAAAAAATTAAGGGGGCTAAAGTTACTAAATATTATCTTAATAAATTAAATATTTGCAATAAATTACTGTAAATATTAATTTTATGATACTAATAGTAGAATATATCTCCATTATCAAAATAAAAGACAGAGCAATATTACTCTGTCTTTAAAAGTTTCTATTTCAGAAAAATTCTATTCTACAATGAACTTTGTATTTAATTCTCCAGTTTTAAGGATGTAAATCCCTTTTGGTAGATTTTTCAACGTAATTGTATTTCCGTTTTGGAAAGGATTTTCAATAGTCTGAACATTTTGTCCAACCATATTATAGATGAACGCCTTTTGGAATTTCTTAAGATCTTTGTCTCCTGTTACATTAATGATATTACCTTTTACCGGGTTTGGAGCAATTGTCAGATTCTTAGAAAAAGAAGCATCTTCTACTGCAAGTGGTGAAAGTCCCCAGATTTGAGTAACCCATTCTGGGTGATCTACAAAAGGATTTCTGTTTTTTTGATGTGCATATGCTGCATTGTTTCTTGCAATTTCTCTTTCAGAAACAGGGTCTTGCTGATGCCAAAGCAAAAGTAGGTTTAGTTCCCACGTTTGTAATCCTTGAGTTGGATTTGAAGGATTAAGAATATTTCCACTGGAGAATCCGGAAAGTTGAGATTGATATCTTGTCACAAAATATAACAAGCATCTTGCAACATCACCTTTGAATTCATTGATTGGTTCAAAAGCTGTCCCCGAGTATCCGCTGGTAGAGTTTGCTCCTAATTTAGAACCATTTTTGGATGTCCATGTAGGATTTGTTACTTTGCCATAAGGATAATTACTTCTCATGCCGTTCACTTTTCCATCCGTAGGAAGAATGTGAAGTAAGTCTGAAACCATAGGACTTTTACTTCCAAATAAGCTTTGTGGTACAGTGTGTTCTCTATTGTAGCAATCGCCTTCGTTACTGTAATTGCCACATTTTTTCTGCCCATGAATAAAATTGTAAGGATCTGTTCCGGTTGGATTCTCAGAATATATATCTAAGACAGAGCCGTCATTTTCATACCATTTATCGGTATCAGAACTTGGATATGCATCATAAAGTGCATCATAACTTTTAGTTTGATAACCTGCAGAGATTATCTCACTAAGTTTTGTTTTTAAAGCGTAACCAGAAAGTCCGGTCGCTGTGCTGTAATATCCTGTTGGTTCTTGTGCATTAATAAGACCAAAGAATCCTACAAAAAGGATAAAAATACATTTTTTCATTTCAAAAAATTAAGGGCGCTAAAGGTATAAAATAATTTCTCAAAAAAACCAAATTCTTTTTAACAATATAGTATGGATAGTATTAATTTATTAATAAATTTCTGATTAATAATTTAAAAAAAGAAAGTTATAATTGTCAAAAATAAAAAAGACAGAAAAAATATCTGCCTTTTTTTAACATCCTCGATTTAAAAATTATTCTACAATAAATTTAGTGTTTAATTCTCCGGTTTTAAGAATATAAACGCCTTTTGGAAGATTATTAAGAATAATTGTATTCCCGTTCTGGAAAGGGTTTTCGATAGTCTGAACACTTTGTCCAACCATGTTATAGATGAATGCTTTTTTGAACTGTTTCAAATCTTTGTCTCCTGTTATATTAATAATATTACCTTTTACAGGGTTTGGAGCAATTGTCAGATTTTTCGAAAAAGAAGTGTCATCTACAGCTAAAGGAGATTTTCCCCAGATTGCTTCTATCCATTCTGGGTGATCAATAAATGGATTTCTGTTTCCCTGGAAAGTGTATGCTGCATTGTTTCTATCGATTTCTTTTTGAGAAACCGGATCTTGTTCGCTCCATTTCAGCATCAGATTAAGGTACCATAATTGTAAACCTCTGTTTTTTGATCCGTCCAATGGGCTGGAAGCAGTCTGATATTGGCTAAAAGAAGTTAAATTATCTTCATATCTTGTCACAAAATATAAAGCCATCCTTGCAAAATCACCTTTAAATTCATTGACAGGCTCAAAAACCGATCCACTGTAACCAGGGACTTTACTTGGTCCTACTTTAGTGCCATTTCTAGATGTCCATGTTGGTGTAGATACTTCTCCATAAGGATAATCTCCTCTTTTCGAGTTAGTATAGCCATCTGTCGGAACAACAAAATGAATGTCATGCGACATTGGAACAGCATTTATTCCCCCAAAATATGTTTTTGGTATAGAGTGTTCCCTGTTATAGCAGCTTCCTTCTCCGGAATAACTTCCACATTGGTTTCCACCAGCAGAAACTTGTCCCCATTTGAATTCGTAGGGATCATTGCTTATTCCTGGTGTATTAGCTGCGGGATTTTCAGAATACATATCAATGATAGTTCCGTCATTTTCGTAATATTTATCAATATCGGTTGTTTTATATCCCAACCATAATCCACCTGTACCACTACCATAGCCCATATCTTTTGCTCCGTTAGTAATAATTTGAGCAAGTTTTGATTTTAAAGCATAACCAGTAAGGCCATTAGTTCCATCATAATATCCGGTTGGAATCTGGGAAAATCCTAAACTGAAAATACTGATAAACAGAATAAAAATAGATTTTTTCATTTCAATAAATTAAGAATGTAAAATTACTATTTAATCTTTTTTATTTTTGCTCAATACTTCATTTTTAAGTAAAAATTAAGTTAACATAACGTTGTGTTAATTTATTTTTTTGATAAATAATAGAATATTAGTTGAAATAATTCTTGGCCAAATAATACAATAAAAAAAGAACCAACAATAATTGGTTCTATGTATTTAATTGTTGTTGATTTTAGTTCTCAACGATATGTTTTTTGTTAACTTTTGAGAATAGCCAAGAGATAGACAATCCAAAAAACAATGCAATAGCTGAAACAATAAAATAATTAATCAATTCGATCTTTACCGGAAAAGCAAGACTCTCGCTCGCCTTGAAAAATCCTGTATTGATTTGTAAAAAACAGATAGCCGAACCAATAATTAAGCCACACAGGATTCCTAATAATACAATTAACAAACCTGTAAAGAAATAGATCAAGCGAAGATTTTTCATATTAAAACCCAAAGCAATCAACGATTTTGCCTGATCCTTTTTATCTAGCTGTAATATAGTAATGGCTCCAGCCAGATTGAATGTCGTGATGAAGATAACCAAACCGAAAATCAGATAGATCATCAGCTTCTCTGTATTGATCATTTTCCAGAATGCTGCATTTTCTTCAGATTTTGTATTGACTGTAATTTGATTTCCCAGTTCTTTGAGAAGATTCGATTTTACAAGGTCTGCCTTGGCCGGATTTTTTAGTTTGATTACAATCTGATAACACGCCGATTTTGAGAGTCCTAAAAGTTCCTGAGTCAGCTCAATTGGTGATATGATGTAATTGTCAATCTGGTCATTGCCTGGGAATATCCCTGTGACATAGATATCTTTCTTATTGAAAATGTCATTTTCCTGCTGGATAATTCCTTTTCCAGGTTTAGGCATCAGAATCGTTGCAAAATCCTGACTGGAGTTAACGGGTAACGAAAGTCTGTTATCCAGACCATTTTCCATAATAACTTCATTACTGTATTTGAAGTCAGGATACTTCCCGTAAAATATATTGTCATTAATGGGATTCACATTGGTGTAAGCAGAATCCACACCACGCAGATAAGCAATCTCGCCGTTATCCTTGTAACCGAGGTATACTTTTTCTTCTATTACTTTGGAAAAATGAGCAATATCTTGGTTGTTACGGAGTGCTTTTTGGATTTTATCAATCTCAGGCAGAACCTTTCCTGTTTTACTTTTAATGGTAAGATCAGCGTGGAGATTAGCGATCATTTGCTTGTTCATCTCTTCCAGACCGGAGAAAACGGATATGATAATAAACATTGCCGCGACTGCCGCTACCATTGCAAATGCTGCCAGCCAGGTAATAAAAGTTACTGCTGTACTGCCTTTTCGGGCAATCAGATAACGCGATGCTATGTAAAAAGCATTTTTCAATACTACAGGATTGGATTGTCGCCTTCGCCTCTCAGTTCTTTTTCTATGCGCTCTACATCATCCAGGCTTGTATCGATATAGAAAACCAATTGCGGGATGATACGAACCTGCTTAGACATTTTTTGCCCCAGATAATTACGGTAAAAAGCATTATTCTCATTGATTTCCTTCATAATGGGCTTCCTCAATTCCGCAGGGAAAATGCTAAGGTATATTTTTGCAATCCCCAGATCAGGAGTGACTTTAACATCAGAAACCGACACCAAGAAGCTGCTTTGCTGGCTTTCCGATGCTTGTTTACGGAAGATTTCTGCCATATCTTCCTGAATAATTTGCGCTACTTTTCTTTGTCTGTTGCTTTCCATAAATGCTGCAAATTTAGTGTTTTTATTTTGATTTTTTTGGAGCTGTTTCCCGCTTTGCGCTCATACTCCTCACGCCCAGGCTTTCCCAAAGCTTGTTGCGGGGTAACCGCTGCAATCGGGGCTAGGGATTTTGTCGTCATACATCTGTTTGCATAACAAATACATCTTCAGTTATTAATTCAGCAACCATATCAAAGCTTGTTTCAGCTCTCGTTTCCAGTAACTTTCGGAGTGCGTTCCATCTTCATCTATTTTTACAATGATGTTTTTCTCCGGAACAGATTTTTTGATCAGTGCCTGATATACAATTGCAATTTCCGGAGCCATTGTTTCATCTTCGTTTTTGCCTGCCACGAAATAAAATTTAGAATTCTTTAGATTGTTATGGTTTTTATTCAGATAAATTTTCAGGTCTTTCGAAACAAACCAGAATGCCGGGCTGAAAATTCCGGCTTTTCCAAAAACAGCAGGATATTTGACAGAAGCATAAAGCGAAATCAACCCGCCCATAGAACTTCCCATAATCAACGTTTTTGAAGCCTGTTTCTGCGTTTTGTAAGTTTTATCAATATAAGGTTTCAGGGTTTTTGCCAAAAAATCGGTATAAAGATCACCTTCGCCTTTGGTTTTGTATTTATCATTATTCCATGGCGAATATTCGGCTAGTCTGCTTTCTCCGCCATTATCAATTCCGATGACTATGGCAGATTTTCCGGTTGCTTTGTAGATATCATTCAGGGTTTCATCCACGCTCCATTCTCCGGAAAAGCTAGTGAATTCATCAAAAAGATTTTGCCCATCATGCATATAGATTACGGGATATCTCTTGCTGGAAGTTTCATAATCGGGCGGAAGATATATCCAAATCTTTCTGGTTGTATTAAGTTGTGGGATTTTAAAATTCTCACTTAATATTTTGACATTCGAAGCCGCAGTATGTTTTTTCTCTTTTGGTTGCGCCCAGTTTTGGATTTTTAATTCAACAGTTTTTGAAGAGTTAGAAACTTCCAGGACTCTGTTTGGAGAGTCTTCTGCTGTTTCCCAATTTCCCTGAGTGATTTTATATTCTATTTTTTGTGAAGGATTCGGGATCGTTAACGTGTAAAATCCATTAATCTTTGTGAATTCAAATTGCTGATCACCCGGATTCCAATTATTAAGGCTGGAAGCCAAAAATATTCTTGAATTTTCTTTGTTTTCAGGGAGCTTTGTGATCTTAAAAATGATTTGAGCATTCATAATCCAAGATATCAAGACTAAAAGTGCTGATGACAATCTTTTTAGAGGCAGCTGATTACCGGGCATATTGGGTTTGTGATTTGATGAATTCCAAAGTTTTTTCAGCAACATCTTTTGCTTCATTCAAATTGATATTGCTGAATGTGTGTTTCGCATTATCAAGTATAAAGTACTGGTGATATACATTGTTTTCCTCCAGAACATCTGATAACAGTTGGGATTGTGAAATATCAACAACGCTGTCTCCGCTTCCGTGAAAAATAAGTGTAGGCACTGTTTTTTCTGTTATATAAGTAATAGGAGAGAGTTCTTCGCATCTTTTGATGGCTTTTTCTTTTTGAGTTTTGATGTCAAAACCGGTCAGCTGCAATATTTTTTGATGTCTTGTTTTATAAGTTTTGGGATAGTACATCCTGAATGCTTCTAACAAGAGTATGTTCGCATCGGTTTTAAAAAGCTCATTAAGATCAGATGGTCCGTAAAAGTTCACAACATATTTCAGTTGAGGAGATTCTGTTGTTTCCTTCTCTTGATTATAAGCGGTTAACATTGCGATATGGGCTCCTGAAGATCCGCCCCAAACACCAATATTATCGGTGTCGAACTTATATTTTTCAGCATTGTCTCTAATCCATGTCAAAACATCTTTGCAATCTTGCAGGGTTTTCTCAAGGTGTGTGTTGCTGTCGATATTTGTAAAATTGATGCTGATAACGTTGTAACCATTGTCTACCAATTCTTTTAAAACATATTCTCGGAAGTTTTGTCGAACTACACTTTTGTCACCGATTACCCATGCGCCACCGTGAATGAACACGACTACTGGTGATTTTTCTTTTCTCAGATTCTTTGGCTGATAAACGTCCAGTTTCAGAGGTTTTTCATCAGATGTGATTTTGTATATTATATCTTTTTGAAGGTTGAAATTTTGAACCAATTTTGGCAATTGTATGTCCGAATTTACTTTTGCCGAGCTCAACTTATAACTTAGAAAACTGAGAATAATTAAAGAAAAAACAAGTATAACTCTGTATTTGGCCTTCATTTAAAATGTATTGCATCTCAAATATAAATAAATTTCCGTCCTGACATTATGTTAAATTTTGATTTTATGAAAAATTTAAGGTTTTGTTTCCGCTTTGCACAGCTATGTTTTGTAAATTTGGGTCACTTTTAATTAATTTCTTATTGGAAGAAATTATAATTCAAAATCAATTTTTACAATGACAACAAAATACGAACAAATTCCTAGTTCTCTTTTTGTAAAAAACAGAAAGAAGTTTGCAGAAAAACTTTTACCAAAATCTTTAGCCGTTTTTAACTCAAACGACATTTATCCGATCAGTGCGGATTCTACAATGCCTTTCCAGCAGCATCGCGATATTTTTTATCTGAGTGGCGTTGATCAGGAAGAGAGTATTTTGGTGATTTTTCCTGATGCTTATCTGGAAGAGAACAGAGAAATTTTGTTTTTACGGGAAACGAATGATCATATTGCTGTTTGGGAAGGGGAAAAATTGTCAAAAGACCAGGCTTATGAAGTTTCAGGAATCAAAACGGTTTATTGGCTAAGTGATTTTGATAAAATTTTCAAATCATTGATGTATGAAGCGGAAAATGTTTATCTGAACAAGAATGAACATTACAGAAGTGCCGTTGAAACCGAACTGAGAGAAGACCGGTTCATTAAAAAAGTGCAGGCAGAGTTTCCAATGCATAACTATAAAAGAAGTAATCCGATACTTCAGCGTTTAAGAAGCATCAAAGAACCGGAAGAGTTGGCATTAATCCAAAATGCCTGCAATATTACGGAAAAAGGAATCAGAAGATTGTTAAGCTTTGTAAAACCAGGTGTTTGGGAATACGAGATTGAAGCCGAATTAATCCACGAATTTGTAAGAAACAGAAGCAAAGGTTTTGCTTACACCCCAATCATTGCAAGTGGAAATAATGCGAATGTTCTTCATTATATCGCTAATAATATGCAGTGTAAAGAAGGCGATTTAATTCTTTTGGATGTAGGCGCAGAATATGCGAATTACTCTAGTGACTTGACCAGAACTATTCCTGTCAGCGGAAAATATTCTGAAAGACAAAAGGAAATTTATAATTCGGTTTTGAGATGTAAAGTTGAAGCTGAAGACAGATTAGTTGCTGGCAATAACTGGCACAGGTTCCATAAAGAAATGGGAGAGGTTTATACGTCGGAATTGCTTCAGTTAGGATTGATCGATAAGGCCGATGTTCAGAATGAAGATCCGAAATGGCCAGCATATAAAAAATATATGATGCATGGAACATCTCATCACATGGGACTAGACACACATGATTATGGGATCCTGACAGATGATTTTGTAGAAAATATGGTCTTTACAAACGAGCCTGGCTTCTATATTCCAGCGGAAGGATTTGGTGTGAGAATCGAGGATGATTACGTCATCCAATCTTCAGGAAAGCCATTTAATCTGATGGCGAATATTCCTATAACTGTAGAAGAAATTGAAGATGTAATGAATTCTTAAAATATCAAATTTTAAACAAACATAAAAATCCCGGACATCATTTGATGTTCGGGATTTTATTTAATACTAAAATTTTTACTTTTTGAAAAATTCCATCAGATCTAGATAGTTTTTCTGGTTAACGCCGTGTCCGCTCATGTATTCCCGGAAAGAAAAATAAGCGCTCAGATCATACAAAATTTCCGCAGCTTTTCTTCCCCAGTCTATAGGAATTACAGCATCTTCCATACCGTGAGAGATAAAAAAACGTAGATTTTCATATTTCTTTTTATCCTTCACTATATTTCTAAGCATTTTCTCTTCCGGAAAACTGCTGAGACACGCAATTTTTGAAAATAAATCCGGGTATTGCAAAGCCAGAGAATAAACAATGATGCCACCCTGGCTGAAACCACAAAGATGAGTTGGATTGTTAGTTAGTCCATATCTGTTGGTCACGGACATAATATTTTCCATAACCAGTTTCACTGCTTCGTTGCCTTCATTTTCATCCAGAAAATTCGATGGATTATTAAAATCTATATCAAACCACGCATATCCGCCGTAATTTGAGTTTTTAGGAGCACGGAAACTCACAACTAGCCAGTCCTCCGGCAGAGTAGGCACAAAGTTAAACAGATCCTCCTCATTGCTCCCATACCCATGAAGCATAAATAATATTGGTGTTTCAGGTGTGATATTCTGTGGTTCTCGGACCAGATATTGTAATTCCATAAGTGTGCAAATATAACCAAAAGCACCATTTTATGAATATTAAATTATTGTGTTTTCAAGACCTCATCTAAAAATTAAAACACTAATTTTGCGTGACAAAAATTTCTATTTATCAATGGACAAAATACCTAGTGTAGATCTGCGTGATTTCCTTTCGGACAACCCGGAACGCAAACAGAAATTTGTAAATGAAATCGGAAAAGCTTATGAAGAAATTGGTTTTGTAGCCCTCAAAGGACATTTCCTTGATGATAAGCTTGTGAGTGAATTGTATGGAGAAGTGAAAAACTTTTTTGACCTTCCCGTGGAAACGAAACAGAAGTATGAGATCCCCGGCATCGGAGGGCAAAGAGGTTATGTAGGTTTCGGAAAAGAAACGGCTAAAGGTTTTAAAAAAGGAGATTTGAAAGAATTTTGGCATTTTGGACAATATGTTTCAGATGATTCAAAATACAAAAACGAATATCCTGACAATGTCATCGTGGAGGAACTTCCGAAGTTCAATGAAGTAGGTAAGGAGACTTATCAGATGCTTGAAAAAACAGGGAAATATGTTTTGAGAGCTTTGGCTTTATATCTTGATCTGGATGAATTTTATTTTGATGATAAAATAGCTGAAGGGAATTCTATCCTTAGACCTATTCATTATCCGCCGATTACAGAAGAACCGGACGATGCTGTGAGAGCTGCTGCTCACGGAGACATCAACTTAATCACGCTTCTAATGGGTTCTCAAGGAAAAGGCCTTCAGGTTCAGAATCACAATGGCGATTGGATTGATGCTATTGCTGAGCCAGATGAGCTGGTGATCAACGTAGGTGATATGTTGTCAAGACATACCAATAATAAACTGAAATCTACGATTCACCGGGTAGTGAATCCGCCAAGAGAATTGTGGGGAACTTCAAGATATTCGATTCCGTTCTTTATGCATCCTGTAAGTGATATGCCTTTGGATGTGCTGGAGAATTGTGTGGATGAAAATAATCCGAAATTATATCCTGATGCAACAGCAGGAGAATTTTTAAGAGAAAGACTAATTGAATTAGGTCTGATAAAAATCTAATTGGGATTATATTCAAGACAAAAAACCGTTGAAAATTCAACGGTATTTTTATTTATTTAAAATCTAATTTTTTTTAAACTGCTTTTACAATAAAGTAATTTTTCTTTCCTTTTTGCAGAAGAAGGAATTTTCCATCAATCAAATCACTTTCAGAGATCGAGAAATCTTCACCAACTTTAGTTTTATTAACAGAGATTGCATTCCCTGTCAATTCTCTTTTGGCTTCACCTTTAGATTTTAGAAAACCTATTTTTTCGGAAATCAAATCAACGATATTGCTTCCAATAACTTCTGATTTTGCGATGTCTTTTTGAGGGACACCATCAAAAATCTGAAGGAATAATTCCTCATCAAGACTTACAAGATCTTCCGCGGTCGATTGTCCGAAAAGAATCTGGGATGCTTTCAATGCTTTTTCATATTCCGCCTGTCCATGCACCCAGACCGTCACTTCTTCAGCCAGTTTTTTCTGAAGTTTTCTTTCGTGCGCTGCTGTTTTATGTTCTTCAACCAGAGCTTCGATCTCTTCTTTTGGAAGGAACGTGTAGAATTTGATGAAACGTTCTGCATCATCGTCAGTGGCATTCAGCCAGAACTGATAGAATTTGTAAGGTGAAGTTTTCTTCGCGTCTAACCAATAGTTTTCACCGCTTTCGGACTTTCCGAATTTGGAACCATCTGCTTTTGTAATCAACGGAACAGTTAAAGCGTAAGCTTCACCTTGTGCTTTTCTTCTGATTAATTCTGTTCCTGTTGTGATATTTCCCCACTGATCAGAACCTCCCATCTGAAGCTTAACACCATTGTTCTGATAAAGATGAAGGTAATCGTAACCTTGTAAAAGCTGATACGTGAATTCCGTAAAACTCATTCCGTCAACACCGGAATCTCCTGAAAAACGTTTCTTTACGGAGTCTTTGGCCATCATATAATTGACAGTAATATGTTTTCCGATGTTTTTCGCAAAATCAAGGAAAGTGAAATCCTTCATCCAATCATAATTGTTCACAAGGATTGCTTTGTTATCGCCATCACCGTCAAATTTCAGGAATCTGGATAACTGGTTTTTCAGACAATCAACGTAATAGAGTAACGTTTCTTCGCTCAAAAGATTACGTTCTGCAGATTTCCCGGAAGGATCTCCAATCATTCCTGTTGCGCCTCCAACCAAAGCAATCGGCTGATGACCGTGCTGCTGAAAGTGAGCCAGGATCTTGATCTGGATAAGACTTCCGATATGCAAAGAATCCGCAGTTGGATCAAATCCAATGTAAGCTTTTGTCATCTCTTTATTCAGTTGATCTTCCGTTCCCGGCGTCATGTCAGAAAAAAGTCCGCGCCATTTCAGCTCTTCTATAAATGCATTCATTGTCTAAAAAATTTTAGGGGCAAAGATAAGAATAACTAACTGTATTTGGTTTTATCTTTTGAAATTATTGAGTGTATTCAATTTAGGTTGATAATACCTTGGCTGTCCTACAATGTTAACCAATGGAGTTTCAGGAATTATTAATTAAAAATCACCATGTTTTTGAAATTGATTTAGATTTTAATCCCGTAACTTTGCGATTATGAATCAGGATACTATTTGTGCGCTGGCAACGGCTAATGGAATCGGAGCAATTGGAATCATCAGGGTTTCCGGCAGCCAATCTTTCGAAATTGTTAATAAAATTTTCACAGGGAAAAATCTGGAAAAAGTGAAATCTCACACCATCCATTATGGTTTCATCAAGGATGAAGAAGAAACGATTGATGAGGTAATGGTTTCTGTTTTTCACGCTCCGAAAACTTTTACGACCGAAAATTCTGTAGAGATATCTTTCCATGGCTCACCTTATATAGGGAAAAAAATTCTTGAAGCTTTAATTAAAAACGGAGCAAGAATGGCAAAAGCAGGAGAATTTACGATGCGCGCTTTCATGAATGGCAGAATCGATCTGTCTCAGGCCGAATCTATTGCAGATCTTATTGCATCTGAAAATGAAGCATCCCGAAAAGTAGCCCTGAATCAATTGAAAGGTGGAATTTCCAATGAGATTTCATTCCTGCGAAATGACTTGTTGAACTTCACATCTTTAATTGAACTGGAACTTGATTTTGCAGAAGAAGATGTTGAATTTGCTGACAGAACAGCTCTTAAATCCTTACTTTATAAAATCGAAGACAAATTGAATTCTTTGATTGAAAGTTTCCAATACGGTAATGCAATTAAAAATGGAACTGCTGTTGCCATTATCGGGAAACCAAATGCCGGAAAATCCACACTTCTTAATGCACTGTTGAAAGAAGAAAGAGCGATTGTAAGCAACATCGCAGGAACAACACGAGATACAATTGAAGAAATCCTGCACATCAAAGGACATGCTTTCCGATTAATTGATACGGCTGGTTTGCGCGAAACTGATGACGAAATTGAAGCGATTGGTGTAAAAAAGGCAAAAGAGAAAGTTGAAAATGCAGAAATTTTGGTGTATTTGGCTGATGCAGGAACCGAGGATTTTTCTGAAGATGTTGAAATGATAAAATCCTTATTGAGAGATGGTCTGAAGTTGATTATCTGTGCTACAAAAATTGATGAGGTTATTCCGACCCAATATGAAAAGTTAGAGCAGATTTTCAGAAACGAAATCTCGACTGATTTTGATTTTATAAAAATTTCGGCAGTGGAAAATCAAAATATTCAGGATTTAAAAAACGAATTATCTTCTTATGTTGAGCATTTGAAATCTGAAGAAGGAAATGTTGTCATTACCAATCAACGTCATTACGAGGCTTTACAAAAGTCTCTGAACTCGGTTAAGCAAGTTGATGACGCTGTAAGTTCACAAATTACAACAGAACTTTTGGCCTATGAACTGAGAAACGCTTTGGAATATCTTGGTGAAATTTCGGGTGAATTTAGCAATGATGAGATATTAGGGAATATTTTTAGTAAGTTTTGTATCGGAAAGTAACCGCCATTTTCTAATCACTATAATACAACCAGTCAAAGGAATCAAAGAAAAAGGGACCAAAAGGCAATATTTTAATTTTGAAGAATTGCAGAAACTTGCGAAAATCTAGTGTTATTCGGCTTAGTCGATTCTTTGGGATGGTTTATGCCACTTATTGTCGTATTTGTAGCTTATACTTTTGTGGCATTTGAAGCGATAGCCGACGAAATTGAGGAACCTTTTGGAACTGATGCCAATGATTTAGCCTTAAACAGCATGTGCATCATGATCGACGAGACCATTCATGAAATCGTGGGAGAACATATTGCTGTTTTCCGGAAAATAACTCAGAATATTATTGATTAGCATTAAAAAAATGATTATTCCTTAATGATTTAAAATAAGAAATTATCCTTCATTACATTTTTTGAATGCCATCTTTTAAAGAAAACACTTCCTTTTCAGGAAAAATCTTCTTGATTTTTCTCACCGCCTCTGCACTGCGTTTCCCGGATAAGCAATAAATTAAAATAGGTTTCTCACAATCGGAAATATAATCTGAATGATCTGGTAATTCTTCTACGGGAATATTGATTCCACCGATATTAAACTGTTCATGTTCCTGTGCTGTGCGGACATCTATGATTTCAAAAAGATCTTTCTTCTGCATCAGTTGTTCACACGTAATAGTTTTCACAGTTTGGGATAAACCTGTAATCTGTACGGAAGTTTTTCTTAATCTGATAATCTGGGTTTTGCCGTTCAGAACATTCATCATCCATAACTTTCCTGCCAATAAATCTTCAGGATTTGTAAAATATTTTATGGCTTCATTAGCCTGCATGCATCCGACAATCCCTGCCAGTGTAGGCAAGACACCACCTTCTCTGCAGTTTGGAACCTGTGATTCTTCTGCATTCGGGAAAACATCACGGTAATTGGGAGAGTAAGTGCCGTCTTTTTGTAAAACATTCCAGATGCTTACCTGACCTTCGTATTGATAAATGGCGCCATAGACCAAAGGTTTTCCCGTCAGTACACAAGCGTCGCTCAGCAGACATTTTGTTTCAAAATTATCAGTTCCTTCAATAATCAAATCAAATTCAGAAATCAAATCCATTACGTTGTCGGAGGTTACCCGAAAATTAAACGGAATTATTTTTACCGACGGATTTTGCTGCTGTAATTTTGTTGTGGCAATGTCAACTTTTAATTTTCCGATATCTTCCGGAGCATATAAAATCTGGCGGTGCAGATTGCTTTCGGAGACGGTATCATCATCGGCAAGACCAATGGTTCCTATCCCTGAAGAAACCAGGTATTGCGCCGAAGGACAGCCAAGACCGCCCATTCCCACAATCAGGACTTTAGCGTTTTTGAGAAGTTCCTGGGAGGAAATCCCAAATCCGGGTAAAGCCATCTGGCAATGATAACGTTCAAGCGGGTGACTCATATTCTTTCAATTAAATATGTTTTCTTAAAATATCCTGTGCTTTTGCCACATCTTCAGGTGTATTTACGTTCATTAAAGAATCGGGGTTGCCTGGTTTCAGGATTAAAGTATCACTGTTGATCAGAACTTTCCTTGGGCAGGTAATTCCTGATCCTAAAAAATTGAGAAGCAAAGGATAGCTTTTGGGTTCCCAAATCGTAATCAACGGCTCGGGTAAACCATCAAAAGGACTTTCATAAGTGGTGGCTGCTTTTTCTATATTCCTGTTTTCAATTAGAAACTCTAATGATTTTTCATCCAACAAAGGTAAATCGCAGGCAACGACCAACCATGCCTTATCTCTTTGAGAACGCAACGCCGAAAGTATTCCACCGAAAGGTCCCATATTCAGAAAAGTATCGGTGAGGGCATTGTAATTTGGATCAAAATTTTCCAGCTGGTCTTGCCTGCAGGAAATAAAAACCTCGTCACAAAACGGAGCTAAAAGATCAGCCGCATAATACCGCTGCTCTTTTCCATGCCAGTTGATTTTATCTTTAGGGTTTCCCATTCGCCGGCTTTTTCCTCCCGCGAGTACCAATCCGTAGAGTTTTGGGAAATTACTCTCTTTTGAAATCATTTTTTCCTCCGGATTTTTCGGTGAGTTGTATTTCTTTGATTACGATGTCATGACTCATCGCTTTGCACATATCATAAATGGTAAGTGCGGCAACAGATGCGCCTGTCAATGCTTCCATTTCGATGCCTGTTTTAGCTTCGATTTCAGCAGTACAATAGATTTCAATTTCATTTTGAGTGTTGATTTCAATATCTATTTCACAGTTGTCCATGCCAATAGGATGACAGAGCGGAATCAGTTCTCCTGTTTTTTTTGCAGCCATTATCCCTGCAATGATGGCGGTTTGGAAAACAGAACCTTTTTTAGTTTTAAAATCATCTTTTTGAAGCGCTTCCAGAATAGGTTCAGGAAGTATCACAATGGCTTTGGCAGTTGCTTTCCGGTGGGTAACCTTTTTACTGCCTACATTCACCATACCCGGCTGTTCTTTTTTATTAAGATGTGAAAAATTTGTCATGATTACATTAAAAATTATATCTCCAGATTTTATAGACTTCGCCTTTCTTAAACATAGTTTTTTCCAGAGGAAGTTCTATGAATGCATCAGTTTCCGCAAGATGGGAAAAATCTCCGGATCCATTGGTGTTGACTGATTCTGCAATTAACTGTCCTGATGGATTCATGCTGAGTTTAACCTGGGCGAAATATTGTAATGAAAAAGGGAAATCTATATCATTTTGTAAAACGGCATATTGGGGATTTTCCGGGATTTCCAAAGATCTTTCCAGCCAGGGAATAAAATACCGGTGCAGGCACATGAATACGGAAACCGGGTTTCCAGGGAATGCAAAAACCAATTTTTCGTTTTGACTTTTTCCGAACCAGAAAGGTTTTCCCGGTCTTTGCTTTATTTTGTGAAAAAGCTGTTCTATTCCCAGTTCTTCGCAGGCTTTGGGCAAATAATCAAATTTTCCCATAGAAACCCCGCCACTCAACAGTAAAATATCGTAATTATCGATACATTGGGATAGTTCTTTTTTTATGAATTCAAAATCATCATTCCAATGCAGCCAGTCAGCATCAATTTTATATTTTTCCAAAACAGATTTTATAGTGATTCCGTTGGAACGTCTCAGCTGAAATGGAGTAGGAGTATTTTCAGGCGGAATCATTTCGTCTCCCGTGGAAATAATAGCTACTCTGGGAAGTTTTTTCACTTTCAGATATGTTTTTCCGACAGATGCGGCAATCCCGAGAATAGACGGAGTGATTAGCTGATTGGTTTTTACCAATATTTCTCCTGCCTTTTTATCTCTTCCTTTCAGATGGATATTCTGTCCTTTTTTAACATCAATATTAATGCTTGCTATATTGCTGTTTATCAAAATATCTTCATAGCGAATAACAGTATCCATTGAAGAATGCAATGCAGCTCCAGTCATAATTTCTATGCAATCATTTTCATTATCAATAGAAACCGGAACTTCTCCCGCTGCCTGTACAGCTTTGACGGTAAAGTCACGCAATCCTTTTTCATAGGATGTAAAGCTGATGGCAATTCCGTCTACCGTTGATCTGTCGAATGGCGGCAAATCGCGATCAGCCAAAATATCTTCCGCTAAAATTCTTCCTAAGGCATTTTCATAGAAAATTTCTTCTGTTCCAAAGTTTTTAATCTGAGAAAGTATGATTTCTTCTGCCTGCTTTACACTGATCATTTCCATAATTATCCTCCTATTGTTGCCATTGACTGATGTATTTGCGAGGCGGTTAAACTCAGTTTCTGAGCTTCCCAGCCATCTTTCGGTTTTTTGTGTATGCTACTGATGATAATGTTTTTCAGCGCTTCATCTGTTTTTCCCATACGGATTTCATCTTTCAGATTTACGCCAGTTCCTTCATATAAACAAGTTCTGAGGATACCAGAAGGAGTGATTCTGATCCTATTGCAATCTCCACAAAATGAACGGGTGTAAGCTGCAATGATTCCTATATCTCCTATAAATCCTGGGATTTTATAGTTATATGAGGTTGAGCTTTTAGGATCAACCGTCTTTTGGATTTCAGGGAAATGATCTTTGATGTGATTATAAATTTGTGCAAAATTCCATTTCAGGGAAATATCATTATTGCCACCATTAAAAGGCATTTCTTCAATAAAGCGGACATCTACCGGAAGCTCTTTTGTGAGCATTATCAACGGAATGATATCTTCAGTATTTTGCCCTTCCATGACCACCGTATTGATTTTTACCTTTATACCATACTGTAATAAACCATCTAAAGTTTTCATGACTTTATCAAAGCTATTTCTCCGGGTAATTTTGAAAAAGCGTTCCTTATCAAGAGTATCAAGACTTAGATTGACAGATTTTATCCCGAATTTTTTAAGTTGCGGGATATATTGTTCGGTGAGAAGACCATTGGTGGTAATGCTGAGGTCAGTAAGTCCGGCTAATTGCGATAGATTTTGGATAAGTTCAATACTATTTTTTCTGACAAAAGGTTCTCCTCCCGTTATCCTGATTTTATCAACTCCCAATTCTGTAAATACCGAACAGATTCTGAGCATTTCTTCATCCGTCATTAATTCATTTTGCTTAATCCAGCTAAGACCGTTTTCCGGCATACAATAGGTACACCGAAGATTACACCGGTCTACGATAGCAAGCCGGAGATAGTTGATGCTCCTTCCAAATTGATCTGTCAACATTTAAATAGAATAAGTCTTATTACAAATATACTGAATGTTTGGTTTTGAAATCGGACACCAGCGAGTGATATTGGGAATATGATATGAAATTCACAATTTGTGATATTCATTAATTAAACATATACTATTATGTTAATTATTTTTGGGATCTTTATATATTTATGAATATTATTAAACATAAAATAGTAAATGAGTTTTAAATAATTAAATAAGGAAAATGAAATTAATATATGGCAAGAGTAGATTTTAATAAAGATACAGAAAAGATAAATGTTGTTTTTCAAAGCAAAATAGGTCCAGATATACTTAATGATTTTCCGGATAATGCTTTTACAATAATTCTTCTTGATAAATGCGATTCCGGAAATTGTGTAACTGATCTTAATAAGTATAGTCTGAAATCGAAACAATTATTTATCCACCTTCCCAAAAGAGTTTATAAGTGGGAATTTTCTCCGGATACTACAGGAAGAAGACTTATTGTTGATGATTCACTTCTTGAAACGTTTGCACCGGAATTGAAATACACATTCTCAATATATAGTAAATATGAAATGGTATATCCTAATGATGAAACGTATCAAAAGTTCAGTGACGAATTTGATGCCATCAGAAAAGAACTCCATTCTAAGTTTATGTTTTCTGAATTGATTAATGCTAGAGTTAGACTCTTGGCTCTTATAATTAATTTATGGGTAGAACATGCATATGGTAATTCTGGGATTGCAACTGGTGGAACTAATTTTGCATTTAAATTTCACTTATTGGTAGATAAATATTATAAAACTCAAAAAAGTGTTGCGTTTTATGCTAAAGAATTATCAATTACACCTAACTACTTAGGGGTTATTTGTAGGGAGCAATATAAGAAATCACCTTTAAAATTTATTAAGGAACGCGTATTGCTTGAAGCGAAAAAATTGTTACACAGTTCCGATAAAACTATTAAAGAAATATCCTTTGAACTGGGCTTTCAGAGTCTATCACATTTCTCTTATTTTTTCAGAACAGAAATGGGAATGACTCCCAAATCATATCGACAAGTAATGGATTAGTAAAGCTTATTGCAACAGGTTGTGAAAGACTTAGAAAACATTAATAATTTGTCATCAGGATAATTCTACTCCTTATTTTATAAAAGAGAAATAAAATTCCGCTAAATGTCAATTGTTTGGAAATAAAAACGTCCTGTCCTAAATATTTTTTAACGTTGTGGCTAGCCTGCTTTATGTACCACACACTGCTTTTTTAAATTTATTATATATTAGACATAAAAAATACCCCGCAGATAGGCGAGGCGCTAAATGTTTTCACAACGGAATAATCCTTATTGTGAATTGCTTTCGGTTACAAATCTAAAAATTATTTTTTTATCTGTTTTATGGTTTTCCGTAAAATATTTATTTTTTTTCTCTTTATTTTTATGCTTTATCAAAAACTAAATAGCTATGGCAAAAAATATACTTGGATTAGACTTGGGAACTAACTCGATTGGATGGGCGTTAATCAATCAAGATTTCGATAAAAAAGAAGGTAAGATTCTTGGCATGGGAAGTAGAATTATTCCGATGTCTCAGGATATTATTGGTGAGTTTGGAAAAGGAAATTCTGTTTCACAAACTGCCGCAAGAACAGATTATAGAGGTGTAAGAAGACTTCGTGAGCGATTTCTGTTGAGGAGAGAAAGACTTCACAGGATTCTCAATATTTTGAGCTTTCTTCCTGAACATTATGCTTCTCAAATTGATTTTGAAAAACGCTTTGGGAAGTTTAAAGAAGAAACAGAACCTAAACTGGCATATAATAAAAATGGATTTATTTTTAAAAATTCATTTGAAGAAATGCTTTCCGATTTTAAAAAACATCAGCCACAGCTTTTAGAAAATGATAAAAAAGTTCCTTATGACTGGACGATTTATTTCTTGCGTAATAAAGCTTTAACTCAAAAAATAGGGAGACAGGAATTGGCTTGGATTCTTTTAAACTTTAACCAGAAACGTGGATATTATCAATTGCGTGGTGAAGATTTTGAAGAAGAAAAAGATAAAACGTTTGTACGTTTAAAAGTTGATAAGATTGTTGATTCCGGAGATAATGTGAAGGGCAAAATATTGTATGATGTTTATTTCGAGAATGGCTGGAAATATGATAAACAAATTGTAAAAACAGAAGATTGGATAGAACGCGTAAAGGAATTTATTGTTACTGAATCATTCTTGAAAACCGGTGATATAAAAAGAACCTTTAAAGCAGTTGATTCTGAAAAAGATTGGATTGCTATCAAAACTAAGACAGAACAAGAAATCGATAATTCAGATAAAACTGTCGGAACCTACATTTACGAAACACTTCTTCAAAATCCGAAACAAAAAATCAAAGGAAAACTTGTCCGTACGATTGAAAGAAAATTCTATAAAGATGAACTGAAACAGATTTTGGAAAAGCAGAAAGAGTTTCATCCCGAATTACAGAATGATGATTTGTACAGTGATTGTGTTCGTGAATTGTACCGAAATAATGAAGCACATCAACTGACTCTCAGCAAAAAAGATTTTGTTCATCTTTTAATGGAGGATATTATTTTCTACCAAAGACCATTGAGAAGCCAGAAATCTTCTATTTCAAACTGTACTTTGGAATTCAGAAAATATAAAAACGAAAATGAAGCAGAGCAGACACAATATTTAAAAGCGATTCCAAAATCCAATCCTTATTACCAGGAATTCAGGATTTGGCAATGGATGTACAATTTAAATATTTATAGAAGAGATGATGAACAAAATTCCGTTACAAAAGAGTTTTTAAACACGACCAAAGATTTTGAAAATTTATTTGAATTTTTAAATAACAGAAAAGAAGTTGACCAAAAAGCTTTACTCAAACATTTTAAACTAAATGATAAAACGCATCGTTGGAACTTTGTAGAAGATAAAAAATATCCCTGCAACGAAACTAAAACAATGATTTCTTCAAGATTAGATAAAGTTGAGAATATTTCTGATGATTTCCTGACGAGAGAAATTGAGCAGAAGATTTGGCACATCATCTATTCTGTCAATGATAAAATTGAATATGAAAAAGCCTTGAAATCTTTTGCCAATAAAAATAATTTGGACGAAGTTTCTTTCTTTGAAGCATTTAGAAAATTTCCACCTTTCAAAAGTGAATATGGTTCTTTTTCTGAAAAAGCGATTAAGAAATTGTTGCCTCTGATGCGATTGGGAAAATATTGGAGTTACGCTGATATTGATAAAAATTCGAATAACAAAATTCAGAAAATTATCAATGGAGAATATGATGAAAATATCAAAGATAAAGTAAGAGAAAAAGCAGTTCATCTTACGACTGAAAATGATTTTCAGGGATTGCAATTATGGTTAGCTCAATATATTGTTTACGGAAGACATTCGGAAGCTTCAATGATTGGGAAATGGAATTCTACAGATGATTTAGAAGAATTTTTAAAAGATTTTAAACAACATTCGCTTCGTAACCCGATTGTTGAGCAGGTCATTACCGAAACTTTACGCGTTGTAAAAGATATTTGGCTGAAATACGGAAACGGAGCCAAAGATTTCTTTAACGAAATTCATATCGAGTTAGGAAGAGAAATGAAACTTCCAGCAAAAGAGAGAGAAGACCTTACTCGTAAAATTTCTGAAAACGAAAATACCAATCTCCGAATCAAAGCTTTATTGGCTGAAATGATGAATGACCATTCAGTGGAAAATGTCCGTCCCTTTTCGCCAATGCAACAGGAAATTTTGAAAATCTATGAAGATGGTGTTTTGAATTCAGGTATTGAAATAGAGGATGAATATTTGAAAATCAGCAAAACCGCACAACCTTCTCCATCAGATTTAAAAAGATATAAGTTATGGCTGGAACAGAAATATAAATCGCCTTATACAGGACAGATTATTCCGTTAAATAAACTGTTTACACCGGAATATGAAATTGAACATATCATTCCGCAAAGTAGATATTTCGATGATAGTTTTAGCAATAAAATCATTTGTGAATCCGCAGTTAACAAATTGAAGGATAATTATATCGGACTTGGTTTTATTAAGCAATTTGGAGGGACTATTATTGAGCTTGGTTTTGGGAAAAATGTAAAGGTTTTTGAAGCCGAAGAATATGAAGATTTCGTTAAAAAACATTACGCTAATAATCGAGGTAAGAGAAATAAGCTTTTATTAGAAGAAATCCCTGAAAAAATGATTGAACGCCAGTTGAATGATACACGTCATATCAGTAAATATATTTCTGGTTTGCTTTCCAATATTGTAAGAGTAGAAGACGGAACAGATGAAGGTATAAATTCTAAAAATATTGTTCCCGGAAATGGAAAGATCACAATACAGCTAAAACAGGATTGGGGACTGAATGATGTTTGGAATGATTTGATATTGCCACGTTTTGAAAGAATGAATCAGTTAACCAATTCAACAGATTTCACAGCCTGGAATGAAAATCATCAGAAATATTTGCCAACTGTTCCGATTGAATTTTCTAAAGGATTTTCAAAGAAAAGAATCGATCATCGTCATCACGCTTTGGATGCTTTGGTAATCGCTTGTGCGACGAAAAACCACGTGAATTTATTGAATAACCAATCTGCAAAATCCGATACTAAACGTTATGATTTGCAGTATAAACTTCGTCATACTGAAAAATGGATAGATAAAGATGGTAGTGAACGAGATAAATTCACTGAGTTTAAAAAACCTTGGGAACACTTTACAATTGATGCAAAAAATAATTTGGAGAAAATAATTGTAAGCTTTAAGCAAAATCTCAGAGTAATCAATAAAGCTACAAATTATTATGAAAAATATGTGGAGAAAGATGGAGTAAAGATAAAGGAAAGAGTAGAACAGACTGGGACGAATTGGGCGATAAGAAAATCGTTACACGAAGAAACCGTTTCAGGGAAAATTAATTTGCCTTGGGTTGAAACAAGCAATGGAGAATTTGTCACAGCTACAAGAAAGTCTTTGGATACAAGCTTCAATTTGGAAAAAATCAAAAAAATTACGGATACGGGAATTCAAAAAATTCTCAGAAATTATCTTGAGGCAAAAGATGGTAATCCCGAATTAGCTTTTTCTCCAGAAGGAATTGAAGATCTTAATAAAAATATTGAAAAGTATAATGATGGTAAATCACATCAGCCAATTATCAAAGTTCGTTTTTATGAAAAAGGCAAGGGAAGGTTCGCCTTAGGGCAAACAGGAAATAAAGTTGATAAATATGTTCAAGGTTCTCCTAACTTATTTTTTGCAATATATAAAGATGAGAATGGTAAAAAAAGTTATGAAAGTATTCGTTTAGATATTGTAATTGAAAGATTAAAACAAGGTTTACAAGCAGTTCCGGAAACAAATCAAAATGGAGTTTTATTATATCAATGTCTATCTCCATTAGATTTAGTTTATATTCCAACAGAAGATGAAGCTAATTCGCCTCAGCTAATTGATTTTAATAAATGGGATAAAACAAAATTGGAAAGGATTTATAATGTAAATGACTTTTCGGGATACACAATTTATTTTAGTCAAAATTCTTTTGCTAAAAATATCTATCCTAAAGAAATGGATATGACTTGGAATGAAAAGAAACAAAAACCTTCAGGTTCATTTGATTCTAAAACAGCTTCTTACAATAATAAATCTATTAAAGATATTTTTATTAAAATGAAAATTGACCGTTTGGGAAATATTTTAAAAGCATAGTTTATGATTACCCGCTCCATCTACATCGGCAATCCCGCTTATCTCAAACTAAAAGATGAGCAGTTGAAAATTCTCTGTCCTGAAACCAAATCGGAAAAGGGGAGTGTTCCTGTGGAAGATTTGGGATTGCTGATGTTAGACCATTTTCAGATTACCATTTCTCATAATTTAATTCAGAAAATGATGGGAAATAATGTCGTGGTAGTGAGTTGTGATGCCCATCATTTACCGCACGGAATAATGCTTCCGTTGTACGGGCATACTGAACATTCGGATCGGGTAAAAGACCAGTTGGAAGCCAGCGAACCGCTCAAAAAACAACTTTGGAAACAGACTGTAGAATGTAAGATTGAAAATCAGAAAAACGTTTTGATGAAGCTGGGAAATTATTATGAACCCATGATTGAATATCAAAGAAATGTAAAGTCTGGTGACGTCACCAACATGGAGGGGATTGCAGCTCAACATTATTGGAAATATTTGATTAGTCTTGATTTTCTAAGACAGCGTTTCGGAGATTCACCCAATCAGTTTTTCAATTTTGGATATGCAGTGCTCAGAAGTATTGTTGCAAGAGCCATTGTGGAAACGGGATTATTGCCTGTTCTCGGTATTTTTCATAAAAATAAATACAATCCGTATTGTCTTGCAGATGATTTAATGGAACCTTATCGTCCTTTTGCTGATTTATTGGTTATGCAATGGCTAAAGATGAATCCTGAAACAGAAGAACTTACAAAGGAATTTAAAGCACACATTCTTCAGATTGCGACTAAAGATATTCTGATCGACAACAAAACAAGACCATTGCTGGTGGCTGTAAAAACTACGGCATCATCGCTTTATAAATGTTATACAGGCGAAAAACGGTTGATCTCTTATCCTGAACTGATATGAATGCCGAAAGGTTTAATGCATACCGAATTATGTGGGTTTTAGTATTATACGATCTTCCGACTGAGACTAAAGCGAACATGAAAGATGCGAACCGCTTTCGGAAATCATTAATTGATGATGGTTTTACATTATTTCAGTTTTCCATGTATGTTCGCCACTGTCCGAGCCGTGAAAATGCTGAAGTTCATATAAAGAGGGTCAAATTTATGTTGCCGAAAGCGGGGAAAGTCGCCATTATGTGCATTACGGATAAGCAGTTTGGAGACATTGAAATCTTTTTTGCCAGAAATAAAGAAGAACCGCCACCGACTTTCCAACAACTTGAATTATTCTAATTTTTTATTTCCTAAATAATAAATAAACCCACTGGAATTCAGTGGGTTAAATTTTGAGGTTGTGTTGTATCTCAAAGATACGGATAAATGAAAGCAATTCACAACATCAGCGCTCCCGTGGGCTCAAAAAGGTCAGTTGTGTTGTATCTCAAAGATACGGATAAATGAAAGCAATTCACAACATCAGCGCTCCCGTGGGCTCAAAAAGGTCAGTTGTGTTGTATCTCAAAGATACGGATAAATGAAAGCAATTCACAACCGATTTTCTTTAGCAGAACGTTTTACTTCGTTGTGTTGTATCTCAAAGATACGGATAAATGAAAGCAATTCACAACTCAATGGTCCAAAACCTAACAATGGAGAATGTTGTGTTGTATCTCAAAGATACGGATAAATGAAAGCAATTCACAACTAATGAAACAAATATACCAAATTTTTCATAGTTGTGTTGTATCTCAAAGATACGGATAAATGAAAGCAATTCACAACACGATGCTTCTCAGGAAGCTACCATTACTGGTTGTGTTGTATCTCAAAGATACGGATAAATGAAAGCAATTCACAACAGTTCTTTGTACATAACCATATCTAACATAGTTGTGTTGTATCTCAAAGATACGGATAAATGAAAGCAATTCACAACAGTATTAAATAATTGTCTTATCTTTACATCGTTGTGTTGTATCTCAAAGATACGGATAAATGAAAGCAATTCACAACTAGGTGTTTACTTTCTTCTAAATAGCCTGGTTGTGTTGTATCTCAAAGATACGGATAAATGAAAGCAATTCACAACCATTGTACGTTAACAAGATCTTCATCATCAGTTGTGTTGTATCTCAAAGATACGGATAAATGAAAGCAATTCACAACAGAAGCTCTAACGATTCGAATTTTAAATCCGTTGTGTTGTATCTCAAAGATACGGATAAATGAAAGCAATTCACAACTGTTAAACTTATTTAGTTTTGATTTAAATAGTTGTGTTGTATCTCAAAGATACGGATAAATGAAAGCAATTCACAACGGAGTGGGTAAACCATAATCATAAGGATAGGTTGTGTTGTATCTCAAAGATACGGATAAATGAAAGCAATTCACAACCGCAGTCTCCTCCTGGCCTTTTTTCAATGCGTTGTGTTGTATCTCAAAGATACGGATAAATGAAAGCAATTCACAACCAAATTTGGGAGCACTCCAAATTGTTGCTTGTTGTGTTGTATCTCAAAGATACGGATAAATGAAAGCAATTCACAACCCGTCAAAAACAAAGGATTGCTTTTGGTCCGTTGTGTTGTATCTCAAAGATACGGATAAATGAAAGCAATTCACAACCATAACCGAGATAATCTGACCGTTGTAAATGTTGTGTTGTATCTCAAAGATACGGATAAATGAAAGCAATTCACAACCATGGCTTACATCAAGCTTGTGCGGGATCCGTTGTGTTGTATCTCAAAGATACGGATAAATGAAAGCAATTCACAACTTAACCTTTTTCGGACAAAAATTAAATTTTGTTGTGTTGTATCTCAAAGATACGGATAAATGAAAGCAATTCACAACGCTGGCATTTGCCTGCTGGTAGTGCCAAACGTTGTGTTGTATCTCAAAGATACGGATAAATGAAAGCAATTCACAACTTACATTAGATAGTGATCTTGATGAAAATTGTTGTGTTGTATCTCAAAGATACGGATAAATGAAAGCAATTCACAACAAGATTGATGAATAGGTATAACGTTAACCGGTTGTGTTGTATCTCAAAGATACGGATAAATGAAAGCAATTCACAACCACATTTTATAATATTTAATTATCAATATAGTTGTGTTGTATCTCAAAGATACGGATAAATGAAAGCAATTCACAACAAGGTGGTGTCGGTGAACTCCACATGAATGGTTGTGTTGTATCTCAAAGATACGGATAAATGAAAGCAATTCACAACTTATAACTCCGATGTAACAATATATATTATGTTGTGTTGTATCTCAAAGATACGGATAAATGAAAGCAATTCACAACGCCATCACGGCATTATGTAAGTTCACGATTGTTGTGTTGTATCTCAAAGATACGGATAAATGAAAGCAATTCACAACTTATAACTCCGATGTAACAATATATATTATGTTGTGTTGTATCTCAAAGATACGGATAAATGAAAGCAATTCACAACGCCATCACGGCATTATGTAAGTTCACGATTGTTGTGTTGTATCTCAAAGATACGGATAAATGAAAGCAATTCACAACCCACTCGTTGGGGGAATAACGGACTTGCGAGTTGTGTTGTATCTCAAAGATACTGATAAATGAAAGCAATTCACAACAACTCGTGGTCTTGGAGCGTCTGACATCGGGTTGTGTTGTATCTCAAAGATACTGATAAATGAAAGCAATTCACAACGGCGGCTTATTCAGCTTATCAGCTTCGTACGTTGTGTTGTATCTCAAAGATACTGATAAATGAAAGCAATTCACAACCTGTAACTGAAGAGTTGTAAGCGCATCATTGTTGTGTTGTATCTCAAAGATACGTACGCACTTTATGATATAGTGTCAATGTTTAAGAAATTTACTTTGTTATTATTTAACGTCTCACCTGGCTCGGAGTAATGCCAAATTTTTTCCTGAATGCACTGCTAAAATGCTGTAATGAACAGTAACCCAATTCAAACGCTATTTCAGTAGCTTGTTTTTTGCCTTCAAGCAAATTATTTTTTGCCAGTTCCAAACGTAAATCAGACAAATAAGAAAAAGCTGTTTGATTAAACACTTCTTTGAAGCCTCGTTTCAGTTTGTATTCATTTAGCCCTGTTATTTTTGCCAATTCTACCAATGTTGGTGGTGATTCCATATTTTTGACCAGATAATCACGGGCAAATACGATTCGTTCTTTGTCGTAATCAGATTTGATATATGCAGATGCTGAATTTTGAAAACTATTAAACGATTCTGCCTGTAAAACAAGTAACTCAATTGTTTTTGAAAGAAGGAATAATCTTTTTAAGCCATTTGTATAATCACAATTCAAAATAGAATTAATGCAGGTTTGTAAAGGCAGATCTATATTCAGATTAGAATTTGAAAAAGCAACAGGCATTCCCAAGATTATTTTGTCCGAAAACAGTTTAAGGGATTCATTCCCGTCTTTGGATATTTTCAAAAAAGAATCTTTTGAAAACTGAATCATAAATGATTTCATCCGCAATCCGTCAACTTTCATCTTGCCTTCAGCGCTCGTGCCATAGAACAAATTATGCTGGTTCGTGCTCAATGCAAAGGAATTGCTCATTCCATCCTGCTGTATTGAAGTTCTGCCCTGCAAATTAAAATGCATAGTTACTAATTCCGAATCTCCTTTCCAATCCAGTTCTGTTGGTTTATCAAGATCAGTTTCGGAATATAAAATCTTGATGCCATCAAAAAGCCATTGTTTGGCAGTTAATTGTCCAAAAGGGATGTTGATCTTAAAGACATCTTCTTTAAAATCCTGATTACTAAAGTTATTTTCTTCCAAGGCCATTTTAAAAGCCTTTTCATCATTTCTTAACTCAAATCCCATAGCTCCCTATTTTGCCAGTTTAATTCCTTTTTTTGTAACCTCATCTTTTGATCAGAAAATAATTTTGTACCGTGAGGTTATGCAAGATTAAACAGAATCAAAGTTAGAAAAAATTCCATAGTCTATTGACCTCGAAAACGATCATAAAAAACATAGCATTAATATCAATCTTTTAAATATGGATAATATGTACCAATTCTCAAACGCTACCAAATGGTTATTCTATGCGATTTGTGCTTACTTTATAATGAATGGAGCACAATTGTGGGAAACCGTTTTGATGGTTCCTGCGTGGACTGCAGCTCCGCCTTCTTCATTAATCTTTTTTCAAAAACCTTATGGATTGGATTTTAAGGCATTCTGGATAATAACACATTGCATACTTGAATTAATATGTATTGCAGCTTTAATTTTTAACTGGAAGATCAGGAAACGCAGAAATTTAATTTTACTGGTTTTGGCTGGGCATATTGCAGTGAGGGTTTGGACATTACTGTATTTTGCCCCGACAATCATGGAGTTCCAGCAATTACCGTATAGCAATACTGTTGATATATTCTTACAGGAAAAAGCCGCTCAATGGCGCAATCTGAATTATCTGAGAATGGCAATATTTTTTATGCTTAATTTTTTACTAATACCCGGATTAAAAATTAAAGAAAAACAATGAATAAAAAAGCAATCATCATAGGTGCAGGTGTGGCAGGACCAATACTGGCTTTACAACTAAAAAAAATAGGATTTGACTCTGAAATATTTGAATCGAGATCAGAAGACAACACAAAAGAAGGCGCTTTTTTAGGTCTTACTCCTAATGGACTGAATGTATTAAAAGAGTTTATTGATTTAAAGCTACTCAAAGAAGATTATACTCCTGGCTCAATGAAATTTTTTAATTCCAAAGGAAAACAGATAGCCGAACTGGGAACAGCTTACCAAAAGGAACAATATGGTGTTGAGACCATTCAGATTAAAAGATCGAATCTCAATAAATATGCTCGGATAGCGGCAAAAGCAGCAGGTATAAAAATATCTTATGATAAAAAGTTTATTAAGTATCATGAAACAAATGAGCAGGTAATCGCATATTTTGCTGATGGAACTTCAGCTGCTGCTGATATTATGATCGGTTGTGACGGGATGTTTTCTGAGGTTAGAAGTCAATTATTTCCGGACGTTTCCGCAATTCAATATACAAAACTCATTTCTACTGGTGGTTACGCAAAGATTCCTGAGCTTTCAAAACCGTTGGATTCAATTCGGATGACCTTCGGCGAAAGAGGGTTCTTTGCTTATTCGGTTTCTGACCAAGGTGAGGTTTGGTGGTTTAACAACTATTTCAGAGAACAGCAACCAAAGCCATACGAAATAGAAAATACATTAAAAATTGAAATTCAGGACCATTTGGTAAACGTTCATAAAAATGATGACCCATTATTCTCCAAAATAATCAGAAACAGTCACGAGATTATTGCATATCCTGTGTATGATTTACCGAAGCTTTCACGTTGGTATAAAGGCAGAGTTTGCCTTATCGGAGATGCTGCACATGGTATTTCTCCACATATTGGACAGGGAGCATCATTGGCATTGGAAGACACAGTCGTCATTGCTGAGTTATTAAAATTACATAAAGACTATGGAACTGCATTTCAGATTTTTCAATCCGAACGCCAGTCCAGAGTGGAGAAAGTAATAAAAAGTGCCAGAAAAGTAGGTGATACTAAAACCAAAACGAATCCAATAGCAGCGTGGCTTCGTGACCGCTTCATTGGCTTTTTCATCGGTAAGCAAATTCGGCAACTTGACTGGATTTATGGCTGGAATTATTACAACAATAATAAATCATAATTATTATTGTAAATGCATTTTGATAAGCACTCGTAAACATTTAAGCTCTCAAAATAAAAGCAGTTCAAAATAATTCGAACTGCTTTTAAATATTGAAAATTGATTGATATTTTTACCAAATTTTTGTGTTGGTTGGAATATTACTTTTTTTCTGATACTTCAGGAGCTTCATACCATTCGGAGTCTGCCTTGTAGATTTTGTACTTTACACTGAAGCCTTCCGGAATGTATATAACAATCGGCATACGACCATTATAATCAGTAAGATATCCTTGTGCATAAACAAACTGTACTTTTTTTCCTGGTTCCAGACATGCCTTCATGGTTGAAACCGCATTCCCGTTTGAGTTAAAAACCAGATAATCATATCCCCAACCTTTCAGATCTTTCTTCACAAAACTTCCGGAAAGGCTATATTGGTTACATTTGTCAGTTTCCATATCTTTTCCAACAAAGATTTCTATTTTCTTATTAGCATCTGTTGTAGAATAAGGTACATCTATGACCACTTTCTTCTGATTTTTCTCGGCTTTTGGAAAAATATCTGTATTTACTTTAATGAAAGTCTGAGCAGTAAAACTGCTACTAAATAATGCTGTTAAAAAAATAAAAATTGCCTTTGTAAATTGTGTTGTTTTAATCATATTTTTAAAATTTGGGAAATAATTCTCAATTAATGTGCCAATAAATGAAAATATGATATTAATCACTTGTCTGATGCAAGCAGGATTTTTATCTTACTTCGAATAGAATTCAGGATTTATTCGAATTTGTATCTCAATTTTGTGTCTTAAAATAAGATTGTGAAGCAAATACCGGTTCTTTTAACAGTAATATCCACCATATTCGTAAATGCTCAAAGTAAAAAAACTGACTTAGCAGGAAAGAAGGAAAACGACACTTTAAAAACCGATAAAGTAAAAACTATTCAGGAAGTCATTATTAGTGGTAAAAAGGCTGTTGTGGAAAACAAAATTGATAAAATAGTCTACAATGTCGCTAATGATCTCACATCACAGAACGGAGCTGCAATCGATGTACTGAGAAAGGTTCCTCAGGTAACTGTTGACGCGGATGGCAATGTGGAATTACAAGGCAATCCAAACATAAGATTTTTAATTAACGGCAAGCCATCAAGCATTTTCGGCAACAGTTTGGCAGATGCTTTGGCTTCAATTCCTGCCGGCCAGATCAAAAGTATTGAAGCCGTTACAAGTCCCGGGTCAAAATACGATGCACAAGGCACAGGAGGCATTATCAATATTATCCTGAATGAAACCAAGGTAAAAGGGATTAACGGAATTATCAATGCATCTGCAGGAACAAGGTTTGAGACGGGATCTCTAAATTTGAGTTATAGAAATAATAATTTCAGTATGAATGCATTTTTTAGCGGGAATGCTCAATTAAAATCCCGAACGCCTTTTTCACAGGAGAGATTATCGAAAGATATTCAGGGAAATTCCCAAACAAGATTGCTGCAGGACGGCTACACGGATTTTCAAAGGCATGGTTATAGGACGGGACTCGGTTTCGATTGGTCCATCAACAAAGAAAATACGATTAGCGGATCGATATCTTACAACAACTTTAGTAATAAAAATGTAGGTTTTATTAATCAGGAGCAATATATTACAGATTTTTCAGATTCATCTTTTGAATCTATATTGGGTTACAGAAATTCTTATAATCGCTCAACAGTAAGTTCCATTGACGGAAGTTTAAGTTACAGAAAAACTTTCCAAAAAGAAGGTCAGGAATTAACAGCAGACTATGTTGTTAGTTATGGCACTCCTGAAAGCGGCTATATCCAAACCCAAAGTCTTAACGGTACAGTTTTCCCATACAATGGAATTTCTGCTAATAATCCGGGAACAGATAACAGCCATAATATTTCTATAGACTATGTGCATCCTGTATCAGATAATATTACATTTGAAATGGGGGCTAAAACCATTTTTCAGCATATCACCAATTCGACTGACGTCCATGTTTATAATACTTTGTCAAATCAATATGAACCAGATCCTCTTCAGTCCTATCATTTGAATTACGATATGGGGGTGTATGCGGCCTATTTCTCTTCTTCATTTAAATTTTATAATTGGCTTGATGTAAGAGCAGGGGCAAGATATGAGTTTACCACTTTAAAAATAGATTTTCCGGGAACTCATATACCCTCGTATAGTTTATTGGTCCCATCCTTGATTTTGTCACATAAATTTAATAATAACGGAACCTTAAAACTTGCTTACAGCAGAAGAGTAGAAAGACCTGAATATGCTGAGCTTAACCCGTTTTTGAATATCAGCGATCCTCACAATATTACTACGGGAAATCCGGCATTAAAACCTGAGATAGGAAATAATATGGAATTCGGATATAGCAAAAATTTCGATAACGGAGGTAATATTTCTATAACGCTGACTGAGAGAATAAACACTCAGGATTTAAAACAAATCACAACATTTTACCCGGTATTTACAGCAAATGGAGTAGAGTACAATGATGTGTCTGTTACTTCAAGGAAAAATGTAGGGAAAGAATATAATTCAGGAGGTATCATTACCGCTTCTTTGCCATTTTGCAATAACAAGCTCAATGTGCGGGGTAATTTTATGGCGTTTCATCGATATATCGTCAGTGATTACTTCGGCAATATTGATATGGGATTCCGATATCGTCTGAATTTAAATCTAAATTACCAGTTTGCCAATGATTATATTTTAGAAGCTTTCGGAAATTATAATTCAGCAGCAAAAAATATTCAGGGAAAAAATCCTCAGTCCATTACTTATACATTAGCGGGCAGAAAAATGTTTTGGAATAAAAAAGCCAGCATAGGATTCACAATGACCAATCCTTTTAATAAATATATTAGACAGGTTACAACGGTTATTACCGGTGATTATGATTCTTACTCAGTTCGACAATTACCATTCCGTTCTTTTGGGCTCAGCTTTAGTTATAAATTTGGTAAAACAGAACTGAAAAAGGAAAAGGATATAAATAAGGATTTCTTAAACGAACCAATGTAAGAGAATTTTAATTATACTATTAATTTCTCATCAATTCATATATTACAAATTATTTTTAATTATGTATCCAGCACGATCTATATTTAAATTGCCGCGCTGCATTTAGCCACAAATCGTTCGAACTCCCGATCGGTATTTCGCATGACCGGCCCGTGACCGAAGCAGATAATAGCAGGGTTGAGTTTTGCTAATTTTTGAAGTGATTTGATATTCTGTTGCTGATCCGAAGTGAATATATTTGGCGGAAGTCGCAGGCCGGTTGCCGTCGTAAGCAGATTCATATTTATTGCTGCATCCCCGATTATAAGCACACCATCCCGCTCACGAAATAAAGAAATATGACCTGCCGAATGTCCGGGAGTCTCTATTACCCGAAAGTTTCCGATCCTGTCATTTTCAATGATTGTCCGGTCGACTTTATGTCCCTGGCCTGCCCAATACTTTTGCTGAAGCTTTGCTATCCAATGTTGCGGAGTTGGATAATCTGTCGTTACCATGCCTGTTTCTGTCCTGAAAACTTCGTTAGGATGGCAGATTAATGGTATCTCAAATTCTGCACATATCTGATCGCTGCAGCCCTGATGGTCTGCATGCGCATGTGTCAATACATGCTGATAAACGGGGATTTTCTGAATAGCTTTCTTTATAGCACTATAAGAACTTCGTATTCCCGAGTCTACCAATACGCCTTCAATGATATAGCAGTTAATGCTGTTTCGTGGCATTAGTGATATCTGGTAAACTTTAGGAGCAATTCGATTTAGCATAGATTTTTTGTGCAAATCTACATTGCTGCTTATGGCTGTACTAGGACATTTGTCCTATAATGCTTTCGTTAGATGTATTTGTCCTTTTGCGCGTGTAAGCGATCGTTGTGTAACGCCCAGATATGATGCCAGATCCTGTGTTGATGTGCGCTTGATGAGCATTGATTCGTTGGACAGAACATGAAGATACTTATCTACAACTGACTTATTGTTGTAATTCAGCAAATAACGTTCTTTTTGGTTATACTCTTTTTCCATTACCGATTTTATAACTCCGTGCCAAGCGGTAACCTTACCAAGCAGAAACTGATAATCCGGGTAGCTTATCCTGTAGATTATGCTATCTTCTATTGCTCTTATATTCCTTTTTGATTTTTCCTGCGCTACAAATTCCGGAAACGAAGTCATAAATTCATTCTCAAACTTGAAGCAGGTTATATTTTCCTTTCCATCCTTGTCAGTTGCATATGCTTTCACAGCGCCACTGGCAATAAATCCAATATGACGGCAGAACTCATCTTCGCGAATAAAAAAATCACCCTTTTTTAAGCGGACCAGTTGGAAGAATTGCGAAGAAAATTTGATTTCGTCGGCTGATAATACTCCTGTTGAGGATAAATAATTTTCAAGTACGTTAGTCATTTTGCAATTTTCATCTTTATTTCGTCTAACCGTATAATGTTAGACACCAAATCCAAGATTCAAATCTAAGAATTATTATACATTAAGACTGCAATGTAATAAAATACAGATTAAGATTGTCATTATAGAACAACTTCAAATGACAACCATGCTGAAAACAACATCGTCAGTTTTACTGCTGATGCCTTTATTTGCTTTATCGCAAAGTATCAACGGAACAGTCAAAAAATCAAAAAGCACCATCTCTTCTGCAGAGATCATTGCCAGAAAAGATCAGTACAAACAATCAACAATCTCGGATGAAAAAGGTCATTTCGATTTAAAACTTGTTGAAAACGGAATCTATACTATTGAATGCATATATGACGGAAATACACTCTATAAGGCAGAAGTAAAGGTTAATGGTAATACAGCTTATGACTTATTGATTCCAGAAGTGAACGAGAAGCAAATTGAAGGTGTAACCGTAACAGCCAGGAAAAAGCTGATCGAGAGAAAGGCGGACCGTCTGATCTTTAATTTGTCTAATTCCGCAGCATCACAAGGTATGGACGGTGTACAGGCATTAGATACGACACCACAGATCAAAGTAGATGAAAATGCGGGGATAACAATGGTCGGGAAAAGCGGTGTGGCGGTTATGGTCAATGAACGTATGCTGAACCTTTCCGGGTCTGAACTTATCAACTATCTCAGAAGTCTTCGATCGGAAAATATTGAAAAAATAGAAGTTATCACAGCACCGCCGGCTAAATATGAGGCGCAGGGAAATAGCGGTCTCATCAATATCGTACTGAAGAAAAATCAAAATCTGGGGTGGAATGGAAGTCTCACCACAAGTCTGTTTCAGACCACTTATACGGGCAATTCGAACTCTGTAACTGTAAATTATCAGAATGAAAAATTAAGGTCTTCATTAAAACTAAGGCAATATGACAGCCAGAAGCATTCTTATGAAAATTACAGAATTGTTGGCTCAGATGGTCTGAAAAGTGCTGATGACAGAAGAGATTTCTGGAAAGGTACAGGCCTCAACTTCAGTTCAGATTATGAGATCAATAGTAAGTCCGGCCTTGGATTTGTAATTGACTACGGATCCGGAAAATCAGGAATGGATATCATGAACACTTCGGATTATTTCCAGAATCAAAACTACACAAATACCTTATCTACTTATGCAGAGCACCGCAATGACAACAGGCAAGCCACGGTAAGTGCCTATTATGATATTAAGTTTGGGAAACGGAGCAATAAGCTCAGCATAACAGGTAACTATTTCTCTAACACACCGAGTAGCAATATCGATTTTACCACTCAGGATAATTCTGCTAATTCCTATGTCGTAAGAACACCGTCTGAATTGGATTATAAGATCTATTCCGGTCAGGCCGATCTTACGCTGCCATTTGAATTTGCAAAGACAGAAGCCGGAATTAAATTTACCAATTTTGATAACAATTCAGATCTGCAATACCAAAATTTTATCGGCCAGGATTATGTGACTGATCCCCTAAAGAGCGATCTTTTCAATTATAATGAAAAAAATTATGCTGCCTATGTAGGAATGGAACGACAACTCGGCGAAAAATGGACTGTAAAAGCCGGGCTAAGGTATGAATATTCCACCATCACCGGAAACTCTGTTTCATCAGGTCAGAGTTCGGAAAATTCCTATGGCAAGTTTTTTCCTACAGCTTACCTGACTTATAAAGCCAATGACAATAATACTTTCAATATTAATTATTCCAAGCGTATCAACAGGCCGGGATTCCGCGCACTTAATCCTTTTCGATGGTACACGAACATCAATTCCTACTATTCAGGAAATCCTGCTCTGAACCCATCAGTCAATCATAATTTTGAATTGTCATACCTATATAAAGGAAGATTTTCTGTTTCCACTTACTTCCAGCGGGAACTGAATGCCTTTGCCCAGCTGGTTATTCTGGAAGGTGAGAATAAGACGAGTAATTTTTACAACTTCTTCAACAAAAACAGTACAGGCATTTCTCTGAATTATTCAGATACTTTCTTTAATTTTTGGGAAGCCAGCTACTCCGCAGATCTGTCTTATATGAAAACACAGGTTTTTGCCACTGATGCCGAATCCCGAAAAGGTAATAGCAGCAGTTTTGATATCAGAAACAATTTTTCATTGACCAAAGATAAAAGCGTACAACTCCTGATGAATTATTGGTTCCGTGTGCCTTCCAGCATTGGGAATACCTATTCCTATTTTGTCGGTAATTTTACGGCTGGGTTGAAATTAAACTTGATGAACAAAGATCTTCTGATGAATATCTATGTTTCTGATATTTTCAGGCAGGGCAAGAGTCATGGCGAGATCTATTATGTAGATTCCACCCATTATTTTGATAACTATTACGATGGCAGAAACCTGTCTGTCTCACTCACGTATAATTTTGGAAACCGAAAGATAAAAACAGTAGGGCGACAGATGACATTTGATGAAAAGAATAGGGCGAACTAAGATTTATTTGTTAAATTGTTGTTTTGAGATCACGGATAAAATCTGTAGGTCTTATGCCGTTGATATCAAAGAAAAGATCAGAAAAGTTTTGTCTGGAAGCAATACCACATTCATGAGCTAAGGTCTCTACACTGTATTTTCTAAATACACTGTTTTTATGCAACTGTTCTGTGATATAACCAATTCTCAACGTGCCAAGATACTTATTGAAATTAGAGCCTTTGTATTCGTTGATCACCTGTGAGAGATAATTAACGTTAGTTTGTAGCTGAGAAGCCAGTTTCTGCTGTGTCAGGCCTTTTTGTAAAAAGCCTTGTTCTTTTTCGAATATCTCTAATTTCAGTAAGATCTGCTCTGTAATATCTTTGGGTATTTGGAGCTTTGGTTTTTCAAGTGGTTCAGAAGCAATATCCTTTATAGCATTCAGTTCATTTTCCATCTGTTGCAACTGATTTTTTAATGTAAAATACTCCCGTCTGGAACGGCGATGCTCCAGTAATTTATAAACCCCGAATATCACGGAAAATACCAATAATATAGCCACAAAAAGCAGTATGTACAAAGTCCTTGTCTCCTGATCTCTTAACAGTTGCTGCTGTACTTCGAGCGAATGTCTATCATATTCTTTGTGAATTTTACCGGATAGATATTGGAAATTTTCATTTAAATTTCCGTCCACTTTTAGGAGTTGCCTTGTATAATATAATTCGTTTTTCACATCCATTTTGCTCTGTTCGTTTTTCAAAAGATATTCGAAGGCTGGTCGGACTTCGGGCAGAACAAATTGATGTCTGTTGAAAATAGAATCTACTTTTTTGAAAGATTCTAAAGCCAGATGCTTTTGATTTTCTTTATCAAACAGAAGACCTTGATAAAAATGGATGATAGAAATATTGATGAAATCGTTGTGCGAAATTAATACCGGAAGTGCTTTTTCAAAATAATTTCCTGCTGATTGATAATTACCCCGATGCAGCTCTGATATGCCTTTGGACTTATAAAATAAACTTTTTTGTAATGTGTTGCCCGCATCTTTTTCTATATATTGTGCTTTTGTGAGATAGGTATCGGCTTTTTGGAATTGATCCAGTTTCTGAAAGCATACTATGATCTGGTGCAGGCTATTCAGATAATCTTTTGAGTAAGATTCCGACTTCTTATGATCATTACCAAAGAAAGCCAGACATTTTTTGAATAGAAGCAGAGCTTCTTCATTATAACCCAGATAAGCTTTCATCTCAGCGATATGATAGAGATTTTGATGAGTCAAGACTTTATTATTTGAACTTTCTAAATATCTGTAAGCCAGCAAATATTCGTTTAGTGCTTTTTTGAATTGTCTGAAATGATTATAATAAATAACACCTTTCCTGAGATAAGCACTGCCGATCGTATCCTTGTTTTTGGAAATTAATGCATTCTTAATGGCTTCATTGGCATAATTCAATTTTTGATTTCTGTCAGAGATGAAAAAGATAGCATCATCATATCCCTGAGCCATCTTTTCGTAATTTTTTTCTTTTATGGCTTTAGCAATAAAAGCATCCAGACCATTGTCAAAAGCTGCAGCGTCATTTTCCTGCAAAGAAATGTATTGTTGTCTCAAAGCAGTATAATCCTTTTCCGGAACAGCTTTTTCCCAAACCAAACCGAGCACCAGAAAAGAAAAGAAAATTAGAAACTTGTTGAATAATTTCATCTCTAAAAGTTATTACATACAAAAATAAACTATTTTTCCAAGGAAGTTCAGATGATAGATGAAATACGACTGGCAGCTATTCTACAAATTGAAAGATCAGGACCTTAGAGTGGTCTTAATTCATCAATTGGGACGTCAAATGTTTCGGTGATTTGATACCGGAAGCTATTTTTGGCAAAAATTATTGTTAGTATGAAAAGCATTATTATGCTTCTTTGCCTGTTTTCGATTGGTATTACTGCTCAGACCCGTTTCAGCATTTCAGGTGAGATCGTGGATCAGAAAAATCAAAGACTTGAGTTGTCTGAAGTTAATTTATTCGATAATCAAAATCATTTGGTCAAGACCACTGTTTCGCAATACGGTACATTTGAATTCAAAGATGTTGATGTCAATAGTTATTACATCCAGATCATTAGCCATTCCAGGATACAGAATGAGCCGATCTTTACTTTAAACTCAGATTACAGGACCAAAATCATTTTCAATTCTGATGTGACTGAGCTGGAAGAACTGAAGATCATTAAAAACAGAAATAATGTAAAAGTTCAGAATGGCAATCTAAACATCGATATTACCAATTCAGCCCTGAGCAAAGTGGCAAATTCTACAGATCTGTTATCCAGGCTTCCTTTTGTAAGAATTGATTCCAATGGTGAAGGTCTCTCATTTGTTGGCAAAGGCGTTCCCTTATTATATATCGATAATCAGAGAGTTGATTTTTCCGTCGTAAGTTCGCTTTCCGTAGATGATATCAAGTCAGTAGAACTGATCCGAAATCCATCGATCAAATATGAAGCTGAAGGCAAAGCTGTTATAAAGATCAACCTTAAAAAAAGCAAAAAAGACGGCCAGAAATTAACTTTGACAGAAACAGCGATGTTCCAAAAGAAATACAGCAATTATCTCTCAGCCAATTACCAGGCAAAGAAAAATAAATCTGAATGGAAACTAAATGCTTCCTATAACCAGATCAATCATTGGGAGAGTAACGGCTTTGATTATAAGGTCGATACAAAAGCAATTACCTCAGACTATGTGATAAAATCCATCACCAAGCGTCCACAGTTGATCTTTGGAGCCAATTTCTATCAGGAATTAGACAATGACGGAGATTATATTTCTATGGCTCTCAACAGCAATATGCGACCGGATAAAGGCGATAATAATACGATTACAAATTATACCGAGGATATGATACGTTCCAATGTACAGACGATGAACAGGCAGGACAGGAATCGAACAACGATCAATGCGATGTTTAATTTCAATAAAAATCTTCCAAAATTAAATGCCAGTATTTTCACAGGTTTCCAGTATAAAAGAGAGAGCGACAATGTCAAATACGATTTTTATGATAACAGGGATTTTTCAGGTTTTGAATTCAGACAGTTTCGGCATCAGCTCTATTCAGGGAATGTCTATTCCGGACGAATGGATATAGAGAAGAAGTTTTCAGATCTGTTGAAACTGGAACTTGGAGGCAGCTATAACAGCGCCGAAACATTGACAGATAATACCACCCGGTTTGCCAATACCCAGGAGTTGGGACATTTGGAATATCACTTTCAAGAATCGAATACGGCAACTTATGTTAATCTGGATATCATTTTGAAAAAATTTGCTCTGAAGGGTGGTGTCAGAATGGAAAATACCATTGCCAAGGGAAAAAATAAATTTACAGAGGCGGATAACATAATGCGAGACTATACTGATTGGTTTCCGTCCGCTCAGCTGAGTTTTGAGCCTAATGAGAATTTTAACTATAGCCTGGATTATCGGAGAAGTATTACAAGACCTAGTTATGGTAATCTTTCGTCAGGAGGATTGTACGGAAGCCCTTACATCGAGTACAGAGGAAATCCATTCTTGCTACCATCATACTCCAATACACTGGCACTGAATGCCAAATTGAAAAAATGGTCATTAACCGCTTCTCTTTATGAAGATAAAAATCCTATGGGGTACACGTTGGTATTTGACGAAGAAAAGAATATATCAACATTTACAATTGTTAATTTCGACAGGGCAGTTGGAGGTAATCTGGGTGTAGACTATGAACTGGTCTATAAAAAGTGGACTTCTCAGAACAATCTTAGCCTTAATATTGACAAGATCGAAGATGCTATGGCGATCTCCGGAAAAGTCACGCCTTACATTTATTTCTCAACCAACAACAGTTATAGCTTCAGGAAAAATATCAGCTTTTTACTTGATGCTTCATACATCGCCAAACGCACGCAGGGTATTTTTGATTACAATGCAATGTGTCTGGTAAACCTGGGATTGAATGCGAGTTTTGGCCGACTTGATATTACTGCAAGGTATAACGATATTTTCAAACAAATGGACTACATTCAAAAATTGACTTATAAAAAAATAGCTTCTACAGGTATTTTTTATGGTAATACACCTACAGTATCTTTGACTTTAAAATACAACCTAGGCAATATCGGTAAATCCAATTACAAAGAAAAGACAGTCAATGAAAGTGCTGACCGGTTATAAATATCAAGATCTCCATTTTAATAAATTCAATTAATTAATCTAATAAAAAACCAGATGGCTAAAACGTCTGGTTTTAAATTTATCTAAGTGCAATTAATGCTTGATTAGAATTTTCTTATTTACTATTTCGGGAGTGGTTTGATTTGAGCTATGTAATAATCTGATAGAATACTTTTAACATTCAGTTCAGGGTTATTTTGATCCGGTTTTTGTTCCATTACCTTAATAAAGTTTAGATTTGTCATTGAGAATCTGATTCAATATTTCTTTTTGTTCATTAGGATCAAATCCTGCTAAACTTATTCTGAATACCTGAACTTTCTTTTTGGAGTTTGTAGAATTAAGAACCTTAAGGTAAATCACTTGAGATTTGAGTTTGCAGTCTTTAATGATTTCTGAAGGAAATTCCAGTAAAGGAAATACAAAGCCACTCCCATTCAATAGATGCTTTTTCTTTATCGATATAACAAACCCAGAATTTTCAAATTCAGTGTACTTAAGCTTAGTCATATAAATGACCAATGCAATGAATAATATTAGTAATGTTATTATGAATTGGTCTGGTTGCCTGACTATTAACCATTGCATACCGATAAGCGTAAGATCCAGTATTAGCATGAACATTAAAAATAGTCCTAATTTCTCAATACTTTTTTTGTTGCTGACTTTCATCTTTATTAAAGGCTGGACAGAAAAAACACAAATTATAAGATTTCTAACCTTCTAAAAAAACACTGCCCAGCCATATTTTATTTATTATTTATCTTTCTTAAGGCGCTTTCCAGAATGTCCACATACTACCATTATAAACGGCCAGCCTTTTTGCGCCTTCTTTGTTGATATAAACCATCATGCCCGGAGCGGGATCAGGAATGTCATCAGTACTATTTACCATAGGAAGAACCATTGCTTTGCTGTCTGATTCCAAAACCAAAACGCCATCTGCAGAAGTACTGTCTGCGCCAATAATTACTTTTGCTGCCAGATCTTCCGTAACAGTCGCAGAAGTAGGCTGTGTGGCTATTACAGTTGAGATGTCAGCTGCATTACCATTGCTGAGATCGAACCATCCATCAGAAGATTGCATATCTGTGACGCCATTATAATATTTTATTTTTGCTTTGGTTGCATCTCTGGCGTCCAGAATAATGGTGCCTTCTGTAAGGCCAATCCCAGATGGAAGTGTTCGTAAATAAGGCAGCACAATACCTTTATTTTGGCCTGCTGCGAACTCCAGCAGAACGGAAGTTTTTTGTCCGGCAGGCACCGTTCCTACTGCATTGCCGATAATCACTTGTGAAAATGCTGTGGAATATAGAGATAGGGCGATTATTGAAAATAAAAGTTTCATTATTAAATTATTTTTAATTAACAACATCACTATGGACATGCTTGTTTGTTAAAGCAACTCCAGATACCGTCATGATAGATTTTTAGACATTTAGCTGTAGTATCATAAACCATCATGCCTTCCTGAGGGTTTGTAATTTTTGGTGTAATGACTGTTGGGCTGGTTTGTCCCTGGATTTCAACAGTAGACAACCGGGTAATCACAAAACCTTTGCTATTCGATTCTAAGGCAATATGCCCTGATTTTCTTGCCATCGGCCAGTTCCCGGCTGTATCGCCACCAGCCCTTTTTAAAAGTGTGATCCCCATCTTGGTATCCGGGCCGTTACCTGTGAGTATAGCAGGCCGATAGCAGGCACAAGGAGTAATGTTAAGTCCGTACCCATATCCGTCCATGATAGTAAGCCCAACAACATTTTGTGTCACAGTAATATTATTGGTTCCTGTATGATTCCAGGTAATAGCGTTCAATGTATTGCCATTGGTCAGCACCAGCGGCTGAAGAGGACCATATGAAGCCTTACTGCCGTACAATGAAATAACTCCCGCCGGGCTGATAGAGATACGAATCAGCGGATTAGCTGCATTGCCTCGCATTTGCCATATATCAGCAGCTGATCCATTATGAGTTGTATTGATTTCATATTGAGAGCCGTCTGCAAATCTGACATTAATACCTGATGTACCTGACGACTGGAACTGAAGTTCTTGGGCTGCTATTAATGTACCGTTGATATTTAGGTTGAATGAGTTATCCAGTTCATAAATGTCAAAAACAAAACCGTAATTGGAAGCAGGCTGTGTTATGTTTTGGGTAACATATGGACCTGATGAATCGGCAATGCTCCATTGAAATGTGTTACCATTGACAGGTTCTGTACAAATTTCACCAGGTGTGAAAGTTACCGTGTTATGATTAACAATATTATTGCAAACACCACCAAGTCCGTTATTGGCACATTCATATTGCGCACTGGTAGGAGGGACTCCCGGTGTTGTATTAGTAGCGTCAGGATCCGTTACATCGTTCGGTCTTAGAATAGCAGCCTGAACCTGTACAGGGCCTGGTGTTGCAGCACTGCTTACAAGCATTGTAAAAGTATAAGTAATTTCACAGCCATTTGGAAGATTAAGCTGTGAGGAATAGGTATGTGTTGTAGCGTTGTATGTAACAGCTACCGCCTCACCACCACAATTATTACCGCTAAAAGTAAAAGATTGCGGATCAAATCCTGAAGGAACTATAAAAGTGAAAGGTGCATTTTCGACATCACTGGGACCATTATTTTTAACTTTTACTGTGTAGGTAATCTGGTCTGCAATAGCAAGAGTTGTTTTATCTGCGGTTACCGCCGTAACCTGCAGGTCTGCTGTTTTGACAATGACAGATGTTTCAGACTGTGCAATTGGACCTTTGATATAGGACCAGGTATCAATAGATTTTTCATTTCCAAAACCATTTCCAAGATTTGCGGATGATAGAGGACTGGTATTATTGGTTTGCTGTCCCCACATGTGACCTCCGGTTCCTGTTGGTCCACTTAATGAGCCACTTACACTAGCATTGGCGGGAGTAGAGCCTTTTCCTTGATTATTGGTTGTCGTTCTTGTAATATCACTGTCATCCCAGTATACGCGGTAGCGTTCATTAGTAGTATCGGTACCGTTTAAAAGCTCAAGTACCATACCGTTAGGATTAATTTCCATATCAATAAACGGGAAGTGGACTTCTGCACCACGCAGTTGTACTTTGAGTCTTATCGGCTGATTGCCTTGCGGAAGATTATTTCCATTACCGTCTTTTCCATCCCAGAATACATTATTGTTACCTGCAGTGGCAATTCCTGAAAGCGTCCTTGTTGCAAATGTTGCCGGCGTAGAGGCACTTTCTATCGTTATTGTATATGAGCCCTGTACAGCAGCATTAAACCTGACATAGCCGCCTTTGACGCTGCTGACCTGTCCCGGTGTTGTTTCTGCACCGACGAGACTAACATTAAACACTGTTGGCTCAACTACGGTGGTTTTAAGCCAAGTGGCATTTCCGGGTACACTGCCGGTTGCTGTCGCCGGCATATCGGATGCCGGCTGGCTGTAGAATATTTTATGGGTTATATCTGTAGAAGTATCGGCATTAAGAGGACTTTGTACATAAGAGGAAATTCCGCTTGAAAAATCCATACTTTTATAAGTTGAAGTATTATTAGAAATAAAACCTCTATTATTCACAAAAAATGTAAAACCAACACCGTTATTGCCATTATTATTGACTCTATAGATATAGCCATCTTTTGTTAAAGCATAAACCTGTCCGTAAAATCCACTTTGGGCATTACTGATATGAAGATTCATTACATTGGAATAGACTCTGCCAGCTATCCACGAGCCCGATGACTCCACAGAGACATCCCAAGCTGCTATTAGTTCAGAATTTGCAGACTGTGTCCACGCAGCATCCGCAGCAACACTTGTCACGGAAGGTGTAGCGGAGGAATTTACATCACCAGTCGGCGTAAATTCGATTTTCCAGATACCAGCCTGATTAGCTGAAGCTGTTCTGTTAAAAGTGGAGTAGCGGTTAGATCCCGCTGCCTGTGCCAGGAGTCTGGGGCCTGCCAATTCTGCAGTTCTGCTACCAATCTGTCCTGTTGTATTATTAGGAGAAGTATAAACGGTGCCATCAGGCGCAGTTAATATAATCCTGCCGTTTCCGCTACCTTGGGCACTTGATGCCGCATGAATAACTTCGCCCGCTTTAACGTATGCATAATGGGTTCCTGCGGATTTGAATGGCCATGAAGCCATTGTTGTGCCACCAGCTGTATATGAATTGCTGTATAAAAAAGCTCGTCCTCCGGATACACCGCTGGGGTAGAGATCTTTTGAGCCTTCAGCATAAAAAAGATTGCAATTAAGAAGGATCATAGCAGCGTATATGAACCTTCCTCTGTTGAGAAAGTTTAAAATTTTCCGTGTCATCTTGTGTTGTTAGTTATTAACAGCTATAAAAGCATATTGATTCTTGTTCTCATGTGCTGATGTAAAAAATACTTTCCCGATAGATTGTCGGGAAAAGCATTTTAGATTTTTTTCCATCATTTGTATTCTGTTTCCAGCAAGTCAAAAAATCTGGTGCAAAATAGCAGCTATAAAAGCGGGTGTGCAATAAAATGACGGGTCATATTCGGGAAAATGAATCAGGATAAAGATTTATTAATAAAGATTTAATAATTTAATAGTCTGTTATTTAGCGAAAATAAAAAGGATGATATAAGCTTGAATAATTATTTATCTTCCAAGAATGGTATTATGAAGTCATTAAACAGCTGTAATTCGGCTTCAGCATTGAATTAATTGAATACAATAACTGAAATTTATCACAAATGGATTACGATTTATAAAACATAATACATATCTGTTTCCTGAAAAATCTATCGTTTAATTAAGATGCTGGGATCTTAGGTGTTCAAGAAATTCAGACGGTGATACAGTTGTAACTTTTCTGAATGCAACTGCAAACTTACTCTGAGATGAAAAACCGGCTTCTTCAGCCAGACTTGAAATTTTATATTTGTGATACTGGCTGTCATTTTTCAATTTATAAATAATATGTCTGACCCGTAGCTCATTGATATAATTCTTAAAATCCTTCTTTTTATAAGTGTTGACAACATACGAAAGATACTTAGTATTCGTACTGCAGTAAGCAGCTACATATGGAAGTGATACATTATTTCTTGTAAATAATGTTGTCTGTTCAAACTTATCCAATTTACCGAGGATTTTTTTCTCAGTAGCAGGAGTCATCAGCGCCTGTGACTCAGGCTCGGTGTCATAATTTACAATATTAGGTTCCGATACATCTTCATCTACTAAATTTTGTGTAATCTCGGTTTCCGGAAGAGATGCCGGTTTGGTTTGTTCGATTTCTTCTAGAATCTGCTGGATTTTAGCAAATTTTTCTTTCTGTCGTTTTCTATAAATTACAAAATAGACAATAATGATAATTAGTATCAAAAGTACAGACATAATGATGACATTTTTCCACCCCGATTGTTTCTTGTTCAATTCGTTATCTTTCTTTAGTCTGGTGTAAGAGTCGTTGATATAAGCTGAAGCTTTATTGCTTATCTTTTCCGAGACAGAATCCTGTTTTTTCTTAGCCTGGTTCAGTTTTTCAATATCTTTGGTTAAAGCATAATATTGCTGGGAGCTTTCATATATTTCATTTTTTAGACTGAGATATGGAGATTCTTCAGCCATTTTTTGTGCCTGGTCTATCAAAGGTTTTGCTTTTTCAGGATTTTTTTGAGCAATATATATCTGCGCCATTCCATTCAATACGAGTGCTTTAAGAAAGTTGTCTGACATATGATTCAGCTTGTCCAAAGCTTGCTCATAGTAATCCATAGCCTTAGAATAATCTTTCAGATAATAGTAATTCAAACCTAAAAGCTGTTCATTATTAGCTGAGAGAAACGGATTGTCCTGTCCGCTTAATTTAAAATAGCTCGAAGCGTCATTAATATATTTGATGGATTGTCTGTAATTTTTATGTTCGTTTTCATAGTAAGCTTTTTCCTGCATCAGAAAACCGTTGGTCTGATTCACAAGTCTGGGATCATCTATCTTTTTGATGGTTTCTGACGTTTCTTCAATATATTTTTTAGACTGGTCAAAGAGCTTCAGATGACGGTACTGAGTAGCAAGGAAACCGGATATTTTTGCTTTCCACACATTGTCATCGGTGTCTTCAAGTATTTTTTCTGCTTTTAAAGCGTAATCAATAGCATCTTTAAATTCACCGGATTGTTGAAGTAGTGAAGCTGAAAGCATCAGACTTTTAGCCTTATAGCGAGGGTTTTCAGAAATATTATATAGAGAGTCAGCAATTTTTAAAGCTTTCGGAAAATCTTTTTGAGAAATTTCAAGATAGGTTCTTGTGTAGATCTGATTGTATGCTTCTGCATTTTGGCCGTTTAAACTGTTGATAAGAAAATTAGTAAAAAGAAATACCAAACGGAAAACAATAATCTTCCAACATTTTAATTTTATAGTCATCATGTATTGTTGTTGAACTTTCAAAGTTAACATAATATATTTTTAACAATTATGACCAGGCACGTATTCTGTCTTTTGTTTTGAATCAAAATCAGGAAAATGGCTCTTAAAAATATTGTTGTATAATTTTGTTTTTCAGTGTTTTAATTAAAAAAATATATTTTTAGTTGATTTACATATTATACGATAGTAAAAAGATTGACAAGACACATTTCTAATTATATAAAGGCTTAATTTTTCTGACTAATTAATGATCTTTTTTCAATAATACCTTTCAGGATGGCGATCCAGATGGTGGAGAATAACAGAGACAGGCAGGTGATTCCAAGTCCTGTCTTGTATAAGCTGTATTCAATAATCCCTGTTTTATAAGCAACAGATAATGCCAATATGCCAAATTCTCCTGTTTGAGATAGTAAGGCACCGCCATACCAACTGTCCTTCCAGTTATATTTTAGCAATCGGAAAATGATAGCCGACATCACACTATTGCTTGCCAGACTGATTAAGATCGATAAAAAGACCGGACATTATATATTTCTAAATGAAGCCATTGACGAAATAAAAAATAATGAAAAAAACATATTATGCAGATGAATCCTCTGTAAAAAGATTTTCTGTACATCAGAATGTAGCTGCTGCAATATTGAATTTCCTCAGCAATTTTTTAATATAAATGATAATTTAATTATTTTCAGATAAGAAACCGTTTATATGGTTTTTTTTTGATTTGTTAATAAAATACTATAACCTATTCTGCTCATCCGTTTTGCGTCCGGCTTTCGCATCTTTCACTTTCTGATTTCCGAAATTATATTTCAGATTAATCATAAAATATTGTGTGTCGCGATAATCCTTGAAATATTGATTCTGGTCTGCATATCTCGTCGAGATCGTATTCTTATTCGTTCTGAAAATATCATTGAAAATCAAGCCTGCTTCTAATCTTTTATCAAACATTTTCTTGTTAATGATGACATTGGTGTTCTGAGAGGAACTGATGTCAAACGAACCCTGGATTGTCTTCGAATTATAAACATAGGAAACATTGAGATCCCAGGTTTTTGCTTTGTCCAACGTGATTTGCGTAGAAATATTCGCATTATAAAAGAAGACGTCATTTTTATACAAAATCTTATCAGTTCCCATAAAATAATTCTCCTGATATTCGCCCATTGCAAAAAGATTCAGTTTCCAGTAAGGTTTTATAGAAAAGTTTTTGGAAAAATTCGCTCCCAGGTTTTGTCCGTGGTCGATATTGGTGTAATTGTAAACCGTTTCAAAAGTCTGCGGATTCTGGATAGAAATTTCCATAGAAGGGTCTTTGATATAGCTGTAATAAGCTTCAAAATTCCAGTCTTTCACCGTGTAAGTCAGACTCAGATTATGAATGATGGTTGATTTCAGATTCGCATCACCTTGGAAGTAAGAATACAGATTGTAATAAGATTTGGAAGGATTCAGGAAATCGTAGTTTGGTCTGTCGATACGTTTTCCGTACGAGAATCCTAATTGCTGGTCTTCTTTCAGGTTATACATCAGGTAAAAAGTAGGGAAGAGTCCGGTTCTGGTCGTCTTATTTTCCACAACCGGATTATCAGAATTGGTTTTGATAAGGGTTGTTTCTGAGCGCAAACCGGCTTTCATTTCCCATTTTTTCCATTTGTATTCCAAGGAAATATAACCAGCAAAAATATTCTCTTTATAATTAAATAGGTTGCTTTTTGTTAAATCCTGAATCAAAGTTCCGCTGGTTCCGTCAAAGAAATTAAGGTCATTTTTATTCTTAACAAAACTGTATTTCAATCCGGTTTCCAACGTGAATTTATCATTCGAAAATCGGTAATCCAATTGCGTCGCATAAAGCGAAATATCCTGAATGCTGTTGTTGGCAAACCTGTTTTTACTTTCCGGCTGTCCTTGGAAATTCAATAATGTTTCTACATCCTGATTTTCCTTGAATCGTTTCATACTGGAGTTATTTGTCCAAGTCAGGTTGTTGTTCCCGAATTTTTTATCATAAACCAGATAAGAATTAAAACTGTTATCATATTGCTTTTTCTTGTTGGATGTTAAGTAATACGATTGCAACTGATTATTTTCCGTATTGTAAATATTCGTCGGAACATTGTAATGACCATTGTTGTTTGGCGCATTGTAACCATCAAAACCAAATTGTACAGTCGATAAACTATCCAAATTATATTGTCCTGAGAAGTTGTAGACGTGCTGTTCGTGAGCGTGTGTTTTTCTTACCATATCGCTTTCCCAACGGGTTTTGTCCTTGTCAAAAACCACAACATCAAAGTTTTTTCGGACATAATCTCCGCTTACAAAATTGTAATTCCCCGTCAGTTGCCATTTATCAGTATTGTAAGATTGCGAAGTCCCGATTAATCCCTTGGCATAAGTTGCCTGAGTATATCTTGTCGAGATTCTTCCTTTGTAACCTGATAAAACATTTTGCTTCATTTTGATATTGATAATGGCGCTACCTTGCGCTTCGTATTTCGCAGGCGGATTGGTGATGACTTCAACCGATGAAACATTATTTCCATCCGTGTTTTCAAGAAATTGTTTGAGTTGTTCCTGCGTCATCAAAGTTTTTTTATCATTAATGGTTACAATAATTTGAGAGTTTCCTCTGACACTTAATTCTTCATTTTTCACTAAAATATTGGGTGTACTTTTCAAGATGTCCCAGGCATTCAGATTTTGAAGCGGTGTTTTATCTATATTAAATTCCAGTCGATCAATTTTCCTTTTCAGTAAAGGTTTGTTGGCTTTTATTGTGACGCTTTCAATGGATTTTATAGTGTCTTTTTTGAGAATGATGTTCAGAAACTCATTGTTTTCAAGAGTAATTTCATAATCCTGATAATCTGGTTTTTTGATGACAATTGAGAAAGGAAATTTCGAAATACCTTCAAGACTGAAATTCCCGTCTTTATCGGAATAGAATATCGATTTGTTTTCATTAATTTCAATGCTTGATTCAGAGATAGGTTCCTGATTTTCATTCTCGATGTGGCCTTTGATATTCTGACTCCAGATAAACATTGGAAGTAAAAGTAAAACTACATTATAAATTTTCATTTCAATAATTTTGACAAAATTGAGACGAAACACAGGAAAGTTTTGTTAATGAACGGTTAATGGAAGGTTAATGTCTTTTTTGAAAGAAATTTGATTGTATTTTTGATGTTCAAAAAGTTAAACACGAAGGCACAAAGATTTTCACCAAGAACACGAATTTGAATATTTCAAGATTAATTTTTGCTGAGCGAAGCGCCTTTGCGAATCTTAAAAATATTTTCAATAAGATTCAAAAAACTTTGCGGACTTTGCGTTTAAATTATTCTTTATGGTTTTAGAAGAATCAATATGAATCGGAAGAAAAACATCACAATTATTTTGTTCACGTTCAGCCTTGTTATCTTGGTTGTTTTGCAGGGTTATTATATCTACAATTCTTACCGTCTTGAGGAAAAAGAGCTCAACAGACAGGCTAGGATGATTGCGGATAAAACACTGGAGACAATGGAAAAATACGAGACCGAGACGAATGAAGAAAAACTGGTTGGCGATTTTGAAAGACTAAAAAAAGGTATTACGATACAAAAAGAAAAAATTACACATCCGGAAAGGATTTATAGCTCGGAAAAGCTGTACAATCAAAAACTTGAGAAAACGCTTAAAGACAATATAGGAGATTCTGGTTTTGAGATCGCAATGAAAAGCGAGATCTATTCGATTCTGGATGAGGTTCAGAAAAAAGAGCTTTTGCCAAAGAATCGTTCACTTGTTTTGTACCAAACTGTAAAAAAAATGTCAAAGCCTTTGACCATTAATGAAGGTAAATGGTCCAGTCGTCAATCCAGGGAAAATACGGATTTGAATTTGGATGAGAAAGATTATTATTTAGTTAAATCTAAATCGACTTTTCAACTTCTGAATGTCAAATTTTTAGTTTTAAAGAAAATTATTCCTTTGATTATCATTAGTTTATTGATTGTTATTCTAATTGTAATCTTATTCCGAAACAGTATCAAAAACCTGAATCGCCAGGAAAAGAAAATCTCACAGCTTCACACAACTATCGATTCTATCGCTCACGAATTGAATACACCAATTACAACTCTGAAATTTTCAGTTGCTCAATCTTCCGATTCTGAAACCAAAGCTCTGCTCGAACGTCAGATCAAACGCCTCGAGAATATTGTTTCGTCCATTCATAACAATGATTCTGATGATGTTTTAATGAATAAAAACGAGATGGAACGTTATTTTTCGGAAATACAGAAGTCTTTTCATAACATCGATTTCAAAATTAAATTGGATTTTATTGAGAACAAATCTTTATATCAAAACGATTTCAAGCAAGTTATGGATAATCTCATCGATAATTCATCAAAATATGGCGCAAAGGAAATCGAGATTTTGATCAAAATGAACAACGCAATTGGAATGGAAGTTTCTGATGACGGCATCGGAATTCCGAAAGAAGAGAAGCAAAACATTTTTGATAAATATTACCGCATTACGAGAGACGAAAATCTTCACGTCAATGGTCTTGGAGTCGGACTTTTTCTGGTTAAGACAATCGTTGACAAATACAAAGGCGATATTGATGTGAATCCAAAAAAGAAAGGTGTTTCATTTAAAATTACAATTCCCAATGAAGCCTAAAATTTTATTAGTTGAAGACGACCAGGACTTGGGAATGGTTCTGAAACAGTATTTGGAATTTTCTGATTTCGATGTGAATTGGATCCCGAATCCTGAAGAAATTCTTAAAAACAAAAAGCAGATTGACCAATATCAATTAGCAATTCTCGACGTAATGTTGCCTGTGATCGACGGTTTCGAATTGTCTAAGGAAATCAGAAAAACTTCTAATATTCCATTTTTGTTTTTGACGGCGAAAGGTCAAAGTATCGACAGAATTTTAGGTTTGAAGCTTGGTGCGGACGATTATATTACAAAACCTTGCGAACCGGAAGAGCTGATATTAAGAATCAAAAATATACTCAAAAGACAACAGAATTCTACAAAAGCAATAATTAAATTGGGAAATTATTCATTCATTCCTTCGCAGTTTCAGTTGCTTTTCCAGAATGAAACCATTCAGTTGACGGAGAAAGAATCTGAGTTGTTGCTTTTACTTTCCAAAAACAATCAGAAAATTATTAATCGTAAAGAAATCCTTGAAACACTTTGGGGAGAAAATGATTATTTTCTGGGAAGAAGTCTGGATGTCTTTATGACAAGGTTACGTAAATATTTCCAAAAGGATGATAGAATCAAGTTCGATTCTGTTCGCGGGATTGGTTTCAAAATAGAGTTTCCGGAATAAGTGTCGGTTTTAGATAAGCGTATTGGGAAAGTATCGTTATTTGTTGTTGGTTTTAAATGGTTGATATATAGTGAATTAAATTTTATTTTGCAGGTTTCCTTTTTTTGATATATTTGAAAGCTTCGTATATATTAGACCTTAAAAATATATTTCCTAAGTGCAATCTCAATTTGAAAAATTATATTCTGACTATAAACATCAGGTCTTCTTTTTCGTGAAAAAATATGTTCACGGACAGGATGATATTGAGGATATCGTGCAGGATATTTTTGTTCATCTGTGGAAGTACAAAGATGCTTTGGATAAGAATAAGGAAGCTGTTGTTTTCAAGACTGCGAAACAGGAAATTGCTAATTTCTATAGAAAAAATAAATTGTCTTTCTCAGATTTCAAAGAGCAATCTCATCTTAGTATTGTAAAGGAAGAATATGACGAGGACGAATTCAAATCCTATTCTGAACAGGTTGAAAAAATACTCCAGCTGATTCCCGAAAAAAGTAAATCTTTTTTTCTCAAACATAAAATTGACGGACTGAGCTATTCCGAAATTGCAAAAGAAAACAGTATTTCCAAAAATGCTGTGGCCAAGCACGTTAATAAGGTGCTTCATATTCTAAAAACAAATATTAATCTCTTTTTTCTGCTACTGATTTTCATTAAAAAGCTTTTTTAGGGTTGACGATTTCAATGGGTCTGCGTAATTAAATTATAAGACAGAAATCAATCTGAAACTAAAATAAGTTTATAATGAAGAAATCATTTTCAATTCTGCTAATTGCAGTTTCCTTTTTTTATCAGGGACAAACTACCAAAGAAGAAATCCTCTCAAATTTAAATCAAACCGGCGGTGTTTACTACGCTTATCCAACTCCGACAAAAAAACTGACTGCTGTTCCGTCCGGATATCAGCCATTTTACATCAGTCATTACGGAAGACACGGCTCAAGATGGCTCATCAATGATAAAGATTTTTCCGGTGTGATGGACATTCTGAAAAAAGCTAATGAGAATAATGCCTTGACAGAAAACGGAAAATCAGCGTTACAACGATTGGAGAAAATCTGGAAAATTGCTGAGGGTCATAACGGCGATTTGACGGAATTAGGAGGATTGCAGCATAAACAGATTTCTCAAAGAATGTTCAAGAACAATCCGCAGGCTTTTGGAAATAATGCGATTGTGACAGCCAAATCAACGGTTGTTCCAAGATGCATCATCAGTATGGCGTATTTTACAAACGAATTAACAGCGAACAACCCAAAGCTAAATATTAGCATCGAATCTTCCGATAAGTATATGAAATATCTGAATCATCATACCAAAGAATCTATCGATTTCAAAAGCCCAGATAACTTCTGGCAGGAAGAAAAACGGAAACTCAAGCAAGATGCATTACGCTCAGAACGTTTTATCAAAAATCTCTTCAATAATGAAGACTATGTTTACAAAAACGTGAATCCTGATAAAGTAGTGGAATCTTTCTACTGGATTGCCAGCGATATGCAGAATCTGGAGACGGACATTTCTTTTTACGATTTGTTCACGAAAGATGAATTGTTCAATATTTATCAGGCCATCAATTATCAATTTTATGTGAATGATGCTGCATCTCCTTTGAGCAAAGGATTGGTAAAAGATAATGCAATTCCATTAGTTAAAAATATTCTGGAAGAAGCAGACGATTATATTAAAAACAATAAAAGTGGTGCATCACTTAGATTTGGTCACGATGGAAATATTGCACCATTATTAGCTTTTATGAGAGTTGAAGGAATGGATAAAGAAGAAATCAATCCAAGAGAAGTCTATAAAGTTTGGAATACTTTTCAGGCTGCACCAATGGCTGCCAATCTTCAGATGATTTTTTATAAGAATAAGAAAAGTAATGTTTTGGTGAAATTTCTATTGAATGAAAATGAGGTCAGCGTCCCTGTTGAAACCAAGAGTTTTCCTTATTACCAATGGAATGATGTGAAAGCCTATTTGGAAAGAATAACCAAGTCAAATTAATATCGAATTTTTAATTAATATTAATTTAAAAAAATTTAAATAAAAAGGTTGACGATTTAGAAATCCTGCGTAATACTGAATATGAACAACATAGACGACGAAAATTTTAAAAAGAACTGGGAAAAAACCTATGAAGAAAACCAGAGAATGGATTCGGAGACAGATGCACGAATCCAAGCGGGAATTCAGAGTAAGATAAAATCCGGCAACAAGTTCAAAAAATTATATTGGGTTGCTGCAGCTGCGGTAATCACAGGATTTGGTATTCTTTTTTATACACCTTCTTCGCCGGCTTCTGTGGAGAAAGCTCAGTCTCAATTTTATTCCAGTGTGGATTTTACGAAAAAGATTAGTCTTCCCGATGGAAGTAATATTGTCTTAGAACCTCACAGTACACTTGAACTGGCAAAGGATTTCGGCAAAACAGACAGAAAAATCACATTTACTGGAAAAGCAACTTTCGATATTGCAAAAGATAAGACAAGACCTTTTAAAATCAATGCAAAAGATTTTACAGTACAGGTTTTAGGAACTAAATTTTTCCTTGACCAAACAAGCGGAAAAGAAAAAGTGGAACTTTTTGAAGGGAAAGTAAAAGTTAATCATCAAGGTAAAATCACTTATTTGCTTCCTAACGAGTCGTGGAACAAGAATATGGAAGAAAAGCCTCAGATTTATCTTGTTGCAAATGTGAAAAGAAATTTCTCTTTCGAGGATGAAAATTTTGAAAATATCATCAACGAGTTGGAAGTGGTTTATAATGTTAAAATCGATTATCCTCAGGAATATGCTAGAAAGAAAATCAAAGGTTCATTCTCGGGCGATATGAATGAGGTCTTGTTCGCCATCTGTTATCCATTCAATCTTAAAGCTGAAAAAAAATCTGACAATCAAATACAATTAAAATAAAAAAGCACCGATAATGACGGTTATCGATGCAATAAATGATTCGACTCGCTAAAGTATAATCAAATTAATCCCCAAATTTATGAAAAAAACAGTAATGTCTGTAATCTTATTGGTTGCCACAGGTCTTCCAGTCGCTTACGGACAAGCCGGGCAAACACCGCCGGTTGCTATGAAAAAAGAGAATCGGGTGTCCATTATCAAAGTTTTTGATAAGCTCAGCAAATCTTCCAAGATTCCGTTTCTCTATTCTAGCACAGACTTCAAAGATATTAAGGTTGATGAAAATGCTATTAATTATTCTTCTTTGGAATCATCGCTTAGATATCTCAAAAAATTCTATCCGATAGAATATGAAATAAAAAATAATACGGTTGTTCTTAGAAAAACCAGTGTTAAATTGATTTCCCAGTCAGAAAATTTTCCCATTCCCAAAGATACTATTTCGGTGCAGGAGAAAAAGATTGATGAGGTTGTGATTATTGGTTATGGTAAAGTTAAAAAATCCGATGCGACAGGTTCGCTAACCACGGTAAAAATAGATGAGGAAAATGACGGTAATCCGGTAACTGCTCAGGATGCGTTGAGAGGAAAGGCGGCAGGAGTTAATATTATTTCTCCCGGGGGTGCACCTGGTGCAGGTTCTGCCATTAGGATCCGGGGAGGCTCTTCTTTGTCTGCAAGTAATGATCCTCTGATTGTAATTGACGGAATTGCTATCGACAATTCCTCAACATCAGGTTCAAGCAATATTCTCGGGATGATAAATCCAAATGACATCGAAACTTATACCGTACTGAAAGATGCATCTTCAACAGCGATCTATGGTTCCAGAGCTTCTAACGGTGTTATCATTATTACAACAAAAAAAGGAAGCAAAAAAACTCGTTACCAATATTCTTCAAACACCAAAATAGACTGGAATCCGGCAACATTAGATGTTCTTAATGCAGATGAATACAGAGATTTTATGAAAAGAACATATGCCGGTAACACAGCTGTAATTAATGGATTAGGCACGTATAATACTGATTGGCAAAAAGAGATTTATCGAACTGCTGTTAGTAATGACCAGAATTTCAGTATGACGGGAGCAGTGGCGGATGTTCCGTACCGATTATCTTTGGGATATACGAATCAGGAAGGGATTATCAGAAAAAATGCATATGAAAGAATGAATCTGAGCCTGAATCTTAATCCTTCATTTTTTGACAAGCATCTAAACGTGAACCTAAACTATAAGCCCGAGCATTGAGAATAATGATTTTATTTCCAATCCTGCAAGCGGAGCAGCTTCTTTTGATCCAACGCGTCCGGTTTATGATAATTCCAAACCTTATGGCTTAGGCTACTTTATCTGGACGGATGCTGCCGGAAAGCCGATAACCCAGGCCGGAGCAAACCCTGTTTCAGTTCTCAATCTAAGAAATGATGAATCAAAGATATTTCGTCATATTGGGAATATCCAATTGGATTATAAAATTCACGGATTTGAAGATCTGAAGCTGAATCTTAATACTGGGTTCGATATTCTGAAAAGTAAAGGCGATCTATTCATTCCGGATAACGCACCTCTTACCTGGGTTTCTGTAGGGAACGACGGACAGGGAATGACCGGTAAATATGTTAATGAAAAAAAGAACCTACAGCTGGATGCTTACGCCAATTATACCAAAACGCTTGGTGATCATAAGCTAGATGTGATGGGAGGTTATTCCTGGCAATGGTTCTGGAAAAGCTATAATAACAAGCAGACTAATCTAGTGGGGAACAAGATATATCAGAATATTGCTGATGAAAAATCGGAGTACTATCTTTTATCATTCTATGGTCGGTTAAATTATACTTTTAAGGACAAATACCTTTTCACTGCTACCTTAAGAAGTGATGGTTCTTCAAAATTTTCTAAAGAGAATCACTGGGGCTTATTTCCTTCCGCAGCTTTTGCTTGGAAGATCAATGAGGAGAATTTCTTGAAGGAGAACGGCTTTTTCTCTGATCTGAAGTTGAGATTGAGCTATGGGAAGACTGGACAGCAGGATATAGGTGGAGATTATGAATGGATGCAGACCTATACTTTTAGCCAACCCAATGCAATGTATCAGTTCGGAGACAGTTACTACACTACAATAAGACCGAACGGATACGATCCTAATCTGAAATGGGAAACTACATCCACATATAACATAGGTCTGGATTTCGGTATTTTGAATAACCGGATCTCGGGATCGGTAGAAGTGTATAAAAGGACGACTGATGATCTACTGAATAAGATTTCCGTTGCTGCAGGATCCAACCTTACCAATATGATCTATACCAATATCGGATCTATGGAAAATAAAGGGGTAGAGCTAACACTGAACACAATCCCGGTTAAAAGCGAAAGCTGGCAATGGAATCTGGACGCAAATCTTACATTCAGCAAATCAGAGATCACACAACTTACATTAGTAAATAGCCCAAATTATGGTGTTAATATAGGAAACGTTTCCGGCTCTACGGCTGGGACGATACAGATTCATTCAGTAGGTTATGCGCCGTATACTTTTTACCTCTATCAGCAGGAGTATAACGAGAACGGGAAACCGATAGAAGGAAAATATAAAGACGGAGGATTGGTGAAAAGTAAAAATCCGATGCCCAGGGCTTATCTGGGATTGTCTTCCAAAGTGAGCTATAAAAACTGGTATCTCGGATTTAACGCACATGCCAATTTCGGAAACTATGTCTATAATAATGTCAAATCAAAGGATTATAAGTCCAGAACTTTGCCTACAAACGGAACATATACCAATATCCTGAGCTATACAGCCAATGAAGGCTTTGAGAATCTGCAGCTCTATTCTGATTTTTTCCTAGAGAATGCTTCATTTTTTCGTATGGATAATATCACATTAGGACATAACTTCAAAAATATCAGTGATAAGTTTGATATCGGGATTAACCTCTCATTACAGAATGCTTTTGTTATTACAGGATACAGTGGTCTTGATCCGGAAGTTTATTTGGGTATTGATAATAATATCTATTCCAGACCACGTTCAATCCTTTTCGGGCTTAATGTTAACTTTAAATAATTTTACGATGAAACGTTTATATATCATTCCTTTTATATTTTTGCTTTTTACGGCAGGTTCATGTATCAATGATTTGGATACAGCTCCAATCAATCCCAATATAGTTACCACGGAACAGGTATATTCCAATCCGGACAATTACAAAGGTGTTTTGGCAAAATGTTATGCAGCATTATGCCTTAGCGGTCAGCAAGGGCCAACTGGTGATCCTGATCTTGGTAATTTTGATGAAGGTTACAGTTCATTCATCCGTTTGGCATTTTATGTCCAGGTACTGTCGACAGATGAGGCGATAATGGGTTCGCAGACCAACGGATTGAGACAGATGGCTACCAACACCTGGGATTCTAACACCGCTATTTTAAATGGTTATTATGCAAGATTATACCAGATCATCGGTTATACTAACGAGTTTTTGAGACAGACTACTGATGCCAAACTTCAGGAAAGAGGACATACGGATCCAGGTTTCAAGCAACAGGTTGCTAATTTCAGGGCAGAAGCGCGCTTCCTCAGAGCTTATTCTTATTGGGTTTTACTGGACACCTTTGGTAAGGTCCCTTTCGTCACAGATTCCGATAAATTAGATCCGCAGTTTTTGCCCAGACAGATCTCAAGAAGTGATCTTTATGCTTATGTAGAAGCCGAATTAAAAGATATTGAAACCGCTCTCCCGGAAACCAATGAATATGGAAGAGTTGATAAAACGGCAGCAAATTTTTTATTATCAAGATTATACCTTAATGCCCAGATTTATACCAATGCTCCACAATGGGATAAGGCAGCAGAGTATGCCGAAAAAGTGATTGGTAGCCATTACAGTCTGGCATCAAAATATCTTTATAATTTTCTGGCAGATAATCATACATCTTCTGAGATCATCTGGTCTCTGAATATGGATGGTATAAAAGCTAAAACCTATGGCGGTACAACATTCTTTGTCTTAGCTCAGACCGGAGGAACAATGCTCACTTACCTGAATATGGGAATCTCAGGAGGCTGGGGGAATATTCGTGTCCGTCCGGAGTTTGTCAACAAATTTCAAACGACGGATCAGGGTTTTACAACTACAGATCCCAATGCATTTGCAAAAGGTGACAGCAGGGCTTTGTTCTTCAACATTGGACATAAGAAGGATATTGCTGCGCTTCCCGGAACCTTTCAGGATGGTTATGCTTTTACTAAATGGAGAAATGTTACTAAGAATGGAGTAGCAGGTTCTGACGCTGCTTATGTAGACACAGATTTCCCTATGTTCCGCCTTGCTGAGGCTTATCTGAACGCTTCGGAAGCTTATCTGAGACTGGGAAAATCCTCCGAAGCGCTCAATTATATTAATGTTATTAGAAACAGAGCTTATAATAATGGAAATGGAGCAATCACTCTTTCTGACCTGAGCCTTAATTTCATCTTGGATGAAAGATCAAGAGAGCTGTCATGGGAATTATTGAGAAGAACGGATCTTATCCGTTTCAACAGATTTACTACAGGCGATTATCTCTGGAGCTGGAAAGGAAATGTCCAGGCTGGAAAAGCCGTGGATTCCAAATTCAATATATATCCATTGCCATCTGCAGACATTACAGCAAACCCGAACCTGAGCCAGAATGCTGGCTACTAACAAGAATTGATTCTCACAAATCAAGTTTATATTATTTTCTTTTAAAGAACTTCCTATCTAAATTGATGGGAAGTTTTTACTTGATTAAGATAAAATATTACCATTATAATTAAAACAATTATTTTCAGATAAATTGATAATTTTTTTGAAAAATAGTTGTATTTAATTTAAAATAATTAAATTGCGCGCCCTTCCTGATACAAAAAGATTTACATCGAAGATTTTATGACCAAAAAAGGACAGATAGTAGAAATCCCTGCAAGCGCTCTAATCTATAGCAGAGAATTGCCGGTATTTCATTCAAAAAAAGATGAACTCATCTGGAAATCTCGGAAAATAGAGTATTCTTTGTTTGACGGTTTTTTGGTCGGTGAACACCAAGGTGTAGAAAATTTCAGGATTGGACAAAGAAAAGGAATCAATGTAGGTGGAAAAAAAGAGCCTTTGTATGTCATCTGGATTGATGAGAAAGAGAACAGGCTTTTTGTGGGAGCAGGAGATTCGCATCCGGGACTTTTGACGAGTGTTATTCGTCTTGGAGAAAATTTAGAATTAAGTGATATTAATTTTTCTAAAGAAGAATTAGAAAATGGGATTGATGTAGAAGTTTCGACTCAGATTAATGAAAATAAAATTCAGACTAAACTTTATGGATTTGATAAAAGCTTTTTTCTGGAGTTTGAAAACAAAATCTCAGTAACTATTGAGGAACATCCATTCGATATCATTTATCACGATAGAATTATAAAGAGTTATTAAAATAATTAAATATTTACTTATGAAATTAAAGGTTTCCTTTTTTGCAAGTATTTTATCTTTCTTTGCCTTTGCACAGTCAGCTCCGTCGTATTATTCGGGAGTTAACTTTAGCAAGACAAAAAATGACTTAAAAGCTGATCTTGCAACATTAATTACAACAACCCATACAGAGACTATTGCTTACTCTGAAGGATTGGCATCTCTATTCAAAACAAGTGATGCGGACCCGGAAAATCCATCCAATATCTTATTGATTTACGGATCACAAAGTTCCGGAACTCACCAGAGAAGCCGTCCTTATAGTGGCAGCTGGAACAGAGAGCATGTGTATGCAAAATCAAAAGGGACACCTAATTTGGGGACTTCCGGTCCGGGTTCAGATGGTCACCACCTGCGTCCTGCAGACAATACTTTGAACAGTACAAGAGGGAGTTTGTTATTTGATGACGGAACCGGGGCAACTGCTTATAAAACAAGTCGTGGAGGTTGGTTTCCTGGTAATGAGTGGAAAGGAGATGTCGCGAGGATCCTGATGTATATGTATGTAAGATACAACACAAGATGTTTGCCATTGAACATCACAATGAATCCTGCAACTTATTCTTCAGACTTTCCGGATATTCTTTTGAAATGGAATGTCGAAGATCCTGTTTCCGATTTCGAAAGACAAAGAAATAATGTGGTTTATGGGGTTCAGCACAATAGAAACCCATTTATTGATAATCCTTATTTGGCAACAGTAATATGGGGTGGCCCTGCTGCTCAGAACACTTGGCCGGATACGTTCAACGGAGGAACAACAGTTGATTCCGAAGCACCAACTACACCTGTGAATGTTTTGGTTTCCGGAAAAACATCTTCAAGCATTTCTTTATCCTGGACGGCTTCTACAGATAATGTTGCTGTAAGCGGATATGATATTTATGTTGATGATGTGTTAAAAACCAGCGTTAATACCAACAGTGGAATAGTAACAGGACTTGCGCCTGCTACAACCTATTCATTCTATGTTGTGGCGAAAGATGCGGCTGGAAACAAATCCGGAAAAAGTGCAACTGTACAAGGAACTACCGACAATACAAGCACACCTGGTACAGGAACAACTTGCGGAACTGAAGATTTCGAAAGTATGCCGGCAACCAATTCTTCTTATCTGGACAGAGAATGGTCTAACCAGAATATTGTTTGGACTGCAACCAATGCAAGAACAGATAAGCAGATCTATATCGACGGAGACAATAACAGAGCCATCTGTTTGAGAAAAGGTTCATTGAAATCATCTACAATTTCCGGAGGTATCGGTTCATTAACGGTTAAAACTTATCTGCCTTTTAGTGATTCAGACGGTAATTATACATTGAAGGTTAATGGAGAGGTAAAAGGTCAGATTCCTTATTCCAAAACGGCTAAGACTTATACGATCAATGATATCAATGTAGAAGGCAATGTAATTATTGAGCTGGTAGATGATATCACAAACAATAGAGTTTCTTTTGATAACTTGTCTTGGACTTGCTACACTAAAATGGCAGTTGAAGAATCAGCTTCTAAAAATCAAAAATTAACAGTGTATCCAAATCCTGTTAAAAACGGTGAATTGTTCATCGCCGGAATCTCTAAAAATGAAACAGTTCAGATTTACAGTGCCAGCGGAGAATTGATTCAAACAATCAATAACGTTAACAACAACGAAAAAATCAGCTTGAAAAAGCTTTCTAAAGGTGTTTATTTTGTGAAAACAAAATCCAGCAGTACGAAAGTAATTGTGGATTAACCTAATTCAAATCATAAAAAAGGTCAGGAGTTTCTTCTGGCCTTTTTTATTTTCAGTAAACTTTTGAAATCTACTGTCAAATATCATTTGGTATATGGGACTAATACTTTATTTTTGTTGTATTGAAAGCATTCATTTCCATATTCATTATCTTCACAATCGCATTGCGACCGGTAATGCCATTGATAGATTATACCGTGAATTACAATTACATCACCAAAAATCTTTGTGAGAACAGAGCAAAAAAGGAAATGAACTGTAATGGGAAATGCTATTTAGCCAAAGAACTTTCCAAATCCTCTCAGAACTCTGCAAAGCAAGACCAGCTGAAGCTTTCTGTATTCTCAGAATTATTCACAGTCGGAAATGTTTTCACTGTTCTTAATGAGTTCAATTTCAATTCGGACATTCAAAAACAGAACTTTTATTTAAGTTCATTCTACAATTTCTCATTAAACTCAAGGATATTCCATCCACCGTTGATTTAGTAATAAAAGAATCATTCCAATTAAGCGAAGCTCCTCTTTGTGCCTTAAAAACATTTATTATTAAAAAATAATCTTTGTGCCTTTGTGTTTAACAAACCAATATTAGCTGAACAAAGCTGCCTTTGCGTTAGAATAATAGCTCAAACTTTTTTAAGCGAAGCGACTTTGTGAGCCTAAATAAGCATAAAGTAAAAAATCTTTGTGCGCTTTGTGTTCAAAAGCTTTAACAATACAATTAAATCAACTTCAAAAAAATGAAATTCAATATATCAATGATATTACTTTCGGTATCTGTACTGTCTTGTGCGCAGGAAACACCAAAAGTAAAACAGGTTTCCAAAATGAAACCCAAAACCGACCTCAAAGGTGTAAAGGTCGTGAATGCCGATGATCCGATCTGTCAAATGAAAACAGCAGAATTCCTAAAAGATACTATTGTTTATAAAGGCAAAACTTATGGATTCTGCAGCGACCATTGCAAAAAAGAATTCAGGAAAAGTCCAGCTAAATATGCTCTGAAATGACAAACAAAAAGAAACAGAAGGCTTTCCAGAAAAGTAAACTGATTCTGCCGATTATAGTTTTTGCGGTACTATTTTTGGTGATAGGAATTGGGATGAGCTATTTCAAAAAAAGTCTTTACACGATAATGAAAGTTCCGGAATTTGCGCTCACAGACCAGAATTCCAGGAAAATTACTAATAAAGATATGCTGGGAAAAGTTTATCTCGTAGAGTTCTTTTACAGCCGTTGCCCCACGATTTGTCCCGTGATGAATTCCAATATGAAATACATCGATGAGCAGATCAACAATCCGGATTTTGGAATTATCTCGATCAGTATAGACCCAACCAATGATACGCCGGAAGTTCTGAAAAATCACGCTAAAATGATTGGAGCCAAGTCGCCCAATTGGCATTTTCTATCAGGAGACCGGGATTATATCGGTAAATTAGCGGATATGTTCGATATCTATGTAGGTGACAAGGAAGATGATTCAGAAAGCCTCAATCATAGCGGGATGATTGCATTGGTAGATAAAGAAGGAAACCTCCGTTGCCGGTTTGATGAGAACAATATGCCGGTTCTTTATTATTCTGGACTGAATTATGAAGATGAAGCTGGAACTAAAACCAGTCTGAGAGGGAAATATCATCCGGATAGGGAAAAATTGATAGAAGATATCAGAAAATTATTAAAATAAAATTTAAAACCTTTATGCGCGAAGCGCCTTTATGATCCTTAAACAGTTAGTTGAAAAAGAGAATCTTTGTGCACTTTGTGTTAAATAATTAACATTAACAATAAATCGTATAATATGAAAGTATTAAAAATTTCAGCTGCTGCATTCCTATTAGCAGCACAGTTTGTAACGGCACAATTCAAGCAAACGCCTCTTCCTTATGCTTACAATGCTTTGGAAGGTTCTGTAGATGCGCAGACCATGGAGATCCATTATACCAAACACGCGGCAGCTTATGTTTCCAATCTTAACAAAGCCATTGCCGGAACACCATTGGAAAAAGAGAGTTTGGAAAAGATTCTTTCCCACATTTCAAAAGAAAGCCCTGCGGTTAGAAACAACGCCGGCGGACACTATAACCATGAGTTGTTCTGGACTGTGTTAACGCCTGAGAAAAATACTCAGCCTTCTGCAAAATTGGCAAAAGCAATCAACGATTCTTTCGGGAGTTTGGATGCTTTGAAGGAGAAGCTGAGCAAAGCTGGTGCTGATCGTTTCGGTTCAGGTTGGGCCTGGTTGGTAGTAACGGCTGACAAAAAATTGGCGGTGACTTCTACAGCTAACCAAGACAATCCTTTGATGGACCTTGCGGAGGTGAAAGGAACGCCTATCTTCGGAATTGATGTTTGGGAGCACGCTTATTATCTTAAATATCAGAACAAAAGAGCAGATTACTTAGCTGCACTTTGGAACGTTACCAACTGGAAAGAGATCAGCAGAAGATACGAGGAAGCTATTAAATAACAGCCTCAATATATCAAAAAAAAAGCACAGCTAGCCTGTGCTTTTTAAAATCCTCAAAACAAATTCTTGAAACTCATCTTTAATCTCTTACTCGTTTTTTATCTGGTGCTCAAACCGGTGTTGCCATTGGTAGAGTATGCGGTTAACTATGATTATATTTCAGACGTTTTGTGTATCAACAAGAAAAAGTCGGAGCTGCATTGCAACGGCAAGTGTTACCTCGGAAAAGAGTTCGCCAAAAACAGCTCAGAAGATTCCAAATCCAAAAATCCGACACAGAAAATCATCGACTGTTATATTCCGATTGAGATTGCTGCAGTCAAAACAGTAGGGCAAAGATTCTTTACCAGCCTTACTTTCAAACACACCACAGATTATTCTTATCTGTATCTGAAACACATTTTCAGACCTCCAATTGTTTAGATAATATAGTCATTAGGACGATTCCCTCTCCGACGCTAAAGCAGCCACTCGGGTCGGGCTATCCGCTCATACTCCTCGGTCAACGGCTCCGCTTCGCTCCGCCGCTGCCCTGTGGGGTAACCGCTGCTATCCCTATCGCAGCATAGCACGAAACTTACATTTCAAAAAAATAGTCTTTTAGTAATTTAAAAGATAGCAAAAGTTATGAGCATTTGACGAAGTCAAATCTTTGTGCCTTAAAAACATAGAATTGCTCAAAAAAACCTTTGTGCCTTTGCGTTTAAAAAAATAACAATACAACATCCAAACAAATGAAAATCTATAAACTCTTATCATTATTATTCATCACAATTCTAACATTTTCATCATGCAGTAACAGCGACGATGACGATGTTCAGGACAACACAACTGGTAATCTTCAGGTCAAGTTCGAGAATGGTTTCAACAATCTCGGTGATATCGTGCTCAATCAGACTACACAAACCTCAGTCAATGGACAGAAACACCAGTTTTCAACGCTTAAATACATAATCAGCAACATCTCACTCGTCGATGAAAACGGAGCGGAATTCAAATACAATTATAATAATCCGGACAAAGGTGCTTTCATCATCAACCAGGAAGAAGCCAAAGGCGGAATAGTTTATATCAACCTTACCGAGATCCCAAAAGGTAATTACAAGAAAATCAAATTAGGCTTAGGCATCAGTCCCACAGCTTATCTTATTGGTCAGGATGGACAAGGTTTGTTTTGGGATAAAGCCAAACAAGAAGGAATGGCTTGGTCTTGGGCTGCTGGTTATATCTTCACAAAACTTGAAGGAAAGTATGGAACATCAACAACTGATACCGAGTTTATGAACCATTGCGGTAATATGGGCGACACCACAGCAAACGGAACTGCAGATCTTTATAGGGAAGTTGTTTTGGATTTACCGACTACAGCCAGAGTGAATAAGGATATTACACCTTCTATCCACATCCTTGCAGACTTTAACCAATATCTGAGCGGGAAAAAAACACTGACTTTAGATACCAGTAACAATATGGCGATGGGCAGCAGCCAGCATCTGGCGGATGTCAGCAACAACCTTATTAATATGTTCAGAGTTGACCATGTTCACAATGATTAATCCAATTCTACCATTCCAAAGGGAGCAGGTGCGTTCTCTTTGGATTTTCATTGCATTTTCTATAATGTTAATGTCATGTACGTACGAATACGAAGGCGAAGCTTTTGAAGAAGACAAAGCTTACAATCTGGAGATTCCGGCTAATTTTCCGGCACTGTTATTTGACACAGATAAAAACCCTGTAACCGTTAATGGCGTTGCTTTGGGTAAGAAGTTATTTTATGAAGGCAAACTGTCCCGTAACAATACCATTTCTTGTGGATTCTGTCATATTCAGGAGTATGCTTTTACACATCACGGACATCCTGTGAGTCACGGGATTGATGATAAATTGGGCATTCGCAATGCACCACCGATTCAGAATATGGCATTTCTCAAAAATTATACATGGGATGGCGTGAGTCATAATCTGGATGAACGTTCTCTGGTGCCGATAACGACTGATTTTGAAATGGACAGTTCTCTGCCCGAAGTCGTTTCAAAACTAAGTCAGGATGCCAGTTACAAAAGGCTATTCAAAGCAGCTTATGGCGATGACAATATCACAGGAGAAAGAGTTTTGAAAGCCCTGTCTCAGTTTATGGGCACAATGATTTCCGCCGATTCCAAATACGACAAAATGAAGAAAGGAACAGCGGCATTTACCAATGAAGAAAAGCAAGGTTTGGCATTATTTCAAACCAAATGTGCAAGTTGTCATTCAGGAGATTTGTTTACTGATGAAAGTTACCGGAATACCGGGATGTATTATAATGCACAATATGACGACCGTGGCAGATACCGTGTGACATTGGACTGGAACGACAATATGAAATTCCGTGTGCCAAGCCTCCGAAATGTAGAATACACTGCACCTTATATGCACGACGGACGTTTCTATTCTTTGGATGCTGTGCTCAATTTCTATTCGGATAATGTTGAGAATCAGGCCAATCTGGACCCGATTCTGAAACAAAACGGACGTATCGGTATCCCAATGACAACGCTGGAAAAACAGTACATCATCGCTTTCCTAAAAACCCTCAGCGACCAACAATTTATTACTAACAAGCAATTTGCAGAATAGTAGCTATTAATACGAAACTGCTATTGTCATTGCGAACGAAGTGAAGCAATGTCCAATAATAATTAACTCGCAGATTTTACAGATCAAGCGGATTTAATAATCTGCAAAATCCTAAAAATCTGCGAGAAATAAATATAAATCTCATCAAAGTGAAGCGCCTTTGTGAGACTACCAACAGCATTTGAAACAAAAACCTAATGCCCTTTGTGTTCAAAACCAAAACTTTTGTGCCTTTTGTGGTTAAATAAAAATCAACAATGAAAAAATCAATCCTATCCCTAATACTAATCATCCTGTCTCAGCAAATAAAAGCCAACCGGGACAGCCTTTACATTCCACAATACCAAAACCAAATACAGCATCTATCCAGCTACGAAGAATTTTTCTGCGACGCCTGTGGTTGTGCTGCCGGCAATGGCTCATCCGGCTTCGAATCCCTGCTGAATCCTCAGTTCATCGGTATCAAATATTTTGCACAGCATTACAAAGCCAAAGAAAACCTGTTCACGCAGGATTTGACACAGGACCAGTATTTTAACACCATTCAGCTTTGGGGCAAGATTCCGGTAACTCAGAAATTAAGTATTTATGGTAGCATTCCGTTTCAGTTTCATGAGAAGAAAACCCTGCAGGGTGATATTAAGATCAATGGAATAGGGGATGCCAGCCTAATGGGCATCTACGAAATCCTCAGGTCCAAAAGCGAATACCACCAGCTGAATGGTGGTTTAGGGATTAAAATTCCTTTGGGAAAATTTGATGAGAAAGGGATCACAGGCGTTAATCCGAGTTTTCAGCTGGGGACGGGAAGCTGGGATTACCAGGTGGCATTGAGCTACACATTCCGGAAAAACTTCTTTGCATTGATGTTGAATACCGATTATACCCTCAAAACAGAAAATAAAAAACATTACCGTTTCGGCAACCAGTGGAATTATTCTGCAACAGGATTTTACAGGTTGTGGCGTAACGAGAAGAGCATCTTTTCCGGCAAGCTGGGTTTGCAAGGGGAAGTCTATGACTGGAACAGGCAGTTTAGTGAGGTGATGCCCGGAACTGCCGGCAGCGCTTTGTACGGCAAGTTGGGATTCGAGGTGTCTTATAAAAAGTTCAGTCTCGGCAGTGAGCTGATGTTGCCGGCTTATAACCGATTAGCGGGTAGCAATATCGAAGCCAAATCCAGGTTAAGCTTATTTCTGAATTTTGGATTGTGATCATTTGGTAATTTAAATCATAAAATTTTATACGTTTGGCAAAATAAATTGAATAGCATGGTCGTTCTAGGGGGAAATCACAAAAACTACAATGATGAAAACCAATTTTCCTTCAGAAGAGTCCTATGACTATTTATTCCATGTATTGTTAAAGGAATTGATCAGCCGTATTGATAATTTAGCACTCAAAACCGTTCGCAAAGACCTTCTGGATAGTGCCGATCTCAAGCAGATGTATAACCTGAGCGACAGTTCTATTTACCGTTTAAGGCGAAACGGGAAAATCAAGTTTATTAAGCTGGGCGGCAAATACTATTATTCCCGCCAGTCCATAGAAAATTTGCTGAAATAAAACAAGGCTTTATTTTTTGAATTAATAACCCATGCCATTTATATAGTATGGGTTTTTGTATTGTGATCCAGGATATTGACTATGGAGTTCAATTCACTGTCATCCTGAGTAGGGTCGAAGGATCTTTACAAAATCAGCCCAATCCGCCATCTCTGCGAGAATAATATTTAACTCTCACTTTGATTACAACCGTGTCATCCTGAGCGGAGCCGAAGGATCTTAATATGTTCATCATCTTAATTACCGGAAATCTGGTCAGATCTTCCCGGTATTCTCCCACCTTTCTTCGGTATTTGTTTGGAAAAAGGATGTTTTTCCGAAGAATACCCGAAGGATTTCCGAACAATTCTCGAAGGAATACAACATATGACCGGTCAAAACCAGTCAGAACCGGTCAAAACCGTTCAGGGGTGTACAGGCTGTTGTTTTCTGCAATACCTTCGTGTTACAAATTTTAAAAATCTTTGATATGGCAACATTAAACAAAGGAATCCTTGGCGGATTCTCCGGTAAAGTAGGAACAGTAGTAGGCGCTAACTGGCGTGGTCTGGACATCATCCGCAGCCGTCCTAAAATTTCAAAACGCAACCCCACGGAAAAGCAGCTTGAGCAGCAGATGAAATTTAAGTTGGCGATCAGCTTTTTGCAACCTGTTAAGTCAATCCAGTCGTTGTATTTCGGGTCGGAGAGCGGGGTAAAATCCAGGGTGAACCTGGCGGTGTCCTATACAATTAGTGAGGCGATACAGGTGGTGGCTGGTCTGCCGGAGCTGATCTACAACAAAGTACTGATTACCCGTGGCGAACTCACCAGCTTCCAGAATGCAGTGCTCACCACTCAGCCGGGCGGTGTGCTGCATCTGGAATGGGAAGATAACAGCACGCAGGGCAATGCCGCACCGGCAGATCAGGTCAGCCTGGTGTGCTACTGCGAAGAGCTGAAGAACTGGGAGATCTATGAGGGTATCGTGATGCGTTCCGACCTGATGGCGGACGTCACGCTTCCTGCGTATTGCCTGGGTAAGACAATGGAAGTCTATGCCTTTCTGAATAATGAAAAGCAGACGGGTGCTTCCACAAGTTTCTACCTCGGTCAATATCTGGTGAACTGATGCAGGAGATCCACTCGCAAGAGTGGATTTTTTATAGAATGTCTTTTTTTATTAAGGATAATTTAATTTCAGGAAAATATATTATTTTTACCGGAAAAATTATAAAGCGTCATGTTTTGACGTTATCAGTTGATAATATTGCAACTGATTTGATTAGTAACTATAAAAACTCAAATTATGAAAAAGATTTCTACCACACTATTGGTGCTGGGTTCTGCTGTACTCTTTTCGCAGAAGATTTCCTGGCAAAAGAATCTGGAATCCGGGACACAGGATTTTCTTTCCGGTCTGGCGGTTACGATCGATGGACAATACTTAGTTTCTGGGTAATGTTCCAAACAAGTTGGTAAATAAAAACAGTATTGATATTTAATACTGTTTTTATATAGAATAGGATATAGAAATTGATTTTTGAAATAGTATTGCAGATAGCCAGAGCAAAAGAAAATATAAAACAGGCTGTCTAAAATGCTGAGAACCATAACAGGTGTTCCAGATGTGTTGGTTATCTTAATACATGGATTTCCATTCAAGAATTAAAAGTTGCACCTTTAACAAAGTTTATAATTCATAAATCCCGCTCGGCATTATATTTTCTTTGATGTGATATATTAATCACCAAAAAATAAATGTTATGTCAAAGAAAATTGCAATACTCGCAACAGATGGCTTCGAAGAAAGTGAATTGAAATCCCCAAAAGAACATCTGGAACAGCAAGGCTGGACAGCACATATCGTCAGTCCAAAACCGGGAACAATCAAAGCCTGGGCAGAGAAAGATTGGGGACAGGAATATGAAGTGGACAAAACCCTGGATAGCGTATCGGCCTCTGATTACGAAGCTCTGGTTTTGCCAGGCGGTGTTATCAACCCCGATCAGTTGAGAACCAATGAAAAAGCGCTGTCCTTCGTTCAGGATTTTTTCACACAGCATAAGCCGGTCGCAGCGATCTGTCACGGTCCGCAAATCCTTATCAATGCGGATGCGGTCAAAGGCAGGAAAATGACCTCTGTCAATTCCATCAGTACCGATCTTAAAAATGCTGGAGCAGTATGGGAAGACAGTGAAGTAGTGGTGGACAATGGATTGGTAACCAGTCGTACACCGGAAGATTTACCGGCTTTCAATGCGAAAATGGTAGAAGAGATCAAAGAAGGAAAGCACGAAGATCAGAATCTCTAGAACAGAATATTATATAAAATCCCCGGAGCAAATGTTCCGGGGATTTTTATATCTATTGACAAGCATTCATTGATTTGGGCTTACAGACGCACTTCATTGATGCTCAGCTGATCAATGAGTTTCTGGATATTCTCCAGGTCTTTCAGCACTTTTTGATAAGAGGATTTGGCATATTCGGCAAAAGACGCTTTTGGCTGCCGTATGTCTTCTGTTTCGAAAACGTGATTGAGTTGGGGATTTTCCACCATATGATCTTTATATTCATCCAGGCATTGATTGACAATGGATTGTTTTTTTCTGCAGGTCATTCGTTTTTTAAGTTTCTGAAGGGAGCTGATCATATAAGGATTATCGTTATAAGGATTCACAAAATTGCTGTTATCCTGTTCTCCCTGGTAAATAAAAAAGCCGTCGTCTCCCGGCATTTTCAAAAAGTTTTTATCGAATATCATTGTGAAAAAGTGTTAAGTTAATATCAAATTAATAGTGGTATATAAAATTCAATATCAATTTTAAGACCATAAATGAATTCGAATTATCATTTATCTGTTTATTAATGTTTGATACAAACAATTCGGCAATGAGTCTTCGTATTTATAGTTATGATGCTAATTTTTTATTAAATGTAATTAATACTTCATATCATGTTGATTATAAACAATATCAATTGGACTTGATATAAAATTTCGATTTAAAAGCCTCCAATTTTGGCAAATACTTTGATGTGAAAATTTCAAGAAAATCTAGTTCATAGTGTATTAGATTTTTTGATAAGGAGGGCAGCAATGTCCTCTTTTCTGGCAATCCATATATTAATTATATTTTACTCATGGAGAGAAGCAGCTCAGATTGTTTCTCTCTTTTTTATTTAGATGGCGTAATTGTTTGGCAGACAAATTGTTAATTTAATGAGCATCACACACTAAATAATATTATTATGAAAAATTCAATCTTAAGTCTTCTGGTTGTAACGGCATTGGTAGCCTGCAAAAAAAGTGAAACGACGACAATGGATACAGCCGGTGACAGCACGGCTATAACAACACCTAATGATTCTGCTGCAATGAACACCGACAGTACAGTGATGCCTGCAGATTCCACATCTGCCGGAACAGGGAAAACTACCGGTACTAATCTGAGTACGCAGGATAAAAAGTTTGCTGATGCTGCTGCAAGAGGTGGAATAATGGAAGTGCAAATGGGGCATCTGGCTTCCACCAATGCTTCCAATGCGGCTGTGAAATCTCTTGGAGCAATGATGGTTAAGGATCACAGCAAAGCGAATGATGAGCTCAAACAATGGGCGTCAGCTGTGGGTTATACATTGCCAACAGGCCTGGATGCAGATAAGCAGAAAAAATATGATGATCTGAAGGCTAAAAAAGGTGCAGACTTTGACCGTGCCTATACAGATCTTATGGTTAGTGATCATAAAAAAGATATTGCGGAGTTCAAAGAAGAAGCGTCCAAAGGATCAGAGGCTTCTTTAAAAGCATTTGCCGGCAAAACCGTTCCGACTCTGGAACATCACCTGATGGAATCAGAAAAAGCCAAATCGGCAGTCAAATAATAGATGCTAAATAATAAAGTTATGTTGAAAAATTGAGCAATTACTGCTCAATTTTTTTTGCATATTTTCAGAAAATAAAAGGTTACCCCTTTATTTCACCAGATCCAGATCGGGTTGGGCATATTTGTGCACTTTCATGTAGAGCGTAGTTTTAGTCTGAAATACGCCTTCTATTTTAGCAATTTTCTGATTGACCAGCTGGTGAAGCTGTTCATTATTTTTACTCATAATATCGACTTCGATATCAAATTCTCCGGCTGTATTGGCCAGGAAGCTGACTTCCGGCATTTTCAGAAGAGTATCTATCACACTTGGGATCAGGTTGGCAGGACGCACCGAGACTGCAATATTCGCGTAAGCATTGAAACCGACATTCTGAGGATTGATTCTTCCAACGATCTGGATGGTCTTTTCCTCGATAAGTTTGGTCACGCGGCTTCTAACATTACTGATAGAAACTTTGAGTTTATCGGCTATTTCTGTAAATGATGCACGGCCGTCTTTTTGGAGTTCTTTGAGAATTAGAAAATCAATTTCGTCCAGCTTATTTTCCATTTAGAATAAATTTTACACAAAAGTATCAAATTTTTGCAAATTTTTTAGAATGATTATAAATTATTGTAAAAATTGCATATTATTGAAAATTGTTTTTTAGATTAGCTTTCGTTAAAATCTTTATAAAATCATTAATAAAAATGTCAAATAAATACGGAAAAGTTAATAATTGTATTAATGGAGTCTTTGTTGGAACCATTACAGATCGCTGGATGAATGTGGAATCTCCGCTAACCGGTGAAGTGATTGCGGAAGTGGCTGTATCTTCAAAAGACGATTTGGATAAAGCAGTTTCGGCAGCAAAAGAAGCTTTTAAAACATGGTCAAAAACTCCAATAAAGGATAGGGTTCAGGTTTTTTTCAGATACAAGAGACTTCTGGAAGAGAACATCAACGAGTTATCAGCGTTGATTCAGGAAGAAAACGGGAAAACCCTGGACGAAGCCAGGGCCGAGATAGAAAAAAGCATTGAGCTGACTGAGTTTGCTGTGTCACTTCCTCAGTTGATCCAGGGTGAGATTCTGGAAGTAAGCAAAGGGGTAGAATGCAGAACAGAACATGCAGCTTTAGGTGTTGTTGCCTCTATTGTACCGTTTAATTTTCCTTCAATGGTGCCTAATTGGACAATCCCAAATGCAATAACACTCGGCAATACGATGATCCTGAAAACATCAGAATTAGTTCCTTTGAGTGCTCTGAAAATTGCAGAGCTTCTGAAGCAGGCAGGTCTTCCGGATGGTGTATTCAATATCGTACATGGTGAAAAGGAGATTGTGGAAGCTATCTGTGATCATCCTGATATAGAAGCAGTATCATTTGTAGGATCCACAAAAGTTGCCAAGATTGTCTATCAAAGAGCTACATCTAATCTTAAAAGATGCCTGGCGCTGGGGGGTGCGAAAAATCATCTGTTGGTTTTACCGGATGCGAATCCCGAAATGACTGCTGCTAATGTGACAGCATCAATGTCGGGTTGCGCAGGACAAAGATGTATGGCAGCTTCGGCAATGGTGGCTGTTGGGCAGACAGATCATATTATTGAAAAAATGGTGCAGGAAGCTAAAAATGTGATTCCCGGGAAAAACCTTGGTTCCGTGATTTCAAAAGCTGCTAAGGAAAGAATAGAAAATTATATCACCCAGGCTGAGAAAGATGGGGCAAAAATACTTTTGGATGGAAGAAATTATAAAGTTGAGGGTAAGGAAAACGGCTATTATGTCGGTCCTACAATTATAGATTTTGTGACACCGGAAATGTCTGTGGCAAAAGAAGAGATCTTCGGGCCGGTTATCTCCATTATCAGAAGCCGGAGTCTCGAAGATGCTTTGAAAATTGAAAATGCCAATCCTTATGGTAACGCAGCTTCCGTTTTTACACAAAGCGGCGGATTAGCCAGATATGTGATGGAAAATGCTTCGGCCGGCATGATTGGTGTTAATATCGGTGTGCCCGTACCGAGAGAGCCTTTTTCCTTCGGAGGCTGGAACGAATCCAGATTCGGGGTGGGAGATATCACCGGAAAAAGTTCTATCGAGTTCTGGACCAAGCTGAAAAAGATGACTACTAAATGGAATCCCGAAGCCGGAATCAACTGGATGAGCTAAAGTATTGCAAATTATGAATTTCAAATTTCAAATCAATGATGTCAGAAACATTAGAAAATAAAGTCAATAGACAGGAAGTTATTGACAATGCGCTCGATTACACGATAATGTCATGGTCCAAACAGAAAGGAATCGACCCGTTTGCGGTAGAAAGAGCAGAAGGTGTATATCTTTATGATTACAGCGGGCAAAAAATCATTGATTTTTCTTCCGGTCTCATGAATTCCAATATCGGTTACGGAGACCAGCGTGTGACAAATGCTGTTGTAAAACAGATGCAGCAGGTAGCCTTCATTTCGCCAAGCTGTGTTTCAAAGGTCCGAGGCGACTTGGGTAAGAAGCTTGCAGAAATTTGTCCAGGCGATCTGAACCGTGCTTTCTTCACGGTTTGTGGAGCAACATCTAACGAAAATGCTATTAAATTAGCTAGACTTTATACAGGCAGACATAAGATCTTTACAAGATATCAGTCTTATCATGGCGCTACGATTGGTGCCATTTCGGCAGGTGGGGACCCTAGGAAAATCCCTGTAGATACCCAGCAAGCGCCCAACTTTGTTCACTTCGATTTGCCTTATGCTTATCGTTACGAATACGGTGAAGACAACCTCCTGAAAGATGCAGTTGCTTCATTGGAAAGGCAAATTGAATATGAAGGTCCCGGAACTATTGCTGCTATTCTTCTGGAAGGCGAATCCGGAACTTCTGGCTGCTTGCAGTATCCCAAAGGTTATCTGAAAAAAGTGAGAGAAATCTGTAATAAGCATGGTATATTATTGATCATGGATGAAGTAATGTCAGGTTTCGGAAGAACCGGGAAATGGTTCGGATTTCAGAATCATGATATTATTCCGGATATGATTGTTATGGCCAAAGGTCTTACTTGCGGCTATCTTCCATTGGGATGTGTAATGGTTTCAGAAAAGATCGCCTCTAAATATGATGACGCAGTACTGCCATTAGGGCTGACCTATTCCGCTCACGCTGTTTCGTGTGCTGCCGCTATGGAAGTGATCAGGATATATGAAGAAGATCATCTTATCGAAAGAGCCGCAGAAATGGGAAAATATCTGGAGTTCCGAATTGAAGAAATGAAAAAGATTCATCCTTCAATCGGTGATTTTAGGAATACAGGACTGCTTGGCTGTCTTGAGCTGGTGAAAAACAGGGAAACCAAAGAACCAATGGCGCCTTTCAATGCAAAACCGGATGAAATGATGGTAATGAATAAGGTTGCTGCTAAAATCAAAGAACTGGGAATGTATACTTTCGTAAGATGGGGCTATATTTTTATTGCGCCACCATTGATTATTACAAAAGAAGAAATCGACAAAGGGCTGGCAATTATTTCAGAAGCTCTTAAGATTGCTGACGAAGCTACATACTAACACTATTTTATTAAATAATGCCGGATATCAATACTGATCGTGTTTTTGATCCAAAACTTTATAATGAAGATTTGGCTCCTGTTTCTCCAAATAAAAGAACCTGGGGAACATGGAATTATGCCTCATTATGGATCAGTATGTCAATGTGTATCCCAACCTATATGCTGGCAAGTTCTCTGATAGAAGGTGGGATGAACTGGTGGCAATCGGTAATGACTATATTTTTAGGAAATCTTATTGTGTTGATTCCGATGATTCTTAACGGTCACGCTGGGACAAAATATGGAATTCCTTTTCCGGTATTTGCAAGAGCCAGTTTTGGAACTGCGGGCGCTAATATTCCTGCATTACTAAGAGCAATTGTCGCATGTGGATGGTTTGGGATTCAGACGTGGATTGGTGGGGTTTCATTTTATCAGATTTTGAGAGTCTGGATGCCTTCATTTTCGGAGCCAATGGTCACGGGATTTTTCCCTCCAGCCTTGGAAATGGTCTGCTTTCTGATTTTTCTGGCAATCAATATGATTGTGGTTTATTTTGGAGTAGACAGCATTCGTAAATTATTAGTTTTTAAAGCAGTATTCCTTCCGGCTGCAGCTTTTGCTCTTTTATTTTGGGCAATATACTCAACAGATGGTCTGGGCAGAATACTAGATCAACCCTCTAAGTTTCAAACATCTTCAGAATTCTGGAAGTTTTTTTTCCCTGCTCTGACGGGAATGGTTGGATTCTGGGCAACATTATCATTGAATATCCCGGATTTTACAAGGTATGCCACTTCCCAGAAGGCTCAAATCAATGGACAAATGATTGGTTTGCCTCCGTCTATGGCAGTTTTCTCATTCATTGGCGTGGTAGTGACTTCTGCGACTACGATTATATATGGAACCACAATTTGGGATCCGGTAATTCTTGCAGGAAAATTTGAAAATAAAATCCTGGTGACTTTAGCGATGTTAGCAATCGCCATTTCTACTTTAGCAACTAATATTGCGGCGAATATTGTAAGTCCTGCCAATGATTTTGCCAATCTCAATCCAACTAAAATTACTTTCAGAACGGGTGGTTATATCACGGGTATTATTGGGATATTAATATGTCCCTGGAAGCTGATTGCAGATCCTTCCGGGTATATTTTTACCTGGCTGGTCGGTTACTCAAGTTTGCTTGGACCGATTGGTGGCATTATGATTTCAGACTACTTTTTTGTCCGAAAGCAAAAGTTGATTCTTGAAGAATTATATCAGGAAGGAAAAACTTATTCTTACAAAAACGGATTCAATTCCAAAGCCATTATGGCACTGATTCTTGGAATTCTCCCTAATATTCCTGGATTTTTAGTTACTGTTAAATTAATTTCTGCAGATTTGGTTCCGGAATGGCTGACAAACCTTTATCACTATGGTTGGTTTGTCGGATTCTTCATCAGCGGATTGGTTTATTTTATCTTAATGAAAAACAAAATTAAAGAACCAAAAAAGCATCATTAATAATTTATCATTCATCATTTTTATAATCACGTATGAGTATTTTAATCAAAAACGGAAATATAGCCACAGCTTCAGAAAATTTCATTGGCGATATTTTTATCGAAGGTGAAACGATTTCGGCCATCGGAAAGAATTTGAATTATGAAGCGGATAAAGTCATTGAAGCTTCCGGAAAATTGATTTTTCCTGGAGGAATAGACCCGCATGTTCATCTGGATATGCCGTTTATGGGAACTTTTTCCAGCGATTCTTATGAAACCGGAACCCGTGCTGCGTTATTTGGCGGAACGACTATGGTTATCGATTTTATTTTGCAGACTCAGGGAAAATCACTTCGTTCTGCTTTGGAAGAATGGAAGGGAAGAAGCGACGGAAATGCTGTTGGCGATTACAGTTTTCATATGGCTGTTACCGATTATAATGAGAATACAAAACCGGAAATCCGTGAAATGATTGAAGAGGAAGGTATTACTTCTTTCAAAACGTTTATGGCTTACAAAGGTGCATTGATGGTTGATGATCGTCAGATGGTTGGCTTGATGGAAGAAGTAAAACAACACGGCGGACTTATCAATGTTCATGCAACCAATGGTGATATGATTGATTATCTGGTTCAGAAAAATAGAAATGAAGGGAATCGGGCACCGATTTACCATTATTTGTCACAACCGGAAGTAACCGAAGCAGAAGCCAGTGAACGTTTTGTAGATATGACGAATTTCACAGGTTGTCCCGGCTATATTGTTCATCTGACCTGTGAAGGTGCTCTTAATGCAGTGAGAAATGCAACCAGAAGAAATCAGCACGTTTTTGTGGAAACCTGTATCCAGTATTTGATTCTTGATGCAAGTTTGTATGAGCAGGATTTTGAAGGTGCAAAATGGGTAATGTCGCCACCATTACGAGAGAAAAAAGACCAGGAAACGCTTTGGGCAGGAATTAACCAAGGATTGGTCAATGTCGTGGCAACAGACCATTGTCCGTTTTTTTGGGAACAGAAACTAATGGGAATTGATGATTTTTCCAAAATCCCAAATGGTCATCCGGCCGTAGAAAACCGGATGGAGCTTTTGTATTCTGAAGGTGTCGATAAAGGTAGAATCACATTAAGTAAATTCGTGGAAGTAGCTTGTACCAATCCTGCAAAGATTTTCGGGATGTATCCTAAAAAAGGAACAATTTCTATTGGCTCTGATGCTGATTTAGTCATTTTCGACCCGAATGAAAAGCATACGATTTCTGCAAAAACCCATCATATGAATGTGGATTACAGCGGTTACGAAGGCTGGGAAGTGACCGGGAAAGTAAAAACAGTCTTACTGCGTGGAAAAGTTGCTATTGATAATAATGAATGCCTTATTCCAAAAGGCTATGGTCAATTCATTAAAAGAAGCAAAGTTTCAGACAAAATATAAAAACTAATAATTCATAACTTATAACTGAAAACTATGTCTCGAATCATAAAATCAGGATTAATCCAGATGTCTCTGGCAAAAACAGAAGGCGAAGGAACCATTGAAGAAATAAAACAGGCCATGTTGGAAAAACATCTGCCTTATATCGAGGAAGCTGGTGAAAAAGGCGTACAGATTTTATGCTTTCAGGAGATTTTCAACACACCTTATTTTTGTCCTGGTCAGGATTCGAAATGGTATGAGTCGGCAGAAACGGTTCCCGGTCCTACAACGGATTTGATGTCGGAATATGCCAGAAAATACCAAATGGTCATCATCGTTCCGGTTTATGAAAAAGATGGTGCTGGAATTCTTTACAACACAGCGGCTGTCATAGATGCAGACGGGAAATATCTCGGGAAATATCGCAAAAATCACATTCCGCAAACGGGTGGATTCTGGGAAAAATACTTCTTCAAACCCGGAAATATGGGCTATCCTGTTTTCCAGACAAGATATGCTAAAGTCGGGGTTTATATCTGTTACGACAGACATTTTCCGGAAGGAGCAAGAGCTTTGGGAGTCAACGGAGCAGAAATCGTTTACAATCCTTCTGCAACAACAGTCGGACAGTCTCAATACCTTTGGAAGCTGGAGCAGCCGGCTCACGCTGTAGCCAATGGTTATTTTATGGGCTGCATCAACCGTGTTGGGACAGAAAAACCCTGGAACCTCGGGAAATTCTACGGAACTTCTTATTTTGTCAATCCTTTAGGTGAAATCTTTGCAACAGCATCCGAAGATAATGATGAGCTTCTCATTGCCGAATTTGATTTGGATCTGATAGACCAGGTGCGCTCCAAATGGCAGTTTTACAGAGACAGACGACCAGAGACTTACGATGACTTAACTCGATTATAAATTTTTATGGCAGCTATATCCGCCTTCCACTCCCGCTTTGTCACTCTGAGGCTCTCGAAGAGTCCGTTCAAGCCGGGCTGCACTTTGTAGATAAAATAACGATTTGACAATCAATTAAACATTAGTTATTAAAAAAACAACAACTGACAACTAAGAAAATTATGATAGCAAACAGACGCTTAACTACTGAACAATATCAGGAAAATTTTGCAGACATTCACCCACCGTTTGATAATCGCGAAGGAGCTATAATAGAGGCCAATCGTTGCATAATGTGCTATGACGCACCTTGTATAAAGATGTGTCCGACGCATATTAACATTCCGAAGTTTATAAAGCAGATAGCGACAGATAATGTGAAAGGCTCGGCTCGTACCATTTTTACAGATAATATTATGGGCGCAAGCTGTTCCAAAGTTTGTCCTGTGGAGAAATTATGTGAAGGCTCTTGTGTTTATAACCTTCTTCACGAAGAACCGATTCAGATAGCACGTCTACAGAGATATTCTACTGAAAAAGCAATGTATAACAACTGGCAATTGTTCGAGAGAAGACCTTCTCTTGGAAAAAAAGTAGCGGTTGTAGGAGCTGGTCCTGCAGGATTGGCTTGTGCTTTCTATTTGGCGAAGGAAGGTGTTGATGTTACCATTTTCGAGAAAGAATCAAAAGGCGGTGGTCTTATGACTTACGGAATCGCAGCCTACAAAGTGACACCGGAATTCTGCGAAGACGAAGTGAAATATATCACATCCATTGGCGGAATCGATATCAGATACAACCAGGAATTAGGAAAGGATATTCATTTGAAAGAATTGCAGGACAATTTTGATGCAGTCTTCCTTGGTATCGGTGTCGGAGTTGCGAGAAGACTAGATATTTCCGGCGAAGATTCTGAAGGAGTTGAAGATGCGATTTCTTATATCTATAATCTTAGAACCAATGATTTTTCAACTGTCCCTGTTGGTGATAAAGTTGTTGTGATTGGTTTGGGAATGACAGCGATAGATGCGGCAACTCAGGCAAAAAGATTGGGTGCAAAAGATGTGACGATTGTTTACAGAAGAACCGAAAACGAAAAACCTTGCACCGATGTAGAATTAGATATTGCCAAACTGGACGGTTGTAATATGGAATATCTTGCAGCACCGAAAGAAGTTTATGCTGATAACGGAAATGTAAAATCTTTGGTTTGCAGCAGGATGAAATTAGGTGATGCTGATGCTTCCGGAAGGAGAAGTCCTGTGGAAACCGGCGAAACCTTTGAGATCGAATGCGATATGATCATCAAGGCAGCCGGGCAAACACCATTCGAAGGATTAATTTCCAGTTACGAATTACAGAATTCTTATGGGAAAGTTTCCGTTAATTCCGCTTATGAAACCAACTGGAAAGGTGTCTTTGCTGGCGGAGACTGCATCAATGGCGGAAAAGAAGTTGTGAACGCTGCTCAGGATGGAAAATTGGCAGCACGTTCCATTTTAGAATACATGATGAATTAATTAATTCACAATTTAAAATTTAAAATTAAATCAATGGCTGATATTTCTTGTGACTTTTTAGGTATAAAATCTCCTAATCCTTTTTGGCTGGCTTCAGCACCGCCAACAGATAAAAAAGTAAATGTAATGCGTGCGTTTGAAGCAGGCTGGGGCGGCGTTGTTTGGAAAACATTGGGTTCCCAGGTAAAGAACGTTTCTTCCCGTTATTCTGCAATCAATTTCAATGGACAGCGTGTTGCAGGTTTTAATAATATTGAGTTAATTTCTGACAGACCTTTGGATATCAATCTCAGGGAAATCGAAGAAGTGGTAAGGGAATTTCCGGACAGAGCGATGATTATTTCGTTAATGGCAGATAACACAAGAGAAGCGTGGCACGAAATGGTAAAACGCTGTGAACAGACAGGCGCTCACGGCTTCGAGCTCAATTTTGGTTGTCCTCACGGGATGACCGAGCGCGGAATGGGTGCAGCTGTCGGGCAAGACCCGGAAATTGCAGGAATGATTGTGGAATGGGTAATGGAGGTCGCCACATTGCCGGTCATTACAAAACTGACGCCTAATGTTCATTCCGTGGTTCCGACAGGAAGAGCGGCAGTCAATGCCGGAACCAATGCATTATCTTTGATCAATACCATCCAATCTGTTACAGGAATCGATTTGGATACGTTTGTTCCGAATCCGAATGTTGGCGGACAATCTGTTTTTGGTGGCTATTGCGGACCGGCAGTTAAACCGATTGCACTTAAAATGCTGACAACCATTTCGAAAGATCCTGTTACTTCCCAAGTTCCGATTTCAGGAATCGGCGGTGTTTCAACCTGGCAGGATGCGGTAGAATTTATGTTGTTGGGTTCTACTTCCGTTCAGGTGTGTACAGCTGCGATGAAATATGGATTCAGAATTGTGGAAGATTTATGCGAGGGTCTCAATAACTGGATGGACGAAAAAGGTTTTGAAAAAATCACAGATTTCGTAGGCAAATCAGTTCCTACAATGACCGAATGGGAAAAACTTGACCTCAATTTTCACATTGTTGCTAATATCAATCAGGACAAATGTATCCATTGCGGATTATGTCACATTGCCTGCGAAGACACATCACATCAGGCCATTTTCAAAGGTGACGGAATGCCTTACAATACTTACACCATCAACGAACCGGAATGTGTTGGCTGCAACCTTTGTAAGCTGGTTTGCCCGGTAGACAACTGCATTACAATGGAAGAAAAACGTGTTGCTCCGGACTATCTCAACTGGGTTCAGTTCCAGGAACAGGGTTTGCCGCTGAATGATCATTAATTAGGATTTATTAAGATGAATATAATTGCACTATTTGGAGATAATAGCGTTGGAAAAACCCATACTTTTAATATTTTATATGATGAATTATTAAAAATAGCAGGAGTTACCAGTACAGGTAAAACAGCTTTTGGTAAGAGGGATTTTGAAGATATATTAAATTTTCCATTAGGAAGAAAAGTTGCTCTTTTCTCTATGGGAGATTATTCTAAAGCTACTATTGAGAAGATTAATAAATATAATTCTTTAGGTATAGACACTTTTGTATGTGCTTGTAATAATAAATTTAAGAATCCTATAAAGCTAATAAGCACATTCCCAAATAATATTTACTACAAATCAACTACAATGATTAAGGCTGATTATAATACTCTAAATATGACGGATGCTTTAAATTTAATATCATTAATTTAGAATTTATTTATGAATATTAATCATTTACGCCTCGAAAACTTCTTCACCGAAATGTCCAAAATCGGGAAAATCGGTGAAACAGGAACTAATAGACCTGCGCATTCTCCTGACGAAAAAAAAGCATTTGAACTCGCTTCATCGTGGATGAAATTTGCTGGAATGACAACCAGAATTGACAACTTTGGGAATCTCATCGGAAGGTTAGAAGGAACTAATCCTGATTTGCCGGTTCTGATGGTTGGTTCACATCTCGATTCTCAGCCTTATGGCGGAAGATATGACGGTGTTGCCGGCGTTCTTTGTGCGATTGAAGCGGCTATTACAATGCAAGAGAAAGGATTGAAATCCGAAAGAACTTTAGAAATCATTTCTTTTGCAGATGAAGAAGGCTGGCGCTTTAACAAAGGTTTGTTCGGCTCGCGAGGAATTCTAGGAAGACTTGAAGAAGGCGAATTACAGAGAACAGACGCCAATGGAATCACAAGAGAACAGGCTCTGAAAGAATTTGGCTGTGACATAACAAAATTCAAAGAATCGGAATATAGAGCTGGAAGCATCTATTGCTACCTTGAACTTCACATTGAGCAAGGTCCTGTTTTGGATATTCAGGAAAAACCGATTGCTGTGGTTTCGGGTATTTCCGGTCCGATTTGGCTGACCGTAAAACTGAAAGGAATGGCTGGTCACGCCGGTTCTGTTCCGATGCCAATGAGAAAAGATGCTTTGGTTGGCGCATCGGAAATCATTATTGCCCTTAACGAAATTGCCAATCAAGTCCCGGGAAATCCGACAGTTGGAACATGCGGAACAATCAAGGTTTTTCCTGCTTCCAGAAATATTATTCCCGAAGAAGTAGAATTTACGTTGGATTTGAGAGACATCGATCTGGAAAGAAGAAACCATTACGAAAAACAATTATTAGATAAAATTGATGAGATTTCCAAAAAACATGGATTATCTTATGAAATATCCGAAGACTGGAAATCAGAACCGCGATATTGTGCGGATTGGATTAAAGATATCATCCGGAATAATTGTGAAAAAATCGGCTTACAAGATACACCGGAACTAATGAGCGGTCCTTTTCACGACGCAATGGCAATTTCTTATGCCTGCGATTACGGGATGATTTTTGTCCGCTGCAAAGATGGCATTAGTCACAATCCATTGGAGTATTCTTCGCCAGAAGATTTGGCTTTAGGAGCAGAAGTTTTGTACGGAACTATTCTGGATATTTTAAAAATCGAAAAATAATATCCTGTATCAATCTTTTTAATTTCTAAAGTCCCTAAATTTGGGACTTTAATTTTGAATATAATGAAAATAGTAGCATTTGCCGGAAGTAATTCCCGAGAATCCATTAATAAGCAATTAGCAGAATACGCAGCAAAACAATTCACAGGTGCAGAAGTAGAAGTTCTGGACTTGAACGATTACGAGATGCCAATGTTTAGCGTGGACAGGGAAAAGCACGATGGAATCCCGACTTTGGCATTGAGATTTGCAGAGAAAATAGATTCATCCGATTTGTTGATTATCGCTTTAGCAGAACATAACAGCTCTTATACAGTTGCTTTTAAAAATGTATTCGACTGGGTTTCCAGAATCAAAGACAGAAAACATTTTGGAGAAAAACCGGTATTTCTTTTGGCAACAGCAACAGGTCCTGGCGGTGGAAGACACGTGGTGGCTGCTTTCGAGCAAAGATCTAAATCCAGTGGCGCTAATATCCTTCAAAGCTTCTATCTTCCTAAGTTTAAAGAGACGTTTGATTCTGAAAAAGGTATTATAGATGAAGAAAAGTATGCTGAATTTCAGGAGAAATTATCTGCTGTTAAAAACTTTTTTGGATAAGATTTTGGATATTAATGTTAAGATTGCTTAACTTTGTCATCAAAGAAAGAAAATGAAAATCATACAAGTTCATTTCCAGCCGCAACCTAATTCTTGTCAAAAGAATTACACAAGCGCCTCTGAACTTGTCAACAAGAATAACGGCCGATAATCTCTAAGATTGTCGGCTTTTTTATTGTCCAAAATTGAAAAAGTAAGTTTGAAATAAATCTAATGAATTCCAAGATTCTTTCGGGTGTCAAAACCTGAAAGAATCGAAAGAATCACAATTCTGAAAGTAAAAATGAGCAATACCTATAAATCAGCCGGTGTAGATAAAGAAGAAGGTTACAAGACTGTTGATAAAATCAAATCTGCCGTTGCTGAAACCCATAACAAAAATGTTCTTAACAATCTTGGAAGCTTTGGTGCGTTTTACGAAATCGCAGGTTACAAGAATCCGGTTCTGGTTTCCGGAACAGACGGTGTTGGAACCAAACTAAAGGTCGCTCTTGATTCTAAAAAGTACGACTCTATCGGTATCGACTGTTTCGCAATGTGTGCGAATGATATCCTTTGCCATGGCGCAAAACCATTGTTTTTTCTGGATTATCTGGCTTGCGGAAAGCTGGATTCTGACATTGCAGCAGAAATTGTTTTGGGGATGGTCAATGCATGCAAGGATAACAATTGTGCTTTGATTGGCGGAGAAACTGCTGAAATGCCGGGGATGTATCAGCCGGGCGATTACGATGTGGCTGGATTTTGCGTAGGTATTGTTGAAAAGGATCAGATTATAGATGGTTCCAAAATCAGAAAAGGTAACAAAATCATTGCGATTCCAAGTTCTGGATTTCATTCCAACGGATTTTCTTTGGTAAGAAAGATTTTCTCCGATTTCGAAGAAGAATTCGAAGGGAAACCTTTGTATGAGACATTACTTGTTCCTACACGATTATATTACAAAGACATTCACAAAGTTTTAGAAGAAGCGCCACTTTACGGGATTGCACATATCACAGGAGGCGGATTATACGAGAATGTTCCGAGAATCATTCCGGAAGGGCTTTGCGCAAGTATTGATGAATCTAAAATTAAAGTTCCAACAGTGATGTTAGAACTGGAAAAACGAGGAAACATCGACAGAAAAGAAATGCACGGGACGTTCAATATGGGTGTAGGTATGGTTTTGGTAACCGATGCCGAACATTCTGAAAAAATTCTTGACCTTTTGGAAGATGCTTACGAAATTGGGGAAATAACAGAAGATTCTGAGAAAATTAAATTGTATTAAACACAAAGTCACAAAGCCTTTGCACAAAGAGCTCAAATTTGCGAACCTTGTGAATCCTTTTGTGTCTTTGTGGTTAGATTATGAAGAATATAACTATTTTAATTTCAGGTTCAGGAACTAATTTGCAAAGAATTATTGACTGCATTGACAATGGTAAAATCCGGAATGCGAAAATCAATCAAGTCATTGCTGACAGAGAATGTTTCGGATTGGAAAGAGCAGAAAAACATAACATTCCGAATCAATTAATCAAGCGAGGAAAGGACTTTTCTGAGAATTTAGAAAAAGCAATTCCCGAAAATACAGATTTGATTGTTCTGGCAGGTTTTCTATCGATTTTAAAACCAGAATTCTGCGAAAAATGGAGCGGAAAGATTATTAATATTCATCCGGCGTTGTTGCCCAAATTTGGTGGAAAAGGAATGTGGGGCCATCATGTTCACAATGCTGTGATTGAAGCTGGCGAAAAAGAAAGTGGTGCAACTGTTCATTTTGTGACTTCGGGAATCGATGAAGGCAAAGTTATTCTGCAGGGAAAATTTGATATTGATGAGCATGATACAGCTGAAACATTAGCTCAAAAAGTTCATCAGATTGAATATGATATTTTCCCAATAGCCATTGATTTGGTTCTTAATAAATAGACTTTATTAAGTTAAAGTAAAAATTATATTTTGATTCATAAAATATTTTGATATAGTAGTTTATGAATTTTAATTCAAATTAACTTTAATTTTTAAAAACGAAACTAACAGCTCCGTTGGAGCAATCTAATAATAGAAATCCGGAGGTGAAAGAACCGGTAAATCACAGTTTGAATAAAGCTGTAAAAAGTAAAATTGAAAGAAAGAATGAGTAAAAAAAGAGCATTGATCAGTGTTTCTGATAAAAGCGGTTTGGTAGATTTTGCCAGATTTTTGGAAGCTAACAATTACGAACTGATTTCCACAGGCGGTACTTTCAAACATTTGAAAGACGCTGGACTTAATCCAATCCAGATTGATGAAGTGACCGATTTTCCAGAGATGCTGGACGGAAGAGTGAAAACGCTTCATCCAAAAGTTCACGGCGGATTGTTGGCGGTTCGTTCCAACGAGGAGCATATGAAAACAGTTCAGGAGTACGAAATTGGACTGATTGATATGGTTATTGTAAATCTTTATCCGTTTTTTGAAAACGTTAATAAGAATATTTCTCTTGACGAAAAAGTAGAATTCATCGATATTGGCGGACCTTCTATGTTGCGTTCTGCGGCTAAGAATTTCAATTCAGTAACAGTTTTGACAGATGTTAATGACTACAAAATTGTTCAAAATGAAATGTCAGAAAACGGTGATTCAGCCATCGAAACCAGAAAAAAACTGGCCGGAAAAGTATTCAACCTGACCTCTGCTTATGATGCAGCGATTTCCAGTATGCTTTTGGATGAAGAATATCCTACTTATTTGAATGCTTCTTACAAAAAGGTTTCTGACCTTAGATATGGTGAAAATCCTCATCAGTCTGCAGCTTATTATACTTCGACTTTCGAAAATGGTGCAATGAGAGATTTTGAGATTTTGGGCGGTAAAGAATTGTCTTTCAATAATCTTCGTGATATGGATTTGTGCTGGAAAGTCGTCAACGAGTTCAAAGAAGAAATGGCTTGTTGTGCCGTTAAACATTCTACGCCTTGCGGTGTTGCGGTTGGAACTTCAGCTTTGGAAACTTACACAAAAACTTTTGAATGTGACCCGATTTCTATTTTTGGTGGCATCATTGGAATGAATTATAAAGTAGACGCTGCAACAGCAGAGGAATTAAACAAAACCTTCCTTGAGATTGTAATGGCGACTGACTTTGATGATGAAGCTTTGGAAATTCTTAGAAAAAAGAAAAACCTTAGAATCATCAAAATCAAAAATTCAGTTACCGATAAACAGGTTTGGGTAAAAATCGATGGCGGAATGCTTGTTCAGAATGCTGATGATCAATTTTCAGACGATATCAAATTAATGACACAAACGGCTCCAACAGAAGAGCAGAGAAAAGCTTTGTTATTCTCTCAAAGAGTTGTTAAATATGTGAAATCCAATGCAATTGTGGTCTCAAACGGTGTTCAGGCAATCGGAATTGGCGGAGGACAGGCGAACAGAATCTGGGCAACACAACAGGCCATTGAAAGAGCAAAAAAGAAATTCGATGGCGAATTGGTTCTGGCTTCGGATGCGTTTTTCCCGTTCAGAGATGTAGTGGATTTCTGTGCTCAGGAAGGTATCAAAGCGATTATTCAGCCGGGTGGAAGTATGAAAGACAATGATTCTATCGAAGCAGCGAATGAGCACAAGATTCCGATGTTGTTCACGGGAATGAGACATTTTTTGCATTGATTAAGCTTAACCACAAAATCACAAAGATTTTAACACAAACACAAAGTTTTTTATTCTATGTGAGTGTCGGGTTGAGCGTAGTCGAAGTCTTGAAATATAAATTTAAACCCTTTCAGAGTTTCAAACTCTGAAAGGGTTTGTTTGATAATTAATAAAATCAACTGTAAAAATTATCATTCATTCGGTGGATTTCTGATTATGATGAAGTATCGATTTTTTGTTTAATTAATTTTATATTTCTGATAAAATTTAGCTTCAAAAGTCATTCAAAAATCGAAATAATATTTACATTTGAGACCAAATTCTGGATATGAGTATTTTCAATGATACAAAGCTCGCATTTGCTGATAAAACGGATGCTCAGCTCAAAAAAGCCTACTGGATGTTCAAAGCGATTGAACAGCCTGCATTGACCAATATTGGTGTTTCTCTTCTCAATTTTACCGTTAAGAACAATTTTCCGTTTGTGGATGGGATTGTGAAGCAGACTTTATTCGAACAGTTTTGCGGTGGCGAAACCCGTGAAGAAAGTATGAAGGTTGTGAAGCAGATGTTCAAACGTGGCGTTGGAAGTATCTTCGATTATTCGATTGAAGGTAAAGAAGAGGAAGAGGTTTTTGATGCGGTTTGTAAAGAGATTAAAGATATTGTCAGATTTTCTGTAGGAAATCCAGCGATTCCGTTTATTGTTTTCAAGCCAACAGCTTTTGGGAGAATTGATATTTATGAAGAAGTTGGAAAAGGGAAAGAATTAACAACAAGCCAGAAAGAAGAATGGAATAGAGTAGTTCAGCGTTTTGATGAAGTTTGTCAACTTTGTTTCGAAAGCGATAAAAAAGTAATGGTAGATGCGGAAGAAACCTGGATGCAGGATGCGGCTGATCAACTTTGCGAAGAAATGATGGAGAAATACAATAAGGAAAAAGCCATTGTCTGGAACACAATCCAAATGTACAGAACCGGTCGTCTGGAATATATGAACGCTCATCTGGAAAGAGCCAGAGAAAAAGGTTATTTCATTGGTTATAAGATTGTTCGCGGTGCATATATGGAGAAGGAAAGAAAAAGAGCCGAAGAGCAAAATTATCCGGATCCGATCCAGCCAACCAAACAGGCAACTGATGATAATTACAATGCCGGAATCGATTTTGTAATGGCGCATCTGGATAAAGTTTCAGCATTTTTCGGGACGCATAATGAGAAGTCAACTGAGCTGGTGATGGATAAAATGAAAACTAAAGGGTTGGAACACGATAATCCGCATATTTATTTCGGGCAGCTTTATGGAATGAGTGATAATATTACTTATTATCTTGCCGACAAACATTATAATGTTGCTAAGTATCTTCCATATGGACCTGTAAAAGATGTTGTTCCTTATCTTACAAGACGTGCGCAGGAAAATACCTCTGTTGCCGGACAAACCGGAAGGGAATTAGGATTGATACAAAAAGAATTGAAGAGAAGAAAATAGAAATTAGAAAATCCGCCTCACAGCGGATTTTTTAATTTTCTCTAGTTAATCTATCAAGTTCTTTTAATAATGTTGGGATTCTATGTTCACCACTCATTTCTTTGATTTTTTCAGAAGCTTGAACTAAGTCAATTCCGACCGAAGTTATAAATAAAGGATTTTTGCTTTTTCCCCGAAACAATTCTATTCTATTTTCGTCAATTGTTGCAAAGTCTTTTTTGGCAACACCTATGATTGGAATTTTTTTATCAAGTTTTTCGTAAAGATATGCACCAAGACCAAACTTATTCTCATCATTTAAAAATACAAAACCGTCAATAATAATTGCAGTAATCTTTTCTAATTCTATCTTTGACAAAAGACTGAGAATACAAGGAAGTTCCCTTTTGTAAAATTCTCCGGAAACATATTCTTCAACATCATAAATTATTTCTGTATAAACATTATAATTATCTTCCATTTTCCAATCTTCAAAACTTAGACAAACTGTTTTGGCTTTATTGTTAAAATAATAAGTATCAAACGCTAAAATCATAAATTCTTTATTTAATCAATTTTAGACAGGCGTATGCAATGTTTCATATTCCTCAGGAGGAAAACCCTGATAAGAGTAAAAGTTTCCATTATATTCTACTTCTGAATAATCGGTGTGGACGCAAAATGAATCATAACCAATATTTTTTCCTCGTACAATTACTCCTCCTTTCCCTCCACAATGACCCCATAGAAGTAAAACAACCTTTATTTCTTCGGTATTTAAAGCAATATTTTCATATGCTTTTTGTATTAGTGGAAATTTAAATTGATTTTGTTTAAAGTCGTAATCATTAACTGTATACAAGATTTCCTCAATAACAAAAACTTCAATGGCTGTATCAAACTTTATATTTTTTCCATAATTATTGTAATCACAAATATTTTTAAATAAGATTGTAACTCTTTCATCATAAGAGTATTCATAGATTAATTTTAGAATTTCTTTTGCGAAATTTTCCGAAACTAAAATATATAAATCGGGGTTCAATCCTTTTTCTACATCATCAATCTGGGATTTAAACAATCTCATAAATTCTGAATCACTATTTTTCCTATTTAAATAGTGTTTCACAATATTTTGAGGAATTTCAATACCTGTCTTTTCTTTAAAATACTCAAATTTATTATTCATCATTTGTTAATTAAGATTAATCATTTCTTCTTCTCCGCTTTCACAGCCTGCCGAGCCAACAATTTCCAGCCACTTTTAGTGTTCTGCCAAACGTACAAAATATCCAGACTCACTTCTCCGGGCTCTTTTCCTAAGTCTGCAGTTTTAGCAAACAAATGATTTCGGACAATTGCAGTTTTATCTACGATTTGAATATTTTGATTGGTGTTTTCAATCGTCAGGAAATTTGATTTTTTGCTGAGCAATTTTTCTACAAATTCTTTAGCATCATCAATGTGTCCGCCGGAATGGCCGTAAGTCAGTTCCGGAAGAATCAATGATTCTAAAACAGCTTTATCACCACTGATCATTGCTAATCTGAGTTTTTCTGACACTTCGGCAACCGATTGTTGATCGTTATTTTTTTGTGCAAATAATATCGACACAACAAAAATGCTGAATGCTAAAAAAAATTTCTTTACCATAATTACTTTAATATTTGAATCAAAGATAATCAACATTCGTTTTTAAAGTTATTCAATTTTGATTTTCCGCATCGGTTACTTTATAAGTATCCTCAATTACAGCATCTGGAGACGCATTTTCAAATTTGATTTTCTGTGGTTTCAAATGAAACGTTTTTTTTGTGGAAGGCATTTCTTCTTCTATTGTATTGATAAGCTCCTGAAATAGTTCTCCTTTCATCACATCATAATCAAGAGATTGATGGCTTCCGGCGCCCATATTGAAAGTTTCGATATTGGTTAAAAGCAAATCTTTACCGAAATATTTGTAATGACTGAAAAGATTACCACTTGGACCAATCCCATAAAGTTGAATGCTCAAAATACCCTTGTCAATAGAAACATCTTCTGTGTCATAAAATTTGAAATCACTGTCGTTATATTCTGCAGGCATTGCAAGATGCGAGATTTTATCCAACCGATATGTTTTATCTTGATTTTGTAGAAGTACCAGCATAGAGCGAGGTGCCGTTTTATTTTTCTTGTCTTTTCTTACAATGACAATATCATCTAATTTATCGCCATTCAAATCGCCATCTGCTTGATATTGTATTTCGAAAATATCAGGTTTGATGATGAAATCTTCCACTTTCTTTCCGGTTTTCGGAAAAACATAAGCCGGGTCTTCATCGGGCTCATCAGATTTATTTTCCAATGTTTCTGTTTTGGGAACTGTTGCCTTTTCTTGAGGAATTTTCTCTTTCTTGTTGCAACTAAAAATTATTATAAGTGCAGATATAATTAAAACTGGTTTTTTCATCATAGTCAGTGTTAGAATATTTCTAATGTCTATTGTCACAATCTATATAAAACTCGGGATATGAATGGTCTAAAAAAGTTATGGATGGGCAGCCAAATGATTCTGATACAAAACCAAAAATAACAGGTGGTTTATTTTTGAATAATTTTCCCGTCCATTGCCAATCGTTATATTCATTGTTATTGATAAAGTTCAAAGGGTTGAATTCTGCGCCTTCTCCTGTTTTATATGTCTTTGCGAAAATAACTTTGTTGTTTTTAACTACAGCTAATAGCCTTTTAGAAATGCCGTATTCGCCTTTGTAATCCTGAATATAATAGATAAGGTTTTCAAATTTTGCTTGGTAAGTATTTTCTAAATTCTTTTCATTTTTCAATGCCAAAGGAAATTTATCACGATTTGTTTTCTGCCAATGTACCGGAACCACTTTTTCACCGGAAAATGGATTGCTTTTTCCAAAAGTGGCTAAGGAATAATTAGTTTTATCCATCGCTACTTCCTGAGAAATTTCAGGTTGATTAAGTTCGAAACCAACCATATAATTGTAATGAGAAATTTCTTCACCTTCACTGGTATAAAGATCAAGATTGGCAACTGATTTCAACTCATGAACCGGGAATTTTTGCAATTTGGCATCCCTGTAATTGTAAAGAAATAATGTGTCAGTTTCCGAAAGAGAAGTTCCTTTTAGTAATTTTTCTCTATAAATTCCTGTTAGTTCAAAATGTTTTAACTCCGCAAAAGTCTTGGTTTTTTGATTTTCAATAATGTCGTTCGGAATAGCTAAAGAATCATTGTAAATATCAGACATAGAAACAAATATATCGTACTTGCCGGTATTTTCCATAGAATATAAATCGAAGACATGAAAATTGGAAAGATTTTTCTTTTCGGTAGAAATTGTATCAATAGTAATTTCCTGTTTATCAATGGTTGCAATTTTTTTGACTTCTTTTTTACAAGATAAAAGGCATAATGATACAGCGAGTATGAAAAGTTGTTTTTTCATCGTTTAGTTTTAATTTCAAATATAGTTTAAAAATGGTGTTATTCTCAAAAAGCTTTTACAATACAAAAAATATGCAAATACAATTGACGTATTATCCTAAAAACAGTTATCTTTAATTATAAATATTTTAGTCGTTGAATTCAATTCTAGATATCGTTATACGGTCATTATCGGTTTATTTTTTTATGGTTATTGCCGTGCGTGTTTTTGGCAAAAATCAATTGTCACAGCTCAATGCAGGTGATGTGATTCTTTTGCTTTTGATAAGTAATGCAGTCCAAAATGCAATGGTCGGCTCTAACAGCAGTCTGGAAGGCGGAATTGTTGCAGCTTTGGTCTTGTTTGTTGCGAATTTCGTCGTGAAGAAATTTATTTTTAAAAATCAAAAAGTAAAAGAACTGATTGAAGATCATCCTTATATTCTTGTAAAGGACGGAATAGTGTATCCGGAAATCTTGAGAAAGGTCCAAATCTCAGAAGACGAATTGGAAGAGGCTGTTCACGAGCACGGGATCGAAAAAGTGGCTGACGTAAAATTAGCGATTCTGGAAGTGGACGGAAATATCAGTGTGATCTCTACAGATAAAATCTCAGATCAAACGCACTATTCCAGACATAAAACGAAGCTTAAACGGAAGTTTAGAAATCAATAGAGCAAGTCATAAAAACACTTCGACTCCAATCAGTGTGACAAATCTGATACTAAATGTTAATTCAGCGATGTCAGTCTGAGCGGAGTCGAAGACTTAAAAAAAAGTAAAGTGTGATTTACGCTAAAATAGTAATTCCTTTCTCAACCAAATCATAAATTGTGTTTCTCGCACTGTCTGGTTTTACATTTACAGCTTTTGTTCCGTTAAAATGTAAACAAGTAATAAATCCGGCATTGAAAGCATCAATCGCAGTGAATTTCACACAATAATCCAAAGCCAATCCCACAATCTCTACTAACTGAATATCGTGATATTTCAGAAAATCTTCTAATCCGGTTTTCATAAAATGATTGTTATCCTGGAAACCGCTGTAACTGTCAATTTCGGAGTTTTTTCCTTTTTGGATAATATGAGTGACTTTATCACGGTTCAGATCTTTATGGAATTCTGCTCCAAAAGTTCCCTGAACACAATGATCCGGCCACATAAACTGTGGAACGCCGTTTAGAGAAATGGTTTCGCCAACATTTTTTCCATTGTTTGAAGCAAAACTTTTATGATTTGCCGGATGCCAGTCTTGAGTTAAAACGATTTGGTCATACTCATTTTCTTCCATCAGAAGATTGATGTAAGGAATGATGCTGTTAGCTTCCGGAACGGCTAATGCGCCGCCTTCACAGAAGTCATTTTGTATATCAACTATTATAAGAGCCTTTTTCATATTTAATTAATGTGAGGTTATTAAAAATACAAAATGTCATTCTGAAAGAATCTTACCAATCATGATTTTCTTCTCTCGGAATGACATATTGACATTAAAATCCAGGAATTATCCTAAATATGGATATTTATAATCTTTTGGAGACACAAAAGTTTCCTTGATGCTTCTTACAGAAACCCAACGCAGAAGATTCATTTTAGAACCCGCTTTGTCATTAGTCCCGGACGCTCTGGAACCTCCGAAAGGCTGCTGACCAACAACTGCTCCGGTTGGCTTGTCATTGATATAGAAGTTTCCTGAAGCATTTTCCAAAGCCTTGTAAGCTTCTTCAATCGCGTATCTGTCCTGCGCAAAAATAGAACCTGTCAAAGAATATTGAGTCGAAGTATCGACCAGTTTCAGAGTCTCGTTCCAGTTTTCATCTTCATAAATATAAACCGTTAAGATCGGACCGAAGATCTCCTCAACAATACTTTCGTAATATGGATTGATTGTTTCGATAACTGTCGGATGAACAAACCAGCCTTTGGAATCGTCGTATTTTCCGCCGATGATTACGTTTGCATCACTTGCAGCATTTGCTCTGTCAATATAACCTTTACATTTTTCGAAAGAGTTTTTATCAATGACAGCATTTACAAAATTAGAAGGATCTTCCGGAGAGCCGATTTTGATCGTTTTGATCTGAGCTTCCATTACAGCTTTTACATCATTCCAAAGGGATTTAGGAATATAAGCTCTGGAAGCAGCAGAACATTTTTGTCCCTGGTATTCGAATGCACCTCTCACCAAGCCTGTTGCAACTGCTTCAACATTAGCAGAAGGATGGACCATTACAAAGTCTTTTCCTCCGGTTTCTCCAACGATTCTAGGGTAAGATTTGTAGTTATGGATATTGTCGCCGATCATTTTCCACATACCTTGGAATACTTTGGTAGAACCTGTAAAATGAAGACCTGCAAAGTCCGGATGTGCTAAAACTTTCTCAGCAGTTTCTTTTCCGTCAGTGAAAATCATATTGATAACACCGTCCGGAAGTCCGGCCTCTTTCAAAACGTCCATAATCACTTTCGCAGAATAAACCTGCTTATCAGACGGTTTCCAAACCACAACATTTCCCATAAGAGCCATACAGGTTGGCAGGTTTCCGGAGATAGCTGTGAAGTTGAAAGGTGTCACGGCAAAACAAAAACCTTCAAGCGGCCTGTATTCTACACGGTTCCAGATACCTTTGTCAGAAACAGGCTGCTCCGCATACATCTCTGTCATAAACTCTACATTGAAACGTAAAAAGTCTATGAATTCACAGGCAGCATCTATCTCTGTCTGGTGAACATTTTTGGATTGTCCGATCATTGTTGCAGCATTGATGATATCTCTGTATGGTCCGGCAATCAATTCAGCCGCTTTCAGAAAGATAGAAGCTCTGTGTTCCCAACCCAGGGCATTCCATTTTGATTTTGCTGCAAGAGCCGATCCGATTGCTTGGTCAACGTGAGACATATCGCCTTCGTAATAAAAACCAAAATCGTGCTGATGATCCTGTGGTGAGCTTAGTTTTATTTTTTTGTCTGTTTTTACTTCTTTTCCACCGATGATCATTGGAATTTCTGTTTTTTCTTTCCACATTTTTTTATAAGTGGCAATCAGGCTTTTTACCTCATCAGAACCGGGGATATAAGCTTTTACAGGTTCATTGATAACGGCAGGAACCTTAGAAATGGCTTTAGACATAATTTTGAATTTTGATTTTTACAAATTTACGATAAGCATTTTTAAGATGCAATCAAATCCAATTGTTTTGTTTTTATTAGTAAAATATGTTGATATTAATTTTTAAATCAATATTTTACAATTTTATAATTAAAGAAAATAATTGTTTTCTGACGATTGTTTATTAATAGAAATTTAATTCAAATTTTTACTAATTCTGCATCAAAGAATTTTAAGGAAGAATAAAAAAGAAAATCGCACAAAAATGCATGATGCTCCCACCTAAAACAAATAGATGCCAGATCGGATGGTAAAATGGTCTCCGGTCTTTGGCATAAAAATAAATTCCAAAAGTATAACATAACCCGCCCAATATGATAAAGATTAATGCACCGGTAGAAAGGTTTTCTATCATTGGTTTAATAGCGATAATGGCCGCCCAGCCCATCAAAGCATAAAGCGAAAGAGATATTTTTTCATTATTCCTAAGCGGAGAGAATTTGAAAATAAAACCAATTAAAGCCATTCCCCAAATCACACCAAACATCGCCCATCCCCAAGCGCCTTTCAGCCCGAGTAATGCGATGGGTGTATATGTTCCAGCGATGAGAAGATAGATGCTTAGATGGTCGATTCTCTGGCAGATTTTTTTCCATCTCAGTTTGTAAACAGCGTGATAAACGGTAGAAGCAGAGTAGAGTATAATCAAACTCAGTCCAAAAACCAAAGATGATGCAATTGCAATAGAATTTTCGCTAATAACGGAATAAGTAATCATCAGAACCAAAGCCACCAGAGATAGAATCGCTCCAAAACCATGGGTAATAACATTATATAACTCTTCTTTTTTGCGGTTCTTCTTCGGCATAATTCTAATTTCCATCAAAGTTAGGATTAAAATTTTTTCTAAATATGGTTATTATCAAGATTAGTTTATTTTTAACAAAGTTTAATTCTTTTAATAAGAACTGTTTGGAATAATACTTAAAGAGAGAAGTTTAAAACACGGTTGCAGCAGATGATCCGCTTTTCCGGAAGAAGGAGTACGCTCTTGTGACAAGCTTTCCGCTGTTCCGGAAAACCTGTTGTACCCCTGCAACATACGTTACACATAAGCAGAAGCCTTATCACATCCCTGCAACAGATTTTCCGGCTTATGTTAATTAATTTTGGAAAACTTAAAAACTTTCTCTTAATCTTTAAATATTGTTATCTTTAAGCCCTAATTCAAAAACACATATAAAATGATCAAATCAATTGACTTGCACAATCTTCGAAATGCAAACTATCTACAATTCCAAAAAGACTTTTTAGAAATTATTTTAAGAAACAATCCTGAAGTTTTGCAGATAGTAACCAAGTACAAAGACCTTTCTGACAAAACCAATGAACTGGAAAACCTGTTCAAAAAGGTTTTGGCAAATCCTATTTCTCAAGAGCTTTTGGTTTTGGATGAGAGGAGAGATGCGGTAGTAAACGGGATCTATTACATCGCATTGGGCTACTCATACCATTATGAGGAGGATACAAAACAGGCAGCAGAAGCTTTGCTCGCCAACTTCAAACTGTATGGCTCTGGTATTGCCAGACTCAATTATCAGGCAGAGACTGCGACCATCAATAGTCTCATGAATGACTGGGACAACAAACCGGAGCTTAGCCAGGCCATTGATACATTGGGGCTGAGAAATTGGAAAAACGAGTTGGGAAGCATCAATACAGAATTCAGTACCCGTTATCTGGACCGGACTCAAGACTATGGCAATGCCACACCGGAAACTCTGAAGATCAAAAGAGAGGAGACCAATTCCGTTTATTTTGCATTGAGAGATAGGATCAATGCATTACATTTGCTGGTAGAAACGCCGCCATCGCCTTACAGCACTGTCATTAACCAACTGAATGCTTTGATAGAGCAGTATAATCTGTTGTTGACGGTGCCTGATGAAACGGGAGAAACACCCACAAGTTAATATTAATTAAAACTAATAACCATTAAAAATAATACTATGACTAATAAATTGACAATTATATTACTTTCTATCTTCACTACTATTTGTATAAGTGCGCAATGCTGGAAATCAGTAGCCAGTGGTGGACCGCATATAGTGGCAGTAACAACAGATGGTGCTCTTTACTCGTGGGGATATAATTATTACGGGCAGTTAGGGGATGGCACTAATGTTAATAAAAAAACTCCCACAAGAATAGGTTCGGATAATGATTGGAAGACTGTAGCAACAGGGTATTATTTTACCCTTGCTATCAAAACGGATGGCTCACTATGGGCTTGGGGAGATAATCAATTTGGTCAATTAGGTGATGGTACCACTATAAGAAGACTTACTCCTGTAAGAATAGGTACAGATACCGATTGGAAAAGTCTGCATACTACCAGTGCGAATACGATCGCTATCAAAAATAATGGTTCGATGTGGGGCTGGGGCAGAAACCAGTTTGGAGAATTGGGGAATGGCACTACAGTCAGCAAATCATCTCCTACACAAATAGGAACCGACACGGACTGGAAGACAGCTACCGGTGGTTGCGGTTTTCATACGTTCGCTTTGAAAAATGATGGTTCCCTTTGGGCCTGGGGTCGTAACTTGAATGGTGAGCTGGGCGATGGAACGCTTGTTAATAAGTATATTCCTACAAAAATAGGTAATGATACCGATTGGAAAGACGTTGCAGCGGGTTTCCGATACAGTGCTGCCATCAAAAATAATGGTTCAATTTGGATGTGGGGTGAAAATGGACAGGGGCAATATGCAGATATTAATATTGAAGATGCAGTGGTGCCTACAAGGATGGGCGTTGCGAATAATTGGCAGAGCCTGACGGTGGGCAATAATGCTACCTATGCTATAAAAACAAACGGAACACTTTGGAATTGGGGTGGTGGAACAAATCCAGGAGGCGCTAGCTGGGACTATAAAATATTCCGAATAGGTAACAGCTCAGATTGGGCCTATGTAAAGACAACAGAAACTGCTCAACTGTTATTAAAGTCAGATGGTTCTTTTTGGGGGATGGGCGAGAATGCTTATGGACAGATATCTGATATAATTACAGGATCTGTCAATGTTCCAGTGCAAATTTCTTGTTCCAGACTTAGTGTTTCAGAAACTGACAAATCAGCATTACAAATCTATCCGAATCCTGTAACGGATTATTTTCTTATAAGTAATAAAGAAGTAAAAACCGTCCAGCTTTATTCATCAGATGGTAAATTGTTGAAGGAATATACGGCATCTAATAAGTACAATGTAAACAGTTTTCCCAAAGGCATCTATATTATCAGGACACAATTAGAAAATGGCAAAACCATTTCTGAGAAAATAATAAAAGAATAAGCATTAATGAAGTACTTCCTTTTAATCCCACTACTCGTCTCACACACCTACTTTTCACAATCTGTTTCTGATCAACTGGACAAATCAGTGAAAGAAATGCTGTCCACTTCCAATGCTTTGTCAGCCAATCTTTCGTTCTATGTTTCGGATGAGAATGGAAACTTGGTTTATGAATACAATGGGAACAAAGGACTTTCTACGGCCAGTACACAAAAGATTTTTACATCAGCAGCGGCGTTGGAAACGTTGGGGAAGAATTATCAGTTCAAAACAGCCGCTTCATATTCTGGGAAAATATCGAATGGCAATCTGGACGGCGATTTTTACATTACTTCCAATGGTGACCCGACTTTGGGAACTTGGCGCTATGAGAATTACAAACCGGAAAATTTCAAACAACAATTATTAGAAGCTATTAAGAAATCTGGAATCAAAAAAATATCAGGCAATCTGATTATCGATGATTCTTATTTCGATTTTCAAAGTACACCCGGCGGTTGGCCGTGGAATGATTTGGGGAATTATTACGGTGCAGGAACTTTTGGAGTTAATTGGAGAGAGAACCAATTTGATATTAATATTAATGGAAGCCAATTCAAGAGTCTTTCCTACGATTTGGATAATGTGAATTGGATCAATGAACTGAAAACGGGTGGAAGTTCTGACCAGAGTCTGATCTTCACAGCACCACATTCCGAAACCGCAATGATCAATGGAATGTTACCCGCAGGAAAAGTATCAACAGTTTCCGGCGCAACCCCGAATCCACCAATGCAGCTGGCTGTCGAAATCAAAAAATTGCTGGAAGACAATGGTATTTCAATTTCCGGTAAAATCACAACTTATTATAATGAAAAGCTTGCCGGAAAATCAATTTTAAAAGCTCCGGTTCAGAATCAGATTTTTGAATATAAATCGCCAACTCTTGACAAAATTGTCTATTGGTTTTTAAGAAAAAGTATCAATCTTTATGGAGAAACGCTGATCAAAACAATGGCAAAAGAAAAACGAAATAATCCAACTTTTGAAACGGGTGTTGATTTTCTCAAAGATTTCTGGAAATCAAAAGGGATCAATCCGATGATGATCAATTTCGCGGATGGAAGCGGATTGTCACCCCAGAATTATGTTTCTGCAAAAGCCCAGGTTCAGGCTCTTTTATATGCTAAAAAACAAAATTGGTTCGATGCTTTTTATGAAGGTTTCCCTACTCAGAATGGCATCAAAATGAAAAGCGGAACAATCAAGGACAGCAAATCTTTTGCAGGTTATCAGACTTCTAAAAATGGGAAGAATTATGTGTTTTCCATTATTCTCAATAATTATCAGGGCGGAAGCATCAGTAATGCTCTGTTCAAAATTCTGGATAATCTTAAGTAGAATTTTAACGCAAAGGCACAAAATTTTAATTTTAAATTATATTTTCAAAGCACAAAGATTTAACTTCTTTAAATAGGAACTTTGCGACTTTTATTACTAATCAATTAAATGAATTTTACGACTTTGCGATAAACAAAATGAACCGAATCAATTCTTTTCCACCAATTGTAGATAAAGATTCACAAATTCTGATTCTCGGTTCTGTTCCGGGTGTTAAGTCTTTGGAGATGCAGCAATATTATGCGCATCCACAGAATCAGTTCTGGAAAATACTATTTCACCTTTTTGATGAGGAATTTTCTTTGGACTATCAAGAAAGAATAGATTTATTGAAAGAAAACAAAATCGCTCTTTGGGATGTTATCGAAAGCTGCGAAAGAAAAGGAAGCCTGGATACGGAAATCAAAAATGAAATTGATAACAATATTCCTCAACTGATAGAAAGTCATCCCAATATCAAAATCATCTTCTGCAACGGACAGAAGTCTTACAAAAACCTTCTGAAGATTCTAGGCAAGAATTTCAAAATCCCGATTAAAGTTTTGCCTTCAACAAGCCCACTTCATACGGTGAAGTTTGAGGAGAAATTGGAAAGTTGGAAAATCATTAAAGATTATTTGTAAATCAACTATTCCAAATCTGCCAGGCTTTTTCCGCCTGCTGTTCCAGCATATAAAAACCATTCAAGGTTGTAGCGCCTTTTTCTGCACAATGTCTTAGAAAAGCGGTTTCTGAGGGATTGTAAATCAAATCGATAACGTAATGTTTATCCGTAATTGCATCGAAAGGAAATTGAACAGAATCATCAACATTCGGGAAAGTTCCAACTGGTGTTGTCTGGATAATCAATAATGAATCTTTTACCAAATCTTCGGTCAGATTTTCAAAATTAATTTCGGATTTTCTGGAAACGGTTTGATGTTCGATGTTATGCTTATCCAAAATGTATTTCACAGCTTTCGCAGCACCGCCATCACCCAGGATCAAAGCTTTTTTGTGGTAATCTTTTTTATTAATGAGAAGAGTCTTCTCAAACCCGAAAGCGTCTGTATTATAACCGATTTTTTTTCCGTTTTGAAAACTTACGCAATTCACAGCGCCAATTTGTAAAGCTTCGTCGCTCAGTTCATCAAGAAAAGGAATGATGGCTTGCTTATAGGGAATTGTGACATTCATCCCGACAAGATTAGGGTTTTCCAGAAAACGTGTAACATTTTCAATTTCAGAGATATCAAAGAAATTGTATGAATGATTTTTTAAAAATAATTTTTTGAATTTTTCCTCGAAATATTTCTTTGAAAAAGAGTAAGAGATATTCTTACCAAGTAATCCGAATTCCTGTTTTTCCATAGTTCAAATTTATAAAATATCATCACAAGAATCATTATAATTTTTTGATTTTTCTATTAGCCAAATTATTTTAGAATCTCTTTCCATTGGCGTAATTTTGGCTTTCGAAAAATCAAAATATTTAAAAATGAAGAACGTAATTCTTAACAACGGTACAGAGATTCCTGAGATTGGCTTTGGAACATGGCAGACGACAGAAAGTGTTCAGGAAACCGTGAAAATAGCTTTGGAAGTTGGTTACAGGCATATTGATACAGCCGATATCTATGGGAACGAAGCGCAAATAGGAGAGGCTATTGAAGAATCGGGTATCGCAAGAAAAGATCTGTATCTCACGACCAAAATATGGAACAGCAACAGAAGCGCACATGGTGTAAAATATTCTTTAGAACAGTCTCTCAAAAAACTGAAAACCGATTATCTGGATCTGCTATTGATCCACTGGCCTGCTAATGCGAAACAATTTGAAAACTGGAAAGAAATCAATGCGGAAACGTGGAAGGCCATGGAAGAACTGTATAAATCCGGCGTTGTAAAAACCATTGGTGTCAGCAATTTTATGCTTCCGCATCTGGAAGCCTTGCTGGAAACTGCAGAAGTAATTCCGGCAGTTAATCAGATAGAGTTTCATCCTGGTTATGTTCAGCAGGGTGTTGTAGATTTTTGTAAAGAGAACGGAATCGCAATAGAAGCCTGGAGTCCTATCGGTTCAGGAAGATTGTTGAAGGATGAAGATCTGAAAGAAATTGCAGATCATTATGGAGTTTCTCCTGCGATTCTGTGCATTCAGTTTTGTCTGCAATCCGGCGTAATTGTTTTGCCTAAATCTGAAAATCCTGAAAATATAAAAAACAATCTTCATTTTGAAAGATTTAAAATTACGGAAAGTGATATGAAAGCTTTAAAAACTTTGCAAGAAACAGGTTTTTCCGGCTTAAATCCAGAGACGGTCGATTTCTAATTTTTCAACCATTGAAGAAAGAAAAGCAGTTTAAAATTTTTAAACTGCTTTTTTATTGAGTATTATTTGTCCATAAATTTTAAGAGTTGAATGATTGCAACGTCTTTGAGAAAAAGAGTAGAAGATATATTAAACTTCGAGAATACATTATTCTGCAGAACTGCTGGAATAATATCTGATTTTTTCTACAATTTCTCCCAAATCAAAAGGTTTCGGGATGAAGTCTATAGCGCCGCTCTCTATTGCAGAATCTCCCAAGCCCCGGCTTGCGGACATTATGACCACAGGAATATTTTTGAAGTCCTGGTGTGCTTTTAACATTTTACAGATATCTCTTCCATCTTCTCCGGATAGCCACATATCCATCAGTATAACATCCGGCTTTGAGGAGATCGTAAGAGAATTAAACATTTCGGATCCTTTTTCATAATTCATGACATCAAAGCCTTCCATATTAAGCATTAATTTCACTGAATCCAAAATTGCAGGACTGTCATCGACAACTATTATTTTTTTTGAATTTGACATTTTTTGTAAATAATTCTAAGTAATTAGTGTGGGTTATCGGCTTTCGGAATCTCAAAACAAAAATCAGACCCTTTTCCTTCAACAGAATTTACAAAAATCCTGCCACCGCTTCTTTGGATAATCTCGGAAGAGATGTAAAGACCTAATCCAAGTCCCGGAAAGGTATGTTCCTTACTTCCGCTGACCCTGTAATATTGCTCAAAAACTTTATCTTTTTTATCCTCGGGAATACCAATTCCATAATCTCTTACAGAGAACAGGACGCAGCCTTCTTCGGTTAGTTTTGTCGTGATCTGGATTTTATCAGAATTTGGAGAATACTTGATAGCATTGCTGATAAGATTGCTCATTACCTGCGAAATACGATGCCTGTCTCCATAGATATTCCCGATATTCTCTGCTTCAAGATAGATCCTGTGGCTGGTGCTCATCTGTTGTTCTGTGATGATCTCGTTAACCAGTTCATCAAAATTAAAATCAGATTTATTGAGAAGGATTTTCCCGTTCTGGATTTTTGTAACGTCCAACAGATCATTAACAAGTGCCGTTAATTTATTGATCTGGTCATCCATTTTTTTGGCAACATCCGCATTGTTGTTATCGTCCTGCTTTCTCAGATTCTTTTCAAGGTATTGAGAATAGAGCTTGAGGCTTGTTAACGGTGTTTTGAGCTCATGACTTGCAATACCAAGAAAATTATCTTTCTGCTGCTGGAACTGCTTGAATTCGTTAATATCCGTACAAGTGCCGATCCATTGGATAACATCTTCATTAGGATCTTTTATTGGAATTGCCCTGCCTAAAAACCATCTGTAAGAATCTTCTGATTTATAATCCCGGAACTGATATTCGATCTCATAGGGTGACTTGTTTTTCTGGCTATTATTCCAGGTCTGCATTGCCCGGTTGATGTCATCAGGATGCAGGATCTTATGTGTTGCCGCCTCTCTGTTATCTATTCCTTCAAACCCGGTATACTCATACCATTTTTTGTTATAGTAATCTATATTGCCGTCTTTATCCGCAGTCCAGATGATAATCGGTAGACTGTCCGCCAGGTTTCTGTATTTTTCTTCTTTTTCTTCGATCTCTTTTTTCGCGAGAACAAGATCGGTAACATTGGTTGCAAAATTCAGGATCGCGTAAACTTCTCCGTTGGGATTGATAAGCGGTTTATAAGAAAAATTAAAATATAAAGTCTTCAGTATGCCATCAACTTCCAGCAACACTTTATCTTCTTTTGCAGCGTATGTTTTTTTGGTTTTGAAAATATCTTTCAGAATATTAATGAATGGCTGACCGTCCAGTTCCGGTAAGGCTTCCGCTAATTTTTTTCCGATAACCGATTTGTCTTTACCCCAGGTGTGGAGCATTGTATCGTTTGCCATATCAATAATCAGATCCTCACCCTTATATAAGGCAATAGAGTAGTCGGATTCTTTGATCAGATTTTCGAATTTATATTCGGTTTCCGCAAGTTTTATTTCTGCTAAAACCTGCTCTGTCACTTCTGTTGCGACTACACTGATTCCTATGATTTCGCTTTCGTCATCGTTATAGATTGGTGCATAGATGAAGTCGAAAAAACATTTTTCGGTTATTCCGTTTCTTACCAGATAGCATTTCTCTTTATAACCTTTATAAGGCTTACCGGTAGTTTTTACATTCGAAAGAATTTCCATGAAAGGCTGACCTTCCAGTTCCGGCAATGCATCAATTAATTTGGTGCCGATAATTTGTGGAGGTTTTCCCCAGAGCTGGAGCATTTGCGGATTAGCAACCTTGATAACAAAATCATCACCAACCAACATAGACATTGCTATCGGAGCATGAACAAGCAAAAGCGCCAAAGAATCCTGAGAAATATTAGTTTTGATGAAATTCTTCATTATGAGATAGACAATAAATTTACTACAATCATTATTTATTTTGAAAATTTTTGTTTTCCTATCAGTAATTCGAAAAATAATCTGAAATCAGAAAGTAACGACCAGATGGGATATTTGAATGTGGCTGGCGTATTTTTTTCAAATACAGCATGGCTGAACCATGCAAAACCATACCCGAAAATCGGGCAATACCAAAGAAATCGCTCCTTTCCGGATTTGATAACATAAAAAACTACTATGAAAACCAACAGTATTCCAATGAAATGAAACACTTTTGTGAGTGGTTTACTGTGTTCTGTAAGATAAAATTGATAAAATTCCTTATAGGTTTTAATTCTGTTATGAGACTCCATTCCCGGTTTGATTTAGTTTGCTGTTTTTATATCCATAAAGGAAATAAATTATCAAACCTATAGCAAACCACAGTCCAAACCAGAACCAATTTTCATGACTCATCCCGGTTAACAGATAAAGACATGAACTAAGACCGATCAAAGGGATTAATGAAAGATTTTTAACAAAAGCCAAGCCACATAAAACCAGATTAACTATAATGAAAACTATAATTGCCAAACGGAATTCGCCTTCATTCGGATCACTGATATTCAATAAATTTTGAAAGAATGCCGGCTGGTAGAAATAGAAGAATATTAATCCGCCAATAAAAATTAATGGGAAAAATAATTTGCCATTAATATAAGGTAAATGGAATCTGCCTTTGATTTTTTCTTTTGGAGGCAGCATTAGAACACCACCGCAAACCAAAACGAAAGCAAAAATAGTCCCGATGCTTGTAAAATCAAGAACGAAAGTTTTATCGGTGAACAGAATCGGAACGCCAACTACAATTCCTGTAATAACTGTTGCAAAAGAAGGTACTTTGTTTTTGCTGTGAACCTCCTGGAATTTTCTTGGCAAAAGCCCGTCTCTGGACATTGCCATCCAGATTCTCGGCTGGCCCATCTGGAAAACCAAAAGAACGGTCGTAATTGCTACAATAGCAATGAGAGCAACGATGAATTCCATCCACGGAAGATTGAGATTCGATTTGTCAAATACAAACGATAAAGGGTCGCCGATTCCGTCAAATTTTCTGTAATCGACTAATCCGGTTAAAACTAAAGTCAGAATAATATAGATAACGGTACAAAGTCCCAATGAGATCAACATACCTTTTGGAAGGTCTTTCTGAGGATTTTTGGTTTCTTCTGACAGAACAGAAATCGCGTCAAAACCGATATAAGCAAAGAAAACACCTGAAACCGCAGACATTACACCAGCAAATCCGTTTGGCATAAAGGAAGGTTCCGAAGCTATAGAACTTGTCGGAAACCAGTTCCCTGTATTCACATAAGCGACACCAACTGCAATTACGAGAAGAATCACGAATAACTTTAGAATCACAAAAAAGTTATTGAAGTTCTTACTTTCCTTAATTCCCTGATAACAAAGCCAGGTAATTAACCCGTTGATAATCAAAGCAGGAATGTCAACAATGATTCTCAGATTTCCAATGACAGGAGCGGATTTCCAGGCATTAATCAATTCCGTATTAGTCGAATGATTGAGAACTGCTTTTTTAGCTTCTGTGTAACTGCAGGTAAAATAATCCGGAATATGAACCCCGATTCTTCCCATGAAACTGGTGAAATAATCAGACCATGAAAAGGCAACATAGATATTTCCGAAAGAATATTCCATAATCAAAGCCCATCCAATAACCCAGGCAATCAATTCCCCGAAACTGGCGTAAGCATAAGTATAAGCACTTCCTGCGGTTGGAATCCTGCTCGCAAATTCGGCGTAACAAAGCGCTGTAAAAGCACAGGCAAAGCCACAAATCAGATATAAAACAATAACACCCGGACCGCCTCGGAAAATCGCTTCTCCTAAACTACTGAAGCTTCCCGCACCAATAATGGCTGCAATACCAAAAAATACAATATCCCAAGTGCCTAAAACCCGATTCAGTTGCCCGTTATCTGTATTTTCTGCGTAGTGTTTTCTTCTGAAAAGTGAACTCATATTAGGTTAAAAATTTATGAAAGAAACAAATGTAATAAAATTTTGATGTTTTTAACATTTTACTTAAAAATTAAAACAGATTCTAGCTGGAAAAGCTTTTTGTTTTCTCGGATTAATTCCACTTTTCTCCCACGCTTCTTCGGGATTTGTTCGGAAAAAGGATGTTTTTTCCGAAGAAGACCCGAAGGATTTCCGAACAATTCCCGAAGGAATACAACACATGACCAGTCAAAACCAGTCAGAACCGGTCAAAACCGGTCAGGGGTGTACAGGCTGTTGTTTTCTGCAATACCTTCGTGTTACAAATTTTAAAAATCTTTGATATGGCAACATTAAACAAAGGAATCCTTGGCGGATTCTCCGGTAAAGTAGGAACAGTAGTAGGCGCTAACTGGCGTGGTCTGGACATCATCCGCAGCCGTCCTAAAATTTCAAAACGCAACCCAACGGAAAAGCAGCTTGAGCAGCAGATGAAGTTTAAGCTGGCGATCAGCTTTTTGCAACCTGTTAAGTCAATCCAGTCGTTGTATTTCGGGTCAGAGAGTGGGGTAAAATCCAGGGTGAACCTGGCGGTGCCCTATACAATTAGTGAGGCGATACAGGTGGTGGCTGGTCTGCCGGAGCTGATCTACAACAAAGTACTGATTACCCGTGGCGAACTCACCAGCTTCCAGAATGCAGTGCTCACTACGCAGCCAGGCGGTGTGCTGCACCTGGAGTGGGAAGATAACAGCACGCAGGGCAATGCCGCACCGGCAGATCAGGTCAGCCTGGTGTGCTACTGCGAAGAGCTGAAGAACTGGGAGATCTATGAGGGTATCGTGATGCGCTCCGACCTGATGGCAGACGTCACGCTTCCTGCGTATTGCCTGGGTAAAACAATGGAAGTCTATGCCTTTCTGAATAATGAAAAGCAGACGGCTGCTTCCATAAGTTTCTACCTCGGTCAATATCTGGTGAACTGATGCAGGAGATCCACTCGCAAGAGTGGATTTTTTATAAAATGTCTTTTTTTATTAAGTATAATTTAATTTCAGAAAAATATATTATTTTTACCGGAAAAATTATAAAGCGTCATGTTTTGACGTTATCAGTTGATAATATTGCAACTGATTTGATTAGTAACTATAAAAACTCAAATTATGAAAAAGATTTCTACCACACTATTGGTGCTGGGTTCTGCTGTACTCTTTTCGCAGAAGATTTCCTGGCAAAAGAATCTCGACTCCGGGACACAGGATTTTCTTTCCGGACTGGCGGTTACGATCGATGGACAATACTTAGTTTCGGGATCATCCATTCAGACCCTTCGGCAGGCTCAGGGTGACAGCTCCGGCTCAACTGCAGTAAATCCATCATCAACTCACAATCAAAACAAAGGTTACGATTACCATATCCTTAAGCTGGACCAGCAGGGTCAGAAGGTTTGGGAGAAGTATTTTTCAGGGAATCAGCATGATTATCTCAGCGCCACCGTTTCAACCAGGGAAGGTGGCTTTTTGTTGGCAGGGACTTCGTATTCGTCTTTAGGATTGGATAAGAAAGATAAATCTAATGGTTCGTCGGATATCTGGGTTATCAAGATTGATGAGAATGGGGAAGAACAGTGGCAGAAAACCATCGGTACAAGATACAGCGAAGAAGCGCGAAGCGTTACCCAAACTACGGACGAAGGCTATATTGTTGCAGGCTCTACCAATCATCCAAAATCAGGTTACGGCTCCAAAGATGTTCTGGTCATTAAGCTGGATAAGAAAGGCAGGATCATTAGTCAATTAATTCTGGGTGGCAAAGGCCTGGATGAAGTGGAGAAAGTGATCCCGACGAAAGACGGCGGTGTCTTGATGGGCATCTATTCCAGGAGCGGTGCTATTGGGAATGATGAATTATCAATGATTAATGATCAGCGGTCAAGGATCAGCAATTCTTCGACTCTGGTCAACGTTAAAAATGGTTCAGAACAAAACAAAGGAGATGCTTCGACTGCGCTCAGCATGACAGGGACAAAGGCACAAGGTATGGGCACCTCGCCTGCTGTTGGGTTATCAAACAATTCAGTTCAAAACAAAGGAGATGCTTCGACTTCGCTCAGCATGGCAAATACTCAATCCGGCAATAGCAGCAACGTCATCCTGAGCGGAGCCGAAGGATCTGTCAACTATTACCCCAAAACCAGCAATAACTACGGCGAGGGCGATTACTGGATCATAAAACTGGATAAGAATGGCAATGTCCAGTGGGAGAAGAACTTCGGCGGCAGCGAGGACGACCATGTTCAAACCATGGCTTTGACAGACTCGGGTTACATCATTGGTGGCGAGAGCCGCTCGGAAACCTCGGGCAACAAGAGAGCGAAGCTGGAGGAGGGGACAGACCTTTGGGTGCTGGCATTGGATGAAGACGGTAATGAGCAGTGGCAGCAGTCTTACAACTTTAAGAACCGGGATGTGATGATGAGCCTTAACACAATAAAAAACCCATCAACCAACAATGAAGAACCAACAACCAAGGGATTTCTGATTGGTGGTTACACGCAGTCAGAAGGTAAGGTTGAGAAGAATGATGAGACGTTCTGGATGCTTTACATTGACAGGAATGGTAAAGAAGTGTGGCGAAAGTATGTTGAAGGCAGGGACAAGAAAAAGGAAGAACGTTTGACATCCGCATTACTGAACAGGGACGGCTCATATATCCTGGCAGGGACAAGCGCTGAGGAACTAGGAAAAGAGAACTGGAAGGTGGTGAAGCTTGAGGATAAACAAATTGAAGACCTGATGGAGAACAAGGACATCCAGATCTACCCGAATCCTGTGAAGGATTACTGTTATGTGGAGATCGGGCTGGACTTCGAGAGTGCAGATGTTTATGTTTATGATATGACGGGCAAGGTGATCCAGACCCTGAGCACCAAAAACAGGGTGACGAAGATTGATACGAGTAAACTACCACAGGGCGTTTACATCATCAAAGCGAGTATCCCAACCCAGCAAAACAAAAAACTAACTGCTAAAATCGTGAAAGAGTAAAAAACATAAATTATGAGAAAGAAAATAGTAATTTTTATTTACCTTCTATTGATTAATAATGCCAAATCACAAGCGTCTTATGATACCGGAGGTGGGCATCCGGTCGCATCGGCTGCTGCGTTGTCAACCTATATCAATTCACCGCCATCAATAGTGAGTGGAACAGCAAATATAGGAGTTCCTTTAATATCTCAAAAATTAGGAAATACGGAGATCAATATTTCAGCCAATTATTCTCCCGTACTGAAAAATCAAATCAAAGGAAATACTGAATTAGGAATAGGCTGGTCTGTATCCAATCTGTATGCAATAACACGGGAAATTGGCAGTTCACTTGACAAAACTACCGATCTGTCAAACTTGGATGATATCTATTATTATTCGATACCTGGCTATTCAGGAAAATTTAAGATTATAGAAGGTGCGTATTCCGGAGAAATCAGAATCTTATCTCTGACGCCCTCTAACATAAAAATCAATTTTACACGAAAAGCTAATAGTACATACGATTTTTTTGAAACGTTGACGATAACGGATACACAGGGTAACGAATATTTTTTTGATAAAACGGCTATAGATTTTTCTGGAGGCGTATACAGCAGTATTTTTTATTTGACGAAAATCACCAACAAAAGTAACTCCCAGAGTACAGATTTCCTTAATATAGAATATGGTTACGTCTATCAAAAGCCATTTCTAGATGGAACCGGCATTGCAAAAAAAGTGCTGAAACCTTCTAAGATGACTATGAACGGGATAGGAGTTATCAATTTCAATTATTCTAACCATCAGAATCAGGATTTAGGAGAGCCTTTTAAGCTTAATTTCATATCATTAACCACGCCGGGCGGGAAACAGATCAGCCGTTATATTTTTGATTATAACAATGATGTTCTGACAGGGATAAAAAAATATGGACAGAATACTACAGACTATGAACAGACAAGTTTTGGTTATGACCAGGAAAAAAGTGAAGAAGATTTCCGTATTCACAAGGACTCCAATGCATACGGTTTAGAGGGGCTCTGTCGGCATGCATTTTTCTCTGTAGATTTTAACTACTCGACCGCAAATCCTAAGCCATGGACATTAGGTGGAGGTGTTCTTAACCGTATTATTTATCCTACGGGAGGTTTTACCGAATATGATTATGAGCTTCATAAAGAATATTTTGACCGGGCAAATCCTTCTCTTTATTACCAGACAGAACTTCAAACCAGAATGGACCCCGAGGTGCAGTATACAAAATTATTAGGGGATGATGCTCTATATTTTAACCTGCATCAACCGTACGGCACTCAAATTTTAGAGTTTACGATTGATGAGCCCAAGGTCATCTATATGAAAACCGTGACTAGTGAAAAGTATCCTTTGCCGATAGGAGGTACAAGCCCTTATACAGGACTTGAAACATTATATATGACTGCTAGTCTGAAAAAAAATAATATTGCTGTGCCTGTTAGATCCAATGTATGTTCTAATCCTGATTTGGATTTTGGAGTATTAAGCTATAATCTGACCCCGGGTATCTATCAGATCGAAGTTAAAGGAACCGGAGGTAATGGTTATATAGAATTACATGAACAAAAGACCCTTGCACTCCCTTTGAAGAATGAGCGTTATACACCGGGGTATGGACTCCGTATAAAAAATATCAAGCAATATAACAGTGCCGCACCTGGAACAGTACCAGAATTCGTAACTGCTTATCAATACGATCAATTTGCAAATCCTAATAATTCCAGCGGAGAGTATTATGAATTTTCAACTTATAGCACAGGTTCGGATGTGTTCGCCTATACAACTGCTATGTTATACAAAAATGTCACGGTAAAAAAAGGGAATGGCATGGGCTATAGTCAGTATACATATAAAACACCTGCCGATTATCCCCGTACCCAATCCTCTTCTAATTATAGTTATTGGCCTTATCTTAATCTTACAAAAAACGGACTGCTGTATAAAGAAGAAGTATTTGACGCACAAAATTATTTGAAAGCCCAAAATATTTTTGATCCGGTGATTAATGAGATTGATATGCCAGACTATTTTGAAGGTCATCATTCCGGCTATTATACCAAAACTGCTTTTCTAAAGAAAGAAATCAATACTGCCAAAACCTATTTTGATAATGCTTCCAGGCATCTGGAGGTCATCTCTGAATCTGAAAGAGATTCCGGCAATTACAATGTTATCCATAGCACAATCACCAATTCTGATGGGACCACAGACGAGGCTTTTTACCAATATGCAAGTGATAAAGGATCTACGAACCTAATAGATAAAAATATCCTTACCACTCCATTGGAAACCGAAATAAAGAAAAATGGTGAAGTCATTTCAAAGGCAGAGGTAAAATATGAAAATACAGGTAATATCTATCCCAGTTACAATTTATCTTATAGTATGAATGACCTGAGCAATGCCGGGACAGCCAAAAAAGATGTTAAGTTTGACAGCTATGATGAAAGGGGAAATATTGTACAGTATACAATATCTCCCAATGCCCAAGGTGAAGGCTTTCCGGTAACAATGATCTGGGGATATAACAAGACATCGCTTATTGTTAAGATTGAAGGAGCAAAACTGAACCAGCTGGATGCCGCTGCTATCAATAATCTTGTGGCCCTGTCTGATGACTATGCCAATGCTACAACAGATTTTGCTGCTAAAGAGACAGCTTTTGTATCTGCATTGGAAAGTTTCAGAACTACTAATTCTGCAGATTACCAGGTCACCTGCTATAGTTATTACCCCCTGGTGGGCGTAAGTGAGGTTATCCCACCCAGTGGGATCAAAGAGATCTATGAGTACGATGCTATGAATCGTCTGCAACGTGTAAAAAATGCAGACGGAGTTATCATCAAGGAAATCGAGTATCACCACAAGCCATAAACTAAAAACCAATGAAGAAATTATTATATTTATTTAGCTTATTTCTTTTTGTCTTAAGCTTAGCGCAGAGCCAGTCAGAGAATTATATCAAAACCGTTACCCGGTTATCGGATGATAACAGTGAGAAGTCTGAGAGCATCCAATATATGGATGGTTTGGGCCGTCCCAAGCAAAGCATTGTTGCTCAGGGGTCTCCTACGGGCAAGGATATAGTGACAATTACAGAGTATGATCATAACGGACAGGCACTTAAGAGTTATCTGCCGTACCCGGTTTCCGGTTCAGGGCTTAACTTTCAGGCTGTTAACGGCGCTACGATCAACTCATACTACCATGTTGCCAATGCTTATAGCGAAACGGTTTTAGATGGCTCTCCACTGGAAAGAGTGACGGTATCGGCCTCCCCGGGAGACGTCTGGCATAAAGACGGCGACCATACCAGGAGGATCAGCTATTCTACGAACGATGCTAATGAAGTGTTGCGTTTTCTTACAACGGCCTCTTATCCGGATGCGCTGTTAAGCAGCAGCATTTCCTATAACTATTATTATGCTGCTAACCAGCTATCAAAAACGACGATCACAGATGAGGACGGGCAACAGAGTATAGAGTATAAAAACTCTCAGGGGCAGGTGCTGCTGGTTAGACGACTGGAATCCACCACAAGCAAAGTAGGTAAACCCGGCATCCCGGTGTTGCAGACCCAGTATGCCGACACCTACTATGTTTATAACAAATATGGGCAGCTGGTATATGTTATTCCCCCACTGGCAACCGAGGAGATCAAAACCCAGCTACAAGTGAGTTCCACCGTTTTGAATGATCTGTGCTACCAATACCTGTATGACAGCCGTAACCGGCAGGTCATGAAGAAGCAGCCGGGTAAAGGGTGGGAGTCTATGGTGTATGACCAGCAGAACCGCCTTGTTGCAAGCCAGGATGCAAAGATGCAGGGAGAAGGAAAATGGATATTTACGAAGTATGACCAATTTGGGAGAGTGCTATATACGGGGCGGTTTTTGGGAGGAAGCAGAGAGTCTGTACAGGATGCAGTTAACCAAAAGGGACTGAATAATGAGCAGGCAGGGAGCTCTTTCACAAGTAGCGGACTAACGGTATACTATAGCAAGACCAATGCTTATCCCGCTACCTTTAGCGAGGTGCTGAGCGTTAATTATTATGACGTCTATCCCACAGGTTCGGAAGCGCTGCCCGCTTCGGTTCTGGAACAGAACACATTGAAAACAGCCTACCAGACCTATACCCGTAATGGGGTGACAACCTACAGGAGTACCAAAGGCCTTTTAACAGCATCGTATGTAAAAGCCTCAGAATCTAACGATAACCGCTGGAGCAAAAAAGTTAACTGGTATGATGAAAAGGGACGGCTGATCGGGATGCACCAAACCAATCACCTGGGCGGATATACCAGATTCTCCATAGCACTGGATTTTGCAGGCAAAACCCTCAAAACCCTTACCCAGCACAAGAGACGCACCTCCGATACGGAGATACAGGTAAAGAACCGATATGAATACGAATACCAGGCACTCAAAAAGCATTACCACCAGGTCAACAACAACCCGGAAGAGCTGCTGGCTGCCTATACCTATAATGATCTGGGACAGGTTACTCAAAAGCAGGTGGGAGGTACAGCTCAGTCTCCCCTGCAAAGCGTAGATTATAAGTATAATATCCGTGGATGGCTCACAGGGCTTAATACTGACGCCAACGGAAGGTTACAGAGCGGGAAGCTGTTCAGCTACAGTGTTAAATACAATGATCCGCAGAATCCCAATGCGCTAGGCTGCTACAACGGTAATATCTCGGAAATGGACTGGAAGACCGGGTCAAGTGGTATCTCCAAACGTTATAACTACCGCTATGACCTTCTGAACAGGCTGGTTGCTGCCAACTACCAGATCCCCGGCAATACCATACCTCAGCTTGGGGAATATGACGAGACTGCAGGATATGATCTGAACGGCAATATAGTGACTCTCAGCAGAACAGCACCCACCTATGTGATCCCCGGTCCGGGCGCAGAATATATAGATAACCTGCTCTACACCTATAGTGGGAACCGTGTGACGGCTATCGATGACGACAGCGGCAACCCGACAGGGTACCCTGGCGGCGGGCAGGTGATAGGGTATGATGTGAATGGCAATATGACCTCTATGCCGGACAAAGGATATCAGGCAATTATCTATAACCATCTGGATCTCATAAAAAACCTAAAGCTTCCGGATGATCAGAATATCTCTTACCAATATCTGGCAAGCGGTGTAAAGATAAATAAAGTGCTATCTACCACCATTGGCAATATGGAGGATAAAATAAGCACAGATTATATCGATGGGTTCCAGTATACGACCCATTACAGTGTATCGGCTAATCCTTTGGAAGGTAAGGGGACAGAAGTTGCATTTCAGGAAACCATCTTCACTGCTGCACAGAGCAAGGCACAGGCAGGCGGCGGTACGGGAGGTGTAGCGGTGCTGGATTTTTTTCCAACAGCAGAGGGTTACTATGATTACCAGAATTCTAAGTATATTTACCAGTACAAAGACCATTTGGGTAATGTTCGTTTGAGTTACTCCAAAGGCAGCGCAGGTGTTCTGGAAACGATCGACAGTAATGACTACTATCCGTTTGGGATGAACCACAGGAAGGAGGACACGCAGAGTTATTTTGGTGCGGGCGGTAATTATGTCAATTACAAGTACAACCAGAAGGAGCTTCAGGAGACTGGTTTTTATGACTACGGCTGGAGACAGTATATGCCTGATTTAGGAAGATGGTTCGGGATAGACAAATTAGCAGAAGATTATCATTCTGCATCACCCTACGCTTATGTATTAAACAATCCTGTTTTCTTCTTTGATCCTAATGGAATGCTCACGCAGGCATTTATGAATGAAATCCTGCACTCTGCTTCGGGGACAACGTGGACCAATAACAACGACGGGACATTCTCCAATAACTGGGGAGATATGATGAATAACGACGGGATAGGTCTTAACTTTGATTCTTCTTTAGGCTTTTACGGAGGTCGTGGCGTAGGCGGTGGTGGCGGAATGCCAACTATCAATATTCCGACTGTTTATCTTACAGGAAAGAGTTCTGGATGGGGACAACAGATACAAAGTCAGTTTAATTCCTATATGGATAAGTGGAATGCACAAGGTGGATTTAATTTAGGAAGCCAGAAAGGTGGATGGGGGAATACCAGCCCTTGGGGAGCAGCTTGGGCTACATCAGGAGTATTATTGGCTGATGATGCAACAGTAGTAGGAGCTGTAGATGATGTTGCAATCGTTGGTGTTTTAGCAGGAGCATTAGTTTACGATGCAACTTATAGAACATATGTAACTTATACCTTGACGGGTCCTAATGGACAAAAATATGCCGGAAGAGCAAGTGGTTTTGGAGATCCATATTCAATAATGATGAATAGATTTTCAATGCATCATATGAGATTATCCGGATATGGTAATCCTGTTCTTGATGCTTCAGCTCAAGGATATCCAACAGGATATTCTGCAATAAGAGGAAGGGAACAACAGTTAATAGATTCTTATGGCGGTGTGGGTAGTCCAAATGTAGGAAACTCTATAAGGGGAGTTTCTAAATTTAATCCTTATGGTAGAGTGTATCATTCAATGTCAGACGCATATTTTGGACCTTTAGCACCGTTTACAGGTTATTAAAAAAGAACTAATGAAAAAGGAATTAAATGAAAAACAAGAAATCGAAGCCACTTTTATAAAAGATTGGTGTACTACGGTTATCGATTTTATATACTCTAAATATAGTGAGCAAGCTTCTTTTGGAGAAATGTTTAAAGATGCTTTTAGTGAAGAAACAAAAGAAAGAATTTTAAGAGAGGTGGGTCCCTCGATCTATCTAAAAGGTTTACGAATGGCATTTAATGATACCAATGAAATGGCAATGGATGGACCACCAGTAATGCAGGAAGATCTTAATAAAATATTGCGGGAAAAATTTGGTAAGGATTTAATGACTTATTCTAAAAAGATACAGAGGAAAATTACTCAAATAAAGGAAACAGGTAAAATATCCAATGAAGATGAATATCGTTTGATAATGAGTTATATTGAAGCGATTTATAATGATGAATCGAAAAGGGAAGAGTTAAATTTACTTAACCACCTTTTATTATCTTGGGAAAAGGTGTAGTAATCGTTGAGATTATTAAAAAATCACTGCTTTTGCAGTGATTTTTTAATAATCAAACTGTTTATCCACGAAGTCAAGAAAGCCTTGCGCTAACTCGTCGAGTATGGAAAGGTGTTCCTCCTGAAGATTATAGAAGTTCCGGAACAAGTTTTTGGAAGGGTTGAGGAACTCAAAGAAATCAAAGGGTAGTTTTTGGATAAGGTAATCAAGGTTTTTTACCTTAGGGTCTACGTACTGGCAGAGCTTCCACAAGATACGGATGTTGATTTGATTGGGACGATATCGAAGGGTAACATATAGGAATATCACGCAAGCCCTGTAGAAGAATCCACTCAGGATCAGCCCTATTCCTTCATTAGATTTTAGCTCTTCCTGTGAGCGCAATATTTTATAATTTTCGAGTAGCTCACTGCAAAGCCTGTAGTATATGCCCTCGTCAGTATCATAGTTAGATGGCTCTTTATGCCAGTGAATTATCGAGGAAACGTCGGAGATGAAAATAGATTTTTCAGGAATCATCACTTTTTGGAAAAACTCTTGGTACACCCACAGATGCTCCTGTATCCACGCCTTTGAGTGCGCAATGGGAACAATATTGAATCTTCCTTCTGTCTGTTGAGAGACCATCTGCATCATATCGAAATGGTCTTGATTGCTAATTTTATTGCTTATCAGCAGAAGATATAGAACAGTGGTCTTTTGGTCGGCAGAATAAATCTCCTGCTGATTGAAAAGGAAAATCTCCTCGATATTGAAATGCTTGGTCAATATTTTAACCACAGGCTCGTAAGGGGAAACCGTTTTGTTCTCAATCAATATTGGCTTTTGTTCGGGTTTTTTGACCGCTCTTTTTGTCTCTCTGAAAATGCGGTCTACCAAATAATAAAACTTCTGTTCCGTATCAGTAATAGCATCCCCAAACTCATCTTTAACGTACATATAATCTTCGTGGTCGTCTGCCTTTTGAGCACTGTTTAACGCTTCGGTAATAAAGTAGGTAGTCTCTGTCTTTTTCAACATCAGCGTTTTAATCTCCGGCAGAAAATCTTCCAATCTGATAAGGCGTTCGCTAAGCGAACCATTGGAGAAATACTCGCCTATGCAGAGAATCTCCAAAAAATGAACGTGATGTTCGAAAAGAGATAGATAGATGTGATATTCCATTGTCAGGGAACTGCTTTTTTTAGCCTTGCGAATCTCGGTACTCAGAAGGTCGTGGGTATTATAATAATCCTCTCTGAACTGCTTGAATTTTTTAAGTTGTTCAGGTAGTTCAGGATATGTAAACTCGTGGTCTTCTTTTTTATACATCAAGGTGGAAGCATTACAATACCTATTGATATACAGGCTTCCAAATCTTATGTGTACCCTGATATTTTGCTCGCCCATTATGAGGATATGGGTATTACATTGCTCCAGAGCCTTTCTGACCCATCTGCTTTTTTTAACTTCTTCAGGAACGTTCCTGTCACTGATATGGATGATGATAAGATGCTTTTGGCAGGTCTTGGAATAGCTCATAAATACACGTAGTACGTTGTGTTTACTTGCGAAAGTGTTAATCATATCCGACAATCTTTGATGTTGCGGATGTGTGTTCGGGATAATAATTTTGTGTGACATGCTGGTAATATTTTACAGCAAGTTGAGCCTACAAATCCGAGTACTGAACCAAAGGAAAGTGTATGTTACAAGATAAAATATGTAAAAAACGGACTTTGCGGAATGACCTGTAATTTTATATCTTTGGTAAGATAAAATCATAACCAATGGCGGAAACAGTGAAAAAACATATAGGAAGGAACATTGCAAGAATCAGGGAAATGCGAGGAATGAAACAGGAGACCTTAGCAGAACTGCTGGGTGTAAGCCAGCAAAAGGTATCCCTGTTTGAGAATGCGGAAGAACTGGAAGATGTAAAGTTAGAACCTATCGCCAAGGCGCTGGAAATATCGGTTGAAGCTTTGAAGAATTTTTCGGAGGATGCTTTTTTTAATATTATCTCAAATACATTTAATACCAACGATAACGGTATTGCTATTTTGAGAACAGAGATTTATCAACCAACTTTTAATCCAATAGACAAACTGCTGGAATCTTATGAGGAGAACAAAAAGCTATACGAACGCCTGTTGGAATCAGAGAAAGAAAAGAGCAGGCTCATCGAGGAGCTGATTAATAAAATAACAAAAGCGTAACCCAAAGGTTACGCTTTTGCTTTTGTGGTTAAGGAGTGTCCTTATCCTTTTGATGATACTCGAACTCGCCGAACAGGCGGTTCTTCATACGCAAGAAAATGTTCTTGTCACTCCTTAAAAATCGTGGCAGGATGAAGCCAACGAAAAACACAAGCAGTAATGCAACTGCTACTAAAATAGAAAGTGTTTGCATAATAATGGGGTTTAAAAAATTATAAATTGTATCTATATTGAAATCTATTGCTTCCATATCTGTATTTTTTTAGTATTCTATACTATCCGTTTTTTATGTGTTTTTATAAAATTGAAATCTTTGTTCAATCTTATAATGATGTTATTTTTCCTTTTTCAATTGAAAGACAAAAGACCAAAAAGTGTTTTTCATACGAAAGGACACGTTTTGCAAAGTCTGTATCCATCGGGTTTTGTGCAATTTTACACTGACTTCCGGAAAAGATGTGTTACACGAAAACATAAAATCAAAAAAATCAACTGGGTCAAAAATAATATCACTTTGGAGCAAAGGACGTTTTGCTAAACTTCCCCCGAAAGGACATCTTTTTGCAATCTTAGAAATACTGCTTAAAAAAAGTTGTGACGCAAAACTTCACAAGATACATCGCGAAATGAGCGAAGCACTTTTTGCTTAATTTACGGTACAGGGGTTACCCCTCGCCAAAAGCTGGATTGTTGGAAAAAGTCGTTTAGAACGACTTCAAAAGCGGTTTTTCTGAAAAAAAAGTGATTGAATTTATTGTAACGGTTTAAGACGTCCAAAAGCGTCAGCTGATGTAAAAGCGAAATTTTAGGCACAAAAAAACCGCCTGCTTGGGGCGGTTTGATTTTTTATTATGGAAAGAGATTATATTTTACGGATAAAGGAAAGTATCTCTTCTTTTTTCTTTTCATCAGCAATAGAATCCAATTTAATCGGATTTTGATATTTGTATTGATATGGACTGAAATCCTTGTCTCCTTTTTTGAGTTCTTTATAAATTACTCTATCAGTGCAAGAGCAATCAGTCGGATAAAAGATACGAGCCTTATACTCATATAGTTTATCAGTCGTAGCGGAATCTTTTTTCTTTTCCTGAGCAGAGGCAAGAACACCAATAGATAAGCAGAAGAAAAATAAGATACTTTTCATTTACAAAGCGGCTACATTTTTATTGAAAAAGTCTTTGAATTTTTTCTTTGTGAGCATAGTCTCGACAATCTTAAAAACGGTCGTTTTATCTTCTTCATCAAGTTGTTGAATAAGTTGCATTTGCTCAATCGTGTTTTTGTCCTCAAAAGTTACTTCATTGGGGATCTCGCCTTCAAAGTTTACTAAATCATCAATAGACATATTAAAGAACTTTGCAATTTTCCCAACAGCTTCAATGGATACATCACGGTCGCCCGCCTCTACACGAGAATAGTTAGAGCGGTGCATTGAGATTAAGTCTGCTATGGTTTGCTGTGTCAAGCCCTTTGTCTCACGTATTTTCTTTATGTTTTTACCGATGTTTTGCATAAAATAAAACTTTATACGAAGTTATCTAAAAAGCACAAATTATGCAATATGTGTAATTTTGATAATTTTAATGTTGTTAAAATGATACTTTTATTTTACTTTTGTAATGTATCAAAATAACACAACGTAAGTTTTTATGGAAATCACTGAAATAAAATCCCAGCTGTCTATCTCCACCATCCTACATTACTATGGATTAAAGCCTGACAAGAGCGCCAAAATGTGCTGTCCGTTCCACGAGGACAAAACACCATCGATGCAGGTGTATTACAAAACACAGACGGTGTATTGTTTTTCCTCGAACTGCAAGACCCACGGAAAAAGTATCGATGTGATAGATTTTATTATGCACAAAGAAAACCTGAGTAAGCACGAAGCGATAAAAAAAGCTGAAGAGATTTTAAATTCAAGTTCCGGAAATTTAACCGTAAGCAGAGAGCAGTTCCTAACGAATATGTTTACTTATTTTAGAAATGCCATCAACAACTCAAAACCTGCAAGAGAATATCTGGAAAAACGAGGATTGGATCTTACGAGAACAGAAATCGGCTATAACTCAGGGCAGTTCCACCACGGGGAACGAAAAACGGAAGAACTTTTGAAGCAGGCTTTGGAAGTTGGTTTATTGCAGGACAAAGGACTCATCAACAGCAGAACCAAGGAAAAATGCTACAGCCCCTTTGCTAAATGGTGTCTCTGTTTTGCGCTTAGAAATCAGAAGAATCAAGTTGCAGGAATGTACTTCCGCTCTATCCTTAACGATGACAAATACAAACATTATTATTTAAAAGACCGAAAAGGCATTTATCCTGGTTACCCAAAATCAGACACCAAGAAATTGATATTGACCGAAGCGATAATAGACTGTGCAAGCCTGCTCCAAATGAAAGAAATCAGAGATAATTACAGTTTGATAAGCTGTTTTGGAGCAAACGGACTTACTGCGGAAATAACTGAAGCCATCAGCCAATTAAAGGAACTTGAAGAAATTATCTTCTGTTTTGATAATGATGATGCAGGAAAAAAAGCGATCGATAAATATGCGGAAGAATTTAAGAATTACAAAGTATCTACAGTTGAACTTCCTAGCAAGGATGTTAACGAGACCCTGCAACTGCACGATGAAAATATCTTTATAGAGCTGTTGGAAAAACGGAAAGATATTTTTCTTTCAGTTGAAAAAGAAAAAGGTTCGAGTCCTGACAGGATTACAAAAAATACTGACTTTACGGAAGTAAGCAAGAGTGTGCCCCCGAAAGTATCCCCGAATTTGTCCGTAATAAACTTTTTAGAGCAGAAAGATTTATTGAAATCCCTAAACCAGATGATAGAGAAAGCAGGAATTATCGGGGAAGAAAACAGCAGGATGTTACTTTTTTTAATTATCATCAGCTATCTCAATAAAAATCCTCTTCACGCATTGGTACAAGGTTCGAGCGGAAGCGGAAAAACGCATATTATCTCAAGAATAGCGGACTTGATGCCACAGGAGGACGTACTTCGGTTTACGAGAATCACGGAATCAAGCTTGTACAACTGGGGCGAGTTCGACCTGTTCCAGAAAATAATCATCATCGAAGACTTGGACGGATTAAAGGAAGATGCCCTATATGCGCTTCGTGAATTTATAAGCAATCAGGTTCTGAGAAGTTCAGTAACCATTAAAGACAAAAAAGGAAACAACAAATCTTCCCATAAAATCGTGAAAGGACAATTCAGTTCTTTATCTGCAACAACAAAAGGCGAAACCTACGAGGATAATATGAGTAGGAGTTTTTTACTGGCAGTCGATGAAAGCAAGGAACAAACGCAGAGAATTATCAATTATCAAAACCGAAGAAATGCAGGCGAAGTAAGTTCGGAGGAACAACAAAAAGCCATCGGTTTTATACAGAAATTAGTACGAAATCTGAAATATTACGAGGTCATCAATCCCTATGCAACAAAACTCAATCTTCCTGATAAAGTCCATAAAATAAGGAGATTAAATGAAATGTATCAGGCGGTGATAAAACAGGTCACATTTTTAAACCAGTATCAGCGAGAGGTCAAAAACAATTATCTAATTACAGCTATTGAGGACATAGAACAGGCAACAGAAGTACTGTTTGAGAGCATCGTTCTGAAAGTTGACGAACTGGACGGAAGTCTGAGACAGTTCTTCGAAAAGCTGAAGAAATTTATAAAAAGTCCTGAAAAAGACTTTGTACAAAGAGAAATCCGACAGGAGTTCAATCTGTCCAAAACGCAGTTACAGCGATACATCAACACTCTTTTGGAGCTGGAATACGTCAAGCAGGTTGGCGGTTATAACAATACAGGAATCCGCTATAAAGTAAGTTATTGGGATAATTATCAAAAGCTTAGGACAGAGATAAAAGAATATCTGTTGAAACAGATTAAAGAACTTAAAAACCAATAAAAAATAAGGTATGGGTCACTGTGGTTCGCCAATGGTTCACAAGAATGAACATCTATGATGTTTTAAGTCATTGAAAACCAATTATAAAATATTAGAAATGAATCTGGCGATCCAGAATCCAAAATATTACAAAAGTAAAACCGTCATACTTAATAAAATGAATGAAGATATCATACTTCAATTTAGAAAAGAACTACAGAACTTAGGATATTGCAAAACCGTTGTTAATACCTATCCAAGACGGGTAGAAGAACTTTTACGGCATCTTGGGAAAGACCTTGCAGAAATTACCAATATAGATATTTTAGAATATTATACCTATCTGAAAACCATCAAAAGCAAGAAGACAAACAAGTTTTTAAGTGAAAGTTATATTCACTCTATTTTACTGGCCATCAAACTTTACTTTGATTACGTGCAAAGAACCGGACAAATAAAAACCAGTCCTTATCAACTGAAAATAAAGACCGCAAAAACCGAGGAAAGAAAAGTATTTACGAAAGAGGAAATCCAAAGATTATACAACAAAAGCAGCTCGTTACAGATAATCATCCTGCACCTGTGTTATGCCTGCGGACTCAGACGGGCAGAAGCTGCTGTTCTGTTACTAAAAGACATTGATTTAGAAAACAATTTATTATACATCAGAAGAGGGAAAGGTAAAAAGCGAAGAGTTGTCCCATTTACAAAGCAAGTGAAAACGGATATAGAACATTTTATTTTTTCATCTGAAGCCGAAGTCCGACGTTTAAAAAATGACAATGACAGCCTTCTGGATATTACTGCGGAAAGAATTTACATCGAGTTTAAAAACCTTCTCAAAAAATCAGGACTATACCGACAGGGATTTACACTGCACTGTCTGCGACATACTATTGCGACACAACTTTTACAGCAGGGAATGGAACTTGAGAAAGTAAGAGATTTTTTAGGACACCAATATTTAGGCACAACTCAAATCTATACAAGAATCAATTATGGAACTGGAACAATATTTAAACAATGAATTATCTGAAGGAACGGTAAAAAACTATCTCTACGAAATATCAAAGTTCAAAAAGCACTATAAAAATCCCGAAAAAATCGGTTACCAAAAGTTGATGGACTATATAGAATTGCTAAGGAAGAACTACAATCCCCAAAGTGTAAAGAGAACGATTTACGCCATCAAGAAATACTACGATTATTTGGTAAAGACAGGAAAGGTCAAAACGAATACAGCAACCCATATCAAGATAAAGGACGGCAAGGAAAATCCAATACAATTACAAGAACTGCTCACGGAACAGGAATTAAAGAAGCTTTTAGAACCGAGGGAAGAACGTTATCCGATACTTGCGAAAAGAAACCAAATCGTAATGAGCCTGATTGTCAATCAGGCTTTGCTGGTAGGAGATATCGAGAAACTGAAAATCGAGGACTTGGATTTACAAAACGCAAAAATAAAAGTTCATAAAACAGGAATAACCAACGAAAGAATTTTGGATCTGAAAGCAGAGCAGATAATGTTGTTCTATCAGTATTTGCAGAAAGACAGAAATCAATTAGAAAGACAAAGAACTTCTTTTTTTCTACTGAATAAACTCGGTTCGGGAATCACTAAAGACGATATCAATTATCTTGTATCAACCTATCAAAAGGATTTTACAAAGAAAATAACCAGTGTAAGAATCCGCCAGAGCGTTATTAAACTGAGATTAGACCAAGGTGAGAACCTTAGAAAAGTCCAATATTTTGCTGGACATAAGCACGCAGACACCACCGAGAAATATAAAGAGACGGGAATCGATGCATTACAGACCGCAATCAATCAATTCCACCCAATGAGGTAGTAAAATGGTTTTTGCGACAAAATGAGCATCTTTTGGGTCTGAAATCGACTCTTTTTAATAATTATGCGAACAAAAATCCGGAACAAGGATTTTTAAAATACCTATAAACAGCCAATGCGACATCCCAGCAAAATATTGCAATGCCGATAATCGCTGAAACCTTAAAAATTATTGTCCAAAAATCCATAAGACCAATATAAGAAAAATCGCCAGTCAAGAAAAAAACGAGTTCCGAAGTTTTTTCCCCTTTTTGAAAAAAAGGCAAGAGGGTCTTAGGATATCAAACTTGAAAAGTTTGTATATACAAAGACACATCTTGCGGTTAAATCGGTGTTATTTTTTCAGAAGCTCTGAAAATCGGGAGATCAAATTGTAAAAATTTTGTAATTTATTGAAAATCAGTATTTATTTTTTGTAAACGTTTTTTTAGAGCTCTGAAATGGGTAAACTGACAGCTGGGGCTTTTTTAAGACGATGCCGGCTTATATCTATTTTACGCAGGCTGACAGATAACGTGTAGTTATTTTACCCACCTTCTGATCTTACCTGTATCTTTTTTACGCAGGCTGGCGGAAAGCCTGTATCTATTTTACCCACCTTCCGTATTTACGTGTATCTCATTTACCCATCTATTGAATTTATAAAGGTTGTCGCTGTTGTTGTGAGAACTTTGTTGGAATGTGGGAAACTCCGGGGCAAATGCAGGGCTGAGTTTTCCATATTTCAATAAACACACCGCCAAAAGAAAGTCCACCTGAACCACAAAACCAATCAATAAGAAAAAACTATATCTTTGTAAAAAGATAGTCCGCTCTGCACGGCGGACTATCTAAAACTAAATTGAAAGGGAGTGATTGCGTTACTATTATTTACGCAGTCACTTTTTTGCTTTTCCTGTATTCTTAGACACAATAACAAAGGCTGTCATTGCTAAAATAACAAGGAAAAGTAGGGCTAAAATGGTAATTGTATTTTCCATAGGGCAAATGTAATTACAACTTAAGTTTGTTGCAATGTAAAATCAAGTGCGTAAGTCAATGCTTTAAAGATTTATGTTTTTAAAGCGTCTTTTATTACATCTTTTTTTTCAATTGAAAGAAAAAACAGTAGAAACCTTATTTTTTGTTCAACTGAAACCTATATCTTTGGAAAAGCGGGCAAGAGCAGGCGTTCACAGTGTAAAGCCTCGCGCGAGGAAACTTTGAGTAGGAAGTTTGCGAAAAGTTGAGCGGGATTGTAGAATTACAAGTACAACCAGAAGGAGCTTCAGGAGACTGGTTTTTATGACTACGGCTGGAGACAGTATATGCCTGATTTAGGAAGATGGTTCGGGATAGACAAATTAGCAGAAGATTATCATTCTGCATCACCCTACGCTTATGTATTAAACAATCCTGTTTTCTTCTTTGATCCTAATGGAATGCTCACGCAGGCATTTATGAATGAAATCCTGCACTCTGCTTCGGGGACAACGTGGACCAATAACAACGACGGGACATTCTCCAATAACTGGGGAGATATGATGAATAACGACGGGATAGGTCTTAACTTTGATTCTTCTTTAGGCTTTTACGGAGGTCGTGGCGTAGGCGGTGGTGGCGGAATGCCAACTATCAATATTCCGACTGTTTATCTTACAGGAAAGAGTTCTGGATGGGGACAACAGATACAAAGTCAGTTTAATTCCTATATGGATAAGTGGAATGCACAAGGTGGATTTAATTTAGGAAGCCAGAAAGGTGGATGGGGGAATACCAGCCCTTGGGGAGCAGCTTGGGCTACATCAGGAGTATTATTGGCTGATGATGCAACAGTAGTAGGAGCTGTAGATGATGTTGCAATCGTTGGTGTTTTAGCAGGAGCATTAGTTTACGATGCAACTTATAGAACATATGTAACTTATACCTTGACGGGTCCTAATGGACAAAAATATGCCGGAAGAGCAAGTGGTTTTGGAGATCCATATTCAATAATGATGAATAGATTTTCAATGCATCATATGAGATTATCCGGATATGGTAATCCTGTTCTTGATGCTTCAGCTCAAGGATATCCAACAGGATATTCTGCAATAAGAGGAAGGGAACAACAGTTAATAGATTCTTATGGCGGTGTGGGTAGTCCAAATGTAGGAAACTCTATAAGGGGAGTTTCTAAATTTAATCCTTATGGTAGAGTGTATCATTCAATGTCAGACGCATATTTTGGACCTTTAGCACCGTTTACAGGTTATTAAAAAAGAACTAATGAAAAAGGAATTAAATGAAAAACAAGAAATCGAAGCCACTTTTATAAAAGATTGGTGTACTACGGTTATCGATTTTATATACTCTAAATATAGTGAGCAAGCTTCTTTTGGAGAAATGTTTAAAGATGCTTTTAGTGAAGAAACAAAAGAAAGAATTTTAAGAGAGGTGGGTCCCTCGATCTATCTAAAAGGTTTACGAATGGCATTTAATGATACCAATGAAATGGCAATGGATGGACCACCAGTAATGCAGGAAGATCTTAATAAAATATTGCGGGAAAAATTTGGTAAGGATTTAATGACTTATTCTAAAAAGATACAGAGGAAAATTACTCAAATAAAGGAAACAGGTAAAATATCCAATGAAGATGAATATCGTTTGATAATGAGTTATATTGAAGCGATTTATAATGATGAATCGAAAAGGGAAGAGTTAAATTTACTTAACCACCTTTTATTATCTTGGGAAAAGGTGTAGTAATCGTTGAGATTATTAAAAAATCACTGCTTTTGCAGTGATTTTTTAATAATCAAACTGTTTATCCACGAAGTCAAGAAAGCCTTGCGCTAACTCGTCGAGTATGGAAAGGTGTTCCTCCTGAAGATTATAGAAGTTCCGGAACAAGTTTTTGGAAGGGTTGAGGAACTCAAAGAAATCAAAGGGTAGTTTTTGGATAAGGTAATCAAGGTTTTTTACCTTAGGGTCTACGTACTGGCAGAGCTTCCACAAGATACGGATGTTGATTTGATTGGGACGATATCGAAGGGTAACATATAGGAATATCACGCAAGCCCTGTAGAAGAATCCACTCAGGATCAGCCCTATTCCTTCATTAGATTTTAGCTCTTCCTGTGAGCGCAATATTTTATAATTTTCGAGTAGCTCACTGCAAAGCCTGTAGTATATGCCCTCGTCAGTATCATAGTTAGATGGCTCTTTATGCCAGTGAATTATCGAGGAAACGTCGGAGATGAAAATAGATTTTTCAGGAATCATCACTTTTTGGAAAAACTCTTGGTACACCCACAGATGCTCCTGTATCCACGCCTTTGAGTGCGCAATGGGAACAATATTGAATCTTCCTTCTGTCTGTTGAGAGACCATCTGCATCATATCGAAATGGTCTTGATTGCTAATTTTATTGCTTATCAGCAGAAGATATAGAACAGTGGTCTTTTGGTCGGCAGAATAAATCTCCTGCTGATTGAAAAGGAAAATCTCCTCGATATTGAAATGCTTGGTCAATATTTTAACCACAGGCTCGTAAGGGGAAACCGTTTTGTTCTCAATCAATATTGGCTTTTGTTCGGGTTTTTTGACCGCTCTTTTTGTCTCTCTGAAAATGCGGTCTACCAAATAATAAAACTTCTGTTCCGTATCAGTAATAGCATCCCCAAACTCATCTTTAACGTACATATAATCTTCGTGGTCGTCTGCCTTTTGAGCACTGTTTAACGCTTCGGTAATAAAGTAGGTAGTCTCTGTCTTTTTCAACATCAGCGTTTTAATCTCCGGCAGAAAATCTTCCAATCTGATAAGGCGTTCGCTAAGCGAACCATTGGAGAAATACTCGCCTATGCAGAGAATCTCCAAAAAATGAACGTGATGTTCGAAAAGAGATAGATAGATGTGATATTCCATTGTCAGGGAACTGCTTTTTTTAGCCTTGCGAATCTCGGTACTCAGAAGGTCGTGGGTATTATAATAATCCTCTCTGAACTGCTTGAATTTTTTAAGTTGTTCAGGTAGTTCAGGATATGTAAACTCGTGGTCTTCTTTTTTATACATCAAGGTGGAAGCATTACAATACCTATTGATATACAGGCTTCCAAATCTTATGTGTACCCTGATATTTTGCTCGCCCATTATGAGGATATGGGTATTACATTGCTCCAGAGCCTTTCTGACCCATCTGCTTTTTTTAACTTCTTCAGGAACGTTCCTGTCACTGATATGGATGATGATAAGATGCTTTTGGCAGGTCTTGGAATAGCTCATAAATACACGTAGTACGTTGTGTTTACTTGCGAAAGTGTTAATCATATCCGACAATCTTTGATGTTGCGGATGTGTGTTCGGGATAATAATTTTGTGTGACATGCTGGTAATATTTTACAGCAAGTTGAGCCTACAAATCCGAGTACTGAACCAAAGGAAAGTGTATGTTACAAGATAAAATATGTAAAAAACGGACTTTGCGGAATGACCTGTAATTTTATATCTTTGGTAAGATAAAATCATAACCAATGGCGGAAACAGTGAAAAAACATATAGGAAGGAACATTGCAAGAATCAGGGAAATGCGAGGAATGAAACAGGAGACCTTAGCAGAACTGCTGGGTGTAAGCCAGCAAAAGGTATCCCTGTTTGAGAATGCGGAAGAACTGGAAGATGTAAAGTTAGAACCTATCGCCAAGGCGCTGGAAATATCGGTTGAAGCTTTGAAGAATTTTTCGGAGGATGCTTTTTTTAATATTATCTCAAATACATTTAATACCAACGATAACGGTATTGCTATTTTGAGAACAGAGATTTATCAACCAACTTTTAATCCAATAGACAAACTGCTGGAATCTTATGAGGAGAACAAAAAGCTATACGAACGCCTGTTGGAATCAGAGAAAGAAAAGAGCAGGCTCATCGAGGAGCTGATTAATAAAATAACAAAAGCGTAACCCAAAGGTTACGCTTTTGCTTTTGTGGTTAAGGAGTGTCCTTATCCTTTTGATGATACTCGAACTCGCCGAACAGGCGGTTCTTCATACGCAAGAAAATGTTCTTGTCACTCCTTAAAAATCGTGGCAGGATGAAGCCAACGAAAAACACAAGCAGTAATGCAACTGCTACTAAAATAGAAAGTGTTTGCATAATAATGGGGTTTAAAAAATTATAAATTGTATCTATATTGAAATCTATTGCTTCCATATCTGTATTTTTTTAGTATTCTATACTATCCGTTTTTTATGTGTTTTTATAAAATTGAAATCTTTGTTCAATCTTATAATGATGTTATTTTTCCTTTTTCAATTGAAAGACAAAAGACCAAAAAGTGTTTTTCATACGAAAGGACACGTTTTGCAAAGTCTGTATCCATCGGGTTTTGTGCAATTTTACACTGACTTCCGGAAAAGATGTGTTACACGAAAACATAAAATCAAAAAAATCAACTGGGTCAAAAATAATATCACTTTGGAGCAAAGGACGTTTTGCTAAACTTCCCCCGAAAGGACATCTTTTTGCAATCTTAGAAATACTGCTTAAAAAAAGTTGTGACGCAAAACTTCACAAGATACATCGCGAAATGAGCGAAGCACTTTTTGCTTAATTTACGGTACAGGGGTTACCCCTCGCCAAAAGCTGGATTGTTGGAAAAAGTCGTTTAGAACGACTTCAAAAGCGGTTTTTCTGAAAAAAAAGTGATTGAATTTATTGTAACGGTTTAAGACGTCCAAAAGCGTCAGCTGATGTAAAAGCGAAATTTTAGGCACAAAAAAACCGCCTGCTTGGGGCGGTTTGATTTTTTATTATGGAAAGAGATTATATTTTACGGATAAAGGAAAGTATCTCTTCTTTTTTCTTTTCATCAGCAATAGAATCCAATTTAATCGGATTTTGATATTTGTATTGATATGGACTGAAATCCTTGTCTCCTTTTTTGAGTTCTTTATAAATTACTCTATCAGTGCAAGAGCAATCAGTCGGATAAAAGATACGAGCCTTATACTCATATAGTTTATCAGTCGTAGCGGAATCTTTTTTCTTTTCCTGAGCAGAGGCAAGAACACCAATAGATAAGCAGAAGAAAAATAAGATACTTTTCATTTACAAAGCGGCTACATTTTTATTGAAAAAGTCTTTGAATTTTTTCTTTGTGAGCATAGTCTCGACAATCTTAAAAACGGTCGTTTTATCTTCTTCATCAAGTTGTTGAATAAGTTGCATTTGCTCAATCGTGTTTTTGTCCTCAAAAGTTACTTCATTGGGGATCTCGCCTTCAAAGTTTACTAAATCATCAATAGACATATTAAAGAACTTTGCAATTTTCCCAACAGCTTCAATGGATACATCACGGTCGCCCGCCTCTACACGAGAATAGTTAGAGCGGTGCATTGAGATTAAGTCTGCTATGGTTTGCTGTGTCAAGCCCTTTGTCTCACGTATTTTCTTTATGTTTTTACCGATGTTTTGCATAAAATAAAACTTTATACGAAGTTATCTAAAAAGCACAAATTATGCAATATGTGTAATTTTGATAATTTTAATGTTGTTAAAATGATACTTTTATTTTACTTTTGTAATGTATCAAAATAACACAACGTAAGTTTTTATGGAAATCACTGAAATAAAATCCCAGCTGTCTATCTCCACCATCCTACATTACTATGGATTAAAGCCTGACAAGAGCGCCAAAATGTGCTGTCCGTTCCACGAGGACAAAACACCATCGATGCAGGTGTATTACAAAACACAGACGGTGTATTGTTTTTCCTCGAACTGCAAGACCCACGGAAAAAGTATCGATGTGATAGATTTTATTATGCACAAAGAAAACCTGAGTAAGCACGAAGCGATAAAAAAAGCTGAAGAGATTTTAAATTCAAGTTCCGGAAATTTAACCGTAAGCAGAGAGCAGTTCCTAACGAATATGTTTACTTATTTTAGAAATGCCATCAACAACTCAAAACCTGCAAGAGAATATCTGGAAAAACGAGGATTGGATCTTACGAGAACAGAAATCGGCTATAACTCAGGGCAGTTCCACCACGGGGAACGAAAAACGGAAGAACTTTTGAAGCAGGCTTTGGAAGTTGGTTTATTGCAGGACAAAGGACTCATCAACAGCAGAACCAAGGAAAAATGCTACAGCCCCTTTGCTAAATGGTGTCTCTGTTTTGCGCTTAGAAATCAGAAGAATCAAGTTGCAGGAATGTACTTCCGCTCTATCCTTAACGATGACAAATACAAACATTATTATTTAAAAGACCGAAAAGGCATTTATCCTGGTTACCCAAAATCAGACACCAAGAAATTGATATTGACCGAAGCGATAATAGACTGTGCAAGCCTGCTCCAAATGAAAGAAATCAGAGATAATTACAGTTTGATAAGCTGTTTTGGAGCAAACGGACTTACTGCGGAAATAACTGAAGCCATCAGCCAATTAAAGGAACTTGAAGAAATTATCTTCTGTTTTGATAATGATGATGCAGGAAAAAAAGCGATCGATAAATATGCGGAAGAATTTAAGAATTACAAAGTATCTACAGTTGAACTTCCTAGCAAGGATGTTAACGAGACCCTGCAACTGCACGATGAAAATATCTTTATAGAGCTGTTGGAAAAACGGAAAGATATTTTTCTTTCAGTTGAAAAAGAAAAAGGTTCGAGTCCTGACAGGATTACAAAAAATACTGACTTTACGGAAGTAAGCAAGAGTGTGCCCCCGAAAGTATCCCCGAATTTGTCCGTAATAAACTTTTTAGAGCAGAAAGATTTATTGAAATCCCTAAACCAGATGATAGAGAAAGCAGGAATTATCGGGGAAGAAAACAGCAGGATGTTACTTTTTTTAATTATCATCAGCTATCTCAATAAAAATCCTCTTCACGCATTGGTACAAGGTTCGAGCGGAAGCGGAAAAACGCATATTATCTCAAGAATAGCGGACTTGATGCCACAGGAGGACGTACTTCGGTTTACGAGAATCACGGAATCAAGCTTGTACAACTGGGGCGAGTTCGACCTGTTCCAGAAAATAATCATCATCGAAGACTTGGACGGATTAAAGGAAGATGCCCTATATGCGCTTCGTGAATTTATAAGCAATCAGGTTCTGAGAAGTTCAGTAACCATTAAAGACAAAAAAGGAAACAACAAATCTTCCCATAAAATCGTGAAAGGACAATTCAGTTCTTTATCTGCAACAACAAAAGGCGAAACCTACGAGGATAATATGAGTAGGAGTTTTTTACTGGCAGTCGATGAAAGCAAGGAACAAACGCAGAGAATTATCAATTATCAAAACCGAAGAAATGCAGGCGAAGTAAGTTCGGAGGAACAACAAAAAGCCATCGGTTTTATACAGAAATTAGTACGAAATCTGAAATATTACGAGGTCATCAATCCCTATGCAACAAAACTCAATCTTCCTGATAAAGTCCATAAAATAAGGAGATTAAATGAAATGTATCAGGCGGTGATAAAACAGGTCACATTTTTAAACCAGTATCAGCGAGAGGTCAAAAACAATTATCTAATTACAGCTATTGAGGACATAGAACAGGCAACAGAAGTACTGTTTGAGAGCATCGTTCTGAAAGTTGACGAACTGGACGGAAGTCTGAGACAGTTCTTCGAAAAGCTGAAGAAATTTATAAAAAGTCCTGAAAAAGACTTTGTACAAAGAGAAATCCGACAGGAGTTCAATCTGTCCAAAACGCAGTTACAGCGATACATCAACACTCTTTTGGAGCTGGAATACGTCAAGCAGGTTGGCGGTTATAACAATACAGGAATCCGCTATAAAGTAAGTTATTGGGATAATTATCAAAAGCTTAGGACAGAGATAAAAGAATATCTGTTGAAACAGATTAAAGAACTTAAAAACCAATAAAAAATAAGGTATGGGTCACTGTGGTTCGCCAATGGTTCACAAGAATGAACATCTATGATGTTTTAAGTCATTGAAAACCAATTATAAAATATTAGAAATGAATCTGGCGATCCAGAATCCAAAATATTACAAAAGTAAAACCGTCATACTTAATAAAATGAATGAAGATATCATACTTCAATTTAGAAAAGAACTACAGAACTTAGGATATTGCAAAACCGTTGTTAATACCTATCCAAGACGGGTAGAAGAACTTTTACGGCATCTTGGGAAAGACCTTGCAGAAATTACCAATATAGATATTTTAGAATATTATACCTATCTGAAAACCATCAAAAGCAAGAAGACAAACAAGTTTTTAAGTGAAAGTTATATTCACTCTATTTTACTGGCCATCAAACTTTACTTTGATTACGTGCAAAGAACCGGACAAATAAAAACCAGTCCTTATCAACTGAAAATAAAGACCGCAAAAACCGAGGAAAGAAAAGTATTTACGAAAGAGGAAATCCAAAGATTATACAACAAAAGCAGCTCGTTACAGATAATCATCCTGCACCTGTGTTATGCCTGCGGACTCAGACGGGCAGAAGCTGCTGTTCTGTTACTAAAAGACATTGATTTAGAAAACAATTTATTATACATCAGAAGAGGGAAAGGTAAAAAGCGAAGAGTTGTCCCATTTACAAAGCAAGTGAAAACGGATATAGAACATTTTATTTTTTCATCTGAAGCCGAAGTCCGACGTTTAAAAAATGACAATGACAGCCTTCTGGATATTACTGCGGAAAGAATTTACATCGAGTTTAAAAACCTTCTCAAAAAATCAGGACTATACCGACAGGGATTTACACTGCACTGTCTGCGACATACTATTGCGACACAACTTTTACAGCAGGGAATGGAACTTGAGAAAGTAAGAGATTTTTTAGGACACCAATATTTAGGCACAACTCAAATCTATACAAGAATCAATTATGGAACTGGAACAATATTTAAACAATGAATTATCTGAAGGAACGGTAAAAAACTATCTCTACGAAATATCAAAGTTCAAAAAGCACTATAAAAATCCCGAAAAAATCGGTTACCAAAAGTTGATGGACTATATAGAATTGCTAAGGAAGAACTACAATCCCCAAAGTGTAAAGAGAACGATTTACGCCATCAAGAAATACTACGATTATTTGGTAAAGACAGGAAAGGTCAAAACGAATACAGCAACCCATATCAAGATAAAGGACGGCAAGGAAAATCCAATACAATTACAAGAACTGCTCACGGAACAGGAATTAAAGAAGCTTTTAGAACCGAGGGAAGAACGTTATCCGATACTTGCGAAAAGAAACCAAATCGTAATGAGCCTGATTGTCAATCAGGCTTTGCTGGTAGGAGATATCGAGAAACTGAAAATCGAGGACTTGGATTTACAAAACGCAAAAATAAAAGTTCATAAAACAGGAATAACCAACGAAAGAATTTTGGATCTGAAAGCAGAGCAGATAATGTTGTTCTATCAGTATTTGCAGAAAGACAGAAATCAATTAGAAAGACAAAGAACTTCTTTTTTTCTACTGAATAAACTCGGTTCGGGAATCACTAAAGACGATATCAATTATCTTGTATCAACCTATCAAAAGGATTTTACAAAGAAAATAACCAGTGTAAGAATCCGCCAGAGCGTTATTAAACTGAGATTAGACCAAGGTGAGAACCTTAGAAAAGTCCAATATTTTGCTGGACATAAGCACGCAGACACCACCGAGAAATATAAAGAGACGGGAATCGATGCATTACAGACCGCAATCAATCAATTCCACCCAATGAGGTAGTAAAATGGTTTTTGCGACAAAATGAGCATCTTTTGGGTCTGAAATCGACTCTTTTTAATAATTATGCGAACAAAAATCCGGAACAAGGATTTTTAAAATACCTATAAACAGCCAATGCGACATCCCAGCAAAATATTGCAATGCCGATAATCGCTGAAACCTTAAAAATTATTGTCCAAAAATCCATAAGACCAATATAAGAAAAATCGCCAGTCAAGAAAAAAACGAGTTCCGAAGTTTTTTCCCCTTTTTGAAAAAAAGGCAAGAGGGTCTTAGGATATCAAACTTGAAAAGTTTGTATATACAAAGACACATCTTGCGGTTAAATCGGTGTTATTTTTTCAGAAGCTCTGAAAATCGGGAGATCAAATTGTAAAAATTTTGTAATTTATTGAAAATCAGTATTTATTTTTTGTAAACGTTTTTTTAGAGCTCTGAAATGGGTAAACTGACAGCTGGGGCTTTTTTAAGACGATGCCGGCTTATATCTATTTTACGCAGGCTGACAGATAACGTGTAGTTATTTTACCCACCTTCTGATCTTACCTGTATCTTTTTTACGCAGGCTGGCGGAAAGCCTGTATCTATTTTACCCACCTTCCGTATTTACGTGTATCTCATTTACCCATCTATTGAATTTATAAAGGTTGTCGCTGTTGTTGTGAGAACTTTGTTGGAATGTGGGAAACTCCGGGGCAAATGCAGGGCTGAGTTTTCCATATTTCAATAAACACACCGCCAAAAGAAAGTCCACCTGAACCACAAAACCAATCAATAAGAAAAAACTATATCTTTGTAAAAAGATAGTCCGCTCTGCACGGCGGACTATCTAAAACTAAATTGAAAGGGAGTGATTGCGTTACTATTATTTACGCAGTCACTTTTTTGCTTTTCCTGTATTCTTAGACACAATAACAAAGGCTGTCATTGCTAAAATAACAAGGAAAAGTAGGGCTAAAATGGTAATTGTATTTTCCATAGGGCAAATGTAATTACAACTTAAGTTTGTTGCAATGTAAAATCAAGTGCGTAAGTCAATGCTTTAAAGATTTATGTTTTTAAAGCGTCTTTTATTACATCTTTTTTTTCAATTGAAAGAAAAAACAGTAGAAACCTTATTTTTTGTTCAACTGAAACCTATATCTTTGGAAAAGCGGGCAAGAGCAGGCGTTCACAGTGTAAAGCCTCGCGCGAGGAAACTTTGAGTAGGAAGTTTGCGAAAAGTTGAGCGGGATTGTAGAATTACAAGTACAACCAGAAGGAGCTGCAGGAAACGGGAATGTATGACTATGGCTGGAGGCAGTATATGCCGGATATCGGGAAGTGGAACGGGATGGACCAATTGTCTGAGATGTACCAAAGCTTTTCACCGTATGCTTATGTAGTTAACAACCCAACAATGTTGACAGATCCCGATGGGAGATGGATAAATGAGAATGGAAATATGAGTGACAGATCAGGGCAGACTTTCTTCCTGATGGGGAATTCCTTTAAGCCACATTTACAGTTAGATGCAGATGGTAGAATGTACAGTAACTCTAGTAACAACCCTACTTTTGGGAGTACTGATGCTTATAGGGACATTATGTCTGCCTACTATAGTGGGGGCACTGCTGGAGCACAGGTAACAAATGGAGTCTTAAAATGGTGGACAGATGAATCTGGCACTAGTATTGGGCATTATTGGATGCTTAAGTTGAAGGGCGGGATTAAAAACAATGGCTTTTGGAATCATGTGTGGAATAAAGCTGTTAATTTTATGAATAGTTTCGTTTTTCAAGTAGACGGTAAAGGAACTTTTGGAGTACAATTAGGTTTAGAAATGCCTTTCGGATCTCTTGAAGGGGGTATTATGACAGGTGATTTAGGCAGTTTCGGCTGGAGCAACCGTAAGGGAGCATATGCTGTTGGTGGAGACAGTAAAGGACATAATTTTGCTGGCGGTAGTATAAAATTGCTTGCAGATCGTTTATCCGCTGGTGGTAAATTAGACTATATCACTAATGATATTATGCCTACAGAAGGCTCAGATTTATTAGAATATTATCCTAACAACGGTAGTTTAGAATGGGAAGGAAATATTGGACCATCTCAAGCAAATAACAGAAAGATGGGACTAGATACTTCTATTGGTCCAAAAATAAAAGTAGGAAATGCAGAAAATTGCTCTGCTTGTGCAACATTTGGAGGTGGTTTCAAAGCATTTCTGGGCTTAGATATTAATATAATCGTAGGTTTTAAGTAAAATGGAATACTATTTTGAAACAGGTACATCATTTACTGGATTCTATAAAGGAAGAGATTTGATATTTAAAAGATTAAATAGATTTTTTTTCTTTGATGATGTTAAAATTGTTGGAAATAAAAACGAGGAATTACTGATATATAAGTCATTTAGTTTCTTATTTTTTCGAAGAGTTATAATTTTAAAACAAAATCTAGAGAATGAAATAAAGTTTAAAAAGAATAGCATATTGATAAATAGAAATGAACTTACAATAAGAGAAAATTTGCTTACAGTAGGGACATATAAAGCGAACTTATTGTTTAATAATAAAGTTATTGGAAATGTTCAACGAAAATTCTCTTTTTCTTCGTATAAATATGAAGTAACTTTTTTAGAAAATAATGATTATGATTATTATTTTATGGTTTTATGTGCACTATTTGTTGGCTTTACGGATAGATAAAAACTTCATATGACAGACTGAAAAGAGATGCTATTTAATAGTATCTCTTTTTCTATTATCCAAATTTATTTTATATCCTACTATTTTTATATCGTTATTTTCTTTTTGGAGAGAAAAAATTTCTTCGGTATTCATTTTATCTCTTATATTATAATAAGCAAGATAGTATTCAGATTTAGGATCGGTTCCTTTGACAACATTTGTTTCCCAGTGTGATAAGGTTATTTTTTTTATTTTTCCTCCCTCCTTATCCGCAATATCTAACATTTGATTTAGTTGATCATTACTGGTTACATTAAAAAACTTATCACTGAACAAATTATATAATGCTTGTTTATTATTTTCTTTAATTAAAGTAAAGAATTTTTGCGTGACTTTTTCTGCTTCTTTTTTATCCTCTTCTCTATTCTCACGAGATGTATTAAAAGTACAGTTGGAAAAGAATAAGAGAAAAAAAATTGATATATATTTCATCTTAATTATTTCATCAAAAATATGAATAAAGTTAAACTTTAAAAAAAATATTTTATTTTTACTAAGCAGACCATCTGAGTAATGTTCGTTTGAGCTACGCTAAGAACCCGTATACAGGCAGCGCAGAAGTTCTTGACCGTAATGATTATTATCCATTTGGGATGAACTTTGTGGGGACGGGCTATTATTCTGTATATGATGCTACCGGAACACCGTATAATTACAAGTACAACCAGAAGGAGCTGCAGGAAACGGGAATGTATGACTATGGCTGGAGGCAGTATATGCCGGATATCGGGAAGTGGAACGGGATGGACCAATTGTCTGAGATGTACCAAAGCTTTTCACCGTATGCTTATGTAGTTAACAACCCAACAATGTTGACAGATCCCGATGGGAGATGGATAAATGAGAATGGAAATATGAGTGACAGATCTGGACAGACGAGTTTTTTACACGGACAGTCTTACCAGCCATTATTGTCCATGGGCAATAATGGTATGATGAGTAATCCTTTATATCAATATTATTCTGCAACTAGTAGTGGGGCTACATTTACAGGAGCTAATGCCGGATCTATATTTAATTATCTTCGCGATGGAGGTGCTGTGTCATTTAAGAATGGATATATGAGTTGGTGGACAAATGCGCCAGGTGTTGATACTATGGAAATTATTGGAAATGACGAAGCTGATATAAGAATGTATGGAGTTATTCAGAATAAGGTTAAAGTTTCGCAATCAGGTGGTAATTACTGGTCATTCCTGAATGATGCCAGTAGTGTACAGGCTAAGACAGATTTTGCAATAGGAAGCACATTAGGGCTAGCCGACCAGATTGCAGGAGATCTGTTAAATAGTGGTAAGATGATAAAAGCTTCTAACCCATTTAATCTTTATAACCTTAGAAGAGTGAATGGTGCCCTTAATGGTAACCGTTACATCTCTGCGAACAAATTTATCAGCCGTGCAAGGATGTTAAGGTATGTTTCTGATAGTAAAGTTGTAAAGGGGGTTAGTTATGCCGGATTATTTCTTTCGTTTGAACAATTTAGACAATCACATCATCCCGGATATATTTCTAGGGGTATTGTTGGATTTCTTGCAGGTGATATACCTTACGTAGGACCGGCTATAGCAATGGGCATCGATCAGACCAATGTTGATTACTGGAATATTTGGACAATGGTAGATGAAATCCAGGGAACCCATAAATATGATAATTATTAAAATGAGAAATATAATTTTAAAAATCAAGAATGCATATCTGTATGCCTATTATGAGTGTTATCTACAACAGCATTATTATTATAGAGACCATAGAAATAAAAATTTTTATTCAATAACGACTCTTGGTGCTGTTATTGGTTTTTTACTAATTTTTCCTTCCGTTATTTTTTTCGGAAATAAGTTTAATATAGGAAAATTAATGTATGTGTTCCTTATTATAATTGCTTATTCACACATATTCTTAACATCAAAATTGGTAGGTGGGGATAAAGATTTGACTGAAGATATCAATGCCTTTTATGCAGAAAAGAAAATAGTAAAAGAGTCTAAAAGGATTGTATTTGGTTTTGTGATATTATGTGTATTATTTTGGGTATGGGTAATTATGTATGGTAATGAATAAATTAAAGAATGCATATCTGTATGCCTATTATGAGTGTTATTTGCAAGAACATTTTTTGTACAAGAGTAACCATAATAAAAATTTCAACGCTAATACAACTTTGGGAGTTGTATTAGTATTTTTGTTTTTGTTTCCAATTATGATATTAGTGAATAAAACAATTGGAATAAAAAAATATATGTATATTTTACTTGTTATTATAGCATATGTTCACATTTTTTTTACATCAAGAATAACAGGAAATGATAATGACTTGACAGAAAACATAAATAAATTTTATGCAGATAAAAAAACGGTAAAACAATCTAAAAGAATTGTTTTAGGATTCGTTATTCTATGTGTGTTATTTTGGGTTTTTGCGATTAGGTATGATTATGATTAGGAAAATAATTCTAAAATTAAAGAATGCATATCTATTCGCATATTATGAATGCTATTTACAGACACATCATTATTATGAAAGTCATAAAAATAAAAATTTTTATTCGGTACTTGCACTAGGTTTCCCCATATGGTTACTACTATGGTTTCCAATGACAATTTTTTTTGGAAATAAACTTAATATAGGAAAATGGATGTATATTATTTTGACAATAATTGCATATGGGTATATATTCTTAACATCAAAATTGGTAGGCGGTGATAAAGATTTGACTGAAGATATCAATGCCTTTTATGCAGATAAGAAAATAGTAAAAGAGTCTAAAAGGATTGTATTTGGTTTTGTGATATTATGTGTATTATTTTGGGTATGGGTAATTATGTATGGTAATGAATAAATTAAAGAACGCATATCTGTATGCCTATTATGAGTGTTATTTACAACAGCATCATTATTATAGAGATCATAGGAATAAAAATTTTTATGCTATTACAACCCTTGGAGCGATATTAATATTTTTATTAGAACTTCCTATATTAATGACGGTTGATAAGACGATTGGTCTTCCTCAAAAAATATATCTCTATCCTATTATAGTAGGTATTGCCGCTTTTCAGTTATTTTCAACAACGAAAATGATAGGAGATAATGATTTAACTGAAAAAATAAACACCTTCTACTCAGATAAAAAAACGGTAAAACAATCTAAAAGAATTGTTTTAGTATTTGTTATTCTATGTGTATTATTTTGGGTTTTTGCGATTAGGTATGATTATGATTAGGATAATAATTCTAAAATTTAAGAAAGCATATCTGTATGCTTATTATGAATGCTATTTGCAAGAACATCTTTTTTATAAAAAGGGTAGTGTTCCAAACAAGTTGGTAAATAAAAATAGTATTGAATTTCAATACTATTTTTATAGAAATAAGATAGAGAAATAAAGTTTGAAATGGTATTGCAGATAGCCAGAAAAGGAGAAATTAGAAAACAGGCCATCTAAAATACTGAGAACCATAAAAGATGTTCCAGATGTGTTGGTCTAAGAAAGTACTGTAAATATCAATGCGAGGGTACTATTGGAGATAACCTCGAGCTTCCGTTCAAGTCTTATCGAGCCATAAGTCTTGCTCTTATCGAGGCATAAGTCCTGCTCTTATCGAGGCATAAGTCCTACTCTTATCGAAGCATAAGAATAACTCTTATGGTGTGATAAGAGTATTTTCTATCGAATGAGTCACGATTACGAAAATTACTAAACACGTTTGCCACCATTACAAGATGCCGAAGGCTTTTATGATTATGAGAATAAGCGTTATATTTACCAGTACAAAGACCATTTGGGGAATGTACGGCTGAGCTACTCCAAGGGCAGCACAGGTGTTCTGGAAACGATCGACAGTAATGACTACTATCCGTTTGGGATGAACCACAGGAAGGAGGACACGCAGAGTTATTTTGGTGCGGGTGGTAATTATGTCAATTACAAGTACAACGGGAAGGAACTACAAGAAACGGGCGCATACGATTACGGATGGCGTCAATACTTTCCTGACTTAGGGCGTTGGTTCGGCATAGACCAATTAGCGGAAGACTTTACTTCTATATCTCCATATGCTTATGTAGCAAACAACCCGATAATGTTTACCGACCCTGATGGGAGAGATATAAAACCAATTGACGGAGGATGGCAGTTCACAGGAAGCGACATCAATTTAATTCACAGTTACCTCACAAGTGGTGGAAGCTTTAGTAATCTTACCGACCAGTTAGGAAGTTACAGAGGAAGTTTTGGAAGCGGTGGCATTAGTAATTTTTGGAGTAGTTTTAGCGGAGGAGATACATTTGGTGGGGTAAATGTGAACAAAGGCTACCTTTCTTGGTGGACAAATGGAGCTCCTGCAAGCGGATACACTAATATAGGTGGACAAAATTACCAAAACATACAAGGATTGGTAGGACACAGAACTAAAATGGATCAAGGTAGTTTTGATAGTTTTATGAACCAAAAAAATGCGGGGCTTGGGCTTAATAATTTTAGTCTTGCAGATAATTGGAAACATATGGTAGGTCCTACTCTTACAGCATTAGGATCACCTTTGATTCCTAAAAGTTTACTTCCTAAAATCGGAATGAGAGGATTTGTTATGGAAGGAGCAACACGAAATACTTCAGTCGCTTCTATTGCTTTTAGGAAAATCATACCTTCTACTTGGAAAACGTGGGATATACTACCCGCTACAGCAAGGAATTTAGGAGGACAATTAGGCAGAACTGTTCCTGTTGTTGGTATAGGAATGATGGTTTGGGATTATTCATACAATTTTGCCCCTTGGCTTGCAGAACAATGGATGGATATTATACCGCAATATGAAGGAGCACACCCTGATAACAGAGGATGGATGATGGAAGCAGGTGTTTGTTTTAAGGCAGGAACCTTAGTTTTAGGAAAAAAAGGGTTTTATAAGATTGAAGAAATAAAAGAAGGTGATTCTGTTTTATCCTATAACGAAAAATTACAACAGACAGAAATTTCAAAGGTTGAAAAAACATCTGAAAGATTTACAGACAAAATCCTTGAAATAACAATAGGTAAAGAATCTATCTTTGTTACAGAAGAACATCCTTTTTATGTAGAAAATAAAGGCTGGATAAAAGCCGGGAATCTGAAATTAAAAGATGTTGTTAAAACTAAAGACGGTTCTAATAAGATAATTATCAATATTAAGATCTTGCAGGAAAGAACGGCAGTTTATAATATTGAAGTTTCGGGAAATCATAATTACTATATTACAAAGAGTCAAATATTAGTGCATAATAAAAAGATAAAAACTAAACCTAAAAAACGAAATGGAAAATAATACTTGGAATGAATTAATATCTTTTATTAATAAAATATGGCCATTTAATCACAATATAGAGTTGAAACAATCCACTACATTAAACAAAGATCTTGGAATTTATGGAGACGATGCGGATGAAGTGATTTATGAATTTAGTAAAAAATTTAATGTTAATATTGAGAATATTAATCTATCAAAATATTTTGAACCAGAAGGAAGCACTTTTTTTATAAATATTTTTTCCAAGAAAAAACCTCTAAAGGAAAAAGAATTAACCTTGGGTGATTTAGAAAAAGCTATTAGAATAGGTAAATTAGAAGATAATAATATTAAATAGTTAGAACTAATCTGGTAGTGTTCCAAACAAGTTGGTAAATAAAAATAGTATTGACATTCAATACTATTTTTATAGAAATAGGATAGGAAAATAAAGTTTGAAATGGTATTGTAGATAGCCAGAACAGGGGAAATTAGAAAACAGACTATCTAAAATATTGAGAACCATAACAGGTGTTCCAAATGGGTCATGTTCCAAACAAGTTGGTAAATAAAAATAGTGTTGATATTCAATACTATTTTTATAGAAATAAGATAGGAAAATAAAGTTTGAAATGGTATTGTAGATAGCCAGAACAGGGGAAATTAGAAAACAGGCTATCTAAAATATTGAGAACCATAACAGGTGTTCCAGATGTGTTGGTCTAAGGAAGTACTGTAAATATCAATGCGAGGGTATTATTAGAGATAATCTCGAGCTTCCGTTCAAGTCTTATCGAGCCATAAGTCTTGCTCTTATCGAGGCATAAGTCCTACTCTTATCGGTGCATAAGTCTTACTCTTATCGGTGCATAAGAATAACTCTTATGGTGTGATAAGAGTATTTTCTATCGAATGAGTCACGATTACGGAAATTACTAAGCACGTTTGTCACCATTACAAGATCACCAAATGACTACTTTATATAATCTTCGGTAATTCTAAATGAATTAATTTGAACTTTGTTGTTAATATAACCCTCCGTCGCATTTGTTTAGGCGTAATCACGGCAGGGTTACCCACGACGACAGAATTGTCGGAAACATCGGTATTGACATAAGAATTAGGCGTAATCAAAACATTATTGCCGATCGTGATCTTGCCGACAATGCTTGCGTTGGGACCCAGATAGTGCGGATTTACAATCTGTGCTTTTTACTATTAAAAAGTTATTGATCTCGGATTACAAATCCGCGACATCAGGTATTTTTGAATTATATCGATTCAGCTAAAGGAAATTTAGTTCAGAAAGTCTTCGAGAGCCTCAGACGGACAACCTATGAATACAATTGCTATTGAAGATATCCCGATGAGGAGATCAAAGTATTATATTAATAATTTCCATTTAAGTTTCCTTTAAATAATATCTTTTCGCTATTTTCGTTGAAAAAGGAACAAACTTTGTTGAAGCTGAGGCTTTGACAATAATTTTGAAAATCTATATGAATTCAAAAAAAGTAATACTGGCTTCGATGTTATCGCTTTACGGGATTTCTGAGGCGCAACAATCTCAATATTTTACGCAGAAAGAAGACTATCATTTTGGTTTGGCAGAGAATCTTTACAACACCAAAGTTTACAACGCTTCCCAATACGAATATTCCAACCAATATTTTTATAACAAAAATCTAAGTCAATCCAGGAAGGAAGCATCATTGTTTTTCAGCAATGTGATTGGCGTGATTTTGCAGCAGCAATATGCGGAAGAAGGCCTGAATGCTTTTATGAAAGAATATCCAAAGTCGGCGTATTTTGCTCAGGCCAACGGACCTTTGGCAGATTATTACCTGGCAAAAAAGGATTTTGAAAAAGCTTTGGAAACTTTGCAGAAAGTCAATCAATACCAGCTGAGCAAAGAAGAAAATACGCAACATATTATGAAGCTCGGCTACGCCAAGTTTATGACAGGAGATTCAGCAGGAGCAATCGAAGCTTTGGAAGAATCATTTAAAAATGCTGATGAAAATAGCAAGCCCGCAATTTCTTATATGTTAGGACATCTTTATTATGCTGACAAGCAAAATGAAAATGCATTTGTTTACTTTGACCAAATCAAGAATAATGAAGACTATGCACATCTGGTAAAGCCTTATTATGTGCAGATGTACTACAATCAGAAAAACTATGATCTGGCAATCTCTGAAGGGAATGAAATCCTGAACAACGGAAAAACAACTGCTTACGATACAGAAATCCACAAAATAGTAGGAGAGAGCTACTTTATGAAAGGCGATTACCAGTCAGCTTATCCACATCTGAAATTGTTCCTTGATAAAGAACAAACGCCGTCGGAAACCGACCTTTACGAAATGGGGTTTGTTTCTTCTCAAATGGGTAAAAATGCCGAAGCAGTAGGGTATTATAATCAATTAATTAACAGCCAATCTCCGCTGGCTCAAAACGCTTATTATCAGCTCGGGAATGCTTATCTGCAAAATAATCAAAAACAAGAAGCGCTTTCTGCTTATCGTAATGCGTCACAGATGAATTATGATGCAAAAGTTCAGCAACTGGCTTTGGAACAATACGCCAAATTGAGTTATGAATTGGGAAATCCATTTGAGAACTCTTCAAAAGTAATTCAGAGATATCTGGATAAATATCCTAACTCTAAATCTCAGGAAATGAGGTCGCTTTTGGTTAAATCTTATCTGTATTCCGGAGATTATAAAGCAACTCTGGATGCCCTTTCGAAACTTGACCAGAAAACGAATGAGACTAAAAAGATAGAGCAGGAGGTTTCTTATCTTTTAGGTTCTGAGGAATTCAATAAAGGGAATTTTGATGCCGCCGAAACGTATTTTAAAAGAAGTCTTCAATTCAATCTCAATAAAGATTTTTATAAAAAAGCACAATATTGGTTAGGACAGACTTACTACCAGAAAGGTGATTATAAATCTGCCATTGCAACTTACACCAAACTTGAAAACGAAACTGCAGAAGGTTTTCCGGAAAGAGAACAATTGGACTATGACTTAGGTTATGCTTATTTCAAGTCTAAGGATTTTGCGCAGGCCCAGGAATATTTTAAGGAATATCTGAGATTCCCGAAACAGGAATTCAAAGCGGATGCAGAATTGCGTTTGGCTGACACCTATTACGCAAACAATCAGTTGAATGAAGCTTTGGAAATTTATAATAAAACCGAAAATGCCAGCGATTATACGTTGTATCAAAAAGCTCTGGCATTAGGTTTCAAAGGCGATACGGTGGCGAAGATTTCTGAACTGAAAACTTTGATTTCAAAATATCCTAATTCGGAATATGTGGATGATGCGAACTATGAAATTGCGTCAGCTTATGCTCAGAATGATGATTTCAACAATTCCAATTCTTACTTTGATAAAGTCATCAAATCCAGTCCCGATAAGGATTTGGTAGCGAATTCCCAGATTTACAGAGCTCAGAATCTGATCGACCTGAATCAGAATGAAAATGCGATTTCGGAATTTCGACAATTGGCGAATCAGTATAAAAATACAGCTTATGCGGACAAAATTGTTGCTGCTGCAAAACCTGCTTTTGTGAAAAACGGTGATGTTGCAGGTTACGAACAATTTGCAAAAGGTCTCAATGTGAATGTTTCCGGAACAGAAATCAGTGAAATCAATCTGAATCTGGCGCAGGACAGTTTCTCGAAAAAAGATTATGCAAAAGCTGTTGCTTACTACGAAAAATACCTGGACCAGAGCCCAACCGGCGACAATCTTTTCAAAGCGCAGTATGAGCTGGGCGAAAGTTATTATCAATTAAAACAAACGGATAAAGCATTGCTCCCTTTACAAAATGTTGCTGATTTCCAAAACGATTATCAGCAGGAAGCTCAGGTGAGATTGGCTCAGATTTATTTAGCTCAGGATAAAGTGGCTGATGCAAAAAAATATCTGGAACAGAATGCCAATTCAACCAACGTTACGATTAAAAACTTTGCTTCAATTGAGTTGATGAAAATCTATGCGGACGAAAAGAACTTTGCTGAAGCTGAAAAATATGCGAATGCTGTGATTGCTAATTCGAAAAATTCAGCGGCAACTCTGGAACAGGCGAAAGTCATCAAAGCAAGAAGTTTGATGCAGCAAGGAAAAGATAAAGATGCGCAAACGGCTTACTCGGCTTTGGAGAAATCTTCCAACACAGAAGTTGCGGCGGAAGCTTTATACGCAAAAGCTTTTTATCAGAATAAAGGAAAAGCTTTCAAATCGTCGAATGAAACCATTTTCAAATTGGCAAACAATTATGCTTCGGAAGAATATTGGGGCGCAAAGGCCCTAGTCGTAATGGCAAAAAATTATCTGGCGCTGAAAGATAATTACCAGGCAAGTTATACACTTGACGAAATTATCAATAATTATGGCGATTTCCCGGAAATTGTGGCTGAAGCGAAGGAAGTGAAAGCCCAAATCAAGAAGTAATTTGCAAATATGTTAATTTGATGATGTGAAAATCTCTGCTGAGTTTTATGTCTTTGCGAACTTAAAAACAGTTTGATATTCAAAAAAAATCTTTGCGCACTTTGCGTTTAAAATTAAAGTAACAAATGAACAAACTAAAATATATCGCCGTTTTGGCATTTTTGGGAACAGTCGGGATCTCAGAATTAGGAGCTCAAATCAAAGAAGAGCAATTGATTCTTAATAGAAAAAGAGAACCGGAAGTCAAGAAGATCGAGAAGAAGAAAACATCTGTTGTTCAGGAAAAAAACTATCCGCCGGATAACAAGAAAAAGGAAGATTCGCTGAATCTGAAATATGACATTGTGAATGTCCCGCCGGTTTCTGATTTCAAAACCACCGAAATCCAGGGCGAAGATATTTCTCCGAAATTCTCCAATGATTATCAGTCTAATTATTTCAAATTGGGTTATGGGAATTATGGTAAATTTTTGGCAGATGCTAATATTTCTGGGAAAATCCAGGATAATGTTGAGATTGGAGCGGATGCGCATTACCTTTCTACAAGCGGCCTGAAAAAAGTTTACGATTGGGATTCTAAGCAGAATGAAGCTAAAATTGGCGGATTTGCTAACATATACACAGAAAGCGGAAAGTTTAATATCGATGCGAATTATGCTTTCAATAATTATAATTATTATGGAATCTACGCGTTGACACCAACGAGTAATGATGTTGATTTGCAGCAAAAAGTCAATAGATTCAGTGTGAATGGTTATTACGATCATTACTCCAATGAAATTCTGAATAACGTTCGTGTGAAATCGTATTTCTTAAGCGACCATTTCGGAGCCAGTGAAAACTATGCTAATTTGGATGTTAATTTGTCCAAGCACGATTTTTCTGTTTACGATGATATTACAGCGAATGGAGATTTGGGAATCAATCTGGAAACGGTTAATTCCAAATTTGATATCCTGAATAAGAATACTAATAATCAATTCAATTTTACCTTGTCGCCAAAAGTGACTTTCTATAAAGGTGATTCTTATTTGTTAATTGGTTCTGATTTTAGTTTCCTTAATTCTAAAAATTCCAGCAATGTAACAGAAGAATCAAAGAATAATAAATTCTATTGGTTTCCAAGAGCAGAAGTATTGGTTGCTGCAGCAGATGAATTCAAATTTTATGGAGGCGTTGACGGTGGTTTGAAATTGAATACTTATGGCAATTTGTTAGACGAAAATCCTTATTTGATTTCTGATTTGGTTTTAACGCCGACAGAAACCAAATATCATTTCTATTTCGGTTTGAAAGGTGATGTTGACCAGACTTTCAAATATGATGTTAATGCAGGATTCAGCAAAGTGAATAACGCTCAGTTTTTCTACAATAATAATCTGTTTGATACTAATGTCAGCGCAGGCAGACAAGGTTATGATTATGCAAATACTTTCAGTTCAATCTATGATAGCGGAACTCTGATGGAAGTAAAAGGAGATTTGCAGGCTTTTCCAATAGAAAATCTGACTGTTGATGCGGGTTTACATTTTATGAAATATAAACTGGACAATCTGGAAGAAGTTTATTACAAGCCATTATTCCAGTTTAATCTGGGTGCAAAATATACTATGCTTGAGAAAAAACTGAATCTCGGTTTCAAAGCTTATTTCGTAACGGACAGAACGTCAAATTCTTATTCCATCGCTCAAAGTGGTTTTAATCCTGACCAGTATATATCTGTTGAAAATAAAAACGAAAAAGTTGGCGGTTATGCAGATTTAAACTTATCCGCAGAGTACAAAATTCACAAAAATTTCAGTATTTTCGCACTCGGAAATAATCTACTGAACGCCAAATATCAGAATTATCTGGGTTACAAAGTTTTAGGAGCACAGTTTATGGGAGGTGTGAAGATTACTTTTTAATGATTAATTGAAATTACAATTTAATCAATTACCAAGGCTGCATAGTTTAATGGATAGAACTTCGGATTTCGGCTCCGACAGTGAGGGTTCGAATCCTTCTGCGGTCACCTTTCGGGAAAAAGCATTTTCAAAAGTGCTTTTTCCTTTTTTTTTATCTTTTAACTTGTTGCTAATCAATAATATGTGAGAGAGTGCGGAATTTAGCTTAGGTGTTCGAAATGAATTTTCATGAAACTCAAGTTTTTCTGCTAATATCGAACACAGTATGGTGTTTTTAGTTTCATCATTCCCCTGTACATACAGTTTATACAGGTTTGGGACGATTTTAATCACGCGATCAAGCTTGAGCTTAATGTCAGAATTTTTATTAGATAATTTATGATTCTGTAGAGAGATTTCAAGATCATCAATTTTCTTCTTACATTCATTTTTTATAAGTTGATAATCATCATAGTCCAATCTATCTTCTAAATATTTTTCCCTCGCATTATTGAGACGATTATTTAAGGATTGGATCTGGCTGGAAATTTCTTTCTTTTGTGCATCAATATCTTCTTGGATATATTTGAAATTAGTAAAGATTATCTCTTTGAGTAAAGTATTAACTCCCTCGTGATACTCATATTTTTGTAATTCTTTTTCAAATGCACAATTAATTATATTAGAACGATACCTGTAGCCGCAAGTAGAATTACAGTGATAGTAATAGTAAATACTTTTTTTCCCTTTTGAACCGCTACCTGAAATATGCCCTCCACATCTTGGGCATTTCAAAAATCCTCTCAACGGAAATTCTTTTGCAGCATTAATTTTGCCCTTTGGTCTTTCGGTTGTAGTTATACCGCTCAAAACCATTTGCACTTTATTGAACAAACTTTCTGAAATTAAACTTTCATGTTTGCCGTCAACTGTACATGCATCTTCATCCTTGTATGGCTTAATATATATCTTTCCACAGTACAATGGATTTTTTATTGCTCTATAAAAAGATGTTCTACTTATTTTAGTACCAGCCATAGTGTTCATCTTTAGTCTAATTTGATTTATAGAGTATTTACCTTTGGCAATCTCATTAAAAGCCCAACGCATATTTGATGCTTCTGGCTCTTTCAATGCTATATATTTTCTACCATCTTCACTGCATTTATTAATATATCCATAGGAAGCAGTGCCCATTAGTCGTCCTTCTTTTTGGGCTCTTCTCATACCGTAGAAAGTATTTAGGGCTCGTCGGTCATTTTCTACTTCTGGTGCAGCCAAATAAATGGCTAGCATCATCTTATTTTCAGGAATTGACATATCTAATGGTTGCTCTATAGCTTGTGGCGAAATGTTATTGCTTAGAAGCAATTTAATCATTTGATATGCGTCACCTGCATTTCTACTAAAACGATCCCATTTTGTAAATAAAATCAAGTTAGATCGCAAACTTCTTTTCTTTATATTTTGAATATAATTGTTCCATTCAGGACGATTAAAATTTTTAGCTGAATGATCTTCAAAGATTACCTGACCAATGGTTATTTCATTCTGCTGGCAATACTTTTCTAACCTCTCGTGCTGATCTCTTTGTGAATAACCTTTATCAGCCTGTTCATCTGTTGATACCCTAATATATAAATCTGCTATCTTCATGGTAAGTCTGTAAATAATAAATTACGGATTGTAAAAAAGAATAATATGTTTGTTCATATAAATATAAAATTAAACTCACTTATATGCAAATAAGCTGGTCCATATGTTGTCTTTGTAACTAATATCAGCTGTTTACTTCATGCCAATAGCATGTATTTGAAACCAGAGGTGAACAACTATTTAAGTCTATCTTGTCCTTTTAATATCCTTATCGGTAATCAGATTACCTATTTTTTGCTCCTCTTTTTTAAGTAGTATACTTGCATTATGCGCCTCCGCCTTTGGGGTAATAGAAAATAGCACCTGATTCTCGAAATTCCTTTCCTTCATAAAATCTATTTCTTTGTTGGTTTTCATTCTTTTTTCTTTCTCTTTTTTGTACTGAACGAGTAAATGTATTTTAATATCTGGAAGATCCTCTAATTTTTTATCCAGCTGCGCAATTTTGATTTCAGTAGCTTTTGTTTGCTTTTCAATTTCATGAACATTCACACCTTTCATAGCCAATTCTTCAATAACCTCTGTAACTAAAGCCTTAGCAGCATCAATAGCTTTCTGATAGTTTGTCAGCTGATCGGTCCAGTACTCTGCATTTTCTCCCGTCTCTTTTGAATAACCTAATATCCTGTCATAACTATGTTGCGCTCTTGCTACCTCCTGTTGAACCTTGGTAAATCCCTCATATTTTCTTAATATAAATGCAGAATCCGCTAAAAACTTATTTTTCTTACTTTCAATTTTCTTTTTCATCAGTTCGATTTCAATATTCGCCCTGGTTTCAGGATTTGTAATAATGGCAGTTTTGAGCTCCTGCGTGCTGATATCAGAGATATCAAGTACATCAGCACCTTTCTTCATAGCTTCAAGGTACCTTGCCTGTTTTGATTGCAACTTCTGAAGCATAAATACATCGATGCTGTCATTGGTCAGCATAAAATTAACTCTCACATTTTCGTGTCTGTTTCCCTGTCTCCATGCACGTCCTTCAACTTGTCTTAATGTGGTAAAGTTGTAGGGCAGTGATAGCAGATAAAGATCAGTGGTATTTTCCTGCAGATTCATTCCCTCTTGGATGGCTTCACTTCCGATAATAACTTTTATTTTTCCAATGTTAAAATCATTTTGTATCGATATTCTTTGACTTTTAGTGGTCGCGCCCGTAATTATGCCTATTTCTTCAGGTTTGTAACCAATATTTGTCACAAGATATTCTTTCATCCTTGGAAATTCTGCAACAGCTAGCTCAGAATAGATGATTTGTCCCGCTTCCGGAATGTCCCGCTTATTCTGCCGGATCAGATTCATTGTTTCATTCAACTTAGGCGAATTTTCAATAAATTCATCTACTGAGGGAAATTCTCCATAATAGTACGGCGACAAATAAGGTGAAATAGCAATTAACCTCGCATTAAGAATATGAGTAAGAATTGCCCCCTTTTCATTTTCATCAAAGTTATCCGTCAATTGTTCATACTGTTCCTCAGTCAGGTCATTTTGTTCAATTTTATATTCTTTATTAATTTTATTAGGACGGACCAGTTCAGGATTATCTTCTTCGCCTTTTATATCAATAAATTCTGATAAAAGCTGCTGGAACAAAGAATTATTTTTGAACCTGCGAACATTGGCTTTGAACTTCACATCGCCCTTCGCGTCGATCTCCATATCGTTATCAGCCTCCATGAAGGTTTCAAAGAATGTATTGGCATTGAAATACCCTGATTCTTCCAGACGTTTATTGGCGATCAATGAAAGGATAGAATAATATTCAAGAGGTTTGTTAGTGAATGGAGTAGCGGAAAGTAGAGTGACATTCCTCCCGTTGTATTTTTCCTGAATATATTGCGCAGCCATCCAGGTATTGATGCCTAATTTGGAAGTCTGCTGGTTCTGACTTCTGAAGTCGGAAGAGAATCTCCTGTCTTCAATTCTTACTTTACCTACAATATGATTTGCGTTATGAACTTCGTCGAAGGTCATATGATCGAAACCAAAATCTTCCCAATCGTAGATTTTTCCACGCTTCATTTTGCCCTCCACTTCTTTGATTTTCTCCATTTCTTTTTGGAAATCCCGTTCGCTTATGGAATTTACACTTCGTAATTCGCTTTCTGATATATAGGAAAACTTAGAAGAAAGATCCAGAGTGATACTTTCTGAAAATCCGATATTGTTAAAGCCTTCATAAGTAACGATTGTAATCTCCCCATTTTTGTTATCAAATTTTGAAAGATCATAATCGTTACCCAAATTACCAAGGACATTAACCTTAGCATCAGGTATCGTTTCAAAAATCGTTTCCACCCATTGTTTAAGAATACTGTCGTTCGGTACAATGATCAAGGGTCTTTTAGAATTGCCACGTTCCATTGCTTCGTGCATAGAAAGGATTCCTGATAGTGTTTTTCCAAATCCCACTTCATGCGCCAGAAGACCAACACCTTTTGTTGTCAGTCTTCCTATGCCTGCTTTTTGAACCTCGGTTAATCTAAGTTCTTGTCCCTTGAAATTTTTATGAATTTTTGAAAAGAGAGGAAATCTTGAATAGTCAGGAACGTGGATATTATTGTAATTCCTATTAAACTCTTTGACAAATCGCTCCCGAAGCTCATCCGATAACTCTTCCCGGATAAATTTCTGGAAAAGGTCATTAGCGGCGGCTTTTCTTCTTTCCCTTATGAGTGCATTTCTTTCCTTGTCACTACCAGTTACCGTATCGTTATCAACAAATTGTCTGACTTCCCATGCTGAAGATCCTTGGAAGGCATCGCTTGATAAAGTCCCAACAAAATCTTTAAATTTTTCCGCTAGATTATAATCAACAATAACAACTTCGCTGAGCTTGGTATTATAATTATATCTTTCTTTTTCTACCTGCCCCAATGCGAACTGATGCACAAATTCGTGATTGGGGCTAATATATATTTCGTCTATAGATTTAGGTTTCGGAAGAACACTTTCGAGTAATGCTTTCTGCTTTAAATATTGAGCTTCTGAGTATCCTTCGGAAAAGGAAGCCTTAAAATCAATTTCTAATTGCTCTAGTTTTTTATAAATGTTTCCTTCGGCATAATAAAAGTCATGAACCCATTTTCCATCAATGAAATTCGCATATTGATGATGCTTACCGTTTTTATTTAAGACTCCTTCATAAGTCGTGTCTCGAAAAGCTTCCAGTTCCTCAGGTGAGATATCAGAATTGCTCTGAAGAGAAGTATTAACGATTTCATCTTTTTTGGAAAACAAGTACTTTAATACTCCTTTCTTTATTTCCGGTTTAGTCTGAATCCTATACTCTGAATCTTTTTTTGTTTGGTGGGACTGAATGACCCGATCAGCCTTTTCAAGAATTTCAGATAGTTGTTCTTGATTAAATTTTTTTGGATTTTCGGATAATTGACCTTGTAGCTTTTTATATTTGTCAGTCTCCTTTAAAATTGCAAGTGATTTGAATTTTATATCATTAAGAGTAGAAAGCACTGCCCGAATCTTATTCTGAACCTCTACAAAATCAATTTCAGCTGTTTTTCCCAGATCACTTTTTTTGGCTGAAACTATATTGTCTGCTTGCTTTTCTGGTTCGAGGTTATCATATAACAAATCTTCGAAAAGGTTTCCTATCCGTTCAGTTTTCTTTACTTCTTGAAGCCTTTGTAACTGACTTAATGCTTCGTCCAGGTTTCCGTGAACGTAGAGTTCCATCCTTCCAAAACGATTCGGTTTTTCGCGGATTTCGCCCAGAATATTTTGGGGATTCCTTTCAAAATGGTCAGAAATGTTATGCGCGATTTTCTGGCTGTCTTTTCGAAGAAAAATAATATCAGTCCCAACCTTTGTTCCTGCGAAGGCTCCGGTCGGTAACCGGAAAGCTTTTACAAGCTCAGCATTTTTAAGGTTATTCTGGCGGTTCAGCCAGCCGGAAGGAAGAACCATTGCTAAGATTCCATCATGTTTCAAAACATCTAGACTACGTTTAACGAAATAGTCTTCGTACTTGGAAATTTTCGATTCCTCACCCAATCCTTTGTAGAAACCCCGATGCTCTCCATACGGGGGATTACCTATAATTAAATCATAATGCTGATATATTTCGTTTTTGTTTCCTTGCTCATCAATAAATTCTGTTTCAAAAGAACGAACATTAATAGACGCTTCGGGGTGTAGAATTTTAGCAATTTTTGCTGTAGTTTCGTTTATCTCAAATGCGGAAATACTAACATTCACTGGCAGGTCTTTGGCAGCATATAAAAAATTTCCGGTACCGACGCTCGGTTCCAAAACGGAAATTTCAGTCTGACCTTTGAATTGATCTTTAATAAGGTTTCTGACAGCATCTACGATTTTTCGGTCAGTATAATATTCGTCAAGTATCCCACGACCTTCCTTGGCTATCCCACCGCTTTTAAATTGACCACAAATGTCTTTTAATTCATCGGTAATCGTGATGCCTTCATTAATGAAGACTTCTTTACTCTCAGAAATAAAACAAGTTGCGGACACTACTTCTGCAACTTGTTCATTGGTCAGCTTTTGACCATTATATTTTGAAATGATACTTTCTAATTCTACCTCCTTTGTAGAAGTATCACTTATTTCGGAAAATCCTCTTTTGTATCTTCCTGCACTGGGCGCAATTCTCCCGGATATGATTCGCCCCACGGAATGTTTTTGTTCATCATTCTGCGATTCTGCTGTGTCAATGGCTCTTCTTGTTGATTCTCCGGCTCTGAAATCGTCCCGCTCTGTGTCTCCAAATCCATTTCCAGCATTGTCGCTGCCCATATTTTGTCTGACTCCGTAATTTCTGTTATGTTGGGATTGGTCTTCATCACCAATTCCGACAAGGTGTTGTCCAGATGTTCCGGATTCCAAGTGCTTAGTTTCGGATAGTCCGCTTGATTTAGTTCTAGTCTCGGCATCTTCTGAGAGTTTTGTTTCTACTAAGTTAGAATTTATATTTTGTTGTTGCAATTTCTTTTCAAGATATGCAGTCAGATCTTTATTGCCATTTTGAGAAATTGCATATACGTTTCGAATATCTTTAATGTTCTTTTCCTTATATTCCAGAAGGATTTTAAGCGTTAGCGCGTCTCCGGTTCTGGTGCCTTCAAAACAGAGAAAGATCTTTCCATCGAAATTTTGAAAACGGTTCAGGAATTTCTTGGTATTGGTAGCTGTGTTCAGCGAAACAAGCGTCCTGCTATTGGATTGTCTGTTAATTTCTAACAATTTCTGGAATGACTTTACATCCTCACCTTTTGGAAAAAGGATCAGTTCATTTTTATTTCCTTCAATAATAGAAATGTCATTAATTATGGGCTCAATCATTCTTACTTTGATTTACAAATTGATTAAATTCAAATAATTCTTTAGCCTCCGGATCCCAGTCTTTTCTCGTAATGAGTTGAAGGGTTACGAAAATATCAGTCTTCTTATTGTAAGAATCAATACGTTCAATCCTGCCGCAATAATCCTTTTCCGCATGCTTGTACAGTGAATAGGGTAGGATAGTGTCAGTAGGGTAAACATAAAACCTAGTATAGTTCCAGGGAGAATTGATCTCGAAACGCTTGTATTGTTTCCCAAACAAAATGGTGTCAGATAATTTTCTTCTGTTCCTGTAATTCGGAATCCATTCTTTTGAAAATACAGCACCTGCTTTCTTATCAAATACCGATAGCGGTTTTTGTTTGAGCCCGATCTCTGAAAGTATAGCAGTCTTTCTTTCGGAATCCAATGGATAATACAGAGAATCTATGATCAGAAATAGCTGCTTATTGATTTCAGGAAATGAGCGGTCCGGAACAATCTCGATCAGACCTTCTAACGAATAGCTCATTTTAGAGATATGAAAGCTCTGCATTTGATCCAGTCCTTTAGACGCATCAAAGTAGACATTCGAAATAATGTCGATTCCTCCTTTTTCGGATTTTATTTCTTTATGACAGGAAATTAAACCAAATAAAAGTGCTGCGGATAATAGTGTCAATTTTAATTTCATCTTGTTTGATTTAAAAAAAGCGGCAAATCATCAGACTTACCGCCTTCAGATAATGATCAGGTATTATTATCTTTTAATACTTTGCTCTTTCACATTGTTTTTTTCGTGCTTATTATCCTGTTCTAAACCTTCCAATGGCTTATTGCTGTTAAGCCGATTCATATCATTGTCATAGAGTTTAAGGTTTCTATTCTGGGGATCAAGAATAGCTTTTCCTTCTATGACAGAATCATCCTGCTTAAACTTTACTTTGACTATATTCCCTTTCTCCAAGGATTTTATGGCAGTTTCTTTCCATTCCGGCTTATCGAAAATAAGGCCAGCTTTGTCGGCTATCTTATCGGTGTCTACACCATATTTTTTGTAGAAATTCTGGAAAAGGTAGTTTCCTTTATCGGTTTTGGGCTGATTGAAGTCAAATTGAACAAAGGCAGGTTCTACCTGGTCGGTTTTAGGATTAAGAAATTCAATCTTCACACTTCGTCCTTCCAGAAGATTAATGGCTTCCTTCGCCGTAAAGCTGCTTTCCCTGCTCACCGGAAAATTGTGAGAGCGCTCTTCATTGTTCTCATTGGTCAATGTTGCCTGATATGAATTGAGGAAAATTCCGCCTCTTTCGGTTTTGTTGAATTTCAATGTAAAGTCAACATGGTTTCCAGGTGAGGCTTTGTCCGAACCTGTTTTTATTTCAAACTGCTGTTCTTTAGCATTGATCCCCTTTTCAAGATCTTTGTGAAGTTGTTCACCTTCACCGAAGCCAAGGTATTTCATCTGGTCTTTCAGGTACTGTACCTGGTCGAAATCTTTTTGTGTTTCCATCATGTTTGGATTTTGATTGTTAAATTTTATATCATTCGTTGTTAATATTCTGTACTGTGGAAAAGCATCTTCGTCCATATAAATATTAAGGATTTCGCCGCTTTCCAATAATTCATACGAAACGCCATATAGTGTTCTTTCCAATACTCCATAAGCTAACTCATATTTGTCATTTTTTGACATCACATGACCTTCGATGACATCCGGGATTTTGTCCAGTTGGTGTTCTGTAAGGGTATAATCTCCATCTGTTGTTCCGAATTCCTCTTGTTCTGCATAAGCTTTTCTTTGGTCTGCCGTAATCTCTAAGTTGTCCAGTATGAATTCGTTTTCCTTTTTTAATATCCTATAATTAAGTAGGTTTCTTTTCTCCTCTTCGGAAAGTTTTGGAGAGAGATTATTTTGAGCTGCTGATTCCTTTAAGTCCTTTTCGGCATCGCGTTTAAATTCGTCCAAACTTTTTGGAACATCATAAAAATCCTTCATACTTATCCATTCATTATTGCCATAAGGTGATCGACATTCCTGGGTTTGAAGGTCATAGCTGTAATAGCTATGACCATCTGGACTCCTAAGGGAACCACTTCCATCATCATAATCATTCCACATCCAGCCTTCCGGAAGATCTGACGCCGAAATCATATTTTCATCCCAGTTTGTCTCATACGGACGTGCGACAGAATCCATTCCCGACCTTTTTAGCTCGGCTTCAAAAATGCGGTAATGATGAGCCTGTTTTTCATCAATTTGCGTATAGGTCAAACCACTACTCAGTTCAGTCTTCTTGCTCAATTCTTTAGCCCAGACATCGGAGAGGAATTTTTGTTTATCTGCTTCGTTATCAGTTCCTCTATTCTTTTGAGAATGAATCTGCATAAATTTTTTCTCGCGATCAGAAAATTTCCGCTCACCATCATGGAAAAATATTTCCGGAGAAGTATTTTCCATTTCTTTTACAAAATCCTTATAGGCACGTGTTAGGGGAGTAATGTATTTAGCGTACCAGTTTAGGGCATTTGTAATTGCTGCAGGCGTTTGATCTTGATTAGTATAAAAGTCCTGTTTTTCAATATTCATAGGCCGCAAATCAAACGGCTCCGCATCCAGGCCATAATCAAAGGTATAACCGATAGCCTCGCATTCTTCCTGAAAAGCTTTGCAATCATTATAATCGAGTCCTAAGTGGGCGGCTTTTTCCTGCCAATGGCCACAGACTGCTTTTAACTCTTCGGGCAGTAGGTCGTAATCTTCAAATAAATCCATTTAATATTTATATTTTATGACTTGATATAGAAAGCAGAAGGTTATGTTAGGTTTATCTTTTAAACTTCCGTTTTTCTTCTTGCTGTTGTTCCTCATCCTCTATCATTTGATTGGCATCTTCGTATAGATCTTTATCGTTGACATTAAGCTCGATTTTAGAATTACCACTTTTAGCCATTTGCTTCTCATCACCAGATATGTTGTTTACGGAATCGATCTCTCTGGAAACGATATTCATATCATTTGAGATTTCTTTAGCAATCTGAGGGTGTTGGTCAATTTTGTCGTAGAGGAAGTTTTTAAGCTTTTGCAGTTCAATTTTATAGCGATTTAATTCCTGAATGTCCTTTTTATCTGCGATTATAGCTGTGAGTGAGGCGGCATTTTTAATAAAATCGAATTCCACTATTTTCTCATTTTCCTTATCGAAAATGAAAGCCTTTTTTTCTATATTCCATTTGTCCGGTGATTTTGTTAAGTCTTTGATGTCTGTGTATTGAACTTTTTCTTTGCTGTTTCTGAGAATTTCCGAGAGGCTTTTGTCCCTTTCAAGAAAGATAACCTTCAGTTGGGTATTATTGTCGGTGAGCTGAAAAGTAGCACGATTCTTATTGTTGTCAGCGACTATCGTATAACCACTCAAAAACTTCTGGACATCATCAGCACTTAATTTTTTTGAAAATGTCAGGTCTTCGTCAATGATGCCGTAGGTTTTGAGGTCTTCAGTCGGTAGATTGTGATGTTGCATAATATGATATTTTTATTGTTGACTGTATTTTTTAGTTCTGATACGATGCAGCAAGCAACTGATCAGCTTTGATGAGGTCATTGAGAAAATGTCCAGGGTTTATGTACTTTCCATTTTCCCTGACGGAAAAGTGCAGGTGCGCTCCGGTAGAGTTTCCGGAATTACCGCTTTTTGCGATGATGTATCCGGCTTTCACCAATTCTCCGGCTCTGTAGTAGATTTCCGAAAGATGTAGGTAAGCCGTTTCAAAACGGCCGTAATGCTTTACTTTAATAAAATTACCTCCTCCTTTACTGTCCCAGCCCGTTTCAGTAACCATACCGTCCATTACGGCATATACATTCTCGTAATGGGCTTTTAAGTCAATGCCATTATGTATTCTGGCTGTTCCGAATACCGGATGCATTCTTGTTCCATACGGGGATGCAATAGAAATTTCACGGCTCAATGGCATCGCTATTTTGGAGAATGCTAATTCTTTAGAGCCATTTTCAAAAGCCTTTTTTGTGATTGATAAAGACCTTTTTTGTTCAACATTAACAGTTTGACTATGAAGCTGTAAAATCAGTGAATCTTTTATTTTTTGCATATTCCATTTATTTCGATTTACTTCTGAACTTTCTTTGATGATAGCTTTTAAGGAGTCCAGTTCTTTTTTCAGCTCTGACCTGCTATTACTGTGAAAAATATTCTTCCAGATTTTTTTACCGCTTTTTTGCTTTGATTCACCGATCTCTCGCCTGTACCTGTCAGTTGTTGTATTGTCAGTTTTCTTTGGCAATAGAGGTGTAAGTGTATTGAATTGACCGAACATGGACAGATGAAAAGAAAAAATCAATACTGTTAAAAAATTTCTAGCTATTGATTTCATGATGCTGTTTTTATATGTTCATTGACAATAAGTTCGACTTCCCGATTGATCCTCCTGAAATTGGACATCAGTATTTCCTCTTTACGGTTCTTACCTTTTTTATCCAGAAATGAATAATAAACCGGCATTGTAACGTAATTATGTTCCTCTTTTTTAATGGCCTTTATATCCAGATTAATTTTTCCGTGAATCGCAGATGTTTTATATTCATCTGTATTGTTTTCTTCACCCTGTGCAATCATCCCTACCATTTCACCGGTCTTCAACGCTGCAATCTTTCCTGCAGGTATCATGTTATCCATCTTCTCATTGATGCTGGTCGTCGTTCCCTGTTGTGATATGGACTGGGAATACGATTTCTGTTTGATTTTTCCGAATAGTTTTTCCAGCCAATCCAGTGTATTTTTATCTCTGGCGGAACCTGAAATTATATTTCCGACAATGGCAGAAATGGTATCCGCCACCTCCTTTTTATAAAACTGTCTTAGCTGTGGAATTTCCTGTAGGCCAAGTAACACGGCAACCCTGTTGCTCCGAGCCGTTGCAACCACATTATCGATTTTATGGATATAAATGGTTGGGAACTCATCTGCAATAATTCCTCCCGGGAGATTATGCTTCGAATTGATCAGGCGCAGCGTTCTATTCAGAATTGAAGAATATAAAGCAGAATTGATATCCTGTGTTCCGGGATCAGAAGCTAAAATAAGAATGGACGGATTTTCTCTGTCGGTAATTTTCAATTCAACTTCATCGCCCGAAAAAACCCAAAAACTTTCTTTGGTAGCCAACCTTGAAAGGAAGATCTTTAAAGTTCCAATCTGCCCCTCAAGCTGATCGAAAGCTTTGTTGTCGTAAGCCGTTTTGAAGGGTGAAAGCAATGAGCCAATTTCTTCATTGGTAAACAACGTATCAAAGATCTCTTGATAGCTGCGGTTCATAAATGAAAGAATATGTGGCAGGTCCGAATATTTTCCGTTTTCTAGTGTGGCAAAGAAATAAATACAGGATGACAGAAAGTTGATTGCAGATTGGGTAAAGAACGCGTCTGATCCTCCGCCGGAGCTGCTTCCTCCTTTTTGGAGTGAGGAAACCATTGATTCTGCCATTTCCTGAGCTTCTGCCAAAGTCTGGATATACTTTTTATGAAAAGGATTAACCCTTTTTGATCTTTCGACTTCATTCAGGTTGATGATGTGGAAACTATAATTGTAATCAGATTGCTTACTTTTTTTCAATAGATAATGATAATAGGCAATCTGCGCCAGGTCCGGAAATTTAAAATCATAAATACAGAGGCAGAAACCTTTAGCGATCATCTGACGAATCGCCGGATTAATTACTCCAAAAGATTTTCCAGAACCGGGTACTCCGATTACAATAGTACCCCTAAAAGGATCAATATTGATATAACCATTATAAGTTTTATTATTATATCTGAAAACATATGGAATATTGATACTTGTATCAGTGTTAACGATCTCCTTATTCTGGTCAAAACTTTCTTCCACAATGTTCCATCTATCTTTTCCTATTTTCTGCTGTACTAGTTTAGAAATGCTGTCAGCTCCCATCTGAAGGATAACAGCTCCTATAAAAGAAAGAACCGCATAGATGACTTGGAATAGGTTGAGTCCGGGAAGTACTTTTGGAAGTTTTGTATTCCCTGCTTCTTCCTGCCAAATTAGTGACGCCAACATCATCATTAATCCAGTTACCATTGGAACGACAATTTCCGTGGTGATATTGAGATCTTTCTTTTTCTTTGCCCTGGTCCCGATGGCAACAAGCCCGATCAGAATAAAAGTGGCTATTTTAGCATTTACCGGTGGATAAATAAAGCTCATTTTCGAGAAGTTCTTTAATAGATTGGAGACCACCGGGACATTAGCACTCATGTAAAAAAGCGAAGTACAATCCAGTGCAACGACTGCATAGACTGCCTTTTGCAGGAATCCGTAGATCTTGATCTGATGTTGTTGTTCTTGCATTAGGAATAGTTATTAAAGTATTCGTTCAGTAATTTGTGTTCCGTAAGTAAATCACGATGCAGCTTCTGCTGTTTTTTAAACATGTTTTCATGTTTTTTCTGCATTTCTATAAGGCTCTCGTCCAACCGACTTAACTGATCAACTAATTCTTGTGCTCGCTTTTCCGTCTTCTCAACAATATAAAACCGGCTGGCTTCTTCGCTAAACTTCTCAATTGATTCATAAAATTTTCTTAGATATCTGTAATCTTGATCAAGGTTCTTTAATTGATTTTGCTGCTCCTGATATTTCAGTTTAAATCTATCAAGGAAGACATCACGTTCCTTGTTTCCTTTAATCATTGAATTAATCAGTATGGCATAAACAATTACAGAAGTCGCCATTATCACATAAAAAAAAACATTCACCATTTGCTCTAAACTAATAGACACCTCCATAATTAAGTTTTAAAAAGTGTCAGCTTTAAGAATATCTGAATAATTGATCTTCATTTCAATCGTCCTTCCGGAGAGCTGTTCCTCAATTAAGCGTATCATCATAACCTTGGAGTTCGGATAGGTGAACTTTTTAAATACATATATATTTCTGAGGTTTTTCCTGAAGTGCTTTTGAGGATTTAGCCGGAAGACAGGTGTCATCTCGATGCTTTGATTGTTCGTCGCTTTATGGATCTTTTTATCCTCAATGGAAAATTTAAGGTCTTCCAAATCATAGCTCAGGTTCGAGCTATTTTTAAAAGTCATATCAAGAAAAATATAATCGCCCATAACATAGACGTTATTCAGATGCATGCTGAGATTAAGATTTTTTTCTTCCCTGATCGGATTTTTTTCAGCCTTTTTCTGAATAATATCCATTGCAAATTTCCTCAGTTCACCGTTCGAGAAAGTCATTTTATCAAACTCAATGGGCTGCATCACTTCTGGCTGAATGTGGATATTGGTTATCGTATTGAGATTATTCTGGTTTCTATACACTGCTTTGTACTGTGCAATGAAGGACTGCCCGACAACAGTGATGATTCCCACCGTATCTCCGCTGAAAAAAGAAATGTTTTGTTTCTTTTTATCCTTTTCGGAGATAGTGTTGTCGGTAATTTTAATTCTGGCGATATTGCTAGCCGGGAGATCGCCCGTCAGTTTATCGGTAGATAGATCAACATACTGAATGGGCTCCGGTGAGATAATATGAAGGTTGATGCCCTCCGTGATCTCCAGTTCCGGCAGTTCAGAAATAATTTGTTCAGTAGTCGCAGTCTGCGCTGTTACAATTTGCGTTGTCAATAATACTAGGCTGTACAATAAGGTTTTCATTATATTATTTATTTTGCTGGTTTTGCGAATCTTTAAGTTGTTTTTCGTCAATCAGGAATACATAGGAGTTGTATTTTAGTTTGGCTTTATTGGTTTTGATGAGATTGGCGATTGATTTAGAGGTGGAAGTGAATAATTTGGAACCGATGCTAGTGAAGAATCCCTGTCCGCCCATATCCATCTGCGTTCCCTGAACCGAGTTGCTTCCCATTTCCCGGATCATATCCCGGAAAACACTTTGCGGTACATATAGGCCTTTCATCCCGTCCACATCGTAGATGGAGAGATTAACAGGAAAAATTTCACCGTTGGTAAATACCGATATAATTTTAAGATCAACCCTTTGCATCGAAAATCCGGAGATCTGTCCATAAAGTATGGAGCCTTTGCTGATTTTCCGGTTGCCCACAAAAATGTCTTCCAATAAGCGGAACCTGATCCTGCTGCCGAGAAAACCTTTGTTGTTCTCGTCAATGACGGCTTTTATAAAGTTGTTTTCCTTTTCTTTATAAAAAGCATTGAACACGCTGTTAATTCCTAATTTGCTGACATTAAATGTGGAATTAAGAAACTCTTCCATCTTTTCCTTATTGGCTTTGAGCCTCTGTTCCGCTGCCAGCTTGCTTTGATATTCAGGATCTCTGGCTTTTTCCAGGGAATCCATCACGAGCATTTGCTGCTTCAGGTATTTAACAGGGTCAGGTTGGACATTGTTTGTCCCTTTAGAATTTTCAGTTGAGTAGCTGCTTTCTGATTTGCCATAAGATTTATCATTCAGCATCCTGATAATTTCAGAAGACCTTTTGAAATCCTTATCCTCATTGTGTTGCTTTGGATCATAATATGATGAAGGGTTTGCTTTGGCCTGATATCGGCTCTGCCTTGATGACACCGCTTTAAGGGAATCAATTTTTCTCTTTTGTGCTAATGACAACTGATCATCATAGCTTAGTAAGCTATCTTTTTCCTTATCCAGTCCTCCCAACATCGTCCGGTTGTCATCTTTTTTGAAAAATACATCGTAGGCATCATTCTTATTCATAATGGAATCCTTGGTTTCTCCCAGTGAAAGGGAAAGCTCTTTGGGTTTGTCTTTGGGTTTATTCTCTTTAGTAAGCTGCACGCCGACATAGCCGAAAAGAAGCAGGAAAGGCAGCGCCAAAAGCGGCAGCACATATTTTTTCTGTTTGAAATTAATTTTCTTCATTGCGTTTTAATTTTTAAATAAATTGCCTTCGGTGCTACCTGCCATCTTTCAATTGCTGGTATCGGTTAAAGAGAAACTCTATTCTCAAGCTATCCTCATTTTGTAAGGCATTCCGATCCCTCTTGGTTTTTAGTAATTTGAGTTCGCCAACGATCTTTTCCATTTCTTTGTTTTGGCCTGCAATAGTATTCTGGCTGATAACCTTGTTGGAATAGAGAATAGGAGGCTTTATCTTAAATGAGGTATCAGAAGGAAAGAAAATTCCCTGTATCAGCGAGCCAATGAAAGAAACCGAAAGAAAAATCATTGAATACATATAGAATCTTTTTGGATTTTTGGCTGCATTGCCCAGCCATCTTTGTCCGGTTTGTCTTATAAAAGCATTCATTTTAGTACGAGTTTTTAGTTTGGTTAGAAATTTCTTCGTTGTCGATGATACGCCAGTTTTTCAACAGCACGCCGTGCGGATTATTGGGACTTCGGATGATGTCCTCAAAGAAGCCTTCGGTGATTAGCTTTCTGGTGATGACCGATGATTTCCTGGTGATCATCTGCTTTCCAAAGAATTGAAATTTGTTCTGCTCCATACTAAGACGAATAGAATCAGCATGGATGCTCACCATCGAGCTTGAAGCCACGATTTGATTGTAAAAGCCTTTTTCCCGAAGATTGGTATATTCCTTCTTCCCGCTGTCATCAATGAGATAAAGAGACTTTTGAATATTTTCCTTGATGTAGGCATCGTCGGGAGCCAATGTAAAGAACAGGCGATGGAACAATTCGATCTGTGCTTTGTATTCAACAGGCCTGTTCAGAAGGACATCAGTTTGTTTGGCTAAGACTGGAACCCCGTTATCCAGAACATAAATGGATTTCCGGGAATCCTTAATCATTTGATAGGAAAAGAAAAAGCCTGCAATGACTACAAATACAGCAAAGCCAATGGCTGACAACGAAACGATCTTATTGATCTTGATTCTGTTTTCTATATTTTTGATAAGCATCTGTATTCTATAATTGATAATTAATAGTTGATTTTATTTTCCATTTTTCATTGCCTCTTTTACCCTTCCGGATGCAGAACCGGCAGCAATGGATTTTGCTGCTGCTACGCCTCCTGTTTTTGCCGCCAATACAGTAGTTTTGGCACTGCTCGCCACTTTTCCGGCAGCATTTTTCATTTTCGTCATGGCACCGGCTCCACCTGCGGAAACAATACTGTCTGCTATTGTTGGGGTCATCAAAACTCCGATACCTGTCACGATGTAGGCGACACAGGTAAAAAGCTGGTTATAGATCATTCCGGAATTACTGACGTAGACCATCAATGCATCCAGGTTGGTTATTGTTCCATTGGTTAATAAGGTGTCATACCTTTCGATTTCCATCGTATAGCCGGAAGCAATAAGCTGTTGACCAATATTTATAATTGTGTAGGCCACAAATGTGTAGAGGTTAATATTGATGAATTTGGATACCCAGCTGTACAGGGAGTTTTCAAATCCCGGCACCAGCGCCATTCCGACAGCAATAGGTCCCAGGATAATTAGGATATACGCCCATATCTTCTGAATGAAAAAGATGAGATAGACGCAAATTCTAAGGATGGAAAGGCAGACAAACTCGATCACTTCGGCGACCAGTTTCTGCATCTGGAACTGCATCCTGATTTGCCATTCCTTGATAGGCTGTAACAGTTTATCAATCCCCTCACTGATATCAAACCAGGAATCATCCGCATCTTTTGAAGTATTGTTAATGACCTCCTGTTTGGCATCTTCTTCGGCATTGAGCTTAATGACGGCATCCAATAGTTGTTGTTGTTTTTTGAACCGCTGCACCCGCAGGTCATTGACCTCGGATTCTATATCACTGAAAATAGCAATTCCGGGTTCGGCGATGGCTTCAAACGGCGCCTGTAGCAGATTGACAAATCCCGTCCAATAGACCAGGGTAAACCCAATAAGTATCGGTTTAAGCATCGGGGTGATTTCCCACTCACGGTCTCCGGCAGCCATCTGCCATCCCATATAGCCGAGATACATCAATGCTCCCAATCCTCCAATCGCCCTTCCTACTAATGCTGAGCCTTGTGCATTATCCTGAACACTCGTGTCCAGTTTGGTAAAGACCTCCATAAACCATTTTTCAAAAGCACCGTCACCCTTTAGAAATTGGAGCAGGTTGCTGTAATCGCTATCGGTCTGGGAAAACCCCATTATGGGCAGTAATACAGCCAGGAGGCATAAAATTAAAGTTGGCTTTCTATTCATTTCTAATATTTGTGTTTGTATTGCTGCATCACATTTTCGACAATGCCTTTGTCTGAAGAAGGCGTCCATTGTGGAGGTAATGCCGTGGATAGATGACTGTTCAGTATATTTTTGTAATCCAAAAGCAACGTTGTTTTATTATTGTACTTCCTTAGTTCCTGAATAAATTTTCGCCAACGGATTAGCGTTTCATTATACATAATGAAGCGTTTTCCCCTTGGCATATCCATCGAACGTGACATGGAATATTTTTCCTTGATAAGGTCCAGTTCTTCCTGTAACCTTTTTAATGTGCCGGTTGTATTGAGCGTTTCATAGGTCTGTTGGTCTTTCAGCCGCCATTCGATGAAATTCTGCGGGTTGTCCGGAAATTCTGTAACAGGTTTGAGCATTCGTTTGTAATAGAGCAGCCAAAGCGGATCTGCATCGACTGTAGCCGAAGTCCAGTGAGCAAAGTCCTGAACATTCCTTTTGTAGATGGTGTCGGATGCAGCCTTGATCTTCTTGGCTTCTTCTTCCTGGAACTTGAGCTGTGCGAATCGCAGATTTTGCTCTCCGGTAGGTTTCAACGGGCGGATATCTTCGCCATCTTTATAATCCCTGTTGATCTTGGGAGCCCAAATACCCCAAACCGTCGCATAAGCAAAATTGGTCTGGATGCCCAGGAAATATTTGGGGTAAGGACGCCAGTCTCCCCAGCTTTCAAAAGTCATTCGCTTATGCTGGGCAACGATGGAAGGATCGTTCAGCCTCTTAACACTGACTTGCCCGAATATCAGAACGGTAGCTAACAGAAGTTGTAATAGCTGTATTTTTTTTATTAATGTTTCCATAATTTTAATTGAAGATGTATTTGTATTTTGTGATGATACCTCCTACGATCGCCCTGTCAATATTGATGTAGTTCCTCAGAACCGGAACCTGATACAAGTATGGGATCTTCTTGGCATTTTCAAGTCTTAAAATGATATAGAGAATGTTACCGTGAATGTTTCTTACCCGTGTAAATACTTTTTCAATAAGCATTTCGCGATCCATTGAATCCATCAGGAAATCCTTATCCTCATTCATAATATCCTGTGCAACTTCCTGTTGGAGCTTTACAACCTGTTTTCCTATTTCAACATAGTATTTTGAAACCAGTACAGCATAATCCGGGTGCTGTGCGGACAGGTCCAGCATCTTATTGGAATTGCTGACAATTTTCCCTAAGTACTGGTAGAGGTACATCAGTTTTTTACTCTGGGTCAATGCAGAATTGACATTTTTCAACTGCTGATAGATGTATTCCTGTATCGCAATGACCTGTGCTGTTTTGTTTTTAATATCCTCGTATAATTCTTTTTGCTTTTTGTAAGAATCCAGGAATGCCTGCTCACTGGCTAAACGTACCCCGTGGTTGACCGTGATCTGTGACAGTAACTTATCGTTAATCACAATCTGCTGGCTTTGAATTCCAGCAACGGAAAACAAAACAATACTGAAGGTGAATATTTTTTTCATAGCTAAAAGGATTTGATGTTGTTCATGATATCCTGCACGACCTGGCGATCCCTGTTGACATAGTATTGGAAAGCTCTTTTGTTCCGTAAAACCTTAGCTTTGATATCCTTTATTTTTAAAAGCATATGCGTAGAATTTCTGCTCAGCGTTTTGACCTCGCCCAAAGCGTAGTCCAGTAAGATTTTGCGTTCCGATTGTTCCATCTGGTTGATAGCTCCATAGGACAAAACGATTCCTGTCAATAACCGTAAGGTCATTTGAAGGTCATCTACAAACTGCACCTGTGAAGGTAAAACTGCAATGATGGAATAAGACGCAGTATTGATCTCATTAATGATCGCAGTTTGGTTATTCGTTATCTTGGTGATTTCCCTGCTCACTGCTATTCCTGCCGGAATCGCCTGTATGGCAAATGACACGATACGAAGCCTGTCCTGGATTTTGGTGACTTTTTCCTTAAAGTTTTTCCATTGTGATTGGTTAGCCGTTTCTACTGACGCATTGAGCGTTTGCTTTTGCCGCATCTCTTTCTGCCGGTCATGTTCCTTCATCGTGGCATTAATCTCAAGATCCATCATCGGGAAAGAAACATTTTCCTTTTGCCACGCTGGCGTAGAGCCACCACCTGATGATGTCAACAGGCAATAAGTTGCAGTAAGGAGCAGGGCACAGATCAGGTTCTTTTTCATCATTTTGAGTTTAAAAATTCCGTTTGTAGCGGTTCATAATATCATCCACAATGGCCTTATCGGTATTAATGTATCCGGCAAAAGGATTAATGGAATTCCAGAATCCCAGCCTGTTGGCTTTTTCCAGTCGAAGCTTAATGGCCAACAGCCACAGCTTTAGGTTTTTCACATTCCCTGAAATGTTGTGTAGGATCTTGTAACGGTCTCCGGCGGTTGCAAGGTTCAACTCACCAGAAGCCAAAATATCCGATACATCCGTTACGATTTTCAGGCTTTGCTCATAGGTTTTCTGTGAAGCTTTTACCCCGAAAATGGCATACTGCGGATGTTGCGACGCTAACTGTACCACTTGCGAGGAATATGTATAGCATTTATTCAATTCAGAATAAATCTCTTTGACCTGGATTCCATTCTGTAAGGTTCCTGATACTTCTTTCAATCCCTTCAGTATTTTATTCTGAATGTCATTGGCAGCCACCATTTGGGTTCCCACCCAAGTTTGCGCGTCCTTTAATTTGGATGTTTCATCGATAACCTCATTCTGCTTAGCTTTCAGATTTTCCGAATAGAGAATCATTGCAGCGGTTACCGTAGGGTCGATGTAGGTATTCTGAGCACTTAGTAGTCCGGAGAATCCCAAAAATATTAGGCTAAGCTTCTTCATATTGATAATCTTTTTTATGGATGAATTCTGAAAAGCTGATATCAGGGTCGTCCAACTCCTGTGAGATGATCTTGAAAATATTTTTCCCTGGGTGGTTTTTCTTCATCCTTTGGTAGTAAGAGACAACTTTATGATCCAAAGGATTCTGGTACAAATTCACTAAAGACACCAGGTTTTCAAGACTGTCGCCAAAGGCTTTTAAGTCCGAGACAATCTTTACCAAAGCCTCGTCATAATTGCCATACTGTTGCACATAATATTCAACTGCTGATTTCTCAGGCTTCTCGGTCGTATAAGTCAGATACTGCTCAAGCGACACCTCATTGCCATAGACCTCACCCTTGGAACCTCTCTTCAGGTAAAATTCCTTGAAGCGGCTCCGGCCGAATTTATTGTTGAGATTGTTGATCGTGAAGATCTTGTTTTGCTCCACTTTATTCAGCGATAACAAAGACGCTATGCGATCAAAATTGTCCTTGAACTTGGTTTGGTCTAACAGGATAAAGGTGTCAGAATTGTTGATAATGGAATCTTTGACTACGGCATTTCCAATGATGTCATCCAATTCCTGCGTTACAACTACGGCTTCACCCCAAAATTTCCTTACAGTTTTGTAGAGATACAGAATATATCCGCCCATCAGCTTACTGGCAATCGCTTTCCAGGCCTCTTCAATGATGAGGGCTTTTCTTCGGTCTTTACGTAGCCTCATCTTTTGAATAAACGTGTCCATAATGATGAGTGTTACGATCGGAAACAATTTCGGATTGTCCTTCACGTTGTCGATTTCGAAGACAATAAATGCTTCATCGAACAGCTTATTATCGGCAGATTCATTCAATGTGGTCGCATATCTTCCGCCTTTATAAAAATCCCTCAATACAAACAAAAACGTCCTGAGATTGAACTCTCTTTCCGTAATGTTGTGCTTTTTATTATTAAGATAAAGCGGCAGGAATTTATCGCAGTAATCATAGAATCCGTTGAAGGAAAGCTCTTTGGCAGGCAACTTTTCTTCAAGTTCTTTGATCTTTTTGATAATTGCCTTTCTCAACGATTCATTCCAATCTTCTGCCGTCTCCGGATGTTTAATAATTTCTGCAGATCTGATCAAGATGAGTTGTGTTTCATCGTAGATCTTTCTTCGCTCCATATCATTCAACGTTTCGTAAGCCTCGTAAACTTTGTAGAATTGTTCACTGTCATAGTCAGGATTATTGGCATTCTTATCCGGATGATAGAATTTCAATAATTTTCTTCCTGCTTCTTTCACTTCATCCGGGCTGGCATCGAAAGCAATTCCTAAAATATCATAATACGTTCGTTGCTCCTGGACCTCGCTCTCATATTCGGCAAAAACATCTTCTTCGTGAATATTGTACTTGTTGAGATAAAGAATGAGCTCTTCTGAAGTTTTATGGTTATACCATTCGGTTCCTGAATTGAAATATTGATGATAATAGGACATCAGCACATTATCCAGGATGGATTTCTGTGCAGACGATACTGTCGCATCCGGACCTTGCCATATCAGGAAGATAAGGTTGGTTAAAAATTCAATTTTCTCGATATTAAACTCTTTTTTATCCATTAGAAAAGGATTCATCGTGATCGGTTTTTCTTCGGTGTATTGAATATATCTACCGCCTTTATATTTGCAGGTTCCTGAATAAGAATCTCCGGTATCTACGATCACCACATCATAATTATAGGTCAGGTATTGCTCAACAATATTGTTCATCAGGAATGACTTCCCGGAGCCGGATGGTCCTAAAACAAATTTGTTTCGGTTATTGATCCTCCCGGTTTTCATTGGAAGATCAGCGGGATCAACCTTTAACGGAACGCCCTGCCGATCTGTAAATCTCAGGTAGAAGTTAGATTCTTCATTCACGGGATAACTTTCTTTAAAAAAAAAACACAAGGCCGCTTCGCTTGTCGTCATGAAAAGATCGTACTCCCTGAGTTCTGTGGCGTTACCCGGAATGGCTGCCCGAAACAGCTCCATCTGGTTGTAGGCATTTTTTGAAACGATAATCCCTTTTGTGAAGAGCTTATTCTCAATCATGGACTGGATTCCTTCCATTTCTTCCATAGTGTTTGTTGAAAATATCAGGGAAAAATGAGCATTGACCACTAGCTGACCGTCAATGGCAATATTATGCAGCAAGGTTTGGATCTCTTCTGCGATGATGGCATTGGACGGCGAGTTGTTGGCTGCACCTTCGTGTTTTTTCTTTTTCTTATCGAGCTCCCTTTGCTGCTGGGCCTGGATTGGAATCGTTATGACTTGATTGTAAACTATGGTTTCATAGTTTTCAAGCTCATTGATAAAGGTAAAATTATCAACGGCCGTTTCCGCGGCAGCTCCATTGCCTCCTAGAATAGAGTAGGACTCTATTTCAGAAGGAAGGTCAATATTTTCCACATCGACATAGGAAATGTTTTTGACACAGCGGTTTCCGATCTGCAAGTACGCGTTGGTACTTTTGATATTGTCAAAAGTGGGAATCTCAGAAAACTGCATAGACAAAACTCCGGAAATGTAATATTCAAAATCTTTCTCAAACAGAAATTCAGGCTCGCAGTCATTCTGCTTTAACAGCATAAATACCTTCTGAGATTTATCACGAAGCTCCTTATAACTCTTTTCGGAAAAATTGTAATGTTTGTTTTTCTTTTTCAGTTTGTCGTCGACTATATCAGTAAAGAGCAAAATGGTCTCAATAGTTTTGAAGAGTCTGCCTTCAAAATGATCTGAATATTTCTGCTGGAGGAATTGGGTGGATGGCTCAGCAGTATATTTCTTTTTAGTGAATATATCCAGTTTTTGAACAATCCGTCCTTCGCCTATAATGGAGACCACCTGATTTAATACGGTGTGAAATTCCAGGTAATTGTCCGGATCAGCAGAATACTGCTGAACGATGTTTTTGATTCTGATCCCGATGATGGGATTGCCGTATTGTCCAAACAGCACGTCAAAATCCCAATTGAAATCCTTTCCGTAATCGTAGCCGATGAACGGAATGTCAAATACTTGTTTTTTTGCTGTTGCCATTCTTTAAAATTTTATTATTGTTTAGTCTTTTTGGGAAAATGAAGATGTGATCGAAGTGTTTGGTCTTGTTATACAGACCGTATTTGTCCTGTCTTTTGAAGATCAGGTAAACACCTCCGGCTGTTGTTGCAAGCCCCAGGAGTGAGCCGAGCAATCCGAATTTGGATAGTACCAGGGCGGCAACAACGCCAGCGCCGATAACTGCCACGGCGTAAATGATGTACTTGCCTTTAAGCCCGAAGAATACAAGAGGCTTTTTCAGCCCCTTGTAAAGGTAGAATCCCATTTTAGGCAAAAAAGGAGGTTACGAATTCCGGAACAACGATCAGGAAGATCATGGCACCGCCATAACCCAGGATTTCTTTGTTGACGTCCTGGTCGCCGTTGGTCCATTTATTATACACTCTCAGACCGCCAATAAAACCAACCAATCCGCCGACGGCTTTTAAGATCAGCTTTATCGGGTCCCAATAGTCTTTAATATCATTGGCTGCGTTTGAAATGGCTGTTGCACCGCCTTGCGCCAGCATTGGTGTAACGGCTAGCAGTAGCAATGCTGCGGTGAATAATTTTTTTGTTGTCAGGTAACGTTTGTGCGTGTTTTTCATCATATTGAAATTTTATATTGAATTGTGTTTTTGCTTAGAAAAAGGCATAGGAAATGTGCTATCCGACTCAATAGAGCGGATCATTGGTGTATTGAAAATTGTCGTTTTCCTTTCTAGATCATTGAATGGTAGACCTTGAATCCGTCACGGTCTGCAAGTACCTGGACGTGGGTTTCAGCCAGATTGAGGAATTGGTTAAATTGCTGTTTCAGCCTTTGAGAAGCATCTTCTTTATTTTGTTCAGCTTGGAGAATCTCATCATTTTGAGAAGGCAGTTCTGAGAACTCTCTGCTTTCAATGTATTGACTATCTTCTTGATCTGTTGAATCGTGTTGTGTCGTCGGATGTTCATCGATGTTATACGTATCTTCTAGCATATTGATAGCTTGCTCAGATTCAAATTTCTGTCGGTAGTAATCAAGGTGCCGGTTTTCATCAGTGTCTTCTTCAGTAGAAGGGAAAGGCTCTTTTTTGTGGAACGAAGTTGGGGTGCTGAGCTGTTCCACATCATCAATGTTGACCTCTATTATTTCATTCGTATTTACCTCAGCAAAGGCTGCGAGGGCGAATTCTTCACCTTCTTCGTCTTTTAAGACAGTGTCCTTTTTAAGGAAAAGGTCATAAAGGATATTTCCTGCATAATAGAGCAGATAAACTGCCAGAATGGTAATAAATATTTTGATCATCGTCGGTAAAGTGTTTTTAGTTTGGTAATTTGTTATAGGCTAATTTCAAGCGTTTGGCTGATGTAATCGATCATTTCATTGAAAGGATGTTTAACCGCATATTTCTGTTCATAAGTCAGTCTTCTTGTATCGATGGTCTGAAGACAGTTTCTTTTGAATACCGGATTTTTCAGCAGTATTCCGTATTTGCTGATCTCAGCGTCCATACCTTCCTGGTTCTGGTATTTATAACCTTTATCGTATTTGGACCGGATGAATATTCGCTCTGCCTGGCTTTCCAGCAATCCCAGAAAGTTGATAAAGACCAGCGTAGATTTTGCAGAGACATTTGAATATTCAAAGGGTATCACAATAAAATCACTGTAGATCAATAGATCACTATAACGGGCATCTAAGGTTCCAGCAAGGTCAAAAAGGTAGATGTCTTCGCTTTCCTTCATTTCGATCAGATGTTCAAAGTCGGAAAAAGGCTGTTCGTTATCCTCATCGATAATGGCCACATCATAAAGCTTTGGCAGTTCTGACTCTTCATCTTCTTGCCATTTGTGGTAAAAAGATTTCTGAAAATCAAAATCGAACACTTTAACCTTTCTTTCAGACATTCCCGAAATATAATTGGCAAAAGCAATCGCAAGTGTTGTTTTGCCTGTTCCTCCTTTTTGTGTGCCAAATGTTATAATCATAGGTTTTGCTTTTTTGTTGCCGGTTAATGTTCATAGGTATTTTTCAATCGATCATATTTGATTTACCTCTTTTTTTTCTTCCGTTTTTTCAACTCATCCTCCATCGGGTCTTTTGCTCCGCCGGAACTCTTATTCCATTCAAAAAGCATTTCATTAACGGCCTGCTTAAATTCTTTTTCGTTATGGTTATTGGTCTGCTTTCCAGTTTTGAATTCCGGATTAAGAAACTTCTGATATTGTTTTTCGCCAATCAGCGATTGCAGTTCTCCAACAAAATGAAGTTTGGAATGGATGGCGAAATACTTTCCGTCTTCTGATCTCACCAGGCAGACATCATCTTTATGTTGGGTTTTGAGATACTCTTTTACATCATTCCTGACCGCATTGAATATTTCTTTGTTTTTCAGTTTTTTATTGTCAAACAGCATAAAATCGCTCAGTTCACATTCAGGATAGGTTGTTTTCAAATATTTCAGCAATACGATTTTGGTTTCTGTATTGGGGATCCCATAATCTTTCAACTGCTCAAAAAGTCTTTTATCCATTGATGCTGAAGTGAATTCGAATAGGTCACCCATTTTCACAATCTCACTGCCTTTATAAACGGCGCCTGTCTTGTGATCGATAAGAGTGTATCCGAAAGGCTTCTTATCATCCTTATGATGAAACACGATATCAATTCCGAAGAGGTCTCTCAGTTTTTTCTGAAGCTCGCTTTCAAATTCTATTTCAGGTTTCCATAGATCTTTGTGCTTTTTCTCTGGAAGCATGGCTTCATGCTTTCTATAGTCATCCACTCTAAATACTTTATTGGAGTAAAGCCCCTTGTACTTTGAAAAAATGGCTCTGATCTGCTTTACCCGCTTCTCATTCACTGTATTGCTGAAAACAATTTGATCTGCTGAGAAACTTCGTTGTACGATGCCGTTTTTGGAAATGGTAATGGATCTTCCATCATTTGTGTTTTTGATAAGTTGATAACCATTTCTGTTAAGCAAAGTTTTAAGCTGCTGAAAAGAGCCAATTTTGTAAGTTAAAAGTTTATCTAATTTTTCTTTCTCATTGATTCCGTATAGTTTTTCCATCACCTGGGCTAAAGCTTTTTGCGCCTTTAGCTTTTCGTAACTGTCATCAATCTTTTTTCCGGTTTGTTTATCCACCCTTGTGGAAACAATATGGAGGTGATTGTTCTCTGTATCACTGTGAAAAACTGCTATGTATGGCTGTTCTCCGTAACCCATTTTATCCATAAAATCTTCACTGATCTTTGTAAGCTCTTCTTTGGTATGATCGTGAAACTTAGTTGAGATCACAGCATGGAATTGCGGTTTTTGTACTTTCGTACTTTTGGATATTGCCTTTAAATAGTTCCTGACCTGTTGCTTGTCACTGTCTTTATTGATCAATGATGGAAAGTTTTTCATCAGCATCAGTTCGCCTTTGCCCTTGTCCACCTTCTTATCATTGTAGTCCACGCCGGGGAAATTGGAGCCGGCAGGTTTCATTAGCTTGACGATCATTTGGAAAGCAATGCGTATATGTTTTCAAACATCTTATTTTGCTGCGCTTTCAGCTTCTGTATCTCTAAAAGTTGTTCCGAAAATAGTTCCAGTTGATCTTGCGAAATGTACTTTTGTCCGTTGACCAGCTTAGCCACCTGGTTAATATTGGTTTCGATCTTTGAAAAGATGTTATCCTGCTTTTCGATGAAGGTCAATATTTGTTTTCGTTCATCATCCATTAATCTGTTTTCTACAGAATCGATAATCAGGCTGGTCATTGAGATATTTCTTTCCCTGCACTTTTTCTTCCAGTTCTCCTTTCTTTCCTGTTTGATCCTGAAAAAGATTACCTCAGAACTGCTATTGTCTTCTTGTTTCATGGAAGACTCCAACTCGGAATACCATTCACACTTTTAAGGATATAGGTTCCACTTGGTGGTGGCGCAGGAATGGTTTCTGTGGCGAATCCAAATGAACCGTCTGCTTTGGCAACGACTTTCTTTGTATATGTCGGATCACCATCTGCATTAGGCATTTGTGATGGTGTCACGCTTAGCTTACCATTAATATTGAGCCATCGCTCAGAAAAATCCCCCGAGATCAACGCAAATTTATAATCCGTATAATTATTGGTAATACTGTCCCAAAAGCTGGTTGAGCTTGTTGTTACGGGGGTGGAATGTATAGCTAACTTATTGCTGACACTTCTGTTTCCTGTTGCGGGGCTTCCGGCACCAGCTCCAATGAACACATTATTAGAGCCTGTCCTGTTCCCGGTTCCCGATAAATACCCGATCGATATATTATCATTTCCGGAAGTAATGTATGACATGGCTCCGGCGCCTATCCCTATATTCCGGCTTCCTGAAATTACGCTATTTGCAATTCCATTCAATGCTGATACACCAGCGCCATAGTTCAATTTCCCGGTAACTTCTCCCTGGGACATGGCATAAGCGCTGGCAGAGTTACCTTTTCCTGATGTAATATTGGCATCGGTAGCTAGAATAGAGTTGTATTCGCCTGTGATGGGGCTTCTTGATTTTCCCAGGATATAATTTTCCTTTTGGTCAAAATCAAGTTTCAAACTATTTTTCACCACCAACTCAACCGAGGAAGTGTTGCCTCTGAGTGCGACGATTTCTAAAGGATCGCTTTGCAAAACAGGAATCCATTGCTGGCCGTCGAAACAATATAAGCCCGATTTTTCGATATGAGCCGCCTGTCCCACCAAATTAGTAGCTGGTGATGTCACAAAGATTAATGCCCCTTTCTGAGCAGTAGAGAATGATTTTGCAGAGATCTGATCCCCTGTAATACGGGGTGGAATAATACCATCAAAATGATTCGCGTCGTCCGGCTTTCCGACCACTTCAAAAGTGGCTTTTGGTGTCTGAGTATTAATACCGACCTGTGAAAAAACACTGGTGGTCATTAATACAAAGAATAATTTGAGAAAATTGTTTTTCATTGTGTTATGTTGTTTTAATTTCATTTGGTTTTTAGAATCTTACTTTAAATATGGAACCCGCCAGTTGGAATACCCCTGTACTTCTCCGTAAGTGTAAATGGAAGTCGATATCTGGTTCAGCGAGCTTTGAGGAATTTGTATAGCGTAATTTTCTAGCAATGCAGGAAAGTACTGGGTTGAATTTTCGTTGTGTAAGAGAACAATTTGATTGGGAAAATAACCTATATCGTTAAATATGTCTTCAATATCAATAAGAGCCTTACCCGTAACAGGTGTAGAATTGTCGGTTCGATGCAAACGAAAACGAACATTAACAATACCGTTGATTTTTCTGAATACAACAAATCCTTCAAGCCCTCCAAAGTTTTTTGAGCCTATGGTGTAATTTTTAGAAGAGGTCAGGTAATTGTTTGTATTCGCCCATTGATTTCTTGGTTCCGTCCAGGTGGAGGTTGCGGCAAGACTTGCCGTGCTGTTAGAATCGAAAGTCAATAAAATGTAATATTCTATCGGATCAACATCTTTTGATACAGGTTGCCAGGCCGTACCATCGAAGTAATACAATCCGGTAGTTCTAACATTGATAACCTGCCCGGATAAGTTTGTAGCAGGAACAGTCACAAATACGACGGTTCCTCTTTTTGAAATTGAATATGATTTTCTGGACAATTGATCTCCCGTTATTCGTGGTGGAATAATCCCGTCGTAATGATTAGGATCAACCGGTTTCCCTGTAACGTCCAAAGTGGTCTCTGGTGATACAGTATTGATTCCAACCTGTCCCGAGACCCATATGGTCAATAAGCTAAAGAAAAAGTAAAGATATGTTTTCATCTTTTTTGATTATGATTTCTGTTGCAAAGTTGGAACATCAAAATCGTGAAAACAATAGTATTCAAAGGGCTTGGGCTAAATAAGACCATTCTGGTCTAATCTGTAAATCGTGGAGATTAATAAAGAATAAATTGGAATTTGTATATGATTTCAATAAAGAAAAAAACGAGTTCCGAAGTTTTTTCCCCTTTTGCAAAAAGGCAAGAGAGTCTTTGGATGTACAACTTGAAAAGTTTGTATATACAAAGACACATCTTGCTAAAAAGAGGAGGGTAGTTTTAAGAGTTCTGAAAAATAATTGTAAAAGTTTGATTCTGTTGATGATGCGTGATCTTTATCGTGTATTGCTTTTGAAAGGAAAAAAATACTTAGATAATAGATTTTCAGTTTGTATCTACTTTACCCACGTTTTGAAATTGCGTGTAGCTATTTTACGCATCCAAATAGAAAGTTTGTATTCATTTTACTCACGTTCAGAAATTGCGTGTAGTTATTTTACCCATCTAAATCGAAAGTTTGTATTCATTTTACATATAGTTGGAAAATGTGTGCAGTTTCGTATGTTGCTAAGTACAAAAGCTTGTATCTATTTTACCCACGTTCAGAAATTGCGTGTAGTTATTTTACTCATCTTGGTCGAAAGCTTGCATTCAATTGACGTAATGTTGGAAATTCTGTGTAGCTTTTTTACACAGCTAAATAGAAAATTTACATCCATCTTACCAAAGGTTGGAAATGGTGTATAGTTATTGATTACCATTAATATTAAGGTGAGTTTCATAAATCATATAAACTTTTTATATCTGTCAATGCAATTTAAGTTGGAGTTGGTGTCAATTACGAAGTATAAGAATTTGTACTGTATTTGACTTTAGAAAATGCGAAACTCTCCAATATAAGAATTGGTTGAATCCCATTGCTATGACTGTATCAAAGAAATTTGTAAGTAAAGAAAAAAAATGGTTAATTTACAAACTCTTAATAACCACGAAATTACATTCTTATGAAAAATCTACTTTTTGTAGCTCTATTATCAATAGGACTTTTTTCTTCTTGCAAAGATGATGAGCAGGATCAAAATGTATTGCCAGAAGCAACGCAATCCGGTAAAAACACTGCAGGGGCATTAATAAATGGCAAAGTTTGGGTAGCTACCACAAAAAAGATTAACCAACCCGGCACCTATTGTGAAAAGTTGAATAATAACTATTATTTAATAAAATTAGATTTAAGAAAAGATCCTGAGAGATACACTGAATCTATTGACCTAATTGTATCAATCCCCAACTTAGAGATTAACCAAACATATGAAGTTGTTAATCAAACACCTGACGATGGTTACAACTATGCAAGCTATACAAGTAATGATAAGGTTAGTTACTCATCAAACTCAAACAACACCGGTAGAATAAAAATAACGAGACTCGATCTTCAAAACCAAATTGTTTCTGGAACATTTGAATTCAAAGCCGAAGATAGCAATGGGAATATTGTTACTATAACAGAAGGACGCTTTGATAAAAAGTTCGATTAAAAACTAAATAAACACTAACCTATGAAAACAAAATTAAGTATTTTGGCAGCATTCCTATTGCTGTCAAAGCTTCTACTTGGACAAGTCCAAGTTAGTCCACAACTTGTAGCGCAGCCGAGTGATCCCGTCAATCCGGTCCTGGAATCTACACTTTTATTGCCCTTTTCAGATTTGGACAAGACAAAAATACAAACAGGTCTACTACTGGATGCAGGAATAGAGTTTGCGGATCTTAAGAAATATAATGGAACTCCTACGGATAGTTCATTTACCACATCTAAAATCATAAATGACATTTACGGGTCATTAGTAATGAGTAAAATATCGTCGAATGGCAGTGCTCTTAAATCTCCCGCTGATTTTCAAAGTGAGTGGTTTCAGGACCAGACAATTGATCTACTGCCGATAGGTGGAACCTATTTCAAATATAACCAATTTTCAGAAAGCAATCAACTAGCTTTTCAGAATATGGCTCTGAATCTGCCTACTGATAGATTGAATAATATTTCTACAGGATCTCTAACGTTAACACCTCAAAATAAAATTTTAGATGTTTACGTAAATAATGTCTGGCAAGATCCTTATGAGATCAACAAAGTTTTTGCAATGGCACCAATTGCGAACAGTCACAACAAACTACATTTCAATGTTGTTTTTCCACCTACTCTGTTTCTAAGTAATTACACTAGTGAAATCTCAATTCTCGAAGTGAAATTTTCCGATGCCACCAACTTTCAGACAGTGACATTGGGTCAGATGATACCTGTTAGTTATCCCTCTGCCGGTGAATATACCTGGACATATAAACTTACATTAACGAATGGACAAATACTATACTCAAAAAACAAATTTTCAGTTACTGGAGATTTGGAAAAATATGTCGATATAAATGACAATGGGCAAGCTTTTTCTGCTGCAGCTAACTTGTCCACCAACAATTACTGGAAAGTACAACTGGAAAATTATCAGTATTTTATTCCTTTCCCCCCGACGGTTGTAAATAAACCAAAACTTACACTATATATTAAACTTCGTAATGGGCAAACTCAAATCACAAAGCCTTTTATTGTAGCAGAAGGCTTTGATACAGGTCATATAACAGCACCTAGACAAGAAGGCGGAGATAATAATATTGATGATTTTTTAAATAGAGGAGGTATGCAAAATACTGCATTAAAATCCTATTTAGAAGGGAATTACGATATCATCTATGTAGATTGGGGTATTGGTACTGACTATATACAAAATAATGCTGAACTATTAAAAAAAGCAATCAGATGGGTAAATCAGAATAAAATAGGAAGCGAGAAGAATGTAGTTTTAGGGCAAAGTATGGGAGGTCTTATTGCTCGATATGCGCTAAAGGATATGGAGGATAACGGGGAAAACCACGATACAAAATTATTCATTTCTCACGATTCTCCCCATTTGGGCGCAAATACACCTTTAGGGTTGCAATATATGCTTAGACATATTTCAAAAACTTTTCTTCGTTCGCCCATTGTTGCTGGTCTTAATTATGTTTTTTCGCCTATATTCACTGGTGGTGCTCCTGTAAGCGACATTCTTACGATTGCCGATACTCCTGCTTCCAGGCAAATGTTAATCAATTATATTAATAGTAACTATAGCATTGATAATTCTGTCCACAACACCTGGCAAGCAACTTTAAAGTCAAAAGGTTATCCTCAGCAAACTAGGAATGTAGCTATTTCAAATGGAAGCGAATGTGGTACCGATCAAAACCTCCAGGATTTGGTTACAATGCATCACAATAGTAAAGGCTGGTTTGTAGATTTTATCGGGGCATTGATTGGTGGCGTAACATTAGATCCTGCTCAGGTAATACTTTCTGTTGTTCCGGGAAAATCCCGCTATTACTATGATTTTGTTGCTCGACCAATGTCTAGCATTAATGAGTCAAAGCAATTATATTATGGAAAGATAGTATATAAAAAAGATATTTTATGGGTAATCCCAGCTCAACATACCCTACTTTCTGGAAGCAGAAATCAGCCCTCTAATGTGCTGCCTATTGATAAATATGGTGGTGGGAAATACAGATTTCCAACATCTTCATTACCTGAATTTCTCGGCAATCATATTACTGCAACTGATTTTTCTTTTGTTCCAACACCCAGCGCTTTGGATTACAATTTTGGAAATACAACGCTTACAGAAAATGAATATCAGAAAACTTTTTCACCAGTTGACGATGCCAGTAATATCCCTTTTGCAAACTTTGTAGCGGAGGAGATAGGAAGTTACTATGGAGAAAATACAAGCCATACCTATTTTAGCCCAAGGAATAGACAGTTTATTCTCAATCAATTCTCAGAAGCCACCAAAGATCAAAAGTTAACTACCGCTTTTTTGTGTGGTAGCAAAGTAAAAATAGGCGGAGACGCACTATTGTGTGGAAATAATAACACAACTTATACAACAGGTTTTGCACCAACAATCCAATGGTCGGTAATAAATGGCGCTAACCTCGTTGATATAATTGGTCCTAGTAACCAGCCTCAAATCTCACTTACTCCTAAAGCAAATGCGAATGGTTTACTGAAGTTACAAGCATATCTTGCTGGGGGTGGAGCAAGCAATACGGTTACTAAGGAGGTTTGGATAGGAAAACCTATGTTTAGCGTGTCCCAGATTAACGATCCCACTTACTACAACGAATCTCATTTCTATTTAAGTAATAGTAATGCAACACCTGTCGGTAGCGAGCAGGGCATTACTCAGGTAACCTGGACAAAATTGTCATCAAGTCCCCAATATGGTGTATTTCTCCATACCTATAATAATCAACTTGAAGGATTTGCACGAGGAAGTAATAATAATTGGTCTATGGAGGTAAAAGTAGAAGCAACAAATGGTTGTGGAACATCTACTCAAACAGTAACTATAACACCACCGCCGGCTGCACCTTGTGAAACATTTTCTATTGCAAAAAACGGAGAGACTTCTGATAGCTATGTTGTATTGAAATATATTGAACCACCTTGTGTTTCGGGAAAAACTGTAATTTCGAAACAAGAAGAACAATATCAAATAACTGTTGCCAACAGTATGGGAGCCGTTGTAATTTCCAAAGCGGGAAACTCTTTCGATCTACAAGGTTTTCCGACAGGAATGTATGTAGTAAATATTTCAAAAGACAACGAAACCTTAGTAAATCAAACGATAATTAAAAATTAGTTTTAATTAACAATAGAAAAACAGGAAGATTCAGTCTTCCTGTTTTTTAATATCAATATCTCGAATTTGTTTAATTACTGGTAGTTAGGATAACTTATTTCTGAACCAAGATTTAGTTTTTCCAAAAAAATTGTACTAAAGTATGCAATTGACTGTTATAAAACCTTAATTAACCTAAATGTCAAATTGATTCTCTCTTTCATAGGAATAGTTGACTTAGCAATTCTATGCTCCCAATGCTCCTGCAAATCTCCTTTCATAATGAGCAGTGAACCGTTTGGAAGCGGCAAGCTGTACTTGCTTTGATGATGATCCTTTTTTCTGAAATCAAAGTTTCTGGTTTGTCCGAGACTAATGGATGCAATGACAGGGCGTTTCCCATAACGGTTCTCCTTATCCCTGTGCCAGGCTACTGAATCATTATTATCGCGATATAGGTTGAGCAAAACACCATTGAACTGATAACCGAATTCTTTTTCAATTCTTTCTTTTAGAGCATATAATTCAGGAGTCCATTCATTCCTTACAGTTGTATTATTATCAGCCGAATCGTAAGACTTTGTATCACCATACCACGCAGTGAGACGAGGCGTTATTACCGTTTTGTCGTACATTTTTTGTGTGCGTTGCTCCCAACGTGTAGAATGGAGCAGTTTATCTTTCAAAAGGTCTGCTTCTTCCTTGCTCAGAAAAAATTCTCTGAATTCCAAAAGGTCTTTTGGAAACTCGTATAGATCTTCGGAATCGAATAAGCTGAGCTGAGTCATGATCTGTAATTCAATTTATTTATATATTTGTCGCCCTCTCTTAATAGAGAGTTTTTTCATCATTTGTGTTTTTACTTCCCTTCGGGGAAGTTTTTTTATTCTTGGCTTAATCTCAATAAGCTATTTTCCAGTTTGCTAATACTCTTTTTAGCTTCGTCCACTAAATTTTTCAAATTCGCTTTATCAGGCAGGGTGTGCGGTTTATAATCCTGCGGCAAAATTCCTCTCACGTAGCGCCATACCTGAGCAATCTCGTCCAAAGCAATATTATATGGTTCATAAAATGAATTGTCCGCTAAAACGGTAATGTACTTTTTATTTCTTTTCAAAAAAGTCTTATAGGTAATCCCTTCCTGCGTCACAAAAATATATTCCTTGTTGGCTTTTAAATCTTCTAGTTTTTCAACATACTCACCAATGAGAATAGACTGGTCGGCAAATGGAGGCATTGAATCACCATCAGCTAAAAATCCTCTGTATTTCCCATTCTTAAGGAAGGGAAAATATATTTTTTGTAGGTTTTCAATGTATTCAGGGTCACTAAAGCCTTTCAGATATCCCATAGAAGCCTTCTGCGGAACAATCTCAATAAAATTATTACCTTCCGTATCTACAACTATTGGAAGCAACACCTTATTCGCCGGAAGGTTGATCATATCTTCCAAAGGATATTTCCTGATATCAACTGTAAGTAAAAGGTCAATACTGATGTTAAAATATTTCGAAATCCTGATCAAAACTTCGTAGGGAGCCTCTGAACGACCATCTTCGTATTTCGAATAACGCACCCTACTCAAAAAAATTTCTTTTGCCAGCTCTTGCTGTGATAATTTTTTTTGAGCTCTTAAATACCTGATGTTTTCTGAAAAAATTGACATTGATACAATTTGTATCTACAAATATATAAAAAATGATACAATTAGTATCTAATTTTGTCAAATGAGACGAGCAATTGCACATATGGATTTGGATACTTTTTTTGTTTCCTGTGAGCGGCTGAGACACTCTGTGTTAGAGAAACAGCCTGTTATCATAGGAGGTGGAGATCGTGGAGTAGTGGCATCATGTTCCTATGAAGCCAGAAAATTCGGGGTACGTTCGGCAATGCCGATTAGAATGGCTCTGCGATTATGTCCCGAAGCACAGGTCATTAAAGGCGATATGGAATACTACTCCAATATGTCGCATATGGTAACAGAGATCATTCAGGAAAAAGTGCCAGTTTTAGAGAAAGCGAGTGTGGATGAATTTTATCTGGATCTCTCCGGAATGGATAAGTTTTTCGGATGTTATCAATGGACAACTGAAATTGCCGATGCCGTGACCAAGCAATCAGGATTACCCATCAGTTTTGCATTGTCTACCAATAAAACCGTTTCAAAAATTGGAACTGGTGAATCTAAACCCGCCGGAAGATTTGAAGTGAAGCCTGAATATATTCAGCCTTTTTTAAATCCTTTATCGGTCAAAAAGATTCCGATGGTCGGCGATGTGACCTTTCAGCTGCTTTCAAGATTAGGCGTCAGAAAGATAGAGACACTTTCCCAAATGCCTGTTGATGTATTGCAGCAACTGATCGGAAAGAACGGAACGGAACTATGGAAGAAAGCCAACGGTATTGACAATACGCCTGTCATTCAATATTCTGAAAGAAAATCTATTTCTACGGAAACAACTTTTACCGAAGATACTATCGATGTTCAGAATATCAGAAGTATTCTCTCCGGAATGGTAGAGCAGCTCTGTTACCAGCTGAGACACGAGCAATGGCTGACCTCGACCGTTTCTGTTAGAATACGATATGCGAACTTTGATACAGAGACTAAACAATGTAAAGTACCTTATACTTCAGCAGATCATACTTTGCTCAAATATGTTTTAGAATTGTTCAGAAAAGTATATACCCGCAGGATGAGAATTCGTCTAGTCGGGGTAAAATTTACCGGACTTGTTCACGGAAGCCATCAGATGAATCTTTTCGAAGATACGGAAGAACTGATCTCATTATACCAGACAATGGATAAAATCAAAGACAGGTTTGGAGTAAAAAGCGTTGGACGTGCTTCGGGCCTTTTAAATTAAAAATAACTTATGTTTCTCAATTGCCATACTTATCATAGCTTACGTTATGGGACTATTTCTGTTGAAGATTTAGTGCAGTTGGCTGTTGATTATAAGTTAAAAGTTTTGGCATTGACTGACATCAATACGGTAACCGGGATCTATCAGTTTTATAGACTTTGCCAGGATAACGGTATTAAACCGGTTGTCGGGGTCGATGTACGGGTTGAAAATGTGCAGTATTATATCTGTCTAGCTAAAAATCCTAAAGGCATTGCTGAAGTCAACAGGCTTTTGACGGATTACAACTGTGATGGTATTAGTATTCCGAAAATGAATCCTCCGTTGGAACATTGTTTTGTCATCTACTCTTTACAAAATATACCTGAAAAACTATTGGAACACGAGTTTATTGGAGTCAGAGAAAATGAATTAAACCTTTTAATCAATTCCGAACTCAAATCTTTAATACATAAAATGGTCATTCTTCATCCGGTAACCTTTAAAACCGATGAAGAATATAAGCTTCATAAAGTATTGAGGGCGATTGATGGCAATACCCTTTTTACTAAACTGACTGAAAAAGATTATTGCAGAAAAGATGAATGTTTTATTGATAAGAAAAAGCTTTTGAGTCAATTCGGACACTACCCTGAAATTATTGAAAATACTAAACATATCGTTAATGAGTGCAGCTTTGATTTTGAATTTAATACACCTAAAAATAAAAAGTATTTTACTGACAGCAGGGAAAATGATTTTAAATTACTGTCTCAGTTAGCATATGAAGGTTTAAGTAAAAGATATCCTGATAATAGTCAATTGGCGAAAGCAAGGGTTGAAAAAGAACTAAAAGTTATTGATGAATTGAATTTTTGCGGTTACTTCCTCATCACCTGGGATATTATTCAATACAGCAACCGGATGGGATTTATGCATGTTGGCAGAGGTAGCGGCGCTAACAGCATTATTGCCTATTGTCTTGGAATTACAGACATATGTCCTTTAGAACTTGATCTTTATTTTGAACGTTTTCTTAACCTGAACCGTAAATCGCCTCCTGATTTTGATATCGACTGGAGCTGGAAAAATCGTGATGTCATTTTAGAATATATTTTTAAAAAGTACGGAAAAGATCACGTGGCATTTTGCGGAACTAATGTGGAATTTAAAAGAAAATCAAGATTCAGAGAGTTGGGAAAAGTATTCGGACTTCCTAAAGATGAACTGGATCAGCTTTCTAAAAAACCGAAAGAACAACACGACCAGAATTCAGTGGTTCAGCTCATTTATAAATATGAGCAACTTTTGGTAGGATTTCCTAATCAAAGAAGTATGCATTCCTGTGGGATTCTGATCTCTGAAGAACCGATCACCAATTATTCAGCTTTAGAATTCCCACCAAAAGAATTTCCGATCGTACAATTTGATATGCATACGGCAGAAGATATTGGATTGGAAAAGTTCGATATTCTATCTCAGAGAGGGCTGGGAACAATTAAAGATACGGTTAATTTGATTAAGGAAAAAAGAGGAATTCACATAGATATTGAGGATACAAGAATCTCGAAAGATGAAATAAAGTGTAATGAGTATTTGAGTGTTGGAAAAACCATTGGCTGTTTCTACATTGAATCACCAGCGATGAGAGGCTTGTTGCGACGATTGAAATGTGACAATTACAAAGTATTGGTAGCAGCATCTTCCATTATCCGCCCGGGAGTTGCCCAAAGCGGAATGATGCGTGAATACATTTTCCGGCATAATCATCCGGGGCAATTTGAATACTTTCACGATGTGTTTGAAAAAGAACTAGGGGAAACCTATGGAATTATGGTCTATCAGGAAGACGTCATAAAAGTTGCGATGCACTTTGGCGGAGTATCAGCAGCTAATGGCGATGTTCTCCGAAGGGCAATGAGTGGAAAGGGACGTTCTCTTTCCGCTTTACAGAAATTAAAAGATGATTTTTTTGAATCGTGTAAAAGAAAAGGTCACCCGGACCAGCTCTCTCAGGAAGTTTACCGACAAATTGAATCTTTCGCCGGATATTCGTTCTGTAAAGCCCATTCAGCTTCCTATGCGGTGGAAAGTTATCAAAGTTTATATCTGAAAGTTTATTATCCTATTGAGTTTATGGTTTCTGCAATTAACAATGGTGGAGGATTTTATCGCACTGAGGTCTATGTTCACGAAGCCAAGATGTCAGGCGCTACAATTCATAATCCGTGCATTAACCTTAGTGAGTTTCATACGACAGTCTATGGCTCGGATGTCTATTTAGGATTAATGCATATTGAGAAACTGGAAGCATCTATCAAGCAATTTATTCCTGAGGAAAGAAAAGAGAATGGAGATTACAAATCCTTAGAGGATTTTGTCAAAAGAGTTAATATCGGCATTGAAACGCTGCAGATATTAATTTTTGTCGGCGCTTTCAGATTCACAGGAAAGCAAAAACACGAGTTATTAATTGAGGCAAGATTCTTACTTTCAAAAAATCAATACAAAACTAAGATTATCTCATTATTTGATGAACCTCAAAAAAATTATGAGCTACCGGCAATCGATAGAAATCCATTTGAAGATGCTTTTGATGAAATTGAGATATTAGGATTTCCGGTTTCCTATTCTATTTTTGATTTACTAAAGACGAAACACAGAGGGGATGTATTGGTTAAGGATCTTTTAAAATATCACAAGAAGCAAGTTAGAATGCTGGCTTATTTGATTTCCAGGAAGCACGTACCCATTAAAATGAAAAACCATCCGGGCAAGAAAGACGATATGTATTTTGGAACCTGGATTGATGTGAACGGTGACTACTTTGATACCGCGCACTTTCCGGACAGCCTGAAAAAATTTCCTTTTAAAGAAGGGGGAATCTACCTTTTACTTGGAACCGCCGAAGTGGATTACCATTTTCCAACCGTAACCATTACAAGGATGGCCAAAATGCCCCTTATTGCCGATCCGAGGTATTCAATGGATGAGAACAAATCAAAAGAGATGGAAAGAAGTTTGCGGGAAGATGTCAGTATGACTTTCAGGCAGCCCTATCCGCAGGAACACGAAATTGGATTGCCTAGAATAAAGATGGGTTGAATACTTAATAAATAAGCTGCCTCAAAACTGAGGCAGCTTATCTGTAAATGTCAGGTCAGAAACTACTTTTTCAGGTGAAGCGATTTATCACTTTTTTCTGAAAAATAGATAATCGAACCAATGATCGGTAAGCCGAACTGCAACCAGATGTAATTGTTTCTTTGTCTTTTTGAAAGATTTTTGTTTTTAAGAATATCTCTGATTGTAACAACGTTTAATGCCGCAAATACTGCAAATGCAATAATTAAATAAGTTGGGTCTTCAAAAAGCATCATATATATATTTTAAGATATTGACGAAATGATTGCACACGATACGGTTACTGATGCGCCGCAAGATCCCCACCAAGGTAACCCCATCGCTTCATATGAATGACAGATTGCTGTAGATGTAGAATTTTGCTTGATGGCTCTTACAATACAGCTATAGCATTCACCAAAGGATATATTTCCATTGCCATTACTGTCACATAAATGTCTTGAAGTTAAATTAGCACTTTTAGCCGGATTTGCAAGGTATGCATATTTTTCCCTCAGCTCATCAGAAAGCCCATCTCCTTCAACATTAGTATAATACCCCTTATCAATATCCATTTTGGTATGCATAAAGTTTTCATAATTTAGATCGTAAAGTTTGATACTGCCGGTTTGTCTATCCATATCATAGGATGATAAATCAGCATAATTCAGCGCATATTTATCTTTGTTCGGGAGGAACGGCGTTTCTTTAAGATCGAGAATTTCTAACTTACCTTCCAATTTACCATTTCGCGAAAGCGAAACCACAAAGAAATCATACACTTTTCCATCAACTTCATATTGCTTATATAATATGGAGTTAAGATCCATCTGACCAAGACCATTAATATAGTCTTTATGGTTTTGATAGGTTTGTGAACTTAAAAAATTATCGAAAGCAGGGTCTTTGGAGTTAATGTAAGAGAAGCCGTCCGTTTCTTCAGATGTTCTGGCTAAAGTTTTAGAATTCTCGTTTGAGATTTTTGCTGTATCATCCCCGCTTATACTGTTGAAACTATCACTGTTACAAGAATAAATGATCGCAGCAAATAAAAATGCAAAAAAAGTGAATAAGCTTAATTTTTTCATAATCGTTGATTTTAGTTTAGTAATGACAATAATTAAAATTTTACTTAATGTTAAAAGATTAAATTTCTCAATTGAAAATCAAAAATTATATGAGTTGGCTTCATTATAAAAAACCAACTGTAAAAAACTGAAGTGATTATTGAACTTCTATAAGTTTAGGAGGTTGTTTTTTTGCTTCCTCTTTCTTTGGAATATTGAGTTTTAGAACACCGCTTTCGTATTTAGCTTCAATATGTTCATCATCTACTACGTCTTTGGGAAGCTCAAAACTTCGGCTAAAAGATTGATAGCTAAACTCTCTGCGAGTATAATTGCTGTTGTTCTCTTCTTTCTGATCCTTTTTTGAAGAAGAAATAGTAAGGAGATTACCATCCAGGCTAATTTGGAAATCTTGTTTTTCCATGCCCGGTGCGGCGACTTCCACCATAAAATTTTCTGGATTCTCCATAATGTTCACTGATGGGAGAGTCGTCCGTGTGGAAGAAAAATTATTATTGCCCCAATTAAATAGTTCGCGACTGAAAAAGTCATCGAACAGTGTACGTGGATTTGCAGGGAGCAAACTGCCATTGTTTCTTTTTTCGATTGACATAACAAACGTTTTTTTGGTTAAACAATAAAATTTAAAGAACACAACAATCATTTTTCAAACGATATACCAGAATCTTATCAGTGAAAAAATGTCACAATCTGAAAAGAAAAAATGTCACAAATAATAAGTAAAGTTGTCAAATTATTTGGAAAAATATCTGACATTTAGAAGTGATTTGCAACCTTTTTTCAGAACAACACGGCACAGCACGGCATTGTCTCTGAAATAGGGTTGCTCCTTTTCCGCAAAAATACGTTTCCGACCGAAGGGAGTAATTGTATTTTTGCCGCTGACAGGAAAATACTTTGAAAATACGATTTTAAGGACAAAAGGAATTGGAAATTAACTTCCAATTCCTTAATAAGCTCAAGTTATACTTCAGTATTCAATAATTGACGTAGATTCTTAGACTTTCTGATATTGACATACTTTTTAAACTCAGGAGTTTTGAAAAATTCCTGCAAAACTTTAGTTGTTTTGATTTCTTCTTCGGCAATACAGGAGATTTTAACACAAAATGTTCCAATATCACCAAAGCAATTGCCTATACCAAATAACAGTAGATGGTAGGTTTCTTTGGAGATTGGGCGTTGATAATGCGATAGGTTTTGTTTACCTTCTTCATCTTTATTCATAAATCTCAGATCCTCATCAAACATTTCCTGCGTGAAGAAAATGCCGTATTCAATTCCATTATATGATTCGTATTTCAGGTTATATTTTTCTTTCAGGAGATTATTAACTTCTTTTGCCATTTCAGGTTTTTTCAAATAAATAATCGAATATGTTCCCATAATTAGTATTTTATTTTTAAGATTATAAAAACACGATTAGCCTGTACATCGTGAGGTTTGACGGTTAATGCTCACTTGGCAGAAGCAGCACATCACCTTCTTTCCAAATGGTAAATTCGCTAAAGAAGAAATCTGAAAACTCAATATCTTGACTAACTAAGACCTTATTGTTTCCGTTGGTTGCAGAAAGTTTAAATTTGGTATTTTCAATTCTTTCAATTTTCCAAACCTGGAATTCACGGTTTTTAAATTTTTCTTCAAACTGATAAGATGCGATGGCGTCAAGAAATCAATAGCATTTTTCTTCGTCTGCGACAGCTTTTACACCGTCGGTTAGCAGTAACCCAAAAGGATACCTGTAATAGTTTTCTGTGCCTATAAAATGGTTATAAAACTCATTCGCTGAAATGTCAGGTTTTTTCATAATGTGAAATTTTAAATTGTTAATAATTCATTTTCGACAACTGCTGGGTTTCAATTTTGATTTTTAATTTTTCGGGAATGTCAATGAACGCTATGCTTTTTATTTGACCAGCTTGTCGTTTTTCATTGCTTTTTGACGATAGAAATTTCGTTTCAGACAAAACCTGAATGGAAGCATTGGAATGAAGGCTATGAAATCTTTTTGTCAGTGAGGATTCAGGAGTGTCTGGAAAAATTATCTAGTGAAGTGCAGAGAATTTTTTTAGAAACCCAAAAAGATTTTTTTGAGCAGAAACGGGATTTGTACTTTTGCATACTGAAAACGAACCGACGGTCAGATAAACTGCATTCAATGTTTGTTTTCCCCTTTAAAAAAAAGCAAGATGATTTGTAAGAGATGTAAAAGTGAAGAAGTAGAAAAGTATTACGAAACTGAGTACCACGATATTTATAAATGCGGGAATTGTGGATGTGAAGAAATAAAACTATCTGATGATTGTTGTAGAAACCCCAATAAAATTGTCGTTAATGATGCTAAATTTTTCCCAAATTTTAGATTGTACGAACAATGTAAAAACTGTGGAGGAACTAAAAGAAATTTTCCGGTTAAATACACTCCGGACATTGACATTAGGGGAGAATTTGATTTGGAATGTTTTGAAGAACGGAAAGAAAGGATAGATTTTGAGAAAAAACTTATATATGAAAATGTATCGTATTCCAATTATTTGAGTTCTCCAAGGGGACAATATCATAAATATCTTGAATCCCCGGAATGGAAGGCGAAAAGAGAACTGGTTTTCAAAAGAGACGGATATATTTGCACTCAATGTAAATGTAAACCTGCATTTCACGCGCATCATTTAACTTATGAGAACATATTTAATGAAAAGTTGGAAGATTTAATTTCAGTTTGTGCAGACTGTCATTCGAAAATTCATTATAAAGAATTGATGCAAAAGATTGATGATTTACAAGACAGTAAATCATCATCCTAATAACTGCGCAATCTTTTTTCAAAACAACAGGAAAGAAAGCAAGGATTTGTTTTAGAAATGGGATTGCATCCGCTTTAAACTGCAAAAATGCGTTTCCGACCATAGGAAGGAATGGCATTTTTGCCGCCCGATGTTTTCATCGGGCGACTATTAGCATTTTATAGGTTGAGAATGGAAGTTTTTGAGATTGAGGAAAAATCCCCTGTTTTCAGTAAGCCCGTCACGAAATAGGCTAAACAAGAGAGAACAGCCCATTTGTGCCAATGTTGAATTGATATATAAGTCCTGTTTTTCCAAAGCTTCGGCTAAACTGCAACTCGGTGAATCATCTTCAGTTTCGGATTGCAAGAGTAATTCTCCGAACTCTTCTGTTATATAAGGAAGACTTGCAACCGTTTCGTATTTTTCTGAGTTGGGTTGTCGAATTTCCCCCACAGTTGAAAGCAAGACCTGCCCTGAATGTTTGTTATTCCCAAAATCAACCCAATATTTAGGTTGGTTTCGGCTTAACCATCTACCTACTGCCACCTCGTCGATAATATCCGCAATTTCAAAGCGCGATTTGACATTATCGACACAGGACAAATATATGGCTGACTGCATATTTTTACAGACTCTTCCTGATGAATCCCTTTCAAACTTCCTCACTTCGGCTTTCCAATTCGTTCCCATCCATCTGTTTGCCCGATTAATCAATACAACCGCCTTCGGCAGACCGACCTCGCATTCGGCGAAAAGCAGGTTTTTTTATTACAGTAATTGATCATTTAAAATGAAATAATGTAAATAAATATAATATTAAGGGACTTCTTTTTGTACACAAAACCATTGGTTTAAATCTTTATAATCTGCATACATTAAAGAGCTATCTTCCACATTTTTGTATTCCTTTTCAATGATTGATCTTACGGATTTTCCGTTAGCATCATTATCAAGAAACAGAATGATTTTATTGTAGTCTTTTAGCTTTTCTTTGGCTTTAAAAAGCATTGCCGTAGAATTTAAAATCAAACAATCACAATTAGGATGATCTTCATTACTAAGATTCCGAAAGGTTAGATAATCGAAAAAGCCTTCAAACACGGCGACTTCATTTTTTGAATTACTTCGGACTTTAATCCAGGAAACGTCTTTACTTCCCAAACAAATTTTAGAATAGGGATTACGGATTTCAAAATCACCTGAATCGTTTTGAAATCCTATTCCGAAATATGTTTTATCCTGGCGTTCGTAGTGAACCTCCTGAACCAGATGTTTTTGTTCAAGAACATTTCTTGATTTCAAATAGCGGATTAAGGCAGGGTGAATAATTTCTTTAATCTCTAGAATTTTATAATTGTCCTTTAACCGGATCTCGCCTTTTTTTTCCTTATGAATCGGATTCTGGTAAGAAAAATCAGAGCTGCAAAGATATTTCAAGGCTTCCGATACAGAGCATTTTTTAATTTGCTGTACAATGGAAATCACATCGTAACTTTTTCCGGTACCAAAGTCAAATGCCTTATTTTTGATGAAATCAACAGAAAGGCTGGGTGTTTTCTCTTCGCGGTCCAGTGCAAAGTAAAATGCAGACCTTTTATTTTCTTTTACTGGAAAGCGGCCGAACATTTCTAAAACCGTCCGAATGTCGATCTTTTGTTTGATTTCTTCGCAGTTCATTTTTTTTTCTTTTTAGAGCAAATATTTTTCTCAATTTCCTTTTAAGTAAAAAAAGACTTTTAATTACTTTTTAGTTTACTTTTAATAATTTCTTGTATTTAGCTGCTGTAAGCAATTGCGGTGGTTTTCCGGATGAGTAGAAATCCGATTTGAGAATGAGTGCAATTCCGAAAGAGAGATGAGCGCAATTCCGAAATCTGAGCTTTTTTCAAATGAGTACAAATCCGAATTGTATTTTTTCATTTTCATCTTTTTTGTACTATATCCACAAAATCTAATATTTATCCACAATTTTTTAATTTTTGTAAAATAGGGGATGAGTGCAATTCCGAAATCTCCGGAGAAAAGAACGCTGTTTTAATAATTCTTTAACTTCAGCGAGTACAAATCCGAAAAGGGGATGAGTGCAATTCCGAAAATGGAATGAGTGCAATTCCGAATTCATAAAATGACAGGATAGCCATTCGGCAGAAGTTCTCCCATTTTTGTTTCACGATACAATTCAATGATAATTTCCTGAATCTTTCTTAGAAAGTCAGTTCCCTGGAACTGAGTAGAACTTATTCCGTTCAATCTGTTTTTTTTGATAAATGTCGCAAAAGCTTTTTCTATCAGCTCACGGGTTTGAGAAATTGTTCTGTACTGGTAAGAAAAACGCAGCATCTCTTCTTGCTTTAAGCCATACCTTTTTTTGAAATAATGAAGTCTTCTTGTGATTTTTTTATTTTGATCACGTACCGTACTGATCAGTTCTGATCCCTTTACAGAATTTGACGATATGTCAATGGTGCTTTTAATATAGAAAGGCTGGATGAAAATAGAATCGCCTTTATAATGATAGTTGAATGACAGATTATTATACCTGTTAAGGTTTTCTCTGGCAGGTTTCAAAAATTTAAAGCAAAAATCGTTAGCATTCTTATACTTTAATCCGAACTTTTTATTGAAGGTCGACAGTTTTAAAACTGTTCCATTCTCGTTAATTTTAGAAAGCCAAATTGCAAAGATTATATGCTTGTTATTCCTGATATTATATACCAAATTGTAAAGAATATAGTTATATTCTGGAATAATCATCAGCTTTTTTAACCAATAGCTGCTTATGAGAAAACTTGTATATCCGCGCTTGTCATAACTCGGATTAGAAATAAGTCCTCCGAATGTTTTAATCTCTTTCCCTTTTGAGTTTACAGATTTATACCAGCTCATTTTGAATCGGGCAAGAAACTCATAGGCGTCCACCACCTGTTTTGTTGAGCCACTGGGGGAAATTTTACTGTTCCTGATTTTCATTGCCGCAAAAATATTATGATCGGTTTCGAATTCTTCATCAAAAAGGGAAAGCTGTTTGGGCCTGTCTTCTGGTCGAAACTGCTCATTGCTGATAATCGAAATAATATTAAAGATCACCCGCAAGGCATTGATCGGTATGTCAGCAGCCTCTTGATCTTCAAAAATAAAATCGTCTACGAAATGATTTCCAAGGCGTATCCTGTCTGGATTTTTTTCGGGTTTTGCCTCAAATTTTTTACGTATAAGCTTCAGGTCTTTTTCCGGAATAGCCATAATAATCTTTCAGAATCGTTTTTTATGATGTTTTTGGACGTTTAATTTTAGAAATATACTCCATAGATAGAGGACTGGTATTAGTCACTTGTGTCTTCATATACGGTAAAGTACTTTTCAGAGAAGAACGCCAGTTGGTAATTGGCCTGCCAGCTGCATTTTTCCAATCGTTTTCTAACCACAAAAGGTATTTATTCCTGATCTCGGAATCCAGGGTAACATCGTAAGCTTCGAGTGTTCGCGCATATTGAATAAATTCCTCCCAGGAAGGATAACTTCCGGAATTGAAACATACCGACGGCTCTTCGACGTTTTGTACGGCAATGTCACCGATGTCGTTATCTGATAACCTAATCACTTTATGATCAACCATCGCCTCAATGGGTTTACGGTTGCTAGTGGTGTTTTGAATAGTCGCACTTTCTGACACAGGTATGGCATAATCCAGCAATAATCTGTAAGAACAGGGATGCCCTCTTTTATTTTCAAATTGTAGAAGCCCCAAAGCCCGCAGCTTGTCCTTAGTCGGCTTGACCGTTTTGCGGGTAAGGGACAATGCGTCGGCGATCGTCGAGTCCGTGATGCTAACCTCGTATCCTCCGTTATCGTTTGCCAATTTCAAAAGATACAGATACATTGCAACAGCCGTAGTATTAAGCCGTGCTTTTTGGTTAAAAGACCAAAACTTTTGTATAAGTTCCAGATAGTACACGTTACTTTCCACCGAAGAGTTCTATTGCTTTTTTCTTATCGATAATGATAATATTACCCCTTTGTATTATGGCTTCATCCAATATTCCGGAAGACTTTATTTCAGAAGCTTTTGAAATTGAACATCCAAGGATCTTTGCCAATCCCTTCAGTCCGTATTCATATGTAGTTTCAGAACAGAAATTTTTTATGATTTCCAGATATTCTTCAACAGTGAGCTTCCACAGCGGTGTTTGAGGATCTATGTTTTTCATTGATGGTGGGAATTTGAGTTAAGATAGTTTTTGGTTTTTTTCTTTTCATTGTTAGTGTTTTGAATCCAGTTTCTAGCCGCGGCCTGCCAACTGGTCATAGACTTATTATTTGACAATTTCCATTGCCGTAGTTGGTAGTATGAATAAAATTTATTTGCTTCTGATGAAGAAAAATCCCTTTCACGAAAATATAATTCAACCATAAATAATTCAGGTATGGCGAAATGAAATTCCTTTTCTGAAGATTTATTTATCTGCAGGGATGCCTCTTCTCTGTCCTCAATAATTTCAATAAGGCTTCCTTTATACGGATCATAGCTTGGCAAATAATTGATCAGTCTGACAGAATCTAATTGCTTTATACATCTGTGATAAGTTGCGAGTGATTTTATTCTGCTTAACTTCATAACTTCTTCGCGATGAATTCGAAAGGGATTTTTAAAGTTGTGAACAGACCATAACTGAATAAGTGAAACGTACATACTGATGTGAGAAGGAAGCATTTGTGCATCGGATACTACATTGTCAAACAACCGGAAGATGTTTTTAGCTTGTTTCATTTTGCTGCTAATTATTAATGAATATTAATGGCTGGTAACCTGTTCGAGTAGTTTTTGAATGTCTTTGTAGCTGTAAAACAGAGAGCCCCCGATCTTGCTATATGTTAAAGTACCATTAATCCGTAGAGTTTGTAAGGTACCGGACGATATATTCAGTAATTTTCTTACCTCAGAGCTGCGAAGCCATTGTTTTTGTATTGGAGTGCTATTTTCCAGCAGGTGTTTAATCTCTTCCAACAGTTCTTTTTCTAACTGCTTAAGATCTTCTTTGGTTACAATAGATATTTCCATAGTTCAAATTTTAATCACTTGACAAAATTTGCAAATCAGAAAAGAAATCTTTCGGTAGTTTTTCGTTACTACCGAAAGATTTCTTTGTAGCCAGTTGTAGGACAGGCTTTTGTTAAAATGGAAAATCAGAAATAGCTCTATAGGCTTAATAATTGATCTGCTTTAAGCTTTTGTTATGCTATTTTTTCACAGTATGAGAAAAATTTTAAAGATTTTTCACCATTAAATATCCAGATCATCAAGAAAATGTTTCAAATTCTTGTCTAGTAAAGATATAAATTTAGTTCTTTCCCCTTTTCGTAACCGAATTTCACTTAAAGTCTTATGGTAATTACCTAAGTTAATGTTTAATGAGCTCTCTGCCCACCTAAAGATTTCCGCGAGATCTGACTGACCACCGTTAAAACACTTCGTTTGATAAAGCGCATATAGCAATTCAATCAAGGCAACTTTAGGAGCTGTCCATTCTAGTTTCCTGACTTGACTTATGGGTAATCTGTCGTTTTTATCTTTTGTACTCACCTTGTCCATTAGATATTGATCTAAGAGGTCATTTGCAATAATTTGTGCAACGATATGGTCGTGTGATGTGCAGAACTCCTTATCGTAATTATATAATTCTGGACTGAGTTTTAATTTAAAGTCAAATTTGAAACGTACGAAATACTTTTTATCAAGAAACGTTGATTTTCTGCGATAATAGCTGATAAATTCTTTTTGCTCATTATAAAAATATAATAAAGCAGCTCGCTCACTTTCGTAATATGACCTTAATGCCTGCGGATCGGCATATGGTTTTGAGGCTTCTATTGATAGAACTTTAGAGTAATAAATGTAGATTGCTACAAACTGTGGTTTGGTATTTTTAAAGAAATAGATTTCGTCGCTCCAGTCTGAAAAAGAGTATTGTTGTAACAATGTTTTCAAACTTGTAATAGATTTATCCGTCTCCATAAGAATTTCCTCAGCTCGAAAGATAATATCTAAGTCACTTCTGTTAATCTGGTCTATTGACGTCATTAAACTGTTCCATAATTGATCAATTCTTTTTCTAAAAACTTGTCGATTCATATGCATATTTTTTATTAACACGTAAAATTCGGACTAATAGTGACGAATTGAACTTTTTAGATGGTCTTTTAAAGCCTATTAGCAACTTCCGTTATAGATGAAGGTATTAGTTAATTGAATATTTACTTAAGATGATCTTTGTTTTAAAAGATACTGATAATCAATATATTGTATTGGATGGTGTAATGGATGATTTATAAATTGTACCGGGTACAATTTATAAATCGTACCACCTGGCATTATTAAGAAAAGCATTGCTTCTCTAAATTCGTGATCCCGATTCTCGATATCGTGTTAGTCGAATTAAAAAACAATAACTAAAATTTGAAAGTTTCTTTAGCAACAGGTAAAAAATGTACTGTAAGTGGTGAATGGGAGGTTGATGGAACCATTAGTACCGTAATCTATATATCGAAAGGAGAAATAATGCCAGATTACTGCGGTAAGTACGTGCAATGGGTATTAATTAGAAGTGGATAAAAGCTCAGAGTTGGAGGCGAAAGCAGGTGTAGGAAATAAAAATGAAAGTATTTACACATCATCACCTAATTCCTTATTTCTTTTTCTTATGAATTCAATTGGTGATAGCCCGTTTCTGTTGTAGAAGGCCTTTGAAAATTTTGATTTGTTGGTGAATCCTGCTTCAGCACTTAACGCATTAGTAGAATATTTACGCCATAATTTATCTTCATACAATTTTTGCGTTATATAGCTTATTCTAAGCTGATTTAAATAGGTGTTAAAATTGCAACCTTTGTAGTCATTTATAATTTCAGATAGATAAGTTGTATTTGTTTTTAATTTTATTGAAAGTTTATTAAGTGTCATACTTTTTTCAAGAAAGAAATTATCTCGTTCAAGCGCTGTTAGCTTAGATAAAAGTTCATTGGCTTTTTCTTCATTTAGTTTTGAGTTTTTTAACTTAAAATCTACTTTTTCAGCTGGCTTTTGCTCAGCATCGGATTTCATTTTTGCCAACAGTTCGTTATATTTTTCTTGGATTCTTTTTTCATTTTGCCATCTGAAAAACAATATAAGGAAAAGAACGAGCAGGAAGAAAAATAATACAAATGCTATACTATATCCGTTGGTACTAGAAATTTCCAATCTTCTTTTTGCTTGCAGCAGATCTTTAGTATCGTATTCTTTATGGATTTTTTCAGACAGATATTTGAAGTCAGTCGAAAGAATGTGGTCTACTGTAAGTAACTGTTTAGTATAGTAGAGCTCCTTTTTATCATTATTTGTATTTTTAGAAAAATTGATCAATATCTCATAACTTTCTCTTACTTCAGGTAAGATGAACTCATGTTTTTTAAAAATGGAATCAACTTTTTTAAAATATTGTATAGCTTCATTGAGTTTGTTTTTATGCAGAAGACTTTTTCCTTTATAGAAATAGACAGCGGAAATGTTAGTGAAATCATTTTTCTTTTCTACACCTGCGAGGGCATTATTAAAGTTTGAAATTGCTCTATTATAGTTTTTGTTTTTAAAGTCAATGATTCCCTGTAACTTATAAAAGTAACTTCTTTCAATGTAAAAATCTATGTCGCCAGCAGTCTTTTTTAAGCCCTCGTTAATTAATAAACGAGCTTCTTCCAAACGGTTTAGCTCTACAAGGCATGAAGCATTTTGTTGAAGGCTGTTTAAAAAACCTTTCTTATTGTTATAAGATAGATTGGGAAGATTAGCGATTGCTTTTTCTGCACCATAATGTGCCCGGCATTTTTCAAATACTTTTACTGCTTCTTCATAGTGGCCGAGGTAACTTTTAACAACGCCAATGTGATATAGATTTTTATAATAAAGATACTCGTCGTTAGTATGTTCTAAGTGGTTCCAAGCTTTCAGATATTCGTTCAGAGCAAATTTGAATTTTTTTAAATTAAAATAGTAAATAGTACCCTTAGTTAGATAGGAGCTTCCAATTAAATCCTTGCTTCTTGTTCTACTAGCAGCCCAGATCATACTGTCAGCATATTGTAATTTCTTGTCAGGCGAAAAGCTTGTAGCATCTTTGTAAGCCTGTGCTAATTCGGTATAGTTTTTCTCTTCCTTTGCTTTTTTTATGTATTGGTTTATAAAGGTAAATGCTCGCACGTCATTTTCTTCATAATTATCGTACTGAATCCTGTAATCAGAAAAATCCTGACCACATAATATTTTACAGGTAAAAGTTAATAAAAATAAAATTTTTTTCAAATTATCTACGATGTTTAGAATTCTAATATAAGAAATTAGATATGTAATTGAAATGTTTTAATAAATGCATTAGAAATCATTTACCAGTTTCATCCCAACTTTTTACTGAGTTCAAGGTTAATTAATAGTTTCTTATAATTTGAGTATAAATTTAAACAAGTGTTTGCTTAATTGCAAGAATATTGACTGTAAAAATGTATTTTTTACAATAAAAAAGATAATATCCGCTATCTGACTATTTGCGTCATCTAATAATGACATTTTCTCGTCCTGCATTTTAATGCTAAATCGTTAAATCTTCTAATTTTTTTCCTTTCAATTTTTAAGATTATTCCCCACGAGAGTTCTCGTTCTTCATGTTCTCTTTTTGAGAGAAATATAATTTACAAGTGAAAATTAAGTGCAGGTTAAAATAATGCTTAAAAGTGTTGTATAGTGTTGATTTTTAGTATTTTGTAAATTAATAAGGGGGTACGATTTATAAATTGTACCCGGTACAATTTATAGATTGGGTCCATGCTCGCTTTCTCGATGATGCGTGCTTCTCTAAATTCGTTGGCAGAATTCTAAAAAAAAACCGGCCGGGATTATTCACTATTTAATCCTAGATCATGAAACAACTTTTAACAATTATTTTGACAGGAGCTACCTTATTAGCATTAAATTCTTGTCGGGAAAATGAAACATTAACAGAAAACAATGAAGCTGCATTTGAACAAAATTCTTTACTGAAGAAGGGCGACAGTTTGACGGCGCGCGAATTTAAGGAAAAAGACCCGCCAAAAGATCGCGACAATTGGAGAATGAGTCCACAACAATAGTCTTTTATAATAGGAAACTAAAACCACTTCAGGATTTTGTTACATCGTATAGAAACCATCCGCTAATTTGATATACTATGAAAAAGCTAATTAACTATTTTTCGGCAGTTGTTGCTTATTTTTTTATATTTTTATTTTGCTATGCAGGCGTCAGTAAAATGAGGGATTTTGAAAATTTCCAGGTTCAGATTGCCCAATCTCCCTTGCTTAGTGCTTATGCGGGTTTTATTTCGTACGCTACCATTATATCTGAAGTGGTTATCGTTTTGCTACTGGTGATACCGAAATTAAGGACGATTGGTCTTTATGCTTCTTTAGGTATAATGTCTTCATTTACTGTATATATTTACCTTATTCTTCATTATAGTGATTTTGTACCCTGTTCGTGTGGCGGTATATTGGAGAAAATGGGCTGGACAGAACATTTGATCTTCAATATTGTTTGTGTTATGGCTGCGATTCTGGCAATACTGATTATTGCAAAATATAGACAGAATGTTTTGGCTGGACCTAGTTTATCAATACTTTGTATTATTGCGATATTTTCTTCGATTGTAACCTATCTTTTTTATTCATCAGAACAGATCATAAAAGAAAAAAACAACTTCATCCGAAGGTTCCCACAACATCCTATCATAGAGGAAAAATCTTATGACCTGAAATATAATTCGTATTATTTTGCTGGCGCAACAAATGGCAGAATTTATTTGGGTAATCCCACTTCGCCTTTTGTCCTTCTGGCTATTGACAGGGATTTAGCAAAAGTTGATACTATACGTTTAGTTCCAGATCAGCTTCACACTTTTCATGCAGTAAGATCTTTAGTGACGGATAAGTATCTGTATATGTACGATGGAATTGTTCCGGCGATTTATCGATCAGAACCAAATGATTTCAGTGGTAAAATTAATCAGATAAGTTTTCAAGATGTTTATTTTGATCAACTTGCCGCCATTGGACCTGATAGTTTTGTGTTAAGAACCCAAAGCAATACTACAGGAGGGCTTATCTTGGGAAGCCTTAACCTTAAATCGAAAGAGAAAGTGAAGCTCTATCCAAATATACTTGAAAAACAGGTGGATGGTATTTTTGATGTGGATGGTAAGCTACATTACGATGAATATGGTGGTAAGATCTGGTATGTTTACAGTTACCGGAATCAGGCATTAGGCACCAGCAGGAATCTTGAAAACATTGATAAGATCAAAACCATAGATACCGTAAGCATTTCTAAAATCAGAGTAGTGCAGTTAAAAGACGGAAGGAAAAAGATGTCAGCACCACCTGTCGTCCTAAACCCTAATTCTTTTGCTCATAGAGGGCTGCTGTTTATTCAATCAGGAACAATGGGGCGCTATGAATCCAGGGACCTATGGAATAAAAATGATATTGTAGATGTCTATGATACCGAATCTTCAAAATATTGGGGCAGCTTTTATGTACAACGCCGCGGAAGTAAAAAGATGTCTCAGATGCTTGTTACTGACCAGTATCTTTTTGTATTGGCAGGAAAACAGATTACCAGCTATCGTATTGCGCAAACTTTAGCCCGTAATTTTAAACATGGGGAAAGCCGAAAACCCGATCAGAGTAGGCATAACAAACAATAATTGTATTATGAAAACACTTAGAAAATTCATCTTACCGGCAGTAGTTGTAATTTTTGGCGCAGGAAGCGCCTTTGCCACCAATGTGAACAAAATTGCTCACAAAGCTGTAAAAGACGGTTATGTATTCAGACCAGGTGAACTGGAGGAATGCCAGAATACCCACATTTCATGCAGTGATACTGGTAGTGTCATTTGTACGGCAAATGTGGGAATGGGTACAGAGAATTTACGTGATCTTAGCGGTACCAGCTGCCCAAACAATCTGTTTGAGATTCCACAAAATTAATTAACATCAAAATTGAAGGATGCTAATCAGCATCCTTCTTTGATAATCCTTTTTCTATCCAGTCAACACTGTTGTCTCCCTTCAGATAAAAATCAAACCAGTCTTCAATCCTAACGGCTATATCCAGCAAATTTTTTGTGTTGGCAAGCCCGTGTCCTTCATTAGGATAAACGATAGCAAATGCAGTTCTACCACTTCTTTTTAGACTGAGAAAATATTCTATAGTCTGTTGCCAATCAATATTCTGATCATTAGAACCAGTCCATAAAAGGATTGGAGCTCTTACAGAATCGGCATTGTAGACCGGACTATTTTTAATGTACAGCTCTTTGTCTGAAAAAAAGGGTTTGGGCATTTCATATTGACCGTTTTCGAACTGCCAGTAAAACGGGCCATTAAATTGATAATTATATGAAAAGTAAGACCGTACCAAATCGCTGTTTCCGGCTCCGGAAATATATGCGGCAAAGCGGTCGGATTGTGTTGCAATATAGTTGGTCTCGTAGCCTCCATGGGAGAATCCGATCAGGCCGACTTTCCGAAAATCAATTTCACTTATATCTTTTATCGTATCAAGGCTGCTATGAACACAAGCCAAAGCCGCTTCACCGGTCCCTCTATTTCCAAGACTAATGTCCGGCAAATACACAAAATAGCCTTTTTGGATAAGATTTCTGATATTGATGCCATCGGAAGGCCCTTCAAAGCCATCTTTAAGATACTTATTTTCAAAGTACCTTTGTTTTTCATAGATACTAACGAGCATCGGGTACTTTACCCCTTGATGGTAATCCAGCGGATAGATAAGAATACCATATAGCTTTTCTCCGTCAGGACCGTAATATTGTACTGTCTTCGATCTCAGATTCTGTAAAGCTGACAGGTCATGCTTATTTGTTATATAAAGTTCTTGCTCTTTTCTATTGTTGTAAAAGATCGTGGGAACGTCCTTCATTGTATTTTTGGTATAGGTTACTGCTTGTGAGCCACTGGCAAGATTAATAGTGCTAATATTTTCAGCCGTGGGCTTTAAAACAATATGAACGGACTTTCCATTGTATAGTGCGAGCGCAGATTGGTTTTCCTCACGATTATATAACCGAATAATAACTGGTTTTGAAGCATCGTATGTATTAGTTGAAAATTCCTTAATAAAAGTGGATCGTTCACCGTTCAATATTTGAGTTTCGTAACCATCAATCAGTGGCACCTTCTTCGTGATACCCTTTTTTATATCATATTCATATAATAATCCTTTGGATTCGAACAAAATTTTTTCCCCATTATCTGCAAAATAGCATCGTGGAAAGCCATATTTATGATAGCGCGTATATTCCACCGGCAGTTGCTTTTGTGATAGTTCAGAAAGATTGTATAATTTCCAGTATTGATTTTCTAATGTTATTATAAATTCTCCGGTTTTTGAGGCAATAATAATATTGCTTTTTATTGTAAGAGCAGGCTTTTTCGTTGAAATTCCAACCAATTCAGCTTCATAGGTCAAAACGTTCGTCGAATAGTCCTGACCTTTATAAGGATTGTATTTAAAATAATAGTCGGGATTACCAAAGTAAGCGGCTTTATCTTCATCACCGTAGCCGAGCAGCTCTCCTGTATTTGAATCAGTTCTCCACAGATAACTGCACTCAACAGTATCATCATAGAACTTTGTTTCCAGCTTACTGTCATTAGAATACCATATGTCCGGAGCGTTTTTATCATTTCGTTTCTTGTTCACGGTCAATGTCACGAAATACTGGTGTTGAGTAACGGGGAAAACTTTAGCTGATCTGATATTTAGGTCAACCTCCTGGCTGACACTAAATGGCTTTGGTAATTCCTGACCTGTATTGCTTAGGCTAACAATCTGGTTTTTCTTTTTTGCGCTATTTTCTGTCAGGATGATTGTGTTCTCCAGGTTTGAGTCAAGTACAAACTTTATCTTTTCTTCCCCTTCGTATATCTTAAAGATGTCTTTTCCTGAAATCATATATAAAGATTCTTTGGTTCCTTCTGAAACAACTGCAAACTTCCGCTGTTTTGAGGTAAGAATAGACCTTACATTTTTTACCATATTAATGGTTTTTCCTTCCTGATCAGCAATTAGGAGATCATCATCTTGTATCAGCAGGATAACATTAAAAACACTGTCGTAAACTGCATCTTTAACATTGTTCCACGATACTTTAGCAGTAGAGGGAAGTTTTAACAGCTCAGACGATTTTTGTCCTCGCAAGAACAGGTATCCATTGGGCGTAAAGGTTGTATATAGAGGAATAACATCAGATTTTTGATAAAATTCCTTATTAGGTTTTTGACGGTCGACAACTACAAGGGTATCACTATTTGAATCGTATGACTTCTGAAAACAAATCCATCTATCATTATGTGATATCTTCAGGAATTTTACATCATACACAGTATTCCTAAATCTCTTGGGAAGGTCTATTGACTTTTGTCCCAGGATTTGTACGCAGATTAGCATCACCATTCCCGAATATATTTTCAGCAAAACTTTCATTAATAGCCAGGATTTTGCGGGTTCAGATTTGGGTTCAGGATGAGTTCAGACTGTGGGATTGGCCACAAGCTTCTGAAATTTTGCCAATAGGGTTTATTGGGAGAAAGATCACCCAATCTGTCGAATCGTTTTAGGTCAAAAAATCTCAGTCCACCATCAGTAAAAAATTCCCTTCTTTTTTCTGCTAATATTTCATTTAACAATTGGTCTTTTGAAATTGTATTGCTTATGTTGGCCAAACCTGCTCTGTTTCGTATTTTGTTAATATAAGTAAGCGCATCGCTCACGTTATTTTGCCGTGCCAAAATTTCAGCCATCATACAATACACCTCTTCAATTCTGAATACGATTGAATATTCGTTTGTATTTGAAGATGAATTTTTATATTTTATGCTACCATAATACGTATTTGACCCTGAGGTTATTGTTTTAATCCATAACGATTTCCGCAGGTCCGTGGATGTGAATGTACTTACAAGGTTGTTAGATAATGCATAGTTCTGCGGCACACTTGAAATTAAGTACAATTTTGCCTCTTCCGTGGCATCACCTGCTTTTAGCGGCTTCAATTGCCACATGATATGCTTACCATCTTTTTTAAAAGTCAGATTGAGATCTGTATTTAATTGATATAAAGGGCTGGCAATAATTTCCTCTGCATACATTCTTGCTTTTTCCCATTGTTCCAATAACATATTAGACTGACAAAGCAGCATGACAGCGATATAACGATTGGGATAAATCCTTTCAGCATTTCGGTAATCATTTTTAAGGTAATCTTTTACGGTTTCAAGATCATTTATTATATTCATCAATACCTGTCCAGAAGCAGATTTTCCAATGCTTTGATTGATCGTATAGTCGCTAGAAGTAACATATGGGATGTCCCCAAAGATCTGGGTAAGCCGAAGATGAATTATTGATCTTATTAGAACCGCCTCTCCGATAATTCTATTTTTATCCTCATCTTTTATAGAGGATGATTTTGATACTCCTTCGATGATACTGTTACAGATGTAGATTTCTTTGTATGCATTTGTCCACAATGTTTTTAGAACCGTATTGGTTGGTAATACCTGAGTATTATATATGTCCAGGTAAGCCGTTTGAGACGCCGCCATATAATTATCGAGATCGTCAGCGTAACTTCCCAAGAGTGCTCCCAAGCCTCTTGTCCCGCCAGACAATACGGAATTATACTGTAATTCCGCGTATAAATTACTTAATACAGCATCGGCATTGCCGACGTTACTATATACATCTGTACTGCTAATTTGGTTTGTCGGCTGGTCGGGCTCTATCAAATTGTCGCAGGAGATAAAGTTAAATGCTGTGATCCCAAAAAGAAAAAGTATGTTATATTTATTTCTCATAATTTTAAAAAGTTATTTGACATCCTAAAGAATAAGTTTTCAAAGGGGGAAGATATCCGGTTGACGTAAACTCGGGATCGAGACCGAAATAGTTCGTCCATGTCGCCAGATTTTGTCCCTGAACATATACTAAAGCCTGCTTTATCCATGAAGACCTAACAGGTATTTTGTAGTTTAACTGGATATTTTTTAGCCTTATAAATGATGCATCGCCGATCGCTGCTGTACTTGCGATGTAGTTCGCTGTAAGCGCATTAATCTGTGCATTGGTTCCGGCTGAGTAAGGCATAATAAAACCGCCTTGATTGTTTTGAGACCATACATTTGTAAACGCAGCTGGCTGATTGTTCATATTGCCGGGGTAGGGCATAGTACTTATGTAGTTGTAGTTGGTCTGTTTTACGAACTGGAATAGGAATGACAGGCTCAAGTTTTTGTAGCTAATTTCATTCTGCCATCCGCCAAAGAATTTCGTTCCGATATTTTCAATGGCTTTATTGTCATCGGGACTGCTTATTTTGCCATCCCCATTGTAGTCTTTAAAGAGATATGATCCAGTGCTGGGGTCAATACCTTCATATTGGTATAGCTTGACGATAGAAGTGGGGTAGCCTATTACATACGTATTAGCGTATGATGAACCCTCCAGTCCTGGAAAAGATAACAGTTTGCTTTTGGGAATCGTGATATTGAAGGAAGAGCTCCAATTCCATTTATTACCTCTGATAGGATGTGCTGACAGCTCTACTTCCCATCCGGTATTCTCAACGGTTGCATCCAGGTTGGATTGCACCGATGAAAAACCTGTTGTAGCGGGTAATGGGATTCCAACCAACTGATTGGATGAACGGTTTTGGTAATATGCGGATTGGAGCATCAGCCTATCTTTCAAGAAGCCGAGCTGAATCGCAACCTCCAGTTTTTTTGTTTTTTCCCAGCTGAAATAAGGATTGTAAAGCCTTGATGGATAAAATCCTACGACATCATTGTAGGAACTTGTTGATAAGGTATATGTATCAAGAAACTGGTAGTCACCGATAGCATCGCTTCCGGTCAGACCGAAGCTTCCTCTTAATTTTCCTGTACTGAGCCATCTGCTGTTTTTTAAAAAGCTCTCTTCTGAGAACAACCATGCTGCGCCAAGTGCTCCAAAGTTTGCAAATCTGTTAGCTGAACCAAAGCGGCTGGAACCGTCCCGCCTTGCGGTTAGATTAAGTATATATCGGTTTGCAAATTGATAATTTACTCTTCCATATAGAGAAACATAGCGATAATCAATATCGATTTCGTCTCTGAATGTCTTTGTTGTTGCCGCTGCAATATTGTACAGTAAAGCGTTGCTTGAAAATCCTGTCCCTGTTATGCCTGATTGCTGATTCCTTGTCGTTTGCAATGAACTTCCTACCAAGACCTGCAGTTCATGTCTGTTGATTTTTTTGTTCCACGATAATTGCGGTTCTACTATGAATGAGAATATTTTATTAAGACCCTTTGAGGAAGTTGAATATTGTGGACTGGAACCTGACGTTGAAGCCGGGTTGTACATTGTGTTTGGTTTGACGGCAAATTCTTCAAAGTCCTGAAAGTTCATACCACCATTTATTTTGAAATTTAAGCCAAGCCCTATTAAATAGTCCACATTAAGGCTTTGATTAAACTGTTTCATCGTATTGTTATACACGCCTTCCAGCGAAGCAATTGGATTGGCGAATGTCCCATCTTCCCAATTTAATGTTCCATCTGGCTTATAAAGAGCAGGTGCATTGGGGCTTAAAAACAGGGATCGGTTGGTGAGATCCGTGTTAATTACATTATTATCAGAAGTGCTGAAATTGTTTGTAAATGAGAGGGTCAACTTTTTATTAGGAGATTTATAATTGTAGCTTGACATCAAAGTATTTACCTTATAGCGAAAATTGCCCGGAAAAACTGTGGTTTGCTCAGTATGCCCTCCGCTAATTAAAAAGCTACTGTTGGCTCCTCCGCCACTTAACGAAATCATAGTTGACTGTAACTCTGCCCAATTGCCTATTAAGACTTTTTGCCAATCTGTATATCGCGATTGATCCCATTTTCCATTGATATCGTAGGCATTGGAAGGATAGGTAGCGATTCCAGAATTCGCATAAGCCTGCCTTCTCATTGAAATATACTGCTCGGTATTCATCATTTCCATATGGTTTGCCACCTTACTTGGTCCATAGTTGGTATTCAGGGAAACTTCTAACCGTCCTTTTGTGCCGCGTTTAGTCGTGACGAGAACAACGCCATTCGCACCACGTGTACCGTAGATGGCTGTCGCATCAGCATCTTTAAGGATTTCAATGCTTTCGATATCGTTGGGGTTAATGGAGTTTAGAGGGCTAATATTGCCGGAAGGAAGGATGGCGGCAGAGTTTTGTGCATTGACACGCCCTCCGTATGGAACACCATCGATGATATATAAAGGTTCGTTTCCAGCACTTCTCAGACTGTTTTTGCCACGAATCTGAATATCAAAGCCAGCACCGGGAACTCCCGTACTTTGCGTGATATTCACTCCGGAAACCCGCCCCTGTATAGAAGAAAGAACATTAGTGACAGGCTGGTTTGCAATTTCTTTTGCTGTAACCTTCGCGATATTTCCCGTACTTTCTTTTTCTTTTACTTTGTAATAACCTGCGTTAAGCACAACTTCTTCAATTTGCCTTTCCCTATTGCTTAAAGCAATATTGGCAGTGGATATTGTTCCGATGTCTAGCCGTTGTTCTGCATAATCTGGATGTTTGAAAATAAGAACGGGATTGTTTCCGGCAACTTGGATCTGATATTTCCCGGAAGAATTAGTAATTGTAACTTCTGTACTGCCTTCCTGAAATACCGAGACATTACTGACTGGCTGCCCATTTTGTGTGACCGTTCCCGAGATGGTTCTTACTTGTCCTATTGCCATTCCCGAGACTAGCAGGGTTAAAGTGGCTGAAAGTTGAATACAGCCTAGCCTGCAAAAGTTTTTTTTCATACTTTTGATATAGTTTAATTTATTAGACTTTGCTCTTTCCAACCAGCGTCAACTTTGCGGAAAGGGCTTTTTTATTATGTTTTAGGGGATTCTTAAGTAGTGTTATTCATTCTTTGCTTATTTGATTAATGGTTATTTTTTCTTTTGGATTCCTCTTTCTAAGATGAGGTATGATGCATCAAGCAGTTTGCATAAATGCAGGTATGGAACAAAGATTTTACTTTCAGCGGTGTGAGAATAGGTACCCAACGAAAAATAGACAGCCACCGAAATGTAGTACTCGAAATCTTTGATGGAGTATTCTCCAAAAGCCTTTTGAAATACCAGTATTGGGTTTATAAATTCACCATCTGAAAGTGAACCCTGTGCTAATGGCGAATAATTCTCCCCCGGTTCATTGACTTTCCATCTTTTTTCTTTCTGCCATAGGAGAAAACACGCACGCACTAAAGACCGTAAAGCCTGATGAAAGTGGAAAATAGTCGAGGAATCTTCCAGTATTACAGACTTCTTTTTGCCCGAATAAATCATAATTTGGTTCAATAGTTCTTTGGCGGCCACAAGGTCGTTGAATTGGAAAAAGTTCTTAATAAGTTTTATCCCTGAATTTGTACGACTGCCAGACCAGAATCTGCTTTCCAAATCTATTCTCTTGGTTTTCAATAGCTGTTGTATGAGTTTTTGTTTTTTATGACCGTATTGGAGGAAGCCTTACCAGTGAAGAAAACTTCCGCCTCTACAGGTCTAAATTTAATATGAATGAAATTTACTCTTAGTGTGAGCTATAAAGCTCCAATGGATGCGCTGCCATTGTAACCTGCCTAATCTTTATAGTAAAAGCAGCTTAGAAAGTGGAGTAGGCGGACAACATTAGAATAAAAACGGCGTGGAACTCTACTTACTGTATCAGGGGTACTGGTATACCTTGCTCACAGATAAGAGAGCCCACGCCTAGGTCGTGAGCCTTCTACTTATCCTCTCGTGAGCATTAAATTACCAGTTTTCTGATACGAGATTCTAAGCGAATAGCTTCTAATATTTTTCGAAGTATCGCAAAATTACATCATTGAATGTAATCTTTTTACAAATATACTAAAATAATTAAATATTCGGATTTCAATCCGAATTAATTTTCCTTTTAAAGCCTTATTTTGTTAGTATGAATGAGGCAAACCGAAAGATAGTTGAATACATTAGGGATAACTGGGTTATTCCTTTAGACAACAATAGTAAGTTTGCAACCGAACACAATCTTGACGAAAAAACTGTTCGTCGTATTCGCGAAGATCACACTTATCAAATTAGCTTAATAACCATTCAGAAGATTTGTGAAGCTAAAGAATTAAAACTTCATGAATTCTTTGAATTTGTTGGCGTTTAATCCATTTCCTATTATATTAGTTGTTACAATTAAAGTAAAATATGCTTTCTGATTATAGTACGAATTTATCTCTATAATTATTTACTTTACAAATATAACAAAAATTATTAAATTGTTCGCTTTAGCGAACAGTATTTTTCATTTTAATCTTTTTATTTGATAAAGATTATAATGAATATGCGTGATAAGGAGGTTTTAAATAAGGAAAATGCGCTTGTAAATAAACATTTGTGCAATTTCATTGAGAATAAATTTTTACGTGAATATCGTGATCAAGACGGTAAAGTAATAACACAAAATCAATATGCAAAACTTTGTGGAATAACTTCGTCTACAATTTCAAAGCTAAAGCTAGATGAGGGTTATAACATTCCAATGTCCACAATTTATAATATATTAAGGCACGAACGTTACTCATTAGAAAAATTCTTTAAAGAATTTGAAAAAGCAAAAGGTATTAATATTCGGGATTAAGATATAAACAGCATTGGATTTTTACAGTTTTAAAACTATTGCTACGTTCTATAATTTTTTACTAAATGAGTAAATTGACAGAAGTTATCAGAACCCTTATAGAGGAATCTGATAATATCAATTTGAAAACAGAGCTTATATCTGCACTAGATGTGAATGAGGATTTACTAAGGCAATTTAAAATAAAACCAGAATTTAAACTCGCTACTACTAAAACCTTGTATGGTATACAGCTCAAAGAGTATTGCATAATAAATATTTGTTCTTTTCTGGATGAGTATGATACTTTTTTTTCAATAAACTACGTTGAAACTCTCTATAAGACTCGAGTAATTAAAATTAAGAAATTCCTCAAGCCTTTCATCAAAGAAATCAAGAGAGACTATAACCTTAAAGATTATCTTAATCATATTCTAGCACACAATCTAAGAGACAACTCAAAATCACTTTTAATGGGCGATGTTGTCAAAACTTATAATTTTCCAAAATACACCGAGGAATTTAATTCGATTAATACAATTATTAATATGATTGTTCACATCGTAGTTCAGGAATTTGAAAATGATCTGCCGCAAGATTACTGGCACGATAAGGTAATAAGCTCCAATAAAATTGTAATGGATAGAAAAATTAAAGTGTTTGATCTACATAATCTGGAAGAGCTTAGGAGGTCTTTTATAAAAGAATAGCTCAATTAGGTTATTGCACTCATAAAACTTGCTAAGCTTACTATTTTATTGTCAGAAGAATCATATAAAGCGCAAATTTAACTTCATTCTTCACCGAAGAATCTACGAATTCACCTTGAGTGAACGCCAAGTGATATTGCTCTTCCTTTGGGAGCTGAGTAAATTCGTAAAAAGATAATTCCTTTGCCATTTATTTTTTGTTCATTTCTTTGTAGTATCTGTCGGAACATTGTTCAAGAACTTGTTCAGTATCTTTCAATTCATTTTTGGTCTTAACTATTTCTTTTTCTGATTTGCGATATTTTTTAGAAGTAGTATAATGGCTTATAGATAAAACAATAACTGCCAATGTACAAATAATGCTGTAGATTTTTAATGCTTTCATAATTGTGTTTTGTGTAAATCTAAGAAAAAAATTAATCACAATAATACGTAATAAAGTTTAAGTTTTTAACTTTATTGGGTAAAATTGATAGCTGCTTATAATCTGTAAGTTTAACAAGCCCTTTTACTTACCACCTTATGGATAGAAAGATAATTTCAACAATTGGGTATATTGGATGTATTATATTTCTTGTGATATTTCCCCACTTTGTACCTTTGTCTTTTTACTCTTATGCTGCTGTTTGCCTGTTAGCAATTTACCTTATGCTTCGAAGGGAAGGGAAGAATTTTAGGGATATAGGGCTAATAAAAAAAAAATTAAATTTAAGAGCAGTTTTCTTAGGAGCCGTTACTGCGATAGCTTGGGTAGCTTTTATGCAATTTCTTTATATACCTACCATTAAATATTTTTTTCAGGTTCCAGATTATATTGAATACAATTTTATTAAAAGTAGTGTGCCAAGATTGCTAATGACAATATTCGCGGCTTTGATTATTGGCGGATTTTACGAAGAAGTCGTATTTCGAGGTTATATACAAAATGTGCTGGAAAAGAGAATTTTTAAAGGATACGATCCTTTATTCAGTGTACTTGTAACAAGTTTGCTTTTTGGTCTCTATCATTTACAGCAAGACGTCTTTGGTATTATTTCTGCGATACTGGGAGGACTTTATTGGTCTATTTTATATAAGGAATACGATAATCTTTGGATTGTTATATTTTCTCATGGGATATTCGATACTATTACACTTATCCTCATATATAGAGATGCATTTGGAATCTTCGCCTTTTGATTATTGAGAAAAGATCTACTTCCGTTCTTAGTTATTGGAGGAGGATATTTGATCTCAGCGAGATTTATTCTAAAATAGTATTGACTACTATTTTGGTAAAGTAATTCTCTTTCCATTCAAACTTTGAAAGATTATAAACTTTTTTTCTCTAGCAATTTGCGCAAGAAACTCGTTTCAGTCCTGTATGTTTAGGTTCAATATGTGGTCAAAGCTGTAAAATCAACACCATTATTCCCGCCATTTTTTTTTAATTTTTCGGTAAGGATTTCTAGTATTGTTCTTTCTATTTCTTCATGATTTTCCACTCACCAAAGATATGTCAATATTTCCTTAATACTTTAAATTTATATATTTATGTAGATTCTCATTAATTCGAGTTTTCATAGTTTAATTAATGAAGAAAGCTCTATCCCGCCACCAGTTTCCTTCACTTCTATCAATATTCCGCTTGTGCAATGAGCGCATCGTAAGAAACAAAGAATTGCGCTCAAAGTATTGTTTTAATCCAAAACACTATTATAACGAATTTTTCTTGATAACAAATGCTTTCAATTCTGCTAACTTGCCATTTTCGAATCTCCAAATATCACAGTAATCAAAGTGTTCATACTTTCCTTCATTGTTTCTTAACTGGATTTCGCCTGTGACCATTACAAAATCGTCTTCTTCAATAGCTGTTTCGACACTGAAAATTGGCGGCTCCAAATAGAACTCTTTCATATAGGCTCGAACTTCTTCTTTTCCATTAAGGGTACGCTCGCCAACAAACACCCATTTTGTATCTGGGGTGCAGTAAGCTAAAAAGTTTTCATAATCTCCATTTTTCACAAATTCATTAGCTTCGTGCAGGATGGTTAAGTTTTTCATTTTATCTGTTATTTTAATGATTAAATATAACTTCCAAACTGGGATAAATTTTCAGAACAGAAATTTACAAACAAAATAATAAAATTCATTGTCCTCACTTATGAGTTTTAAACCTTTCATTTTAAAAGTGGTTTTCTAATACTGTAAGGATTATTTTAAGATTAAAATTTTGTAATTTTAAAGAATTCGTAAAAAAACTGTAAGCTATGAGAATTATATTACATTTAAACATATATCGAAACTTAATCGGAGATAAGAGTACTGCGGAAATTGAGGCATTACAAAAAGACATAGTCGACACATCTAAAGCTAAATCAATTAGTAAAACATTTCCCATAATTTCTGTAATGGAACTTATTATAGGTTGATGTAATTGGAAACTTTCATGCCTTAATGCTTCGACCTATTCGAAGCTTTTTATTATTTAGAATAATATTCACAATACTAATACCCTAAATGATATGTATGAAATTACTTTCATAAGTACTACACATAAACAAAATGGACAATGCAATGCAAATGAACTTTGTGAAATAATTGAACAAATTCATCCTGATGTTATTTTTTTAGAAGCTTTGAAAGATACTTATTCGAATTATTATGAACATTTATTTTCCGAATTTGGAGTTTTCCATAATAAGCTTGAGATCGAAGCACTTCAAAAGTATCGATACAGATCAGTCTTTAAATATGTTCCTGTACTGGACAGTGAAATGCCAGATGCATTTAATAAAAAATCTGATATTGCATCTCAGGATATAGGGCTGCAAAGAAAAATTATAAACTTTAATACATTATCGGCAAAGCACGGTTTTCAGTTCCTTAATAGCGATTTAAGTATACAGCTTCAGGAAGATATGCGCAAATTAGAAAACGTTATTTTAAGTGATACCGCATTAAACAAAGATGCAATCAATTCTATCGATTTGTACGAAGATGAAATGCTTGAAAATATTTATTCATATTGTAAAACCAACCAATTTAAAAAGGCAGTGTTTATGTGTGGTGTTGCCCATCGCAAAGCAATTATTGATAAGGTAGAAAAATTGAATATAAACAAAGAAATATCTTTAGATTGGAGGATTCTTAGATTTGAAACTCATACATTACTAGAACATTGACGATTCTAGGAAAATACAAGTTATCTGAATAAGTATTATCCTTTTAGAAAAATAGAACAGCTTGCAAAATTATAACTGTCACCATTTTATAGACGAATATTTAAAAACATACAAAACCGACTCAGATATATGAAAACATTAGCAATTATAATTGGAAATAACAACTACTTTAAAGGAAGTGAATTAACTAATGGAGAAAATGACGCAATTCAAATTGCTGAAATATTTAGAGCTTACAATTATGAGGTAAAATTATTTTTGAATATCGATCAAAAAAAAATAGTTGATATTTTACAAGAGTATAGCGACTTACTAAAAGATTTTGATGCATCCATTTTCTATTTTGCAGGTCACGGATTCGAAGTAGATGGAGAGAATTTTTTGGCGAGTATTGATTCGCAAATTCCTCCTGAAAATAAGTACATGGCAAGGCAAAATTGTATTACCTTAAATGACTTATTTGATATATATAGGCAAAACCCTACTAAATTGAACATAGTGATATTAGATGCTTGCAGAAGATCATTCGGTCGCGGAACTGCACTTGGATTTAGTCCAATAATAGCTCCTAAAGGATCATTAATAGCATTTTCAACATCTCCCAATGAAGGCGCTTTAGATGTTGGATACGAAAATAATAGTATTTATACGGGCTCTCTAATAAAGCATCTCTCGACCGAAAGGATAGCTGTCGAAGATCTATTTAAATCTGTAAGAAAGACAGTCTTTGCATTATCAGGAGGAAAGCAAACAACTTGGGAACATACTTCATTAATTGGCGATTTTTACTTTTACAAAAGTGAAAAATTAAATATTTTAAGTCTACCTTATAATCCGAATGTTCTGAAAGATGAAAATTATTATGAAGATTCTGAATTTTATGTAAAAATCAAAGAACTAAAGTCATACAATTGGTATAAACAAAATCCAGCAATTGATTATTTACTAACAATACCAGTGACTCAACTGGATAAGAATCAAATGTTCGTTCTAGGAAGGAATTTATTACAATGCGCTATTGGTGGATCAAATTCAGCTATGAATTTTTTTGAAAATCTTAATAGGTCACTACTAGGTTTTCAATCACAATCAGAGAATCATATGTTGAATGGAATTCTATTTGAAATGTATTATGACAGCAAAGGAGAATTTAGATTTAATAATTTTAAAGGAAATTATAGAGAAGAAATTTTTAAATTAAGAGATAATCCGGCATTCATTCGATCATTCGATTTCATAAATGATATTTTAATTCAGCAGGATTACCCCATATTATTTATGCCAGATATGCAAACAACAAATATTGAAATTAAGTGTAGCCAAAAGACTATAAATGATGGTTTTGTAGATAGAACAGTACAGGTAATCGACTCAATAATCTTTAATGGCAATGACATTACAGAAGAAATCTCGAAGTATTATATTGATGGTTATAATGAAAATGGATTAAAGACAGTTATATCCAAGTATCTCAATGCACCTGTTGAATCGATAAGAATTAATTCGAATTTTGAACTTAGTTACATTAGATTTGTTATATAAGAAAAACATTACAATAGTTTTAAACTACTTTACCGTAAACGATGAAGATTCTTAAAATCAGAAAATAAAAAACTAAGCCAATGACAAAAATTGAAAGGGTAGAGCAGTACCTACATGATTTTTTCACGTATAATATTTTTGAGTTCACTGATTTTTACAGGGCAGTATACGAACAGAGAGAATTGGGTATTTATAGGCTTCCAAAGGGAGATGAAATTCTTAATTTTCTGAATAATATTCATTACAATATTGAGGAACAACTCAATTTCAAACAATTGATACCCCACAGATTTGCTACTCCGCAGAATTTACTTTATTATTTGCAAGGTTTTATAGATGACATCAATCGAAACAGACATCTTGTAGATAGCCTTTATCATGGCCAAGATACCGATTGGATTATTTCCAGCCTTACGATGTATATAGAAAAAATCTTATCAGCTTTTGAATATGTCATTGAAATTTATGATCTAGAGGATGAAAATGTTTTACTATATCAAAAGCTGAGGTATCATTTAATAAAACACAATATAGTTGATTTCATTAATGACCTTAAATCCATTTTTGCAAACGTTTCTTACGAGATTGTTAAACAAACAGAAGGTTATTATCATGCAAATGTCTTTTTGATTTTGAAACTACTTGGATTTGATATTGTTCCGGAGGAATCAACAAATATTGGAAGGATAGATGCAGTTATACGATTTAGTCGTAAAATATATATAATGGAATTTAAATTTTCAGAAAATTCTGATGATTCTCAAGAAGCTTTAGACCAAATTTTGGCTAAAGAATATGCCGCAAAGTTTAGAATTGATAATCCTGACATTTATGGAATTGGAATCAGCTTTAATAGCAAAATAAGAAACATCAGAACCTATAAGGAAAGTAAATTGTAGTATCCGTAAATATATTTAGCTGAGCAGTATGATTATATTAAAAACTTATATCCTACTAATCTCTCAATTACAGCTGTAATAATCGTTTTGTTCGATAAAAAAAAATATTTTATAAAACCAAAAACTAATGCCAGACTTAACAAACGAAATTTTAGAATTTTTCTCGATTGATACATCGGATCAATCGTTAGTTGAAAAACAAATACCAAAATCAATTGATGATTTTGTTTCTCAGCCACAGTATTTGAATACCTTAGATTTACATAAGTTTACCAAGATAATTAATATTTTGAAAAACGAAGGAATTCTAATGTCCGGTGGAATCCTTCCTAATGGTAACCTCCCTATATCAAATGAAGTATTAATTGCCCCGAGTTATGACGCTGCCGTAGCTCAGTATGGAACATATAGCTTTTTAACGAATGGATTTGTTTCTATTGCCGAAAGTTTCGCAGGTGCGGTAAGACCAATTGTAATAGTTTCCAATGATGATGAACCAGATATAGGAACCGGATTTTTATTGGGAAATAAGCACACTGTAATTACAGCAAGACACGTTGTGGACAATGCTAAATTAATTACATTGACAAATAGCAAGGGTGAATTGGCAACCGTGAGAGAAGTTATTTTTCCTAATGATAAGAATATTGATATTGCAATTATTCTTGTCGACAATTTTGTGTTCTATGATACGAAACATTTTAATGCAGTGGCTCCAGAAATACTTGAACAGGTTTTAACAATTGGTTATCCTCCGATACCTGGTTTCGATGCTTTTCAGCTATACGAAATATCATCTATAAATAACAGCTATAAATTTTCAAACGGACAAATAATTGGGAAGGAAATCTCGTATCTTGACGGTATTGAATATTTTATTTTAAATGCCAAAGTAAAAGGCGGAAACAGTGGTAGCCCGGTTATTAACCGAAGCGGAAATATGATTGGAATGATAATTCAAATACCAATGGACTCAGAAGATTTTGATAAAATTGATAAATTAGGATATGGGATCTTAACACCGTCATCTGAAATAGTCAAGTATTTAGGAGGTGGTGAAAAAAAAGAAGATGTAACAATATTTCGATGTGAAAACATAGACAAAGGATTTAGAATTCTAACTTGATATTTACAAATCAAACCATTGAGGATTTGTATTATTTGCTTAGATTTATTGTGAATAGGAAGTTTTCTTATAAATAAAGGTAATTTAACAATCCATTGCTATAAGTTTTAGTCCCCAGAAAGGAAGAACTTTTGTTTTAATGTACTTTAAAGAAAGTAAACTCAATGCTAAATAAAATAAAAAAAATATCCTCCTGGATTTCTGTGGAGTACAATTTTATATTTAGAAGGTTTTAATATTTTGCTATTTTTGTAGTATGAGTGATAAAGATAAATTAACGGTTATTGATAGGGATTTAGTTGAAAATATTAAATCTATAATCTTATCGTCAAGAAAAAGTTTATCTCAACGTGTCAATCAGGAATTGATTTTTACTTATTGGAGAATCGGTAAAGAGATTGTCGATACAGAACAGAAGAATAATTTAGATAATCAGTCATCAAGGCAGATAATTTTGAATTTATCAAAACTTCTTACAAAGGAAATTGGAAAAGGATTTTCTCGTTCCAACCTTTTTAATATGAGAAAGCTTTATACCGAATATCCGGATGTCCAGTCGCTGACTGGACACTTAACCTGGACGCATATTTGTGAGCTTTTAATTATAGAAGATAAAGCAAAACGAAGTTTCTATGAGAAAGAAACCGTAAATTCAAACTGGTCTATTCGGGAATTGAAAAGACAAATTGATAGTTCCTTATATGAAAGACTTTTGCTTTCACAAGGGTCTAAGAATAAAGAAAAAGTTCTAGAATTAGCTCGAAAAGGACAGGAAATAGCAAATGCGGGTGATATTTTAAAAAATCCTTATGTTTTTGAATTTCTTGGAATTCCTGAGAATAAGCCAATTTTAGAAAAAGATTTGGAAGCAAAACTAATCAGGCATATCGAAGATTTTTTGTTGGAATTAGGGCGTGGATTTATGTTTGTCGGTTCCCAGCAAAGAATAACTATCAATAATAACCATTATTACGTCGATATGGTGTTTTACAACAAGATTCTACGATCGTATATCCTCATCGAGCTTAAAACAACTAAACTTAACATTGCTGACGGAGGTCAATTAAATACATACTTAAACTATTACAAAACAGAAATTAACGATGATAATGATAATCCACCAATAGGAATAATTCTGTGCGCTGAAAAAGACGATATCACAGCAGAGTATATCTTAGGAGGATTTGAAAATAATGTATTTGCTTCAAAATATGAAACAATTTTACCTGATAAGCAAGAGCTTATAGAGGAAGTTGAAAATGCATTGAAAGAATAAGTAGTTTTATAATGCATATTTTCGGCGCGAAAACATGATCCGTAATATTAATCTTAAATTTTCTTAAATATTTTCCGTTATAAAACAAGATATATATATTTGTATTGAATCTCATCTATAATTGAGTTTTCATGGTTATTAGTTTTTAGTCCCCGGATGAGTTGGGGACTTTTTTTATGAAGGTAAAGAGCTTTACTTCTTTGATTTTTAATCATTATTACGTATTTTTATGTTAGTAACTATAATTTAAAAAAACTAATGATAAAGACCATTTTTATTCCAGCATATTTTAAGCCTATTCTGCAAAATGTCAGTGAAAATATTCCCACCGGAGAAACAAAACGAAATTGGTTAGGAGCTGAAAAGCCAATCACAAAAAGAATCGTATCAGAAAAAGTTGTTGGTTGGTCAGATTCGGAAATTGATGGAGAGCGATTGTCTAATGATATAAACAGCGAAGTGGAAAAGTGGTCTTCTAAAAATGTCAGAATTATCTCAATTTCTCCAATTACATCAGGTCGCTACAATTATCAATATAGTTCACAAGGTATTTCGAGTTCACCTCGGCTTTTATCTGATACAGAAAAAGTAAGTGGGGGTGGAAGCTATGGGTTCGGATATGGATATAGTTATACGGAAGGAGTGTTGATTTGTATTGAAATCTTGGAAGACAAAAATTGAATTTTTATAGGCCGGCTTTCTGACCAATTTCGATTAGAAGTATCCACAGAGCCATAATATTATTGTATGTAAATAACTATCTTATTTCAACGTTTTCTATCTGATTCGAGAACTCTTGTTCTGATATCTCTTTGATTGAAGTTTTGAGATATTCCATATCTTTATAAAAATCCTCTTCTTTAAAATTCATTGAATCAACTTGAAAATCGAGCATGATTGAATCATCAATAAGGTTAGAAACGTAAACATTCTTATTTTTCTTAAAGATATTTTCAATGATTTCTTTTTCGTTTTGAAATAATGGTCTTTTAATATTAAAATTGATAACTAAATCAGGATAATACTTAGGGATAATGATGTAACTCAGATTGTTTATTTTTTCATATTTTTTTTCTTGGCTTAGTGTTTTTTTTAACTCATCGAAGGGAAAATCTTTACACCATTCGAAGTCTACTTTTTTACCCTCAAGATTACTTTTTTGAATCGCTTTCAAATCATTGAAATCTGAGGATTTCCAGCAAATTGTAATCGGATATATTTTATCAGCATCATGAATGTAGACATGTGCAGGAATATAAATATATCCGTCTGATATACTTTGATTTAAATCTTCCATTCCGATTATAAGCTTGATTGGATTTTTCAGATTTTTATCCAAATTATTTAACTTGTATAATTTCTCTTCAAGCTGGATCGATAACTCAGACTTAAAGGATTCTGAAAAATCAAAATCTCTGGTAAACAGTATCCAATCTTGTTTCATAGTATTTTCTTTTGTTTGAGATTTTAAAATGAAAAAGCAAAAGCTTAAAATAATTGTGTATATTAATTTAAATGATAATCCCTTCATGTTATCTATTTTCAAATTCAGCGTATAGATTCGGGCATAGTTTTTTCCTGCTTTCCAGATTTCCTTCTTGCCAATTGAACTCAAATTGAGGATAATTTCCTTCCTTTGTCCGGAAATTATTTTCGTCTATATAATCGTACAGTTCTTTGCCTGTTGTATTCTTAAACGCTTTAAGAGCTACATACCAGAAAAGTTCAAATTCGAACATACCTTCATCACCATGATCTTTTTGGGAAATCAAAGTGTCCGGATTTTCTTTTGCTTTGTAATAGACGTCTCTACCACGTGAAATTACCCAATTCCTAAAGTACTCAAAACCATCATCGGAACATCCATCGTTCATAATGTAAGCTGCACACCACATTTCCGAGGTATAGGTATCATAAAGAAGTTTATCGGTTCTTAATCTGAAACCTACCATTTGTTTTGGAGTAAGTTTTGATATCTCCGAAACCAGATATTTTTCTTGTTCATTTTGATTCGATGAATTTTTAACGGATGAATCTACAATCTTCCAAAATAAATTTTCATCAAGCATTTCCGCTGTTTTTTCAAGTCTTAAACTATAAGCATTTGGCGTTATTACAGGCTCAGACTTTTCGTTTTTTCCGAATAAATTCTTCAAAAATTTCATATCATTATTATTTGAATTAGTACAAGATATATTTAATACAAATAGTATTAGTAATGTAAATGCAGACTTGATCATGTAATTATTAGTTTAAATTAAATTCATAGTTTTTTTACAATTAAAATGTGTGTTAAGCTGAGATTTATCAATAAAGATTATTTTCTTTTTTCCAAACTGCCAATTCTTTAGGGTGCTCCTTGTCATTGGGATAATTTTCTTTTATGAACTCGAATTGCTTTTTGGTGAGCAATACCATTCTTCCATCATTTTGGGATGATATAGGGTAAAATCTTTCTTCACTATTCTGTATTTCTAATTCTTCGTTCAACATCTCGATAAACATGACGTAAGCAATGTTCCAATCCTGCTTACTAAAATTATTGTCAAAAGCAATATATTCTCTGCTGTTCAATTCTATTGTATGTCTCCAATGCTTTTCATTTTGAAAGCTTTTTTCATTGGAATAATTTAATTTCAAGCCCAGTTTCTCAAAGACAGGTTTTACAGTTTTCAAGTAATTTATCAAGCCTCCAACTTTAAAGAGTTCTTCACTATCAATAAAATAAAAACGGTTATCCAGAAATTCCAGTGTCTCTCCTCGGAGTGCACCTTCAAAAAAATTATTCTCATTATAAGCTCGGGCTAATTCCTCTTTTTCATCATTAAGGTCAGACTTTTCTGTCAGATTAAAGAAATTGAGTTTTTCCAGTTTATTAACGATTTCTGTCCCGTTGGATTTTCTTTTTTTTATATTTATAGTAGGTTTTACGGCGATGGAATTACTGTTTTCTAATTTTGAATTGCATCCAAGTGCAAAAAAGCTGAAAATTAGGTAATGAATTTTTTTCATTTTGTTTATTACTTGAGAATTTATAGGGAAAGAATTAGAACTTTAAATCTTAATTTCAAAATAGATAATACTTATCGACACTAAAAATTGCGGATTTGAATAAAATATGAGGATTCTTTTAATTGTTGCTTTGAAATGATACACACTAGTCCCACCAAAGGAAAAATTCATTAGAATCTGCAAGTGATTTCTCCAATTCCTCTATACTTCCAACACCTTGGTCTACGATGTCGGGACAAAAATCATAGACTTCTTTTGCAAATTTCGGAATGTTTGCGGGTTTATTTTTAAACTTCCCAGAAACAAAATCAGGGCCGACTGCCTCCAGCTCAATCCCGTATTTGGAATCCCAATCTTTTAATTTATTGATTATCATTTGGGTGTCAATATCATAGTTTACGCCATTTGTTGCTTCAAAGAGCAATGGTTCCAACTTATTATTAGATTGGAGAATAGTAATTATATCATCTTCATTACCGTAATTTTCTGCGGATTTGTAAACAATCAATTTCTTATCTTTCAGTTCCCGTGCGAATTTTTTGACAATTAGATCTGCATTTTCAGCTTTTGCCCTAATTATTATTGCCGCCGGTAAATTTTTTGAGTAATTTTTGAGATTTCGAAAATACTCAAAAAGAATCTCCCTGTCTTTATTCCCTTTTGCCACTTCAAAAACACCCATTGACAATCCTTTAATTTTTTCCGCAGTTCCTTGGTCTAAATTGATTTCTTGGGTGAGCTTTATCTCATTAGCATTAAGATTCTTGGTCTTCTCACAAGAAACAAATACTAAAAGACATAATAAGTTAATAATGATACTTTTCATTTGTGTTTTATATTATCTATTGATAATGAATTCATGTTCATCAAATATTGCAAAAAAGCAAAGTTTATAATGAATATTTATCTTTTATAGCAAGAAATTTACGAAAAATTATATTAGTTATAAAAATTTTTTAACACTTCACTTTTTAGTGTTGTTTTTGAGAATTTATTATATCAATGTTTAATAATAAGGAAAAAAAGAACAAACATATTTTAAGATAAGTGATACAAGGTTCAATGTCATAGTAATACCACAATTACTTAAAAGCCTATCAATAGGTTTTCTAATAGCAACTATAATCCTAAATCTATCTTATCTCCAGTACTAAAACAACGCAGATAAAATTGAACTTTAAATGTTACATGAACTCAACCATATCTAGAAATCTTAAAATTATATAAATTCAAAATATTAAAATATAAATTTTCAAGCCTTTTTCATCAATACTTTTGATCGATCAAAAAAATAAATAATTATGAAAAAAGCAATTTTATTAGCTGCCTTCGGAGTAGCTGGGTTAGTAAGTGCCAAAACAGCTGACTTAAAAATTTCAGAGAAACAAGTTGAAAAAATTGAAAAAACTAAAACTTCTTTTCAGCTTTGCGGAGTCAACGTTAATTTTTATGATAGTGAAGGGAACTGGACAGGCTCTCAATGGTTCGTAACTGATGCTCCAACGCTTTCATCTTGTCAAGTATTTCAAACTATTGTCAAATGGAATTTATCGCAGGCAGGCTATACTGTTACGGCTGAATAGTTATGAATTTAAAAAAAATAGCTTTTACGATTTTTTTCGTAATGTTTTTTTTACATGGACTTGCACAGCAAGTCCATGTAAAATATCATCATGTCAGATCACCTATTGCGACTTTGTACGAAGACCTCTATGTGAAAGATAATGATGTTATATCCATTCAGGATTCTATTATTAATTTTAATTCGGGAGGTACTACTTCGGCAGTTAAGCAGACAGGAAAGCCGGTAAGTAAAAACTATTTTATTTCAAAACTTAAAGACAACGGCAAAACAAAAGATTTCTTTTTTACAGGCTTAGACAGAGATACAAAGTATTTTATTCATGATAATGTTGCTAAACCAGTATGGAAGATCGACGAAACAAAAACAAAAAAGATTCTTGGATATGATTGCATAAAGGCAACCGCCAATTTTAGAGGATCGGAGGTCACAGCGTATTTTACCAAAGAATTACCATATTCGGCAGGGCCTTTTAAATTCTTTGGCTTGCCAGGAGTAATATTAGATATCAGAGAGGACAATAAAAATTTCAATATATGGAAGGCTGAAAAAGTGGAATTATCAGTCGATCCAACCATTAATTTTACCCCTAAGCTAAGCAGTTATCCCAAAATGACTATGAAGGAATTTATAGATATGAAAGAAGGATCACAAAATAAAGAAATGTCAGACATTTTAAGTAAGATGCCACAGGGTACAAGACTGGATAACGGAATATCAAAAAAGAGACTTGGTTTGGAAAAATCATTTGAATGGGAGCTACTGTACTCTCATTAGTAGTATAATTGTAAAAAGGCACTGTAAAAGTGCCTTTTATTTTTCTATATTAATGGTTTTTACGATTACTACTATTTTTACGGTTACCTTTGTATAATCCCGTTGGGCTAAAAATTTTTTTTTCTGAAGGTTATATGACTCAAATATAAATAAACCGACATATTGGTTGTAATTACTTTCTATTATTTCTTTTCTACAGAAGCTGTAAATGAATTGATGACAGGTCACACTTACTGTTAGTTTCATGATTCTTAAAATCGTAGTGTCTTTGAAAAAGATAACGAAACGAAGGTTAAGCTTCAACAAAAACCTAGCATTTTTACCTACACCGATATTGAGGCTGATAAGAAATGAATCTTTAATGTCAAGTTTTATTTTATACTCAACACTTTATGTAAATGTATATAGATCTAAAAAACAAAACGACACTTTTAATATGAAATATAACTATCTTGTTTTTTTTGATATTTTTATTATTTGCTCAAAATATACAAGCTCAACAATCGGATGAGCAGGCAAAAATATTGATTAGCGAACAGGCAAAAAGTGAAGTTCTGGGTTCGCTTTTTCAAAAGCTAAATGATTATTATGTTTTTCCTGAGGTCGCCGTCAAAGTTGAAAATACACTCAAGCATGCAAAAAGAAAGGCTACTATTTAAAAATTAACGATGCTAAAACCTTTGCAGAAACTTTAACCAATCAACTTCTTTCGATTACTCACGATAAATATTTGAGAGTATCTTACCATGAAGAGGATTACAATCGGTCACAAACATTGATGGAGGCTGAAAAAGAGAAGGTAGAAAAGGTCCGACGATTTAGAATTCAGAAAAATTTTGGATTTACGAAAATTGATATACTGGAGGGAAATATCGGATATGAAAATAGATGCATTTTTTCCTGTTGATGATGCTGCCCCTATAGCAACTGCCGCAATTAATTATTTAGCAAACACTGATGCATTAATCATCGACCTTAGGGCAAATCACGGCGGCGAACCGGAAATGGTACAGTTCCTGGCAAGTCATTTTTTCGATTCTAATCCTGTACATTTAAACGATTTGTATTGGAGAGAAGGTAATAAAAGTGTACAATATTGGACCTTGCCATATGTGCCGGCAAAACGGTATTTAAACAAACCATTATACATCATCATTGATGATAAAACATTTTCAGCTGGTGAGGAATTTACCTATGATCTGCGGGTATTAAAAAGAGCAACCGTATTCGGCAAAATTTCGGCAGGTGGCGCGAATCCTAGCGATGAGGTTAAAATTAAAGGACCATTTGTTGCTTTTATTCCTAACTGCAGGCCTATTAATCCTGTAACAAAAACAAATTGGGAAGGAACGGGCGTAACACCTGATATCGAAATTTTAGAAAAGGATGTATTACTGCAAACACAAATTTTTGCACTGCAAGAACTTGGTAAAAGCACTACTAACAAAAAAGTAAAAGATTATTTCGAAAAGAATCTGGATAAAATACAAACAGATTCAACAACAGCTATAAGATAACAATCGTATGAATTAGCATTCGACTCCTAGTATTCTTAAATTTCGACTCGCTGTCGGACGGACAAAGTATTGAAAATGTTTTGCTCGAATGGTTCTGCACAGAAATGGTCTGCATTTTTCTTGTAACAAGCATTACGCTAAAGATAGTTAACTAAGCAAAAAATTGACGATGGGTAATTTCGTACCTGTTAGTGCATTTTTTCCATATTCGGCTTTTTTAAATAACTATATTTGAATTTGAAACCTTTAAAAACAAATAGTTATGAGAATAATAATAATTTTGATTTGACTGATCATCTGAAGTATCCTTCAGGCACTTCGCCAATTTCTTTTCCATTATTATCTGCAAGCTAATACAAACTATACACATCTGAAATGATAAGATCGATCAGCTTTTTGAGTCTAATACTGTTACTGAATTCCTGCATTTTATCTAAAGGTATTTTCGTTGAGAATCCACAAAATAATAAAAATGAAAATCCTTATAATTATGATAATAAAATATATTTATCCAATAGAGAATACTTTTATACTTATCACATAGTTAAAGGAAATGACACATTGAAATATAAAATTGACAATGACAGTATTTTTTCATTAATAAAATATAATTCAAAAGATGATAAAGCAATTGATCTATTGAGTATCAAAGCACTGAAAACAAAAGGTCCGATATTCCAAGACCATCCGGATTATAGCCAAACGGAAATTATTTTATCTCATTTAAATTCTGATAAAAAAACAATAACTAGTGAGCTTACCGGTGTTATAGAAAATAGTACAAATGTCTGGTTGCATCCGTTCCGAATGAATGCTTTCCAAATATTACAATTTGCACCATTTCCATACGTAAAACCTAATGAATCTAAAAAATACAAGTGGAATTTAGAAATTGGTGAACATTGGAAAGAATTAAAAGACATTACCTGGAAAGGTGAATTGAACCTGAAATGTGTTTATGAAAACACGTTAAAAGATAAAAAGATCATATTACCATTAGGTACCATAAATACAATTGAGACAAAATCGAGTTGTTCCTCAAAAATTGGAAAAAGTTTTTTAATATCGTATTTCAATGAACAATTGGGATTTGTTCGTTTACAATATTTACTTCCTAAAGATGAAAAAATTATAATCAGCTTGGAAAAAATTGAAAATAAATAAAGCCTGTAGCTAACAAGGTTATTGTAAAACCGCCGAAACCTGAATAAAGATGCCATTCAAAAAATTAAGTAGATCATCAATTATACTTTTTGTGTTTTTTATTTTTTCAAAGACTGAAGCACAGACAGATAGCAGCGTCAGTACTAGGGAACTCGTGCAATCATCTGAAGATTTCTTTAATAAGAATCTACAGCAAAACAAAAACATAGTTGGTATAAGTGCTGCCATTATCGTCAATGATTCAGTGATCTGGTCCAACGGATTTGGATACGCAGACAAATTGAACAAAGTACCCATGACAACCAATACGGTTGTCAATATGGGCTCAATAACCAAAACATTTACTTCGTTAAGTGTGATGCAACTTCAGCAAAAAGGATTATTAAATATAAACGATCCATTAAACAGCTATCTGAGGGATTTCAGACCTAAAACAAAAAATATTGACATAAAGGATATTACAGTAAAATCCATTCTTACCCACACATCAGGTATTCAACCCGACATCTGGAAGAATTCAGATCTGCGATCCGGAAAGTACACCGACGTATTAGGTTACATCAATGATACCTATATTACCTATCCGCCAGGTATGGTAGGCCTATATTCAAATGCAGGTTATAATATTTTAGGAAGTTTGGTGAAAGCAATAAGCAAACAAGATTATGCGGACTATGTTCATCAAAATATTCTTGCTCCACTTGGCATGAGCCAATCCGGATTTGCAATGGATCGTTTGCAATATCGTTCGAAGATCTATCTGGGTGGAAATGAAGTGGAAGAATATGAATTGCGGGATATTGCGTCCGGCGGAATTTATACCAACATCAATGACTTTTCCAAATATACGATTGGACTGATGAAAGCCTATAATGGAGAAAGCTCTTCGATAATTGATTCCCCAACTATTCGTGAAATGTTTTCACTGCAAAACCAAAATGTACCTATTGAAAGTAATAAAAAAGGCTTAGGCTGGTTTATGTTTAAAAATGATTCCAATTTTGCTGTCTATCACGCAGGAAGTGCCGGATTTGCACACGCAAAACTCTTATTAATTCCCAAGAGCAAATTTGCGGTAATTGTAATGACAAACTCAGCAGAAGGTGGTTCAATTGCAGAAGAATTTTGTTTCAATTTCCTGAACAAGTACCAATTGAGTATTAGCGACCTGTTTCCTGCTCCAATAACCGGAAAAATTCATAGTTCTTCAACTCCGGTCAGATTATCCCGGCACAGCCTGAAAAGATATTTAGGTAATTATGCTCAAGAAGAAGGTTATATAAAGGTCATTTTGGAAAAAGACCGCCTCAAACTTATTGATGGGGAAAAACAATATTTTCTCACTCCTTTATTCAGGGATGAATTTCTGCCTGTTGAAATATTTCCAAATGATAGCCTAGTGGAAAGAGGAAACAAAAGATTTGTTTTTAAGAAAGTTAATAACGAAAATTTTTTATTTCAAAGAATTGGCAATCGTGAGTACGAATCCGGACTAAAACTCAAAAACATTGATCGCTCTGTGTGGGAGAAAGTAATAGGAAGATACAGGCATTTCGGATATCAAATGCTGATTGGGGATACAAAATTCAAAGAAGTTGAAATTTATATATCGGAAGGCAACGTTTTGATGATGAAGCTTACAACATTTGGTAGTGTAAGGCATATACCTTTACGTGTAATAACACCCAACTATGCTGTTACGTGTGGCATAAATGCGGGTTTCGGAGGATTTACTGTTATCTTCTCTGAAAAAGATGATCAAAAAGTGGTTGACTTTGCGGGTTTGACATTTAGAAAGGACAGATGAAATATCAACATCTAACATTGCATCGGTATACATAGATTAATAATTAATCTGATAAAATTGTGTCCTCGCTGGGGACACAATTCGAAATACAAGATATAAGAAACACTATTTCAACACAACTGAGCTGGACACATTACCACACAATCTTCTCACGTTGCAAAACTGATGAGGAACATGAGTTTTAATTAAAGATGAGCATCAAGGAAAATTATACTATGCGCGAACTTGAAAGGCAGATCTCAGCTGGTTTTTTCGAGCGCACAATGATTGAAAATACAACATTATCTCCAACGCTGAAAGCTCTTGTTATTGCAACAAAAACTTAGCCCTGGACCATTTTCTAAAAATGAAAATATCGGGATTCCGAAAACAATAGATCCGTAAATCAATCAGAAAAGATATACCCCTGTGAGTGAAAATAGCCGCTGGTCAGAGCAGCTATTCATAATTAATCACTAAAGTGACAGTGCTACTAATCAATCACACTCTTTCTTACTTTTCGGTGCTCTTTAACATTGTTAATATTACCAGGCAAAGCATCCTAAAAACAATTATCATTTATATCACAAATATATTTCAGGATTTACCGGCAGCATTTTGCTAGGAAAAAGTTACTTGCGCTTTCCATCTAATTAAAATATATTACCACTGATTTGTTTGAACTGTTGCCAGATAGATTTTAACTTCAATCCTTAAGAGAGTCATTGAATTATGATTTGTATCATAAAACCTTTGTTGAGTAGTCTACTAATTTTACATATAGTACCCATTTTACAAATTACAGAATTCTAAAACACCAAATAATCATATTGATATGGAAAGTAAAATAACAAGGAGAGATGCTATCGGAAAGATAGCTGCAACCGTTGCCATAGCAGCGGTTGCTCCGGGCGCTTTAGCGCAGTCACAGAACAGCAATACAGGTAAAGCGAATGCAAAGGAGCTTACTGACCCGCGAAACAAATATCCCAAACCACCTTTTAATAAGCAGTCGCAACCTTTTCCTGGTTTGGCAGGCAAAATGACACCGGTGCCGGACCATGGAGAGAAGAGCTATGTAGGTTCAGGAAGACTACAAGGAAGAAAAGCATTGATTACTGGCGGTGATTCCGGTATTGGTCGGGCTGCTGCCATTGCTTATGCAAGAGAAGGAGCAGATGTAGCCATTAATTACCTACCTGCTGAAGAGGAAGATGCTAAGCAGGTGATCGAACTTATCAAAAAGGAAGGCCGTAAAGGTATAGCCATTCCAGGAGATATTCGTAGCGAAGCCTTCTGCAAACAATTGGTTAGCCAGGCTGTGCAGCAACTCGGAGGTCTGGATATTCTGATCAATAATGCAGGACATCAGAAAGCCAATGAATCTATACTCGATCTTAGTTCCGATGACTTCGACTGGACTATGAAAACAAATATCTATGCACCTTTTTGGATCACAAAGGCTGCTCTTCCTCATATGAAGCCTGGGTCTTCTATTATAGGATTGTCCTCCATTCAGGCCTATGATCCCTCTGCTGATCTTTATGATTATGCACAAACCAAAGCAGCAACGACCAACTATGTAAAATCTCTTGCCAAGCAGTTGGGACCGAAAGGCATAAGAGTCAATGGTGTTGCACCCGGACCTGTCTGGACACCTCTTCAGGTAAGCGGAGGCCAGACACAGGAAAACCTGGAAAAATTTGGCGGTGATACACCACTCGGAAGACCAGGACAGCCTGCAGAACTAGCTTCTATATTTGTTCAGTTAGCCGCTGATGATGCCAGTTTTGCGACAGGACAGATATATGGAGCATCCGGTGGTAAAGGACAACCATAATGTTGGCCTACAAATAAAAAAGGATTCTTTTCGGAAAAATCATCCCTTTACAGGAACTGAAAAAAATACTAAGTGCGTTTTACAACGTAAAGCGCGCTTATTTTAATACATATAATATAATTATTGATTGCTAAATGGATAAAGATCAATCTTTATCCATTTAGTTCATATAAATTTACGGTAAGCCTACTACTAATTATTCATCCTCTTAGCGGGTTATCGTTCAAGCATTATACAGTTGATTATTAAAATTTCAACTATCCTCCCACAAACCCTTAAGATCAAAGCCTATGTCGAATAAAACTATAATCATTTTTGATAGCGATGTTCTATTTGTAGAACTTCTGAATGAAATTCTCAAGGAGACAGGTTTTAAGATCGTCTCATTAGATTCTTCGCAGGACATTATTGAAGAAGTTACACTATGTACTCCAGATATTATTTTAATTGATTCTTGTATTTCGGGTTATAATGCCATGAAAATAAGTAATAGTCTCAAGCGGAATTATGTCCTAAACAATATACCAGTCATTTTACTTGGAACCAGCTTTGATCTTTCAGAGATAACGACCAGAGTAGGAGGGGACGACTTTATCTCTAAGCCGTTTAATATTGAGGAGTTTGAACAAAAGATATTGATGTACAGTACTTTTTCATCAATAGAAAGCAGTTAAGCAGCCAACTATGTGACTGCTTATTTTTTTTTAAAAAAGACTATTCTCAAACACGTTTATTTTATTACTTTATATTTTCTCCTATAAATTCGCAATCGGTTCCTAGTAGATTTTAAATTGCAGCTTGTTGCTGGATGGACAAATTATGGGAAAAGTTTGTTGCTGTAGCAGTTTTACAATAAACGGTCTTTTTTGTTAGTAATAAGCATTTTACTAAAAATAATCGATTGAGTAAGAAATTGACGATGGGTAATTTCGTACGCGTCAAAGCACTTTTTCCTTATTCGGCTTTCTTTAAATAATTATATTTGAATTTGAAACCTTCAAAAACAAATAATTATGAAAATAATCATGTTATTTTGCCTGCTTATCGGAAGTTTTTTCCAGGCTCAAACACACAGGTATATTTATGAATTACAATTGAAAATGGATTCAACTGAAAACGAACATCAGAAATTCTATATGATATTGGATGTTAATAAAAATGAAACCAAATTTTATGGAAGAAATCTATTAATTGCGGATTCTATAAATAAAAAATTTGGAAACATGGATAATAAACATGTTGATATGACGGGACAGATTGTCAAGAGGAGAAACGATTCGTCTGAAAACGAAAATTTCATCAATATCAAATTCGGCTATTATTCTTTCAAAACTAACGATATCATTAATTGGAAAATTGAAAGTGATACAAAAAAATACAATGAATATGATCTTCAGAAAGCAACCGCTGATTTTGGAGGACGGCATTGGATAGCCTGGTTCAACAAGGATATTCCTTTTAATGAAGGTCCGTATAAATTTCGTGGATTACCGGGTTTGATTTTTGAGATTCAGGATGATAAAAATAACTTTATCTATAAGCTCATTAAAAATCAAAACTTTCCCGACAATTTCGCAACAGATGATTTTCTGGAATCAAATTTTGGAAACAAGGCTGTTGTTATCAATGAAAAACAGAAGAAAAAGTTACTAATGGATTTTTACAATGATCCTTTTTCTTTCGAAAGAACCAATTTGAAAAGCAGTCCCAACCTGAATATTAATATCGGAGGAAAACAAATCAGCAATATCGAAGAACTGAATGCACAGGTAAAAAATCTGCAGTCCATTATAAGAAAATATAATAATCCTGTTGAAGTTGATAAAGCTATAAAGTATAATTAATATTGTCAATAAGCTTTAGAACTTTAGTGATACCGTAGACATGATAGAAAGAATATTAAATAGTATTTCCTTCTTTAACACAAATTGCATTTTTAAGCAAATGAAAGTAAAACTTCAATTCATTTTGACCTTCCTGATAGCCTATAGTTTAATTGCCCAAACTATTTCAGATAAGATTGACAGTATCAGAATTAGATACCAAATTCCGGCTTTAGAAATTGCCGTAATATCTTCTGATTCAATCTTAATGAAAGCTTTAGGAACAAATAAAGTTAATTCTAATGTGCAGGTTACTCTACAAAATAGATTTCATCTGGGTTCAAATACTAAGGCAATTACATCATTTATTGCTGCTGATTTGGTATCACAAGGAAAAATTAACTGGAATACTGATTTTTTTCATTTATTTCCGGAATTAAAGGCAAAGCAAAATCAAAGTAAGAGTCTAACATTAATTAATCTTCTGAATTTTAAAGCGCCACTAGCTCCGTTTTCTTATGATACATATATCCCGGAATCTGTGGTAATAACAGGAACAAACCAAGAACAACGATACAATATTGCGAAATACTTACTCACTCAAAAAGCGGTAAAGAAAAATAACGATGATTTGTACTTAACAAACCTTGGCTACGTTTTAGCGGGACTTATGTTAGAAAAAGTTAGCAATAAAATTATTATGAATTGGTCAACGATCTCAAAAAAAAATTAAATATTGATTTCAGATTTGGTAGTCCAAATACCCAAGATGAACAACAGACTTACGGCCATTATGAACAACTAGTCCCACTTATAGAAGAGAATATAAAATTAAATTGGTTGCTGTCAGCGGGTAATATAAACACCACTTTACCCGATTATTCATTATATATTCAAAATTATTTAAAAGGATTAGAAGGAAAAGGAATACCATTTAAGAAAGAAACTTTTGAACAGCTTCTATTTCAATTCCCCATTTTTTCTTTTGGTTGGTTCAAAAAAACAGGAAAAGATGGAAAAAGTTATATTAATAATTTTGGAAATGCCAACCGTTTTATGTCCTCCGTATCAATATTTAAAGAGAAAAAAATTGCTATCATTATTTTCGGCAATTTATCTTCAGAGTCAGCAAATGAAGGAATAGACCTGGTCCTTGAAATGTTAGCGGAAAAATATTGCACTTAGCGTATTATTCTAAAATGTATTGCTATTTAGCTATGTACCTGACTTAATTAATAATCAGATCTGTTCTGATATGAATGTACTAAGATTTATTTTTATATTGTTTGTATCCAACTGGGCTGCTGCACAAAAGCCATCTAAAGAAGATTCTTTGGTAGGCTCTTTAACACCGGAGAAAAGATGGTGGGACTTAATGTCATATAACATTACCATTAAACCCGATTACCATACAAAAACGATTACAGGAAATAATAAAATCAGATATAAAGTAATTTCAGAGCAACCATCTGAATTGATGCAGATCGACTTTGTAAAACCATTGATCATTGACAGTGTTACTCAAAATGGTAAAAAGCTAAGCTTTCAAAATAAAGGAAATATCTGGTATGTTTCAGGAGTCAGAAAACATAAAAATAGGAAATACAACATCGCTGTTTATTATTCGGGTAAACCTGTAGAATCTCAATCCCCACCATGGGACGGAGGTTTTGTATGGGGCAAAGATTCTTTAAACCGTCCCTGGATTTCAGTGGCCTGTCAGTACAAAGGAGCCAGCTTATGGTATCCATGCAAAAATATGCTGTATGATGAACCAGATGAGGGTGCTTCTATTTCAATAATTACGCCTGCATCTCTAAATGCGATAGGTAACGGATGTCTGGTAAAACAGCAACGGACATCTGATGGTGACATGCAATATACATGGAAAGTCGTTAATCTGATCAATCATTATGGCATCTCTTTCTACATGGGCAACTACGTTAATATCAAAAAGAATTATACCGGAATCATAGGGAAACTAAGCATGGATTATTGGGTTCTCGACTATAATAAACAAAAGGCTGAAAATCATTTAATACCTGAATCCATTCAGGCAATGAAGTCACTGGAACATTGGTTTGGTCCATATCCGTTCTATGAAGACGGATTTAAGATTGTAGAAGCACCTTATATCGGAATGGAACATCAGAGTGCGATTGCATATGGTAATAATTTTACAAAAGGGACATACAAAGGAAATGATGTGTCAAAAACAGGCTGGGGTAAAAAAACAGACAGAATCGTTATTCATGAGATGTCACATGAATGGTTCGGAAATAGTATTACCGCCGGCGATATTGCTGACCGATGGATCCAGGAAGGATTTGCAGGTCTGGCTGAAGAGCTTGTACTTTCGGATCTGTTTGGAAAAAAAGCAGAGGAGGAGTTTCTTTCAGGCAGATACAGAACCATTGAAAATGATAAACCTATTATTGGCAGATACGGTATTAATGAAGATGGAAGCTCAGACGGATATGTAAAAGGATGGGCGGTCATTCACATGATCAAGACTGTCATCGATAATGACGAAAAATTTTTGCAAATACTACGTGGGCTTAATAAACAGTTCTATCACAAGGTTGTCACAACAAAAGAAATTGAAAATTACATTAATATTCAGTCAGGAATAAACTTTAATGCTGTGTATGATCAGTATCTGAGAACCTCTCAGGTTCCAGTATTGGAATATTTTATAACAGATCATAAACTACAGTATCGATTTACAAACTGTATCAATAATTTTACAATGCCGATTAAGATCATTGGTATTGAAGACTGGATTTCTCCAACTACTTCCTGGCAATCCTATGATCTGAAAAATAATTTTATTAATCAGGTTGATATTGATCCTAATTTTTACATAAAAAGTTATAAAAGCAAAGAATAAATTGGGAAATGTATGGTACTTATTTTAACGTTAAAAATGAAAATTGGGGGGTGTAATGGCAAAATGTAGTAATTATTATAGTTGCAATCGGGAATTGTTAATATGTTGATTTACATTGAAATATAAGGCTGGAGGTGTACAAAAGTAGTATAATTGTACATTTAAATTTATCGTCAAATATTGTAAAATATTAGTTCACAAGTGTTTAATGTGACGAGATGCGTTCGGAAAAGTAGAAAAAAAAGATGTTACAGCATCTTAATTCTGTACCACTTTTGTACACCTTGTATTGAGTAAACTACCATTAATAAACACTTCTTTAGATACTGTTAGGTGATAAAAAGTTTCCGGTGAATTGGTGAATTTCTCAATCAGACTTTCAAAATTTTGGGGGTTCCATTCATTCTGAAAGAAAAATTCTGAAGTTTTTCTAATGATTTTTTGTTTTGAAATCAATAATGCTCCGGCAAAATAAGAAGCATAAAAATTATTTAAAATTTCCTCAAAACTTCCAAAACCCAGCCAGGAGTATGTATTTGGACGATTTTTTAATTCCAAAACATTGAAGCCGATTTCTTTTGATAGAATAAATGTTTTTTGATCCCGTTCCAATTTTTTATTTAAAAGCAATAGTTTTTTTTCAGGAATAAAAAGCGAACGGAGATTGTCTAAAGTTCCATATTCTTCAAAATTTTCTGACTGAATTTTATAATTAAATTTTTCAGATAAGATATTTTCTAAAATATCCGACTGTAGATTTTTATCAATCTCTAATTTATTTTCTTGCGCAAACTGTAATGCTTTATCTTCAATTTCAGGGAAATAATTGTCATACAATTCCTGAAACGAACGAAGAACAGCGAAGTAAAATCGTTCTTTTCCTAAATTATAATTCTGAGAAATTTCGATCAAAGCATTAATGAACGCAGTTACTTTTTTTGGTGCATCGCTGATAATACTTATCAAATTATTTTTATTGATTCCGAAAAGTTCCAAAGGGATTTCTTTGAAAAAATCCGATTGTAAAATTTCATTAAATGGAGCTAAACTTTTATCCAGTTTTGTCGAGACTAAATCATCAAAAGTGCAGTTCAGTGATTCTGAAAGCTGAATAATTTTTATCGTGCTTCGGATATTTTTTGCCATTTTCAATTTCATTGAGGTAAGATTTAGACAATCCGGTCTTTGTAGCGAGATCCTGCAAAGACCAGTTTTTCTTTTGTCTTTGCTGTTTCAGTTTTAGCCCGAAAACCGTCTTGATATAGTCACTTTCAGAATTCATAAGTCAAAGATAAATATTTGGAAGCGATTTTTCGCATAATAAATTTTAAAATAAATTCGGCGAACGTTCGCTGCATGTGAAAATTTTTATTTAGGTTTGTAATGTTGAATCAGAAAATCAATTGATTATGGAAACAAAGACTCAATTAAGAATTAAAGCTCAGCAACAGTTTGAAGAAATTTTTACTAATGATTTAGTTGATTTTTTGGTTGAGCTTCATCAGAACTTTAATGCTAAAAGATTAGAGCTTTTAGATGAAAGAGAAATTACACAGAAAGATTTCGATAAAGGAATTCTTCCAAAATTTCTTCCAGAAACCGAAGAAATCAGAACAGGAAATTGGGTTTGCAATCCACTTCCTGAAGATTTGCTGGATCGAAGAGTGGAAATTACTGGGCCAGTTGATCGAAAAATGATTATTAATGCTTTGAATTGTGGTGCTTCAACTTTTATGGCGGATTTTGAAGACAGCAATTCTCCAACCTGGAAAAACTGTATGGAAGGTCAAATCAATCTTTCGGATGCAATCAATAGAAGAATTGATTTTACAAATGAGCAGGGAAAATCATACCAATTAAATGAAGAAATGGCTGTTCTGCTAGTTCGTCCATGAGGTTTGCATTTGAATGAAAAACATATTGAAATCAATGATGAACAAACTTCTGCTTCATTAATAGATTTTGGAATTTATTTTTTCAGAAACATAAAACAATTGATAGAAAACGGAAGTGCAACTTATTTTTATCTCCCCAAATTAGAACATTACAAAGAAGCACGCTGGTGGAATGACGTCTTTGTTTTTGCTCAAAACTATCTCGGAATTCCTCAGGGAACAATTAAAGCAACAGTTTTAATTGAAACTATTACTGCATCTTTTCAAATCGATGAAATTTTATTCGAATTAAAAGAACATAGTTCCGGTTTGAATTGTGGTCGATGGGATTATATTTTTTCATTCATTAAAAAATTCAGAAATCTTCCAGAATTTATTCTCCCTGATCGTGATCAGGTAACAATGACTTCACCTTTTATGAATGCATACTCAAAAAGAGTGATTGAAGTTTGTCATAAAAGAAATGTTCACGCGATTGGTGGAATGGCGGCGCAGATTCCTATTAAAAATGATTATGAAGCCAACAGTCAGGCTTTTGGAAAGGTCAGAAATGATAAAGAGCGTGAAGTGAAAAATGGTCACGATGGAACTTGGGTTGCACATCCCGATTTGGTTTCTGTGGCGAAAGATATTTTCGACCAGTTTATGCCTGAGAAAAATCAAATCGATAAAAAGTTTGATTATCAAATTACAGAAAATGATTTACTGGAAATTCCAAAAGGAGAAATTACCGAACAGGGTGTCCGAAAAAATATCAACGTCGGAATTCTGTATATCGAATCTTGGTTAATGGGAGTAGGTGCAGCTGCGATTTATAATCTGATGGAAGATGCGGCAACTGCTGAAATTTCAAGGACTCAAGTTTGGCAATGGCTGAAAAATGAAGCATTTCTAAATGATGAAAGAAAACTGACCAGGGAAATGATTCTTCAATGGGAATTTGAGGAACTGGAAAGAATTGAAAAATATGTCGGTGAAGAACGTTTCAAAAACGGAAAATTTACTCTGGCAAAAGAACTTTTTAACGAATTGATTTTCTGTGAAAACTTTGTTGAATTTTTAACATTGAAAGCGTATCCGTTTATTTAAAATAGAATTAGAAATTTTTAATAAGAAAAGTTCTCGCACAAAATTTTTCCACATTTCAATTCGAATAGTTTCACTTGAAATCTCAGATCTCGCAACTTGAAGAAAATTTTAAACTCTAAATATTATGAAAACAAAACAGGAAAAAATTCAGGAATTAGAAAAAGACTGGCTGGATAATCCACGTTGGAATAGCGTGAAAAGACCTTACACAGCCGAAGATGTACTGAAACTTCGAGGTTCTTACCAATTAGATTATACGATTGCTACCGAAATGTCAAAGAAATTCTGGACAAAACTCAATTCTCAGGATTTTGTTGCCGGATTAGGAGCTTTAACTGGAAATCAAGCGGTTCAGGAAGTTGATGCGGGACTGGAAGCAATTTATCTTTCAGGTTGGCAAGTTGCAGCAGATGCTAATTTGTCTGGTGAAATGTATCCCGATCAATCTTTGTACCCAGCGAATTCAGTACCTTCTGTTGTGAAGAAAATTAATAATGCATTATTAAGGGCAGATCAAATTCAATCCGTAAACGGAGGTGGAGAAAAAGAATATTTAGTTCCAATAATCGCCGATGCAGAAGCAGGTTTTGGCGGAAATTAATGAAGCAAATGATTGAGGCGGGAGCGGCAGCAGTACATTTTGAAGATCAGTTATCTTCTGCGAAAAAATGTGGGCATTTGGGTGGAAAAGTTTTGGTTCCGACTCAAGAAGCGGTTAATAAGCTAATATCGGCTCGTTTAGCAGCAGATGTTTTGGGAGTACCGACTGTAATTATTGCTAGAACAGATGCAGATGCGGCAGATTTGTTGACTTCAGATATTGATGACAGGGATAAAAAGTTTGTGACAGGGAAAAGAACTTCCGAAGGTTTCTATGTTGTGAAAAATGGTGTAGAGCAGGGAATTGACAGAGGTTTATCTTATGCTCCTTATGCCGATTTGATCTGGATGGAAACGTCAAATCCGGATCTGGAGATGGCAAGAAAATTTGCAGAAGGAATTCGTACAAAATTTCCAGATAAAATGTTGGCTTATAACTGTTCACCTTCTTTTAATTGGGCTGCAAAATTAAGTGTCGATGAAATGCTGAATTTCCGAGAAGAATTGGGAAAAATGGGTTACAAATTCCAGTTTATTACATTGGCTGGTTTTCATGCTTTGAATACTGCGATGTTTGAATTAGCTTTGGCATATAAAGAAAAAGGAATGGCAGGTTATTCTGAATTGCAGGAACGCGAATTTGCTTTGCAGAAGCAGGGTTTCAGAGCGGTAAAACATCAGTCTTTTGTTGGGACAGGATATTTTGATGAAATTCAAAATATTGTAACCAATGGTTCGGCAGCAACAGTGGCGATGAGAGATTCGACAGAAACAGCACAGTTTCATTAAAAATTTAATATTGGCAAATTTCATTGTATTTTTGCGTTTAACTATTCTTACAAAAAATCCATTATAATTAAATTTAATTGTTGCAATCTTCCTGTTTTGAGGAAGGTTTTTGTTTTGAATGTTCTATTGAGTAAATATTGAGAAATCTCAATTATAAAGATTGATTTTTTATAGTTAAATAGGTTTTATTCTCTCAAAATTACAACAAGATTAAAGATAAGATATTTCCTTTTATCAATTGAAGCTTTTAAAGCAAATAGGTCGGATTAGGGAGTTTCAGTATATAAAATACGAATTTCGGTACATTACGATAGATTGCTATGGCTTTAAATTTGTAATAAACTCTTTAAGATTATTGTTTCATCTTGAAAAATAATGTGAATTAGTATTAATCAAAAATCTTAATTATGAGTTTCATAGACAAAGTAAAATTGGCTGCCGAGCTAGCAAAGGCGAATTTCAGTGAAGGTATTGATGATGGTTATGACCATTCCACTACATCTGCCGGAAGAAAAGGGTTAAGATCCGGCCGTGTATCTGAGTTAACTGCGATGGCAGACCTAAAACCCGGAGGTGCAGAAAATCTCAGAACCATAATGGAAATTGCAGGTGGGGATCTGAAAGGCGCAACCAAAGTAGGAACCCTGCATGACCTTCGTATAGTTTTGTTTGATAACGATACCAAGATTCTTTTCTGCACGGCTTACGATGGCGACTGGGATGCTTATATTGATGATTTCGCCACAAAAATTCCGCAGCTGATGGACATCATTTTTGGGAATGTAGAAGGCTGGCCAGGCATAAAAAACCCGAGCGTAAAACAGTTTATTCTAGACCATCAGATTACCGCGACAGGTTGGTATGTAGGTGTTCCGCATCTTACGGTGAATGATATAAGGAGAAATGATAAAATCATTAAAGGACTGAATAAGGCAATTGACGAAGCAAATAAAATCTAACCTATGGCATTGGAATTTTTAAAGCGGATTTTTAATCCCAATAAAGTAGAAATTGAGCTGAACGAAATACAGGCCTTAATTCTCAGAAGCCGACCTATGCCATATTTCGGAACAGTGGCTATTATTGAAATCAAAGATGCTGTGGCAGCCAGACAAATGCTCCAAAAACTTTTGCCGATTGTGAGTTCTGCGGAAGACTGGCATAAGAATGAAGGCGCATCGGTTACTTTAACATTCACTTATAAAGGTCTGGAAAAAATCGGTGTCCCTCAAGAGTCACTCGATACTTTTCCCGAATCCTTCAAGGAGGGAATGGCAGAACGTTCCCGGTTTCTGTATGACATTGGAGTTAATGACCCTAAAAACTGGGAAAAGGTTTTTAAAAGATCACATATTCACATCGCAGCGGCAATTATCGCCAACAATGAAGAGGCGTGGAAAAGCCAGCTGGAGGAATTTCGTTCTAAATTGACGAATAACAGCGGCGTAGAAGTAATAATGAGCCACGATTTCGCCGTATCTGAAGAGGTTAAAAATGTATTCGGATTCAGGGATGGCATCAGCAATCCGGAGATTGAAGGCAGTGGGATAGATTTGCCGCCCGGATTTGACCGTCCGATTAAAGCAGGCGAATTTATAATGGGCTATCCTGGAGAAGCAGGCATCGTAAAGCCATTTCCACAACCTGAAGTTTTAGGAAAGAACGGTTCTTTTATGGTTTTCAGAAAGTACCAAAGTCAGGTAGCAGAATTTAATCAATTCATTAAGGAAAATTCTTCTTCACCGGAAGAGGGAGAACTGTTGGCTGCCAAAATGGTAGGTCGCTGGCGAAGTGGTGCACCTTTGGTTTTAGCTCCCGAAAAAGATGATAAAGCGCTAGGAGATGATATGCAAAAGAACAATGATTTTTCTTTCAAGAATGATGAGTACGGTAAAAAGTGTCCGTTCAGTTCGCATATCCGCAGGATGAACCCAAGAGATTCCAAATCTTTTGTTTTGGAGGATGAACGTTTGCACAGGATCATCAGAAAAAGTGTAACTTTTGGCGACATCGTTCCGCCGGAGGTAACTAAAAATGACGGTAAGGAACGTGGACAGTACTTTATTGGCATTAGTGCCGATGCAATGGGAACACTGGAATTTCTGCAAAAACAATGGGCAAACGATGGTAACGCCCAAAATCTGGGAATAGAAAAAGATCCTATGATCGGTGTCCAGGACGAAGACGCACTGTTTTCTGCACCGGGAGAACCCCTCATCAAAAGATACCGTGGTTTGCAGACCTACAACATTGTGAAAGGCGGCGAATATTGTTTTATACCAAGCATTTCTGCTTTAAAATGGATTAGCGAATTAAAATAAAAAAAGCACTATGGAAGATTACATCAAGTATAGTTACGAAGTGGAAGAAATTCCCGAAAATTTCGATGAGTATATTACCACCATTAATAACGATATCCGCGAATACATCAAAAATACGCCAAAACTAAGCAGGGCGACCCATCATACAAGAGATGCGCACGCCAATGGCTATGCAGTGCTGAAAGCAGAGGTTGAAATTTTGGATAATCTGTCCGAAGAACTGGCGCAGGGCATTTATGCGAAACCCGGAAAACACCAGGCAGCAGTTCGCTTTTCCAATGGTTCTTCCAGAGTTTTACCAGATAAACTTAGCGGTAACGCACAAGGATTTGCTTTAAAGATTTTTGGGATAGATGGCAAAAAATTATCTCCCGGAGAGGAAGATTCTCCCAATGTTGATTTTAACCTGATTAATAATCCGGTGTTTTTCTGTAACTCGGCAGAACATTATGTTTTCATTTCAAAGCTGTTTTTAAAACTAAATGATTTCTTTGAAAAGGGAGCCTTGGGAAAATTGGAATTTGCCACACTTTGGGTCACCGAAAATAAAAAAGCATTTCCAAATTTTGAGGCTTTGAAGGAATTGGGCGCTCTTAAAACTTTTGAAAAAATCCCTTCCATCAACAGTTTTCTTTATGAATTTTACAGTATGGGAGCAGTTCGCCACGGTGATTATATCGCCAAAGTAAGAGTGATCCCAACTGAGCAGACCAAGAACGCTATCACTGAAAAAAATATTGATCTAGACAGCGCAGAATGGCCGTACAGAAAAGGAATTATCAAAGAAATAGCTCAAAAAGACCTTACGTTTGAGTTGCAAATACAACTTTGCAAAGACCTGAAAGAAATGCCTGTGAATGACCTTACAAAAGAATGGTCACAGGAATTATCACCATTCCGTACGGTGGCAAAAATCACAATACCAAAACAAACGGTTCCTGAGGATGGTAATTTTGAAATTATGGAAAATCTGTCGTTTACACCGTTCAGAACCATCGAAGAGAATTCACCGATCGGGAATTTACAGCGTTCACGGCAGTCAGCGTATGTAACATCTTCAACCTCAAGACACGAGCTAAATCAGAAAAAACGTAAAGAACCAAAGAATTTGGAGGAAGCATTCAGTCCAGAGTTTTATCAGTTATAATTGAAAATGAAGATTGCTGAGTCCTAGTTCCGTAAAGTTTATTACCAAAAATCAACCAAAATTATGAGCAAAATAAAAAATGTAACGGTAGCTGGAAGTGGTGTTTTAGGATTCCAAATTGCTTTTCAAACAGCAATTCACGGATTTGAAACCACGGTTTACGATATCAGCGATGAGGTGCTGGAAAAGGCGAAAGCAAAGTTCGAGGGCTTGGCCGAAAGTCATAAAAAGGATCTTGGCGCCACCGAAGAACAAATTACAAAAGCCAGGGAAAGACTGCACTATTCATCCGATTTGGCATTTGCTGTGAAAGATGCCGATCTTTTGATAGAAGCAGTGCCAGAAGATATTAAAATAAAAACGGAATTTTATAAACAACTCTCCGCAATTGCACCGGAGAAAACCATTTTTGTAAGTAATTCATCCACCTTGTTGCCAAGTCAGTTTGCTGAGGTGACAGGAAGGCCGGCTCAATACCTTAACCTGCATTTTGCCAATCAAATATGGTTGCGAAATACGGCGGAAATTATGCCACATCCAGGAACCGACGAAAAAATAACCGAGGAAATAGTCGATTTTTCCAAGGCGATAGGGATGGTGCCTGTTTTGGTAAAAAAAGAAGTTCCAGGATATGTGCTCAATTCTTTATTAAATCCATTTCTGAATGCCGGAATGCAGCTTTGGATTGGCGATTATGCTACGCCAGAAACCATAGACAAAACCTGGATGCTGGGAACTGGTTCGCCTTACGGACCAATGGCTTTGTATGATATTATCGGATTGACGACACCATACAACATTTACAAACTGCAAGTAGAAAAGGGCAAAACAGATGATAAGATTGTGCTGAATAAACTTAAATCAACCTTCATTGACCAAAATAAACTGGGAATTTCTACTGGCGAAGGCTTTTACAAATATCCAAATCCTTCGTGGCAAAGTCCAGATTTTTTGAAAGTGCCGGAAGCCGATTTAACTAAAATCAGTATTAAAAATGTTGTGGTGGCTGGAAGTGGCGTTCTCGGTTTTCAGATTGCGGTGCAGTGCGCTTATTTCGGCTATGAAGTCACGGTTTATGATGTTAATGATGAAGCTTTAAATAAGGCAAAAAACCGTTTTGATGTCTTGGCTGAAGAATATAAGAACTATCTGAAAGCTGATGAAGAAAAAATCGAAAATACCAAAAATAATCTCACTTATTCGACAGATTTGAAAGCTTCTTTACAAGATGCTGATTTATTGATAGAAGCCGTACCGGAAAGCATCGATATCAAAAAAGATTTCTGGGAAAAAGCTTCTGAGCACGCGCCGGAAAAAACCATTTTTGCGAGCAACTCATCCACACTTTTGCCGAGCAGATTAAGCACATTTACCGATCGTCCGGAAAAATTCATCCATCTACATTTTGCCAATCATATAATGGTTCGTAATACGGCAGAAATAATGGGTTCTGATCAAACCGACCCAATGGTTTATAACGAGATTGTAGAGTTTGCAAAATCCATTGCTATGCTGCCCGTGGAACTGAAGAAGGAAAAATCGGGCTACGTTCTCGATTCTTTGTTAATTCCGCTTTTGGTGGCTGGCCTTGCACTGTGGGCGAATGACGTTGCCGATCCTGCAACCATTGATAAAACCTGGAGAATAGCAACAGGTGCTCCTTTTGGACCAATGGCTATTTTAGATTTGAATGGGATGAACACCAATTACAACATCTTAAAAGAAATCCCGGGAGAACTAACACAGAAAATAGCAGAAAAGCTAAAAGCCGAACTTATCGACAAAGGAAAACTTGGTCAGCAATCCGGCGAAGGTTTTTACAAATATCCTAATCCGGAATGGCAAAGCAAGGATTTTTTGAAAGCTTAAAGTATCCTGAATTCTCATCGAAAACAGTGAAAGAAGCCATAAATATAAATACCATAAAAAACTCAGGATTTTTAAAATCCTGAGTTTTTCAAGTATAAAACAACCTCTTATAACAACTTAGCTTCTTTTAAAATCTCTTCAACATAAGTACCTTCTATTTTCTTGACACCATATTTTTCAAGGATTGAAATCAACCAAGGAAATTCAATTTCATTTAGGTTTTTATTGTCATTAAGGTGATAGATGGATTTCAGCAGTACCCTGATGTCATATGAAGAAGCAAAAACTTCTGGGACACCTCTGTCTACATCCAAAAGGGTGTAAACTGCCTCCATTGCTGTACGCACGGAATATTCGGTCGTGAATACGGTGTCTTTTCCAGTTTCGGCAAAATTACCGATAAAAGCAAGGTTCACAGAACCCTCTGGAACCACCAATGGGCGGTCTCCCAATGCACGAGGCATAAAGTAAGATGTGATATAAGGCATACGGCAAGGGATGCTGTTGGCAGCTTGTGCAATTTCTGCAATTTCATTTTCAGGAACACCAATATGGTATAAAAATTCTTTGCAAAGCTCTATCCCCGTGGCTTCCGTAATTTTCTTTTGGATATAATTTCCTGGTTTATGAGAATACAACCCATAAACCCAAACAATTACTTCATTTTTTTTCTGAGCCTTGAAGTGGGGCTGTCTGCTGATGGAAAAGCCATACCACCAGTTAGAATCGTTTATTGTGACAGGTCCGCTAGTCACTATAGAACCGCTTCTTGGGTCTTTTTTTGTTATTTTTTCTATATACGGAATCACTTTTTCGTCGAAGAAGGTAATGCTTCCGGAGATTACCCAGTTGGCTTCGGGAATGTTTTTGTAGAACTTTTCGGGTTTTCCAAAGGCATCATCCTGGTCTGCCAGATTCTGCCAAAGTTGCCAACTTCCGCCAATGCCGTCAGCAACAGGAGCAGGGTTATGATTGTCACCGTATGTACTGCTTTCGGTAATGGAGCCGTTGGTAACAAACACCAGGTCGTTTTCGGTCAGGCTGATGCTTTCTGCATTGCCATCCTTAATATATTCGATTTTCTTCGCTACTTTTTTGCCGTTTTCATTTTCTACAAGTATGTTCTGAACCTGGCTATCATACTGGAAGGTAACACCGTGGGACTCAAGGTAGCTTACCAACGGACGAATCAGTGATTCATATTGGTTGTATTTCGTGAAGCGTAATGAGGACATATCTGCTACGCTGCCAACGTGATGGATGAAACGAAGAACATATCGGCGCATTTCCATCGCACTTGCCCAAGGTTCGAATGCGAACATCGTAGCCCAGTATGTCCAAAAGTTGGATTGGAAAAATTCTTCTGTAAATACCTGGTCTATCTGTACATCCTGTAGTTTTTCTTCAGGAAGAAGAACCAGCGCTATAAGTTCGTGGATGGCTTTCTGGGACAGGGTAAGCTTACCATCCGTGGGCAGTCTTTCTCCACGGTTTTCGATAACACGGGCGTGGGAAAAGCTAGGGTCTTCTTTATTGAGCCAATAATATTCGTCCAGTACGGAAACGCCTTCCGTTTCTAATGAGGGTATCGAGCGGAACAAATCCCAAAGGGTTTCGAAATGTGTTTCCATTTCCCGTCCGCCTCGTATGATGTAGCCTTTCTGCTCATTCCAGATGCCGTCCATACTGCCACCGGGTAAAGCTAATTCTTCCAGAATACGGATTTTGTTTCCTTCCATTTGCGCATCGCGTATCAAAAAAGCTGCAGCAGCCAATGAAGCTAATCCCGAACCGATAAGAACGGCAGATTTCTGTTCAATATTTGCCGGTTTTTTCGGGCGGGCAAATGCTTCGTAATTTCCATTACTGTAATACATAATTAGAATTTTTTAGTTTATAATATATGATAAAATAACCTTGTTTTTATTTAATAAAGTTACACATATTGCTTTCACTTTATATATCCCAAAATTCTAATTGTATATGCTGATATTCCAATAATATTATCTTTGGAGATTCTGTTTTTCGGCTTCCTTTTTCTTTTTTTCCTGCTTGCGGAAGTAACCTCTGAAGAGAAAATTATGCTTCAGAGCCTCCATATTCTGGTTGAAGCCTTCGGTTCCCTTTTCGATATTGTAAAGGCTGTTATTGATGTTTTTTGTAAGAACGGTATCAGTGATAAGGGCATTTATCGGTCCTTTTCCATTTTCTATATTTTTACTGAATGCCTGCAGGTTTTTACCAACTATGATAAGTTCATTGCTTACTGTATTAAGATTATTGCTGGCGGCATTGACGTTATTGAAAGTCTGCTTAAGCTGGGACTCAAAATCTTTGTTGGCAAGGAGAAGCCCAGTTGCTCCTTTTCCTTGGCGTGTAGACGTAATGATGGCTTCTGCAGTACTGCTCAGGTTTTCTATATTTTCCGTGCTTTGGCGTATTTTCAGGATGGATAATTTTAAGTTTTCGGCAAACGCCTTGTCATTAATTAATTTTAAAATCTGGCTGCTGTCAATTTTATGCACAGTGTTTTTAAGAGATTTGGATATATCCTGTATATTGTTGTTGCTTGCCGATAGCGTGTTGAGTATTTCATCCACACCCGGTTTGGTATCTGCCGTGAGATATTCTTTTTCCTGCACTGGTCTGCCCGGCCTACCGTAAGGCAAAATATTGACCACCGCATTGCCGATAATGCCTTCTGTTCCAATCGAGGCTTTGGCATTATTGTCTATATGCTTTGCAATATCTTTGTCTATAAGCATAATGACCTCTATATCATCCCTTCCGGACAATTTTACTGACTTTACAGAACCTGCCTGCATCCCTGAAAATAGCACATTGCTTCCTTCTCTGAGTCCATTGGAGTTTTTGAATCTTGCCCTGAGCTCAAATTTGCTGGTAAAAATGCCTGAACCGCTGCCGATGTAAAAGAAAACAGCCATCATAAGTATAAACCCCGAAATTACAAATAAGCCGAGCTTGATATTATTTTTATTCATATTTTAATCAAAAAATTGTTTAATATTTTCGTCATCAGAACTTTCAAATTCCTGATAAGTACCTTGTGCGTAGCATTTTCCGTCAAGCAGCAAGACTACTCTGTCGGCCGTATTTTTCACACAGTTCATATCGTGTGAGATAATTATAGATGATGTTTTGTATTTTTTATGTATATCCATTATGAGGCTGTCAATTTCTTTTGCTGTTACCGTATCGAGTCCGGTGGTAGGTTCATCATAAAGGATGATTTCCGGCTTAAGGATGACAGTACGTGCCAGAGCTATTCTTTTCAGCATCCCTCCCGACAATTCGGATGGCATAAGGTCTACGGTATGTTTAAGCCCCACACTATCGAGTGCTTCTTCAACCCGTGCGTCAATTTCATCCTGCTTCAGCCGGAACCACCGTCTTCTTAAAGGGAATTCCAGATTTTCGCGGATGGTCATAGAATCATAGATGGCATTTCCCTGAAAAAGAAAACCTATTTTTGAGCGTGCCTTATCCAGCTCTTGATTTTCCAATTGCACAATATCCTGTCCGGAAATCATTATCCTACCGCTATCTGGTGTTAAAAGCCTGACGATACATTTGATAAGAACAGATTTTCCCGTGCCTGATTTTCCGAGAACTACAACATTTTCGTTCTTATTGACCGTTAGGTTAAAACCATTAAGCACTTTTTTTTCACCAAAGCTTTTATAAATATCTTCAATGACGATGGCCGGTCCATTGTCATTATTGTAGTTTGCTGCTGTTTTTGTTTCCGCCATAATGATGATTTAATTATACCCGAGAATGCCTGTTATCTGTACCGCAATCAGGTCCAAGACGAAGATAAGGATAGAGGAGAGTACGACCGCTGAATTGGCGGCGTTCCCCACGCCCCGTGTTCCTTTTACTGCATTATAGCCTTTATAGGCACCCACGATTCCCACTGCAAAACCGAAAAAAAAGCTTTTGATGAAAGCAGGGATGATGTCACTGAAATCCAAGGAGTCAAAAACCTGTGAATAGAAAAGCGACAGGCTTGTCGTCCCGCCAATGTTAACACCTATCCAGGCACCATATAGTGAAATGGCATCCGCCAGAATGATAAGTACGGGGAGCATAAATGTTGTCGCCAGGACACGTGTGGCAACAAGGTATTTAAAAGGGTGCGTACCGCTTACTTCCATCGCATCTATCTGTTCGGTAACCCGCATAGAGCCCAGCTCTGCCCCGATGCTACTTGCAATTTTACCTGCAAAGATGAGAGCGGCGATTACAGGTGCTATTTCACGGATTATGGCGATACCTACCATTACAGGCAGCTGGGATTCCACACCATAGCGTACGAGGCTTGGCCGCAACTGCATCGTAAGGACCAAACCGATAATAAAGCCTGTCATGGAAATAAGCCCCAAAGATTTGTAACCTATGAGATAGCATTGTGCAAGCAGTTCCTTTATTTCATATGGCGGGCGGAAGCCTAATAAAAAGTAATTTTTGGTAAACTGCGCGATATTGCCTGTTTCCTGTAAAAAACTACGTATTTTAATCATTAATAAATTATTTTTTAAAATTAAAATATTTTTAGTCTACTTTTCCAATTGCTGTATTTTTTTATTGAGCCAATCCCTTATATCTTCATATACATATTCTTTAATATCCTCATTAAGTATTTCGTGCCGCATGTCAAGATAGATTTTTGTTTTAACATCTGTAAAACCATCTTCTTGCATTTGCGCTACCGTTTTTTCCACACCTTTTCCGAAGTCTCCTATCGGATCATCAGCTCCGCTTACAAAAAGAAAGGGAAATTCTTTTGGTATTCTTTCTGCCCATTTTCTTTCCGTTGCCTGTTGATTTAGAGAAACTAATGCGTAAAAACCATTATTGGTAAAAGGTACTCCGCATAGGCTGTCCCTGCAAAATGATTCCCGGTTGGATTTGCTGAGGCTCAGCCAACTGGTAAGGTCGCCATCTTTCTCGCCTTTAAAATGTTGATTAATAATTTTTGAAAAAGTTCTGTTGATGAATTTGCTCCGGTGTTTTGGAGTAATAATATTGTTGATGGACAGGAAAAATTTAGCCAAACCGATTCCGTTGATTTTTCCGCCCGTTCCTACGATGACCGCTCCTTTAAAAACATCTTTCTGATTCTGAAGTAAGCATCTTGCAATGAAAGACCCCATAGAATGCCCCAGTAAAAAGTGAGAAATGTTAGGGTAGTTGTTTTCTAAAAATGCTGCCATCGTTGCGGCATCGTCTATCAGTTGCTGCTTGGGATTTTCTTTTTGAAAATAGCCAAGTTCTTCCCGATTTTCCGCCGTTTTTCCGTGTCCGAGATGGTCATATAATAGAACTGCAAAACCGTTCTTCGCCAGATATTCCGCAAAATTTTTATAACGACCGCTATGCTCCTGCATCCCGTGTAGTATAAGGAGTGTAGCCTTTGGAGGTTCATTTATTGGTTCGAATAATTCATAAAAAAGATTGTGCGTACCTGAGTTGGCAATTTTCTTCCTGTTTATATATCCTGATGTTTGTTTTGCCATAGAGTCGGTTGGTTTTGTTTAAAAATAAATATTCTGCCCTTGACAAAAGCAAGAGCAGAATAAAGTTAGATAAATTGGTTATTATAGACAATCTTTTATAGATTAAAGAGAGATATGCCTTTAGCAATAAAGAACTTCGATAAAGTGTAAAGGCAGCTCTTTTTTTATTTTTAATTTCTGTAAGAGGTATGGATGGCTTTTGCCAACACGTCTGGTTTTTTCCAGTGTTCCGTTACTGGAGTTACTTTTTTATCGAGACCGAGTAGGGTATATACCGCGATGCGTGCTGCACGAACCGAATATTCTTCTGTGAATACCATATCTTCCGGTATTTCTACAAACTGACTAATCATTGCTAGGTTGGTGCTGCCTTCAGGAACAACTGCAGGGCGGTCTTTTTTAGCTCTTGGTTGAAACAACGCATCGATGTAAGGCATCATACACGGAATAACATTGATAACGCTATCTTTTATTTCCTGTTCGTGTTTTTCAAAATGCAAATGATGAATCAACTCTGTCAAAATTTCTTCACCCGTGCAATCAATCATCGGCTTTTTCACATAATCTCCCACTGCATCTGGATATAATCCGTAGCCCCAAAGAATGGTAGTATCATCGCCTTGCGCTTTGAAATGCGGTTGTGCAGCCACCACAATTGACATTCGCCACGATGAATCTTTAAATGTCATCAAAGCTCCGCTGCCCGGCTTGTTGCCAGTGTATTCTTCAATAAGTTTCAGAAATTTATTTCCTTTGAATGTTGGTGTGAAAGAATACCATTTTGTCTCGTCCGGTTTTGTAAAGAACGGGTCTGGGTTACCCAATTTGCCGGGTTTCTTGTTGGCAATTTTACGCCATAGTGCAAAACTTGGCGGATTTAACGGCAAATATTTTGCAGGCGTATTATAATCGCCGTTATTAGAATTGTCTGTAATACATCCGTTGGTAAAGAATACCAAATCGCCTTCCTTCACAGTTATTTTCTCTGTTTTTCCTTCTGCATTGATGCATTCTATTCCCGTTACGGTAATGCCATCATCATCGGCAAAATCCAAATCGGTAACGGTTTTTCTTAATGAAAAGTCCACTTTGTGCTGATCCAAAAATGCCTTCACCGGTAAGATAACGGATTCATATTGGTTGTATGGTGTTCTGGTAACCCCTTCGAGTGTTTCGATTCTTGAAAATTCCAACAGCATACGTTTCATATAGCGTTGAAATTCAAAAATGCTGCTCCATTCCTGCCAGGCGAAAGTGGTTTGCCACATATACCAGAAGTTGGTCGTAAAAAAATGGTCGTCAAACCAATCACGAATGGTAATGTTGTCTAAATCATTTTCATCGGCAAAAAACAATTTCACAAATTTCATCCGGTCCTGAGTGTTGAAACCCATATCCGTTACGGGTAAAATGTTTCCGTTCTTGTCAATCAACCGCGCTTTTGCATTTGTCGGATTCGCGTGGTCAAATGCCAGAATTTCGTCTTTTACGGAAATGTTCGGGACATCCAGAGAAGGAATACGGGATGTTAATTCCCAAAAGTTTTCATAGGTTTCTTCGTTGAGCATACGCCCGCCACGACAAATAAATCCTTTTTCTTTAGTTCCCGCACCATCGTTGCTACCACCCAAAATCGGCAGGGCTTCAATGATGTGAATGTTTTCGCCTTTAAAGTCTCCGTCTTCTAACAGATATACGGCACCGGCAAGACTTGCCAATCCACCTCCGATGAAATATGCATGTTTGTTCGAATTGCTCATATGATATTTTTTTTAGGTTATTTTTATATGATAAAGGTATTGATATACCTTAATTCCTTAGTATCCCTAAATTCGAAAATCATATACGGAATTTCTTTTTTAAAAATGCTGTTGTCTTCGGTACCTTTGGGGCGATATTGACGCATGCTTTTTAAAAAAACGACCGAATGCAGAGGTAGAATTAAAGCCTGTTTCAAATGCAATCTGAGAGATATTTTTTTCTGGATAGCCGAGCAGAACGCATGCTCTTTTTAATAAGGCCTCATCAATAATCTGATGTGGAGTTTTGCCAGTAGCTTTTTTTACAATCAGAATAAGATATTTGTTGGTAATGAATAGCTTGTCTGCATAGTATTGTACGTCCTTATGCTGCAAAATATTTTCTTTTACCAATTCGTTGAATTTAAAAAAAATATTATTATTATCTTTTGGAGTTAGATATGCGTTGTCTTTTCTGTCTTCATCAATTAGGACTGCAACTTCCAACAAAATATTAATAATAATAGTACGAAGAATATCTTCTGTAAAACGACCATTCCTCGTGGTCTGCTGCTGAAGATATTCCAACAAATTGATTAAGTGTTTACTACTTGCTTCGTTGGAAATAACTACATTAAAGGTAGTTTTATTGAATAGAGACAGATTCTCGATAAAAAATGGATTAGAAATGTTCTTAAGCAGGAAATTCTTTTCAAAGAATAGAACCTTCATGCGGAAATCTTTGCTGGTATTTACAAATTTTATAATTGTTGACGGAGCAGATATCAGGAATCCGTTTTGGGATATATTGTAATGGTGATTATCAATTTCTAAATCAATACTACCGGAAACACAGATGCAGAATGCATAAAAATCCATGCGGAACAGTCTTTTTGGGAATTCAAAAATGAGTTTTCCTGAAGATATATAGTAAGGTTCATCACAGTGTACCTGATAAAAAGATAATATTTCTTTAATACTTTCGTAAGCTTTCATGGTTTCTTATTTAATGGATTTATATGGGCATATATAATTTTTAGCTTATGATTTAGCTCACTACAGTTTATCCTTTTTAATTTTTCGGACTTTGTACCATAAAACGCTATAGCTGGCAATGGCGCTTACTGTTCCTATGATTATCATTTTTATAACATAAGGATAGGTGAGGTCTACAGCGCCTTTTTCTATGATAAGTATTCTAAAGGCAGGCAAGAAATGTGTAAGCGGGATGATATTTGCAATGTGCTGAACCCAAACTGGCATTTGGCTGAGCGGCCAGGTAAATCCTGACAGGATAAAGCTGGGTGTGGCAATAACCATAAGGATTTCCGTAGCTTTCAGTTGGTTCGGGACAAGGATACTTACCAAAATTCCTATAAAGCAGACCGAGATTACAAAAACACCCGCTATTAGAGTAAGCGGAAAAATGTTTTCATAAAAAGGAATTCTGAACCACTTGGTAAAACCCCAGTACATCAGCCATATCCCGAAGCTCATTATGAGATAAGGCACGATTTTAACCAATATCAGCATAAATGCAGAACGGCTTTTTTGTACCAGATATTTGAAAGTGCCGTTTTCAAACTCGGAAGCAAAAGAAAGAGCAAGCCCCAATAACAATACCTGCTGAAGCACAGTAGCCAAAACACCAGGCCACAAAAAATACATATAGTTGGTGCTTCTGTTGTTCTTTTTTATAAACGTGGTTTTAAATGGCTCATACTGACTCATTAGCAAATTTTCCGGAACTCCTTGTTTACGTAAGGTTTCGACCTGTGTTCCTGCTTTGAGGGTTCCTAAGACCAGCTGAAGTGCTGATGAAGAATAATTTGCGGTCAATACATTTGCTGTATTGATTATGGTAGTGACTTCAGGATAACGTTTTGTCAGCACATCTTTCTCAAAATCTTTTGGGATAATAACGACGCAGGTTGCATCTTTCTCAATCATCAAACGATTGAGGTTTGTCTCGTCAAACTGCAGCCTTGCAACAGACAAAACTTCGTTGTCATTCATCATTTCGATTGCTTTCCGGCTGAGTGAGCTTTGGTCATAATCTACCACGATGATTGGTAAATCTGTCACTTTCCCTTTGCTGTAAACATATCCCAACAAAACACCGTACATCAAAGGAGCCCCAATAAACAAAATTCTGAGAACCTTGTTGCTCCAGAACAAACCGAACTCCCGTTTGATCAGATTGAGAAATGTTTTCATTATTAAGGTTTTAGCGTTACTGTTGTTTTGCTTAGGATATCGTTTGCTTGTTGGATGTTAATAGGGTCTATCAATATTTCATACAAAGCGTCCTGCACTTCATAATCAGGATATGCTGTAGCAATATTAGCATAGGCGCCTATTTGTTTTATATTTCTGATTTTCCCTTTGATATCCCGATTTTTGTAAGGTATATGCACATTGATTTCTTTTCCTTGTGCATAATTTGCCAATTGGCTTTCAGGAATAGTAAAGCGGAAATATATGGAATTATTAAGAGAACCTTTGAAAAGCGTATATCCTGGTAGTGCCAGTTCCCCCAGCTTCAATGTGATCGATTCTATTTTCATATCCTGTGGTGCAATGATATACCTTTCTTTTTCGGCAACCTGTACTTCTTCCAAAGCTCCTTGAGCACGGTCTTTTTGTCCCAACGCCATTGTTTGCTGTTCTATGCGGACCCCGTTTTTAACATCGGCAATTTCTGCATCTACGGCTATCATTTGTGATTTGGCTCCCTGATACTTTGCGAATACTTCATCATATTGCTGTTGCGGAACCAATGAATCCTTTACCATTGCGTTCATTCTTGCCAGGGATTTTTTTGCAAACTCATATTGCTCTACCAAAGCGGATTTCTTGGCATAGAGCTGTGCCAACTGATTGGCAGTAGCACCGTGTACACTCATCTCATATTGTGCCTGAGCAGATTTTACCGCTCCCTGTGCCTGTGATTTTTTTGCGTCTACTTCTGGGATTTCCAATATCGCCAATGTATCTCCCTTTTTAACAAGAGCTCCCTCGCTGATCAGAATTTTATCTATTCTGCCTGCTATTTTGCCTACTACTGCAATCTCTTCCCGCTCGGTTTTTCCCTGGATGGTTTGTGATACTTTCGGTTTATTCTCACAAGAAGCTAAAATGCCTGCAATGCTTAGTATGTAAATAATTTTTTTCATTTTGCTTAGTTTTGGATTTTAATAAAGTTTGATAATTTTCCCGATGCACGGTAAACTTCAATAGCAGCATTCCGCTGTTCAATCATGGTTTCTACTTTGTTTAAGGATTCTTTGTATATATCATTTTCCGCTCCCAGGCGTTCAGTGACGTTAATAAGTCCTAATCTGTATTGCTTTGATGCTATCTCATTATTATTTTGTGCTATTTTTTCCCTTTGGATCGCAATATCTACCTTATGTAACGTGGTATTGTATTCTACCTTGTTTTTTTCCAATTCCAGGTCTACTTTTTCTTTGGTGTCAGCCAGTTTATTTTCAACCTGGGCGAGTCCTATTTTGGCTTCGTCTATTTTATGTTTACGTTCAAATCCGCTGAAGAGTTCCCATTTCACGGCCACGCCCAACATCCAGTTCGGATGTAGTGTCAATTCATTTAGTTTCAAATTGGCGGTCGTATTTAATTGTTCAATCGGCACTTTTGTATTGGCATTATATAATGATGCATAGCTATATCCCGCAAAAGCCCCAACTGTGGGAAGAAGGCTTCCTTTTTCTTTTTTAAGGGCATATTCGGAGGCTTTTTTGAAAGATTCCAGTGCTTTTACCTCATTTCGTTCGGCTGTGCTCAGGCTGTCCAAAATAATGATGGGCTCCAACTGATGATTGGTTTTAAGAATTTCTTCTTCTGAAAGATTGGTGGACTGTTTTATCTTGAGTATCAGAAGTTTTCTTTTATTTTGAACATCTGCACGTTTGGAAGCCAATTCCAGAGTGGAGAGTTTGATTTTATCGCGGTCATAAGGAATTGCCAACCCTTCGGATATCGCCCTTTCTACTCTTTCTTTTTCCTTATTTAATCTTTTTTCGCTGTTATCGATGAGTTTTTCGGCGGTTTCCAGAAGTTTGAGACGGTCAAAGCTCCCTATGATATCTTTTATCACCTCATCTTTCTGATTTTCCATCATAAACGCTGTGCCTGTATTTTTTTCTTTGAGAGCCTTGGCTCCATTTAGGATTTGTCCGCCACTGAACAATACCGCTTTTGCGGTAATACCTCCATAAAGGATATTCGCATTTGTGCTGAAATCGGAAGATCCCCCAAAAACAGGATATCCTGTGATGGGTAAATTCAGGGTAGCTAGATCTAATTTTGCATCACTGCTGATGTAAGAATATAAACCTGACGCCTCGACCTTCGGGATATATTTGGCCAATATGCTTTTGCGTTCTAATTCTAATTTTTGTAATTCAAGATCTTGATTCCTTATTTCAGTGTTTTTTTGCAATGCCTTTCCGATAGCATAATCCAAATCCTTACTTACAAGAATCTGTGCGTTGATGATAGTGCCGAATAGGATCAATGTAATGGCTAAGTTTATTTTTTTCATACCATTTCGTTTTGAATGTTGTTTTGAATATGCTGAAAGAAGTTTTTTATCTCCATAATTTGATTTTCTGAAAGTCCTCTGGTTGCTCTTTCGGTTACATTGTTCACAATATACATTACTTTTTCCTCTATCTCCTTTCCTTTATTTGTTAAATATATTAGATTTTGCCTTCTGTCAGTAGGGTGGGACCTTCTTTCTACGTAACCTTCTTTTTCCAATTGATCAATAAGTCTAGTTATGCTGGGTTTATCCCTGTGGGTAAAATCTACTATTGCCTGCTGTGAACATCCCTGTTGTTTCCATAAAGGTACTAGCACCGACCATTGTTCCCGGGTCAAGTTAATATTATTCAATTTGAATTGCTGAACCAAAAAACGGTTGAACAGTAGAGGTACATTGCCGGTAAGCAGATTGTATCGATCTTGTTCAGTTAATATTTTTTCAGTTTTCATATAAAAATTATTATTGAACAAAGTTAATTAAACAATAGTTGTAATAACAACTATTTATGTTAAATTTTTTTTAATCTTAATATCATTGAGATGACATAAGCTTTTGATTTGATTATTGTTAAGATAATTTGTGATTATTGAAAATAAACAATGGTTAAAAATAAATAAAAGCTGTTCGGAATTTCGGACAGCTTTTTGGGGATTAATTTCTTAAAGAAAAATATTTGTCAAAATAAAGTCGTTGCAAACTGTATTCTTGCATATTTGTTGGAAGGATTCCACATAGTGGTAAAAGATAATGGAATATGGGCAGAAAAAACTTTGATGTTTTTACTTGCAGAGAATCCGATATTCACAATATCGAAATCGTTTTTGCCGTTCCCATATAGAAAAGTACCTTGTCCAAGACTTCTTTTTCCGGGATTGAAAGCAAAACCTCCACCCAGAAATCCATTAAGCTTAACAGAACCTTTTGAAATCAATGGATAACTTATCTCTATATAGGTGGAATATTTGTTGCTGTCGTATTCGCTATTTTCATTCAATTTTACTTCTCCTGCATTGGCTCCTCCATAAAGCATGACATCTGCTTCAACTCTTAAAGGGAATTTTTCAGGAAACTGATAAGATGTTCTTAAATCAATGATATGCGTTGTTTTGTCCTTAGAGTAATTAAAAATATCGTCTGATGCAATAAGTTCATTGATATTCCTGGAGTTGAACAAATCCCAGATTCCTATAGAAAATCCTTTATCTGCATATTGGATATAATAATTAATTTCTTTGTAATGGGTTTCATCACTGTCATTGGAGATAGCAGATGCACCCCAGACTCCTAACTGTAATGTTTTCGATTTGTTGAGGTCGTACCACAGTTGTCCGGAAACGATTGGTTTGTCCGTAATAATAAGTCCTCTCCACAAATGGTTTGTTTTTATCCCCGCAGAAAGGTGGAGGTTGTCATTTTCAGCAGAAGCCCCATCATCTTCAGATGTCTGTGCCAGTAATAGTGTTATTGCAAACAAGCTCGTCAGCAATGTTGATATTTTTTTCATGGTAAATTTGATGGAATAGATTTAATGTAATAGATTGAATATAAGAATTGATATTAAAGCTCCTATAACAGGTCCTATTATTGGTATCCAGGCATAACTCCAGTTACTGGAACTTTTTCCTTTTATGGGTAAAATGGCATGCATGATTCTCGGACCGAGGTCTCTTGCAGGATTGATGGCGTATCCTGTTGTTCCTCCAAGCGATAATCCGATTGCCCAAATAAGTGTGGTTATTGGCCATCTTCCTGTGCTTCCCAAGTTTACGGCAGATCCTTGGAAACTCATAGCAACATAGAGCAAAACAAATGTTCCCAATACTTCAGAAAAGAAATTGAGGGGAGTGTTCTTGATTGATGGGGATGTAGAAAAACAAGCAAGCTGTGAGTGTGGTTCTGCAGATGTCTCATCAAAATGGTCTTTATATAGTAACCATACCAAAAATGCTCCTAGCATAGCTCCTGTCAATTCGCCTCCGATGTAAGGCAATAATTGGCTGGTAGTATAAGCTCCGTTTATCCAGCCTGCAATTACAGTGGCTGGATTTAGTTCTCCAGCACTGCCTAGATTGACAGCAACTAAACCTCCGGCGAATACTGCAAATCCCCAGGCAGCTGTAATGGAAATGATACCTCCGCCATTACCTCCTGTTTTTTTGAGAAGGATATTGGCTACGACCCCGTTTCCTAAGAGAATAAGGAACATCGTTCCCATCATCTCTGCAATAAAAATAGTTGACATAATAAATAATGATATAATAGTTTAATTTTCTTAGTTATTTAATGGGCTGTTTAATAATAGCTCAGTTTTGTTGGAGATTTTTGTTTTTATTCTTCCCAGTTTTTGGATCTTCCTACTGCCTTATGCCATCCTTTAATCATTTCGTCCGCTTTTTCACGCTCCATTTTAGGGTCAAATTTTTTATCTACGCTCCATTGTGATTTGATATCGTCAATATTATCCCAGAATCCAACAGCAAGTCCGGCAAGATATGCCGCTCCAAGAGCTGTTGTTTCCAATGTTTTTGGTCTTGTAATAGAAAAACCAAACAAATCAGCTTGTATTTGCATTAATAGGTCAGATGCGGTAGCACCACCATCGACTCTCAGTTCCATGGACTGCATTCCGGAATCTGCTTCCATTGCTTTTACAATATCATATACCTGGTAAGCGATACCTTCCAAGGTTGCTCTTGCGATATGCGCATCGGTTGTTCCTCGGGTAATTCCCACAATAGCGCCACGAGCATACGGATCCCAATAAGGTGCGCCCAAACCTGTTAAGGCGGGAACGAAATATACACCTTCTGTTTCTTTTACAAGATTGGCGAGATTACTAATATCAGGTGCTGTTCTGATGAGTTTTAGCCCGTCTCTGAGCCATTGTATTGCTGCGCCTCCGACAAAAACAGAGCCTTCAAGTGCATAGGTTACTTTCCCATTGATTTTCCATGCGATAGTGGTCAGCAGGTTATTTTTCGAATAAACCGCTTTATCTCCTGTATTCATCAGAAGAAAACATCCTGTTCCATAAGTGTTTTTCACCATCCCTTCCGAGGTGCACATTTGTCCGAAAAGTGCAGCTTGTTGATCGCCAGCAATACCTGCAATAGGAATTTTTGATGCAAATAGTGTTGTAGATGTTTCTCCGTAGATCTCGGAACTTTGCTTAACTTCAGGAAGTATAGCTCTTGGAATATCGAAAAGTTGTAACAGGTCGTCGTCCCATTGCTGGGTATGGATGTTAAGAAGTAGTGTTCTGGAGGCATTGGTTACATCTGTGACGAACATTTTTCCTCTGGTCAATTTCCAAACCAGCCAAGTATCTATAGTGCCGAAACAAAGTTTTCCCTGCTCCGCTTTTTCTCTTGCACCCTCTACATTATCAAGAATCCATTTCAATTTTGTTCCTGAGAAATAGGCATCAAGGATTAGTCCAGTCTTTTCCTTGATAGTTTCTATGTACCCTTCTTTTTGCTTCAGCTCATCACAGTATTTTGCTGTTCTTCTGTCTTGCCAGACAATGGCATTGTAGATAGGCTCTGATGTTTCGCGATCCCAAACAACAGTGGTTTCTCTTTGGTTTGTAATACCTATCGCTGCGATTTCTCTACCTGATACTCCTGCTTTTGCAATGACTTCTGCCGCAACGGATATCTGTGAAGACCATATTTCATTGGGATCGTGCTCTACCCAGCCTCCTTTTGGAAATATTTGGGTGAATGATTTCTGCGATAATTCTTCAATTTCTCCATTTTGATTAAAAAGAATGGCTCTTGATGAGGTTGTCCCTTGGTCAAGGGCCAAAATAAGTTTGTTTAGTTTTTCCGCTGGTGCCATAATTTGATTCTATTAAAGTTTAATTGATAATTTGAGTTTCTTTTTTTGGGGAATGATCTTCCAGTAAGTAGCCTTTTGCAAGCTCAATAAAATTTTTAGTTTCCAGTACTGCCCATTCTTCGGATTTTCCTAATCTCTGCGCCATAAATTGGGCAACATCTTCTGCAATATCAATGGCTGCACGGGCATCCGTAAACAAGAAACGGATTCTTCTGGCCAGTACATCCTCTAGGGTTTCCGCCATTTCGCATTCTATTGCCCATAGTACTTCTGCATAAGTAGCGTCATATTTCGGATGTATTTTTTGTTTCAGTGCAGCATCGCTTTGCTGTAGTTTTTTTATTTCAGGGATGTCAGATCCATAGATGTAAAGGTGGTCGCTCTGATCTGCGTGAGAAGCTGGAATATTTCCGTGAATAGAAAAATGATGCGTTTTACAACTTACTTCTGGCAGGTCTGCAACTTTTGACGCTTCATCAACAATTTCTTCCGCCATCTCTCTATATGTGGTCCATTTTCCGCCAATAACGGTCACAAGTCCTGAATCAGATATCATTATTTTATGGCTTCGGGATACTTCCTTGGTGCTTTGTCCCTCTTTTTCGGGAGCGGCTAATGGTCTTAAACCTGCAAAAACGCTGATGGTTCAGATGTGGAGTTACTAATTTACTTTAAATCATTATGAATAAACGGCGAAATCGATGTATTCACTGTAATTACAGCTACTGTATCAAGGCAGGAATAACATCACAAAATAAGCAGCGCTATCAGTGCAAAAAATGCAAAAAGAAGTTCATTGGGAAATATTCTTATCGTGCATATCAGAAAAGTACTAATCATAATATTCAACAGCTGATAAAAGAAGGAGTTGGTATTAGAGGTATTAGCAGATTACTTAATGTCAGTAAGACGACTGTACTAAAAAAGATTTTAAAAATCGCTTCTAAAGTTGTTAAGCCACCAATCCCTCAGAATATTACAATCGAAATTGATGAATTAAAAACATACACTCAAAGTAAAACCAATGAGCGGTGGGTAGTTGCAGCGTATTGTAGAGAGACAAAGAAAGTAATTGACTATAAACTTGGGAGAAGAACGACCAAGACGCTACAATGTATTATAGATACTTTACTTTATGCAAATCCAAAAAAGATATATAGTGATCGTTTGAATATCTATCCTAAATTATTCCTAAGCATCTTCACAGCACAAAACGAAGAGAGACCAATCATATTGAGCGGAAGTTCCTTGATCTACGAACTCATATAAAGCGATTAGGAAGGAAGAGTATTAATAAAGCTCAAAGGGATAAATATACAGATGCTATATTGAGGATTTATTTTTGGGGAATTTCTCTCACTGAAAATAAGGAGTCTAAGAGCTTGTCTTATTTGAATTAGATCATGCTTTAAATATAATAATATGTAATCCACATCAATTTAAAGATTGATTGATCCCTCTATGTGTTTATATCCCCATTTCCTCATCTCTTTGATAATTGGATAAATGGTTTCGCCATAATCGGTTAAATAATATTCCACTCTTGGAGGAACCTCTCCAAATGATTTTCGTGTAAGAATTCCGTCTTTTACTAATTCTTCTAATTGCCGAGCCAGCATTCTTTCACTGATTGTGGGAAGAGTTCGCTTTAATTCTCCGAACCTGTTTCTGCCTTTTTTTATGAGAACAATTAAGGTTGTTTTGCATTTACCTTTTATTATTTGTAAAAATACATCGGATGGACATTTATTTTCTGTTTCTCCGATTTCGTCTATTTCAATTTTTTGCAATTCCATACATTTTTTCTTCTGATAGTCAGTAAAACTGTACTTTGTTTCAGTAGCTGAATTGAATGTAAGTACTTGTTTTACAATGTAAAGTTAAATAAATTTACTCAAAAAAGTAATGGATAATACGTTTAAAGCATTAGTTATAAATGAAAGTACAATTGGGTTTACAAAAGAAATTAAGGAAAAAAACTTGTCAGAGCTTCCTAAAAATGACCTTTTGATAAAAGTGAGTTATTCATCGATTAACTTTAAAGACGCATTGTCAGCTTCAGGTAATAAAGGAGTAACTCGTAAGTTTCCGCATATTCCGGGTATTGATGCTGTGGGAACTGTTGCTGAATCTAATTCAAAAAAATTTCCAATTGGAAGTAAGGTTTTGGTTACAGGTTTTGATTTAGGGATGAACACCTGGGGTGGATTTGGTGAATATATCAGTATTCCCGAAAAATGGGCAGTTCATTTACCTGCCGAACTAACAGAGAAAGAGGCAATGAGTTATGGAACAGCAGGTTTGACAGCAGGATTATCCGTTTGTCAAATATTGCAGTCGAGCACTGTTAATTCAGAAAATGGAAAAGTTGTTGTGAGCGGAGCTACTGGAGGAGTTGGAAGTATTGCGGTGTCTATCTTGGCGAAAATAGGGTTTGACGTACTTGCAGTTTCGGGAAAAAAAGAAAAATGAGTATTTAATCAACTCTTTAGGAGCGAAAGAAGTGATCAACAGAAATGATTTCATTGAAATGTATGATAGCAAACCACTTGCTAAACCTACATTTGTTGCAGGAATTGATACCGTTGGCGGAGCGATTCTTTCGGGGATGGTAAAATCTACTCAGTATGGAGGTATTGTTACTTGTTGTGGAATGACAGGATCTACAGAAGTGAATACGTCTATATTTCCATTTATTTTAAGAGGGGTTTATTTGGCAGGAATTGATTCTGTTGAAGCATCTTTATCAGTAAGAAACTTAATTTGGGGAAAATTGTCTAATGAATGGAAACTTTCAAATTTAGAAAATATTATTACAGAAATCGGATTAGAGGAATTGCCTGACAAACTAGATGAGATTCTCACAGGAAAGGCAAAAGGAAGATACGTACTTAAACATTAATGTAATTTTAAAATATTCTTACAAAAGTTCCAAATATTCATTAGAGTAATATTGCAGATGTTTTGTTTTTTGATAATCCTGAAAGCGGCAATATTAACATATACGACACAGTCTGTATTATTTTCGGATTTATTTTAGATCGTAAAAAACATTGCAATTGACGCTGTAGCCATAAATATAAAAGTTACCCATAATAAACTTTTTGAAAGCCACCTGCTTTTGAATTCTCCCATAATACTTTCACTTGCAGATATTCTGATGATAAGAAACAAGAGAGGCACAGCAGCTACGCCATTGAGAACAGCTGTGTAAACAAGAGCCTTCACAGGATTAATCCCAATAAAATTCATACACAGACCAATAAGTGTAGAGATAATAATAACCATATAAAATCCTTTTGCTCTTGCAAATTTAAGGTTTAAACTTGCATTCCAGTTGAGGGCTTCGGAAACCGCATATGATGCCGATCCTGAAAGAACGGGTACGGCAAGTAATCCCAACCCAATGATTCCTGTAGCAAATATGATTTTTGATATCAAACCTGAATTTGGAAATGATTGTACCAGGGGTTCTAAAGCTTTTGCTGCATCAGCCGCAGTATTAATATCTGTTATATGAGCGCTATGCAGAACCGTTCCTCCAACCAATATAATACACCATGTTGTAAATTCAGAGATGACCATTCCTATACTATTATCTTTTCTCATTGCATGAATATGGCGCCATCCGATGTTGGGCTTTCCGTCTAGGATAAGACCTCTTTCATTTTCTTCTTCCACTTCCTGGGAAGCCTGCCAAAAGAACATATAAGGTGTAATCGTTGTCCCAAATACTCCGGTGATTATAAAAAGAAAATTGAAAGAAAATTCAAAATGAGGAACAATAGAGGCTTTTAGTATTTCTTTCCACGGCTGATCAATAATAAAAGCTGTAAGAGGGTAGGCAAGAAGTGATAATGCCAGCCATTTAAGAACTTTTGAATATACCCGATAACTGGTGAAGACCTCTAATGTAAGTATACTAACCGTAAAAAACAGCATAAGTATAACAATATCAGCAGGAATAATTAATTGTGCGGCAGCTGCCATGGCTCCAATATCCGCTCCGATATTGATCGTATTGGCAATGACAACCAATCCGACAGAGCTATAGAGTATTTTTTTGGTGTAATGCTCTTTGATAACTCCGGTAAGTCCTTTACCAGTAACCATTCCTATTCTTGCACAGGCTTCCTGCACGGCAGTCATAAATGGGAGCATATAGAGGGCTGTCCATAATTGACCATAGCCAAACTGAGCTCCTGTCTGAGAATAGGTAGCAATGCCTGAAGGATCGTCATCAGCCGCTCCCGTTGTCAGTCCGGGACCTAAAAGACCAAAGAATTTTTTGATTTTTTTTGTTTGATTTTCGACCTGATGTTTGACAGACATTGTTAATTGTTTTTGACCACAATATACTATTAATTGATTATATTTAGAGCTGCTAAAATAAATAGTTTTTGATAATTAAAAAGACCTTCCACATAGCGGGAAACCCTTTTTAATTATTATTTTAAATGTGTTTTATTCAAAGAAAGCTGTCTTTCATATTAATTACAGAAAGAAATTCGTGGATTGGTATTGTCTCCGCATTGAAACTGATATTTGCCTTGCGGATATTTAGGAGTGGGATTATCTGTAACTTCCAATGGAACCATCGATTGTCCGTTATAAGAAGGCATGGTAACCTGAGCCGCGGAACCATTACCTAAAGCAACATTTTTGGCATTGCTGTTTCCGTTGAAGCTGTAATCAATCATGGCATCTAAAAGACGATATACACCATAATAATCTAATGCATCAAAGGCTTTTCGGGAACTTGGCATTGCGTGATCAGTTACATAATTGTATCCATTAATGGTAGATGATTTAAAGTAAATAAAATCTTTTTCAGAGTTAGAAATATTAATGTTTTTAAAAATATCAATTGCCATTCTGTGATCGTTGACATCGTCCTCATCATAGACCTGGGTGATCATTTTGGTATTGGAAGGAAAACTCTGTAATTGCTGTTGGGTAGTTAATGAACTGTTCCAATTAAAGGAATACCACGGAGCCATGGTGAAAAGAAAACGTCCGTTTTGTCCCCAACCTTTTTCCGTAAATGCTTTATAGGCAAGATCAATAGTTGCCCCACCGCCGAAAGAATGTCCCATAAATCCTACTTTCTGAGTATCAATAATATTAGGATAATCTGTGGCAGCTTTTACGAAGCCTTCCCACAGGGTTTGGTAACGGTGATCAACACTGATATCTATGGTGCGATAAGGCACAAATACTACCACATAACCTTTCTTGGCAATAAAGTTATACAGCTCTATATTGTATTCTTTATCCTCACCACCAAAGGGATGTGAAAAAAATATAGTAGGTCTGGGAGAAGTAATTCCTTTAGGATAGAAAATTGAAACCTGTGTTCCAGCGTACTGGGGGTTATTAAAATCAATTTCAGCCACTTCAAAATTTCCGTCTGCACCATATCCTGATGCCGGTTTCTGAATAGGTCCCTGAAAGCTGTTGCCAAGTTTTGGCTGAATAGGATCAGCTTCGTCAGTGTCGTTAGTGCTTTGAGAGCATGCAGAAGTGGTAATAAACAAAATCATTACCCATGGATAGAATAGTTTTTTCATTTTCTTTTGTCTTTAATATGTTGAACCATCTGATCTTTAATTTCCTCATATTTTTTGTATTGTCCTGCATCCAGAATTTGGCTCAGGGCATTGGATTTTTCTTTCTGTAAAGCTTTCAGTTTTTTGAATTTAGCGAGTTTACCTTCATTACTTTGCAGAATCGGGTCGTTCTTTTGGGCATACTGAAGATTAAGAGCAGAGACCTGCTCAACCTGCTTAGTATTTAATGCTAATTTACTTGTCATCCACTCCGTCATCATCTTTGCGCGCTGTTCGGGAGTACTGTCCTTTAACTTTTTTGCCTGTGCCGTTACATTTGCAAATGTCATACATAGAAATGCTGTCACAAGAATGGGCCATTGTTTTTGTTTTAAAATCATCTTGGAAATTTTAATTTTTGGTGAAACAAATGTATCAAGAACGATTATTTCCTTTAAGATAAAAAAGGATGAAGCTGCTAAATTCCGGGGTGAATTCATTATTGATCCAGCCACTTTCTGAAATGCATCGCTTTTGCTTTACTGACAAGGATTTGTTCCTGAGGTAGCGGATGTATTTTGACCAGCAGTCTGCCATTAAAGAAATATTCTACGGCATCTACAGCATTCTTGTTGATAATGAATTGGCGGTTAGCCCTGAAAAATAGAGTAGGATCGAGCTCATGTTCCAGCTGTTCCAGGGTAAATTCCACTACATATTGTCTGCCATCGGCCATATGTGCGTATACGATTTCATTTGCGGTATGGAACCAATTGATTTTAGCCGCGTCAACAGGGATAAGCCTGCCACAGTAATGAATAAGGAAGGATTTTTTATATTGCTTTGTTGTATGTTGTAGCTTCTTTAGCAGAGATTCTGTTTTGTCCTGTCTATTTTTTGAATCATCAGCAATAAGGGTATTGTATTTAAGTAAAGTCCGCTGTATTTCTTCTGTGTCAAAAGGTTTTAAAACATAATCAATGCCGTTGTTACGAAAGGCCTCGATAGCATAATCATTATATGCCGTAACAAAAATAACGGGCTTTCTTATGTTTACCTGTCTGAAGATTTCAAATGATAACCCATCAGAAAGCTTTATGTCCGAAAATATAAGATTATAATCACTATCGTTTAATCTGAACCAATCCATTGCTTCTGCTATACTTGGTAAAGTCTTCACAATTTGGATTGCCGGGTTGATTTCTTTCAGGATATATTCAAGATTTCTTGCGGTTGCAGCTTCATCTTCGATAATGACGATATGTAAATTTTTTTTCATAAGAAGGGAAGCTTTACGATGAAATATTCTTTTGTCTGGAAAATCTCTATTTCTTTATGGAGTTGCAGTTTGTATCTCTCATTCAGGTTGGTAAGACCAAGCCCAGTGCCTTCTGTCTCACTGATGGAGGGCTGGAGATTATTTCGGATAATAAGCCATTTGTCTTCTTCATAAATCTCTACAGTTAAAGGATGTGAAAGGGTGGCTTTGTTATGTTTAACAGCATTTTCCACCAGGGGTTGCAGTGATAAATGAAGAATTTGTTTGTTTATACAATCTTCGCTGATATTGATATGAATCTGAAATGCATTTTCCAGCCGCATTTTTACCAGCTGTATATAGGATTTCAGGTGCTCAAGCTCTTTCTCAAGACTTACCAGATTGTTACCTGAACGAACCAGCGTATATCTGAAGATTTTGGAAAGATGGAGAATATAGTTTTGAGCCAGATTTGGATTTTCCCTTACTATGGCAGAAAGGCTGCTCAATGTATTGAATAGAAAGTGCGGGTTAAGCTGTTCCTGGAGCAATTGCAGTTGTGCCTTAAGGTAAGCGGAATTGAGCTGCTCGTTGATAAGGTCCTTATTTCTGCTTTCACGCATCAGAAGAATAAGTCGGATAACGACTGCAATCATGATACTGCTGAGCAAAAACCGGACAAAATATCCTCTAATTCTTCCTCCCGTAAGTTGGGGAGTCCCAAAGAGCAAAGAATGGATCATACTTCCCAGTATAATTGCTGCCACCAACACCAAGACATTGAATATATAGAGTCTCCAGTATTGTTTGTTTTCTCTAAAGACACTCAGAAACTTACCCTGGGACAGGTTAAGATACAGTAACAAAAGGCAGAATGCCATATTATACAAAAACTGGTAGCCATATTCCCCAATATTGAACTGCCAGTAACGGGCGATAATCCCATCACTGTTAAGGGCCATCAGTTTTGCAGAATTGACCATTAGTGTGATCAAAAAGGCACTGTAAAGATATATTTTTCTTTCATTCTCATTCATTAATACAAAGAAAGCAAAATATTAAAACCGATGATATAATAAATGGTTGAAGCGGTAAAAGTTGGTGGTGAAATAATAAATTCTGAAGACCTTATCGTAAAGATTCATGGGTAGCAATAGACTTAGAATATCACATATATTGGGGAATTGCCAACATTGTTCAAACGCAATTCTTATTCATTGACTTTATAGGTATGAAATAGATTATAGAGACTTTATCAATTTGCTGATTAGAAAGAGTATTATTAAGAAAATATAATAATGAAAAACCAATGATTGGGCTTATTTAAAATCGTTCTTAATGAAATATTTCATAATTTTGTTATAGTGAAAAAGCTGATTTCCATATTGTTGTTATCCCTTTATTTGGTTTCTACAACCGAACTATATCAGCTTTTGAAAATGCCGCTTCTCATTGAGCATTATTTTCAGCACAAAAACCTTAATTCTGAAATGTCGTTTACTGCATTTCTGAAAATGCATTATGATCATCCGGTTAAAGATAATGATTATGATCAGGATCAAAAGCTACCTTTTGTTTCACACGCAAGTCCTCTTTCTGTTGCATTTACCGTTAATCCAATTTTAGATCTTCATTTTACCGAGAAGGTGTACAATTCTATTGAGATCAAAAAGACCTTTTACAAAAGTGCGCTTTACAATAAGGAAATTTTAAATTCTATCTGGGAGCCTCCAAAATTTTATCAATCTTAATCTATTTTTCTCAATCATTCTCTGATTGAGAGTATTCCGCTTTGCCATAAAGTATCTGCAAAAGATGCAGATGTATTCATAGTGTGCTTCAGAATACCTATAACTTATCTCAATAATTAAGATTAATAATCAATCATTTATGCTTACAAAAATCATTGAGTTTTCTGTAAAGAATAAACTCATTATTGCATTGTTGGTATTAGGGCTTATGGGAATTGGTTCCTATCAGGTCACTAAATTACCGATAGATGCGGTACCCGACATTACCAATAATCAGGTACAAGTCATTACGATGGCACCTTCTTTTGGTGCAACAGATATAGAACGGCTTGTTACCTTTCCTATAGAACAGGCCAACAATAATATTTCAGGATTAAAGGAAATCAGAAGCTTTTCCAGATTTGGACTATCGCTGGTTACCATTGTCTTTGAAGATGATGTTGACATCTACTGGGCCAGACAGCAGGTTGCTGAAAGGCTCCAGCAGGTACAGGCTGTTATCCCGCAGGGAATAGGAAATCCCCAACTAGGACCTATTTCTACGGGACTAGGTGAAATCTTTCAGTATGTAATAAGACCTGAAAAAGGATATGAAAAAAAATACAATATCACGGAGCTTCGTACAATTCAGGATTGGATTGTAAGGAGGCAGCTGTTAGGTGTAAAAGGGGTTGCAGAAGTCAGTAGCTTTGGAGGAAAGCTAAAACAATATGAGATTGCAGTCAATCCGGATAGGTTGAATGCTTATGGAATTACCATTAATGATGTTTTCGATGCGCTACAAGCTAATAATCAAAATACAGGAGGTGCTTATATTGAAAAGGGGCCTACGGTTTTATACATTAGAAGTGAAGGTTTGGTCGGAAACATTGAAGAAATTAAAAATATTTCTATTGCTACAAAAACAAACGATGTCCCGCTGTTTATAAGAGATATTGCAGAAGTAAAGCCGGGTTTTGCGACCCGATACGGAGCCATGACCTTTAATGATGAAGGAGAAGTCTCAGGAGCGGTCGTTATGATGCTTAAGGGTGAAAACAGTAACCAGGTGATTAAAAATGTAAAAGAGAAAATCGCTCAGGTTCAGAAGACGCTTCCAAAAGGAGTCGTGATAGAGCCTTTCCTGGATCGAACCAAAATGGTGAATAATGCTATTGGTACTGTTGAAAAAAATCTTACAGAAGGAGCATTGATTGTGGTTTTTGTTCTTGTATTATTCCTTGGGAATATAAGAGCCGGTTTATTGGTGGCTTCAGTGATTCCTCTTGCTATGTTATTTGCAATTTGTATGATGAACCTTTTTGGAGTCAGCGGGAACCTTATGAGCCTTGGGGCTTTGGATTTCGGGCTTATTATTGATGGGGCAGTTATTATTGTGGAATCTGTTCTGCATCAGTTGACCCATAATTCAAAATTCAAAAGAATGTTTTCTGTAGGCAAATCAGAAATGGATGCTGTAGTTATTGATTCTGCCGGAAAGATGATGAACAGTGCTGTTTTTGGACAGATTATTATTCTGATTGTTTATCTGCCAATTCTTACCCTGCAGGGAATTGAAGGGAAAATGTTCAAACCCATGGCACAGACCGTAGCTTTTGCGCTGCTAGGAGCATTTTTACTTTCACTGACCTATATTCCGATGATGAGTGCGGTATTGCTGAGAAAAAGAAGTAATAAACCTACTTTATCAGACAGCATGATGAAAAAGGTAGAGAAGATCTATCTTGAAGTTTTGCTCAAACTTCTCAGAGTACCCAAAATAGTTTTTGGGGTAGTGGCAGTCTTATTTATAACAGCCGTTTTCATTTTATCCAAAATGGGGGGCGAATTTATTCCTTCCCTTGAAGAAGGAGATTTTGCCGTAGACACAAGAGTGCTTCCGGGAAGTAATTTGACCACAACAATTGAAAGTACCCAAAAAGCAGCACATATTCTCAAATCAAGATTTCCCGAGGTGCGGAAGGTCGTTACAAAGATCGGGAGCGGGGAAGTACCTACAGACCCAATGCCGATGGATGCTTCTGATATGATGGTTATCCTGAAAGATAAAAAAGAATGGACCTCTGCCTCTACTTTTCCCGAATTAGCGGATAAAATGGGGAAACAGCTTCAGGAAGTACCCGGAATTACAGCCAGCTTTCAATATCCTGTGCAGATGCGTTTTAATGAATTGATGACCGGAGCAAGACAGGATGTAGTAGTGAAAATTTTTGGTGATGATCTGGATGTTCTTTCCCAGAATGCTCAGAAACTTGGTAAAATTATAGAAACTGTTGAAGGAACACAGAATCTTTACATCGAACCTATTTCCGGGATGCCTCAGGTAATTATAGAATACAACCGCCCTTTAATTGCCCAGTACCACCTATCTGTTGCAGATATTAACAGAATTGTCAATACGGCATTTGCCGGACAAAGTACAGGGCTGGTTTTTGAAGGTGAAAAACGCTTCGATATGGTAGTACGCCTCGATACCAAAGACCGGAAAAATGTTACCGATATTAAGAATCTTTTGGTTCCCACACCTTTTGGAAATCAGATTCCGCTGTCTCAGCTTGCCAAAGTGGAAGTGAAGAATGGTCCCAACCAGATTCAGAGAGAAAATGCCCAAAGAAGAATTGTCGTAGGTTTTAATATAAAGGACAGGGATGTACAAAGCATTGTTGAAGAGCTGCAGGGAAAAGTAGATCAGAAAATAAAGCTCCCTACGGGTTACTATATGACCTATGGAGGGTCTTTTGAGAACCTCAACAATGCCAAACAGCGCCTCATGATTGCGGTTCCTATTGCACTTGCCCTTATTTTTGTAATGTTGTTTTTTGCATTTAAATCTGTAAAAGAAAGCTTACTTATTTATACTGCAATTCCTCTTTCCATCATCGGAGGAGTATTTTTTCTGGCTCTGAGAGGAATGCCTTTCAGTATCAGTGCCGGAGTAGGGTTTATTGCACTTTTTGGAGTAGCTGTGCTGAACGGAATTGTTTTAATATCTGAGTTTAACCGTCTTTACAAAAGCGGAATGAGAAATATTGTAAGAATTGTTATTGACGGAGGAGAATCACGTCTCCGCCCGGTCCTTATGACCGCCTTTGTTGCCTCGCTGGGCTTTATCCCGATGGCATTGAGTAACGGGGCCGGAGCCGAAGTACAGCGGCCACTGGCTACAGTTGTTATCGGAGGATTAATAGTGGCAACCTTCCTTACTCTGTTTGTTTTACCATTGCTTTATGTAAATATTGAAAAAGGAATCAAAATGAAAAAAATGAAAAACAGAAATATAGCTTCCGTATTGGTATTTTTATTCTGTTTTATTGGTCTTGAAGTAAAATCCCAAACCCCTGTTACTTTGGAGGAAGCTGTTGATGTCGCTTTGAAAAATAATAGGATTATTAAAAATGAAAAATTAAAATCCGAGTATTCAAAGGCACTTGTCAGATCAGCATCAGATATTCCTCAGACAGGAGTTACGATGGATTATGGGCAAATCAACAGTGCCCTGACAGATATGAAATTCGGTATTTCTCAGAATATAGCATTTCCTACTGTATATAAAAAACAGAAGAATCTTTATACGGAAGAATGGAAAAAGTCTCTGCTGAATGTTTCCCTTAAAGAATATGAGCTAAAGAAAGCCGTAAGCCTTACTTTTTATAATATTCTCTACTGGAAAGAAAAAGAAAAGCTTCTGCAGGAAACATTAAAGCTGTATACCGACTTTCTGGATAAAGCAAGCATTCGTCTGAAAGCAGGAGAAAGTAATATTTTGGAAAAAACAACTGCTTCCAACCAGAAATCTGCTATTGAAATACAGCTGAAGCAGCTGAATCAGGAGCTTTCAGTTTTGAAATATCAGCTGCAATGGCTTTTGAATACTGAAACAGATTTTGTTCCTGAAGATAAGAAGTTATTTAGCAGAGGACTTAAAGAAGAGCTGAGTTCACATCCTGTGATCCAGGTATTGCAGCAGCAGAAAAAAGTTTCCGAACAGCAGACAGCCCTTGAAAAAGCTAAGCTGCTTCCGGGATTGCAGCTTGCTTACAATCTTAACAGTTTTAAAGGAACGGGGGCTGATGACAAAGTGTACGGCTCTGCACCACAATTTCATTCCGTACAGCTGGGTGTTTCGGTTCCTGTTTTTTCAGGCGGACAGAGAGCCAGAATTCAGGCTGCTAAAATTGCAGAATCAGTTGCTGAAAATGATATTGCCAATATGGAATTCAACCTGCAGAATCAGCGTAAAAAAGCATCCGGGATTTATCAGACTAATCTTGACATTATTTCCCGCTATGAAAGCGCAGAACTTAAAAACGCCGATGTTATCACTGAAACAGCTAAAAAACAGTTTCTTGCCGGAGAGATCAATTACCTCGAATTTGTAATATTGGTCAATCAGGCAGTCACCTTAAAAAACAGTTATACCGATGCAGTCTGGAAACTGAATCAGAGTGCTATAGAATTGGAATATCTTACTTTAAACCCATAATAATGAAACGTAAATTTAAAATCATATCATATTCTCTGCCAATAATAGGATTGCTCATGTTTTATGAGTGTAAAGACCATGGAAAAACGGAGCCGATACCAGCAGTGGTCTCTTCCAAAGATGAAAACGTAGTAACGCTTACTGAAGCCCAATTAAAAAATGCTCCTATAGCTACTACAACCCTTTCTTTACAGAAGATATCTTCGCTTTTAAAGCTTAATGGAATGATTGATGTTCCTCCGCAAAACCTGGTTTCGGTAAGTATTCCACTGGGCGGATATCTCAAATCCAGCAGCCTGTTGCCGGGCAAGCCGGTTTCAAAAGGGCAGGTGATTGCCGTTATTGAAAACCCGCAGTTTATACAGCTTCAGCAGGATTATTTAATGGCAAGGTCCAAAATGCATTTTGCAGAACTGGACTATAACCGTCAGAAAACCCTTAATCAAAGTCAGGCTACCAGTGATAAAGTCATGCAGCAGGCCCAGTCTGAAATGAACAGCCAGAAAATCCTGATGAACTCTCTGGCCCAGCAGCTCCGCCTTATCAATATTAACCCAGCATCGCTGAATTCCGGGAATATTAAAAAAAGCGTTCCGGTTTACAGCAGTATCAATGGGTTTGTGAGTAAGGTAAATGTGAATATCGGAAAATATGTAAATCCTTCGGATGTCCTTTTTGAACTCATCAATCCGGATGATATACATCTTAACCTTAAAGTATACGAAAAAGATCTTGGAAACCTCAAAATGGGACAACGGTTTACGGCCTACACGAATGCGGCTCCTGATAAAAAATATTATGGAGAGATCATTCTGATCAGTAAGGATGTTAACCCGGGAGGTATGGCTGAAGTACACTGTCATTTTGAAAAATATGACCAGAGCCTTGTTCCTGGAATGTATATGAATGCAGAAATAGAAACAAGTACCTCTTTTTCCAATGCAGTTCCTGAAGAAAGCATTATCAATTTTGAAGGGAAAGACTTTGTTTTTGTGGAAGAGAAAACACGTACCTACCGCTTGACTCCTGTAACATTGGGTGAAACAGAGAACGGGTTCATACAGATACTTAATACCGATGATTTTAAAAATAAGAAAATTGTCACCAAGAATGCTTATACCCTTCTTATGAAACTTAAGAACACTGCAGATGAATAATAAAAGAACTTATAGATAAATACAAATTATGAAAACATCATCTTTAATAAAAATAGGAGCAGGCTTTATAGTTCTGTTTCTCATCGTTATCCAATTTTTTGATACTGATAAAAATATATCAGCCACTCCTTCTGAAAATGCAATTGAAAAACATTATCAGGTGTCATCCCATGTACAGGGCTTATTAAAAACAAGCTGTTACGATTGTCATTCTAATCATACAGCTTATCCTTGGTATAGTAATATACAGCCGGTAAAATGGTGGTTGGCAGATCATGTCAATTCAGGGAAGAGGCATTTGAATTTTGATGAATTTAATACCTATACTAAAGAAAAGAAATTGAAGAAATTAGATGAAGTTGCCGAAACCGTTAAAAGCGGAGAAATGCCTCTTAGCTCGTATACAATAATCCATCATGATGCAAAATTATCTTCTAGGGATAAATCGGAAATAGAAAAATGGGTGGTTCAGGTTAAAAAGAAGATCAATTAAGGATTAAAATCATCAATATTATTCTGCTATGACAAAAACATTCAGTAATTTTAATACTACATCCATTTCACATGAATTATAATATCCCTGAAAATCTCAAAGGTCTTACAGAAGCGGAAGTGGAAGCTTCCCGAAAAAAATACGGATATAACCGGCTTGAAGCAGTTAAAAAAGAAACATGGGCAGATATGCTTATTGATATTCTGAAAGAACCCATGCTTATTTTATTGATATGTGTTTCCCTTATCTATGTAATCATAGGTGACTATGGTGAGGCATTATTTATGTTGGTCGCGATAATAGGAGTTACGGCTATCTCTTTCTACCAGGATAACCGAAGTAAAAAGGCCCTGGAAGAACTTGAAAAATTGAACGAGCCTTTAAGCACGGTCATAAGAAATTCAAAGATTATTAAAATACCCACCTTTGAAATTGCAGTGGGAGATCTCTGTATTACCGAAGAAGGAAATCTGATCAATGCAGATGGTACAATTGTACATAGCAATGATTTTTCCGTTAATCAGTCTTCACTTACAGGGGAAAGCTTCTCTGTTTTTAAAGACAGCAAATCAGAAGATAATAAAGTATACAGCGGAACAATTACTGTTTCCGGACTTGCAGTTTTTGAGGTAGAACAAATAGGAAAAGAAACCAAAGTAGGAAAAATAGGGCAGTCTATACTGGGAATAAAAGAAGAAATATCTCCTTTACAGCTTCAAATCCGGAATTTTGTAAAAGGCATGGCGATTATTGGGTTGATAATTTTTTTGGCGGTATGTATTTTCAGCTATATTAAAACAGAAGACTTTGTGACCAGCTTATTAAGCGGTTTGACTTTGGCGATGTCTGTACTTCCTGAGGAAATTCCTGTAGCTTTTACCACCTTTATGGCTTTGGGAGCCTGGAAGCTGATGCGGGAAGGAATTATTATCAAGCGAAGCAGTATTGTCGAAACGTTGGGAAGTGTTACAGTGATATGTGCAGATAAAACAGGAACAATTACCGAAAACTCAATGCAGCTAAAGCATCTTTATGATTATAAGTCTGATACGATTTATGAACAGGAGAATTTCAAGACAAAAGAGTTGGATGAACTTATTGATTACGCGATGTGGAGCAGTGAGCCAGTTCCGTTTGATCCGATGGAAATAACCTTACATAAGGTGTATGAGCAGACTCAGGATTCTGACGACAGAAAAAATTATCAGTTATTTCATGAATATCCGTTGGAAGGAAAACCTCCTATGATGACCCATCTTTTTGAAAATGAACAAAAAGAGAGAATTATTGCGGCAAAAGGTGCGCCTGAAGCAATCCTTACTGTTTCTGAACTTTCAGAAGATGAAAAAAATAAAATCAGAAATATCGTAAAAGAATTTGGTGAAAAGGGATATCGGGTTCTTGGGGTTGCCAAATCTCATTTCGAAGGAAATAATTTCCCTGAAAACCAGCAGGATTTTAATTTTGAATTTTTAGGATTGACCGCATTTTATGACCCTCCTAAAAAAGAAATAAAAGAAGTGCTTCAGCATATTTATAATGCGGGGATTAAGGTAAAGGTAATTACGGGGGATAATGCGGATACCACAAAGGCTATTGCATTGCAGGCCGGGATTATCAATAACGCTCCGGCCGTTAATGGGAGTGAGGTCACCGCAAGTTCAGAAGATGATTTAATGAAGCTTTCTGAAAAAACGACTCTGTTTACAAGAATGTTTCCTGAAGCAAAGCTTGAAGTGGTGAATGCGCTGAAAGCACAGGGTAACGTAGTGGCCATGTTGGGAGATGGAGTGAATGACGGACCTGCATTAAAAGCGGCCCATATAGGAGTCGCAATGGGAAATAAAGGAACCGAAATTGCCAAATCAGCAGCAGCACTCGTCATTACGAATGATGATCTTGAAAAGCTGGTAGTCGGAATTGCTGCGGGAAGGAGAATTTATGCCAATATCAAAAAAGCTGTTCAGTACATCATTTCTATTCATATTCCCATTATCCTTACAGTTTCTTTACCTTTATTTCTGGGATGGGTATTCCCTCACATATTTACCCCGGTTCACGTTATTTTTCTTGAACTGGTAATGGGACCTACCTGTTCTATTGTGTATGAAAATGAGCCTATTGAAAGAGATGCAATGCAAAGACCTCCAAGAGTGCTTACAGATACATTTCTGAACTGGGGAGAGCTTATGGTAAGTATTATTCAGGGATTGGTTATCACAGCAGGAATACTATGGATGTATCAATATTCTGTTCACCTGGGGAATGATGAGCCTACAACAAGAGCTTTGGTGTTCAGCACTTTAATATTTGCGAATATTTTACTGAGTTTAGTAAATCGATCTTTCTATTACAGCATTTTTGAAAGTTTTAAAAATCGTAATTATTTATTAGCAGGAATTTCCGCGTTGGTTCTTGTATTATTGTTTGTTATTCTATATGTAAAGCCGGTATCAGGATTCTTTAGTGTAGCGCCTCTTACAGTAAAAGAATTAGGATTAACATTCCTTACTGCTGCAGTTTCTGTGCTGTGGTTTGAGATCTATAAGCTTCTAAAAAGGCTTTTGGAAAGGAAATAAAAAATAATCATTCTTAATAAAATATTTTATAATTTTGATTTGTGAAAAAATTGATTTCCATACTGTTATTGTCACTGTATTTAATTTCAACAATTGAAGTATATCAGCTGTTGAAAATTCCGACTTTGATAGAACATTATTGGGAACACAAAAAGTTGAATCCGGAAATGTCTCTTACAGCGTTTCTGAAAACCCATTATGAAAATCCCGTTAAAGACGGAGATTATGGTAAAGATCAGAAACTGCCGTTTGTAATTCATTCTGCCCCATTAACTTTGATATTCACGATTCACCCAGGCTTTTATTTTGAAGCAAAGGCTGAAAGTTTCAGGCCATTACAATCTCATAAAATTCCTTCAAAAGATGAAGATTTTTGTTACAAAGGATTTACAGGATCCGTCTGGGAACCACCGAAATCTTTGTCCATATAATCTATTTAATTTGATTGATCTGCAATCAAACAACATCATTATTCTCTAAAATCATTATAAAAATTAAATAATGAAAACACTATTTTCAGCCATATTCATGGTTGTATTCGCTGTTGGCATCCATGCGCAAAGCCGTTTGGAAAATGCCAAAAAACAAGCTTCGCAAAATAAAGAGCTTATCCTTTTGAATTTCTCCGGTTCCGACTGGTGTATTCCATGCATCAAACTTCATAAAAATATCATCGAAACCGATGAATTTAAAAAGCTGGAAACAGAAAATGTCGTCGTTTACATCAATGCAGATTTTCCGAGAAATAAAAAAAATCAGCTTTCCCAGGAACTGAAAAAAGAAAACGCTTCACTTGCTGATCAGTACAATAAAAAAGGATTATTTCCTTACACATTGCTACTGAATTCGGAAGGCAAAATCCTGAAAAGCTGGGAAGGTCTTCCATCTGAAAATGCATTAGCTTTCAGCAAAGAGATAAGAAGTATCAAAGAAAATCAAAAATAAAAGGTATGTTAAGAGAATTCAAAAGACCTCAGAAATTAATGGGGAACGCTTTTGAAATTACCGTTGTAAGCAATGATGAAAATTCTGCAAATCAGCATATTGATGCAGCGATTAACGAAATCAGGAGGATCGAAAAACTTCTGACAACATTCAGTGAAGAAAGCCAGACGAATCTCATCAATAGAAATGCCGGAATCAAACCTGTAAAAGTAGATTGGGAGATTTTTGACCTGATTGAAAGAAGTTTGAGGATCAGCAGAATAACTGACGGATATTTCGACATTTCCTATGGAGGAATCGATAAAAGTTTCTGGAATTTCGATCGCGAAATGAAAGAACTCCCCAATCCTGAACTGATTAAAGAACATCTGAAACTCGTTAATTATCAGAATATTATTCTTGATCGCGAAAATCAAACCGTTTTCCTCAAAGAAAAAGGAATGCGGATCGGTTTCGGAGGAATCGGGAAAGGTTGCGCTGCAGAAATGGCAAAACAAATGCTTCAGAACAGAGGTGTGACTTCCGGAATTGTGAATGCTTCGGGCGATTTAACAACTTGGGGAAATCAGGCAGACGGAAAACCCTGGACTGTCGGAATTGCCGATCCCGATAATGCCAAACAGCCATTTTCCTACATGAATATCACCAATATGGCGGTTGCAACTTCCGGGAATTATGAAAAATTCGTCGTGATCAACGGTAAAAAATATTCTCATACCATTAATCCAAAAACAGGAATGCCTGTTTCGGGCGTGAAAAGTGTTACTATTTTTTGTCCCAACGCAGAAATTGCCGATGCAATGGCGACTCCCGTAAGCATTATGGGAATCGATGCGGCGCTCAATATGATCAACCAGATCAATCATCTGGAATGCATCATTATTGATGACCATGACAAAATTTATTCATCTCAAAACATTAATTTAAAATGAAAAACCTTATAAAAAACAGTCAAAAGCTTGTCGAATATTTGTTTGAGCAGCTTTATCCGTCTTCCACTCCCGCTTTTTTGTTCGTTCCTCACAAAAAGAGCTCCGTTCAAGCCGGGCTGCGAAGATTCAACGCTTTAAATTACAGAACAATTGCTGTACTTTCAATACTGACAATTCCATTATTGAACTCGTGTACAACTGTAAAAGAGTACGAAAAAAATAAATTGAACGACGCCGAAATGGTTCTGGGAAACAGAACGATTGAAAAGACTGAACTCAGCTTTCAATCTTACAGAGAAGGATCTTCGGGCGCAAATGCCGGAAAAGTCGGCGGTGGTTGCGGATGTAACTAAAAAAGAGTAATCGTAAAATTTAATTGTGATTCAAAAATGAAAAAATTGATCGTAAGTGTTATTGCTCTTTTCGGAATTTTCAACGCAAAAGCACAGGAAAACACAAATAATGAACAGCCTAAAAAACTGACTTTTGATGAAGCTAATTTAGTTTCAAGCTATTATAAACAAAACGGAAACAATTCTGCAGTGACGGGAGGAATCGGGACGGAAAAACTGACCGATATTTCCAATACCATCGATGTAACTATGGTAAAATACGACAAGAAAGACAGGAAAAACAAATTCGATCTCAGTGTCGGGATCGATCATTATACTTCCGCTTCGTCGGATATGATCGATCTGAAAGCCAATTCATCCGCTTCCCACGCAGACAACAGAATTTATCCTGCATTAAGCTGGAGCCGTGAGAATACTGAAAAAGGAACGACTTTAATGGCGGGTGTTTCTACCTCTTTTGAATTTGATTATGCATCTTATGGTGCAAACATCGGGTTTTCGCAAAAAACCAAGAACAGAATGGGAGAGTTTACGGCGAAATTCCAGGCTTATCTGGATCAGGTAAAGCTGATTGCTCCGATTGAACTCAGAACAAACGGAAGCACCGGGGGAGAACACGAAAACTACGGAACCAGCGGAAGAAATACTTTTGCGCTGTCACTTTCTTATTCGCAGATCATTAATCAGAATTTTCAGGTTGAATTTTTGGCGGATGGTGTTCAGCAGACGGGATATTTAAGTTTGCCTTTCCACAGGGTTTATTTCAATGATAATTCAGTTCATCAGGAAGCTTTGCCGGATAAAAGGTTTAAAATTCCTTTGGGAGTAAGAGCGAATTATTTCCTCGGGGACAAAGTGATTCTGAGAGCGTATTATCGTTATTATACCGACGATTGGGGCTTGAAATCCAATACTTTCAGCCTGGAAACACCTGTGAAAATTTCGCCTTTTATTTCGGTAAGCCCGTTTTACAGGTATTATTCTCAGACTGCGGCTAAATATTTTGCGCCTTATCAACAACACACGGCTTTCGATGACTTTTATACGAGTAATTATGACCTTTCAAAATTCGACAGTCATTTTTACGGAGCAGGAATCAGAATCAGTCCGAAGAACGGTTTATTTGGTGTTGAAAGGCTGAATATGCTGGAAATCAGATACGGACATTACACGAAATCCGTGGGAATGAAGTCTGATATTATTTCCCTGAATTTGAGATTTAAATAAAATCATTTTAAATTTGACTTGCTAAAGATGTTTGGCAAGTCATTTTTTAATAAAAAAATAAAGCTTATGCATCATCAATTGGAAAAACATTATGTGAATAGGGTAGGTTGGCTTCGTGCTGCGGTTTTAGGTGCAAATGACGGATTATTGTCTACCACAAGTATCGTCATTGGTGTTGCTGCAGCCAACCCCGACAGAAATACCATTATTCTTGCCGCTTTAGCAGGAATGATCGCCGGAGCGATGTCTATGGCAGCAGGAGAATACGTGTCGGTAAGTTCACAGGAAGATACCGAAAAAGCTGATCTTTTAAGAGAAAAACGCGAGCTTGAAGAAATGCCGGAAGTGGAGTTGAGAGAATTGGCAAAGATCTATGAAAGACGCGGCGTAAGTAAAGAAACCGCTTTAAAAGTTGCCAAAGAACTCACGGAACACGATGCTTTGGCTGCTCACGCTCATGATGAGTTGGGAATCAATGAAATAACACAGGCAAAACCTTTGCAGGCTGCGTTTGCATCATTCGGTTCGTTTGCTTTGGGCGCATTGCTGCCATTTGCGGTTTCACTTTTAGCTCCGATTAAACAAATGGTGTATTTTCAGTATGGATTTTCTATCATTTTCTTAATGATTTTAGGAGCGATTTCAGCAAAAACAGGCGGTTCAAAAATCGGAATTGCTGTTTTAAGAATCTGTTTCTGGGGAACGGTTGCCATGGGAATTACCGCTTTGATTGGACATCTTTTCGGGGTGACGGTTTCTTAAAGTAATAATTGTAGATGAAATTTTGAAATTAAGTATTAATAATGATTAAGTGGTATGGAACAGGGATAAGAAAAGCAGATATCAAAAAAGACTTGTGATTTCATCAATCTCTTTACCAAAGAAGACGCAGTTTAGGTTTGTTGTTTTTGTCGTCTTATTTGGACGGTATCGATGCACGAATCGATGGAACGGGGAAACTTCAGTAGGCAACTGATTGTTGTAGGTAGAAACCATCATTTAAACCATTCCCGATGCTAAAGTCAATGTTCTTGGAAATTTGGGAAAGGATTATGACCTTTCAAAATTCGATAACAAAGACTGAGAAATTACCATTGTAAATTTAGAAGGATTTAATATAACATAGGTTTTTCTTAAGATATTATGTAGGATCTTGCCGCGAAGTTCTCGTATATTTCCGAAAGCGAGCTGCGCAGAGTAAACACCATTCACTACAGAATTTAATAAAAATTTTGACGTCTGGAATGAATTATCAAAATGAAACTAATGAGCAGATCGAAAACAAAATAAAAAGATAATATATTTTAGTTGATTTTATAGCTTACAATTTTTTATATTTGTTATACAATAATGATAATTATTGCTTGTAATTATAGTTAAATAATACAGTTATGTTATTTATATCAATGTCTAAGGCACAAAAGATGATTGCTACTCACGTTCGTGACCGGAGGCTTCTGATGGAGCTTACTCAGGAAGGTCTGGCTGAACGTTCAGGTGTAGCACTTTCCACCCTTAGGAAGTTTGAGCAAAAAGGATTGATTTCGCTGGACTCTTTTCTAAAGATCTTGATGGTGGTTGGAGGATTGGAAGAAATGCTTGATGCTCTTAAGCCAGATAAGCCAGCTTTTACTTCAATAGACGATGTTTTGAAACAAGATGATACTATAATTAAAAAAAGAGGTCGAAGAAAATGATTAAGCCTGTTTCAGAAATAAAAGTAGGGTTAGATTTTGGCATGGCAGTCCAGCATGTTGGACGTCTTGCTATACGTAACGGTGTCATCTATTTCCAATATGATGACAATTTTCTCGACGCAGGAATTGAAATATCTCCTTTCAGACTGCCCTTGAAAAGAGGCCTTAGTGAATTGCCTCTGCATCCATTTGACGGATTGGCCGGGGTATTCAGCGACAGCTTGCCGGATGGCTGGGGAAGATTGCTATTTGACAGGATGATCAGAACCTTTGGATTGATGCCATCAGATGTTTCACCACTGGACCGCCTTGCTCACGTAGGTATGCACGGAATGGGAGCATTGGTCTATGAGCCGGATAATAGTCCTGAAGTGCCGCAAGATAAAGTCGACCTGGATTTGCTGGCTGTACAAACTGAAAAAGTCCTGGAAGGAAGTTCGGAAGAGGTAATTACTGAGCTGTTAGCTTTAAATGGTTCTTCGGCAGGTGCCAGACCAAAAGCACTTATTGGCGTAGATAGCGAACGTAAAAATATTTTATACGGAGCTCAAAACTTAGACGAAAATTTTGAACATTGGTTGGTTAAGTTTTCTAATTCACAGGACGGTCCCGATTCAGGAGCCATTGAATATGTCTATGCGCTGATGGCTGCAGAAGCTGGTATCTCAATGCCGGACGTGCATTTATTTTCCTCTCAAAATGGGAACGGTTATTTTGGAGTAAAAAGATTCGATAGGGATGGAAATAGAAGATTACATATGCACACTGTAAGTGGTTTGCTGCATAGCAATTTCAGGCTACCTTCGCTTGATTATGAAGATTTACTGAACTTGACCGCAACCCTGACCAAGGATATTCGTGAAGTCGAAAAAATGTATCGACTGGCGGTCTTCAATGTAATGGCTCATAACAGGGATGACCACGCAAAGAACTTTAGCTTTTTAATGGACGAAAACGGCAACTGGAAACTTTCTCCTGCCTACGATTTAACATTTTCGGCAGGTCCTGGCGGAGAGCAGAGTACCATGATTTTAGGAGAAGGCAAAAATGTAACAACAAAACATCTTGTTAAATTAGGAAAGGAGGCTAAACTATCAATAGAATTCATAGAGAATGTTATTGAGCAAACAACATCAGCAATTAGTAAATGGTCAAGACTATCAAAAGATTTTGGAGTCAATAAATCCAACAGAGAATTAATAGGTAGATTAATTAAGACATTTTAATAAAAGCTTAAACGATACTTGTTAGCATTTTAAATTATTTTGTCCTAAAATAAATGAAAATTGAGGTATACAGGCCAAATGTATCATTTATCACTGTTGCATTCGAAAATGTTAATTTTTCAATTTACAGTAATTTATAAGGTTGGAGGTGTAGTAAAATAGTACAATTGCATTTTTAAATTTATCTGTAAAAAAATATAAAACACTGATCTGTAAGTGTTTAATATGGCGGGATTCTTGCGGAAATGTAGAAAAAAAGATGTTGCAACATCTTGATCGTGCACCACTTTTGTACACTTCGATCTATGTAAACAGCCATCAATAAAGACTTCTTTAGATACTGTATCATCTTGCTTGAAAATTTTCGTACAATGCTTTATGTAAAATGCTCTTTAAAATTTCAGAGCTATTTTCTAGTCTCCTAAAGTTTTCAACATTTTTATTAACCTCAATATTTCCAATAACATTTCGATGATCTTTTACATCAAATAATATGTGGAAATTATGACTTACATTATGAATTGTTCTTTGTATTTCCATATTAAAATTTTTAAAAATTACTATCTATTTGAACCTTCCTCACTAGTCCATTTAAAAGACTTTCAAATGCTTCGCTTTGTGATTTTCCACCAGATATTTTAGAAATAAGTTCTTTAAGTTCAAATTTAAAAGCTAGTCCACTTCTTGGGTTGTAAAGTTGTCCAAATTCCCAATTTGTTTTATCAGACATCTGTTTTAAAGCAAAATATATAAGTAATTGCTTTAGATCAACTTTTGTTTGTGAAAAGTCATTTCTAAGATATAAGAAAATTGTAATAGTTCCAGAGTTCATATATCAAAGCTTTCTTGCCATTTTTAACATTTTTGTGAGGTGAATGATGGATATCGTAATCTGCTGTCCGCTGGTTAATTGATAAGCCATTTGAATTGACCCATCTTTGCCAATTTTGGAGTTACCTGATCAATAGATTAAAGGTGGTCAATTGGAGGGATCAAGCTATCGCAGTTTGTGCAAATAGTCTCGTCCAAATTATATTTATTTCCGCTGTTGATTCGAAGAATTATAATTGGTAAACATCACAGCAGCACCAAAGGCTATGAACATTACTGTTGCATATAAAATGGTAGGACTGTAAAAATAAATGGCAGCCACGCCCAACGGAACCAGCACATTGTTTGCCGATTGCAGGCTTTGATTTAAGCCTTGCAACTTTCCTTGTTCGTTTTCCTCGACTGATTTCGATAGTATTCCGTTGTAAATGGGGTCGAATAAACCTTCGCCTGAAATGATGGCAATTACCGCAAGGGAAATAACGACGGCTGAATTTACATAAATACTCGTGAGAATTAAACCTAGGCCGATACCCACGATAATTAATCCTGCTGTTCCAATATTTTTATCCGAAAACAGCTTCAATAACCACGGCAGTAAAATGGCTCTTGTAATAATTTCGCAAATACCCACAAAAGTTAAGATGCTGCCGATAAGTACAGGCGTCCCATGATAAATATCTTTTAAAAAAAGTGTGAAGTTGAACTGAAAAACATTTATCCCCACATAAAACAACAGACCTATCAAAACAAAAAATTTCAAGCCTCTAACAGAAAAATATCTTTGAAGTGCGAAAAGGTATTGAAGCTGTTAAGCGATAAATGTGTTGTTCGCTTTTCCTTTGGTAAAGATTCGGGGAGCAGAAAATAAACCGCAACGGCTGAAAGAAAAATCAAAGCGGCTGTTATAAAAAAAGTGAGCCCTATTGAAATGCTTCCCAATAAACCGCCGAGTGCCGGTCCGCCGATTTTTCCTATTCCCATAACCGCACCTATATAGCCGTACCATTTTGCTCTTTCATCAGCTTCTGTGGAGTCGGCTATGTAATAAAATAGTAATGTTACCTGCGGTAAGCCCGTCAATAATTCTTCCGACAAAAAGAATCCATAATGCACCACCGATACCAAACAATACATAGCCAAATACCGAACCGACTAAACTGATCAGCAGGAGTTTTTTTCTTCCGTACCTGTCGCTCAGCGCACCAAACACAGGTGCAGCAAAAAATGTACAGGCGGCGTATATCGACATCAGCAAACTAATTCCTACAACTATTTGTTGTTGCGGCAAATAGTTTCCAATCAAAAAGGGCAACAACGGAATTACAATCGAAAGTCCAATGGAGTTTAACAACACAATTCCGACTATAATCCATAGATTATATTTCTTCGACTTCATTTGTTGTATAAGGGATATTAAAATGCACTACTCTTTTGGAAAAAGTGCAGCTTCGTTGGATGCGGTTTGTTGTTGTGCCTCCGAAGCATAAGCAAACATCTGTCTTTCATAATCATCAATTGCAGCCTGGATACTTTCAAATTCCCTATTGGTCAAATTTTCTGCCAGATGCAAAGCGTCCAATAAACCTGTATTTACGCCTACGCCTGCATAGGGCGGCATTCCGTGCGCCGCATCGCCCATTAAAGTGATATGGCTATGGTTGTGCCAATTTTCCAAGGGAACCTGATACATCGGCAATAAAGTAAACTCACTTGTTGCTGCAAAAAGTTCTTTGTAAGCACCATCCCATTCATAGCACAGGCTACTTAAAAAAGCAGCTATTTGCTGATTATCATTGAGGTTGAGGTTATGACTTTTTAACCAACTCTCAGGTTGGCGAAAGCAAACATAATAATATAGCTCACCGTTTGTTTTGGGTTGGGAAAGAAAAAAGATGCGGTCATCCTTAGCTATTATTTTATCGTCAGCACATATATTTTTAAAATTGGGGCATTGGGATGCATAGTCAAGCACCTCGCCCGTGATAGTAATGGTTCCTGTATATCTTGCAGGCACTTCGGTCATTTCTTTTCTCAACCTGCTCATAATGCCGTTTGCGCCAACTACCAAATCTGCGGTTTCTGTGATGTCATTTTCAAAATGCAGCAGGAATGTTCCTTCTTTTTTTTCAATGGAGATAAACTTTCTGTCCCAAATGACCGTTTGAGGATGCAGGCTTTCAAGCAGTATCCTTCTCAAATCGTTTCTGTCAATTTCCGGATTGTCAGATATAGGAAGCGTTTGAACTACGTTCCCGTGGATGTCTGCAATTCTTCGTGCTGTTGGCCTTGCGTTATCAAAATAAGCAGCTAATATTCCCGCTTTTTCAAAAACAGCCTGTCCCATATCTTTAAGCAAGTCAAGCGTACCGCCTTTTATCCGGGCGTATTGATTTATGTCGCGTTCATAAACACTTACGTTTACTCCTTCCTGTTGCAGCAATCTTGCAAAGGTTAATCCAACAGGACCTGCACCAATAACAGCGACTTTTTTATCTTGTAACAACATAATTTTTGTGATTAAAATTAATGCTGCAAAATTATTTTGCTGCCGGAACTAAAAATTGTAAAAAACGGTCGTTTTCATTTTTGTGAAGTTCTTTGGGCGAAACGCCCGAAAGTTTTTTAATTTCTTTGATGAAATGGGATTGGTCGGTAAAATTGAGTTGTGGATATAATTCGCCTTTCTTAATATGGGTAAGCGAAGCCTGAAAACGGAGAATATTGCAATACGCTTTTAAAGAAAGTCCGAATTGTTGATTGAAATAACGGTTAATTTGCCGCTCGCTCCAATGCACCTTTTCGGAAAGTTCTTTTACCGAAATTTCTCCGTTGGCAGCAAAAATCAGTTTGAATAATTGGCGTTTGCGTTCATCAATTTTATCAGGTAACACAGATAGGATTTTGTGCGTGGCTTTTTCGCAGAAGGCATCAAAATCGTGTAAATCATTCACCGTAAAATCCCAAAAATGGTTGGGGAGTCCTTTTCCGCTGTTCCTTATATCGGCAATGGAATCCTGCAAAACATACTCTACAGCAAGCGGATTGAAATTCACTGCTAAAAAAGCTGAGACTTTTACATTTGTTATTTTAGGCTTGGTTTCTAATCCTAATAATGCAGTACGCAATTGACCGTTATCTGTAACGGTAAAAATCAAATCAACTTTTCCATTCGGAATAATAATGCCTTCCTCTATATGCGACACGTCCTGTAAAGCTGAAAAACAATAGACAAAATCCGCAAGCGTTTCTTCGGGTTTGATAAGACGGTATTTTATATTGGAATTTGGCATATTTTACATATAAAAATATTACAAACTTAACGAAAAATACGACTTCATTAGTTAAACGACTGTCTAAACTCCAAAGACGAAACGTTTGTCTTCGTCTTGAAAAAGTTTGCTGAATGACTGCAAATGCTCAAAGCTCAACTCGTAGATGATTTCACTAATTGTCTTGTCTGTCGGGGATAATTTTTCTTTGCTTTATCAATCAATTTATAGTGTATGTGTTGCTGTGTTGTTCATCCTGTCAACGTTTTGAGTAACTTCAATAAATAGCTTAGCGAAATGACCAATAAGTTTTCCATGGCCAATATTGCAGTTACATCTTCAAAAAGGTTTGACACTTGCAACTCCCCTCTACTGAAGTTTCATTCAAAGCCTTTTTCTATTTGTTTGCCGTTGGCTTGTGATTGTCAGTGACTTATCTATGTTATTTGTGATTACCAACACTAACTTCTTCAAATCTTCCAATAAAAAGTTCGGGTTCTGTACCAGCAAGTTCATATTTAATTTAAAATCAGCTCTGAGCGATTTTTACTTCTTTTGCTGCTTATCAATAATCCTCTGTCCATTGAATTTCAATTGCGGGTAATGGTTCAGATGTGGAGTTACTAATTTACTTTAAATCATTATGAATAAATGGCGAAATTAATGTATTCACTGTAATTACAGCTACTGTAGGTAATGTTCCAAAATTAGTGATGATTATAATTTTTGATGTCAATTTATTGAAAATCAATTAAAATAAAATGTAAAATTTTAAAATGAGAACAGTATCACCATGCTCTTGTTTATTTTTGAAAAAAAATATATCGCAAATAATTGATGATCATAACAGATGTATCAGATTTAGTGATGAGATTAAAAAGCAAAATTTTACATTTACCAACATAAACACCTCTAAATAAATATTAAATTTTGCTAAGTTATGTCCTTATTTTTACCAACTAGAAATAGATGAAATTTGAGCTGACTTATTTAGAAGTATGTCTTGTTTAGCCCTAAAATTATATGAAATTGAGATGTACAGCTGAAATGTATCAATTATAACTGTCGCATTCGGGAAATGTTAATTGTTTAATTTACAGTAATTTATAAGGTTGGAGGTGTACGGAAGTAGTACAAATGTATTTTTAAATTTATCGTTATTTATTTTAAATTACTGGATTACAAGCATTTAACGTGACGAGATTCGTGCGGAAAAGTAAAAAAAAAAGATGTTGCAGCATCTTAATCGTGTACCACTTTTGTACACCTCGTATTGTGTAAACCACCATTAATAAACACTTCCTTAGATACTGTATCGATAAATTCTTTTACATTTTCGTATTCCAGACTGGTGAATTGGCAGTTCCACAAACCCAAATAATAATCGCTTTGTGCAGAAATCTGCTGAAACATTGCCAAAAAAATTGTTAATAGGAAATCAAACAATGCTTTCCGTTCTCCAGATTATTTTTTGGATTTTTAATTCAAAATTTTCGTAAATTTAGTAGTATAAAAACAACGCCATTAAAAAACCTATTTTGCTAGCATTACGATGCTGTGCGCTCCTTAGTTTTCTGTTTAATTTTACCTCTTATGCATAACAGTACTAACCACAATACTCAACAACTGATAAAAGAATGAGTTGGCACGGAGACAAAAAAAGTAATTGAATATATAGATAGCGAGAAAAAGTAACGAAAGGTCAAAACTACCTATTGAATATGTAAGATATAAGTTTTCCTAATAAGATAACAGTCACCTCTTGCCCTGGATATTAGCAATATTTTGCATCTCGTAATATCAATATTTTTTTTAATGTCCATTTTGTATATTTGAGAATTGCAAACTATAAAACTAATGATCAAACCAAATTGGCAATTAAAATTCAGAGATTTACCTGAAATTCCCCCTTTGAAAAGATGGATAGATGGAGCTCATTACACAAAAGAACAAAATATTTCATTTAGATTATTACAGCATCAGGAAATCTCAAATGATGAACGAAATGACTTTATAAGTCTTTTTAAATTTTACGAAGATCTTGATATTGCTCTCCAAAAATTGGACTATTCATCATTTGATGCTAACGAATTCGACAACTTCAAAAGTTATATAGATTACGCATTTAATTATATTCCCTTAATGTCTAATAAGTTATCAGTAATTCACACATATAGATTGGTGGTTAATGAATGGGTTTCAAAAAAAAATGAAAGACTCAATAATATAAGTTTTTTAAAATATCCACCGATAGACATTGTAAAGAGTATAAATAAATATAATAGAGCAAATACTCCTAATACGACTGTATTATATACAACCGAGAATATTGATTCAGCTTTAAAAGAAATAAAGCCTCCCATTAATAAATTGATTACAGTTGGATTATGGAAGCCTAAAGAACAAAAAGAACTTGTTTCTTATCCAATTTCTCATAGCGATAGAGCAATGTATGTCAATCCAGGAGTGCAGAAGGCAACTGCAGCATTCGAAAAGTATGGAGATAGTCATTCCAAACTTTTAGTTGAATGGTCAAGACATTATTTTAAATTGTTAGGTAGAGAATTTACAAAACCTGTTTCCCATCATTATGAATATTTAATTAGTGCTATCTTTTCTGAAAGAATTCTTAGAACGAGGACTGACCCAAATCCTTCTTTTAATTTTGATTGTATTATTTATCCAAGTGTTGGAAATGATTTTGGGACGGATAATTTGGCTGTACATCCTGATTCTGTTGAAAGTAAATTTGGATTATTTCAAATTACTGAATTTGAAGTTGAGGAATCTTATTACGAAAAGGAATATGTAAGGAATCATCCTGAAGTTATAACTCTCGCAAAAGTTAAAAATAGAGTCAATGCAAAGAATATATTAAGTAACGGGGATATTATTTGGTAGATGTAGATTGCATTGGGACTAATAACTTAATCATATCGAGAACTAATTATGTATTAAATTTTGGAACAGAAAACAAAAGATCGCTTATTAATATTAGGTTTAATCGGGGTAATTGTAGCAATATTTCTATACAAAAACGGACCCGAATTAATTCAATCGAGATACTTCGATAAAGGAAATGTGGGAGATAGAGGTGCAATTGGTGATGCATTCGGAGGTACTGCTGGACCGATAATAGCGTGGATTGCATCTATTTTAACTTTTATGGCTTTTTACATACAGTATGAGGCAAATAAAGAACAAAGAGACCAGTTTGCAAAGCAAGCCGATGATACCGTGATAGAAAGGTTTGAAAACAGGTTCTTTGAGTTAATAAGAATTCACCGAGAAAATGTTGAAGAGCAAAATATACAAAATGTTGTTATTGGTAGAAAAGCTTTTACAACCTATTATTTTGAGTTAAGATATATTTATTTTGTGCTTGAACACAATTATGATAAATCGGATAAAAGTATTGTACTAGATAAAGAACAATTAACCAATTTAGCATATTTGATTTTTTTCTACGGAATTGGGCATGCGAGTGATGGTGTCTTTTCTCATATTGCGCCAAAAATTAATTCTACTGAATTTTTTAAAAATACTCTCAAGAGATTAGAAAGTGAAAAACTCACATACGCTCATTTTTTAAATGATAAGAAAAAATACGAAAATCAAACGGGCTACAAAGTTTTAAAGCTGAAAAATCTTGAAATTACACATAAGGGGAAAAACGCTGTTTTTATACAATACTATGAGCCTTTTACAGGGCATGGTACCAAGATAGGTCATTATTATCGACACTTATTTCAAACAGTGAAGTATGTACATTCTCAAGAAAATGAATTATTTACTGATGATGTAAAATATGATTATGTAAAAATGGTGCGTGCGCAGCTATCAAATTTTGAACAAGTAATTTTATATTATAACTCAATATGTGTTCTTGGTAGTGCTTGGATTACAAATGATTATATTAAAGATTATCACTTGTTGACTAATTTACCTCTTTCATTTGCTGACTTTGGAATACAACCTGAAGAAAAGTTTAAAGCTGAAATATCAGATGATCCTAACTTTTTTGATTGGTTAACGTTAAGGAACTCGCTTGCATAAATTACGTAGGATGGATCCTAGTTCTTGATTTTTTTTTGAATTTTCAAAAAAAAATATTTTATTAATCGGATTGCTTTATTCTTATGAATAATAGTTAGTATGTCTTGCTTTAATTTTAAGATTTGCTAAATTTACACAAACAGATTTTCATGTTAAATAGTACACAGATACGAGTTTTTGTTTCCTGTCCTGGAGATGTAAATGATGAAAAAAATATTATAAAAGAGGTTTGTAAATCTTTAAACCATCAACTCTCTATAAAAGATCGAGGGATTTTTTTTGAAGTTTTAGACTTTAAAGATATTGTGGCTCCCTGGGGAAACAGATCACAAGAGGAAATTAACTTTAGATTTTCAGGGTATGACATTTATATAGGATTATTGTGGATGAAGTATGGTACAGCTTCTGGAGCAGATGATCCGGCAACCGGAAAACCATATGGATCTGGTACAGAAGAGGAGTTTCGGTTAGCTGTCCAAAAGTTTAAAGATGGCCAAAAGATTGCCATTTATTTTTTCTTCAAAGAGCCAAGGAAATCCACCAGTATTAAAGAAACGGAGGATTTGCTCAAGGTCCAGAAATTTAAGACAGAAATTCAAGATAGTGGTTGGGTACATACGTTTCCTGATTTGGCGGATAAGACTAGTTTTGTCAATAAAATCCATCAAGTGCTTAATGATTGGGTATGGGAGGTAGAACAAAAAAAGAGAGTAGAAGAAAAAAATGAATTTTTTAAAGAAAACCAAGTAACCACAGCAACTGCGGAATCTATTGATTTTTCCAATTTTATTATTGGTATAGTGCCCTACAAAAAAGTTATACATCGTACTTTAAGTCCGTATGATTCAAATGCTGATTCTATAGATAGTTTTTTTGATACATCAAATAGAAAAACATTAGCTGAATTAGCTGCAGAAGAAACAAGGATAGTAGTGTTAGGTGGTGCAGGATCCGGAAAGTCTACCGAATTATCTAATCTGGTAGCACACTATTCAGTTCCAAATTCCCCATTTGTTCCTGTTTTTCAAAAGATGAACACCTACGTAAATGAAAATATAGAAGATTTTCTACCAAGAGATTGGAACAAAATACCCGAAAATATTTGTTTAGTAATTCTGGATGGTCTGGATGAGATTGAGCCTGTAAATTTTAATACTGCGGTAAGAAAGATAAGTTCTTTTTCAAGTAAGTTTCCAAGCATTCATATTGTTATCTCTTGTCGAACTAATTTTTATGAATTTCCATCAGACATTTCAGGAGGTACACTTTCCGATTTTGATGTCTACTTATTTGATGATATCGATGTTAAGGACATTCGAACATATGCGCATGAAGAATATCAAATTAACGGGGGTGAATTTATAAAAGAAGCCTATAATAAAGGTTTCAAAGATCTTATCATACAGCCCTTTTTCCTTCAGATTTTGCTGGAAAAATATAAATTAAATGCAGACTTAGAAATTAGTAAGGCCGATTTACTAAATGAATTCATTGAGAAAAGGTTCGACTTTGATCAAATACATTTTAATGGGACAACTAACTTAAAGTTGCAGAAGAATAGGGTGATGGAATTATTGCGAAAAGTTGCCCTAACTATGGAATTTATGGGTAAAAATTATGTTTCTTTTGATCAACTAAGCCAAATTTTACCTGATCCTGCTGATCTAGATTTAATAAGATATTCTACCACGTTTAAAAATTTTGATGATGATCCTGCAGTGTGGGGTTTTGAACATAATAATATTCAGGAATTTTTAGCAGCAAGCTCATTACATGAAATGTCAATTGAAGAAATAAAGGAAACAATTTCTTTTAAAGGTAAGATTATTAAACCCAGTTGGGTAAATACTTTGTTCTTTTTGATGAGCATAATTGATGATAACAAAAGAAAAGGATTAATCGAATGGATACTGAAGATAGAACCGGAAATTTTGGTCAAGATAGAACCAGATAAAATAGATCCGCAGATAAGATTTGAAATTTTTAAAAATATCTTCAATCATTATAAAAAACAAGGGGTATGGCTAAGATCAAACAAGTTCACTGCAATAGAACTTGCACGTTTTGCGCCAATGGAATCTGCTAATGAATTTCTCCTTAAAGAGCTCTTAGATAAAAATAATAGCAGATATACGAGATTGAATGCGCTTCATCTGATCGATGATCAGCATCTTGGAGCTCAAGAAAATGTAAAAACAAAAGAAGCTCTTTTATCTTTTATACTTGAAGAAACTACTGATGTTCATTATTTTAATGCGGCAGCCTATGCACTAGGAACACTTGGGTATGCAAACCGAGCTGTAATTGATGAATTGATGAAAGTTTATGGAAAAAGAAATAATCAATATATCCGTTCGGCTATGTACAGGCTGATACATAAAGCCCAGCTCGAGAGTGAATATGTTGATTATTTAATACAAGGACTGGATATTTCGGAACAAGATAAAGATAGGGATAAGGTCAACTTATTAGATGAAGAGATGCAGCTTACTGAAGTTTTTTCTGCCAATTTTGGAATTGAAGCCCTTAAAAAAATACTAAAATATCTTTCTGACGATACTAATAGTAGAGTGTTGTTTAGGCTAGATAATCGAGAAAAAGTACTTAAAAGTATTATCGATCAATCAGCAGAACTATATAATCAATACCCTGATTTATATGATCTTATTAATAAAGCGTACAAACATAATATTCGTTTAGGTGATGAAAAAAGTTTAGATATTTTAAGTAGCTTTTTTAACAAAACCGAAACTTCGTTAAGAATATTTAAAGAGATTTTTGGCAATAGTGCAATTTTATCATATGAAAGAGCCCATCTTTACAAAAGACTTGTAAATAAAGATGCTATAGATTATGTTATTGGATTGTATAAAGAGCATAATTTAACAAATGAAGACCTGTTATCATTTTACAAAGAAGTGAAGTGGTATGGAAGCCAACAAATTAAGGAAGAATTTAACTATCTGGAACAACAGATCAGGGAAAATTCAAAGGTATTGGACAATGTAAGTGAACCTACTATTGTACAACAAAATAATGAGTGGGCGCAGAAGAACACTGATGTTTTCTTCTCAAAAGAGCTATTCAAACAGGAATTAATTCACTTTTTTGATCAGCATAATATTGAAAAGCTAGATTGGGATTTGCTATATCAGCATAGAAAGTATGATGAAACAGATATTCTTAATGGACCATTCGAGCTTCTTGCAGATTTTACCAGAGGAAATAATGAGGTCACTGTTGAACAGGTTTTAGCTTTTGTTGAGCAAACGGATAAATTTGAAGATTATCTTTTCACAAGTCTGAAAGACAAATTGACAGGTGATCCTAACATAGAATTAAACGAGATGCAGATAAATCAGCTTGCTGATTGGGTAAGGGATAGGGTTTCTAAAGCTGATATAAAAAATGCAATTACTGTTAGTAGTTCTGGCAGACAAAGAGCAACATTTGATAGACAAGTTCAAAATCTATGGTATTATATTTCTAGGTTTGAAATAAAAATAGGTAAAGAAAAAATTCTTGATTTTACAACCCACTATGATTTAAATAGAAATTCTGATTCACTAGACTTTAATGTGATAGAAAAACAAGTAGGAAAGGAAGAAGTAGCCAAAAGAGTCATTGAAAATCTTGAGAAAGATATTGATTATGATGCTTCTTGGAAAAATAATGCTATTTATGCTATTGAAAATGGATTGGAGGGCGCTTACCAATTTATTTTTGCTGCTTTGGCTGGTACTACATATGATGAGTATGCTAAAAATGAGGTTCTGCGGACTTTTGATAAATTTGTAGATGATCCTAAAGATTTGCTAACGCTGCTATATGTTGTAGCAAATGATACAATTAGATGGGAAATTATAAATTTAATTCTTTTAAAAGAAAGCTGCAAAAATGAAATCACAGCATTTCTTACGAACATAATTGACAATGATGAAGAACCTGAACAAGAGAAATATCGTGCTTCACAACAGCTAACAAGAGTTGGAGATTTTGATGGGACATTGTATTATCTAAACTATATGTTAAACCATAGTGATGACGATAGCGAAGATGAATTTGATTTTTATTACGATGCAGCATATCTGAAAAATATTAGGGATTTGGTTTATTTGCCAAAAATGATGGACTTACTAAAAATATCTAAAACCCAAAAAGACAGGGATGAATTTGACCGTCTTGAAAACTATGTTACTGAGGTGCTCACAAATATGGCTAGTGAAAGTGAGGAGGGGTTATACAAAGTAACAGAAGCCTTAAATTTATTTATAGTAGAAAACCAAGGAAAAATTGAACATATTAATTTTTTCTATCCATTCATTGAGAGGTTAGAGCATCAATTTTATTTATCCCAGTCTCAAAAAGGAGATTTGAAAACTGCGTTAAGAGAAGTGGCAAAGATTTTACGTTAGTAAGTAGCCATAATTTTGCTTATCAATAATAATCTTAAAATCTCAATAGTTAAAGTATTAATATTTTTGATGTCTAAAGACTTAATATACTTAATTTATTGTTGTTACCACTGAAATCAAAAATGAGAAAATTGAAAAGTCGAAGATACTTAAAATTAGTTGTTGCTCTTGGTTGGAAAGATATTTTTCCAGAAAAAATCGAAAAAAGAAATGTCTTAGACTTTTTAACAGGAATAGATCCTGATGTTTTACTAATAACTGTTTGTGCTATAAATCAATCTCTTGATGAGGGAGAGTCTTTTGAAGATAACCTAATACAGTCATTATCAAATGCTGAGAAAAAGAAATATAGGCACGAAATCAGTAGGATATTAAGTATCTTAGATAAAAAGAACTCTGACTCCAGTATTAATGAAGAAAAATGTATTTTTAATACGAAAGCAAATAGTTTGTTAATCAAAAAAATTGTTGAAAATTATGTTTATCTGAAAGAAAAAGCAGACCCTGACTTTGAGTCATTTCCTTTTATTAAAGCGTATTTACTTTTTAATACAGAAGTTTATCCTGGAAACAAATTTATGGATGATATTCCACCAGCGTATTTTAAAAGTTTATCTCAATTTATTATTACTGCAAAAACCATAGATTTCGATTTTGTATACCATCAGCTCTTTATCTTTGCTAGGTTACGATCTTTATTTGAATACTTGTGCAGAAATTACTCAGGCTTTCTACAGAAGTTTGAAGAAAAATATAATATTAATGGTCTAGATAAATACATTTTTGACCAGCTATCTTTATTAAACTATCTAGACGATAAAAACTATATACGTCTTAATCCAGAAAACTCAAATGAAATTCAAATAAAAGAATTTTGTGAAGAGCTATGTATAAACAGCTTATTCAATAAGAATAAAATTGAGCTCAAATATTTTCCATTGCTTAAAGACTCTGATGATCAGAATGGTTATTTCGTATTAAATAAAGCCTACTTGTTTCTATACTTTTATCATAAGATTAAGTTCAAAGCTTTCCAGTTTTTGACTGAAGAATATAATGCTTTTAATTCTTATAATGATTTCTCCTCCGAATATGCTGAAAAGGGTGGAGAAGAGATATTATTCAGAAACCTTATTCAACAGTCTTTAAAAAATAAATATTACAAAATTATATTTAATGATACTGATAAGTCATTGATAGATGGTATGATATTTAATAATAGGCATATTTTCTTATTTGAATTTAAGGATTATGAAAGTATCAATAAATTGGATTCCATTTATAACTACGATGAGGTTGAGAAAATATTAGATAAAAATTTTGTTGAAAAGAAAGGTGTTTCTCAATTAATTTCAATGATTAAAAGACTCAAAGGTAATAGCTATTTTGATGAATTTATCATCAATAAAAAAATTAAAACCCATACTATTGAAATATACCCAGTTTTGGTTGTTTCAAATGCGTTTTATAATATCCCTTCATTAGAACATTATTTAGGAATTAAAATGTCTGAAAAAATGAAAGAATTAGACACTGGCTTTAAGAAAGTTCATAATTTAACAATGCTTGACTTAAATTCTTTGGTTGAATTAATATATTATAATAACCAGTTTGATTTAGTTAAATGCCTTAAAGAATATGCCTTGAAAAAAAGCAAATTTAACGAGAATGTTATCGTTCCTAATTATCCTTCTTTTAGAGATACTTTTGTCAAAACTGATGTAGTAAAGAATGGAGATTTTATTACCCAATTTTTAAAGTCTACAAACTTTGATGATAATGAAGATATCAAAGCCATGCCGGATGACTTTTTCAAGCTTAGAGGAAAGGCTTAAACTGTTTCTATATTTGAAAATGCATAAAATACTTAGATATTTTGGCTATTACAGGCTAGGAGTTAAAATATATCAAGTGCCAGCAATTCTGCATAAAATATTCCAGCGTATTTACAATTTTTAACAATATTGGTAATGGGACGTGCAATTAGATAAAATGCTACATCATTTTGGCGACGTTTTGACAATATTAATCCTATAACAACGATAGCTTTAGAGGATTTTTTGTAGCCATAATCTTAGTCTTTCTATATCTAGAATATTATTCTTTATACCAAAATCATCTCTATCAAGACATTGTTATACCATATGAATCTTGAATAATATTTTGATCTTAATGATAGTATTTTCTTTCGGATTTATTGTCGATTTTTATTGAGAATTAAAAGAGAATTGTAAGCTTTTATCAACAACTTTTATAATTGATGGAAAGTAAGTCTCTTTCTTTTAAATAAATAATAATCAATAGTGTCTAACGGCAAAATAAATAAACAATTATTTATCGACAGTTCAAACAAATCTGATCTGTCATCATTTATGAAGTTTCGTGAAATATCCTTGGATCAAGCAATTAAAATACTTAAAGATTCTGGGATAAGTGTCTCAAAAGACGAGGCTTCTGAAATTTTAGAATTTCTTCATGCACTTGCAAAAATTACAATTAGAGATTTTTTATTAGATAAAGATTAATTTCTTAATTTTAAATTTATTCATCATTGAACTTTTAACGGAACTAGCTAAGAATTGTATTTTTTGTCTGCTTAATTAGTTTTTTCAGAAAATCGCTTCGCTCCCTAGTTAGATTATGCAGAGTAGAAATAATATAATTTTTAACTTTGTTCTTTTTGTTACTTTGCTCATTGTAGATTTAATATGGCAAGAGTACTACGAGTTTCGCAATTTCATTTAAATCTTCTACAAAATTTTTTGGAAAATGTACCTTTGAGTCACTTGGCGGGAAAAATTACTTTTAGGAGTGGTTTTTCCTTTTTTTTTACTTCGTAATTGATTGCTAATCAATAGTATTTGAGCTAATGCTGAATTCAATTTAGGTGTTCGAAATGCTGTTTCTTGAAATTCCAATTTTTCAGCCAATATCGAACACAATATCGAACTTTTTGTATAATTATCGCCTTTTATATACAGTTGAGAAAGGTTTGGCAAAATATCCAGTACTTGTTCAAGTTTAACTTTTATATCAGTATTTTTACTTGAAAGTTTTTGATTTTGCAAGGCCATTTCTAAATTATCAATTTTCTGCTTACTTTCATTTTTGATAATCTGATAATCATCAAAATCTAATCGATCTTGTAAATATTTTTCTCTTGCGCTATCTAAACGATTATTCAAATTAACAATCTGCTCAGAAATTTCTTTTTTCTGAAGATCAATATTTTTCTGTATGTATTTAAAATTTGTTAAGATGACTTCTTTTAGTAATTTATTAATTCCATCATGATATTCGTATTTAGGGAGTTCATTTTCAAATGCCAAGTTTACTTTACTGGAACTATGCCTGTAACCACATTTGGAATTACAATGGTAGTAATAATAAACATTTTTCTTTCCTCTTTGTCATTCTGAGCATCTCTGGAATCCAGAAAATGGAAAAATACTAAATCCCGAGACGTTTGAAAAATTACTTTTAAAATATAGTGAAACAATTACATGTGTAATTTTTATGGGTGGAGAATGGAGTTGTTTGGAATTGCTAATTTTAATAAATATCGTAAAAAAAATTTCGTTTAAAAGTCGCTTTGTACACGGGTTTGAATGAAAAACAAATCCAAAGAAAATACCCTGAATCATTAAATATTCTAGATTTCATTAAAACGGGAAAATGGATTTCAAGTTTAGGTGGACTCGATAAGTTAAAAACGAATCAAATATTAAAAGATTTAAGATCTGGAGAAATATTAAACAAATATTTTCTTCACTAATCTTTTAAGCCAAGACGCATTTTAATGTGTTTATTTGTTATTCAAAGTGTATTCATCTACATTTGCAGTACATCCTTCAGTTTTCAACTATGAATAAAAAATTAAGTGAATGTAGTCATACGTGTTTTATGTGTCAAAACATAACGCAGGATTGGTGGCAGATGATTGACCTAAAAAGGTTTTTGATCAAGGTTAAAAAGGGGCAAAAATTCATAGAGGAAGGGAATGAGATGTCAGGAGTTTACTTTATACAGGATGGTTTTGTAAAAGTTCATAAGCATTGGGAAGAGCGTGAAATGATTGTGAGATTTGGTAAAAAAGGCGATATAGTCGGACACCGCGGAATTTCGACGGCTAATTTACTTTCTCCAATTTCTGCCACGGCAATGATAGATTCTGTTCTCTGCTTTGTAGAACTGGATTTTTTTAAAACCTTGTTGAAAACCAATAATACTTTTGCTTATGAATTGATGATGTTTTACGCAGAGGAACTGCACTGGTCTGAACAAAAGATGGCAAGTTTATTTCAGTTGTCTGTAAAGAAACGTTTTATCGTTAACCTTTTATATCTTATTGATCATTTAGGACTTGATAAAGACAATGTTTTAAAAGCTGAACTAACCAAGACAGATTTGGCGGCATATATAGGAACAACCTATGAAACTATGCACCGGGTAATTTCAGAAATGGTAAACGAAAATATCCTCATATTTTCAGGAAAACGAATAAAGATTGCAGACTTAGAGAAATTGAAGTTAGATTTTGTTTAACTTTTATATTATCATCATTTAACACCTTTTTTGAGGTGTTTTTTTTATAGGAACTAGATTAAAAGGGAAATTTCAACTCATTTTTAAAATATGATGTAAATCATATTAAATACAAGTTATTGTTAATCAATTAGGTATTTTATATTATTTACATCATTTATTTTGAATGATTTTAAATAAGACATCTGTATCTTATTTAAAAATTGGTTATTGTATCTTTGTTTAAGAAAAAAAAGTGGTTCTTGATTGTAAGTGAGTTATCATTTAAAACTTTGCACATGTTCAGTATTTTTACAAATATAAATAAGAAAGCATTTTTCAATGCTATTATTGCAACGTTCGTTGTAATTGCTATCACAGTGATAGGCTCTCTGAATTTACAGAATTTTGACGCAGCCTTGATCATATACTTTTTCGGAACAATAAGTATGACCTTTGGCGTAGTTTACCATCATTCTGTTTGGAAGCAGCGTCCGGCTACACAAAAGTATTGGAAACGCACCTGGGAATTTATCTTCAGTAAAGATTATCCAATCTATATGAAAGAGGTGATTCGTCTTTCTGTACGCAACATTCTCTTTCAAAGGTTTATTATGCCAAGAGGAAGAATGCGATGGCTAGGTCACTTTCTTTTAGCAACGGGATGTTTAATTTCTTTCGGAGTTACTTTCGGGCTCACCTTTGGCTGGATGCACTTTACGTTAAAAGCTGGAACAACGGATATGTATGAAACCCATATGATGGGGATTACAGTAATGACTTTTCCACTTAATACTGTGATGGCACTTATCCTTTTCCATATTTTGGTTTGGACTGCTATTATGGTGATAATAGGTTGCTTAATTATGATGCACAGAAGATTTGTAGACGAGGGATTAATCGCAACACAATGGTTCGAAAGAGATTGGCTTCCATTGATTTTACTCGTTGCAGTTTCCGTCACTGGTTTGGGAATTTGGTTTGATTACTCTTATCTCGAAGGAAAAATGAGCCAGTTTATGGCAATCACACACGCAATTACGGTTGCAATGTTTCTGATGTGGATTCCGTTCGGGAAGTTTTTTCACATTTTTCAAAGACCGGCACAAGTTGGTGCAAATATCTATAAAATAGAAGGAAAGCGCCGTGGAATGCAAACTTGTCCACACACAGGCGACGAATACACAACTTCAATGCACATCGAAGATTTAAAAGAAATAACCCAGGAAATGGGATTCGATTTAGAAAATGAAGAGGGGAAAAGTTATTTAGATTTCAGCCCGGAAGGAAAACGGGCAATGCTTGCAAAAGCACATCTAAAAGCACGACAAGAATCTGGAACTTATTTTGGTTAAAATTTAAAATAAAATGGCAAAATTACCTGTAACAGCCGACGAAATCATCAATGTTTTCGGACCGCACAAACATTATCCAAACAAAGGTACAGTGAGGTCTAATCCTCAAAATCCTGATGCTTTGGTAAAAACGCATTGCTGTTTTTGTGGTTTGCAATGTGGCATTCAATTAAAAGTAAAAGACAAAAAAGTCGTAGGTTTTGAACCTTGGAACGATTTCCCTTTTAATGAGGGTAGACTTTGTCCAAAAGGTGTTCAGCGCTATATGCAGGATAATCATCCGGACCGTTTGCTTTCGCCATACAAAAGAGTAGAAGGTAAAGGTTTTGTGCCGATAGAATGGGATGAAGCGTACGATGTTGTGATTAATGAAATTAAAAGAATACAGGAAAAATACGGAAAAAATTCTTTCGCAATGTTGTCCGGCGTTTCTCTTACCAATGAGAAAAGTTATATGATCGGGAAATTTGCCCGAGTTGCTTTGAAAACCGCAAACCTCGATTACAACGGTCGTCTTTGTATGGTGAGTGCAGGTGCAGGAAACAAAAAAGCCTTTGGAATGGACAGGTCTTCCAACAGTTGGGCAGATTTGGCGCACGCAGAAGTCATCATCATTACCGGAGCAAATGTGAGCGAATGTTTCCCAGTTTTAACCCATAAAATCTGGGAAGCTCGTGATAACGGAGCCAAATTGATTGTCATCGACCCACGTCAGATTCCGATTGCCAGAACTGCCGATATTCATCTGCCATTGAGACCCGGAACCGATTCTGCATTGACGAATACAATGTTGAAAGTTTTAATTGATAATAATTGGCTGGATAACGATTTTATTCATAATTACACTTCAGGATTTGAAGAAACTGCCGAAGCTGTAAAAGATTGCACTTTGGAATGGGGAGAAGAAGTAACCGGAATTCCGAAAGAATTAATTTATAAAGCCGCAGAAATGTGGGGTAAAGCCAAAACAAGTTTTCTGATGCACGCTCGTGGAATCGAACATCATTCTAAAGGCGTTCAAAATGTTTCAAGCTGTATCAATTTAGTTTTAGCAACCGGTAGAATCGGGAAACCTTATTGCGGTTACGGGACGATTACAGGGCAAGGGAACGGACAAGGCGGTCGTGAACACGGTCACAAATGCGACCAACTTCCAGGAAACAGAGACATCGAAAATCCCGAACATCGAAAATTTGTTGCCAATGTCTGGGGAATCAAAGAAGAAGATATGCCCGGAAAAGGTTTAAGTGCTTATGAAATTATTGAAGCTATCAACCGAGGCGAGATTAAAGGTTTACTTTCAATTTGTTTTAATCCTTTGGTTTCTTTGCCAAATAACAGTAACGTTCGTGCAGCATTAGAAAAATTAGAGTTTTACGCCGGAATTGATTTCTTTTTATCAGAAACTTTGCGCCACGCCAACATTATTCTCGCTGGTTCATTGCAGGAAGAGGAAGAAGGAACAACAACTTCTGCAGAAGGTCGCGTTATCAGAATCCGTGCAGTAGTTGATCCACCCGGAAAAGCAAAACGGGACAGCGAAATTTTAATGGAACTCGCCAGAAGATTAGGCGAAGGAGATAAATTTAATTATAAAAACAGCGAAGAAACTTTTAATGAATTAAGAGTTGCATCCAGGGGAAGCGCCGCAGATTATTACGGAATTACTTACGAAAGAGTAGAAAAAAATCTCGGAATTTTCTGGCCTTGTCCTACCGAAGATCATCCCGGAACACCGAGACTTTGGGAAGACAAGGTTTTCAATACCAATGATAAAAAAGCGCATTTCAACCCAACGCCTTATAAAAAACCAACCGAAGAACCAGACGAAGATTATCCGATTGTGTTGACAACGGGTAGAGTTGTAAGCCAATATTTAAGCGGTTCTCAGACAAGAAGAATTGGGAAATTAGTTGATTTGTATCCCGAACCATTATTGGAAATCCATCCAAAACTGGCAGCGAAATATGGCATCGAAGAAAATGATTTAATTAAAGTTTCTACAAGACGAGGAAGCGCATTATTTCCTGCAAATGTGGTGGAGACCATCAGACAAGACACTGTTTTCATTCCTTATCATTGGGGCGGAGTCAATTCTGCAAACCAATTAACGGTCGATGCTTTGGACCCGGTTTCAAAAATTCCCGAGTTTAAAGTTTGTGCCTGCAAAGTGGAAAAAACAGGACGAAAAAAAGGTGAAAATTCAAAAGAATTTGCCAACCAAAGTAGAGATATTCAATATTAAATTTTAAAAAATTATGGCGGAGCAATTTGAAAAATTTAATGATATGGAGTTTTTCGTGGATATGCAGCGATGCATCGGCTGTCACTCGTGCGAGATGGCTTGTGCGGAGTGTGAAACCAACGGAGAAACCTCGATGATTCATATTCATTATGTTGACAGAGCAGAGACGATTCAGACCACAGTTCAGGTTTGTATGCACTGCGAAGACCCGATTTGCGCAAACGTTTGTCCGGCAGACGCAATCACAAAAGACGAATATGGAATCGTACACACGGCAGATACTTCCAAATGCATCGGTTGTGCCAATTGTGTCATCGGTTGTCCGTTCGGAGTTCCACAGATTCCGGACCAAAGCGCAATGCTGATGATGAAATGCAACATGTGCTACGACAGAACAAGTACTGGACTCAAGCCAATGTGTGCAACAGTTTGTCCGAGTGGCGCATTAACCTTTGATACCAGAGAAAATGTTGCGAAGAAAAGACCAAACAGTTCGCCAGTCAACCGCTTTATTTTCGGGAAAGAAGTCGTGAATACCAAAGTGAATATAATGATGCCGAAAGGCAGCGAAGAATTAAAAGTTTTTTAATCATAGTACTATGTCAGAAGATAATAAAAAAATCCCCGCCTGGAAAGCCGATTTCCCCATCAAAAAACGAGAGGCAGCTTACGTTTCCCGCAAAGAATTCATCAAACTCATTACCTTTTTTTCTGGGACTTTAGCATTAGCAAATGTGGCGATTCCGGTGTTTAATTATTTCAAAAAAGAAGAAAAACTCGGCGAATATTTCGTGGGATTGACCACCGACCTTAATATTGGAGGAATGCGGACTTTCTACATCAACGAAGATCACAGAAATCCTTACATGCTTATCAGATTAGCCGAAGACAAATGGAAGGTTTTCGAGCAAAAATGCACGCATCTTTCGTGTTCCGTTCTATACAATCACGATGAAAAAGTAATAGAATGTCCTTGTCATCACGGTTTTTTCAATCCCGACGATGGTTCTGTCATTCAAGGCCCGCCACCAAGACCTCTTCCACAATTAACGGTTGTCATCAAAGATGATAAAATTTTCGTGACAGATTTCATCAAAGAAGCCAAGGAAACGCACGGTCACGGATAGAACGATGATTATTTAGGCAACAATTTCCGTATTTCACTCCCAGACCTACGAAAGTGGTTCGAGGAAGTCAATCTTTTTTGCATAGGCTTTTCTCAACGAAAAAAGGATTACCGTTAAGCCGGGTTGCAACAATTCGACGGTTCAAAATAAATTAAAAAATAACAAAATGTCAATACGAAAGAAACCCATCAAAAAAGTAACATTCCGCGTCAACGAGATGTTGGTTGCCATCATCAGCATTTACATCTTGTTGGTCAGTATGCAGATGTGGCTTTTGTTCGGAACCATTAACAAAGCTTTAGACAAAGAACATATCGATTTTGCTTGGTATTCCGCAATCGGTTCTGTTGTTATATTTCTGTGTACTATTTTCTTTTTGAGATATGTACCCGATATTCCGACTGGACAAATCAAAAATTCAGAAGCTGAAAACGATAACAAAGCCTACTGATTTACTCGATTCCTTCGGACGAAAACATGATTATCTCCGACTCTCGATTACCGATAGTTGCAATTTCCGATGTCTGTATTGTATGCCCGATGAACCGTTCAAAAGCACACCATCCATCGAGTTGATGAACAGTCAGGAAATTTTCGAAATTTCTAAAATTTTTGTACAACAATTTAATATCAATAAGATCAGAATTACAGGTGGTGAACCTTTGGTAAGAAATGATTTTGAGACCATTATTAAACAACTTTCTACATTGGGAGCGAATATTGGGATTACAACCAATGGTGTGCTGCTTCATAAATATTTTGATTTGCTTGCTGAATGTAACATCAAAAATCTCAATATCAGTATCGATTCGCTCGACCGGGAAAAGTTTAAATATATTACAAAAAGAGATCTTTTTCAAACGGTTTGGGACAATATTAAAGAAAGCATAAAACGTGGGTTCAATGTAAAACTAAATGTTGTTGTAATGCGAGGTTTTAATGAAGACGAAATCCCAGAATTTATCGCACTTTCTCATCATTATCCGATTGAGTTGAGGTTTATAGAATTTATGCCTTTCACAGGGAATTCTTGGGAGAAAAATAAAGTCATTCCGATTTCCGAAATGCTCACTTTGGTTTCAGAACATTTCACTTTCGAAAAGGTGGAAGACCATAAAAATGATACGTCAAGAAAATACAGAATTGATGCAGAAAGTAAGGGCGTTTTTGGTTTGATTTCCACAATGAGCAACTCATTTTGTGCTGGTTGTAACCGAATCCGCATCACATCCGACGGAAAAATGAAAAATTGTCTTTTCGGCGCAGATGAATTTGATTTGTTAAAATCTTTCAGAAATAATGAAAGTTTAACTGAACTGATCAAATTGGGAATCATCAAAAAACATAAAGAAAAAGGCGGACAATTCTCCGAAATGGAAAATGTAAACAACCAAAAAATCATCAACAGAAGTATGATAAAAATTGGCGGATAAAAATTTTGCCAACCGATAGGATAAAAAAAACATAACGATAAGATTTCAGACAATTCGTAAATAATTACCAATGAAAATATTATCCAATTTGATTACGATTGTGATGATTGCAGTCACAATGGTACAATGCAAAAAATCTGAAGCAACCAATCCAGCGACGGATAATTCTGCAAAAACTTCTCAAAAACATTCTGAAGAAAAAGAAAACCACAAACACGACGAGAAAGATGATTTAAAATATGTGAGTAAAGAAATAAAAGTAACAGGGGATGTCGTAACACCATTGACTTTAACGGTCGATTCTTTGAAAAAAATGAAAGTCGTAGAACTCAACGATTTCAAAATTGTTTGCCAGACAGGATTGACCAAAGATAGCGTAGAATCTACAAAAGGAGTTTTGCTAACCGACATTTTGGAAAAAGCAAAAATCGCACAACAAGAGCATAAAGACCGCAATTTCTACATCGTTGCAAGAGCTTCAGACGATTACAAAGCCACCTTTTCCTGGGCAGAATTATTCAACAATCCGACTGGCGAAAAAGTATTCGTATTGTTTGAGCAAAACGGAAAACCGCTGAAAGAAAAAGGAGAAATGATTTTAGTAAGTATGACTGATACGAAAACCGGTTCGCGCCACGTAAAATGGCTGAAAAGCATCGAAGTAACCCGAGTGAAATAAGTCGAAATTGTGTAAGAAATTACCTTAAAGACTTCCATCTTCCATCATCAAACATTCAACATTCATCAAAAATGAACCATTTCATCTCCGTTTCTGAAGCTAAAAAAATAATCGAAACACAAATTTTTCGTACAGAAAAAGTGACGCTCTCAATTTTAGAAGCACAAGGTTCTTACACCTCAGAACCGATTTTTGCAACATTAGATGTTCCGTCTTTCGACAATTCTGCGATGGATGGTTATGGATTTCGATTTGATGATTTGGCAGATTTTTCAGAATTAAATGTCACTGAAATTATTCCAGCTGGGATTTCAAAAATCGATTTTGTTTTGAATAGAGGAGAAGCCGTGCGCATTTTTACGGGAGCAAAAATTCCTGATGGTGTCGATACCGTGATTATGCAGGAAAAAACGACCAGAATTGTCGACCGAATTCAATTTAATGATGATGAAATTTCAAAAGGTGAAAATATTCGTTTGAAAGGTTCTCAAACCAAAGTCGGAACAAAAATAATTGAAGAAAATACGTTGGTCAATCACGCAGTCATCGGGTTTTTGGCAGGATTTGGAATTGAGAAAATAGGAGTTTACAAAAAATTAAATATAGGACTTTTGTATACCGGAAATGAGTTAGTAGAAATAGGAAAACCACTTCTGGATGGCGAAATTTACAATTCTAATACGTACACACTTCAATCAGCTTTATCTGAAATCAATCATCAGTTTTCGTTCGTCTATCACGTAGGAGATACTGAAGAAGCAACTTTTTCTGCTATAAAAAATGGCTTAGAAACGGTGGATATTTTATTAATTACCGGTGGGATTTCTGTCGGAGATTATGATTATGTGAAACCGGCTTTGGAAAAAATAGGTGTTTCAGAATTATTTTATAAAATAAGACAGAAACCCGGAAAACCTTTGTACTTCGGAAAACTTGAAGAGAAATTTGTTTTTGCGTTGCCCGGAAATCCCGCTTCTGTTTTCTCCTGCTATCATCAATATGTGAAGCCGTTTTTGCTCGGTTGTTTTGGACGAAAAGAGTTTGATGAAGAACAAGATTTTGCCATTTCGGAATCTTTTGCAAAGAAGAAAAACAAGGATCAAACCCAGTTTCTGAAAGCATTTTACACAAAAGGAAAAGTGCTCATTCTCAACGCACAGGAATCTTATAAAATGGATTCTGTAGCACAAGCCAACTGTTTGGTGGAGTTTCCCGACGGCGCAACTGAAATCAACATCGGAGAAAAAGTCAAAATATGGAAAGTCTGAAAATCAAAGGCAGAATCTGGATTGAAACCGAATCCGGACTGAATATCGGCATCGGAAGAGCCCGACTTTTAGAACAAATTGACGAGTTGGGTTCTATCACAGAAGCCTCAAAAATTTTGTAAATTCCGTATCGAAAGGCGTGGGGAATTGTGCGGGACATCAACGCCAATTCGTCCAAAGAAATCGTCATCAAAGAAGCGGGTGGGAAATCCGGTGGAAAAAGTTCACTCACAGATTACGGAAAAAAAATTGTGGAAAAATTCAAAACAGCCGAGGAATATTTTATGAAATTTTCTGAAGATGAGATTTTTTGATGTTTAAAAATTTTAAATAAAATCAAAAAAATGAAAGCCATCATTATAGCAGGAGGCAAAAGCTCCAGAATGGGACAAGATAAAGCCTCGATGATTTTGGGCAGAAAAACCTTGATACAGCACATTATCGATAATTTGTCTTTTGTTTTTGATGAGATTTTTATTTCAGGAAATCATTCAAATTATCCAATTTCGAAGGGCATTATTAAAGATGTTACAACACAAAAAGGTCCGATGGGTGGAATTCGCTCCGCCTTAGAATTTTGCCAGGAAGATATTTTTGTTTGCAGTTGCGATATGCCCTTCGTTTCTTCGGATTTGATTGAAAATATTCTTCAAAAAAAAGTAGAATACAGAATTAATGTCGTGCGTTTTGGCGAAAAAATATATCCGGTTTTGGGCATTTATCCTTTTTCTATTCTGAATGATTTAAAGAAAACCATCGACAACGGAAACCTCAGAATGACGAGCTTTCTGGAACAACAAAACGCTCATTACATAGATTTCGAAGACAGTTTTGAGCATCAACTTTTAAATATAAATACGCCCGAAAACTTCCGGAATGCAGAAATTATATTCAACAAAAATTTATAGCAATGAATAAGAATTATGCAGTGGCAGGAGCAATTCTGCTATCATTGAACGTGTTCGCACAGGAAAAAACAAAGGTAGATTCTGTAAAGAATTATTACGAAATCCAGGAAGTGAATATCTTTGGAAAAGAGAAAAATGAAGGCCCAATTCATAAGATTGATACGCAGTTGATTCAGGATTTTAATAAAACGAATGTTGTAGATGCGGTCAATCTTTTACCCGGAGTAAGCATTACGCAAATGGATGCAAGAAACGAGGGAAGTATTTTGGTTAGGGGATTCAACTCGCTAAGAACGCCTGTTTTTTTTGATGGCATTCCTATTTACACGCCTTATGATGGCAATTTTGATTTGAGCCGTTTTACGACTTTTGACATTAACAGTATTTCTGTGGAAAAAAGGTTTGGTTTGCGTGCAATACGGATCAAATACGATGGGTGGAGCTGTGAACATAGTATCCAGAAAACCTATCAAAGCTTTGGATATTGATGGTCAATCGGGCGTTGGTTTTGCAGACGGAACGGGTGTGAATTCTTATTTTACGGCGCTCAACATCGGAACCAGACAAGATAAATTTTACATAATGGGTTCTGCTTCTTTATTGAAAGTTGATAATTATCTGATTTCAAGAAAATTTGACAGAACACAGTTGCAACCATCATTAGAAAGAGTGAATTCTGAATCTATGGATGTGAGATTGAGTGCAAAATTCGGATACACGCTTAATGCAAAATTATCGGTAAATATTGTCAAAGAAGTCAACTTCGATTTTGGTGTTAGAAATTTATTCGATCGAAATTATTACCTTTCTTATGGCTATCCAAAAGAGGGCAGAAACTTCATTACAGCAGTGAATTATCATTTTTAAATTTAATTAAAATGAAACTAAAAATATTTGGAAAACTTACGGAGATCTTTAATACCGATGAATATAATTTTTCTTTGGAAAACAATATATCCATCGCTGAGCTGAAATTGATGCTTGATAAAGAATTTCCAAGATTAAAAGAAACTACTTTTTTGGTTGCTGTTGACGGATTAAAAGCAGATAATAACCAACTGATATCTGATACATCTGAAATCGCATTATTACCGCCGTATTCAGGTGGTTAAAATTTAAGTAAAATGAATATAAAAAGATATAACAGACAGATCATACTTCCGGGTTTCGGAATTTCTACACAGGAAAAACTTTCAAGATCTTCGGTTTTGGTGGTCGGAGCGGGTGGCCTGGGATGTCCTGTGATGCAGATTTTGGTATCTACGGGAGTAGGAGTGGTTGGAGTAGCGGATTTTGACACCATAGAATTTGAGAATCTTCATCGTCAGTATTTATATAGTGAACAGGATGTAGGAGTGCCTAAGGTTATTGCTGCTGTAGAACATTTAAGTAAAATCAACTCTGAGATCGATATTATAGCATTTCAGGAAATGATAACAAATAAAAATGTTTTGTCGATCATCCATAATTTTGATGTAGTGGTAGACTGTACAGATAATTTTGCCACAAGGTATTTATTGAACGACGCCTGCTATCTGATGAAAAAACCTTTGGTCTATGCATCTCTTTTTCGAGATGAAGGTCAGGTTTCGGTCTTCAATGTGGAGAAGGAAGATCAAATGACCAATTATAGAGATTTATTTCCGGTTCCGCCCAATCAGAGTGAAGTTCCAAATTGTAATGAAGCGGGAGTTTTGCCTACGCATTCGGCTGTTATCGGAACTTTTCAGGCGAATGAAGTCATCAAGTTATTAAGCGGTTCAGCCGAGACTTTGATTCATCAGTTACTGATTTTTAATACCAAAAATTATCAATCAATGAAAATTAAATTTAATGAAAATCAAGAAAAAGCGGGACCAAAAACCATCGAAGAATTTCAAAATTTTGATTATGAAGAATTCTGTAGTCTTAATAAAAATGATGAAATAAATTCATTTTCAGAACTTCAATCGTTTTTAAATCATGACAAAAGCATTTTGATCGATGTAAGAGAAGAGGACGAACAGCCTAAAATTTCAGCAATGAAGATTTTAGAACTTCCATTTGGCACACTTGAAGAAAATTTGGAAAGATTGAATGGCTATACATCGATCTGTTTTGTATGTGTTTCAGGAATCAGGAGTCAGAAAGCGGTAAAACTTTTAAAAAGTCATTTTCCGGATAAAGAAATAAAACATTTTAAATCAGGCATAAAATCAATTTTACAATGAAAAAAATCAAAGATATTTTTATCGAAGGTCCTATCAATCCAATATTCGTTGCTGAAAGCATTACAAAGCATACGGTCAAAACCACGATTGGCGGACACAGTATTTTTCTTGGTCAGATCCGCGAAGATATGATTGACAAGAAAAAAGTTCAAGCAATACATTTTACAGCTTACAAAGAAATGGCTCTTGAAAAGGCACATGAGATCCGTGAAGAGATTATTGCAAAATATGGGTTAACCTGTGCACATATTTACCATTCGTTGGGGGAAATCAAGGTGGGTGAAATCTGCCTCTTCGTTTTCACTTCAGCTGCGCATCGTAAGGAAGCCATCAACGCCTGTGATGAAATGGTTGATAGGATTAAGAAAGAAGTTCCTTTATGGGGCAAAGAAATACTGGAAGATAACTCTCACACTTGGAAAGAAAATAAGCAATAAGTATATGGTTAATATTACTCATAAAAATAATACCCTCAGAAAAGCTATGGCTGAGGCTGTCCTGAGCGTTAGTTCACAAGAAACGATTGATGCGATTGTCAACAATTCTGTTCCGAAGGGCAATGTTTTTGAGATGTCAAAAACGGCGGGATTATTTGCTGCCAAAAAAACCAGTGATGTTATTCCTGATTGTCATCCTATTCCGATAGAATATACTTCCATACAATTTGAGATCAGAGATTTGGAAATTTATATCACATCTGAAATTCATACAATTTATAAAACCGGGGTAGAAGTCGAGGCGATGCATTCAGCTTCTGTTGTGGCACTCACAATGTATGATATGCTGAAACCGATTGATAAAAATATAGAAATCAGAAATATCAGACTGATCGAGAAAAAAGGTGGTAAATCAGACCTCAAGGATTCTGGAGTGGGAATTAACGCTTCCGTAATAGTTTGTTCAGACAGTATTTTTGCAGGGAAAAAAGAAGATAAAGCAGGAAAGGCGATTATTTCAGCATTGGAGAAAAACCTCGTGAGTATTGATGATTATATCATTATTCCTGACGAGATTGTGGAAATTCAAAGCAAAATAAACTTTTACGTCCAAAACGGAATTTCCCTTGTAATGATCACTGGAGGAACAGGACTTTCGAAAAGAGATGTAACACCGGAAGCAGTTCGTCCGCTTTTAGAAAGAGAAATTCCCGGAGTTGCAGAAGCCATTAGAAATTACGGACAATTACGAACTCCTTATTCAATGCTTTCCAGAAGTATTGCCGGAATGATTGGTGAGACATTGGTCATTGCACTTCCTGGTTCTACAAAAGGAGCGGAGGAGTCAATGGATGCGATATTTCCTGGAATTTTACATATCTATAAAATAATAAATGGAGGCAAGCATTAAATCAAATGACATAAATCAGAATAATAAAAGACAAAACACTCTTTTATTTGAAATTCTAATCTTAAATTTGTCGTAATTCTATTATTAAAGAACAAAACGCCTAGTTAGAAAAGTTTTTTTATTTTTAAATAGAAGATAAAAAGATATTAATATTTTATTAAAAAATAAATGGATAAAAATCAATTTAAATCAGGACATCCTGTTCAAACTTATTTGATCGAAGAAGAAATAATTATTTCTTTGTTAGAAGAACTGAACAATACAAATGCAAACGAAGAATTTCAGAAGTTTTACAATCTTTTCAATCAACTGGCAACCGTTGAAAGACGATTTGAAAGAAAAGAAAATCAACTGTTTCCGTTTTTAGAGCAGAAAGGATGGACAGGGCCTTCCAGAAATATGTGGTCTTTCCACGATACAATAAGGGAAATTTTCAGGATCATCAGAAAAAATATCGATGAAAAAGATCTGGATTCTGCGATGGAAAATACAGAGTATGCAGGACAGAATTTGAGGAATCTAATAGCGGTTGAGAAAACAGTTTTGTTTCCTAACGCTTTGGATATTCTTACAGAGGATGAATGGATCAAAATGCGTGAAGGAGAAGATGAGATCGGCTGGATGCTTAGCAAGCCTCCGCAAAATATCCTGAAGACAATCAATATGTACATCCATCAGAAGATACAGTCGTAAGAACCGATGTCGTTTTTGATGAAAATGCATCACATTTCGACGAAGGATATATGACAATTGAACAAGTGAATCTATTATTTAGAACTTTACCTTTAGATTTGACCTATGTCGATGAAAATGACAGAGTGATCTTCTATAATCGAGGAGAAGAACGTGTTTTCCCCAGAAGTGCGGGGATCATCGGAAGGGAGGTAAAATTCTGCCATCCTCCAAAAAGTGTTGATACAGTATTGAAAATAGTAGAGGCATTTCGGAAAGGAGAACAAAATGAAGCATCATTTTGGTTTAACTATAAAGAGAAGTTGATTTATGTTCGATATTTTGCTGTTCGGGATGCTCAGAAAAATTACCGGGGTGTAATTGAAATGTCTCAGGATATTTCTGAAACGAAAAAAATAGAAGGCGAAAGGAGACTGTTGGAATGGGAATGATAAATATCAATTAAATAAAATACTAATTTGTCTTTTATTTGTCTTAATATTTTTATCTTTGTTTTATAAAAATAACAAATGTTTTCTAAAACCTGTGAATACGCCATACGAGCCTTGATCTTTATTGCGCAGAAATCGAAAGATGGAAGTCGGATAGGCATCAAAGATATTTCATCGGGTATAGATTCTCCGGAATATTTCATTGCAAAAATACTTCAGGATCTCAGTAGAAAAGGTTTTGTGCAATCGGCAAAAGGACCCAACGGTGGTTTCTATATGGATGATGCCAATCTTGAACAGTCTGTAGCTGATATTGTGAGAGAAATAGATGGTGACAAACTATTTTCGGGTTGCGGTCTTGGTCTTAAAGAATGTTCGGAAGATCACCCTTGTCCTATCCATAATGATTTTAAACACATACGACAGGAAATAAAAACAATGTTGGAAGAATCTAGAATTCAACTTTTTGTAGAAAATCTGGATTTAAAACTGACATTCCTAAAACAATAAAAAAAATTATTACAATAAAATACTAAAAGGTGTTTTTATCTTTTTAATTTATTGGTACTAAATGTTACTCAAATATTTCAGTTATGAAAAAGACATTCATCATCGCAACAGTTTTATCAGCTTTCATCAGTCTGAATTCCTGTAAACAAAACAATTCTACAAGCTCTGAAAATAATTCAGATACAGAAAAAATTAAAACAGACGGTTCCGTAGAACAGCAAAAATCTGTAGCACCGCCCAACGTGCCGGCTCCCGTTGGAGATCGTGTAGCAAAGAAAGTTGTCGTTCGTCTGGAAACTATCGAGAAGACCGGCGAATTGGCAGACGGTACGCAATATAATTTCTGGACTTTCAACGGAACGGTTCCGGGAAGTTTTATCCGTGCAAGGGTAGGCGATGAAATCGAACTTCACTTAAAAAATAATGAAAACAATACATTCCCTCACAACATCGACCTCCACGCTGTTAATGGTCCCGGTGGCGGTGCAGAAGCCACTTTCGTAGCGCCGGGAACGGAAAAAGTTTTCAATTTTAAAGCACTGAATCCCGGACTTTATGTTTACCATTGTGCCACAGCTCCTGTAGGAATGCACATTGCCAACGGAATGTACGGTCTCATCCTTATCGAACCGGAAGGCGGACTGCCAAAAGTGGACAAAGAATACTACATTATGCAGGGCGATTTCTACACCAAAGGGAAATTTGGTGACAAAGGTCTTCAGGAATTCGATATGGATAAAGCCATTTCAGAACATCCGGAATATGTTGTATTTAACGGAAAAACCGGAGCTCTTTTGGGCGATGGCGAATTGCAGGCAAAAGTAGGTGAAACTGTACGTTTTTTCGTAGGAAACGGTGGTCCGAACCTTACGTCTTCTTTCCACGTGATCGGGGAAATCTTCGACAGAGTGTATATGGAAGGCGGCAGCAAAATCAATGAAAATGTACAGACCACGGTTATTCCTCCTGGTGGAGCGTCTATTGTAGAGTTCAAAGCAACCGTTCCCGGTGAATATGTGATTGTTGACCACGCAATTTTCAGAGCTTTCAACAAAGGAGCTTTAGGCAAAATTAAAGTTACAGGACCGGATAATCCTGCAGTTTATAAAAAGAATCCATAATTTTTTTTCTTGTTTCATTGAGGTTTAGCAAATACAAAGCAATGAGAGTTTTTATCATCATTTGTGCAGTCATCCTGAATTTGGGTTTAGCTTCCTGTTCACAAACTCCCAAAAGTCATCAGAGTACGTCTATAGCAGATCATCAGTTAGAATTCATTTCCAGTTCAAAAAAAATGATGAAAATAGACAGCGGATCGTACAGAGCTTTTATCGGAAAAGATTCTAACAATATTATTAAAGTAAAATCTTTTTATATTGATAACAGCCCGGTGACCAATGCAGAATATCTCACATTTCTGAAAGCTAATCCTCAATGGACCAGAAGCAAAGTGCTTCGGTTATACGCAGACAGCACTTACCTCAAACATTGGAAAGGCGATTATCAGCTTCCGGAAAAAATAAATCCCGACGCTCCCGTAACCAATGTTTCCTGGTTTGCCGCAGAAGCGTATGCCAAAAGTGTGGGCAAAAGGCTTCCAACAATAGAAGAATGGGAATATGTAGGACTTGCAGACCGCAGTTCTAAAAATGCTTCTGATAAACCTCATTTTACAGATTTTATACTTAGAGAATACCAACAGCGGAAAAGCAATATGAATAAAGTTGTAAGACAAGGTGAACCCAATTTTTACGGCGTTTACGATATGTACGGAATGGTTTGGGAATGGACGTACGATTTCAACTCGGTGATGATGAGCGGAGAATCCAGAAAAGACAATACCACCAACGAGTCTTTGTTTTGTGCCGGTGGCGCCATTACCGCTTCGGATCTTAGAAATTATGCTGCCTTTGTGCGTTATGCACTTCGCGGAAGTATCAAAGCTAACAACTGTCTCAACAATCTCGGTTTCCGATGTGCAAGAGATTTTAAAAATTAAAAAAAATGAAAAACTTACTTTATATTTTGTTGGCAATGGCAAGTTTGTCCTGCAGCAAAAAAAACGAAGAAATAAGTCCGGATTCCATTTATAATGTCAGTTCCAAATGGGAGAAACAGGACGGTAAAACCATTACGTTTTCTGATATGAAAGGGAAAGTTCTGGTTACTGCAATGATTTTTACATCGTGTAAAACCGCTTGCCCGAGACTCACTGCCGAGATGAGAACCATCTCCCAAAAAGTAGGAAAAACCAATCCGGAAGACATCCAGTATGTTTTGATTTCCATTGATCCGAAAAACGATACACCGCAGGTAATGAAAGCTTATCTGGATACCAATAAATTCGATGAAAAACAATGGACATTTATCCGCAGCAATGAAGATGATACGCGGGAACTCGCCAACGTAATGGCTGTTAAATACAAAGAAATCTCCCCGATAGAGTTTTCCCACTCCAATATCATCAGTGTCTATTCCAAAAAAGGAACTTTAGCTTATCAAAAAGAAGGTTTGGACTCCGGCGATGATGACCTTGTAAAAGAAATTAAAAAACAAATAGAATTATAATCCATAAAAATCTTTAGTAATGAAAAACTTATTTTTTACAGCAATTTTGCTCTCTCTTACCATCACTTCTTGCTCAGAAAAAAAAGAACAAGTAGCAGAACAGCAGCCCACAACAGAATCCAATACAATGATGGAGGAACCAAAACCTGCAGCATCTGCTGATACTGCTTCAACAACAGCCGCAGCAAAGCCCGAAGACGAAGGCAAAGCTCTTGTAGAAGGCGCAGACTGCCTGTCTTGTCACAAGGTAGATTCTAAATTGGTGGGACCGGCTTATCAGGACGTAGCAGCAAAATATACCGAAGCCGATATCGACCATCTTGCACAAAAAGTGATTGATGGCGGAAAAGGTGTTTGGGGCGATATCCCGATGACACCGCACGCCGGACTCAGCAAAGAGAACGCTCAGAAAATGGTAAAATATATCCTTTCACTTAAAAAATAGATTAACAACTTATTCAATACTATTTTGTCATTCCGTAGGAATCTCAATTTACTGATGAGGAATTAAGGACTTATTCTGAATGGATTCCTTCGGAATGACAAATAATAGGCTTGAACAAACTAAAAAGCAGAGTTGTTTATAGTAAAATAGGAGATTTATTGATAATGAACTATATCCAATCAGAAAACTAAAAACCAGAAAATCAAAATAAAAAAATTTTAAAATAATAAAAGATAAAAAAGTATTTAATTATGAATATCAAGACAGATTTTATAGGAGAGATTGTAGCTGAAGATTTCAGAACGGCAGCTATTTTCAAAAAAAATGGTATCGATTTTTGCTGCAAAGGCGGAAGAACCATAGAGGTTGCCTGCGAAAACAAAATGCTGGATGCCAATTCAATTTATGCAGAGATTGAAAATCTTCCTCAGGATAATGGTGGCTCCATCGATTTTAAAAGCTGGCCACTGGACTTGCTGGCAGATTATGTAGAGAAAATCCATCACCGCTACGTGTATGAAAAAACGCCTATTTTACAGGCTTTCTTAGACAAACTTTGTAAAGTGCACGGCGGTCGTCATCCGGAATTATTCGAAATTAAAGAATTGTTTGATGCTTCTGCACAGGATCTGGGCGCACATCTGAAAAAAGAGGAACTGATGCTTTTCCCATTCATCAAAAATATGGTGAAAGCCAAGATTGATGGCAGTGCTATTCCGCAGCCGCCTTTCGGAACAGTAGAAAATCCGGTAAATATGATGAAGCACGAACATACCGTGGAAGGGGAACGCCTACGACAAATTGCAGAACTCACAAACGAATATACGCCGCCAGCCGATGCCTGCAACACCTACAAAGTGACATTTGCAATGCTTCAGGATTTCGAGAACGATTTACACCAACATATCCATCTGGAAAATAATATCCTTTTCCCAAAATCTATCGAGTTGGAGAAAGAGTTTTCAGTGGAACATTAAGCATCAAAACAAAAATATATGACACCTAAAAAGTTATGGACGTGGCTTGCAGCCGTTATTATTGGTTCCTTTGCTGTCCTCATTTTCTTCGGCGTGGAGATTTACAGGAAAATTCCGCCCGTTCCCGATAATGTGGTGACCACCGATGGTAAAGTGATAGCTACCGGACAAGACATCAAAGACGGTCAGAATGTTTGGCAATCTATCGGCGGGCAGACTGTCGGTAGTATTTGGGGACACGGAGCCTATATTGCACCCGATTGGAGTGCCGATTATCTCCATCGTGAATCTTTGCTTCTTCTGGAAGAACTGGCTAAAAAAGAGGGGAAAGTCTATAAAGATTTACCGGATGACGAGCAGGCAAAATATCAGGTATTACTGAAAAAAGAACTTCGTAAAAATACCTTAGACGAAGCCACCAATACAATTGTGATTTCTCCTGAAAGAGCAAAAGTACAGGCAGAACTGGCAGATTATTACGCTAAAATATTTATGAATGCTCCGGAAATGGCAAAACTGAGAGATCAGTACGCCATCCCGAAAAATACGGTAAAAACTCCGGAAAGAATGGCAAAAATGAATGCCTTTTTCTCTTGGGCAGCCTGGGTTTGCATCACGGATCGTCCTGGTGACGATGTAACGTACACCAACAACTGGCCACACGATGAACTGATTGGCAATGTACCACCGCCATCGTTACACCTTTGGTCCGGTTTCAGTGTGCTGATGTTGCTGGGTTGTGTAGGTCTGCTGGTATTTTACCACGCCCGAAACAAGGAGGAAGAAATCAATTCAAGCGAGATGCTGCCTTTGGAAGATCCGCTCAGAAATATGAAACCAACACCTTCTATGAGAGCAACGCTGAAATATATTTGGGTAGTGGCATTACTGATTTTGGTTCAGATGCTTGCAGGCGTTATTACTGCCCATTACGGAGTAGAAGGCAGTGCTTTTTACGGTATTCCGTTGGATGAGGTTCTTCCGCAATCCATTTCCAGAAGCTGGCACGTTCAGTTGGCGATTTTCTGGATTGCAACTTCCTGGCTCGCTACTGGTTTATATATTGCTCCTGCCGTTTCGGGTTACGAACCGAAATATCAGGTTTTAGGTGTCAATGTATTGTTCGGAGCGTTGCTGATTGTGGTTTTCGGTTCTTTGGCGGGACAATGGCTTGGCGTGATGCAGAAATTAGGTTATGTAGATAATTTCCTTTGGGGACATTCCGGTTACGAATATGTAGAACTGGGTAGAATTTGGCAGATCTTATTGTTAGTAGGATTAATTCTTTGGTTAATTCTTATGGTAAGAGCACTTTTACCCGCATTGAAAAAGAAAGATGGTGACAGACATTTACTATTATTGTTCACACTTTCCGCAGTAGCAATTGCCCTATTCTATGGAGCCGGATTGATGTACGGAAGACAAACCCATATGGCCATTGCAGAATACTGGAGATGGTGGGTGGTTCACCTTTGGGTAGAAGGATTCTTCGAAGTTTTTGCAACCGTTGTAGCAGCCTTTTTATTTACAAGATTGGGATTATTAAGATTAAAGGCAGCAACTCATGCTGTATTATTTTCAACCATTATTTTCCTAGCGGGAGGTATTTTGGGAACGTTCCACCACTTGTATTTCAGTGCGACGCCAACAGCAGTTTTGGCTTTGGGAGCTACATTCAGCGCACTTGAAATTGTTCCTTTGGTTTTAATTGGGTTTGAAGCTTATCAAAATTATCAGATCAGTAAATCTACCAAATGGATCAAAGCATACAAATGGCCAATCTACTGTTTCATCGCCATGTGTTTTTGGAATTTCCTTGGTGCAGGTATTTTCGGGTTTGCCATCAATCCACCGATTGCATTGTACTATATTCAAGGACTCAATACAACCGCAGTTCACGGCCACGCCGCACTGTTCGGAGTGTATGGAATCTTGGGAATTGGTTTGATGATGTTTATGTTGAGAGGATTATATCCTGACAGAGAATGGAATGATAAACTCATCGGCTGGGCATTTTGGCTAACAAATATCGGATTGTTAGTAATGGTAACCATCAGTTTGTTGCCGATAGGAATTATGCAATCCGTAGCCTCTATTAAAGAAGGATATTGGTACGCTCGTTCCGCAGAATTTATGCAGACCGATATGATGCATACTTTACGTTGGCTACGTGTTCCCGGTGACATTTTACTGGCGCTAGGAGAGATGCTGTTGGTAATTTTCATTATCGGACTGAAAACCGGCTGGTCGCTTAAAGAGAAAAGATAAAATATGATTAAAAGCAGGAACCGTCATCTTATTTTGGCGGTTCTTTTTCATTAATTTTAAAGATAAAATATCAATAAAAATTCAATCCTATGAAAAGAAACGAAAATCTCGTACCCTTATCCCGAGACCATCATTTTGGTTTGCTTTGTTGCTGGAAAATCCGCCAGGGCATCAAAAAAGAGGTTTCTTACGAACGCATCAAGAATTACATTAATTATCATTGGGAAAAGAATCTTCATAACCATTTCAAGACTGAAGATGATGTGCTTCCAGAATTGTCGAACGAGGGTTTACAGAACCAAATGGAGAAAGAACATCGCGAAATTAGCTGTTTAATTGGAAGTATCAATCAATCAAATAACCAACAGTTGCTATCAGATTTTGCTGATGCTTTATACAAATATATCCGTTTTGAGGAAAGAAGTGTTTTTCCTTATCTTGAAGAACATCTTTCCGATGAACAGATGGATACAATAGGTTTAGAATTAAACCAACATCATCACAAAGAAGATGATGATTATGAGGATGAATTTTGGAAATGATTATCAATTTTAAAAAATAAATCAATGGAAATCGTATTAAAAAGAGTGTACGAAGATGCTTCTCCCGAAGATGGTTACCGTGTTTTGGTAGATCGGATTTGGCCAAGAGGAATCTCAAAAGAAAAAGCCGCTTTGGATGAATGGGACAAAGATCTTGCACCATCAACAGCGCTTCGGGAGTGGTTTCATCACGATCCTTTGCTTTGGGAAGAGTTTTCCCGGAAATATAAAGAAGAACTTTTGGAGCAAAATCCCGGAAAACCTTTCCTGGAAAAAAATGGGCAACAGGAAAAAATAACGCTGGTTTATGCAGCAAGGGATGAAAAACATTGTCATCCTTTGGTTTTGAAAGACTATCTGGAACAATTGCTCAACAACAAATCAAAAAAATAACTTTGATATTAAATTAAAAACTTTGATATTAAATTAAAAACTTTAACTGAAATGAATCATACTTTAGGAGAATATCTTTATCTGGCAATGGGAGAGTGCAACGGGCACAAAGTGGTAATGGGAATTGGATACACCTACGAATATGCCGACAAAAAAGCAAAACAGTTCGAAGAAGCAAGCCAAGGAAAAGTAAAATATATTGATGTTTCAGTCGTAAAATCTGGTGACAAAGAAAAATGCAAGACTTTAGAAAGACAAGTTTAAATCTTCATTTTTCGATCATTTGTTTTTGGATTTTCAATCGATAATCATACCTTTGAAAAGGATAAGAAAGTCTTATTTTGAATCTTTCTTTTCGCATAATTTATGAGCAATTGGATATATTTGAAACTGTTAGTCTGTACAATTTTAATGTCAGTTATGATGTTGAATTGTAAAAAAAAAGAACCAAATTCATCTGAAAAATCCACTCAAAATTCTTTCATTTCCGTTGCGGCGGCAGCTAATCTTAGGGACGTTTTAGAAGATTTAAAACAAATTTACATCAAAGAAAATCCTGATAAAAAAGTAGAAATTACTTTTGGTTCTTCTGGTTTGCTGGTTCAGCAGATCTTAAATGGTGCACCTTTCGATTTGTTTTTATCTGCCGATACTCAATTTCCGGAAAAATTAAAAAGTGCTGGGAAAAATTATGGAAATCCTAAAATTTACGCTTATGGAAAGGTCGTTTTGTGGAGCTTCAAAAAGGACGTTTCTAAAGGTTTGGATTTGTTGCAAAATCCTGAAATAAATAAAATTGCCATCGCAAATCCTGAGCTCGCTCCATATGGAAAAAATACAGTCGAAGCTTTAAAAAAATCAGGATTATATTCCAAAATTGAAAACAAAATCGTTTGGGCAGAAAACATCAGTCAAGTCGCACAATTTGCGTCGACAGGAAACGCAGATGTAGGTTTCATCGCACTTTCCAATGCTAAAAATAAAGAAATGATGAGGCGAGGAAATTTCTATGAATTATCTGAAAAAGAATGCGCGCCGATTGCCCAAAGCGGAATCGTTTTGAAAGGCAAAAGCCAAACTGAATCTCAAGATTTTTTTGATTTCATCAATTCGGAAAAAGCAAATGAAATTTGGAAACGTTACGGTTATTAAACCAAAATTTCAAAATAAATGCTTGACCAAGACTTCATTTACACCTTGCTCCTCACTGGGAAATTAGCGCTAATTACCACGGTAATCCTCATTCTCATTGGAATTCCGGTTGCGTATTGGCTTTCCTATTCTCGGTTTAAACTGAAATTCATTGCAGAAACTTTAATTTCAATGCCGATGGTTTTGCCACCAACAGTGATGGGATATTATCTTTTGGTCGCCTTCAGTCCGGAAAATGCTTTCGGGAATTTTCTTCAAAAATATTGTGATGTTCGGCTCGCTTTTTCGTTCCAGGGAATTGTGATTGCAAGTATCATTGCCAATCTTCCGTTTATGATTCAGCCATTGCAGAACGGGTTTTCGGCTTTGAATGATGATTTGCGACAAGCTTCCTACACAATGGGAAAATCGAAAATAGTTACTTTGTTCAAAGTCCTTATTCCAAATATAAAAAAATCTGTTATCACTGGAATTGCGCTCACTTTTGCCCACTGTATCGGCGAATTTGGCATCGTGATTATGGTTGGCGGAAATATTCCCAAAGAAACCAGGATCGCTTCAGTTGCGATTTACGACCAGGTTCAGGCGCTCAATTTTGAGGCTGCTAACCGTTATGCATTCGTGCTTTTCATCCTTTCCTTTCTTATTTTATTGTTGATTTACAGCATTAACCGAAAAACTAATTTTACCACATTCCGATGATTGAAATTCAGATAAGACATCAAATTTTTACTTCGTCAGGAAATAAATTTCTTGAGGTGAATGAGCGGATTTCAGAAGGAAGTTTTGTGCACGTTTCAGGCGATTCCGGGATTGGAAAAACCACTTTTTTCAAAATACTTTCGGGATTGATTGATCCGGATTTTGGTTTCATTAAATTAAATGATAAAATCTTGCTGGATACTGCCAATAAAATATTTCTACCACCTCAAAAACGAAATATTTCACTGATGTTTCAGAATTACGCCTTGTTCCCAAATATGAATGTGAAACAAAATATCGCTTTCGCACAAACGGAAAAAGACGAAAATATCGTTGATGAATTATTAGAAAATTTTGCCCTCAAAACCTTCGAGAATACATCGCCTTCTAAACTTTCTGGCGGACAACAGCAAAGGGTTGCATTGGCAAGAACTTTAGCCCAAAATGCTGAAATTGTTTTGCTCGATGAACCATTTTCTGCAGTAGATATTGCGATGCGAAAAGTGATGTTAAATGAATTATTGGAGTTTAATAAAAACAATAATTCCACATTATTTGTCATCAGTCATAGTGAAGAGGAATTTGAAAGTTTTTCAACATACAATTTGAATATCATTTAATTAAAATCATAATTTTCAGCTTTAGATTCCATTAAAAATCCAAGGATTTTAACAAAATTAATTGTTAAAAATTAAAATAAGACAAAAATGTCTTATTTTTGATTTCTATCACATCTTTATTTTTATTCAGTATAATAAAAACTATTTCTTTGTAAAAAAATTTATACTTATGAAAGTAAAATCACTTGTAGCTCTTGTATTGGGCTTATTCATTTTTAGTTCTTGTAACAGTAGTGATGATAGAGAAGAAGACATTGCATCAGCAGGAGAAATCAAAACGCATCAGGTTTTAGATGCCAGATCTTATACCAATTGGGTTTATTTTTCATTTTCAAAAAATGAAATTGTAACCGTTACCGATGTTCAAGCTGACAAAAATTGGGACATTATCGCTTACGAATTGGAAAATGGAGAAATTATTTATATCCCTGAGTAATTAATGAAGAATTTTAGTATTTGGTTAAAACTTTGCGTTTTCAATTTCTTTGTTGTGTCGGTTGTCGGCGTGATGATGAGGTACAATATGGCTTTTTCTTTACCAGGATTAACGCACAAATTTACGCAGGAAGCGCACTCGCATTTTGCTTTTTATGGCTGGGTTTCAGCAAGTATTTATCTTTTTGTTACGAAATATTTGAGTGAAATTTCCGAAAAAATAAACTTCAAAAAATACCAATTTTTAATGATTGCTAACCAAATCGGTTCGTATGGAATGTTGTTCACTTTTCTTTATGGAGGCTATTTTTGGTTGTCAATCATATTTGCGTCAATTGCTTTGTTTACGGGATTTGCGTATTTTATATTTTTATTAATTGATACAAAATCAAATAGAAATCCTGAAATAATCTGGTTAAAATCAGGTGCTTTTTTTACCACAATTTCTGCAATTGGAATTTTTGGGTTGGCTTATTTTTCTTCCCGAAAAGATGAATTTAAAGTGCTTTTTAGAGCCTCAACTTATTTTTATCTGCATTATCAGTACAATGGATTTTTTCTGTTTTCGTGTGTCGGTTTGCTTATGATTTCATTAAAAAAGTACGGCATTCAAATCTCAGAAAACTTGAATAAAACTATATTTTTCCTTTTATTCATCGGTTGTTTTTTCGGTTACGGACTTTCAATTTTATGGACAGAAATTCCTGATTTGTTGTATGGATTTTTTACCATAGTTTCACTCATTCAACTTTTAGGAGCGTGGAAACTTTGGAGTTTTGTTTGGAAAAATCGATCGAAATTCTCAGAAAATCATTTCATTCAAAAATTATTATTGGCAGTTGTCGGATTTTCTTTTTTAATGAAGTTTATCTTGCAAATTGCTTCTGCTATCCCGTCTTTAGGCATTTATGCATTCAACAGCATCAATATTGTCATTGCGTATTTGCATTTGGTTTTACTATTGGGAATTAGTCTTTTTCTAATATGGAAAATAGTAGATTTGGACTATTTTAAATTTGATAAAACAGTGAATTGTGGTATTTTATTAATGGTTTTCGGTATTGTTTTAAATGAAATCATCTTGTCATTCGCAGCTATTTTTTCCATCTTTTATATTCCGTTTTTGAGTGCAAAATATTGGTTGCTATTTGCCTCAGTTATCATTATGATTTCAATCGGTTCTTTTATCAAATCTTTAAAAGTAGACTAACTTTTTGGTAATTTCATAATCTTTTGATTCTCATTGATGTTATCGTCAATTTTCTCATATTATTTTTATTGAATTATCGATGGTTTTGATGGTGAAATTAGTATGATATAAATCCTTTTTTTCGTGCTTAAAAAATGTTGCTATTCTTGACATAACAACCTCTGAAAATCTTAAATTTGTTAGGACTTTCAGCACGGTTATTTTCTCTTGTAACTACTATGAAATCTCGGAACTCAAACAATTAATTCAATTTATAAATAATGAACAAAAAACCTGCACACAACTTTTATATTCCTGTGATGGGACTCGCTTACACAATCGATAGTCCAATCCGTGTTGCTCAATTTGGGATTTCATCTGTAGTTTCAATTATAGATGACGAAATTGTTGAGAGAATGCGAGATTTTTACAGTAAAAAATTCAATTTCGATTTTAAAGAAATTTCAATTAAATCTGAAGACCACAGAGCGGAGAGAATCACGGCTTATCTGGATATGATGGATGAAATTGTGACCAAAAAATTTAAAGATTTCAAACATGAAATTTCAAAAAATACAGAAAGTCTCAAACAGTTTATCGGAATGTTGCCAAGTACTTCTGGCTTGAGAGATGGTTTGCAAAATATCCTCAACAAAAAAGATAATCTGGCGGAAAGCATCAAAAATTTCGTTGATAATCATTTAAATCCAGGTGAAATAGATGTGAATATTATGACGAAAGTAGACAAGGATAATTTTGTGAAAAATGTTCAGCTTTCGACTATTTATAATGATGCACACTCTTCTTTGCGAGGTTTTGCCAATAGCAAATTGTCGTCATCCGTCATTTTTTCTGCCGGAATGAATCCAAGATTGTATAGTTATCTGGAAGAGTTTGAAGATTTTTTTCCTAATGAAAATGGCGAATTGAAAAAGAAAATCATTCTTAAAGTCAGCGATTTTCGCTCTGCGATGATTCAGGGGAATTTTCTTGCGAAAAAAGGACTTTGGGTTTCAGAATACAGAATTGAATCTGGACTAAACTGCGGTGGACACGCCTTCGCAACCGACGGACTTCTTATGGGGCCAATTATGGAAGAATTCAAACAAAAGAAAAACGAGCTTCAAGCTTCGGCTTTTGCTCTCTGGAAATCAGCCTTGGAGCAGAAAGGGAAAATGACAACTTCCGAACCTTTGGAAACCAGAATTTCTGTGCAAGGTGGTGTTGGAACTTCTGAAGAACACGAGTTTCTTTTGACCACATATAATGCGGACAGTGTGGGTTGGGGTTCGCCATTTTTGCTGGTTCCAGAGGCAACTTCTGTGGATCAGGAGACCAGGAACCTTTTGATAAATGCAAAAGAAGAAGATTATTACCTGAGCAATATGTCGCCATTGGGAGTTCCGTTTAACACAATCAGAGGCACGAGCAATGATGAAATCAAGGATATGAATATTTCAAATCAAAAATTTGGGAGTTCTTGTCCAAAGAAATTTTTGGCGCTCAGCAAAGAATTTACACCTAAAGGAACTTGTACGGCTTCCAAAAAATATCAGGATATAAAACTGAGTGAATTGAAAACTAACAGGTTAAAATTGACTGATAAACAATACGAGAAACAGAAGCAAAACATTACAGAAAAATCTTGTCTTTGTGTTGGACTTGCAAATTCTGCATATTTGGAGTTAGATATCCTGGTAAAAGGGGAGAAGCAAGTTGTTGTTATTTGTCCGGGACCGAATCTTAGTTTTTTTGATAAAGAGGTTTCACTTTCGAAAATGGTTCGTCATATTTATGGTTATGAGAATGTTTTATCAGATGATCGACGTCCTCATTTATTCATCAATGAATTGAAACTATATGTCGATTATTTTAAGAATGAAATTCTGGAATTCTCTGAAGAAATCACCAAATCTCAGGTGAAAAAGTGGGAGATTTTCAAAGGAAATTTGCTGAAAGGAATTGCTTATTACGAAGAACTTTTTGCCGAAACCAATTATTTCAAACCAAAATTAGATTCTATTTTTTCTGACTTAAAATCTTTCAAACTGAAATTGAATCAAATCAAAATTCCTCAATTATAATAACTGAATTCATAAATCACTTGGCACACCCATCATCTGCATCACGCTTCCAAGATCTTTTAAATCTTTGATTTTGTACTTGAACATAATCAGTACCTTTTCTTTTACAGCAACCGCAAGATGGTGGATAGGGCAAGGGTTATCTCCATTACACTGTTTAAGTCCTAAGAGGCAGGAAGTAAGAACTTCTTTTCCCTCGAAATTTTCATAAATATCTTTGATTGTCAGGTTTTCAAATTGTTCATCAGTCAGAAAAAAACCGCCCCCTTTTCCTTTTCCTGAAGAAATCAATTGTTTTTTGGTCAGCTGCTGCAAAATTTTTGAAGTAAAATAAGTGGGCGTTCCTATTTGTTCTGAAATATCAATAATTCCTATCTTTTTCCTCTCGGTTGCAAGAACTATACAGGCTTTAATTGCGTATTGACAAGTATTGGAAAATATCAACATTGATTTTAATTAATAATTTAATCTAGACCCTCGGATTTATTACTCTGAACAGAATAGAATGTAAAAATACAAAATCTTTATCTATGATTTTCCTGTTTGTTAGATGTGAGTAAAGTTTTAAATCAATTGAACGAATCTTCAGCATGTTTAACATTATTTTAATTCCGCATATAATTTCGATGTTAAGAATGTGATGGTAAATTTATATACGGATCTTAAATCGATACACTAGATAACAAAAAAATCCACCAAAACTTTTGGTCGATTTTTTTGTTGAAAGAAAGGAATGTAATAAAGGTTATTTCAGCCTGAAATTCGGTGCAATCTTCAAACCGATCCAAGTCCAGGTTTGTAAGTTTTTTGGTTCCGGAACATTTTTAAGAAACTTCATACTTTCTCCTGAAAACATAAACGAATGTCCTAGATTAGCTGTGATGACTTTCCCAACTTTTTGCGTGAAAACCAAATCTAATTCGGTTCCTAAATAATTGGAATATTTTTCTCCCAAATTATTTAAGCCCAATTTTCCATTGGATGTAAATGCGTGAAAATCGGCTTGAAGATTAGAATTTGAGTTAAATTTATAAGTAGATTTCAGATAATAATCGTTCAAGCCAAAACTGTTGAAATGATTTGTCCCGAAATAAAAATAATCCATAAAACCATTATAAAGATGATTAGTTCCGTACAGAGGACTGAAAGATCTATTCTTGCCGGCTTCCGTATCAAAACTTCTTCCGGAAAGCCATTCTGTTCCCAAAACCACGTTAAATTTCGGTATGATGATGAAGTCTGAATTTACAGAAAATTGATAAGCAGATTTACTTTGAGCGGCTGTATTTTTTCCGGTTTGATAATAAGCAGAACCAAAAAAACCGAAATTTTCAAAATATTTTTTTGAGTTAATTCCTACGGTCAACATATCGTAATGTGTACCAGACGGGTTTTGTAAAACCTGGTTCAAAGCGATTGCGGAGAACTGTAACTTGTTTTTTCCTGTGTATTGGTAATGGATGATTTGTAGAGATTTTGTGATTTCTCCGGCTTCTGTAATATTATAAACTTCTTTGTCGGGAAGGTCATTCGCGTCATTGTCGTCATTATTGTAAGTAATAACGGTTTCTAATTTTGAACTCGGAGTTAATTTGAAAATACCTTTTAAAGCATCAAAACTTCGTCCCTGCATTGCCCAATCCAATGCCCCAATTAATCGTTCGTTGTCGTAAGAAAGAATTTGCCGTCCCAATTTTAAGGCAAATCGTTCTGAAAATTGATAATTGGCCCAAGCCTCATTCAGAATAAAATTCTGATTTTTACTTGCAGTAGAAGAGGATTCACCCCAAGTTCTTACGTCTTGTGCAGAAATGTAAACTTCCAGATTTTTATAGTAATAATTAATTCCGAAACGAGCTCTTGATACAACCGTCGTTTCTGCTGATTTTCCTTTTGGGATTAGCGTTCTTGCTCCGTTATCCAGTTCGGCTCTTGTTCTGAGGTCAATGTTCATTTTCAGGCTGTCGACTTGTGCATTTGTGATTCCAAAAGCAAAGACCAGAAAGCTGATGGCGATTTTAGTTTTATACATCTTCTTATTATTCGGTGGTTATTTTATAGGTTTTATGACAAGCAACACAGTTGTTGAGCAATTGATTGAGCTTTTCCTGAGTTAGTTGGCGGTCGTATTTCTTTTTTGCCATTTTTGCCATCACATCAAAAAGTTCGTGAGTTTGAAAGCCCATTTGTTTAAATTCAAACGGTAAAGATTTTACAAGACCTTGTGGCACCGCATCCACTTTGCAGGTTCCGGATTGTTGTCCGACTTTTGCAATGATTTCAGGATCATTTTTAGCAATTCCTTCGTTGATCTTTTGGACGCTTTCCAGAAAACCTCTCATTTCTGCCATAACAAACTCCCGGTTTTCTTTTGCCATTTTGATTTCATATCTTCCCTCTTTTTCAGCAATTACCTTTTCACCCTTGTAAAAAAATTGATAGATCAATCCCGCATTCAGAGCGATAGATATCAACAGTAAAACTGAAGTTATTTTCTTTTGCATTACAATTTTTTAAATTAATAAACGAGCTTAAAGGAAATACTAGCAAGGTCTTTCACATCCTTTTTTTGTATAGAAATGCCAGTTGACGGCGGTTGCACAAACACATCCTACCACCAAAAACCAAAAGAATAATCTGGAATCTCCAGTCAATGCTCTGGATTGTGTGATCAAAATATTAAATACGAAAGGACCAAATGCAGCCACTGCTGCTGTCCAGCCGATAACACCTGCTGCTTTTCTCGGTGATTCTGAAAAAATAACTGGAAACTGTTTGAAAGTCGCTGCATTACCTATACCTGTGAAGAAAAATATGGCTAATACTATGAGAAGAAATCCCTGAAATTGATCCGGTGAAGTTGGGGTCAGGTAACCGCCAAGAATCAATCTGGAAATTAAAATTATCAATGATATTCCTGTAAAATGGGTCAGATATGCTCCACCGATCTTGTCCGCAACTTTTCCAAAAATAACTCTGGATGCTGAACCGATAAGGGGACCGTAGAAAGCGAACTGCAAAGGGTCAATGCTTTTATCCAAAGGCGTGTAAAGATTTTTTATCATCAGGGGGAAGGCCGCAGAAAATCCTGCAAAAATTCCGAAGGTCATTATGTAGGTCATCGTACAATACAAGGTGTGACGGTCTTTGAAAATATCCAGCTGCTCTTTGAAAGAAGCTTTTACGTGAATACTTTTTAATGAAAACCAAGCCCAAATTCCAACGATCAATAAAGGAATCACATAGATAAATGCAGTATTTTCCAGGTAGATCGTTTTTCCGGTTTCCACGATGATTTCACCGCCGCCTAAAAATGAGAACAGTGTAAGACTCATAATCAAAGGAGAGAGTAGCTGTACCAGACTTACCCCAAAATTACCGACACCTGCCTGGATTCCGAGTGCTGTTCCTACCTCCTTTTTAGGGAAAAATAATGAAGTAGACGGCATGAAGGATGAAAAATCTCCACCTCCAATCCCTAATAAGAATCCTATCAGCATAAAATAAGTGAATGATGTTTGGGGATTCATCACAGCAAATCCTAACATTAAAAGAGGAATTATTTTGATCAGTGAACTGATTGAAATAACTTTTCTTGTTCCGTATATGGGAATTAGAAATGTATTGACGATTCTTAGAATACCACCCGCCAGTCCGGGCATAGCGGCCATCCAGAAGAGCTGGTCATCTGTGAATTGAAAACCGATGTGCGGAAGTTTGATAACGATAACACTGTAAAGAAACCAGGTTGCGAAAGAGAAAGTAAGTGCAGCTGTGGTGATGGCCAAAGTTTTCCAAGCTATCTTTTTCCCACTGCGTTTCCAAAATTCTTCATTTGACGGATCGTAGTCCGTTAACCAATTTGACTCGTTCATATTGTAGTAATTTATTCTTTTAGTTTATTTTAATCTTTGTTGTTGTTGACGTGCTCAATTCTGTCTTTAAGATGCGGTGCAGCATTGTTTGTCATTTTTTTAATAACCTGATTCATCCAGAACAATGAGATAGCGGAAATGAGAAATACGAAAATCCATGAACTGGTCCATAACCCTGAAAAATCTAATAAATATCCAAAAAGGATAGGACCAATAAATCCGCCTAGACCACCAATTAATCCAACCATTCCGCCGACAACACCGACTTCATTCGGAAAATATTCAGGGATATGTTTATAAACTGCTGCTTTACCGATTCCCCACATAATGCCGATGAGAATCACCAAGATTGAGAAAACCCAGATGTGTGCTTCAAATTTGATCAATGTGACACCTTGTGCCAAAAGCTGCTTTTTCTGTACGCGCTCGTTTTGTTTTACTAAAATTTCCTGCCATGAAAAGGATTCGGGTAATACTGAAGTTTGTTGGGGAATCTCTGGTTTTGCACTAATAGCAAATTCGGCATTATCAAGAATGATCTTTTCATTTCCAAAACTTTTTACGATTCCTGTTTTTTTTGCTGTGATGCCTTTTCCGGGAGTTAGAATCTCCATTTTCGGAAGCATCAGAAGTCCGCTTAAAATCAGTGAAGAGTATAAGACCCAGTACATCACTTTTCTAGCACCGAATATATCTGAAAGATAACCGCCAAAAGCGCGGATAACGCCACTGGGTAAGCTGAAGGCTGATGCCAAAAGTCCTCCTAAAACCAATGAGGTTTTGTAGACACTCACATAGTAAGGCATCAACCACTGAGAGAAAGCGACAAATAAGCCGAATACTAAAAAATAATAAAGACCAAATCGCCAGACTCTCATGTTCGAGAGAGGTTCGAGAAGTTGTTTTGTAGACTTGTTTTGTGCGGTAACTTTCTTATTTTTCACAAAGAGTAGAAAGATGCATCCTATGATGACCAATGTAATTCCATAGAGTATGGGAAGCATTCTCCATCCATTCTCTGGGTCTTCGGCAGATAGATAATTAAGTAGAGTGGGGGCAAAAAATGTGGTTAAGGCAGCGCCTGAATTTCCCATCCCAAATATTCCCAAGGCACGTCCCTGCCATTCTTTTGGATACCAAGCTGATGTAAAGGCAATTCCTACGGCAAAACCTGTCCCAATCATTCCGAATAAGGCACTTAGCAGAAAGTAGATCCAATAGGAATCTGCAAAATAGAGTAGGAACAATGGAACACTGCAAAGAAGTAGTAGGGTTGAAAATACAGGTTTTCCACCGTATTTATCAGTTAAAATTCCCAAGGGTAATCTCATAATGGAGCCCGTAAGAATGGGAATTCCGAGCAGCCAGCCAGTTTCGACGACTGACCAATTGAAAATATTATTATCTACGAGATAAGTTACGAGAACTCCGTTCAATGTCCAGCAAGCAAAACAAATGGTAAAAGCCAGTGTATTTAATACTAGAATTTTGTGAGCGGAAGATAAATTTGCATCCATTGATTGTCTTTTTTTAGATGTTTATTATTTCTTCAGCAAAGATATTATAAATAAGACATTTTTGTCTTATTTTGATTTTTTTTTCTATTTTTGTGTCATAAATCATACTGCTCGTTATCCTACAGGAAGCTGATACAGGATTTTGTTTATTGTGTGTAATGTCTCCATTAAAACTTTAAATATGATGCAAATCGTCGGAATCAAAATCATACTATATGTACATGATCAAAAAAGAAGCACAGAATTCTATACTGCCTTATTTCGAAGGAAGCCTCATATTAATGTTCCGGGGATGACAGAATTTATCCTATCTGATCACTGCAAATTAGGATTGATGCCCAATGATGGTATTGTAAAAATTCTGAAGGATTTTATGCCTCATCCTGATAGGGGAAATGGTATTCCACGCTGTGAGCTATACCTGCGAACAAATGGTGTAACTGCCGAGTATGATAACGCTTTACAGATTGAAGCAAAGCTCATCAGTGTTGTTAAAAGTCAGAACTGGGGAGATGATGTCTGTTCGCCTTGGAGAGAATTTTGTGAAGAATTAATTGCAACAGAAATTTTAAACTGGCGGCCTTTTAGATACATCGACTATAGATTTAAGAAAAAAAGTCAATCACCTATAATTGATTTGGATATGGGAGGTAAAGGTCTTTTTATTTATGAAGTTTTTGATTTAGTAATTAATGATGACCAAATGCCATTACTTAAAGATTTAAAGAATAAAACATCTGAAAATTACATCTGGGTTACGGATGAAGTTATTCAAACACTAGGTGATGAGAGGGGTTCGAAATCTTTTCCACATGAAATTGGACCACATACAAAGTATGCACAAAACTTAAAATGGAGTAAATAAAACATCAACTACCATTTACATAGAAAAACCTTTAAATACTTTTATTTAAAGATTTTTCTATGTAACTCTTTTTTTTAACAATTATTGCCGATTTTTATTGAGTATTAAATCGGAACTTTTTATCTATTATTTTTTTAAGTTGGTATCTTCTTTTAGGTAATTATAAATTTATAAAATTGCTAATTAATGTATTTGCAAACAAGTATTATAATGAACTAAAACTTTCATCTAATAATTCTTTATATTTCAATCTGATATGTAATAACCAGAAATGGAATTGTATTTCGTAGATAATATTTTAAGAGATGATTAATGATGAGAGTTTAGCAAGTTTATTCAAATCTTCTACAAAAGTGTTCGGAAAATCAACCGCTGAGTCACTTAAGGAGACAACTATTTATTAGTTATCTCCTTTTTTTATCCGTAAATGCTTAGTTATCAAATTTTTAAAATTTGACCTTTTGTGTTCGATGTTTTAAACGTAAAATACTTAGTCTGTTTGAAATAAACAGTCTGAAAGTGCCACAATAGGCTTGTAATCTACAATCATTAAGATTTCGAATTCTCCTTAAGGTTAGAGCTTTTTTTCTCTTTTGAATTATTGTAGGTTTTTGCTACTAAATATAGCAATTCTAATATATCCTTAGCTTCTTTCTCATTTACCTGAACACCATTCTTGGCCAGAATAATAATCGCTTGTTCTACTGAAACAGTTCTATCAATGAAATTCATTTTTCCTATTGTTTTTTCGATTACTTTTTTTTGACAATATTTTTGAAAATGCTGGCTTAAATTCTAATGAAAGGTCTCCAGTTTTATAATCAATATCAATAGGAGGAATAAGATTCACAAGATGCTTTTTATCTGAAGTATCAAACTCGACAAATTTTTGGAAAATCTCACGAAATGTCTTATTTTCCATTTGATTCATTTTATCGATTACTCTTAAATTAAGAGTAATGTCACGCTCTTCTTTCTTCAGATTTTTTGTGTTGATTTGACTTTCTTGTTTTAATTCATTATAATCATCGATCTTTAATATTCCTGCTATAAATAATTTCCTTCCTCGAGAAAGCGTTAATTTTTCCTCTTTTATCTTTCTGTCTACTAATTGTTGAGCATACAAATAATTCGCTTTCTGAGTCTTTATATTCTGATTTTCCAAAATATTCTTAAACAACTCCATCGTGTTATCTGCTAGTATTAATTCTTGAAGTTTATTTTGATAACTGTCATTAAGTAAAACTGCACCAATTCTAATTTTGCAACGATTGTCGCAATGGTAATAGGGATATCTATTCTGCTTACCTTTTGAAAAACTTCCGGTAAGTTTTCGACCACAAACAGGACAAGTCAAAAAGCCTCGAAGAAAAAACATTTCTTTTAAATCATCTCTTTTAGCTGTCATTTTTCTTTTTGTATTAATGACAGATTGAACTTGATCAAATAATGCCTCAGATATTAATGGTTCATGTAATCCCTTTATCATCTGTCTTTCATTAGAATTAAGTTTAACTGATATGATTCCACAATAAATTGGATTGCGCAAAATCCGGAAAAAGTATGATCGTGAGCATATCAATCCTTTCTCATTAGCTATTTTACTGATTTCAGATATTTTGTGATGATTTTGAACAGCTTGACTGAAAGCCCATTTTATAATTTCAGCTTCCGGTTCTTTAGGTACAATAGCTTTTTTACCATCAATTAAAGTTACGTTGATAAATCCTATGGGAGCTTTATTTGGATATCTACCCATTAACTTAGCTCGACGAATACCATTAGAAGTATTTTGAGCTCTTCGAGTATTTTCTGCCTCTGGAACGGCTAAATATACAGCCAACATAACAGTACTTTCAGGCACGGAGAAATCAATAGGTTGATCGATAGCCATTGCGGTTGTCTTATACTTCCGAAGCTTTCCAATCATTTCGTAAGCATATTCGACATTGCGACTAAATCGATCCCATTTAATAAATAATATATTTTTATCTTCTGATGACTTCTTTTTAATTTTGGAGAATAATTCTTTCCACTCTGGACGATTGAAATTTTTAGCAGAATAGTCTTCACGATAAATTCCTTTAACTTCGATATTGTTGTATTTACAATATTTCAATAATCTGTCTTCCTGCTCCGGTAGGGAGTAACCTTTTCTTTTTTGTTCGTCAGTACTTACTCTGACGTATAAGTAAGCTGTTTTCATAAATGTGACGTAATTAACACCTAATTTAAAAACATTTAAGTTAGGTTTTTATACGAAATATATGCTTCAGACCAAATAATGAAACTGACAAGAATATCTTTAAATTACGGTTACTATATATTTTAATGTACCAGATTTATTTTTACACTAAAAAGAACAATTTTATTTCTCTATGGATAGTATAATTTTAAAAACAAGTAGTATTTTATATATCTAACTTTGGTATATTATTGCCTTAATTTGCCTACTGATTTTAATGTCATTGGGCTAGCTTAGCTCTTCGAATAAATATGAATTATATGCTAAATGTTAAAAAAAATCGCATCTTTTAGAATATCGATTAAAATCTTTGAATATTTACCATATCTTTTATGATGTCTTCAACATTAACATCAAGTGTTGGAACTGAAATAAAAAGTTGATCTTTAGCACGACTTGCTCCAACATAATAAATTCTATGTTCTTCCTGCGTATAATTGTATAAATCTGGTTCATACATAAATTTTAAATCTTTTTCTTCTTTTAAAATTAATAGAACGTTATCAAATTCATCTCCTTTTGCCTTATGGACTGTTCTGTGATAGCTTAAATCTTCAGATATATTTACACACAAGTAGACGCTTTGGAATGTGTTGTTTTCATAAAAAATCTTTCCTTTTCCTTTTGTTGCTTTTGGAATACTATCGTTAATATTCAGTCTGATAAATTCTGAGAATTCAAGCATAGAAAGATCTTTATAGTCATTGAATTTTGCCATTAAGATCGTTAAGTAATGTAAAGCTTTCTTTTTTCCTTCTAACCTATTACGTCTATAATTTATTACGTTTTCTAAAACTTTTATGGCTTCTTTAAATTTAGATTGTTGCCCGAGAGCAACAGCAGTAATACACGCTGTTATTAGATCAGCCCTTTTTTTAGTCGAGTCTTCTAACTTGATTTTCCGTAAAAGCTTATCGTCCATTCCAGAGCCGTTTATTTCTGATTTCATAGCATTGGAAGTGATATTATTTCTAGATAATGTATATACATACCCATCAGGACAAGAGGTTTTAGCTCTTCTCAGAGCTTCGACCATATCACCCACGTAAAGTACTGGTTTTGATATAGAAACCGTTCTATGATAATCTTGAGGAAGATCTTGCCTGATAATATTTAGGAAATCAATGATTTCATTAGTGCTTCTGCGATTAAATTTTAAAAAATAATGCTCCATTTCAGGTAATGTAAACCCATCGAAAAGTGCAGGTGTTGCACCTTGAAATGCATATATGGATTGCGCTACATCACCGATGATTCCAATTGTAGAACCAGTTGATAACTTTTCGATTATGTTTACCTGTATAGGGTTGCTATCCTGAAATTCATCAATAAATACGTAAGGGAACTTCTTATTGATTATTTTAATAACAAAAGGAAACTTTTTGATAATCTGATAGGCAAAAAACAATACATCATCATGATGAAGTATACCCCTTTGCCAAGTCATTTTTTTGTAATCAAAATATGAGCTGTTTTTAATAGGATAACCCCCAAATCTGAAAGGATAATCTGTTCTGACAATCAATTCATCGTCTACTAGTAACCATCTGAGTCTTTCAAAGGCGTAAGTAATTAAATTATCATCGGTAATTCTTTTTTGACCGGTTAATGCCTTCCACTCCTGCAAAAATGAGTAATCAGAAACTATAATATCTGTATGACCATCTAGCGAGCTGACATCAAAATCATATTCTTCAGCAATGAATGATAGATAAGGTTTAATTATATGGGAATAAAAGAAACTGTGAATTGTCAATACTTCAACCTGAGTTGCCGAGCTTCCAAGCCTTGTTAAAACTGTTTCAGCTGCAATATTGGTATATGTAATGCAAAGAATCTTCTTTGCGCCGGAAATTAGTGTGGAATTTCTTGTAACATTTTTAATGTGCTCAACCAGCCAGTGCGTTTTACCAGCACCAGGTCCAGCCTTAACTTTAAAATGTTTATTAATCTCTATTAAGGAATCTGATGATATTTCTACTGGCATAACTTTTCTATTGCATCTTTAATATATTGAGGAACATTGAACTCTACATATTCTTCAGTACCTTTTTTTAATAAATTATCCTTTAGCACAACTGCCAATTCTAAAGCATTTTCGCCTTTACCAATGGAATTAAGATATCTTGCTGCAATTATCGATCTTTTCTTACCATCTAAATCAAGCGAGGTGTTGAGAGTAATGCCGGAAATTATTCTCTCATTCTCATCACTTTCACGTAGGATTTCAAAGAAATTTTCAAGTGTTGAATCTTCGTGATCGTACAAATCCATTAGACGTTCTAGCTCATTTCTATTTTTCATAGAATCCGTTAGAATTAGTTTTAATGATGGATTTGAAAATGCTATTTCATATTCCAATGTTTTTCCTAACTCCGAATCTTGAGAATATACTGTAATGTTCGGGTGAGTCTCCCGCTGATATTCGTTGCTAAAAGAATTTTGCTGGTAATCGAAGGTTTCAGCTTCACTATTATATTCAAATGGATAACACTTCTGAAAATTTGATCTTTCTACTGTTCTGTTTTTTCTTTCAGGATCCTTGTCAGTCATACATACGACAGGTTTTGATATTGAGAAATCTTTTTCAGAATCGAATAAATAAAGAAAATGTTTAAAATATCTTCCTCCAACATTAATGACACTTACATGATGGTCTTCTAAAGATTTATCTTCGTAACCTGCGAATACCGTCGCAAGGATTTGTTCGGCAAGTCCTTCAACAAATAGTACCTTTTGACTAAAAAGCATATCTGACTTACTTGCATCCAAAAATCTCTCAACATACTTCTTGCTATGATCTAAAGGTTGACCTTCCGCATTAACAAATGTTTTTCCGGGATATGCCACAATAGTTTCTCCTTCATTATTGTGCAGGCAAATAATTTCATCTAGCCCAACGGCGGATGTTATATGTGTTGAATGTGTTGTGACAAAGATTTGTCTTACTTTTCTTTTAGTTTTATTTTCATCGAGAAATTTTAAAAACTTGAATTGCATTGCCGGATGTAGATGAGCTTCTGGCTCTTCGATAGCCAGCATTGAAAATATTTTTGCATTGCTATCCAAATAATTAACGTCATTATTGACCTGCATTTTTGCTAAAAGAAGAGACATGTAAATTAAATTGTTGTAACCAAGACCATTGCGTGTTGCAGGAATTTTTATTCCTGTCTCATATTCTACAATTAACTTTAGAACACTATACAACTCTGTCTCTGATATTACTCCTTCAAAATCTGGAACAGCATTGTTAAATGACGCTCCCGTATCTTTTGCATAAGATAATATTTCTTCCTTTCCTGATGCAATTCTCCTGTGTAACAAACCTACTAATTCTTCAGCTTTTTCAGAAAACTCAATTTTTCTTTCTTTAATATCCATATGTTTCTCAGGTGCTGTTTTTGTTGGATGGATTTTGATATCATAATCCATGAAAAAATCAAAAACATCTCGCAGCAAAGTATTTCGCCCCGTCAGCATATCTCTCTCGACGTCCCTTATAGCATCTAAAAATTGAAAATCAAATTTTTGTAATGAGTCTACGTCTGCTGTGGATTGATTGACAACATTTCCTCCCCAAATCTTTACTACATAAAGTCTTAGGAAATCATGCTTAATCGTATTCCAAATATTTTTATTTTGGTTTTCATTCTCAGGAATTTCCCTAACTAAGGTTTGGTAATTCTCGACATGCTTTTCGGGAAGAAAGAATTCATATGTTAATTTTGCTTCGTAATCTTCCTCTAATCTGGTTAGCCAAGTTGAAACGGTTACTAAGTCATCCTCCGTTTCATAAGATCCTTTTTTGATTGTTATTTCAATGCTTACTTTTGGAGGAGAAGTCAATAAATGTGCGGTCGGAATAAGTTTGTAAAAGTCGTCAATATTAAGACGTTTTGACTTTGAATTATCCATAACTAAGGAAAGAGCGGAAACCAAATTTGATTTTCCGGCATTGTTATGACCTATTACTACATTGATGCCGTCATTAAAATCGACTGTAGTATTTTCAAAATTCCTGAAATTGGTAATTTTAATCTGAGATATGTACATGCTTAGTTAAGTTGAAATGTAAAAAAGTAAAATTATTAAATTTTATATACTTAATTTAAAGTCTTGAATAAGCTTTGCTAATTTATTTAATTTCCCTACTGAATTATTACGGTTTTCCATAATTTATAGAAAAAAAAGTTTTTAAATTTACAGCACTTTTTAGATGTTTAGACAAAATATAAAACAGCAAATTAAAAATTTGTAATAATTATTAAGTCACATTTTTTAAGTGAATTTTTAATTAGCTATTTTCATCGTTGATCATGCAGTTAAGACTCAGGGAAAGTCTTTTACTTTAAAAAGAAATTATAATAAAAAACTAATAATGAGATTAATAGACGTTCTTGGTCTTAAAAACTTTAGAATATTTGATGATGTAGAAGGATTTCAGGAGGAAATGTCTTCTATAAACATACTAACTGGAGCAAATAATTCAGGCAAAAGCTCAATTATTAAATTCCTTCAGCTTTTAAGAGATAGTATTAAAGAAGGGCAATCAGTGTTTGATCTTGATTTGAGTTTACAAGAACATTTATTAGGAGATTTTGACAATGTTTTGCACAATAGTAAGAATAATAGAATGCAAATTTCTCTTCCTTTTACATTTTTAGGATTGACTAATTTGTTTGTTTCATTATCTTTTGATGTACAATCTAATCAAAAATATAAAGCAAAATTAAGAGAAATCAAGGTACTTGATAATGAAGATGAATCACTTTTGTTTTCTTTTGCATATAAAAAAGCTACTGACAATGATTTAGCGATAGATGATATTGAGTACAAAAAAGAAAAAGAAGAAAACGAAAAAAAATTCGAAGCTTATAAGAAAAATTCTGAAGATGTTATTTTTTCACAATATGTACCAATTCTACCTTATAACCAGCTTCAAGGATTTGTCGAATGGACTATTAACTTTGGAAAGCTTAAGAAAGAATTAAAAAACGTATACAGATTCTATAAAATTTATGAAGATAATGACAATAGTGTAGAGTGGTTGGAGGATATGGATGGTATCGCATCTAAAGAACATGTTCCATTTGTTCCGTCCGTACTCATTAAATCCTTTAAAGACAATATTAATCTAAGTTCTTGGACTATATTTGTTGATGGATTGCAAGATAATATTGTTAGTGATAGGGCAGTAATCAGAGAGAGTGATTTTGAAGTAGATGATTTTACTCCACCTCCAACAGTAGAAGAAATTCTTTATCTGGCTTCTGTTAATATCATCAAGCAGAAAGTATTTTGGATAGAAACAGATAAAAATAATCTTCAATATAATGTAATTGAAAATTGTTTTAAAAGTGCTTGGGATCTTTTGCAGCAAAGGATTTTAACGGTTAACTATCTTTCAGCGGTAAAAGAAAAGAATGCTAGAGTTTATTCTGCATCTAGTAACTCTCCATTTATAAATTTACTTAAAGATTACCATGCATTTGAATCAAGTTTTCCTTTCATGGAAAAGTATTTAAAAAAATTCGAAATAGGATTAAATATTAGCATTGATTTTCAGGTAAAGCTTCAATTAATCTCTATTTCAGTTACTAATTTTGATGGAAGTCATCGTGAGCTAGTTGATTTTGGGTATGGTATTAAACAATTGATTTTGATATTAATTCAAATTTGTGTGCAGGCAAAACGAAATAGAAGGGAAAAAGAGGTTCCTGATAATGAATATGGTTATCATATGGAGATTTATTATCTTCCAAGTTTGCTTCTTATCGAAGAACCGGAAGCTAATCTGCACCCTAAGTGGCAGTCACTTCTTGCAGAAATGTTTTTAGAGGCCAATGACAAATTTAATATCCAATTAATAATCGAAACTCACAGTGAATATCTTATTCGTAATTTTCAGAATTTAGTAGCTGCAAAGAAGCTTAAAGGCAAAAGAGTAAAATTATTTTATCTTAGGAATAAAGCGAAGTCTAATACTAATATCGAACAAATGTCATCTTTAAGTATCTCTGATGACGGCAGTATCGATTATAATGTATTTGATAGTGGTTTTTTTGATGAAACAACCAGTTTAGAACATAGTCTCCTGAATATTCAATTTGTTAATGATTTTAATAATTTGAAAGAAAAAAGTGTCCAAGATGATGAAAGAATCAATGATCTTGAATTGCGAATTGATGAGTATGTTAATAAGTTAGATATCTCGGTTTATGAGGGAATTATTTCTAACAATTTTGATATCCATAAATTAAATAGTACCACTGTTAAATACCTATCTTCTGCTGAACTTTTGCTTGCTACGACAGATTTAAATAGTGATTTCTCGCCTGTTATTATCCAGTATGGAAGAGCAATCGAGAATGAGCTGCAGATTTTGTTTTCTCCACTGAGAATACCCGGCTTGACATTGGCAAAAATGCAGGGTTCGCTAGAAAAATTTAAATCAGGTAGAACACGTCGTGTGAGTTGCAATCCTTCTGAACTTAATAATTTGAGACAACATTTATCTACAATATTTAATAATGCAAATAATTTAAAAATTAATCTGCTTGAGCGCTTAAGAATTCAGAGGAATTCTGCGGCTCACCCTGGACAGACAAAATCTAAACAAGAAGCAGAGAATTATATTTTGATTGCAAATGAATTTTTAATAAGATGGATTTTAGAAAAAATATAATTTTTCTAAAAAAATTCATTCATTTAATTTTAACTTCTTCAAAAGCTTTAACAATATGTTTATTTCTGGGATTATTGTAGGATGGATTTTCTTGAATATATCTGTAATCCTGATGTAATGTAGGAATTGCAACACCTGATCGCATTATAGCATTTCTGGTTTGATAAGGAAGTTTAAAAAAATGCAATGGCTGATTTCAATTCATTTTCAGATATTTCTTTTCTCATATTTGTTGCACTACAACCATTTCCTTTGTGGACAAATTTAACTGTGATATAATCGAAAAGAATCAGATCTTTAGTATTTATCCTAAATGCTCGTTTAGCTTTTTCAGGGTCATAGCCATTTTCTTTTATTTGCTTAAAGTGCAGCGGGAATTTCTTATCAGTGATGTCTACGAATCCATTATTTAGTAAAATCTGAGCAAGTTCTTCGGATGCGTAATAGTTTTTCATTATAATTTATGTTTCTAAATGATGCTTTATAAAAAAATATTGCTTTATTTAAAATTAAGTAAAATTTGGAAAATGACAAGCTATTTTGTTCTTAAAATAACTAAACGATAAGGTATACAGTTTTAAGTTGATTATTCTTTATGATAAACTCAAGAGTAATTCCTTGGCTCGTCTTACCTTTAAATTCATAAACATTAATCTATACTGTATTTGTTTAAGCAAGATAACATCCATTGGTTAACTTTTGCAAGCCCAGAAAAACGTGAAAAAACTTGTGGGTATCCAATTATGTTAAAGATTAGATCAACTTACCTCTTCCGTTTACAGACTTTGGAATACAATCAGAAGAAAAGTTCAAAGCTGAAATGTCTACTCATTTAAATTTCTTTAATCGAGGGACTCTTAAAGACTCATTTGATTTACTATTTTTTTTTTGGAATAGGAAAATTTGCGGTTACTTAAATAAAATTTGACAAATAATTTTAAGTAAATTAGCTATACAAATTATTAGTTAAATGGTTAATAAAAGGTTTATTCCCGATGCCGATTTATCAAGCGCCGGGGATGATTTTCATATTTTGTGGACAATCAAAAAATCTCTGGAATTACTAAACTTTGATAAACAAGGGCTAAAGGCTTTAACTATTGAAGGTTTTGAGAAAAATCTCTCGAAAAAACTTGATCCTACCGGAGAAATGTTCTTAGGGATTGATTTAACGGAATATTTTGGCGGAAAGGATTTCGACAGCGCCAATTCTATACTTATATCTCAATTAAAATACAGTACCAGAAGGGCTGATGAAAATTTTACTTTTTCCAAACTTTATGAAGGAAAAAAGAGTAAATCTTTTCATGGATCAATCGTTCTGCGTTTAGCTAATATTTTTAAAAAATTTGTGGATGAGTTTGGAAGGGAAAAAGTTCTGCAAAAAATAAAGATCAAACTTGTCAGTAACAGAAATGTTAATCAATCCCATCTCAATCAGATTCTTAAAGTTCAGGAATTTTTAAAGACTAATCAAAGAGCCTTAAGTTTCAACAAGGTTTTTTCCGAAATTCCAGACTTAAATAAAGATGCTTTCGGAAAACTGCATAAGGCTTCTAGTCTTAATCTTACAGAGTTTACGGATTTTGTGAGATTGCTGGATTTTAATGATTGTGGATCAAATTCAAGACAGCTACTAAAACTTGAATTGATAAATTCCATTTCAAAAAATAGCATAAAGTCTAAAGGACAGTTCAATTCATTATTTCAGCTGGTCTGGAATAAGATGATGCCTGAAAGTGAGGATGACCGCACCTTAGGCGTTACTGATGTGATTGCAAGTTTTGGATTTAGTGCGCTTGAAAATCTTTTTCCTGTTTCTCAAAATTTCGAAAAAAATATACGTACTGTTGAAAGAGAACAACTGAAGGATATTGTAAATGTTATTGATTCCAATGTTTCTTACCTACCCATCTGTTTACACGGTGGTGCAGGAATTGGTAAGTCAACCATTGTTCATCAGATAAAAAATGCTGTTCCCGACTATTGCCAATCTATTCTCTTTGATTGTTATGGTGCAGGTAAATATCAGAATCCGGAAGATAAAAGACATTTACATAGAAATGCTATTGTACAGTTGGCTAATGAGCTTGCCAAGTCATTAGGAACTGAGTTTTTGCTAGTACAAAATGAATCTGATGATGTTTATTTGAATGAACTAAAAAAGAGGATTAGAGCAGGCGTTGAAATTTTAAAAAGCAGAGATGCTAACGCTTATTTACTGCTCATTATTGATGCTGCTGATAATAGTGTAACAGCGGCAGAATCGTTTGGAGAAAGAAGCTTTGTCCAAGATCTTGTCAATATGGAAATTCCAGAGGGTTGTCATATTGTGGTAACCTCTCGTACGTACCGAAAAGATTCTCTCAAACTCCCGATTAAAAAACATTTGGAGTATGAACTACAACCATTTTCATTGGAGGAAACAACTCAATTTGCAAAAATCAATTTTAAAAATATTACGAAAAGAGAAATTTTAGAATTTCATCAATTTACCAATGGTATTCCAAGAGTACAGTTTTATTCAATGTCCCTACGAAATCAGGGAATAAAAGAGGTAATTAATTATCTTAAACCCAACGGTAAGCTTGTTGATAATTTGATACTCGATAAAATCGAAGATGCTATAGTTAAGCTTGGAGAGGATAATAGAGCTCTTGTCGATGAGTTTTTTAAGTTACTCATAATGCTGCCAAGACCGGTGCCAATTAATTACATTTCAGAAATTATGAATGTTCAAATTGCTTTGCTTCAAGATTTAGCATCTGACATTTGGAATGGACTTGTTCTTGAAAATAACCATTTTTATTTCAGGGATGAAGATTTCGAGAATTATGTAAGACAGACATATCCTTTCAGTCTGGAAGAACATCAGGATATTGCAAATTTGTTTTTATCCAATTCAACTAAAGATGAATACGCTTCTACAAATCTTGGAGCAATCTTATACTCATCGGGTTTGAAGAATGAATTGATTGATATTGTTCTAGATAGAAAATTTTTAGACTTCCCTACAGACCCGATACGCAATAGGGAAGTTTATATCAACCGTACGAAACTTGCTCTTAATGCCAGTGTTGAACATGAGAATGATATCAATTATTTTAAATTATTATTTATAGCCGCCGAAGAATCTAAAACAGATAAAGGTCTGACCAATCTTCTTATTAAATATCCGGATTTGGTTTTGAGATTTGGTGATCAAAATTCTTTGACAAGGCTTCAAATGAAAAGTGAAGAACGCTCTTGGGCTGGAGCTTTTCATCTAAAACTTGCTGGCATTAATTCCCGTAAACCCGAAAATAGAGAAATAGCCATCAAGCATCTTAAGACTGCTAATGAATGGCTTGTTTGGAGAAAAACAAAAAATGACGAAGAGCTACGGCATTATCCCATATCAAGTCTTGATATAGCATTTGAAGCTGAGGCTTTTTTGAAATTATACGGAGTCAGAAGAATGTTGGAACGCTTCAATAGATGGAGTCCTGTTGAGTCGAAAATTAGTGCAGGTAAACATCTTATCGAGAATATTGTCAGCAATTCGAGTGAAACTGAGATTTCAGAGTGGTTGAAATATGATAAATTTAGAATTGACGAAAAGATATATATATCTTGTAAACTGTTTCAATATAAGTTGCCAATCAGTTTTGATTTGACTCAGCTTGCTAAAGACCTATTAAGAGTATTTTCTCATAAGAAAAAGGAGTTCAGTCAATTATTTTATGAGTTTGCTGTAGAGTTTTGCGGAATTTTAAGCTATTACAGAGTTGATAGTGTTTTAATCATTGATTGTCTCAATCGAATTGATTCAAAACCTCTCGGTAAAGTACCTTTCTTTAATGACAGCCGTTTCGAGGATGAACCAAGATTGATGGAAATTTTTCTCAAAAAGGACTGTCTTATGTCATCACTCCAGAATGCAGACAAAAAACTAGAAGATTACTATCCTTCTAATTTTAGAAACATTGATAAAATTAAAGATTATGACCAACGTAAAATAATTGAAAGAGATAAGAGAGAGTTTGTAGCTTTTTTTAAATATGCTGTTCCAGTTTATCAGCTGCATTCCGATTTTTTAACTCACCGTTTTGAAGAGACTGAGCTTACGGAACGATTTCGAAAGATTTGCAGCGATATTCAAAATGATTATGATTTTAAACACCAATTTGGTTATTGGGCAAATTCCCGATTTATATTTTTGGCGGTTAAGCTCGCAAAAACCTGTAATCATTTTGATGATAAAGGTGAGTTGATGCAGTTAATTATCGATAGCTTTGACAAGCAGGCCGAAAAGTTGAAACTTAGGTTCGAGGTTTTAAAAGTAATCATCTTAAACAAAAGATATTTAAAGTTATCATTCAAACTTTTACATGAGGCAAAAGAAATTATTCAGGAATCTCATGTTTCTGCTAATGAATCTACAGAGAACTATCTACAGTGTTTACTGCTTAGCAGCAAGATTAATAATACTCTAAGTAAAGATTTTTTTGAAAAAGCAATTAAATCTGTTTCGGAAATTGATACTGAAGCTTTCGCACAAATAAGATGTCTTTTTGAATTGTCACAGATAGGCATTGTTAATGATAATCCAAAGATGGCATATGATTTTGCTAAGTTTATTGAATATTGCGATATTAAATTAGGAAATTACGATAAAAAACATTTTCCTTATGCTGAAGGTTTAATGGGAATTGGAAACATTGATAAATCTTCAATGTTTCCGATCATGTGCCGTTGGCATCATCGAAACGTTCTAAAGTTAGGACGTCCAATAATTACAGTGCTTAAAAAAGCAATGGAAGTAGGATATATCGACCACATTACGGCAGCGTCGCTGATCAATCTTAAGACAAATTATAACTGGCGAAATCTGGAAGAATTATACAAGATGATTATCTCAGGAATTAATAATAGTGGAAAAACTGATATAAAGAATAGATTTATAAAATCTGAGTTCCGAGATTTAAAACTGCAAAAAGATAAGCATTATTCAAAGGAAATATATGATCAGATAAAGTCACGCCAACTCATTGATGATAATTTAGTGAAGGAGATAAAAGAATATGTTGATTTTATAGATTCTTTAGAAACTAAACCTGAAGATTCGGAATCAAAATATATTGATAACGAAAAAAAACATCATAATATTGATCTCGCTTCATTGGATTTTACATCTGTTAAAGCATTAGAAAGAGTTCTTGATCATATCATAGTCAGCGGTGAAAGTTTTAACAGTAGATCAGTTATTAATAATTTTTTCGAAGATATAATTGAAAACTGTGAGGTTGAGGATCAAGTGTTTTTCCTTAATGCCCTTGTGGATGTTAGCAGTGATTTATTGGAATATCATACTCTGGAAAACATATTAGAAAAAGCTTTTGAAGAGTGGGAATTTTATCCAGATATAAAAAATTGGAAGAAAGATAACTTTGAAAAAGTATTGATAAGCAGACTCCATCAGCTTGACTATGGGAGTGCTTTGAGCATATTTTCTATCAAAAGCTTAGCAAAACTATTCTGCGTAGATGATATTATCTTGGAAATTACTATCAGAAAAATTTTGCCTAAGAAAATTGATCTTCTTTCGGATGAATCTATTTACAGTTCTTTTGAGCTTATCAAGAATACTCTCACCAAAGATAAAAACGAAGAATTATTAGAGTGGATAATCAAAAGATGGAACTTACCAATTCAACCTGATATAGCTGACGGTCTTTGGAGTGAAGAATTAAGACCTTCGAGTGACTGTATTGAAAATGTTGCAGATATGATGAGGTTTATTCTTGGTCATCCTGATAAGCGTCTACGTTGGCGGGCTATCCATTCATTACGGAAAATGGTAAACTTGGGTAGTACAGGTATATTTGATATACTTCTTAAAAAACAAAATGAAAAAAATTGTCTTCCTTTCCAAGAGAAAAACTATATGTTTTACTGGATGTCTTCTAAATTATATTTGTGGATTGCTTTAGACAGAATATCAAAAGAGAACCCAAAGAAACTTTTGCATTTGAAAGATGTTTTCTATCAGGAATTATTAAGTAATAACCTCCCTCATGTCCTGATCAGGCATTATATTAAGAAAAGTTGCCTTAACCTTTATTCATTTGATAACTCTGTATTTACAGATGAAGAGCTAAATTTTATTCTGCAAATGAATAATTCTAAATTTGAAATGGTTGAGGAAAAAAAATACGCCCGAAAGCAACGAAAATTTGCACGGAGTGATTCCGATAGTTGGCTTTTTAAATTTAGTAGTTTGGATACATTGCCGTATTGGTATGACAAGGTTGGAGATCCTTTCAACTTGTCGGAATATGATGTAGCAGACGTTGCAGACAAAATTATTGCTGAAGAATGGGGGTACGTTGGCAATCCTAACGAAGATGATTTTATAGGAAGCCAGCTTTATAATGGAGATTGGCATCTTACAAGAAATGACCACGGAAGCAACCCGGAAGTCGAAGATATTTCTATTTATTGGCAATATCACGCTATGTACTGCGCCGCTAATTTTTTGTTGGAAAATGAGCCATTCGTTAAAACTGATTATTTAGATGGTAAGGAGGATTGGGAGGATTGGTTAAAATCTGAAGCTAATGCTTTTGATAACTTCTGGCTATCGGATTTAAGAGATCCGCTTCCACTAAAAAAGAAATACTGGAAGAAAGGCGAAAACAAATTTGATTTGATTTGGCGTGATCAGATCCAAGAAGATGATTTTGATTCGGGAGTAGGCTTTTTGGATCAAGCCGATCCTTTTCTCTATGTATATGGTGGTATTACAATGTATATGGGAGCTAATCAAGAGTCAGTAAGTATTATATCAAATCTGGTCTCTCCAGATAAATCAGATGCTTTATTGAGGGCTTTGCATACGACAAAAGATAGCTACGATTATTATTTTCCTCTTGCTAAAGATGAAGATGATGATGAAGCAACAGATGAAAAAGATTTCCTTTTGAAAGGGTGGATAGAAGAATTTAAATCGGAATACGAAGGTCTTGATTCACAGGATGAACTTTTTAACCGTAATCAACAAGGTTCTTTTGTTTTGGAAGATGGCTTGCAAAAAAAGTATGACGTAACTTATGATGAATACTATAAAATGGGTTATGCAAAAAATTCATTGATAAGTGTCTTCGAAAACTGGAATGAGGTTTCTAACGATGAACCGAGAAATAGAAAATATAATACAGGTGTTGAATCTTCTGGCAGTATTTTAAAAATATCGAAGAATTTTTTAGTTGAATTTTTAAAACAGGAAAAAAAGGATCTAATCTTAAGATGTATGATCGAAAGACAACTCGAAGAGAGGCACTACAGAAATAGAGACAGCGATAACAGATATCAAATAAAACTTTACCTAATAAAAGCAGATGGAACAGTCAAAACACTCAGAGGAGTCAATTATAAAATTGGGTGAGAAGCTCATTAAGGAACTAAACCTTGAATATTCTAGTAATACACTTGCTAGATGGATGTCCCACTATATAGCAGAACTTATCTCCGGAATCAATGCTGCTGAATCTGAAAGCGAAAAAAAACAATTAATGACCGAATGCTGTGATGTTATTCTTAAGTTATGGTCTAACAGAGATGATCTCCCAATCAAACAACCTTTGGAAGATTTAAAACCGGTTTTGGAGATATTGAAAATCTTACAGGAGGATAAAGAACCTATCATTATACCTCGTTGGTTGGAATATAACGCAATGCCAAGAGATAATGAATGGACACAATTTGTTGATCTTGTAAAAAATAATTCTGAAAAAATTTTTAGTAAAGTTGTGCAAATTAACCTGCATAAAGATATTCTGCTGAAAGATCAGGAATGGATGAAGGAGAATAAAGAGTTTTTAACTCGGGAGCAAATCAGTTTCTTAGAGATGCTAGAAGTTTTTAGTGATTTTGATAAAAATATGGGTGTTGTTGATTTAAATAATTTTAAAATGTCGGATGATAATATTTCTAGAGTTGATCATATGTTCAAAGATTTAGAAGATCTATTGGAAGAACAAAAAAATGAATTGGCTAGAATTAAAGAAAACTTTTACAAAAAAAATAGTGAACAGAAATAGTTTTTTGACTTGCACCGCAGGATTTCGTTTATCTGTGGCGGATTTCAAATTTAATTATATTTGTATAAGTAGATATTTTGAAAATGATTTACCTCGCTATTGATACCTGTGTTTGGCTAGAACTGCTTAAGATTGACTTTTTAAATAAAGACAATTATTTTGATGAACTTCTCTTTTGGATAGAAAATGGTCATGTTATATTCGTGACTACGGAAAACTTGGAGAGGGAATGGATGCGGAATAAAGATGTGAAAAAACAGGTGATTCTTAAAAGTTTTAAGGAGAAGAAAAGAGAAATTGCAGGAATGATGAGCGCCGTCCATCAGCTAGATAATATGTACGAACCTGACAAAGTGGAAGCCTCTATCAATAACCGAATGAGTAGAATTGATATGTTATTTTCCAATAAGGCAATCATAGCAAAAGAAAGTGACGAAATCTATTTGGAAGCAACAAAAAGAAATCTTAATTGTTCACCACCAAATCACGCCAAAGATAGTTTTAGGGATACTATAAATCTGCTTACGTTAAAAAAGCACTCACAAGATCATGGCTATTCAAAATGCATATTCACAACCATTAATTATAAAGATTTTAGTGAAGGAAACGAGCGCTATACATTGCATAGTCGACTCGAGCAGGATTTTACAGAAGGTAATTTAGAATATGTATTTTTTGACACATCAATCAAAGCTTTTTCTGGGAAGTTGTTTAAAATAGAATTGAGACCCCATCTTCCTTCTTTCTCCCAACATTTGCTGGAGGAAAAACGTAAACAAGAAAGCAGATTGCTTACAGAAAGAAAAATTCAACAAAGAAATAATATGGATTTGGAAGATGATGAGTTTGTTTCTAACACAGCACAAATAGACAGAATTATTCTGTCTGGAAAACAAACAGCATTGGATAAGAAAATTTTAGATTTTTTATTCGAAATGAATCAGAGTTATCAATTATATTTTTTCCAAAAATTGGCAGAGAATGAGTTGGTTTAGTTATTTGAAAGAGCAAGGTTTTTTTAATCCGGAAAACAATCCAATACCCGTGCAAAAAGAAAGTGGATATCAAATTCCATCTTGGGAGGTTTTAGATTATCTGATTAGTGTTGCTACAAAATTTGAGCGTTCGGAGCATCTGGAACTTGTTCCGGAAATTTTACAAATCATTAAGGATATTTCGGAACACCCCGTCGACAATTACCACACTTGGTATCGCTTAATTAAGATATTGTCTTTGGTTCCAAACGAAAATGTAACAAAGGAATATTTGGACTATATCCCTGTATGGGTAACCAGTCAATTTGATACAATGTTGCAAACGTCGGAAATTACAGATTCATTATTACCTAAATTTTTAACAGATAATCCAAATGATAGAGAGAAAGCTGAAATAATTCTATATTATTTATTTGAGTTGAGAACATCAAATAATCTGGAGGATTTTAATAGATCATCTACCGTACAATACTATTCACCTTATTATTCATATACCTTAAATAATGCATTTCATAACGAGGGATTACTTGACAAAATAATAAATATTTGTCATAACAAAACGATATACAGATTATTGGAGCAAATCAATTTCTTGTTACGCGATCACGTTATTTTTGCGGAGGGAAAAATTGGTGAAACAAATTATATTTTCAAAATATTTAGAATTTTTGAAAAAATGATAGTTCGCTTGGAAAAATCTTCAAATGGTGAAACGATGATTATCGATGAGGTTTCGCAAGAGAATTATTTAAAGCTGGATAAGGTTTGGTTTAATCAATTTTTAACTGATTTATTTGACAAAAATAACCTTGATAAAGTAATCTATCAAGATATTTATAATCGTCTGAGTTTTAATTTTTGGAGCGATTATACTTCTATAATTGGATATGAAGGAATTAAAGATTTGGATGAGAACTCTCATTATAATACTCCTATTTTGGGTGTATTTTCATTTAATTTAAGAGAATGGTTAACCAAATTAGTTACGCAGGATAGCGAGAGTTTACAAGATGTATTAAATGATTTTATTGAAGACCAAAGATTTGATCTTCCATACTTCAAGAGAATGTTGTTCTATATTGTTGCTGAAGATTGGAGTAATTTAAAATTTTTATTTTGGAAGTTATTGGATGAAAAAGATAGTATGTCTTTATTTTCTACCTATGCCTATAGATTAGAGCTTCACTATCTACTATCTAAAGTTAGTACAGACTTAAATGAAGAGGAACAAAAGTTTATTTGGAAAATAATTGAAAATGGTCCAATAGGGGACAAACACTTAGCCTTGAATAAAGAAGAATGGCAACACCGATGGTTGGACGCGCTAAAGGAAAATTCATTTTTTAGTGCTAAGTTCTTGACGATTGAAGAACAGTCTAAGATTACTAAAGATTATTCTGAAGAAGGTAAAATTGTTGTTAGGATGGGCCATGTCACTCCATTTTCAAAAGATGAAATTCTAACGATGTCCGATGAGCAACTATTGAATGAACTGGATTCTTTTAAAAGTAATTATGGATTTGATGATCCAACAATTGATGGATTTGCAGAAGCTATAAAGGAAGCGGTGGAAGAGGATCCAAATAGATTCGCTCATTTTGTTGAAGAATTAGTAGAGATTAAGTTTATATATGCTTATAATATTTTATCAGGTTTTTCTAAAGCTTGGAGGTTAAGTAGAGATTTTGATTGGGATAAGGTTATGAAATTTTGTTATGCATACATAACAAATGAGTCTTTTAAATCTAATAAGCTTCAGCTAGAAGATGATTTTAGGGTAACTAAAGATTGGATAATTGGAGAGATTGGTATGCTTATAACTTCTGGAGCACAAAACGAACAGCATAGTTTTGATTGTAAGTTATTGCCAAACTGTAAAAAAGTTTTGCTTCAATGCTTGGATGAACTACCTAAAGATGATTTTAGTACCATTCGGAGTGGTGATTTTATTCTTCATTCTTTAAATTCTACAGCGGGACATGTTTTAACAGGTTTGCTTAATTATTCTTTGAAGTATGCTAGAAATCTGCCGAATAATCAGAAAGTCGCTCGATGGGATATTGAAGCTAAATTGGCTTTCGAACAATCTTTCGAAAACCATATTGATTCCTATGTTCTCTTCGGAAAGTTTCTTTCCCAATTTATGTTCTTAGATAACACCTGGGTTAATGATAATCTTTCAAAAGTAGAAGATTATGATGATATTAAATGGGAAGCATTTATGTCTGGAATAGCTTTTAGAAATCCGTTAAATATTGATTTTTATAAAATACTTTATTCAAGTTATCAGCGTGCCATAGATTCAGATAAGATTCTTACTTTCTATAATCACGGTCTGTTAAGGCATTTTTTAGCCTATTATTTTTGGAATTATGAAAATAGCTTTGAAGAAAGTTTTCTTTATAAATCACTGAAGAATCCGAACATTCATGTTCTCCAAAAAATTATTTCTCTTTTAAGAGGGCAAAAATCAATTATTGATAATGATCAGATTGGAAATAAAGAGGATTTAATTAACAAAATTCTAAAAGTTTGGGGACTAATAAATCAGTCTATAGAAAAAATAACCGATAGTAATGATAGTAAGTTATTAGAAGGAGTTGTTTACCTCACTGATTTTATAGAAAAATTAGATGAAGAAAATGTCTTGTTGGTTGAAGAAAATATGAAGAAATTTCAGAATCAGATCGTAAATATTCATATTACAGAAGCATTATCTCGATGGATAAATAATAGCCCCGCTCATTTGATTAGCAGAATAGCTTTATTAATGAAAATAAATTATGTTTATAAGAAAGAACCTATTTTAAATGTTTTGGTATTCTTATACGAGAATCAACAGAATATTGTAGCTAATCACATCATCAATAGATTGGTGAAAGAGGGATATGATTATTTCAGACCCATCTATCAACAATACAACAAGTAAAACATATTTCATTAAAGAATTTTTACCTTTGATAGTCTGTGTTTTAGTGAAATTTTGCAATCAAAAATTGTCTTTTTTTTGGAAAAACAAAAAGGACATATATTTGACTAATAAAAACAAACGCTCTTAATCTTATTTAAAAAAGTGACCTAAAAATAAGAGAAGGATATAAAGCTTATGGATAGTTTTTCAAATAAGAACAAGTCCCGTCTAAATATAATTGACTATTACTTTTTAAAAATTTCCTATTTACATAATCATTCATAATATTAAAAGTATTTGTTGAAGTTAGTAAAAAATACAAAATTGGTGATTTTATATAACCAAATCAAAATAATGTATTTGCCACCAAGTCTTATAATGAACTACAACTTTCATCTAATTATTCTCTACATTTCAATCTGAGATAATGAATGACGAGAGTTTAGCAAGTTTATCCAAATCTTCTACAAAAGTGTTCGGAAAATGCACCGCTGAGGTCACTAGAACAAAGAATGCCAAATGATAATTTATAATCATTTGGCATTTTTAAGTAAAATAGTAATGATACTTTTCTGATCGCTTTTTCCAGTGTTTATGAAGAATAGTAATGTTATATTTGAATGATCATAATTCCAGTTTTTTTGAACTGATGAATTAAAAAATGATATTATGCATAATCAACTCATCCAACTTATTTCAGTACGTACACAACTTTCAGATGTGGAAAGAGAATTATGCATTCAGTATTTTGAACCCGTCCTATATCCCAAAAACAGAGTGATTGAAGAAGAGGGAAAAGTTCCTCAATATTTATATTTTGTGGTTTCAGGCTTTGTACGGTTGTTTCATTACAATGATAAAAGTGATGAGGTAACCACGCATATCAATTGTCCTCCGGGTTTTATTACTTCTTATTCCAATTTTACAAATCAGACCCGATCAGATGAAAATCTGGAATGTATTACCGATTGTGAACTTTTACGTATTACAAAGACAGATCTTGATTTGCTTACTCAAAAAAGCCCTGCATTTAAAGATTTCAGTTTTTTAGTTTTTCAGAAATCGTTATCCTACAATGAGAAACGGGCGAAAGAACTGGCAACACTTACCGCAGAAAAGCGCTATTTAAAATTAATGACAGAACATCCTGAGTTGTTGCATAATGTTCCAATGCAGTATATCGCTTCTTTTCTGGGCATGAATCCCAAAAGTTTGAGCCGTATCCGCAAACAGATTTTTAAGTAACATTTGTGAAGTGATTTTGAATAAGCAAGGATGAACTTTGCAGTAGTATTTAAAATCAATAAAATGACAAGTAAGAATTTAGTATTAGTGTCCGGAGCAAATGGACATTTAGGTAACAATCTGGTAAGGTTACTCATTAAAAAAGGATTTCAGGTTCGCGCATCCGTTCGTAATATCAAAAATAAAGACTGTTTTAAAGATTTGGATTGTGAAGTGGTGCAGGCAGATATCACCGACAAAGCTTCATTTGTAAAGGCTCTTCAAGGAGTTCATACATTTTATGCTGTGGGTGCTTCATTTAAATTGTGGGCCAAAGATCCTAAAAAGGAAATCTACGATGTCAATATGGAAGGAACCCGTAATACGATTGAAGCCGCTGCTGAAGCGGGGGTAAAAAGAATTGTATATGTGAGTTCCATCGCTGCTTTAGATTATACCAATCTCCCGACTAAAGAGAGTAATGGATACAATCCAGACAGGAGAGATATATACTATAATTCTAAGAATGATGGAGAAAAGCTGGCTTTTCAGCTCGCTAAAGAATTAGGAATTGAATTGGTGTCCGTAATGCCCGGAGCAATGATTGGTAGTGAAGCATTTCTCCAGTTGAATGTCTCTTATGGCGTACTGGGGTTAATTTTAAACAAGCAAATACCGATGGATACCAAAATAACGCTGAATTGGGTAGATGTAAAAGATGTTGCGGAAGGTTGCTGTCTTGCCGCAGAAAAAGGGCGATCCGGAGAGCGTTATATTTTAGCCAACGAAAAATGTATGACCATTACCGATACTACCAAACTGGCTCAAAAACTTTATCCGGAACTGAAAATCAAAGTGCCTGGTTCTGTTCCTAAATTTGTCCTGTATGCAATTGCAGGTGTAATGGAACTTTCAGCTAAAATCAGTGGAAAACCTCCGGTATTAAGCGTTAAAGACATTGCAATGTTTTCAGGATTACAGCAGAACTTCGATATTTCAAAATCAAGAAACGAATTGGGTTTTAATCCTAAGAGTCCGGAACAAACGGTAAAAGAAGCTTTAGCCTATCTGATGGAACACAGGGACTTGCTGTAAAATACGCTTGAGAGAACTTTTAAAAGTTTTATTTTTTATTAAGATTGTAACTTGATGTAAAAGAAAAAATTACTAATATTATCATCACTTAAACTCTTAAAAATAAAGCAATGGAAACCGTTAAACTCAAATCCAGAAACAAAACAGTTTACACCCTCAAAGAAATATTGTTAGAAGTGGGCTACGATTACATTATTGTAGATAATTATTTTGATGTTGATACGGACAGAGCAGTAAAAGATTTTCAGAAAAAGAATAAACTGGTTGTCGATGGGATTGTGGGAATTAAAACCTGGACAATTTTACTTTCCACACAAAAAGAGATATTTTCTAAGAAAAACAAATTCTTATCCGAAAATGATCTAATAAATTTTGCAAAGCAGTACAAACTGGAATTAGCTGTTGTAAAAGCCGTCAACGAAATCGAAAGTAATGGAACAGGGTTTCTTATCAACGGTGATCCGAAAATTTTATTTGAAGGACATATCTTTTGGAAAGAACTTACTAAAAGAGGAATAGACCCCAAAAAATTTTCTGTAAAAAATCCGGATATTTTATATAAAACCTGGACAAAAAAATATTACTTAGGTGGTGCTGCAGAATATAAAAGACTGAATAAAGCTATTGCCTTATCCGACAATAAAGAAGTAAAAGAAGCAGCTCTTTGTGCAACATCTTGGGGAATGTTTCAGATTATGGGTTTCAATGCAATAGATATCGGGTACAAAAATGTAGAATCTTTTACAGCGGACATGTATAAAAGTGAAGGATTACAGTTGAAAGCATTCGGCATGTATCTGAAAAAAAATAAACTGATCCCGTTTTTACAGAAGAAAGATTGGACTCGGTTTGCTTTGAAATATAACGGGCCGTCTCAGGCTTCTAATGCTTATGATAAAAAGCTGAAAAAGGCTTATGATAAGTATTCTAAGAAATAAATATTTTAAATCTCTGATAAAAAAATTCAAAGTATTTGAAATCTTTATAGTCCCATTAATCAAATTAAAAAAGATGCAGTCCCGAAAGACTACATCTTTTTAACAAAAAATAACTTAATTTTACTATTTCCATCCACCGCCAAGAGCACGGTAAAGATCAACAATACTGCTGAGCCGTTGTCTTTTAATGGAGGCCAGATTCAATTCCGCTTGGAGAGAATTTGCCTGAGCTGTGATAACTTCCAGATAATTCACCAATCCGCTTTTATAAAGTTTTTCAGCACTTTGGATTCCGGATTTCAAGGTTGTAACCTGTTCTGCAGCTTTCTGTTCCTGAACTTTCAGGCTTTCATTAGAAACCAATGCGTCGGAAACTTCGCCAACGGCATTCAGAACAGATTGTCGGAAGGCCAGAACATTTTTCTCTCTCTGGATTTTCGCTACATTCAGATTGGTTTTCAATTGTCTTTTCTGGAAAATCGGTTGCGTTATTCCGCCTAAAGCTGAACCAAACAACGAAGCCGGAATCTGAAACCAGTTATCGAACTTAAATGAATTCACACCACCATTGGCTGTGATTTTCAAAGAAGGATACATATTGGCCTGAGCAATTCCAATCAAAGCGTTGGATTCTAACAAAACCAATTCCTGCTGACGAACATCCGGACGGCGGCTTACCATTGCTGCAGGCAATCCGGCAGAAAAATTTTGAGGAAGAGACGTGTCGGACATTTCAATCGTTCTGCTGATTTTAGCCGGATTTTCACCCACCAAAATACTCAACGCATTTTCCTGGATTTTAATATTCTGTTCCAGTTGCGTAATCAAAAGTTCCGTATATTCCTTTTGCGCTTTTGACTGTTGAACACCTAAAGATGTTGCATCGCCGCTTTGCCAGATTTTTTCTGTGATATTAAGTGTATTTTTACTTAACTCTAAATTCGATTTGGCAATTTCCAATTGCTTGTCCAACATCAAAAGGTTATAATAACCTTGCGCAATGGCTGCAACAACTTGCGTTTGAATTGCTTTTGTCGCTTCATAGGTCTGCAGATATTGCATTTTCGAAACTTCTTGCTGATTCTTGATTTTGCCCCAAATGTCCGCTTCCCAAGACAGATTGAACGCTGCATTGTAATCTTCAACATAACTTTTTCCAAGGAACAAGTTGATACTTTGTCCGTTCAGACTGTTGTCGGAAGGTCTTGTAATTTGACCTGTAACGCCAAAACCAACTTCCGGATATTGCATATATTTTGCCTGTTTTAGTCGTTCCTGCGAAGAGGCAACCTGTTTCAAGGCAATCTGCAAATCATAATTATTTTTGATGCCTTTTTCAATCAGACCTTGCAAGATCGGGTCGTTGAAAAACTGTCGCCATTCCAGGTTGGCCACACTTGCTGTGTCAGCCGTTGCCATATATTGGAATGTTTCCGGCAGTTCCGGACTTACTTTGTCCAAAGCTAATTTTGGCATACAGGAAACTGCACTTGCCACGACTACCGTTGAGACCAGAATCTCTTTTATTTTATTTATAATGTTCATTGATTGTTATTTTTTTATCGCAAAGGCACAAATAAATCTTTATTGTCAAAAACTCTAAGTCGCAAAATAAAATCGGAGATTTTAAATTTTTGTACCTTATCAATAGAGATTATGGAAAAAATCTTTGTGCCTTTGCGTTTAAATTTAAATTAAATTCAGAGCTGCTTTTTCTTTTTTTAGCTTACGTTTCTTTTTACTTGGCATTTGCTCGTGCAGGTATTGGAAGATCACATACATCACCGGAATAATGAAAATCCCGAATACAACCCCTGTAAACATTCCGCCAACGGTACTGATTCCGATAGAATGATTTCCTTTTGCAGCCGCACCTTGTGTCCAAACCAATGGTAACATCCCGATAATGAAAGCGAATGAGGTCATCAGAATTGGTCTTAATCTCAATCTCGAAGCTTGTAAGGCCGATTCAATCAAAGTTTTCCCGGCTTTTCTTCTCTGAACTGCGAATTCCACAATCAGGATGGCGTTCTTCGCAAGCAATCCAACGAGCATAATCAATCCAACCTGAACATAAATATTATTATCAATTCCAGCCAATCCTGTAAAAGCAAACACTCCGAATATTCCTGTCGGAACCGTTAAAATAACGGCAAACGGAAGAATGTAACTCTCATATTGCGCTGCTAACAAAAAGTAAACAAACAAAATGCTCAAAAGGAAAACGAAAGCCGTTTGTCCTCCGGTTTTGATTTCTTCACGCGTGATTCCCGTCCATTCGTAGCCGTAACCTCTCGGTAAAGATTGTTTCGCTGTTTCTTCCACAGCTCTAATTGCGTCACCTGTACTATAACCTGGTTTCGGTGTTCCATTGATGGTCACAGCATTGAACAAGTTGTTCCTTGTTACCGTCTCTGGTCCGAAAGTTCTTTTCAAAGTCACCAAAGTTTTGACAGGAACCATTTCGCCAAGATTATTTTTGACATAGATGCCGTCCAAAGAATTCGTGTCCGTACGGTAAAGAATATCCGCCTGAGCCATTACTCGATAATATTTCCCAAATCTGTTGAAATCCGAAACGAAGCTGCTTCCGTAATAGATCTGCATTGTCTGCATCAATTCTGTAATTGAAACACCCAATTGATTGGCTTTATCGGTATTAACATCAATCGTATATTGAGGATTGCCAGCTGCATAAGTAGTGAAAGCAAATGCAATCTCTGGACGTTTCATCAGTTCTCCGATGAAAGCCTGAGCCGTCGTTCCCAATTGCTCAAAAGAACCATTAGTTTTATCCTGAAGCATAAACTCGAAACCGGAAACGTTACCAAATCCCTGAACTGTAGGGAAGTTGAAGAAGAATGCATTCGCATCTTTTACCTGAGACACTTTTCCTGTCAAAGCGGCTGCAATCTGATCCGGGTCTTTCATGTCGCCACGGTCTTCATAATCTTTCAGTTTGATGAAACCTGCAGAGTATGGAGAAGCATTGGCATTACTGATAAAATTCAGACCGTCTGCCACCCAAAGATGATTGGTTGCGTTTTCGCCTTTTACGATTTTATCGATTTGTTCCGTTGCTTTATGTGTTCTTTCCAATGAGCTTCCCGGAGGCGTATTTACAGCGTATAAAACAAAACCTTGGTCTTCAGTCGGGATAAATCCGGTTGGTGCTTTTTTAATCAGGAAAATACTCGCAGCGATGATAATTCCCAAACCACCAATTGCAACCCATTTATTCTTAATTAAAAACTTAAGACTATAAATGTATTTTCTGGTCATATTATTGAAAGCCACATTGAAAGCATTGAAAAATCTTGTTCCAAAACCTTTTTTGTGACCGTGTTCGCCGTGCTCTCCCTGAGGGTCGTTCAGGAACAATGCACATAAAGCAGGACTTAATGTCAATGCATTAACTGCAGAAATCATAATGGCAATCGCCAACGTAAAGGCAAACTGTCTGTAGAAAACGCCCGCAGGACCTTGCATAAATCCAACAGGAATAAATACCGCACACATTACCAAAGTAATCGAAATAATGGCGCCTGAAATTTCTGACATTGAGCTCATTGTAGCTTGCTCTACAGGCATTCCTGTATGTTCCATTTTGGAATGGACGGCTTCCACAACAACGATTGCATCATCAACGACAATTCCAATAGCGAGAACCAGTGCGAACAACGTCAGCATATTGATACTAAATCCGAACAGCTGCAGAAAGAAGAATGTTCCGATAATCGCAACAGGAACCGCGATAGCAGGAATCAATGTTGAACGGAAATCCTGAAGGAAAATAAATACAACAATGAAAACAAGAATAAATGCAATCACCAAAGTTTCAACAACCTGATGAATGGACGCATCCAAAAAGTCTTTGGAATTGTACATAATAATCGGTTTCACACCTTTTGGCAAAGTTGTTTTGAATTCCTCAACCTGCTTTTCGATTTCAGTTAAGATTTCGTTGGCGTTAGAACCTGCGGTCTGCAAAATTGCGAAACCAGAAACCGGTTTTCCGTCAACTCTGTTCGCAGCAGTGTAAGTATAAGAACCAAATTCTACTCTCGCCACGTCTTTCAGTCTTAGAAAAGAACCATCATTATTGGCTTTTATGGCAATATTTTCGTAATCCTCATTCTTGCTGAGTTTACCTTTATATTTTAAAATATATTCGTAAGTTTCCTTGCTTCCTTGTCCCAGACGACCTGGTGCCGCTTCCAGATTATGGTCTTTTACCGCATTCAGAACTTCCTGCGGAGAAAGATTGTTGGCCGCCAAACGGTCCGGCTTCAACCAAAGTCTCATCGAGTAATCCCTTGTTCCGAAAACCTGCGCCTGAGCTACTCCCGGAATACGCTGCAACTGCGGAATGATATTGATTTTCATATAATTCTGCAGGAATAATTCATCATATTCCTTAGGGTCTTCACTATACAAACCCATAAACATAATGAAACTGTTCTGAACTTTTTGAGTTGAAATCCCTGCCTGGACAACTTCTTGAGGAAGCTGGCTCATCGCTTTTGACACACGGTTCTGAACGTTTACCGCGGCATTGTCTGCATCGGAACCCTGCTTGAAAAATACGCTCAAAGTCATAGTTCCATCATTACTGGAATTGGATGTCATATAGGTCATATTTTCAACACCATTCACTGCTTCTTCTATAGGAACGGCAACAGAACGGGCTACAACTTCGGCGTTCGCACCCGGATAAAATGCTGTTACCTGAACACTTGGCGGTGCAATGTCAGGGAACAATGTGATCGGCAGATTGAACACCGACAATGCTCCCAACAGCAATAATATAATGGAGATGACCGTTGAAAGGACCGGTCTTTCTATAAATTGTTTTAACATACTAGTTTAATTTTTAATCTTCTGAATAATTTTTACAAAGGATTGGCTTTCAATAAGCTGTCAGAAGAGATTGTTTTTGGTTTGATAAGCGCACCGTCTTTCAAGTTTCCGATGCCGGTGAATACGATTTTTTCACCTTTATTCAATCCTTCGGAAATAAAGTAATAGTGTTCTGTCTTGCCGGAGATTTTCACAGGTTTTCCAGTCACTTTGTTATCTTTTCCAAGAACATAGACGTAAGTTTTATCCTGAATTTCGAAAGTAGATTCTTGCGGAATTACAACTGCATCTGATAATAATTGCGGCATACGGACACGACCGGTATTGCCGGTTCTCAAAGTTCCATTTGGATTCGGGAACACAGCACGAACGCTGATTGCGCCAGTTGTTTTATCAAATTGTCCGTCAATGATGCTCATTTTTCCTTTTTCCGAATAATTGCTGCCGTCTGCGATGACCAGATCAACCGCCGGCATATTCCTCAATTTTTCTTCAAGCGTTGCGCCTGCATATTTCTTTTGGAAAGCAATGAAATCCAGTTCACTCAGAGAAAAATAAGCATAGATTTGGCTGATATCCGATAACAAAGTCAATGGAGTAGGGTCGGTTCTGGAGATCAGACTTCCTTTTTTATAAGGGATCCTTCCTATGTAACCACTCACGGGTGCTGTGATCGTTGTAAATCCAACATTGATTTTACTTCCACCCAACGATGCTTTTGCCTGAGCGGCTGCTGCAACGGCTGCTGCATAATTGGCTTTTGCTGTTTTCAGTTGTACATCAGAAACGACTTTGTCAGCAACCAAAGGCTGAAGTCTGTCTACTTCTACTTTTGCTTTTTGAATATTAGCATTGGCAGCCTGAAGGTTAGCAGCAGCCATATTCATCTGTTCGCCGTAAACTCGTGGATCAATTTTGAATAACGGCTGTCCGGCTCTTACAAAAGAACCTTCTTCAACATAGATTCTGTCCAGATAACCGTCTACCTGAGAACGGATTTCCACATTGTTTTTTCCTTCCAAAGAGGTTGGGAATTCCTGATAAGTTGTTGCAAGAGAAGTGATAACGGTATAGACCGGAAGTTCCGGCGTAGGGAACGCCATTGCCGTATTGTCTGCAGCTTTTGTACAACTTTGTAAAAAGATAATACTCGAGATCAGTACAATAAGTTTAGAATTGTTAGTTATTTTCATTTCAAGTTTTTTAAGTGTGTTAATTTTAAGTAATAGTGCAATAGAATTGAATATTGTTATTTTATCTAACATTGTTAGTTAAAAATCAAAATATTAGCATTTGAGTTACATTGTTTCCATATTTTAAAAAGTTATTATATGATTAATTAATTCATCTGAACTATGTTCTTTTATCTAACAGTGTTAATATAAAGAAACTATTATATCAGATATTATTCCTTTAATAATTAAATTAAAATTAATACTGTGTTAATATTCCTAACAGTGTTAATTGAAAATTGAAAAAAATTATAACGATTTTATATAAGCTGCAACAGTCTCATCAAGTGTTGTCTTATTCATCGTAGAAGGGATATCATCATTACGCATCATCATAATTGAGATCAAACCGTGAACCGCTGAAAATAATGCGTGAGAAGAATGGCAGGCATTATCTGGGTTTGAACCTTTTTTAACAATGATATCATAAGTGCAATCATACAGTAAATCCTGAAAAGAAGAGAACTCTTCTTTCATCAATCCTTTTCCGCTGCATTGCATTCCCAATCCGAACATCAGCTGATAATACTCCTTATTTTTGAAAGCAAAATTCCAGTAAGCATCAACAATTGCAACCAATTGCTCTTCCGGTGTGTCGTGTTTCTTCTGAGCTTTTAGCAGTTCTATGTGTAGTTTATGAAAACCATTCAGAGAGATCTCAAAGAGAATAGCTTCTTTGTTTTCGAAATAATCATAAACTACAGGAGCGCTGTATTCTATAGCATCAGCAATCTTTCTGATGGAAAGAGAAGCCCACCCGTCCGTTTTAGCCAAAGAGAAAGCTGCATCCAAGATATTGGCGCGTATAGATTCTTTTTCTCTTTGTCTGCGTTCGTGTACTCCCATTTTAGTTTTCCTAACAGCGTTAGCAAAATTATAAACTTTTTGGTTTAAGTTCCAAATAGAATTTGGAATTTAACATCATCGATCATACCTATTCCTATGAAAAACGCTGTATAGTCGCTGGTTTGAATTGATTTTTTATTTTAACTTAATAGTAGTTTTAATAATTTTAGAATGTTTTTATAGAAATTAATTATTTCCAATTAATGAAAAAGTTTTTTTTACAAAATCTTTATACGTTAATAACTAACTTTGTTCAACTTTTTGATAAATGAATTGAAAATACCGTTAATAAAAAATATTTCCTTGACGAAGCAATATACCGTAAGCATTTTAGCCGTGCTTATGGTTGCTTTCTTATGTTTTTCCTTGCAAAACTGGTTAAGTTACAGAACATCTTCATTGATTTTGCTGATGACGGTTTCTGTGATCGCAATGCTTTTCGATATCGTTCCGGTAATTATTTCGGCAGTTTTAAGTGCATTGATCTGGAACTTTTTTTTCATTCCGCCTGTTTATAATTTTCATATCAACAATACGCAGGATCTGCTGATGTTTTTCCTGTATTTTTTCATTGCTTTGGTCAATGCGGTTTTGACTTTCAAAATAAGAGAAGCCGAGAAGAAAGCGCGAGATAAAGAAGAAAAAGAAAACACGATCAAATTATACAACACACTTCTCAATTCCCTTTCTCATGAGCTGCGAACACCGATTGCAACGATTCTCGGAGCAGTTGATACACTTAACGAAAACAAAGAAAAACTATCAATAGACAATCAGAATATTTTGCTTAATGAAATTGGAAAAGCAGGATTTCGGCTGAATAGACAGGTTGAAAACCTTTTGAACATTAGTCGCTTGGAAAATGGAATTTTACGTCCCAAATTCGATTGGTACGATATGAATGATTTGATTAATTCTGTTCTTCAGAAATTATCGGTTAATGAAAATCATAAGATTATTTTTCAGTCCGATGAGACACTGCCTTTGTTCAGGATCGATGAAGGATTTACAGAACAGATCATCCATAATCTTCTGCATAACTCGATTCAATATACGTCTGAAAATTCAATCATTGAAATTGAAGTGAGGCATCAATCGGAAAATTTAATTATTCTGATTTCTGATAATGGTAATGGTTTTCCCGAAGATAAGATGGATCTGGTTTTTAACAAATTTTATCGCCTTCCAAACACAAAGGCCGGTGGAAGCGGATTAGGATTATCAATTGTCAAAGGTTTTGTTGAAGCTCAAAACGGAAAAATAAAATTGAATAATAAAGAAAATGGCGGTGCTGTTTTTACGGTAGAAATTCCTGCAGAAACGTCTTATATCAACCATCTTAAAAATGAATAAAGCCGAGATTCTTATCATAGATGATGAACCGCAAATCCGAAAACTGCTGGAAATCACCTTAGAAAGTAATGATTATAAAGTTCTGCAGGCAGAAACCGGAAAACAGGGTATTATTATGGCAGCCAATCATCCACCAGAATTGATTTTGTTAGACATTGGATTGCCCGATAAAAGCGGTCACGAGATTCTGAAAGAACTCAGAGAATGGTATAATAAAGCGATTATTATTCTGTCTGTTCAAAACAACGAAAATGATATTGTTTCTGCTTTGGATAATGGCGCAACGGATTATCTGACAAAGCCTTTTCGTACGGCAGAGTTAATGGCTCGTATCCGCTCAGCCATTCGTAGAAATCAGACTCAGGAAAATACTTCTGTCATTGAGATTGATGATTTGCAGATTAATCTTGTCAATAGGACGGTTAAGAAAAATGATGAACTGATTAAATTAACCTCGACAGAATTCAATCTGATTTCGCTTTTTGCAAAACACGAAGGCAGCGTTCTGACACATCAATACATTTTGAAAGAAATTTGGGGTGTTGGTTATCAAACTGAAACGCAGTATCTGAGAGTTTTTGTCGGAACACTTCGTAAAAAAATTGAAGACAATCCCAACCAGCCCAAACATATCATTACCGAAAGCGGAGTCGGTTACAGGTTTCAGTAAGTTAAACACAATGGCACAAGGAAATTCTTAATAATAATTAAGGCAGAAAGATTTGTTTCAAATTTAGCTTTGTGCCTTAAAATTGTATTTAATATTAACGCTTTTGTGCCTTTGTGTTACAAAAACATATTTCAATCTTTATATTTTCTTTATACAAACGCTCATTCTTTTTATCTTTTACCGATAGGCTTCTTACCACTTTTGTATCATCAATTATTAGATGAATGGAAAAGTCAAAAAACGGAATTAACAGCAAGATTACTGCTGCTTCCTTATTGGTTGCCTTAGGAATTATTTACGGCGATATCGGTACAAGTCCACTTTATGCTCTCAGAGCAGTTATTGGAGAAAGAGAAATTACGGAAACATTGGTTTTAGGAGGTGTTTCCTGCATCTTCTGGACTTTGGTTTTACAAACAACTATCAAATATGTCTGGCTGACTTTAAAAGCCGATAATGCTGGCGAAGGCGGAATTTTTTCATTGTATGCATTAGTTCGCCGTTACGGAAAATGGCTGGCAATTCCGACAATTCTTGGCGCAACCACATTATTAGCAGATGGAATTATCACGCCTCCGATTTCCGTAGCTTCAGCAGTTGAAGGCCTGGAAATGGTTAAAGGCCTGGAACATATTCCAACGGTACCGATTGTCATTGTAATTCTTTCTTTATTATTCTTTTTTCAAAGATTCGGAACGCATAAGATTGGTCGGGTTTTCGGTCCTGTAATGGCAATTTGGTTTGCAATGCTATTTATTTTGGGAATTTCACAAATTATCCGGTTTCCATCAGTAATCAAAGCTTTGAGTCCACATTATGCTTATGAATTATTGGTTAATTATCCTCACGGATTTTGGCTTTTAGGAGCGGTTTTTCTTTGTACAACAGGAGCGGAAGCGTTGTATTCTGACCTTGGACATTGTGGTAAAAAGAATATCAGAATCACCTGGATGTTTGTGAAAGTTTGTTTGATTTCATGTTATCTGGGACAGGCAGCTTGGTTATTGAATGAAGGCGGAACGGCTCTCGATGGAAGAAATCTTTTTTACGAAATAATGCCTGATTGGTTTTTAATTCCTGGGATTATTATTGCGACAGTTGCCACAGTCATTGCTTCTCAGGCTCTAATCAGTGGAAGTTATACATTAATCAGTGAAGCGATGAATCTTAATTTCTGGACTAGAGTAGCGGTAAGACAACCTTCCAATATCAAAGGTCAGATCTATATACCAAGTGTGAATAATATCCTTTGGGCAGGTTGTATTCTGATGATTGTCTATTTTCAATCTTCGACACATATGGAAGCAGCATATGGCTTTAGTATCACGATAGCAATGATGATGACAACGATTCTGCTTTGTTACTTCCTGATTTACAGATTGAAATGGAACAAGTTTTTAGTATTCGGATTATTGATTTTATTTGCGACGGTTGAGATTTCATTTTTTGTTGCAAACGTTGCTAAAATCAAGGAGAGATGGATGTTCTTGTTCTTTGAACTGTTCATTTTTATGACGATGTATGTCTGGTTTTTTGCAAGAAAAATCAATAATAGATTTACGAAGTTTGTTGACCTTGGACAATTTGTCCCTCAAATCAAGGAGTTAAGCTCAGACCAGGATATTCCAAAGTTTGCGACACATTTGGTTTATTTGACTAAGGCCAATCATCGTCACCAGATAGAAGAAAAAATCATCAAATCTATCTTTTCAAAAAATCCTAAAAAAGCAGATGTTTATTGGTTTCTCCATATTAATAGGACAGAAGAACCTTATACTTTGTCTTATAATATTTCGGAATTGGTGGATGATAAAGTTATTAAAGTTAATATCAATATCGGATTCAGGATTCAGCCAAAAACCGAATTGTATTTCAAAAAAATTATGCAGGATTTGGTCAATTGCAAAGAACTCAATCTTCATATTCGTCCGGATGGTTCTTCCAAGTATAACAACGAACCGGATTTCAAATTTGTCATCATAGAAAAATTCCTATCCGTGGAAAATGAATTTGCTTTGAGAGAAGGTGTTTTACTTAATTCCTATTTCTTTCTGAAGCGACTTGGTCAAAGCGATGAAGCAGCATTTGGGTTGGACAAAAGTGATGTTGTGATAGAACACACGCCTTTGGTTTACCAGCCTGTTTCGAAAATCGATTTGAAACGAGAAATCAAAACTCAGCCTATTTTATAAATCTAAATTTTATCATTAATCCAATGAAAAAAAATATCATCATAGCCTTGTGCTTATGGTCATTGAATAGTAATGCTCAAACTTTAACAGAAACTGATAAAAGAAGTATTGTTCAGCAAGTCAAAAAAGAAATTCTTGATAGTTTGAAACTTCAAACCAATTCTAAAATTGATACAACCGATACTGAATTACCGAAAGTCAATAAACAATTCGGAGAACCATTTGAAGGTCTCGATATGAGCTGGGCAAACGGAAGCGACAGACGAACTAAAAATATATGGAAGGATAACCAGTTCTTTGTTCCGAGTGTTTTGGTGGATGTCAATTACAATTATTCTTTCAATAACCCGATGGATAATACGGCGATTGGAAGCACAGCGGTTGCAAGGCATAATGAGGTTCAGATTGCGGCTTTACATTTTGGCGGCGATTTCTATTACAAAAATGCAAGAGCGAGAATCATGACGCAGTTTGGAACACGTTCAGTCGTCATTCCGAGAAACGATTACAGCCCTTACCGCGGACAATATAAACTGAATGATGTTTATCGATATCTAAGTGAAGCCAATGCCGGAATCCATATCAACAAATGGTACGGAATCAATATTGACGCAGGTTTGTTTATGTCTTATATTGGACTCAATTCTTTTTATCAGGCTGAGAATTGGGAATATCAGGCATCGTTCACTTCAGATAATACACCTTGGTTTTTTAATGGATTAAGGATTCAGATATTTCCGACCAGGAATTTAAAAATCGAACCCTGGATTATCAACGGCTGGCAGAGTTACGGGCGATTCAATGCAATGCCGGGATTTGGAGCTAATGTGACTTATATTCCTAACTGTAATCTGAAATTAATCACGAATAATTATTACGGCTCCGATGCGGCATTGATTCCGGACAGAAAAAGATTTCACAGTGACAACAGTGTTTTGTGGCGCTACTACAACAGACCAAAATCTGACGGGATTACTAAAATGGCGTTTTCTCTTACAGGCGATATCGGTTTTGAAAAAGGCGGCGGTGTGAATGGTTTCAATAATAATGATCCGGACAAACCAGCACAATATTTCTTAAGTGCAATGTTTTACAACAGGGTCTGGTTTGCGAAAGATAAAATGGCCTGGACTGTTGGTGGCGGCTGGATGAAAAATCCCGGACGGTATTTGGTTCTTTATCCAACTGGACAGGCAAGCCCATTACCCAATCCGAACAATCCTACACAGACAGAAGGCGCATTCCCATTCTCAGCTAATCCGGGAGATCAGTTTGAAGGCTGGGATCTTTCTACCAACTTAGATTATATGCCGAATCAAAGCATTACATTCCGTTTGGAATTTGTTTATCGCGAAGCTAATGTTCCTTATTTTGCTGGTCACGGAGGTGTGACTTCGCAGACAGGTTACACGGTTTCTGAACTGGACCCGAATTGGCGACCTGATTTGGTCAAAAGAGAGAATCGATTGATTCTGGCAATTTTGTTTAGACTTTAAAAAAAGTAGAAGCTTAATAAAAAAGCTTCTACTTTGTGTTTATCAATGTGATTATTTTCCTATAGCGTCATTAAGAAACTGATTAAAGGGATAAATTTCCTTAAAAACTTTAACGGTATTTTTAACAAAGTTTCCATCCTGAACATCTTCATCAGAAAGCGGATGAAAAACCGTGAATTGCTTGAATTTGAGATAATCGCCCATTGGATTTTCTTTGTCAAAACCTTGCGGCACTTTTACCAGTTTATCGCCTCGTAATTCCAGTTGATCTTTGAAGGATTTTTTGTTGAGGATTTTCAGAAATTCATCACCTTCGGAACTGATTTTTTCACGGATGGATTTTAGGTTTTTTGGTTCGGTCATATAAACACCGCCAGCCAGGAAAGATTTGTTAGGTTCAAGATGAATGTAATAACCGGCGTGATTCAAAGTTTTCGGTCCTTTTTCTACCAACGATGCTCCGATATTGGTTTTGTAAGGCGTTTTATCTTTAGAAAATCTGGTGTCTTTATAGATTCTGAAAATACAATTCTTAGCTTCCAGTCGTTCAACACTTTTATCAAATTCCGAAACACCGGAAATAATCTCATTGACTGCATTTTCAACATTCTCTTTAGCATTTAGATAAAGCTGTTTGTTCTCATTAAACCATTCTCTGTTATTATTGATTTCCAGAGTTGAAAGAAAGTTAAGCGTTTCCGGCTTGATAAGGTTTTTCATCAGAATAATATTTTAGATAAAATTAATAAAAAATCCTGCCGATGAAAGCAGGATTAAGATTTATTGTTTGATGAATTTGGATTTGTAAGTTTTGTTTTTATCTGTTTTGATATCAATCAAATAAACACCTTTTGATAGACTTTCCACATTAATTTCAGTTTGTTTAGAAACCGTTTTCAGCTTTTGTCCGGCAACATTATAGATGTTGATTTCGCTGATGCTTTCGTTATTTGAAAGATTGATTTTTAAAATATCTTTGACTGGATTTGGATATAATTTGATGTTGGCTTTCGTTACATCATTTACGGCTAGTATTTGATCATTGATTTTTAGATTATCAATATAAGCACTTCCACTAAAGTTATCGTGAACAAAATTAACGCCTGTAATATTAGTTTGAGCAAAATTCGGAATCGTTTTGATTAATGCCCCATCAATGTAAAATTTGATTTCGTTGCTATTGGTTTCTGATCTTAGATGATACCATCTGTTGGCTTCCCAAGTAAAATCGGTACTTTCATAGCCATAATCTTCATCATTTACTACTTCCAGATTACCTGTGTAGTTGAAAGAGTAGATAGAAACCGGCATAAATTCATCTGTATCTACAACTCCAAAAGTTCCAAACTCAAATGTAGAGCCTTCTAATTCTGTAATAAAAACATCAAAATCTACGATTGTATGTTGAAAATTATAAGCTCTATCAAATAGTTTAGCTGCACCATAGATAGGAAACCAACCAAAATCTTCCGCTTCATCTACACTTATTTTCAAAGATTGAGTTCCCTCAAAAGCTTTTTCTGTAGAAATCGTTTGATTGTTGATAGGAGCTTCATCATTGTTAAGTGTAACTTCCCAACCATTTTGTCCATTGATATCTCCAGCAGTATAACCTTCTGAAGCTTCAAAAGAAATGGTTTGTTGCGCAAAAGCAAATGATGAAACTAATGATAGAATTAATAAGTATTTATTTTTCATAAACTAAATTTTGCCAATGATAAGCAAAATTAAATTCAAATCAAATTCATAAAAGCCTTTTAATTCTAAGTTTTCGCTAAAAAGAACAGATTTTAGTATAATTTTTGGTCGGTTTCGCAATAGAAACTTCTCCGTTTGGACTTGCCTGTGATTTTACTTGTCAAAGGTTTTCCGCATTTTGGACAATTCTTTTGGTGATGCGCTTTCCAGTGTTTTTTCAAAGTGAATTCCCGTTTCCATTTTAGAAAATCGAAGCTGTAATTTCTGGATTCTTTGATCAGCTCATTTATTTTTTTTGCAGGAAGATGTCCAAGCAAACTTTCCGGCTGAACGGCAATTCTGAAAAGTACTTCATTCTTGATGATATTGCCGACACCGGAGAAAATATCCTGATTCATCAGCGCGTCGCAAACCATCATTTCGGGATTGGATTTTAATTTGAATTTGGCTTTTTCAGGGTTCCAAATGTCACTCATCACATCAGCTTCCCAATCGATAGTTTTCAGGAAGTCATTGGGTAAAAGCTTAACAGAACAAGTGAAGAAAAGCATTTTTCCGTTTTTGAAACTTAATCCTAGACGAAGATTTTTGTCAGGTTTTGTCTGTTTATCAATCTCGTAAGATCCAAACATGAGGAGATGAATTCTGATATTGATGTCGTCGAAAATTAAATAAGTTTGCTTACCATAAAGTCGGATTTCGTTTAAAGTTTTACCGACAAGAATACCTTTGTCAATCTTTGCATTTCCGACAGCAGCAGTAACCTTTTCTCCAACAAATTTGTTGAGATCTTCTTTCATCAAAACTATGGATGGACCTTCCGGCATAACAACTTTTTTCAGGAAAAATCAAATATTATTCCTTTAAAAATAAAATATCCCTTATTTTTGAATCCATTATGGATCTGAATTCAATTTTTACCAATCAACGCACAGGAAATAATCCGCACACAAAAGTTTCAAGGACTGATTTTCAGAGGGATTTTGACAGGATTATTTTCTCGTCAGCATTCAGAAGATTGCAGAACAAAACGCAGGTCTTTCCGCTTCCTGGAAGTGTTTTTGTACATAACCGTTTGACGCATTCATTAGAAGTTTCCTCTGTTGGTCGTAGTTTGGGAAGTGTGATAGGAGAATTTATCCACGATAATTTTGTCAGTGATCTTAATGAAGAATCAAAAAACTTTTACCTTCATAATTTAGGAAATGTGATTGCGGCAGCCTGTCTTTGTCATGATGTTGGGAATCCTGCTTTTGGACATTCCGGAGAAGATGCGATTGCCAGTTACTTTGACAGAAATGAAAGCGATTTGAAATCGAAATTCAATGAAAAAGAATGGGCGGATCTGGTGAATTTTGAAGGAAATGCCAATGCAATCAGAGTTTTGGCACAACAACAGCAAGGCAAAGATGCCGGCGGAATCCAATTGACATTTGCAACTTTGGCTAGTATTGCAAAATATCCTTGCGAAGCGATTGCTAAAAAGAAAGGCATTATCCACAGAAAAAAATTCGGTTTTTTCCAGAATGAAAAAGATATTTTCTTGGAGATTGCAAAAGGAACCTCGATGATCCTGGAAAATGAAAATCCATATATTTTTAGGAGACATCCATTTGTTTGGCTGGTAGAAGCTGCTGACGATATTTGTTACAATATCATTGATATGGAAGATGCACACAGATTAGGAATTGTTTCCACTGCCGATTGTAAAAATCTTTTCTTCGAACTGGTAAAATCTGAAACGGACGATATTAACAGAATAGAGCAAAAACTGGATTCGATAAGTAATGAAAATGAACAAATCTCTTACCTTAGAGCTAAGGTTATTAATGCTTTAATCAATAAATCTGTTGAGCTTTATAAGTCTAACTTCAACAAAATTCTTGAAGGAAATCTTGATAAAGGGCTTTTGGATATTTATAAATCCGAAAATAAAACACTGCAGGATATCGAAAGTTTTTCCATTGAAAAGATCTACAATCATAAAGCTGTTGTTGAAATCGAAAATGCCGGTTATAATGTAATGTACGAATTATTGGATCATTTTATTCCATCAATTTTGAAAACAGCAGATGAAAGAAAATCTTACGATAAAAAAGCATTAAAGCTTCTTCCAAAACAATTCTTTTATGAAGATGGAACAGATTATCAGAAAGTCCTTGGTGTAATTGATTTCGTTTCCGGAATGACGGATAATTTCGCAACTGATCTTTATAGAAAAATAAAAGGAATTGATATTGGGATGACGATGTAAGCGAAGTAATTCTAATTGATTTAATAAACAGTAGCACTTATTAAATTTAAAATCCAGTCATTGCCTTCTTTTTTAATTCTACAACTTGTGCTTCCGTTTTCGTAAGCAGACGTAATCTCAAATTCATTATCATTGGTCTTTATAATGTCTCTATATTCGCTATCTGTTATATTAAAGTTATTTCTGTCTTTATTCTTCATAAATAACAAGACTCGATTCGTTTTTGGGGCAATGTTTTTAAGTGCAGTATTTTCTATAATATAAATATCGAATTTGAATGGGTTAATATCTGACTGTATTTGATGTTCTTTGACAAAGATTGGCGTTACAGTTTTAGAATTATCAAATTTGTGAATATAGCCGCCGTTTATATATTTGTTAAAAGCATTTGTATATTCATTATCAATTGATTTGTACAATGGATTAAAGTCTACATCATCATTGATTCCGTCATTGTCAGAATCTTTTGATTTGGGATTGAGTCCAATATAATTTTCGAAGATATCATTGTAACCATCACCGTCAGAATCTTGCTTGATTATATTAATATCGATTGATAATAATAAATTTTCCTTTAAAGCTTTGTATTTTGGAAAATCCTCCTCGGAAATCATCGGACGGCTTCCTAAACTAGTCTGCTTTATAATTGAACATTCGAGCTGAAGCTTATCATCTTTTATCAGCCGATATATTGATGATATTTTTATATGAATGAATTTATCTTGAGCTATACCAATAAAATAAGGCTTAGTCTTTTTATTTTCATTTATAATTAACCAAAATCCCAGCGAATTGATTCCCAAAGCATATATTTTATCTTGGACTTTTTCAAACTTTAAGTAATTGAAGATGTTAGAAAATGACTCTAATTCCTCTGGAATATCTTTTACAGATTCTAACCAATAACTGCCAATATAAGAATTGTTGAATGGAGTGTAATTTTTTATCTCCTGAAACTTTATAAAGTTGGGATATTTTTGATTGAGAATAGAATCGTCGAAAAATTTCGGTTCTGTAATCTGAGAAGCAAATAGATCAAATAAACTAAAAATAAAAAAGAAGATTATTTTTTTCATATCAATTCGCAACCAAATACATCTATAAAATGTTTTTTGATTTTTTCTTTGACTTCTTCCATATTGACTTCTCGTTCTAATTCTCTTTTCAAGGAAGTCACTTGTTTATCGGTAATTCCACAAGGGATAATGTATTCGAAATAACGCATATCTGTATTTACATTGAGAGCAAATCCATGGATTGTAACCCAACGTGATGCTTTTACACCCATTGCACAGATTTTTCTTGCATAAGGTTGCCCTACATCCAGCCAGACGCCTGTTTCGCCATTGGAACGTTCTCCTTTCAGTCCATATTCTGCAATGGTTCGGATAATGACTTCTTCCAAGTCGCGCATGTAACGATGGATATCTGTATAAAAATTTTCCAGATCCAAAATAGGGTAGCCAACAATCTGCCCAAATCCGTGGTAAGTAATGTCACCACCACGATTTACTTTGACATAAGTCGCATTGATTTCCTTCAGTTTGTCTTCGTTAGCTAAAAGATTTTCCTCGTGACCACTTTTCCCAAGCGTATAAACATGCGGATGCTCTACGAAAAGAAGATAATTATTGGTCGTTTTTTGATGGTCTGGATTTTCCCGATTAAAGATTTTGGTTTCGAGATTTTTTTTCAGTAATTCTTCCTGATAATCCCAGGATGGCTGGTAATCTTTGGTTCCCAAGTCCTGAAATTCTACTTTTTTATTGATAATGGAATTCACTGTAATTGAATTATTTCTACAAATTTACTCATTATTTCATCAAATCACAATAAAACGAAAACCACCCGAAGGTGGTCACTATAAAGAATAAAATCTGAAATATGACTTATTTTACAACAAGTTTTTTTGTTTCTGTCTTGCCTCCATATGAGATTTTTACCATATAGATTCCTGCGGTTAGATTTTTTACATCCACTTCTTGTGCAGAGAAACCAGATTTGTTATTGATAGCAGTTTCATAAACTTTCTTTCCGGTAAAATCAAAAATTTCAACATTACCGTTTTTGGAATCGGCTTGTTTTACATCAAATAAGATGTTAATTTTTCTATCCTCTTTTGTTGGGTTGGGATAAATACCGAATGTCCCTTTTTTACCAAAATCTGCAACAGATAGTTCACTGGTAATATTTTTATACTTGAAGTACATATTACCTGTAGAAGCACCGCCATTAGAAGTAAAATACATTCTGTAATAGTTGCTGCCTTCTTTTATATAATATACAGCATCTGTATATACTCCTGAAGTTGGCTTCCAGGAATGTCCAATCGTTGTAATCTCTTTTGAGAAAATAGCCGCAGAGGGTAGAGTATAAGTTGATGTAGCCTGAGTTTCAGGTTTTACATATGCAATAGTTACGTTCGGTGACTGTATTGTTCCGGACATCAGATACATCATGATATTGTTATAGAAAGTCCAGTATCTTGTGAACATGAGATCCCATTTTGCTTTGGAAGGCTCGATGTTTTCAACTTTTGCTCCGGATGTAAATGAAAAATAATTAAAATATGCATCATCTGTCCCGCTGGCAATCGTTCTTGTTTGTGTTGCATCCCAGGATGTTCCGTTCCATTTGGCATATTTGAATGTATAGCCGGACGAATATTCATTAATAAAGAATTTGTAATAATCCCCATTTCCATATTCCAGAACAAACACGACCTTTCCCAATATTTTATGAGTACTCAGGTCATAACTCCCCCAACTGAAGTTAAAGCCGCCTGATGGTAACAATGTTGCATTATCAAAAGCGCCATCCTGTAGCTTGTCTGTTTTGTCCGGATTATAAAGTGGCTCACCCCAGTTAGCTTTATCACCCGGTACAACAGTATCAAATGCTGCAGGATTAGCAGAAACCTGATAAACTTTCACATTGTTTGCGTCATTCACTCTTTCTCCAAAATCCATTGCTGAGTTTCTGTAAAAAGCGATGTCCCAACTGGTTGCGGGTTGCGAAATGATTTTGTTTTCAGAAAAATCAAAGAATACTCTGTTTGCATACTGAGCTCCCATTGATAGTTCTACGGAAGTATATCCATATTCATCTGTTTGTGATAATACTGTTTGACTAACTGCCAAAGTCAGAGCTGATGCAAGAAATAGTTTTGTTTTCATAATTGCTTATTAATATTATTTTTATTTAGAATAATTATACAAAACTATATATTTATTTTTAATTATTCTAAATAAACATATATATTTGTCGAAAATTATTTCTTATGGATAAGAAAATGATGAGTGTTTTAGGGCTTTTGTCCATTAATATGGTTCTTGCTCAGAAAGATTCAATTAATCAGAAAATTATTGAAGAAGTTGTTATTACAGGACAATATAATCCTCAGTCAATCAACAAATCGATATATAAAGTAGAAGTAATCAATGAGCAGCAAATAAAGAATATGGCAGCTACAAACGTTGCCGAAGTATTAAATCAAAGCCTGAATATACTGATAACACCTGATACGAAGTCGGGGAATTCCACAGCCAACATCCTTGGTTTAGACGGGAATTATGTCAAGATTCTTATAGATAATATTCCGGTTGTCGGAGATACAGGCCTTGGAAGTAATATTGATCTTACTAAATTAAGTCTTAATAATATAGAGCGTATAGAGGTGGTACAAGGAAGCATGGGGGTGGAGTACGGAAATGGAGCTTTGGCAGGAGTCATCAATATTATTACAAAAAAATCTGCTTCACAAAAGGTCAGTCTTCGGGCTTCTGTTCAGGAAGAATCTGTAAGAGACGGATATAGCTGGAGAAAACGGGGGAAAGGGAGGCATATACAAAATTTAAATGTAGGATATTATCTGAATAATAATTTGTATCTCAGTTTGAGTTTCAATCATAATGATTTTATGGGTTATGAAGGCAGTAAAATGGGATATAAATATTTTGAAAGAGATAACAATAGAGGTTATGACTGGAACCCCAAGAATCAATATGATATCAATGCTTTGTTGAAATATTCTAAAGGAAACACATCATTGTTCTATAAGATCTCTTATCTGAATGAAAAATTTAACTTTTACAATCCTGTAGTAGAAAGAGACCCGTTAAATGATGGCGAAGGTGGCGTGACCTATACAAGCAAGGATCGGGAGTATAATACAGAACGTTGGATTAATCAATTCAATATTCAGACTAAGCTGGGGAATATCCATTATTTGGGTGATTTCTCTTATCAAAATCAAGATCGCCAATATCGTGATTATATTTATGATATTCCTCAAAGAAGTATAAGAACAAAAGATGAAAGTCTGTCTTATTATGATACGAAAGTTTTCTATTCCAGAGGAATGTTCAGTAATTTTCTAAATAATAACAAGTTTGACTTCCAGTTAGGTTATGAGTTAGATCATACTAATGGTTATGCTGCGCTTATTGCATTAGAAGGCTTAGGCAATAATATTATAAAAAGGAAAATTTTTACTTATGCTAATTTCATCTCTGGCGAATGGAATGTGAATGACAAATTGACATTAAGACCAGGCGCACGGCTTTCTTTGAGCGATAGATTTGAAAATCAATTCAATTATTCCTTATCCGCAAGATATAAAACATCCGAAAATTCTAATATCCGTGGTGTTTTTGGTAGTGCAAACAGATATCCCACTTACGAAGAGCTATTCATGTATTTTGTGAATACTAATCACGATGTCCAGGGTAATCCTGATCTGGATCCTGAAAAAGGCTTTTCTGTTGGGATGTTTTGGGATCAGAATTTTTCAACAACCGGCAATTGGAAAATTGCCTATAGCCTAAATGCATTATATCTTGATGTGAAAGATAGAATAGAACTTGTAACTATAAAACTTCCTTCCACTTTTAAATATTTGAATATCAACGCTTATAAAAGCTTATTGTTTTCAGCAAATGTGGATTTTAGGAAAGATCAGTTCATATTTGGATTAAAAGCTTCAGTTAACGGTATTTCCCGAGAAATGATAGACTTGGCCCAAACTTCTCCGACAGATTTTAAATATAATCTACAGGCAGGTGCATCCACAACTTACAGTCTTAAAAAATTCCAGACTCAATTCGCATTGTACTATAAATATTCTGGGGAAGAACAGAGATATGTTTCCAATGGAACGGGTTATGACCTTGGAAAAATGGGTGATTTTCATATGATGGATTTTATTGTAACACAGCCATTATGGAAAAATCAATTTGATTTGTCTGTAGGTGTTAAGAATATTTTCGATGTTACTTCCGTCAGTAATACTGTTGTTAATTCAGTTGGGCACGAGATATCTACAGGTGTTAGCAATCTTTTCTACGGAAGAAGTTATATAGCAAGATTAACCTATCAATTTTAAAAAAACAGTAATGAAATTAGTAAAGATTTTATTCATTTTATCTTTTGTAATCTGCCTTCAGTCCTGTTTGGCAGCAGATGATGATCCAGTAAGTGTTCCACCAATTACAGGACAGACATTAGATCCGGATTTAGGGGGTGCAAAACAAGGAAATCAAGTTTGGGTTGATCTTTCGGAGCCTAAAGACAGGAGTATGACCTCTAATTTAAGAACAGATTGGGATTTAGGCTTCTATTCCGGAGATGAATTTCGTGTTGTCATAAATGGATCAATTATAATGGCGGCTGGCAAAATACCCGATGCAACTGATATTGATGCAATTACATCTGCTCAGGTTGCTTCATTACAAAACGAAGTAATGGTAGGAAGTTTTCTTGCTTCTAATCTTCAATATGTAGATAATCCCAACGGAATGTTTCTAACTCAGACGACAGGTATAGCTCCTATTAATGCTAATGACAGAGACAATCCCGTATACCTCATCAATATGGGTAGAGATATCTATAATGGAACTATAACACCGGGTTCAGCAATTACGGGAGGTAATGAAAGAGGCTGGTATCTTTTGCAGATTACAAGAGCCAATACAGGCTATAAACTGAAATACAAAGATCTGAGTTCTGCCAATCCTCATATGGAGTATATTCTTACAAAAAATTCAGATTATGCTCTTAATTTTTTCAGCCTGAAAAATGGTAAGGAAGTTACAATTCAACCAAAAAGAAAAAATTGGGATATAGGTTTTACAGTTTTTACTAATGAAGTTTTTTATTCACCGGGAGTTTCTGCTGGAAGCTACGTCTATGCGGACTTTGTAATTAGTAATATCACCGATGGTGTTGGTGCATATCAAGTTAATATTCCTGCTGGAACTAATGCGGATCAATATTATAACAATTTCAAAACAAGTGATATTGATGCTTCTAAATTTATTTTTAATGATCAAAGAGCTATTGGAGATCATTGGCGAACAGTTACAGGAAGTAATGGAGCACAAGTTTACGGAGATCGATTTTATATAATAAAAGATGCAGAAGGTTTTTTCTTTAAACTAAGATTCAACAAAATGATGAATGATAAAGGAGAAAGAGGCTATCCACAATTTGAATACGAAATACTTTAAATCAATCAATAAGCTTATGAAAAATATCAAAATAGCTATTTTATCAACACTTCTTTTAACAGGTTTTTCCTGTAAAAAAGAAGACACAAAAGTTGCAAAATCAGAAGAAACAAAAACTCCTATTTCCAGCCAAAGGATTGTAAGTATCAGCGGTGGCGTTACAGAGATTGTCGCGGCTCTTGGACATGAAAAAGAAATCGTTGGAATAGACGTTACAAGCACTTACCCGGAAAGCCTTGAGAAAACGGCAGAGAATCTTGGCCACGTCCGCTCAATGACTGTTGAACCGATCATGAAGCTCAGTCCAACTTTGATTTTGGCTTCCAGTAAAGATATCAATCCGGACCTGCTGGAAAAAATCAAATCTTCCGGAATTCAAACCGAATTATTCAATCAGGAGTTTTCAATCAATGGAACCAAAAAATTGATTGACCAGCTTGCAAAAGCTTTAGGAAATACCAATCAGCAGGCATTATTAGATAAAATTGATACTGATGTAAAACAAATCCGGCCAATTGTTAAAAAGCCAAAAGTTCTTTTCATCTATGCAAGAGGTAATATGATGATGGTTGCAGGGAAAAATACGCCAATGGCAAGCATTATAGAAATTGCAGGAGGGCAAAATGCAGCTAATGATTTCGAAGATTTTAAACCCTTGACGCCGGAAGCCGTTATACAATCAAATCCGGATGTATTGTTATTCTTCACAACCGGTTTGCAAGGCTCTGGCGGCGCAGAAGGAGCTCTTAAAATGCCGGGCGTTTCTCAGACCAATGCCGGTAAGAATAAGAAAATCATTGCTTTGGATGGTGGATTATTATCGTCCTTCGGGCCAAGAGTTGGCGAAGCTGCATTGAATTTGAACAGATTATTAATAGAATCTTCAAAATAAATTTTTATCAGCGAAAATATAAGTCTATATTCTTCTAAAACTAATGACTTTGAGATCAAAAAATATCGGCTTTTATATAGCGATCGGCTTGTTATCCTTAGTTATAATGATGATTACAGCACTTAATATCGGTGTTTATGAGTTCGGAAAATCTTCTGCTTATGAAGTTTTTTGGAAACTTATATCCGGTAATCCATCATTATCTCTCAGCGAAAAATATGTTATTTGGGAAGTGCGAGCTTCCAGAATCGTTATGGCGGTTTTGATTGGGAGTATGTTGGCTGTTTCAGGAACTACCTTGCAAGGGATGTTCAAAAATCCGTTAGCAACCGGAGATTTAATTGGACTGACTTCCGGGGCAACGCTTTTGGCAGCTATTGCGATTGTTTTAGGGCATACATTCCAGGATTATCTTCCGGAATGGATCAGGTTTTCCCTGGTTAGTGTTTCTGCCTTTCTGGGTGCACTGTTATCAATGATTTTGGTTTACAGAATTTCAACTTCCGGCGGAAAAACAAACGTCGTAATGATGCTATTAAGCGGTGTCGCCATTACAGCCATCGGTTTTGCCATCACCGGAATGCTAATTTACATCTCCAAAGACGACCAGTTGAGAGATTTAACCTTTTGGAATTTGGGAAGTCTGGCTTCGGCAACCTGGACAAAGAATGCCATTCTATTTGGAGTTTTGTTGATTTCCTATTATGTATTGTTACCAAAAGGAAAAGCATTGAATGCAATGATGTTGGGCGAAAAAGATGCACAGCATTTGGGGATCAACGTCGAAGTTCTGAAAAAACAGATTGTTATTCTCACCGCATTGATGGTGGGAACTTGCGTTGCCTTTTCCGGAACGATAGGATTTGTGGGATTGATAGTGCCTTATATTTTAAGGTTGTTATTCCGGTCAGACTATCACTTTATTTTACCGTTGTCAGCCATTTGCGGAAGTATCCTGTTACTGTTTGCAGACACACTTAGCAGAACCATTGTTGCACCTTCAGAATTACCAATCGGGATTTTGACAGCCGTAATGGGTGGCCCGGTTTTCATAGCGATTTTGTTAAAATTCAAAAATAATTTAAGATGATCAAAGGACATCAAATCAACTATCAGAGTCAGAATATCAGCATCTTAAAAGGTATTGATATCAAAGTTGGTTACGGCGAATTTTTGGCTATTGTTGGACCCAATGGTGCAGGAAAATCCAGTCTTCTTAATGTTCTAGCCAACGAAATCAAAACTGATAAAAAACAGCATATTCTTTTCAAAGACAAAATCCTTACCGACTGGAAATTAGAAGATCTATCAAAGCATAAAGCCAAGTTTTCCCAGCATAATTCGCAGGATATTCCGCTTTTGGTAAAAGATGTCGTGATGATGGGGCGTTATCCATATTTCCATTCTCAACCTAATTCTGAGGATTTCAAATGTGCGGAAAATGCAATGACAGATACAGATATCATCCATTTGCAAAACCGGGATTATAATTCTTTGTCCGGTGGGGAAAAACAACGTGTGCATCTGGTAAGAGTTTTAGCTCAGTTAGATAATGACGTGACGCATCGACTATTATTTCTAGACGAACCACTTAATAATCTGGATGTTAAACATCAATACAAAACTTTAGAATTAATAAAAAAATTGACTCAAAAGAAAAATACAACGATTGTGGTTTTACACGATCTCAATTTGGCAGCACATTTTGCAGATAAAATTCTGTTGATGGAAAGTGGGAAAGTTTTGTCTTACGGTTCACCGGAAGAGGTTTTCACGCAGGAGATGATTAGCAAGGCTTATCAATTCCCATGCACTATTTGTAAACACCCTGTCAATCAGGAAACGATGATTTTATTTGGATAAGATTGGGGCAGCTTTTCCGCCCTCCGCTATTATCTTTTTGCTCGGCATAGCCTCTCGCAAAAATGATAACCGCTCAGGTCGGGCTGCGGGTTTGGTCGGAATAACAAATTATCGCATTAAAATGAAAACAATTAAAATCAACTAAAAAAATTAAACCATAAAAAATAATTTATTATGAATACAATTACAACCCAATTAAAAGCACAATGGGAAGCTCTAAAATTAGAAAACCCACACCTTAGAATAAGAAACGCAGCAGAACAGTTAGGTGTCAGCGAAGTCGAACTTTTAGCAACCAATGTCGACAATGGTGTAACTGTTTTAAAACCAGAATTCGCAGCCCTTTTACAGGAAATTGAAAAACTGGGAAAAGTCATGGCTTTGACACGTAATGACGAATGTGTACATGAGAGAAAAGGTATTTATTTGAACCCTGATTTCAGTAATCCGCACGGACAGGTTTTTGTAGGTGAAGACATTGATTTGAGAATCTTTATTAATTCCTGGAAATTCGGATTTTCTGTTGTTGAAGGCGATAGAAAAAGCTTTCAATTCTTTGGAAAAGATGGATTGGCACTTCACAAGATTTATTTGACGAATAATAGCAACGAATCAGAATTCGATGCTTTGACAGAAAAATATAAATCGGCGGAACAATCTTCAGAGGTTGTAACAGAACCAATTGCTGCGAAAGCTGTAGAAAAGACAGATTCTGAGATTGATGTTGCTGGTTTCCAACGGGCCTGGAAAGATTTGAAGGATACACACGATTTCTTTATGCTGACCAAAAAATTCGGGGTTAGCAGAACACAGGCTTTGAGATTGGCACCGGAAGGTTTTGCCAAAAAAATAGATAATTCCAAGGTTGTGAATGTATTGGAAGATGCTTCTGAAAAACAAGTTCCGATAATGGTTTTCGTTGGAAACAGGGGAATTATCCAGATTCATACCGGTGAAGTGAAAAAAACGCTTTGGCATCAGCAATGGTTCAATGTGATGGATCCGGATTTTAACCTGCATCTTGACACAACAAAGATTGGTGAAACCTGGATTACTAAAAAACCAACAGAAGATGGCGAAGTCACTTCAGTGGAAGTGTTCAACAATGGTGGCGAATTTATCGTTCAGTTTTTTGGGAAAAGAAAACCAGGCAATCCGGAACTGCAGGAATGGAAAGATTTGGTTGCAGCTTTGTAATAATTTAAGGCCGTTTTAATAGCTCAATTGGCTTGAACGGTCTTTTCAGATCTTATTCCGACAGGATTTAATCTTTTGATTAATAGTAATATGAAGGAGGCTTGTCAAAATTATTTATTTTATTCAAATTACTTTTTCCCATATTTGTAAAATAAATCATCACCAAATGCAGGCATTACTTTTAGAGGACGATGCGGTTTTGTCTTCAGAAATTGCACTTTTCCTAGAATCCAAATCCATCAAAACCGACAAAGCAGAAGATGGCGAAAAATTTCTCGATATATTTTCTAAGAAGCCTTACGACGTTTTTCTTTTGGATATCAATGTTCCTAAAATCAATGGATTGGACATTTGCAAAACCATCAGAGAAAGCAATTCAGAAACACCGATTATCATTATTTCTGCCTATGACGGCATCGAGGAGAAGAAGGAAGCTTTCTTGAGAGCTGCCGATGACTATTTGGTGAAGCCATTTTTGCTGGAAGAATTGTTGTTGAGAATCAATTCCCAAATGAGAAGGCTAACGCCAAAAACGGAAGAAAAAGAAAAAATTGTTATCGAAGATCTAATCATTTATCCCGAAGACAGTAAGGTTTTCCGTTCCGGAGAAGAGATCAATTTGACCGTAAAAGAATTCCAATTATTGGTTTTATTAGCCAAAGCCAATGGCAGAACACTTTCTAAGCAGTATATTTCCGATGAAGTCTGGAAAAACCAGTTCCAGTCTACCAACAATGCTATCGAGGTTTACATCAACTTTTTGAGAAAGAAAATTGATAAAAATTTTAAAACTAAACTGATCCATACCAGACCAGGCTTTGGATATTACCTTAGTCCACTGTAAGAGTTTGAGAGTTTTATCGAAATCAATTATAATTTATCACTCATCATTTATCATTAAATAATGTCATTAAAACGTAAAATCGCACTTAGCTTAAGCATTGCATTTTCCTTGATTTTCGGGATAATGATGTTTGTGATTTACGTATCATTCAATGATTTTAGACGGGATGAGTTTAAGCTTAGATTTCAGAAGCGTTTGGTTTTTACAGTTAATTTTATTGAGAAAGCCAATGATTTTGAAAGAGAAGCACCTTTGTTTTTTGACGAAAACTCTGATAATGTCCTTCTTAATGAGAATATTATCATACTGAATGCTGAAAAAGAATTGGTTTACAGTACTTTAAAAGACAAAAAAGTAACTTGGGACAAACATTTGCTCGATAGTCTCGACAAAGAAAAAACGATTTATAACGAACATTCCGAACCTGAGATTTACGCTGCATTACGAAATATTAAAGGCGAAAATTACTACATTTTAACAAGCGCTCAGGACGTCACCGGCGAGTCCAAGTTGGCATTCCTCGGCTACACACTGATTTTTTCTTATATAATCAGTGTTTTATTAATTTGGTTTTTCAGCTATTATCTGGTTTCCAAATTTCTTCAGCCTTTGGAGATTCTTAAAAATCAAATTTCTGACACCAGCGTTCATCGACTCACTACTGATATTATTTTGAAAAACAGCAATGATGAAATTGGTGTATTGGCAAAATCTTTTAATATGATGACCAGCCGATTGGATGATGTTTTCCAGTCACAAAAGGATTTCAATTCCAGTGCGGCGCATGAGATGCGAACACCACTTACGAGAATGGCTTTCCAATTGGAAAATTTGATTCAGTTGGAAAATCATTCTACCAAAACTAAAACTACTTTGCAGCAGATGTTACAGGACGTTTATCAATTGTCGGATCTTACAAAATCATTGCTTTTATTATCAAAATTTGATAAAGAAGGGATTGCAAGTGTTTATGAAGAAGTCAGAATTGATGAAGTTGTTTTTGATGCATTTGAGACTGTTCATCGTAACTTCCCGGGATTCAAAATGGATTTTCAGATTGACGAAGAGAGTGTTGATGATTCTATTTTAACGGTGAAAGGCGTCAAGTCTTTACTGGAAATAACATTTATTAATTTGTTCAAAAATGCGGCTTTGTACTCAGATAACCAGGAAGTTGATATTTCTATCAAGGAGACCGATTTTAGGATTATTGTAAAAGTCCTTTCCTTTGGTTCCACAATTCCCGTTGAGGAAAGGGAAAAACTTTTTGATGCTTTTATGAGAGGAGGCAATTCGCATAACAAAGCAGGTTCTGGTCTTGGGTTACGCATCGTAAAACGTATTTTAGAATACCACAAAGCAGAGATTGATTATACATCAGCTTTTGAAAACCAGAATCTTTTTACTGTGATTTTCAATAAATAAAAAAATATTTCTCACAGATTTAGCAAATTTTGCAGATTTTATTGACATCTGCATGATCAGTAAATCTGCGAGATATTATTCTGTCAAAATCTATCATCTATCCGTCTATTATCTCTTCTCAAACAACAATTAAGCTTTTTTTAAGCCACATTTAAGTCCGTTTTAATCTCGGAAAGCCATTTTTGCAAAACCAAAACGAGATAAGAATGAACAAAATTACAACGCTGGTGTTATCCGTTTCGGCATTTGTTTGTCTTTCCGGGCAGCAGCAGATGTCCCTTCAGGATTGCGAACTGGCATTTCAAAAAAATAATCTCCAGCTTCTTGCCGCACAATACAATATCAGTATGGCCGATGCCGAAATTATGCAGGCAAAAATCTGGGAACTTCCACAGATAGAAGGTTATGTTAATGCCATCAATCCTCAAGACAAAAGAGTTTTCGATGTAGGGCGGGCAAAAGGTTTGGAAATCACGCAATTGATTTATCTGGGTGGAAAGAAGAAAAACGAAATCCAATTCGCAAAGTCTAACAAAGAACTTTCACAATTGCAGTTTAACCAATTATTGGTTGACCTTCGTTCACAACTTCGTGAGACTTATTACAATCTGATTTACGAGCAAAAAAAGCAAATCAGTATTGATGCTCAGTTGAAGTATATGAATGAGCTTTTGATGGCTTACAAAGTCCAGACAGACAAAGGAAATATTTCTTTAAAAGATTATGTAAGACTTCAAAGCATCGTTATTCAGCTTAATAATGATAAAATCGAAATCAATAACAATATCCTGGCTTTGCAGCAAAATATGAAAGTTCTGACAGGCAATCAGGAAAAAGTGATTCCAAACTTACCAAAAACTGAAGAAAACGAAATCCTGATTTCACAGCCTTTCGGAGGCTTGGAAGTCCTCCAACAAAAAGCATTGCAAAACAATGCAGATTATCTTTATAACCTCAAATTGATCGACAACAGCAAGCTTTATGCACAATGGCAAAAGTCACTCAACACACCAGATCTTAATCTGGGAGCGGAATATGACCAGGCTTCCGGAACCTTCAATAATGAAGTCAATTTGAAAATCGGAATTCCAATCCCACTCTGGAAAGTTAACAAAGGAAATGTTGAAAAAGCAAAGTATGCGATTCAGCAAAACGAAAAAAACTCAGAATACCAGAAACTTAATCTAGAAACTCAGGTAGAATCAGCTTACCAAACTTGGAAAAATCATTATGACCAATATTTTGAATTAAAACCGGTTGATCTGGAAAATCTGGAAACGGTTTACAACGGTATTCTTAAAAATTTCCGAAGCGGCAATGTCAGTTTGATAGACTTTACAGACTTTATGGAAAGCTACAGACAGACCGTTCTGCAGGTTTATGAGATGAAAAAGCAGATTATGATTTCCGCAGAACAGCTGAACCTATTAGTACAAACCAAAATCTTTTATTAATGCTAATGAAACTTGAAATGAAAAAAATAATTATACCAATTATCCTGTCAGCAGCATTACTTTCCTGTTCCAAACAAGAAGAAGTAAAGCCGGAAGTAACGAAGGGTTTTGAGCTCAGTAACACAATGTTGAAAAGCACAACATTTGCAAAGGTTGAAAAGAAATTTATCGAGGACGAATATAGTTTTTACGGAAAAATATCCGCAGATAAAAATAAATATATCGATATTTTTCCATTAGTTGGCGGTAATGTTCTCAGCGTGAATGTAGAATTGGGCGATTACGTAACCAAAGGTCAGGTTCTGGCAACAATCAGAAGTACCGAGTTGGCAGAGGTTCAAAAAGATGTGAGCGACGCAAAAACCGATTTGATAGTAGCCGAAAACAACCTTCGTGTCGCAAAAGAAATGTACGCCGGCAAACTTAACACAGAAAAAGACGTTCTGGAAGCAGAAAGCGAAGTCAAAAAAGCCAAAGATGCACTGCGCCGTTCAAACGATGTCAGTACGGTTTATAATGTGAAAAAAGGGAATATTTACAGTGTAATTTCACCAATTAACGGTTACATTGTTCACAAAGATATCAACAAGGATATGGAACTTAGAAGTGACCGTAGCGAAAATATTTTTGATGTCGCCAATACCAAAAATGTCTGGGCTATAATGAATGTCAATGAGGCTGATATCGATAAAATCAACCTCGGGATGAAAGCCCAGGTTTCCACATTATCTTATCCTGATAAGGTATTTTATGGACAGATCGATAAAATTTTCAAAATCATAGATCCGGATACTAATGCGATGCAGGCTAGAGTAGTTTTGGACAACTCACAAGGATTGTTGATTCCGGACAGCAAGGCGACCATTCGGGTTTCATCTGCGGAAAATACAACGGCACTCGCCATTCCTTCCAAAGCTGTGATTTTTGACGACAACAGGTATTTCGTGGTAGTATACAAATCACCAACCGACATTAAGGTCAAGGAAATCAAAATCCTGAAGCAGAACTCCGAAACTACCTACGTTTCCCAAGGTGTTGCTGAGGGCGACTGCATCGTTACTAATAATCAACTATTGATTTACCGTTCTTTGAACAACTAAATTTTGGGCGTGTCCCTTTGTCCCGACTATGTCGGACAAGCGGGTCGGTCTACGGGCAGTCGCTCTCGCCTTCGGCGAGGAGCTCCAACAATGCCCTCCGCCCTCACGCATTTGCAATTCATTTTTTAAGTCTTCGCTAAGTGAAATGGCTTTGCGGACTTGAAAAGCATTCAGTTTGTCAAAAAATCTTTGCGGACTTTGCGTTAAAACTAATTGCAATTTCAATCATAAAATAAAACGTATGAACAAATTCATCAAAAATATCATAGCATTCTCGCTCAAGAACAAAGCCTTCACATTCATTTGGGTAGCGATTTTGGCGGTCTCGGGATTCATCAGTTTCAAAAATATGCCGATTGAAGCATTTCCCGATGTTACCAATACCCAAATCGTCATCATTACCCAATGGAATGGGCGAAGTGCTGAGGAAGTTGAACGATTCGTCACCACACCGATAGAGTTGGCAATGAGTCCGGTTCAGAAGAAAACCAGCGTCCGGAGTACTACAATGTTTGGACTTTCTATTGTCAAGATTTTATTCGAAGACGGTGTGGACGACATCTTTGCCCGGAATATGGTCAATAACCAGTTGCGAACGGTAAGTTTGCCTGAAGGCATCGACCCCGAAGTTCAGCCACCTTACGGACCAACCGGAGAAATTTTTCGTTATACGCTGGAAAGTAAAGACCGGGATTCCAGAGATTTATTGACCTTGCAGACTTGGGTAGTCGATAGAGCACTCCGGAGTGTTCCAGGTGTTGCGGATATCAACGTTTTCGGAGGTCAGGATAAAGTATTTGAATTGAGTATCGACCCAAGAAAATTAGACAAATATAACCTTACACCTTCCGAAGTTCTGGATGCCGTAACCAACAGTAACCTGAATGTCGGTGGCGACGTTATAGAGAAAAGTGGACAAGCCTATGTTGTTCGTGGAATTGGCTTAGTAAAATCGATTTCGGATATAGAAAATATTACCGTTCACAGTGATGGCGGAAATCCGATCCTGGTTAAATATGTAGCCGATGTTCACGAAGGTTCTTTACCAAGAGTTGGTCAGGCATCATTGGATAATGAAAAAGATACGGTTGAAGGAATCGTGGTGATGCGAAAAGGCGAAAATGCGCAGGAAGTTCTGCTTGCGGTAAAAGCCAAAATAGATGAGCTGAACAACAAGATTCTTCCAAAAGATGTGAAGATGAAAACCTTCTATGACCGCCAAAATCTGATGGATTTCACCACCAAAACGGTAATGCACAACCTTTTGGAAGGAATTATTCTCGTAACGGTTATCGTCCTGATTTTTATGGCAGACTGGCGAACTACCTTGATTGTTTCCATCATCATTCCATTATCGCTGTTATTTGCATTTTTCTGTCTCCGAATGGCGGGAATGAGCGCTAACTTATTGTCACTAGGAGCGGTTGACTTCGGGATAATCATAGACGGCGCCGTCGTAATGGTGGAAGGGTTATTTGTAATGCTAGACCACAAAGCCCACAAATACGGAATGGAACGCTTCAACAAAATGGCAAAAGCAGGTTGGATAAAACAAACCGGAACCGGATTGGGAAAAGCGATTTTCTTCTCAAAACTGATTATCATCACTTCATTATTACCAATTTTTTCTTTCCAAAAAGTGGAAGGTAAAATGTTCTCGCCATTAGCATTTACATTAGGATTTGCATTATTAGGTGCATTGATTTTTACACTGACTTTAGTTCCTGTAATGTCACATTTATTATTAAAGAAAAATGTAAGAGAAAAGAACAATCCATTCGTTAATTTTTGGGATAGAAGTGTAATGAAAGGTTTCAAATTCACTTTTAAAAATAAAAAAATAAGCCTTCTGGTTTCCACAGTTATTTTAGCGATTACTTTGTTCTCAGCCAAATTCCTGGGAACAGAATTTTTACCTCAATTGAATGAAGGTTCGCTTTGGATTACTGCAGAAATGCCGATGAGTTCATCGCTTAAAGAGTCTCTGAAAACGGCTGATGTTCTCAAAAAAGATATTATGAGCTTCTCAGAAGTGACAGGCGTGCTGGCGCAGACGGGTAGAAGTAATGACGGAACCGACCCGAACGGTTTTGGATTCGTGCAGTTTGCGGTAAGTCTGAAACCAAGAGAAGAATGGAAACGAAAAATCACTTATGATGAACTGGTGGAAGAGATTGATAAAAAGCTGAAGAATTATCAGGGAATTACATTCAATTATTCCCAACCGATTTCAGACAACGTTGCGGAAGCTGTTGCAGGTTTCAAAGCAGAAAACGGAATCAAAATCTATGGTGATAACCTTCATACATTAGACAGGTTGGCGGAAGAAGTTCTGGCTTCTATCAAAGATGTGGATGGCGTGAAAGAACCAGGAATCATCAAAAACATTGGTCAACCCGAAATTAGTGTAGTGCTGGACCGAAACAAAATGGCAGCTTATGGCGTTTTACCAGCGGATGCCCAAGCCGTTCTGGAAATGGCGTTCGGTGGGAAAACAGCGTCTGAAATGTTTGATGGCGAAAGAAAGTTTCCGATAAGATTGCGTTATGCCGAAGATTACAGAAAAAATGAAGAAGACATTGCCTCTCTGATGGTTCCGACGCAGGATGGCGCCAAGATTCCACTCAAGGAAATCAGTACCATCGAAAAAGAAAACGGAGCGGCTTTCATTTACAGAGATGATATCAAACGTTATATCGGGGTTAAATTCTCGATTCGTGACCGGGATTTGGGAGGAACTATTGCAGATGCTCAGAAGAGAGTGGCTAGAATCAAATTGCCGGACGGTTATTCGATTGGGTGGACAGGACAATTTGAAAATCAGCAGCGTGCGACGAAGCGATTGGCTCAGGTAGTTCCCATCAGTATTCTCGGGATCTTTTTCCTGTTGTTCATTCTCTTTGGTAATATGAAAGATTCGCTTCTTGTAATGGCTAATGTTCCTTTTGCGTTGATTGGAGCTATCATCGCGTTGCATCTCACGCACATGAATTTCGGTATCTCTGCCGGAGTCGGGATGATTGCCCTGATTGGAATTTGTATCCAGAATGGTGTGATTTTGATTTCGGAGTTTCATCAGAACGTTAAGAATGGTTTGTCCTTAGATTCATCCATAATGGAAGGTGTGAAAGTAAGAACCAGACCGGTTGTAATGACTGCTTTGATGGCATCCATTGGTTTGCTTCCTGCCGCATTATCTACAGGAATCGGGTCGGAATCTCAGAAACCTTTGGCGATAGTGATCATTGGCGGATTGATTACCGCAACTGTTTTGACGCTTTTGATTTTCCCTATTATCTTCTGGATTTTCAACCGACGTAAGAATGAAGTGATAGATTAAGAGTTAAAAATCTCAATATTAATTTGAGTTATAGTTGTTACATTTTTCTCTCTTTTATTTGCGTTCCTCAAGGATTCTTCCTGAGGAACGTTTTTGTTTACTTTGATTAAATCTCAAAAACGTCTATATGTTTTACTAAAAACATCAAGACCTTTTCACTAAAACATCAAGACCTTTTTATGAAAACATCAAGTTGTTTTTAATACTTTTTTTAATGCCCTATTCATCGGACTTGGCGAAGGGCATTTTTTTGTATTAAAAAAAGAACTTATATCCACTATTATTAATCATTAATCAAATGAATTGTGTTAGACAGTATCATAAAATTCAGTATTAAAAACAAGCTTGTCATCGGTATAATGACCTTGTTGCTCATCATTTGGGGAGTTTGGAGTGTTACAAGAGTATCAATAGACGCTGTTCCCGATATTACCAATAATCAGGTGCAAATAATTACAGTTTGCCCAACATTAGCTGGTCAGGAAGTAGAACAATTAGTAACCTTTCCCATTGAGCAAAGTATTGCCAACATTCCAGGCTTGGAAGAAACTCGAAGTATTTCAAGATTTGGTTTATCAGTAATTACGGTTGTATTTAAAGACAAAGTAGATATTTATTTTGCCAGGCAACTTATCAATGAAAAACTAAAAGAAGCCGAAGAAAATATACCTAGCGGTATTGGTACACCAGAACTTGCTCCAGTAAGTACAGGCTTGGGTGAAGTGTACCAATACATTATCCACCCAAAGAAGGGTAGCGAGAATAAATACAATGCTAAAGAACTGCGAACAATGCAAGATTGGATTGTTGCACGTCAGCTTTTCGGTACACCCGGTATTGCAGAAGTGAATAGTTTTGGTGGTGAGCTGAAACAGTATGAAGTGGCTGTAAATCCTAACCGCTTAAAGGCAATGGGTGTGAGTGTTACCGATATTTTCACAGCATTAGAAAAAAATAATCAAAATACAGGCGGTGCATACATTGATAAGAAACCGAATGCCTATTTCATCCGAGGTATCGGTTTGGTCACTTCATTAGATGATGTAAAAAATATCAGTGTAAAGAACGAAACCGGAAGTGTCCCCATTTTTATAAAAGATGTGGCAGATGTTCGTTTTGGTAATGCAGTACGCTACGGAGCAATGACATATAATGGAGAGGTAGATGCAGTAGGTGGCGTAGTGATGATGCTGAAAGGCGAAAATGCCAACAATGTGGTAGAAAAAATAAAAGAGAAACTACCCACTATACAAAAATCTTTGCCTGAAGATGTTGTGATAGAACCTTATTTAGACCGTACAGATTTGGTAGACAGGGCAATGAATACTGTTAAGAAAAACCTTATTGAAGGAGCTTTGATTGTCATCTTCGTATTGGTTCTTTTCTTAGGAAATTTCAGAGCCGGATTGATTGTAGCTTCTGCCATTCCTTTAGCATTGTTATTTGCATTGGCTTTAATGAACATTTTTGGCGTAAGTGCCAATTTAATGAGTTTGGGAGCAATAGATTTTGGATTAATTGTGGATGGGGCGGTAATTATTGTAGAAGCTACGTTGCATCATTTAGGTTTACGAAAATCCACACAAAGGCTTACTCAGCAGGAAATGGATAATGAAGTATTTGCATCCGCTTCCAAAATTCGCAGTAGTGCAGCTTTTGGAGAAATCATTATATTAATTGTTTATATTCCCATCCTTACATTGGTAGGCGTAGAAGGAAAAATGTTTCGCCCAATGGCACAGACGGTAGGTTTTGCCATCTTTGGAGCGTTGATTTTATCTTTAACCTATATCCCGATGATGTGTGCTTTATTCCTATCTAAAAAGCCAACACACAAAGAAACGATTTCAGATAGAATGATGAACTGGCTACAAAAAAGGTATCAGCCACTATTAGAAAAAGCCATTAAAATAAAATATTGGTTAGTGGGTATTACCATTGCCATATTTGCTTTTACCCTACTGTTATTTAGCCGAATGGGAGGAGAATTTATACCTCAATTACAGGAAGGGGAATTTGCGTTTGAATTTAAGATGCCAATCGAAACTTCATTAGCACAAAGTATTGAAACTTCGATGCTTGCATCGAGATTAGCCAGGCAATTTGATGAAGTGAAAATGGTCGTTGGTAAAACCGGAGCTGGAGAAGTACCTACTGACCCTATGCCACCAGGAGCAACAGATTTAATGATTATTCTGAAGCCCCAAAGTGAGTGGAAATCAGGAAAAACCTATGATGAATTAGGAGATGCAATAGAAGAGAAATTAAGTGTAATACCTGGTGTAACTGTTGAAAAAAGCCAACCTATTCAAATGCGCTTCAATGAACTAATGACAGGTATTAAACAAGATGTAGCAGTAAAAATATTTGGTGAAAACTTAGATACACTTGCTTTGAATGCTGAAAAAGTTAGCAAAATAATACAAAGTGTAAAAGGCGCTACCACTCCACAGGTAGAACGTGTAAGCGGCTTACCTCAAATCAATGTAGAATATGACAGAACCCGTATTGCTAATTATGGGCTTAATGTCGAAGATGTGAACAATGTGGTAAGCACTGCTTTTGCAGGAAAAAGCGCAGGTGTAGTTTATGAAAATGAGAGAAGATTTGATTTGGTAGTACGATTGGATAGCGTTTACCGAAGTAGTATTGAAGATGTAAATAATCTGATGATACCTACACCAACCGGTAATCAAATTCCATTGTCACAAGTTGCAACTATTGATTATAAATTAGGACCCGCACAGATAAGCCGTGAAGCTGGTAAACGAAGAATTGTAATCGGGTTCAACGTTGCAGACAGGGATGTACAAAGTGTGGTAGAAGAAATTCAGCAAAAATTAAATGCGCAGGTAAAATTACCGCCTGGATATTATTTCACTTATGGCGGACAGTTTGAAAACTTGCGGGAAGCCAGTAATAGATTGATGATAGCAGTCCCAGTTTCCTTATTATTGATTTTTGTATTGCTCTATTTCACGTTCCGTTCCTTCAAGCAGGCAGGCTTAATATTTACCGCTATTCCGATGAGTGCCATTGGTGGCGTGTTGGCTTTGTTGCTTCGTGGTATGCCTTTCAGCATCAGTGCAGGCATTGGCTTTATCGCTTTATTCGGAGTAGCGGTTCTCAACGGAATTGTATTGATTGGAACTTTCAACCAATTAGAAAAAGAAGGAATAAAAGATGTATTGAAACGAGTAATTGAAGGAACTAAAATTCGTCTGCGTCCAGTATTGATGACTGCAACAGTAGCCAGTTTAGGATTTCTACCAATGGCATTAAGCAGTAGTGCAGGTGCAGAAGTACAAAAACCTTTAGCGACCGTAGTTATCGGTGGTTTGGTAACCGCAACGTTCCTTACCCTATTTGTACTGCCGCTATTGTACATCATTTTCAATTCAAAAATTAATTTAAAAAGAAAATTCAAAGTGAAACCCATTGCAACTATCATTGTATTGCTACTATCCTTGGTAGGTTTTACAGCAAATGCACAAACGAAAGATTTATCGGGTGTTGATGAGGCAATTAGCATTGCCCTTCAAAATAATCAAAGTATTAAAGCATCAGATTTGGAAATTGAAGCGAGTAAAGTTTTGAAAAAAACAGCCGGAGAATTACCAAAACTCGATTTTAACGCCCAATTGGGACAATACAACAGCACCAAATTCGACCAGTCTTTTCAGGTCGCTCAAACAATTCCATTTCCTTCATTATTTGGAGCAAAAAAGCAATTGATTAATGCAGAAATAAAAGGTAAAGAAATACAGAAAAGCCTAAGTGTTTTAGAATTAAAAAATCAGGTACGAACGTATTATTATCAAATTCTGTACCTGCAACAAAATCAAAAACAATTGCAACAATTGGACAGCTTATATGGTGATTTCATAGGCATTGCAAAGCTTCGTTACAAAACGGGCGATACTAAAAAAGTGGATATAAGTACAGCAGAAGCTAAGAAAGGGGAAATCAATTTATTGTTGAAACAGAATGAAGTGTTTTTAAATAATGCAGTTGCCAGTCTGAAAACATTGATGAATACTAAAGAAGATTTTATTATTGCAGAAAATGGAATTTTTCAACCTTTACAAATCAGTAATTTGCTGGACAATGATGCAGTAGCAAATCATCCTGCAATTCAATCCTTATATCAGGATGCAGTTATTGCAGAAAAGACCAAAAAGGTAGAACGTTCGCAAGGTTTACCCGATTTTACGATAGGTTACACAAATCAATCTTTGATAGGCTTTCAAACAGTAAATGGTGCGGAGAAATATTTCAATTCTGGTAACCGTTTTAATTCTATAAATATTGGTGTTGCTATTCCAATAACTTATGGTGTTACTAAAGCCCGGATAAAATCTTTGGATTACCAAAAGCAAGCAGCCGAAGCCAATGCACAACAGCAACAAAAAGTATTGACAACGCAAATGCAGAATGCCTTGCAACAATACCAACAGGATATGCATCAGTTCAATTATTTTCAGCAGGAAGCATTACCTAACGCTAAGGAGATTGTAGCGGCAGCTCAATTAGGATACAAAACTGGCGACATCAGTTATGTGGAATATCTTTTTGCATTGCAAACCACAACTGATATTCAATTGAATTACCTAAAAAGTATTCAGCAAGTAAACCAATCCGTAATCAATATTTATTCATTAATTAATAAATAAAAATGAAATTCAATATAAATAAAATAAGGTATATAATGGCAATGATTGTCGTTCTATTAGCTTTTTCAGCCTGTAAAAATGATAAGCAAGTAGCGGAGAATAAATCTTCCGAAACCAAAGCTGGCGAAAAAGCAGAAGCAAACAACGAAGAAGAAATGCCAACTATTGCAACACTTTCTGAAGAACAGATAAAAATAGTTGGGATACAATTAGGAACTATCGAACAAAAGGAATTAACGGCAACCATTAAGGCTAATGGAAACCTTAAAGTGCCCAATAACAATAAAGGTAATGCTACTTCTTTGTATGGTGGTGTTATAAAAATGCTTAATGTGCAAATCGGAGATTATGTAAAAAAAGGACAAGTAATTGCCACTATTGCCAATCCGCAGTTCATACAATTACAGGAAGAATATCTAAGTACTGCAAGCAAAATATCTTTTGCCGAACAAGAGTTAGCAAGACAGAAAGAGCTAAATGAAGGCAATGCAGGCGCAAAGAAAAATCTGCAAAGTGCCACAGCCGAATTAAATAGTTTACGTACTCGCAGGGCTTCTTTACAACAGCAGATACAATTAATGGGTATCAATCCGGGGTCCGTTTCAAATAACAATCTGAAATCAGCATTGGTGGTAACCAGTCCTTTGAATGGTACGGTTAGCAATGTATTTGCCAAGATTGGAAGCTATGTCGATGTTTCTTCGCCAGTTATAGAAATTGTAGATAACAGTTCTTTGCATTTGGATTTACAGGTTTTTGAAAAGGATTTACCGAAAATAAAAGTGGGACAAATCATTCATTTTACACTTACTAATAATCCTACAACCGTATATGATGCTACGGTTTTCAGTATCGGTTCGTCATTTGAAAATGAGAGTAAAACCATTGCCGTTCACTGTCGGGTAAATGGCAATAAAAATGGCTTAATAGATGGAATGAATATTACAGGTTTTGTAAGCTTAAATAATATTACGACATCTGCTGTTCCTAATGACGCCATTGTAAATGCCGATGGGAAATATTATGTTTTCATTCAAACCGATAAAAAAGTTGAGGAACATAAAGAAGAAGAAAATAAGGGTGGAGAAGAAAATGAACGCAAGGAAGATAAAGCCAATATGAATTTTGAAAAAGTTGAAGTTTTGAAAGGAGTATCTGATATGGGCTATACCGCAATAACTTTTGTAAATCAAATTCCTGCAAATGCAAAAATTGTGGTAAGAGGAGCATTTTTTGTAAATGCTAAATTATCTAATACTGGCGAAGACGAAGATTAAACAATAAAAACAAAAGCGATGATAAATACGAACAAAAATCACAAGCATATTTATGATGCACACGGCAAGCAACTCTGCTGCACGGAGGAAAGCAAAAACGATGCCCAAACAAATACAGGGCAGAGTACTGATAATGTTTGTTGCTCAACGGATAAAAAAGTCAATCAAAAGAGTAATGAACGAAGTGAAGCTGTTGATAAAAATAGCGTTATAAAAATGTTTTTACCAGGAATTATTTCTTTGGTACTATTGCTAATTGCTATTTACTTAGACAATGCCTTGAAACCTGAATGGTTTCAAGGTTGGGTAAGAACTGTTTGGTATATAATAGCGTATGCACCAGTCGGATTTCCTGTAATTAAAGAAGCTTTTGAAAGTATTAGCAAAGGCGATGTTTTTTCAGAATTTTTGCTAATGAGTATTGCCACTATTGGAGCCTTTGCCATTGGTGAATACCCAGAGGGTGTCGCTGTAATGCTGTTTTATGCTGTTGGCGAAGTCTTTCAGTCATTAGCAGTTAAAAGAGCGAAAGCAAATATCAAGAGCTTGCTTGACCAACGCCCCGATGAAGTAACTATTCTAAAAGAAAATCAACCGAAAACAGTAAAGGCGGAAACAGTAACCATTGGTGACATCATACAATTAAAGCCCGGCGAAAAATTAGGATTAGACGGAACATTATTATCCGAAACTGCATCATTCAACACAGCAGCTTTAACAGGCGAAAGCAAGCCCGACACCAAAGCAAAAGATGATACGGTATTAGCAGGAATGATAAACCTAAATACCGTTGTACAAGTAAAAGTAACAACTGCATATACTGATAGCAAGCTGAGTAAAATTTTAGAATTGGTGCAAAATGCTACTGCTCAAAAAGCACCGACAGAATTATTCATTAGAAAGTTTGCAAAAATATACACACCGATAGTTGTACTGTTAGCTATTCTAATTACAGCATTGCCCTACTTCTTTGTAGAAAATTATGTGTTCAGCCAATGGTTGTATCGTGCTTTGGTATTCCTTGTTATCTCTTGCCCTTGTGCATTGGTAATAAGTATTCCTTTAGGCTACTTTGGCGGAATTGGGGCAGCGAGTAAAAATGGAATATTGGTTAAGGGAAGCAACTTTTTGGATGTTCTTGCCAGCATACAAAATGTAGTAATGGATAAGACAGGTACAATGACGGAGGGCGTATTTAAAGTTCAGGAAGTTGTATTTGACAAGGCATTTGATGAGAAAGAAATTTTAGAAATGGTCAATGCTTTGGAAAGCCATAGTAGCCACCCCGTAGCAACTGCCATTCAAGAATATGTAGGCGATGTAAACCACAATATCCCATTAGAAAATATAGAGGAAATTGCAGGACACGGACTAAAGGCTAATGTAAATGGGAAAGAATTATTGGTAGGGAATTTTAAGCTGATGGATAAATTTTCTATTACTTATGACATAGACCCGAACAGCATTGTCTACACGGTAATCGCAGTGGCTTATGATAGAAAGTTTGTTGGTTACATTACCATTGCGGACAGCATAAAAGAAGACGCACAGGAAACCATAAATCTATTGCATAAGCTCAATGTTAAAGCTACTATGCTTAGCGGAGATAAAAGTACGGTTGTAAAGTATGTAGCGGAACAGTTGGGGATAGATAATGCTTTCGGAGATTTATTGCCTGAAGATAAAGTAAACAGAGTTAAAGAAATTAAAGCCAAAGGCGGAAGCGTTGCTTTTGTTGGCGACGGTGTAAACGATGCGCCTGTTGTGGCTTTGAGCGATGCGGGTATTGCAATGGGCGGTTTGGGAAGCGATGCGACCATTGAAACGGCAGATGTGGTAATACAAGACGACAAACCGAGTAAAATACCTATGGCAATCAATATAGGCAAGCAGACAAAGAAAATCGTTTGGCAAAATATAGCTTTAGCATTCGGAGTAAAAGCTATTGTACTAGTTTTGGGAGCTGGGGGCTTAGCGACTATGTGGGAAGCTGTTTTTGCCGATGTTGGGGTTGCCTTATTAGCTATACTAAACGCAGTAAGGATACAGCGGATGAAATTTTAAGATTAGAACATCCTAATGATGAATAAAACAGACAATTCGTAAGAAAGGCAAAAGTTATCAAATGTCAATTTGTCGAAGGAGAAGAAGAAGAAGAAAAGACCTTCGCTCTTTATGATACTTTTTAGGATATTTTTTAGCTCTGTGTCTTATTGCTTTGATATACATAAAATTAGACACTATTATATCTATCCCTATCACTAAAAATGGACTTATTAGTTCTGTATCGAGCAAAAACCAAAGTTCCAAAAGAGAAACCCGAAAATGCAAATTTCTTTCAAATATGACAGTATTTGGGCTTCTCTATTATTGTTTAAAAAATAGATTTAGGATAACGGATGGATAAATTTTATAACGAAACGCTGGCTAAGCTGGAAAACGAAATCAAAGAATTTGAGATTGAAGCAGACTGTTCGATAGAACGCATTGAAGCAGTTATACAACTTATTATCAAATGTTTATTCGACGTAAAAAAATATATTTTAAAAAGAGGATTTAAGAATGTTGATGAAGAAATTCGCTTTTTTAAATATCAAAAGCCAATTATCGTTTCAAAGCTCATCTATTATAATGCCATCTATAAAATCGAAACGAGAAGACCGTATGGAAATAAGCGTACCAAGAAATATTTTGTCAAAGAACTGAAAAAGCTAAAAAGGTTCTTTGAAAATAACCTTGATTTTTATAAGTATTACCGTAGCAATAATTCTTTCTTTGACGAACAATTTTTTGTACGTGGCAAGCACGATATAAGACTATGGTTAGACACTTTTTATTTTGAGGCAGACCATCGCTTTTCTACTTCGCACGATTATAAGGTTGCCAAGATAATTGCTAATGACCTGATACAGGTATATTTGGAAGACAGGTTAAATAACATCAACGTTAAAAAGGTTTCAGATAATTCGTTGATATGGACAGCAAGCAAAACTGCACTCACGGAACTCATTTATGCACTGTACTCCCACGGTGCATTTAACAATGGGAATACAGAAATAAAATTGATAGCCAAAACGTTTGAAGATGCCTTCAATATTGAGTTAGGCGACTTTTACCATACGTTTATGGAACTTAAAGCCCGCAAAATAAACCGAACGAAATTCCTCGACAGGCTGTGTGAAGCACTGATAAAGAAAATGGACGAACAAGATGAAAAACAGTAAGTATATATGTACACAGGCTTTATTCCTCTTGGCAAGAAGTCAGAGTAATTAAACTTAAATTGTAAATTTGTTTATTGCTTATGTATTAAATACTAAACGTAGTCAGTAAATAAATATGAATACAATCTTTATTAAAAATATGGTTTGCGACCGTTGCATTATGGTGGTACAAAACGAATTGGAAAAACTGGGATTAGATGCTAAAAATATAAAACTGGGCGAAGTTATTCTTTCCAAAGAAATAACATCTCTGGAAAAAGAGAATTTGTCCAAAACTTTAGAGCCATTAGGATTTGAAGTAATTGACGATAAAAAAGGCAGGATAATAGAAAAGATAAAGAACATTATCATTGACCTGGTACACCATCAGGATAGTGATGTAAAAACCAACCTTTCCGATGTATTGAGTGACAAATTGCATCACGATTACAATTACCTGTCCAATCTGTTTTCAGAGGTAGAGGGTACAACCATTGAAAAATACTTTATCGCCCAAAAGGTGGAGAAAGTCAAAGAATTGTTGGTGTATGATGAGTTGTCATTAAGTGAGATTGCGAACCGCCTAAATTATTCGAGCGTGGCATATTTGAGTAACCAGTTTAAAAAAGTTACCGGGCTAACACCAAGCCATTTCAAACAGATTAAAGAGGATAAAAGAAAACCGTTGGATAAAGTGTAAGTAAATCTTACAAATCAAATCCAAAATTTCACACCAGTACCCATAAATATAATAGCCAATTTTGTATTGTAAATTAAAGCAGGCAAATATGGCGACAAACAGAGAAAATATATACATTCCATTGGAGGATGTAGAAAGCGAACACTGTGCATTAATCGTTGAAAAGGGATTGGCACAGGTAAAAGGCGTAGAAACCCATAAAGTAGAGCTGAACAACCGAAGGGCAGCGATTACAGTAGATAGCAATGAAACCGTAGGCGAGGCTGTTAAGGCAATTAAAGATTTAGGTTACGGAGTTCCTACGGTTAAAAACTCTTTTCCTGTACTGGGTATGACCTGCGCATCCTGTGCAGGTAGTGCCGAAAGCACTGTAAAATACGAGCCGGGAGTAGTCAACGCATCGGTAAATTTTGCTACCGGAAATCTTACGGTAGAATATCTTCCCAATATGACCAATGGCTTAACGCTGCAAAAGGCGGTTCAGGGAGTAGGTTACGACCTATTGATTGAAGACGAAACCAAGCAGCAGGAAACGCTCGAAGCCATCCACGAAAAGAAATTCCGAACCCTGAAAAACAAGACCATTTGGGCAATTATCCTTTCCCTGCCCGTGGTAGTTATAGGAATGTTCTTTATGGATATGCCTTATGCAGACCCGATAATGTGGCTTTTTTCCACGCCCGTTGTAATATGGTTGGGCAGGGATTTTTTTGTAAACGCTTGGAAGCAGGCAAAGCACCGTTCCGCCAATATGGATACGCTGGTGGCATTGAGTACAGGTATTGCCTACCTGTTCAGTGTTTTCAATATGCTGTTTGCCGACTTTTGGCATCAACGGGGACTGCATGCTCACGTATATTTTGAAGCGGCTGCCGTTATTATCGCATTCATCCTCTTGGGAAAACTGCTGGAAGAAAGAGCCAAAGGCAACACCTCTTCAGCCATTAAGAAGCTGATGGGCTTGCAGCCAAAAACGGTCATCGTGGTACAGGCGGACGGAACGGAAAAGCAGACCGCTATCGAAGACGTAAGCGCAGGCGATGTGATACTCGTAAAGCCCGGTGAAAAGATTGCGGTAGACGGCATGGTCATATCGGGCAATTCGTATGTGGACGAAAGCATGTTAAGCGGTGAGCCTGTACCTGTATTGAAAAAAGAAAAAGAAAAAGTATTTGCAGGAACGATTAACCAAAAAGGCAGCTTCCGGTTCAGGGCGGTAAAAGTGGGCAAAGAAACCATGCTTGCCCACATCATCAAAAGGGTGCAGGATGCACAGGGAAGCAAAGCACCCGTACAGAAACTGGTCGATAGGATTGCGGGCATCTTTGTTCCCACAGTGATAGGTATTGCCATCCTGACATTTACGCTATGGTTGATTTTGGGAGGCGAAAACGGGGTTGTTCAAGGTCTGTTGGCAGCCGTTACGGTATTGGTCATTGCCTGCCCCTGTGCTTTAGGCTTAGCGACACCCACCGCTATTATGGTAGGCGTTGGTAAAGGTGCTGAAAATGGCATTTTGATAAAGGATGCCGAAAGTTTGGAACTGGCCAAAAAAGTAAATGCCATCGTTTTGGACAAAACCGGAACCATCACCGAGGGAAGACCACAGGTAACGGGCATTAAATGGCTGAACAATGAGGACACTGCAAAAGAAATCCTTTTGAGCATCGAAAAGCAATCCGAGCATCCATTGGCAGAAGCCGTAGTGAAGCATCTTGGCGATGTAGCGACCACCTCTTTATCCATGTTCGACAGCATTACGGGCAAAGGCGCAAAAGCAGACCATGACAACGAAACCTATTATGTAGGCAACAAAAAGCTATTGGCAGAAAACAACATTGCCATTGCCGGAGAATTACAAGACCAGTCCGAAGAATGGGGCAAACAGTCTAAAACCGTTATCTGGTTTGCAAACAGCAAAAAGGCTCTTGCTGTAATCGCTATCGCCGATAAGATTAAGGAAACATCGGTGCAGGCTATCCGGGAAATGCAGGAAATGGGCATTGACCTGTATATGCTGACCGGAGATAATGAAGCTACCGCTAAAGCCATTGCGGAGCAGACAGGCATCAAGCATTACAAAGCCGAAGTTTTGCCACAGCATAAAGCCGACTTTGTGAAAGAACTGCAAAGTAAAGGAAAGGTAGTGGCAATGGTGGGCGATGGTATCAACGACAGCACCGCATTGGCAACAGCCGATGTAAGTATCGCAATGGGCAAAGGCAGCGACATCGCAATGGACGTAGCCAAGATGACCATCATTTCGTCCGACCTGACCAAGATACCGCAGGCAATACGCTTGTCCAAACAGACCGTAGCCACCATCAAGCAAAACCTGTTCTGGGCGTTTATCTACAACGTAATCGGCATTCCGGTAGCGGCAGGCATCCTTTACCCTGTTAACGGCTTCCTGCTCAACCCGATGATTGCGGGTGCGGCAATGGCATTGAGCAGCGTGAGCGTGGTCAGTAACAGCCTGCGGTTGAAGTGGAAGAAATTAAACAGTAAATCTCACAAATCAAACAAGAAATTACACAACAATAACTAACTGAATAGTACGGAAATTTGCATTATCAGATAACTCTAAAATTTGTAAACAATGGAAAATAAACAATTTCAATTCAAGACGAACATCAATTGTGGCGGTTGTATCGCATCTGTAAAGCCGCACTTGGACAAGGCAGAGGGTATCTGCCATTGGGAAGTGGACACTGCCAACAAGGACAAGGTACTTACAGTGAAGTCCGAGGGCATTACCGAGCAGGAAGTAATATCGACCGTGCAAAAGGCAGGCTTCAAAATTGAACCTTTGGACGCCTAAGCCAACAACTTTTTGAAATGCCCTTTTTCCGACCGAATTTTCTATGAGGTTGGGTTGCTGAAAAAGGGCATTTTATCAATTCTGAAAAAAGGCGATAGGTTATTGCGTATATGGCATTTTTTTGTCCATATAGCAAAAAAAACGTAAAACGATATAAAAAACCAATCTAATTTGTAACTTTGTTGCGTTGAAAAATTATAGAATACATATAGGCATTTTGACATTGTTCTGTTTGGTTTTCTTTATGATGCCAAGTCAGAGCTATGCCTGTTCCAAAAATTCAACAAAGACCGAGCAGTCTTCCTGCTCAAAGGAGAAATCCAAAAAATCAGAACATAAAAAAGGTTGCAAGGGCAAATCCTGTAAAAAATGCAAAAGTGACAAATGCGGGGGCGGCTGTTCACACAACTCTTGCAGGTGCGGTGCTTCAACCACTTCCCTAAATGTCCCAACCATAATCGAATTAAAGGCAAAAAATCACTTAGCAGCAGCTAAAAAGCAAAAATTCGGTTTCAAAGAAGCCTACTATTCTTCGGGCTTTTTCTCCATTTGGCTACCGCCTAAAATAAGCTAAAACTATGGCCTGATAGCCATAGGTGTGTCCTGTCAGAAGCTGTTCCGGCTTTTGCAAATCCCCTATTTGTATCATTTACTTAAAATTTAAAACAGAAACGGGTTTATCTATCCCCCGTTTCTCAAAATGTAATTATTATGAAATCATTATCAAAAATAGTGATGGTAATCGCCGTGTTACTATCATCAATAAACGGCTTCGCACAAATCAAGAATGCGAAAACAGAAACCGTAAAGATTTACGGCAATTGTGGTATGTGCAAAACCACCATCGAAAAAGCAGGTAACGTAAAAAAGGTAGCCAGCGTGGACTGGAACAAAGATACCAAGATGGCTACGCTCACCTATGACGGCGACAAAACAAATCAGGATGAAATCCTGAAACGTATTGCTTTGGCTGGTTATGACAGTGAGAAGTTCCGTGCGCCGGATGACGTATATGCTAAACTGGCTGGTTGCTGCCAGTATGATAGACCCGTGAAGACGGTTGCCAAAAACAAGGAGGCGGGAATGGACATGAATGCCGGACATGGCAATCACGACCATAGTCAAATGGCAGCTAACAAAGATGCAGCCCAAAACCAATCACAGCTAAAGGCTGTATTTGACAACTACTTTTCAGTGAAAGATGCTTTGATAAAAACCGATGCGGCGACCGCATCTGCCAAAGCCGCTGAATTGGCTGCATCCCTTAAAGCAGTCGATATGAATAAGCTATCGGCAGAGGAACATACGGCTTGGATGAAAGTGATGCAGGACTTGACGGCCAATGCGGAAAGCATTTCAAAATCAAAAGATGTTGCAAAACAAAGAAGTGCTTTTGCGGCACTTTCGGAAAGCATCTACACACTTGCCAAAGTGTCTAAACAGGACACCCCCGTTTATTACCAGCACTGCCCTATGTACAATGGAGGTAAGGGAGCCAATTGGCTAAGTAAAGAGAATGCTGTTAAAAACCCATATTACGGCTCACAGATGCTTACCTGCGGCAGTACGGTCGAAACCATTAAATAACAGGTCTGAAAGCTATGGTACAGTACAATGACATGGTGCAGGCGCTTAAAGACCTAAGACAGCGTGGATACAGTATGGACTTTAGTCTGTTGCCGGACTGCCTGTACTGTGCGTCAAGGAGCCTGAAACTAAAACCGGAGGATTTTACGGTTACGGAAACCCATAGGTTTGAAAGCCTCGACAGCAGTCCTGATAACAATGCCGTGATTTATGCCATATCGTCCAATGATGGTAAGAATAAAGGCGTACTTGTGGATGCCTATGGTGCTTATGCCGAAGAAATGACCCATGAGATGGCAAAAAAATTAAGTGCAACATAACTTTTAAAACCCCTTATTATGAAAAAATACACGTGTCCCATGCACCCGCAGGTGCTAAAAGACGAACCAGGCAAATGCCCGCTCTGTGGCATGGCACTGGTTCCCGTTGGCGGTAGCTCAGTTTCTCATGAACACACATCAGAACATGGGCATTCCGGACATTCTCAACATGGCCATGCTGATGAAAACTTTAATAAACATGAGGGACATCATACAGGCGATTTCCTCAAAAGTTTTTGGATAAGCCTTGTCATTACAATCCCTATCCTGCTCCTGTCGCACATGATACAGCAATGGTTGGGTTTCTCCCTTGCTTTCAATGGAGATAAATACGTGCTGCTGGCATTGGGTACGGTGATTTATTGCTATGGAGGCTTGCCGTTCCTAAAGGGAATGATTGGCGAGGTGAAAGCCAAAGCCATAGGGATGATGACACTTGTTGCCATCGCCATATCCGTAGCCTATGTCTATTCCGTAGCCGTTGTATTTGGCTTGCAGGGTATGGACTTCTTTTGGGAACTGGCAACCCTAATTGACATCATGCTGTTAGGGCATTGGCTGGAAATGCGTTCCCAAATGGCTGCTTCACGGGCATTACAGTCATTGGTCGCTTTGCTGCCCAACGATGTTACCGTGGAACGTGGCGGAGAAGCCGTAAAGATAAAGCTCGAAGACCTGCAAAGCGGTGAAACAGCTATCATAAAACCGGGTGAAAAAATTCCAGCCGATGGATTGGTACTGGAGGGGCTTTCGTATATCAACGAAAGTATGCTTACCGGAGAAAGTGTTCCCGTAAAAAAGGAAAAGGACGGAAAGGTCATCGCAGGCTCTATCAATGGCGATGGGGCGCTGAAAGTTAAGGTAACAGCCGTTGGAAAAGACAGCTACCTGAACAGGGTTATCAATCTTGTGCAGGAGGCGCAGGCTACTAAGTCCAATACACAGAACCTTGCGGACAAAGTTGCCAAATGGCTCACCTTTATTGCCATTGCCGTGGGCATAGGCACATTTGCCTATTGGTATGCAAGCAGTGGAGATATTGCCTTTGCGCTTGAAAGAATGGTGACGGTAATGGTAACGGCCTGCCCGCACGCATTGGGCGTGGCTATCCCGTTGGTAGTCGCCATTTCCACAACGCTTTCGGCGACCAATGGCCTGCTCATCCGCAACCGTACGGCATTTGAAACCACCCGAAAACTTTCCACTGTCATTTTTGATAAGACCGGAACGCTCACCAAAGGTTCCCATGCGGTAGAAAAGGTTATTCCCTTAACGGATGAATATAATGCCGATGAGGTTATCCAGTATGCTGCCGCAGTACAGCAAAATTCGGAACACCATATCGCCAAAGGCATTATGGCTACATTGAAAGAAAAGAGCCTTGCCTTATGGAAGTCTGAAAACTTCAGCTATATGCAGGGCATAGGTGTTAAAGGTGTTGTGAACGGGAAAAATGTCGTAGCTGGCGGCCCGAATTATTTCACCGAAAACCACCTTTCCCTGCCGGAAATTCCAAACGAAATCAATCAAGAGGCCGAAACGGTCAACTTTGTCCTCATTGATGACCGGGTAATCGGCATCATTACTTTGGCAGACAGCATCCGTGAGGGTTCGGCACAGGCGATTGAGGAATTCAAAAAAATGGGCATCAAGTCCTTTCTGCTCACCGGGGACAACGACAGGATTGCTGCTGCCGTAGCCGGAAAATTGGGTATGGACGGGTATTTGGCTAATGTGCTTCCGCACAACAAGCAGGAGAAAGTAAAGGAGTTTCAGGCAAAAGGCGAAATCGTAGCAATGACTGGTGATGGTGTAAATGATGCACCTGCACTGGCACAGGCAGATGTGGGCATTGCCGTGGGTTCCGGTACGGACGTGGCTGCCGAAACAGCGGATATCATATTGGTAGACAGCGACCCGAGGGATGTGGTCAAACTGATTGACTTCGGCAAACTTACCTACAAAAAGATGGTACAGAACCTGATATGGGCGGTTGGCTACAACGTGGTGGCAATACCGCTTGCGGCAGGCGTACTCTATCCGAATTTTGTTTTAAGTCCCGCTATGGGTGCTGTGCTGATGAGTGTAAGCACCATTGTAGTGGCTATTAACGCAAGTTTTTTAAAAATCAAAAAATAAATAAAAATGAAAAATCTAACATTATCAATCATTGCTGTTATCATGGCATTTGTAACAGTATCATGCAATCAGGCATCCAACAAAAACGAGCAGTCTTCAAGTGATACTGCTGTTGTATCACAAGAACAGTCAGCTTCCCAACCAAAAGAGGATGATACGGTAGCTGCGCCCGTTGTGAGTGAAACTCCGAGCGTTCAGGAAGCAAAAGCAACAGGAAAAGAAGAAGCAAAAAACTTTTCTATTGCGCCCATAGTTACCGATTATCTATCATTAAAGAACGCACTTGCTTCAGATAATGACAAAGCTGCCGCCAATGCAGGAAAAAAGCTGTTGGGTACTTTGAATAAGGTGGATATGAAAACTATTCCAGCCGATAAGCATAAAGAGTTTATGGAAATTTTTGAAAGTGCAAAAGAAAATGCCGAGCACATTGGCGAAAATGCTGGGAAGATAGACCACCAAAGAGAACATTTAGCGTCGCTTAGCGAAGATTTGAAAGACCTGGTTAGTTTGTTCGGCACATCACAAACATTGTATCAAGACCATTGCCCGATGTTCAATGACGGGAAAGGAGCTGTTTGGTTCAGCGAAAACAAAGAAATCAAAAATCCTTACTACGGTTCAAAAATGATTAGCTGCGGTAAGGTACAGCAAACAATTAACGGTAAATAAATTTAGGGTTATGGAAAATATGCAGAACAACCACCATACAGGTCATGCTTCAGGGCATGGTGCGCACAATTCAAGCCATGCTTCAGCCATGTACAAACGCTTTGCGATTATGGCTGTCGTAATGTTCGGTGCAATGTATTTTATTATGTACGCTATGATAGACGGGTTGCGCAACCTTATACCCAATATCAACAATTTGTATATGACCCTGCTGATGACTTCGGCAATGTTGCTTATCGAATTAGTGGTAATGAAAGTGATGTACGCTAACAGGAAAATGAACTGGATGATAGCCATATTTTCAGTCGCCGTTGGCATCTTTTCATGGTTTGGTATAAGGGAGCAAATCAATGTGGGGGACAAACAATTTGTAAAAGGTATGATACCCCATCACGCAGCAGCAATATTGATGTCCGAAAAGGCAAAGCTGACCGACCCGGAACTGATACAGTTGCAAAAAAACATACTTGAAACCCAAGCGGAAGAAATTGAATTGATGAAGCGCAAGCTGAAAGAGTTTGAAGAAAGTAAATAATAAAATTTCAAAAAATAGTTTTAACATGAGCAAAATAATAATTTGCTTTATTTCCTCTTTAACTCTGCTATTCACCGCTTGCGGGCAGACAGGGTCAAATAAGGATGAAGCGGCACAGCATCATTCGCAGGCAACTCCGGCAAGCCACGAACATGATGTCCAAATAGGCGAATTGGTGCCATTGGATGAAGTCTGCATGGTAAATGATGCCTATATGGGCAAAAAGCAGTTTGAAGTAAAATTTGATGGTAAAACCTATTACGGATGTTGCGAAATGTGTAAGGAACGTATTCCAAAAGATGCGACCGTGCGGATGGCGATAGACCCCTATTCCCATAAGCAGGTAGACAAAGCTAATGCGGTGATTGCTGTGACAGGAAATAACGGTGAAGTTTCTTATTTTGAAAACAAGGAGAATTATGCCAAGTATGTGAAAAAACAGTAGACACAAAAAGATGAAGCCACAATAAAATAATTATGACCATAAAGAAGAAAATCATATTGGGGCTGGCTGTCGTCCTGATTGCCATACAGTTCTTTCAGCCCTTACGGAACCAGGCGGTTGAAGTGCCAGCCACCCATATCGAAAGAGTGTACGCCGTACCCCAAAATGTAAAGGCTATCCTTGTTCAGTCCTGTTATGACTGCCATAGCAACAATACCCATTATCCGTGGTACAGCCGTATCCAGCCCGGCGCATGGTACATGGCAGAGCATATAAAAAAGGGGAAAGAGGAACTCAACTTTAGCGAATTTGGCGACTATTCTGTCCGCAGGCAGCGAAACAAGTTCAGGGCTATGGCCGGGCAGGTTAAGGACGGGGAAATGCCGTTGTCATCATACACACTAATTCATCGCAATGCAGTATTGTCACCGGAGGATAAGCAGGTTTTGATAGCGTGGTTTAGCACAATGGAAGACAGCATTAAATAAAATTTTTCAAATCATGAACAGATATAATAAAATACCTATAAGAATTTTGCAAACAGTGCTGATACTGCTTTGCACGCAAACGCTGTTTGCACAGAGAGTGGTGCATTACGAGCTGTATGTAAAAGATACGCTTGTCAACTATGCAGGTAAGCAAAAAAGGGCAATTGCCGTAAACGGGCAAATCCCCATGCCCACCCTTACCTTTACCGAGGGCGACACTGCCGAAATAGTGGTGCACAACCAATTGAAAGAAAGCACATCACTTCACTGGCATGGTGTGTTCCTGCCCAATAAAGAAGACGGTGTGCCCTGGCTTACACAAAAACCCATCGCACCGGGCACAACCTACACCTACCGTTTTCCGATTATCCAGCATGGTACGCACTGGTACCATTCCCACTCAGGATTGCAGGAGCAGATTGGCATGTACGGAAGTTTTATCATGAAGAAAAGAAGCGATGATAAGACATTCAGAAAAGGAATTGACGATTTGCCGACCGTTCCAATTATATTAAGTGAGTGGACAAATCTTAACCCCGATAATATCAACCGTATGCTACACAATGCAAATGATTGGGCGGCCATTAAGAAAGGCGCAACACAATCATATGTTGAAGCTATTAAGGAGGGAAAATTAGGGGTAAAGGTAAAAAACGAGTGGAAGCGGATGCTGGCGATGGATGTCAGTGACGTTTACTATGATAAAATCCTAATAAATGGTAGCCATAGCACCGATTTGAAAACAATTGATGGTAAAAAGCTAAAAGCAGGCGACAAAGTCAGATTGCGTGTTTCCAATGGAGGGGCGTCTTCATATTTCTGGCTACGGTATGCTGGAGGAAAAATTACAGTAGTAGCGAATGATGGGAATGATGTTGAGCCTGTAGAGGTGGACAGGTTAATCATTGCCGTTTCTGAAACTTACGATATTGTAGTGACTATCCCTCAAGATGGTTTGGCTTACGAGTTCTTAGCAACAACCGAAGACAGGACACAATCTGCGAGTTACTTTATAGGTGATGGGGTCAAACAGCTTATTTCTCCACTCCCACGATTGAAGTATTTCGAGGGGATGAAGATGATGAACGATATGATGAAAATGAATGGCGATTTGGACGATATGGGCATGAAGATGAGCCTTAACCAAATGGACATGAATGTAGTGATGTATCCCGAAATTACCGGAGATGCAACAAAAAAAGCAGACCACAGTAAGCATGAGGGTATGGATATGGATAACGACGCTAACCGTTACAACGCTAATGCCTTGGGAGACATCAAAACATTAAATTATGCTATGTTGCAATCACCTTATAACACCTCTCTTCCAAATGATGCGCCTGTAAAAGAGTTGAAATTCACACTTACTGGCAACATGAACCGCTATGTATGGAGCATGGATAATAAAATACTTTCGGAAACTGACAAAATACCTGTAAAAAAAGGAGAAATTCTACGGATTACCATTTATAATAATTCAATGATGCGGCATCCAATGCATCTTCACGGATTTGATTTCAGGGTGATAAACGGAAAAGGCGAAAAATCGCCGCTTAAAAATGTGTTGGATATCATGCCTATGGAAACAGATACCATTGAGTTTTTAGCAAATGAGGAAGGTGATTGGTTCTTTCATTGCCATATATTATATCACATGATGGCGGGAATGAACAGGGTCTTTGAAGTTGGAGACTACAATAACCCCTATCTACCCGACAAGGCAAAAGCCTATAAAGAATTGCAAAGAGAAAGTAATATGCCTCATTTTATGGCACAAAACGATTTTGCAACCAATGGTAATGATGGAGAAGCTATGCTAATGAATGCACGCTACCAATTAGGAACAGAATGGCGTTTAGGCTATAATAGTATGCACGGTTATGAAGTAGAAACCCATTTAGGTAGATACATTGGAAAGATGCAATGGTTCATGCCCTTTGTAGGTTTTGATTACCGCTACCGTAAAATGGGAGAAGATGAACACGAAAAGAACATATTTGGACAAACCAACAAGAAAGACACCCGCAGGGCGTTCAGTTTAGGGTTTATGTATACGTTACCTATGCTGGTCAATTTTCAGGCAGAAGTATATCATGATGGAATTGTGAGATTGCAGTTAATGCGTGAAGATATACCAATTTCAAAAAGACTAAGAGGTGGTTTTATGGTGAATACCGACTTAGAGTATATGGGAGAACTTAGGTATATCATTAATAAGAATATAGGTATACGTACCCACTATGATAGCGATATGGGCTTTGGTGTGGGGCTGGCATTGACTTATTAAAATTAAATAACTAAGGGTTGTAAACTGCATAACCGTAAAAAAATATCGGTAAAAAAAAGGAGGTGATGCAGGTGTAATTCGCAAAGACTAACCTGCATCATACTACAACCCTTTAAAGTATGCAACAAAAATCTATCTATCGTTCCATCATCAATACGGTAGAGGTTGAATTTTTTTAAGCAGTAATTGCATCATAAGCTAATACGAACAGTGTTAGCTTTTCTGTATTAACCAATAATATATTACATCAAAATGAAGCGAATGGATAAATTTTACAATGAAACATATCTTAAATTGGAAACTGCAATCCAGGAACTGGAGATTGAAACCGACTGCCCCATAAAAAGAATTGAAGCCGTTATACACCATATCATACAAAGCCTTGCCGACTTAAAGGACTTTGTACTGAAAGAATGATGTATATCGTTCAAGGGCGTTCGGAAGAGGATTTGGAAAATCAATGCTAATTTCCTGATGCCTATTTTCCCGTATGCAATAGATTTGGAAACATACAGGGCGTAAATCAATTCTATCAGTGCATTTTGCGAGTTCGTCCACGAAATGTCTTTGTTTCCATCACCGTTTATTGAAATGGTATCGGGATTTTTTTCAGGGTTTATTTTGGTAAGCAAGAAAGTATAAAGTAATTTATTGGCTATAATATGGGCAACTTTGTTATCGTAATAAGTAGAAAAGCTAAGGTCAATTTCAAATACACTACTTTTTAGACCATCGTGGTAATTGATTTTTCCGAGCCTGAAATAACTGTGGTCACGGTCAGTTCTGCCTGCACGATAGTACCTGTAAAAATCCTCATTGGATATGCTTTCCTTGTATTCGGATTTCAGAATTTTCAGTTGGTTTTGAAAATAACTTTGGTGTATTCTCCCTGCACTTACGGGGCAGGTAGTTTCAATGCGGAATACCTTATTGTAATAAATAAGTTTTCCTAAAATCTGCGGTTTGATATTCTTGAAAAAATTGATTTCCTGCCGTTCGTCCTTAAATCCGGTCTGCAAGACTTTCATCTTTATAGTAAACAGCATTTCCTTTAAGAATAAGGTCATTTGGTAAGCCTCATCCGCAGTTTGCATCATTTGAGAAGATAGCATATCTTCCTGACGCTGAATTTCCGATAATATTTTGTTCAACACGATTTCCATAGCTTAGATTTTTAGAGATTAACACCATACGTTTCGGATTTACATTTTTGTTTATTTGTCAAAACTTGGAAATAATATCGGAACCAATATCACAGGTTGCCCCCATATTGGGGAAGATTTATTTTATAACGCCTTATGATGTATATTGGAAAAAGCAGAAAAAAGGGTTAAGTACGCTACGACTTAACCCTTTTTTTAATTAAATTTGCGGTAATGATTTACAAGGTAATCAGATGAAAGCGAGTGCAGTAAGCACCATTACTAAATCGTTACCGATAGCACTTTCGGTTCTTGTAAACTACTCTTTATTAGCCACTTTGGGCTATATTAATCTTTTTAATAAAAATAGCTTCGATTTTGTACTGAATTTCATTCAAAATTCTCAATTTCTAATCGGCAAAGAGCACCCCGAGCTGAGTGGAAATCCTTTTTTGTTGATGTCCAAGCTTTCTGCAAAAAAGATTGGGAGCGGAAGGCGGATAAGGTTCCCAAAATATTTAACTTTGGATAAAAATTAAACGATGCGGAATTTTACTTTTATGCTGATGCTTATCGTAAGCGTTAATGGATTTTCACAGAAATTCACGAAAGAAGAAAAAGCCTTTATTTTGACTGATAATGCAAAAACCGCTTTGCCAATATATCAGACCAATAATGAACAGCAGCATAAGGTTTTGCTGGCTCAATCACAAGAGATTTCGCCGAAAGATAAAACGCTACCGATTCTTGTGGAACGTATGAGACTGGCTCTGGCAGCGACCGAAGGCGGTGTTGGCATTGCTGCGCCACAGGTTGGCATCAATAGAAGGGTGATACTGGTTCAGCGCTTTGATAAGACGGATTATCCGGTGGAATATTTCATCAATCCGAAAATAGTCTGGCGTTCTGAGCTTCTGAACAAAGGGCCGGAAGGGGACCTTTCTATTGACCAATTCAGAGAGCCTTTTTACAGAAGCTACAGTATCCGTTTGGAGTATTATGATCTGGACAATAAGAAGCACGACGAGATGGTAGAAGGCTTCACTGCCGTGATTTTCCAGCACGAGATAGATCATCTTTCCGGGATTTTGATTTCTGATAAATTCAGGAATGAAAAAGGATTGCAATACAAAGAGGTGAAAGTTTACCAGAAACCGAAAAATTAGGTCTGGTTTTTGAATAGAAAAATACCAATCAATAAAACCTTAAAACTATGAATTTTATTATCCGTTTGCTGATTACTGCGATTTCAGCATTTTTGCTAAGCAAAATCCTTACAGGTGTACATTTTGACACCTTTGGTTCTACTATTATTTTCGCTATTGTTTTGGGAATCCTGAATGTATTCGTCAAACCGATTTTATCGATTCTGTCATTGCCTATTACGATTATAACATTAGGGTTGTTTTCCTTTGTTATCAATGCATTGATGATACTTTTAACCGATTATTTTATGAACAGTATGCAGGTGGATGGCTTCCTTTGGGCGTTGCTCTTCAGTATTCTGCTGTCATTGGTCACATCAGCTTTCTCAACAATTTTCGAAAGCAACGATTAAAATAAAAAAAGAGTTTCAGGTTTTGAAACTCTTTTTTGTTGGGTTTTTATCTCTCGCAGATTTAACTAATTAAGTAGATGATAGAATTTGCTCAATTAGTCAGATCTGTGATAATTTTTATGTATATCTTTAATATTACAAAACAGTTTTTAAAATATTCCTTCGGACACGAGACAAAGTTTCTCTGGAAAGTCCCAAATAAGAAGCCACCATATGCAAAGGAACTCTATTGAAAATATCAGGATATGTATTGATAAAGTCCAGGTATTTTTCTTCTGGACTGCTGCTGATATTCATCAAAAGCCGTTTATGGATTTCCATTGATTTTCTTGTCAGGATGTTTTCTACAAAAATATTAAGTTCAGGGATTTGTTCTCTCAGTTCAGCAAAATCTTCAAAATTAAAAGCAAAGATTTCCGAAGATTCCATTGCTTCGATGTTGAGTTTTGAAGGGGAATTGTTATAAAAGCTTTCCGGGTCTGTCGTCCAGGACATTTCGTTCACGAACTGGAGAATATGTTCATTGCCATCTTCGGAGACAGAATAATTACGTAAAAGCCCTTTGGCAACAAAGATTTTCAGATTACAGACTTCGCCTTGTTTGCACACAGTTTCTTTACGCTGGAGCTTTATCAATTGACTTTTATATAAGATGAAATTGAACTTTTCTTCTGTGAAATCGGGTAAAACTCTCTGAAAGTAATTTTTAAGAATCTCTGACATTTTCTAAACTGAAATTATATTTAAAATTAATTCTTTTTATTGGATTAATATAAAAATTGTGTCAAATGACCTCGTTTTTGAGATGCTTTCACAACTAAATTTGTATTAGAAATTTTAACAAAAAAAAATTTAAAAATATGAAAGTATTTGTAACAGGAGCTTCCGGATTTGTAGGCTCAGAAGTTGTAAAAGAATTATTAGTAAATGGCCATCAGGTAGTTGGATTGGCGCGTTCGGAAGAATCTGCAAAATCTATCAGAGAAGCAGGAGCAGAAGTTTTAATGGGAGATTTAGATAATCTTGATATTCTGCAGAAAGGTGCAAGAGAGGCGGATGGCGTTATTCATACAGCTTTTATCCACGATTTTTCTGATTACCAGACTAATGCGCTCAAAGACCAGAAAGCCATTGAAGCAATGGGCGAAGTATTGAAAGGAACCGATAAATCCATTGTGGTGACAGGTGGAACTTTAGGACTTCCACTTATCGACGGGAAAATCACAGAGGACAGTAAGGCACCGGCAGAATCAATCAGATTCTCTGAAAAAGCTTTCGCAGATTTATCAGAATCCGGTGTTAGGGCATCTATTGTTCGTCTTTCTCCCAGTGTTTATGGTAATTCTGAATCGGGTTTCAAAGGAGGTTTCGGAGTGATGTTGGCAGAACTCGCGAAGGCTAAGGGATTAGCAGCTTACATCGGAGAGGGAAATAATGTCTGGCCTGCTGTTCATCGTGTTGATGCTGCAAAATTATTTCGTTTAGCACTTGAAAAAGGAGAAACTGGAGCGAGATATAATGCCGTTAATAATGATAAACCATTATCAATGAAAGAATTTGCAGAACTGATAGGTGAAAAACTAAATATTCCTGTAAAATCTTTGTCTATAGAAGAAGCACCGGAATATTTTACCTGGATGACGTACTTTGTGCAGGAAAATTGTCCGGCAACAAATTTACAGACTCGGGAAAAATTAGGATGGAATCCTTCTGAAAAAAGTTTTGTTGAAGAACTGAATCAATATTTCTTCTAAAAATAAAAAGCAGTCTTATTTCTTAGTAAGACTGCTTTTTTTTTAATTCTTTACACTTTGGATAAAGCTTTCTGCTTTAGATTCCCAATCTTGATTTTCCAATAGAATTTTCACAAAAGCTGTTCCGATAATTCCGCCTTGTGCTTTTTCTGTTACATTCTCAAAATCAGATTTATTTTTGATTCCAAAACCGATGAAAACTGGATTGGTCAAGTTTAATGAAGCCAGTCTGTCAAGGTAATTTTCGTTCTTGAGAACAGCATTGTCGTTTCCGGTTGTCGATGAGCTGGAAACAGCATATAGGAATCCGGAACTCAAAGAATCCAGATATTTGATGCGTTCTTCCGAAGTTTCGGGCGTTACCAGGAAAGTGAAATTCAAATTGTGTTTTTTGAGGATTTCGCCATATTTATTTTCAAATTCAATGGGTGGCAAATCCGGGATGATTAATCCTGAAACACCAACTTCTGCACATTTCTGACAAAAGTTGTCAAACCCAAACTGAAGAACCGGATTCAGATAACCCATTAATATTTTAGGAATTGTAACCGAATCTTTGATTTCGGCTAATTGCTCGAATAGTTTTTTGATAGACATTCCGTTTTTCAAAGCCAGAGAATGCGCCTCCTGAATCACAGGTCCATCCGCAACAGGATCAGAATAAGGAATCCCGATTTCCATCATATCTGCTCCCGATTTCTGAATCAGTTTAGCGATTTTTCCGGTGTCTTCCAACTTTGGAACGCCTGCTGTAAAGTATATGTTTAGTTTTTTCATTTTGTTTAATGTATTAAGTATTCACGTAAAATGTATTAACGATTGAGAATCATAAATACATTAATACGTTTTACATTTTACAGATTTAAAGATGTTTCAAATACGTTTCCATATCCTTATCGCCACGCCCACTCAAACAAATCACGACCACATCTTCTTTTTCAAATTTCTTTTTGTCCAAAACAGCCAAAGCGTGCGCACTCTCCAAAGCGGGAATAATACCTTCGATTTTTGTCAGCTCAAAAGCAGATTTCAAAGCTTCATCATCATTAATGCTGAAAAATTCTGCTCTTTTTTGATTAAAGAGGTTAGCGTGCATCGGCCCAATTCCCGGATAATCCAAACCTGCAGAAATCGAGTGTGGTTCAATAACCTGTCCGTCCTCAGTCTGCATCACAAGGCTTTGACTTCCGTGCAAAATTCCTAATGTTCCAAGAAAAGTAGTCGCAGCTGATTTCCCTGAATCAACGCCTAAACCACCAGCTTCCGCTGCAATGATTTTCACATTTTCCTCGTTCACGAAATGATAGAAAGTTCCCGCAGCATTACTACCGCCACCGACGCAGGCAATCACATAATCCGGATTTTCTCTACCGATTTTTTCATTCAGTTGCTCTTTGATTTCTTTTGAAATGATACTTTGAAATCTCGCTACCAAATCAGGAAACGGATGTGGGCCAACTACACTTCCGATAATGTAATGTGTTGTAGAAGGATTATTAATCCAGTCTCTTAGAGCTTCATTCACAGCATCTTTCAAAGTTTTGGAGCCCGAAGTTGCAGGAATTACTGTTGCGCCAAGCATTTTCATTCGGGCAACGTTCGGCGCTTGTCTTTGGATATCGACTTCGCCCATATAAACAATGCATTCCAAACCGAGTAAAGCACAAGCTGTAGCGGTTGCAACACCGTGTTGTCCGGCTCCGGTTTCTGCGATAATCCTGTGTTTTCCTAATTTTTTAGCGAGTAAAGCTTGTCCCAACGCATTGTTGATTTTGTGCGCTCCTGTGTGATTCAGATCTTCTCTTTTTAGATAGATTTGAGTCTGGTGTTTTTCGCTCAGATTTTTTGCGAAATAGAGTGGAGTAGCGCGGCCAACATAGTTCTTCAGCAAATCCTGAAATTCATCTTGGAACTCTTCCGATTCGATGATTTGGATATATTTTTCCTGTAATTCGGCAACGTTTGGGTAAAGCATTTCGGGGATGAAAGCTCCGCCGAAATCGCCGTAGTAACCGTTTTTATCTGGGTTTTGAAAGTTCATTTATTTTTAAATTTTCTAAGTCGTTATACTAAAATTGCTTTATTCTGTTCATTCAGACTTTGCAATATATTGATGTTCTCTTCGGAAGTATTGATGATTAAAATATCATCGTCATCGGAATCTATCCATTTATTATTATCAAATTCTGTTATGAAAATTCCCTTTCCATAAAGGATTTGGATGTCATTCCTTTCATAAAATGGTCTTAATTCCAATTTACAAAATCCTATGGTATCAATTTCTCTCTCTTTTAAATTGGTCACCATTTTATTAAGCAAAAAACTGCCGTATCCTTTTGTTTTTTCTACAGAAACCAATCCGACAAGTTCAGCAAAACTGTGTAAATTCTCTTGTATTTCTAGTTTAAAATCAAAATTGATTCTTGCCAGCGAAACAATTCTGTCATCTTTTTTTAAAAAATGAAATTCAGAATTTTCAAATTTCATTTTGAAACTCGAAGAATCTAAATCAAGCCAATCTTCTATTTCCCAGGATTTTAAAATTAGCTCGATGTCGTTATTTGATAAGTCTTTTGAGCATTTAATAGAATATTGCATTTCTCAATTTATTTTGTTGTTATCTCTGGTTGATGCTTCACTTCAAAGTTCAAAGAATTGGCAATGAAACAATATTCATTCGCCTTCTGATGAAGTTCAACCGCTTTTTCAACCATTTCTTTTTCAGCAACAACAATCCTTGGTTTCAAAATAATTTCACTGAATTTTCCACTTCCGTTTTCATTTTCCATCATTGTTCCTTCTGCAAAATCTTCATATTCCAAAACCAGAATTTTGTTCACAGAACAAAGATGAAGATACCATAAGAGATGACACGAAGAAACCGAAGCTAACAGCAAATCTTCAGGATTATGAAGTTCTGGATTTCCTAAAAATGTTGGGTCAGATGAGCCTAAAATGTCAGCTTTTCCATCGACAGAAATTGTATAATTCCTTTGATAAGAACGATAGTTTTTCGTGGATTCGCCGGTGTTTCCTGTCCAGACGATTTTGTTTTTATATTGATGATGCTTCATTTTTCTATTAATGATATAAATTCTTTTACTTTTTCTAAATCTTTATTTCCAGCTTCGATTTCAAATTTTGAATTGATATCGAGAGCAATTGGTTGATGGTTGATAGTTGTCAGTTGATTGAAGTTTTCTAATGAGATTCCGCCACTTAAAAAATAAGGAATTGGAATTTCGATATCATTTAAAACATTCCAATCAAAAGCGTTTCCTGTTCCACCAAATGCCTTAGAATCTGTGTCAAACAGAAGATAATTGATTGTTGTCGGTTGTTGATTGATGGTTTTTTGTAATTCATCAGAAGTTTGATTTCCAATTCTGATAACTTTTATAATTTTAATTTCTCTGTTTAATCTTTGTCTTAATTCTGAAATGAAATCTTCCGTTTCATCGCCGTGAAGCTGGATGAAATTCAGTTTTGCTTTTCCTGAAATTTCAACGATTTTTTCTAAATCTTCATTGACGAAAACGCCAACCTTTCCTGGATGATTGGTTTCTGAGATTTGCTCCAAACTTAAATGATTCAAAACATATCTTGGCGATTTTTCATAAAAAATAAATCCCAAAAAGTCAATTTTCAAATCCACTAATTCTTGAATCTGATTGAGTTTTGTTAATCCACAGACTTTTATTGTTGGTTTAATCATAATATCAATTTCCAAGTTGTCATTCTGAGGAACGAGGAATCTCAGAGATTGGCTTCGCCTAACCACTTCGTTAGGTTTCTTCACTTCGTTTCTCTGCGTTCAGAATGACACAGTTGTTATTTTAAATTATTACATTAGAAACAAATTCTTCGAATTTCTCTCCCGGATTTTTATTCTTCATAAAATACTCGCCCATCAAAAACCCGTCGAACCCTTTTTCTTTAAGGAATCTGAAATCTTCTTCGTTGTAAATTCCGCTTTCTGCGACTGACAAAATATCGTTTGGAAGCTTATTTTTCAAATCTACGGAATGTTGCAAATCGACTTTGAAATCTTTCAAATTTCTATTATTGATGCCAACGAGATCAACATTTTTGTTGATATGTTTTAGTTCTTCTTCGGAATGGATTTCCAACAAAACTTCGAGATTTAAAGAATGCGCCAATTCTGTAAATTCGGAAACCTGAGTTGGTGAAAGACAAGCTGCAATCAACAAAATAATGTCAGCTCCGATTGATTTGGCTTCGTAAAACTGATATTCATCAATCATAAAATCTTTTCTCAGAATCGGAATATTAATATGATTTCTGACACTCAAAATATCGTCAAAACTTCCACCAAAAAAATCTTTGTCTGTCAAAATAGAAACTGCACTTGCTCCGAAATTTTCATATTGAGAAACAACTTCCAAAGGTGAAACTTTATCATTGATTATACCTTTGCTTGGCGATTGTCTTTTGAATTCCGAGATGATTCCGGATTTTGTTTTGATGGTTTCTTTTAACGAAAAAGTTGGCTTTCCAAAAAATTCCGAATCTTTTAGTTGTTCAACAGAGATTTTGGATTTTGCTTCTGCAACTTCCTGTTTTTTTCTTTCTATGATTTTATCTAGGATGCTCATATTTATTTTTTAACCACAAAAGTCACAAAAGATTTTCCTTTTTTAGAAAATTCAAAAGTTTAAAAAGTTTATTTAAGTTTTGTTCACTTTTGAATTCTTATTTTCAATCGCTTCTTTTGTGGCTTTTGTGGTTTTTCTAATTTTATTTAATAATACTTTTCAAACTTTGTAACGCTTTTCCGCTTTCCAAACTATCTTTTGCTAATGCCAGACAATCATCATAGTTACCATATTTTCCTGTGTTTTGCAGAGCTATTGAAGCATTGGCAAGAACAACCGAGTTTTGTTCTTCGGTTCCATTTCCTTCGAGAATTTGGAGGAAAATTTGGGAAGCTTCTTCTTTTGTATTACCTCCGAAAATACTTTCTGGAGCGATATTTTTGAATTTCAAATCTTCAGCAGAATAGATTTTTTCTCCGTTTTTGTTGAATATTTTTGTATCGCCAGTTAAGGAAATTTCGTCATAGCCATCCAAAGCGTGAACGAGCATAAACTCGCTCTTTTGTTTTTGTAAAAGGTATTGATAAACTCTAGCAATTTCGAGATTTGCCACGCCAATCATTGTGAAATCGGGGCGTGAAGGGTTGACCAACGGTCCCAGAAGATTGAAAAAAGTTTTCAGTCCAAGCTGTTTTCTGAACGGCGCAACAGACTTCAAAGCAGGATGAAATAGCGGTGCGTGGAGAAAACAGATATTTCCTTTTTCCAAATCGGCTTTCAGATCTTCGGAATTGTCCTTGAATTTGTAACCTAATTCTTCCAAAACATTAGACGAGCCGGAAATAGAAGATGCACCGTAATTACCTTGTTTAGCCACTTTTTGTCCTGTCCCTGCAACAATAAAACTCGCTAAAGTCGAAATATTGAAGGTGTTTTTTCCGTCTCCACCGGTTCCAACGATGTCAACCAAATCTTTGGTTCCCAAATCGACAGGTTTTGCCAATTGCAACAACGCTTCACGAAAACCTTCGAGTTCTTCCAGAGTAATCGTTCGCATCAGGAAAACAGTGATGAATGAAATAACTTCGCTTTCGTTAAATTTATTTTGTGAAATTTCAATCAAAATAGCTTTGGCTTCAGCTTTCGTCAAAGTCTGGTGATTAAAAAGATATTGTAGGATTTGTTTCATTTGTGTTTAATTATTGAGAAAGTTTTCTAAAATCTGTTTTCCATCTGGTGTCAGAATGCTTTCTGGGTGGTATTGTACAGCGTGAACATCGTAAGTTTTATGTTTCAGGCTCATAATCATTCCGTTTTTGTCGATGCTTGTGATTTCTAATTCTTCGGGGAAATCATCAGGATTTACAGCCCAACTATGATATCTTCCAACTTCCAAGGTTTCGGGTAAATTATTAAAAATTTTATGCTCATTGGTTTGTGTGGCTTCAGTCGCAACACCGTGATAGATTTCAGACAAATTAATAAGACTTCCGCCAAAAGCTTCCGCGATCGCTTGTTGTCCCAGACAGACCCCGAAAATCGATTTTGTCCGTGCATATTTTTTAATCACTTCTAACAGTATTCCAGCTTCTTCTGGAATTCCTGGACCGGGCGAAAGAATAATTTTGTCGTATTTTTCAATTTCTTTCAACTGAATTTGGTCATTTCTGTAAACATCTACTTTCTCGTCAACAATCTGCTCAATAATCTGAACCAAATTATATGTGAAACTGTCGTAATTATCGAATACTAAAATTTTCATAATTTCTCTGCTTTTAAAATAGCTTTTTTCAAAGCGCCTAATTTGTTATTGACCTCCTGAAGTTCGCTTTCTGCAACTGATTTTGCGGTGATTCCCGCACCGGCTTGATAAAATAAAGTGTTGTTTTTACTCAGGAAAGTTCGAATCATAATCGCCTGATTACAACTTCCGTCGAAACCTACAAAACCGATACAACCGGCGTAATAGCTTCTGGAAGTTTTCTCGTGTTCGTCGATTAACTGCATCGCACGGTATTTTGGAGCGCCACTCAAAGTGCCTTGTGGAAATGTGGTGGCAATCATTTCGTATGGATTCTGGTCTTCTTTAACATCGGTTACAACTTCGGAAACCATATGAATCACGTGAGAGAAAAAATGGATTTCCTTCAGTTTGGAAACCGTTGTATTTTTTCCGTGAATGCTCAAATCGTTTCTTGCCAAATCTACCAACATTGTGTGTTCCGCATTTTCTTTTGGGTCTTTTTTAAGTTCTTCTGCAGATTCCAAATCTTTTTCGATGTTTCCGGTTCGTTTGAAAGTGCCTGCAATTGGATGAATTATCGCTTTTCTATTTTTGATAATCAACTGACTTTCCGGACTAGAGCCCATTAATTTATAATCGCCATAATCGAAGAAAAATAAATAAGGAGACGGATTGATATTTCGCAAAGCACGATAAACATTGAACTCATCGCCTTGAAATTTCTGCTCAAATCTTCTGCTTAAAACTAACTGAAAAACATCACCACGGAAACAATGTTTTTTGGCAAATTCAACTGATTCCAAAAATTCTTCATCTTTCAAATTCGAAGTTTCTTCTGAAGTAATTTCGAAAGGGAAGACCGGTGCGTTTTTTTGATTGATGATGTTTTCCAATGTTGAAAGTTCTGATTTCAATCCATTGATTTTATTTTCAATCAGGAACATTTCGTCATTATGATGATTGATTGCAATCACATATTGATAAAGTCGATAACGCATCAAAGGGATTTTATTTTCTTCCGATTGTTCCTTGAATTTGATATTCTCAAAAAACGGAATCGCATCATAACTTGTATATCCGAAAAATCCCTGCGCTTGTTTTCCAATCTCGTGGTTGGGCTTTTCACATTTAAAACAGTTGGAAAATTCCTGCATCAAGTCAGACAATTTTTCATTTTTCAGATTGATTTTTGTAGGATTTTCCAGAGGAAATTTCAATTCAGCTTCGTTATAATTTCGGATTTCGATTCCTGCAATGGCGTTGACACAGATAAAAGAAAACGAATTTTCAGAATTCTGATTTCCGGCACTTTCCAAAAGAATCGTGTCACGAAACTGGTCGCGAAGACGAAGGTAAATCCCAATTGGCGTATAAAGGTCTGCTAAGCGGGATTTAACAGAGGTTTTTATATTGATTATGTTATTTAATTTCATACGATTTAATTTTTTTTTCTAAAATCCTTCGACTCCGCTCAGGACGACAATGATTAAAACTAAACTCTGTCAGGCTGAGGCTCTCGAATCCTTAAAATAAAAAAGACTTCAACAAAATTTGTCAAAGTCTTATTATGATTGAGTTATAGTTAGTTCAAAATTTAGAACACCGATAATCCTTTCAGACCCGACAAAGAGTTTGAAAGCCACCACCAGTTTTTGTTGTTCGTTATTTTCATAAGAGCAAATTTAGAAATGATTTTTAATTCTGCAACTATTTTTTTTAAAAATTATAAAAATGGTTTCATCTCATCTTCGATATTTTTTCTGAGGTCTTTCAGTTTGATGGCGTATTGTTCCATTTGGATTTCTTTTTCTGTGAGTGGATTCCATTTAGGCACTTCGATAGATTTTCCGTTTTCGTCAACAGCCACAAAGACAATGATACAATGTGTTCGCTTCTCGAATTTTTTCTCTTTCACATTTCTGGAAAATACATCTATCGAAATGTGCATACTGGAATTTCCCGTAAAAATTACCTTGGATTCCAGCTTCACGATTTCCCCAATTTTAATGGGTTTATAAAAACGGATTCCACCAACATAAACCGTAACGCAATAACTTCCCGACCAATTACTGGCACAGGCATAACCAACCTGGTCTATCCATTTCATCACGCTTCCGCCGTGAACATTGCCTCCAAAATTAACGTCTGTTGGTTCAGAAATAAACTGAAACGTCACAGGTTTGTTTTCCATTTTATTCTTAATTATGTATCAAAAATAGGGAAGAAATTTTAAATTATAACTTCAATATTTATGTTTTATTCTTTTGACATTTGCATTAAATTTGTAATTCTCAAATTCTATTTTAAATTTCCTGACTTTAATAAAATGAAAAAAGTATTCTACCTCAAAACCTGCGGAACCAACAAGAAAATAATGACACCTCTTGACCTTTCTGACTGGGAAATGAGAGAAATAAAATCTCAACCTGTAACCGAAGCAGAACTGAAAGAAATGTATGACAAAACGAAATCTTATGAAGCACTTTTCAGTAAAAAATCGACGCAAATCAAGGAAAGAGGAATTGATGTGAATTCTTTGAAGGAAAAAGATTTTAAGAAATTGATTCTGGACCATTACAGTTTTCTGAAACGTCCGGTTTTTGTGACAGATAAAGAGGTTTTTGCAGGAAGCGATAAAAAGAATCTTGAAAACCTGAATGCATTTTTTGAGAAATAGTTACCGCAAAGTCGCGAAAGAAATTTAAATGATTATGTTATAAAAGTCGCAAAGTTTTGCGTCTTGAAAAAGTTGAATTGCTAAATGAAATTTGCGCCTTTGCGATTAAAAAATAAAAAATGAAACGTTCCGGAACTGCAGATTTGCCACTTCATTACGGTAAGGTTCCGCCCTGGTTGTATGAACGTATGTCCAGGCTTGGACTGGCAATTGTGGAAGTGATTCTTGCAGATTACGGAAAAGATGAAGTCTTGCGACGGTTGGCTGACCCGTTTTGGTTCCAGAGTTTTGGAGCAGTGATGGGCATGGATTGGCATTCTTCAGGAATCACAACGTCTGTAATGGGTGCTTTGAAACGAGCCATTAATCCGAATTCAAAATCTCTCGGCATTTATATCGCCGGAGGAAAGGGAAAATTCTCCAAAGATGCACCGAATGAACTTTTGAAAATTGCAGATTCAACCGGATTGAATGGTGATGAACTGGTGCGTTGCAGCAAGTTGTCTGCAAAGGTTGATAACACGGCGATTCAGGATGGTTACCAGCTTTATCTGCATAATTTTATTTTGTCTGACCAAGGGAATTGGGCGGTTGTCCAGCAAGGGATGCACGATTCTGACGGAACAGCGAGACGTTACCATTGGCTGTCGGAAAATATAACTTCTTTTGTCAATGAACCTCACACGGGAATCTCCGGCGTGAATCGTGGAAATATTCTGAATCTCACATCTTCTGAAGCCGAACAAAACCGAAACGGAATTGTTGACATCACAAAAACTGATTCCGAGAAATGGATGCAGGATTTCCAACGTTTGATTTTGCCGGCTCATCACGAGGTTTTGGCAAGTGATGTTGATATGAAAAAGCTCGGCAATATTCTTTGGCTGGCGAGAGAAAACGAACCTGAGAATTTTGAAGATTTGCTGATGCTGAAAGGTGTTGGTCCACGAACGATGCAGTCTCTGGCTTTAGTGAGTGAAGTGATTCACGGGGCGCCATCCAGATTTACAGACCCGGCTCGTTTTTCTTTTGCACACGGGGGAAAAGACGGTCATCCGTTTCCTGTTCCGACCCAAACTTATGACGAAACGATTTCTATCCTAAGAACCGGCATCGAGAAATCTAAGTTGGGGAACACGGATAAGAATCAGGCGATAAAAAAGTTACACGAGATTGCAGTGAAAACTGAAAAAAATTTCACGCCGGATTTTAATCTTGAAAAAGTGATAGAAGAGGAGCGACAAAACGCCTGGCGATTTGGTGGGAAAACTGTTTTTGGTGATGCAAAACCTCCGAAACCGAATGACGGGATTCAGTTGAGTTTGTTTTGAAATTTTTTCTTAAGTTAGTGAAAATAATTGCTACATAATTTTATGAAAATAAAGTTCAAAAATAGAGATGATTTTAAAAAGCTTGAAAATTATCATGTGATTGGGGTCGGATTTGGTTTAGATAATTCACAGTTTTTTCTGGTAGCAAATGATAATTTTCAAATTGTAAATCCAAGTTTAGATGTGTTTGAAGTAATTGAAACTGATTTAAATGACTATGAAAGACGCGACGATTTAAATTATGGTCGAAAATTTTTCTTAGACAAAGAAATAAGTGAACTTCATAAAACAACAAAAAATTATGCATTTTTAGATAATCCTAAAAAGAATTTCAAATATTTTGAAAAGAGAAAATATCCAATTTCAGAATGGTATCTAAAAAATGTTCTTGATGAAGAAAAAAAATAAATAACATTGAGGGATTTATCGATTGTGTAAATATCTATATTGATAGAAAGTTTGGAAAAGACCATTATCGAGAAGCTTTCGATTTTTCCAAAACCGATAATCTTAATTATCTTATAAAACAAACTGAAGAATCAGTTCAATTTGATTTGAAAAATTATGATAATATTTTTAAAGATTTTATCAGAAATGGATTATATGATGAAGAAATTGGTGAAGAGAAATCTCAAGGTTTGATTAATGCTCTCTTTAGATTGATAGATAATGTTTTTTTAAGAGAAATAAAGAGTGTACAAAGAATTAAAACTTTTTATGATGATTGCTTTATAATTGAATACGAAAATCATTTCTATATTTTAAATAAATATTGGTGGGGATAATGGAAATAAATGTATGAGAAATAAATAAAAAACCGTTTCAGGAATTTCTGAAAACGGTTTTTTTAATCAAATTGCTGATTTAGTAAGAACCCTTCTCAATAAAATGAGCGGCAATTTTTTCAGTCAAAGTAATTGGATAATGAACAGAAAATAGGTTTATTTTTGGTATTAAATCATTTACCGTTTTCTACAAAAAAGGAGGTGTAAGTTTATGTTTATGAGATAATAAAACCAATCCTGTTTTAGAGCTGATATTGAATTTTTCGAACAGGTTATTCCGATGATAATCTACGGTTTTTATGCTGATATTCATTTTGGATGCGATTTGTTCATATGTATATTCTTCCTCACAGCAAATCCATTTTATCAGTTCCAGTTCTTTTTTGCTCAGGAAAGAAATAGGACTGAATTCAGGGTCATTTTTTCTCAACATTTTGATATTCTCCTGAAGATTGAAATATCCGGAGTTGATGATTTGTTCAATAGCTTCTTTTAGTTCTTCTCCTGTACAGGTTTTGGATAAGAAACCTCTGGCTCCCAATTTATAAAATTGAGATTTGATATTTACAGAATCATTCTGTGTCAGGATAAGAAATTTTTCTTCGTTCAGTATAGATTGTAGCTCTGTGAGGACTTCTATTCCGCTTTTTCTAGGAAGCGAATGGTCTAATATAAAGAGGTCTGTTTTTTCTTTGAGAGTCCCAAAATTCCGAAGCAGTTCTTCACCATCATTAAGTTCAGCGAGAATATTGTAATCGCCGAGGTTTTTTAGAAGTTTTATAATGCCTTGTCTCAGAATCTTATGGTCATCAGTAATTACTAGATTTATCATTTTTGTAAATTGATATTTTCGTTCCTTTTTCCGGATTAGAATGTATTGTACAAGAGAATCCAATGAGACTTGCTCTTTCTTTTATATTGTTGATACCGTTTCCGAATTGGTTGTTGACATCAAAACCATTTCCATTGTCTTCAATGCTGATGAATATTATATTTGTGTAATCTATTATTATATTTATTTGAGAAGCATCAGAATGTTTTAGGATATTATTAATACTCTCCTGGAAACATCTGTAAAGTATAATGTTTTCTTCTGTACTGGTTTCATAGTTTTCTGAGGAATTATTTATTTTTTCAAAATTAATTTTTATAATGTTTGTTTTTTTGATGCGTTCCACCTCATTCAGTATTATTTCATCAATGGTATTTTTACCAATACTGAAGTCATTTAGCCAATGACTAAGGTCTCTTACAGAATCCGATATTTCCAAAATAGAACTTCTTATCTCGTTAATTGATTCTTTGGAGGACACTGCAAATCTTAGATTTTCCACAGAGAAATTGATGATGCTCAATTTTTGTCCTATATCGTCGTGCAGGTCTTTGGAAAGGTTTTTCAGAAGATGTTCGTGAGATTCCAAGATGCTTTGCTTGATTTTCTCTTCCTCCATTTGTTTTATTTTGCTGTTTTCTTCTTCCAGTTTCAGCTTATCTTCCAGGGTTGATATATATTGTGATTTGATTTTGCGATAGCTGTATGCTATGGCAATTCCCATTATGAAAATCTCCAGCAACAAAACATAATAAAAGTAATTGGGATGGCTGATTTCATATATTGTCAAAATTCGGGAATAATTGAAAAAATAAGTTACAGGATTGATAAAGCCGAATAATAATGCTGCCAGAATACCTAGAGATGGTCTTTTATTTTGTAATCCCAGCCGGATTAATATTGTTATCTGTATCAGAACCGCCAGAGCAGAGAGCCCAATTGAAATATCCCAGATGCCATTATAGATAGGATTGTCAAAGGTTGTATTGGCGTAATCTATATAAAACCAAAGACTGGCAAGAATCCCAAATGTAACATAAAAATCAAAAATTGTATTGAGTACTCTGAACTGCCCGCCATTGTTTTTTCTAAAATCCAGAAAGCCTGTCATAATCTTCATACTCAGACCCATTGCGATGACAAGCAAAAAAAGAGAATTTGTTTTCAGAATAGATTGATAGAGCGAAGGAACTTTTATAATATTGATGAAAAGCTCTTCTCTTATAACGATTATGGCTATCAAAACTAAATATATAGAGTACAAGAAGTAATATTTCTGTCTGAGAATGATTCCCATCACAAGACTTAGAACCGCTATGATGAAAGTAATACCAATCACAAATCCTATTTCCCAATAGAAACTTGTTTCCCAAATAAGGTTATCAACAGGCGTGGTGAAGTCCGAGTAGATATTTTGATAGTAACGTGGATTTCGTATCTCCATATAGATTTCTGCAATTTCGTTCTTATTAAGTACAAAAGGAACATAATGAAACCGAATATCTGGAACATCTTGATTTTTAATATTAAGAAGATGACATTTTTTTAAAAGTACAATACCTTGTTGTGTTTTTCTATATACATTAAGAATATCCAGTTGAGAATATATTCCCAGCCAATAATCTTTTCTGTTACCAGTATTTTTTATGTAAGTATGTACCCAAACCGTTTTGGTCTGCTTTTTCAGAATAAGATTAGAAGGATGGTCTACTTTTCTAAAATTATTATTGATTTGACTAATCTGAAAAACATTTTTTGAGTTGCTGCTGTCAATATAGTATGAGGACTTAGAAAAAAGAGGAATCCAGTTACCTCCATTTACAAACATTGTATCGGCTTTCATTTGGGAAGTAATCCAAATTTCAATAAACAAGAATATTGCAATAAGTATATTTTTCATCATCACTCAAATTTACAAATAAATTTTTCGTGAATGACTAGGAAAAATCCTAGCGAAAAATTAGGGAAAGGTATAAATATGTTAATGCAGTGAGAATATAGCTTTGTGGTAATAAAAATGCATTGCTATGAAAAAAACAATTTTATTATTACCGCTAATTTACAGCTCACTAGTTTTAGGGCAAGTATCATCTAATTACAAAGACAAAGCAAGATTTGGTATTAGAGCAGGTGTAAACTATGTAAACTACACGGAAACTGAGAATGAAAAGTTTGAACCTAAGACAGGTTTCGATATTGGTGTTTTTTACAACACCCATTTCTTTAAAAACAAAAAATTCTTTATGCCGTTCGAGCTGGTTTATTCAAACATCAATTTCGAGTCGCAACTTAGAACTTATAATTTTTCCAAAATTGGATTGAATATGATGTTTAGCTATTATATTACTGATAATTTTTATGTTGAACTTGGTCCTTCTATTGGATATTATATTGCAGGAAAAGCAACAAAAAAAGAAAATGTCAACCTTGACGATTACATTGTTGATTTAACAGTAGAAGAAGCAACGAACGTAAGTCCAACTTTGGATGTTCCTATTATGGGAGGAATTGGCTACGAATTTAATAACCGTTTATTCATCAACTTACGATATGGTTTTGATGTTGCTAATGTTTGGTCGCCTCTGAGTAAAACCGATGAAGAATTAAAATCATACTCAAGACATCCTTCTTTCAGTATTGGATATTCATTTTAAAATATTAGTATGAAAATATTACATATTTTAATACTGTTTTGCGGTAATCTAATATCAGCACAAACGATTGCGTTAGGTCTTATATCTGACCAAAAAACAAAACTTTCAAAAAGTTTTGCATTTTATGAGTTGCTTTCAAAAAACAAGTTCCAAAAAAAAGGAGAAATATTAATTCCAGAAATAAAAGATTTTGTTTATAGCTCAGACTATGGAATAGAAGGTGTGGTATACGAAAATTCGGTAAAACTGAATTTTCATAAAAATGGAGAAGATAAATACACTACCATAAAATGCGCCAACGATTGGGCCGTAATATTAGAAGAAATTGGGAAAGAATTGGAAACAGATGGTTATAGTTTAAAAGGAAATTTTTCTGAAATAAAAGAAGGAAAACCACAACGATTTTATAGCGGTTTTATTACTGAAAATCTACCCGGAAAACTAACGATAAAAGTTCCTGATTCCCGATTAATAAATCTAAAATCTGTTAAAGGAAATATCATTAGATATAAAACAAATAATCCTTATCAGGAAATTAAAGATTTATATGGCAATTTTGTTAATGTAGACCTTAATGAAATTCAAGCCTTCAAAAATTCAAGTGTCCCTTATAACTTTAAGCAAAATATTAAGCCTTTGTTTTTTCCAATTTCAAACACCTTGACTTACAGCTTAAAGCTACTCGGTTTTGGTGGGGTGTTGATGGAAAAAAAAGACTATAACGCGGCTCTCAATTGCTTCTATACCGTTTTGAACACAACAGAAGGAATTGTATGCACACTTAAAGAAAAAGCTACAATAAAAGCCATTGCATACAAATATATTGCAGATATCTATAATAATATGGAAAACAGAAAAGATCTTTCTAAAATTTTCTATCTGGGTTATGAAGTTTGCAACGCATATTCTAATTCTGATGATGCGCAAAAAGAATTTGAAAAATATTATGAATCTATAGGAGAAATAGAACAAGTTTGTTCCGAGGTAGAGCTGAATATTGAACGTGCAAAAGGCGCAATGTTCGCAAAGGCAATGGGTGTTTTTGCAAATAGTTTGGCAAGTAATTCTTCCGCTTTCGGAGATTTGGGAATTGATGTCAGCCAGCTTACCACACAATTAAGTCCACTAGAATCTCAAGGTAGTCAATCTTTACAAGAAACAACTAATTATTTTAAGCAATTAGGCGAGGTAAAAGAAATTGTAAATACGGATAGCTTTAAGGTAGAAGGCGTAAACTTAGGAAAGGAAAACAACTATGTTTCATCAGAAATATTAAACTTTCTATTTACTTCGCCTGATACCATAAAAGAATCACTCATAGAGTTTTCGGAAGACAAGCCACAATTGAAAAATTCGGTTAATAATTTTTACACAGCAAAAAAAGAAGATAGGAGCGTAAAAGTAAAAGAGCTATACAAACAACTTTATAAGATAGAACTGCTCACAATTACTTTAGAATCTAAAAATAAAACCGTAGATGAAAAGTATAAATCTAAGTTTTAAAACAATTGTTACACTATTTTTAGTGTTATCTTTTTTTGGATATGGGCAAAAATGTAAAGAATGGATTAGGCAAATGAATGCTTGTACAACTTGTGAACAAATAATGGCTCTTAACAAAAGTACTGCGAATTATACCAAGGAAATAGGAAATGACTGTGCAAGCTATATGATGAATGGAGGAAGTCAAGAATTACAAAATGCGGTAAATAGATTTGGCGAATTAGCTAACAGACTTTGTGGCAAAGAAACAGAATCAGAAGATACAAAAACTCCAACAGGTGGAAATAATATCAATGTTGTTACAGAATCTCATCCGCAAAAGAAAATAGAAACTATTTCGTATGCTAATAAAATCAGCAGTGAAAGAAATGATGATAAAAATTTAGTCTCATCTTCTAAAAATGAAAAGGATAAAATTATTAACGAACTTTCCAATAAGGACATTGCAAATCTCAATTCTAAAAATATATTGGATGAGTTTGAAGATAATCCCAAAGATAATAAAAGTCAAGATGAGTTTTGTAAAGCATTAGTTCATTATAGAGATTATGAGTTGGAAAATGATTATATGAAAAATTTTGATAACGTTGAAAAATATAAATCAGTACGTGATGATTTGAAGAATACTTTAAATGATTTACAAAGCAGAACCGACATAGGCCCAGGTCTAGGGTATTCTCTTTATTTCATACAGTCTCTCTCTAATGTTACAGTGAAATTATGTGAAGCCTTAGCTCCACCAATAGGAAAGTCAATTGGAAAAATATATGATGGTTTGACTTTTTCAGCTGAAATTATATTTACCGATTCTTATGAAAAAGCTTTAGAATCTACACTGAAAAAACAGGCAGATAATACCATTGAAGGAGTTTTAGGTGAAGTTAATCCAGTTTACTCTATTGGAAAAGAAATATATGAAATGTCCAAAAATTTTCAAGACACAAATGAACAATGGAGAGAAATTAAATTATTAGGGAAAAATCTAAATTCACAAATTAAAAAATTGGATAATAAAATTGAATCAATTACAAATAGCTATAAAATAATTGAATTAAAAAACACAATTGACAAATATTTAAGGGAAAATTGTGGTGAAGCCAAATTGCAACCATTACCTTAATAAAAACCGCAAATAACATCACATTTCTACATACAACAATAATCTTTCATATTGAATAATTTGCTTCTTACAGCTGGCTAAAGATGATAATTTCAAAAGACAAAATCGCCATTTATAATTACGGATACAAAACAGGAAACCCAATTAAATTAATTTCGATTTTTCCATATCAATAATTAAACCTTATTATTTAAAATGATAAGGTTTAGTTTATTAGCCTGAGTTCGATTGTTTGATTTTATAAATATAATAGCAATCACTTAGCATAATCATTTATAAGCCAATAAAAATAATGGAACGACACACTCGCCCGAGTGTGCCTGTCACATACGCCCGAAGTTGACACCCACACTCGGGCGAGTGCGACAAACTATATCGCTCGAAGGTGACGGTCACATAAATAAAACCCGCCTCAGATTCTGAGGCGGGTTTGGTTATAATTAAATTGATTACTTAATAAGAACCTTTCTCAATAAAATGAGCGGCAATTTTTTCTGTCAACGCAATTGGATTTGGCGTGTTCACATATTTTGTAAAACGTCTTAATCCGGCTAACATCATTCTTTGCTCGTCGCCTTCTGAAAAAGAAACGATACCTTCTTTGGCATTGGTTGTGATGATTTCAACTGCTTTGTAAAGATTCAGTCTTGCCATTGCAGCTTCTACAGAATCTGTTGAGAAATGTTTCTCAGCTCTCAGTATGGCGGATTCTGCCATATAGATTTGGTTCAGGATTTCGGAAGCGTTTAATAACAAATGCTGTTGTTTCTCGATGTCCATCATATATTTTTGAAGTGCAGAACCGGAAACCATCAGGAATACTTTCTTCAAGTTCTTAATCACTTCTTTTTCCTCAGACATATATTCTGAATAATCAGGAATATCAAAAGACGGAATGCTCATCAATTCTTTAGCGACATTTTTCGCAGGCGTTAACAAATCGATTTTGCCTTGCATCGCCCGTTTGATTAACATCCCAACTGCCAAAAGTCTGTTGATTTCATTGGTTCCTTCGTAGATTCTGGAAATTCTTGAATCTCTCCAAGCTGCTTCCATTGGTGTATCTTCTGAGAAGCCCATTCCACCGTAGATTTGGATACCTTCATCTGCTGTATGTTGTGCTAAATCTGATACGAAAACCTTCAGGATAGAACATTCAACCGCAAATTCTTCCACACCTTTCAGTTCTGCCTGCTCGTGGTTCATTCCATCGGCAACCAGTTCTTCAATTTTGTCTTCTACATTTTTCGCCGCTCTGTAAGAACCCGCTTCGCTCACGAAAGCGCCTGTTGCCATTTCTGCCAATTTCTTACGAATGGCTCCAAATGTATTGATAGAAACACCGAATTGCTTTCTCTCGGATGAATAATTCAAAGAGTAATTCAGGATTCTTCTTTGGGCATCCAGACAAGCTGCTGCCAATTTGATACGACCAACGTTCAATGCATTTAAAGCGATTTTGAAACCGTTGTTTCTTTCGCCCAAAAGATTCTCAACAGGGATTTTCATATCATTGAAGAAAACCTGACGTGTAGAAGACGCACGGATTCCCAATTTGTGTTCCTCCTCTCCGAAAGTCAGACTTTCAGGATTTTCCAATTCAGAACGGTTGATTACAAACCCAGTAATGTTTTTGTCATCATCAATCTTAGCAAACAAAGTGAAAGTATCTGCAAATCCTGCATTTGAAATCCACATTTTTTGTCCATTAATAATATAATGTTTTCCGTCCTCGGAAAGTTTAGCTCTTGTTTTACCGCTGTTGGCATCCGAACCAGCATCAGGCTCAGTCAAGCAATACGCTCCGAATTTAGTTCCGGCAGCCAAATCAGGAAGATATTTCTGCTTTTGTGCTTCGGTTCCGTAAAGTAAAATCGGCAATGTCCCGATTCCGGTGTGTGCGCCATAAGCCGTTGCCAATGAACCCGTAGAACCGGAAAGATAATCGCAGGCCAACATTGTAGTTACGAATCCCATTCCCAAACCGCCGTAAGCTTCCGGAACAGCGATTCCCAGGAATCCCATTTCCCCAATTTTACGCATCACTTCTTCCGTGTAAGCGTAATCTTTTTTCTCGAATCTTTCCTTATTCGGAACGACCTCTTTATCTATGAATTCTTTTGCAGAATCGCGAAGCATCTTTTGTTCTTCGGACAATTCCTCGATGCTGAAAATTTCCTGAGCAGTGATGTCCCTTACAAGGAATTCGCCACCGTCTAATGTTTTTGTATCTGTTGACATAATATTTTTGTGATTTTAAATTTTTTATTTGAGATGATAGATAATAGACTGATAGATGATAGACCTTCAAAATCTCAACTGTCTATTTTCTATCCGTCTATCATTATCTAATCTTTTAAAGTATTTTGAAATACCATTGTTGCTCTTTGAAATTCTTCAATTTTAATTTCGAAGATTTCACTTTGTTCGTCGGATAAATATTTTCGATGATTTGCTAATAAAATTTGTGTCTGCAATTCAAATGAAGAACCTAAAGAAACATCTAAAAAATGACTGAAAGATTTGTTTGTTCTGCTTGAACCTTCTGCAATGTTTGATGGAATTGAGATTGAACATCTGTCCATTTGACTTTTCAACCCATATTTTTCATAAATGGGAAAAGTATCAGTTAGGTCTAATGTCAATTTTGATAATTCCATAGCCATTTGCCAAATCTTAAGCTTTTTAAAATTGTGTCTTTTAAATTCATTCATTTGTTGTGTTTTTATTTCTGTTAGTCTATTATCTATTCGTCTATTATCTCTCTGTCTTAAAGCAACTCAAATACACTCGCCGCACCTTGACCAGTTCCCACACACATTGTCACTACACCATATTTGCTGTTTCTGCGTTTCATTTCGTCAAGGAGTTGAACAGTCAATTTAGTTCCTGTACAACCAAGTGGATGACCAAGTGCGATTGCGCCTCCGTTTACGTTAACGATTTCAGGATTGATGTTCAATTCTCTTAAAATGGCAACGGATTGAGAAGCAAACGCTTCATTCAATTCAAATAAATCGATATCCGATTGTTTAAGTCCTGCTTGTTCCAAAGCTTTTGGAATGGCATACATTGGTCCGATTCCCATAATTCTTGGTGGAACTCCGACTGTAGAATAGGAGAGAAGTCTTGCAACTGGTGTCAAATTTAATTCTTTGACCATTCTTTCGGACATTACCATTGTGAAAGCAGCGCCGTCAGAAGTCTGAGAAGAGTTACCTGCTGTTACAGAACCATTGGCAGCAAAAACAGGACGAAGTTTCGCTAAGGCCTCGATTGAAGTATCAGCTCTTGGACCTTCGTCTTGTTTGAATGCATATTCTTTGGTCTGAATTTTTTCCTTTTCATCAAGGAAATTATATTTTACATCAATCGGAACAATCTGATTTTCAAATTTTCCTTCCTGTATCGCTTTAATTGCTTTCTGATGCGAGTTGTAAGCAAACTGATCTTGCTCTTCACGACTCACTTTGAATTCGTTGGCAACCGCTTCAGCCGTTAATCCCATTCCCCAATAATAATCGGGATTTGATTTTGCCAAATCTGTGTCCGGAATTGGTTTGTAACCGCCCATTGGGATATAAGACATACTTTCTGCTCCACCGGCGATGATGCATTCTGCCATTCCGGCTTTGATTTTTGCCGCTGCAATCGCTATCGATTCTGAGCCCGATGCGCAATATCTGTTCACTGTCACACCCGGGACTTTGTCCGTATCCAATCCCATTAGTGAAATCAGTCTTGCGACATTCAGTCCTTGTTCTGCTTCCGGCATTGCACAACCGACAATCAAATCGTCGATGCGAGCCGGGTCAAGATTGGGAACATCTTTCATCAGACGTTCTATCACAGTTGCCGCCATATCGTCTGGTCGGGTAAAACGCAAAGAACCTTTCGGTGCTTTACCAACTGCTGTTCTGTATCCTGTTACTATATATGCTTCCATATTTGTTTAATTTTAATAATGACAGATTAGTTTCTCACCGGTTTTCCTGTTTTCAACATTCCACCTATTCTCTCAAGCGTTTTTCTCTCTCCACAAAGTGAAAGGAATGCTTCTCTTTCCAAATCCAAAAGATATTGTTCAGAAACTTCTGTCTGCTCAGAAAGATTACCGCCGGTCATTACGTAACCAATTTTGTTAGCGATTTTTCTGTCGTGTTCTGATGCATAACCACCCGCAACCATCTGGTCTGTTCCAACATAGAACATTCCCATTGCCTCGTTTCCAAGGACTCTGACTTTCTCTGGAACTGGAGGTGTATAACCTAATTCGTCCAAAACAATTGCCTGACGTTTGGCTTCTGCAATTTGCCTGTCTTTGTTGACAACAATAATATCTTTATCAGTCAAAATTCCCATTTGCTTAGCTTCCCATGCAGAAGTCGCTACTTTTGCCGTTGCGATATTCATAAAATAATTTCGAAGATGATTGGTCTTAACATCGTCTGGAAGCGTTCCTTTCAATGCTCTCAATGCAAATTCTTTTGTTCCGCCACCTCCTGGAATCAGACCAACGCCAACTTCCACCAAACCGATGTAAGTTTCCGCTGCTGCAACGATTTTGTCCGCGTGCATAGAGAATTCACATCCACCGCCAAGCGTCATTCCGAAAGGTGCAGCGATAACAGGAATTGATGAATATCTTAGCTTCATAGAAGTCTGCTGAAACATCGCAATCGCCATATTCAGTTCGTACCAATCCTGTTCAACAGCCATCATCATTACCATTGCGAGATTAGCACCGACTGAGAAATTGTCAGCCTGATTTCCAACAACCAAACCTCTGTAATCTTTCTCGGCAATGTCTATGGATTTATTAAGACCTTCCAAAACGCCACCTCCAAGAGAGTTCATTTTTGAACGGAACTCGAAGTTTAAAATACCGTCACCAAGGTCAATCAAAGCCGATTCGGAATTAGACCAAACTGTTTTTTCTTTTCTGATATTATTTAGAATAATGAAAGCATCCTGACCTGGAATTGGTTCGTACGATTTTGTATTCTGATTATAGAATAGCTGTTTTCCGTTTTCCAGCTTGTAAAAAGATTCGTTTCCGGAAGCCAGCATTTCTTTTACCCAATCAGCGACTTTATAGCCTTCACTTTCTACCAAATCAATTCCTTTCTGAACACCAACAAAATCCCAGTTTTCGAACGGTCCGTATTTCCAGGCATAACCGGTTTTCATCGCATCATCGATAGAGTAGAAAACATCCGTAATTTCCGGAACGCGTTGAGAAACGTAAGCGAATAATGAAGCGAAATGTTTTCTAATCAATTCTCCGGCTTTGGATTGGTCTTTCAACAAAATCGGCAAACGGTTTTTTAAACTTCCAGCTTCTTTTGCTGTTGCAACGATAGGAAGTTTTGGCTGTTTTGTCGGCTCATAACCTAACGTTTCATAATTAAGAACGAAACGATTCACATTTCCGCCGGCATCTTTTTCTTTATAATAAAATCCTTTTTTAGTTTTATCACCCAAGAATTTATTTTCAATCAGGAAATTCAGAGTTTTTGAATCTTTCAAAGCCTGAACCATTTCGTCGTCTTTAAGATTCGCCTGAAGTCCTTTGGTTACGTTGAAAGCCGTGTCTAATCCAACTAAATCGCCGAGTTTGAAAGTTCCGGTTTTTGGACGATTTAGCAAATCTCCGGTCAGTGAATCTGCTTCTTCAATCGTTAAACCGATTTCTTCCGTCAATTCCATAATTTTCGCCATCGAGTAGACACCGACTCTGTTGCCTATAAAACCTGGTGTATCTTTACAAAGAACCGTTGTTTTTCCAAGGAACTTTTCGCCGTAAGACATAAAGAAATCAATCACAGATTTATCCGTTTTCGGACCAGGAATTACTTCAAATAATTTCAAATATCTCGGTGGATTGAAGAAGTGTGTCCCACAGAAATGTTTCTGGAAATCTTCTGACCTTCCTTCCGACATCAAATGAATCGGGATTCCTGATGTGTTAGAAGTTACCAAAGTTCCTTCTTTACGAAGTTTGTCCACTTTTTCAAACATCGATTGTTTGATGTCCAATCTTTCGACAATCACTTCAATGACCCAATCCGAATTTTTGATTTTTTCCAAATCATCTTCGAAGTTTCCAACCGTAATTCTGGAAGCGAAAGATTTGTCATAGATGGGCGATGGATTACTTTTCAGAGCGCTGTCCAGATGTCCTTGTGCCACGCTGTTCCTCGTTTTTTTGTCGGCATTTTCCGAATCTTTCGGAGGCATATCCAACATCAAAACCTGAATGCCGTTACCTGCCAGATGACAGGCGATGCCGGAACCCATAACACCGGAACCAAGCACCGTAACGTGTTTTATTTTTCTGTTCATTATCAGATAATATTTTATGATTTATATTTTTTTAAATTATAAGCTGTAGATTTCTCTCGCAGATTTCAATGATTTTGCAGATTAATCTGCTTGATTTACTTTAATCAGCGAGAATTTATCTTTTTTATAATTATTTCTTATGATTTAGTTCGTTTGCGATTTTCAGGATGTCTGTCATTACTTCCTTGAAAACTTCAAATTTCTCGGGTGCGATTCTTTCCAGAACTTTTTTATTAAAGTTAAGAACAACTTCTTTGGATAAATTTCTTGAATTAAGACCTTTATCAGTTAGTTTTATAATCACTTCTCTTTTATCAGTTGTGGTTTTCTCTTTATAGATATAACCATTGTCTTCAAGGAGCTTGATGATTCTTGTCAGAGAAGTAGGTTCTATTGCCATTTTAGGACCAAGATTCGTACTTCTCGTACCTTCTTTCGGGTCAATTTTCAGTAATGTAAGAGCTTGTACAGCGGTAGAATTGTATAAAGAAGCCTGATCCGAATACATTTTCGAAACAGCCAGCCAAGCCGATTTTAACATCAAGTCTACACTTTCAACTTTTTCAGTGCTTTTCTTTTCCATAATTTGAATCTTAAAGCGTTCTTTACAAATATAAAAAAAATACTATGCATGCATAGTATTTTTGTGTTAAGTTAATTAATTGATTGATTTGCAATGGTTTAATTATTATGCAAATCTTATTAATTAAAATTGTGAAAAATCTATTTAGTTAGGAATACCTTTTTTGATCAAGGTTTGCAGAGATTGTTTAATTTCCTGGAAATTATGACAATTGTCATAAAAATCATCCGAATTCAGTTCCCAAAAATCATTTTTAAACGTCAATTTAAATTTTCTTAAATCCTGAGAGAAGTTTTTTTGGAGATAAGAAAACATCATTTCTTTTTCCAATTTTGGCGCATCAATATCCGGCGAATGAAATGCCTGATTGAATTTTAAAATTTTTGGTGTTATCAATTCAGGATTGCTAAGAATGACTTCTTCGGAGATTCCGCTAATGAGTTTTTTATCTTTGATCCACCAGATTTTGTCAGAAAATTCTTTTGCCAATCGCCAATCGTGAGAAGAGAAAAGAATCAGTTTGTTTTCTGATTTAGCAAGATTTCTGAGAAGTGAAAGGATTGTTAATTTATTTTCTTCGTCTAAATGCGTGGTTGGTTCATCCAGAATAATGAAAGGTGAATTTTGGGCCAAAGCTCTTCCAATGAAGGCTTTTTGAAGATTACCGTCTGATAATTCAGTTAGTTTTTTGTTTTGATATTCTGATAAATTGAGTTTGTTTATGATTTCAGTAATTTCCAGTTTATCAGTTTCATTTAATTTAAAGTAGAATGAATAATGAATATATTTTCCGAGAGAAATCAAATCCGTAACCGTATAATTATCAGGGATTTCGGATTTTGAAAAAACAATGGCAACTTGAGAAGCTATTTCGTTTGAGTCTAATCTCTGAATTGATTTCCCATTCATGAAAATTTCGCCTTTTAAAAGCTTGTTTTGTCCAAGAATAGATTTGATTAAAGTGGTTTTTCCGATACCGTTATTTCCCATCAACAAGCAAACTTCGCCTAATTCCAAGGAAGAATCAATATCCGAAACCAAAGGATTTGAATAGCCGATTGTTGTGTTTTTTAATTCTAGGAAATTGCTCATCGCATTAATTCTCTTTTTTTGTCATTCCGAAGGAATCTCAGTATCGTTTAGATTCCTTCGGAATGACAAATATTGTGTTTAATTTTATATTATACTTTCTTCATCAACATCAACAATATCACAGGAATTCCAAAGAAGGTTGTAATAATATTAATCGGAAACTGACTCAGTTCCGAAATAATCGAAAAAACCTGCATTATAAAAATACCTAAAATAATATTCAGAATCCATTGATGCCAGAGTTGTGCAGGATTCCAGATCATTCTGCAAAAATGCGGAACGACAACGCCGATAAATAAAATAGGTCCTAAAAATGCCGTAACTGAAGCAGAAAGTAGAGAAGAAGCAACAATAATGCTGATTTTTAGTTTGGATTGACTGATGCCGAAACTTTGGGCATAAGCACTCCCGAGAGCATTTCCAATCAATGGTTTTATAGATCTGAAAGTGAAAATCAGTCCGATTAAAATTAAAACCGTAAGAATCGAAATTTGAACTAAACTCGCTTGGTTATTCGCTCCAAAAGTCCACAGCATATAATTTTTCAGACTTTGACTTTCCACATAAAACTGGAGAAACGAAACAACAGCGCCAGCCAAAGCCGAAATCAAAAATCCAAAAATAATAATGAAGCTTTTATCCCGAAATCGATTCGAAAATAAGAGTAAAATCATCATCAGAACAATACTTCCAACAATGGATGACAAACTGATAAAACTATTCTGTAAAAAATCCGGAATGACAATATTCTGTGAAAAGAAAATATAAAACGCAACAAATAGACTGGAAACCGAAGTGATTCCCAAAACATCAGGACCTGCCAAAGGATTCTTGAAATATTCCTGTAAAAGAAATCCGCTGGTCGGAATCGCTATTCCTATCAAAAGCATTGCCAAAGCACGATTAATTCTAAATCCGGCAATTTGAAAATTCTCAGATTCTGAATTGATAAAATCAGAAAAATTCAATTTTGCAAAACCAACATTGAGATTGATGAAAAACGCAATAATCGCCGATACGATTATCAATGTTACCAGAATAGGAAAACGTTTCATCAAGAATAAATTGTTATTTCAAAGATTTTTTCGGGCCAGAAATTCCTGCTTTTTCTTTATTCTCAACAACTTTTGCAGTGGAATTTTGAGCTAATAGTTTTTCGATCTTCTGATTTAGCATTTCTTCGCTCATAGAACCAACTGTTTCATCAGATTTATCACCTTTTCTAATCAAGGTAAAAGGAATCGCTTCACCATTCCAAGACTGGAAATTTTGCTTGAAAAACTCCTGATTCAAAAGTGTTCCGTCCAAAAGGACAACATTTTTTCTAATATCGTATTCATCCGCAAAATCGCTGACATCTGTTGTCCAATCTGTTTTATTGTCAAGACTTACGAATGTAAATTTCACAGGCTGATTGGTCAATTCTTCCATTTTTTTCTTGAAAAACGGAATCTCGTGCATGCATGGTCCACACCAGGTTGCAAAGAAATTGGTCACATAAAGAGTATCAGAATGATTTGATTTCAAAAAAGTTGAAATTTTTTCCGGAGAATATTCTTTCAGCTGTGCAACATCAGCTTCACTTTTAGTCGGTTCGACTTTTATAGAATCTTCTTTTGCTTCTTTTTCAGCAACTTTTTCATCGTTCTTTTTACAAGCTAAAAAGCTGAGTGATATGACTGAATATATAACTAGTTTTTTCATAATTTTATTTTCTTTAAAACTGAAAATCTCCCTTGCTATTTATGTTTTTTCTTTTGTCAATTTTCATTAAATTTGATTCTTGACAATGGAGAATCAATTAACAATCGCGAATCAACCTCAGTTTCACAGGCTAAAAATAGCTAAAAAACGACAATTGACCAAAAATGCATTTGAGCTGGAATTGGCAATTCCTGAGGAACTGAAACAGCACTATCAATATCAGGCCGGGCAATATGTAACGCTGAAATATCATTTCAATGAAAAAGAAATTCAGAATGATTATTCTTTCACATCGGCACCTTTTGAAAACAAAATTGATCTGGCGATAAAAATCAATGGCGACGAAAGCTCAACCGATTTCCTGTTCAGGAATTATCATATCGGTGACGAAATCTCTGTAAGTGAACCTTTGGGCAGATTTTTTCTTCCTTCAAGACCCAATGAAAAACGGACCATTCTTGCCTTTGCTTCCGGAATAGGAATTACACCAATTATAAGTCACATTAAGAATATTCTTCACAATGAACAGTTTGCCCGGATCTTTCTTTTCTATGGCAACAAAAGTTATGAGGATATTGTTCTGAAACAGGAGCTGGAAGATCTGCAGAAACAAAATGTCGGGAGATTCCAGGTTTATTATTTCCTGTCGCAAGAACTTGTTAAGGATAAGCTTTTCCAGGGACGATTGGATGAGAGAAAAATTTCTTTGATCATCAATCAGATTCTTCATTTGGATGAAGAGGATGAAGAATCGACAATTTGGGACAGTACAGACAAAGTTTTGATTTGTGGACCTGGTGCAATGATCAAATCCGTAGCAAATGCCTGCTATAACCACGGCATTCCGAAAAAGAATATTCATTTCGAATTATTCGAAGCTTTCAACGAAGACATCTATCCAACGGAAAAAGAGTTTCCTTTGATTGAGAATGTGAATGTTAAAATAAAATTCAATCATATTGAAAAAGATGGGATTATTCTAAAAAATAACGAACGCAAAATCCTTCAGCAATTATTGGATTTGGGTTATAAACTGCCTTATTCCTGCAAATCCGGAATCTGTGGAAGCTGTCTCTGCTATTTGAAAAACGGGGAAGTGGATATGACAGAAGACGAATATCTGACGGAAAATGAAAAACGCCAGGGAAAAATTCTACCTTGTGTTTCCATAGCAATGAGCAAAGATGTATATTTAGATTTTGATTTATATAACTAATGTTTAAGAAGGTTGCTGATTTTCTGAAGATTATTTTAAGGCTTGCAGAGCTGGGAATTTTGCTATTGATTTTAGCGAATTTCTGGGTCGTGGCCTTAACCAGCGGAAGAACTTATACGAAAATCAGCAAAGTTCCACCAAGAGATTGCGCTCTGGTTTTAGGAACTTCTCCCAAAATGCGTTCCGGAGTTGCCAATCCTTATTTCACAGCAAGAATGGATGCCGTCGGAACATTATATCATCACGGGAAAATCAAAAAAATCATTGTCAGCGGTGAGAAAAGTGAAAACTATGACGAACCTGCCGCCATGAAACGTTTTCTTGTTTACACAGAAGGCGTTCCCGAAAATATCATTATTGAAGATCCGAAAGGCTTCAATACGCATAAAAGTATTCTTCGTTGCAAAAATGTTTACGGTCAAAAAAATGTAATTATCGTTTCACAGGGCTTTCATAACCTCAGAGCATTGTTTTTTGCCAGAAATAATGGAATGAATGCACTTGGTTATGATGCTCAAGATGTTAGCAGAAACGAAAGCTTCTACAGAAATCACACCCGGGAATTTTTTGCCAGAGTTTTGGCTGTTTTCTATTATGTTTTGGGAATTTCTCCTGAAGAATAATACTCAATTTTGTTATAATTATCAGATAGGTGTTTTTTGATTTCTATCTTGGCAGATTCTTTGTAATTTATCTGTTATACTGAAAATGTATAATTTATAAAATCGAAGAAAATGAAAAATTCAATCAAAATGATATTAGCTGCTTTTGCAATGAGTTTAATTTCTTGTGTAGCGGCACCGGATTCATACAGTTACAATGACCCATATTCTCAAGGATATTCGGACGGTTATATTGATGGCTATTACAGGTCTCCTGACGGTTATTGGTATGCCCCAAATGTTATTTATCTGGATAATAATAACAATTATTACAGAAACGGAGCGATATATAATTCCAATAGCAGAGTGAGAAATAATATTGTTATCTCGCCTAGACGAAACTCGATGCATAATGAGAATATCAGAATTCAACCTGCAAGAAGCCAGAGAAATACTGGAATGATTAATCAAAATAATGTGAGATCTCAACCTGCCACCGGAAACCGAAATAATACTCGTGTTGAACCAACAAGAAGGAATCAGAATAATATAAGAACATCTCCACAAAAACAGGTTCAACCTCAAACTGAAAATCGTTCCACCGAAAATAGCGGAAGACGAAAATAGAAAGAGCTGCAGATTGCAGCTTTTTTTTGTGCAATTAATTCGGATTTATTTTTATTCTGAAAAAAAAATTATAGTATTTTTGTAAAAAATGTAGAGATGCTCGTGATTGGTATAGCCGGAGGAACAGGCTCCGGGAAGACAACAGTTGTTAATAAGATTCTTCAACAGCTTAATTTAGAAGGTGTTAATGTGCTTTCTCAAGATAATTATTACCACGATAATCCTAATTTGACCTTATCAGAAAGAGAAGTTCTCAATTACGACCACCCAAAATCAATTGATTTTGAACTCTTGCTGGAACATGTCAAGGCACTTAAAAATCATCAGAACATAGAACAGCCGATTTATTCTTTCGTAACACACTCCAGAACCGGCGACTACGTTACAGTAGAGCCAAGAAGTGTTTTGATAGTGGAGGGAATTTTGGTTTTAACCAACAAAGAATTGTTGAAAGAGTTTGACCTGAAAGTATTTGTTCATGCAGATTCTGACGAGAGATTAATCAGGAGAATCCGCAGAGATACGCAGGAAAGGGGAAGAGATCTGCAAGAAGTTCTTCACCGTTACCAGACGACATTGAAACCGATGCATCAGGAATTTATTGAGCCTTCCAAAAACGAAGCCGATTTGATTGTTCCGAATATGAAACAGAATTCTGTAGCCATTGATTTCTTAACAACAGTGATAAACAATTCTCTAAAAAAAGTTCATTAATAAAATATTTATTATGAAAGAATTAATCAAAGATATCAAGAAAAAATCGCCGACACTTAAGTTTTTCCAGACTTATGTGTTCAACAAGTATGTGTTGACATTGGTTGGATTTTTGGTTTGGATGATATTTTTTGACAGCACTTCTTTTCTGGTTATCAATGAACTGAATGGTGAAATCAGCCGTTACGAAAGCCAACGCGAATTCTACAAAACAGAATATGAAAAGAATGACAAATTCTACCGTAAGCTGATGAACAACAAGCAGGAAAAGGAAAAATACGCCCGTGAAAATTACTTTATGAAAAAGCCGAATGAGGAGATTTTCATATTAGTAGTAGATAGTTCTAAAATTGCAAAAAAATAATATAAAAATGAGTTTCATAGAAAGTACATTGGAAGATTGGGAAAAGCTTGTAAAGAAGCAACTCAAGACAGAAAATATTTATGAAATTCTTTCTAAAGATAATCTGGAAAATATTGAGGTAAAACCTTATTATCAAAACAATTCCGAAACCAAAATTCTTCCAAAAGTAGAAGAAAGTACACATCTTGTGGCAGAATATCAAGATGGTTTGAAACAACAGGCTTTCGCTGTTCTATTGAATGAAAATAATGAAGGTTTGCAGGAAAAGACAATTTTCATCAACAATCCGGATTTGGCAGAACATATTTTGACCGAAGAAACCAATCGTTATTTTTCTTTAGTTGATGTTTTTTCTGATGATAAAACTGCAGAAATCAATGAACACATGGCAGGCGAATTATTATCGAAAGCCTTTGAAAGACAAATTGGAATTGACGTAAGTCTGCATCAAAATGCCGGTGCATCCATTATTCAGCAATTGGCTTTTGCTTTGGCGAAATCTAAAGAATTAGTAGAAAAATTCGGTACGGAGATTCTTGAAAAGCTCGTTTTCCGATTGGCTATTGGTTCCAATTATTTTTTCGAAATGGCGAAAATCCGGGCTTTTAAATACCTGTTTAATCAGCTTTCCAAAGAATTTGATAAAGATTTGATTCCTTACATTTTTGCGGAAACGTCGTTCAGAAATAAAGCTAAAAACGATGAAGAAAATAATCTGATTCGGTCCACTTTGGAATTGGCTTCAGCGATGATTGGCGGTGCGGATGCGGTTTTTTCCAATGATTATAAAATCGAGAATCAAACAGAACTTTCCAAAGAAATATCTTTTAAACAACAGATAGTTTTAGCTTATGAAAGTATCATTAACGTTTTCGAAGACGCGTCTTCCGGAAGTTATTTCGTAGAAAATATCACGCAGCAATTCGCTGAAAAGTCCTGGAGATTATTCCTTGAAATTGAAGAAAAAGGCGGTTATCTGGTATTGTTGAAATCCGGGGAGATCCAGAAAATGATTTTTGAGCACGCAACAAAAGAACAAAGCTGGGTTGAAGAAGGCAAAATCAAATTGATTGGTGTCAACCTTTACCCCAAATTAGAAGTTAAGAAAACAGTTGATGAGCTTTATAATGCTGATGAAATTAAGAAAGTTCGTTTGGCAGAAATGTTTGAGTAATGAAAGAACATTTCCAAGATCTTTTAGAATATAACCTGCATTTTAATCAATTACTGATTCAGGATTTTTTGGAGAATAATTCTGTGTGGCCGGAAAAAGGCAAAAATCTCCTCAATCATATTCTGAATGCGCATCAGATTTGGAATGCAAGAATCCTTAATCAAATTACATTCGGAGTTTGGCAGATTAATGCTGATAATTCATTATTGAATATTAATTCAGATAATTACAATCATAGCTGTAAAATTCTTAATGAACGAAACCTTGATGAAATCATTACTTATAAAACATCTAAGGGACAGGAATTCAGCAATTCGATTCAGGGGATTTTATTTCATTTTATCAATCATTCCACTTATCATCGTGGTCAGATTGCAATGCTGATGAAGGAAGCAGGTTTGGAACCTATTGCTACTGATTATATATTTTTTAAAAGAAAAAATTAAGATTACATTATTTTCAATTTTCGTTAAAATCAATCCATAATTCGGAATTCATATGTAGATATTTATTGTTTTTTATTTCTCATATGCAATTGCTATATCTTCATTGACGTTTGCATTTCCAAATAATGGCGATTTCTTAACTAATTCACTATCTTTGCAAAAATTTTAGAAAATGAGCGGAGACGGAAATCAATCAGGTAGAAACAGAAAACCAAGACCATCTGGAGGCAGCAGACCTTCCGGAAACTCCCGTAGCTCCAGTGATAGCAGAGGAAATTCTGGAAGTGGAAAATCTTTCGGAAATTCAAAAGGTCCAAAAACTACAAGAGGTGGAAACCGTTTTGACAGCCGAGACAAATATGAAAACGGCGATAGAAAATTTGGTCCGAAAAAACCTTTTAGCAGAACTGAAAAAGACGAAAATAAAACGAAATCTTTTATCCAGAAAAGAAGATTCGATAAAATAAGCAAATCGGTTCCGAAAGAATCCATAAGGCTTAATAAATATATTGCCAATTCCGGGATTTGCAGCAGGAGAGAAGCGGACGAACTGATTACACAAGGTCTTGTGGAAGTGAACGGGAAAGTGGTGACCGAAATGGGTTACCAGGTTCAGAAAACAGACAGAGTAGTTTTCGATGGACAAAATATCACGCCGGAAAAACCGGTTTATGTTCTATTGAACAAACCAAAAGGTTATATCTCGACCACCAAAGACGAGAAAGCGAGAAAAACGGTAATGGATCTGACGGCGAATGCGTCGCCATACAGAATTTTCCCTGTAGGAAGACTCGACAGACAGACAACTGGCGTTATTCTTTTGACGAACGACGGACATATGACGAAAAAGCTGACGCATCCGTCTTTTAATATGAGAAAGATCTACCACGTGACACTGGATAGAAAATTATCCATTGAAGATTTGAAATCAATTGCAGAAGGCATCCGTTTGGAAGAAGGTGTTGCAGAAGTGGACAGCATCTCCTACATCGAAGGAAAACCGAAAAATGAGGTTGGAATCGAAATCCACATCGGCTGGAATAGAGTCATCAGAAGAATTTTCCAAAAGCTCGGATACGAAGTGGAAGCGCTCGACAGAGTGATGTTTGCCGGATTAACTAAGAAAAATATCAAACGAGGGCATTGGAGAATCCTTACGGAACAAGAAGTTAACAACTTGAAAATGTTATAAATTAAAAGACTGAAATTTTTCAGTCTTTTTTTATTTTCAAATTATATAAATATTCTTTTTTAAAAAAATAATCTTATTTCACTTCATCGTAATAAAGAAGCTTGTCATCTTTATCAAAACTAATGATCGTAATTTCCCGATTTTTAGCTTCATCATTATTAAAGAATATGGCTCTTGCAGGAAGTCCGGATTCTGGAGTTAGATTAGGATTCCAATAGAGAAGTTCACGTGTATCTTTTACGACTTTTTTATAAGCATCGCTGGTAATATCGGGTTGTTCGAAATCAACCGCTTTATCATAACCTCTCAAAATTGTTTTGTTGTTCAGTTCTTTTTTGTCATTTTCGGCAGCTAACATATTGCCTCGTTTTGTATAGATTGCAACAGCATTACCAACCAGTCCGTCATTTTTCAAAATCTTCACCATTGCAATATTGCTGACAGGGAGAGAATTGATCATACTTGCATCAACAGGCATTTCATCTAAATATAATTTAGCTTGTGAGCCACGGATACTTGGAATATAATTACCGGAACTATCCATTGTGAAGGTCAATCCTGCAGCCCTGCCTTGCAACCATTGCATAATATTGAGAGAAGTTTGCGCATCCTGATTTTCATTAACCAAATCAAAAATAGTCGCGTTCATTCCACTGAATCTTCCGCTTGATAATTCTTTATCCAATTTTTCTTTCAAATCAACTTTCTTTGCAGTAACTTGGACTTCTTCAATCTGAGTTTCTTCGTTAGCAGCTTTTAATATCTGTTGATTTTTTTTGTTTTGAAGTGCTTTGGCAACATCGGAACTCATTTGAGCATTTTGTGAAGATTCTGCCAAACGATAATTGGTTGCCGGTAAATTACCTTTGTAGATAATATTGTTTGTCAACGGTTGAAAATAAATATTGACATTGTCAGATTCGGAAGCTTTACTTTTATCCTGATTCAAGTAATAAGAAATAATCAAAGGTTCATCAAAATAAATATTGTTGAGATAGATAAAACCATTGTCATCCGTTACAGCCTGAGAAATTCCTTTATCTATTCCTCCTGCATTAAATAATAGATTGACGCTTTTATTTGGAATGATGCGACCATTATTAGTGACTTTTCCTTTGAACGATAAATTGGATTCGGGTTTATATTTGATTTCAGGCGTTTTTCCGGTTAAAAGAGAATCCCAATCAAATCTTTTCCAACTTTCTGAAATTAATAAAGCATCTAACGCATCTGCATTGGCATTCTTGGAAAAATACTGAGCCGGTGAAAAAATAGGAGATGAGATATCACCTGTCAGCCAAAGCGCACTTAGGATATTATTATCATTTGTACTTTCAGTTTTGGTGTTTTCTTTTACTAAAACTGTATAACTTGGATAATCTGTATCAGGTTCTAATTCAAAGCTGTTGAAGGCACGAGGCTCATTATTAAGAGATGTTGATGCAAAAGTAGGCTGCTCAATCATCAGATTTTTTGGTTTAACGAAACACAATCTTTTAGCAACAACTTCTTCTTTATCATTGAATATCACCAATTGCAACACCGCATTTTTATCATCACTGATTTTTGTAGGAATTTTACTGGAAATTTCTACTGAAGCATTTTTGATGTTAGCTCTGTAAACCATTTGATTATTAATGATTCCAACAATACTGTGACCTTTTAAACCTTCCGGAAGATTGCTGCTCTTTAATGTATAATTGATTCCGTCGTTACCGCTTGATATCTGCAGATTAATCCCGGAATTAGCTACAGCTGGCAAAGCAACAGTTTGTTTAGTTCCTTTATTATCCTCAATAATCACTTTGTAATTTTTCCCGGCTTTTGGTGTTAGATTAAAAATACTGACGTTTTGATCCAATCCTTTGAAACTAATTAATTTTTCAGTGGGTTTTTCTGCATCGATGACATAACCGCTCCAGCTCGCAGGAGGAATACCTTGAGAGAATAATCTTACAGCAATTTTCGTATTAATATTCTCAATAAAAGTTCCACTTTCCGGAAAAGCATTAGCTGTCCATTTGGTGTTTTTATCAAGAATTAATCTTTGTTCGGATTTAGGATTGTAAATCGGAACCTGTTTCATAAAATTAAATTCCTCTGGAAAATTAGCCATCCAAGCTGTATAAGCTCTAAAGAAATATATGTCTTCTTTTAAAGCTTCTGTTAGAACAAACGAGCCGTCGCCTTCGCCGTTTTTAAGCGCAATAGTTCTTTTATCAACTAGATTTTTGTTGTGGTCGTATAACTCGACAAACAAAGTATTGGAAATGGTTGAGCGTCTGTAGCCATCGAAAACAAAAGATTTGAAATAGATATTATCGCCGACAACATAATTGTCTTTGTCCAATAGAACATAGACTTTCTCCTGCGAATAATTTTGTTCCAGATTCTGAATAGCTTTATCTATTCTTCCCTGAGCTTTAAACTGCAAAATCCCAACAACATAGATAAAAAAAATAAAGATTTTTTTCATATCAAAAAGCGTCATAAATATTAATTTTAATTTCTTTCTGCAAATTAATTAAACAAAAGAAAACCCTCAACATTTGTTAAGGGTTTTATATTAATTTTAACAGGAATAAGATTAGATTCCGTTTACAATTTCATTAAGTGTTGCAGACGGTCTCATTGCAGAATCAGTTTTATCAAAATCCGGTCTGTAATAGCCGTCAATTTCCTGAGGCTTACCTTGAGCACCAATCAATTCTTCATTGATCTTACTTTCGTTTTCTGTCAATGCTTTTGCAACTGGAGTAAATTTCGCAGCAATATCAGCATCTTTGCTCTGGTTTGCCAAAGCTTCTGCCCAATAAGTTGCCAGATAGAAATGTGAACCTCTATTATCAATTGTTCCTAATTTTCTTCCCGGAGATTTGTCTTCTGCTAAGAATTTAGCATTTGCTTCATCCAAAGCATCTGCTAAAATCTGTGCTTTCGGATTGTTCTGAGTCTGAGCCAAATGTTCCAAAGAAGCCTGCAATGCTAAGAATTCACCCAAAGAATCCCAACGCAAATAACCTTCCTCGATAAACTGCTCGATGTGTTTAGGTGCAGAACCACCGGCTCCGGTTTCGAACAAACCACCGCCATTCATCAATGGAACAATAGATAACATTTTTGCAGAAGTCCCCAATTCCAAAATAGGAAATAGGTCGGTCAAATAATCTCTCAAAACATTTCCGGAAACCGAAATCGTGTCTTTGCCTTCTCTTGCTCTTTTAAGCGTTTCTGTCATTGCGTCTTTCACATCAAGGATTCTGATGTCAAGCCCGGTTGTGTCGTAATCTTTAAGATATTTCTCAACTTTTTTAATGATTTCTCTATCGTGCGCTCTTGCCTTATCTAACCAAAAAATAGCAGGTGTGTCCGATAATCTCGCTCTGTTGACAGCTAATTTCACCCAATCCTGGATTGGAGCATCTTTGGTCTGACACATTCTGAAAATATCAGATTTCTCAACTTTTTGCTCCAAAAGAACGTTTCCGTTTTCGTCAAGAACTTTTACAGTTCCGTCAGCTTCAGCCTGGAAAGTTTTATCGTGCGAACCATATTCTTCCGCTTTTTGAGCCATCAAACCAACATTAGGAACAGAACCCATTGTTGTTGGGTCCAGTTTTCCGTTAGCCTTCATATCATCAATGGCAGCCTGATAGAATCCTGCGTAAGAACGGTCCGGGATAATAGCAACCGTATCATCTTCCGCACCGGTTTTGTCCCACATTTTTCCGCCATTTCTGATCAATGCCGCCATAGAAGCATCAACGATGATATCGGAAGGAACGTGGAAATTAGTGATGCCTTTGTCCGAGTTGACCATCGCTACTTTTGGTCCTTCGGCTAACGCTTTATCAATGTCCGCTTTGATTTCCGCTTCCTGAGGAATTCCGGCAATTTTATCGTAAAGATTTTGTAACCCGTTGTTTGGATTGATATCCAGAGATTTGAAAGTCTCAGCATATTTAGAGAAAACATCTTTGAAGAACGTCTCAACAATAGCTCCGAAGATAATCGGGTCAGAGATTTTCATCATTGTTGCTTTCAAGTGCGCAGAAAGAATGACACCTCTTTGTTTTGCTTCATCGATTGCTGTCTGAACAAAAGCCTTCAATGAGTTAAGGTTCATTACAGAAGAATCGATTACTTCACCAGCTTTAAGATTTGCAAAATCTTTCAGAACTTTTTCAGAACCGTCATTTCCGAAGAATACAATTCTGTAATTAGAATCCTTTTCAACCGTAGTAGAAGTTTCTGTTCCGTAGAAATCGCCCCTGGTCATATGCGCCACATCTGTTTTGCTGTCAGCACTCCAGTCACCCATTTTGTGCGGGTTTGCTTTTGCATAGTTTTTAACTGCTTTAGGCGCACGTCTGTCTGAGTTCCCTTCTCTTAGAACAGGGTTTACAGCAGAACCTAAGACTTTAGCATATTTAGCTTTGATTGCTTTTTCTTCGTTATTTTTTGGTTCAGCAGGATAATTTGGAACTGCGAAACCCTTTGATTGCAATTCTGCAATAGCCTCATCTAATTGAGGAACAGAAGCAGAAATATTTGGTAATTTAATAATGTTCGCTTCCGGAGTAGTTGCCAATTCACCCAATTCCGACAAAGCATCTCCGATTTTTTGGTCATCAGTCAAGAATTCTGGAAAATTAGCCAGGATTCTCCCTGAAAGTGAAATGTCTTTTGGAACGATGTTAACGTCTGCAACCGAAGTAAAGGCCTTAACGATAGGCAAAAAAGAATGGGTTGCAAGCATTGGCGCTTCATCCGTAAGCGTGTAGATAATTTTTGATTTTTCTGACATTATAGTAGTTGATTTTATTTACTGTTTTTTCAAAACAGACAAATTTAGTGTTTTTATAATAATTTTCTAACATCAGAAATATGATTTTTGAGTGTTTTTCAACTGATTAGAATAAAAAAAGACTGTCTTTTAAGACAGCCTCGTGTATAATTATTGTTTTTGAACTATATAACTTGATGTATTGAAATCTAATTTTACAGAATAATTGCCAGGTTCTGGAACATTAATGAAACCTTGACTAGCAAGTGTTAATATATTATTTTCTCCTCCATATTGAATTGTGCCGTTTCCAGTATATGAATCTGTAAAATATATCACCGCAGGATTAGTAGTGGTGAAATATCCTGTAAATATATTCGAAGATGAAGACATAGTTATTGATTGATTTCCTACTGTTCCATCAGTGTAGTAAACTTTTGTATAAAGAGTTGCAGGAGGTGTGAAGGTCTTAACAGTCTGATAAGTTCCGGAGCCATTAAAATTAATTTTTGTTTTCAAAACATTACTTGTCGGAGTATATATATCTGATCCATTATAATCTAAACTTCCATCATTCAAATTGTCTCCAAAAGTATATGTTCCTAATTTTATAGAATTGTTGATGGTCGTAGGGTAAGTATTTTTATAATTAAAATTAGTGGAAGTATAATTGGTATAATCATAATTCATAGTTACACCTCCATACGAAATATTTATAGGAGAAATCTGATAGTAATTACTTTGACTTACCGAAATACTGTAATATCCATTAGAAGGAATCTTGATGGCATTACCGTTTTGAGTTAAATTTCCGGATAATCCATCACTACTACCTAAAATTACATTTCCTGTTTGATCTGCTAAGAATTTAATTTGGTCTCCTGATTTTAGATAAATGAAACCATTAAAACCAGAACCAAACGGTTGAATATTTTTGCCAAATTCAATCGAAGATGTCGCAGACCAATTATTAAAAGAACCATATAAATATAAGTTTGATGGACTTGTGCTTGATGAATTTGAAGTTGGTAAAGATAGTTGTCCAGCATCATTTACTTTCACTTCATAAGGAGTTCCGTTCGGAGAGACCAAAGTAATTCCTTGTCCAGGTCCAGTCACAACCGTTTTACTAACTTGGGAATAAGGCACACTCATCAACTGATTTACGCCAACATTTGTATAATTACTTCCGCCAGCTGGATCCATTTCTACTTTTACAAATTTCGGATTCGTTCCCCAATTGATTCCGCCGAAGTTTCCTGTAGTTGCAGTTCCTTGTCCGATATTAAGGTTAACCAAACCTTTGGAATTGGTTGTTTTAGTATGAGTTTCAGTATATAAAACATTTCCTGTTGCAGAATTGTCCAGGATGCTGATTCTAAAGTTGACGTTTCCATTAGCAATTGGTGCACCAGCAGAATTGAAAGCAATGGTCTGGTAACTGAAAGCCTGGGGAACTTGCGAATAAGCTAATGAAGCTAAAAATAAGCTAAAAGCGATGTAGAGTTTTTTCATTTGGTTTTTATTTTTTTATAATTTTTATAGGTTTAATGTCTGTATTTGTGAAATAAAGCAGATAAATTCCTGTATTTAGGGAACGTAAATCTATCTTATCCGATTTTATTTTTGTTTTAAAAACCATTCTGCCGGAATTATCGTAGATAACCGCTTCATCTATCTTATTTTTCGAACTCAATTTCAGATTGATAAAATCTGCTGTTGGATTCGGATAGATTTTGACATCGTCTTTTAAAATTTCATTGATTCCCAAAACCTTTAAAGTGGTTTGGTACAAGATTCCCAGTGTCCCAGAACTGGCATCGTCCGGATTAGACGCTATTACATAGATTTCTCCAACAGAATGGTTAAAGGAATTCTCAGAAACTGCACCGGAATTGATATTACCAATGACCGACTGAGCGCTTGCCAACAAGGGAAAAACCAGTAATACACTAAGATTGATTTTTTTCATCGTGTATATAATTTTGGCTGCGAAAATATGAAATTTATTAATGTTATTTAAATTAAAAATATCTAATTTTGAATCTTAATAAAAATAGAACAATGTCACAAATTACATTCAAAGGAAATCCTATTCATACTGTAGGCAGTTTGCCGGAAGTTGGAACTGTTGCTCAGGAATTCACATTAGTTGGAGCAGATCTGTCGGAAAAGCATCTGGCGGATTATACAGGAAAAAAAGTGTTGCTGAATATCTTCCCAAGCATTGATACTGGCGTTTGCGCCGCTTCTGCAAGACAATTCAACAAGGAAGCGAGTTCTTTGGAAAATACCGTTGTTATAAACGTTTCCAGAGATTTACCTTTTGCTCTTAACAGATTTTGTGCTGCTGAAGGCCTTGATAATGTAGAAGTGTTGTCAGATTTCAGAGGTAATTTCGGAGAAGATTATGGTGTGACTTTGGATGATTCTCCTTTGAGAGGATTATTGAGCAGAGCTGTGGTTGCTTTGGATGAAAAAGGAACTGTAATTTACACGGAGCAAGTTCCGGAAATAGGTCAGGAACCAAATTACGAAGCGGCTGTAAATGCCTTGAAATAAAATTTCGAATAAAATTATTCTTTATAACGGGAAATCTACTATTTTAGATTTTCCGTTTTTTCATTTATGGACATATTAAAAAGTATCTATCAGCATCCTGCATTTTCCGAAGGAGATCTTAATCTTATCTTCAGCAAACATCAAAAAATCAATTATAAAAAAGGTGATTTTTTCTTAAGGGAAAATGACATCCTCAATTCATATTTTGTTTTAGAAAGCGGTGTTGTGCGATCTTTCGTTTATGATATTGATTCTAACGACATCACCATTAATTTCTTTACAGAATCTGATATTGTGATAGAAGCATCATCATTATTTCAAAGGATCCCTTCGATAGAAAATATTCAGGCAGAGACGGATTGCTCGGTTTGGAAAATCAGCTATGATGATTTCCAGGAACTGTTTCATAGTATTCCGGCGTTGACAGAATGGGGCAGAGCGTGGATGTCTTATCAGTTGTTTTATCTCAAAAACCGTTCTGTGGAAATGATTACCAAATCGGCAACAGAACGTTATTTAGACTTAATTCAAGAAAAACCTGACGTTCTGAAATTTGCGCCACTTAAAAATGTAGCGTCCTATCTGGGGATCACGGATACATCACTCAGCAGAATCAGAAAGGAAATCGTGAAGGGTTAATTTATCTTTAATAAAAAAATCAGCAATATTAATTACTGATTTAGTTTTTAATTAAATTTCTTTTTTGAGTTCCCGCTTCTGGATTTTCTTATAAACAATATTCGACATCAGTATACTGAATTCATAAAGAATTACCAAAGGCAATGCTGCTGCCATCATACTCAGGACATCTGCCGGTGTGATAATCGCTGCAACAACCATTATTAAAACAATGGCATGCCTTCTGTAAGTTTTCAGGAATTTTGGAGTCAGAATTCCAATTGATGTTAAAATGTAAACTGCAATTGGAAAAAGAAAAACCACACCCATCCCCATTGTGACCTGTAAAAATAGAGTAGTGTAATCTGACAAGTCAAACAGCTGAACGATATTATCGGAAACTTTGAACAACAATCCGAAGTTAATTGCAAAAGGCAAAATCAAAAAATAACCTGTTAAGACTCCAGCCATAAAAAGCATCCAGATCGAATTGATATAGAAGATCGAATTCTTTTTCTCATTGGGCATCAAAGCCGGGCTGATAAATTTCCACAGTTCCCAAATGATATAAGGAAAAGCTAGAACAAGACCCGAGAAAATTGAAACCGCCATCATCACATTGAATTGCTGGAACAACTGCTTCTGCTGGACACTGAAGTGAGCCGGTAAAATAAAACTATCATTGCCGGTCAATTCTCTGGAAAAATGATTCACAATTCGGAAAGTTAAAAAGTCATTTCTTGTAGGACCAAAAAAGATATGATCCATTACCCAGTTGATGTTAAAACCAACTACAATTGCTAAAATAACAATTGCTAAAATAGATCTCACAAGATGTGACCTCAACTCTCCAATATGTCCAAGGAAGGACATTTCCTTTTCTTCGCTCATTATTCTATATTAATGATATATTGATAATTGATTCAAAAATTTACACTTAATTAATACCTTCGTCCAATAAAGTATGGATATCGATAATCCCGTAATATTTGCCTTGATCTGTCACTACAAGCTGACCGATATTGAATTCTTTCAAAATTTGCATCGCTTCTTTTGCAAGATTATTTTTGTTAATCGTTTTTGGGTTTTTACTTGTGATGTCAGACGCTTTAACCTTTGAGATGTCATCCTGATTTAGAAGCATTCTTCGGATATCTCCGTCTGTAATTACGCCAACAATTGTTTCGTTTTCTATCACTACGGTAATTCCGTGTTTTGAACCGCTGACAGAGATGATGACATCCCTGATTCCTGATTCCGGAGAAACTTGCGGCTTATTTTGAGAAACAAATTGTTCAACTTTTGCAGTCAGATTTTTACCGAGACTTCCACCTGGATGAAATTTAGCAAAATCAATATCTTTAAATCCATTAAGTTCCATCAAACAAACGGCTAAAGCATCACCCAAAGCCATCTGAACAGTGGTTGAACTTGTCGGAGCTAATTTATTAGGACATGCTTCTTTGTCAACGTGTGTATTGAGAACAATATCTGCAGCTTTTCCTAATTTACTTTCAGGATTTCCTGTCATCCCGATTAAAGCGGATGAGTAATCTTTCAGAAATGGAAGAAGATTGACAATCTCCGGAGAATTTCCGGAATAGGAGATACACAATATTACGTCTTGTTTCTGGATCACACCAAGATCGCCGTGGATCGCTTCTGCAGCATGTAAAAATTGAGACGGCGTTCCGGTAGAATTAAGCGTTGCAACAATTTTATTGGCAACGTGAGCCGATTTTCCAATCCCCACAATAATTAATTTCCCTTTCGATTCATTGATGGTTAAAACACTTTTTATGAAGCTGTCATTCAATCGGTTTCTGAGATTGGTCAACTCGTTTATTTCTATATCCAGCGCTTGGTGGGCGTTTGCGATTATTCCTTTTGGATCCAAAATTTTAAATTTTTAATTATTTTTTTTAATAATATTTATTTTGTATCTTCACGCTAATAATTTAACAGAGCAAAATGAAGTTTTTTAGCTTCATTTTTTTATCCCTAAAATTCAGGATTTACCATTAATGTATAACCTTTCAATAAAATGCAAATTTAGCAAACTATATTAAAGGATGAGCACAAAAGACATCAACTTATCTGCGGAACTCAAAAAATATTTCGGATTTTCAAAGTTCAAAGGACAACAGGAGCAGATTATTCAGGAACTTCTAGGTGGAAAAGATGTGTTTGTTTTAATGCCGACTGGTGGTGGAAAATCACTTTGTTACCAGTTACCGGCATTGATTTCTGAAGGAACAGCCATCGTTGTTTCTCCATTAATTGCATTGATGAAAAATCAGGTAGATGCTGTAAACGGTTTATCTTCGGATGAAGGTGTGGCTCACGTTCTCAATTCTTCTCTTAACAAATCCCAGACAAAACAGGTGATGGATGATATTACGGCTGGCAAAACAAAGCTGTTGTATGTTGCTCCGGAATCCTTAATCAAAGAAGAATATCTCGAATTTTTGAGAGATGTGAAAATATCTTTCGTTGCCATTGACGAAGCCCACTGTATCTCGGAATGGGGACATGATTTCCGCCCGGAATACAGAAACCTGAAAGGCATTATTGATAAGATCGCGGATGTTCCCGTGATTGCTTTAACGGCTACTGCAACGCCAAAGGTTCAGGATGATATTCAGAAAACTTTAGGAATGAACAATGCTCTAGTTTTCAAAGAAAGTTTCAACAGAGCTAATTTATATTACGAGATTCGTCCAAAAGTGAATGTTGATAAAGAGATTGTCAAATTCATCAATCAGCATAAAGGGAAATCCGGAATTGTCTATTGCCTCAGCAGAAGAAAGGTGGAGGAATTTGCTCAGCTTTTACAGGTTAATGGGATCAATGCGTTACCTTATCATGCCGGGTTGGATCAAAAAACAAGAGTTGCTAATCAGGACAAATTCCTGATGGAAGAAGTGGATGTGATTGTTGCAACTATTGCATTCGGAATGGGGATTGACAAGCCTGATGTTCGTTTTGTAATTCATTATGATATTCCAAAATCTTTGGAAAGCTATTATCAGGAAACCGGACGCGCCGGAAGAGACGGAGGAGAAGGTTATTGCCTGGCATTCTATGATCCGAAAGATATTGAAAAATTAGAAAAATTCCTGGCTCAAAAACCTGTTTCCGAAAGAGAAATCGGACTACAGCTTCTGAATGAAGTGGTTGGTTATGCAGAAACATCCATGAGTAGAAGACAATATCTGCTGTATTATTTTGGAGAAAAATTCGATCCGGTGAAAGGCGAAGGTGCAATGATGTGCGATAATTCCCAGAATCCGCCCAAGTTAAAGGATGCAGCTAGGGATTTGAAAAAAGTGTTGGAAATGATCAAATCTTTGGGAGAAAAATTCCGTACAAAAGACCTCATCACTATCATTGCCGGTAAAGAAACGGCTGTTACCAAATCTTATAAACTGGAGCAGACAGAATTCTTTGGATTCGGAAAGGAAGAAACGGACAACTATTGGAAGTCGATTATCAGGCAAGCGACTGTTCAGGATTTTCTTAGAAAGGATATCGAAACTTATGGTGTTCTGAAAATTTCTGAAAAAGGAAATGATGTGATCTCAGGAAAATACAAAGAACCGTTTTTGATTGCTGAAGACAGAGAATATGATCTGACTCAGATCAAGCAAAAAACTGACAGTGAGCAAGTTCAGATTCAGGCTGGTGGCGGACTGGATCAGTTGTTATTCGGGCAGTTAAAGGATCTTAGAAAAACTGTGGCTAAAAAACACGGCATTCCGCCTTATACGGTTTTTATGGATCCAAGCCTGGAAGATATGACAGTACAATATCCTATAACAGTGGAGGAAGTTGCGAAAATCTACGGTGTAGGTGAAGGTAAAGCCAGAAAATACGGAAAAGAATTCGCTGATTTTATAAAGAAATATGTTGAGGATAACGGCATAGAAAGAACTCAGGATCTTGTAATGAAACAGGTGGCCAATAAATCCAGCCACAAGGTTTTTATTATTCAAAATACTGATAAAAAGATAGATCTGGAGGATATCGCAAAAGCAAAGCATCTATCAATGAGCGATCTTCTTTCTGAAATGGAAAGTATTGTTTACCAAGGAACAAAGCTTAATATCGATTATTACATTGAAGAAAATTTTGACGAAGATGTTGTAGATGATTTTATGGATTTTATGAAAAACTCAGAGAGTGACAGTATGAAAACACTACTGGCTGAATATGGCGATGATCTCACAGATGATGAAGTGAGAGTTCTCCGGATCAAATTTATCAGTGATGTTGCTAACTAAATATAATAATTGTCGGAAAACTTTCCGGCATTTTTATTTATAGGAATTCCCATTTTGGTTTTGTAATTTTGATTGATGAAATCGCTAAACAAATAGTGATTTAGATCAACATTGAAAAAAATGAGCATCTACGTATGAAAAAGTCAATCATTTTCATATTACCCGATTTGGAAACTGGAGGAGCGGAAAGAATTGTGACAACAATTGCCAATCATCTTCCCAGGGACAGGTTTTCTCCTTCTATTCTTTTGTTGAGAAAAGAAGGCGCTTATCTTGATTTTCTGAAACCCGATGTTGAAATTATCGATATCCAGACTCCGAGAATCAGACATTCTCTCAAACCGATTCTGTTAGAAATAAAAAGAAGAAAACCGGATATTGTCTTTTCGGGTTTTGGAGAAATAAATGCATATTTGTCTTTGTTTACAAGATTATTTCCGAATACAAGATTCATTGCCCGGGAGACTAATGTTGTCTCGCAACACGTGACGAGGAAAGAGATCAGATTTTTTTATAAATTCTATAATAGTTATGATAAAATCATTGCTCAAAGTAATGATATGCAAAATGATCTGATCAAAAATTTCGGCATCAAAAAAAAGAAATTGGTTAAGATCAATAATCCTGTGGATGTTAATTTTATTGAAGAAAAACTTAATGAATCTGAACGTCCGGCAGAATTTTCTCATCAGCACAAAAATGTGGTTGCCATTGGAAATCTATCAGCAAGAAAAGGTTTTGATAATCTTCTGAAAGTTTTTTCAAGACTTAAAAATCAGAATATTTTGCTTCATATTCTGGGAGATGGACGTGACAAGGAAATGTTGATTCAGATGAAAGAGATGTTCGGTTTGGATCATGTTATTTTTCATGGTAAAAAAAGTAATCCTTATCAATATCTCAAGTTTGCGGATCTTTTCATTTTGTCATCACGTTACGAGGGTTTTCCTAATGTCCTTTTAGAAGCAGGAGTTTGTGGAATTTATTCCTTAACCAATAATTGTCCCGGCGGGATTGACGAAATTATTATTGATCAAATCAACGGCGAAATAGCTGATATCGAGGATTATGATAACTTTGCAGATAGAATAAAACACGCTGTTTATAAAAATAATAACAGAGAAAATATTAAAGAATCTATTAAATCCAGATTTTCCAAAGAGATTATCCTGAAAAAATACGAAGATCTTCTTGGGAATTTATAAGAACTAATTAAACATGTTAGACGAAATATTCAGTGAAAATGGTCAGGGGATTATTTATATGTGGTCTATCCCAATCCATGCTATTGTCATTTTAGGCGAGATGATCTACAGTCATTTCAACCGGGAAAAATTATACGAGACCAAAGACGTTTTATCCAATGTTTATCTGGCTATTCTCAATTATGGATTAGATCTTCTGATGAAAGGAGTATCTATGGCTGTGATGTTTTTCTTTTACCATCATCGCCTTTTTACTTGGGAATTCAATGTTTGGTATTTTGTAGCTGTTTTTGTTTTGCAGGATTTTGCTTATTATGTTTTGCATTATGTAGATCATCATTCCAGGGCATTTTGGGCAGTTCATATTACACATCATAGTTCGGATCATTTCAATATAACAACAGGCTTCAGAAGTCCTGTTTTACAACCGTTATACAGGTATTTGTACTTTTCGCCATTGGCATTTTTAGGATTCAATCCTTGGCATATTATGGTTGCCTATTCGGTTTTACAGGTTTATGGGACTTGGGTGCATACGCAGACTGTTAAGAATCTTGGTTTCCTGGAATGGTTCATGGTTACACCTTCACATCATAGAGTTCATCACGCCTGCAACATTCGTTATCTGGACAGGAATATGGGAATGGCGCTGATTATATGGGACAGAATTTTTGGAACATTTGAAAAAGAAGTTCCCGAAGTTCCGATCAAATACGGAATCTATCCCAAAATGGAGGACAAAGGTCCTGTGAATTTAGTTTTCTACGAATGGAAAAAAATTGCAAAAGACCTGAAACAGCCTGACTTAAAATTTACAGATAAACTAAAATATCTTTTCTATTCTCCAGGCTGGCGACACGACGGAACGGGTAAAACCGTTAGAGACTATCAGCGTGAAGAATTAGAAAGAAGAATGAAAAAACAAGTGTCATGATTATAAAAAAATTGATCCCATTCATTGGAGTATTATTGATTTTAATTAATTGCAATTCATCAGTTAAATCAGGAGACTCAACTCTTAATGAAGAAATCCCTTACAGAGAAGCGAAAAATTATTTCGTTAAAAATAACATTGATGCTGCGATTGACAATCCGAAATTTGAAACGCAGGGAGAATTCGACCAGGTTTTTGGAATGGCAACAACAATGGGAGAGAACGGAAAACCAACGCCAGTTGATTTTTCTAAAGAATTTGTCATCGCACAAATCGAAGATCCTTCAAACCAAAGTGTAGAACTAAAGCCGGTTTCAATCCGAAAGAACGCAAATATTCTTGAGGTTAAATACAGAAAATTGGTTGGAGAAAATCAATCTTACACAACTCAAACTGCAATGATTTTGATTATTGATAAAAAATACGAAGGCGATGTTAATTTCGTTGAAGTAAAATAATTATAAAGAAATTAAATAAAAAATTCCTGAATTTTAATTCAGGAATTTTTGTTTTGCTATGTCGAAAACGCGTTTATCAATTGGTAATGGAAAAGGATTTTCAGCTTCTAACGGAATCCATTCTGTCTTTTCTATGCAAGGATCTAAGATTAGTAAATCTTCTTCATTTAAGATTTCAACCAAGTAATAAATTGTAATCAATTGCTCATTATCCCGGAATCTGGAAACCAGAAAATCGTCTTGTGTATAAAAGTGGTCTTTAATTTCAATCTCAAGATTCAGTTCTTCCTGGAACTCTCTCTTCAGGCATTCTAAAGTGCTTTCTCCATATTCCAATCCGCCGCCGGGCAATTTAAGAAGATGATCTCCGGCATATTCCTCGTGAAGTGCAAGAACTTTGTTGTCTTTTATACAAAGTGCATACACCCGAATGTTGATTTTGTCTATCATATATTGTGATTTGCAGTGCCTAATTTAGGGAAATTATTTTTTCCAGGCATTGATCATTTCTCTTTTTCCGGGAGGACCTTGTTTTTTCTCTACTTCAAATCCTAATTCCTGCAAGGCTCGTCTCACACTTCCTTTGGAAGAATAGGTTGTCAGCAAGCTTCCTGTTTTCATTTTGGAAGCAACAATCTCAAATAATTCTTTCTCCCAAAGATCAGGCTGTACTCTGGCTCCGAAACAGTCAAAATAAACCAGATCAACAGGAGGTAAGTCCATGTTTTTTATATTAAAGAAGTCGTCTTTTATTTTTTTAAGATAAAAATTAACATCTAGTTCAACTAATTTTTCCCATTCTGTTTCATGGATTTTAAGAGACATATTTTGGACAATTGGGTTCGGAAATAATTCAGAATAAGACAATTCGGTCGCTTCTTGCAAAAAAATCGGATATTTTTCCACACCAAAATAATTGATTACATGATTTTTGTCATTTCTCAAATATTCATCAAATGTTACCAAAACGTTAAGACCTGTTCCAAAACCCAACTCTAAAATATTAATTTCACAACTATTTATCAAATTAAGTCCATTTTTGATAAATACGTGATTGGCTTCCTGAAGTGCACCGTGTTTAGAATGGTATGTTTCTTTTAATTCACTGATTAATAAAGTTTTACTACCGTCGCTGGTGCTGATTAATTCTCTTTTCAAAGTATTTTTTTACAAAATTAAACTAAATTTTGATTATTAAAAAATTATTATATATTTGTAATACCTCAACAAAAAATTAAAAAATGATAATTCAAAAAACTTCAAATCCAAGAATTTCATCATTTGATCCTAATAATTTTTCTTTTGGAAACACTTTTATAGATCATATGATTATTTGTGAATACGAAAATGGGAAATGGGGGGATCTTCAATTGGTTCCTTATGGTCCTATCGGTTTTACCCCTGCTATGATGGGGGTCAATTACGGACAGGCTTGTTTTGAAGGAATGAAGGCTTATAAGGATAAAGATGGTCAGGTATTTCTTTTTCGTCCGGAAAAGAACTTTGAGCGTATTAACAAATCCGCAAAAAGATTAGCAATTCCTGAGATTTCCGAAGAAATGTTTATGGACGGATTAAAAGCTCTTGTGGATATTGACAGAGACTGGATTCCTCACGGAGAAGGAATGTCTTTATATCTAAGACCTTTGCTGTTTGCAACAGAAGAAGCCCTGAAAGCGAGAATCTCCGAGAAGTATATGTTTGCCATTGTGGCAACGCCAGCAAAAAATTATTATACCGCTCCGGTTTCTGTTAAGATTGCCGATCACTACTCAAGAGCAGCAAGTGGAGGTGTAGGTGCTGCAAAAGCGGCAGGAAATTATGCTGCTTCTTTCTATCCAACCCAGTTGGCGATAGAAGAAGGATATGAGCAGATCATCTGGACAGACGATTGTTCACACGAATATTTTGAGGAAAGTGGAACAATGAACGTTTTTGTAAGAATCAACGATACAATTTATACACCTAAAACTTCAGATAAAATCCTGGATGGCGTTACAAGAGACAGCTTTATCCAGCTTGCAAAAAATAGAGGAATTGAAGTTGTTATCGGTAATGTAAAAGTTTCCGATGTCATAGAAGCTCAGAAAAATGGAACTTTGAAAGAAGTCTGGGGAGTAGGGACTGCAGTGGTTACAAGTGTTTTTCAGGCCTTGGGATATCAAGGCGAGCATTTGGTTTTACCACAGCTTTCTGAAGAAGAAAGTTATGCTTCATTACTTAAAAATGATCTTGTTAATATCCAGACTAATAAAGCCGAAGATCCTTTTGGATGGAGAGTTTTGGTAGAAGAACATGTTTACAGTCTTTAGAATTAAATAATTAAAGATAAATTGAAAGAATGAAAACCGGAAAATTGCTTCCGGTTTTTGTTTTTTGATAACAATTAAGTCTGGCAAAATCCTTATTTTCGCAAAAGATTTTCGAGCATTTTAGAAATATCATTACAGAATGAACAAATTATTTTACATATCGATTTTAATTCTTACCGCTTCTTGTGCCAAGCAAACACCTGCGCAGCATCCTGAAGAACAGTTTATGTCAGAAAGCGAACTGGAAGTTTCTAAAAACCGTACAAAAGAACTCAATACTCTTGAAAGAAATCAAATCGAGGATTGGATAAAATCTCAGAATGTAAAATATTATCCTATGGGGATGAACTATTGGGTGAATATAGAAAATCTAGAGAAAAACTACCGTAAGAATAATGGTGAAAAAGTCTCTTATCAATATTATATTTACGATTTTGACAGGGTAAAACTATACGACACACCAATAGAAAACATCAATGTGGAATTTGGTCATTTTAAAGAAATGGATGCGGTAGAAGATGTAATAAGATATCTGAAAAAAGGAGAGGAGGCAGAATTACTGGTGCCTTCGGTTTTGGCTTACGGAACTTACGGTGATAATAAAAAAGTTCCGAATGATATGCCATTAATCATCAAAGTAAAAGTATTATAAAAATTAACGCATAAATAAAATGAAGAAATTTATAGCATTATCTATAACATTATTAACATTATTAAACTGTAAAACATTGGAAATAGACAAAGAAACTTACAAGAGTCTGCCAGACGGACTTTATGGAAATCTGACAACAAGTAAAGGTGACATTTTGGTCAAATTCGAAGATGAAAAATCTCCGGTTACTGTTGCTAATTTTGTTGGTCTTGCTGAAGGTAAAATCGAAAATAAATCTAAGAAAAAAGGCGAGCCATTCTATGACGGGACTATTTTTCACAGAGTAATCAAAGATTTTATGATCCAGGGTGGAGATCCGCAAGGAACCGGAATGGGAGATCCGGGCTACAAATTCGATGATGAGAAAAATGACCTTCAACATACAGGGAAAGGAGTCCTATCAATGGCTAATTCCGGCCCTAATACCAATGGTTCCCAGTTTTTCATCACAGAAGTTGCAACACCTTGGCTAGACGGAAGGCATACAATTTTTGGTAAGGTTGTAAAAGGTGAAGCTGTGATCGATTCTATTGCAAATGTAGAAAAAGGGGCTCAGGACAAACCAAAAACAGACGTAGTGCTTAACAAAGTTGCCATCTTCAGCAAAGGTGACAAATACAAACATTACGATGCTGAAAAAATCTTCAATGAAGGAAAGGCAAAAATCCAGGAAAACAACAAAGCTTATTTAGCAAAAGCTGAGGCTGATAAGAAGAAAAAAGAAGAAGAATTCAAAGCCAATCAACAAAAGCTGGTTGATGGTCTTAAGGCAGGAATGCAATCTACGCCTTCCGGTCTTTATTACAAAATTACTAAAACTTCAACCGGAGCTAATCCAACGCCAGGACAAACGGTTGCTGTTCATTATGCAGGAAAATTGGTTAATGGGGAAGAGTTTGACAACTCTTTTAAAAGAGGACAGCCAATTGATATTCCGATCGGAGTTGGGCAGGTAATCAAAGGTTGGGACGAAGGAATTCTTTTGTTAAAAGAAGGTGAAACCGCAACGTTGCTGATTCCGCCAGCTTTAGGTTACGGCGAAAGAGGAGCAGGAGGTGTTATTCCGCCAAATGCATGGTTGGTTTTTGACGTTGAGCTGGTAAAGATTGAAAAGTAATCTGAACTTATATAAAAAACGGAGCGACATTATTCGCTCCGTTTTTTTATGATAATAATTGATAAGCTTTTTTAGCGCCTTTCACACAATCCTGATATTGTTCTTCTGATATCTTCTCATCGATTATTGATTTGAATTCCTGCCAATAAGATCCTGTGTTTTCTCCATAAACTCCAAAATAGTTGAAATCTACATTCTCAAATTCCGGATTTTTTTTAAGCTGTTTTGCAATGACATTCCCACCAAGAGTAGAACCTTCCATAACATATAAAGCTCCGAATGCTTCGGCTTCGTTTTCCAGATTATGAGCCGGAGTTTCTGATTCGGTCAGGATATTAAGTTTGTTTAAGTCAGTTTTAAGAGCATCAATTTTGGACCTTAATCCCAGCTTAAGTTCCGGGTAATTTTTTAATTTTTCATGGATTTGCGGTTCGTATCTGCTGATCAATTTATAATTATGGATCAAGAGATTTTTGTAATCATCAAGTGTGTAAGATTTATCGAATATTTTCTGCGATTGTAAGTTGGCTTCTGTTTCGTCGTGTTGCTGTTTTGTTTGTTCTTTAAGAAATACTGAAATCATAATTTGGTTTTTGAAATTTTAATGTAAAGGTTGTTCCTTTTCCGCTTTCACTTTCATAGCTGATTTTTCCACCCATTTTCTCCATCAGATGATGGACGATGCTCAAACCAACGCCATTTCCGTGAAATTCTTTCGCATTATTCATCCTGCTGAAAATCTTGAACATTTTGTTCGATTCTTTTTTATCAATCCCAATTCCGTTATCAGTAATTTTATAAGTTACAGCGTCTTCATAAACCTCACCTTCGATTTTCACCATTGGTTTGCTGGATTTTGAAGAATACTTGACAGCATTGCCGATCACATTAACAAAGACCTGATAAACCATTGTTTTATCGCCTAAAACTTCCGGCGTGTTTTCAATGACAATCTCGGTATGCGGCGAATTAAAGCTGATCTTGGAATCTTCTGCAAGTTTACTAATTAGCGAGTCTACTTCAACTCTCCTTAGCTCTATTTCTGATTTTTTAATTTTACTTAATTCTAAAACATTTCGGATCATTTCGCTCATTGTATCCACCTGGGTAATAATATTACTCAATGTTTTTTGAACATTTTCCGGATCAGGAATTTTTTGCGCCAGTTGTGCATTTAGTTTTATAACAGTCAGTGGCGTATTAAGATCGTGAGAAATAGTGTGCGAGAATGAGTCCAGTTCCTGATTCAGCTCCTTTAATTGATTATTAAGATCAACAATCTGTGAAGATTTGGTATGAGAAGCTTTCAGGATAACAGATGTGATCCATCTTGCGGATTCAATTTCCTTGATTTTCCAGGGCAGAGAAGTGCCTTTGACATATTCTTTCCAGACTTCGAAAGATTTTCTGGGAGAAAATTTGATGATTTCTACACCGTCTTTTATTTCAGAAATGATACCTTTTTCAGGCTTTCCGGCCCATTTTATTTTTTGTCCCTGTTCTTTTCTCAACCATATCAGCATATCTGATGTATTATTTCCCAGAACGCTGATGATAATGCCACAGCTTTTTTCCGGATTGTCCAATTCTACATTAATATCTTGACAAAGCGTATTGGAGATATAAATATTCTCTTCAAAGTTCAGGTTATTCTCTTTGCTCCAATTGATGATTTTCTCAATATCAGGGTGATTGGGAACACTCCCCGCAGTTAAGATTTCATTATTAATTTTAATAATCATCCCATCCGCGGCACAGCTATCCATAATATCCCTGATATTAGTTTCCAAAGCTTTTCCAAAATCTTCTTCACTCAAAAGATTTTGACGAAGGGAGATGTTACTTAGATTTATTCTCTGGTATTCTTCCAAAGTCTGCAAAGATCTGTAAGAAGCAAATGTATTTGCAGAAGTTCTTGTCAATGTCTCTGCCAATAATCTAGATTGGAGATCAAGATGTTTGGGTTCAGCATTCTGGCAGGCAACCATTCCCCATAATTCTCCATTGACAATAATGGACGTGCTGAAGCTGGATTCTACCTTGGCATTCTTCAGATATTCTCTGTGAACAGGTGAGGATGCTCTCGTAATACTATAAGTTAAATCGATTTCTTCCTTAGGAACTAAGCCAACAATAGGGTAAGTCTGCCCGGAAACGTGTGAAGTGATTCTAACGGGATTTTTGAGATAAAGTGCTCTTGCTTGTGCAGGAATATCAGATTCAGGATAATGAAGGTCGAGATAGCTTTCTAGGTTAGGTTTAACCAATTCTTCTATGACCTGACCGCTGCCATCATATAAAAACTGATAGATCATTGCTCTGTCATAATCAATAACATCTTGGATCTCTTTTAACAAGACTTTCCAAATATTTTCATCATTAGAATTTCTAAGAATATGCTGTATTGCCGCATATTCTTTATTGATCTTATGATTAGGGATTACCTTTTCCATTTCAAAAAAGGTGAACCCACCGTTGGTGTGAATACTTAAAGTATATTCTATATTTCTAAAATTAATGTGCTGTATTGCAAGATCTTCTGTGTTGGAATAGTTCTCCCAATTGACATCAATTCCAATATTATTAAATAATACCTGAATATCTTTTCCCAAAATGGAAGGATCAAGAGAAAATAAATCTAAAATATTTTCACTGTAAAAAATAACTCTGGAGTTTTGCGTCCCAAGCAAAAAACCATAGCTCTGAACTTCTCCACAAATATGAATTGGTTCTTGGTCACAATTGATATATTCTTTCGGATACATATTTGATGATTAAATTGATATACCCTTTGTGTTTTGCTGAGTAAAGATAAACATTAAAATTAACTAATGTTAATTTTATTTGATTATTGCTGTTTTCATTAATATTTTATTGTTTAAATTATTGAAATTCAATATAAAAAGTTAAAATGTTCATGTATGGGTAATAAAAAAGGAACAAAAAATTGTTCCTTTTTGTCATTTATCTATTTCATATCGTACATTATCAAAGCTGTAATTAGTTTAGGTTCAATTAAGGTACATTTTGGGGGCATTTTGATTTCTTTATCAGAAATTTTCAACAGATCCGAAAAGCTGATAGGGTAGATACCAAACCCGACTTTATATTCTCCGCTATCCACTTTTTCTTTTAATTCAGAAATACCATTGATATCGGAAGTTCCTTTCTGATAAGTGATCTTATCGGTATGTTTTGCATTTTCGATTCCTAAGATATTCTCAAAAATGTACTTATCCACCAAATGATGATCCAGATCGTTACCATTTTTATGCTCTTCACGAATACTATGTTTTACGTGTAAACTGTAAAATTTACCGCCAAGATACATACTGATGTGAAATTTTTGAGAAGGGAAATAGGGTGCTTCGCCTTTTTCGTGGATTTGAAAATCTTCTTTTAGTTTTTCTAAGAAGTCTTCATCGGACAGCCCGTTAAGATCTTTGAGAAGACGATTGTAATCGTTGATCTTGATGGATTGGTTGGAAACAATGAAGCTGTAAACAAAATTATAATGTTCCGTACCGTGAGATCTTTTGTATTTATCTCTTTGCTTTTTAGCATATTCTGCAACAGAACCAATTCTGTGGTGTCCGTCAGCGATATAAAAAGAATCAATTGGATCAAGAACCTCTTTGAATTGCTGAAGTTTCAGGCGGTTGTCGATTCTCCAGATCTTGTGTCTTACTTTTTTATCATCGGTATAATTGATGATAGGAACATTCTTCTGCTCGTGTGTCATCAGAAGTTCCACTTTGGAATTAGAATGATACGTCAAAAGAACTGGCTCAGCCTGCACACCTACTTTTTCAAGATAATGTGCCATTTTCATTCTTCTTTCAGTGATGGTGGATTCGTGTTTTTTGATTTTTCCTTCCCAGAAGTCATCAACACTTACAAGACCCATTAACCCTCTGAAGCTTGTTTTGTCAGGAAGCGTCTGCTCATATAGATAGTAAGCGGAATCGTCTTGAGTTAACTTTTTCTCGTCCAATAATTCTTCGAAATTAGACCTTATTTTTCTCAGATTCCTGTCAACATCTTTTGATTTACTTACAACCGCAGGCTTTATCATCTGGATATAAGAATCATCAACCTGAGCTTTTTTATTGATTTCTTCCTGCGTAAAATTATCCAAAGAATAAGTAGGGAAAACTTCAATAAAATCAGGATTTGGTCTGATTCCTCTAAATGGTTTAAATACTGGCATATATATTATAGTTGAGCTTTTATTTTTATAATTTGTTGTGCTAATTCTTCTCCTATTCTGTTTTGGGCGTCCATTGTATTGCCACCAACATGTGGAGAAAGCGAAAGAGCGGGATTCATTAGAATCAGAACTTCCGGCGTTGGTTCTTTTTCAAAAACGTCTAAGGCAGCACCGTAAACCTTTCCGCTTTCTATGGCATCCAAAAGAGCAACTTCGTTGATAACGCCGCCTCTTGCAGTGTTCGTTATGAAAACACCTTCCTTCATTAATTTTAGTTCTTTGGAGTCGATAAGATATTCATCTGTTTTACCTGTATTAAGGCTGATGAAATCTGAGTTTTTTAAAACTTCATCTAAATTTACTGATTTAATTTCAAAATCCAAAGATTGACCATCGAAAAAGCTAAGCTGAATGTTCTCAGTTTTCGGTGTTCTGTTGTAAGCTAAGATTTTCATTCCGAGAGAAATTCCCATTTTAATCACTTCAATGCCGATATTTCCCATTCCGATAACGCCTAAGGTTTTTCCGGAAAGTTCAGTCGCATTATTGAATGATTTTTTCAGTGCATTGAAATTAGTTTCGCCTTCCAAAGGCATCAGTCTATTACTCTCGTGAAGGAATCTTGCTAATGAAAAGAAATGTGCGAAAACCAACTCTGCAACTGATTTGCAGGAAGCTTTTGGTGTATTGATGATATAAATGCCTTTGTCAATAGCATATTCCACATCAATATTGTCCATCCCGATACCGCCACGGCCGATAATCTTAAGATTGGGACATTCGTCAATCAGGTCTTTTCTAACCTGAGTAGCACTTCTCACCAAAAGAACATCAACATTATTGTCATTGATGAATTTGCTCAGGTGTTCAGGAGATACTCTGGCTTCCAAAACCATAATATCTGCCTCTTTCAAAAGCTGAACCCCTTTTTCGGAGATTCCATCATTGGCTAATACAATCATTGTTTAATTCAAAAATCCTTTAGTTACTGAGTTTCCTTGAAATGTTTGAGTTAAAAATCAAGGTGGGCTAAGATACGACTTTTTCTTCTGATTAACATTATTTTAACAAAAAAACGTCCTCAATTAGCTGAAGACGTTTAATAATTTATAATGAGAAAAGTACTTAGATACTTTTCATCACATCTACTAAAACTTGTACGCTTTCTATCGGCATTGCATTGTAGATGCTTGCTCTGTAACCGCCAACACTTCTGTGTCCGTTCAGTCCGCTGATTCCTGCTGCTTTCCAGGCTGCGTCAAAAGCTTCCTGCTTAGACTCATCTGTCAAAGTAAAAGTCACATTCATAAAGGAACGGTCTTCTACAGCTGCTACACCCTGGAAGTTTGGATTGCTGTCGATCTCGTCATAAAGCAATTTAGCTTTTGCATTATTTTTGGCTTCGGCGGCTGCAATTCCTCCGTTTTCCTCAAGATGTTTCAATGTCAGATAAGACGCATAAACAGCAAAAACCGGAGGTGTATTAGACATCGATTCTTTATCAATATGAACAGCATAATCCAGATAAGTTGGAATCTGTCTTCCTGTTTTTCCAAGAATCGATTTTTTAACCACAACCAAAGTTGCTCCAGCCGGACCCATATTTTTCTGAGCACCTGCATAAATTAAATCAAACTGAGAAAAATCCAATTCTCTGCTGAAAATATCAGAAGACATATCACAAACCAAAAGCGTATCTACTTTCGGGAAAGATTTCATTTGCGTCCCAAAAATCGTATTGTTGGAAGTACAATGGAAATAATCGTATTCCGAACCTACTGTAAAATCTTTCGGAATATAATTATAATTCGATTCTTTTGAAGATGCCACAACATCTACATTACCAACCATTTTAGCTTCCTTGATAGCACCTGATGCCCAAGTTCCGGTATTCGTGTAAGCTGCTTTTCCATTTACGGATAAAAGGTTATAAGGTACCATCAAAAACTGAAGACTTGCGCCACCTTGCAGATACAATACTTCGTAATCATCTCCAAGATTCATCAGTCTTTTTACAATAGCACGGGCTTCATCCATTACAGCAACAAATTCCTTACTCCTGTGAGAGATCTCCAAAAGAGATAATCCCATACCGTTGAAATCCAGAACGGCATCTGCTGCTTTTTGAAAAACCTCCTCAGGAAGAATGCTGGGACCTGCGCTAAAATTATGTTTTTTCATTTAGTTATAAGTAATTAGGTATTAGGCTTATTAATTCTAAAGTCAAGAGCGTGAAGCTGTTGGCTGATTGTTATTCGTTATGAAGGAATGCTTTTTTTGCTAAAAGTTGTTCTTCGGTTTCTACGTGATCCTCATCCGGAACACAGCAATCAACAGGGCAAACGGCAGCACACTGCGGCTCTTCGTGGAATCCTTTGCACTCCGTACATTTGTCTGTTACAATGAAATAATAATCGTCCGCAACAGGTTCCTGAGCGGCATCAGCATTTACAGAAAGTCCTGACGACAAAACCACCATTCCCTTCAGTGAGGTTCCTTCTGATGCTTTCCAGTCTACAGCTCCTTCATAGATGGCAGTGTTCGGACATTCCGGCTCACAAGCGCCACAATTTATACATTCGTCTGTTATCTTGATAGCCATTGCTATATTTATTTATATTTTTGTGCAAAATTACAAAAAAAAAGCCAGCTATGCTGAACAAAAACAAAATTTTGGGGCTCGAAAAATTAGGAATTTTCATTAATGATTTCATTCAAAAAAATGATGAGGATTATAATGAACAGGAAGAACGATTAGCTTATCTGATGACACGTTCTGAAATCGAAAATCCATGGTTCACCCAAGAAAATCAACGTTATAACCTGCAACAATGGGCGAGTCTTTTTACCAGAGAGGCTATAGAAGAATGGCTTTCCAAATATCAGTTGTCCGGTACACCAAAAAGAGTAGGACTGATATTGGCGGGTAATATCCCCTTAGTTGGTTTCCACGATGTGATCTCGGTGGTTTTGAGCAATCATACTCCTGTCATCAAATTATCTTCAAAAGACCGTCTGGTTTTACCTTTTATGTTGCAGCTCTGGAACGGGTTCTCCAATAATGAAATTGAATATCATATTGTTGAAAAATTAGAAAACTTCGATGCTGTGATTGCAACAGGTAGTAATAACACAGCAAGATATCTGGAATATTATTTCAAAGACAGCCTTAGCATCATCAGGAAAAACAGAACGTCTGTCGCAGTCTTGAAAGGCGATGAAACTAATGAAGAATTACAATTGTTAGCTGATGATATTTTCCGTTATTTCGGATTGGGCTGCAGAAATGTAACCCGGATCATGATTCCAGGTGATATGAAATTGGACAGATTGTTTGAGAATTTCATCCATTATAAAGATGTTATCAATCATAACAAATATGCGAATAATTATGATTACAACAGAGCCATTTATCTCTTGAACCAAGACCAGTTCTGGGATAATAATTTTGTGATGCTGAAGGAAGATGAGAAACTCTTCAGTCCGTTATCTGTGATTAATTTTTCCCGTTATAAAAGTCCGGAAGAAGTGAAAGTATTTTTAGAAAACTACAAAGAAGAGATACAGACCATTGTTGCAAAACCGGAGCTGGGATTAGAATCAATCGGTTTTGGAGAAACGCAAAATCCTTCACTGGATACTTATGCCGATAATGTGGATACGATGGCTTTTTTGAGTGTGGTATAATTATTACCTAAAGTGTTATATAAAAAACGGAGTCGCAAGACTCCGTTTTTTATATTTTGTAATTAAGAATTTCTGCTTCAATTTCTCATCAATTAGTTTAAGTTCTTTTTTTTGGACATTTTGAAATAAAATCTTCCAGAATATAATTGCTATTTCCTGTTTGTAAAGAATTAAAATACCTTAAACAGGGTATTTCAGGTCTGAATTAACTGCCCTAATTTTAAATCTGAATTAAAAAGTAAAATTATGCGGACAAAATTTTATTTCATCTTATTAATTTTAACCTGTTGTATGCTCAATGCACAAACGTTGCAAACAGGCAATTATACATCAAGCGATGGAAATTATACTGTAAGTATTGAACAAAATGGGGATGAGATTAGTCTCACAGAACCTAACAAATCAAATATTTATAAGAAAACAACCTCAGGTTACTATTACCATACAGAGCCAAAGTATAATACATACTATATAAGACTTGTTGGGAACAACAAATTCTATTCTGGTAAAAATGATGGTAATGAGTTTCTGTTTACTCTTTCCAGTACCAATCCTAGTGAAGCTATAGAATCTGTGGATAACTGCCCTCTGTATGATAAATATTTGAAATTGAGCCAGGAAGATCCGGCTGAAGTTCAAGCGTGGACCTTTTGCGGCGCTGCTGCAATTGCTAAGTGCACATACAATACTGAGGCAAGTCAGGCATATAATAAAACCATTATTGCAGGACTAAAAGCTATTTTGGAGGATCAAAACAGATGCCCTTGTGAAGATGTGATTTCAAAGTCTGAGTGGGATGCGGTTCCTAATTATTAAACAAGAAATTATGAGAACAAAAATTACTTTTCTTTGGTTTTTCTGCAACCTCATATTCTTCAATGCGCAACAAAATAGTAATTTTGAAAAACTGGTTAACGAAGAGTTCGGGACATTATTGGAAAGTTTGCTTGTTGATGGAAAACTGGATAATGATAACGCCAAAGCATATTTGGCAACCGTTTATGGATACAATACAGATGTCAATGATTATCTTCAGAATGCCGATTTTTCTACAAATCTAAATTCCATAAATTCTACAAATCTAAATACATTACAATATGTTGAACTTGTCAATTCTTCTTTGCTGAATGCAATCCCCAATCAAAAATTCCAGCAAATATCTCAAAATATTAGTGATGGATTGATGTTTTATAATGGGATCTACGACGTGACACAAGGTAATATTACCGGTAATGCCATTGGAATGGGTATTAAAATTTTCGATTTTTTTACGATGTTGCACGAAGGCAATAAGCAATGGAAACTAATTAATCAAAAGATTAAAAATATTACACCCACACTCACAAAACTAAATGCTTCTACTTTACCTTACACAAAGCTTAAAATTATTGATGATTTTTCATCCGGTAGAAATTGGGCAATAACTACAAACCCTCCTCTTAGTAATTATTCTACATATATTATTACAACCAATCTTACAGAAATCAAAGACAATTATCTTACTATCAGTACCAAAAATTATAATTCCGGAGATTGGTTTAATCTAGGTATTAGCAAGGAAGTAATCTATAAGAAAGCGAGATTTTATAAAAACTTGGAAAAGTTTGATTTCTCAAAAGACTTTAAAATGACATTAGATGTCAAACTGAATATAAATGTTCTGAAAAATGACCGATTTTTGATCCATATAGGAAAGGGAGTTCAGTTTGAGATTTGGAAACATCCGAGTAACACTATTACTTTTGTAACACCAATAGGATATGATATCACAAACGAGTTTGGAGTTTTAAGCACTACTGCAGAAGGTACAACATTAGAAAAGAAAGATAAGATATGGGACAAGAATAAAGGAATTTATCTGTTGTCCAGAAGTTATGGTGAGCAGTTATCTTTTGATGCAAGGAAATATTTGGATAAAAATTTCAATGAAGTTGTACAAATCCAAATAGAGAAAAAAGGAAATATCTTTACTTGTAGATTAAATGATAAAGATTTCTCAGAATATTTCGTGACGGCAAGAAATGTAAATTATTTTCCGGACAAATATTATTTAGGGTTTGAAATCTTAGCAACCAACCAAAAGGCATCTGTTGAAATCCATCGTCTAGAATTAGAACACTTATAACAGAAACAAAAAGCACTGATTATATATCAGTGCTTTTTATATAATTATCCAAATATTTTGGATCAAGCATTACTGTATCAATTTTTTAAATATATTTGTCCTAGACACAAATGATATTAAAAATGATTACAAAATCCCCGCTTTGCCAGGCTTTACTTTTGGCAACACCTGCAACAGCAGAACAATCCAACCTCAACATTACATCTCAGACAGTCTTTGGAGTATTTCCGGAGATTAATGACGTAATTGATTTCCCAATCACACTTTAGATAATTGATATACCGGCAAGCAATGCCACTTGCTGTATATTCTTTATAATTCACTTTAATATTAATTTTTAAAAACAAAAAGACAAATGGCACTAGAAAATTTAATCAGTGTAGAGTTCACGAATGCAGAACTTACAAAACTAGATGACGCTATCAGCATGATCGAATCTGTATTGCTAGGCAAAACCATCAACCTGACGCCCGAACAACGCCAGCAGTACGGCAGTATCGCCGAGCAGAACAAACTCTTTGTGAACAAAGCCAAAGGCTATATGGAGCAGTATCCGCAATATGTTCCACCGTTTTTGGACAAGGTAGAGTATGACAAAGATTACGAGGCAAGGCAACAGATGGAAAGCCGTATGCAAAGACTCAACTCCTTGACCGAGCAGTTTTCCGACACTAAGATTTTGCTGGATTTTGACAACTACCATAACTCCATCACTTTCTATCGTAACCTCAAATTTTTATCTAGGGAGGATATGCCTGGAACTACGGTAGTCTATGAAGATATGAAGCAGTTCTTTACCGCAGGAGCACCCATTACACCACCCAATACAGATGTTGACAAAACCTCATAGGGGTGGTTCGGGAGGGGGTATCTCACCTTCCGAAATGCCTAGAGCAGGTTGGGCAAGTGTCGGCAATAGGTTGTATAAGTAACCACAGACACTTGCATAAGTGCTGGCAGCTATTTACCTAAGTGCTAACAGGCTATAGCTGACCGCCTGCAACCATTTAACCAAATGCCAATTGCTACTTGAAGAAGTACTCGCAGACACTTGACCAACCTGTGATTGACACTATGATAACCACCCTTAGCCACTTGCGAAGTGGGTGAGGGTGGTTTTGTTTGTTTAATATAATATATGTTATTGATTCAATACTTATATTTGGATATTTTACATAATCAAAAGAAAATTTAACCCTCAAAAAATCAAATAATGATAATAATTATACAAATTACAATATCTATATTTTTATTTTTTTTAATAAACATTATTGGTCGATATACTCCAACAGATCTAAAATACTTTCAGATTTCAAGTTTTTTAGAAACAGATGAAGCTCCTGCTTTCAATTTTAGTTTCAGAGTTTTAACACCAGTTGTTTTTATTATAATTTTAAGCGCAATATTATATTATTTTGATTTGGATAAATTCGTTATAGATATATATTTCGTAAATATTTTTTATGTAGCCTTTAGAATTCTTTTTAATATATTGGTTGGAAGAGGTTTTCTTGTTAACTGGAAAAAACAGGTACTTTATAGCATTTTCATAATTGGTATTTCATATTTTATCTATCAAAAAATTATTATAACAAAAGAAAATTTATTGCCTGATTTTAGCAATATAGCTAATGAACTGTGGATAATTATTTTAATTTTTTTATATACATTAATTAATAATTTACCAACATCAAATTCGGGTGCAGAAAAAAGAAAGTTTGAATATATAAAATCGATGTACAAATTCATTGAAAAAAAATACTCGAAAATAATTAATCCTGCTGTTAATGGAAATGTTCGATTAAAACAAATTATTTATGCAATTATAATTCACGAAAATTTCAATCGACCTAAAATTTATCGCTTAATTGAGTACTTAATCAGTTTATTCACATCCAAAGAAAAAACATATGGAATTATGCAAGTACGCTCAAAGAAAATAATTTCAGATATTAAAAGTGTTGAAATTGGAACAGAAATTATTGTGGATAATTATAAAAAACTGATTCCTGAATTTAGATTGAAAATAGAAAATCAAGAGAGCAGTAATGAATATTATAATTCAGAAGATTATATTGATAATGAACTTCAAAATGTATTAATCAGAAAGTATAATCATTGTGACGATTACACTTACGATATAATTCAACTTGCGGATTACATTAATGAAAAATTTTATAATGATTATGATGAATCAAATAAACTTTTATTTGTCAATTTAAAAAAAAACTAAAAAATGCTAATGAGTTGAAACGAAGGAAATTTTACACGAACTTTATCCTTCTCATAAGTAACAATCCCCAACAATTGGCAACTAATAAAATGTTGCGTAAATTACGCTCCGAAAAAATAAAAGTATTACTATGAAAAAACTATTTATTTCGATTTCACTATTATTTATGATGAATGCAATGGCACAGAAATTTGAAACACAAACCAATACAGATAAACAGGGTTATACCTACGAGACGGTAAAAAACGACCAGTCAGGCGTTAGGGTTTACACCTTAAAAAACGGACTGAAAGTCTATCTTGCTAAAAATGATGATGCACCAAGAATCCAGACTTATATCCCTGTAAGAACTGGTTCCAACAATGACCCAAGCGATAATACAGGATTAGCACATTACCTGGAACATATGGTTTTCAAGGGAACTTCTAAATTGGGAACCAGCGATTGGGCAAAGGAAAAAGCTTTGCTAGCGCAGATTTCTGATTTGTATGAGCAGCACAAAGCCGAGAAAGACCCTGCAAAGAAAAAAGCTTTATACAAGAAAATCGACGAGGTTTCTCAGGAAGCTTCTAAATATGCGATCGCTAATGAGTATGATAAAGCGATCTCTTCTCTTGGAGCAACCGGAACCAACGCGCACACTTGGTTAGACGAAACGGTTTACAAAAACAACATCCCGTCCAACGAACTGGAAAAATGGCTGAAAGTGGAGCATGAGCGTTTCTCCGAATTGGTTTTGAGATTATTCCACACAGAATTGGAAGCTGTTTACGAAGAATATAACCGTGCGCAGGATAACGACGGAAGATTGGTCAACTATGCAATGATGGAAGCATTGTTCCCTAAACATCCAAACGGTCAGCAAACAACCATTGGAACTTCGGAACACTTGAAAAGCCCTTCTATGGTAGCGATTCACAAATATTTCGATACTTACTATGTGCCTAATAATATGGCAGTCGTTTTAGTTGGTGATTTGGATTTTGATAAAACCATTAAACTGGTGGATCAGTATTTTGGAACATTCAAATACAAAGAATTACCAATGAAGAAAATGGTGTCTGAGGAGCCAATGACCAGCATTGTTTCCAGAACGGTAAAAAGTCCTTCTGCACCAAGAATGACCATGGCCTGGAGAACAGATTCTAATGGAACACAGGAAGCCAGATTAGCTGATGTTGTTGCCGAAATATTGAGTAACAGTGGAGACGCTGGTTTGATTGATCTTAACATCAATCAGAAACAAAAAACACTTGGTGCCGGTGCTTATGAATCACCTTTCAAAACTTATGGTGCATTCGTATTAAGTGTTGTTCCGAAAGATGGGCAGAGCTTTGATGAGGCTAAGAAATTATTATTAGAGCAAATCGATCTGGTTAAAAAAGGGCAATTCCCGGACTGGATGCTGAATGCTATCGTGAATGACCTGAAAGTTCAGAGAATGAAACGTTGGGAAACTGCTGACGGATTAGCTACTACATTATATTCTACTTATATCGGCAACAGAACCTGGGAGCAGGAACTGGATGAGATCAACCAATATGAAGCCATTACAAAAGCGGATGTTGTGAAATTTGCTAATGATTTTTTCAAGGATAATTATGTAGTCGTTTACAAAGAAAAAGGTGTTAATGACAAATTAGTTCGTGTAGAAAACCCGGGCATCACACCAATCAAATTAAACAGAGAAGCGCAATCGCCTTTCCTGAAAGATATCATTAATACAAAATCTTCTGATATAAAGCCTCAGTTCATTGATTTCAAAACAGCAATTGCTACTTCTACAATCAAAGACAAGAAAATCAGCTTCGTTAAAAATAAATATAACGAAGTGGCTCAGGTTAATTATATTTTCCCTTTCGGAACAGATAATGACAAGGAACTGGCTCTTGGTGTAACTGTGTTGCAGTATCTTGGAACTGATAAATATACGCCGGAACAATTGAAAGAAGAATTTTACAAACTGGGAATTTCTAATACTTTCAGAACAGCGAATGATCAGATGATTATTACCCTGAGTGGGCTGGAAAGCAATATGCCAAAAGGAGTAGAATTGATGAATCATTGGATCAATAACGTAAAAGCCGATAAAGGCATCTATGACCAGACAGTGAAAACAATTCTGGAATCCAGAGAAGTGGCTAAAAAAGATAAGAATAAAATCATGGCAGCTTTAGCAAACTATGCTAAGTTTGGAAAAGACTCCAGAATGACGGATGTAATTTCCAAAGAACGTCTGCAAAATATTGATGTGAACGAGTTGATGTCAAAAATCAAAACCCTGAATCAATATCCTTATGAAGTTTTCCTTTACGGAGAGAACCAAAAAGGACTTGAAAAAGCCGTAAAACCTTTTATTATTAATACAAAACTGCAGCCTTCAAAAGCTAAGGAATATGCAGAACCTTCAACAGAAGGCAAGGTATATTTTACGAACTATGATATGGTACAGATGGAAATGTCTAAGGTAGCAAAAGCTGGAAATGTAGATATTGCTAATTTTGGAAAAGCCAATGTGTTTAATGAATATTTTGGACGTGGATTATCATCTATCGTTTTCCAGGAGATCCGCGAAAGTAAGTCTTTGGCCTATTCTGCTTATGTTTCCTATGCTAATGCCACGGAAAAAAATCATCCTAATTATGTCACCAATTATATCGGAACACAAGCCAACAAATTACCTTTAGCCGTAGCTGCAATGAGTGACCTGATGGCAGATTTTCCTCAGATTCCGGCTCAGTTCGAGAACGCAAAAGGCTCTGCTTTGAAGCAAATTGCATCCAACAGAATCAACAGGACTAATATCTTCTATAACCAATTGGCGTTACAAAAATTAGGGCTGGATTATGATGTCAGAAAGGATGTTTATGCTGAGATACAATCTTTGACACTGCCTCAACTGACATCTTTTTATAATTCCGAAATCAAACCATTGAAATACAATACCGCAATCATCGGAAAAAAAGAAAACCTGAATATGGATTCTATCAACAAAATGGGAGAGTTCAAAGAGGTAAGTCTTGAAGAGATCTTTGGATATTAATCAAATTGATCCGCATAATAATGAGAAGTGAAACCATGTGTTTCACTTTTTTTATTTCAAGCAAGATGTTTATAATAAGCCGGTTAGATTAATTATATCAATTTAAAATCATTCTTAACAGAACTTTTGTTTATTTTGATCAGTGAAAAAACTGATTGCAATATTGTTATTGTCGTTATACTTGGTTTCTACAACCGAGCTGTATCAGTTTTTGAAAATGCCGGTGTTGATAGAACATTATTTAGAGCACAAAGGAGAAAACCCAAAAATCACCTTGGTTTCTTTTATTAAAATGCATTATGACAATCCGGTGAAAGATGCGGATTATAAGACCGATCAGCAACTACCTTTTATCTCACATGGATGTCATCTTGTTGTAGTTTTTACCTTAGCATCACCATTTACGCTTCACTTTCCTAAAAATATTCTGCAGGTAATACCGTCCAAAAAATCTTTTTATAAAAGTAATTTTTATAATCTGGAAATCCTGAATTCTATCTGGCAACCGCCAAAGTTTTGTTAATTTTTTTGATTTTCTTCTTCCTCATTCAAAATGACGGAAGTTATTCCGATAAGTAATATGTCTGTTTACAGATGATGCTTCGATCGGGACATAATATATTCATCAAGATTAATAAATTTTTATGCTTACAAAAATCATTGAGTTTTCTGTAAAGAATAAACTCATTATTGCACTGTTGGTTTTGGGACTGATAGGCGTAGGATCTTATCAGGTAACCAAGCTGCCGATAGATGCAGTACCCGACATTACCAACAATCAGGTACAGGTTATTACCATTGCGCCCTCTTTTGGGGCTACAGATATAGAGCGGCTCGTAACTTTCCCGATAGAGCAGGCTAATAATAATATTTCGGGATTAAAGGAAATCCGGAGCTTTTCCAGGTTCGGTCTGTCGTTGGTAACGATAGTTTTCGAGGATAATGTAGATGTGTACTGGGCGAGGCAACAGGTTGCGGAAAGGCTTCAGCAGGTTCAATCCGTCATTCCTCAAGGTATAGGAACACCACAGTTAGGACCCATTTCTACAGGACTGGGCGAGATCTATCAATATGTGGTAAGACCCGAAAAAGGTTACGAAAAACAATACAATACTACAGAGCTGAGAACCATACAGGATTGGATTGTGAGAAGGCAGCTACTGGGTGTGAAAGGTGTTGCGGAAGTCAGCAGTTTTGGTGGAAAGCTGAAACAATATGAGATTGCCGTGAATCCCGATAGACTGAACGCTTACGGGATTACCATCAACGATGTGTTTGATGCCCTGAATACCAATAACCAAAATACTGGCGGTGCCTATATCGAAAAAGGACCAACGGTTCTTTACATTAGAAGCGAAGGTTTAATAGGTAATATTGAAGATATTCAAAATATTGCCATTGCAACCAAAAAGAATGATATTCCGTTGTTTATTCGGGATGTTGCGAAGGTTAAAACAGGTTTTGCTACCCGTTACGGAGCAATGACCTATAACGATCAGGGTGAAGTTTCGGGAGCTGTGGTGATGATGCTTAAAGGCGAAAATAGCAATCAGGTCATTAAAAACGTTAAAGAAAAAATAGCTCAAATACAGAAAACACTTCCAAAAGGAGTAGTGATAGAACCTTTCCTTGATCGCACAAAAATGGTAAACAATGCCATAGGAACAGTAGAAAAAAATCTGACGGAAGGTGCTTTAATCGTAGTTTTTGTATTGGTTCTTTTCCTCGGGAATTTCCGGGCAGGATTACTTGTGGCATCGGTAATCCCTTTGGCCATGCTATTTGCGATATGTATGATGAATCTTTTCGGGGTTAGCGGTAACCTGATGAGTCTCGGTGCACTGGATTTTGGTTTGATTATAGACGGCGCAGTGATTATTGTAGAATCGGTACTGCATCAGTTCAGTCATAATTCAAAGTTTAAAAAAATATTTTCAGTCGGAAAACAGGAAATGGATACCATTGTTATAGATTCTGCAGGAAAAATGATGAACAGCGCTGTTTTCGGGCAAATTATTATCCTAATCGTGTATCTGCCGATCCTTACTCTACAGGGAATAGAAGGAAAAATGTTTAAACCGATGGCAGAAACGGTTGCTTTTGCATTGTTGGGCGCATTTCTGCTTTCACTCACTTATATTCCGATGATGAGCGCTGTATTGCTGAAAAAAAGAAGCTCAAAGCCAAGTTTCTCAGATAGAATGATGAAGAAAGTAGAGCAGATTTATCTTAAAACGTTACTAAAAATCCTCAGAATCCCGAAAACGGTTTTCTCTGTGGTGATAGCCCTGTTTGTGTTGGCAATCTTTATTCTTAGCAAAATGGGAGGCGAGTTTATTCCTTCCCTTGAAGAAGGTGATTTTGCCGTTGATACCAGAGTTTTAACAGGAAGTAACCTTACTACCACGATCGAAAGTACCCAAAAAGCTGCTCATATCCTCAAATCCAGATTTCCTGAAGTAGAGAAAGTGGTAACCAAAATCGGAAGTGGAGAAGTACCAACTGACCCGATGCCGATGGACGCTTCGGATATGATGGTCATTCTTAAGGATAAAAAAGAATGGACTTCAGCCACTACTTTTCCGGAATTAGCAAATAAAATGAGCAAAGAATTGCAAGATGTCCCTGGAGTTACGGCGAGTTTTCAATTTCCGGTTCAGATGCGTTTTAATGAGTTGATGACAGGTGCAAGACAAGATGTAGTTGTGAAAATTTTTGGTGACGATCTGGATGTTCTTTCTCAGAACGCACAGAAACTTGGCAAAATAATAGAAACGGTAGAAGGAACCCAGAATCTGTACATAGAGCCAATCTCTGGAATGCCACAGGTAATTATAGAATACAACCGTCCTTTGATAGCACAGTATCACCTGTCAATTTCGGACATCAACAGGATTGTGAATGCTGCTTTTGCAGGACAGAGCACAGGTTTGATTTTTGAAGGAGAGAAACGTTTTGATATGGTTGTCCGTCTTGATTCTAACGATCGTAAAAACGTGAATGATATTAAAAATCTTCTTGTTCCAACTCCTTTTGGAAATCAGATTCCTCTTTCGCAACTGGCAAAAGTAGAAGTAAAAAATGGTCCGAACCAAATCCAAAGAGAAAATGCACAAAGAAGAATTGTCGTAGGATTTAATATTAAAGGACGAGATGTACAGAGCATCGTAGAAGAACTCCAAGGTAAGGTGGATAAAGAAATGAAACTCCCTACCGGTTATTATATGACATACGGAGGCTCCTTTGAAAACCTGAATAATGCCAAACAACGCCTTATGGTAGCCGTTCCCATTGCATTGGCTCTTATTTTTGTAATGTTGTTTTTTGCATTCAAATCTATTAAAGAAAGTTTACTAATTTACACGGCAATCCCACTTTCCATTATTGGAGGCGTATTTCTTTTGGCTCTTCGGGGGATGCCTTTTAGTATAAGCGCAGGAGTCGGTTTTATTGCACTTTTTGGTGTAGCCGTACTGAATGGTATTGTTTTGATTTCAGAATTTAACCGACTTTACAAAAGCGGTATCCGAAATATTGTAAGAATTGTTGTTGATGGCGGTGAGTCCCGACTGCGCCCCGTGCTGATGACGGCTTTCGTGGCATCGTTAGGTTTTATCCCGATGGCAGTAAGCAACGGTGCAGGAGCAGAAGTGCAACGTCCACTGGCAACGGTTGTTATCGGAGGATTGATGGTGGCAACATTCCTTACCTTATTTGTTTTGCCCCTGCTATACGTAACTATTGAAAAAGGATTTAAAATGAAAAAAAGAAATAATAAAAATATCGTAACATTAGTAATTTTGGTTTGTAGCTTATTAGGATTCCAAGCCAAATCCCAAACTCCGATCAGTTTGCAGAACGCAATTAATCAAGCATTGGAAAACAACAGAAATCTAAAGAACGAGAAACTAAAGGCAGAATATTCCAAAGTATTGATAAAATCCGCTTCGGATATTCCGCAGACAGCCTTTACTATGGATTACGGACAGATTAACAGTGCGTATAATGATATGAAATTCGGGGTTGCCCAAAGCATAGCTTTTCCAACGGTGTATAAAAAACAAAAAAATGTGTATACCGAAGAATGGAAAAAATCTCTGCTTAATGTTTCTTTAAAAGAATTTGAACTCAAAAAAGCGGTTAGTTATACCTTCTATGATATTTTATATTGGAAAGAAAAAGAAAAGCTGCTGAACGAAACTTTGAAGCTCTATTCCGATTTTTTTGATAAGGCGAGCCTGCGTCTGAAAGCCGGAGAAAGTAACATTCTGGAAAAAACCACGGCCTCTAACCAGAAATCTGCCATAGAAATACAGCTTAAGCAGTTACAGCAGGAGCTTTCCGTGCTTCAATACCAGTTTCAGTGGCTTCTGAATACCGAAACGGATTTTACCCCAAATGATTCAAAATCTTTTGCAACATCATTAAATAATACATTGACAGAGCATCCTTTGCTGAAAATATGGGAGCAACAGAAAAATATTTCTGCCGAACAAATAGCACTGGAAAAAGCAAAAATGCTTCCCGGTCTGCAGCTGGCGTATAACCTGAACAGTTTCAAAGGGATGGGAGCGGATGATAAAGTCTATAATGCTTCGCCACAGTTTCATTCGGTGCAGGTAGGGGTTTCTGTTCCCATTTTCTCCGGTGGCCAAAAAGCCAGAATAGAAGCCGCAAAAGTTTCGCAGTCCGTGGCTGAAAGTGAAATGAAAAATGCAGAATTTAACCTGCAAAACCAGCTTAAAAAAGCCAACCGAATCTATCAGACCAATCTGGAAATAGTTTCCCGGTACGAAACGTCTGACCTGAAAAACGCAGACATCATTACCGAAACGGCAAAAAAACAGTTCTTGGCAGGAGAAATCAACTATCTGGAATTTGTGATATTAGTAAATCAGGCAGTAACGCTGAAAAATAATTATACCGATGCCGTTTGGAGGCTTAACCAAAGTGCCATTGAACTGGAATACCTTACATTAAATCCATAAAAAATGAAATCAATCTCAATATATACATTATTAATAAGCTTTTTCGTCTTTATCCAATGCAAAAAAGAAGATCCGAAAGATCCGAAAGCCAATTTGCCGAAAGATCAAAATGTCGTAATGCTTACCGATACACAACTGAAAAATGCACCGATAGAGACTACAATGCTGTCTTTACAAAACATATCGTCGGTACTGAAGCTTAACGGGATGATAGATGTTCCGCCACAGAATCTGGTTTCGGTAAGCATTCCACTCGGCGGTTACCTCAAGTCCAGCAGCCTTCTTCCTGGGATGCCAATCTCCAAAGGACAAGTTATTGCTGTCATAGAAAATCCACAGTTCATCCAGCTTCAGCAGGATTATCTGATGGCAAAATCCAAGTCACATTTTGCAGAATTGGACTACAACCGCCAGAAAACCCTGAACCAAAGCCAGGCTAGTAGTGACAAAGCAATGCAACAAGCACAATCCGAGCTTAATAACCAGCGTATTTTGATGAACTCTCTTGCGCAGCAGCTCCGCCTTATCAATATTAATCCGGAAGCTTTAAAATCCGGGAGCATTACGAAAAGTGTACCTGTTTATAGCACCATTACAGGTTTTGTAAGCAAAGTAAATGTCAATATCGGGAAGTATGTGAATCCTTCAGATGTTCTTTTTGAATTAATTAATCCGGATGATATTCATCTAAATCTTAAAGTTTACGAGAAAGATCTGGAAAACCTGAAAAAAGGACAACGCTTCGTGGCATATACCAATGCAGACCCTGCTAAAAAATATTACGGGGAGATAATTTTGATAAGTAAAGACATTAACCAGGGAGGTCTGGCAGAAGTTCATTGTCATTTTGACAAATATGATCAGAGCCTGGTTCCCGGGATGTATATGAATGCCGAAATAGAAACCAGTACCTCTTTTTCCAACGCTATTCCGGAAGAAAGTATCGTAAATTTTGAAGGAAAAGATTTTGTCTTTGTGGAAACTAAAAAACAGACATACAGGCTGACCCCTGTCACTTTAGGCGAAACTGAAAACGGCTTTGTGCAAATTCTCAACTTCGCAGACTTCAGCAATAAAAAAATAGTTACCAAAAACGCTTACACGCTTCTAATGAAACTGAAAAATACAGAAGAGGAAGAATAAAGATATATACTATAAAAATAATTTTTAATTAAACATTTACCATTATGAAAAAGTCATCGTTAATAAAAAAAATAATCTTTGCCATTATATTAATCTTTGTAATAATCCAGTTTTTCGATACCGATAAAAATATATCGGTTGCCGCATCAGAGAATGCAATTGAAAAACATTATCAGGTGTCATCCCATGTACAGGGCTTATTAAAAACAAGCTGTTACGATTGTCATTCTAATAATACGGCATATCCCTGGTATAGTAATATACAGCCGGTAAAATGGTGGTTGGCAGATCACGTCAATTCAGGGAAGAGGCATTTGAATTTTGATGAATTTAATACCTATACTAAAGAAAGAAAATTGAAGAAATTAGATGAAATTGTCGAAACCGTTAAAGAGGGAGAAATGCCGCTTAGCTCGTATACAATAATCCATCATAATGCAAAATTATCTTCTACGGATAAATCGGAAATAGAAAAATGGGTGGTTCAGGTTAAAAAGGAGATCAATTAAGGATTAAAATCATCAATATTATTCTGTTATGACAAAAACATTCAGTAATTTTAATACTACATCCATTTCACATGAATTACAATATCCCTGAAAATCTCAAAGGTCTTACAGAAGCGGAAGTGGAAGCTTCCCGAAAAAAATACGGATATAACCGGCTGGAAGCGGTTAAAAAAGAAACATGGGCAGATATGCTTATTGATATTCTGAAAGAACCCATGCTTATTTTATTGATATGTGTTTCACTTATCTATGTAATCATAGGTGACTATGGTGAGGCTTTATTTATGTTGGTTGCGATAATAGGAGTTACGGCTATCTCTTTCTATCAGGATAACCGAAGTAAAAAGGCCCTGGAAGAACTTGAAAAATTGAACGAGCCTTTAAGTACGGTCATAAGAAATTCAAAGATTATTAAAGTACCCACTTTTGAAATTGCTGTGGGAGATCTCTGTATTACCGAAGAAGGAAATCTGATCAATGCAGATGGTACCATTGTACATAGCAATGATTTTTCCGTTAATCAGTCTTCACTTACAGGGGAGAGCTTTTCTGTTTTTAAAGACAGCAAATCAGAAGATAATAAAGTATATAGCGGAACAATTACTGTTTCCGGACTTGCAGTTTTTGAGGTAGAACAAATAGGAAAAGAAACCAAAGTAGGAAAAATAGGGCAGTCTATATTGGGGATAAAAGAAGAAATATCTCCTTTACAGCTCCAGATCCGGAATTTTGTAAAAGGCATGGCCATTATTGGACTGATAATTTTTTTGGCGGTATGTATTTTTAGTTATATTAAAACAGAAGACTTTGTGACCAGCTTATTAAGTGGTTTGACTTTGGCAATGTCTGTACTTCCTGAGGAAATTCCTGTAGCTTTTACCACCTTTATGGCTTTGGGAGCCTGGAAGCTGATGCGGGAAGGAATTATTATCAAACGAAGCAGTATTGTCGAAACGTTGGGAAGTGTTACAGTGATATGTACAGATAAAACGGGAACAATTACCGAAAACTCAATGCAGCTAAAACATCTTTATGATTATAAGTCTGATACGATTTATGAACAGGAGAATTTCAAGACAAAAGAGCTGGATGAACTTATTGATTATGCGATGTGGAGCAGTGAGCCAGTTCCGTTTGATCCGATGGAAATAACCTTACATAAGGTGTATGAGCAGACTCAGGATTCTGACGACAGAAAAAATTATCAGTTATTTCATGAATATCCGTTGGAAGGAAAACCTCCTATGATGACCCATCTTTTTGAAAATGAACAAAAAGAGAGAATTATTGCGGCAAAAGGTGCTCCTGAAGCAATTCTTACTGTTTCTGAACTTTCAGAAGAGGAAAAGAATAAAATCAGAAATATTATAAAAGAATTTGGTGAAAAGGGATATCGGGTTCTTGGAGTTGCCAAATCTCATTTCGAAAGAAATAATTTCCCTGAAAACCAGCAGGATTTTAGTTTTGAATTTTTAGGACTGACCGCATTTTATGATCCTCCAAAAAAAGAAATAAAAGAAGTTCTTCAGCATATTTATAACGCAGGGATTAAGGTAAAGGTAATTACAGGGGATAATGCGGATACCACAAAGGCCATTGCATTGCAGGCCGGGATTATCAATAATGCTCCGGCCGTTAATGGGAGTGACGTCACCGCAAGTTCAGAAGATGATTTAATGAAACTTTCTGAAAAAACGACTCTGTTTACAAGAATGTTTCCTGAAGCAAAGCTTGAAGTGGTGAATGCACTGAAAGCACAGGGGAACGTAGTGGCCATGTTGGGAGATGGAGTGAACGACGGTCCTGCATTAAAAGCTGCCCATATAGGAGTCGCAATGGGAAATAAAGGAACCGAAATTGCCAAATCAGCGGCAGCACTCGTCATTACGAATGATGATCTTGAAAAGCTGGTAGTAGGAATTGCTGCGGGTCGGAGAATTTATGCCAATATCAAAAAAGCTGTTCAGTATATTATTTCTATTCATATTCCCATTATCCTTACAGTTTCTTTGCCTTTATTCCTGGGATGGGTATTCCCTCACATATTTACCCCGGTTCATGTTATTTTTCTTGAACTGGTAATGGGACCTACCTGTTCCATTGTGTATGAAAATGAGCCTATTGAAAAAGATGCAATGCAAAGGCCTCCAAGAGTGCTTACAGATACATTTCTGAACTGGGGAGAGCTTATGGTAAGTATTATTCAGGGATTGGTTATCACAGCAGGAATACTATGGATATATCAACATTCTGTCCACCTGGGGAATGATGAGCCTACAACAAGAGCTTGGGTGTTCAGTACTTTAATATTTGCGAATATTTTACTGAGTTTGGTAAATCGATCTTTCCATTACAGTATTTTTGAAAGTTTTAAAAATCGCAATTATTTATTAGTAGGTATTTCCGCGTTGGTTCTTGTATTATTGTTTGTTATTCTATATGTGAAGCCGGTATCAGGATTCTTTAGTGTAGCGCCTCTTACAGTAAAAGAATTAGGATTAACATTCCTTACTGCTGCAGTTTCTGTGCTTTGGTTTGAGATTTATAAGCTTCTAAAAAGGCTTTTGGAAAGGAAATAAAAAATAATGATTCCTAATAAAATATTTTATAATTTTGATTTGTGAAAAAATTGATTTCCATACTGTTATTGTCACTGTATTTAATTTCAACAACTGAAGTATATCAGCTGTTGAAAATTCCGACTTTGATAGAACATTATTGGGAACACAAAAAGTTGAATCCGGAAATGTCTCTTACAGCGTTTCTGAAAACCCATTATGAAAATCCCGTTAAAGACGGAGACTATGGCAAAGATCAGAAACTGCCGTTTGTAATTCATTCAGCACCATTAACTTTGATATTCACGATTCACCCAGGCTTTTGTTTTGAAGCAAAGGCTGAAAGTTTCAGACCATTACAATCTCATAAAATTCCTTCAAAAGATGAAGATTTTTGTTACAAAGGATTTACAGGATCGGTCTGGGAACCACCGAAATCTTTGTCCATATAATCTATTTAATTTGATTGATCTACAATCAAACAACATCATTATTCTCTAAAATCATTATAAAAATTAAATAATGAAAACACTATTTTCAGCCATATTAATGGTTGTATTCTCTGTTGGCATTCACGCGCAGAGTCGTTGGGAAAGTGCCAAAAAACTGGCGTCCCAAAATAAAGAACTTATTTTACTGAACTTTTCAGGTTCAGATTGGTGTATTCCATGCATCAAACTTCATAAGAATATCATTGAAACCGATGAATTTAAAAAGCTGGAAACAGAAAATATCGCTGTTTACATCAATGCAGATTTTCCAAGAAACAAAAAGAATCAGCTTTCTCCGGAATTGAAAAAAGAAAATGCATCGCTTGCTGATCGATATAATCCGAAAGGACTTTTTCCTTACACCCTTTTATTGAATTCGGAGGGAAAGGTTTTGAAAAGCTGGGAGGGACTTCCATCTGAAAATGCTTTAGCTTTCACCAAAGAAGTACGGAACATTAGAGAAAACCAAAATAAATAAGATCATATGTTGAGAGAGTTCAAAAGACCTCAGAAATTAATGGGGAACGCTTTTGAAATTACCGTTGTAAGTGACAATGAAAATTTGGCTAATCAGCATATTGATGCAGCTATTGACGAAATTCGGAGGATTGAAAGACTTTTAACTACTTTCAACGACGAAAGCCAAACCCATCTTATCAATAAAAATGCAGGCATAAAGCCTGTGAAAGTAGATGGGGAAATCTTTGGTTTAATTGAAAGAAGTTTGAGAATCAGTAAAATTACAGACGGATATTTTGATATTTCTTACGGTGGAATCGACAAAAGCTTCTGGAATTTTGACCGGCAGATGCAACAGCTTCCTGATCCTGAACTGATCAAAAAACATCTGAAACTGGTTAATTATCATAACATCATTCTTGACCATCACAATCAAACAGTTTTCCTGAAAGAAAAAGGAATGCGTATTGGTTTCGGTGGAATAGGGAAGGGTTACGCTGCAGAAATGGCAAAACAGATCCTTCAAAGCAGAGGGGTAACTTCCGGAATTGTGAATGCTTCAGGCGATCTAACGACGTGGGGAAATCAGGCAGACGGAAAGCCCTGGACTGTCGGAATTGCAGATCCCGACAATGCAAAACAACCGTTTTCGTATATGAATATCACCAATATGGCGGTTGCAACTTCCGGAAATTATGAAAAATTCGTTATGATCAACGGTAAAAAATATTCTCATACCATTAATCCCAAAACAGGAATGCCTGTTTCGGGCGTGAAAAGTGTTACGATCTTTTGTCCCAACGCAGAAATTGCCGATGCAATGGCAACTCCCGTAAGCATTATGGGAATCGATGCGGCGCTTAATATGATCAACCAGATCAATCATCTGGAATGCATCATTATTGATGATCAGTACAAAATTTATTCATCTCAAAACATTAATTTAAAATGAAATGCTTTGTCATTCTGAACGAAATAAAATGAAGTGAAGAATCTCTATCTGAATTTCAGGATTCAAAATAAGAATTCTAAAAACATCTTTAAAATGAAAAACCTTATAAAAATATCAGCTTGCTTACTGATCACAGTAGCTTCGGTACAGTCCTGCACAACCGTAAAAGAGTACGAAAAAAATAAATTGAACGATGCCGAAATGGTTCTCGGAAACCGCACAATAGAAAAAACCGAACTGAGCTTTCAGTCCTACAGAGAAGGATCTTCGGGCGCAAATGCCGGAAAAGTTGGCGGTGGTTGTGGATGTAATTAAAAAGAGTAATCGTAAAATTTAATTGTGATTCAAAAATGAAAAAATTGATCGTAAGTGTTATTGCTCTTTTCGGAATTTTCAACGCAAAAGCACAGGAAAACACAAACAATGAACAGCCTAAAAAACTGACTTTTGATGAAGCTAATTTAGTTTCAAGCTATTATAAACAAAACGGAAACAATTCCGCAGTGACGGGAGGAATCGGGACGGAAAAACTGACCGATATTTCCAATACCATCGATGTAACTATGGTAAAATACGACAAGAAAGACAGGAAAAATAAATTCGATCTTAGTGTCGGGATCGATCATTATACTTCCGCTTCGTCGGATATGATCGATCTGAAAGCCAATTCATCAGCTTCCCACGCAGACAACAGAATTTATCCTGCATTAAGCTGGAGCCGTGAGAATACTGAAAAAGGAACGACTTTAATGGCGGGTGTTTCTACCTCTTTTGAATTTGATTATGCATCTTATGGTGCAAACATCGGGTTTTCGCAAAAAACCAAGAACAGAATGGGAGAGTTTACGGCGAAATTCCAGGCTTATCTGGATCAGGTAAAGCTGATTGCTCCGATTGAACTCAGAACAAATGGAAGCACCGGAGGAGAACACGAAAACTACGGAACCAGCGGAAGAAATACTTTTGCGCTGTCACTTTCTTATTCGCAGATCATTAATCAGAATTTTCAGGTTGAATTTTTGGCAGACGGCGTTCAGCAGACAGGATATTTAAGTTTGCCTTTCCATCGTGTTTACTTTACGGACAATTCAGTTCATCAGGAAGCTTTGCCGGATAAAAGGTTTAAAATTCCTTTGGGAGTAAGAGCGAATTATTTCCCCGGGGACAAAGTGATTCTGAGAGCGTATTATCGTTATTATACCGACGATTGGGGCTTGAAATCCAATACTTTCAGCCTGGAAACACCGGTAAAAATTTCACCTTTTATTTCGGTAAGCCCGTTTTACAGGTATTATTCTCAGACTGCAGCTAAATATTTTGCACCTTATCAAGAGCACACGGCTTTTGATGATTTTTATACCAGTAATTATGATCTTTCAAAATTCAGCAGTAATTTTTACGGGGCAGGAATCAGAATAACTCCGAAGAACGGTTTATTTGGTGTTGAAAGGCTGAATATGCTGGAAATCAGATACGGACATTACACGAAATCCGTGGGAATGAAGTCTGATATTATTTCCCTGAATTTGAGATTTAAATAAAATCATTTTAAATTTGACTTGCTAAAGATGTTTGGCAAGTCATTTTTTAATAAAAAAATAAAGCTTATGCATCATCAATTGGAAAAACATTATGTGAATAGGGTCGGCTGGCTTCGTGCTGCGGTTTTAGGTGCAAATGACGGATTATTGTCTACCACAAGCATCGTAATAGGTGTTGCTGCAGCCAATCCCGACAGAAATACCATTATTCTTGCCGCTTTAGCAGGAATGATCGCCGGAGCGATGTCTATGGCAGCAGGAGAATATGTGTCGGTAAGTTCACAGGAAGACACCGAAAAAGCTGATCTTTTAAGAGAAAAACGTGAGCTTGAAGAAATGCCGGAAGTGGAGTTGAGAGAATTGGCAAAGATCTACGAGAGACGCGGTGTAAGTAAAGAAACCGCTTTGAAAGTAGCTACCGAACTTACGGAGCACGATGCTTTGGCTGCGCACGCTCATGATGAGTTGGGAATCAATGAAATAACACAGGCAAAACCTTTGCAGGCTGCGTTTGCATCATTCGGTTCGTTTGCTTTGGGCGCATTGCTGCCTTTTGCGGTTTCACTTTTAGCTCCGATTAAACAAATGGTTTATTTTCAGTATGGATTTTCTATCATTTTCTTAATGATTTTAGGAGCCATTTCAGCAAAAACAGGCGGTTCAAAAATCGGAATTGCCGTTCTGAGAATCTGTTTCTGGGGAACGGTTGCCATGGGAATTACCGCTTTGATAGGGCATCTTTTCGGGGTGACGGTTTCGTGAAATTTTGTATATTTTAAATGGCTGATGAAAAAAAAATTAATTCAAAAATTAATATTGATTATTATTTTTATTTCAAACAATATTTTAGCAATAAATTAGTTAATTATTTATTTAGCTGTAAATGTTGAGACAATATTGTTTTTGGTTACTAATTTTCTGTACTATTACTATTACGGCTCAAAATAATTTTACATTCATCAATGATAATTATAGCGGAATCAATTCTGCAGTATTATCACCAACGCAACCTTATCTTAATCCTAATCCATGGGACTCTAATTTGATCTCAACTGATGTTTTTTTTCAGAATAATTATGCTTATATCTCTCAGCAAAGTATTTTGGGTTTGTTAAATACGTCAATAAAAACAGCTAGTCCAAAGCGAGGCATAAGCGGCGAAAATCAGCCTAATGTTCTTGATTTTTACAATAAGGATAATGCCAATTTTCTTTTTAATTCTGATATACTTGGCCCATCTTTTTCGCTGTCTGCAAACATCAATGATAAAAAGTATGTATTTGGATTATTCAGCCGTTTGAGAACTCAGGCTTCGGTTTTGGATTTTGATAATTATTTACGATTTAGTAACAAAATGATTTCCCAACCTCTTTTGTATGAGATGCATCCGTTTGCAACACAGGTTATGAACTGGAACGAAATTGGCCTTAACGCAGCCACCAGAATTTTTCCCTATTCCGATAAACAATGGATTCTTGGTGTGAACTTAAAATATGAAATAGGTTTGGATGCGGCTAATATCATCAATCATCAGAATATAAAACTAACCACAACAGAGCCTGCTGCAGGAGAAGATCCTGAGAAAAAAAACATATATGCATCGGATTATGATATCACGGCAAGTTATGTCACTAATTATAATTTTGAAACCAATCGTTACGAATATAAACAAAACGGAACAGGTTTAGGTCTGGATCTCGGAATAACTGTTATAGACAAGGGCTTGCGGGAAGACGAATATAATTATAAACTTTCATTTGATATTGTTGATCTTGGTTATGTTAATTTTAAGCAGGGAATTAACCATGCTTTTGTCAATGGTAATACGGTCTGGCTACAAAACAACCCCAATCTTGAAAACCAAGTATTTGAAAATCCTGAAGAATATCTGAAATTACTGAGTCGGGAAGCGTACGGCGACGAGAACAAATCCTTTGCAGGCTACGGTTTTAGAATCGGGTTGCCAACTAGCATTAACTTCAATTACAGTCAAAGAATTAAGGAAAATCATTTTATCAACTTCAATTGGATCCAAAGAGTTCCGGTTTTTGAAAATTCGGTAAAGCGAAATAATGTTTTCAATGCTAATTATTCCGTTCAAAAAGCATTTTTGGGCTACGGAATTTCTACAACTTTGTCCGAATATAAAAATTTTCAGTTTGGTGGCTATTTCAGAATCGGTCCATTGATTCTCGGAAGCGAAAATGTGTTTCCAATATTGTTCAAACAAAAACAGCTCCACAATGCTGATTTTTATATGGCAATCAAGCTCTATCCGTTTTGGGATAATGATCTGAAACGGCACAGAAGACAAAAATGTGATTGCGAAAAGTGAAAATATTGTATCTTTAACACATCAAAATTGTTTTATAAATAAAATCAAGGCTCAGGAATATCCTGAAAAGATTCTTTTCTGTATAAGAATCTAATTCTTTATGTCAAAAATTTATAAAACAAAAAAATGAAAAATCCTAAAATAGCTCTTATCGGAGCAACCGGAAAAGCCGGGAAATATATTCTTTCAAAACTTCTTGAACGTAATTATCAGGTCAAATTATTACTCAGAAATCCAGAAAATTTTCAAATCCAAAATCCCTTAATAAAAATTATAAAAGGGGACGCAAGAGATTATGATTCAATTGAAAAGTTAATAGAAAATTGTGATTTGGTTATCAGCGCTCTTGGACAGCCAAAAGGCGAAAAAACGATTTTTAGCGATGCTACTTCTAATATTATTAAAGCTTTTAGTAGTGAAAAAGGTCGTTATATCTTAGTAACAGGATTAAGTGTAAATTCACCTTTTGATAGTAAAAATGAAAGTGTAATTGCAGCTACAAAATGGATGCATGAAAACTACCAGGAAACTACTTCTGATAAGCAAAAAGAATATGAGATTTTATCAAAAAGTAATTTGGATTGGACCGTTCTCAGGCTTCCTTTGATTGTACAGACAGATGTAATTTCCAAAATTGGAGCATCGATTGAAGATTGCAAAGGAAGATCTGTGAGTGCCTCCAGTTTAGCTGAGTTTATTTCAAATGAAATTGAAAATGAGGAATATATCAGGAAGTCTCCTTTTGTATTTGATATTTGAATGATCTAAAAAAAACGCCAAAGCATCAACTTTGGCGTTTCTTATATTTAATTAAAATGATTATTTAACGATTTTCATTTCGTTGATTAACCATTTTGCATCTGCATATTTATCAATTACGAAAAGAATATATTTGGTATCAACCATGATGTTTCTGCATAATCTAGGATCATAATTGATGTCGCTCATTGTTCCTTCCCATTGTCTGTCAAAGTTAAGCCCAATCAGGTTTCCGTTAGCATCCAAAGCGGGACTTCCGGAGTTTCCGCCGGTAGTATGATTGGTAGCTGTAAAATTCACCGGAACATCGCCTGTTTTATCTTTATAGATTCCATAATCTTTGGTATTATAAAGATTGATTAGTTTTTTTGGCAGATCAAATTCATAATCTCCGGGAATATATTTTTCCATTACGCCCGCAAGATGCGTTTGATAACCATAAGTTACGGCATCTCTTGGATTGGAGCCCTTTACCTTGCCATAAGTTACCCGTAAAGTAGAGTTTGCATCCGGAAAAAACTTTCTGTCTTTATCCGTCTCCATTTGTTGCGCCATGAATTTCTTCTGCAAAGCATCTATATCAGTCTGCAGCGCAGTAACCTGCTTATCTGTAGTTTCAAGATAAGACGTTTTGAAGGCTCCAAACATTTGAATCAACGGATCTTTTTTTAGATTTTCAACCAATGTTTTTTGATCAGCAAAAAGCTTATCCATATTTTTGGCGACATTATTATCGTCTTTTGTTCTTCCTGTGATCATCGAGATTTTAGACACATTGTCCATCATTCCGAGATTTCTGGTCTCATTTTTCAATTGGTCGAAATCTTTCGGAAGAAATTTGGCTTCAGTTTTATTTGCGTATAATGCAAGGATCTTGGCAGTAACTTTTGCGTCCAGTTCTGCATCATAGTCTTTGTAAATATCTGCTAGTCTTGCTTTTAGAGCATCAATATTTTTAGTATCCATTTTTCCGGATTCATAGCTCTGGATATAGTTGTTTAAAAGCCCTGCAAGTGTAAAGGTGTCCGAATTTCTTACAATCTCAGAATAATAAGCTCTGTGAAGATTGTAAGGCGCTTGTTCATTATATTTTTGAGTTAGCTGATCAATGGTTGTTTTGATTCCCGGGTTTTTAGAGATCAGCATCTGCTCGTATTGCTTTTTCTTCTCAACAGCATTGGACTTTTTAAGGCCTTCCACTTCTCCGATCCATTTTTTCCAATAGTTGGCTACTCTTGCATATTTTGAAGCATATTTAATTTTTGTTGCAGGATCCACTCTCATTTTTTCATCCAGTGTTTTGAGAGCAATATCACGAACTGCGATCATTGCAGGATCTGTCTCCAGCATTATTTTTTCTACAGCAATAGCAGGAAGATATTCGGTTGTTCTACCCGGAAATCCAAATACGAAAGTGAAATCATCTTCTTTTTTATCTTTGATAGAAATTGGTAAAAAATGTTTCGGCGTGTAAGGAATATTATCTTTGGAATATTCTGCCGGTTTGTTGTTTTTATCGGCGTAGATTCTAAACATCGAGAAATCTCCTGTGTGCCTTGGCCAAACCCAATTGTCCGTGTCAGAACCATATTTTCCGATAGAAGAAGGTGGAGCACCTACCAGACGGATGTCTTTGTACGTTTCTATAACAAAAGCATAATACTTGCTACCATAATACATCGGCCTTACGGAAATCGTCTGATAGGATTCTATTTTCTGCGCTTTTTTGTAAGCATCGATGTTGTCATTGATTTTTTTTGAAAGATCAGCGCCTGAAAGATTGTCTGTCCCGGCAAGTATATCTTTTGTAACTTCCTTGATATCGGTAATGAAATCAACGGTCACACCGGGATTTGGCAATTCTCCATTCATGTCTTTTGCCCAGAAACCATTTGTGAGCAGGTCGTTTTCGACAGTAGAATGAGATTGAATATTATCATAGCCACAGTGGTGATTGGTTAATAACAGTCCTTTTCCCGAAATGATTTCCGCAGTACAACCACCATCGAATTGGACTACAGCATCCTTAATACTTGCTTTAGTCGGATCAAAAATATCTTTGGCAGAAATTTTCATCCCGAGTTCTTTCATTTCTTTTTCATTAACTTCTGTCGGAATCCACATTCCTCCGTATTGCTGAGCGAATGTCATTACTGATGACAAAGCAAAAGCTGATAAGAGAATTCTTTTCATTTCAAACTTTTAAAATTTCACGAATTTAATTAAAATTTTTGGAAGAGATGATTTGACTGCGTTTAATTTTTGGACAAAAAAATAGAATCTGTTTTTAGATTCTATTACAATTCCGAGTCAGTATTTTTAACATATAATCTGTCAGCTACATATTCGATTTTTGTTTTACCGTGTGGCTTTGGCAATCCATCTTCGCCAAGCGCTACAAAAACTAATTTGTCAATCGTAATGATTTTTTGATGCGTCATTTTATTTCTTACTTCGCATCTTAGTGTCAAAGAGGTTCTGCCAAATTCCACAGCTTCGATCCCAATTTCTATAATATCGCCTTGTTTAGCAGAACTTACAAAATTGATCTCAGAGATATACTTTGTTACTGCCCTTGAATTTTCTAACTGGATAATTGCATAAAGCGCCGCTTCTTCATCAATCCATTGGAGAAGCCTACCTCCGAAAAGTGAATGATTTGGATTAAGGTCTTCCGGTTTTATCCATTTTCTGGTATGATAATTCATCATAATTCTGGTGTATTTTAACTTGGTGCAAAGGTAAAATTTATTAAGGGATTTTCATGGTTATAATTCATAGAAAACATTCATGATTAAATTATTTTTTTTGAAATATTAATGTAAATTTTTTGGTTGAATTTTTGATTCCCTAGATTCTTAGTATTTTTGTAAAAATTTTTAGAATGTCAAAAGTGAAAATTGGAACAGTTCAGATGTCTTGTGTTGCCGATAAGCAAACCAATCTGAATAAAGCCATTGAAAAAATAAAAGAAGCGGCTGCTAAAGGTGCTCAGATTGTTTGTTTACAGGAACTTTTCACATCACTATATTTTTGTGATGTAGAAGATTACGATAATTTTGAGCTGGCAGAACCAATTCCTGGCCCTTCAACAGAGGCATTATCGCCAGTTGCAAAAGAACTGGGTGTTGTGATTATTGCTTCGTTATTCGAAAAAAGAGCACAAGGTCTTTACCATAATACAACAGCTGTTATTGATGCAGATGGAACTTATCTTGGAAAATACCGCAAAATGCACATTCCTGATGACCCAGCATTTTATGAGAAATTCTATTTCACACCTGGAGATTTAGGGTATAAAGTTTTTCTTACCAAATTTGGAAAAGTCGGCGTGTTGATTTGTTGGGACCAATGGTATCCGGAAGCGTCGAGAATTACTGCTTTAATGGGTGCTGATATTATGTTCTATCCAACGGCTATAGGCTGGGCAACAGACCAGGATGAAGAAACCAATCAAGACCAATATAATGCTTGGCAGACAATCCAACGTTCTCATGCAGTTGCCAACGGAGTTCCTGTCGTTTCTGTAAATAGAGTAGGCTTTGAGCAAGATGGTGCTATGAAATTCTGGGGTGGAAGCTTTGTAACCAATGCTCAAGGAAAGCTTTTATATCTTGGTTCTCACGATAAGGAAGAAGTGGTTGTCACAGAAGTTGACCTGGCTCAAACCGATTACATGAGAAAGCATTGGCCTTTTCTAAGAGACCGAAGAATTGAAACTTATTCGCCGATTACAAAACGTTTTATTGACGAGGATTAATGGTTATAGATAAAAATTTTAATCCGTTAGAAAATGGATATACTTTCCCAGCAGAATGGGAAGAACACGAAGCAACTTGGCTTTCCTGGCCTCACAAAGAAGAATCCTGGCCGGAAAGAATCGATTTGATTTATCCTGCTTACGCACAATTCATTGCTGAATTGACAAAGGGCGAATTTGTTTGCATCAATGTAAAAGATCAGGAAATGCAGGCTTTCGCAATGGAACATATTTCAAAAGCAGGAGCGGATATTTCCAAAGTCGAATTCTATTTCCACGAAACCAATGATGCATGGTGCAGGGATCACGGACCGGCATTTTTAGTGAATAAAAATGGAGAAGAACCTCAAAAAATTATCGTTGATTGGGGTTTCAATGCGTGGGGAGGAAAATATCCACCATTCGAACTGGATGATGTAATTCCGACCAAAATTGCTGAAGAAAAAGGACTGCCGGTTCTTTACCCAGGAATTATTATGGAAGGCGGTTCAGTCGAGTTTAATGGTGCCGGAACCGTTTTAACTTCAAAGTCCTGTTTGCTCAATAAAAACAGAAATCCGCATCTATCACAGGAAGAAGTGGAAGAGTTTCTGAAAAAATATTACGGACAGAAACAGGTTCTTTGGGTTGATGACGGAATTGTTGGCGATGATACAGATGGTCACGTTGATGACACCATAAGATTTGTGAATGAAAATACAGTTCTCACCGTTATCGAAGATAATCATGAAGATGATAATTATGAGATTCTCCAAACCAATCTTCGTCAGCTTCAGGAAATGACCTTGTTGAATGGCGAAAAGCTGAACATCATTCAACTACCAATGCCAGACCCGGTTTATTGTGACGGACAAAGATTACCTGCATCGTACGCCAATTTTTACATCGCTAACAAGTCAGTCATTGTTCCGACTTACCGATGTGAGAAAGATGCAGTGGCTTTGGAAATTATCCAAAAATGTTTTCCTGACAGGAAAGTTGTGGGAATCGATTCTACCGACATTATTTGGGGATTGGGAAGTTTCCATTGTTTGAGCCAGCAAGAACCTTTGGTATAAATTTAGGTCCGCTAAAAGCGGATTTTTTATTTTGAAATTATGAGCCAGATCAATACTTCGGATTCAGTCAAAAAGATATTGCCATTTATCTTGGCAACTGCTATTTTTATGCAGATGCTGGATTCTACAATTCTCAATACATCTTTACCTTCAATTGCGCGGGATTTGCAGGAATCGCCACTCAATATGCAGAATGCAATTGTGAGTTATGTGTTGACTTTGGCTTTGTTTATGCCGGTAAGCGGTTTTTTGGCAGATAAATTTGGTACCAAGAAAGTTTTCATTTTGTCTTTGGTATTATTTTCTCTTGGCTCATTATTTTGTTCGTTATCACAAAACCTCACACAATTAGTTATTTCCAGGGTCATTCAAGGTGTTGGTGGTAGTCTGATGACGCCTGTGGGAAAATTGGCATTGATTAAAACTTTTGATAAAAGCGAATTGCTGAAAGCGATGAATTATGCTATTGTTCCTGCATTGATAGGACCGATTCTCGGACCTGTGATTGGTGGTTACATTGTGGATTATCTTTCCTGGCATTGGATTTTTCTAATCAACATCCCCATCGGGATTTTAGGAATCTTGTTGAGTATCAGATGTATGCCCAATTACAAATCTCCAGTTATCGATTTTGATCTGAAAGGCTTCCTGATTTTTGCAGCAGCTTCTCTTTTGCTTTCCATTTCTTTGGAATTGCTGGGGAATACTAAAAATATTACCCCGATTTTATTGATTTTGATGTTGGGTTTTCTAATGCTGTTTTATTATTACAAACATGCTAAAACTGATAACAATCCTATTTTTCCACTTAATCTTTTCCAGGTTCGCACATTTCGGGTTGGGATTTTAGGCAATCTGGCAACAAGGTTGGGAATCAGCTCTGTTCCGCTTTTGGTTCCGCTAATGATACAGATTTCCTACGGCCAATCGGCACTAACATCGGGTTGGATTGTAGCACCAATGGCTCTCACGGCCATGTTTGGAAAATCTTTTGTCATTGGGATATTAGATAGATTCGGTTATCGTAAAACGTTGATGACCAACACGTTTATCATCGGGGTTTTGATTTGTTGTCTGGCGATTCCGGATGTCAATAGTTCGATTTATTGGTTTGTACCTATTCTTTTGATAGTGGGATTTTTCAACTCAATTCAGTTTACATCTATGAACACCATTTCCATTGCTGACCTCAGAACCTATCATACCAGTAGCGGAAATTCTTTGGTTTCTGTTAATCAGCAGTTTGCGGTTGGATTTGGAATCTCTTTCGGATTGATTGTCCTGAAGCTTTTCGAGGGTGATACTTCCTTCATCCACAACGAAACACACAATGCATTCCGATACACGTTTCTGATTGTAGGTTTTCTTACCATACTTTCAGGATTTGTTTTTAGAAGATTGCATTCCAAAGATGGAGAAAATATGAAATCAGCTTAATAATATTTAATGGATTTTTCAAAACTAATTAATTCTGATATTCAAAACTATATCAATCAAAATCTTAATTCAGATTTAACTAAATTATTGCTGAAAAAATCGCCGTTTCCAGATATTTCGATACAGCAAATTGTACAACAAATCAAAGGCAGAAAAATAGCAGAAAAGAAATTTCCATTCCTTGCAAAAGAAGGAATCATTTTCCCTCCAAATCTCAATCTTGAGCAAGCTTCATCTCAATCAACCGCAGAATACAAAGCTCAAAATCTTAAAGGAAAATCTTTTCTTGATTTAACTTGCGGATTGGGGATTGATGCTTATTTTTTATCGAAGAATTTTGATGAAGTTACCTTAATAGAGCAAAATCCGGAATTGATTTCCATAGTTGAGCATAACTGGAAAATATTACACAGAAAAGCAAATTTCATCAATGAAAATCTGGAAACATTCTTAGAAAGTCTTCGAGAACCTCAGACTGACAATTTTACTAATTTTGATTTGGTATATCTCGATCCAGCAAGAAGAGATCAGCAAAACAAAAAGAAATTCCTGCTTGAAGATTTATCCCCGAATCTCTTGAAAATTGAAGAAAAATTAAAATTAATTTCAGATAAAACTATTGTCAAACTATCGCCATTAATTGATATTTCTTATCTCATTTCGGAATTAAAAAATATTACTGAAATTCAAATTATTGCGGTTAAGAATGAAGTGAAAGAACTTTTGTTAATTATCGAGAAATCAGATGTAAGTTGCGAGCTGCAGGATGTTTCAATTCGTTGTATAAATTTGGAATCTGATGAACCCGAATTTTCTTTCAATTTCAATGATGAAAAATCGGCAAAGTCAAAATTCTCGGAAAGTTTGAAATTTCTTTATATTCCAAACAACTCGATTCTGAAAGCGGGAGCGTTTAATATCATTTCAGAAAAATTTGGCTTGAAAAAACTGCATCCAAATACTCATTTTTATACTTCAGAAAACAAAATTGAAAATTTTCCTGGAAGAGTGTTAGAAATAGAAAAAATTGACGTAAAAGATTTGAAGAAAAGAGGAAATTATAATTTGATTTCCAAAAATTATCCTTTGAAGCCGGAAGAAATCAAGAAAAAATATAAACTGAATGACGGTGGAAATCATTACCTGATTTTCACGCAATCCGTTAATGGAAAAGAAATCTTGAAAAGCCTTTAAATTAATCTTCTGATTAACAAAGCTTTAATCAGATGTTAATTATTTAGCCTTATTTTTAAAAATAATTGAATCTAAGTTCCTCTTCCCATAAAATTTCACTACATTTGCACGCGTAAAAAATGGATATGCAAAACATTAGAAATATAGCGATTATCGCACACGTTGACCACGGTAAAACAACTTTGGTTGATAAGATTATTCATGCAACCAACATCTTCAGAGAGAATCAGGAGAGTGGTGAATTGATTATGGATAACAATGATCTGGAGAGAGAAAGAGGGATTACGATTCTTTCAAAAAACATCTCTGTTAATTACAAAGACGTTAAAATTAACGTTATCGACACGCCTGGTCACGCCGATTTTGGTGGTGAGGTTGAAAGAGTTCTTAAGATGGCCGATGGTGTAATTTTGTTGGTGGATGCGTTCGAAGGACCAATGCCGCAGACAAGATTCGTACTTCAAAAAGCTTTGGAATTGGGGCTTAGACCATTGGTTGTTATTAACAAAGTGGACAAGCCAAACTGTCGTCCGGATGAAGTTCACGATCAGGTTTTTGACTTGTTCTTCAACCTGGATGCAACGGAAGAGCAGTTGGATTTCCCAACGTTCTACGGTTCATCAAAGCAAGGCTGGTTCAACACTTCGTTAGAACAAACAGATAATATTTTCCCATTATTAGACGGGATTTTACAATATGTTCCAGAACCAAAAGTAACTGAAGGGAACCTTCAGATGCAGATTACTTCATTAGATTTCTCTTCTTTCTTGGGAAGAATTGCGATTGGTAAAGTAACAAGAGGTGAGATCAAAGAATCACAATGGATTGGTTTGGCGCAAGCGGACGGAAAAATTGTGAAAGGAAAAGTTAAAGAACTTTACGTTTTCGAAGGTCTTGGAAAGAAAAAAGTAACAGAAGTAGGTGCCGGAGATATCTGTGCTGTAGTAGGTTTCGATGCTTTCCAGATTGGAGATTCTTTTGTTGACCTGGAAAATCCTGAGCCATTGGAAAGAACAGCGATTGATGAGCCGACGTTGAATATGACGTTTTCTATCAACAATTCGCCTTTCTTCGGTAAAGATGGTAAGTATGTAACTTCTAACCACTTAAAAGAAAGATTAACAAAAGAATTAGAGAAAAACTTGGCATTGAGAGTTCAACAAACTGATGATGCAAACACTTTCTTAGTTTTTGGTAGAGGTATTCTTCACTTATCGGTTTTAATTGAAACCATGAGAAGAGAAGGTTATGAAATGACAATTGGTCAGCCTCAGGTTATCTTGAAAGAAGATGAAAATGGTCAGAAATTAGAACCATACGAATCTTTGGTAGTTGACGTTCCGGAAGAATTTGCTTCCAGAGTTATCGACTTGGCAACTCAGAGAAAAGGTGACCTTCACATTATGGAAACTAAAGGTGAAATGCAACATATGGAATTCGAAATTCCTTCCAGAGGTCTAATAGGATTACGTTCTCAAATGTTGACAGCTACTGCCGGTGAAGCGATTATGGCACACCGTTTCACAGAATACAAGCCTTTCAAAGGTGCTATCCCTGGAAGAAATAATGGTGTATTAGTAAGTAAAGGAACTGGTCCGGCTACAGAATATTCTATCAACAAACTACAGGATAGAGGTAAGTTCTTTGTGGATCCGGGTGAAGAGATCTATACAGGTATGATTGTAGGTGAACAAAATAAACCGGGAGATTTGGTTGTAAATATTGTAGAAGCTAAACAGCTGAACAATATGCGTGCAGCCGGAAAAGATAAAGATACTGGTGTTGCACCGAAAATCCTGTTCTCTCTGGAAGAATGTATGGAATATATCCAGGCCGACGAAGCGATTGAAGTTACACCAAACTTCATCAGAATGAGAAAGAAAATTCTTTCCGAAGAAGAAAGAAAAAGATTGGAAAGACAGGCGAAAGCTTAATCTTATAACTTATTAAAGTCCTCAATTTTGAGGACTTTTTTGAATTTAAACACAAAAACACTATGAATCAATTCACCATAAAAATCACCTGCAAAGACGAAAAAGGTCTGGTTTACAGAATCTCTGAAATCCTTTTGGAAAACGGGCTCAATATTATCAAGAATGACGAATTCGTTGATAATGAAAAGTCCCAATTCTTTATGAGAACCGAAGTTGCCGGAATTGCCGAACCCGAAAAAGTTATTGAACAGCTCAAAAAACAATTAGGTGATTGCTCAATCGAATTAAGCCAAAATCAATCTAAAAATGTAGTGGTTTTGGTGACAAAAGAACATCATTGTTTAGCCGACTTATTAATAAGAAATCAATTCAAAGACCTTAATTTCAATATTCTGGCGGTTATTGGAAATTATGAAAACCTGAGAGAATTGACGGAGAAATTCAATATTCCTTTTACTTATATCCCGGCAGAAAATATCACGAGAGAAGAGCACGAAGAAAAAATCAAAACAGTTCTTCAAAATTACAACTACGATTATCTTGTTCTGGCGAAGTTTATGAGAATCCTTTCTCCTGATTTTGTAAAAGATTTTGAAGGAAAAATTATTAATATTCACCATTCGTTTTTACCGGCTTTCATTGGCGCAAACCCTTATAAACAGGCATTTGAAAGAGGCGTTAAAATCATCGGAGCAACAGCACATTTTGTAACGAATGATTTGGATGAAGGTCCTATTATCTATCAGGATATTATCAAAGTCAGTCATTCCAAAACTGCTAAAGATCTGGCTAAAATGGGAAAAGATGTTGAAAGAATTGTTCTGGCAAATGCACTTAAATTAGTTTTCGAAGACAAAGTTTTCATTGACGGTAACAAAACCATTATTTTCGAATAAAAAAGTTAACAAATTATAAAAAGCATCCTATTATTCGGATGCTTTTTTGTATTTCTGATATTATCGTTTAGTTTTGCAAACTATGCGTTTTAGATTATCATTTTTCCAAATATTAATATTGGCCGCTTTTGTGGTTTCTTGTGCTACAAAAACTAAAAAATCAACTCCAAAATCAGGAGTTAAGAAGCCTGTTGTAAAGACAGAAATTAAAACTCCAACTCCAAAACCTTTTACTCAGCCTCCAACAATTACTTTACCTGAAATTAAAAGAGAATTCAGAGGTGCGTGGATTGCGTCGGTTGCTAACATCAACTGGCCTTCGAAGAATAATTTGTCTGTTGAACAGCAAAAGCAGGAAGCTATTCAATTACTGAATCTTTTAGCAGATCTTAACTTCAATGCTGTGATATTGCAAATTCGTCCATCGGCAGATGCTTTGTACAAAAGCCCACACGAACCCTGGTCTTATTTTTTGACAGGACAAATTGGTACAGCGCCTTATCCTGAATATGATCCTTTGGAATTTTGGATTGAAGAATCTCACAAACGTGGTCTGGAATTTCATGCCTGGCTCAATCCGTTTCGTGCGCATCATTCCAACGGTGGACAAATCACATCAGAATCAATGGTAAAAAAATCACCGGACAATATCGTTAAGCTGAAAAACGGAATGTATTGGTTTGACCCGGCTGATGACAGAACACAGGAACAAGCGTCAAAAGTGGTCAAAGATATCGTTTCAAGATATGATGTGGACGGAATTCATTTTGATGATTATTTTTATCCTTATGCCGAATATAACGGTGGAAAAGATTTTCCGGATTACAAATCCTGGTCGGTTTACCAGCAATCTGGCGGAACATTGTCCAGAGCGGATTGGAGACGAGCAAATGTGAACAAATTTGTGAAGCGGATCTATGACGAAATCAAAGCTCAGAAAAATGATGTTAAATTCGGAATCAGCCCTTTTGGGATTTGGAAGCCCGGTTTTCCTGCAGGTATCAAAGGATCTTCTCAATATGATGAATTATATGCTGATGCAAAACTTTGGCTGAATCAGGGTTGGATTGACTATTTCACGCCTCAATTATATTGGCCGATTGAATCTTCAGGACAGAGTTTTCCACTTCTTTTGCAATGGTGGAGTGAAGAGAATATAAAAGGTCGTCATCTTTGGCCTGGTCTTAATACTGTTGCTATAAAATCACCAAATCCCGTTGCTGAAATTGCCGGACAAATAGATGTATCCCGTCAAATTCTGAAGAAAGATGCAGGAGCAGTACATTGGAGTATTGCCGGAATCAGTAAAAATTATTCTATGCAGCAAGAGTTGAAAGCCAATTCTTATAAAGAAAAAGCTTTGTTTCCTGAAACAACCTGGCTTACTTCTAAAGAATTACCGGAATTAGATGTAACCTGGAAAAAACAGTCCAATAATATCACAGTGACCTGGAACAAAGAATCTGAAGCATTGTCTTATGTTATTTATCAAAAATACGGTAATAATTGGCAAACGGAAATTCTCTCACCGGAAATCATCAGTAAAAATATAGCCTCAGAATCTAACGGAAAGAAACTGTCAACAATTGTTGTAAGGTCTGTGAATAAGCTTGGGAAGTTGAGTAATTATAAAGTTGTTTTGATTAATTAGGAATTAATAACTATTTAAAGTCGTATTTGGTTAACGATAAAATGGTTAAATTCGGGGAAATAATTTCCGATATGACAACCAATAGAAGAGACTGGCTGAAAACTGCAATTCTTGGCGGAACAGCTTTGGTATTTTCACCTTTAGAAATTCTAGCTAAAGAAATTCCAAATTATAAAGAAATCAGCCAAAATGCTGATGTCATAAGGCTTTGCTTTAATGAAAATCCATTCGGAACTTCGCCAAAAGCTTTGGAAGCGATGCAGAAAAGCCTTGGTTTTTCGTCGATGTATGATTTCCGTTTTGCAGATATTTTATGTGAAAAATTAGCGGAGAAAAATGGGCTTAAGAAAGAGAATATCCTGGTTTCAGCAGGATCGTCTTTTCTGTTGGAATTAATTACAAAATATGTTTCCTTAGACAAAGGCCATTTCATTATTCCCAATCCTTCGTTTACGATTTTTGAATCGATTGCCGGGTTTTTGGGAATGTCAAAATCGGTTATTCCGTTGACCGGGCAAAAGAAAATCGATTTGGAAGCGATGAGAAAATCGATCCGGAAAGATACGAAGCTCATCTATATCTGCAATCCGAATAATCCAACGGGAGATTTACTTTCAAGACAGGAAATTGAAAGTTTCATCCAATCAATTCCTGATAACATTACGATTTTAATAGATGAAGCTTACATCGAATTTACGAATCAAAAATCCTTGGGCGATCTGGTGAATCAATATAATAATCTGGTTGTGACGAGAACATTTTCCAAACTTTATGGTTTTGCCGGTGCAAGGTTAGGTTATGCAATTGGTCATACAAAAATGATTGAAAACCTGAAAAAACTACAAAGCTGGAGTGGTGCGGAAATCAGTGTTGTAACAATGGCGGGCGCAATTGCAGCAATGGAAGATGAGATCTTTATTTCCAAAGTTTTGGATAACAATCAGAAATCTAAAGATTTTACAATTTCAGAATTTAGAAAAAGGGGAATTAAAACCATTCCGTCTTCTGCTAATTTTGTATATTTTTCGTTGGACAATTACAAAGGTGATTATTTCAAAAAACTGAAAGATGCAAAGATCCTTGGCGGCAAAACTTATGAAGAAAAAGGGAAGTGGACAAGGATTAGTTTGGGAACAATGGAGGAGATGAGAAACTATTTTGAGGTAATTTCTTAATCCTAAGCCAAAATATTACTAAACTCTTTCCGATACTGTGACGGACTTTTCTGTGTATGCTCTTTAAAAGTTTTATTAAAGTAACTAAAATTATTAAATCCGCTGTCAAAACAAACTTCTGTGATACTCATCGGTTGTTCTGCCAAGAGTTTCAGAGAATGTGTGATTCTGTATTCATTCACAAACTGAGTGAAGGTTTTGTTCGTTATTTTCTTGAAATAGCGGCAAAAAGAAGGCACCGTCATGTTGGATAATTCAGCGACAGTTTCCAGCGGAATCTGTTCCTTAAAATGATCTTTCACATAATTGAAAATCACACTGATCCGGTCATTATCTTCTTTCTGAGTCTGGAGGTAATATTTGGATGCATTCAGGATTTTATAATCCTGGGTTTGGGATAATTCGTCAAGAATTTCAATCAAAAAAAGAAGTTTGGTCAGAGAGTGTGATTCGGTAAGAGCATCAATTTTGGATTTAAGAGCTTTTTTCGTTTTTTCGCCAAAAACAATTCCGCTTTTTGCTTTTTCCAATAAAGAAAGAATTCTGCTCATTTCCGTTGCTTTCCAAAATTCTACACCCAGAAAATCCTTAGAAAACTGTATCACCACTTCATACTCATTCTTGGTATTTTCATTCGTCATTCCACAATGCGGAAGATTGCTGCCAATTAGAATCAAATCACCATCTGTGAAGTACGAAATGTTACTTCCAATCTGTCTTTTACCCGAACCTTTGTACACATAGATCAGCTCGATCTCAGGATGAAAATGCCAGAAATTGGTCTTGATATTTTCATTTCTCAAATATCTGAGACAAGTAAAACTACTGCCTACATCAGGACTTACAGATTCTAAAACCGGATTATAATGTTTCATGCAACAAAGTTAGGGAATTAATATTACATGTTTTAAATTATCATAATTTTGTTGTTAACATTAATTTAATGTTAATATAGCACACATTTTTGAAAATTGAATTGTATCAGGTGAGATTTAACCATTATACATTTGTATTGTAAAACGATTAAAGAATATTATTATGAAAAGTCTATTAAAAATAAGTTTGATTGTTAGCGCAATGCTAATTTCAATGAGTGTTTCGGCAAAAGATAAATTCTTTTCAATTTCATTAACAGAAGCTAATTCTAAAACACTCCGTTTTGAGATCTTCAATGCTGAGAATGTTTCACTATATTTCTATAATGACAGAAAAGATGAAATCTATTCGGAAAATATCGGGAACAAAGAGAATGTTGAAAAAACTTATGACCTTTCAACACTTTCTGAAGGTGATTATTTTTTGGTAGCTGAATCGGATTTTAAAATTGAAAAATATAAAGTAACGATTGACAAAAACGGAAATGTTTCTGCCGCAAAAACACCTGTTCTCGCATTTAACAAGCCAGAATATACTGTTGAAAACAATATTGTGAAACTGCATATGAACAGTATTGAGAATGCTATTAATGTGACCGTCTCAGACCTTGCAAATAATGAGTATTACAACCAATCTGTTAAAGCTAACAATGGTGAGATCAATCTTAAATTCGATTTGAACGCTAATAACTCGCCTGCTTACATCATCAGTGTAGAAAAGAATGGTGATGTTTTTAACAGACTTATTACTTTGAAATAGTTTCTCTAAACTAAGGTTATATATATTATTTTCTTAAGCTTCATAAATAATTTATGAAGCTTTTTGTTTTACTCCAAATTAATGAAAATGTTTAGGAAAAGCTTCTCTTGGTGATTGTTTCAAAATATTGAGGAGAAACCATGATTTTAAAAAACCATAACCGTAAGAAAACATTTGGATATAGGTAGAGATAATTGCCATTGATGCAATGCTGATATTTCTGGTTACAAACAAAGCATGGAAAAACACCAGAAAAGTATAAAGTCCGTATAAAGCAAGAATCAGCCCATTTCCCCAAACAAAATAATGAATGGCTCCAACCAAGTATCCCAATAGAAAAATAGTTGGAAACCAGAATGTCGGCTTTACATATTTTGGATGTCTTTGGTTGAGAATTGGTCTTGCACAACCGAATTGGTATACCTGTTTGGAGAATTTCCCAAAATCTGTTCTGCGTTTGTGATAAACCCCAATATCATCATAAAATCTGGTTGTGTAACCATTTTCCCAAAGTGTCATAGACAGATCCGGGTCTTCACCGATCCGCATTTCTGAGAAACCGCCGACTTTCAAAAAAGCCTCTTTATTAACACCCATATTGAAACTTCTGGGCTGGAATTTAGTCACTGCATTTTTATTTCCCCGGATTCCGCCTGTTGTAAAAACCGAAGTCATAGAGTAGGAGATTGCTTTTTGCATCAGGTTAAAACCTTTGTGCGCTTTGTCCGCACCTCCAAAAGCATCGCACGGATTTTTAATCAGATTTTTCTTGATGTTTTCAATATAATCCGTTTCTACAATCACATCAGAATCTACAAAAACCAGCCAATCATTCTTCGCTCGTTTTGCCCCGTAATTTCGGCTCAATCCAGGACCTGAATTATCCTTTCGGAAAAACTGAATATCCAGCTGCTCTTCGAATAATTCCACAGTCGGGAGAAGCTTGATGATAGAACCATCATCCACAACAATGACTTCAAAATCTTTATCGGTCTGACGTGATAAAGAATTCAGAAGTTCAAATAATTCGTCTTTTCTGTTGAAGATGGCAATGATGATTGAGATTGTTGTCAAAGTAGTATTATTTTTCTAGTTTATGCACTTTCTTCGTTCCATCATACATCTCATACTGTAAAAATCTCGTCTCCAGTTTTCCATTGAAAAGCTTGATTTTTCTTGAAGGTCTGAGTCCGATTTTTTTCGGCGCATCAAGGTCGGCAGAAATCAGCCAGGCCAAAGTGTTAGGATAATGCTGTTTAAAAGTATCACCGATTTTTTTATAGAAATTATCATCATTAATACTAATTCTCTCGTCATAAGGCGGATTGAAAACTATCAATAATGGGAACATATCTTTCTCAGATTCGAAGAAATTTTGTTTTCTCACTTCAATAACATCTTCCATTTCTGCGGCTTCTATATTGGTTCTTGCTGCGTTCAAAGCCCTGGCGTCCATATCATAACCCACAATTTTCCCAGTGAATTCTTTCACCCTGTTGATCCGGAATTCTTTGATCTTTTGGAACAAATCTTCGTCATAATTTTTCCAGTTTTGAAAAGCAAACTCTTTTCTGAAAATCTGTGCCGGCAGATCCAGGGCAATCATTGTAGCTTCTATCAATAATGTTCCGGAACCACACATCGGATCCAGAAAATTACCTTTTCCGTCCCAACCTGCCAATTGTAACATTCCGCTGGCCAACACTTCGTTAATCGGCGCAACGGTCTGCTCTTTTCTGTAACCACGCTTGAAAAGGGGATCGCCTGAACTATCCAAGGAAATCGTTACCAATTCTCTATCGATATGAAGATGAAATTTGATATCAGGATTGTCTTTGTTAACGTTAGGTCTGATGTTATGTTTTTCCTGAAAATAATCGACAATTGCATCTTTCATTTTCAAAGTCATAAACTGAGAATGGCTGAATCTCTCCGAGTTTACAGTCGCATCAATCGCAAATGACTGGTGTTTCTCCAGAAACTGATCCCATTCAAACTTGAATAATTTATCGTAATATTTAGATTCATTAAAAGCTTTGAATTCTAAAATTGGAACAATAATTTTAAGCGCAGTTCTGCAAGAATAATTGAGTTTGTAAAGAAAACCCAGGTCACCTTCGCAAGTCACTGCACGGTTTCTGGCTTCTACTTTTTTACCGCCTAGTTTTTTAACTTCATCGGCCAAAACCTGTTCTAACCCGAAAAAAGTTTTGATCTGTATATGCAGATTGTTTGTATCCATTCCGCAAAGATAATAGATATTTACATGATAGATAATAGACTTTTGAACTTATAGAAAATCTCTTCCTTAATCTGCCGGTCTCACATCTATTTTCCTTATTTTTGCAAGATGCAATGGTTCGAAGAATGGTTTGATACACCATATTATCATATTTTATACAGCAACCGGGATTATCAGGAAGCCGAAAATTTTCTGAATCTGCTAACCGGTTTTCTGAAACTTGAGAAAAATTCAAAAATAATTGATTTAGCTTGCGGAAAAGGCAGACATTCGGTGTATCTGAACAAGTTAGGTTACAATGTTCTAGGACTGGATTTGTCCGAACAAAGTATCAGTTATGATAAGCAATTCGAAAATGACTCTTTGAAATTTCGGGTTCACGATATGAGAAATAGGATTGAGACCGAGCCTGTTGATGCGGTTTTTAACTTGTTCACAAGCTTTGGATATTTCGAAACGGAAGAAGAGGACAAAAGTGTTTTCCGTTCTGTTTCCGATGCTTTAAAGAATGAAGGTTATTTCGTTTTAGATTTTCTGAATTCTGATTATGTGAAAAATGTCATCGTTCCGAAAAGTTCTATCGAAAGAGAAAATATTACCTTTAATATTCAAAAACATATTGAGAATGATTTTATCATTAAAGAAATTAATTTTGAAGACCAAGGCAAAAAGTTTCATTTTTTCGAACGTGTCAAACTGACTTCTCCTGAAAAAATCCTGAAATTTGCTGATGAATTTGGTTTTGAATTAATCCAACGTTGGGGCGATTATCAGCTTAATGATTTTGAGGGAAAAAGTTCCCAAAGATGTATTAATTTGTTTAGAAAGATTAAATAGATTTAAGTTTTAAGATGATTATACTTCTATTGATATTAAGTGTTCTGATTGGAGTTTTTCTTGGAAAATATTTCGGAAGTAAGCAGCAATTTGCAAAAAATCTCTTGATTCTGAGTGCAGGTTTTCTGATAACGATCTGTCTGAATGAGGTTTTTCCGGAAGTTTATCATTCTGAAGACCATAATATCGGGATTTTTGTGATTCTTGGGGTTTTGATTCAGATGTTGCTTGAAAGTTTGACCAAAGGTTTTGAGCACGGGCATCTTCATCATCATTCGGATGAACATTCGATTATTCCTGTTGCGTTGATCATCGGACTGTTTGTTCACGCTTTTATAGAAGGAATTCCTTTATCTCATGAGAAAGAAACTTTGTCACCATATCTTTTGGGAATTCTTTTTCATAATATCCCGATTTCCTTTGTTTTGGGAAGTTTCCTGACGCACAGTAAAAATTTCTCAACCAAATTCTGGCTGATTGTTCTCGTTTTTGCTTTGGCTTCACCTTTGGGAATGCTTTTGGGGCAATACTTTGATGAAAATCTGAAAGTGTATTTCTTAGCTGTAGTTGGCGGAATTTTCCTTCATATTTCGTCAGTTATAATTTTCGAAAGTAATAAGAATCACAAGATGGACTGGACAAAAATTATCCTCGTGATTTGCGGCATTGGACTGGCACTTGGAGGACATTTGTTCCATCATCATTAATTAAAAAATATTTTCTATTTCGACAGGAAAATCTTAATTTTACTCAAATCGATTTTATGGGATTTTTAGATCAAATATTTGGTAAAAAAGAGGAGCAGGATCAAAAAAAAAGCCTTTGGAAAAAACTGGAATCCGAAAAGGATTTAGATTCAGCAGTTGAGAGATCCAATCAGCAAAAAGTCTTGATTTTCAAACATTCTACACGTTGTTTTATCAGCAAAACAATGCTGAAATCTTTTGAAAGACAAATGGAAAATTCCGATAAAGATTATGTCTATTATTTCCTCGATTTGTTGGCTCATAGAAATATATCCAACGAGATTGAATCCCGTTTTGACGTTGTACATCAGAGTCCACAGCTAATCGTTCTGGAAAATGGAAAAGCAACGTACAACAGCTCTCATCAGAATATCAGTCTTGATAAAATTTAATCAAATTAAAACACAGTAACAAATGGAATATCAGAACTTCCGCAATCATCTCTCAAAAATATTAGGCGTTCCCATTGAAAGCTTAGAATTTTGTTCATCATATTATGAAATAAAACAAGCAAAGAAGAATGAAATCATTTTGCGGGAAGGAGAGATTTCTGATTGTACCTTTTTTGTAGAAAAAGGCTTGTTGAGAATGTATTCTATTGACAAAGCGGGAAAAGAACACGTGATACAGTTTGCACCGGAAAACTGGATCATATCTGATACAACCAGTCAGCTCTTGAATGAGAAATCCAGATTTTACATCGAAGCAATCGAAGACAGTATATTAGTTGTGACAAGAGAAGGCTTCTTTGAAAACCTTTCAAAAGTTTATCCCGATGTTGCAGAAAAGAATCAAAGATTGATGTTCAATCATATTAAGAATTTGCAAAATCGCGTCAATGCATTAATCAGCACAACTGCTGAAGAACGTTATCTTGAGTTTCTGAAAAAATATCCTAATCTGATGCTGAGAGTTCCGCAGTGGATGGTCGCTTCTTATCTTGGAATTACGCCGGAAAGTTTGAGCCGTGTAAGAAAAGAATTGGCAAAGAAAAAATTTGAGATTTGATTTGAATCGGTTTTTAGTATTAATTCTTTTGTCTGTTTTCAGTTTCGGGCAAAATCAGTCAAAGGAAAATCTCAGCCATAAAACATTTTCTGCAAAAGTTATCGGAATCTCCGACGGTGATACGATGGAAGTTCTTTACAAGAAAACTCCAATCAAAATCCGGCTTGCTCACATCGATTCTCCTGAGAAAAAAGGAACTCAGCCTTTCGGAAATAATGCCAAACAAGCTTTGTCTCATCTTTGTTTCGGAAAAACAGTCATGATAGAATCTGAAAAATACGACCGGTACAAACGATTGATTGCAGTTGTTATTAATGATAGAAAACAAATCGTTAATCAGGAAATGATAAAACAAGGAATGGCCTGGCATTATAAAAAATATTCCAGCGATCCTGTTTATGCAAAATTGGAATCCGAAGCGCGAAACAATAGAGTAGGACTATGGCAAGATAAAAATCCAATTGCGCCCTGGCTGTGGAGAGAAAATAAAAAGAAAAAATGAATCACGAAATTTTAAAAGCAAATATCTCCGATATTCCTGATCTGTGTCAAATGATGAAGGATTTCTATGCCATTGATCTTTATCCGTTTGATGAAAAAACCACTACCGATAATTTTGTAAGATTCATCAATAATCATCATTATGGCGAATGCTTTAAAATTGTTTTTGAACAACAGATCGCAGGTTATATTATTCTGGCAAAATATTTCAGTTTCGAATTTGGTGGAGAGATCTTATTTTTAGACGAATTGTTTGTTAAACCAGAATTTCAAGGGAAATCTCTGGGCAAAAAAGCGTTGGAGTTTGTTAAGAATTATTCCATTGAAAACAGCTTCAAAATTGTTCTTCTGGAAATTGAAAACCATAATGAAAAAGCGAAAAAACTTTATGAACATTATGGTTTCCAAAATCATAAAAGGAGTTTGATGATTCTTAAGAATTGAAAATATTAGAACTTATAATTATCCGTTTTACAATAATATTTAGGATCACAGCCTGTAAGTTCACAGCCCCCGAAATAATATTTTTTTTTATTTTTCTTCATAAATCTTCCAGTTGTTAAACCATAAAATATAGGTAAAACCTTTTTATCGCTTTTACAAATTGGACAAACTGAGCTTTTGTTTTCCCTAAAACTGCAGTGGATTGTATCTTTAGTTTTCTCTTGAGGAAAAGACATTAATGATACCATTATAAAAAACAAAAAGAATATTTGCTTCATATCTAAAAAGCTAATATTTAGTTTTATTAATTCTTTTGCCAGATAAAATCAATTTTATTATTTCTTGAAAATTAAATATATCAAGATTCCTACTGAATGATAATATTAAGCTTAACAATTTATATTAAAATTTTATTTAAAATCTGCAACCGCTATATCCACTTTTTCAAGATAAGATTTCTTTTGATCATCAGTTGCAAAAGAGTAGTTAAAAGAGTTTTTCACTAATGTAATGATGTCTTCTTTTGATAAATCCAAAGCTTCCTGGACCGCTTCAAAATTAGCATTCATATAGCCACCGAAATAAGCGGGATCATCAGAATTGACAGTTGCTTTGATGCCTTTTTCCAAAAGCTTTTTTAATGGATGATTGGTCATCACATCGGTATTTCTCAATTCAAGATTGGAAAGTGGACAAACGGTCAAAGCTAAATCTCTTTTTACGATTTCCTGAACCAATTTTTCGTCTTCCAAGCATCTGTTTCCGTGATCGATTCTTGCAACTTTGAGAATGTCAATAGCTTCCCAAATATATTCAGCCGGACCTTCCTCACCAGCGTGTGCAACCGGAATGTAGCCTTCTTTCACAGATGCTTCGAATACGTTTTTGAATTTGGTTGGCGGATTTCCCATTTCGGAAGAATCCAGACCAATAGAAGTAATTAAGTCTTTGTAAGGCAATGATTGCTTTAATGTTTCAAAAGCGGATTCTTCGGAAAGATGCCGCAAATAGCTCATGATGAACAGAGAATTGATTCCCCATTTTTCCTTTGCATCCAATCTAGCCTTTTGCAATCCATTGATAACCGTCTCAAAAGCAATTCCTCTGTCCGTATGTGTTTGCGGATCAAACATTATTTCGGTATGAATGACATTATTCTCATAACATTTCTGATAATAAGCCATTGCCAGATCGTAGAAATCTTTCTCGTGAATCAGAACGCCGGCACCGGCATAATAAATATCCAAAAAGTCCTGTAGACAGGAGAACCGATAAGCTTTTTTAACTTCATCGATTGTTTTATAAGGAATCTCAATTTGGTTTCTTTGGGCAATTTCGAACATCAGTTCCGGTTCAAAACTTCCTTCGATATGTAAATGTAATTCTGCTTTTGGAAGTGCAGCGATAAAATCTTTCATAGTTTTTTGATTTTATCCAAAAATAACGAAAAAAGGCTTTAGAAATCTCTTTCCAAAGCCTTTTTGTAAAAAATAAACTATTTATTTATCTATTGAACCCATCACTTTTTGAGCAAAGGAATTCAAAGCATCTTTCTCACTCATTCCGTTTTGAACGCTGGCATGAACTTCCAAAGCTCCACAAATATTAGTTATCAATTCTCCGGTGACGTTAAGGTCTTCTTCAGAGACATTTCGGAATTCTGAAAAACTTTCCAGAACTTCTAAAGTTGTTTCCAGATTTTCCGGTGTTTGGTTTTGATAAAACTGTCTTATGATTGGTAATTTCATTTTTAATAGATTTAGAAATTATAAGATTTAGAGACCGAGAATATCTCAGTTTTAACCTTTTAATTCACTGAAAAGATGATTAAGACTTTCAGCCTGATTGGTTTGAACCTGGTTTTTTAGAACACCGCCTTCAAATGCTGCGAAGGTCGGCAAATTATCAACCGTTGCCAGTTTTCTACTTTCCGGCAATTTTTCCGCATCCACATAATAGAAAGGGATATCCTCATTCTCTGCAGCTAATTTTTTGAATTTTGGCTTCATAATCCTGCAGTTCCCACACCAAGTTGCACCATACTGAACCATTACTTTATCATTCTCCTGAATAATCTGTTGTAATGTGTCTCCTGTAAGTTCTATGTACATTCTACAATTATTAATGATTGATTATAAATGATAATTGATTGAGAAAATCAATTAGTTTTTGCTGAAGTATTCTGCAACACCGGTTCTGTTAGCGTTCATTGCATCTTTTCCTTCTTCCCAGTTTGCAGGACAAACTTCTCCGTGTTTCTGAACGTGTGCATAGGCATCGATCAATCTAAGATATTCTTTAACGTTTCTACCAAGAGGCATATCGTTTACAGACTCGTGGAAGATTTTTCCAGTCTCATCGATCAGATAAGTTGCTCTGTAAGTTACGTTAGAACCTGTAAACACCTCGTTTCCTTCTTCATCATATTCCAAGTCCTGATCTACAATTCCAAGGATATTTGCCAATTGTCTGTGCGTGTCAGCAAGGATTGGATAAGTTACACCTTCGATTCCTCCATTATCTTTTGGAGTGTTCAACCAAGCAAAATGAACTTCGTTGGTATCGCAAGAAGCACCAATAACCATAGTGTTTCTCTTTTGGAATTCTGGTAAAGCCTCCTGAAAAGCGTGTAATTCTGTCGGGCAAACAAAAGTAAAATCTTTTGGATACCAAAACAAAATCACTTTTTGCTGATTATTAACCGCTTCTTCAAATACATTGATCTTAAGATCATCACCCATTTCACTCATTGCATCGATCGCAACATTCGGGAATAATTTACCTACTAATGACATAATATTTAAGTTTAAATTGTTGTTTAAATTTGATAGTGCAAAATTACAAAGATTTTGTGAATTAAAAATCAATTTGCTATTTATAAAATCTATCAATGTGAAAGACTGAAAACTAACAGTGTTATGTGGCTAATACGGTAAAGTCAGGGTTTTTTATTATATCAATTAATATATAAAATATTAAACAATTAATTCACAAAATTGAATATGCAAAGACAAGAATTATAAATTGATAAAATATTATTTAGCAATTAAAAGTGAAAAGATAGATTTTTTATAATTTAGTCGGGAATAAAACTAAATGCTATTTAACTCAATTAATTTTGCAATATTTCTTCCAATTGTATTTATATTATATTGGTATTTTGCAAAAAGTCTTAAAATCCAGAATGCCTTATTACTGATCTCAAGCTATTTTTTCTATGCTTGTTGGGATTGGCGATTCATGTTTTTATTATTATTTTCAACTTTTCTGGATTATTTTACTGGATTAAAAATGCAAAATTCCCAAAATCAAAAAGAAAAAAGAATTTGGTTCTGGCTGAGTATTGTTGTAAATCTGGGTTTTCTAGGCTTTTATAAATATTATAATTTCTTTGCAGAATCATTTGCAGAATCAGTATCTTATTTTGGGTGGAAAATAAGCCCTGTTTTATTAAAAGTTATTTTACCGGTTGGTATCTCGTTTTATACTTTTCATGGGCTTTCTTATGTAATTGATATTTATAAGAATAAAATAAAAGCAGAAAGTAATTTTGTCGATTATGCTGTCTTTGTCAGTTTCTTTCCGCTTTTGGTTGCCGGTCCCATTGAACGTGCCACACATCTTCTACCTCAGATAAAAAAAAGAAGGAATTTTGATTATGCACAAGCAGCAGATGGTCTGCGACAAATACTTTGGGGATTATTAAAGAAAATTGTCATTGCAGATAATTGTGCCGAGATAGCCAATCAGATATTTGGTAATTCTTCAGATATGAATGGTAGCTCCTTATTTCTGGGTGCCATCTTTTTCACTTTCCAGATCTATGGTGATTTTTCAGGCTATTCTGATATTGCTTTGGGTACAGCTCGTTTATTCGGAATAGAACTGTTACGCAATTTTGCATTCCCGTATTTTTCAAGAGATATTGCCGAATTCTGGCGCCGTTGGCATATATCGTTATCATCGTGGTTCAAAGATTACCTGTATATTCCTCTTGGTGGGAGCAAAGGAGGGAATTGGATGCGTATTCGCAACGTGTTTATTATTTTCATCGTAAGCGGATTCTGGCATGGCGCTAATTGGACCTTTATAGTTTGGGGAATTTTGAATGCATTATTTATACTGCCTTCTGTTGTAATGAAAACCAATAGAAATAATTTGGAAATCGTTGCAAAAGACCGGATTTTACCAACATTTAAAGAATTGATGCAAATGATGATAACATTTATATTGATCGTATTTGCATGGATATTTTTCAGAGCGGAAAACATTGGTCATGCTATAGGTTATGTAAAAGGAATTTTTTCACTTTCACTCATTACATATCCAAATTTTGATAAAATTGATGATATGTTAACGGCAATTATACTTATTGTTGTTTTTTTATTAATAGAATGGCTTGGAAGAGAAAATCAATATGCAATAGAAGGTATTAAGAATTTCAATTCAAAATCTATAAGATGGCTTTGTTATATTATGATTCTATTTGTCATTTATTTTTACGGTAATTTTGGTGAAAGTATAGAGTTTATCTATTTTCAATTTTAATAACTAAGACTTGAAAAGATTTATTTTTAACATATTTATTCTCTTCATAATAATATTTGTATTTAATATTATTGTCTTTGTTTTTGCAAATGACAATTATTATAAAGGTTATAACGATTTTCCTGACAAACGGTTTAGATCATTTATAATGGCCGATTCACATGGAATGTCAATAAAAAAAATGCCTGAAAAATTTGGCGTTTATAATTTTTCTGATAACAGTGATTCTTATTATGATATGAAAAGGAAGTTAATCTATCTAATAGAAAATCATTACAAAATCGATAAAATATATATTAGTGTCGATAATTATACATTGAGCCCTTACAGAGATAAGAATAATAACCTGGATAAAAGTATAAAATATACATCCAAGATTGATTATAATTACATCAATGAAAAATATATAAAGTATTATTTCCCAATTTTCCAACCAAAAATTAATTCTCTTTTCAGGATATACTTACAGGACAAGGTAAAGCTGATTTTTCAACAAAGAAATAATACAGTCAATATTATTTGGAACAAATTATCCGAAGAAGAAAAAATCGTCAGAGCTAAAGATAGAGTGAACAGCCAGTTTCCGTCGCATAATAAAAGTAAAGCTCTGGAACAGGAACTAATCAAAATCATTGATATCTGTCAAAGAAACAATATCAAACTTATTGGTGTTAAGTTTCCTGTTTCTGGTTATTATCTGAAAATGTTAGGCAATAAAAATTATGGTGCTGACAAATTATTTGTTTCCAAAGGCTTAGAAATAATTGACTGTCAATCTTTTTTCAAAGAAAAAAATGAATATTTTGGAGATCAGGATCACTTGAATTTTCAGGGTGGAGAAAAATTCACGAAAATATTGTTGCAAAAATAAACCACTATAAAAACATCTATAGTGGTTTGTAAAATACTCGATTGTTAAAATTGTTCAACACAATCTTTGATTCGTCTCATTGCTTCTCGCAGTTCTTTTTCCGAAGCTGCATAAGAAAAACGAATACATTCGGGGCTTCCGAAACTAACACCGCCAACACAAGCAACATTGGCATTTTCTAATATAAACATTGCGAAATCATCAGAATCTTTGATTTCAGTTCCATTCAAATTCTTACCGATGAAGTAAGAAATATCCGGGAAGAAATAGAATGCACTTTTTGGAAGGTTGCATTTGAAACCTTTGATATCTTTCATTAAATCGAAAACCAAATCACGTCTTTTATGGAATTCGGTAATCATATATTGTAATTCTGACGGATCCATCTGTAAAGCCGTAATAGAAGCTCTTTGCGCTATTGTATTCGCACCGCTGGTCATTTGGCCCTGGACTTTGTCACAAGCCTTCGCTAACCAGTCAGGGCATGCCGAATAACCGATTCTCCAGCCTGTCATAGCAAAAGCTTTGCTCATACCATTGATTACAGCGGTTTGCTCATAAACCTGAGGAAAGCTCGCAATAGAAACGTGTTCACCTTCATAATTAATAAATTCATAGATTTCATCGGAAATGATTGTAATCTCAGGATATTTTGCAATAACATCAGCAATTGACTCCAATTCTTCTTTGGTGTAGAAACTACCCGATGGGTTACAAGGCGAACTATAAAGCAGGGCTTTAGTCTTTGGTGTAATGGCTTTTTCTAATTGCTCCGCTGTAATTTTGAATTCCGTATCAATAGATGTCTGGATAAAAACCGAAGTTCCCCCAACCAATTTTACCATCTCATCATAACTTACCCAATATGGCGCGGGTAAAATAACTTCGTCACCGTCATTAATGATCGCAGACAAAACATTAATGATAGATTGTTTTGCACCATTGGAAACACAAATTTGTGTTGGTTTATAATCCAGCTGATTATCTCTTTTTAGTTTTTCTGATATGGCTTGTCTCAGTTCCAAAAAACCGGGAACGGGCGAGTAGTGGCTATAATTTTCATTAATGGCATCAAAAGCAGCTTGTTTGATTTTTTGAGGAACATCAAAATCCGGTTCGCCCAAAGTTAAACTAATTACATCTATTCCGGCGGCTTTCATCTCACGCGCTTTGTTACTCATTACGAAGGTCTGAGAATAACTCAGTCTGTTCAGTCTATCAGAAATTTTACTCATTATGTATTACGATTAGATTCAATCACAAATATAATTTTTTATAATCAATAACCTAAACAAGTAGCATATTAAAATAAAAATTATTATAACCCTGATGTGAATAAAAAATATTTGCAAAAAAATGCTTCTGAAAATTAATTCGGTGTTGAAAATAAATATAGATTTGATTTAAAAATTAATTATTTATTGAGAAATTATTGATATAATTAATTATTTTTGCATTTATCTTCAAACACTTGTTTATAATTAATAACAAGATAGAATATTTTAGGCAACCCATTAATGAATTTTAATTTTACGAAATATTTTTCAGCTCTTTTAATACTATTTTTCATTTTTATTAATGCAAAAAAAATAGACCTGCATTCTATTGAGGAAGAAATCATCCAATATAATAGAGAAGGAAAACATAAGCTATCACAAAAGAAACTATCTGATATTTTACTCAACGGTGATCTCACAAAAGAAGAAGAAGGTAATATTCTTTTTCTGATGGCAACTACATATCGCAGCGTCAATGATTATATGATGTGTATCGAGTATCTCAATCGTTCCAATTCAATTGCCAGACAATTACCTCCGGACAATATCTTGAGAATGAAAATAGATTATGAATATGCCTTTGTCTATTTTGATAATAACGATTACAAAAAAGCGGAAGAAGCCATGAAAAGGATTGCTTCAAAAAATTATGTCAACGCTTTTCCGGAAGACAATTCCTATATACTGATGCAAGAAGGTTACCTTTTCATGATCAAAAAAAAATACAATGAAGCTGAAAAAAAGTATTACGAAGCCATGGATATCATGGAAAATGCGAATACCTGCAATGTGCCTATAGTTTATGTAAAGCTTATGAACCTGTATGGGAAAAGGAAAGACATAGGAAAAGCAGAGGAGGCATACAAAGAGAGCATGCAGATTTCCGATAGCTGTAACATTTTAAAATACAAAATCTTAGCCTCATCCGAAATGGAAAAAATCTATAAGGAGAATAATCTTTTTGCGAAAGCCTACCTAATTGGTTCAAAGCTTGATTCACTTCGCAGATTGGAAAATCAGGATGTTAAGATCTCCGAGATGCATATTGTTGATAAGGCACTTACTGAAAAAGAGCAGATCATAAAAGAAGAATCAGATATTTGGAAAAGAACTGTTGTTTTAATTGTCCTGATTTTATTATCCGTTTTAATTGCTTATTATTTCTTCAGAAAAAATAAAAAAATAAAAAAGGACAGGTTGAGGATGAAGGAAGAAATTGAGCAAATGAAAGAAGAGCTCAACCAGTATTCTCAAAATTCGTCTGACGAAAAAATTCTAAATCCTGAACTTGATTTATTATTAAATTCTAACAAATTAACCGACCGCCAGAAAGATCTTTTGATACTTTTAGCAGATGGATTGTCCAACAAGGAAATTGCTGAAAAACTTTTCATAAGTGAAAATACGGTTAAGTATCATACCAAGAATATTTATAATATTTTGGACATTAAAGATCGGAAAGATTTCTTCAAAAAATTGAGAAATAATTAATTTTCGACCTACTACATTTCCCCTACATCTACGTAAAAACACCTACTACATTGCCCATACAAAGACTATCCCAAAGGATAGTTTTTGCTTTAAACACAGGGTTTTCCGCTCCAAAACTTGTACGTCTTACAGTATTATTAATAATATTGCAACCGGATTGGTAAAAATATAATAGCAGATAAGTTCTGCTTGCGAACAAACTATCCATTTTGTAAGGATAAACCTCCTTAAAAATCACCTGAAATTTTCAAGGAGCAGATTTATTACCGTATGATAATATGGATGCAAAATATGCAATTTAATTTTGCACGCTCAAATTTTTATAAATCATCGATTATGAAAAAAAACTATTTTTTATTCTTTGCAATACTATTTGCAAATTTATTTTTTGGACAATCAGATTTAGTTAAATGGGGATTAACCTCAAATGGAAATGTAACTTACAGCAATAGCCGTGTAACAGCAACAGCTATTACCACTAGTCAAAACCCGATCTCTTACAGCTCACAAGGAATGACTGTAACAGGTTGGAATAATAGCAGTGTAGAACACTATCGTTATTTTGGATTTTCCGTAAGTTCTTCTAACGGAAATCAGGTAAAAATCTCTAATCTTGCTTTTGAACAGGACAAAACCAACCCTGGCCCAACACATTATACTATCAGGTATTACGTTGCACCGAATAATAATGCCATAGATGATTATACATACATGTATAATGTAGGTTCTACAATATTGGTTAATAACGAATCGATTAATGCTAATGCTGCCAAGAATATTCCTCTTAATATAACATTGTCAGGAACACAGACTCTTGTTATACGTTTCTATTCGTCGGGTAATAACTGGAATGGTGGCTGGATAATCAAAGCTAATACTCTAAAGTTAACTGAAACTCAAGCAACTGTTCCTGTAGCAAACAACGATTCTTATTCTGTTTATAAAAATAGTACCACCAACCTGAACATTCTTTCAAACGATACTTCAGGTTCAGCTATAAGCGGGATAACAATCACACAACAACCCGCACATGGAACTTTAACTGTGAACGGAACAACTGATGTAACTTATACTCCAACATCCGGATATGAAGGTGCGGACACATTTAAATACAAAGCAGTCAATACCACAGGATCCTCCAATGAAGCAACAGTTAGCTTAAATGTGATTGCTGCTGTTCCGGTTGCAAATAATGACTCGTATAATGTTTATAATTTCACCGATACCAACCTTAATATCTTAAGCAATGATACTTCAACACTTGCGATAACCGGTATAACAATTACTCAACAGCCTTCACACGGAACAATAACTGTAAACGGAACAAGCAATGTGACTTACAAATCTGTCGCAGGTTATGTAGGAGCGGATTCGTTCAAATACCAGGTAAGCAATATAACAGGACCTTCTAATGAAGCTTCTGTGAGCATTTCAGTTGCACAGGATCCTAATACAGCTGTACCGGTAGCTAACAATGATTCCTATACGGTTTATAAGAATAACAATTCAAATTTTAATGTTTTAAGCAATGACACTTCTGTTCTTACTATTACAGGAGTTACGATTACCCAGCAACCTGCACATGGAACATTGACTGTTAATGGAACTACAAATATTACCTACAAGCCGGAAACCGGTTACGGAGGAGCAGATACATTCAAATATAAAGCAGTTAATGCAACGGGACCTTCCAATGAGGCTACTGTAAGCATCAATGTTGTGGATAACGTTAATTCGGTTTTAGCACGTTGGAACAAGTCAGATTTTTCACCAAACAGATACAATGACAATATCACGGTTGGGAATATGACTTCAACAGCCAATCTTTCTTATGTTCAGTATATCAGTGCGAGTGGTTATAATGCATTCCACACAACAGGCTGGCCTGATAAAAATGTTGAAACAATTGATAAGAGTAAGTATATTCAGTTTACCATAAGTCCGAAAAATGGTTATAAATTATACCTCTCTGATTTCAGTTTTCTTTGCAGAATGGAATCAGGTGATGCAAGAATTAAAATTGACTATTCTTTGAACAGTAATTTCACAACAGCATACAATGTATTACCAGAAACAACAATTACTAATAGCATCTCTACAATCTCTGTTACAAACTTTTCAAGACCAATTGCAACAGACGGGCAAATTGTTTACCTGAGAATCTATGTTTATAATACATGGAATGCTTTTCAAATATTGCTGAATGATGGAGGCACTAATGGTCCGGCGTTCTCAGGATATACAGAATTCAGTTCTACTGCGCCGATTGCCTATAACGATACGGTAAGCAATATTGTTAATAATGATATCGATATCAATGTTTTGATTAATGATGATTACAGCAACAAGATTAATTCATTAACATATACACAGCCGTCTCATGGAACAACTAGCTTAAATGCTGACAAAACGATCAACTATATTCCGGCTAAAGATTATGTTGGTACAGATTCTTTCTCATATTATATCACGAATGAATATGGCGTTTCCAATACAGCAACTGTAAGTATCAATAATGTTCCGAACGCAACTTCACCTTTGATTCGTTGGGATCAGAATAATTTTACAGCAACTACGTTTCAGTCATTCATCAATTCAACAACAATGACGACTGCTGGTGGTGTAACTGTTAATGTGGGTGGTGAGACCAATCCGAAGGCTTATTATCTTGTAAGCCAGAATAATGGAACAGGAAGCCCAATCAATACTTCCAAATACACTCAATTTATCCTGGACAATATCAGTCCAAACAAAACAATTGAGCCAAAGACTTTCAGCTATATTGCAAAAGGGACTGATGGTGCGATTTATGAATTGCGTTATTCAAAAAATGCGGATTTTTCAGATTATACTGTAATGGGAACAGGAACGGTTACTAACAATTATACGCTGAAAACATTAAATTTCAGCAATACATTGAAAGTAGGACCGGGTGAGAAAGTTTATGTAAGATTATATCTTTATAATACGGATTATGTACAATATGTTTTCCAGTATCTTCCTGGTGGTTCTGGCCCTGAGATTGACGGTATTTTTTACAATTATGTTTTTGCTTCTAATGATACAACCTGGCTAAATGCAGCTAATCCTCATTGGAATAATGGAATACCTACCGCAACTAAAAATGCAATCATTGAAACTAGTTACGATACTGCAACTTATGGTAACTTCGAAAGTAATAATTTGACAATTAATCCGGGAGGAACATTGACTGTCAATGCTGGAGGATATATAACGATTAACGGACAAATCGCAAACAAAAATACTGCGACAGGTTCATTTGTTATAGAGCACAATGCTAACCTTTTACAAAAGAATAATGCTCAGAATACCGGAAATGTAACTGTTAAAAAATCTGCCATTATCCCGAAAATGGGTTATAACTATTGGTCTTCACCAGTAATAGGACAAAACCTTTATCAGTTTTCCGAAGGTTATAACCAGGCAACAACAACGGGAACAGGAACCCCTTGGAGCAGATTCTATGTTTACAATGAAGCTAATGATTATTTTGTAACAACCATTGCAAATGAGATTACGCTGAATTCTTCATCTGTATTCCAACCCGCAAGAGGATATGCGATCCGAGGAAAAAACAGTTTCCCGGAAACAGTTACAACAACATCTGCAACATCACAATTCGAATTTGTTGGTATTCCTCAAAATGGCGATGTTACTTCGTACAATCTCAAGTGGACGAGCGCAGTGAGAGGATATAACTTAGTTGGAAATCCTTATCCTTCTAATATTAGCTTCAGTGATTTTTATGCAGAAAACAGTTCAAAAATCTATGGCGTTGCATATTTCTGGACCAATAATGACGGACAGGTAACATCTCAGCAGAGTAGCGGCTACAGCGGAAACAATTACGCAATCGCAACAGCTGTAGGAGGGACATCCGCAACCTATTTCGGTTACAATAACAGAAAACCTAATGGCAATATTTCTGTCGGTCAAGGATTTATAATTCAAACTAAACAAGCCGGAAAAAATCAGCCCTTGGTATTCAAGAATTCTATGAGAAATTCTGATGCTGCAAATTATTATAACAAGACAAGTTCTCAGAAAAACAGATTTTGGTTAGAATTCAAATCACCAACCAATGTTAACAATGAAATATTGATCGGCTACGTTCCAAATGCAACTAATGGCTTTGACAACGATTATGATGCAGATCTGTTGGCAATCGGTAGTGACTCGTTCTGGAATGTTTTAGACAATCACAAATTGGCAATCCAGGCAAAAGATGAAAATTTCTCAGAAGAAGATATTGTAAAATTAGGATTCAAATCCTCCACATCAGGTAATTATACCATTTCCTTAACAGATAAGGACGGAATCTTCAAAACAAGCCAGGCAATTTATTTGAAAGATAAGTATCTTAATAAAGTCATCAACATTACAGATAATGTTTATACTTTCTACACAAGCTCCGGACAGTATGAAGATAGATTCGAGGTGATCTACAAATCTTTGGAAACTTTAGGCATTGATAATAGTTTAAAAAACGGAATTATTATTTCTAAAGACTCTCAGAACTTTGTTATAAAATCCGATGATAATATTGATGAAGTAAGTCTTTATGATTCTGTCGGAAGATTATTATACAACACAAAAAATGCAAAAAAAGAAGTTTTGATTAATAAGACGAACCTTACAGAAGGGATGTACATTATAAAAGTGAATTCTAGAAATACAACGATGACCAAAAAAGTTTTAAAATAACACATTAAAACTTTGAAATTTAGAAACCGCCAAAAATCATTTTTTGGTGGTTTTTTATTTGATTGTAATTAATAATTAAGAAATCTTTTCATAATTTCGCCTTATGTCTTTAGATTTAATTTTAAAATATTTCCCCGATATTACCAGCGAGCAAAAAAATCAATTTGCCGAACTCGAAACCTTGTACAAAAACTGGAATGAAAAAATTAATGTGATTTCCAGAAAAGACACAGATAGTCTCTATGAGAAACATATTCTACATTCTTTAGGAATTGCGAAAGTGATGGAGTTTGCAGATGGGACTAAGGTTTTGGATATCGGAACCGGTGGCGGATTTCCCGGGATTCCTTTGGCTATTCTCTTTCCTAATGTCCATTTCACGCTGGTGGACAGCATCGGAAAAAAAATAACTGTTGTAAAAGGAGTTGCCGAGAGTCTTGGCCTGAAAAATGTTGCAGCTCATCATATGAGAGCTGAACAGCTGAAAGAGAAATTTCATTTCGTGGTCAGCAGAGCGGTAACCCAAATGCCGGTTTTCTTAACGTGGCTGAGAGGAAAATTTGAAAAAGAACAAATCAATCCTAAGCACAATGGCGTCCTTTATTTGAAAGGTGGTGATCTCGCGGAAGAGCTTGCAGGATTGAAATGCGAGATTTTCAATTTGAAAAATTATTTCGAAGGCGAATTTTTTGATACGAAAAAAGTAGTTTACCTGTCAAAAGGTCATTTTAATAACTAAAATAAGAAACGATTATGAAGAATGTATTTATTTTATCAGTATTAGCCGTATTTTCAACAATGCTGATGTCTTGCCACGACAACGATGATTATTCGGAAATCACCAACGTTTATGCAACCAAGGTGGACAGCGTTCACATCCCGATGGATACAATGGCGCTGGGCGTTACGCAGGAGATGAAGTTATATTCCACATTTACCAGAACCTGCGAAGGAATCTATAGCTACGATTATCAGTACACCAACGACTCTGTAAGAACAGTTGCCAATTTCGCTTACAAAACCAATGATGTTTGTGGCAGCGGAACCTATGTTGATGGAAGTAGGGTTAACTTCAAACCGACAAAAACAGGAACTTACACATTCAAATTCTGGACAGGAAAAGACACCAGTGGAGCTAACACTTTCTTGGAAAGAAAAGTAGTTGTTGAATAGATTTTAAGGAGCTTAATCCCGCTTTCCACTATATCTTTTTTGTCATTGCGAACGAAGTGAAGCAATCTGTTGAACCATTCAACCATCGCAATAACAAAAAAGGATGCCGTTACAATCGGGGCTAAGTTTGTCATTGCATAGGAATTCAAGTCCTTTGATGAGTTTACGTCTTTGCGAACTTAAAAACGATTAGTAGTTAAAATACTTTTGCGGACTTTGCGTTTAAAATATACTTCAAATCAGCAAAAAAATAATTAAATTGAGCCTTTAAGTTTTTAAAGGCTTTTTTATGCAGTTTCTTCAGAAGATCATTTCAGAATTATTAGAAAATCATCACGACATTTCCGAGCTCGATATTGTTCTTCCTGGAAAAAGACCAATGGTTTTCATCAAAAGAATCCTGAAAGAAAAGCATTACCAAGGACTATTATCCAACTTCGTCACTATAGATGAACTCATCGCAGAATTATCAGAAAATGTAGAAATCAAAGGCATTGCGCTTTGGCTATTCGCATTTCGTATTTATAATAAAATTGATGCTTCCGAAGATTTTTCCGGGTTTCTGAAATGGTTTCCGACTTTGCAGAAAGATTGGGACGATATGATGAAGTTTTCAGACGACGACCAGAAAATCCTGCTTTGGATGTTGGACGAAGAACGCATCAAAAACTGGGGAGAAAATCTCGGCGAAGATGACAATCCAAGAAAAAGAAACCTTAATTTCTGGCGAAAAATGAACGAGTTTCTCCCACTTCTGAAATCAGAATTGAAAAAAGAAAATCTCGCCACTTCCGGAATGTTATATCAAGATGCTTTTTCCGGAATTGAAAATTTTGCCAAACAAACCAATCGGCAGTTTGTTTTTTGTGGATTTAATGCGTTGTCAAGAGTGGAAGAGCAATTGGTAAGACAGCTTTTGCAATGGAACAAAGCGGAAACTTATTTCCAAGCCGACAAATATTATATTGACGACGAAAGACAGGAATCCGGAAAGTTCCTGCGAGAAACGTTGAAGTGGAAAGAATTCAATGACAATAGAAATTTCAAATGGATTGAAAATCAATTTTCACAACCAAAAAATATCAAAACTTACGAAGTTTCGGGAAATATTGTCCAAGCCAAATTTCTTCCCGAAATTCTGAAAAAAATTCCAAAAAACGAATTATCAGAAACAGCTTTGGTCCTATTGGATGAAAATCTTTTGCCAGCCGTTTTAGATAGCTTAAATACCGTTGAAAGTGTGAATATCACAATGGGGTTTCCATTAAAGAATCTATCCTTCAGTAATGCAATTAAAAAGCTATTTTATCTTCAGAAGCAACAGGAAAAAAAATCCTCAAGCTATTATTATGCAGATGTTTTACCAATTTTGGAAGAATTGCCAAACGATGAAAAAGATTCTGAAATTATCCGAAATTTTATCTTCGCAATAGAAGAAAGAAACATCGTTTATATTTCTAAAACTTTGTTGCAGGAATTGCTTGGAAACCTCAGTTATTTTCAACTTTTACAAAAACCGGAAAACTCTCAGCAATTTTTAGATTTATTAATTAAATTCTGTTACGAGCTCAAATTCAAAGAACTGGATGATATTCAGTATGAGAATATTGCGCTTTTTGAGAATGTTTTCAAAATCATCAAAAATCAATTATTACCTTATCGGATTGATGTCAAAATAGAAACGCTGGAAGTGCTTATCAATCAATTAGTCAATTCAGAAAGTATTGATTTTGTAGGAGAACCTTTGGCAGGATTTCAGATTATGGGGCTTTTGGAAACGCGTCTTTTGAATTTTAAAAATATCATTCTGTTATCCGTAAACGAAGGAAAACTACCTTTAGGGAATACTCAGAATACTTACATTCCGTTTGATGTCCGTAAGAATTTTGGACTGAACACTTTTTTAGAAAATGACAGTATTTATGCTTATCACTTTTACCGATTGATTCAGAATTCGGAAAATGTTCATTTGCTTTATAATGCATTGAGTTCCGGTGTTAATACAGGCGAAAAAAGCCGTTTTATCACCCAATTGGAAATGGAAAGTCCGCACAATATCGAACATATTATTATCGAAAATTCCTCGGAACCAATTGCCCAGGAACTCATGAAAATTGAGAAGAATGAAGAAGTAATGCGACTTTTGAACGAATGGAAAAACAGTGTTTCACCATCACATCTTGTGACCTATCTTTATAACCCGATTGATTTCTATCTTAATAATCTTCTCAAAACCAGAGAAACCAACGAAATTGAAGAAGAATTATCCCAAAGAAATTATGGAAACCTGGTTCATTATGCTTTGCAGTTTTTGCACGAACCAATAAAGAATAAATTATTATCAGTTAATGATTTAGAAAGTTTACTTCAACAAACAGATTCAGCGATTGACTTTGCGATTGAGAAGCTCAAACATCAGCAGGAATTTTATGAACGGGGAATGAATTACATCCACAAAGAAATTGCTAAAAGGGTAGTGCGCAATATTGTAGAATATGATTTGGAGTTGGTGAAAAATGGCTCTGCGTTGGAGATTCTGGATTTGGAGAAAGAAATCAACTGTGATTTTTACCTTGATGAAAATCGAACTGACAAAATCAGTTTCTACGGTTTTATCGACAGAATCGATAGATTGGACGGAATTACAAGAGTGATTGATTATAAAACGGCAAAACCGAAAAATTTAACAATTAATCTTGGTAAAAACAAAGAAGAAAAACTGCCGGAATTATTTTTCCGGGACGATTACAAGCAGGCTTTGCAGCTTTCGATTTATAAATATTGTACCAGGAACGTTTTGAACATCAATCCTGATAATATCGAAACGGCAATCTGGTCTTTTGCAGAAGTCAGTAATGGCCCACAAAAACTAAACTTCATTGAGATTGAAGATTCGGAAGTGGAGGATTCTATCAGGAACTTAATTTTTGAAATTCTTAATCCTGAAATTCCATTTGAGGAAAAAGAGAAGGTGAGTTGGTAATTTATTATTAATAAACATAATGTTTGTCATTCCGTAGGAATCTCTACAGCTAAGTTTAGATTCCTACGGAATGACAATATTGAGATTAGTTTTAGAATCATATTAAGGTTGGCTTTTCAGTTTCAAATCAGTTAATTTTGCTCTTACTTTTTTCATAAAATCAGAACCCGGATCTTCTTTCCCTGTAAAATATTTAGAATCCGTTTCTTTCCAAAGTTTAGAATTCCTAAAAACACCATATTCCGAATGCCCGATGAGATATTCAATCGGATATTTTTTTGCAAGATATTTGACTAATTCTGTATTGGCTTCAACTTGCTTATCGGTCAAAGGTTGAGATTTACTTCCGATATTTTCTATACCGATGGCGCAATAATTCAATCCAATCGTATGTCTTGCAAACAATTCCGGGTCAACCAATTGATAAACCGTTCCGTCTCTGTCAACCAGAAAATGAGCAGAAACATTGAGAGAGCTTTGTTTCTTAAGCGTTGCTCTTTGATTCTCCAGATATAAATTGTTGAAATATCTGAAATTGGACTCAATCGTTCCACCAGCGGTGTAATGAAGGACAATGATATTCGGGGTGATATTCGGGGTTTTCTGGATTAAATTGTGATGGTCTTTCATATAATCCAGACTCAGCTTCATTCTTTCTTTAGAATAATCAATCGGTTTCTGAATGATTTTAAGGTTTTGAGCCTGGAATAGAAAGCAAAAACTCAGAAATAAAAGTTGGAAAATCCTTTTCATTATAAATATTTATAAACCACAAAAGTCACAAAAGTTTTTTAGATTAACAAAAAGATAAAATAAGTACCGGTTATAAACTCTTTTTTGTTCTTTTTAATATCCATAATAGTAATGTCTTTTGTGACTTTTGTGGTTCAATATCTTCTACTTAGAATATTGATAATGCCCCGTAATCGTCCAATCAAAAAGACAATCCTGTAAAACCTGCCCAGCTCCGATATTATGAGAAATCAAATATCGTTTGCCATCTGCTGATTTTTTATTGACAACAATTCCGATATGTGTCAGATTTTTAGGCAAATCCCAAGTTACAATATCGCCGGGAACATAATCCTTCGCATCATTTGTAATAGGCTTTACTTTCCCAAATCTCGAAAAGAAAACCATCAGATTTGGGACACGCCGATGATCGATATTAGTATCTGTTTTCTTCAATCCCCATTTCTTTGGATATTTGGAGAAATTCTTTGCCATATCTTCGTGGACTTCCTTCTGCAAATCGATTCCCAATTCTCTGTAAGCTCTGATGAGCACATCTGTACAAACACCTTTCCCTGCAGGCACATCGCCATTCGGATATTTTATATTAAAATAAGCAGGGTCATAAACGACTTTGTCTTTAGTCAGATTAATAGCAGCATTGGAGAGTTTGGTTTGAAAATTTTGTCCAAAAATAGTGGTCGAAACAAAGATTAGAATGACGAAGTAGTTTTTCATATGAAGTTTTTTGAAACCACAAAAGTCACAAAAGCAAGAATAAATCTTATGTGGCTTATATCTGAACGAAAAAACCTGCGAAAATATTCCGCAGGTTTTGTTAAAAATATATAAGATTGATTTGGTCTTATCCAAAGGCATTGATGCCGGTAATATCCATCCCTGTAATCAAAAGATGAATATCGTGTGTTCCTTCGTAAGTAATAACCGATTCCAGGTTCGCAGCGTGGCGCATCATCGGGAATTCTCCCATTATTCCCATTCCGCCCAACATTTGACGGGATTCTCTGGCAATATCAATCGCCATCTTTACATTATTTCTTTTCGCCATTGATATTTGTGCAGGCGATGCTTTATGCGCATTTTTAAGATTTCCTAACTGTAGGCAAAGCAATTGTGCTTTGGTAATTTCCGTCAAAAATTCAGCTAATTTCTTTTGCTGAAGTTGGAAAGAAGCAATCGGTTTTCCGAATTGTTTTCTTTCTTTAGTATATTGAACAGCCGTGCAATAACAGTCAATTGCGGCTCCAATTACACCCCAGGAAATCCCATATCTCGCTGAATTAAGGCAAGACAATGGTCCTTTCAATCCTTCAATATTAGGAAGTAGATTTTCTTTAGGAACTTTCACATTGTTGAAAACCAATTCTCCGGTTTTTGATGCTCTAAGACTCCATTTGTTATGAGTAGTAGGTGTAGTAAAACCCTCCATTCCTCGTTCTACAATCAGTCCGCGTACTTTTCCGTCTTCGCCTTTTGCCCACACTACAGCGATGTCTGCAACAGGAGCGTTGGTGATCCACATTTTGGCACCATTCAAAAGATAATGATCGCCCTGGTCTGTGAATTTGGATTCCATGGAAGAAGGGTCGGAACCGTGGTTAGGCTCTGTCAAACCGAAACATCCGATCATATCGCCTGAAGCCAGCTTCGGAAGGTATTTTCTTTTTTGCTCCTCAGAACCATATTCGAAAATAGGAAACATTACTAAAGAAGACTGAACAGAAGCCGCCGAGCGAACCGCCGAATCGCCTCTTTCCAGTTCCTGCATTATCAATCCATAAGAGATTTGGTCCAATCCCGGACCGCCGTATTCTTCAGGAATGTACGGTCCTAATGCACCGATATTTCCCAATTCTTTCATTAATCCCGGGATATCAGTATGATTTTGTGCTGCTTCATCAATCTGTGGCATTACAAAACTTTCCACCCAACTTCTTACAGAATCGCGGATAAGCTTGTGTTCTTCGGACAAAAGAGCGTCTATTGAATAGTAATCTGGTATGCTTGTTAAAGGGTAATATGACATTATTTTTGTTTTGCCTAAAAATAAAGCTTTTCCTGAATTACCAAAATAGATTGTTAACAAATAATTCATTTTCTGAAAAACGTCATAATTGTGCCGCAATCCGTTTTAAGACCTGCACAACTTTGGCTGAGCTTATAAAACTAAAGTTTTGTAACCAATCGACTTTTACTTTGATTTGAAAACCCTCGTTTTGTAACAAAAGTAAAAGTCATTTTGTTTCATATGAATCGTAGGAGACTTCCGCCAATGTCATTTGGTTTGAAAACGGTCGTTTTGTAATGAATTGAGTTTTTATTTTAGATTGATGTTAGAATTATTTTTAATGCTGTTAATCAAATATTACAAATTCACGACATTTGCAGTTTATAATTTTATTAAGATATGAACATAGAAGAATTGACAATTCTTCAGAATGAAATTGTTAAAGAAATATTTTTAAAATAAAAAGCTCCAACCAATGAAGCTTTCATTTTATTTCTTCTTCAAATCTTTATCAATCTGCTTTTCTGCATTTTCGGCTTTCTTTTCCTGAGCGCGTTTTTCTTTTCGCTGTTGTACCCGGGATTTTTTCTCTGCACGTTTTTCTTCACGGATGACTTTGTTGGATTTGGTATTATACAAAGCTTCTACAATACCTTGTCCGGTTTTGCTGAAGATTTTGATTTTCGGTTTCTCATGCGTGCCGGTCACCACAATCGGGAATCCAATCCATCCGCCTGGCGGTAAACCAACTCTCACCCGGAAATCCAGCAAACCATTAAAACTCGTAGTTCCGCTAATTGTAGGCCGTAGAATAGAAACCTTGAAGGTAAACGGCTCAACATGAATCAGATTATTTTTGATATGGCTTTCGATATTTACGCCTTTCATATCTGGGTTATTGAATGCATTGGCTCCAATATTATCACCAATTGTTGACAGCATCTTCAGGTTTTTGACTTCTACATCTCTCAGATTGACATTTCCGCCACCTTCCAAAGAAGGATAGATTGGCTTCATATTGCTGTCAAAATCACCTTTCAATTTATAATCTAATGAGACAATTCCTTTTACATTTTTCGCTGCTGTCGCCATTTCACGCACCATGTCAATTTCATTATAAGCTCTTTGAACATCGAAGTTGTCAACCTTCAAAGCCACATCATAATTGGCAGTAATCGGAGATTCATTTTGGTATCTCGCATCGATATCCATTCGGCTTCCGATGATATCAAACGTTGTATTTTTAAGATAGACTTCACCTTTTGTAACCGAAGCCAAGCCTGCAAGGTTGTTCAATCCAAGTCCTTTGAACTCAACTTTTTTGGCATTAGCTTCCAAAGAAACATCCAGATTGGTCGGGACAATTACAACACCACTGCTTTTCGGGTGTTCCTCCTTCGCATAAGTTACTGCAAGGGATTTGTCTTTGTTGTCGCCTTCTTTCAGCGCCATAAATTCATCTACCAAAATATAATTGGATTTCAAATGAAATCGACCATGCAACGTTCCTTTTCTTTCTATGAAATAATTGATGGTATTAAGTAAATATCCGTTGAGTGAATAATCTGATTTCCCGTAATTACCATAGAATTTTCTGAACCACATTTTTTCATTTTCGAATTCGAAATTCCCTTCTTTGATATAGAATGATTTCGGAAGATATTCGGCTGTGGCTTTGATATTTTTTAAAATAAGATTACCTCTGTTGTCTAGCTTGCTGTATTGTCCGGTTGTTGCGTAACTTTGGCGACCATTCAGGGATAAATCTGCCATTATCAATCCACTGATATCCAAACCTTCTTTTTTGAACACTTTATAGATTCTGCCGACATTCAGGACTCCTTTTGCCCTTACTTTGTATAACAGGTCCTCAAAATCCTGCAAATCTGCATTCACAAAAACCGGATTGCCTTCAAAATCAAATTTGAAAGGGTCAAGTTTCACGCCCAGGCTTTTGAACGTTCCGTCTGTGTTATGAATATTTGCTAAAATATTGATGTTCTGAATTGGATTTGGATAATACTTCGTTTTCAGCCAACCATTTTTCAGGTTAAAATAACCTTTCGTTTTTGGAAATAATTTTTTATCCAGACTGAAAATTCCATTCGACTGAATATCCGTATTCATAAGACCTTTCAGTTCAATATCTTTTAATCCCAAAGCTGCATCCAGAGTTGCCAAATCAACCGCACCTTTGATGTTGGCATTGACTTTCATTTCGTTCAATCCCTGCGTTTTCACGACTGCCCGGAAGCTGTTGTTTTTACCTAAATCAAAACTCAAAGTTCTCAAATCGAGTAGGAGTTTCTCAGTATCCAGCGAAGGCAAATCAACATTCAGATCCATATTAAGATTGTTCATCGGAACCGGAGCATTACTATTGGAAACAAAACCATTGTTAACTTTTAAGCTCGCTTTTAAGTCAGGTTTCAGTTTTTTTGGTTCGCTGAATCGTCCCTTTAAACTGAAAAACAAATCGCTGTTTCCTTCAATTTTTGTGTCTTTTGCCCAATCCAGATATTGTGGAGGCAAAACCGAAATCATATCCCGAATGGTTGTTTTCTCCGATGCTGCATTAATATTAATATTATAACCGTCTCTAAGGATACTTAAAAATCCTGTGAATTTCAAAGGTAGTTCATTGATTCTCAATTCATTTTTTCTTAGCACAAACGTCAATGCATTGGTATTAATTCTTGTAATCAAATCTGCGTGTAAAGTTTTCTGCTGTGCATACCAGATTCGATTTAAGGCAAAATCAACTTTATCAATATCCAAATCGGTCTCCAAATCGAAAATATCTTCGCTTAATCCACCTTTTCCTGTATAATTAAGGCCTTTTGCATTAACCAGAATATTAGCCGCGTGATCATTGTATTTGATATTCCAGTTTTTCAGTTTGATTAAATCCAATTTAATAGAAGCTCCGGCTCCGGTTGTATCTTTTGGTTTTTCTGAAGGTTTGGAAATGTAAACGTTATAGTTGGCTTCACCTTTAGAATTGACAAAAACATTGGCTGTTGCATCATTCACATAGATCTCATCAATTTTAACCTCTCTATCAAAAATCAGATTTTTCAAATTGATTCCAACTGCAACTTCTTTGGCTGCGAGCAGAGTGTCTTGTTCAAAAGGTTTGGAGCCCTTCAATATAAAATCGTCCACGGAAACCGTGAGAGAAGGGAAGTGACGGAAAAAAGTAAGGTGTGTTTTCTTATAATCCAATTCGCCGGCCAGATGTTTATTCGCAAAGATCTTAACCTGTTGGGAAATGGTTCCCGGAAATAAAATCGGGATAATAAACATTAGAAATAGGATAGAAGCGATGGTGATTCCCAACCATTTTAATATTTTCAGCAATATAGTTTTTACATTAACCGCACTCATAAACTTGAATTTTTCGGAATAATTCAAAGATTGTGCTAAAAGTAAATCACAAAAAATCCTCTCTTAATTTTCAGAAAGGATTATATTCTATTATAAATTAGTTTAAAGATATTTTTCAATGATTGGAATAGCAATTTCTGCCATCATTCCGTAGCCTTTTTCATTAGGATGAACGCCGTCTTTGGAAAATAGAATCTCTTTGTCTTCTAAAAAAGCTGAATGAAAATCGATATAGTTTAGTGAGTTTTCAACAGCAATATCTTTCAGAATTTGGTTATAAATCAAAACATCTTCATTATTTCTAATTTTACCTGTTGGCTGAATTATCTTATCAACTTTATCAGAAAAAGGGAGAATACTCACCAAATAAATATTGCTGGAATATTGCTTTGCATGTTGAACAGCAACTTCAATATTCGCTTTGAATTGTTTTAGATTAACCAATTGATTTCCATCTTTAATGGCTAAATCATTAGCGCCGTAACTAATGAAAATTATGTTTCCCTCCGCGGAATTTCTTGCTTTCATTTCATGAGGAATTCTTTTAACCAGACCTTCCGTTGTTTCGCCACCGATTCCGAGGTTGAAAAGTATCAACTCATCACTTCCTTCATTATATTTTTGCAGCGCATATCTTTTCAGAATATCTACCCAGCCACCAAAAACACCATCGTATTCTCCATAAGTAATACTGTCTCCGAAGAATAATCCGTACATCATTTTTTTTATTTTTTTGAATGTTTATTAATTGAATTTTAGAAATGTATGGTTTTGAGATCCTTCGACTTCGCTAAGGATGACATCCCTAATACTAATTGTTTTTTACCTTTTTATTAAAAATCAAATTCATTTTACTAAGTTTAATTCGCCTTAACTTCTTAAATAAAATCTTAATGATTAAAAATAAAAAATCAATCCAAAATTAGCGTAATATTTTTATGCGATTCTATAATTTCAATTAAAATTTCAAATAAGGTTTGTCCGTTTCCGTCAATTAATTCATCCAGTTTTTGCTGAATTAATTTTACATTGAAAGGCTTTCCAATTCGAATTTTATTTTGATAGAATTCTTTTGTTGAATCAAAACCTAAATCTTCTATCGACTTTTGGGAATTTTTCCAGATTATGTCTGTATCTACACCATACAAAATATCATTAAACCCATCCAAAGTTCCAACTTTCCAATTCTCATCTTTCATAAAAAGTTGAGAAACTTCTTCGTAGAAACCTTCCATATTAGAAAAATGACTGCCATTGATGACAGTCATTTTCTTTTTATTGTTATTTGAAGTATTCAACTCCATTTTTAAATATGTTGTGATAATTCGCAGTTGGAATGTTTTTCATCAATCCTTCTGCAAAACGTTCCGGATGTCCCATTCTACCGAAGATCTTTCCGTCTGAGCTCGTGATTCCTTCAATTCCGAACAATGAATTATTTGGATTGAATGGCATTCCGTGAGCGATATTTCCTTCTAAATCTAAATATTGAGTAGCAATTTGTCCGTTTTCATACAACTTCTGAATTTCCGCTTCCGAAGCCATAAAACGACCTTCGCCGTGAGAAATAGGAATCGTGAACACCTGATCTTTCATTCCTTTCAACCAAGGTGATTCGTCATTCACCACTCTTACGTTTACCATCTGAGAAATGTGTCTTCTGATGGCATTATGAGCCAAAGTTGGAGAATTTTCATCCAGATCTTTTATTCTTCCGTAAGGTAATAGTCCTGATTTTACCAACGCCTGGAAACCGTTGCAGATTCCGATGATCATTCCGTCTCTGTCTAACAATTCGTGAACTGCATTTCTCATTTTCTCGTTTTTCAAAACGTTTACAATGAATTTTGCTGAACCATCCGGCTCGTCACCTGCTGAGAAACCTCCTGAGAAAGCCAGAATCTGAGACGTTTTGATTTCCTCAACCCACGCATCAATACTTTCATCCAATAACTGGTGATTGATATTGATTAAAGGCAGACTGCTGATCACAGCTCCTTCTTTTGCGAAAGCGTTCAACGTATCATACTCACAGTTTGTTCCCGGGAAAACCGGTGCGAATACTTTTGGCTGAGCGATTCCGTGTTTTTTGATGATGATGTTTCTTGGGTTGATCGAGTTTAATTTTTCGTCGATCTCAACTGTTATTTTTTCTTTTTCAATCGTTGGGAAAAGATTTTCAAAGGTATTTGTATTTGCAGCTAATAATTGGTTGATTGTTGTTGGTTTTTGGTTGATTGTTAAAAGTTCGTCTGCAACAACTTTTCCGATTAACTGAAGATTTACAGAGCTTAATTCTTCTTTAGATTCGATGATTAAGCTACCGATATTTTTCGCTAATAAAACAGATCCATCAACTGTAATTTCAGCACCTAATCTGTTTCCGAAGCTCATTTTTGCCAAAGCAACTGCAACTCCGCCTTCTTTTACCGTTTTCACAGAAACGATTTTTCCGGCTTTAATATTTTCGAAAATGAATTCATAAACAGTTTTTAAAGTATCATAGTTCGGAAGCCCGTTTTCCTGAGCGATATGATTGAAGAAATAAACTTTATTTCCTGCATTCTTAAATTCAGGGGAAATAATATTTTTCTTTTCTCCGTTTGCACAAGCGAAAGAAATCAACGTTGGCGGAACATTCAAATCCTGATACGTTCCACTCATTGAATCTTTGCCTCCGATTGCAGCCAAACCGAAATTGATCTGAGCATCGTAAGCTCCCAACAAAGAAGCCAAAGGTTTACCCCATTTTTCTGGGTTCTGACCTAATTTTTCAAAATATTCCTGGAAACTGAATCTGATATTTTTATAATCGCCACCCATTGCAACGATTTTCGCAACACTTTCTACCACCGCGTAAGAAGATCCTAACAAAGAATTCTGCTTAGAAATTTCTGCATCGAATCCCCAACTCGCCAAAGAAACCGTTTCGATATTTTTTGCTCCGATAATTGGCAACGTTTGTACGCTTCCTTCCATCAAAGTCTGCTGATATTTTCCACCTAAAGGCATCGCAACCGTAGTCGCACCAATCGATGAATCGAACATTTCCAGCAAACCTTTTTGAGAGGCAACATTTTTATCACTTAATATTTTTAAGAAATTCTCTTCATTGAATGTCGGAGTTCCTTCTTTTACTTCATTAAGGTGAGTAATTTTAACTTCCTGACTTTTTGAACAACCATTTGTATCTAAAAATGCTCTTGACAGGTCAACAATTTTATCACCTTTCCAGAACATCTGCATTCTTCCTGAATCCGTAACTTTTGCAACTTCAACAGCTACAATATTTTCAGCTTCACAGAACTTGATGAATTGTTCTTTATCTTTTGGTTCAACCACAACAGCCATTCTTTCCTGAGATTCGGAAATAGCTAATTCGGTTCCATTTAAACCTTCATATTTTAAAGGTAGAACATCAAGATTAACTTCCAAAGAATCGGCAATTTCACCGATGGCTACAGAAACACCTCCTGCACCGAAGTCATTCGATTTTTTAATCAGTCTCGTTACTTCTGGATTTCTGAATAATCTCTGGATTTTACGTTCTTCTACGGCATTTCCTTTCTGAACTTCAGAACTCATCGTATGGATAGAAGTTTCGTCCTGCTCTTTCGAACTCCCGCTCGCTCCACCGACACCGTCACGACCAGTTGCACCTCCTAAAATGATGATAGAATCACCAGCTTCAGGTTTTTCACGTCTTACCCAATCCACAGGAACGGCTCCGGCAACGAAACCAACTTCCATTCTCTTTGCTTTGTAGCCTTCATCGTAGATTTCAGAAACCATTGTTGTTGCTAAACCGATTTGGTTACCGTAAGAAGAATATCCGTTTGCAGCCTGCTTTGTGATCGTTTTTTGAGGCAATTTGCCCGGCAAAGTTTGGTCAACCGATTCCAGAACATCCGCAGCACCCGTTAATCTCATCGCCTGGAAAACGAAAGAACGTCCAGACAAAGGATCTCTGATTGCACCACCTAAACACGTTGAAGCACCACCAAAAGGCTCAATTTCTGTCGGGTGATTGTGCGTTTCGTTTTTGAATAATAAATACCACGGTTCTTTTTTACCATCGTATTCAGCTTCGATTTGGATGGTACATGCGTTGATTTCATCTGAAACCACCAAGTTCTCCAAATTACCTGTTTTATGGAAATATCTTCCACAAACTGTCGCCAAATCCATTAAAGAGATCGGTTTCAATTCGCGTCCTAAGAATTTTCTTTTCTCGATATAATCATTGAAAATAGTTTCTAATGTATGTTTAAACTGTCCTTCAAATTCAATATTTGACAATTCTGTTTCAAACGTTGTGTGACGACAGTGGTCGCTCCAGTACGTGTCTAAAACTTTAAGTTCAGTTTCCGTAGGATTTCTGTTTTCTGATTTGAAATATTCCTGAATGAATTTCAAGTCATCCAAACCTAACGCAAAACCGTGCTTATTAAAGAATTCTTCAAGCTGAGCATCATCAAAATTGATGAAGTTTTCGTGAACAATAACTTTTGATGGCGTTTCTTCCGCAGGAATGTCTAAAATTGACAAATCTTTTTCCTGAGATTCCACTTTATTAATAAGCAGATCTTTGATTTTCACCAAATCAGATTCAGAAGCCCCTTCAAATTCGATTAATTTACCGCTTCTTACCTTAGACTTCTCATTTCCAGTCAATAAAGCGATACACTGTTGAGCAGAATCTGCACGCTGATCGTATTGACCTGGCAAAAATTCTAAGGCGAAATGAATTCCCTGTGCAGGATTTTCCTCGATTAGAATATCAGTAACCGGATCCACGAAAGTGCTGTTCACTACTTTTTCAAATTCACCATCGTTTAATCCAAAAATATCGTAAACGTTATACACTTTTACGCTTTGAATGGACGGAACCACCGCTTTTACTTCATCAAAAATTTTTGGACTTTCCACATCGAAAATTCCTCTTTTTTCTACGAAAATTCTTTTGTTTTGAGACATTAGATGTCAGATATTTATTAGATTTATTTTTAATTTAAACTATCATTTCGACGTATAAAATCTACATAGAGATTCTTCACTTCGCTGTGCTTCGTTCAGAATGACAAACACAAAAAAATGCAGCCGAAGCTGCATAAATTATACTTTAAGATCAGCCTCTAATCCTATCAGATCTTTGTTGGCATCAATAATCGGCTGAACTTCATTGGCAATGAATTCCTCCGTCTGAATTGGTGCAAAACCGATGAAGTTTTTAGGATCAAGAACTTCTTTTAATTTTGATTTATCCAGTTTTAATGTATCGTCGTTCAGGATTCTTTCAATAAGGTCGTTTTCTTTACCTTCTACTTTCACCTGCTTAGAAGCTTCCATAGAATGAACCCTGATCACTTCGTGGATTTCCTGACGGTCACCACCAGCTTTTACTTCTTCCATGATGATATATTCTGTCGCCATGAAAGGAAGTTCTTCCATAATATGTTTGTTGATTCTGTTCGGATATACTACGATTCCGTTCATGATGTTGTTCCAGATCAATAGGATGGCATCAACTGCTAAAAATGCCTGAGGAATTGTTAATCTCTTGTTTGCAGAATCATCCAATGTCCTTTCAAACCATTGTGTTGAAGCCACCATCGCAGAACTTGTCGTTAAAGACATTACATATTTTGCCAAAGCTCCGATTCTTTCGCTTCTCATTGGATTACGCTTGTAAGCCATTGCCGATGAACCGATCTGGTTTTTCTCGAATGGCTCTTCAATTTCTTTAAGATTTTGAAGTAAACGTAAATCGTTTGTGAATTTATGTGCAGATTGCGCGATATTTCCTAATAAAGCCACCACTTTAGCATCGATTTTTCTGTCGTAAGTCTGCCCGGAAACTCCGAAAACTTTTTCGAAGCCGAATCTCTTCGACAATTCTTTATCTAAATGCTTTACTTTAGAATAATCACCGTTGAAAAGCTCCAAGAAACTTGCTGCAGTTCCTGTTGTTCCTTTTACTCCTCTAAATCTCAATGTTTCCAGGAAGAAATCAAGTTCTTCGATGTCAAGAACTAAACTTTGTAACCAAAGTGTTGCTCTTTTTCCAACTGTCGTTAATTGAGCAGGTTGGAAGTGTGTGAATCCTAAAGTCGGAAGATCTTTATATTGAATAGCAAAATCCGCTAAATTTTTCATCACGTTAACCAACTTTTTCTTTAAAATTAAAAGTCCGTCACGGATCTGAATTAAATCTGTATTATCTCCTACAAATGCCGAAGTTGCTCCCAAGTGAATAATTCCTTTTGCAGAAGGCGCCACATCGCCATAAGCGTGAACGTGAGCCATTACATCATGACGAAATTTTTTCTCATATTCCGCAGCTTTTTCGTAGTCAATGTTTTCTGCATTGGCTTTTAATTCGGCGATTTGCTCATCTGTAATGTCCAGACCAAGATCTTTTTCAATTTCAGCAAGGGCAATCCAAAGCTTTCTCCAGTTCTGGAATTTATTGTTGTGCGAGAAATTAAACAGCATTTCTTCACTGGAATAACGTTCTTCCAATGGGTTCTTGTAGGAATTCATTTCTTTTTTACTTTCTTTTTATTAGATTCACAAATTTAAGAAAATTAACCGATTGTATAAAATCTAATTAAATATTGAATTTTGGTTTAACCAAAGGCTTTTTTTCGAATCCAAAGTTCGGCGGGATATTTGTATTTCCAATTTTAAATCTAATAAAATGGTCTCAAAAATTACATCAGAAATCAAAGTCAGCGTAACGACAGAATATGATAACCATAACAGTTATCCTTCTGAAAATCGTTATGTTTTTCGTTATAATATTGAAATCCAAAACCTTAGTGAAAGACCTGTTAAATTACTTTCCAGAAAGTGGATAATTTATGATTTGGGATTCGGTTTTACCGAGGTTGAAGGTGCTGGTGTGATTGGTCTGACGCCTGTTATCGAAAGTGGTGAAAAATTCAGTTATTTTTCTAATGTAATCGTAAAATCAGGTGTTGGAAGCATGGACGGTTATTATACCTTCGAAGATGCCAGTCAGCAGAGTTTTGAAGTAGATATTCCTAAATTCAATCTTGTTTCTGAAGTTTTGAGTAATTGATCTTTGGATGATCCATGGTGAACAGAAACGAATGTCCAACCTTGCAAAGCGCAGCCCGACTTGAACGGAGCTCTTTTTGTTTTTAATAAAACAAAAAAGCGGGAGTGGAAGGCGGAAAAGCTGCCCAAATCATTCTATAAAATTTTAATTCTCTTGCCGAAAATATCTTTGATTTCATCGGTTCTTGTTATCATCAGCCTTTCAAAACCCAAAAGGGAAATCCTTGCACAGACTTCTGCATCAGCATCTGCCCGGTGATGATTGAATTTGATCTGATGTTGTTCCGCAAGACTTTTCAGACCATAACTTTTCAAGTCTTTCCATGCTTTTTTTGCAACACCAATACTGCATAAATAATTGAGATTTGGCTTGAAAAAACCGTAATGATCAAGACAACCTCGCAATACGCTTACATCGAAAGAAGCATTATGAGCAATCATAAGATTACCATACATCATATTTTCCACTTCATACCAAACATCACCAAAAGTAGGAGAGTGCTGCACATCTTCTGGCGTAATACCATGAACTGCAACATTATGATGATTAAAATAGGGAAAGGACGGCGGTTTTATAAGCCAGGATTTGGTTTCTTTAATCTGACCATTTTCTACAATGCAAACTCCCAGTTCACAAGCTGAGTTTTTTTCGTGTGTTGCAGTTTCAAAATCAAGAGCTACAAAATCCATCTTATTAATTTTTAGACCCCAAAAAATGCTTAAAGATCAACCATTTTGATTGATAATAAGGATCAATCTGCTGTTTTTGTCTTAGCCGAATTGATCCGGGAAGTTGCCAATAGAAACCAACATGCGATTTGAAAACAGCCCAAAGATGCTCCCATCCATTTTTATAAGCAAAATATAAACCTGCAATCCCATCTAATGACAATCTGAAAAACAGAATGAAAAATGCTTTTGAGGAAGGTAAGTTCTTGAGCATCATTGTCAGATTATTTCTGAAATTCAGGTAGGTTTTTTGCGGATTCTGTTTGTTAAGTGTTCCGCCACCAACGTGGTAAACCTTGGATTTTCCGGTATAATAGATTTTTTTCCCGTTATTCTTTAATCTCCAACAAAGATCGATCTCTTCCTGATGTGCAAAGAATCTCTCATCGAAACCATTCATATCCCAGTAATCTTTTGATCGAATAAACAATGAACAACCTGATGCCCAGAATATTTCGGTTTCATCGTCATATTGTCCATTGTCCAATTCTATATCATCAAAAATACGTCCTCTGCAATAGGGATAGCATAGATTGTCAATTAACCCGCCACCAGCTCCGGCAAATTCGAATTTGTTTCTTTGATAATAATCCAGGATTTTCGGCTGAATAGCAGCAATGTCCTTTTCTTTAGAAAATAAATTAAGAATAGGAGAGATCCAGTTTTCTGTAACCTCTACATCCGAATTCAGAAGACAATAAATATCCGCATTGATAGATTTCAATCCTTCGTTATAACCTGCTGCAAAACCTGAATTAGTTTTATTCTGAATAATTTTGACAGCAGGAAAATCAGATTTTAGAAATGAAATAGAATCATCGGTTGACGCATTGTCAATAACAAAAATCTCCGCATCCTGAGAATATTTTACAACAGAAGGCAAGAACTTTTCTAACCAATTTTTTCCATTCCAGTTGAGTATAGCAATTGCGACAGTCATCTATTCGTCATAATTTTTGATTGAATCTTTATATTTCCATCTTCTGTGTGACCAAAGCCAGTTGTCCGGTCTTTTCCTGATTGTATTTTCCAGTAGTTTATGAAATTTTTTTACAACTTCGTGCTCTACAAATTTTTCTCCATCGGGATAGATCCTGTGATAATTAACCTGATAAAAGCCTCTTTTTACCTTTTTCATTTCACAGAAGATAAACACCAAATCCATTCTTGTAGATAGTTTATCATATCCTACAAAAGCGGGTGTTTTCTGATTCAGAAAATTAAGTCCATAATTAACATGAGAAATATGAGGCGTTTGATCCGCAACAAACATATATGCGGAATTACCATCATTTGGCGCCCGGAAAATCTGTTTAATCACCTCATTGGCTTCAAGAGATTTATTATTAAATCTATTTCTGATGGTTTTAATTTTTTCTTCCCAGAATTTGCTGTTCATTTTTCTGTAAACCGGATGACAGTCTTTTTGTGGAATAAGAGTGGCTAAGGCATTGAACCATTCCCAGTTAAAAATATGACCTGATAACATGATTATATTTTTTCCTTCCGCCTTCGCCTGATGAAATACATCTTGATTAAGATGCTGCATTCTTACCCGAGATTCCGTTTCTGATATTGTAAAAGCCTTCAACATCTCGGCAAGGTAATCACAAAAATTAGAGAAGAATTTTTTTGAGATATCTTTGATCTCTTTATCCGACTTTTCAGGAAAAGCGTTTCTAAGATTCTCCAGAACAACTGCTTTTCGATAACCAATAATATAGTAATTAAGAAAAAACATTATATCTGAAAAGAAATATAATACCTTAAGCGGTAATCTGGAAATTAGTAATAATATGCTGAATAAAAATTGATTCAATGTATAATGAATATTGGCAAATATACTGAAAAATGGCTGGATTTTTGATTAACTTTGATGTTTAATTAAAATCTATTATCAATAATAAATGAGAAAATCTGTTAAGAGTCTGTTATTTTTGGGAGGAGTTTTGTTATTTTCTCTAACTAACGCTCAGACTAAGGAAAATACTTTGACCAAAGAGCAAATAGAAGCGAAGAAAAAAGCTGCAGCCGAAGAAAAAGCCAGATTACCTAAACCTTATCATCCGGAAGCCAACGCTGCGCTTGATATTCAGAATGCTGTAGCTAGTGCAAAAAAACAACACAAGAATGTAATAATACAAGCAGGAGGGAATTGGTGCATCTGGTGCCTGAGATTTAATAATTATGTACAACAAACGCCGGAACTTAAGCAAATTGTTGATAATAATTTTATCTACTATCATTTGAACTGGTCGCCGGAAAATAAGAATGAGAAAATCTTTACCGGTTATGGAAATCCTGGCGATAAATTTGGGTATCCTGTTTTTATCATTTTGGATGAAAACGGAAAACAAATCCACACACAGGACAGCTCAGTTTTGGAAGAGGGGAACGGTTACAGCTTAGAAAAAGTAAAAGAATTTTTTAATACTTGGAAGGCTAAGGCATCTTAAGATATTGCTTACAAAAAAAACCACTTCAAATGAGGTGGTTTTTTGTATCTTATCTTTTACTGATTAAGCTTCTTCAGATTTTGCTTCCTCCTTTTTTGCAGGAGCAGCTTCTACTACCGGAGCATCAGAAACGATATCGAACTCGTAGTTGTACTCAACATTTCTGTGAAGTCTAACAAGAGCTGAGAATTTACCAGTTCTCTTGATGGTGTTTCCAGGAATTTTGATGTATTTTTTATCAACACTAACACCAGCTTTTTCTAATGCAGCAGCAAGGTCAGCGTTGTTGATAGAACCGAATAACTTGTCACCAGCACCTACTTTTGCAGGAATAGTAACAGAAGTTTTCTTCAATTGATCTACAACTGCATTAGCAGCAGCAACCAACTTAGCTTCTTCTTCTTTTCTAGACTCCAAAGTAGCTTCTAATTGAGCTTTGTTTTTTGGAGTAGCTAATAATGCAAAACCTTGAGGAATCAAGAAGTTTCTTGCATAACCTGGTTTTACGTTTACTGTATCAAACTCAAGTCCTAAGTTTTCTACGTCTTTTTTTAGGATAATTTCCATTGTTGTTGTCCGTTTTAGTTTTAGAGCCAAGAACAAAGAGCCAAGAATCAAGACTTTAAAAATCTTTTATCCTTTATCTTTTATCTCTTATCTAAATCGTTAGAATTAAATTATTTATTCAGCAACAAAAGAAGAAAGCAAGCTCTCTTCTTTTATTATTTTGTTCTTATTTCAAAAGATCCGCTACGTAAGGCATCAAAGCAAGGTGTCTTGCTCTTTTGATAGCAGCAGATACTTTTCTTTGATATTTAAGAGAAGTTCCTGTGTATCTTCTTGGTAAGATTTTACCTTGTTCGTTCACGAATTGTAATAAGAAATCAGCATCTTTATAATCTACGTGCTTGATTCCGAATTTTTTGAATCTACAATATTTCTTTTCAGATTTTGTATTGATATCAAGTGGAGTAAGAAATTTTACTTCTGATTCGCCCCCGGCAGAGGCTTGTTTTGCCATATCGTCTATTGCCATTGTTTTAAATTTTTTAAGGGTTAATGAATTAAGCTTTCGCAGATTTTAGTTTGCTTCTTCTTGTTACTGCATAATCTACAGCGTGCTTGTCAAGTTTAGTCGTTAGGTAACGTATAACTCTCTCATCACGTTTGAAAGCAGTTTCTAAGTCTGCAACTACAGTTCCTTCTCCTTTGAATTCGATTAAGGTATAAAAACCATTCTTTTTCAATTGGATAGGATAAGCCAATTTTTTAAGTCCCCAATTTTCTTTGGCAACGATTTCGCAATTGTTTGAAGTCAATAGATCTTCAAATTTTTTCACTGCTTCCTCCACCTGAGCATCAGATAGAACGGGAGTTAAAATGAAAACAGTTTCGTAATTGTTCATAATGTTAATTAATTTTAATTAAAAATTCGAGTTGCAAAAGTACAACTTTTTTCCGAATTACAATTATTTATAACAAAAAAACCTGCAGAAATTCTGCAGGTTAATTTAACAATATGATTTAGATTTTATTTCTTGATTACTTTTGTTGAAGTTGTAGAACCATCTTCTAACTGAGTTGTAACGACATAAACACCTGCATTGAATCTGCTGAAGTCAATTTGGGATTTAGTTTCATTCAGATCTTTAGTTAATAATTGTTTACCTGTTACATCAAATACTTTCACAGATTTGATCTTACCTTGAGCTTCGATATTAAAGACGTCTTTAACAGGGTTAGGGTAAGACTTGATATTTGATTTTGTTATATCATTAACAGCCAATACACCAACATTAAGAGTATAATCTTCTGCCTGTCCAAAGCTGGCTCCTGTACAAGGATCAGTAAGTGGACTGGTTGTTCCAAATTGCTTTTTAACTCTCATTCTTGTATTACCAACTGTTGCTCCAACCGGAACTGTGATATCATAAGTAAGTTGTTTTGTATCTGTACCTGTTGAATTAACAATAGTTCCTACAGAATAAGTTTCTCCTGCGTCTGCAAAATCTCCATCTTGATTCCAGTCAATAAATACAGCAAAATTATTTGTATAATTACCACCCGTATTTCCTTTTATTGTAATAGTATGTGTACTTCCTTGTGTTACGTTACCTACCTGATTCAAGAAGAATTCATGAGCAGTTCCACCCGTTGTACTGGCACTTGTCGTGTTATTAATTCCGGCAAAATTCACCAATGTAATTGGTTCAACAGTGAAAGTAAACGCCAATGGTCCGCAATATGGAGCTGCTGGATTAGCTGCAGTGGTAAATGATCTTATAGTACAACCTGTCGCTGAGCCAGCAGTATTCTTAGCAACAATTTTCCAATAATAAGTAGAAGATGAATCTAAATTTGTGGCAGTATAACTTGTTGTTGTCACAGTGTTTACTAGAGTTGTTGGATTGGGGTTTTTATCTAGATAAACCTCATAAGATTCGGCAGCTCCACCTGTTGTTGGTGCCGTCCAGGATAATAGCAAAGAAGCATAAGAAGTTCCTGTTGCACCATTGGCAGGTGATGTTTGACTGGCGCAATCTGGCGCAACCGTAGCTGGTTTTTGAACCTTTACATTGTCAACATATAGAGCAGCACCGTCTGCACCAACATATTGAAAAGCTATTTTAACATTTGAATTTCCTGCATAAGAAGATAAATTGACACTTACCGGATTCATTGTCCAATTGGTAAATGTTCCAAGATCATTTTCTGACCACACTTGTGTCCATGTTGCACCATTATCCGTAGATACTTTTATGAAAGCATCATAATTATTATTGGGGTCAACAGCCCAATAATAACTTAATCCTATATTGGCAGTAAGAGTATAAGTTGTACTCTCACTGAAATTAAGACTTGGTGTAATTAACCATTCGTTCTGTGCCGCAGTAGATTCGTCATAATTAACTGTAGCTTTGTAATCTGTTCCTAAGAGAGGGTCTTCTACGTGCCAGGTTTCAATGGGGTTAGATTGCTGTACCGTCCAAGAAGCCGGAAGTGATCCGGTCTGGAAATTTTCATTCAATAGGACATTGCTTTGAGAAAATCCGAATATCGGAATTGAAAGCAAAAACAAATTAAGTAGATGTTTTTTCATAACGTAAAATTTATTTTATTATTAAAGTGTCTATAAAAAATGAAAAACAAAAAAAATAAGAATAAATGAACTTAGAATCTTTTGAATTTATTAGATTATTATTTATTTTTGATTTTAACAATCACCTGCCTACTTGGACCAAAATATTCTTTTGTATAGATATTAAATGCCTTAATATTTTTAAGCTGATAATTATTTTTAATTTCAGCTCTAAATATATTTAAAACTGTATTTGATGCATAGTCAGTCATCCAACTATGAGTAACTAACAAATCTTGATAACCATTTTCTGTGAAAATTCTTTCATTAACAGAGCCAGATAGATTGTTAAAATCAGAATTGTATTCTCCATAATATACTGGAATTGCTCTAGATTCGATAGGTAAAATATATTTCCCAATAAAATGTGATAAATCAATGCATTGTCTTCCATTGTTTGGACAATCATAAAGCAAATAACTATCATCGTAGAATGCAACATTGTAAGAATCTATATAAGGAAAATCGCTTTGACCCAAAGTTGAAGTATCATTATCTATACTGATAAATTCTCCGCTAATAGGATCAATTGTTCCAAATGAAACTGAAGATACATCGAGAGCTTTATTTAAATTTGGTTCTGATGTTTTAATTAATGAAACTTCATCACTATCATTGCTCTCACAAGATATTAATAGAATCATTAAAAGGCTAAGTAAAATTTTTTTCATAAAATTATTTTTTTTTAAATTCTCTCAAATATAACTAAATAATTTCTAAATTACCAAATTTTTATCCAAAAAAATATCAATTTCAAATAAAAAATCCAAATATATTGAATATGAAAATTATAAAAACCGGATAGGAATTTCGGAAGATTATTGTTTTATTTCCTTTAAAAAGCTCAACTTTAATTCTTCATACAGAGAGTAACGGCTTATTAAAACAGAGAAAATAGAAGATATCATTCCTGCCAACATAAGATGGAATATTAATGAATGCCTGTCCGTCATTTCTAAAACCAAAATCGCAGAAGTAAAAGGCGCGCGGGTAATCCCGGTCAGAAAAGCGACCATTCCTGCAAGTATCAGGACATTAGTTTCGTTATCGGTAAGATTCATAATGCCTGCAAAAACACTTCCAATAGAAGCTCCTGTTGATAAAGCCGGAGCAAAAATTCCGCCGGCTCCTCCGGAAGTAAAGGCTAAAGCAGGCCCTAACATCCTGAGAATAGGAACGTACCAAGCTTCGGTTTTATTATCAGAAAACAGAACACGTTCTATGATATCTTTACCGGAACCCAGAATATCTTTATTAAGAAAAAAAGCTATAGAAGCTACAATTAATCCACAGATGAAAAGAAATATAATATTTGAAGTGTTTGATTTTAATTTTTTCTTGAGACGATTGATTTTCAACATTGCAACAGAAAGCTGACTGCTGAGAATTCCTGCAATTCCGGAAACGACAATAATCGGAAACATAATCCACAAAGTCACACCTTGCGTTTTAGGATAACCTAAATATAAATAAGAGCCCGCCAAAGTCTGTGCAGTAAGCCCGGCAATAATAACAGCTGTAAACAATGCCGTTTTGAAGTAATTGATATGAGTTTTGGATAATTCCTCAACTGCGAAAACAATTCCTCCCAAAGGCGTATTGAAAGCTGCTGAAAGCCCAGCTGCCGCTCCGGTAAGAATCATATTCTTTTTCGAAATTTTCGGCCACCAATCAGGTAGAAACTCATAGACTTTTCGGAAAACAGAGCCGGCAATCTGTATGGTCGGGCCTTCTCTTCCAACTGCGCCACCAGATGATACCAAAACAAAACTTGAAATAATTTTAACAATCAGAATTCTGAAACTCAACAGTCTTTTGATAAGATGATTATCTTTTGGATTTGCCAGATCTACAGCAGCCATTACTTGCGGGATTCCGCTGCCTTTTGCAAATGGTGCATATTTTTTTACCAGCCACCAAGAAAAAACAAATCCTGTTGGTGCAAGAATAAAAATCATCCAAAGATGCCAATCCAAGATCTTATGAAGCATTTCTTCTCCGAAAGCAAAAACTTGGGCATATAAAACAGCAATCAATCCTGTAATAATAGAGCCAATCCAAAAAGGAACTGCTTGAAGAATATTCTGCTTCAAGCGCTCATTTCTGATATTGTCAAAAGATTTTTTGAGAACTTTCCTTATAAAGAGAAGGATTTTTTTCATATTCAGATTTTCAAGGTTTCCGGATTATGAAGACGGATAATATTAGCTCCTTTTTCTAATAACTCATGATGTAAATCTAATGTTTCTTTTTCAACTTCGTTCGGTTGTTTTCCAAATGGTTTGTAAATGAATGATTTTTTTGAAATTCCAGCCAGAACCGGCATTTTTCCAAATCCAATATATTCGAATTCATCAATCATTTGGTATTGATCTTCAACTGTTTTTCCAAAGCCAAATCCAGGGTCAAGAATAATATCTTTGATTCCTTTTTGTCTTAAAAATTTTACCTTTTCTGAGAAAAACCGGTTAACAGAAATAATAATATCATCGAACTTAATTTTCTCGTGCATCGATTCATAAGTCGGGTTAATATGCATCAATATATAAGGTAAGCCAGATTTTGCAACTGTATCCAAAAGTTCAGAATCAAATTGTCCTGCAGAAATATCATTTACTATATCAATTCCTTCATTGTAACCGAATCTCACAACATCGGAATAAAATGTATCTAATGAAATCAAACTTTCCGGGAATTCTTTTTTAATCCAAGAAATAACATTTCCAATCCTTCTGATTTCTTCATCAGCGTTCAAAAATTTAGCATTTGGTCGTGTCGATTGTGCACCGATATCAATAATTGACGCACCGTTTTTCAATAGATTTTCAGCTTTTTGTAAGGCTGATTTTTCATTGTTGAATTTCCCTCCGTCAGAAAAAGAATCTGGCGTTAGGTTTAAAATTCCCATTAGTTTAGGCTTTGACAAATCAATCAATTTGCCATTACAATTGATTAGAAAAAAATTAGAATTGCTTATAGAAAAATCCATCTAACAAAAATATAGTTTGCATTTCAAATTAAAAAAATAAAACAATTTAACTTTCTTTCGAAATCAATTAATAAAGTTATTTTTGCACACGAAATTAAAAAATAAAACCGTGAAAACATTTATACATTCTTTATTCTTCACTCTAGTTTCATCATTTTCATTAGCTCAAATTGTAAATATCCCTGATGTTAAATTTAAACAGTATTTGATTAATCAATCTGAAATTAATACTAACGGTGACAATGAGATACAAGTTTCAGAAGCGATTGCTTTTACCGGAACTATAGAGTGTTTTAATTTGGGGATTAATTCTCTTGCGGGTATAGAATCATTTGTAAATATTACATCATTAATATGTCATCAAAATAATTTGACTTTATTGGATTTAAGTAATAATACTCGCTTGAATAATATTAATTGTTCGGATAATCAAATTGTTAACTTAGACTTTAGTAATAATCTTTCTTTGAAATTCATAGATTGCCAAAATAATAAACTGACAACGTTAACTTTAGGAAATAATAGTGTTTTGAGTTCTTTAGTTTGTGAAAGAAACGAATTAAAAATTCTGAATTTAATGAACAATATAGGTCTAGAAACATTATGGTGTTCTAGTAATCAACTCAATTCACTGGTGCTGCCAACAAGTAATCTTCTTAAAGAATTGGCTTGTTCACAGAATCATTTATTTAATGTTAATTTCAGTAATTCTTTAGGATTACAAATGCTATATATCGCGCAAAATGAGTTGCAAACTCTTGATTTAAGTAATAACATTGAACTTAAAATGCTTTGGGCAATTGACAATAAACTTAAGAATTTAAATATCAAAAATGGGAATAATCACAACATCGATTTTTTTGATGTTACAAACAATTCAGAACTTACCTGTATTCAAGTTGATGACGTTAATTATTCCGAAACAAATTGGACAGCCGTTGATGCCATCGCAAATTTCAGTACCAATTGTGATGCATTTATGTCAATAGATAATTTTAGTAAAAACTCAATAAAAATCTATCCAAATCCTGCAAAAAATATTGTTCATTTTTCTGAACAAACAAATGTGGAGATATTTAATTCTTTAGGACAAAAAGTAAAATCAGAAAAAAACATCAAAAGTATTGACGTTTCTAAAATTTCAAAAGGGATGTACTTTATAGTTCTTAAAAACAATCTAGGAAAGGAAATTCAAAAAACTAAAATTATTAAAGAATAAGCTTAGTTTTTAATGATTACTATCAATAAATCAACTCCGAACTAAATTTGTATCTTTGACCAATTAGACAGATTTATGCACAATACATCCGCCCAGTTTGACGACGTCATCAAGACTTGCAGAGACCTTTTCCAAAAAAAAATGAAAGATTATGGAACTGCCTGGCGTGTTCTTCGTCCCAGTTCTATAACCGACCAAATCTACATCAAAGTAAGCAGAATCAGAACGTTACAAATGACGGATGTGAAAATGGTGGATGAAAGCGAAGAAGACGAATTCATTGCAATCATCAATTATTCTATTATCGGATTGATTCAGCTGGAGAAAGGATTTTCTGATGAGCTGAATGCTAATCCGGAAGAAATCATCAATCTTTACGATTCTTATGCCCAAAAAGCGAAAGAGCTGATGGAACGCAAAAATCACGATTACGGTGAAGCCTGGAGAGATATGAGAATCTCGTCTATCACAGATTTGATTTATCAGAAGGTTTTGAGAACCAAACAGATCGAAGATAATCAAGGGAGAACTTTGGTTTCGGAAGGATTGGATGCCAACTATTTTGATATGCTGAATTATGCTGTTTTTTGTCTGATTAAATTTAAAAATCAATAAATATGAAAGCAGTTCTACGCTACATTGTTGCACTTATTTTCATTGCTTCCGGTTTTGTAAAAGCGGTCGATTTGAAAGGATTTTCTTTCAAGTTGGAAGAATATTTCTCACCGGTTGTTTTCGATTTGCCATTTTTAGAAAAATATGCTTTGGCATTTTCGATCATCGTTGTTATATTGGAATTGGTTTTAGGATTTATGTTACTGATGAAAATCAAACTTAAACAAACGATTTATGCACTGATTGCGCTTTGTATTTTCTTTGGTTTTCTGACGTTCTATTCCGCTTATTATAATGTAGTAACGGATTGCGGATGTTTTGGTGACGCAATCAAATTCACACCTTGGCAATCGTTCTGGAAAGATATTATACTCCTTGTTTTATTATTAATTTTGACTGTTCTTTACAGAAAAAGAGAAGAAGACGAAAGGGTAAGATTCGGAAAATTACCATTGTTGGGAGTTTTCGTTTTAGTAATGATTTTCGTTATGTACAGAGGAATTGCTCACGAACCGATGATAGATTTCAGAGCTTATTCTATCGGAACAGATCTGGGCGCAGAGAAAGAAAAAATCGATAAAAATCCTTCGGAATACAAGACTTTTTATTCGCTTAAGAATCTGAAAACCGGTGAAGTTAAAAAAGTAAATCAGGATGATTATATCAACAAAGAATATTGGAAAGACACCAACTGGCAAATCGAAGACGGAAAAACGACATCCGAAATCGTGAAAAAAGGTTACGAATCTGAAATTTCGAAATTCAAGGTTGAAGATATTAACGGTAATAATTTCACTAACGAAATATTGAAAGAACCGAGGACAGTTCTGATTTTTTCATACAAACCGAAATTAGTAGATGCCGATCTTCTCAATAAAACAGAAACCAAAGCTTTGACGGAAAAAGCTAAAGTTTACGGCATAAGTACACAACCTGATTTCTATAAACAAATTCCTAATTATATGATGGATGAAATCGCTATCAAAACGATAGCCAGAAGCAATCCCTTTGTATTAGTTCTGGAAAAAGGAAAAATTGTTGAAAAATTGGGTGCTAAAGATTATTTAAATCAAGATTAAATTATATAATGAGAAAATCAAATAAACCGATTGCTGGTTATCATTTACTTATGATTTTGTCCGCTGTAGACGGCATTATCAAACCCGAAGAAGGGCTTAAAGTTCAGGAATATATGGCTGAAGAATTTCCGTTCCGTCTGAACCTGGATGACGAATTGGAGATCATTGCGCAGCTTACTTCTGACCAATGGCAGGACCATTTCGAATTCCATGCAAAATGCTTCGAGGATGATTCTACAGAAAAAGAAAGAAAAGACTTTATTCAATTTGCAAAATCTCTCATCAAAGCTGATAAAAATGTAAGCGATGATGAGCATAGATTCTACATTCTACTTAAAAATCTTTGGAACTTAAATTAAAAATATAATGAGAAAGAACATTGTTGCAGGCAACTGGAAAATGAACAAAACTTATGCTGAAGCCCAGGAACTCATGTTTCAGCTTTTAGAATACAAAAAAAATAACACTACTAATTGCGAGGTTTACATTGCGCCGCCAGCTCTGTATCTTACCACCGCGAAAGAAGTTTTCAAAAATGGGGAAGTTGGCGTATTTGCCCAAGACGTTTCTGAATATGCAAGTGGTGCCTACACTGGCGAAATTTCTGTTGATATGCTAGCTTCTGTTGATGCTGACGGAAGTTTAGTTTCTCACTCAGAAAGAAGAACGTTTCACGGCGAGACAGACAACCATGCGAACAGAAAAGTAAAAGCACTGCTTGACAAAGGTTTGACACCAATCTATTGCAATGGTGAAAAATTAGAAGAACGCAAGGTAGGAAGACATTTCGAGGTGGTGAAGAACCAAACAGAAACAGCCCTTTTCACTTTATCTGCAGAAGAAATCAAAAAAGTAGTGATTGCTTACGAACCAGTTTGGGCCATTGGAACCGGCGAAACCGCTACCGCTGAACAAGCACAGGAAGTTCACGCTTATATCAGAAGTCTGATTGCGGACAAATACGGAAAAGAAGTGGCTGATGAGATTTCTATTCTTTACGGTGGAAGTGTGAAGCCTGATAACGCCAAAGAAATCTTTTCCCAGCCTGATGTTGACGGAGGTCTGATTGGCGGTGCTGCACTTAAAATTGAAGATTTTTCAAAAATCATTGAAGGATTTAATCCTTAATAGTTTATCTAAATAATAAACCTCATAGCGTAACTATGAGGTTTAATTTTTTTATATTTATTAGAAAATGAAAATAGAACATTTGGGAATTGCTGTTAAATCTTTATCAGATTCGGATAATCTTTTTGCAAGACTTTTGGGTAAATCCAATTATAAACAAGAGTCTGTCGAAAGGGAAGGTGTAACCACTTCATTTTACGAAGTTGGAGAAAGCAAAATCGAACTTTTGGAAGCCACAAATCCGGAAAGCCCGATCGCGAAATTCCTCGATAAAAAAGGAGAAGGGATTCATCATATCGCATTTGGGGTAGAAAACATCCAAACTGAAATTGAAAGATTAAAAAAAGAAGGATTCATTTTCATATCAGAAGAGCCGAAAGAAGGTGCTGATAATAAATTAGTTGTCTTTCTTCATCCTAAATCAACGAATGGTGTACTGATAGAGTTGTGTCAAGAAAAATCTTAAAAGGTTTGGCAGATAAAGAAATTTTGTTATTTTTGCACACACAAAATTTAACCAAATTTTGAGGTCCTATAGCTCAGTTGGTTAGAGCACCTGACTCATAATCAGGTGGTCCCTGGTTCGAGCCCAGGTGGGACCACTTTTACAATCAACCACTTACAAATCGTAGGTGGTTTTTTATTTTTGCCATCTGCAAAGCAATCTCAAGTTTTATTCTTATTTTTTACACCAGCAATTAGTAAACAAAAGACAGTTCTAAATTCATAAATACCTGACAAAATATTAATAAACTATAAAATTAATTTTTACAACATTTTAAAATATTTTCGTTTATTATTATTAATTTTATTCTATTTACAGGTCTTGTTATAAAATTAGCATCATTATCTTAACTTTAAATTATAATTATCATTTCAATATGACTCAGGTCATAAAGTGGTAAGCAAGTTCTGTATAATTTTGACGTCAATTAAAAATAGACTATGGAATTACAAATTCTTAATCAGAAGTTCTACTCAAATTTAGATGTCCGCTTATAAGCATCTATAAAATTACAATTCAATTTAACAAATCATCGAATGACATTAAGACTTTATAGACTGATGTTATAGATGATATATGAGTTTGTAGAGCTTTTTATTTAAGTATTTGTAAAAATAGCAAAGATTATATCTAACAAATTCAATTGATAACATTGATTGATTTAGTGTTTTATAAGGATAACTTTTGAAACATAAGAGAGTAGACAAATATGGTTATAGAAGAATTTATTATAAAATCGTTAGGCGCGAAAATCATAGATTACAATATCGGGGATGTTATTTTTTCAGAAGGGGGTACACCGCTTTATTATTATCAGATAATAGAAGGTGATATAAAGCTTAACAATTATAATGAAGATGGTAAAGAAATGATACAAAGTATATTGACAAAAGGACATAGTATCGGCGAATTTTTACTTTTCATGAATAAGCTATATCCAGTAAATGCAATTGCACTGACATCTTGTAAAGTTCTGAGATTACCAAAAGCCAAATTTTTATTACTACTTGAAAAATATCCCGAAACCCGTTTGCATATTATCCAAAGCCTTTCTGAGTCTATGTATTTCAAATTTGTGATGGGGCAAATTTTTTCGACACAAAATCCCGCAACAAAGTTAAAAGCATTAATGGACTATCTTAAAAGTTCGCAAAAAGACCCGAGTCCGTTTTCATTCCAAATCCCGCTCACAAGACAACAAATGGCAAGCCTTACTGGCCTTCGTGTCGAAACAACTATCAGGACGCTAAAGAGTATGGAGAAAGATAATATTGTTAAAATTCGCAACAGAAAAATATTGTACTGATAGGATCTTAATCTAATTGTCCAAATATTTTATTCATTTTGTAGTTTAAGGAACAAGTTTTGCTAACGACATAGAGCATTAAGTTACAGGCTTGATTTTACATAAAAATTTATAGATATAATTTGTTTATTACGAATTATATAAAAATAATAAATTATTGAAATTTTGTAAGTATTTTTGATGTTTTAGCCAATGTAATAATAATTAGTACATTTTAAAATTTTATGGTCTTAATTGTCGATGATAATCAAAACAATATATATTCATTAAAAAAACTATTAGAGTCCAACGATTTTGAAGTTGATACGGCTATCTCCGGAGAACAGGCTCTGGGAAAGGCATTAAAAAACAATTATTCATTAATCATTCTGGACGTTCAGATGCCGGATATGGATGGTTTTGAAGTAGCTGAAACATTAGCTGGCTATAGCAAGACAAAAGAGATTCCAATTGTCTTTTTATCCGCAGTTAGTACTGAGAAAAGATTTATTACCAAGGGTTATAAATCCGGTGGAATAGACTACGTGACCAAACCCATCGATCCGGAAATTTTATTACTAAAAGTTAAGACTTTCTATAATCTGCAAGAGAATAATCTTGCGATGAAAAGAACGCAACAAAATCTGGAACTCGAAGTCAAAGGCAGACGAGAGTCCCAGGCGACAATGAAGTCCCAGATCGATCATTTTCATCTCATGTTGCAGGCTTTGCCACAAATTGCTTTTACACTCAATCAAAATGGGGAAGTTGATTTTGTAAATTGCAAATGGTACCTGTATTCCGAATCGGAACAGGATTTTCCGGAAACTCATCCTGATGATCACGATATCAAAAAAGAATTTGAAGAATGTAGAAAAAGAGGAAAAGCTATGGAGCTTGAGGTTCGGATCAAAAATATTAAAACCCAGCTTTACCGTTATCATTTGCTCAGGATGTCTCCCGTTTTTGAAGGGGATCTCATTAAAAACTGGGTAGGAACTTTTACGGATATTGATGATCAAAAAAAGGTGGAGAAAGAAAAAGACGAATTTCTGAGTATTGCCAGTCATGAGCTCAAAACGCCTCTTACAAGCATCAAGGCATACACACAGCTATTGGAACGGAAACTAAAACTTAATAATGAAAATTCGGAATTGCTTTATGTTGAAAAGACCTTGGACCAGATCGAAAAGCTGAACAGTCTGATCACAGATCTTCTTGATGTTTCAAAAATTGAAAACGGAAAACTTAAGATTAACAAAAAGCCCGAGAATCTGGAATCTGTTCTGCAAAGTGCAATCGAAACTATTTTACATACCAGTGGTAATAATGTAAAAATTGAACGTCACGGCGTCAAACCCGACTTCTTGATTCCTTTTGACAAAATAAGGATAGAGCAGGTTTTAATCAATTTCCTGAGCAATGCTATCAAATATTCTCCGGATAATAATCAGATTTTTGTAACCACTTTTGCTGATGAAAAAGAAGTTAGAATCAGCGTTACAGATTTCGGAATCGGTATTCCGGATTTTAAGCAGGAATATGTTTTTCAAAAGTTTTATCGTGTAGAAGAATCTTCATTGCAGTTCCAGGGAATGGGAATCGGATTATACATCTGTTCAGAAATTATCAAACAACATCACGGAACTATTGGAGTTTCCAGTGAACCGGGAGAAGGATCAACATTTTATTTCACTTTACCAATAAATTAATTCTTTATATGCCAAAGAAAATTATACGAAATCTGCAGATTGGAGTCGGTTTATCACTTTTGATTCTTATTGCCAGTTCTATCGCTTCTTACTGGAGTATTCAAAATCAAATGAACAACAGAGAAAAGCTCTCTACAAGCAGAAAATCTATCACGGCCGTTAAAGATGTTTTGATTGCTCTGTTGGATGCTGAAACAGGAAACAGAGGTTACCAGCTCACAGGTAGAGAAAATTATCTGGATCCATACAAACGCAGTCTGGTAGAGCTTCCAAAAGCAATGCAACGGGCAAAAGATCTGGATATTGATGATCAATTCCAAATAGAACGTCTCAATAATCTGGAACAAAATGTCACGGTTAACATCAATAATCTGAAACATTTTGTAGAAGACAGACGCAAAGGCATTCAGATGACACAGGAACAGATTACGATGAGCAAAGCTTATATGGACAAATGCCGAAGTATTGTAAATGATTTTGTAAAATATGAAGAACAAGTATTGGAAATCAAAAACAAGGATCTTACAAGATCTTCCAATACCACAGTTTTATTCATTATTTTTTCGGCAATTGCAGCGGTAATTGTTACGGCTTCTTTCTATGCAAAACTAAAGGCAGATCTGATCCGCAGAGACAAGCTGGAAAGAGAACTAAAGGAAAAAGATATCGAAATCACCAAACGTGTCAATGCAATAAAACAAATTGCAAATCGTGTTTCCAACGGAGATTACAGTCAAAAAGCTGTGGATAATGCTCAGGATGATTTGGGCGAATTGGTGGAATCCCTGAACCATATGACGGATTCTCTCAAAAAATCTTTTGATCAGATCAATAAGAGCGAATGGCGTCAAAAAGGCTTGGTTATTTTAAATGAATCCCTTGTTGGAAATAAATCTGTAAAGGAAGTTACGACTGAATCTCTTAATCATCTGATTGAATATGGCAATTGCATCAACGGCGCAATTTATCTTAACGAAGAAGGCCGATTGAAACTCAATGCAGCTTATGCACAGGAAGATCATATGAAAAATAGCTTTGAACCGGGTGAAGGAATGGTTGGGCAGGTTTTTACACAAAGATCAATCAAGGTCTACAATGATATTGATGAAAACCAATTTGCAGTAACTTTTGCCGGAAGTAAGGTCAAAGTTAATAGCATTTTATTAGTCCCTATTGTTTTTGGTAATTACGCTTTCGGAGTATTGGAACTGAACTCAAAATCTAATTTTGATGACGATAAGATCGAATATTTTATAGAAGGCTGCCGCAATGTTGCTATTGCTCTCAATGCCGCAAAAGGAAGAGAGCAGGAACAAAGATTACTGGAAGAAACCCAAACTCAGGCAGAAGAACTGCAGGTACAACATTCTGAACTTGAAAATCTTAACACGGAACTAGAAGCACAGACACAAAAATTGCAGGCTTCTGAAGAAGAACTGAAAGTTCAGCAAGAAGAACTTTTACAAACCAATGCAGAATTAGAAGAACGTTCCAAATTACTGGAAGAAAAAAATCATCTCATTGGTGAACGTAATGCTGAGATACAGAGAAAAGTAGAGGAATTAGCATTAAGTACAAAATATAAGTCCGAGTTCCTTGCGAATATGTCACACGAGCTTAGAACACCGCTTAATTCAATTCTTTTGTTGTCTCGTCTAATGGCTGAAAATCCGGAAGAAAATCTGAATGAAGATCAGATAGAATCAGCAAAAGTAATCCAGAGTTCAGGAACGAGTCTATTGACTTTGATTGACGAAATTCTTGATCTTGCGAAGATTGAATCAGGAAAAATGACTTTGGATTATCAGGATGTTTCCCTAGACGATGTTGTGAAAGACTTACGAAATCTTTTCAATCCTGTTATTCATCAGAAAGCGCTCCAGTTCAATATCGAAATTGATGAAAACATTGAAAAAGAAATTGAAACGGATAGGCTAAGACTGGATCAGGTATTGAGAAATCTTTTATCCAATGCAATCAAATTTACTTCGGACGGTAGTATTACTTTGAACATCAGAAAAGATCCTAAAAATAAGGAATCGATTATTTTCTCAGTTAAAGATACCGGAATCGGAATCCCTGAAGATAAACAGAACATCATCTTCGAAGCATTCCAACAGGCAGACGGTTCTACCAGGAGGAAATTCGGCGGAACAGGTTTGGGACTGTCCATCAGCAGGGAAATTGCAAGATTATTAGGCGGAGAATTAACCTTGAAAAGTAAGGTTGATGAAGGCAGCGAATTTATTTTAAAAATTCCTGTAAGCAAGCAATCAGAACCAAGCCAACTGGAAACCGAACAGAATATTGTAAAAGTCATCAAAGAAGATGTAGAACAAATCCATAACATTTTGGTGGAAGAGAATCCTGTTTTGGAAATTCCGGAAGATGTTGATGATGATCGTGGTACAATTACAGATGAGGATAAAGTTATCCTTATTATAGAAGATGACACCAATTTTGCAAAAGCGTTGCTCAAATATGCAAGAATGCAGGATTATAAAGGTGTTGTCGTAGTAAGAGGCGATCACGCTTTATCTGCGGCAATCCAATATCATCCGTCGGCAATTCTGTTGGATATTCAGCTGCCTGTAAAAGACGGCTGGCAGGTAATGGATGAGTTAAAATCCAATTCCGCAACCAGACATATTCCTGTACATATGATGTCGGCAATGCGCGCAAAACAGGAGAGCCTGATGAAAGGAGCCGTTGATTTTATCAACAAGCCTGTAGCATTGGATCAGATGACAGAAGTATTCAGAAGAATAGAGGAAGCGCTTCGGAAATCCCCACAAAAAGTTTTGATCGTTGAAGAAAATGCTAAACATGCAAGTGCTTTGTCTTACTACTTAAGTAATTTTAACATTTCATTATCTGTAGAAAATAACGTTGAAGACAGTGTTAGTGCTTTGATGTCTGATAAAGCAGATTGTGTGATTCTGGATATTGGTGAAGCCAGAGGAAACCAATATAAAGTTGTTGAAGAAATCAAAAGTTACGAAGGTCTGGAAAACCTGCCGATTATTATTTTTACAGAAAGAAGTTTATCCAGATCTGAAGAGCTTAAAATCAAGCAATATGCAGATTCAATAGTTGTTAAAACGGCACATTCTTATCAAAGAATCCTTGATGAGGTCGGTTTATTTTTACATCTGGTTGAGGAGAAAAATAATGGAGAAGAATTTAAGAGCAAAACATTGGGATCCTTAACAGAAGTTTTGAGTGGCAAAAAAATCCTGATTACTGATGATGATGCCCGCAATATTTTTTCATTAACAAAAGCTCTTGAAAAATATAAAGTTGATGTAGTTCTTGCAATGGATGGCAAACAAGCGCTGGATCAGATCAATGAAAACCCGGATATTGATGTTGTATTAATGGACATGATGATGCCGGAAATGGACGGTTACGAAACAATCAGTAATATAAGGAAAATGCCGAAATATGCGCGGCTTCCCATCATAGCTGTTACCGCCAAATCTATGTTAGGTGATCGGGACAAGTGTATTGCTGCGGGTGCTTCGGATTATATTTCGAAACCTGTGGATATAGACCAGCTATTATCATTATTACGTGTTTGGTTGTACGAAAATTAAATCTGATGAAAAAGAAAATTTTAATCGTTGACGACGATCCGCGTAATATTTTTGCGCTTAAGCTGACACTAAAGGCTAGAGGCTATCAGATAGAAACATCAACATCTGGACAGGAAGCAATTAATATTTTAAAAAATCAAGACAATATAAATGCCGTATTAATGGATATGATGATGCCGGACATGGATGGCTATGAAGCCATGAAAATCATACGCCGCACAGAAGCTATAAAAGATACAGCTATTATTGCAGTTACAGCACAGGCAATGCCGGAAGATCGTGAAAAATGCCTGGAAGCTGGTGCTGATGATTATGTGACGAAACCAATCGATGTTGATCAATTACTGAATGTTATTGAAAATTTATCCTAAATGTTTGAGCCAGGAATTTTAAGAGATGAAGAAATAGAATACTTGATAAAAGATGTGTACGAGTTGTACGGATACGATTTTTCTATGTACAGCAGGGCATCTTTCAAACGCAGGGTGAACCGCATCTGTGTGATTGATAAATTCACAAGCTTTGCAGAACTCAGATATACCCTGATCAATGATCCGGAATACCTCAAACGCTTCATAGAAGAGATTACTGTCAATGTGACAGAGATGTTTCGCGATCCTTATTTTTTTAAAGTATTAAGGGAAAAAATTCTTCCTCAACTCGGAACCTATCCTTTGATAAGAATTTGGGTTGCCGGATGTTCAACAGGTGAAGAAGCTTATTCCGTTGCTATTTTGTTAAAAGAAGCGGGACTTTACCACAAATGCCTGATCTATGCAACAGATATCAATCCCTCCGTTTTGGAAACAGCAAGTTCCGGAGTTTTCCCGTTGCAGCAGATGAAGATTTATTCTGAAAATTACATTGCCTCAGGTGGTAAAAAAGATTTTTCAGATTATTATACAGCTAATTACGACAGTGCCAGATTTGACAAAAGCCTGAAAGAGAAAATGATTTTATCAACGCACAATTTGGTGTCAGACAGCTCATTCAACAGTTTTCAACTGATTGTTTGTAGAAACGTTCTGATCTATTTTGATAAGATGCTCCAGGAAAGGGTGTTTAATCTTTTCGATAACAGTCTTGAGAATTTGGGCTATCTGGCTTTAGGCTCCAAGGAAACACTACGGTTTTCTAATCTGGGGAAATTTTATCATCAGATTGAGGACCAAAAAATATGGAAAAAAGTAGATCATAATTAATAAAAGTGAAATACAGCGAAAATATTGAATTAGTAATGATCGGAGGATCCGCAGGCAGTTTACAGGTTATTTTGGACCTTGTAAAAAGGCTTGACGGGGAATTTGATTTTTCTATTGTTTTGGTTGTGCATCGTAAAGCCCAATCAACCAGTATTTTGCCTACACTGTTACAGCAGTTTTCCATTCTTGATGTTATAGAAGCTGAAGACAAAACCGAGATAAAGAACAATAGGATTTATATTGCTCCGGCAGATTATCACCTGTTATTTGATGATAAAAAAAACATTTCGTTGGATAGATCTGAAAAGCTTCATTTTTCGCGTCCGTCGATAGACATAAGCTTCGGCTCTGCGTCGGATGTCTACGGAGACCGGCTTTTGGCTGTATTATTATCAGGCGCTAATTCTGATGGTGTTGACGGCCTCACTTATGTTAAGAAAAATGGAGGAAGAGTATGGATCCAAAACCCCGAAACTGCAGAGGTAGATTACATGCCGAGACAAGCTGCGGACAAAGTAAAATATGATCTCCTTATAACACCTCAAAATTTACCCGAATTTATAAATCAACTTAATAAAAATTAGACTATAGACTTAAATTTTACTTATGGGCAAGAAAAGAATACTAATATTTGATGATGACACCACACTTTTGGAACTGATTTCGATCATCTTTGAAGATGGTGGTTACGAAGTCGATATCTCACAAACCTCACACAACATTTTAGAAAAAGTTTCGGAGTTTCACCCCGATATTATTCTGATGGACAACTGGATCCCTAATATCGGTGGGATAGAAGCCACCAGATTACTGAAAAGCAGGGAAGAGTTTAAGGATATTCCTGTGATCTATGTTACGGCCAATAACGACATCGAAGCTTTGGCGGAAAGTGCACAAGCCAATGATTATGTCGCAAAACCTTTTAATCTGGAAGATCTTGAACAGAAAGTGGCAAAATATCTTAATGACTAATTGCATAAAAACCTAAGATATTCTTAGGTTTTTTTATTTTAATTATTTTATTCAATAAGATTATTCCAAATCATTCCTTTTAAATCTTTTGAAGAAATACAGATTCCAAAGTATCAACTCAAATCCGTAGAAAAAATCTTCTATAGGTATTGTAATCAGCCGTATACCAATAAAGTTTTGAGGATTGTAATTTACAATTGGATTTTCTAATCCTGTGCCTGTCAAAATCCCATTAACCAATACAAATCCGGGCAGAAGAATAAGATAGATAACCGCAGCTGTTCCTATCCATTGGGATCCGAGTAAAAAGTATAAGACAAATAAACTCAACCCAAGAGAAAAGAATGTAACAACTGTATAGATTTTATTATGAAAATAGATTGTCATTAGTAATGCAAGGGTTATTGATATTATAACAAATATCTTTTCGGATTTGGGTTTCCAATCCATGGAAAAAAATTTTGTCAGACAATAATAAGTGAAAATACATGAGAAAGGAATGCAAATGAAGAAAAGTAGCTCCTCTAAAGGCAATCCTATGAATCTTAATCCTAATAAATACCGATCATTAAACCACCAGACGCCTAATTTGGTGAACCATGCGTCCCAAATGACAAATACGCTTCCAACCAAAAGTGATGATAAGAAAAAAGCACCAAAGTGCCTGTAAAATTTAATTTTGGGATGAAATGAAAATATAAAGCAGATAACTATCGTAAAAAAGTCAATAAGTAAATATGTTATTTGCATCCTTACATTTTTTGTTTGTTAAAATACATTTTGAAATATTTAACCGGTACCCAGAGAAACCCGAAACATTCTCCCATTTCCTTACTAACATGTTTGTGATGCTGTTTATGAGCCCTTCTGATGGCTAAGAGATAAGGATTTTTTGTATTTTTTAAAACTTTTATACGTTGATGAATAAAAATATCATGAACAAAAAAATAAGCCATACCATAAAACGTAACCCCTAAACCAATATAAAAATAGGCATTGAAATTATTTACAGTTCCATAATACATAAGTGCAATTGCCGGAATTGCAAAAATTACAAAGAAATAATCATTTTTTTCCAAAGGCGGATCATTACTATGATCATGATGATCTTTGTGCAGTGACCAAAGAAATCCATGCATAACATATTTGTGAATAAGCCAGGTAAAGCCTTCCATCAGGAAAAAAGTAATTAATATTATGAGAAAATTCACGAAACCTCTCTTTCTTGATTGAACAATACTTCTAAAACATCTTTCCTGTAATCAAAGATATATTCTAGTTTCTTTTTTACAAAAAGCCGATGCGCAATTTTTCCGACGAATCCTAAAGGCAGTTCATAATCAACAATATCTCTTACAAGAACACCTTTTTCATTTTCTATGAACTCATGGTAATGGTGCCATAATTTGTAAGGACCTTTCACCTGAAAGTCGACAAAGCTTTTCTTATAATCGATGTGAATAATTTCTGTCTGCCAATGCATCTGAATGTTGAATATCGGAGTTATAGAGTAGTCAATAATCATTCCTTCAAAAATGTCGTCATTGTCAAGTTGTGTAAGAACCGTGAACTTCATGTCCTCTGGAGTAATTACGGATAAATTGTTTGCTGAGGAAAAAAACTCCCAAGCTTTGTCAATACTGCAATTTAACTGTTGTTCTCGGATAATCTGGTAAGTCATTTGTTGTTAAAATTTTCTTTCATTTGTTATTAATCCACTTAATGTTTGGAATAAGCAATTTTAATTCCATTGCTAAATTGATAATTTATATTCCACATAACATCCCATCATTATAGAAATTTTTCTACTGTTAGAAATTCTGATTCTTTGATTAATAATATTATTAGCTGACGTTTTTTTAATCTTATTGAATAACGAAACATAATATCTGTAAGCCAGATAAACTCCAAACCGGGAAGAACGGGGTAATTTTTTTATCCCTTCCAAAGCTTCCCGAAATTCGGATTCAATTTCTTTTTCAATGTTGGATTTAACCTCATTATCAAAATCACTGATATCAACATTCGGAAAATAAGTTCTGCCTAAAACAAAGTAATCATCTTTCATATCTCTTAAGAAATTAACTTTCTGGAAAGCAGAACCCAATGTCATTGCAAAAGGTTTTAGTCTCTCGAAAGCTTCCTTGTCGCCTTCCACAAAAATCTGCAGGCACATCAGGCCAACAACTTCGGCAGAGCCGAGAATATATTCTTTATAAAGATCAGAATCATAATCAATTTTATGAAGATCCATTTCCATACTCCTGAGAAATTGATCAATCAACTGAAAATCGATCTGATATTTGTGAACAGTTTCCTGAAATGATTGCAGAATAGGATTGAGAGAGATTTTTTCCTCCAGAGCCAAGGTTGTTTCCTGGCGGAAACGGGAAAGCAGTTTTTGCTTATTAAACCCGTGGAAACTATCTACAATTTCGTCTGCCAAACGAACGTAGCCATAAATTGCATAGATTGGATTCCTTATTTTTGGTGATAAAGCTAAAATCCCTAGTGAGAAGCTTGTGCTGTATTGTTTCGTTGTCGTTTTACTTACTTTATAAGAAAGTTCATCAAATAATTTTTTCATATCAAATTGTTTTATTAGCTTCTGTTGCTGCAATTTTTCCAGATATTATAGATGGTGGGACACCCGGGCCAGGAACTGTTAACTGCCCTGTATAGAATAGATTTTTTATTTTTCTGTTTCTCAGAGACGGCTTCAATACAGCTGTCTGAGATAATGTATTTGCCAAGCCATAGGCATTACCTTCAAAAGCATTATAATCATTAACAAAATCATTGATGCAATAGCTTCTTTTGTAATCGATTTTTGAAACGAGATTGGACGTTTTTGTATGTTTTTCAATCCTTTTTATCATTTCGGAAAAATACTTTTCGCGCATTTCTTCAGAATCATTAATCCCGGTTGCAATTGGCATCAGTAAGAAAATATTTTCACAATTCTCCGGTGCTGTACTTTTATCTGTTTTGGAAGGACAGCAGACATAGAATAAAGGCTTGGAAGGCCATTTTTTGTCATCATAGATTTCCTTGGTGTGGAGATCAAGATCATTTTCAAAGAATAAAGTATGATGTTTCAGATTAGGAATTTTTCTACTAAATCCCAAATAAAAAATCAAACACGAGGGAGCGAAGGTTTTCTTTTTCCAATACTTTTCATCATAATTTCTTTGATCTTCTGATAACAGTTTTTGCTCTGTATGGTGATAATCTGATGAAGCAATAACAGAATCAAACTCTAGTTTTTTGCCATCAACAATGATTCCCACAGCTTTCTTATTCTCTGTTATAATCTTTTCAACATTTGAATTAAGATGAATATTAGCACCTTGTTCGGCAGCAATTTTTGCCATAGCTTTTATAACTTTAATAAAGCCGCCCATTGGATACCAGGTTCCCAATTTATAGCCACCATAATTCATCAGACTGTACAGGGCTGGAATATCTTTCGGAGCTGCTCCAAGAAATATCACAGGAAACTCCATTAAAGTAATCAGTTTTGGATTGGAAAAATATTTCCTGACAAATTGATGAAAATTCGTTAACAAATCCAGTTTTAATGCACTTTTTGCAATAGTAGGAGAGACAAACTCAAACCAGGAATGACAAGGTTTGCTGACAAAATCCTTCATACCTACTTCATATTTATATTGGGCATCTTTCATAAAATCATCCAGCTTTTTTCCTGCACCTTTCTCTGTATGGTCAAAAAGATTTCTCATTTCTTCATAATCCTGGGGAATTTCCATGGTGCCGTCAGAAAAAACCATTTCAAATTGTGGATTTAGCGGTATTAGATCATAAAAATCTTCTGTAGTTTTTCCAAAGTCTTTGAAAAAATCTTCAATAATATCCGGCATCCAATACCAACTTGGGCCCATATCAAAGCTGTAGCCATGATGTGTTTGGAAATTTCTTGCGCGTCCTCCCAAACTGCTGTTTTTTTCAAAAATGTGCACCTCATTGCCTGTTTTGGCACAATAAGCCGCAGCAGACAATCCGGAAAAACCAGAACCTATAATTGCTACTTTCTTTTTCATATCAGGTTATTTCCCAAAGGATAATCTTTTAAAACTGTTTCCAGTAGTTGCTGGTTGTGTATATTTCTACTGAATATAGAATTATGAAACTGATCTAGTTTATCAAGAATTTTAATCAATTCCATTTTTTCTGTGTAATTCAAATTACCGGTAACAATACTGGAAGCTGCCCGGATTTTATCAATTTGTTTTTCTAAGGCTTCCAGTCCGGATTTTGTTATGTTTAGGACTTTTGTTCTCTTATCTGTTTTGGAATCAGTTTGTTCTAACCAACCTTGCTTGATCAGCCTGTTGATAATAAGAATACCGGCAGACTTGTCGTGAATATTTTTTTTTATCAGTTCCATTTTGGTCATGGATCCAAAAGCTTTCAGATTAATCAGGTAGATAAATTCTTCCTGAGTATTAAAACCAGATCCTGCAATTGCTGACTTAGAATATGTTTTGGCATAACGGTTCATATGAACCAATAAGGTGCTAATAACACTTTCAGGTGATCTTCCGTTTTCCTTTCCTTCCCAATCCGGTTCATCATTAACTGATTTTCTTCTTATAACTTCCTTATCATAGATCCAGCTTTTGAATCCAGTGAGGTCATCAGAATAAATTTTTTTTGTGTTTTCAGAATCAAACTCCTCCAAAAGTTTTATTGTCTCTTTTATAGTTTTGAAATTCATTAAATCAATTTTAGTATACAAATATACTTATTTATATAAATTTAGTATAATAATACACATCAATAATGAGACCAAATATCAAAATCAAACAATTGTTTTAAAATTTCTTAAATGATAATTCTATATTCTTAAAAAATTATTAAAAATTCTAAAGTTTTAAAAATTTTATAATTTGTGGAACTGTAGTTGTGATAATTATAAAAATTTAAAATAAAAAGGTTATGAAAACGGAATTTAAAATTAAACGCTTAATGTTTGGATTATCTTTAATTGCAGCAAACTATTTAACTGCGCAGACTAATCCAACAACCAATGATACAATCAATAATAATCAGACAACCCAAACGCAAACAGCGGGAACAACTAACCCAGAAATTGAAGCATTAAAACAAAAAATTGCTGCAAAGCCAGACGATACACAAGCTCTAGTAGGTTTGGCAACGGCTTATCAAAATGCCAATGAGTGGACATCAGCCATCACAACGTGGAATAAAATTACAACAGTAATTCCCGATTGGGCGCCAGCTTATTATAGTATTGGATATGCCAACCAATCTGCGAAAAACAATGAAGCTGCTAAAGCCGCTTATGAGCAATACATTAGCAAGGTAAAGCCCGAAGAGGTTGAAGCGAATAAACAGAATCTGGCTTATGCATATTTTTTCATAGCATTCTTGGATAAGGATACTGATAAAGAAAAAGCCAAACAATATATTGCTAAATCTTTACAATATGACAGCACCAATCAGGATGCGCTTAATCTAAGCAAAAGCTTGATGAACTAGAATCAAATTTTTCAATAAATAAAAAGACGCTTATAATTTAAGCGTCTTTTGCGTTTTATATATTTTCACTAGAATCTATATCATTTTTTTCAGGATCTTTATCTTTTGATTTCTTTTTGTAAAAATAATAAGCAATTCCTCCAATTAAAAACATCGGCCAAAAGGGCAGAAGAAACAACAAAATATCTCCAATCACTTTCCAGCCGGAAGAAATCGCATCTGCAGATTTTACACCAAAGCTTTTGGTTTGTTGCGATTCATTTGGTTTCAGGTGATTATCATATAAAGTAATATCAAGATTACAAAGCTTGTTCGGATTATAAGAATCGCCTTTAACTTCCAGGTTTTTGTTATGAAGTTTTCCCAACACCGAAAGATCTTCTACAAGATAATCAAACTTGTCATAAGGAACTTTTGTAGTTAAATATAAAGTCTGAAGCTCATCATTACTGACTAAATTTTCCGTATTGATAACACCATCATATTTTCTGATGATATCTCTTACCGATTGTTTTGCTATAGAAATGTCATCCACATTCAGCTCAACAGAACCATTTTTCACCATTGCATTAGCAACAGGTTCTTTTTTCACAGGCTCTTTATAAATAACTTTGGTAATGGTTTTCGGTTTCGGAATTTCTTTTTTAATTTGATTTTTGATTGAATCAATTGTTGTGGCTACTTTTTTGTCTTCGATATCTTTTTTGAATTTCTCGACATTGTCCGCAATAGAATCTATTTTCTCTTTGCTCTTATCAAAAACTTTCTCGATTTCTTCTTTATTTTTAATCAGATCTTTAGCTTTCAGATTTACCGAATCCAAAACGGAATTTGTATCAAGATTATTTACAGTTTCAGAAGCTTTATCAATTAAAGAATCTGCGTTGGCAATTGTATTATTAGCTTCTTGTAAATCTGCTTTTTTACACATCGTGAGTGTGCTTAAAATAACGGCGGTCAATATTATTTTTTTCATTGGGATAATTTTATGATGTAAAGCTATCCCGAAACGAAAAGAATGATTTGTAAATGAATCCGAAACTTTTTGTAATATTATAACTAAATGCAAACCAAGCATTTAAATTTATTTTACAAGTAATTTACAAAACAAAAAGCATCCGAATATTGGATGCTTTGTAATTATATTAATTGAGTTTTATTAATTAAAAACGCTTAAACTCACTGATAAAATGCAGTTTCACATTCGGAAACTTTTCCTGCGTCATATGGATTGTGAAAGACGAATCGGCTAAGAAAACCAATTGGTCATATTTGTCTCTTGCTAAGAAACGCTGCTTCAATCTCGCAAATTCTTTGAATTCTTCAGACTTTTCATCCGCTTCCACCCAACACGCTTTGTGGATGCTGATAGGTTCGTAAGAACATTTTGCGCCATATTCGTGTTCCAGACGGTATTGGATAACCTCATACTGAAGCGCACCAACTGTTCCGATGATTTTTCTGTTGTTCATTTCCAGCGTAAAGAGCTGCGCAACACCTTCATCCATCAACTGGTCAACACCTTTTGCTAATTGCTTAGCTTTCAACGGATCATTGTTATTGATATAACGGAAATGTTCCGGAGAGAAACTCGGAATACCTTTGAAATTCAGTTTTTCACCGGCTGTCAGCGTATCACCAATCCGGAAACTTCCCGTATCATGAAGACCGACAATATCGCCAGGGAAACTCTCATCCACAACCTCTTTTTTGTCAGCGAAGAAAGCGTTAGGAGAGGAGAACTTCATTTTTTTACCTTCTCTTACAAGAAGATAATTTTCATTTCTTTTGAAAATTCCGGACACGATTTTCACAAACGCCAGACGGTCTCTGTGTTTCGGGTCCATATTCGCGTGGATTTTGAACACAAATCCTGTGAAATTTTGTTCTTCCGGCTTTACCAATCGGGTTTCACTTTCTTTTGGCTGTGGCATTGGCGCAATGTCAATGAAAGCATTCAATAACTCGCGGACACCGAAATTATTAAGAGCAGAACCAAAGAAAACCGGCTGCAGATCACCATTCATATAATCCTCACGATTAAACTCAGGATAAACAGACTGGATCAGATCCAATTCTTCACGCAAAGTCGTTGCCGCTTTTACACCAACCAGTTCATCAATCTGAGGATCATTGATATCATCAATTTTCAGAGATTCACCAACTTTTTGTTTTTTCTCTTCCAAGAACAGCTGAATGTTATTTTCCCAAATATTATAAATCCCCTGGAAGTCGCTTCCCATACCGATCGGCAGAGAAAGTGGACAAACCGTTAACCCTAGTTTTTGTTCGACTTCATCCAGCAAATCAAAAGCATCTTTACCTTCACGGTCAAGCTTGTTGATGAAAACAATCATCGGAATGTTTCTCATTCTGCAAACCTGAACCAGTTTTTCCGTCTGTTCCTCAACTCCTTTTGCAACGTCAATTACCACAATTACAGAGTCAACTGCAGTCAATGTTCGGTACGTATCTTCCGCAAAATCCTTGTGTCCAGGCGTATCCAGAATATTGATTTTGTGGTCTCTGTATTCAAAAGCCAATACCGATGTCGCTACCGAAATCCCTCTCTGACGCTCGATTTCCATAAAGTCGGATGTTGCACCTTTCTTGATTTTATTGGATTTTACAGCACCGGCTTCCTGAATCGCTCCTCCAAAAAGCAGGAGTTTTTCCGTCAACGTGGTTTTTCCCGCATCGGGGTGGGAGATGATTCCGAAAGTTTTTCGTTTGCTGATTTCTTGTTCTAAAGACATAATAAAATTTGAGACTGCAAAAATCGTGATTTTTATCGGATTTTGAAAATCGAGTTTACTCAAAGAAAATCTTTGAATATTAATTTAAGAGTCTCACAGATTATTCAGATTTAGCAGATTGAAAAACCATTAAAATAAATCAGTTCAATTTGCTAAATCTGCGAGAAGAGTTTTTATGTATTATTTAAGGAGCTTAATCCCGCTTGTAGTTTATACTGAGCCTGTCGAAGTGCTGTATGTTTTTTGTTTCAGAAGTTTTGTCATCGAAAACAAATTTCAAATTAAGACAAAAAAGGATGCCGCTGCAAAACGAAGTTTCGACGATTCAAATTATAAATAAAAAACTCAGAGTCAATCGGGGCTAGGGATTTTGTTTTCAAATCAACAGTGATGAATAAAATAGAATTTAATCTAAAAAAATTGTGGGAACTAAAATTCAAGAGTGTTTTGTTCTAAACAGACTGCAGGAATCAGATGGTTGTCAGTCCGAGGCTCTCGAAGACATTCAATAAAAAATTCCTTATAAAATTATTTAGATTGATTCATTTTCAGATAATAAGCCAAAGCTAAACCAATTAACACAATCCCGATACTGAAATGAAAAATATAAGGCAATCCAAATACATCAGCGACACCGCCAATCAATGGACCTGTAACTCCCAGAGAAATATCAATGAACAAACCGTAACCTGCCAAAGCTGAACCCTGATTGGACGAAGGAACGGTTTTCATTGCCATTACGCCCAAAGCCGGGAATATCAATGAAAACCCCAAACCCGTAATTCCGGCACCAATCAATGCAAAATATGGATGATAAGACAATGTAATAATGGTTAAACCTAAGGCTTCCACAGCCAGACTTACAATCGCAACGTTGATTCCGCCAAATCGGTTAATCGCATTACTGAAAACCAATCTGCCGGTAACAAACAAAACCCCAAAAACCGACAAACATATCGCACCATTTTGCCAATGGTAATAATCGTAATAAAGTGTAATAAAAGTCGAAATGGTTGCAAATCCTAGTCCGCCAAAAGCCAGGCAAAGCCCAAAAGGCGCTACTTTTCCCAGAACATTCCAGAAAGATTTTTGTTCTTCTTCAGAATGTTTTCCTGTCCGGTTTTCTTTCGATTTTGCTATGAAAAATCCGATTAATCCTAACAAAATAATTAGGATTCCTAAAGCGTAAAAATTGAAATGTTTTACAATCGTAACACCCAAGGATGCGCCAATTGCCAAAGCGCCGTAACACGCCACACCATTATAAGAAATAATCTTTGGTGTATGTTTTTCACCTAAAGTCATAATTGCCCAGTTAATCGGACTTGCCCCGATCATTCCTTCTGCACAGCCCGTAAAAAATCGGGTAATAATCAGAAATAATAGGCTGACAATAGGTGATAATCTGAAATAATACGCCATTACCAATACCAAACCTGTAAAGGAAAAGCTGATCATACTTGCCAAAACGGCAGGCTTTGGGCCTTTGCTGTCAATGATTTTTCCTGAGTAAGCTCTCATCAGAAAGGTCATCACATATTGTAAACTAATCACAATCCCTGCAACCAACATACTGAAGCCAAGACCTTTGTTGATAAAAATCGGTAAAACGGATAATGATAATCCAATGATAAAATAGCCTATAAAAGTGAAAAATACATAGGAAATAACGGAATATGAGAAATTATTGCTTTGTCCGATCGTTGCATCCATAACATTAAAATCAAAGATGCAAAGTTACTTCGGAAAAATGAGTTAAAATAATTTTGGGTTATGAATTAAAAGATAATTTTAAAGCCTTCGCACGTTATAAATTCTTCCAAAATCAGTAACTTTCCGCTTTCAAATGAGAAAAATGGAACAATACAGAATAGAAAGCGATTTGCTTGGGGAATTGGAAGTTCCCGCAAATGCCTATTATGGAGTGCAAACGCAGCGTGCTATTAATAATTTCAATATTTCAGGTCAGAGATTATTCTCTTATCCGGAGTTCATCAAAGCTTTGGCTTATATCAAAAAAGGAGCGGCAAAAACCAATTATGAATTAGGTCTTCTTGAAGAAAATCTTTATCAAAATATTATCAAAGCATGCGACAAAGTTATTTCAGGAAAATATAACCAGGAATTCCCGATTGATATGATACAAGGCGGCGCCGGGACTTCCGTGAATATGAATGCCAACGAAGTTATTGCCAATATTACTCTGGAACTTTTGTGCCATCAAAAAGGAGAATATCAGTATTGTTCACCCAATGATCACATTAATCTCTCCCAATCCACCAATGATGTCTATCCAAGTGCGATAAAGATTGCGCTTTATAATATGAACAAAGTTTTAGTTGAAAAACTGAAATTAATTATTGAAGCTTTTCGCCAAAAAGGAATTGCGTTTCAGGATGTTATCAAAATGGGAAGAACTCAGCTTCAGGATGCAGTTCCAATGACAATGGGGCAGGAATTCGAAGCCTTTGCCGCAACTTTGGAAGAAGATATCGAAAAATTAAATAATAATGCGCTTCTCTTTGTAGAAGTCAATATGGGCGCAACAGCCATTGGAACTGGCTTAAATGCTCCAAAAGGTTATGCTAAAAGATGCGCAGAGAATCTGGCAGAAATCACCGGAATCCCTATTGTTTCCGCACCGGATCTTGTAGAAGCTACACCAGATACTGGCGCTTACGTCATCTATTCGTCGGCGATGAAAAGAATGGCTGTAAAACTGTCCAAAATCTGTAATGACCTGAGATTACTTTCATCCGGTCCGCGAGCAGGATTGTACGAAATCAATCTTCCACCGATGCAACCTGGTTCTTCGATTATGCCTGGAAAAGTCAATCCTGTGATTCCGGAAGTTGTCAATCAGGTTTGTTATAAAGTGATCGGAAACGATTTGACAGTCACATTTGCAGCAGAAGCAGGACAATTGCAGCTTAATGTGATGGAACCTGTACTTTGTCACGCTATTATGGAGAACATCCATTTTCTATGTAATGCGTTGGATACGCTTCGGGAAAAATGTGTTTCAGGAATTACGGCTAACAAAGAAGTTTGCCTTAATATGGTGAAGCACAGCATAGGAATTGTAACAGCCCTGAATCCGTATATCGGTTATAAAAATTCAACAAAAATCGCCAAGGAAGCTTTGGAAACCGGGAAAAGTGTTTATAATCTTGTGATAGAACACCAATTGCTATCACAGGAGAAGTTAGACGAAATTCTTGATCCGAAAAACATGCTGAATCCACACAATAAATTTACAGTTTAATGAACAAGTTTCAAAAGTTAATAAAGTCCATTCAATATATTATAAAGCAACCAAGTCTTGTTAATCTGATTCTTGATCAAAATGATGTCAGAAAACTGGAATTTCAAAAACAATATCCTCAATTATTAAGTTTGCCGGAAGTTTCTCTGGACGAAATTACTAATGGTAATTTTGAATCCAATGTTGATTTATTTATTCTTGACGGTGGTTCGCTTCCTACAGATTTAGCTTTATTGAAGACTCTTGCGAAAGGGAAGAGTTCATATTTCGAAATCGGGACCTGGCGAGGAGAAAGCATTTGGAACATCGCTAAAGAAATAGATGACTGCACAACCCTGAATCTTTCCAAAGCTGAAATGCTAGCAATGGGTTGGAACAAAAAATATGCGGAATTACATGGTGTTTTATCAAAGAAAAATTCAAAAATCCTGCATTTGGAAGGCAATACAAAAACCTTTGATTTTGCCGGACTTGGTAAAAAATATGATCTGATCTTCATTGACGGAGATCATTCTTACGAGATGGTAAAGCATGATACGGGGCAGGTTTTCAAACATCTCGTTCACGATAATTCGGTTGTGGTCTGGCACGACTACGCTTACAACCCGGAGAAAATTCGTTACGAAGTTTTCAAAGCTATTTTGGACGGAACACCAAAAGAATTTCATAAAAATCTTTACCATCCACAAAATACAATGTGTGCCGTTTTCACAAAAGAAAATTTTAATACGTCCACTTTTGAAAACCCTAAAACTCCAGAATTTTTGTTTGAAGTTAATCTGAAATCGAATCCTTTTTAAATGAAATTTCTTATCATCATTCCTGCCCACAACGAAGAGAATAATATTTCCCAATGCTTGGAATCCATTAAAAATCAGATTTTTAAAGATTTCGTTTGTGTTATTGTGAATGATGGTTCCATCGATAGAACTTCTGAAATCACTAATAATTTCAAAGTTCAAGATTCAAGATTCAAGGTTTTGGATTTAGAAAAATCTGAGCATTCTCCTGGTGCAAAAATTGTGAGAACTTTTAATAAAGGTTTAGAATCTCTTGATTGGAAAGGCTTTGATGTGATTTGTAAATATGATGCAGACATTGTTTTTCCTCGTAATTATTTAGAGAGAATCAACCAGGTTTTCGAAACCAATCCAAAAGCCGGAATTGTTTCCGGTTTGGTTTACATTAAGAAGCATAAGCAAAATCCTGAAATCAAAAATCTAAGAAATCCAAACGAAAATTGGTTGGATTTCAGCAACAAAAATCACGAGTGGATTTTTGAAGATTTATCTTCCAGAAACCATGTTCGCGGACCTGTAAAAGCTTACAGAAAAGAATGTTTTGAAGATATGAACGGTTTGCGAACAGTTCTCGGCTGGGATAATCTGGATATTTTATTAGCAAAAAAACACGGTTGGGACATTGTCACTATTAAAGACATTTGGGTAAAACATTTGCGCCCGACAGCTTACAAATACAAATCGCAAAAAGCCGAAAAATTGGGTCAATATTTTTATAACATTGGTCTGAGTTTGCCTCTGGCTATCATTTCTTCTGCAAAATCCAGTTTTAAAAATCATTCTGCAAAAGAATTTTTTATCACAATCAAATCTTTTCTGAAACAAAAAGACCAACGAAATCTAAGCCAAGAAGAAATCAAATTTATCCGAAATCTACGCTGGAAAGAATTTTTCAAAAATTTCGGTTTATGAAAAGAATCGCTTACATAGAACTTGATACACACGCAGAATTAGCCGCTAACTTCTATGAATTGACAAAAAATTCATCGGAACTTTCTGTTGATTTCTATTTCTCGGAAAAAATTTTTAAACTGTTGAACATTCACGGGAAAAATGTTTTCCTAACCGATTATTCCCAGCTTTTAGAGATTTTGGATAAGATAAAGTATGATTTAATTATTATTGGAACAGTTCATCGTCATTTCATTTTCTACAAAGCAATTGTGCAGAAATTCAACACGGCAATTCTTGTTCATAATCTGAATTTTGCTAAAGCTTCAAAATGGGAATTATTCAAAAATATTTTCAAAAATGATTTTAAATATCGTTTGAAATTATTTCTGAAAGAAGGACTCTTGGAAGCTCCAAAAGTCTATCAAAAATCAAAATATCTTTTAGGAATCGACGAATTGATTTCTCAGAAAAATAATCTGAAATTTTTACCGGTTTATTTTAATCAATTCGGTTCCGAAAAATCAGATAAGGAAACAATCAGGATTGTAGTTCCTGGTACTGTTTCGCAAAGCAGGAGAGACTATAATACGTTTCTTTACAAGCTGAAAAACTTTGATAATACCGAAGTTAATTATGAAATTATTTTCCTGGGGAAAGCTTCCGGAAAAGAATTGGAAAAATTAAAGTCAATTATAGATAAACTCCCACAATTCATTAAAATACAGTTTTTTGAACATAAAATTCATCAGCAACAATTTGATGAATGGATGAGAAAATCAGATGTTTTATATTGCCCAATTCAAAATGAAACTGAGTTTTTATCTGTCAAAGAAATCTACGGAAAAACTAAAATCAGCGGCAATATTGGAGACGCCATCAGATATGCAAAACCAGCGATCTTTCCCACAAGCTATGAAAGCGATTTAGAATTTATCATCCCTGAAAAAGAGGATTTACAAACTCAGCTTTCCGAAGTAAAAAATCAAAGATTCGACTTTAAACTATACTCAAGGGAAATTATTTCAAGAGAATTAATTCAATTAATAAAAAAACTTTAAGACTTTTCTTTTTTAAAACTCTTTCTCAAAACAATTTTCGACTTTCTCAAACCTTTTATTGAATTAAACCTGATTCTCTCATTATACAAAAACCAACCACCAACACAGCCGATAACACTACCGATTAAAATCTCCAACAATCTCATTTTTAAAAGGTAATCAGGATTAAGTGAAGTAGAGCTTCCGGTTTCAGCAAGCAGAATTCCCATTGGAGTCAGAAACATTACTGCTAATGCATAATGCCTAGTAATCAGCATTTCCACAATGATCTGAAGACAGATAATTGCAATGCAAATCCACAATGTATCATTAATGTAAGAAAATATAAACCACGCAATCACGAGGCCTATCAATGTACCAATAATCCTGTGAAGACCACGTTTCCAGATGTGATATTGGTTGACACCTTGTAAAACTGCCAAGCTGGAAACCGGAATCCAGTAAGGATAATCAAGTTTAAAAATCTGTCCAATCAAAACCGAAGCAAACATACAGATCCCGATAATTTGTGATTCTACAAGATTAACATACGGATTGATCTGGAGCGTAGTTACATTTTTACTAGGTTCTTTTTTGGATTTTAATAAAGTATAAATCAAGCAAATAAGACAAGCATTCAAAGTCCCGATGGTGAAAACGCCGATTTTCTGCGGAATAGCTTCCGGATTGTGGGGAAGTCCGATAGCCATAGAAGCCATCATAATAAAGAAAAAACTTCCCGGAGGTTTGAGATTGAAATATCGGACAATATAATAAACTATTGCTGAAAAAATCCCAAAAGCTAAAGGTGCAATCCACATATTGAAACTAAAAACCAAACCGAAAATGTAAGAAATAATCATCCCGAAAGAACAGACAAACATCTTCATCATCATTTCAAAAATATCTTTTGTATTCGGGATGTAAAGAATTACCAAGCCTGCCAGACTTGCTGTTAATGAGGTTTTTACATTTCCGGAATAATATCCGAATATCAAAGGAATCCCAACAGAAAGTCCCGCAAGAAACGGGATGTGCCAACTTCTGGGTGATGGTTTCAGCTCAAAAAATGATCCGATTTCTTTTTTTATATTGATTTTCAATGGATTGATTTACTTTTAGAATTAGAAACAGCGATTTGAAAAACTATTTTTTGCCAGTGCAAAATTACCCATTAATCGTGGAAATTCAAATTCTAATGAAACGAGAAATTGCATAAAATTCGCTATTTTTGTTATCTTAAAATTTTGAGACTATAATGGATTATCTGAAAGGATTAAATGAAGCACAGTTTGAGGCAGTTACTACGTTACAAGGACCGTTGATGGTTTTGGCGGGCGCAGGTTCCGGCAAAACCAGAGTTCTGACGATGAGGATCGCGCATCTGATTACCAATGGTGTTGACCCTTTCAATATTCTGGCTTTGACCTTTACTAACAAAGCAGCAAAAGAGATGAAAGAACGTATCGCAAAAGTCGTTGGTGTCAGCGATGCGCGGTCACTCTGGATGGGGACATTTCATTCGGTTTTTGCACGTATTCTCAGAAGCGAGGCGCATTATCTCGGTTATCCTTCCAATTTTACGATTTATGATGCACAGGACGCTCTCAATGTTTTGAAGAAGGTGATAAAGGATATGAACGTTGATGCAGAAATTTATAAGCCCAAAAAAGTTTTGGCGAGAATTTCTCAATACAAAAATAATCTGATTACGGTTAACGCCTATTTCAACAACCCGGAATTGATGGAAGCTGATGAAAGAGCGAATATGAGATTGATTGGTGAAATTTACAGAAAATATGTCGAGGCCTGTTTCAAAAACGGCGCAATGGATTTCGATGATTTATTATTGAAAACCAATGAACTATTAACAAGATTCCCTGAAGTTTTAGCTAAATATCAAGACAGATTCCGATACATTCTGGTAGATGAGTATCAGGATACAAACCATTCTCAATATTTGATTGTCAAAGCTTTAGCTTCTAAATTCGAGAATATCTGTGTCGTTGGAGACGATGCACAGTCGATCTATTCATTTCGTGGTGCGAATATCTATAATATCCTGAATTTCAAGAAAGATTACCCCGATGCGGTAACCGTTTCTCTGGAACAGAATTACCGTTCTACCCAAAATATCGTAGATGCAGCCAATGTTGTGATTTCTAAAAATTTACAACAATTCAAGAAAAATGTTTTCAGCGAAAATGAAGTCGGGGAGAAAATAAAAGTCTACCGAAGTCTTTCCGATGCTGACGAAGCGAATTTTGTCTCAGCCAATATTTTTGAGTTGCATAACACACAACAGAGAAAATTCTCAGACTTTGCGATTCTTTACAGAACCAACTCGCAGACCAGAGCTTTTGAAGATGCGCTCAGAAAGAAGAATATTCCTTACAGAGTTTATGGCGGATTATCTTTCTATCAAAGAAAAGAAGTCAAGGATCTATTGGCTTACCTCAGGATTTTGGTTAATGAAAATGATTCCGAAGCCTTGTCAAGAATCATCAATTATCCGGCAAGAGGTATTGGAGAAACAACGCAAAATAAACTGATTGTTTTTGCAGATTCCCGCAATGTTCCGATAACTCAGGTTTTGGATAATCTTGGATTTTATGCACCACAATTGGGTTTAAATAATGGAATTATCACCAAACTCGGCGATTTTTGGGCGATGATAAAAGCGTTTCAGGTGATGTTGAAAACAGAAAATGTGTACGACGTTGCAATGGAAGTGGCGAAACGAAGCGGTTTGATTAAATTTTTAAAAGAAGATCAAACGCCGGAAGGTATTTCCAGAGTTGAAAATATCCAGGAATTATTGAACTCAATGCAGGGTTTTATCGAGGAACAAAGACAGATTGAAGATGGCGATCCAAGCTTATCCAATTTCCTGGAAAATATTGCATTATCATCCGATACTCAGAACGATAAAGATGAGGGCGAAAAAGTGTCGCTGATGACCATTCATTTATCGAAAGGTCTGGAGTTTCCTGTAGTTTACCTTGTCGGTCTCGAGGAAAATCTGTTTCCAAGTTTTATGAGCTCATCCACGAGAGAAGAACTCGAAGAGGAAAGACGTTTGTTCTATGTCGCATTGACAAGAGCGGAAAAGCAGGCTTATTTCACTTATGCCGTTTCCCGTTTCCAATGGGGAAAAATTACAGATTCGGAACCGTCAAGATTTTTGAGCGAAGTGGATTCCAAATATATCGAATTCATCAACCCAATGTTGGAAGCAAGATTTGTGAACAATTCCGGAATCAATTCTAATATTTTTGATGAAAGGCCGTCTGAACCTAGATTTTTCAAAAAGAAAGAGGAGAAAAAAACGCTGGAGAGAAATATCAATAATCCACCACCAAAAAAGACTTTAAAACCTGTCGCCACGGCTAAGATTATTAATCCAAGCGGCTCATCTTCAGAAGATATAGAAGTAGGTGACAAAGTTCGCCACGACCGTTTTGGTATTGGAGAAGTGACTTTTCTGGACGGAACCGATCCTCAGAATATCAAAGCTAAAGTTATTTTCAGTAACGAAGGCGAAAAAAACCTTATTCTGAAATTTGCTAAATTAACCAAGATTTAAATGATATAATCTGATAGTATGGTGATTCGATAATCTGACAATGTTTTTTTAATTATCGAATTAACAAATGATCACATCAACCTATTGAAAATAATGATTCGAGCAAAAAATATACATAAATTCTACGGAACGCTGGAGGTTCTGAAAGGTGTCGATATCCATATCAAACCAAGCGAAGTTGTCTCTATTGTCGGAGAATCCGGAGCCGGAAAATCAACATTGCTCCAAATTCTGGGAACGTTGGACAAACCTTCTGACATTGGTAGTTACGGAACAGAAATCTCATTAGACGGGAATTCCTTTCTAAATATGAAGGATAGGGAATTGTCAAAATTTCGTAATAAAAATATTGGATTTGTTTTTCAGAACCATCAGCTTTTACCAGAATTCACTGCACTTGAAAATGTTTTGTTGCCGACAAAAATCGGAGGAATTGCGGAAAAAGAAGTGATCGAAAAAGCACATTCACTTTTCGAAGACCTTAATATTGCGCACAGGCTGCATCACAAACCTTCTGAACTTTCCGGTGGTGAATCTCAAAGAGTTGCCGTTGCAAGAGCCTTGATTAATTCTCCAAAAATCATTTATGCCGACGAACCAACCGGAAATCTGGATTCCAAAAATGCTGATGCCCTTCATCAGTTATTTTTTGATTTGAGAGATAAATATCAGCAGACTTTTGTGATTGTCACACACAATCCGGTTTTAGCTGAAAGCACCGACAGAAAGTTGGTAATGAAAGACGGACAGATCATTAATAATTTATAATTAATAACTCAAATTGAGCATCAAATCCCTTGCGGAAGACGACCGCCCAAGAGAAAAATTCCTTTTGAAAGGCAAAGCAGCAGTTTCGGATTCGGAACTGCTGGCAATTATCATGGGAAGCGGGAATCGTGAAGAATCTGCCGTGGAATTAGCAAGAAGAATTTTGAAATCGGTGGAAAATAATTGGCACAGATTAAGTCAGTTATCAATCAAAGATTTGATGAAATTCAAAGGCGTTGGAGAGGCAAAAGCCATTTCCATTGCAACAGCCCTGGAAATCGGGAACAGAAAATCCCAGCAGGAAGTTCTTGAAAGACAACAAATCAGTAATAGTAAAGACATCTTCGAGATTTTACAGCCACATCTTTCAGATCTACCAACAGAAGAATTCTGGGCAGTCTTTCTTAATCATCAAAATAAAATTCTATATAAAACCTGCCTTTTTCGAGGTGGAATTGCAAGTTCCGTAGCGGATGTCAGAGTAATTTTCAAAACAGCTTTGGAACACTTTTCCACCAGAATTGTTATAGCTCACAATCACCCGGCAGGAAGCCTGAAACCCAGTCAGCAAGATATTGCAATCACCAATAAAATAAAGGATGCCGGAAAATTATTGGAAATAGAGCTTCTTGACCACATCATTATTGCTCAAAATAAATTTTATAGCTTCAAAGAAGAAGGGATTTTATGATTAAACGACTATCTTATCAAGAAATTGATTTTGAAAAATATAATCAATGCGTAGAAAATTCTTTCCAGAAAAATTTCTATTGCAATAAAGAAACGCTTGATTTTTTATGTAAAAATTGGGAACTCCTGGTTTATAATGATTATGAAGCTGTGATGCCGATTCCTTTTGTTGAAAAGGCTTTTTTCAAAATCGTAATAATGCCTCTGTTTTGCCAGCAATTAGGAATCTTTGGAAATTCTAACAGGGAAATCAATCAAACTTTTCTTGAGTATTTTAAAAAGCATTATAATATTCTGAATTACGCTTTTAATTTTAATAATGAATTCAAAACAGAATTATTAACGAAAAAAAATTTTGTTATACCTGTTCAGGAATACGCTTTTCTCAGAAGAAAAAAGTATTTCAAAGGAAGAAAGTCAACTGTTAAAACTGCGCAATACTTAGAATTTAGAGAGGTTTTCACCCACGAGCATATTTTGGATTTTATTAAAAATAATTTCAAAGGCTTAGAAAAACAAAGTGATCAGGATTTTTTCTTGGAATATCTTTTCTTTCTTGAAAAATCAAATAAACTAAAAATGTTCGGAAGTTATTTTGAAAATCACTTGACAAATATCACAATACTAACAGATGATTCGGATTCGTACTCGCTTTTAGGATTGATAAATAATGAGGAGCTCAAAAATCATAATGGCGCTTCTTTCTTGATTGACAGAATTTTACAAAAAAATATAGAATCCAAAGCTTTTAATTTTATGGGCGGAAGCATCCGTGGAATTGAGGTCTTTTTCAAGAGTTTTGGTTCAGATTTGCAGCAATATCAAGTAATTCAGAATTCTAAAAAAGATATCATCCTTAATTGTCTAAAAATTTCTTAATTTTGCAATCCGATTTCAAATATGTTTGACTCAGATTATTTACCTTATGCTGTTGCAGTTATCATCGCATTACCTTTTCTGGTTTTTGCGAAACAATTCGTGAACAGTTTTGTCAGGCTTAAAAAACAGGAAATAAATTTCCTGGCAAGCAAGTCTAATAATGAAATCAAACTTCAGGCTTTGGAAAGAATGACATTGTTTTTGGAACGTCTGAAACCTTCCAATCTTGTGATGAAATTTGATAGAGATCTTCAGCCGCACGAGTTTGTTTTCCTTACAGAAAAAAATATCAGCGAAGAGTTCGAATATAATTCTTCGCAACAATTATACATTTCGAAATCTTCCTGGCAGGATATTCTTACAAGCAAGAACAACGTCATCCAGCTTCTGAGAAAAACCTACGAAGAACTGAACGAAAACTCAAAACTGGAAGATTTCAAAACTGTTTTTCTGATGGGTTACGTCAATTCCGAAGATTATATCTCGGACACTATAGAAAATCTTAGAAAAGAACTTAACAAAATAATATAAAATAAACATGATTCCTAATTTTAAAGCACATCCTTGGCACGGGATCTCTGCAGGAGAAAAAGCGCCTGAGGTGGTAAACGTTTTTGTAGAGATTGTTCCTACAGATACTATAAAGTATGAAGTAGATAAGGAAACCGGATATCTTAAAGTAGACCGTCCTCAGAAATTTTCCAACATCATTCCTGCTTTATACGGATTCATCCCGAGAACATATTGCGAAGAGGAAGTTAAAAATCTGGCTGTGGCAACAGGCGCAACAGACGTAACAGAAGGCGATCACGATCCTTTGGATATCTGTGTTCTCAGCTCGCACAACATCACCTCCGGTAATATTTTGATGGAAGCTATTCCAATCGGCGGTTTCCAGATGATCGACAAAGGAGAAGCAGATGATAAGATCATTGCCGTATTGGTAGAAGATCAGGTTTACGGACACATCAGAGATATTTCGGAATTACCTAAAGCAGAGGTCAATCGTTTGCTTCACTATTTCCTGAGCTATAAAAACCTGCCAACTGAACCTGCAAAAGTTAAAATCGATTTGGTTTATGGGGCAGAGCACGCTAAAAAAGTGATTTTGGCTTCACAAAAAGATTACACGGACAATTACGCGAAGTAAAATATCCCAATCAAAAAATAAAAAAATGTCATCTCAAAAAGGTGGCATTTTTTATTTAGGTGCTTTTTTTCAACTGTAGTTTATCCTGAGCGAAGATGAAGAGTTCCCGTTTTTTCCTTTTCAGGAAAAGAGCTCTAGTTAGACCGGGGTGTGTTTCGCAAAGATTTAAAATTGGTCAGAAAAATTGAATCGATCAGAGAAGTTTCCCGGTAAGGAACAATCCTGCAACAGAAAAATAAATAATCAATCCCGTAACATCCACTAATGTTGCCACAAAAGGAGCAGAAGAAGTCGCGGGATCGAGTTTTAGTTTTTTAAGAACAAAAGGAACCATTGATCCGGAAATTGTTCCCCAAAGAACGATCAGCATCAAAGAAAAAGCAATGCTAAGTCCTACAAAAACCCAATGTTCACCATAATTGAAAAGCCCGGTTTGCTGCCAAAGCGCAATCCTAAAAAATCCAATAATTCCTAAAATACTTCCAAGAAAAATTCCGGTAAATATTTCCTTTCTGATAACATACCACCAGTCTTTCAGACCGATTTCCTGTAATGCCATTGCACGGATAATCAAAGTGGCAGCTTGTGAACCTGTATTTCCTCCGCTGGAAATAATCAAAGGAACAAACAGTGCCAATACAACAGCTTTTTGTATTTCGTCCTCAAAATAGCCCATAGCAGAAGCCGTCAGCATTTCGGAAAAGAAAAGAACGACTAACCAGAATCCTCTTTTTTTCACCATCTCGAAAACTGAGGTTTGGGTGTAAGGAAGATCCAGCGCATCCAAACCTCCAAACTTTTGAATGTCTTCTGTATTTTGAGATTCGATTTGATCCAAAATATCATCAATAGTTACAATTCCAACCAAAACGCCATTTTCAGTAATGATCGGTAATGCACTTCGGTCATATTTCTCAAAATAAGGAACTGCATTTTCTTTGGAAGTTGTTGTCTTGATTGCAACAAAATGATCGTCACACAATTCGGAGATCAATTGTTCTTCATCTGCCAATAGGAGAGAACCTATTGTGATATCGTCTATCAATCGGTTTCTTTCGTCAACTACATAAAGAAAATTGAGTGTTTCCACTTTCTTACCAACTTTCTTAATCTGCTGAAAACATCTTTTAACTGTCCATTCTTTCCGTATCTGGACATAATAAGGTGTCATCAGACGGGCAATAGAATCCGCTTCATAACCAAGGAGTTTCAAAGCAACTCTACGTTCTTGCGGGTTAAGCAGATTGATTGAATACTTGATTAATTCATCCGGAAAATCCTCGAAAAGCTGAGTTCTGTCATCGGGTGACATTTCGTTCAGGATGTCAGAAACTTCGTGGCTTGCAATACTTCTGATGGTATCTTCTTGGAAATCAGGATCGAGATGAGAAAACACTTCCGCCTTTTCAGATTTCGGAAGTTTCAAAAACTGCAGAATACGTTCTTCCACCGGCAATTTGCTAAGTGATTCTGCAACGTCAGCAGGATTCAATATAATTTCTTGATTCTCGATTTTTTAAAAATTTAGCTTTGCAAAAATATTAAAATCTGAATAATTATCGAGAATAACAGGGATTAAAATTACTTAATAATTAAGTTGCATCATTATTCACAACCTGACGGTTTCTGAGCTCTTTACTGATTTTCCTAATGGCACCCTTTGTCCCGATAATTACAGAATTTTCTGCGGATCCCAGCAATCTGCCGTTACCTTTGTAAGTATCATAAGCCGTTTCCATTACAAAAATGCCTTCAGAATTATAAAGCTTCATACTCACAATTACCTGGTTGGAAAAGACATATTTTCCGAAACCAACTTTGAAATATTTCACTTTCGGAATCACTGCAAGATCTGCATTATTATTTCTGCAAATTTCTTTAACAGTACCTGCATCAACATTATCGAAAGAAATTGGTGTATCAATTTTGAGATATTTAAGGTTTCCCAGAGATTTCATCTGGTCAGAAGTGGCTGTATAAAAAGCAGTATAGGTAGGCTCTTTGATCTCTGAGATGTCCGGAAAAATCTCGGGATTGAAATATAGTACTGTTTTTACTTTCGGGATTTTGGCATTCTTATTAAAATAAATCAGGCTATCTCCCAAATTTGCGCAAGAAACAAGGATATTTAATAGAAGGAAATTAAAATAGAAAGGGTATAGTGTTTTTTTCATTATCGCATACAAAAATACGACCAATATTTGACATAATAAATATTTTTTTAAGAAAATTTAACATCATAATAAAAATAAAAACTGCCTAAAAATAGGCAGTTAAAAATAGTATTAGTTATTAGTTTTAATCTTTTTTAATAATTTTAAACGTTTCTGAATCGTTTACCGTAAATGTTTTAAGAATGTAAATTCCTGAGTTTAATTTCTCAATATTAATTTGTGTTTCTTTTTTATTTACAGTTTTTTCCAGGATTTTTCTTCCGGACATATCAAATATTTCTATCTTCCGCACTTCTTTTGGAGACTGAAGATACAATATATCTTTCGCAGGATTAGGAAATATGAGTACCTTCTCACTATTTATGTTGTCTACTGCTAAAGTTGAGCAATCTGACACTACATTGATATATCCTGTTTTTGTCATGGTATCTGTTCCGTTATAATTCGCTACTACCAGCTTAACCTGATACAGTCCCGGTGTATTGTAGGTAACATTAACCGTTTTTGTAGTTGCAGTAGCAGGAGATCCACCGGAAAAAGTCCAGTTCCAACCTGTTGGTTTATTTGTAGAGGTATCGGTAAAAACTACAGTCTGTCCTACGCATATGTTAGTCTTATCTGCCACAAAGTTTGCAACAGGAGGATTAATTGGGCAAACATCCTCAGTTTTGTCTTTTGCAAAACCATCTCCATTTCCTCCAAAATAAGCATAGAAATGATAAGGCGTAGGACAATTACTATTTTCGATAGTTTCCGTTGCAAATCCGTCGCCACTTCCCCCGAAATATGCATATTGATGAAACGGAGTAGAGCAGGTAGCATTTTCTAAGGTCTCTGTTGCAAATCCATCCCCATTTCCACCAAAATAAGCATATTGATGAAAAGGGGTAGAACAGATTGCATTGGTTATAGTTTCTGTTGCAAATCCATCTGCATTTCCGCCACGGTAAGGATAAACTTCTTCTCCTTGGGCTTTGAGATGAGAATTCAGGAGAAAGATGAGACAGAAAACCGATAATTGGGTTAGGTATGTTTTCATCTTCTAATTTGATTTAATTGTTATTTTAAAAATTGGGTAGAAAGTTATCTTTCTTTTCAAATTAGAAATGATTATCTCACACCACGTCCACCATATCCTGCGTTCCTGGTTGCTAGAGCAGCACCGGATGCCCTATCAGAAATCCTTAAAAATGAACTGTTGTTTCCGTTAAAATTTGCTGCACCCAAAAAATCTCCTCCTCTTAAGTAAACGCCTGTGTTATCCGGCCAGGAGGCCTGGTTAGCGTCTCCATCCGTTGCAGTAGTTGTTGATAATTCTCCGTCTCCAACCAATCCTGTATAAGTATTACCTGTTGCTTTGGTAGTGACTGCAAATTCATAAGTATTACCACTCATTTCCATAGCGCCGTAATACGCCGCTGCTGCGGTTGCTCTTCCTGAAGAATTGGTTGCAGAAAAACCGACTTTAACAGTTCTCCCGGCGCCAACATTTGTCCAACCACTTGACGCATAATAATTAGCTCTGCCATTGGCAACAGTGTTGAATCCTTCGCTTGCAGTATAAGCGTTTGTAATACCTGTGGAAGAAGCAATATTTATTTCTGTTGTTCCCCAGGCATATTCTCCGGCAACAGGAGATAATGGACCTCTGCATATTTTTTCGAATTCCAGTTCCGTCATTGGTCTTAGTGCAGACCAGTCCAAAAATGCAGCAGTATCAGACCAGGAAAGTTGATTCATTGCAACATTCTGCCCATCATTCACATCATTATAATCTCCTGTGGTCACATCACAACCATACAATGCCGGTATAGATGCATTATTACCTGGAACCTGTATCTTGATACCATTTCCATAAGCATTGCTGAATGCAAAAGTTCCTGCAGCAGAATTTGGCGCAGCTACAGATCTTCTTGCCTGCTGGTTATAGGTAAGTGTGTTTAAAAATTCTGCATACTGCTCTTGAGTAATCTCATATTTCATGGAGTAAAAAGCATTATATCCTTTTGGAAAAGCTACCGGTGCACTGTCACCGCTTCCTAATGATGAGGTAGCGATTGAGCCGTTGCCAGTAATGGTATATTGTGTGTAAGTGGATGTAGACGTTCCGTCACCAACAGAAAATGATCCTGAAGGAATATTAACCATTTCAACACCGAACACTTTAAAATTGTAATTTTCGTAGTTTGCTGCAGCTACGTTCATCTTAAGAGTTACAGAAGTTGAGGAGATATTACCACCACCTATTGCACTTCTATAAACAAAAACGCCTTTGCCATCTGTAACAGCATCTATTTTAAGAGGAGAAGCAGTAGAATGATCAGAGGATGCAACACTTAGATTAGCATGCTTCCACAGCTTATCCGCACAATCCTGATACTTTACAAATACCCATACCGCATCATAATTGGCAGGAGCAATATTTGTCCTCCAGCTATTATCCCATTGGATGTTAAAAGTAACGGTTCCTGCACTCGTATCAACACTTGTACCGGTGATTTTTAAATTATTTGCCTGAACATTAAAAGCAAATAATCCCATTGCAGCAATTGCAATTTTCTTGAAGTAGTTTTTTGAATTCATGATATAATTTTTTATTAATTATAATTCACAAATCTAACTTGGTACATATTGTAAAGAAATAAGGCAAATGACGTATTTTTAATTTTCATTGACAGAACAAACAAATTCCTTACTTTTGTTTCTATGACTTCTACAGACAAAAGATTATATCTCATCGATGCCTACGCCATGATTTTTCGTGGGTATTTTGCCTTCATCAAAAATCCAAGAATCTCTACAAAAGGTGTTAATACATCAGCTATTTTTGGTTTTACCAATTCTTTGATAGAATTGATTAAAAGAGATCGTCCGACACATTTGGCAGTAGTATTTGATGTGGGAAAAACCAATGTTCGTCACGAAGATTTTACAGAATATAAGGCCAACCGGCAGGATACACCGGAACCTATTCTGATTGCAGTTCCATATATCCACAGGATTCTGGAGGCAATGCACATTCCTATTTTGGGCGTTGAAGGTTATGAGGCGGATGATGTCATCGGAACTATTGCCTGCAAAGCGGAAAAGCAAGATTATAATGTTTTTATGGTAACACCGGATAAGGATTTTGCCCAGTTGGTTACTGATAAGATCAAGATTTACAAACCCGGACTAAAAGGAGGTGATATTGAAATCCTTGGTGTTGAAGAAGTTAAAGCCAAATATGAAATCAGTGATCCAAAGCAGATCATCGATTATCTTGGAATGATGGGTGATGCCGTTGATAATATCCCGGGTCTTGATGGTGTCGGTGAGAAAACGGCTAAGAAATTTATTCAGGAATTTGGATCGATGGAGAATCTTCTGGCCAATACACATACATTAAAAGGAAAGCTTAAAGAAAAAGTTGAAGCCAGTGCAGAAAGAGGTTTGTTATCCAAAAAGTTAGCAACGATTCTCTGCGACGCACCGATCGAATTCATAGAAGAACAATATGACCTGGAAGTTCCGGATTTTGAAAAAGTAAAAGAAGTCTTTGACGAGCTGGAATTCCGGAGATTGTATGAAAATCTTTATCGGGCTTTTGCTAACAAAGAATATGTGGAAGAACTAATGGAAGGTGACGATGATAAAGTTACAGTTAAAGAAGTTGTGGATGCAACGGTAACAGTACACAAAAACGGAACAATGGATCTGTTTGCCACTTTTGAGCAATTGGAACAGGCAACAACTACCAAAACCAATATCACGGAAAACGATCATCTTTACCAATATATTGATAGCCCGAAAGCGCAAAAGATCCTGGCCGACAATCTTCTTAAGCAAAAAGCGGTTTGTTTTGATACCGAAACGACCTCTCTTAATGAACTGGAAGCAGAGTTGATAGGAATGAGTTTTTCCTACAAAAAAGGATTGGCTTATTACATTCCTATTTCTGAAAATCAGGAAGAAGCCCAGAAAACTGTTGAGATTTTTCGTCCATTTTTTGAAGATCAGAATGTTCTGAAAATCGCTCATAATCTGAAATACGATTACAAAGTTCTTCAGAATTATAATATTGAAGTCGAAGGAAAGCTGTTCGACACCATGATCGCACACTATCTTCTAAATCCCGACGGACGACACGGGATGGATTATCTTTCCGAGATGTATCTGGATTATAAACCTGTTTCTATAGAGTCTTTGATTGGAAAAAAAGGAAAAAATCAATTGACGCTGCGTGAAGTTGACATCCAGACTCAAACCGATTATGCGGCAGAAGATGCTGATGTTACATTTCAACTTTATGAATTATTTGCACCACAGTTAGCCAAAGAAAACCTGGAAGAATTGTTTTACAATGTCGAAATGCCATTGATGAAAGTTCTTGCAAAAATCGAATTAACCGGTGTAAAATTAGATAACAATTGGCTGGCTCAGGAAAGTAAAGACCTCGAGAATGATCTTAAAAACCTGGAATCGAAGATATTTGAACTGTCAGGAGAAGAATTCAATATGAATTCACCAAAACAATTGGGTGAGATTCTTTTCGAGAAAATGCAGCTGGATCCCAAAGCGAAAAAAACCAAGACCGGGCAATATGCTACATCGGAAGATATTTTGCAAAAATTAGCCAGTAAACACGAGATCATAGAACATATCTTAGAATACAGAACCTATCAAAAATTAAAATCTACTTATGTAGATGCGCTGCCGGGTCAGATTGACAAAACCGATAACAGAGTTCATACCAATTTCTCGCAGACAACGGCTGCAACAGGAAGATTAGCTTCCGTTAACCCGAACTTACAAAATATTCCCATCAGAACTTTAAGAGGTCAGCAAATCCGTGGTGCCTTTGTCTCTGATGTAGGCAAGAAGATCATTTCTGCCGATTATTCTCAAATTGAATTAAGGTTGATTGCAGAGATTTCTGGGGAACAGAATATGATTGCAGCTTTCCAGAACAACGAAGACATCCACGCTTCTACAGCTGCAAAGTTATTTGATATAGAATTGTCCGAAGTGTCAAAAATCCAGAGAAGTCAGGCAAAAACAGTAAACTTTGGTATCATTTATGGACAAGGTGCATTTGGATTAGCAGATCAAACCGGACTTTCCAGAACCGAAGCCAAGAAAATGATAGATGCTTATTTTGAAACCTACCCAAGGTTGAAAGAATATATGAATGAGCAGATCGAGAAAGCCAGAAAGCTCGGTTATGTGGAGACGATTCTCGGAAGAAAACGTCATTTGAAAGATATTAATTCTACCAATTTTGTAGTCAAAGGTCACGCCGAGAGAAATGCTGTGAATGCGCCAATCCAAGGAAGTGCTGCTGATATTATCAAACTGGCAATGATAAAAATCGACAGCGAACTGGAAACTCAAAAACTGGAAACCAAAATGCTTTTGCAGGTTCACGATGAATTACTTTTCGAAGCACCAATTGATGAAGTGGAAACTGCAAAATCACTCATTAAAAAAGAAATGGAATCTGCTTTTCCAACTAATGTTCCTCTTTTGGTGGAAGTTGGTGTGGGCGATAATTGGCTGGAAGCGCACTAAAATAATGATTATAAATAATTAAATTAAAAATATACAAATATGAAAGCAGTAATTTTTTACGAACACGCAACTGACAAATCTATGGATGAATTTATGGCAGTTTTTCCTCGCCATGAGGAGTTCGAAGCGGAGTTTATAAAGTCTGGAAAAGTCTTAGGAACAGGCGCTTTTGGTAATCCGGGAGAAGGCGCAATGGCAATTTTTGTCAATAAAGAATCTGCTGAGGCGTTTGTTAATGGTGATCCTTTTGTTCAGGAAGGTCTGATCGCCAAAGTCACCATCAGAGAATGGAATGATGAATTAGCTTAAATTTTATAACTAATTAAAATTCAATATATGATTTCACAAATAATTCCCAAGCTGCCTTTTATTGATAAGCAGAATACAATCGATTATTATAAGAATTTGGGCTTCGAATTCACGGCAGATTATGGCAATTATTTGATTGCTGTTTATAATAATTCAGAAGTTCATTTCTTCGAGTTTAAAGAGTTGACGCCGGCAAAATCAGATTTTATGCTTTATCTGAAAATCTCAAACAATATTGATAAATTTTATCAACAGATCCAGGATAAAGGAATTGCAATTCATCCAAACGGTTCATTAGAAAGCAAATCCTGGAGCATGAAAGAATTTTCTCTGATTGATCCTGCAGGAACTTTACTGACATTTGGAGAAAAAATATAAATAATTGGAAAATTGACTTTAATTCCTAATATAGAAAATTAGAATGTTGTTAAAAAATTTTCCAGCACAGATTATTCATTGAAGACTTTTACTTTGTTAACAGGAATTGATAATTCTTATAACAGAATTTAAAATCAAAAAGTTTCAAAAGTCTTTGTAACATTCATTTTATTACTTCGACTTAATATTAAAAAATATATGAGAAATGTAAAACTGTACGGTTTTTTGATCGGAGTTGCCGTTCTTAACAGCTGCGCTTCCACAAAAAATTTCACTTATGAAGGAAAAGGTTTCAAAGATGCATATAACAGCATCACCGTGAACGAACTGAAGGAAAATCTTTACGTTATTGCTGATGACAAGATGGAAGGCAGAGACACCGGAAGTGCTGGTCAGAAAAGGGCAGGAGAATATATGATTGAACAATACAAGAAGAATGGCATTGGATTTCCTCCGGCATTAGGTTCTTATTATCAGAAAGTTCCTTCCGAGGCTATGAAAAAATATGGTGAAACACTTCCTGATTCAGAAAATATTTTGGCTTTCATTCCCGGATCAGAAAAGCCTGATGAAGTCATTGTTGTTTCTGCCCATTACGATCACGTTGGGATGAAAAAAGGTGAAGTTTACAATGGTGCAGACGATGACGGAAGCGGAACAGTGGCTGTGATGGAAATTGCCGAAGCTTTTCAGGAAGCCAAGAAAAAAGGTTACGGACCAAAGCGTTCTATTCTTTTTTTACACGTAACAGGTGAGGAACACGGACTTTTCGGTTCCGAATATTATTCGGATCATCCTGTTTTTCCTTTGGCTAATACCGTAGCAGATCTCAATATTGATATGATCGGACGCGACGATCCGGAAAACAGAGGCAAACAATATGTATATGTTATCGGTTCGGAAATGTTGAGTTCGGAATTGAAAAAAATCAATGTTGCAGCCAACGAAAAAACGGTAAATCTTGAACTGAATTATAAATATGATGATCCAAAAGATCCGCAGAGATTATATTACAGATCAGATCATTATAACTTTGCTAAACACAATATCCCTGTCGCATTTTTCTTTGACGGAATCCACGAGGATTATCATAAACCAAGCGATACACCTGATAAAATTGATTATCCATTGTTGCAAAAGAGAACGCAGCTTGTTTTCGCAACGGCTTGGGAACTTGCTAACAGACCAGACCGGATCATAGTCGATGGAAAAAATACAAGATAAAAATTAAAAAAAGCAACTCAATAGAGTTGCTTTTATTTATCCAGAAAATCAGCATTAGAAATTTTGGGATTATCCAGGAATCTGTAAAGATAGGGCGCTTTGTTGGCCGATCCGCTGTAATGCTTTTCTAATCTTTCCAAAATATTGAGGCTTAACATTTTTCTCTGGAAATTATTGCGTCTCAGAGGTTCTCCAAGAATTGATTCATAAAGATGCTGGAGTTCTTTCATCGTAAATTTGTCCGGAAGAAGGTTGCTTCCCATTACCTGATAATCAATATTTTTTCTAAGATATAAAAGTCCTTTTTCGATCATCTCCTGATGGTCAAATGCCATGTTAGGGATTTTATCAATATCAAACCATTGGCAAATCTCATTAAAAGAATCAGGGAAAGTATGTGTCAAGGTGTAATCTACTAAAGCACAATAACCTACGGATATAAATCGTTGATAAATCCAGTGGTTTTTTTCGACTTCGATATTTCTGTTTTCTAATAATTTCTGGTGTGTATTATTCTCTGTTCTTTTGCTGTCCCCAAAAGTGTAAAACTGCTCCAAAAAAACGTCCGAAAGATGTGTTCTTTCGTATAAAGTTCTGGCAGCAGCATCATTCAGATTTTCATCATTAAAGATAAATCCTCCCGGAACAGCCCAAAGATCAAGGTCGTGATATTTGAGCAAAAGAACCTTTAAAGTATCCTTATGGAAACCAAAAATCACACAATCCACGGAGACATGTTCTACAAAGTCTTTGGTGTCGATAAGTTCTTTAAGATTCTGCTTGATTTTATTGTTTTTGGCCATTGATTATTGAAGTTTTATTTAAGAAAAAAGTGAGTCCAAATATAATTAATAATGGTAATGAAATGAAGAAAGGATAAAAATAACTTAATTTTTCATGAAAAATCATTGCCATATACAGCGATCCGACCGAACTTCCCAATGATGAAAATATTACAACCCACGAGACAAATAAATGGGTTTTCTGCTTAGAAACCTGGTTCAATATCTCTGAATTATAGAGCGGAAACAGTGGCGAAAGAAATAGTCCGATGATAGGTATAATGAATACAAGTAAAAATTTGAAATCATTATAAAAATATATTATCACAATTTGGGAAATTGCCAATATAAACAATACCATGCACAAACATATTATAACAAATCTGTACCAATGAAATCTCAGTATTAATCTGCTTGTAATTAACCTTCCAAAAAAAGAAAACAGTGCCAGGAAAGCAGATGATTGTAGTGCAAAATAGGAGTTAACTTTAAGATTATTTTTGAAAAAACTTGGCAGCCAGGAATTAAAACTCTGTTCTACAAAGACCACAAAAAAAGCGACGATAAAGAATATGATTATTTTGGGCTTGAAAAAAAATTTCCACTCTCCAGGCATTGCTGGCTCTATAATTTTGTCTTCTTCAATTTTTAAAGATTTCAACATTATTACATTAATGATGCTCAATAATGCTATAATCCAAAACCCAAATTTCCAATAGTTAGCGTAAGAACTTGTCAATAAACTTCCAAAACCTATGTTGACAAAGAAAATACCTATCATAAATGCCGCATCAACACTACTTATAGCGCTAGCCAGTTGCCTGTCTTTAAAATTATTTTTTATAATACTGAAAACTGAAATTTTAGCCAACGCAAAGCTGACTCCAACAATACTCAGCCATATTTTAAAAAACCAAAAAGCATCCACAAGTGGCAATGCAACACAACTTATTATAACAAATAGGAGAGAAATAATCAATGCGTTTTTATTACCCGTCTTATTAATCAGATTGACACATAACAATGAGACGATAACAATTGGAATATCTTTAAAAGATTCTAAAACCCCCAAACCTTTATAGGAAACCTGATTGGAAAGTTGAAGAATAATTACCCCCATACTGTTAAGCAGCATTGAAAAGATCAAAAAATTCAAAATCAATGGCGCTTTTATCTTATTTCTATTAACAGTCATTTAAATCGTTATTAACTTATTATTAACATTAGACATCTTTTTTGGGGATTCCAAATATAATAAAAATAATAATTTTCTATGATAATCATCTCTTTAAATGTCTCATTAATAAAGGAATATTTAAAAAATTAAAAAAAAATTTTGTCGTATCAAAAAAAAAGATACTTTTATTGTCTCAGTTTGAGATTAACAAAAATTAATTAAAATATGAACTTAAAGTATTCAAAATGTCTTGGGTTAGCAGCTGTGCTTTACTTCACAGCCAACTACTCAGCTCAGCAACAGGTAAGAGATACTGCTTCTAAAGAAAAAGCAATAGAAGAGGTAGTCGTTATCGGTTATGGGACTCAAAAGAAAAGCAATGTAACAGGAGCCATTGCTAGTATTAAGGCCTCAGATATTGAGGACATTCCGGCAGGTAAACCAGAACAAGTTTTACAAGGTAGAGCTGCGGGTGTATCTGTAGTCACAAATTCCGGCCAGCCAGGGTCTGCTGCTACTGTTAGAGTGAGAGGTATTACAAGTTTCGGTGCCGGCGGCAATGATCCGATGTGGGTTGTAGATGGGATTATTGTAGATGGAATTGGCTGGTTAAATCAGTCTGATATTGAAAGCATCGAAGTTTTAAAGGATGGTGCATCATCAGCAATTTATGGTGTTTCTGCTGCCAGAGGTGTAATCTTAGTAACCACTAAAAAAGGAAAAAAGGGGAAATTAAATATTTCATATAATGGTAGTTTTGGTGTATCTGAAGCTTCAAGAAAGTTAGATCTTCTTAATGCAACACAATACGCCACAGTAATCAATGAAGCTTTTGTCAATGACGGTAAAGCACCAAGATTTACCAATCCTGCAAAATACGGAGTTGGTACTAATTGGCAAGACTATATTTTTAATACCGGAAACAGACAATCTCAGGAAATAGCAATTAGTGGTGGAAATGACAAATCAACATATTATGCTTCATTTGGCTATTTTGACCAAACCGGTATTGTTATGGGTGATATTTCTAATTATAAAAGAATAAATGCTCGCTTAAATTCTACTCATAAAGTTTTTGACTTTTTAACAATTGGACAGACTTTTTTATATACACGTCAAAGTAATGTCGGAATTCCTACAAATGAAACTTTTGGAGGTCCATTAAGTTCTGCTATTAATCTTGATCCAATTACTCCTGCTGTCGTTACTGATTGGTCTTTAGTAAATCCTAATGATTATTCTAGTCCACTTATTATAAGAGATCCTAATGGAAATCCTTACGGAATATCACCGTGGGTAAATCAAGAAATGTCAAATCCTTTGGCATATCGTCAGACAAGATTGGGAAGAACAAACTGGTCAGATGATTTTGTTGGAAATGTATTTGCAGATTTAAGACTTACCGATGGACTTCATTTCAAGACCAGTCTAAATGGTAAAAAATCATTTTGGGGCAATCAGGGTTTTAATCCTTTATTTTATTTGAGCCCTTCGCTAAATAACATATCATTCAATAATATTAGTAGAACCACAAATACTAAGTTTGAATGGAGTATGGAAAATACTTTGAATTATCAAAAAAAATTCGGTGATCATAATATTAATGTAATGGTAGGTCAAGGTGTATATCGTTACGATATTGGTTCTGGTGAAACAGTAACCTATACTCATATTCCTGTTGATACTTGGCAAGATGCAGCTTTCTATGATGTTGATCCGAAATATAAATTAGGTACAGCCTGGGATTATGTACAGACCAGAAGAGCTTCTTATTTTGGAAGAATAATATATGATTATAATGACAGATACCTATTTACAGGTACATTCCGTCGTGACGGCTCATCAAAATTTATCAATCATTGGGGTAATTTCCCTTCTTTTTCTTTAGGATGGAATGTACACAAAGAAGGTTTCTGGAGAGATAATGATATTATTAATACAATCAAGCTAAGAGGTGGATACGGAATTCTTGGAAATGATGCAATAGATAACTTTATGTTCAGGAGTTCGTTAGTTGCTGGCAGTAATTATCCTGATGGAACTTACCCTGATACTAATATAATCATCGGTTACTCGCCTAATACCTTGGGAAATCCCAAACTAAAGTGGGAAGAAACGGCCCAGACAAACGTAGGCGCAGATATACGCTTCCTATCAAACTTTACACTTGGATTTGACTGGTATTACAAAAAATCAACGGATATTTTAAGACAAGTCGCAATACCTGGATATGTGGGAGTTCCTACTGATCCTTTTGCAAATATTGGTGACATGGAGAATAGAGGTTTGGAGTTTGAGCTTGGTTATAAGAAAAATTGGGAAGATTTCGGAATTTCTATCGTGGGTAATTTTGCCACAAATCAAAATAAGATTCTTCGTTTGGAAGATGATGTAGACTGGAAGTCAGCTTATAGTCTCCATACTATGGGTACAGTATCAAGATTTCAGGTAGGAAAGCCGATGGGAACTTTCTACGGATATACTTATAGTGGTGTTTTTCAAAATCAGGCCCAAATCAATTCTTATGTAAATGCTAATGGACAAATGCTTTTACCCAATGCCAAACCAGGAGATTTTATATGGCAGGATAATAATGGAGATGGCAAGATTGATTTGACATCTCCTGATGATATGGTTGACATAGGTAGCTCTTTACCAAAATTTACTTACGGATTTACTTTTAATTTAAATTATAAGGATTTTGATTTGATGGTTTTTGCGCAAGGGCAGGGTGGAAATAAACTTTTACAAGGACTAAGAAGATTAGATATGCTTGATGCAAACTACCAGACAGCGATTCTAAATAGATGGACAGGTGAAGGTTCCACAAATGATTATCCTCGATTGACAAGAGATGATCCAAACGGCAATTATAGCAAGATGTCACCTTACTATTTGCAAAAAGGAGATTATATGAGAATTAAATTAATTCAGCTGGGTTACACATTGCCAAAAAATGTTTCAGAATCTTTTGGAGCAAGTAAGGTTAGATTTTACATTACCGGCGAAAATGTATTTACATTTACAAAATATACTGGTTATGATCCCGAAATTGCAGGGGGAAATGAATATGGAATAGATAGAGCATATTATCCACAAGCCAGAACATTTTTATTAGGTGCTAATATTCAATTTTAATTATTAAGAAATGAAAAATAGAAAATATATATATAAAGGCTTTGCAATGTTTATGTTAGCAGGAGCTTCTTTTAGTAATATCAACTGTAGTGGTGACTACATTGGTAATGTAGAAAATACGGGTGCTTTTGATGAAGACAGCTATTTCCGGTCAGAAGAACAATGTATTAGTGCTACAGTAGCCGTGTACGATATTATGAAAAAATATTGTGGAGGTTTTGAAAATATGGTAACATTCTTTAACGCCGGCTCAGATGATTTTTATTCAGGAGGTGGTAATGCTGGTGACGGCGCTGGAATTCAGGGCTTTAATAATTATAATATCAATCCCAATTCTATGCCTGCGAGCTATTGGAAGGACTATTATCAGGGTGTCGCAAGAGCAAACTTTATTTTGGCTAGACTGCCGGAATCTCCAGTAAATGAAAATTTTAAGAAGAGAATTACTGCTGAAGCAACAGTATTAAGATCATTATACTATTTTGAACTTGTTAGAATGTTCGGTAACATCCCTTTGATTTTGAAGCCTATTAAATATACCGATGATTATTGGCATATTCCACAGGTTAAGCCAAGGGAGATTTATGACCAGATTGAAGCAGACATTCTAAAAGTAATGTCAGATTTACCTATGACGATAACAGTAAACAGCGATAGAGGCAGATTAACTCAAGGTAGTGCAAAAGCTATCTTAGGAAAAATTTATTTGTATGATAATAAAAAAGCGGAAGCAGCTGCACAATTTGCAGAAGTCAATGGAACTCCTGGGCAGACAAGCCAATATGGCTATAAGTTAGTAAGTAATTTCAGTAGTCTTTGGGAAACTAATAACAAATTTACTTCTGAAGGTGTTTTAGAAGCTGTTTATAGTAATAAAGGTTTGTCAGATTGGGGATTTTGGGGACAAGGAAAAGATGAAGGTAATTCAGTTTGTATTATGACAGGGCCAAGATCTTACACTATTCAGGATATTCCAAATAATGATGCGCCTATTTTGATTTCTGGTTGGTCATTCAATACAGTTACGGACAATCTATACAATTTTATGCAAGGCGATCCTCGTTTTGATGCTACAATAATTGATGCAAAAAAGTTAGAGCAGGAAGGAAAGATAAAATATTCACCAGCTAATCTGGATACAGGATATTTTCTGAAAAAATTTGCTCCTTACAAATCTGGATTATCAGATTCTCCTGGTGCCCCAGAGCTTAACTTCAGACAGAATTATATGGCAATTCGACTAGCCGATACATATCTAATGGAAGCCGAAGCACTTGGTGCAACAGGCGCAAGAGCACAGGCATTATTGGATGCGGTAAGAGCAAGAGTTGGACTATCATCTGTACCAGTTTCTATGCAGGCAATCAAAGATGAAAGAAGAAGAGAATTGGCTGGTGAGGGACATCGTTGGTTTGACCTTGTAAGATGGGGGGATGCACCAGCTGCTCTAGCTTTTAAAGGTTTTGTTGCAGGTAAAAATGAAATTTTACCTATTCCATATACCGAACTTCAAAATACATCAATCATTCAAAATCCTAAATATAATTAATATGAAATTAACATTTAATAAATCATTTTTAATCTTAGGAATAGTAGTAACAAATACGATTTCTTGCAGCCCTGATAGGGTAGACGGCGACGGAAACGGTCTAACTCCTACTAATTCAGACGCATCCTTCACTGTTACTAAAACTTCTGAAAATCATTACAGATTAACTGCTTCCAACAATAATTATATCTCTTCAAAATGGGATTTAGGAGATGGAGGTGGATTCGGTGCTGGACCAAACATTTATGATGTCTTTATTCCAGATCAGGGGACTTATACAGTTCAACACCAAATTATTGGGCAAGGTGGAATCGTTGGCGGAACAGCCAGTCAAACAATTACTGTTGATAAATCAGATCCTGCTGCTGGAAATATGATCCAAGGAGGAAAATTTGCTGACGCAACAGATGTGGCAAAATGGTCACTAACCTTTCCTAATCCATCCAATACTGCTTTATGGGTCTGGGATCTTGCCAATAGTAAAGCTACTTTTACAGCGAAAGGCTGGGACAGAAACGTGATGTACCAAGCTGTCAATGTTGTAGAAGGACGCAAATACAAAGCCGATGCCGTTGTCAGCTCAAAAGGCGTTTCTGATTCCTGGTTTGAAATCTACGTTGGTTACACAAAACCTACGGCCAATAATGATTATACTGGTGATGGTAACGATTCAACCTGGCTGAGAGCTATTAACACTTGGGCTGGTAGCGGGACTACTGCTTTCGAAGGTAAAATTTCAAATGTAGGATCCAAAAATTCTAATAATCCTGATGGAATCTTCACTGCTACCAAAACCGGAGTAGCCTATTTTGCAATCCGTTCCGGTGGTAATGATATGAAAGATGGAATTTCTATTACTAAAGTAGAATTCCGAGGAGTAAACTAATTTTTTCTTATCATATTCTTAGGGTGAAAGAGGTCCTCAAAAACCTCTTTCATTTTTTTCACATTCAATTAACATCAATTAAGCTTCTCTTTTAAAAAGAGAGCTGTATTGGAAAATCTAAATTATTTCAATACAATTTTCTTTGGAAGCTGTTGATTTTCAATAAATCTATTAAAATGTACAATAATAAAATTTTCCCTAACAAGTTATTTTTCTTAGGAATTACGTTTTTTTCTCTCCTGTTTTGTCAAAGCAGCAGTGTAGATGAACAAGCCAATCCTCCCGGTGACAATGGAGAAGATAATGGAAATTATACTTCTGCATCATTTTGGCTGACAAAAGCAGATGAAACGGTTAAACTTCAAAAGCAAAACGATATTTATTTCAAAAATGCTTCTAATAATTATCAAACGATAGATATTGACTCAGAGCAGAAATATCAAATGATTGACGGTTTTGGCTATACCTTGACAGGTGGTAGCGTTCAGGTAATCAATCAATTATCAGCATCAAAAAAAGAGGAATTGCTTCAGAATCTTTTTTCCAATAATGAGAATTCAATCGGAGTAAGCTATCTCAGACTAAGCATCGGTGCATCTGACCTTAACGCAGAAGTTTTTTCTTATGACGATATGCCTGCAGGACAGACAGATCCTTCACTTTCTCAATTTTCATTAGCAAAAGATCAGGCAGTGATTGATATGCTTAAAAAAATCCTGACAATCAACCCAAATATCAAAATCATTGCAACGCCCTGGTCACCACCGGTTTGGATGAAAGATAACGGAAGCAGTGTTGGTGGCAGTTTATTACCTCAATACTATAGTGTTTATGCTCAATATTTTGTAAAATACATACAGGCGATGAAAGCGCAGGGAATCACTATTGATGCTATCACACCTCAGAATGAACCTTTGCATCCGGGGAACAATCCAAGTATGTATATGACTTCTGCACAACAAGGGGAATTTATTAAAAATCATTTGGGACCTGCTTTTCAAACAGCTAATATCAGCACTAAAATTATTCTTTATGATCACAATTGTGACAAGCCGGATTATCCAATGAACATCTTAGCAGACGCTGAAGCTGCAAAATATGTTGATGGCTCAGCTTTTCACCTTTATGCTGGAAATATCTCAGTTTTAAGTAATGTACATTTAGCATACCCAAACAAAAACTTATATTTTACAGAGCAATGGACGGGTGCTAATTCTTCATTTTCAGGAGATTTTGTTTGGCATACTAAAAATGTCATCATTGGCTCTATGAGAAACTGGAGCAAAGTAGCACTGGAATGGAATATTGCTAATGATGCTTCATTTAATCCTCATACAACAGGCGGTTGTACAGAGTGTAAAGGCGCCATTACAATTAATTCAAGTGAAGCTTTTACAAGAAACGTAGCTTATTATATCATCGCTCAGGCTTCTAAATTTGTTCCTCAAAATTCTCAAAGAATTGCATCAACGCAGCCGGGAAATCTGAGTTCGGTTGCATTTACAAGACCCGATGGAAAGACAGCTTTGATTGTTCTGAATGAAGGTGATACTACCGAAAATTTTAATATCAGATTTAAAAATAAAACCGCAGTTACATCATTAACGCCAAAGTCTGTCGCAACATTTGTCTTTTAATTTCAAACAATTAGTATGAAAAGAGTTTTTTCTATTTCTAATATTATTTTGTTGTCTATAGCAATATCCTGTTCCACAGCAAAAGACAAAAGAGAGTTGATTTTTCAGGATGAATTTAACGGAGCGATGATTGATCCTTCAAAATGGACATTCGAAGTGGGAGGCGATGGTTTTGGTAATAATGAGCTTCAGTTTTATACCAAAGACCGGAAAGAAAACGCTAGAGTAGAAAACGGAAATCTCATCATAGAAGCCAGAAAAGAAAAATGGGAAAAGAATGATTATACTTCCGCAAAGTTAATTACAAAAGAAACTTTCCCTTTTCAGTATGGAAGCATTGAATTGCGAGCTAAGTTACCAAAAGGAAAAGGAACATGGCCAGCTATCTGGATGCTAAGTAAAAATATCAAGGAATGGCCGGATGACGGGGAAATCGACATAATGGAACATGTTGGTTATAACGAGGGTTTTGTCCACGGATCTGTTCATACCAAAAAGTACAATCACATCATCGGAACTCAGAAAACTGATACGATTATTGTGAAAGATGCAACCAGCCAATTTCATGTTTATAGAGCTGATTGGACTCCTGACAAAATAGAAATGTTCGTAGATAACAAAAAGTACTTTACTTACATCAATTCAGAAAAAACTTACGATGCTTGGCCATTTGATCAGCCGTTTTATTTGATTCTTAATCAAGCTGTCGGCGGTAATTGGGGTGGGAAAGAAGGCGTCGATTCGGGGATTTATCCTCAGAAATTCTTAATCGATTATGTAAGGATTTATAAATCAAAATAACTAAAATACAATTCTATATTTTATAGATTTTCATCTAATGAATAGATTAATTTTATCTTGCTTTTTGACAGGAATGATCATTAATGCCAATGCGCAGAATTACTGGAAAAAAGGAATGAAAGAGGGTAGAGTCATCATGACTTCCAAAAAAAATAACGAAAAATTTGCCAAGAAAGCGAATGCCAAATTCATAGATTTTCCGCAACCTAAAGAAACCGACATCTGTGTTTTCGTAGATCCGGATTTCAAATACCAGAAACTGATAGGATTTGGTGGTGCCATTACAGACGCGTCTGCTGAGGTTTTTGCTAAACTTCCAAAAGAAAAACAGAAAGAATTGATCGAAGCTTATTATGGGAAATCCGGTTTGGGGTACAACGTTATCAGAACCAATATGAATTCTTGTGATTTTTCCAGCGACAGCTATACTTATATAAGAGATAATGACACTTCGTTAAGCTCATTCGATATCAAGCACGATGAACAGTATAAGATTCCATTGATAAAACTAGCACAACAAGCTATCGATCCAAAAGATTTCAGATTTTATTTCAGTCCGTGGAGTCCGCCAGCGTGGATGAAATCGAATAATAATATGCTGAAAGGCGGGCGTCTTTTGGATAAATATTATCAGGTTTGGGCCAATTATTATATCAAATTCATTCAGGAATATGAGAAAAGAAATATCCCGGTCTGGGGACTCAGTGTTCAGAATGAACCAATGGCGACTCAAACCTGGGAATCTTGCCTTTATACAGCGGATGAAGAGGCCAAATTGCTAAGAGAAAATCTTGGTCCGGCATTGTGGAAAAATGGCTACAAAGATAAAAAAGTAATTATCTGGGATCATAACAGAGACCTGATGTATCAACGCGCTACAACCACTTTACAAGACCAGGAAACTTCCAAATACGCTTCCGGTATTGGTTATCACTGGTATGAGACGTGGAATAACAAATCGCAATTATTTGATAATGTGGCTGAAACTTACAGAGCTTTTCCTGACAAATTCCTGATTTTCACAGAAGGTTGCAAAGAACAATTTGATTTTTCTAAAATTTATGATGTAAGCTTAGGCGAATTGTATGGACGAAATATGATTAACGATTTCAACAAAGGAACTTCTGCCTGGACAGACTGGAACATTCTTTTGGATGAAAAAGGTGGCCCCAATCATGTGGGTAATTTTTGTTTTGCACCAGTTATCGCAGATACCGGAAAAGGGGAGTTGCATTACACTTACGAATATTATTACATTGGGCATCTTTCAAAATACATCAAACCCAATGCTCGGCGTGTAGGAAGTTCTACCAACAAAGACTTCTTATTATCAACAAGTTTTATGAATGAAAATGGGGAACTGGTCGTTGTAGTGATGAACGAAGGTAATACCGACACAGATTTTAATTTATGGATCGAAGGAAAATCTTCCAAACTTTCGGCCCCGGCACATTCTATACAGACTATAGTTTTATAAATTATATATTTTTAAGGGTAATACAGCAGTTTTTAGCTGCTGTATTTATTTTAAATGTTTACAGTCAGTTGGTGTTAATCGTCTTCCTTTGGAATAATTAATTGCTTTGGATGAAACGTAAACTTGTTTTGGAGAATTATTATTTGAATAACTGCCGATTCCTTCAAGCAAAACACCGCTATCCTGTAAAAAGTAAACTTCGCGTTCACTTGTCGTACCTTCAGACATAAACTTATAATTCAGTTTCAAAGTATCGCCGGAAACGGTTCCGGAAACGTCACCGGTTGAAGAATCTTTTTCAAAATTTTTGTATGTCAATTTACCGGAAACTTTTCCGTTAACAATTTTATAGGACAATGTCATAGAATCTTTAGCCAACACATTCATGTAACAATAATCAACATTTTCTTTTGTAGAAATCTGATTTTTTTCATTATCAGGAATGGCTAACGTATCAGGTTTTCGGTTTTCAACATTCAGTTGTTTGCCGTCATTTTTTTCACAAGAATGGATAATTGTAACGCCTGATAGAATTAAAATAATTTTTTTCATAATAGCTTATTTTGTGACAGAATAAAATTAGAAAATATTATACCAAAATATCACATAGAAATAGTGTCGGAGTATGCTCGGTTTTGAAATTATAAAATGTCCTATAATTTATATTATGTTAAATAGAGTATATAATCAACTCATAAAAAGCTGATTAATAAAAGTTAAATTACTGATTTATTCTATAACGAAATCGACCAATGATTCAAGTTTTGGAAATCTTTTTTGTGAAATAAATTTCTTATCTGTACAGTCAATTTCCTGCCAGCCTTTTTTATGATTCAGATCACCAACTTCAACAACGTATGGCTGATAAGTCAGATTATTATTTTCATCAAGAATTTCTCTATATTGTATGGCGATATCCAAAATACATTCGAATTCTGTATTGAGCCTGACATTCCTGTAGATCAGATCAAAATGAGATTCTTTGTTCTGAGGAATGTCAAAATAAGTTTCATAGCTCAATGTGTCACCTTTAAGGACTGACATTGCCTTTAAAGCAAAATATAAAGCTTGAGTATAAAATTCCCGAGTCTTACCCCGTTCCAAATCATTTTCAAAATATCCACCTTCAAACAATATTGCAGGTATCCCGGCTTTCATAAAATTATCACCACTGGATGTTGGGTAAAATTCGTCTGTATATTTGGCAATCCTGTCAGGGAGAATTTGTTTCATCTGCATATAGATCGCAGCGATTACAGCCATACTTTTTTTTCTGTTTTCTGTGATATCACGATCAGCATTTTCCGATGGCGCCAAAAATGATAACGTTGCAGGATGTTTTCCATCGGTCGTAAAAATTGTTCTCTGATCATGAAGATTCAAAAGATAGCTGTAATTATTATTGAGAATTAATGATTTCAGTAATTTCATTTCAACACTCGAAGTCCTCAAGAAATCTCTGTTGATATCGATGTCAAAAGCATTTCGTCTTGTCCAGGCTTCAGAACCATCAGGATTCAGCATAAAGATGAAATCTAACTGTATTAATTCAAATAATTTCTCTTTCAGTTCCGGATGCTTTTCAAATATAGCTAATAGATCCAGCATTGCCAAAGTCGCTGTAGATTCGTTACCGTGCATTTGCGACCAGGCAGCAACCTTGATGTTACCTTTTCCGAGGGTCATCATGTAGATAGATTTCCCGAGACTGGATTTTCCTACCTCTTTGATGTAATCGCTGTAATTGTCCTGTAAGTAAGAAAATAATTTTTCAGGGGAAATATAGCGTTCTGGGAAGTTTACATTTTTAAAATAAGGGAAACTGAAATTCATTTTTACGGTATTTGATTTTTCACAAAAATAACATTTAATCACAAATATCAATGTTTACATTTGTAAAATGATTAAACATTGACAAATGTCACTTTGTCTGTTGATTATTTTGTGGAATACATTATTTTTAATCTATTTTCATATAATTTTAAATATCAATATTTTATGGATTTTAAATTAAGTAATTATTTATATTTACTTTAAGTATAGAAATAGTGTTGGTTACTAATTTGTTCAGGAATTCACTAAACAATTTTCCATACATTTATTACTGTTTTTTACAAATGTACAACGCATTAAATCACAATTAATTCGCTATTTTTGTCCATTAAAAAGTTATGATGAGCAACGAAATTCTATTTCTTTCAGGATTTTTGGTATTTATAATTACGATACTACTTTTAGATCTGGGCATTTTTAATAAAAAGGATTCTGCAGTTTCTCTTAAACAAGCCGGGTTGATGAGTGTTTTCATTATTCTGTTATCACTAGGTTTTTATATCCTACTCACCTATTACGGCCATCTGATTCATGGGATAGACAGTATGGAAAGACTACAGGAGATCGTAGCAAAGCACAAACATCCTATAAAAATTGTACCCGGGAATCTGGAACATAGCATAATGGTATATGACAAAAACCTGGGATTGGAGTTTCTTACAGGTTATCTGGTAGAATATGCTTTATCGGTCGATAATATCTTTGTCATTCTTCTTGTCTTCAGCGGATTCGGAGTTGCACCGCGTAATTATCACCGGGTTCTTTTTTGGGGAATTTTTGGGGCAATTGTAATGCGTTTTCTCTTTATATTTATAGGAGCAGCACTGATTCAGAAATTCGAATGGATAATGTATGTCTTTGGAGCATTTCTGGTTTATACAGGGATTAAAATGTTTATTGACAGAAATAAGGATGAAGAAATTGATCCACAGCATCATCCGGTTGTCAAATTTGCACAAAAGCATTTTAAGGTTCATAATCAGTTCGTTGGGAATAAATTCTTTGTGGTCGTTGATGGAATCAAGAAAATGACACCTTTATTCCTTGTATTAATTATCATAGAATTAACGGATTTAATCTTTGCGGTTGATAGTATACCGGCGATTTTTTCTATAACCAAAGATCCTTATATCGTGTTCTTCTCAAACATATTTGCAATTATCGGGTTAAGATCTATGTTCTTTCTTTTAGCCGGGATTGTTAATAAGTTCAGGTTTTTAAAAATTGGTTTGGCTGCGTTATTAGCGTTTATAGGTCTGAAAATGATTTTTCACCATTACCTGGAAGATATTGGTTTCGGGACTTCAGAATCATTAATCGTGATCATGTCAATTCTTCTGTTAAGCATAGGTACATCCCTACTCTTTCCAGAGAAAAAATCAAAAAATGCTTAAATCTTTAGGCTTAAAATTTGAGACATTTAAAAGACTTCAAGCTTCCTTTTAGGAGGCTTTTTTTATGGTCTAAATCAAAGTTTTCAATGCTTCATGTTGTAATATTTATCTTTTTCACATTATCCACATAAATATTGAGATTATAATTCTTTTATTCACACTTATCCACAAATAATAATATAACTAGTTAAAAACTAAGCATTTATAATTAATAATCTTATCAATTTAATTTGTTTACAAAAGTAAATAATATGAAATTACGCTTGTAACATTTCTTATCACTTAATTTATTACATTTGTAAAATGGAATTTAATGATAGAATTACAAAAGTTATCGAATATACAGAGCTTACTCCCGCTGAGTTTGCTGAAGAGATAGGTGTACAACGTTCAAGCATTTCGCATATCATTTCCGGGAGAAACAAACCCTCTCTCGATTTCATTTCTAAAATAAAAACTAAGTTTCCAGAACTTGAATGGGAATGGCTAATTACAGGTTTTGGAGAAATGCTTATTAATAAGGAAGAAAATTCTCCTACAACTATTCAATCTATTGAAGAAAGTAAGCCTGTAAAAAAAACATTACCGGATTTATTTTCGTTAATCGATGATGAAAATTTTGGAAAGGAAGAAAACGAATTAAAATCTCAAAAAAATAATAACTCATCAGAATCGAATATTTCCGCACCTTCTATAGAAAAGAAAAATATAGCCGATTCTCAGCGATTAGAAAATTTTGATGAAAAGCAAGACAATTCATCAAAAAAAATCAAAAGAATTGTATTTTTTTATCAGGACGGAACTTTTGAAACTTATGAAAATTAGTTAACTTTAACTCCATCATTTTGGCCTCATAGTTCAACGGATAGAATAGAAGTTTCCTAAACTTTAGATCCAAGTTCGATTCTTGGTGAGGCTACAAATTTATAAACCTTAACTTTGCCGAAAATAATCTTTTGAAAGACCTTCTACTGATCACCCCGCCTTTCACCCAGCTTAATACGCCATACCCGGCGACAGCTTACATCAAAGGTTTTCTGAATACGAAAAACCTATCAAGCTATCAAATGGATTTGGGAATTGAAGTGATATTGGAGCTGTTTTCCAAAGAAGGCATCCAAAAGGTTTTCAATACTGATATCGATTTTCACCATGCTTCCGAAAACTCTCAAAGAATCTTTGCTTTACGTGAAGAATATATCAAAACCATAGATCAGGTCATTCTCTTTTTACAGAATCAGAACCCTACATTAGCAAGACAGATTTGTTCTATGAATTTTCTTCCGGAAGCTTCCCGATTCAATCAATTAGATGACATGGAGTTTGCCTTTGGAAATATGGGATTGCAGGATAAGGCAAAACATTTGGCAACATTATATCTGGAAGATCTTTCCGATTATATTGTAGAAAATATCGATTCCGATTTCGGATTCAGCAGATATGCGGAGCGATTGGGAAAAAGTGCCAATTCTTTTGATGAATTATATTCTAAAATTAATGCAGATCCAACTTTCATCGATGATTTTACATTAAAGATTCTTAAAGAAAATCTGGAACTGGTTCAGCCAAAGCTGGTTTGTTTTTCGGTGCCGTTTCCTGGGAATTTATATTCCGCTTTCCGATGTGCAAAGTTCATCAAAGAAAATTATCCGAACATCAAAACTGCAATGGGCGGTGGTTTCCCGAATACAGAACTCAGAGAAGTTAAGGATGTGCGCGTATTTGAATTCTTTGATTTTATCACTCTAGACGATGGCGAATTACCATTGGAATTGGTTTACGAAAATATTTCTCATTCTGAACATTGTGAAAAATCTCAATACAAAAGAACTTTCCTATTGGAAAATGATGAAGTTGTTTATAAAAACAATTCCAACAGACACGATTATAAACAATCCGAAATCGGAACGCCTGATTATTCGGATCTTCAACTGAACCGATACATTTCTGTCATCGAGGTGGCTAATCCAATGCACAGTTTGTGGAGCGACGGGCGTTGGAACAAGCTGACAATGGCGCACGGCTGCTATTGGGGCAAGTGTACCTTCTGTGATATTTCATTAGATTATATCAAGATTTATGAACCGATCTCTGCCAAAATACTGGTGGACAGAATGGAGCAACTGATTCATCAAACTGGTGAAACAGGTTTTCATTTTGTAGATGAAGCTGCTCCTCCAGCTTTGATGAGAGAAGTCGCTTTGGAAATTCTTCGCAGAAATCTGGTCGTGACTTGGTGGACGAATATCAGATTCGAAAAAAACTTTACTCAGGATTTATGTTTTCTCTTGAAAATATCCGGCTGCATTGCTGTTTCCGGAGGATTGGAAGTTGCCAGTGACCGGTTATTGAAACTGATTGATAAAGGTGTTTCTGTAGAACAGGTCGCCAAAGTCACACGTAATTTTACCGAAGCTGGTATTATGGTTCACGCTTATCTGATGTATGGCTACCCGACTCAGACCGTTCAGGAAACAGTCGATTCTTTGGAAATGGTTCGTCAGTTGTTCGAGATGGGAATTCTGCAAAGTGGTTTTTGGCATCAGTTTGCAATGACAGCACACTCTCCTGTCGGCATTAATCCAGAAGAATTTGGAGTGACACCAATTAAGCAGGAAATTAAATTTGCTAATAATGACATTGATTTTATGGATAAAACAGGAATCGATCACAGCCAATTTAGTTTTGGTCTGAAGAAATCTCTGTTCAATTATATGCACGGCATCAATTTCGAAATCCCTTTGCAGGATTGGTTTGATTTCAAAATCCCGAAAACGACTATTCATCCGGATTATATCCACGATTGTTTGTTGGAAGATGAGAATTTCATTTTCAAAGGCAATTCTAAACTGATTTTCCTGGATAAAAATGTCATCGCAAAAGATATCATCAAAACAAAAAAAGGCAACTCCTGGGAATTGAAACAGATTACCTTTCATCTCAAAACCAATATCGTAAAGATAGAGCTGGACAAAGACAAAGCTGATTGGCTGATTAAGATCCTGGAAGAAAATTCAATAGAAAATCCAAAAAAAATCACTCTGCAACAATTGAAGAATCAGTTTGAAGAACAGTTTGAAGATTTTGAATTGTTCTGGTTTTCAAAACCAATTCAGCAACTCAAAGAAAACGGAATCATCCTAAGTCTATAACATAAAAAATCCCGAAAATTAGTTTCCGGGATTTATATTTACTTGATGCCTAAAAGTTCCACTTCAAAGATCAAAGTGCTGTTAGGTCCTATCTCTTTGCTGATCTGCTCTTCGCCATAGGCAAGATTTGGTGGCAGGGTCAGTCTCCATTTGCTGCCAACCGGCATCAGTTGCAAACCTTCTGTCCAACCAGAGATCACACGGTTCAATGGAAAAGATGCCGGCTTCCCACGTTTTACTGAGCTGTCAAAAACCGCTCCCGTAATCGTAGTGCCGTGGTAATGAACCGTTACCGTATCCTTCGCTTTTGGTTTAGCACCCTCGCCTTCTGTGATGATCTCGTATTGCAATCCGCTTGGCAGGGTTACCACGGCTTCCTTAGCAGCGTTCGTTTCCATATAAGCTTTGCCATCGTTCAGGTTTTTCTCAGCCAAAGCTTTTTTCTTTTTTAGTAATAAATCTGCAACTCCCATAATATCTGTTTAAGGACACAAAAATAAGGTTTTAAAAATAAAAGTAGTCACACAAGAGCGCTTAGTTATTACTGAGGAGGATTATTATCTTGAGAACTATTTGGGAGATCCGAATTCTTCGCCGCTTTTACCAACTCATTGACATCGGCATAGAAAAGTTTCCAATCGGTGACATCTTTCATTGCGGTGATAAGGTTGAGGAAAGATTTCAAAGACCTTTCCAGATCTTTGCGGATTCCTGATGCTGTTTTCTGATTTCGAAGATCGGCATTAGCCGTTGCCTGTTCTGCAAATAATGTCTCGAAAGCAGTTTGTTTCGTTTTCATATCATTGAAAGCGGCAGTAAGCGATAATTCGGTCATCTTTGCAATATTTTCCGGTTTTTCCAGTTCCTCAATCAGCTTTTTCATCTGGGCGGTTTGGGAGGAGTAGCTCAACTTGTACAGCTCCAGACCAAACAATTTGAAAATCTGATACAGGTCTTCTGCATATTGATAGTTAGCAACCGAGGATAACTTTCTGTACCCATTTAAGAATCCTTTCAGATCAGAGAATGCATTATCTCTTTCTTTATCCGCTTGAGCAACCGAATCACCTTTGCCACTGTAGATTTGTTTAGCATAAACTGCGTCATAATCTGCATATTTCAGTTTGAGATCTGTCAATAATGGATGAGCGGTGATGACAGCATAATTTCCAGACTCTGAAACATTGATGGTTCTTTGGCTAAGTGTAGCCAAATCTTTGGTACTTAACTTTGATAGTGTAATTTTCATACATTTAGTGTTTTTGTTGTTAATTATTTAGTTTTTTACACATTTTAAATGTATAAAAATATTCTTTAGTCACAAAACTATAGTTGGGAAACAAAAGTAAAAGTCATTTTGTTACAAAACGAAGGTTCTCTAACTTCCGTCAAAGTTGTTTGGTTACAAAACCCTCGTTTGGAAACCAAAGTAAAAGTTGTTTTGTTATAAAACTAGGGTTTTGTGACTTCCGGCGGAGTTGGGTTGGTTTCAAGTGGAGGGTTGGGAGGTTTTGATTTTTCAGTAGAAATACTTATTGATGAGATATTTAGTCTGATTATTTTTGGGTACGGAAAACCGTAAGAAAGCAAAAACGAAATATTATATTTTTGAAATAAAAAAATGGTTAAGAAAAAAAATAATGAAAAAGTTCAAATATCATTAACTGATTTTATAGAATATGTTTCGAAAGTAGGTACCACTAAATTTACAAAAGTTAAAGAAATAAAAAATCGTGAGCCATATCACCCTGCATTTGATTTTTGGAAACCATTAAGAGAAAAGATTATAGAGATTCATAAGGAGCGGAAGAATAAAAATTTGCTTGATGAAGTTTTAAATGATTTGACTGATAAAAACAAAATAAATCTATATCCTAATCTTATTTCGCAGTACAAATCATTTATAGGAAGAAAGAAGATTGAATGGATAGAGCCTCCATTTGAAGATTGGATTATGAGTGATTTAAGAATTAGAATAAATCCAGAAATTGGTTTATTTATAAATGATAAACCGTATATTATTAAATTATATTTCAAGTCTGAAGCATTATCAAAAGCTAAAGTTGATTTAATTTTACTTATGATGAACGAAAATTTAAAAAAAGGAGAATATGTAGATGCCAATTTTGCAGTACTTGATATAAATAAAAAGAAACTTTATGAAAACTGTCCATTAGACAAAGTACACCTTAGTCTACTTGAAGGAGAAGCATTGAGTTTCTTAAAGATATGGGATAACTTATAATAAAATGAAAATAGAAGAATTGGATAGCTATACAGTAGCTAGAGTTTTGCATGCATATTTAGTAGAAGAAAAAAGTCACAGATTAATTCAAAGTGAAATACTTGATTTACCAGCCCCATCAAATGGAGGTGGCTATATTGCCATGGAGATTCTACACTACTTTAATATTAAAGGAGATTCTAAAGGTTTACTAAAAAATAATTTAGATAATATTAAAAATCTTAATTCAGAAGTAAAAGAAATTTTAAATAGTTTTTATTCAATCCAAGAGGAAGTAAAAAACTTAATAGAACGGAAACCTATAAATCCTAAAAATAAAGATACTGAAAGATTACAGTTAGTTAAATCTAGAATATATCAAGATGTTTTAAAAGATTACGTTTCTGAAAACTACACAAATTGTTGTGCATTATGTGAAATAGACCAACCAGAATTACTAGTAGCAAGCCATATTATTCCTTGGAGTTTTGATAAAAATAAAAGGTTAGATTTAGATAATTGTATTCTTCTGTGTAACTTTCATGATAAACTATTTGATAAGGGTTTTATAAGTTTAAATGAAGATTTAAATTTAATAATATCTAAACAGTTAAGTAAGAATGTCTCTCATTTGTTAGATAATAATACTTTTAAAATTCCTCAAGAAGATATTCCTAATTTAGAGTATTTAAAATTTCATAGAGAAGAAATATTTAGAAAATAAAACTAAATAATAATAGATTACATATCAAAAAACCTGCTCAAAAGCAGGTTTTTCATTTATATAAAGCAAAAATTTTAATGTCCAGACTTAGCATCGGCATCTTGTTTCACATGACTTAAATATTTAGTACAATACGCACCAAAAATCAAAATCACCAGATAACAGAACACAGGAATCACAAAGGAATGCTGAACGCCGAAAACATCCGCCAGATAACCCTGGAAAATAGGAACAATAGCTCCTCCCAAGATAGCCATTACAACTAAAGAAGATCCTTGGCTCGTATATTTTCCTAAACCTGAAATTGCCAACGTATAAATATTAGAGAACATGATCGAGTTGAAGATCCCGATTCCTAAGATGCTGTACATTGCCAATGCGCCGTGATTCAGCATCGCTGAAATTAATAAGACAACGTTCACTGCAGCAAAGATAGATAACGTTCTCGCCGGAGCAGATCTTCCTACGAAGAATGCTACGAAATTCAAAGCTATAAATGCAAGGAAAAAGCTAATCTGTGAAAATGTAAGATCAACAATGCTGAAAATCACTAAAAATACCGCTGCAGCTGCACCCAGCATATACAAAGCTTTTTTACTCTGGCTGATGGAATGATTCAGTGAAATTGCACCTAAGAAACGCCCGATCATCGCGCCTCCCCAATATAAAGAAAGGTAATTTTTACTTACTACTTCGGAAAGATTCATGACTTGTGGCTGTTCCAAAAAGCTGATGATAAAGCTTCCTACCGCCACTTCTCCGCCAACATAGCAGAACATCGCCAAAACTCCGAATTTCAAATGATTATGCTGCAAAGCACCAAAACCTTTTACCAATTCTTCACCTTTTACCTGGAAATCAGGAAGCTTAACCCGTGAGATCAATAAAGCAACCAACAAAAGGATCGCTGCAAAGATCAGATAAGGAATTTTAGTGGCTGCTGCAGAGAAAGATCCGTCCGGAGCAGAAAACAATTCGAAGATCAGATGTCCGCCCAAAACCGGCGCAATCGTTGTTCCGAAAGCATTGAAAGCCTGGGTCATATTCAGTCGGCTGGATGCGGAATCTTCCGGTCCCAAAAGAGAAACGTAAGCATTTGCGGTAATTTGTAATACCGTAAATCCTAATCCTAAAATAAATAACGCTCCTAAAAATAATGGATAAGAAGCGAAACTTGCCGCCGGATAAAACAGGACACAGCCCAAAGCCGCCAGGAAAATCCCGAAAAGAATTCCTTTTTTGTAACCTACCTTATCAATTGGGTCACCCTTGGTTGTTGAGATTAAAAAGTAAATCAGCGAGCCGATAAAATAAGCTCCGAAGAAACAAAACTGCACCAGCATCGATTCGAAGAAAGAAAGGCTGAAAAGCTGTTTCAGGTAAGGAATGAGGATATCATTCATACACGTGATGAATCCCCACATAAAAAACAAAAGGGTAATGGTAATCAGAGGAATTGTGTAATTCCTCTTAGATTGTACTTCATTCGTCATAATCATTCATTTAAAAAGTGCTAAAGATAGTCTGTTTTATTGATTAATTCTTATTTTGAGACATTATATTTCTTAAATAAATGCTATCGTTTACAATATGATTCTCCTTTGGTTGGTTAGATTTTATTAATATATTTGTAATATTGAGTTTTTGTAATAAATATGATAGATTCTAAACAACAGTTTTTAAATCAGTCCAAAGAGGCTAAAGAATTTTTTTTACCACATCTATCCGCAGACACCGTTGTTTTCGGATTTGATCAAAATGAATTGAAAGTTCTTCTTTTAAAAATGAACTACAGAAAGCAGTGGTTGTTACCCGGTGGATATATTGCAAAAGATGAAGATCTGGATGAAGCTGTTGTAAGGATACTAAAGGACAGAGCTGGCGTTACCGGTGTTTATCTTGAAGAATTTGGTGTTTTTGGGAAAAAGAACAGAAGTGAATTCTATTTTGAAGATTTTGATGAGACCTTATTTCAAAAACAAAGATTCATAACCATTGGATTTTATGCATTATACAGTGCTTCGGAATTGCACCCAATACCAGATCAATTCAGTGAAACTTGCGAATGGGTCTATCTGAGTCAGCTCCCTGAGATTGAACTGGCCATGGATCATCGGGAAATTATAGACAAAGCACTACTGACTTTAAGAGAGCGCATTTCTATTAAACCAATCGGATACAATCTGCTTCCTGAAAAGTTTACATTATCAGAATTGCAAAAGCTTTATGAGACAATTCTGGGTAAAGAACTTAACAGAGGAAATTTTTATCGTAAAATCAAGAATCTGGGTATTCTAAAAAGGCTTGATGAACAAAGACGTGGTGGTGCTCACAAAGCTCCAGATCTCTATTCTTTTGACAAAGAAAATTATAAAAAAGCTCTTCAAAATGGTTTGAGCAACTGGTAATTTTTATCATTCTATAAAACAAAAAAGAATCATTAAATAATTAATGATTCTTTTTTATTATGTGATTTTAAGGATTTTTATTCGCAAAGAATAATTCCTTTATCATTATTAAATTCTAAAACACCACTCTTAATTTCATAAGAAAAAACAGATTTAGCATCATTTTCTTTTGTAAGGTATTTTTGATAAGCAGAACCTACTTTATCTGTGTAGATCTTAACTTTACCACTTACCAAAGCAGAAACGATTGCCGCGTGGTTTTTGAATATCTGGAATTGCCCGCTTTTCCCAGGAAGAAGAATTGAATCTACCTCACCATCAAAAACAACATATTCCGGAGTTAAAATTTTTATATTCATTTTGTCAGATTAAAGAGTAAAGAGAAAAGAAAAAAGAGAACTATCTTGACTCTTTTTTCTTTATTCTATTTTCTAATTAAGCGTTCTCAGCTAACATTTTTTGTCCGGCTGCAATAGCTTCTTCGATAGTTCCTTTCAAGTTGAAAGCAGCTTCCGGATATTGATCCAATTCTCCATCGATGATCATATTGAATCCTTTGATGGTATCTTTGATATCAACCAATGATCCTGGGATACCAGTAAACTGTTCAGCAACATGGAAAGGCTGAGATAAGAATCTCTGAACTTTTCTAGCTCTGTAAACTACCAATTTATCTTCTTCTGAAAGTTCTTCCATACCAAGGATCGCAATGATATCCTGAAGAGCTTTATATCTCTGAAGAATTTCTTTTACTCTCTGAGCACAGTTGTAATGTTCTTCGCCAATGATTTCCGGCGCTAAGATTCTTGATGTAGAAGCCAAAGGATCTACTGCTGGATAAATACCTAACGAAGCGATTTTTCTATCTAGTACTGTTGTTGCGTCCAAGTGAGCAAATGTAGTTGCAGGAGCCGGGTCAGTTAAGTCATCCGCAGGTACGTAAACCGCTTGTACAGACGTAATTGAACCATTTTTAGTTGAAGTAATTCTTTCCTGCATCGCACCCATTTCAGATGCCAAAGTTGGTTGGTAACCTACCGCTGATGGCATACGACCCAAAAGTGCAGATACCTCGGAACCAGCCTGTGTGAAACGGAAGATGTTATCTACAAAGAATAGTACATCTCTACCCTGACCAGTTTCTCCACCATCTCTATAATATTCAGCTAAAGTCAAACCAGACAACGCTACTCTAGCTCTTGCTCCTGGCGGCTCATTCATCTGTCCGAAAACGAAAGCAGCTTTAGAATCTTTCATAGCTTCTAGATCTACTTTAGAAAGATCCCAACCTCCATTTTCCATAGAGTGCATGAACTCGTCACCATATTTAATAATCCCCGATTCCAACATCTCTCTCAAAAGGTCGTTCCCTTCTCTTGTTCTTTCTCCTACTCCTGCGAATACGGAAAGACCACCGTGTCCTTTTGCGATGTTGTTGATCAATTCCTGAATCAATACTGTTTTTCCTACACCAGCTCCACCGAACAACCCGATTTTACCTCCTTTTGCATAAGGCTCTACAAGGTCGATTACTTTGATCCCTGTGAAAAGAACTTCAGCAGAAGTTGATAACTGATCGAATTTTGGTGCTTCTCTGTGGATTGGCAAACCTCCTTCTTTTGACAAATTCTGGATCCCATCAATAGCATCTCCTACAACGTTGAAAAGACGACCGTTAACTTCATCACCAACCGGCATTGTAATTTGTTTACCTGTACCAGTTACTTCCTGACCTCTTTGAAGACCATCTGTAGCATCCATTGCGATACATCTTACCGTATCTTCACCAATGTGCTGCTCAACCTCTAAAACAACTTTTTCTCCATTGCTTTTAGTGATTTCTAAAGCGTCATATATTTTTGGTAATTCTTCAACTTCATTAAAAACCACGTCGATAACCGGTCCGATAATTTGTGAAATTTTTCCTTTAATTTGGTTTGCCATTACTAAATTTTTACTTGTGCGCAAAGATAATAAAAGTTTGTTAACGAGCATTGTCAGAAAAAAAGATTTTTATCATATTTGTATGACAATTTATAGCACACTATTTAGGTGTATTTTTACACAGGCAGATTTGATTACTTTTTGCCATAAAATTCAGAATTTGAAAATCATCAGAGATCTTACAGACTACCAATCTAGGATACCATTAGCATTATCTTTGGGTATGTTTGACGGTGTCCATCTGGGACATTTATCCATTATTAATAAACTAAATGAAATTGCAGAAAAAGAACATCTGGAATCTGCCATTCTAAGTTTTTGGCCACATCCAAGAAAATTTCTCAATCCGGATGATGATGTAAAAATGCTCAACACGCTGGAAGAGAAATTAGAACTTCTTGAAAAAAGCGGCATTAAGAATATCTTCTTAAAAACTTTTGATGAAGAATTCAGAAATCTGACAGGAACAGAATTTTGTGAAAAAATTTTGGTTAACAAGCTTAATGTCAAGCATATCATAATAGGTTATGATCATACATTCGGGAAAAATAAAAGCGGGAATTTTGAATTGCTGAGATCTCTTTCCAATGAATTAGGTTTTCAAGTCAATCAATTGGAAGCTGTACAAAAGAATGACTTTAATATCAGTTCTACAAAAATCAGGATAGCACTTTCGGAAGGCAGAATCAATGATGCGAATCAAATGCTGGGCTACAATTATCCTTTGACAGGAAAAGTTATTCACGGTAAAAAACTCGGTAGAACTATTGGTTACCCAACCGCAAATATTGAAGTTCCAATCAACAAGCTACTTCCTAAAAAAGGTGCTTATATTGTTGAAGTGTGGATTGACAATCAATTCTACAAAGGAATGCTGAGTATTGGAACCAATCCTACTATTGACGACAAAAATCAATCTTTACATACCGAAGTTTATATTCTGGATTTTGACCAGGATATTTATGATAAAGAAATCACTATCAAATTCCGGGATTATTTACACGATGAAATTAAGTTTGAAGGTTTGGAGAAGCTGATTGAAAGATTGGATGAAGACAAAAGATTGACTGCAGAATTTCAGTTTTAAGAAATAGGAAAGGATAGCAATTGCTATCCTTTAATTTTATATTTCCAATAAAACTTATTTCAATGTAAACTTGATTTTAGTTCTGATATCAGAAGATGAACTTCCTACCAGCGCTTCGAAATCTCCCGGTTCTGCAACCCAATCGTGTTTCACCGGATCAAAGAAACTCAATGCAGATTTATCAACTGTGATAGAAACATCTTTGGATTCACCGGCTTTCAAATAAACTTTATCAAAGCCTTTCAGTTCTTTCAAAGGTCTTGGTAAAGATGATTTCAAATCACTGATGTACAATTGCACCACTTCTGCTCCATCCACTTTACCTGTATTTTTCACATTAACTGTGAAGGTTATTTTATCATTTGCTGTCAGTTCAGATTTATCTGCTTTAACTTTTCCATATTCAAAAGTCGTGTAACTCAAACCGTGTCCAAAACTGAATAACGGTTTGATATTTTTGGTATCGTGCCAACGGTAACCAACGAAGATTCCTTCATTGTAAGTAATATTAATCGGATCTTTCAGTTCTTTTCCTTTTCCTGCAGCCAGCTCTTCTTTGTTTCCAGGATATTCTCCCAAAGCATGCGCCGAATTATCTTCTAACTTAACCGGAAAAGTGAAAGGCAATTTTCCGGAAGGATTGATATCACCAGCAAGAATTGCTGCAATGGCATGACCAGATTCTGATCCGAGATACCAAGATTGTAATACGGACGGAACTTCTTTGATCCAAGGCATTGCAACAGCATTACCGGAAACCAGGACAACGGCAAGATTTTTATTCGCTTTTGCCAAAGCTGAAATTACTGCATCCTGATTGTATGGCAAACCATAACTTTCTCTGTCCATACCTTCTGCATCCTGATGGTCACTTTTATTAAGACCTCCGACAAAAACTACGAAATCAGATTCTTTCGCCAATTTTACGGCTTCAGCAATTAATTCAGCAGAAGAACGCGTCTCTTTAAGATTTTGTCCGGATTTTACACCGTTATATTCGCCACCTACATCGCCAACATAACCTCTGGCATAAACTACTTCCGCTTGTTTTCCGAAACGTTCTTTGATGCCATCCAGTGGCAGTGTTTCATATTTCACTTTAAGAGAAGAACTTCCACCGCCAACGGTCATCATTTTGATAGCATTCTCACCTATCACGGCAATTTTTTTAGTCTTGGCTAAATTGATTGGTAATATCGCTTTTTGATTCTGAAGCAAAACAATTCCTTCAGAAGCGATCTGTTTTGCTGCAGCAATATGAGCTTCTGAAGCAATAGATCCAAAAGGCTTGTTCTTGTTCATAGATGTTTTATAAGCTAAACCGAGAACTCTTCTCACTTTGTCGTCTAACTCTTTAGTTCCGATTTTTCCGGATTTGATCAGATCCAAATAAGGTTTAGCCAGATAATAATTGTCATAAGCATTGCTTGTTCCTTTTGACAAACCATTGGTCCATGTTCCGAATTCCAAATCCAAACCATTATGAATAGCCTGATTGGTATCTAAAACTGCGCCCCAATCCGAAACTACAACACCCTTATAATCCCATTCACCTTTCAGGATATCATTCAATAAGTATTGATTGTGGCTGGCATGTTGTCCTTTATATAAATCATAAGCACCCATTATTGTCCAGGAATCACCTTCCTGAACCGCTGCTTTGAACGGTGGTAAATAAATCTCGTACAAAGCTCTATCATCAACAATCACATTACTCGAGTGTCTGAAAGTTTCCTGATTGTTCAATGCAAAATGTTTTACACTTGTAGCAACACCATTGGACTGAACACCTTTGATATAAGGAACAACCATTTGAGAGCTTAAAAACGGATCCTCTCCCATATACTCGAAGTTACGGCCATTGAGCGGAGTTCTGTAAATATTGACCCCAGGTCCCAGAATAACATCCTTTTTTCTGTATCTTGCTTCTTCACCAAGAGATTTACCGTAGATGGAAGACATATTCCTGTTCCACGTTGCCGCCAGGGCTGTCAGCGCAGGATAAGCTATAATTGAATCATTGGTCCAGCCAGCCTGATCCCATTCGTCCCAAAGCACTTCCGAACGTACACCATGAGGTCCGTCTGCAGTCCATAATTCCGGAATTCCCAATCTCGGAACTCCGTGCGAACTGAATTTGGACTGAGCATGGATAAGATTAATTTTCTCCTCCAAAGTCATCCTTGACAAAGCATCTTCAATACGTTGTTCAACAGGTTTGGAATCGTCTAAGTAAATTGGGGTTGTTTTCTGAGCGAAGCTAAAATGTGATATACAGCTAAGTACAGAAAGTAATATTATTTTTTTTATCATAAAATTCACTCTTTTCAAATAGAAATTTTCGAATGCCTAATATACAAATTATTTTATTATCTCAAAATGAGAAAATAAAAAACATAAAGGTATTAACAAGCTTAAATGTAAGACATCTTTCTTTGTTGTACATCTAATTCATTTGAATTTAAAATCAGAAAATTAACTATTCAGAATTTCTTCTCTTGATTTTTTAGTTAACGAATTAAAAACCAAATCGTAAGAATGATCAATTAATTTAAGAATCAAATCTTTTTTGAGACCTTCACAGAGAACTGAGTTCCAATGAGTTTTGTTCATATGATAAGCGCCGGAAATCTGAGGATGATTTTCACGGAGTTCTTCGCTCCATTCCGGATCAGCTTTTGCAGAGAATGTTGCAGGTTGCTTTTCTAAAGAAATTAAAAGAAACATTTTACCGCCAACCTTGAAAACCAAAGTCTCATTATCAAAAGGAAAGCCTTCTGTTACAGCTTTTTTGGATAAACAATATTCGCGGATTTCTTCAGTTTCCATTGACCAAATCAGAATTTAAAAGTATTTTTCGGTAATTCTTTGTTGATTTCGATTTTATTGATCATCATTACATAATCGCTGTCTTTTTTAGGCGAAGACGATTCGATTCTGTATGGCATTAGTAAGTTTCCAACCTTTCTGTAATCGGAATAAGTCAGGATTTCGTCTTTCTTGATTTCTCGGAACAACATATAATTTTTGACATCAAAATAATAAATGGTTTTGTTGACATTTTTCGTCAGTTCCACTTTGAAATACAATTGTTCCCCGATTTTTTCCTTGCCTAACAATTCAGCTTCAAAACCCTTGTTTTCCCAATCGATAAAGTCATTATCAAAATTTTCAGGAATGTAATCTGTGTATTGCTGGAGCTTGTTCTGAGCATAATTCATTGCATAACCATTCTTTCCGTCAAAGCCTTCAACAGGTGTTTCTTTTCCACCCATTACAATTGCTGTTTTTGTCAGATTCGGACGTTGCTGATAGATTTTAATCGGATAAGAATCATTAACTCCCAAGGTTACTCTCCCCTGTATCTGAACCGTATTCAGAAGTTTCCAATTGGTAAGACCTCCAGAGTTTTCTATGTTTTTATCGATGATATCCTTTGCCGATTGAGCAGACAAAACGATAGAAAATATAACAGAAAATATGAGGATTAATTGTTTCATTCAGAATTTTTAAGGTTGCTAAGATAAAATTTTCATTTGGCTTCTTGTCTTAAAGAACGTTAATTTTAACATTAATAACAGCTAAATTAAATCAGTTTTTTTGCCTTATCCAAATCTTCCGGCGTATCGATTCCAACGCCAATGAAATCTGTTTCGACCAATTTAATTTTCATTCCATTTTCCAAATAGCGCAGCTGTTCCAATTTTTCAGAAATTTCCAAAGGTGTCATTTCCAGAGAAGAGAATTTAATCAAAGCTTCTTTCCTGAAAGCATAAACGCCAATATGTTTGTAATATTTGACATTGTAAGTCAATTCGCGGTGAAAAGGAATTACTGAACGACTGAAATACAGCGCAAACCCATTATTATCCGTTATAGCTTTGACATTATTTGGATTTTGGATTTCCTCAGCTTCTTTTAATTGAATTTTCAATGAAGCTAAAGAAATTTCCTTTTTATCATCTCTATAAAAAACATCAATCAACTGCTTCAAAGGTTCTTTCTTGAGGAAAGGTTCATCGCCCTGAACATTAATCACAATATCACAATCGATGTTTTGAACAGCTTCCGCAATTCTGTCGCTCCCGGTTTCGTGTTCTCCTGTCATTACAGCTTTTCCGCCGTTTTTTGAAATCTCATCAAAAATCAATTCAGAATCCGTAGCGACAAAAACGTCATCAAACAAACCAGTATCGACAACATTCTGATAGGTAGTATTAATCACGGTTCTGTTCCCTAAAATCTCCATTAGTTTTCCGGGAAATCTGGTTGAATTGTAACGAGCAGGAATAACTGCGATAACTTTCATATAGTTTAATTATGAGTTATGAATTAATAGTTATGAATTGTTAGCTTTTGTCGTTTTAATAATGCTTCTCAAGATTTTCAAAATTTCAGTTGCATCATTTTTTAAATCATCAAAATCTTCTTTCTGAATATAATTGGTTTCAAATAACAAATCTATCCAATAAATAGTTTCATCACATTCTTTTTGTGCAATTGAAAGTTTATGAATAAAATCTCTTTTACTTTGGGCATTAATTCCTTCTCTGATATTAGCACCAACAGAAGTTCCCGAACGAAGTAATTGTTTTGATAAAATAAATTCTCTTTTCTCAACAGAAAACTTTTTATAAAAATTTACAATTTTGACAGCGAATTCAAAACTTTTTCTACCAACAATACTGTCACTCATAACTCATAATTAATAACTTATAACTATTTAAGATTTTCTAAAGCTCTTTGCAACTTCGGAAGACAATCCTTAATATCATCCAACGAACAGCCTCCAACAGAAGCTCTGAACCAAGGCACTGACTTATCATTTCCAAATGCTGAGAACGGGACCAAAGCCATTCCTGCATTATTAATCAGATAGAAAACCAAATCTGTAGAATTCTCGATCACTTTTCCCTCTGGAGTGGTTTTGCCCAAATAATCCAATTTTATGGTCAAATAAAGCGCACCCATTGGCGAGATACTTTCCACAGCCAATCCTTTCGATTTTAAATCTTGGATTCCTGCGTGAAGTTCTTTCAAACTTATATTCAGTTTTTGTTTGTAATCATCAAGAAATTTATCTACTGCAGAATCATCAGTTAAAAATTCAGCAACCGCTTCCTGTTCTGGTTTTGGCGCCCAAGCTCCAACGTGTGTCAAAAGAGCTTTCATTTTATCAATTACCAAACTAGGTCCGAAGCCCCAACCTACTCTAACACCTGTTGCAGCAAAACATTTAGATGTTCCGTCAACATAAATCGTGTAATCTTTCATTTCAGGGAAAAGACTTACCGGATTGTAATGGTCAGCACCAAAAGTCAACATTGCGTAGATCTGGTCATACATCAAGTAAAGAGGTTTTTTGTCTGCGCCTCTTTTTTTGTTTTCTTCCAAAACCAATTCACAAATCTCAGACAATTGCTCTTTTGTGAACATTGTTCCTGTTGGATTCAGTGGAGAACAAAGACAGAGCAAAACAGCGCCATCAACATAAGGACGAAGGTCGTCCGCTGTCGGTAAGAAATTATTTGATTCCTGGGTCTGCACTTCAACTGCATTCGCACTTGTTAAATAAGCATAATGATTATTATTCCAGGAAGGAATCGGGTAAATTACCTTGTCTCCTTCGTCAACAATTGTTTTGAAAACCGCATAAATTAAAGGTCTTGAACCAGCCGTAATCAAAATATCATTGGCTGAATAATCCAGATTCCAACGTTTTTTAAGGTCATTGCTTACGGAAGATCTTAGAGATTGTAAACCGTTTGCCGGTGGATAATTGGTCAGATTATTTTTATAAGCTTTCTCAATTCCCTGTTTCAATTCGGATGGAATTGGATAGATGTTAGAATTAAGGTCGCCAATTGTAAGATTTGAGATTTGTGCACCTTTGGCTTTCAGATCATTGACTTCATTTCCGATTTTAATGATTTCTGAACCAATCAGGTTAGATGCGAGTTTTGATACTTTCACTGAGATATTTTTTGATGTTGTTCCGGAGTGCATCCGGATTTTTACTTTTTATGATTTGCAAATTTGTTAAATGTAACAGATTAATTCAAGTTACACAACAAAAAAAGTTCTCAAAACTAAATCGCTTCAGTAATTGAGAACTTTAGGTTAAAAATATTTTGGATTATATTTCTATTCTGATAAAATTTCAATTACAGATTAAGGTCCTGTTTTACCTTCGCAATTTTCGCTTCCAACACAGGAAGTTTTGCAACAAAATCTTCTTTGGAGGTGATGCTGTCTTTTACAGAAACATAGAATTTTATTTTTGGTTCGGTTCCGGAAGGACGAACACAAACTTTAGTTCCGTCTTGAGTATAGAAAATCAATACATTAGACTTCGGAATATCGTCCATTACTCTTTTTTCGTTTTTAGAAACAACAAAACAGGTCTGTTCCTTGAAATCCTTCACTTCTTCTACAGGAGAACCAGCAATTTCTTTCGGAGGATTACTTCTGAAATCGCTCATCATTTGCGTAATTTCTTCCGCTCCTGTTCTACCCTTTCTTACGACATTAATCAAGCCTTCGTAATAGAAACCAACTTCTTTGTAGATTTCAATCATATATTCGTAAACCGTTGTTCCATTAGCTTTACACCAAGCAGCGATTTCACAGGCTGTCAGGATTGAACCACAAGAATCTTTGTCACGAACAAAATCTCCAGTCATAAAACCGAAACTTTCCTCGCCGCCGCAAATAAACTTTTCCTGACCTTCAAAATCACGAATCATCTTGCCGATCCATTTGAAACCTGTCAAACCAACCTTGCAATCCACTCCGAATTTCTCTGCAACATCAAAGAACACGTCAGAAGTTACAATGGTAGAACCAATGAACTCTTTTCCGGTGATTTTTCCTGCTTTTTTCCACTGGTCAAGAATATAATATGTTAAGATTGTATTGGTTTGATTTCCGTTCAGAAGCTGCATTTCGCCTTCAAGATTTCTAACTGCAATTCCTAGCCTGTCGCCGTCCGGGTCTGTTCCGATAACTATATCAGCATTGGTAATTCTTGCCAAATCCATTGCCATAGACAATGCTGCTGGTTCTTCCGGATTCGGGGAAGCTACGGTTGGGAAATTTCCGCTTGGAATCATCTGTTCCTTAACCAAATCCAATTTTGTAAATCCGGCTTTCTTCAATGCTTTTGGAACGGTCGTATAAGTTGTTCCGTGGATGGATGTGAAAACAATGTTTAAGTTATCTCTTCCAACATTTTGATAAAGAGAATTTTCCATACAAGCATCGATGTAAACATCATCCTGGTCTTCGCCAACCCATTCGATTAAATCATCATTTCCGTTGAATTTGATGTCCTCAAACTTAGTTGCATAAACTTCTCTGATGATATTTTCATCATCTGGCGGAACGATTTGAGCACCGTCATTCCAATATACTTTGTAACCGTTGTATTCCGGTGGGTTGTGGGAAGCTGTCAAAACGATTCCCGCGTTGCATTTTTTATCACGAACAGTGAAAGACAATTCCGGAGTTGGACGATGTTCCTTGAACAAAAGAACTTTGATTCCGTTTGCGGTCAAAACATCCGCAACAATTTTCCCGAATTCTTTCGAATTATTGCGAACGTCATAAGCAATCGCTACTTTGATTTCTTCATTTGGAAAAGATTGATGAAGATAATTAGCAAGTCCTTGAGTAGCTTGACCTAACGTATATTTATTTAAACGATTGGTTCCAACTCCCATTACACCACGCATTCCTCCTGTTCCGAATTCTAATTCCCTGTAAAAAGAATCTTCCAAATCAGGTGAATTGGAATCAATTAAAGTTTGTACGGCATTTCTGGTTTCTTCGTCAAATGCTTCTCCAAGCCAAAGTTTTGCTTTATCTAATGTTGATAATTCTGACATTATTTATAGTTTTTTGTTTAATTTAATTTCTTGTTCTCTAAAGTCGCTTTATCAGTTACTTTCAGTTTTTTCGAAGGATTTCCGTAATAAATCAATTTTGATGTATTACCGATTTTTCCTTTAATTTCTTCATCGACATTCAGTTCTGCATAATTCCCGTTCTGAGACTCTATTTCCAAATCTTTGATATACCAATACGGCGAAATAATACTCGCGGTATCTTTAATATTAAGTTTGGCTAAAGTTGTTTTTCCCAGCAGATTAGCCCGGCTTTTGTTTGCCATTTCTATCTCAGCCTTTTCCGAAATCACTGAACCGATAAATTTAGCATTATCTTTTAAATGAAGTGCAAAATTTTCAACTTTCATTTGACTTGAGATGTTAAGTTCTACAGAATCAGCTATTTTAATCACATCAAACGGAGTTTTTCCGTAAATCGTAATATTATAAAAATCAACTTTATCCGTTTCGTTTTTCTCAGAAATTGACAGATTTTTATCTTTAACTTCAATATTAAGATTATCAAAGAAACTAGGATAAGTTTCCACATTCACAAAGTTGTGTGCACTCTGAACATAAAAAACACGGAATTTTCCCTTTAAATCCAATTTATTAAACTCGGCCAATTCTACATCTTTGGATTGGATTCCGCCTTTTGGTTTTACTTTTCCGCAGGAAATGGCTGTGAAAATTAGAAATAAGTATAAATAATATTTCATTTTAAATTATATCAATTCCTCAATATGATAATTCTTATGCTCACGATTAGTCCTAATAATCAATTCGCCTAAAAATCCAGCTACAAACAATAAACTTCCCAGAATCATCATCGTCAAAGCAATGAAAAACCAAGGATTATTAGCAATCAGATTACCGTAAATTTTGAAGATATAAACATCAATCAGTTTTGAAACGCCTAGCCAAACTGCCGATAAAAACCCGATAATGAACATCAATGTTCCGGCAGCGCCGAAGAAATGCATCGGTCTCCCACCAAATCTGCTGACAAACCAAAGTGTCACCAAATCCAAAAATCCACGAACAAAACGCTCAGTCCCAAATTTTGAGGTTCCGTAAGGTCTTGCCTGATGCTGAACCGGTTTTTCGGTAATATTTCTGAAACCTGCATTAGCCGCCAAAACCGGAATATAACGATGCATATCGCCGTAAACATCAATGGATTTTACGACTTGTTTTCTGTAAGCTTTCAAACCACAATTGAAATCGTGAAGTGAAACGCCGGAAACTTTTCTGGCCGCCGCATTGAACAATTTTGATGGAATATTTTTAGTCATTACATTATCGAAACGTTTCTTTTTCCAGCCGGAAACAATATCATAATTGCCCAGAGTTACCATTTCGTACAATTCAGGAATCTCTTCCGGAAAATCTTGTAAATCTGCGTCCATTGTAATAATCACATCGCCATTGACTTTTTCGAAAGCTGCGTGAAGCGCCTGAGATTTTCCGTAGTTCTTAGAAAATTTAATCCCATGAATCTGTGGATGTTGGATTTTCAAATTTTCAATAATGGACCAGGACAAATCCGTACTTCCGTCATCGATGAACCAGACTTCGTAAGATAATTTGTTATCTCGGCAAACGTTGTCGATTCGGGTGAACAACTCTTCCAGAGAGTCTTGCTCGTTAAGTAATGGGACAATTATAGAAAGATTCATTTTTTTATAAAAGATGTTAGATGTTAGATTTTAGATATTAGATTTTATAATCTTAGGGATAAATGATTAATTTAATAATTTAAAAAGAGCCCCATAATTATTTATTATCCAACATCTTACTCGTATCGTTTTTTATTTTTCAAAAAGCCAGCAATGATAATAGACAAAAGTAAATAAAATAGTAAAAATCCACCAAAAACAGCAGACAAAAATTGGAAAGAAAAATAATTGCGGTTCTCTTTCTGAGCTGCTACTCTAGCTTCTTTGGCATTTTTATAATCTGTTTCCAGCTCTTTGATTTTAGTTTGGTCCTTCAGATTCGCTGCTTCCAATTTTTTCTGTTCATAAGCTACATCCAGATTATCCAATTCGGTTTGGATGTATTGATGACTCAGCATATCTCTAGCATCGGTATCAACATAATTCAGAAATACGAAAATAGACAGCATTGAAAGAAATCCACCAACGAACAGTGTCACAAAAGATTGTTTAAAAGCCTGCGGATAAGTGATTTTATCTTTTCCACGAAGCCAAAGCACAGAAATAAATCCACCAAACACGTAAAGAAATGTCATTCCAAAAGCATTGACTCTCATCGTCGTGTTCCAATAATTGGCGTCTGCAAAAAAGTAATAAACAACGAAGAACACTAACATTGTCGCTAAAAATAAACCAAAGCCAACGGCTACAGGATTTTTTGTCATAATTTTATTTTTCTAAAAAAATTGAAAATTTTTAATTCTGAGAATCAGTTTTTTAAAATCATAATTATATAATTAGTCTTAATATCCTGTATGTCTCATTTTTTAATTCAATATTAAATTTTTATCTTTGCACCGGCAAGTCCTAAACAACCAGCTCCTGAGAATCCTCCAGGGTGGGAACGCAGCAAAGGTAATCGGTTGTAGCGGTGTGATTTAGGTAGCTTGCCATTTTTTGTATCTATACATCAAGAAATTCTGAGATTAAGTGATTTAGAAATTATTTAATCTCAGAATTTTTTTAATTAAAATTCGAACTCCTCGCCTAGTTTTGGTAAAGTAAACTCGATGTTCTTATCTGAGAAATGCTTTTTCGCATCATCGTGATTGATTTCAATCGGTGGAAAAGTATCAAAATGACAACCAATAACTTTAGGGGTTTTCAATAATTCTGATGCTGCAAAAGCGGCTTTTCTAGGACACATCGTATAATGTTTCCCAACCGGAAGGATGGATAAGTCCAAAGTTCCGAAAACCTGCGGAAACAAGCTCATTTCTGAAGTTACACCTGTATCTCCGGCCAGATATAAATTTCTTTTATCCTCAAATCTGAAAATATATCCTGCTGCCAAACCGCCATAACTTCCGTCTGGGAAAGAACTTGTGTGTAAAGCAGGAACCATAGAAATCTTCAAACCTTCCAATTTTGCAGAACCTCCGAAATTGATATCGATATTATTGGAATGTCCAAAATAACCACAGATCTCTGGTTGTCCAATTACAGTTGCATCAGGATGATTTTCAAGAACTTCTTTCACATCAGCGATATGGTCGCCGTGCGCATGTGTAATCAACACATAATCAATTTTCTGAGCTTTGATATCAAAACCGGATTGCTCTTTCTGGTAGTTGTAAAAAGGATCGGAAAGAATCGTTTTCCCGTTATACGTGAACAAAAAACAGTTTTGTCCTAAGAATTTTATTTTCATTTTTATTCGATTTATTAATTAACAAAATTAAGTCCGACAGCCGTTAAGACAGCCATCATAAGAGTTAAGATTCCCACCTGTTTTAAGAAGGGATCAAGTAATTTTGGTTCTTTGATTTGCATAATGGTTCTTCTTAATTTCATAAAAGGAAATATCAGAATCATCACAATGAATGGGTAGTAATTTCTCTGATCCTGAGCAAAATTGATCATCAGGAACATCAGCATCAAAAGGATTGGTAACTGTAATAAAATAATCTCATAAATCATGGCTTTTTTATAGCCTAATCTCAGCGCAAAAGTTTTCTTTCCGGACAATTCATCATTTACTATATCTCTCATATTATTGAGATTAAGAACGGCCATACTCAGCATTCCGATTGCAGAAGCCGGAATCAGAATATCATAATCAAAGGTTTTTGTAAACAGGAAATAACTGCCGCAAACTGAAACCAAGCCGAAAAATACGAACACAAAAATATCACCTAATCCCAAATATCCGTAAGGTTTTTTACCTACCGTGTAACCAATTGCAGCTAAAATGCAGGCAACTCCTAACCCTATAAAAATCCAGAATTCTTTGATATAATCAGGATAAAAAGCTACATACAATAGAGTAACAGTTGCAGCAAAAGACAGAACCGATAATAAAATTACAGCATTTTTCATTTGATTTGCTGTGATTTTTCCGGAGGCTACCGCTCTTTGCTCAGCTTCTCCTATTCTGTTTTTATCTGTTCCTTTCACCCCATCACCATAATCATTAGCAAAATTGGAAAGGATTTGATATAATAATGTTACGAGAAGTGCCAGAGTAAAGATTCTCCAATCCCAAGTTCCTCCATTCTCAGAAAGTCTCCATTTTGCAATGAAACTCCCCATAATAATTCCACTCAAAGAAAGTGGTAATGTCCGCAGCCGGGCTGCCTTTATCCAATTAGTCATTTTTAAATTTTAATCTGTAATTGTAGATTCGCCATTCAAATTTGTTGTAAGTACATCACTCATATAATCAAAAAAAGGGCGCATCGCAAGAAAAGTAGAAATAATTTCTTCCTTAAAATCATCAGAAAAGACCTCCTTATCAGAAAATTTTCTCTTCACGACATATTGTTTCTTTTTGATCAAATCAATAGCTGGGTGATTTTTATCAAATCCTTTAGGAGCGATTTTCACAGCATCTTCTCCTTCCAGTTTTCCGAAATAGTTAACAAAAGTTTTGTCCGAAGTAATTCTTTTGATTTCTGTTGTATTGCTTTCAAATTCCTTTCGGATCCGGAACAGGTCTTCAGAATTTGGTCCCCAAAACCCTCCGCCAACAAAACTGTTATCGGGTTCTAAATGAATATAATATCCACCTCTCAAAAACGGTTTTCTACGGGATAATCCTACACCGAAATTGGTTTTATAAGGCACTTTGTCTTTAGAAAAACGTACATCATTATAAATTCTGAAAACATGAAGATTCGCTAAATTATCATATTCCTGAAAGTCCGAGAATATCTTATCAAAGAAAATTTTATTAGCTTTCGCAATCGCATCGTATTGCAGTTTATGTTCAGAAAACCACTCACGATTGTTGTTTCTGCAGAGTTGTTTCAGAAATTCAAATCCTTTCTTCAAACCAATACAATTTTACTGATTTTTATGATATCCACTGATTATCTCCGAAATCAGGTTTACGTTTTTCCAGGAAGGCATTTCTGCCTTCTTTTGCTTCTTCTGTCATATAAGCTAAACGCGTTGCCTCTCCTGCAAAAATCTGCTGACCAACCATTCCGTCGTCTGTCAAATTCATAGCGAATTTCAACATTCTAATAGAAGTTGGAGATTTTGCAAGTATTTCCTGAGCCCATTCGTAAGCTGTGTCTTCTAATTCAGCGTGAGGAATTACCGCATTGACCATTCCCATATCCGCCGCTTCCTGGGCAGAATAATTTCTGCCTAAGAAGAAAATCTCCCTTGCTTTTTTCTGACCAACCATTTTCGCTAAATAAGCAGAACCATAACCTCCGTCAAAACTCGTAACATCAGCATCGGTTTGTTTAAAAATCGCGTGTTCTTCGCTCGCCAAAGTCAAATCGCAAACCACATGAAGCGAATGTCCACCTCCAACAGCCCAACCATTTACAACAGCGATCACAGCTTTTGGCATAAAACGAATCAAACGCTGAACTTCCAAAATATTAAGACGATGTCTTCCATCTTCGCCAACATAACCTTGGTGTCCACGTGCTTTTTGGTCGCCACCGCTACAGAACGCGTGACCGCCGTCTTTTGGACTCGGACCTTCGCCTGTCAGCAACACGACCCCGATTGACGAATCTTCGTAAGCATCATAAAAAGCATCGTAAAGTTCTGAGGTTGTTTTTGGCCGGAAAGCGTTTCTGACTTCTGGTCTATTGATAGCGATCCTTGCGACGCCATTTGATTTTTTATAGGTAATATCTTCGTATTCTTTGACGGTTTTCCAGTCTGCCATTTTTTGAAAATTTAGAGTGTAAATATACACAGATTAATCGGATTCTGGAAGCGTGATGACGGATGTCAGATGTCGTTTTTTGCGCCAGCGCGTAAGGGATAGTAGCGGTTATCCTTTTTTTGCTTTGGAAAAAGCTTGGGCAAAAAAGATATGAGCGTATAGCCCGACCCGCTTGTTTTTCTACGGCAAACTTTGATTTTTATCACTAATGTTCTGGAAAAACAAAGGGTTACGCCCTAATAAAAAAGCCCCAGAAAATCCGGAGCTGTAAATTATATTCAAATCAAGTTATTCTACAACCTTGATGGCGCTTGCCAAAAATCTTGTTTCAGTCTTTGGTTCTGTAATCGCATCGATTTCTGCTTGCGGTTTTTTAGCATCTTCTGCGTAATGTTGCAATTCTTTTACAGAAGTCGTTTTGCTTTCTGCGCTACCTTCCAACACTACAGTTTTGCCTTCCAAAGCAGTCGGAACGAAGAATGCATAATCTTTCATTTTAACAAAAAAAGTTTCGCCAGAATCTGTAGCCAGACTTACCCAACATCCTTTTTTAGGACACACGCCAGTAACTTTTCCTTTCACGGAAGTTTTAGAAATTTTCGGCGTTGATTTTAATTCTTTATTCAGTTCGTCTGTAGAAATTGCTTTCTTAATAGCTTTTGCGGAAACATCCTGACCATAGAACTCTCCTACTTTGGCATCACCAGCCGGCGGACCGGATTGTGCGAATGCTGAAACAGAAAGGCCTATCAATATGAAAGCAAACAATATGTTTTTCATAATCAATAATTTATTTTTAATGCTGTAAATTTAGAAAATTAATTAAAATGAAAATTTTTATTTTTTGATGTAACGAAAAAGACTTTTCAATTGTCATATTAATAACAAATCAAAAACTATAAAAAATTATACTTATGAAAATAAAATTTTTATCCCTAATTCTTTTGGCTTCTGTTACCAATTTTTCCTGCATACAGAAAAATGGTTCCAATGACGTGATGTTTTCTCACCTATTATCTGACTCCGGAAAAGGTGAAGTGATCGAGAAATCTTATTCGATGGATTTTGACGAGTTACAAATCTCAACTTCTCTTAGCGCAGAAGTTTTTAAATCCAGCGAAGAAAAAATTGTGGTGTATGCTCCTTCTGACCTGATGAAATATGTAGTCGTAAAACAGGAAGGCAGAAAAGTCCAGGTGAAAATCCAATCGGAAGGTAAACTGAATATCTCAACCGATAGAATCAAAATTAAAGTTTATGCTAAGGATTTTGACGGATTGGTAGCTAACTCAAGCGGAAGCATTGTTTTGAAAGATGATTTCAAATTTTCTGACCTTGATGTGAAAGTTTCAAGCTCCGGAAACATCAAAGGAAATATCAACGGAAGCAACATTAATATCCAAGCTTCCAGCAGTGGTGATTTTTATGGAGAAATCAATGCAAGAAATCTAAATCTGCAGTCTTCTTCTTCAGGAGGAATCAATATCAAAGGAAAAGCAGACAGTGTAAGTGCACAAGCTTCTTCAAGTGGCGATATCAAAGCTGAAAACTTAACCGCAGACAGCGCGGTTCTTACCACTTCTTCTTCGGCTGACATTACGATTGGTGTTCGTAATAGCTTAACAGCAAGCGCTTCTTCCAGCGGAGATATCAACGTTGTGAAAAGAGGTGACCTGAACAAAGTGACCAAAAACGAAAGCAGCTCCGGTTCTGTTAATATCCGGTAATTTTATATTAATTTTCTCTCAAACGAAAAGAGACCTGAATTTCAGGTCTCTTTTTTCTTATATTTTAAAAAAATCTTAGTTGAATTTGATAATATCTAACATTTTAGCAGTTTCTTCGTTCACCAGCTCGTCATCTACCAAGATTTTTCCAGAATGCTCATCGATAATAATTTTCTTTCTTTGAGCTATTTCCATTTGCTTTTGTGGCGGGATTGTGAAGAAAGAACCTTTTGGCGCTCCTCTTTCCAAACCTACAACGGCAAGACCTGTAGATGAACCTTGACGGATTCTTTGGTAAGAAGCCAACAATCTGTCATCAATTTTTTCAGCAAATTCTTTAGATTTTTCCAATAGATAATCTTCTTCTTTCTGTGTTTCAGAAATCAAATTATCCAATTCGTTTTTCTTGTGCGAAAGATGGTTTTTCAATTCGTCAATCTTAGCATTAAGATCAGACAAAGTTTCTTTCTTATGATCGATTCTGGATCCGAATTCTTTAATTCTTTTTTCAGCTAATTGGATCTCTAACTCCTGGTATTCTACTTCTTTTGCTAACGCTTCGAATTCTTTGTTATTTCTAACGTTATCTTGTTGAGCTTTGTATTTATCAATAAGGTTTTGAGCTTGCTTTGCCAACTCTTTTTTGTTATTGATCTCAGCATTTTGTTCAGCAATTTCAGCCTCAAATTTTTGTGCTCTTTTTTCAAGACCTTCAATTTCTATCTCAAGATCTTCTACTTCAATTGGCAATTCGCCTCTTGTATTGCGAATCTCATCCAAACGGGAATCGATAATTTGCAAATCGTAAAGAGCTCTTAATTTTTCTTCAACAGAAATTTCGTTTACTTTAGCCATATCTATATAAAATAATTAACAGGATTTGTTTTTTTTGTCGTTTTAGCGATTGCAAATGTAGTGAATTTTTCGGACAAAATTTCAAATAATTGTTGAGTTACAAATTGTTCTGATTCGAAATGTCCAATATCGCAAATCAGCATTTTATCTTCCCCGGAAAAAAAGTCGTGGTATTTCACATCGCCAGTCAAATATGCATCACATTTTGCGGATAATGCAGACTTGATTCCGCTTGCTCCGCTTCCGCCCAAAACACCTACTCTTTTAATTTTTTTCTGAGTTAAATTATTGTGTCTGATAACATTAAGATTGAATTTTTCCTTTACGAATTTCAGAAAATTAATTTCATCCATTTCTATTTCCAAATCCCCAAATCTTCCCAAACCAGTATATTGATTTTCGTTTTCGAGAGAAATTAATTGATAAGCGACTTCTTCGTAAGGATGATTTTGTTTCATAACAAACAGAATCTGATGCTTTTTATAGTCTTCAAATATTACAGAAAGTAAAACTTCATTAGCGTTTTCTCTTTCATTATGACTTCCTGTTACCGGATTTGAACCTTCCAAAGGTCGAAAAGTTCCGTTGCCATTGATTGAAAAACTACATTCATCATAGAAACCAATATTTCCAGCTCCAGCTTCAAATAGAGCATTTTTCAACTTCTCAGCAGAATCAACAGGAACATAAACTTCCAATTTTTTTAATTGATTTTGCTTTGGCATCAGAACATTTTGATTCTTCAAACCAAGAACTTCGCAGATTTTATAATTTACGCCAAAATAATCATTATCAAAAGCCGTATGAATCGCATAGATTGCAATTTTATTTTCCAAAGCTTTCAGAACAGCTCTTTCTACATAATTCTTTCCAGTAATCGACTTCAGTCCGGAAAAAATAATGGGATGAAAACAAAGAATCAGATTATAATTCTTTTCAACCGCTTCATCAACAACGGATTCCAAAGCATCGTGCGCAATCAAAACACCAGAAATATCTCTGTCAGGGCTTCCACAAAGCAAGCCAACATTATCGAAATCTTCTGCCTGTCTTATTGGAACGATTTGTTCAAATTCCTTTATAAATTCTTTGATCTTCATTTAATTCTATTTTTATCTGATGAATAGTCTGTCATCAAAAGTAAACTTTTCTATTTTCTTGATTTTAACATCAGAAAAATCAATATGTTTTGGATTAATAATATAATTGAACTCTCCTTGTACAGCCGCAGAATGAACCTTCATAAACAGGAATTTGTTTTCTTTGAGAAATCGATCTCCAATTTTCTGCGTGCTGTCGGGATGAGGAAAAGTATTCCAGTCTTTTGGTAATCTTTTGGGTTCAAAAAAATCAGTATCAGGAATTTCTATATGAATCAAACGGTAATCTTTTGGTAAAATCCCCAAAGGAATATGAACAGCTATTTCCGTTACGCATAGCGCAATGGATTGTGCCGTGTATAAAGCAGCACTGCCTTTGCTGTTCCATCGCCCGCCGGCTATTTCCGCTCCTTTTCCGGAAAGGTCGTTTGCATAAACTTCCTTCGAAAGCCTGTAAACTATCATGGCTACGCTAAAATACCGTGCTCTATACGAGTTAACTCATCCATAAGAAGTGATATCCCAAAACTACTTCCTAACAAATCTTGCGGCTTTGTTTTTCCCAAAGCCACATTCTTTGTTTGCAACCAAATCAAAAAATGCTCTGAAGAACCAAACACCTTCTCTCCTCTTGTGTATAACATCTCTATCTGAAGAATCTTTTCTGACTGTAGTGTGTCAAAGGTCTTTTCTTCTTTCTGATAGCGAGACAGTGTTTTACCTGAGATATGTAAAAACTCCGCCCACTCCTGAAAAGTGAACGGAAACTTCTTCACCAGATTATCAAAAAACTTGAAAGAAATACCCTTTTGTGCTATATCTATTATTTTAAACACACCAGCATCATCAAAGTTCTGATAACCATACAATGCGATAGGCTCATTAACAACATTGGAATCGTCTATTGTCTTATACTTTTTCATTTCTTTGTTTTTATATTTACAAATATAAGACTTTTGTCCAAATAAAAAAGACTTTTGTCTATAATTTATCAATCTATTTACATTTTTTTTATTAACTTCATATTTTATTTTAAATCAATGAAAATAAAACCAGAATTTGATCTTATTCCGGAAGAAGGCTGGAGAAAAAAAATTTACGAAATCGTTTATTTATCCAACACAAAAGCCGGAAAAATTTTTGATATAAGCTTATTGACATTAATCCTGATTTCTACCATTCTATTAATGGTAGAAACTATTCCTATCATAAGACTACAATATTATCGAGAATTTTATTACGCCGAGTTTTTCATCACATTGATATTTACGATAGAATATATCCTGAGAATTATTTGTATAAAAGACAGGAAAGAATACATTTTCAGTCCATTAGGAATCATTGATTTTTTATCAATTATACCATTTTATATCAGTTTATTTTTTCCTGTATGGCATTTTGTCGCAGTTATAAGAATACTCAGAATACTCAGGATTTTCAGGATCTTTAATCTTGCCGACTATATGCACGATGGGAGATTCATTGTTTCTGCATTACGACACAGCTCCAGAAAGATTTATATTTTCCTTTTATTTATGATTATTTTTATCATAATTATTGGCTCACTGATGTATATTGTTGAAGGAGGAAAAAATGGATTCAGTAGTATTCCTCAAAGTGTTTATTGGGCTGTTGTCACCATTACAACCGTAGGGTACGGCGATATCTCTCCGGGAACTCCTGTAGGAAAAATCCTTTCCATCATTGTAATGCTATGCGGTTATAGCATTATTGCCGTTCCAACCGGCATTGTAACATCCGAGTTCAGAAAACAAAATAGGAACAATTTCCAATGCAAAAGATGTGGTAACCAAGACAATGATGATAATGCACGTTACTGCAAAATTTGTGGTGAAAAAATAATTTGAATCTCATCTTATAAAAATCTGCTCAAATTCTTCTTCATTTTCGGAAAAAGTTCGTTTTGCTTCTTCGTAACCGATTTGAAAAATCTCTTCTAATCTTTGTGGTTTTCTTTCAAAGGTTCCATATTTTGAAAGTTTTTTGGAAGTAATAAACCAATCACAAAATGCAAATTTGTAAATTTCCGTTCTGTGTGATAATAATTCGTAGGCGCGCGTAGTTACCGAACGAATACTTCTCAGGTCATTAGCTTCTACATCTTGTGGTGGCGTCACATAAACACCTATCATTGTATCACACTCATTATGAATGACATCCGCAGGAAAATTATTGAGAACACCTCCGTCACTATACATTTCTGTTCCTATAAAATAAGGTGTGGAAATCCCTGGAATACAAGACGAAGCAATAATTGCATCAACCACTTTATAATTTTTCTCGAAAACTTTCTGTTGTCCAGTAATCAGTTCCGTTGCAACGATCCTGACATCTTTTTTCAAATCACCTAAAGTCGAATCTTCAAAAATCGGATTAAGATAAGTTGAGAAAATTGCTGATGAAACCAAGCCCGGTTGGTTGAATGTAAAATGTTTCCAGTTGAAAAAATATACAGACTGGAAAAAATCCAAAATTTCTTCTGGTGATTTCCCAAATGCATAAAGAGAACCAACGATTGAACCAGCACTACAGCAGGAGATAATATCCGGCTCTATATTTTTTTCATTTAGAAATTTCAATACTCCTGCATGGGCCAAACCACGCGTTCCTCCACCTGACAAAACCAATCCCAACTTTGAATCTTCCATAAAGTAAAATTAAAAAAACCACAGAACAATCTGTGGTTTTATAATATGAATATTATGTTAATCTCATTAAATATGAATCACCTCTCCATAAGCAGCAGCAGCAGCTTCCATAATAGACTCAGACAACGTTGGGTGTGGGTGGATAGATTTGATGATCTCGTGACCAGTTGTTTCCAATTTTCTTGCAACAACAGCTTCAGCAATCATATCAGTTACACCGTCGCCAACCATATGACATCCTAACCATTCACCATATTTTGCATCAAAAATCACTTTGATAAATCCGTCTGTATCGCCGTTTGCAGTCGCTTTTCCTGATGCTGACAATGGGAATTTGCCCACTTTAAGCTCATAACCTTTTTCCTTAGCTTGTTTCTCAGTCAAACCAACGGAAGCAATTTCCGGATGACAGTAGGTACAACCAGGAATATTGCCATAATCGATTTTTTCAACATGAAGACCTTTGATTTTCTCAACACAAGTGATTCCTTCAGCAGAAGCGACGTGAGCCAAAGCCTGAGTTGGGATAATATCACCGATCGCGTAATAGCCAGGTACAGAAGTCTCATACCATTCATTAACCAAAACTCTTCCTTTATCGGTTTTGATTCCAACTTCTTCCAAGCCTATTCCTTCTAAGTTAGCAGCAATCCCGACAGCAGAAAGAAGAATATCAGCTTCCAGTATAATTTCTCCGTTGGCTGTTTTTACTTTTGCCTTTACGCCATTCCCGGAAGTATCCACAGATTCCACAGAAGAATTGGTCATGATCTCGATACCTGATTTTTTCAGAGATTTCTCAACGTGTTTTGAAACTTCTTCATCTTCCAAAGGAACAATGTTTGGTAAAAATTCCACCACGGTAACTTTAGTTCCCATAGAATTATAGAAATCAGCAAACTCAATTCCAATGGCGCCAGAACCTACAACAATCATAGATTTTGGCTGCTCAGGAAGAGAAAGTGCCTGTCTGTATCCGATTACTTTTTTACCATCCTGAGGAAGATTTGGTAATTCTCTGGAACGTGCTCCGGTTGCAATAATAATATGTGTTCCTGTATATTCCGTAGTTTTTCCTTCAGCATCTACAACAGAAACTTTTTTACCAGCTTTTACCTTGGCAGTCCCCATGATCACATCGATTTTATTTTTCTTCATCAGGAACTGGATTCCACTGCTCATCTTAGAAGCAACCCCTCTACTTCTCTGGATTACTTTGGTGAAGTCAAATCCTGGGTTCTCCACTTTATTAAGACCATAATCCTCGGCATGTTTCAAATAATTGAAAACGTGAGCCGATTTCAGAAGTGCTTTTGTTGGGATACAACCCCAGTTAAGACAAATACCTCCAAGATTTTCTTTTTCGACAATGGCTGTTTTGAAACCCAATTGAGCAGCTCTGATTGCAGTCACATAACCGCCAGGCCCACTTCCTATAACTATGATATCGTAGTTCATGTGATTAAAAAATTTTATGCGAATTTACGGAAAATTATTGGAAGCATAGTATGACAAAAAGCAACTTTAAAAGTTGCTTAATCATTTAATTCTTTATCAGTTTAAAAGTTTCTGATTCTGTTCCATATTTCAGCCGAATCACATAAACGCTTTGAGGATATCCAGAAATATCAAATGAATTAGAACCTTTGCTCAAATTATTTTTCCTTAATAATATCTTGCCTGTATAATCATATAGAACAAATTCTTCGATGTCTCTTTTTGTATCAATTTTGAAAACGCCTTTGGTAGGATTTGGAAAGATTTTGGTTGAGAAATCCTTTTTATCCAAACTTTCGACTTCCAGTTTTTTATTGATAAATTCTTTCGTAACGCCATTTTTACAATCCGGAACTGTTGAACGTTGAAGAATTAGTCTCAACAACAAATCATTCAACTTTTCAACCTCATATTCACTTGCCGTTGGCTTGATATGATTATTCCCTATTCCGCTGTCATTGGTAAGAAAAGTATAAGTTCCGTTGGTTAACAGTGCAAAAGTACGCATCAGATATTCTGTTTGTTTATCGGTATCACTTGCTGCAATTGGGATAATAGTGATTCCTTTTTTGGCAGCCAATTTAATTTTTTGATGAAGCTTTTCAATGTTTTCATCGGACAAATGTGGTGGTGCATCCAAAAGTAGAAACATTATCTTGGTTGCATTTCCGTTGCTCCAGCTAAGTTCATCAACCGAAGTTTCCAAAGCTTCTACAACGGCTTCCGGTTGGTCGCCGCCACCTTTTGCGTTTTGTTTTTTGATAAAATTAATCAGATTTTCGGCATCATTAGAAAAATTGAATTTGCGGGTTACATAATCGTCACCGTGATCTCTGTAAAAAACCGAACCATATCTCACATTTGTATTTTTTAGATTAGATTCTACTTTTTTCAAAACGTCTAATAATTCAGATTTCAGATAATTAATTTCATCGCCCATAGATCCGGTTGCATCTACCATAAAAACCAAATCCAAGGCTCTTTTTTTGGTACAACTTTCGTTGATTTTAATCAGATTTTGTCCGTTTCGGAATTCTTTTACATTTTCAGACAGAACATTTCCAAACTCATCTTCTATTCTATAATTTCCAAAAATATTTTGTTGGTTTATGATAGAAGAAATCCACAATTCGGCATTTCCACGATTATCGGTTATGCTTTCCCAAACGGTTTCTTTGTTATCATTTACCAATTTCAGTTTTTTTCCAATAATGGGATTGCTATCAAAATTGGTCAATTGAACCGAAACTCTTTTGTCCGGAAAAATTTTCCAGTTTTTTTTGTATTGATCCAAAACAGGCAGTGCGATATCTTGCCAATAATTCCATTTGGAAAAATCATTCACTTCGCCTGCCGTTAGTTTTCCTGCGTCTGGAAGTATAATTTCTTCTTGTTCTTTATTTTCGAGTTTGTATTCTCGGTTAAATTTTCTTAGTTCCTTTTTTGACAGATTTTTTGTTTTGATGATAACGACTCCATTTATAGCTTGATCTCCATAAAGACTTGTAGCTGCTTCTTTTTTAAGAACTTTTACAGATTCTATAATTTTTGGATTAATGGATTTTATAGATTCCAAAGAAGACACTTTTCCGTCTAAAATGTACAAAGGTTTTTTTGATGAATCAACAGAAGCGGCTCCACGAATCATAATATCTTTAGAGGCAGATGATCTGGTAATTTCAAGACCTGCAGCTTTTCCTGATAATGGAGAATACATTGTTCTACTTGCTAAAAATTCTGACAATTCTTTAGATTTTGCAACCGCATCTTTAGAAAATTTCACTTCAGCTGTACTACTTTTTGCTGTAATTGGAGGCGGAGGTGGCGGTGTGTATACTGAAACTGGTTCGTAAACATAATTTTCAACAATTCCGCTTGTTGTTTCCAAAAGTTTTGAGATTGGTGGCGGAGGTGTTTCTGAAGATGCTATTTTTTGATTTAGAGGCATATCTACATTTCCGAATTCAATTCTTTTAACAATCTTTTCATCGGTTGTGTACGCTGCTTTTTTATCTGAAAAACCAGCATCATTGTTTTTTCTTTCAAGTTCAATTCCTCGAAAACTTTTTCTTTGAAAATTAAAAGTTGGTTGATTATTCACAGACGCTATAATTTTCCCATTTTTGGCTTTTTCGATAGAAATGTCGTCCGTTTTATATTCTTGTCTTAATTTTTGGTATAAGTCATCTATTTCATTCTTTTTTGGCTTAGGATTATGATAGGCAATAATATCTTTCGCTTCCATTGGTTTTATTGGATTTTTTGCCAAATTCTCACCAAATTTTTTATTAATTTCCTGTACTTTTTTCGGAATTTCAATTAGGTTAGGATTGATTGGTTTTCCTTCAATTCTATCAGCAATTTGAGACTCAATTTTAACTTTGCTGTCATTTGTAAAATATAAAACACCAAATGTCAAAGCCAAACCAGCAACCATTCCGTAAGGCAACCAAACCGGGATGATTCTTTTCTTCTGTTCTTTCTTATCTAGCTTTTTTTCAACTTTTTCCCAAACTTTTTCAAAATCAGGAAATGTTGGATTTTCTTCTGCTGATTTCCCAGCATCGTTGAACATTTTATCGATATCTTGATTTTCCATTTTTTTTAACTTTAAGAATTAATTGTTTGAAGTTTCATAAGCTCCTGCAATTTCTTACGAGCAAAATTCACCTGAGATTTGGATGTTCCTTCTGAGATAGAAAGCATTTGCGCAATTTCTTTGTGAGGATAACCTTCCATCGCAAAAAGATTGAAAATTGTTCTGCAACCTTCCGGAAGGAAATTAAGAAGAGATAAAATGCCTTTTTCTTCTGAAACATTTTCTGTTTCTGAATCGGGTAAATCCACAAAATTCTCCTCAATCGAGATCGAAAACGGCTGTTTCTTGCGAAGCTTCTGAAGACATTGATTCACCACAATTTTCTTTGCCCAGGCATCAAAAACCTGAAAATCTTTGAGCTGTTCCATTTTTGTGAAAATAATGTAGAAAGAATCTGCTAAAACTTCCTCCGCATCTTCATCGTTTTTCAAGTAACGCTTACAAGCCGCGAAGAATCGTCCTGCATATTCTTCATAAAGTTTCCGCTGTGCGTTGCGGTCTTTATTTCTGCATCTTAAGTATATGTCGTGTTCCATACATTAGCTTTTATAAGGAAAGATGCGATAGTTCAAAAAAGGTTGGAATTATTTTGAAAATTTATGAAAAAACTTTGAAAAGCCGACTTCCAAAGTTTTGAAATTAATTATTATTTAGTTGAAAGTCTTCGGCTCCTCCCAGACTGATATTACTATATTGAAATGTTTAGTATTAAGTATGTCACATTGAGCGTAGTCGAAGTGTTTTTTATTAAATCAAATTATAATTCTTCTAAGGCTTTTTCAAAAGTATCATATCGAAATTTGAAATCATTTTCCAACAAAATCTCAGGATAGACATTCCTGCTTTTTAACATAAGTTCTGTTTCTGTTTTGATGAAGACTGAAGCTAATTCCAATAACCAAACTGGACTTGGAATTCCAAATGAGACTTTAATCTTTTTCCGAATTTGGCCCATCATATCTTCGTTAGATAAAGATTTTGGAGCTGTAATGTTAATTGCGCCTTCAAAGTTTTCGTTTTCAATAATAAAATTAACGGCTTCACAAAAATCATCAATATGAATCCAGCTCATCAACTGATTGCCTCTACCCTGCTTTCCGCCTAAACCTAATTTTGAAATTTGTTTAAATTTGGGAAAAGCGCCTCCATTTTTTCCAAGAACAATAGAAGTTCTAAGCGCCACTTTTCTAACATTTTCATTTTCTATTTTGAAGAATTCTTTTTCCCAAGATTTACAGATATTCATAGAAAAATCGTCGCCGATAATCCCGTTTTTCTCTGTGTTAAGATGTGTTTCTGAATGGACATAAATTGTCGCAGAACCGGCGTTCAGCCAGATTTTTGGTAGATTTTGACATTCATCAATAGCGCTTTGCAAAACTCTTGTTGAATCTATTCTGGAATTGTAGATTTCTTTCCTGTTCTTATCATTATAACGACAGTCTACTGACTTCCCGGCAAGATTAATGAGAACATCTGCATGTTCCAGCTCGTCTTTCCAAATCCCGATTGTTTTTGCGTCCCAAAAAATTTCGTTTTTACGCTTTGGGTTTCTTGTCAATATTTTGACTTCGTAATTTTTATCAAGAAAATAGTTTTCGAGATTTCGTCCAAGGAAACCGGTTCCAGCTGCAATGATTATTTTCATTTTGATCAATTTTAAGTTGTTAATTTCTTTTTACTGCCTAATGTTATTTTGCGAAACTCGCGTAGGCTTGAGCGGACTCTTCTAGAACTTCAGAATGATAAGCGGAAAAGAGGAAGGATATTAAGCGTCCAATCATTTAAGAATTAGAAACAATGTATAAGAGAATAGCTCCGAAAGTGATTCTGAACAACATCCAGGAAATGGTTGGAATTATTCCGAATTTCAGAATTCTGCATCGTCTCAAATGTTCTAAAAACATTATGAATACTACAATTCCGAAGTAGATAAAATAGAATACTTGGCTAAAATTGAAGAATAAAGCGGGAATTAAAAGTAATGTTCCAAGCAAAGAAACGGTCATCATATTTCCAAGATAATCCCAAATTCTGTGTTTGAGATAAATTCCCATAAATGTTCCTTGCCAAACAATTTGCATACAGCAGATGAAAAATTCGAGACCAAAATTATTTTTGAAATTCGGAAACAATCTTTGATTATAAAATCCTAAAACATAAGCGGAAAACAATAAAACAAAAGCAAGGTAAAACAGTCTATATTTTAGATTAAAATCCGGAACGCAATTGTCTTCTGTCAAATCTTTTTCTGAAGGAATAATTTGTTTTCTATTGTAAGAAACGAATTTGTAAAGTCTCTGAAAAAACCAATGAAAAGGTTTTATTCTTGCAAATTTTTCCAAAATCGGAAAAGAATTACCGATGATTGTGAGTAGGCTTTCTAATCCGTAGATTACTCTATTATTTTTTGTATCAATCAATGCGATTTCATTTTTTGACCGATGAACATCAATCTTATTTTTGGTTTCGGATGTGATTTCTGAAAAAGCTTCTCTGCCGTTTTTATCCAACATCCCGGATTTGACAAACCCTTTTGAATAGATATTGCACAATGGACAATCATTGTCATAAATGAGAATGTGATTTTGTAATGTTTTCATTTTGCTTGATTTTATTGTTTGAGGAAATCGCCTTTTGTTCTTTTGCTATTTCTGAAAAGAATTGTCATAAAAATCCTAAATAACAGGTTTTTCATAATTTTAAACATTTTATATTTTCAGTAATTTTTGAAAATTAATCCGAAATAAAAAAGGATTGATCCTTTTTTATTTTAACAAGCTGGTAATTTTCCCTACCAGCCAGTGATCATCACTTTTTATTGCTAAGTCCATTATATTGTTGATTTTGTTGGTTACGTTTCCAAAATCATCCATTAGTTTAACAAATTGTTTTGCTTCTTCGGAATCTTCATCTACATTCTTCAGCTCTTCCAAAAATGAAACAACAGGTTCTATTTCCCGCTTTCTGCGTTCTTTTGTAATCTGTTTGAAAAGAAACCAAACATCTTTCTCGGCAACAAAATATTCTTTTCTGTCACCTTTTACCAGTTCTTTTTTTACAATTCCCCAGTCCATCAGATTCCGAAGATTCATATTGGCATTCCCTCTTGAGATTTCCAGTTTATCCATCACTTCATCCGTGGATAAAGGTTTGCCTTCTGCTAAAAGCAAAGCATGAACCTGCGCCATTGTTCTGTTGATACCCCAATTGGTTGCAAATGTTCCCCAGGTTTGTATGTATTTCTCCTTAGCTTCGTCGAGTTTCATTTTTTATTGATTTGAATTCTTGTACAAATATAATTAAAATTTCTAAACTTTCAATAATAATTGAAAATAATATAATCTAGGTTTAATTAAGAAACTTAATATTCAAATAATATTTTGTTTATAAAATGTATACATAAAAATTAATTTTTAATTAATAAAAAAAATAAATTGATTTCGTTACATTTGCTGAAAACTTTACATCTAATGAAGTATACTTTGTTAAAAAGAAACAAAAGCTTCCGGACAGATTCTCATACAAATTTTATCAGATGGATGAGAAAGATGGATCTGCAGCAATGGAATGATAACAAAGACTTTATGGAAGGTTATGCTTACCGAAAATCAACTTTCGAAAATATTGATATCCGTTTTCATAATGAAGAATCTTTCATAGAAGATCTGCAAAAAAATAACCTTTTGAAAATAGAATCTTCAAAAGGTTTATTTGGCTTATTTTAAAATTTCAATTTAGTAAATCGCTGGATATTTCCCCGGATTCAATTCATTGAACAATTGATATACTTTTTCCACAATATCATCTGCGGAAGGCTTACTGAAATAATCTCCGTCACTTGCATAAGCTGGCCTGTGATTCTCAGCAGAAATTGTCAACGGATCCGAATCCAAATATCTGAAGGCTTTTTGTTTTTCCAAAATCTGCTGAAGAATAAACGCCGAAGTTCCTCCTTCAACATCTTCATCTATTATTACCAATCGGTTTGTTTTTTTCACACTCTCAGCAATCTCGTGAGATAGATCAAATGGAATCAGGGACTGAACATCAATAACTTCTGCAGAAATCCCTAATTTTTCCAATTCATTTGCAGCTTCAGTCACAATTCTCCAGGTAGAACCATAAGTTACTAAAGTTACATCTGTACCTTCTTTTGTTACTTCTATTTTTCCAACTGGAACTGTGAATTCTCCTAAGTTATCCGGCTGTTTTTCTTTCAGTCTGTAACCGTTCAGACATTCTACAATCACGGCTGGTTCGTCACTTTGGAGCATCGTATTGTAAAATCCTGCGGCTTTTGTCAAATTTCTTGGAACCAAAATATTGATCCCTTTGGAAAGATTAAGAATTCCTGCCATTGGCGAACCGGAATGCCATACACCTTCCAACCTGTGACCTCTCGTCCTGATAATGACAGGTGCTTTTTGCCCGCCTTTGGTCCTGTATTGAACCGTTGCCAAATCGTCGCTCATCCCTTGAAGACAATACAAAATATAATCAAGATATTGGATTTCCGCTATTGGTTTCAAACCTCTCATTGCCATTCCAATTCCTTGTCCAAGAATTGTAGCTTCACGGATTCCTGTATCAGCGATTCTTACATCACCATATTTTTCCTGTAGTCCTTCCAAACCTTGGTTGACGTCTCCGATATTTCCCGTATCTTCGCCAAAAACCAAAGATTGAGGATATTTTTCAAAGATTTTATCAAAGTTATTTCTTACAACTACTCTACCATCTACTTCTTCGGAAGAATCAGAAAATATCGGTTTGATCTCTTTAACATTAGTCGCTTTCCATTCCGATTCAGAATACAGATGAGAAGAATAATTATCTTTTTCGATTTTTAAGATTTCTTCGTATTTCGATTTCAATATATTTCTTTCAGCTGAATCTTGGTTCCTTGTCAACAATAATGTCTTTCTTATCAATTGGAAAACATCCTTTTTGCTCACAGAAATGATTTTATTGAAAGTCTCGATCAAATTTCCAATTTCGAAGTTTTGGTTTTTAATGGATTCTACTAAAGGTAAAACGTCAGACTTAAGATCAGAAATTGTTTTTTGGTAAGCTTCCCAAGCTTTTTTTTGTCCTTCTTTTACTAATTTTTTAGCCTCCGAATCAATTGAATCTAACTCCTCAGCGGTTGCCAAAACTTCTTCCTGGCCTTCGATTTCGATGCTGTAATCCAAAATCCATTCTCTGAATTTAATTAATCCATCAAATTCAGATTCCCAGCTTAATCTGTCTTCAGATTTATAACGCTCATGCGAACCAGATGTTGAATGGCCTTGCGGCTGTGTTACTTCCGTTACATGTATTACAACAGGAACACTTTCATATCTGGCAAAATGTTCGGCTTTCGCATAAGCTTCCATCAGCGCCGGATAATCCCAGGCTTTTACCTGGATAATTTCACAGCCTTGATTTTCACCTTCATTTCTCTGAAAACCTGAAAGCATTTCGGATATATCCGCTTTTGCTCTTTGATTCTGAGTAGGAACCGAAATTCCGTAACCATCGTCCCAAATCGAAACGATCATTGGAACCTGTAATGCACAAGCCGCATTCAGAGTTTCCCAGAAATGGCCTTCTGCTGTAGAAGCGTCACCAATTGTTCCAAAAGCAACTTCGTTTCCGTCTTTCGAAAATTTCTCAGAACCTTCAAATTTTACAGATTTATAAATTTTAGAAGCCTGAGCCAGTCCTAACAACCTCGGCATTTGTCCCGCCGTTGGAGAGATATCAGATGAGATATTTTTCTGAGCTGTCAAATCTTTCCAACTTCCATCAGCATTTAGGCTTCTTGTAGCGTAATGCCCGTTCATTTGACGACCTGCTGAAGCTGGTTCTCTTTCTACACTTGTATCAGCATATAACTGAGCAAAAAAACTTTCTACAGAAACCGCATCAATTGCCAAAGCAAAAGTCTGATCCCTGTAATAGCCAGAGCGGAAATCTCCATTTCTGAAAACTTTTGCCATTGCCAGTTGCGGCAATTCTTTACCATCTCCAAAAATTCCGAATTTTGCTTTACCAGTAAGTACTTCCCGTCTTCCTAAGTATGACATCTCGCGGGAAATTCTTCCTAATCGATAATCATCCAGAATACTGTTTTTGAAGTCCTGAAAAGAGATCTGTTGAGTTTCTATATAAGTTGATTGCATATCAAAGAGTTTTGACAAATATAAAATTTTTTAGCTAATTTTTGTGAAAATGACATTTTGACTTTTTAAAGAATTTTTAATTAATCATAAACTATCATAAAGATCGGTAAGACTATACGATATTTTGATATTTTTAAACAAAATAAATTAAATGAGAAAAACTGCACCACATATACTTAATGCATCAACAAATCTATTAGGGTTTTGTCTTGTGATCCTGACATCCTTGAAAATTGCAAAATTTCAGCATCATTCTTACCTAAACGAGTTTGCAGTTTGTGCTATTTTATGTTTAGTAATGAGCTGTACACTTTCATTTCTTGCTATTAAAACTGACAAAGAAAAGGTTTCCGGAAAGCTCGAAAATTTTGCTGATGTGCTTTTTTTTGCAGCATTGCTATGTATCACATTAGCAATATGTATAGTAAGTATCGATGTTGTCTAACCAATTTTTATCGTTTCCAAAGCTTTCGGCAGAAAAGAGTTAGGAAAAATCTGTCTTGCCTCATCCGTCATAACACTTAAGTCACTGTAACGATTGGAAAAATGTCCTAAAATCAGCTTTCCGACTTGTGCTTTTTTGGCTATAGTTGCAGCTTCCAAAGCAGTGGAATGCCCCGTATAATCTGCCATTTCTTTCAGATTATGAAGGAAAGTGGATTCGTGGTAGAGAATATCTACATTTTCTATGATCTGGATAATGTCTTCTTTATATTTGGTATCACTGCAGAATGCATAAGAAACCGATGGTTTTGGATCTGTCGTCAGTAATGCATTATTGATGACGGTTCCATCTTCCGTTACAAAGTCTTTTCCTAAACGTAGATTCTGGAAATCACAGATCTCGATTTCTTTATATTTGGAAATCTCCTTCATGTTCAGATGACGCTCTTTTGGTTTTTCCCTGAAAAGGTAACCATTGCAATAGATCCTGTGATTAAGTGGAATAGTGAAAACCTCTACCCTTTTGTCTTCATAGATTTTTACAGATTCTTTACCCTCTAGCTCGTGATAAATGACTTCAAAACCTTTGTATGTTTCTGTAATTTCAAAAATAGTATCCATCATTTTCTTGATACCTTTTGGGCCGTAGATATTCAGCGGGGTTTTTCTTCCTAATAATCGGAAAGACGCTACCAATCCCGGCAAACCAAAACAATGATCACCATGAAGATGTGAAATGAAAATATGATTAATCTTAGAAAAACGGACTTTAGCCTTACGCATCTGCACCTGAGTTCCTTCGCCACAATCTATAAGGAAATGACGTTCTTCCATTTCCAGAAACTGAGAAGTCGGAGAAGAGTTAATAGTCGGAATTGCTGAATTGAATCCTAAAATTGTAAGATATGTACTCAATTTTTCTTAGATGTATTGAAATTACGAGGTAAAGATACAAAAACATTATAAAAATCACACAACACCCCCTCTGGAATTGAGAAAGTCTAAGAATTTTTTCAAAGCTTCACTTCTGTGACTGATTTTATTTTTTTCTTCGGGCTGCATCTCAGCAAAAGTCAAATTGTAATCGTCCGGAACAAAAATCGGGTCATAACCAAACCCTTCTTCTCCGAAAACTTCTTTTGTCAAGTTACCATAAACCCGGCCTTCGAAATAATGCTCGCCGCCCTCATCTTTGTAACACAAAACAGTTATGAAGTAGGCTCTTCTATTTGGTTGATCCTTCATTTCTTCCAAAACTTTTTCGATATTTTTTTTGAAATTGTGATTGCCAGCATATCGCGCAGAAAAAATGCCCGGCCGCCCACCTAATGCTTCTACAACCAGTCCACTGTCATCACCAACACTTGGTTTGCCTGTCTTCTCGAAACAGTATTTAGCTTTGATAAGGGCATTGGCCTGGAAAGTATCACCGTCCTCGATGATTTCTTCATTCAAATCGTAGTCCGATAAACTGGTCACAACATAATCGGTTCCTAATATCTGCTGTATCTCTTCTTTTTTATGTAAATTATGTGTTGCTACTAAAATCTCCATTTATATATAATTGATGGTTGATAAATTATCATTGATTATGTTTGAAATGTTCTATTTTCTTGACATTTGTTTTTATGACCAAATTGCAGCCCGGCTTGAGCGGAAATCCTTTTTTGCTTGTACTCAATTTCTATTTAATCTGAAAAATCTCTGCAAAAAAGATTGGGAGCGGAAGACGGATTAAGCTGCCCTAAATTTAATCTTTATAAATAATATTCTTCTGGATTGCGAAAAAATAAAACGGTATTATAAAAATCGCTAATCCTGCTGCTAATAGTAGTTCAGGTTTAATTTTTAACAAATCAGAAAACGTTTCTGAATCTGAGTATAACATCATCATCGCCGACAACAAATTGTTGAATGCATGAAGCAAAATTGGCATCAGCAGCGATTTGGTTTTGTAATACACCAAACCTAATACCAAACCGAGCAGCAATGCGCCCGCAAATTGCCACGGATTGAAATGGACAACGCCGAAAATGAATGCCGAAACAATAATTGCCGTAACTGGTTTGACTTTGTTATTCAGCATTCCTTTCATAATGATGCCTCTAAAAAGGATTTCTTCCAGAATTGGCGCCAGAATGACGGTCATTATCAGTAATGAAACTGGTTCTTTAGCGAGTTTTGCAAATTGTTCTGAGTACATTTTGTAAATCTCGCCAAGTAAATCGCCTGTAGTCGGAATGAGTTGTGTGGTGTAATCTGCAACCAGCATCATCCCGAACATCATTGGAAATATCAATAGATAAACCCGAAATGGTTTGGTTGAGAAATCGAAATTGAGTTTGTTTCCGTCTTTTCTTACAATAAAAAAATCGAAAAAGAGAATGGGAACTACCATTGTTGCCGTATACATCAAAATATTAAAAATCCCAGTATCACTAATATCCTGTCCAAATAACGCAGACAATCCTAAACCAATTGCATACATCAACGACTGACCGATAAACAGCCCGACAACCAATAAAATCCCAACAAAAAAATCGACTTTATAATTCTGTTCTTTCATTATTTGAGCGCTTTCATATAAATTAAAGGTTCTGATTTGAAAGTTACATCTTCCGGATGAAATATCTTGAAATAATCTCTCAAAACCAAATCGCATCTTACAACACCCGATTCGAAATAGTCATTGGCATTGTCTTTTTCGCGATTGTTTATCATATATAAGTTCCCAGAATTGAAGACTTTCATTTTGCTGTAATTTGGATTGAGAGTCAATAATTCTTTTTTGTTCCTATGCGGACTGATATTGATCCAATAATTGACATTCTCTGATTTCACAAAAACTTCCTCAAAACTCAAAGGCACAGAAGATGATTCTTTGTTGTCTTTCAGAATATAATGCCCCCCAGCATCATTGATTAATCTTGCGACAAAGGAATTCCCGCCTGGTAAAAACCATTGACTTCCATACATTTCATTGCAGAGAATATTTGGTTTGTTTGCTGTTTTGGATGCTAAGGCTTGAATTTTTTTATAATTGTTCTCAATATTTTTAAACGTTTCCTCTGCTTGTTCTTCTGCTCCAAATAGTTTTCCAAATAACAAAAGATATTTTGACTTTTCTAATGGATTTTGCTCTAGAAATTCGTCCAGGAAAATCAATGTGATTCCGTTTTTCTTTAAGATGTCATAAGTATTGGCAAAATTGGGAACATAGTTGGTAAAAATAACGTCCGGTTTATTAGAAAGAATTCTCTCAATATTATACTTCTGTTCGTTTCCGATATTGAGAATTTGATTTTGATTAATTAACTGATGGATTTTTTCTGAAAAAATATACTCGGGACTTGAAACGCCTGTTATTTTATTTTCCAGATTAAGTTCAGAAAAGTAGCCAATCAAGCTTGAATTAAGCAACATTGCTTTCTGAAATGGTAATTTTTCTTTTGGAATGACATTTTTAAATTTTCCTGAGTTAATAACCAGATTTTTTGAATCATCCGAATAATTAACTCTTTCCGAGATAGTTATATTTCCAAAATCTGATTTTGAAATTTCTTTTTTACAAGAAAATGCAAAAAGAAAGAAAATTAAAAGTAAAAAAATGCGTTTCATCTTCCAAAGAAAGCAAAAAAGTACTATATTTGCAAACCTTTAAACAGGGCCTCGTGGCGCAACTGAATAGCGCATCTGATTACGGCTCAGAAGGTTACAGGTTTGAATCCTGTCGAGGTCACATAATCAAAATCAAATAGCGTCATTAAAAGTGACGCTATTTTTTATTAGAATCCTGTTGACTTTAATTATAATTTCAAATAATCTCTGATAGTACTTACTACACCGAAGTCATCATTTGTAAGAGCAGAATAAGTTGCATTTTCTTTTACAACCGGGTGTGCATTTTGCATTGCATAGGAAAATTTGGAGTTTTTCAGCATTTCAATATCATTCATATAATCGCCAAAAGCCATTGTTTCAGAAGGAAGGATATTTAATTTTTTCTGAATAATTTCCAGAGCTTTTCCCTTATTGATGTTTCGGTTCATAATATCAACCCAGTATTTTCCTGAGACTACAACCTCAAGATTCTCATTTTCAAAATGTTTAAGATATGGATAGATATTTTTCTCTGAACCTTCCGGATGGTAAATAGCAATCTTAAAAGCATCATCATCCACCTCCAAAGTCAAATCATCAACTTTCTGATTTTCCGTATAATATCTGGTAAAATAATTCACAAATGCTTCATCCTCGCTTTCATAGTACGCTTTTTTCTTTGCAGAAAGAACAGCTCTCGCACCAGGTATTTCACGGATGGTTTTTATAATTTCGACTATGAATTGATGATCCAGTTTATCTGCAAATAATTCCTCATTTTTATAGATAACATAACCACCGTTCTCAGCAATAAAACCGATTTCATTTTCAATTTCTGTAAAATACTGCGTAATTCCCGGCATTTGTCTTCCGCTTGCAGGCACGAAAAGGATATTTCTCTTCTTCAATTCCTGATAAATCTGAGGAAAATCCGGACTGACTTCGTATTGAGAATTTAGAAAAGTGCCATCCATATCGGTGACAATCAATTTAATGTCTTTCATAAATTTAATGTAATAGAAAAATCGATTGATTTTCTCTGATTAATAAAAGTGTTGCAAAGATAAAACTATCTTTTTATCCGCATTTATAATGTATGTTAGAAAGACTTTTCAATATCTCCGCACTCTGCTCCGGTGCAACGTCGCGCTGCGCTTCCGCAAGCATTTCGTAGCCAACCATAAACTTTTTCACTTCCGCACTTCTCAGCAATGGCGGATAAAAATGCATATGAAAATGCCACTCCGGATGCGGTTTTCCATCGGTTGGCGACTGATGAATTCCGGCTGAATATGGGAAGGAAATCTCAAAAAGATTGTCGTATTTCGTGGTTAAATCTTTTATAATGGATGCTAAAGATAATTTTTCGTTTTCGGAAAACTCAATCAGATTCTCAATCTTTCTTTTGCTCACGATCATCGTTTCGTAAGGCCAGACCGCCCAGAAAGGAACTAGTGCGACAAAATCCTCATTTTCAAGAATTATTCTTTCATTAATTTCTAGCTCTTTTTTTACATAATCTTCAAGAAGAGAAGATTCGTTTTTATCAAAATACTTTTTAAGATTTTCCTGTGTTTTTGCCACAATAGAAGGAATTGAAGACTGTGCCCAGATCTGTCCGTGCGGATGCGGATTGCTGCAACCCATCACCTGACCTTTATTCTCAAAAATCTGAACGTGGTTGATATAATCTAATCCTCCCAATTCTTCATATTGCTGTTGCCAAACATCAATGACTTTTTTGATGTCATCAACTTCCATTTCAGGTAGTGTTAGACTGTGATTTTCCGAAAAGCAAATGACACGATTGATCCCTCTTTCAGGTTTTAATGAAAAAAAATCAGAAATTTCCTCAGAAAATTCCACATCATCTTTCATCAGAGAACCGAAATCGTTATCAAAAACGTAAACACCTTTATAATCAGGATTTTTCTCGCCGTTTACACGAACATTTCCTGAACACAAATAACAATTCGGATCATGAGCCGGAAGCTGTTCTTCTGATGTTTTTTCTGTTTGTCCCTGCCAAGGTCGCTTTGCTCTTTGAGGCGACACCAGAATCCACTCGTCCAAAAGCGGGTTATATCTTCTGTGCGGATGCTTTTTTTGATTAAATGACGAATTCATTTTCTTTGTATTCATTAATTCCGTCCGATATTTTTACTTGATAGACTTTCATGTCGATGTTGTAAGCCTGCTTGTATTGAGCACTGATATTTTCAATAACGCTACTTACATTTTCATCTTTAATAAGGTTAATACTGCAGCCGCCAAAACCGCCACCCATAATTCTGGCCCCTAAAACGCCTTCTTCTTTTAAAGTTTCCTCAACCATAAAGTCGAGCTCATCACAGCTTACTTCAAATTCGGTCGAAAGTCCGGAATGGGTTTCGTTCAACAATTGTCCCAAAAATTCAACTTCTCCTTCTGATAAAGCTTTTGCAGCCTTTTCTACCCTTTTAATTTCTTTCAGGAGGTAAAAGCATCTTTTATAAGACGTCTCTCCCATTTCTGCTCTTACTTCATCGAGCATTTCAAAACTAAAATCCCTGAATTTCTGTATTTCAGGAAACTTTTCCCATAATATTTTTTTGCCGTTATCAACATCTCTTCTTCTGTCGTTGTATCCGGAAGTAAGGTGAGTATGTTTTACGCAACTGTCGAAAAGAACCAAGCTGTATCCATCGATATTGGCTTCAAAATACTGATGTTCCAGAGAATTGCAATCGAGCATAATCACTTTATGCTCTTTTCCGAAGACTGACGAAAATTGGTCCATAATTCCGCATTTTACTCCTACAAAGGTATGTTCGGATTTCTGACCAATGACCGCTATTTCTTTTTTATTTAAATGTAAATCGAAAATTTCGTTGAGAATATAAGCAAATCCACATTCCAAAGCTGCCGATGATGATAAACCTGAACCCATCGGAATCGTACTGCTGAAAGCAATCTGCAAACCTCCGACTTCTTTTCCTGATTCCTGAATGACATTAAAAACGCCCAACAGATAATTGACCCAGGTCTGCGAAACCGGAAACTGTTTTTCATTAATGTCAAAAATGAAAGAATCGTTGAAATCTTTGGCAAAAAAAGAGATTTTAGAATCATCAGTTTTTTTCACGGCAAAGCAAATATTCTTATCAATGGCAGCCGGAAGCACAAAACCGTCGCTGTAATCTACGTGTTCTCCAATGATATTGATTCTTCCCGGAGCGAGAAAAATTCGTTCCGGCTCCGATTCAAAAGCCGACCGAAAGGCCTCTTTTGTGTAATTGATTAAATTCTCCTGCATAAAATCTGCAAATTATATTGAATGGAAAGTTTAAATTTAAATTAATGACTAAAGTTACGGTTTTCTGTTTAGGTGACTGTCCTGCTCAATCGGAGAAGACAGTTGGTGACGTGACAGGATTCATATTGATAACCGAGACCTTTCTATTTTTCTGTTTCGATGACCTTATTTTTAACCACTAAGAGCACAAAGAGATTCACAAGGAGCACAAAGCTTGTTACCTTTGTGTGAACTTCGTGTTCCTTGTGGTAATAAACGTATTTTCTAACAATGCAATATTACAGACTTTCTGCTCATCACTTTTCTAACCACTAAGAACACAAAGAAATTTACAAGGAACACAAAACTTGCGAACTTTGTGAAAAACCTAGTGTACTTTGTGGTTAAATAACCGCATTTCTAACAATGCAATATTACAGACTTTCTGATTTTCTGTTCATTACTTTTTTCACTGCTTCAACAATATCATTCGCAGTTAAACCGTATTTTTCCATAAGCTGATCAGGAGTTCCGCTTTCCCCGAAACTGTCGTTGACGGCAACATATTCCTGAGGCGCAAGATATTCTGTAATCAGAAGCTGTGCAACGCTGTCGCCTAGTCCGCCCAGTCTGTTGTGTTCTTCTGCCGTAACAATGCATCCTGTTTTCTTTACAGATTTTAAAATCGCTTCAGAATCTAATGGTTTGATGGTGTGAATATTTATGATTTCTGCATCAATGCCTTGTTCTTCCAAAATTTCTCCGGCTTTGATGGCTTCCCAAACCAAATGTCCCGTTGCAACAATCGTAACATCTTTTCCTTCATTCACCATCCACGCTTTTCCGATTTCGAATGTTTGATTTTCATCAGTAAAAACAGGAATTACGGGACGTCCAAAACGGAGGTAAACCGGACCTTCGTAATCTGCAATCGCAATGGTTGCCGCTTTGGTCTGGTTGTAATCGCAAGTGTTGATCACCGTCATTCCCGGAAGCATTTTCATCAATCCGATATCTTCAAGAATTTGATGAGTAGCGCCGTCTTCGCCTAAAGTTAAACCAGCGTGGGAAGCACAAACCTTAACATTTTTTCCGGAATAAGCAACTGACTGGCGAATCTGGTCGTACACTCTTCCTGTAGAAAAGTTGGCGAAAGTTCCCGTGAAAGGGATTTTGCCTTCCGTTGCCAGACCTGCTGCCATTCCAATCATATTGGCTTCCGCAATTCCGATTTGGAAGAATCTTTCCGGTGCTTTTTCGATGAATTTTTCAAATTTTAAAGAACCGATAAGGTCTGCGCAAAGTCCGACAACATCGGGATTTTTATCCGCCAATTCTGCCATTCCCGCTCCGAAGCCGCTTCGGGTGTCTTTTTTTTCTGTGTAGGTATATTTTTTCATTTGATTAATTGTTGGTTATTTTTTTGACGCAAAGAGCGCAAAGATTTTTTATCTTTTTGAGGATATTTTCGTTCGCAAAGGCGCTTCGCTCAGCTAAGAAAGTGGATTCCTCAAGTAAGTTTTATCCGATGTTTTTACAAAATATTTTTTTGTGAATACTAAAAGCTTTCCAGATCACCTCTACGAGGTTTTGTGATGCCGAATTATTTTTGATCTATTATCAGTTCGCTCCTACGGAGCATTTATTATTCTAAAACGTATTTAGATTGAGCCACAGCGTGGCGAGCTGTTAATAGCAAAATTAAGTTTAGAGCATCAAGCTCCGTAGGAGCGACCTGTAATTTAACATCACAATAAATTTCATTGTTCTTCCCGAAAACTTTTTCTCTTGAATGTTTTATTCATTGATTGATTTGGAACGGCGAATCGCTCGCAGCCCGGCTTGAGTGGAGCTCTTTTTGTGACATTGCGCGTTGTAACGTTCTATGGATTGCTTCACTTCGTTCGCAATGACACAAAAAAGCGGGAACGGAAGACGGATTAAGCTGCCCAAATAATTCTCAAATTAATAATCGCCCAAAGTTTCTTCGAGTTGATCTAAAGCTTTTTGTAATTGCTCGTCATTCGGTGCTTTCCCGTGCCACGCGTGAGTTCCCATCATATAATCGACACCGTAACCCATTTCTGTTTTCAGAAGAATACAAATCGGCTGACCTTTCCCTGTTAAAGATTTGGCTTCGTCCAGAACTTTCAGAATTTCTTCCATATCGTTTCCGTTTTCTACCTCAAGAACTTTCCAGTCAAAGGCTTCAAACTTGGTTTTAAGATTTCCGAGAGAAAGTACTTTGGATGTTGGGCCATCAATCTGCTGACCGTTGTAATCGACCGTTGCGATAAGATTGTCAACTCTGTTGTGAGAAGCATACATAATCGCTTCCCAGTTCTGCCCTTCCTGTAATTCGCCATCGCCGTGAAGGCTGAACACCAAATTCGGATCTTTATCTAATTTCTTTCCGACCGCATGACCAACTGCCACAGACATTCCCTGTCCAAGCGAACCGGAAGCAATGCGAACTCCGGGAAGATGCTCGTGCGTCGTCGGATGTCCCTGCAATCTGGAATTCAGCTTTCTGAATGTTGCCAGCTCAGATTTGTCGAAATAGCCTGCATGCGCTAAAACGCTGTAAAAAACCGGGGAAATATGACCGTTGGAAAGATAAAAAACATCTTCACCTTTTCCCGTCATATCGAAACCTTCTTTTCTCTTCATTGCATCAAAATAAAGAGCTACAAGAAAATCTGTACATCCTAATGAACCTCCCGGATGTCCCGACTGGCAGGCATGAACCATTCTTACAATATCTCTGCGAACCTGCGAAGCAATACTTTTTAATTTTTGAATATCGTGCATATATTTTATTGCATTTTTTGTGAATCTTTGATGAACTGCTCCAAGCCGGAATCCGTTAAAGGATGCTTCAGCAATGACAAAATCGGTGGCAAAGGACAAGTTACGACATCGGCGCCAATTTTTGCACAGTTGATGATGTGCATAGAATGGCGAACAGATGCTGCCAAAATCTCAGTTTCATATCCATAATTATCAAAAATGGTTCTGATTTCCTGGATTAAATGAAGACCTTCTGTGGAAACATCATCCAGTCTTCCTAAGAACGGAGAAACGTAAGTCGCTCCTGCTTTTGCTGCTAAAAGTGCCTGTCCTGCCGAGAAAATTAATGTACAGTTAGTCCTGATTCTTTTTTGCGAAAAATATTTAATAGCCTTGATTCCGTCTTTGATGATAGGAACTTTTACCACGATATTCGGATGAATAGCTGCCAATTCCTCGCCTTCTTTGATCATTTTTTCATAAGTCGTGGAGAGAACTTCTGCCGAAATATCGCCGTCTACAATTTCGCAAATATCTTTGTAATGTTGCAAAATAGCTTCTTTTCCGTTGATTCCTTCTTTTGCCATCAGGGACGGATTGGTTGTAACGCCATCAAGAATTCCCAGATCCTGAGCTTCTCTTATCTGCTCCAAGTTGGCTGTGTCGATAAAAAATTTCATATATAGATTTTTATTTGTTATTAATTATTTTTTGGTTATAAGTCTGATTACTGCATTACTATCATATATTCAGTTTGTCATTCCGCAGGAATCTAAACTGCTTTATTTTGGTTCTGTTGAGATTAAACGAGCTGTTAATAAATCTGATTATAATTCATTAAAGTTAAATGATTTTATTTAAGTGTTAAAAATACACTTAATTGATTAAAAAAACAACTTCCTGTCTCAAAAAGATTTAGAAAGTTATTTGTTTAAGTTTATTAAATGGATTGATTAATTGTGATGCCCCATATTGAGCTTGATTTTCTTTAAATCCTCAAGCTGGTGAATAGGTTTTTCAATATCAGACGGAATTGGTTTGTTAGAAAATGTCTGGAAGTAAAGCAAACAAGCATCTTTCCACCAAACGGCATCTTTTGCCTGAATTTTCAGTTTATCCTGAACATCAGAAAATCTTTGCTGATCAATATAAGGTTGCATTTTGTCCCAGGTTTTCTGATAATCTCTCACTTCGTGAACACCCAAATCATATTTATAGCACAGCTCATCCCAAAGCGTTTTTCCGTCTTTCATCTTGTAATCCCAAGGAACGTGATGGAACCAGAGAATCAGCTTTTCAGGAGTCGTTTTAATGTTATTATAGATTTCGTTAAGCGGCGGAAAATATTGCGAAACGGCATCGCTTCCCGTTTTTGTTCTATCGAATCCGATTCCTTCTGCATTGGCCTGGTGATAATACACTGGCGACCAGTCGGGTCTTCCGCCTCTGTAATCGCCCCACGGTTCCGGACCGTAATGGTGTCCACCGGCAAAAATGTGGTGAAGACCAAGTGGCATCATATAATCTACGGCAGTTTCACGTGAAGTAAGCATCATTCCTTTGACAGGATTTACAAAGTTTTTATTATCCGTAAAAGTCATTTTAATCCATTCATCTGCAATCTGTTCCGAGGTTAAATCGTGATTCCAGGCTAAACGTCCGAAAGCGTACCAATTGGCCTGTGCAAAGTGATGACCCGTCCAGTTTTTATCTTCCCCTATATTGGCAACTGCTGAAATAGCCGTCAGTTTTGCAGGTCGTAATGTCCCGTCTGTAATTTTAGCAATCGTGGAACCTTTTCCATCTGAAAAAGTATCGCTGTCCAGAGTTTCTTTGAATAACGGGGCTAGATAAACCAGATGATTAGCCTGTCCCAAATATTCCTGAGTAATCTGAAATTCAACCATTTCAGAAGTTTTTCTCAACGCTCCAAAAAGCGGATTGAATGCTTCTCTCGGCTGAAAATCGATAGGTCCATTTTTGATTTGAATAATGACATTATCTCTGAATTTTCCGTCTAACGGAACAAATTCCAGGTGAGCTTGTTTCGCACGGTCATCTTTGCTTGGACTGTATACAAATGCCCTCCACATTACGATTCCGCCATAAGGTTTCAAAACATCCGCCATCATATTCGCTCCGTCTGCGTGCGTTCTTCCGTAATCCTGCGGTCCAGGCTGTCCTTCGGAATTGGCTTTTACCAAAAAACCTCCGAAATCAGGAATCAGTTTATAAATTTCTGCCGCTTTATCTTTCCACCATTTCTGAACATCCTGATTCAATGGGTCTGAATTCTGTAATCCGCCCAAAACTTTAGGTGAAGAAAAATTGACAGACAGATAAACTTTAATTCCGTAAGGTCTGAAAATATCGGCTAAAACTTTGACTTTTTTAAGATAGTCTTCACGAAGCATATTCGGTGAAGCATTTACATTATTAAGAACCGTTGCATTTATTCCGATGGATGCGTTGGCTCTTGCATATTCTTCGTATCTCGGCGAAATAGTGTTCGGTAAATCTTCCCACTTCCAAAGCGAATGGCCGGCATAACCACGTTCAATGGTTCCGTCGAGATTGTCCCAATGGTTAAGAATTCTTACGTCGTAGGAAGGTTTTTCCTCAAGTTTCAGATTAGAAAAATTGGTTTTCTGCTGTTGTAAATTCAACAAATGATAGCTTCCGTACAGCAATCCTAAGTCTGTTTTTGCCAAAATGCTGATTTTTTTCGGGGTAGAAACGATTTTATAACCATCCTTGAAACTGTCTGGAAATCTATCAATTTTTAAATCAACGGCTTGTCCTCCCCAATGTTGGTTCAGTTCCTTTTTGGCGATTTCAATGGTAGGACTTTTACTGTTTGAATTAACAATATTTCTTGGCTTCGGATTGACCGGATATTTCAACCATAACTGACTTCCGTCTTCAGCAAAAGCCATTAACGGAAGAATTAGAAACAGTAATATGTAATGTCGGAAATGTTGCATTCTTAAATTTTTAAAATTATTTAAGTTTTGGCTAAAGCCAAATGGTTATCACTTTTTTTAAACGGGCTAAAGCCCGTTCCTATTGATTGTCTTCCAGTCCTTCAATCGTTTTAATTTTACCGTCGTTATCGTATTCAATTTCGACAACCTTCATACTTCTCAGCCACGTTCTTCCGCCACTCGGAACGGAATCGTGGAAAAACAGATACCATTTTCCTTTAAATTCTACAATGCTGTGATGCGTAGTCCAACCTACAACAGGCATCAAAATTTCACCCTGGAAAGTAAACGGACCGTAAGGATTATCACCAACGGCATAACAAATCAAATGGGTATCTCCTGTGGAATACGAAAAGTAATATTTATCGTTGTATTTGTGCATCCAGGATGCTTCGAAAAAACGATGTTTATCGCCGTGAAGTAGAGGATTTCCGTTTTCGTCCAAAATCACAACATCTTTCGGCTCTTCTCCAAATTCCAGCATATCATCGCTTAACACTACTACTTTTGATGAAATGGCAGGCTCATTATCAGCAGGAAGAATGGCAGATTCCAATGCTTTGTTATTTCTGTAACGTTGCAATTGTCCGCCCCAGATTCCGCCAAAATACATATAATGCTTTCCGTTATCCTCAAAAAGACAAGGATCGATGCTGTAGCTTCCCATCATCGGATGTTTTTCCGGAATGAATGGTCCATAAGGTTTATCGCTTACTGCAACACCAATCCTGAAAATATCATTTTTGTCCTTCAGCGGAAAATACATATAATATTTGCCATTTTTGAAAGCCACATCGCAATCCCACAATTGTCTCCCCGACCAAGGAATATCCTTCACTGAAAGAACAACACCGTGGTCCGTAACTTCGCCATTTTCCACATCATCAAGGGAGAAAACGTGGTAATCGTTCATATCGAAATGATCGCCGTTGTCGTTTTCTTCGATGCCGCTTTCGCGGTCGTGTGATGGATAAATATAAAGTTTTCCTTCAAAAACGTGTACGGAAGGGTCTGCCATATAATCTTTCGGGAAAAGGTATTTTGCTTTGTTCATTTTATAGTTTAGATTTTTAGGTAATAGATTTTATTTTTTAACCACAAAAGTCACAAAAGAAATGATTGAAAATTTTAGCTAATCAAAAGTTCAAAAAAGGAAGCTGCAGTAGACGTTTTGCTTTTTTGTTCTTTTGATGTTCTTAGCTACAAAGAAGTCTTTTGCTACTTTTGTGGTTTAATAATTATTTTTCTTTCGTTAATTGAATTAATTTCTCTACAACTGGTTTTGCCTGGTAATTTCTGTCGAATGGCAACGGATAATCGGTTCTTCCTTTTACAGGAAAATCGTTTTTCCAGGATTGATTGTCGGTAACGCCCCACAAAGTCACTCGTCTTATTTTATCCTGATGTTTCAGGAACAGTCTGAAGAAATCCAGATAACGGTTTTCCCATTCTTTTGTCACATTTTCAGGTAATCCTTTGGTGTAAGGATTCATTTTTGCTTCATACTCTACTTTGTCGGAAACGTTGGCTGAAGTTCCCCACGGTGAAGGCAGTGCGCTGATTTCCATTTCGGTAACATTGATTTTTACACCGGCCGCTGCGTAATCGGTGATTGCTTTTTCGTATTCTTCCAGTTTTGGATTGTCCAATCCAACGTGGGTTTGCATTCCGACTCCATCGATTCTGATTCCTCTGGATTTTAGATTTTTAACAATTTTGGTAACGGTTTTTACTTTTTCCGGAAACCATTCGTTGTAATCGTTGTAATAAAGTTCGGCATTCGGGTCAGCTTCCTGCGCATATTGGAAAGCAAGCGGAATAAATTCTTCGCCGAGAATTTCGTAAAATTTGCTTTTGCGATACGTTCCGTCTTCCATAATGGCTTCGTTTACCACATCCCAACCTTTTACACGGCCTTTGTATCTGCCGACCAACGTTGAAATATGGCTTTTCATTCTTTGTTTCAGAACTTCGGGCGAAACATCTTTTCCGTCCTTGTCCACGAAAAACCATCTTGGTAATTGAGAATGCCAAATCAGTGTATGACCGATGATGAACATTTTATTTTTTTCTCCGAATTCCACGAATTTATCCGCATCGCCAAAGAAAAATTTTCCTTCCTGCGGTTGGATAAACATTGATTTCATACAGTTTTCCGCAACAATGGAGCTGAATTGTTTTTTGATGATTTCATCCGATTTTACATCAGTACCGTCAATTTGCGGAAGGCTCATTGCGGTTCCGATGTAGAATTTATTTTTGTAGGCATCTTTCAGGGAATCTTTTGAGGATCCCGAACTTGCTGTTTTGCAAGAAACCGTAAGGGCTAAAATTCCTAATAATGCAGCTATTTTTTTCATTGTTAATTTTTTTAATTCTTCGTGAAACTTTAACAGGTCGCCTCTACGAGGCTTGATGGCTTATCTTATATATTGGCTATTAACAGTTCGCTCCTACGGAGCTTTTGCTATTTTTATTTTCTTTATTAAAATTCTAAATCTAAAGAATAACCCATATTGTCTTTAAGGGTAAAATTTGTTTTTATGCTGAATCTCGCAGCCCGGCTTGAGCGGAAATCCTTTTTTGCATTGGAAAAAGCCTTGGCAAAAAAGATTGGGAGCGGAAGACGGATTAAGCTGCCCAAACAATTAAATCAACATTAATCTTCTTTTTTCCTTCTTTCTTTGAGTTCCTGTTCGATTTGGGTTTCCATTTTTTTATTGATTTCGTAGAACATTAATAATCCACACGCCGCAAAGAACGGAATGGCCGGAAAAATACTGACCAGCATCTGAGCACCATTTGCAACTGATTCCGGCTGGATAATGTTTTCAGTTCCTTCGGATGAAATGTAGCCGTAATGACCAATAATGGAAGAAACCAATGAGCTTCCGATGCTCAACCCTACTTTTAGTCCGACCATCATTGCTGAGAAAATAATGGCTGTGGCTCGTCTGTTGTTTTTCCACTCGGAATAGTCGGCTACATCGGCAATCATTGCCCAAAGCAACGGTGTGCTGATTCCGTAGAAAAAGCCGTGCAGAATCTGGGAAAGGAACATTAATCCTACCGATTTTGGCGGATAAAAGATGAATGCAACAATAAATAAAGTTGAAATAAACAGGGAAGCGATGAACGCATCTCTTTTCCCGTATTTGTCGGCAAATCTTTTTGAGAAGGTAATCCCAACAATCATCATAATGATTCCGCCAGCATTGAAGAGCCCGAAACCTGCTGAACGAGGGTCTTCACCGAAGAAATTCATTCCGATGGAACTGAAAAAAGCGGTAATCGGCGAAATGAAATTTTTCAAAGAAGTTTCATCGACATAATTGTTGAAATAATAAACGTATGAACCGCCTTTCATTGCCAGAGTAATGAAAATCAAGGCCGTAACCACTAACATTATTATCCAAGGCTTGTTTTTCTTTAAGTCTTTTAAATCGGCTCCCAAAGAGGATTCCTGCTCCGGTTTTGGAATGACTCTTTCTTTGGTGGTGAAAAATGTGATGAGCAACATAATCGTTCCGATAATGGCTAACCAGGTCATTACAATTTCGATTCCGGCTGCTTTGTCGCCTTTCCCTGCCGATAAAATTATTGGCAACATAAATACCTGAACGAAAAACTGTGCAAACATCACCGCGACGAAACGGTAAGAGGAAATGCTATTTCGTTCGCCCATATCGCCTGTAATCACGCCGCTCAATGCTGCATAAGGTAAATTATTAGCCGCGTACAGGAGTAATAAAATTGTGTAAGTTGCTGCTGCATAAATCATTTTTCCCTGATACGAAAAATTGGGTGTGCTGAATGCAAAAAGTGCTGCTGCACCCAACGGAACGGCAGAAAATAAAACCCACGGACGGAATTTCCCCCATTTGGTTCGTGTTCTGTCTGCCAAAGCACCAACCAGCGGATTGAACCCGAAACCGGCAATGAGTCCGACAATCAAAGTAATGATGGAGGCGTCTTCCGGCTTTAATCCGTAGATATCGGTGTAAAAATAAGCTAAGTAAGTCACCAAAGTCTGGAAAACCAGATTGGCCGCTAAATCTCCCAAACTGTAGCCGATTTTTTCAACGACAGATATTTTCTGAGATGGATTGTTCATATAGTTTATGGTTGTTTTTTATAATTTCTTTTAACGCAAAGTCCGCAAAGATTTTTTTTGATTACTATTCTTTTTTAAGGTTCGCAAAGGCGCTTCGCTCAGCAAAAATTAAAATCAAATGTTTATTCCGTTGTAAAAGGTGATGCGGGAAGTCCGGTTTTGTTTTTCAGGTTTCCATCGGGATTGTCTGCCCAGTCGTAACGGACTGCAACAGGATTTGTAACCGAATCATTCCACACTACAATTGTTTTGCCCTCGATTTTGGCTTTTGCCCAAGACCAGTTTCCATCGGCATTTTTGATGGCAAAACCTTTCAGTTCAGCAACCCGAGCGAAATCATCCGTTCCGGATTTGAAAGTAAGAACGATTTTATTTCCGTTTGATTTCATTGACTGATAAACCGGTCCGTCTGCAACGATGTTTTTCCCGTAAGCCAATTTCATCGCCTGCAAAGCCAACCTGTCTCCTACTGTTTTTTTATCGAGTGGATGAATGTCATTCCATTCTCCGATGTCGATAATTACGGCAAGTCCGGCATTCGGAACTTGTAATGAAACGTTACGCTGCTGGTCTCTGAGTTCCGCCCAGTTGCTTTCTATCGGCTGTGCTTTTGACTCCATAAAATTAGCCAATTGAACGGTGACGAATGGCATTTCCTTGTTATTGAATTTGTTTCTCCAGTCTGTAATCATTGTCGTCAGCAAATCGCCGTATTCTTTTGGTTTTCCGGTGTTGCTTTCGCCCTGATACCAGATTGCCCCCGTGATATTATAATTAATTAAAGGATTAATCATCGCATTGTACAATCCTGTCGGTTTCCAACGGATAAAGGTCGTTCCTGGAGCCATTTTTTCCATTTTTGCCCCGATTTTATATTTCCATTCGGATTTTAAATCGATTTTCTGGCCGTCGATTTCAAGATAATAAGGCTTATCTGCAATGAATTGTCCTTTTCCGCTTCCGTTGGAAACTCTTACGGCAATGACGTTTTTACCTTCTTTCAAAACTCCGGCTGGAACGTCGTACCAACGTGGCGGATATTCGTAAGTTACGTTTCCGACTTTTGTTCCGTTGATATAGGTTACATCGGCATCTTTAATTCTTCCAAGATTCAAAAATGCAGCTTTTCCTGCTTGACTTTTTGTTAAAGTAATTTCTTTTCTGAACCAAACCGAACCTTCAAAAGAACCTTCTTTGTCTTCCCAGGAACCGGGAATCTGCATCGCTTTCCAGTCAGAATCATTTAAATCAAATTTTTCCCAATGTTGATTGAGTCCAATATCGCTTTGGTCTAATTCCGCATACCAAGCCTTGCTAAGCACCTGTTCAGAAGATTCCGTAGATTTTATCAAGTCATCATTCTGCCATTTTTTGGCTTCATCCAGATATTCAGGATATTTTTTCAAAGAATTTTCATCCATCCAAGCCTGAATCGGAGAACCTCCTAAACTGGAGTGAATAATTCCTACCGCTACTTTTTCTTTTTCACTGATATCTTTGGCGAAAAAATAAGCAACACCAGAGAAATTCAGAATGGTTTGAGGATTGGTAACTTCCCATTTTCCACCATCCAATTCAGTTTGTGACGACTTGAAATTATATTTCTGAGGAACCGTGAAAAACCTGATATTCTGATTATTAGCATTTTTAATTTCATTAGCATACAATGGTGTCAGTCTTTGCATCGGCAATTCCATATTCGATTGTCCTGAAGCCAGCCAAACGTCGCCAATCAAAATATCTTTAAGAGTAATTTCGTTGATGGTCATTGTGTATGGACCGCCTGCTTTTTGCTCCGGAAGCACGATTTTCCAGTTACCGTTTTGGTCTGCAGTGGTTTTGTAGCTTTTGTTGAGGAATTTCACTTCTACTTTTTCATTGGCATCGGCTTTTCCCCAAATATTTAATTTCTGGTTGCGCTGTAACACCATTCCGTCTGAAACCAATGCGGGAAGCTTGATTTTGGCTTCAACACAAAGACTGCAAATCAAAAGGAATAAGCCTAGAATTTTAGTGAAAATATTATTTGACATATTAGTTTTATTTTGGTAATTCGTTCAGTAATCTCACTTCAATAATTTTTGGCGTCAGAGATTTTTCGCCTGAAATAAATTTTACGGTGAGCGTTTCTTTATTCTTTTCTGAATCCGGAATTGGGATTAATAATGTTTGTGGTGAACTTCCCATTTTCCCTTCAAAATCTTTTAAAAATGCTTTGATTCCGTTAATTTCGGCATTCAATGTACGGTTGTTATTGGCATCGAAGTACAGAAGGTAAAGGTATTTTGCATTTTTATCCCTGTTTTTCATCTGATAGCTGAACCAACCTTTAGCATCGCGGAAATGTCGGTCTTCCATATAGCCATCGTAAGCATCTTTGCTGTCAAAAAAGTGATCGGATTCCGGCTGTTGCTCGCCTAACTGAATTTTGTCTGTTGTGATATTATCCAGTTTTCGGACAGCTTCTTCTTCCTGAGCTTTTTTCTGCTGTATGGTTTCGATTTTATCCTGAGTTGCCTGAGGAAAATAGATGATATATCGTTCTTCCTGAACCTGATAAAACGGAACAAGTTCTAACCCGTTGCTGAATTTATTCTGAGGATAAAGTCCATTAATTTTAAATGTCAAATCTTTTTCACTAACAGGTTGAAGATGATCCAAAACAGTTGTCGAAGATCCTAAAATCGTCGGAATATCATTCAGCGGAATTTGTGGTCCGTGCGCAATATGCCCACCGCGGCTGTCATCGGCAAATAATCCCTGCTGATTTTCTTTTCCATATTTTGCTGCTAAAACGATAGGTCCATATCTGAACGCATAATAATCGGAATTATCCGGAAACTGTTCCGCAGAAAGATGCATCGGCATTTTCATTTCAATGACATCGCCTTTTTTCCATTTTCTGCTGATATTGATATAACCTTCGGAATCGACAGGAATATTGATATTTTTCGAATTAATGGAAACACTTATCTGTGAAGCATTCGTCCATTCCGGAGCTCTTAATTTTAAATTGATTTCAGATTTTGGGGCAAGGTCAAAAATTAATTTTGTTGAAGGTGTTTGTGGAAAATTATTTTCCTGTCTCAGAGCTAACTTTTTCTCTGACCATTTTAAAACAGACGGAATAAACAGATTGATATACAAATCATTATCCGAATGCGCATAAATCATTTCACCATACTTCGCGTGGTTTTCCATTCCCGAACCGACGCAGCACCAGAAACTGGTTTCTGGTTGAGAGTACACTCTGTAATGACCGGGGCGCATCGGGGTGAAGTACACAAAACCACCCTTTTCAGGGTTTTGCGTGGAAAGAATATGATTGTACAAAGCTCTTTCGTAATAATCCAGATAAGATGATTTTGGATTAGTCGCGAAAAGTTCTTTGGTCAGCTTCAGCATATTGTACGTATTGCAGGTTTCGGGGCCTTCAATGCTTTTAATCATTCCGCTGAAATCGGTCGTTGGATTGAAATGTTCACTCACACTGTTTCCACCGATAATTGCTGAACGTTTTTGAGTAACATTCGTCCAGAAAAAATCTGCCGCACTGCTCCACTCTTTGTTATGTTCCAAATCGGCAATTCTTTTGAAGCCAATCACTTTCGGAATCTGCGTATTGGCGTGAATTCCTGTTAGTCTATCTTCGTGAATCAGCAAAGGATTTAAGATTGTCAAATGGGAAAACCGATGCGCCAACTTGAGATATTTTTCATTTTTTGTAATGTCGTAAACATCAGCAAAAACTTCATTCAGTCCGCCGTGTTCGCTTCTCAGCATCTCCTGAATCTGCTCATCGGAAAGTCCGGAAACTTCATTCGCCATCCAATCGGTAAGCTTGACGAGCATTTTTTTTGCTTTTTCACTTCCTGCGTACCAGTAAGCGTCTCTTAAACCCGAATATATTTTGTGAATATTATATAACGGAACCCAGCGGTCATTCAGTCCGAAAGCCGATGCGCGGATATTGCCATCCGAGATTTCTTTCCAGATTTTTTTGCCATTCGGAACGCCGGAAATATAGCCGTTTCCTGAAAGATCCTGGCAACGTTCCAGCTCATCAATCATATAATCGAGTCGCTGCTTTACTTTGGCATCGCCTGTAGAAGCGTACATCAACGCCAACGCTGAAATATAATGACCGCCAATATGACCGTCCAATCCCGTATTTTCCCAGTTGGGATAATTTGGTTTTTTAGTATTAAGTCCCGCTTCTTTCAGATAGGGCGCCAGTAAACGGTCGGCATCCATCGACATAATATAGTTCTTATCCGTCTGCATCGCCCTGCTGAAAACACTTTCCGACAAAGCGACCTTATTCAGCGGAAAATAACTGATTGTTTTGCTCACCTGCCCAAAAGCAAGCGTGCCCAAACCTAAAAATACTATCAGCGATTTTTTATTCATTAATAAATGTCTATTCAACATTTCTAAAAATAAAAGAAAGAATCAATATGACAAAGAATTTTGCAGAATGAGCCGATGGAATCAAAAAAAAGTCTATTTTAAAGTCTTGGAAAAAAGCTGAAAACAGCAAGGACTTATCATAAAAATTAAGATTATGAAAAATCACGATAATCAGAACCATACAAAGAAATTGCTTGTATAAAAAATGAATACGGAATATCCAATATAGATGTTGGTAATTTATATAAATAACTTATCGTATTTTTAAGACTAAGCCTTGGCAATTGTTTTCAAGTAAATTTAAAATGAAAGTAAACTTAATTTTAACATATTTTTAACATTGAGTTCATCTGTTTTTAATGTTTTTGATGAATAAAATGTAAGCTTCAGAGCTATTAATTGCTCCCAAAATATTAAGGTAAATGATGAAATTTGGATATTTTAAAAATAAAAAGCAAAATAAAGTGTATAAAATACATTTATATGGTTTCAACTGTAAAATCAAAGCCTAAAAGCATTAACTTTGCATAAAAATTATAATCGATGACACAAGACTATTCTCACTTTCCACGACATTTGGTAGCTGTTGACTGTATTATTTTCGGGTTCGATGGCGAAAATCTTAAAATCCTTTTAGTACAAAGGAATTTTGAACCGAAAATGGGAGAATGGTCATTAATGGGCGGTTTTATCGGAAACGAAGAAACCTCTGATGAAGCGGCACAGCGTGTCCTGAATACGCTTACCGGACTGGAAAACATCTATCTTGAACAGCTCAATTCCTATACTCAAATCGACCGCGAACCGACGGCGAGAATTATGTCGATATCATATTATGCACTGATCAATATTGAAAAAAATATTCAGATCAATGAAAAATACAGTGCGAAATGGTTTGACCTACAGGATTTTCCGAGCCTGATTTTTGACCATAATGAAATGGTGAAAGATGCGGTTCTGAGACTGAGAAGAAGGGCTTCCACACGACCTATCGGTTTTGAACTTCTGCCGGAAAAATTTACGATGAAAGATTTGCAGAGTTTATACGAAGCCATCTTCAATGAACAGTATGACAAGCGGAATTTCATCAGCAAAATCAATGCGCTGGATATTCTTGTGAAAACAGAGGAAAAGGATATGACTTCGTCTAAAAAAGGGTCTTTTCTGTACCGTTTTGATGAAGATAAATATAAGAAAAAGCTTGCGGAAGGGTTTATGTTTAAAATTTAAATTTTATGAATAGAGATAGAACCCCTACGGAGTTCTGCTTGTGTTTAATGCGATATTTTCTACACAGATATTTCTCCTACGGAGAAGTTAAACTTACTTTGACTTTACACAAAAAAACAGGACTCCAAAACGAAAAGCTTGCGGAAGAGTTTATGTTTAAGATTTAAAAGGCTTATTTTTCCCAATCAAACCCAGATGCGTGTGTTTGAAATCGTCTTCAAATTTCAATCCATATCCGAAAATCCTGTCCATCGCAGAGTGAGCCAATAAAATGATTCCGGTAAATTCTACAATCGGAATTTTAAGCCAAAATCCAAGAATCAAAGCAACGATTGCAAGCAATTTGTGATGGAAAAAATTATACAGCCAGGCTCCGATTTTTGGATTGATTAGATATCCAACCATCGAAATATCCGGGAGCAAAAGGCAAAGCGGAAAAAGCCACCACTGAAATTCTAACTGAGTAAACAGGAAAATAGCAAAACCAAATTGCCCTAATTCTTCGAGCTGTAAGAGATTTTTCATTGTCTAAGATTTATATAACAAATGTCTGACAATTGAGAATATGTTCTCTTGACAAAAATCAAGAACTTTCTGCCTGTCGTTTTCTGATTCTGCTGAAAGTTTCTGGCGACATTCCCAAAACCGAAGCAATATATTGCAATGGAACCTGATGAAATAACTCTTTATTCTTTTCAAAATATTGATTATACCTTTCTTCCGCCGTCATCGAAAGATGGGAAAAAACCCTGTCTTCCATCATCGAAAAACATTTGATGATAAACCTTTTTTCAATTTCAAGCCATTTCGGATATTCGTGGCAAAGTTTTAAATAGTCTGCTTTGGAAATGGTAAGTAATTCGGTTTCAGTAAAAGCCTGTATCGTCCACCGACTGGGTTGATTAAAGAAAAACCCCATCACATCAGTGATGAAAAAGTCTTTTGTGGAAAGCCATTGTGTAATCTCTTTTCCATCTTCTGACAAAGCAAAGACACGTAAAATACCAGATTTCACGATGCTCAATTTGTTACAAATTTCATCTGAATTGGTAAATATTTCATTTTTTCCTAATTGTTCTTCCCTGAAATAAGACTGAATAACAGACAGATCCTGAGAATTCAACGGACCAAAATGTTGTTGTATCAATTCATTAATTAAAGTCTTTCATCTAATACTTTCTAAATTCTGAATTAAAATTAAACAAAAACAGGACTCCAAAACGGAATCCTGCATTTATTTTATTACAATTAAATTTTACCAGAACCTCACATAAAGTGCAGTCAGTAAAAGTAATGTCACAACAATTAAAACCAATGTTCTGTTGTCTACTTTGAACATTGTTGCATCGATAACAAAAGCTTTCGGATTCACTTTTGGTCCTGCAAGACTGATTAGGATCATTGCTATAATTGTGATTACGAATGACCATCCCATATTAATTAAAAACGGAATTTCGGTAATCGTATGAACTACTCCATTTTCCAGTTTTTCATAGGTGAAAGCTGTGTATAACCAGGTTTCTTTCCCGAAAATATCAACTGCAAAGCTGTTGAAGAAAATTGCAAGAACGAATCCTAAAATTACGCCCACCAAAGCCGCAGTTCCTGTCGTTCTTTTCCAGAACATTCCTAAAAGGAACATCGCAAAAACGCCCGGGCTGATGAATCCTGTATATTTCTGAATAAAGGTAAATCCACCTTCACCACCGATTCCCAAAACATCTGTCCAGGTAAATGCCAGTGCCAGAAACATCGCAATGATAATCGCCCATCTTCCGGTTCTTACCATCTGGATTTCCGTTGCATCAGCCTTCAAATATTTTTTGTAAATGTCTAACGTGAAAATCGTTGAAATACTGTTCACTTTTCCTGCCAAAGAAGCAACGATTGCCGCCGTCAAAGCTGCTACAGCAAGACCTTTCAGACCAACCGGCAAAAATCCTAAGATTGCAGAATAAGCACCGTCTTTCACCCCATTAAAGCCAGCCAAATGTCCTTTCGAGTATAAAACGTAGGCTGCAATTCCCGGAAGCATTACGATAATCGGCATAAATAATTTTAAAAATCCTGCGAATAAAATCCCGGTTCTTGCGGTTTTCAAATCAGCTCCTAAAGCTCTTTGCGTGATGTATTGGTTACAACCCCAATAATTTAAATTAACAATCCATTGTCCTGCAAAATACATCGCCAATCCCGGAAGGACAACATATTTCTGAACATCAAGATTTTCAGGCATTGCTAAAGTTGTGGTTGTTTTTACGGGCTTCTCAAGCATTAATTTGAAATGTTGCGGAGCTTCGTTCATCAAGGTCTGGAAACCCGTCAAAGCATTTCCTACAGCCGCTCCGTTGATTCTCTGATCAACAATCTGAAGCGCCATATAAACCGTCGCAAAACCTCCAATAATTAAAACCGCCACCTGAATTACGTCGGTGTAACCGATTACTTTCATACCGCCAAGACCGATTAATAATGCCATTAGAAGCAATCCAATCATAATGATGTGAAGATGACCGCCACCCAATAAAGTATCGATTGCCAAAGCTCCTAAATAAAGAATCGAAGTAAGATTGACAATCACATATAAAAACAGCCAGAACACCGCCATAATCAGGGAAACCGATTTATTGTAACGGGTTTCCAGGAATTGCGGCATCGTATAAATTTTGTTTTTAAGGTAAATCGGAATGAACCAAACCGCAATGATAATCAATGCGATCGCGGCAATCCACTCGTACGCTGCAACGGCAATTCCTACAAAAAATCCTTCACCTGACATTCCGATGAACTGTTCCGCAGAAATATTGGAAGCAATTAAACTCGCTCCGATTGCCCACCAAGTCAGTGAACCTTCTGCCAGGAAATAATCTTTACTGCCAGAAGCTGCGGATTTTTTCTTCTTGTAAATCCAGATTCCGTAGCCTGCAACCACCACAAAATAAACTAGAAATATGATGATATCAAGAGTTGCTAAATTTCCCATACTTTATTTTTTAACTGAGAATTTGTAAATTGTTTTCGACTGGTATTTCTGTCCCGGCTTCAGTTCTGTAGAAGGGAAAGAAGTCTGATTTGGAGAATCCGGAAAATGTTGTGTTTCCAAGCAAAAACCTGTTCTGAATTCATTTTTTCCGCCCGTTTTGGTATCGAATTTTCCATCAAGGAAATTTCCGGAATAGAACTGAACGCCCGGTTCATCGGTTAAAACTTCCATTACTCTTCCTGATTCAGGATGATAAACTTTGGCAATGCTTCTCAATCCGCTTCCGTTCAGAATCCAGTTGTGGTCGTAGCCTTTTCCTTTTTTCAGTTGGTCGTCATCTGCATTGATATCTTTTCCAATTGCTTTTGAAGCTGTGAAATCGAATGCGCTTCCCTTCACCGCTTTTTGCTCACCTGTAGGAATTAGAGTTTCATTAACTGGTGTAAATTTATCCGCATTGATTTGCAATTCGTGGTCAAGAATTGTTTTTGAGAAATTCCCTGAAAGATTGAAATACGAATGCTGAGTCAAATTCACCACAGTCGGTTTATCGGTTTCCGCTTCGTAAGAAATTTCCAAAGCATTATCATCTGTCAAAGTATACAGAACGGTGGTCGTTAATTTTCCCGGATAACCTTCTTCACCGTCTGCGCTTGTGTAAGTCAGTTTCAAAGTCGGGAATTTTGCATCTTTTACAGGTTCAATATTCCAGAATTTGGTATGAAATCCTTCTTTTCCGCCGTGAAGACTGTTCGGACCGTCATTTTTATCGATGTCATAGGTTTCACCTTCCAAAGTGAATTTGGCATTGGCAATTCTGTTTCCGTAACGGCCAATCAATGCTCCGAAATAATATGGATTTCCGTTGAAATAATCTTCAGGCTTGGTAAATCCTAAAACGACATCTTCGTATTTTCCGTTTTTATCGGGAGCGGTAAGTGAAGTGATAATTCCACCGAAGTTAATGACTTCCAGCTTCATCCCGTTTTTGTTGGTTAAAGTATATTTTTTGATGGAATCGCCTTTTGACGTGACTCCGTAATCTGAAACCTGTATGTTTTCCATTGTTTCCGGTTGAGTTTTTGATTGATTTTCTTTTTTATTGCACCCGAAAATACATAAAACGGCAAAAAGAATTATCAGGTTGATACTTGTTTTTCTCATTTTTTAGAAGTTTTGCAAGTTTAACGATAATATATTTCATTCCAGCGAAGTGTGTTCTTAAAATCACGGATTTTCGTATCTTCATCAATAACAAGCGATTCGATACCTGCAATCTCTGCAAAATCTTCCAATTGTTCTACGCTGATGTTCTCACTGTAACACGTATGATGCGCACCACCTGCCAAAATCCAGGCTTCAGCCGCAGTGTACAAGTCAGGAAGCGGTTTCCAAAGGACTCTCGCAACAGGAAGTTTTGGCAATTCTTCGGTAATTTCCAACGCTCTTGTTTTGTTGATTAACAGTCTGAAGTGATTTCCGAAATCCATCAAGGCAGCATTTAAAGAATCGATATTTCCTCTCGAATTAAACACCAGACGAACCGGGTCAGCTTTTCCGCCAATTCCCAATGGATGAATTTCACAAGAAGGTTTGTCAATCGCCAAAACAGGGTCAACTTCCAACATATGCGAACCTAAAATCGAAGGATTTGAAGGATTTAAATGATAAGTATAATCTTCCATAAAGGCATTTCCACCTTCAAGACCTTGTCCCATTGTTTTCATTGCGCGAACCAAAGCGGCCGTTTTCCAATCGCCTTCTCCGGCAAATCCATAACCTTTTTCCATTAATCTTTGAACGGCAATTCCAGGCAACTGTTCCAAGCCGTGAAGGTCTTCGAAAGTATCGGAAAAACCTTTGAAATTTCCATCTTTCAGGAATTTTTCCAAACCTAATTCTATTCTTGTGGCAACTTCCAGAGATTTTCTGTTTGAACCTCCGGCAAGAAGGGATTCTGCCATTTTGTATGAAGCTTCATATTCTTCAATTAATGTTTTGATTTCACCATCGCCAATTGAATTGACAACGCTTACCAAATCTCCGATTCCCCAAGTATTGACTGAAAATCCAAATTTAGTTTCCGCTTCTACTTTATCGCCATCCGTAACGGCTACAAATCTCATATTGTCGCCAAAACGGGCGAACTTCGCACCTTGCCAATCATCCCAACCAGCCGCAACTCTAGTCCATTCTCCAATCTGTTTCTGAACTCTTTCTTCAGCCCAATGTCCTACGACTACTTTTCTGTTTTTGCGCAGACGGCTTACCATAAATCCGAATTCACGGTCGCCGTGCGCAGCCTGATTCAGGTTCATAAAGTCCATATCCATCGTAGCCCACGGAATATCCTGGTTGAACTGCGTGTGAAGATGCAACATTGGCTTTTGTAATGCGGTCAGTCCACGAATCCACATTTTTGCTGGTGAAAATGTGTGCATCCAGGTTACGATTCCGATGCAGTCTTGAGCAAAGTTGGCAGCTGTAAGTGTTTCAAAAATTTCTTCCGTTGTTTTTACCGTTGGTTTCAAAACAACTTTTACAGGAATCTGTGATGAAGCATTGAACGATTCTACGATTTTCGCTGAATGTTCTGCAACCTGTGCTAATGTTTCAGGGCCATATAAATGCTGGCTTCCCGTTATGAACCAGATTTCTTTCGTATTGAGAGGTGTTAACATATATTTTAGTTGATTGTTTTTGGTTGATAGTTTAATATTGTGTTTGTCATTCTGAGGAACGGGGAATTTCTGTTGATAATTGAGATTCTTCACTACACTACGTTTCGTTCAGAATGACAGACTTTATTTAATTGTATTATTGTCCGTAATAAGCGTTCTTACCATGTTTGCGTTCGTAATGTTTTTTGATTAATGAATCTTTCAAACGTGGCGCGTTCGGATTAATTTTCCTTGTTAGATAAGCCATCTCGGCAATGGTTTCGAGGACTTTGCTGTTGTAAACGGCTTTCTCTGCATTTTTTCCCCAGGTGAACGGTCCGTGATTTCCGATGAGCACCATTTCTACTTCTTCGTAAGATAAATCTTTTTCTTTGAAACAGTCGAGAATCTGGATTCCGGTGTTGTATTCGTAATTGCCTTCGATTAAATCATCACGCATTGGCGGTGCGCAAGGAATATCTGTTGTCAGATGGTCTGCGTGCGTGGTTCCGAAAATCGGAATATCCAGCTGTGCCTGTGCCCAAGCTACGGAATAGATGGCGTGTGTATGTGAGATTCCGCCGATGTTTTCCCAGTTTTTGTAGAGATAAGCGTGGGTTTTGGTATCGGAAGACGGTCTTAAACTTCCTTCAACGACATTAGCATCGTAATCTAAAATCACGATGTCTTCAGGTTTCAGTAATTCGTAAGGAACACCGCTCGGTTTGATGGCAAAGATTCCTTTGTCACGGTCAACCGCGCTTACGTTTCCGAATGTGTAAACGACCAGCTTCAACGCATCGAGCTGCATATTGGCTTCGTAACATTCTCGTTTTAATTCTTTATAGATGCTCATTTTTATTTTATTAATGATTGAAATATTAATTGATTTAAGAATCAAATATTTATTTTTCAATTGCGTCGGGCTTTAGCCCGATGTCTTATTTTTGATTTTCATTTGGCTTTAGCCAAAATTTACGTTTCGGCTAAAGCCGAATTTGTTTTCGTTCTTTTGTAGACGGGCTAAAGCCCGCCTCTATTGAATAATCTTATTCAAGTTTTGAACGTCGAATTGCACGCAGCCCGGCTTGAGCGGAAATCCTTTTTTGCATTGGAAAAGCCCTGGCAAAAAAGATTGGGAGCGGAAGACGGATAAAGCTGCCATAATAATTTTAGTTATTGGTTGATAGTTGTTGGTTGATGGTTTTTAAATAATTGTAATTATTTAACAGGGTGCCTCTACGAGGCTCTCTTTGTGATGAAAATATTTACATATTTGCTATTAACAGGGCGCTCTTACGGAGCTTTTCTGCTTTAACTTCTATCAACTATAAACTGTCAGCTGTCAACTTTTTCTTTGATTTGATATTATTTTCTGTGAAATCTGCGAGAATCTGATACTGTTTCATAAATTCTGCATATTTTTCTACCTTTTCTACTTGTGGGAAATATTCTGCTTCGAAATCGGAGCCCATTTTTTGGCTGGCTTCCTGAACAGTCGGGTAAATTCCTGCGGCAACGGCCGCATAAATGGCTGCACCCAAAGCCGGAGCCTGGTCTGATGCTGCTACTACAATCGGCATATTAAGAACGTTGGCCAAAGTCTGCATTATGAAAGGTGATTTTCTGGCAACGCCTCCGATTCCGATTACTTTTTCAATTTTTAAACCTTCTTCTTCGAAACGGTCGACTATTTTTTTGGCTCCAAAGCAAATTGCATTTACCAAAGCTTTGAAAATATGCGGTGCTTTTGTTCCCAATGAAAGGTTGCTAATCGCCATTTTCAGTTCCTGATTGGCATCTGGTGTCCTTCGTCCGTTAATCCAATCCAAAGCAACCGGAACCACCTCCGAAAGTGGAATTTTTTCTGCTTCCAAAGTGAGATTGCGGATAAGATTATTCTCTATTTCTTCTTTCAGCAACTGTTTTTGATTTTCATCAATGACATTGGAATTCATCAGAATATGGTGTGTCGGCCAGGTCAGAATATCTTTGTACCACGCCAAAACATCACCAAATGCAGATTGCCCCGCTTCCAATCCCATCAATCCGGGAATCACGGAACCATCGACCTGTCCGCAGATTCCTTTAACGGTTTTGTCGCCGATGATTTCGTTGGGAGCCACCATAATATCGCAGGTTGACGTTCCCATAATTCTGATTAGTGTATTCTCCTCTACTTTTGCTCCCACCGCTCCGGAATGAGCGTCGAAAGTTCCGACAGCGATTACCGTATTTGTCGTCAAGCCTAATTTTGTTGCCCATTCTTCGTTCAGATTTCCGGCAACTTCATCGGACGTGTAGGTTTTATCGTACAGTCTGTCACGAAGTTCTGCCAGTGAAGAATCCAGCTGACCAAGAAATTCTTTGGAAGGAAGTCCATCCCACGATTCGTGCCACATTGCTTTGTGACCAGCTGCACAACGGCTTCTTTTAAATGTTGCTAAACTCTGGTTGTCGGAAAGTAAAAATGTGAGGTAATCGCAATGTTCCATCCAGCTGTATGCGGCATTTTTAACGGCTTCATCTTCTCTGTTGATGTGAAGAATTTTTGCCCAAAACCATTCGGAAGAATAGATTCCGCCTTCAAATTTTGTATAATCTTCACCACCCCAGTTTCTTGCCAGATGATTGATTTCTTCAGCTTCACCAATGGAAGTGTGGTCTTTCCACAGTACCATCATTGCATTGGGATTTTCTGAAAATTCAGGCAAAAGTGATAAGGCAATTCCATCCTTATTCACCGGAAGCGGTGACGAACCTGTCGTGTCAATACAAATACTGACGATATTTTCCGGCGCAACGCCACTTTCCTTGACAACGGTTGAAATGGTTTTTTCCAAACCTTCGATATGGTCTAGCGGATGCTGACGAAATTGGTTTTCTTCCGGCTTGCAGAATTTTCCTTCTTTCCATCTTTTATAGTAGCTTACGGAAGTTGCCAGTTCTGCCCCGTTTTCCGTATCAATCAAAACGGCCCGAACAGAGTCTGTTCCGTAGTCTAAGCCGATAACGTATTTTTTCATTAACGAAAGTGATTTATTTTGATTATTTGTTTTTAGCTCTTTTTAAAATAACTGATGCAATGGATTACATTCAACAAAGATTTTTTATTAAGTTTTCATTTACCTTAAAGAATCCTTCGGTTTTCTGTTTAAGAGCTAAAAACAAATATAAGATTCTATTTTAAATAAATGTAATATTTACACTTAATTTTAAATTTTCCTTTATTTATAGTAGTTTGAAGCTATTTTATTTTCAAAATCACTAAAGAATTTGCCGGAATTTCAACAGAAATCTTTCCTTTTTTAATAGTCTGCGTTTCTTCTTTTGGTGTAATAGTTTCTGATTGGAAATTATTTTCATCGGAAAGCCCTGCAGAAGTCAGTACAATTTTGGTGAGTTGACTGACCATTTTACTATTTTCCGGGTTGATTTCAACTGAGGTTTCCTGAGAACTGGAATTAACAATTTTAATAATGATTTCTTTTTTTTTAATGTCACGAACTGCCGATGCATAAAGATTATTCTCGCCTTTCAATGGTTTTCCGTTTTCGGAGATTTTAATTAAATCTGTTCCTTTGTTGTTTGAAAATAATTTCTGAACGTAATAATTCGGAGTAGCATAAGATTTTAAATTATTGAACCAAATTAAATCCGGCGTCCATTGCCAACCGTCTGCGTGGGCGAAAAGCGGTGCATAGGAAGTCATTGTCACGACATCTGCGTTGCGTTCCAGTCCGGTCATAAAAGCGGCTTCTGAAAGTGCGGTAAGCCAATTGTTCTTATTGTCAGGTTTTACAACACCAACCGATTGTGCGGCATATTCTCCGGCAAAAACTTTTGGTCCTCTTCGGTCGTATTTATCGTAACGATCAGCGTTTTTTAAGAACCATTCAGGAGAATTGTAGTAATGTTCGTCCACAATCTGAGTGTTAAGTTTTTTAAGCTCTTTCCAGCCGTAATCGAAAAATTCGCCATCAGGAGACGGTCCGCTTCCGGAAATGATTTTGATAGCGGGATATTTGGCGTGAATCTCTTTTTCAAAAACTTTGTAACGTTCAATGTAATCTGCGCCCCACTGTTCATTTCCAACGCCGATATATTTCATATTGAATGGTTTCGGATGTCCCATTTCAGTACGGATTTTTCCCCATTTCGTATTGGAATCACCGTTTGCAAATTCAATCAAATCCAAAGCATCCTGAATGTAAGGGTCTAAATCCTCCATTTTTACAAGCTCCGCAGTGTTAAACTGACAAGCCATTCCGCAACTGAGAATCGGAAGCGGTTCTGCACCTAAATCCTCCGCCAACTGGAAATATTCAAAAAAACCAAGCCCGAAAGACTGCCAATAATCCGGCGTTAGACGATGGGCGAATCCGTTGTTCCATTTATTGATAAGATTTTCGCGGTCTTCTATTCTACCAATTGTTTTTTTCCATTGATAACGTTCTGCCAAAGTTCTTCCTTCGACAATACAACCGCCCGGAAAACGTAAAAATCCCGGCTGTAAATCATATAATTTTTGAACCAAATCTTTTCGCATTCCACCTTTTCTGCCTTTCCAAGTGTCTTGAGGAAAAAGTGAAATCATATCCATGTTTATCACGCCTTTTCCGGTAAAAGTAATTTGAAGCTTTGCTTTTTCAACGGTTTTAGAAGGTACAAAAACAGCATTGTATTTTTGCCAGCCTCCACCTTTTATAATTGTAGAAACTGAAGAAATCACCGTTCCGTTTTCATCAATCAGACTTGTATTGATGTCAGAAATATTGCCTGACACATTTTCCAGATTAAAACTTAAATCGTATTTCTCACCCTGATGAAGGCCGATTCCTCTAAAACCTTCATTTTCCAACGAATAGTTTTTATCATTCCAAACCGTGATTCTTGCATAGTTTTTATTGGATTTGGATTTGTCGGTTATAATTGTCAAAAAACCGGAATCTAAATTGGGAGACAATGTTTTTGTATTGGGTTGTTTCCAGCCTGTCAAAGGTTCGTCGAACTCGAAGCTGCGGTTTTTAATGAGTTCCGCATACAATCCTCCATCTGCCGCAAAGTTGATGTCTTCGAAGAATATTCCATACATCGTCGGCTGAATTTTGATGTTGGTGGAAGTTCCGTCTAAATCGAGGAAATGGGTTTTAATAGTTTTATTTTGGGCTGAAAGAAATGCAACACTTAGCGAAATAGCGGCTGTGAATATTTTGGTTTTTGTTTTCATTTTTGAGTTGAAAAGTTGAATTTTTTATTGATAAACCTTATAGGTTTTAAAAACCTATAAGGTTTCGTTGTCTGAGGGCTAACTAATTAACTTTCATTTGAATACTTTTCAATCCTGATTCATCGGAAGTTCCGCCGTATAAAATGGTGTAATCTCCTGCTTTCGGAGCCAAATCATCTACTTTTTCATCATAAAATTTAAATGAATCTTTAGAAACAGTTAATTGGACATCTTTTGTTTCCTTAGATTTAATCAAAACTCTTTCGAAAGCTCTCAAAGTCTTTACAGGGGCTGAAGCATCATTATTTCTTTTCACATAAACCTGGATCACTTCTTCTCCATCTCTTTCAGAATTATTGGTAACTGGAACTATAATCGTCAGATTTTCATTAGCATTGATGGTGTTTTTGTTCAGTTTAGCATTTCCGTAAACAAATTTTGAATAGCTTAACCCGTGTCCGAAAGCGTACAACGGTTTTTCAGTCATATAACGATAGGTTCTTCCGACCATATCATAGTTTTCAAAACCCTGGTGTTTGCTGGTTTTAGACAAATTATTGTCAAGCTGTTCCAGGTTTTTGTAGAACGTAATCGGTAATCTTCCGGACGGATTGTAATCTCCCGCCAAAACGTCTGCAACGGCAGTTCCGCCGGATTGTCCGCCATACCAAGCGCTAATTAACGCATCATAATTCTTTTCATCCTGCGCTAAACCTAATGAACTTCCTGTACACAGGACAAAAACAACTGGTTTTCCTGTTTTTCTTAATTCAGCCAGCAATTCGCGTTGAACTTTTGGTAGATCGATAGACGTTTTATCGCCACCTTTGAAACCTTCTGCATTTACCATCATTTCTTCACCTTCCAGACTTGGCGAAAGTCCGCCCGCGAAGACAATAACGTCCGCATCTTTCACTTTTTCCTTTACTGCAGCAAAATTAACAGGATCTTTTCTGTACACATCAAAAGTGATGCTTACATATTTTCCTTTTTGAGTGTGGCGTAATTCAATCTGATATTCCTTGCCTTTTTCCATTTTTACAGGAAATTCTGAAGGATGTCTTGCGTCTGGACCTTTTCTGGTGCCGATTTCTTTCCCATCAACGAAAAGTGTGTAAATATCTGAGGTTGAAGGCGAAAGAATCACATCGCCCGTGTAAGGACTTTTAAAAACACCGGAAATGATGGCCGAGGTATTTTCTCTTCCGACATTCGGGGCAAGTTGAGTCCCGCCAAAACTGTTGTAGTTGATTCCGCTTTTATTGACAGAAACATTGGCGGGAATTCCCTTAAATTCATTATTGTTGAAAAACGCTACTTTCATTCCTTTCTCACCGTTTTTCTGGCTTAAAAAGTTTTGGTAAAGCGAAGTTCTGGAAGATGGATCGGCAACTTCAGTTCCTTTTTCATAAATGATTTCTGCGTTTGGAAATTTGGTTTTGATTCCGTCCAAAATCGTTACGATAGATGAAGGTGTTCCGTTATAATTTCCCAGCTGCATCAGTCCGTCATCCGCATTTGGACCGACAACAGCGATTTTTTTGATGTTTTTATTTAAAGGCAAAACATTCTTCTCGTTTTTCATCAGAACAATAGATTTTTGTGCCATTTTTAACGCCTGTTTTTTATGCTCTTCAGAATCCACAACTGAATATGGAATTGAGTTCCAGTGAACGGAAGATTTCGGATCCAGCATTCCCAATTCAAACCAACCTTTCAGAATTCTTCGCATCGAAATATCGAGGTCTTTCTCCGTGATTAATCCGCTTGCGAGAGATTTGTTTAAATTATTATATGTATCGCCACACTCTAAATCTGTCGAATGTTTCAGAGCATCTGCGGCAGTAGTTTTTTCGTCAGGATGTGTTCCGTGGTATTGTTTCTGGTAGAAATCTGCCAATGCCCAGCAATCGGAAACGACCATTCCATCGTAGTTCCATTTTCCGCGAAGAATTTCTGTCAATAAAGTATTGTTAGCACAGCAAGGCTGACCGTCGAACGCATTGTAAGCACACATCACTTCCCTTACATTTCCCTCTACAACCAATGCTTTAAAAGCCGGAAGATACGTTTCATACAAATCTCGTTTGGAAACTTCGGCATTGTAAGAATGACGGTTCCATTCCGGGCCACTGTGAACGGCGAAGTGTTTGGCGCAAGCATGCGTTTTAAAATATTTCGGATCGTTTCCCTGCAAACCTTTTACCGCAGCAACACCTAAAACAGAAGTCAGATACGGGTCTTCACCATAGGTTTCCTGACCTCTTCCCCATCTGGGATCGCGGAAAATATTGATATTTGGTGTCCAGAATGTTAAGCCTTCGTAACGTCCGGTTTTTTGAGATTCATCAAAAGATCTATTATATTTTGCTCTGGCTTCATCGGAAATCATTTCAAACGTTTTGAGATGTTCCGGAACATCCCAGGTTGCCGCCATTCCGATTGCCTGCGGAAAAACCGTTGCTGTTCCCGCTCTTGCGACGCCGTGAAGCGCCTCGTTCCACCAACCGTAACCGGGAATATCCAACCTCGGAACTGCTTTCGAATTATCCATCATCATCCCGATTTTTTCATCAACCGTTAATAATCCGAGAAGATTTTCGATTCTTTGTTCAACAGGAAGTTTAGGGTTCTGGAACGGATATTTGAAATTCTGTGCGGAAGAGAATACGCAGATGAAGACTGATAAGGAAAACAGGATTCTTTTCATTATAATTGATTTAAAATATCAGATTGATTTCAAAGACTGACATTCGATATTTGATTATTAACAAATATAAGATTCTATTTCTAATAAATGTATAAATAACACTTAATTTAAGATAATAATATTTCCAGCTTGGTTACTGACCAATTTTTTTATATTGGATAATAGGATTTTAGCTCATATTAATTAAAAAAAGGCACCAGAATAAACGGGTGACCTTTAATAAAATTTGATTTGAAAATATGATAATTATTGTTTAATAAATTTCGTTCTGATGCTTTTCCCTGCTTCATATATTTCAATAAAATATACTCCGGAAGTAAGTTTAGAAATATCAATTCTATTTTTACCACTGATAAGTTTCGATTGATGTGAGATCAGGCTTCCATTAGCATCAATAATCGAATAAGCTGCATCGGACGATTTCCAATTAATAAAGATCTCGTTTTTAGCAGGATTTGGATAAAGCTGCAATTTGGAATCAGATATATCCTGAACCGCAAGTGTTTCAAACTCCAATGGCAGAAGTGAAGCAGAATAAGCATTTTCTTCAGAAATATATGCGCTAAACGCCGCAACAGTCTCGCTTCCACTGCTTATTTTATAGAATCCTGTAACTCCCCCAACTGTTTTGAGAACATATCCTCCTGTGTAAGCTTTTACCGTGCTATAGTCCGCATTGAACTGATTAGAAACAATCGCTTTTGGTGTAGAAACAGATCCTAATCCTGTGAAAGTAAACGTTCCGTTTCCATTAATTAGCACTGGTGTATTAGCAGGAATTTTTCCATTCGGAACACTGGTGCATAAGACTTTTGATGACGAAGGCAGCATATTGTAAGCCTGTACACCAACCGGAACATTAGCTTCAAATGGCAATACAATCACGGCATATCCATTCAATGTTTTTGTATACGATGCGGCTGTTGCAGTGAAAGCGAAAGGTGCATTAAAGTCACCGCCCAAATCGGATAATTCCAATGATGCAGCAACAGTTCCTGAAACTACATTTGAGTTGGCAGCTTTGGAATTTATAAAGCCTGAACCTGCATTAACATAAAAAATACTGTTACTATTCGCCATTTTACTTTTCCAGTTAGCTGAAGTATTGATTGCTGTTACACTGGTAAAATCCAATGACGTGTAATATGTATTTTCATAAACATCCATCAGGTTGCTATCTCCATCGGAATAAACGCCGGCAAATTTCATTGCCTTTTCATTCGAAATTGCAAAATAGACATCACCAAAATTGAATGTCAATACAGAACTGAAATTACCATTTCTAAGTCCAATAATTCCTTTGCAGCCGGTTGTAAGAACTGCTCTAGAGATATCGAATGTCAAATCGAAATTGGACGAACCGGACGATGGCAAGTTAACTGTTCCATAATTATAAGATTTCACAACACCTGCATTGTCAACATAATATAAAGTCGTGTTAGACGATGTTGGCAGATTGCTTGTTGTATAACTATTCACGTGGAAAACCAATTTATTATATCTGTCGTCCAGGCTAACATAGCCGTTCGCATCATTCATATTGGAACTGATCAAAGGTGTAGAATTATACAAAGTCGCTGTTTTACCACTCAACTGATAAGCTGTACCAAAAGCAGGATTTGTAACCGTTTGACTTTCAATTTTAGTATAATTAATATCCTGACCCGTCATATTGGAAACTTCTCTGATATTACTTTTATTAAAAACAAAAGTTATGAAACTGGAAGGATTGACTTGTATCGTTGGACGAAATGTTTCGGTGAAATTCAGGTTGGAAGAAACCATATTGGTTGTTTCATTGGTAAGAATTTTCTGTGCGGAAGTGGTGTAAAACGGCAAATCTACTTTTAGGTTATAAGTATTAGCTGAAGAATTGAAAACCATCAGCGTAACTTTATCACCCGAGCCATTGATGTAAGCTGAACCCTGCATAGAGCCTTGATCACTCCATATCGCATCGAGTCTTCTGGAACCTGTGGTGTATTTTGCAAAATGAGAAAGTATATATCCTCTTTTCGTCATTTCTCCAGCTACTGTTCCGAATTGACCGTCTCCCATCATTCCATAATATCTTTTTGTAGCATAATGGATCCAGGCATTTCCTCCGCCTACCATAACATCATTGACGCTTTTTGCAAAGTCAAACGCATCAGTACTCCAGGAAAAGTTTCTGGAACCGCCATTGGAATTCCAGTTGATCAGAAATTCGGTCATCCAGATTTCCTTATCCGTATTCAAAAATCCTTTGTATGTAGAACCAATCCCACCGTACTGATGTCCTGCGTAGATTTCAAATTTTGGTAATACGTCCGTCGCAAGAAGAGCATTAGCATAATTATTTGACATTCCTACAGTTTCGGGAGCAATAATTCTGCAGGTGATGACATCCGAATAATTCTTTAAGAAGTTTGTTATCTGGGCAGGTGTATAGGAACACCCTGCATAGGTGACCACATAATCCGGCTCATTCTGTAGAGATATAGCATACAGTTCCACCCCATTATTCCTTAGGTAAACCACAAATTCATTAAGGTAATTAGCAAAATCGGCATAATTTTCTTCTTTCAAAAAACCTTCAACACCATTATAGGTTCCTGCGTCATTTCCATTAGTTTTCCATTCGGCGGGTGGCGACCACGGACTTGCAAAGATAATCAGGCCTAGAGACTGTGCTTTTTGAGCAGTGGCTAAAGCGGCGCTCCAATTTGCTTTTGTAGTAGGAATATACAGTCGCATAATATTGTATCCAGCTTCACTATTTGTTCCCCACATTTTTTCTATTTCGGCAGGGCTCATATGGTCGTAGGCGAACTGCGGACTGCAAACGAAACCACCGAAACCTGTGATTTTCTGTCTGGGTGTAGTGTTGTCGATACGGACTTTCGGTGTTTGGGCATTTGCCAGAAAACTTAGGAATACCATCGCGATAAAGGCAAGCTGGCCAAGTGATTTTAAAATAGTTTTTTTCATAGCTTAAAGATTTTTACAATAGTTTTTGAATTTTTATTTTTTCAGATAAGGCATAAGAATGACCGGATGCTGTTTTGGAAAGCATCTTTGTAGAGAGAATGAAAAATTGTTGTAAAAGGAGTTAGAAATAAGTTTCGAACTGATTTTTATTTTTGTTTAGTCCTAACTCGGATTATCGGAAAGAGTAAATTTTTGCTTTCATATTAATTAAATTATTAAGTGTTATTTTAACACTAATATAATAAATAACACAATCAAACAGCACTAAAACCACTAAAATTCTCAATATTTTTAGAAATTATATCTAACAGAATAATTTAAATTTGAATTAATTATGATTATGTTATCATTATGTTAATGATTATGCAATATTGAAATATCGATTTAAAAGCGTATTCTAAAAATGAAAATTTAAAAGTGTATTTACTGTGCAATCATAGATTATGATAAGTATTTATACAAATACATCAAAAAAACCAATATTTATTCTAAAAATTCTAAAAATATCATCATTTTTTATTGATTTAAGTGCAAATTTAATCTGAAAATCTACTTCAGATTCCCCGAAATAGTCTTCAAAAATTAAAAAAAGAAATTATAACGGATACAAAATAAAAAAACCACTCAAAGAATTGTCTTTGAGTGGTTATTAATTTTAAATTTTAAAAATGAAGAATAATTATTTTCCTGAAATTTCACTTTCCGGTGCACCCAGATAAGAAGGCTGTAAACCTCCTGTATTGATCAATATTTTTTCCAGTACGATTCCCGGTTCAAGCACTCTGAATCGTAACGTATGTTTTCCAGGTTGGGAAATCTGGTGTTTCGTTATAGATTTAATAATATGTTCGGACTGCCATCTTCCCAATTCACCTTTGTAGTGACCATTGAAATTGACAATCTGCGGAGTTTCACCATCAAAGGAAATCTCATAACGCAAACCTTTATTATGATTAAAATTCAAAGTAGGGGCTAATAACAACTGGACTTCAAACTCACCTTTTGATTCAAAATTCATATCATATTCCAGATAGAGATTTTCATCAGATTTTGGATAGGCATTTTGTGGAAAGGTCGTCACACCGGATTTTGTTTTTCCGAAATCAGGAATCACTTCCCAATGGATTCGGTCTGAATTATTATTTCGTGCAAAATTTTCAGCTTCTATGGAAACATAACCGTTTTTCTCCTGAAAAACTTTCTCTTTCGAAGCATTATCATCATATACATAGGTAACTTCAGGCATTATATTTTCTTTTCCGTCTGCCCAGGTTTTATATCCTATTTTCATCTGATCCATCATATGCTGCCACTTTCCACTGGCAATTTCATTATTATATTTATGATCCAAATAAGCATTTCTTTCAAAACATTCTTTTACTCTATCGACATAATAATTTGCTTTTAGATCATATTTGGCAGCCAATTCCCTGTTTTTGGCAACAGCATAATACATTTCATACAAATTGCTACATGCATCAATAGGATAAAGAACCAACTGATAATAAGCATCCTGATATTCAGCAGGAATTTGTTCTTTCAAATGCAATGCATCAATAGCCAAAGATCTGTAATCATTTAAAACGGTTTCGAATTCATGATAATTTTCCAGACTGAATGTTTTGCTATTCAGTGTTTCAGGCGTTACACGACGGTTATATTTCGAATAAAGGTTGATCATTCTTGCAATTTCCTTAGCATATTTTTCACCAAATTGCTGTGCCGCCCATTTTTCAGTGTATTCTAAAAGGTTTTTCGAATTGAATTGCTTTGGATTCCAGGCCATTTCCAGGAAAAAGCTGATTGGGAATTCCATCGGCTTCAAATCTCCGACATTGACGACCCAAACTTTATCCACTTTATGTTCGTAGGAAAGATTCATCTGTTCCCAAACTCTCTGAATCGGACTGATATTGATCCATTTTGAATTTCTCGGTCCGCCTACATAATCGAAGTGGTAATACATACCGTAACCGCCTTTGTGTAAAGGTTTTGAAAGGTCCGGAAGTTTTCGCACGTTGCCCCAGTTGTCATCACAAAACAATAAAATCACATCGTCCGGAACCCGCATTCCTTTGTCATAATAATCCTGAACTTCTTTGTACAAAGCCCAAACCTGAGGCGTTTTCTCTGCTTTTTTGCCTGTTACATCAGTAATAATTTTTCGCTGGTCTTTCACAATTTTTTCAAGTAAGGAAATATTAGTTCCCTCTCCCATGGCTTCGTCGCCGTCGCCGCGCATTCCGACTGTGACTAGTTTTTCCCAGTTTTTGCTTCTTTCCAGCCCCAATTTCCAGAATTCCTGTAAAACTTTCTCATTTTTAGAATAATCCCAGACATTCGACAAATTATTTTTTTTGATGTATCGATGCCAATCGGTTTGAGCCTGAGCCATCGGTTCGTGGTGCGAAGTTCCCATAATGATTCCCATTTCGTTGGCTAAAGGCCCGTTCAAAGGATCATCGTCGTAGAAAGCTTTTCCCCACATTGCAGGCCAGATATAATTGCCTTTCATTCGTAAAATCAATTCAAAAACTTTTTCATAAAATTTAGAATTGATTCCTCCAAAAGTCGCTCTCGCCCAGCCTCCCAGCGAAGGTTCTTCATCATTCAGGAAAATTCCGCGATATTCTACGGCAGGTTCTCCGTCGGTGTAAATTCCTTTTTTAAAATAGATATTTTCTTTTTTCTCAACCGGAACATCTGCCCAATAATACCAAGGTGAAACCCCGATTTGCTGAGACATTTCGTAAATTCCGTAAATCGTTCCGCGTTTGTCGCTTCCTGCAATCACAATCGCTTCGGAAACGCCGGGAAACGGATTGCTGATATTTTGAATGATATATTTTTCATTTTTTCCTTTGATTGAATTTCCATCAATTTTTTTAGCTTTGATTAAAGCATCAATGGTTTTGCTTTTCCCGGCTTCACCAATAATGATGAGTATTCCGCTCGCTCCGGAACTTTGGGAAATAAGAGTAGGCTGAACCCCCGTTACTTTCTGAAAATCAGATTGAAGATTCGTAACCGCACGCAGAATTCCTTTATCCGAATCGCTATCCGAAAACAGCATCAAACCTGAATTACGCTCTTTCAATACCACCGAATTTTCCGTTTTAGTAAAAGAAATAAAAGGGTCGGCTGCTTTTACAAAAAATATAGACAACAACGTAAGGAACAACGAAATGTTTTTTGTAAAATTCATACTATATCTTTTTTGATTTAATTTTTAAATAAGTTCAGATCGACAAATTCTCCCATTCTCCTGTAGCCGGCTTCGTTGGGATGAAGAAAATCATGATCGTGCATATCGTTTAAGATGACCTCAGGATTTTCACTCTGCATATGTTTTGCAAAATCGATGACGGCATCATATTTCCCGCTGTTCCTGATCCAGTCGTTTACTTTTTTCCAGGCCTCGATACGGAAAGGTTTATCATAAAACGACTTTGCGAAAGGTAGAATTGTTGCTCCATATACTTTGATTCCACTAGCATGTGCTTTGTCGATCATCATTTGGTAAGCCGCAATCAGCTCATCTGCTCTTTTGGAAGCATCTTCAGCATCTCTTGTTCCTCCCAGGTCATTCACGCCCTCCAGGATGATAAGCCATTTTACGTTCTGCTGATTAAGAATGTTATAATCGAAACGGTCTAATGCAGTAGGGCCTAAACCACCGCGTACGACACAATTTCCGCCGATCCCGAAATTAAGGACACTTACATTGCGAGTGTCGGGATTAACCAATAACCGCTGAGAAAGAATATCCGACCAACGGTTTTGTCTATTGGTTCCCGATCCTCTGCCGTCGGTAATGGAATTTCCCATAATGGCAACCGCATACGAGGGTTTCGCAGTCTTAACATCAATATTAAAAAGCGAATACCAATGATCCGTTTTTACAGGATTTTCGAATGCGGCAACATTGCTTTGCTCACCTTTAACAATAAAAGAAGTTGTTCTTGAGCCGGGATGCCCGGTGATGGATTGAGTTACTTTTGCGTAAGAAATCGTAATAGCCAAAAGGGAATTAGATTTCAGATCAAAGTTTAGTTCATCGGAATAAATATCAGCTCCGGGAGCAATTTTAAAATCGTTTTTCTTATCAAACGTTAATGATTTTATGGTGGATGCATTCACATTGCAGCTATCGGAAGGCACTGCAATAGAAACGGATTTTACTGCAAGACTATCTGTAGAGTACCGATTGGAAAAGCGTAATCGTACTTTTTCCCCGCCCACAGATACACGGACAATCTGACGAAGAGTATTCCCTGAAAGTCCCGGTTCCGGAGGAAGATTATTAGGTTCCACCAATTGAGGAGCAGTTGCCCACGTGGTGAGCCAACGGTCTTTGGATGATTGCTTTTCCAGACTGCGTGAGGGAGAACAGGAAACCAAAAATCCCGAAATGATGAAGATATACAAGCTTTTGAAATGCATTTTTTTATATTTTTTATCTCAAAGGTTTAAAGACCATTAATTTCTTAAAACAAATCCTCCGTTCGGCTGAATTTCAATATTAAAATCACCCTTCACATTGAGTTTCACTTCTTTTTCTGACGAATTTCCCTGTACATCGTCGCTGATTAATTTTAACGTTTTTCCAGTGAACATCGGAAGATTGATTTTCAGTTTTTTAACCGTTTTTTCTGCATTAATTCCTGCAACATACCATTGATTCTGATGTCTTCTGGCAATCACAGAATATTTCCCGGGGTATCCGTCGATGAACACCGTTTCGTCCCAAAGCGTCGGAACTTCTTTCATAAAATCGAGCTGGAATTTTGGAGCATCGGTCAGGTTATTCGGCATTATGCCAAACATCTGAACCGGATTTTGAAACAGAACAGCCGTCGCCAACTGGAAACCATCTGTTGTGTATCTTTTATTTTTATCCTTGTTGGATTTTGTCAAATATTTGTTGAGAAAAGTTCCGCCAAACTCCATACTTCCGACCGTATTTCTGATGAATGGATGTAATGTTGCGAAAAAAGCTTCCTGTTTGCGGACGTCTTCTGAAAAATAAAGCATTTCCGAAGCTAAAACAGCTTCGCTTCCTGCATAATTCGGGTACATTACTTCCCAGCCTCTCGGTAAAGTTGCCCCGTGGAAAATAATTTTCAATCCAAAATCATTAGCATCGGAAAGAATATCTTCATAAAGACGCATCGTTTCCTGCTTGTCGCCTCCGAAAAAGTCGACCTTCAGACCTTTTACACCGATATCTTTCAGCCATTTCATTTCCTTTTTTCGTTCGATGGATGAGCTCATTTTATTTCTCGGTCCCATCGGAGCATCATTCGCAGCACCGTTGGAATTGTACCATAACAGAATTCCGACATTTTTGGATTTTGCATATTGAATAAGGTCTTTCATTCGTTCTTTTCCGATATTTTTGTCCCAAAGTGCATCAATCAAAATATATTCATAACCGAGTTTTGATGCTAAATCGATAAAGAGACTCTGGTCTTCGTAATTCATACTGTTGTCCTGCCACAAAATCCAGCTCCAGGTCGATTTTCCAAAGGTATATTTCTGCGAAGGCTCATACATTGGTTCTACGACATCAAAAGGAATCGTCGTTTCAACAATCGGTTTCAAAGAATCTCCAATCGTAATAGTTCTCCAAGGTGTTTTTCCCGGAAGTGAAATCGCAGCTCCGGTACTTCCAAAACCATTGTTTTCCGCCATATTCGGGTAAGCAACCTGGTAAAGGTTTTTTTCTGAAGTCGTATCCAAATGAGAAGCGCAGTACAAACTGTTCACTCCTGTTTCAGACAATAAAATCCAGCCGTCATTTCCAACGTGAAACAAACCAGGGAAAACGTAACCATAATCGGCTTTTGTTCCTAATTCTGCATCAGCTTTATAACCGCTTTCGTAGCTTGGAGCGGTTCTGGCAAAACCTGTCATCGGCTTCATCATTGGAGAAAGGAAAGTTGTAGTTTGAGACGGAAATCTGTAACCTGTAATTTCCGATTGTACAATTGCGCTCAAACGGTCTTTCATCGGCTGAATCTCATACCTGAAAGCTACATTATTATCGCTCACCTGAAATTCAATTCCGATATTGAAGTTATCTGCATTGGTAAAATTGACCGTTAAAGTATTAGCTGTATAACTTACTTGTGATTTTTTGATTTTTTCGTTGGTATAGTTTTTAGAAACTCTGTCTTTTTTACTGTCAATAAATTTTAAATTTTTAGAAAAATCAGATTCATTGGTGATTAAGCCCAATGGAGATTTATCAAGCATTGTTTTCCCTTGAAAAGTAACATTATAGAGTGCTTTTCCATTTTCTGAAAAGACATTCAGTTTCAATTTTCCGTCAGGACTGGAGATTTCTGCAACCTGTGCAAAAACAGTATTCATAATGAGAATACTAAAGGCGAGTGATAGTTTTAAAAAAAGTTTAATCATAATTAATGAGTTTCAAGAAAAGTCCAATAATCGAAAAACATAATATCTTTTGCTGCTTTTCCATTACATACAAAATACACATCGTGAACACCGGTAATTTTTTCCTTAACTTCAGATTTCACAGTTTCCCAACGGTCGTCTCCACCAGTCAAAGGAACTTTTACCGTAGCGATAACCGGTCCGCTTACACTGTCCAGATGAACGTCCATCGTCACATCGCTGTTGTGTGTCGTTCCAACTCTGGCCGAAAATGCTGATGCTCCTTTTTTGCCAAAATCTACATTTTTCACACTCGTATAAGCGCCACTTTTTTTAGCTTTGATGAAGACGCCTGCTTCTTTGTTTTGATAAGATTTCACATTTTCAGACCACGCAATCATTTCTGCCTGATTAAAAGCATAAGGATTAACGGTTGCAATGGCTTTGGTCATTCCATTTGTCATTTTGATGGGTGAAATAGAACCGTCTTTATTAAAATTAAGTTCCTCAACACTCACCGACCTTGTAAAACCACTTCCTCCCGGCAAAGCGCCGTTGTGATAAAAGAAATAGGATTTTCCTCTGAAATCGACAATTCCGGGATGATTGGTAAAAGATTTTCCTTCGGTTGGCATTACGATTCCGCCGTATTTCCACGGTCCCTGTGCAGTTTTGCTGGTTGAATATCCAATGAATTCAGGGAGCGGACCGCCCGGCCAAAACAGATAATACAGGTTTTTTCTTTTGTACAGCCAAGGTCCTTCCTCGTATTTTGTCTGTCTTTCCGGGTTTTCTTTTCCGTCCCTTTTTCCGAAAGATTCTGCGGTCATTGGCACTTCCACAATATCGCCGGAATAGGAAATCATATCCTGATTGAGCTTAACCATTTTAAGTTTCGGATTTCCCCAATACATATAGGCTTGGCCGTCATCATCAATAAAAACTGTCGGGTCAATATCGCCCCATTCACTCTGAACCAATGGCTTTCCAAGCGGGTCGTGGAATGGTCCAAACGGACTGTCACCCACCGCAACACCAATCGCTCCTTTATTGTTGGTTTTAGACCACATCGGAACATACATAAAAAATTTGCCGTTTCTTTCCACGCATTGCGCTGCCCAGGCATCACGTTTTGCCCAGTCGAAATCTTTATAGCTCAGAATATTTCCGTGGTCGGTCCAGTTCACCATATCGTTGGTGGAATAGACTTTCCAGTCGTTCATCACAAACCAGGTGGAATCGTCCTCATCGTGAGTGGTGTAGACGTAAAGCCTGTCGTTATAGACCATAGGCGCGGGGTCTGCCGTATAATTGGTCTGAATAATGGGATTCTGAGAAAATAGTATTCCCGAATATCCTATTAAACAGAGATTGAGTATTGTTTTTTTCATATTTAATTTTTTGATTTTGAACACTAAGTGCACAAAGTTTTTTATAAATATTTCTTTAGTTTCACAAAGCCGCTAACGCTTGTAGAAGCTGTATAATTGGGTGAATCCAGTTTTTATATTGTATACAGAACATTTTAACCACCCCGTCAAAAATTCTTTGAATTTTTGCCACCCCTCCAAAGGAGGGGAATTTTTATCTTATTTCTTTTTAAAACTCCAGTGGTCGAAATTGAAAAGCACTCTTCCGGCTGTAATGTTTTTACCTTTAAAGACAAAATAAACATCGTGAACGCCGGAAACCGATTCTGAAATTTTTGATGTAAGGGTTTTAAATTCTTCCCAACCTCCGGTTCTAGGAACTTCAATCTCGGCAATTTTATTTCCGTCCAATTTATCCAATCTCACTTCTAAAATTCCTCCGTCAACACCTGCGGCAATTGAAGCTGAAAATTCAGAGGCGCCTTTTTCAAAATCTACCGAACGAACTTTGATATAACCTCCCACTCTGGTATCTGAAACATAAACTCCCGTCTTTTTGTTTTCGGAAGTGCTGCATTTCTCTGACCAGGCTATTGTTTCTGCTTCGTTTCTTTTGTAGGGATTGAGTGTTGCAACCGGATTTACGCCTTCTTTGGTCATTGTAATTTTTGGAATGCTTCCATCCGGATTGTATTTGAATTCTTCAATAGACGTTGACCTTCCGTAGCTTCCTGCACCAGGCAATAATCCTGTGTGATAGAACAGGTAGGATTTCCCTTTAAAATCGATAATTCCGCCGTGGTTAGTGAAACTGTTGGTCGGTTGGCCGGTCATTATTTTTCCCTGATATTTCCACGGTCCGGTCGGTGAATTGCTTATGGAATAAGACAGACATTCAGTTCGGTCGGTCATTCCGGCATACATCATATAATATTGCTCGTTGCGTTTGTAGAACCAAGGTCCTTCCACAAAAACATCTTTAAACTGTTCCTGTTTCTGCAAAACCTCATCACTTCTTCCGGGACGTCTCAATCCTCCAAAAGCTTCCACCGATTGTGGAATTTCGGTGATTTTTCCATCATAGGAAACCATATCTTTGTTGAGCTTCACGTAAAATAATTTGCTGTTCCCCCAATATAAATAGGCTTGTCCGTCATCATCAATAAAAACCGTCGGGTCGATATTATCCCAGGTTCCCGTTGTCACCAATGGTTTTCCGAGTGCATCTTTAAAAGGACCTGTCGGACTGTCGGATACAGCAACACCAATTGCCATATTATTATCAACGGTCTGAACGCAGATGTACCAATAAAATTTACCGTTACGTTCAATACATTGTGCCGCCCAGGCTCTGTCACGGGCCCAACTGAAAGATTCCAGTGACAACGGAGAACCGTGGTCGGTCCAGTTGACCATATCATCCGACGAATACACCCTCCATTTCGTCATATAATAAAAATCATAGCCGGGAATATCGTCTCCGGTATAGACATACATCTTATTTTTGTACACCATCGGTGCAGGATCTGGTGTAAAATGAGTCTGGATTACAGGATTTTGGGCGAAAATACAAATTCCTGCCAGTAAAAATGATAATACGATATATTTTGATTTTAATTGAATCATATTTAAATTATTTTGATGAAATAAATTTGTAATAAGCCACACCGTGCGCCGGAATATCCAGTGATAATGTCTGATTCGTTGTATTGATTTTTGCAATATCCTTCTGTCTCCAGATATCTCTTACGGTTTGGCGACCGGAAATCCCAAGCTTCTTGAAATCTTTGTAAGACATATTCACTTTTTCCCTTCCGAAATTGGCAAAAGCCACCGCTTTTCCGCCATCTTCAAGGTCTTTTACATAAATTTTCAATTCGCCAATGGTCTGCAGACAAACGCCCTGTTTTCCCAGAGCATCCTGATTTACAGCAATGACCTCATCATTCGTTAAAAGATTTAAAGTAAAATCATCCAGTTTCTCAAGGTCGCAACCAATCAGTAATGGTGCGGAAAATATACTCCAAAGGCTGATATGTAAATATTGTTCGTCCGGTTTCAATCGGCTTTGATGCGGATTTCCCCAACCTACGACACCTACTACCAACATATCCGGGTCGTTCCAGTTGCCGGGTTTTGCAAAAGGAGCGGCTTTATCCTGAGCCAAAGCAATATTTTTAACACTTGCCCAGGTATCGGTGATGTCATTGGTTGTTCGCCAGGATTGCGCATCGGCATCATTTCCCCATTTCCAGACATCGCCCATCCCGTATTGGCAAAGATTATACACAATATCACGAGGCTGGGTTTTTAATAAATCTCCCATTAATTTGAATGGCTTTACGCCTTTATCCAAATCTCCTCCACCCTGAAAATTGAGGGAAGAAACTTTATTCGGGTCGTTATCAGGCAAACCGTCAATCACGCCTCCGTAGCTGCACCAGTCGTATTTCAGATAATCGATTCCCCATTTGGCGTAGCTTTCGGCATCCTGCTTTTCGTAGCCGTAGCTTCCTGCGCAACCGCCGCAAGTCCAAGGTCCGGGAGAGGAATAAATTCCTGCTTTAAGACCTTTTGAATGAAAGTAATCGGTTAATTCCTTCATATCCGGAAATTTTGAATTGGTCAGAATATAACCGTTTTCATCACGCATTTTCCCTTTGAAAGACGGGTCTTTTCCGTCTCTGTTAAATTGCCACGAATCATCGATGTTGATGTAATTCCAACCGTGGTTTACCAAACCTGTTTTAACCAAAGCATCCGCAGCTCGTTTTACTTTATCGGCAGAAACTTCGTGTCCGAAACAGTTCCAGCTGTTCCATCCCATTGTGGGTGTCAAAGCTATTTTATCACCGCTTTCTATTTTTAATTTTTTTGAGGCTGACCCTTTTGCATTTTTAGCGGATAAAAGAACTTCATAGGTTCCTTTCGTATCTATTTTTCCGGTAATGATTCCTGTTTTGGAATCTATTGTTAAACCTTTCGGAAGATTTTTTGCCGTAAAAGTCATCGGTCTGTCACCCGTTGCCGCAACCCTGAACAAAAAAGGTGAGCCGGGACGAACGCCGTAAACACCTGCTGAATTAATTTTTGGCGTTGCCACAGGTTTTGGCGTCAAAATATAAGGAACTGATGAAATCGGGTTAAATGTTATTAGTTTTGCACCTTCTGCTGTTTCAAATTTGGCATCTGCCCAATCGGCGTGGTCATAATACGGTCCGTTTCCGCCGTCTGTTACGACTAATTCTACTTGTTGTACACCTTCAAGCGAAACGGAAACAGGCTTTGCTTTATCGCCTAATTTCATTATTCCGCTAGACCAGAGTTTTTTATTGTCGCCGTAAATTTCAAATTCGGCAGCGGGATTTTGCCCTTTCATTTCATCATCCATTCCCACCATTGCGGAAAAGTTTTTTGCTTTGCCATTTAATTTAATCAACAAAGAACTTTCTGCGTGGGTTCCAAAACCTCTTTTGAAAACTTCGCCAGCAATGGTTATAGGTTTTCCGTCCACCGAAGTATTGATTCCCGGTTTTCCGTGTCCCTGTGTTGCCACGCTCAAATCCAACTGGTCCAGCCAAACGGTTGACTGAGCATTTAAATAGCATCCGGCAATGAGAAAGCTGAGAACAAAAAGTTTAAATCTGAACATTTTTAAAATCTTAATTAATATAACTCATAAAAAAATTAAGTTTTGGCTAAAGCCAACCGTATTCTACTTTATTAAATGGGCTAAAGCCCATTCCTATTGATATTCCTGAATTCAGTTTCAATCCAACTTAATCTGCACTGAATTTCCACCAATCGAAATAGAAAAGGTCTTTTTCCCCTTTGAAAACAAAATACAAATCGTGGATGCCTTTAATATTTTTTACCGGAGTGGTGATGGTTTTAAAAATATCGCCTTCCGCTTTTCCGGTGACTTTTACAGTTCCCAAAAGTTGTCCATCCGAAGAATCTGTATGGATTTCAATCGTTCCGCCATTCATTGAAGCTACTGAAACTTCAACCCACTTTATTCCTTTAGAAAAATCCACACCCTGAACTTTCAGATAATCTCCATTATTGATGGATGAAACGACCATTCTGTCGGTAATTTTCTTTCCTGTATCGTAGGGATTATTTCTTTCCCATTCGGTCATTATTTCGGTTTTCAAACCTTCACTGAAAGCGATGGTTTCGGCTTCTACTCTGTTGTACGGATTGAGTGTTGCAATTCTTTTTACGCCTTCTGGATTCCAAAAAGGTAATTTCCGGATCGTTCCGTCGGCATTGTATTTCATTTCGCTTAGGCAAACAGATCGACGTTCGTAATGTTTGCTCATCGTCTGTTTCCCGATATTATAATTGAACCCGAAAACATAAGATTTTCCTTTATAATCAATAATTCCGGGATGATTTCCGTTGGAACGCTTGTCGCTGTCCATGATCATCCCTTTATATTCCCAAGGTCCTGTCGGCGAATTGCTCATTGCATAGCCCATTCCTTCAGGACAGCAAGTAGAAGCATAAGCCAGATAATAATGTCCGTTTTTTTTCCAGACCCAAGGTCCTTCCTGATAATGAAACGGGTCCGGCGAACCTTTGACTTTCGCAATAGACGGGTCTTTTACGACATCACCATTTACAGAAATCATATCTTTATTGAGTTTCACATACCAAAGATTCGGGTTTCCCCAATAAAGATAGGCTTGCCCGTCATCGTCAATCAAAACAGTCGGGTCTATATCATCGGAAGAATTTTTCACTAAAGGTTTTCCAATAGGATCTTTGAAAGGACCATACGGACTGTCAGCCACCAAAACGCCGATTCCTCTCTGTCCCGGCATCGGGCAATACATATAAAATTTACCATTTCTTTCAATAACCTGTGGCGCCCAGGCTCCATTTTCCGGATCAGTCCATTTGAAATCTTTCAGGGAAGCAACCACGCCATGATCAGTCCAATTGACCATATCTGTGGAAGTGTATAGCAACCAGTCTTTCATTTTAAATCCGAAAGCATCGTCCTCATCGTGGCTTGTGTACAGAAAAACCGTGTCATTATGAACCATTGGTGCAGGATCGGCGGTAAATTTCGTCTGAATGATGGGATTTTGAGCTAAGGAAATCTGAAAAAATCCTAAAATCGTTATTAAACTTACAAATTTCATAATTAAATATTTTAAGATTATTTAAAATTGACATTCACTTTCTTTCCTAAATAATTCAACGATTTCTTTTGACCATCTGGGAGAATTACCGTAAAGTTTCGTTTATCAATCATACCTTTAAAATTTCCTTTTCGGGAATCTATCGTTAAGGTTTTTGATTTATCATTCCAATGGAAAGGGATTTCAGTATAGTCTCCTTTTTCATAGTTGTAATTATCGAACTCATCTTCATACAACACAAAATCTGCATCTTTCCCCGGATAGATTTTCACCGTAATATTGTCCCATTTTTTCTCAGTTGCGTATTGCACATCGGGACCAAACGGAATGATGCTTCCCGCTTTTACATATAATGGAATACTTTGAAGATTAACGGATTTTTCAATTTCCTGATCTCCTTTGTGTTTTTCATTCGTCCAGAAATCAAACCAGTCTGAACCTGCGGGAAGGTAAACTTTAACTGTTTTATTTTGTGTAAAATCTATATTGGAAAGTGAATTTTCTTTTTTGCTAGCATCGGTTTTATTCCAACCTTCATTTTCGTCTGTTTTTACGATTTTTTCCGGTGTGTATTGAGGATTAAGAATTGGCGCAACCAGAAATGATTTACCGAAAAGATATTCATTGTTGATGTTCCAAGTTTTTTTGTCTGATGAAAAATCCATCGAAAGTGCCCTCAAAAAACTTGAATTATTTTTAGAAACATCCCACGAGGTCGAATAAATATACGGCAACATATTGTAACGCAACCTGATGAATTTCTCGATAATATCATAAACCACATCTCCTTTTTGTCCAAACTGATAAATTTCCCTCGGCACATCGGTTCCGTGCGAACGCATCATTGGCGTGAAAGTTCCGTATTGCAGCCAGCGAACGTACAATTCCTGAAACATCGGATTGTTGGCGCCTCCGTTTCTTTTATAAACACCGGCAAAGAAACCGCCGATATCAGAGTTGAAATTCGGATTTCCAGTCAGGCTGAAATTTAAACCTGCCGGAACCTGATTGCGCAACATTTCCCACGAAGAGTTGACATCGCCCGACCACGTATTGGCTGCGTATCTTTGCTGTCCTGCAAAAGCCGACCTTGTTAAAATAAAAACCCTTTTATCACTCGTCGTTTCACGCTGATGGTCGTAAACACCACCAACCGTCATCAGAGGATATGCATTTCTCACTTTTCGGAATGAACCGAGGTACGTTTTGGTGTCCAAATCTTCCGGTTTTTGGCTGAGATGGTCGGGTTCCGTAGAATCCATCCACCAAGAATCTACACCAAGACTGAAAACACCTTTGTTGAGATATTTCCAGTAAATATTTCTGGCTTCGGGATTGTAAGCATCGTAAACACGGACTCCGGAAGGATAATTCATATCGGGTGGCCAGACTTCTCTGCCAGATTCCGGCCAGGTTGCGAAATTGAACAGCATTCCTTTTTTATCCATTTCACGGTACTGATTGGTCATCGGTCCGAATGACGACCAAATGGAAACGGAAAGATGTGCATTCATATCGTGGATATCCTGTATCATTTTTTTGGCATCGGGAAAATCAGGGCTGATAAAATCCATCGCATTCCACTGGTAATTGTTTCCCCAATATTGCCAATCCTGAATAATTCCGTCTAAAGGAACTTTCAAATCACGGTATTTTTTAACAACCTCCAAAAGTTCATTCTGACTTTTGTACCGTTCTTTGCTTTGCCAATAACCATAAGTCCACAACGGAATCATCGGGACTTCTCCAGTCAGATTTCGCATTCCGGCAACTACACCATCCGCATTTTTTCCGTAGATAAAATAATAATCAACACCCTCCTCAACTTCCGATGAGAATATTGTTTTGTCCGGTTTATCGGTAAATTGAGTCGGAGAATAGTTATCCCAAAAAATGCCATAACCTTTCACAGACTGAAAAAACGGTACAAAATCCCAGGTGTTATTCTGAATCATATATACATCCGTATTTCGCTGTGACATTTTACCGTTCTGTAAAATTCCTAAACCATAGATGGGTTCGTCTTTTTCCAACTGAAAAGACTGTGTCACCGAATAAGTCGGGTTTCCTGCATCATTAAAAGGTTTGAAATCGCTTCCGGTTTCCTTTAATAGTTCTTTTCCTGAAGGTGATTTATAAGTAATCGTGCCACTTTTAGCATCAATGAAAATATTTAAATCATTTGTTTTTAATGAAATAATATGATTGTTTTCTGAAACTGAAAATTTGGTTTTCTGTTCCTGTTTAATGACCGATAAACTATTTTTGACAAATGATTTCCCGACAGGATATTTAATAATTCTAACCGTATTTTCTCCATACAATTTCACTTCAACAGTCAAATTGTCAGCAGAAAACTTCAATCCTGAATCTGTTTTCTGATAAGATTGCGCACCAACATTTCCCGATACAATAACGACCGTCATAATAAGTGTTTTGATTTTTATTCTGTTGAAATTCATTGTATAGGATTTTGGATTAAAACATTAACAGTCCGTTTTGGATTAAATCTTAATTTTTAAAAAGTTCCTGCACAAACTGGTGCAGACTGTCTCTCCAAACCGGCCAACTGTGACCGCCAGGATAATCTCTGTAAGAATATTTAATTCCGATTTTATCCAGCTCTTTCAGCATTTTTTGACCGTTTTCATATGCGATATCGTCTTTTCCGCCCATTGAAATCCAGAAATTTTTGACATTGGATGAAAAGGCAGATTTATTTTCATTTAAAAATTTGTATTGTTTGTCGGCAACGTCCTGAAGCATCGGCAGCATATATCCTGAACTGAAAACACCCAGATTGGAAAACATATCAGAATTCTGAATTCCTGTATACAGAGTATAGATTCCGCCCATTGAAAGTCCGGCCAATGCACGATTTTCTTTGCCTTTTTTTATTCTATAATTGGATTCGGCAAACGGAATAATAGATTCTTTCAGCTCTTTTTCAAACATCTGAAGATTGCGCTCGCCAAAATTTCGGAGTCCACTCTGTCCGATGTTGGCATCCGGCATAATAATTACCATTTTTTTGGATTTACCTTCCGCAATCAGATTATCCAAAATCAGATTGGTTTTGCCCTGATTCGCCCAACCACTTTCATCTTCGCCACCACCGTGGAGAATGTATAAAGCTGGAAATGATTCGGAAGCATTTTGGTCGTAACCTGGCGGTGTGTAGATGAAAACCCGTCTCCAAGAATTGGTCACTTTGGAATAGAAATTTTTGACGCGGATATCGCCGTGCGGAACGTCTTTTAATGCATAGAAATCATCGCCATCAAAAGGGATATCGATTCCACTAGCGTATCTTCCCATTCCGTAGAATGTTTCGCTGGACGGGTCTGCAACCGCGACACCATCAATCAGCAAAGAATAATAATGAAAACTTCCACTTTGTGCATCCGTCGTTCCTGTCCAAAAACCATCTGCGTCTTTTTTGAGGTCGTATTTTTTTCCTAAATCGATCTGAACTTTTTGCGCTTCCGGTGCTTTCACTTTGAACATCACTTTTCCGTCGGGAAGGATTTGAGGATACTGCGCATTCCTGATATTGGTTTCAGCAGGCGTTCCCAAAACGGTAAATCCGTCAAATTTAGTTTTATCAACATGCTTAAATAACAGCTGTGAAAAGATGTACAAATCATTTTTCCAAACCTTGAAATCGTGCCCACCCGGTTCGATGTAGAAAATATGCGGGATTTTATTTTTCTTCAGATAATCGCTGGTTCTTTTGCTGAAAGGCATCAATCCGTCCGCATCGCCGCAGGAAATAAAAATGAGCTTCAACTTCAACGCATCTTGTGGATTGGGTAAAAGCTTGCTCGGTTCTTTCGTGTTTGGTGCTGAAGAAAATGCGCCCAGCCACGCAAATTTATCGATATTTCCGAAAGCAAAATTCTGTGTTTGTCCGCCTCCCATCGACAAACCGGCTAAAGCACGGTTTTCACGGTCTTTTTTAATAGGATATTTTTTCTCTACAAACGGAATCAGGTCATTCAGCAAATCTTTTTCAAAGGTTGCGAAAGCTTCTACTTTGTCCGGAGCCATTATATTTCCGGTGGCACGATCGTCTTTCATTGCACGACCGTTCGGCAGAACGACAATCATCGGCTGCAGTTTTCCCTGTGCGTAGAGATTGTCCAGAATAACATTCGGTTTTCCTTGGTTGAACCATTCTTTTTCATCTCCGCCAATGCCGTGAAGAAGATAGAGAACAGGATATTTTTCCCCTTTTTTGAATCCCGGCGGTGTGTAAACCAAAGCTTTCCGTGTAGTTCCGACGGTTTTTGAAGCATATTGAATGGTATCAATTTTTCCGTGGGAAATGGTTGGGTTTTCAATATCAAAACCTTGTGGAGCCTGTTTATCAAGTGTTTGTGCTGAAACAAACATTCCGGATAACACAAAACTTACCGCTAATATGATGGATTTGTTCATGATTTTTATTTGTAATTTTTACACTTATTAATTTAGACAAAAAAATAAGACCGGCAAGGGTTTTATCTTTTTTACATTTTTAATGTTAATTATCATTGCTGTAATTAACAGGTCGCCTCTACGAGGCTTTGATTTTGATGCTACAATGTTTTGCTACTAACAGTTTGCTTCTACGAAGCAATAATTTTCATTTTCTCTTGACAATGAATCTCTCGCAGCCCGACTTGAGCGGAAATCCTTTTTTGCTTGTACTCTAGTTCTATTTAATCTGAAATCATCTGCAAAAAAGATTGAGAGCGGAAGGCGGATAAAGCTGCCCAAATTATTTAACTCAATTATTCCGAACTTTTATTCACTCTGAAAAAATCAACATCTACAAAACCTCCCAGATTTTTTGTTGCATAATTGAAAATTGCAAATTTGGAACCCATAAAAAATCTTCGGTAATCGAAAATCATTTTGTAATCTTTTGCCATTTCGGTCCAGTTTTTTTGGTCGGTGCTGTAATAAAAATTAGCCAAATCTTTTCCGAGATTAAAATCGGCATCAATTTTAAAATAAACTTTGTCCGAGTTTAATGGGATTCTCTTTTTTTCTTCTTTTTTAACACTTGTAACCGCCTTCGTTTTATTATCTAAACTGACTTCATCTGTTGAAAAGACAATAAACTTTTTACCATTTTCCACTACCACAGATAAAATCCCTGAATCGCCGTTGAACGCACTGAAACCTGCTACATCACCGTCTTTCATTCCCTTCACATCCAAAGCAACTATGCCACTGGATTTCGGGCCTTCCATTCTTTGGGTCAACGTATTCGGAGCGAGGTACAGATTATCGACGACTCTATTCGTTTTTAACCTTAAAAAGCCTTTCCTGTCGGATAAAGACCAGGCTGAATTGACAGGATTATGATTCCACTGCCATTGGATTTTCATTTTTTTGTCAGAAAATTCGTCACTTTCTACCAAATGATTTTTGGGTTTAAATGGTGAAAGCGGAACTTCACCCGTCAAAGGAACTTTTCCGTTGTCACCCAAAATTGGCCAGTCGTTTTCCCATTTCACAGGAAGTAAAATAGGCACCCTTCCCACTCCATTTCTATCCTGAAAAATCAGCGAATACCAATTACCATTTTTATCATCAATTAAAGCTCCTTGTCCGGCATAAGAAAATCCAAGAAAATTATCTTCAAGAATGACCTTTTTCTCATAAGGCCCAGTGACTTTATCGGCTCTGTACACTTCCTGACGGCGTTTTCCGCCTCTTGGCCAGGAAATCATCATCATATAATATTTACCGTCTTTTTTAATGATTTGGTTACCTTCCAAAAGTCCGGTTTCCGAAGCATCTTTCTGAAAAACTTCCGTTCCATCCTGATTTCCGATAATGGTTTTAAAATCCGGACTCAGCTCAAAAACTTTGTTGGAAGTGAAGACATATATTCTGTCGTCATCATCGAAAAGCAATGATGCATCGTGAAAATGTCTGGTTCTTGTGATGAGTTTCCAATTTCCTTTTTCGGGATTGTCAGTGACATAAAAATAGGATTTGAAAGGCTCATCATTCGGGGAAAACAGAACGTAATATTTTCCTTTGTGATAACGGATGGACGACGCCCATTGTCCACGTCCGTACACACTTCCGTCTATCAAATCGTATTTAGAATTGTCATTTAGTGTATCAAAAACATAACTTGCCATTTCCCAATGGACTAAATCTTTGGAATGCATTACCGGAGCGCCCGGCATCAGGTGCATAGTGGTGCTTATCAGGTAAAAATCGTCGCCGCTTCGTGTGATTGACAAATCCGGTGCATCCGCCCAGATAATTGGGTTCCTGAATGCCGTTGTCTCCTGTTTTTTCACAGGATTTACCTGGGCTGAAAGAAGATTCAGCCCGATACATCCCAAAAAAGAAACTATATAAAATGGTTGATTAATTTTCACGATTTTTGGTATTTTGGTTTGGTTGATTTAATCAATCTTAAAAAAACACTTCGACAAGCTCAGTGTGACATTGCTAATACTAACTGTTTATTTCAAATTGGCTTATCGTATCAAAGCCTATATTATCTTAAGTTTTGGCTAAAGCCGATTGATTGTTTTTCTTTGAAAACGGGCTAAAGACCGTCCCTATTGATATCGTGCGATTATTTTCAATATTAATTAGGCATAATATCATTAGAAGAAGTACTATACAATCCTATCAAACTTCCAGTGAAACCGCCTGCAACATCGGTAGAAAGGATATCTCCTGAAACCGGACCGCCCAGATTTTTAAAATTCCTGCCATCTGTTGCGTAATTAAAGCTGATGTTGTCTTTCTCTCCTGTAACCTGAAATTTAATGGTTTTACCTAAAGAAATTTTCTCGCTGGCTACTAATGTTGACGCCCCTTTTTCGGTTCTTTCCAAAACAATGTAGAAATCTTTGTCTTTTTTGGTAATTCCGAAAACATAATTGAATGTTTCGCTTTGGTAGAGCGTGATTCCGGCTAATTCTTTGTCAGATTTCGGTTTATAATCTAATATTACGGAAGTTTCAAAATCTTCGTGCTGCAATCTGTGGAATAATGCCGAAACCGGAGCTAATGCTTTGATATTCGTTTCCATAGGATTCACTTTTACGCCATTTTTCGTAGCCGTAATGAAATTCTCACGCGGTCCACGCATCGCAATCCAACGGAAATCGAGGTTTTTATCGGTCAGTTTATCATTATACGTGAAATTTCCGTTCGGGAAGAATCCGGTTTGTCCGGTTTGGTTCTGAACGCCTTGTGGCATTTTCAATTTCGGCTTCATCGGGACCAAACCATTTTGAAACACAGGATAAGTTCCGCTCCAATCCACCGGAAGAATAAAGGTTTCTCTACCTTTTGTTACACGATTATTGACATTCGGACGAATGGCTAAAAATACGCCATACCATTGTCCGTTCGGACCTTCCACCAAATCGGCGTGACCTGCCCAATCTACTTTTTCCTTTCTGTCTCTCGGAAAATATCTTTGGGTGAGAATTGGGTTGTTTTTAGCTGGAACAAATGGTCCTTTTGGAGAATCTGCCATAAAAATAACTTCGCTGTGGTTGCCTCCGGTTCCGCCTTCTGCGCACATCAGGTAATATTTTCCTTTATATTTGTACAAATGTGGACCTTCAATCCAAATTGGTTTTTGAGAAAGATCTACTCCACCGTTGACGATAATTTTATCTGAACCTGCGACAACCTGGTCTTTTTCCAAATCGTAATCCCACATTTTGATGACGCGGTGACCTTGATACTGCTCTGTTCCTTTTGGCGGTGCGTCATTGTGAACAATGTAGGCTTTTCCATCATCATCGAAGAAGATGGCAGGATCAATACCGTCGAAATTAAGTTTCTGAACTTCACTCCATCCCTTTGCAGGATCTTTTGTTTTCACGACCATATTTCCGACGCCACCCGCAATCTGGGTAGTAATCATATAAAAAGTATCGTTGTATTTGTTGTACTTGATGTCCGGTGCATAGATTCCCTGAGAAACTCCGCCTTTTTCAACTTTCAACTGAGAAGGCCTGTCGAGAACGTGCCCAACCTGTTTCCAATTTACCAAATCTTTAGAGGTGAAAATCGGAACTCCTGGAAACATTGAGAAAGAAGAATTAACCAAGTAATAATCTTCGCCTTTTTTGGTGATACTCGGGTCGGGATAACAGCCCTGAAGAATCGGGGAATAGAATTCGTCTGATTTTAAGGGATTGTCATTATATATTTTGTCGTTTCCTTTATATTGAAAATCGGTGAAAGTCTGGGCTGACAAACTGGTTGCAGAAATTAGAGCCAGAGTAGCAAAAATGCTGGTTTTGTTTTTTAGGAAATTGGAATTCATTGTTATCTTTTTCATATATAATTTAATTTTTTGTTATTATTGATGAACCTTTCGGGTTATTGATATTTAACAGGTCGCCTCTACGAGGCTTTGATTGCAATTAACATTTTTCTATTATCAGGTCACTCCTCCGGAGTTTTTATTCGTAAATTTTTAATCTATCGAATCTCTCGCAACCCGGCTTGAACGGAGCTCTTTTTGTGAGGAGGAACGACGAGCAAAAAAGCGGGAGTGGAAGACGGATTAAGTTGCCATAATTATTTATTTCATTTTTAAAATATAAGTTTTTCCTGCTTCAGTCGGGAAATCGTACATCATTGATTCTTTTATTTCTACAGGGTTTAATTTAGCTTCGCTAAAAATCATTGGTTCCTTAGTTTCAGGTGTTTCAAAAAAAGGATTCGGGTTTTTGCCTTCTGCTTTTTTGAGTTTTGTTTTTCCTTTTAATTCCATTTCGTTCGGAATTCTGATTCTGCAGTTTCCGCCTAAATTTGATTTTATAGTAACTTCCTTCGCTTTATTATTTTCCCAAACAATGCTGACTTCAAAACCGCCGTAGGTTTTCAGACCTGCAATTTTTCCGTTTTTCCATTCGTCTGGAAGTGCGGGAAGAATGTCGATGAAACCGTTTTGGGTTTGCAAAAGCATTTCGGTAATTCCTGAAGTGTAACCAAAATTTCCATCAATCTGAAACGGCGGATGTGCGTCGAAAAGATTGGGGTAAGTTCCGCCTTTGCTGCCCCAGCCGTCTTTTTCTACCAGCGTTAATTGGTCTTTGATTAATTTATTGGCGTGATTTCCGTCTAATAATTTTGCCCAGAGATTGACTTTCCAGCCCATACTCCAACCTGTGGAAACGTCGCCACGATGAAGTAAAACGGTTTTGGAGGCATCCAACAATTCAGGTGTCGTAAAAGGATTGATTTGGTTGGATGGAAACAATCCGTAGAGATGCGAAACGTGCCTGTGATTATCTTTCGGGTTGTCCCAGTCTTCTACCCATTCCTGCAATTGACCATATCTTCCGATTTTCATCGGTGGTAATTTTGAAATAATATTGTTCCAAACCGGGATTTTATCTGAGTCTATATTAAGAATTTCTGCCGCTTTTTTTGTCTTCGTAAAAAGGTCAAACATCAGCTGATTATCCATCGTATTTCCTGCTGCCAAAGCACTTCCCTGATGTCCGTCCGGAATATTCTCGGGAGACATTGAAGGACTCACAACCAGCCAATGGTGCGTCGGTTCTTCTATCAGAAAATCTTCATAGAATTGAGCGGCAGATTTTAGAATTGGATAAATGGATTGAAGATAATTTTTATCGCCGTTGTACAAATATTTTCCCCAAAGATGCTGGGAAAGCCAGGCTCCGCCCATCGGCCACATTCCTGCGTTGGCAAAATCTATGACTCCTGTGATTCTCCAGATATCCGTATTGTGATGTGCGACCCAACCGCGGCTTTTGTACATCGTTTTTGCCGTTTCTTTTCCGGATTCGCTTAAGTCTTTTACCATCCGAATCAACGGTTCGTGCATCTCGGAAAGATTGGTCTTTTCCGCCGGCCAGTAATTCATTTCCGTGTTGATGTTGATGGTGTATTTGCTGTCCCAAGCGGGTTTGTTGGAATTGTTCCAGATGCCCTGGAGATTGGCTGGCTGACCGCCCGGCTGTGACGAGGAAATCAGGAGATAGCGACCAAACTGATAATATAACGAAATCAATTCCGGGTCGTAATTGGTTGCGAAATTTTTAATCCGAATGTTGGTTGGTTGTTTTGCTGCTTCGGAAGTTCCTAAGTCGAAATCGACTCTTTTGAAATATTCTTGATACGAAGCCAGATGATTTTTCAGTAACGTATTGAAACTTTTTTGTTCTGAGGCCTCGATGTATTTTCTGCTTTTGGAAACTTCGTCTGTATTTAACGTTTTGTAATCTGTAAAGTTAGTTGCAATGGAAATCAGAATTGTAACTTCATCGGCATTGCTTACCGAAATCCCGTTTTCTGAAACTTCTGTTTTGCCACCTTTGTTGATAATTTTTGCGATGGCATTGAATTTAACCTGACCCTGAACGCCGTCTAAAGTTGAAGACAATCCGTCCATTTGCAAAGTTTTTGAATCATTGGCTTTGCTGTTCTTTTTGAGTTCGCTGTTGAATTGAGCGGAGAAACTCAGTGCATTTTTCTTGTCCGAACTTAATTTAATTACAATAACATTATCAGGAATTGAAGCGAACACTTCCCTTTTGAAATTAATTCCACTGGAAGTAAATGTCGTGGTTGTGATTGCTTTTTCAATGTCTAATTCCCTGTAATAATTTTTAACATCATTAACATTACTAAAATCAAGCGTAAAATCACCAATATTCTGATAGGCCGAACCGTGAAGGCTTTTCGCTGTCAATCCTTTATCCGCAAGAATCTGAGCTCTTTTGTAATTTCTGTTAAATAAATAATATCGGATAGAGTCCAACACTTTCGGGCCATCCGGATTACCATTCCGGGAAGGTCCGCCCGACCAGAAAGTACCTTCGTTCAGCTGAAGTTTTTCCCAGGAAGGGTCGCCAAAAACCATTGCAGCCAATCTTCCGTTTCCAACTGGTAATGCTTCCACCCACTGTTTGGCGGGTTTGTCGTACCAAAGCTTGTTCTTTCCTCCTTTTTGAGCAAAGGAAAATCCGCTTAGGAAAAGACAGAAGATTAATATGGAAAACTTGAAGTTCATTTTTTTAAATTTTCTTTTCTGAGACAGAATTGACGGTCGTATTTCTATTAATCAACCAAATAATTCCCCAAGCTGCAATGTAAGAAACACCAGCTATGAAAAATATGATATTGTAACCACCATTGATATTTCCCGCTTTTTTGAATGTATCCAAAACAATTCCGATGAAAAGTGGAAAAAGAATTCCGGCAGCTGACCCCAGCATTCCGCCAAAACCAATGACCGAACTCACATAATTATTAGGTAATTTATCGCCAACTGTTGTCATCAGATTCGCGCCCCAACCCTGATGCGCAGCTGTTGCCAACGCAATGATAATGGTAATCATCCACATATTGTCTACATATTTTGAAAACATTACAGGAACGACCATCAAGGCAAAAAGCAACATTGTAAAACTCCTCGCTCTTCCAATCGTCCAGCCTTTTTTAATTAATAATGAAGACAGATAACCGCCACCAATACTTCCAATCGTAGTTCCGCTGTAAATGATAATCAACGGGATGGAAGGTTTGGTTAAATCCATTTTAAAAACGTCTGCGAAATAAGCCGGAAGCCAGAACATAAAGAAATACCAAATTGGGTCGGTAAGGATTTTTCCGATGGCAAAAGCCCAGGTTACTTTATATTTTAATAATTCCGAAAGCGGAACTTTGGACTGTTCTTCCGTTTGTCCAGCCTGATCACTTTTGATGTATTGAAGTTCTTCCTGACTTAGATTTTTAGTTTTTTCCGGAATATTGTAAAATCTCCACCACAAAACAATCCATAATAAACCCAATGCGCCAATCCAGACAAAAGTTTCTCTCCAGCCATAATGCCCTAAAATAAAAGGAACAAGAAGCGGTGCTAAAATGGCTCCAACTGTTGCACCCGAATTGAAAATTCCGGTTGCTAAGGCTCTTTCTTTTTTCGGAAACCATTCGGCGACAGATTTTATGGCTGCCGGAAAATTTCCCGCTTCACTAATTCCCAAAGTACTTCTCGCAATTAAAAATCCGACCGTACTTTTCACAAAACCGTGTCCGATAGATGCTAAACTCCAGACTATCAAAGAAACTGCATAACCAATTTTAGTTCCTACTCTATCTATGAATCTTCCCATTGCGAGATAACCGACAGCATAAGTCGTCGTAAAAGCCATCACAATGTAGCTGTAATCCTTCTCGTCCCAGCTGAATTCCTTTTCCAGAACAGGTTTTAGCAAGCCCATTACCTGACGGTCGAGATAATTGATCGTCGTTGCGAGAAAGACCAAAGACAGCATAAACCATCTGATATTTCGGTTTTTAGGAGCCTGCATTAGTTTTGATTAAGTTGTTGTAATAAATTTTTCACTTTTTCGGTAAGTTTCTCTTTGTTTAAATCTGATTTTACCAAGGAACTGCCCAATCCAACAGCAATTGCTCCACCTTTGAGCCATTCATTGATATCCTCAACATCGGCATTTACTCCACCAGTTGGCATAAAATTCATTCCCGGAAAAACAGGTTGGATGGATTTGATATAATTTTTACCTAACGCATCAGCCGGAAATATTTTAACTAAATTAAGTTCGCTTTTAAAAGCTAAATTAACATCAGACGGCGTGAAACATCCTGGAATCAGCAGCACATCTTTCTTTATCGAATGTTTGATGATTTTCCTGCTAATAACCGGTGTAATGATGAAATCAGCTTTTGCATTGGCATAATCGTCCATTTCTTCGGTATTTTTAACCGTTCCGATTCCTAATAAAAGTCCTGGAAATTCTGTAGAAGAAATTTCTTTAAGCCTGGTAAAATTTTCCAATGCCTGATCGCCACGGTTAGTATATTCTATGATACGGATTCCACCGTCATAAAGCGCTTTTATGGTACTTTTTGAAACCTCAAAAGATTCGTTGTAGAACAACGGAACAATTTTCTGGTCTTTTATTTTTTGTATGATCGGATTCATAATTTTTCGATGTTAATTGTTTCATTGATGGTGTCGCCTTCTACAAAAAGTTTTTTGAAAGCCACTTTTACAGCATCATCCAGGATTTTTTGGATTGAATTTCCTTTTATGCTTCCGTGAATCAAAGCTGCCATAAATGAATCGCCGCTGCCGACTCTTTCCAAAATCTTATCCGAATAATATTGCTCTGAAATGAATAATTTCTCTTCAGAATATATAGTCGCAAAATAATTGACCTCGTCACCTTTTGTAAACCTGAAAGTATTGGCAATCTGTTCCACGTTCGGGAATTTTTTCTGAATTTCTGAAGCTGATTTTTCTGCTTGTTTCAAAAGGTTCTCATCATTAAAATTTCCATTCAATTCGTATTCGATTGGGATATTTAAGAATTCCTGAATTGACCAGATATTTCCCATTAAAACCTTAACAAATGGCATTAATTGAGAGATTTTATCGTAAGGATTCTGATGCTTCCAAAGCGATGCACGGTAATTCAAATCCAGAGAAACTTTGATATTTCGGGCATTGGCTTTCTTCATCAAATCAAGACATTTCCGGAAAGCGTTCTCGCTCAAAGCAGGCGTAATTGTACTGATATGAAGCCAGGTTACATCCTTAAAGACTTCGTCATCAGAAAAACCTGAAAAATCCGATTCTGTGAAAACTGACGGGAAACGGTCGTAAATGACTTTCGCATTCTGCATATCACCATCAAAAGGAAGGTAAAAAGTTCCCATCCTGCCATTTGACTTCTCTGCAAGAACTTTTATTTTTTCATCATTTAATTTTAATTCCAACTGATTGCCGAGATAATTTTCCGGCAACGCAGAATACAGAGAAACCTGATTTCCCCATCTCGAAAGTGCAGAAGCAACATTATACTCAGCTCCGCCAACGTAAATTTTGAGAGCTTGATTTTTCAGCCAAGTTCCTTCAGAATCTGGAGCAAAATGCAAAAGCAATTCTCCGAAACATAAAATTTTATTTGAAGTTTCCTGAGCCATTCTTAAAAATTGAAATAGTTTTTCGCATTATAATAGCAGATATCCTGAATGATTTTTCCCACCCATTTTTCGTCATCGGGAATAAGACCTTTTTCCATCTCGTTTCCGAACATATTACAAAGCAATCGCCTGAAATATTCGTGTCTCGAGAATGACAAAAAACTTCTGGAATCGGTTAGCATTCCGACAAATGTGCTGATAAGTCCGATATTGGAAAGCGTGTTCATCTGCTTCTGCATCCCATCCAACTGGTCCAGAAACCACCAGGCTGCGCCAAACTGTATTTTTGACTTGATCCCGGATTCGTTGAAATTGCCTGCAAGAGATGCCAGAACTTCATTATAAACCGGATTCAGATTGTAAATAATTGTTTTTGCAAGCTTACCTTCGGAATTGAGCTCGTCAAAAAGAATGCTCATCTTTTGTGCAAAATATTGTTCTCCAATTGCATCAAAACCTGTATTTGCTCCGATATTTTTCAGCATCAGGGAATTGTTATTTCTGGTTGCGCCAACGTGAAACTGCTGAACCCAGCCTTTATCAGAGTACATTTTACAGAGCTCTTTCAAAAGAAATCCGCAAAGCGCATCTGGATTGGAAAATGTAAGTTGGTTACCTTTTAGAAATTCTGAAAATTCTTTTTCTAAATCCGAATTCCACCGGGTCGCGTCCGGAAAATATTCGAAGCCGTGGTCTGAAACTTTGGCGCCAATCTCATCAAAATAATTGATTCGGGATTCAAGCGCGTTTAGTAAATCGGAAACTGAACTGATATTAATTCCAGAAGCTTTTTCAAGTTTTTTAATATTGAGGATATAAGATTGTGGATCAATAATGTTGATGTAAACATCCGGACGAAAGCTTGGTAAAACCGTTGTACTAAAGTTACTTGCTTTTAATTCTTTATGATAATCCAGATTGTCAGACGGGTCATCTGTTGTACAAAGTGCTTCGACTTTATAATTTTTGAGCAGATTCTGTGGCGTAAATCCGCGTTGCTGTAAAGCATCCTGCATCGAGCTGTAAATTTCGTCTGCATTTTTGCCAGACAAATATTCCTTAATTCCGAAAGAATTTTTGAGCTCCAGATGTGTCCAGTGAAACAAGGGATTCCGAAGTGTGTAAGGAACCGTTTCTGCCCATTTTTGGAATTTTTCTAAGTCTGAGGCATTTCCTGAAATGAATTGCTCATCAATCCCGAAATTCCGCATCGCGCGCCATTTGTAATGGTCGCCATCCAGCCAAATCGCAGTAGGAGAACGGAAATTCTGATTATTTGAAATGACCTCAGGCTCCAGATGATTGTGATAATCGATAATCGGCATCTCTTCCGCATAGCCAAAATAGAGATTCTCCGCCTTTGCCGATTCCAGCAAAAATGATTCTCCGAAAACTTCTATTTTGCTTGTGAAATAATTCATTTTTAAATTTAAATTGATTTTGACTTTTGTGAAAAATCTTTAAAAACAAGACCTTAACTATGAGAAAATCATTAAGGCCTTGCTCACTATATAAAGAAAATAATATTCAATTTTAAACGCCACTGAAGGCACTGAAACCACCGTCAACAGGTATTAAAGCTCCGGTAATGAAGCTTGCGGCATCTGAGCAGAGAAACTGTACAGTCCCGTTTAATTCTTCCACCTCTCCGAATCTCTGCATTGGTGTTTTGGCAATTACTTTTTTGCTTCTGTCTGTTAAAGAACCGTCCGGATTCAGTAAAATAGCACGGTTCTGATCTCCGATGAAAAACCCGGGAGCCACTGCGTTTACACGAATTTTATCCCCGAACTTTAAAGCCAAATCGGAAGCCAGCCATTGTGTAAAATTGGTAATTGCTGATTTCGCCGCCGAATATCCCGCCACTCTCGTAATTGCAGAATAAGCCGCCATTGAAGAAATATTGATGATACTTCCTTTTTTTTGTTCTGCCATTACTTTTCCGAAAACATAGCTTGGATAAACGGTTCCGTTGATGTTAAGGTCGGTTACCTCATCCCATCCGCTGATGTTCATATCGAAAAATGATTGTTCAGGAGATAATGTTGCTGAAGGAATATTTCCTCCGGCAATGTTCAGCAAAATATCAATTTTACCGTACTTTTCTATGATTTTCTTTGATGCATTCTCGAGGCTTTCGATGTTCATTACGTTGGCTTCAACGGCAAACGCATCACCACCCAAATCTGTAAGTTCCTTTACACGGGAATCCAGCGTTTCCTGATTTCTTCCCAAAGCCACTACTTTTGCCCCCGCTTTGATAAAACTTTTGGCAAGACTTCCTCCCAAAACGCCGGAAGCTCCTGTAATAACCGCTACTTTATCTTTTATACTGAATATTTCGTTCATTATGATATTGATAATAATTGATGGTTGATAAATGATATTGAACCCTTCTGGTTCGTTGAAAATTGTCTTCCATTTTTTCCATAGGTTTTACGTACGGCTATTTATAATAAACCATTCGGTTTTTTTAAAGTTTTTTGGACATTTCGTTTTGTACGGTTGCCATTACCCCTTCAATCTGTCCTAAAGCCAACATTCTCCCTAAGAAAGAATAGCCGGGATTATAACCTTTATCAATATCTTCCGATAATAATCTTCCGTGGTCGATCCTCATTGGCAAATCCGGATTTTCTTTTTCAAATACCCTGATTACGTCGATTAATTTTCCTCTTCCCCCTAAATGATGCGCTTCAATGAAGTCTCCATTTTCAAAAACATTGGTGCTTCTCAAATGAACAAACTTTGTCCTGTGGGCAAATTTCTGAGCCAGTTTCGGAACGTCATTCTGAAGATTGGCACTCAAAGAACCTGCGCAGAAAGTCAATCCGTTGTAAGGATTATCCACAGCATTCAGGAACCAATCGATATCTTCTTCGTTGGTTACAATTCTCGGTAAACCTAATAAAGCAAAAGGTGGATCGTCGGGATGAACACACATTTGAATATTCCATTCTTCACAGACAGGCATTATTTTTTCAAGAAAATATTTTAAATTTTCCCGAAGCTGGTTTTTATCAATTCCATCATATAAAGCCAATAAATTATTGAACTTTTCTACAGGATTTAAATCCCCTTCTTTAATATTTCCGTTAACGAATCCTTGTGTTTTTACAATAACCGAATCTATCAGATCATTGTTATCCTTTTCTGTGAGCGTGTTTTTTAATTCTTCCACTTTTTGCAGAATTTCAGGACTATAATCATTTTCTGCACCCTCTCTTTTCAGAATATGAATTTCAAAATAGGCAAATCTTGCTTTATCAAAATACAATGACGATGAGCCGTCTTCCCATTCGTGGAAAAGATCTGTTCTTGCCCAATCTAAAACCGGCATAAAGTTGTAACAAACGGTAGTTACGCCTGCTTTTCCTAAGTTTTCGAGACTTTTGATATAATTTTCTATCAAAAAATCACGGTCTTCACCTCCGTATTTGATCGCTTCGCTTACCGGAAGACTCTCCACAACAGACCAGCGAAGACCGTGACTTTCTATATAATTTTTGTAATCGTTAATAGCCTCTAAGCTCCAGATTTCTCCGTTAGGAACATCGTGCAACGCTGAAACAATCCCTTCAACACCTATTTGCCGAAGTGTTTGTAATTTAATTTTATCGTTCTTCCCAAACCAACGCCATGTTTTTTCCATAATACTTGTAAATTTATTTCATTAAACAAAGCAGGTGCAGTATTACACCTACTTTGCTAATGATTGATATGAACTTAAAATTTATTAATTGTAACCAGGATTCTGGTATTTTGCTTTTTCTTCAGCACTCAAACTCATATTATCTAATTGACCTTGAGGGATTGGTCTGAGATAATGAAACTTCTGTATGTTTCTATTGAAAGTTTGAGGTGTGTGATCACCATAATTAACGCCACCAATCTGATAAGTTGCAGCATATTCTCCCCATTTTTGAGTACGAATGAGATCATACCATCTGTAGAATTCACCGTAATACTCCCTTGAACGTTCTGCCAAGATATAATCAATTGTGATTGTTGCCGGAGTAGCCGCCATCATTGCAGCGCTATTGTCTGCAATAAAAGTTGTATTTTGTGCATTACTAAATTTCCATTTCCCTGCTCTTGCGCGTATGACATTAATCAAATCTCTTGCAGAAACTGCTCCGGAAGCTCCTTTTACCGCAGCTTCTGCGGCTATAAAGTAAAATTCTGAAAATTTTGCTACATTAAATGGCCTTGTTAAACCGGCATTCGGGTATCCTAAACCTGTAGGATCCAATGTACTGTAAGTCCCGATTTTCCATAATCCCGGGTATACCATTCTGCTAATACCGTTGGGTGCTACTACCCAATCTGCCCTTCCTGGCAAAGTCCCTGCTCCAACACCATTTTGTCCTGCTCCTGTTGGATAAGTTGGCGTTTGTGAATCATCGTTCAAAAATGAAAGAATAGCACCTCCAGGTTGCACAGGTAAACTGTTCGCATTATATAATGTAATATTTCCCAAACCGGCTTTTTCCCAATTACCTCTATAGGTGCTTACAAATGTACCATCATAACGAGAATCCATAGTTTTGTCTGCAAAAGTATTCTTAATTACACCAATTGTTGGAGCCATACGTACCCAAGGTCTTCCCAAAGATTGAGTTGCTGCTCTTTGAACAGAACTTACAATATCAGAACTTCCCCATGCCGGTGTCTTGCTGCTTTTGAGATTGGTATAGTTCCAAGTCTGCATCCAAGCTGCGAAATTATCCGGTGACCAACCTGAACCAAATCCTGTAGGATCACTTTCATTATAATAAGTACTAGTGGAAGTATGATCTGCATAAAGCATACATTCGCTATTACGGTCGTTCGAGCCAACATTAACATCATAAAATGTTGGTTGCAATGCGTAGGGTCCAGGATTATTAATACCTGTAAGAGCCAAATCATATGCTTGTTGGAAATACCATTGTGCATTGTGACCTGATGGGTCTGTTCTAGTCGTATCCGGATAAGTAGGGATATCATTTGGGTTCTGAAGCCACCAGCCGTAAGTCAAATAAGCTTTTGCCAGAAAAAGCCTCGCAACATTTTTTGTAACACCTCCAGTGACACGTGGCTGTGTGGGAAGATTTTCGATAGCCTTAAGTAAATCAGGAAATATCGCCTTTGTGTAAACTTCCGGCACTGTATTTCTCTTTGAAGTAGTCACAGCAGAAGTATTGAATGCTAACTCACCATAGCCTAAATCTAAAGGAACTCCTCCATAAGTCTGAACTAATAGAAAATAATCAAATGCTCTAAAAAATCTTGCTTCTGAAACCAAGGACTCTGCAATACCGAAACTTGGGCCTTTCTCAATAATCCCATTTGCTGTATTGATGTAAGGAAAAACAGATCCCCATATCATACTAGGTGGAAAAGTATTTGAATTGAGGCTTCCTACATTACCCGTCATATCAAGATCTTTGAAGTTACCATCGGCACTCTGTCCCCAAGTAGATTCATCTGTTCCGTTTTGGCAATTACTCATGAAATAACCATTGCCATAAAGTGTTCTCATATGTCTGTATAGCGCTGTAACACCTTGCTTGATACCATCTTCTGTATTGAAAAACTCTACTGTATAATTTGCTCTTGGCTGCTCGTCCAAAATCTCATTACATCCTGTGAATGCCAGCGACAGAAATAATGAACCTATTATTATTTTTTTATTTAAATTTATCATGACCTTATTTTTTAAAATGTTAAATTAAGTCCCATTAGATAGTTTCTAGTTGACGGATTATTTGTACCTATTACCAACTGTCTTTGTTTATAACCAGAGTTTACAGCTTGGTTTTGATCCCCTAATGAATTAGGTTCAGGATCCATTCCTGATTCTTTATGGTATGGAGAGAATAAAACTAAAGGATTTGTTACTGTAAAATAAATTCTCAGACTATTAAGTTTCAAATCTTTTAGAAAGTCTTTATCAACATTGTAGCCTAAAGTTATCGTTCTTAATTTAAGATAAGAACCATCAAACATTGCTAATGTGGATGAATATTTTGGGTTATCACCCTCACGAAGTCCCCCAGGTTTAGGATATCTTACGTTAGGATTTTCCGGTGTCCAATAATCTACATCAACGTTGCCTCCTCTACCTGTTAATCTATTAAGATAACTTGTTGAACCATATAATGTACTGACTAAGACACCACCATGCTGGAAAGCACCAACTGTACTCAGTTCGAAGTTTTTATACGCGAAACGCATATTGAAACCTCCTTGCCAATCCGGTGCAGTATCAATAATTTGTCTATCAGCTGGTCCGATTGCTCTCATTGGCGTACCATCAGCATTATAACCGCCTGTATACAACACCTTAATCATACCTACAGCAGCTCCTGCTTGTGGTTCAAGAATATTAAGATAAGGATCTCCCTGCTGCCAAAGTCCAATGTTTTGATAATCAAATAGCGCATTAATATTATGTCCTACAAACCAAAGATTTCCCTCATCTCTATCTCTTCCTGATGCTAAAGATAAAATCTGATTTTTGTTGGTATAGAAATTGACACCAGCATCCCATGAAAAACCGTCTGGATTATTAAAAATACTACCATTCAATGAAAATTCCCATCCTTTGTTCTCTGTAGATCCAACATTGGCTGTTTGTGTTGGTAGACCACCTGAAGGTGGTAATGCTACAGATTGTAACAAACCTTCTGTTTTAGTTCTATAATATTCTACAGTACCAGTTAATCTATTATTTAAGAAGGCGAAATCTACACCGTAATTTTGAGTTTTTGAATATTCCCAACCTAAATTTGCATTAGGAGCAAGACTAACATATACCCCTGTACCATTTGCGGTTCCAAAGTTGTAAGGTACAACCGTCAATTGACCTAACGTTGAATATGGCGCTACGGCTTGATTAGAGGTCTGTCCCCATCCAGCTCTTAATTTGAATAGATTGATAAAACTAAATTTTTGCATAAACGATTCATTAGCAACATTCCATCCTAGTGATAATGCTGGGTAAGTATGCCATTTATTTCCAGGTGCTAATCTGGAGGAGCCATCACCACGCAATGTCGCTGTCAGCATATATTTATTGTCAAAAGTATACATGGCCCTTCCCATATATGACATTAACCCCCATTGTCTGTAAACCTGATCTTCTGGTCTTACAGAGATATCTGCCTGTGGTGACTGACCCAGGTTGTAGTATTGAAAAAAGTCACCTGGCACATTTCTCGCACTCATATAAGAGCTTATGAATCTGTTTTGTTCGGCCGAATATAATGCTACAGCATTAACCTTATGCTTTCCAAAAGTTTTGTCATAAGTCAATAGATTTTCCAGAACCCAGTGGTAGGTTTGATTGTTACCTTTTCCTGCCCCAGAAGGTGCTAAGGCATTAACATTAAAAACACCTACCCCCGTATAATTTCCACTATTGGAAGTACGGTAATCTAATCCAATATTCAACCTGTATTTTAGTCCTGACAAAGGCAAATTCACTTCACCATAAATATTGTTGTATGATGCAAAATCTTTGCTCTCATCCACATACTTATCACCTAAATTTTGGACAGTTTGTCTGATATATACCCAGCCTTGATCAACGTTGGAAGCCGTACTAATTGTTCTTTTAACACTGCCATCTGGGTTGAATGGATTAGCTAAAGGTGAATTACCTAAAGTAGGAGCCGCTGCAATACCATTACCTTCTGAAACTGTATAGTTGGTATTAGTAGTAAAACCGAATTTAAAGTTTTTACCGACTTGTTGGTCAAGGCTTATTCTCAATGAGAATCTTTCGTAGTTTTGGATAGGAACTAGAGCATTTTGTTTGAAGTATGACAATCCCACATTATAATTACCTCCGTCAGTTCCTCCAGAAACACCAACATCTTGGCTAGTCATCATAGCAGGTCTGTAGTATAACTTTTGCCAGTCAGTGTTGGTATCCAGAGTTTCATCAGTTCCTAATCCATAAAGATTACCCGCATCTGTTCTTAGTTTGGCATACTTGGGACCATCCATCATCGGATATTTTGAAAACAAGGTTTGAACACCGGTAAAAGAATTATAACTAAATCTTGGTTTTTGTCCTTTTGTTCCTCTATTTGTAGTTACTAGTATTACCCCATTTGCTCCTCTGGAACCATAGATGGCTGTAGCAGAGGCATCTTTTAAGATGTCGATACTTTTAATATCACTCGAACTGATATCACCTAATGAACCTACAAAAGGAATACCGTCCAAGACAATGAGAGGATCATTATCTCCAGACAAAGACCTGACTCCTCTGATACGAATTTGCATTGGTGCACCTGGCTTCGTTGAAGTTTGGGTAATGTCTACCCCTGCTGTTCTCCCTTGCAATGCCTGAGTAATGTTAGATGAAGGGATTTCTCTCAACGCATCTCCCTTCACCGTAGCAACAGAACCTGTCACCGCTTCCTTTCTCTGAGTTCCATATCCAATAACAACAACCTCCTCAATCTGCTTCTCCTTTTGTACAGTGTCCCGTTTGCTCTGCGAATAGACAAGACCTGTTGGTAATAGAGTCATTGCAAAAAACAATGCTGCTCTATTGGTTTTACTTAAATGAAATAGATTCATAATTATTATTTTTAAAGTTAGTTTTGATAAGAAAGTTGTCGGTTCCCGGTATTGAGATTGGCGTAACTCTCTTATTTATTTTTTAGATATACATATTCACAATAGCTTCGAAAAGTTCCTGTTTACCGCTTTTCGGCATTGGTTCTCCTGACTCGTGTGCAATCTTCTGAAGGTCTTCTAATGTTAGTTTCCCTTCTTCAAATGCTTTCCCATTACCATTGTCAAATGATGAATATCTCTCGTTTCTCAGTTTATTGTAATCAGAATTTTCAAGAATATCCGCAGCTACCAATAATCCTTTTGCAAAAGCGTCCATCCCCGAAACGTGTGCGATGAAAAGGTCTTCCGCATCCGTAGAGTTACGACGGATCTTCGCATCGAAGTTAACACCTCCTGTTCCCAAACCGCCAGCCGGAAGAAGTACAAGCCAAGCCTGGATCATCTCATAGTAGTCCACCGGAAACTGATCTGTATCCCAACCATTCTGATAATCGCCTCTGTTGGCATCAATACTTCCCAACATTCCTGCATCTACAGCTGCCTGAAGTTCGTGCTCGAAAGTATGTCCGGCCAAAGTAGCGTGATTGACTTCAAGATTCAGTTTGAAATCTTTGTCAAGACCGTAATGTCTCAAAAATCCAATTACCGTTTCAGCATCATAGTCATACTGATGTTTTGTCGGTTCCATTGGTTTCGGCTCAATCAGGAACGTTCCTGTGAATCCTTGTTTTCTTGCATAGTCTCTGGACATCGTAAGGAATTGTGCAAGATGGTCTTTTTCACGTTTCATATCGGTATTCAGAAGACTCATATAGCCTTCTCTTCCACCCCAGAAAACATAATTTTCTCCACCAAGCGCAATTGTTGCATCGATAGAATTCTTAACCTGAGTACCTGCGCAAGCTACCACATCAAAGTTTGGATTAGTTGATGCGCCATTCATGTATCTCTCGTGAGTGAAAACGTTAGCAGTTCCCCAAAGTAATTTGATTCCGGTTTCCTGCTGTTTTTGCTTGGCATAATCTACAACGGTCTGAAGATTTTTTTCATAATCTCTCCAGTTGTCAGCAGGATCTACTAGATCAATGTCGTGGAAGCAATAAAAATTGAAACCCATTTTCTGCATGAATTCGAAACCTGCATCCATCTTGTGCATTGCCCTGCTCACAGCATCAGTTCCTATATCCCAAGGATGATGGATCGTTGGTCCCCCGAATGGATCGCTACCATTTGCACATAGCGTATGCCACCAAGCCATTGCAAAACGTGTCCAGTCTTTCATAGGTTTTCCCATCACTACTCTGTCTGCATCATAATAGCGGAATGCCAATGGATTTCTGCTTTCTTTTCCTTCGAATTTGATTTTGTCGATACCTGTAAAAAACTCTTTTGTACCTGTTAAAGTGTTCATTCTTTTTATATTTATTTTTTAATTATTCTCGATTTTGACATAAAATCTCCCTTCCTCATTGATTTTTTAACATCAATAAGTTAATTGATAAATTTTCTTTTTTGTGGGAATTAAATTATTTCGTTAAGATGATTCTTCCATCTTGTATAGGCTTCTAAATATTGTTCTCGCTTCTCGTGTTCCGGTTCTATGACAGCAATTTTTTCCAGTGAAGAAAAAGCCTCGGAAGAATCCGAGTAAAATCCAATCCCCATGCCTGCGGCTCTTGCAGCTCCTACAGCACCGTCCGTATCATAAAGTTCAATCATAGCATTGCTCACACTGGAAAGTGTCTGGCGGAAAATCGAGCTTAGGAACATATTGGCATTTCCTGCACGGATTACATTGATATCCATCCCGATATTCCTCATAATATCCATTCCATATTCATAGGAAAATACGATTCCTTCCTGTGCTGCGCGCAAAATATCACCTTTCGAATGGATGTTAAAGTTGATACCGTGGATAGAGCAACTTGTGTCCTTATTCTCCAAAACCCGCTCTGCACCATTTCCGAAAGGAATAATGCTCAGCCCTTTTGACCCAATCGGTGAGAGCGATGCCATATCATTCATATCACCATAAGACGCGAGCGATGTTGCAAAGTTGTGCTTTAGCCAAGAGTTCAGAATTCCCGTTCCATTGATGCATAGCAAGACTCCTAATCTTGTCAATTCTTCGGTATAGTTCACATGGGCAAAAGTGTTGACTCTGGAAAATTTATCATAATCCAGCTTATCCAGAACTCCATAAACCACTCCCGAAGTTCCTGCTGTAGACGCAATCTCTCCCGGATTGAAAACATTAAGAGACAAGGCATTGTTTGGCTGGTCACCGGCTCTGTATGATATTGGCGTTCCTACCTTCAGTCCCAATTCCTGTGCTGCAGCTGCAGAAACTGTTGCCTGAATCCCGAAAGTTGGTACAATATCCGGGAAAAAACTTTTCGGAATACCATAATAATTAATCACATCTTCAGATATGCAATTGTTTTTAAAGTCCCAGAAAATCCCTTCGGATAAACCTTCAATCGTCATCCCGATTTCTCCGGAAAGTCTCATCGCAATGTAATCTCCGGGAAGCATTATTTTATCTATTTTAGCAAATAATTCAGGTTCATTGTCTTTTACCCAAGCCAATTTTGAAGCGGTAAAATTACCTGGTGAATTAAGCAGATGCGACAGACATCTTTCTTCTCCTATTTCTTTGAAAGCCTTTTCACCATAAGGCACTGCACGGCTATCGCACCATATTATGGACGGTCTAAGGAGATTTTGATCCTTGTCAACCATTATTAATCCGTGCATCTGCCAGGTAATACCAATTCCCTTGATGTCTTCTGCATGTACTCCGGATTCGTGCATTACGGCTTCATGTGCCAGTTTCAGGTTTGTCCACCAATCGACAGGATTCTGTTCTGCCCAGCCAGGATGGATTGCTGTGATTTTCATCTCTTTCTTCGGAGAAAATTCTGATGCCACAACTTTTCCGCTGGATGCCTCTATGAGACAAACTTTTACAGAAGAACTGCCTATATCATAACCTAATAAGTACATAATTTCTTTAAACGTTTTTATTTTATGAGCTTGGTATTATTTTTCTTATAAACCTTGGCATCAAACTTATAATATCTTGCTGCACGATGTGAGACATTGGTCTCTATCTCATCCAGCGGAATAATGTAGTTGAATGAAGAAATTCTTTTATGAAAATTCTTGATGTCAATCTTTTTTTCACTAAGTGCACTATATAGCTGATATAATTGTCTGATTGTAAATTTTTTTGGCAACAATTCGAATATAATGGAGAAATCCATTTCGATCCATCTTCTTACCTCTACCAAAGACTCATTGATGATTTTATTATGGTCAAAAGGCAGAGCCGGAATTTCATCAAAAGGAAACCAGTCTACAGTATCATATTTTGAGCTGTTGATCTTGTGATCAATCTTGCATAATGAGAGATAGGCTACGGTAATGATCCTGTCAATATCCTGCTTATACTCCTTTCCCATCCATTTGATATCATTCATATTATTGGCTCTTTCCGGGTCTGCAAAACATTTGAACTGTTTCAGAACCATTTTTTTAATTCCTGTCAATTCATGAAGTACACGTTCCGCAGCATCATCCACATCTTCATCGCTAAATATCAAACTTCCTGGTAACTTCCTTTGTCGCTCCACAGGAATATCATCTACATGACGCTGAACCAATAAAATGTTCAATCGGTTCTCATAATCGAAGCCGAAAACAACACAATCTACAGATACATAAGTATGGATAAAATTTGGACTCATTGTCTTGTTAACATTTATGTAACATTACAAATATAAAAATTCAACTGAATAAAAAAAATAAATTACACATTATCTACTGCTTATCAATACTTTACATATCTATTTTTTATGATATCATATGTATAATTTTTATGATAAGCTTATCATAAAAAAAACACTTAGCTAATTTGTAAAATTTGAATTAACAAACAATTAGTAAAATTTTCCAACGAAATTTTATTGATGATTTTTTAAGAAAATTTTATGATAAGAATCATGAAAAAAAGCCTGAAAAAAAATAAATAAAAAGTGTAAAAAACACACTTTTAAATAAAAAAAACACTAAAATTTAACATTTTTTTTTCCATTTTTTATATGCAAGCAATCATAAAATTGTCAATAAGGGAATTTTATGATCAAAAAAATAAAATATAAAACCAGTAAAAGTAAGGATAGGAATATTTAAAATAAAAAGGAAGAAAACTTTTGTTTGTTATTTAGAATCATTGTTTAAGAACCACTGATGAATACTGAATCTGAACTAATTAATTTTTGATAAATCAATACCTAGTTTGGTAAATTCCTTTTCTCCAATCTCGGTAATATAAAAATGCTTATCCTCAGGTTTTTCCTTAGCAAGCCATCCTTTTGCAATAAATTGTTCAAGCAATAGGCTACCAAGTTTTCCGCCAATGTGTTCGTAACACAATTTAGCAGGCTTTTTTTTTAAAAAAATTGTTCTTCATTATCTTTTAGATAAATACAATTGATGTTAGTATAAAGCTGTATCATACAAATATACTAATCTTCTTTGACGCGCTTCTGTCTGAACAATAGCGTTTCATTATAAAAATAATTTAAACAGTAATAATTGAGTAAAAAAATATTATTCAATTGTATAGTTAAGCAATTAAAAAATCTCTTTCGTTTTTTATATAAAAAAGCAGAAAAAGGACATATTTTTAAATATATCGATATAATGATTGATTTTTAAAAACAATACGATTCGCAGCCGCCTAACTTTGCAATAAGAAATTTAACTACTGATCAGGGTTAAGCATTAATAAACAATAACACACAAAAATCAAGATTATGAATACTAAAGAACAAATCAGAAACGCAGCACAGCAAACTTTTAAAAACCATTTGGAATTTTTGTCTTCCGGAAGAATAGAAGAATGGGTTGACCTGTTTAAAGAAGACGGAATACTTGAATTTCCGTATGGGCCTAAAGATTTTCCTACGTCAGTAAGCGGTAAAAAGGAATTGTATGAATATATGAAGAATTTTCCTGACCATTTTGAAGTTAAATTTGATAATTTACATTTCCATGCGACAGAAGAACCTACATTCGTTATTGCTGAATTTACAAGTGACGGCCATGCTGTTTCCACCGGGAAACCCTACATTCAGAAATACATTTCCGTTGTCACTACGGATGAAGAAGGGAAAATTATACGATATGTAGACTTCTGGAATCCTATGGTTGCGCTGGAAGCTATTGATGCTCCTTTAAGCAGTTTTGTTAAGGAATAATCTGACATTAACACATCAATTCTAACAGCAGAAATTTATCCTGATGATTTCAGCTGTTAGAATTCACCTTCAAAGACATTGAAATGAATATATTACGTAAATTTGCTCACATACATTTTATCTTAAGCCGATTTTTTAGACTTCATAAAATGATGAAACACGAAACCGTAGAGGAATATTATGCGCAGCGTCCTTTTATTAAAACTTCTGATTTAAATGGAGAAGAGGGGCATTTCAATGTATTTAAAATTGAAACTCTCCGTGAGGACGATCCCAAAACAATTGCATACGGCCGTAAAGACTATTTTAAGATATGCGTAGTATCCGGCAAAAGCAATATCCATTATGCGGATAAGAGCTTTGAAATTCAAGAGCACGGACTCCTTTTTGCTCATCCGTTAATTCCTTATAATTGGGAGCCTCTGGATAAAAAACAAAAGGGCTACAGCAGCATTTTCACGGAATCTTTTTTTGAAGGACAGGGCAACTTAAAAAAATATCCATTTTTTCAACCCGGAGGATATCCTGTTTATGAACTCAACGAAGCCGAATTCATTACGCTTACCAATATATTCAGACAGATCGAAAAGGAAAAGAAGTCAGATTTTGAATATAAAAATGATGTCATCTGCAATTTAATTTTTCAATTGATACACAGCGCTTTGAAAATGAGGCCTACAACAAATGTGATCACAGAAAAAAACAATGCTCCGGGAAGAATTACTGCTTTATTTATGGATCTTCTGGAAAGCCAGTTTCCGATAAAAAATACAATTGACTGATTAACTCTTCGAAGTGCTTCCGAATTTGCTTCGCAAATGGCAGTTCATGTGAATCACCTCAACAAATCCGTGAAAGAGATTACTCAGAAAACTACTTCTGAGCTCATCGCCGAGCGACTATTAAAAGAGGCCAAAATAATGCTTAAACACAGTTCCTGGGCTATTTCCGAAATTGCTTATACACTGGGTTTTGAAGGCCCTGCACATTTTAGCACCTTTTTTAGAAAACAGCTTAATTTATCTCCTTCACAATACAGAAACAGTATAGGCGGATAAATAAATTCCTCTGTAACTTTTCTTAAACGAATTTAATACTGTTTAATACATCATATTAAAATAGCTAACTATGCTTATCACCGAAAATGTACGTTTAAACCGTATCCTTAGCGGAACATGGAAAAATTTTGTATTTTCTATCGCAGCGTGTTCCATCGCTTATATCATCAATGAGCTTTTTGTAAAGAGTTTATTTTCATTTCCTGTTTTTATTCCTACCGTATTAGGCACTGCGCTTGCCTTTTTTATTGGATTTAACAATAATCAGGCATATGACAGATGGTGGGAAGCCCGTAAGATTTGGGGCTCTCTTATCAACAACTCCAGAACTTTTGCCCGGGAATTGATCAGCTATACCACAAATAATAAAGATGGTGAAGAAAAGGAAAACTCATCAATTATAACGGAAAAATTAATAACAAGGCACATTGCTTTTTTATATATACTTAAAAATAACCTGAGAAATACCGCTCATGAAAATCACCTTAGCTATCTTTCAGCAAAAGAAACAGAGATTATAGCTAAGCATTCTAATCAGCCCAATGCGTTACTATTGCTACAATCCTATGATCTTAACGCATTATACAGGAATAAAATTTTAGATGGTTTCAGGTTTCTCGAGATCAATCATGCACTTACTGCATTTGGTGAGGATATGGGAAAGGCTGAAAGAATCAGGAACACCGTTTTCCCGACAACCTATTATTTTTATGCAAAAAACTTCATCTGGATCTTTATCTATTGCGTAACGATGGCAATGGGCAATTCTATCGGAATATGGTCTATCTTATTTGGAAGCCTGCTCGGATATGTTTTTTTTACCATTCAGGCTATAGGACAGAAGCTTGTGAACCCATTTGAAAAAGACAATGTCATGGGAATTCCACTGGATCAGATGACCAGAACTGTCGAAATTACCCTTCTTGAAATGCTTGATAAAAAAGAAATCCCGGATCCCATAGTAAGTTCAAATGCCGATTATGTAATGTAGGATGAATTTAACTTTGAATTGCCAATAAATTTTTATTAGTATTCCCATCATGAACAAGCATCGAAAAATCTTCTGGGGAAATTTAATGCAAAAATATTGTTATTTGATTAGCAAAAAATTATTACTAAATAAATTATTCATTAAGTACATCAAAATTCGATCAATGTCAGCAAGAAATAATTTTAGGATAATTCTGTAAAGTTCACAAATAGCAAATAACACCAACTGTCTTTAGTTGGTGCCATTTTTATTGTCATTTTGAATTCTTTAAAAATTATCTCAAACCCTTTCCTTTATAAACTCTTCAATCTCTTCATTCCGAAGTTTCGGATTAGCTCCAGAATAACTCGCTACCAAAGCACCGATCGCACTTGCAAAATCCAGTGCCGTTTCGGGATTTTTATCTGATAGTAATTTCGCAATCAAACTTGCAAGGAAAGAATCGCCCGCACCGACAGTGTCCGCCACTTTTACTGGATAGCCACCGTGCCTATAAAACTTGTTGTTCCAGAGTAATATTGAGCCGTGTTTTCCCAACGTGACACAAATAGAATCTGTATTTGTTTTTTCAGAAATGAAACGGATATTTTCTTCAAGATCATCTGATTTAAAACCCAGCTCAGCGGCAATTTCCAGGATTTCTTCATCATTAAATTTAATGAAATCGGCTTTATTCATCAATTCTTCCAGAAGCCCAATGTGGTAGAAAGGTTTTCTCAGATTAACATCAAAAACCTTGAACATTCCATGGTTGGAATCCAGTAGCCTGAAAAGCGTGTTTCTTGAAGCATCATTCCTGCAGACAAGGCTTCCGTAAAAAAAGACATCAGCATTTTTAACGATATTCAAATTATCATTATTGGTTTCAATAAAATCCCAGGCAGACGGAAATTTGATTTCATAAGTTGCAGAACCACGCTCGTTCAATGTTACCTGAACAATACCCGTATCATAATCTCGGGTTGTCATGATTCCACTGGTATCAAGCTGGTTTTCCCTGACATAGTCACAAATTATTTTTCCATCCTCATCATTTCCAACAGCACTTATCATCGCCACCGGAAATCCGAAAGACGCCGTTCTCAGTGCCAGATTGAGCGGAGCACCGCCGATTTTTTTTTCTTCTCCAAACACATCGAAGAGCACTTCTCCGAAACTGACTGCATTTATTTTTTTATTAAGGAACATTAATTAAGGATTTTTGACATTAATATTACTGAATGAACTGTCTGCAGTACCAAAAATACTCCATTTTTTGTTAACAACATCATACACACGATTGCTGAACGCCAGTTTATCATTCACATAGACCACACAGACATCATTGCTGATGAAAACCGTTACGTTATAACTGGTTCCTGAAATTCCGGACAAAGGATAAGCATTGGCAAAATCCTCACTTCCGCCGTTCATTACATAACTCGCCATTATGTTGGAAGAAGGTTCGAATGAAATTTTAAAACCATTTTTCCCGTCATTATCCTGCGCCAGAATCAATCCTGATTTCCCGTTAGCAGAAGCGTTCAACGTAAAGCTGATCTGATTGGCCTTCTGGAGTTTACCGAACGTTACCTGAGAATTCGCAGAAAGATTAAAACTATTCCCGTTCTGAGAAGCATTACCTGTAATCTTATCTACGGAAAGCGGAGCATTTTGTCCATATACAGATTGTAAGGTAGAAACAGGTTTCACCGCCAACGTTCCATCCGGATTCTGAACTAATTGATGTGCTACGAGATTTCCCGCCCAGTCTTTTCCACCGGTGTTGCTTTCAGGGACTTTTCTGGCAGTCCAGCCTACCAGATAACGATTGGCATTGTCCGAAACGGTTTTTGCAGCGTAGAGATAAGAGCCGTCCAACCGGTCATTTGCAGGTGTAGCCCAAGGTCCGTTTGGCGAAGTTCCGATTCTGTAATGCGTTCCACTGTTGTTACTCCAGTTTTCAGAGAAAACAAGATACCAGTAATTGCCCATTTTGAAAAGGTCGGGACATTCCAGCATAATGTAATTTTCTGACGAAGTTGTCGTGTAAATCGGGTTTTCAACCGTCCAGTTTCCGTTTGCTGGATTGGTTGTAGTAAATTTAAGAACAACTGCTTTTTTAGCTGAAGTCTGTGCAGAAACCAACATCCAGTATTTTCCATCCTCAGCATTGAAGAAAACGTGCGGATCGCGGAATTCATAATCATAATAGCCAGCCGGAGCAGTGATTTTAAAATTTTTCACTTTCGTCCAGTTTTTCATATCGGTACTTGTTGCCAAAAGCACACTTTCCCTCGGATTACCCGCTAAAAACGAAGCAATTGCATTGTGCCCTGTGTAATAGTAATAATATGTATTTCCGACTTTCACCAGACTTCCTGTTCCAACACCAAAATCCGGTTCAGAAGCTGTTCCGTAAGGAATTTGTCTCCCTTGATAAGTAAAATCCTTGAAATCGGTCGTCTCAAAGCTGTGAATATCGTGAAATCCTTCACCTGCAGGTTTAGTTTTAGCATCGTGCAGGAAGAAAAGATGAAATTTTCCGTTTTCGTAATACGGCATTACATCACCAACATAACCTGCAGTGTAATAAGGATTAGTGGTTCCCATCCATTGATTAGGCGGTTGTGGAAAGATGTTCGTCTGTCTGAAAATATCTTCCGGATTCACATCAGCCACCGAATCCTGATTCTGGCAGGAATAAGTTGCTAAAGCCATCACAGCGGCTAAATATATTTTTCTGATTGTCATTGATTCTGATATTAATGCGTTACAAGATAATTAAGGCTGTTCTCCGTGATTTTTTTGATGTTATCCAAAAATCCGTTCGGCTGGCTTGGCGTTCCGTTCGCAGTTTCGTTGTACCAGTCGTAGGCACCCATTGAGATAGTGATACACTTTTTATTGGCAGTTCCTCCCGGAAATTCTGCCACCGCAACACGTCCGTCCAGAGTGTTATCCCAAGCTTCGCTGGCCAGATTATTTCCTCCTGTCTGTGTTCTCCATCCGGCTCCGTTCACATAACCGCCCCAATCCGGCAAGAACCACCACGCGGTGTGATTCAATCTAAATGTTCCTTTCTGAAGGAAATTGGATTTCCCGGATTCGTAGGTCAGGAGTCCATCAAAAACAGGATGCGCTTCGTTACCTTTGAAGGAAATCCCCCAATCGTTGTTTGCATCTACAAACCCGTTCGGTAAGAAATCCCCGAAAACATTATTCGGACCTTTTCCGGAAGGCACAATTCCCAAAGCATCCACATATTGAGCAGCAAATCCCGTTAAAAGAATATTTCCGCCCGCATTCAGATAGGTTTTGATTTTAGAGGTGACGTTTGCATTTAGCGCATCACCCGGCAAAGCGGTAGCCGAGTCAAAATGCCACCAAATCACATTGATGCCCGTAAGGTTAGCTGCACCACTCGCCACATCTGCCATTGAAACATAAACCGCTCCGGAAAACTTTCCGAAAAGCCAGTCAGAAGCTGCAATTTCATCAGGATTGGTAAGACCTGTTCTGGTTGCTGCCGTTCCGAGGAATGCCACTGTTGGTCCAGAAACCGGAGTGGTTACTTTTGCCGTGTAGATTTCCGTCAGATTCGCATTGGAAACGGTAAACTGTACAGGGCTGCTAAAATTAATCGTAGTTCCTGATGCAGGATTAATGTTCACACTGCTTGCTATTTCAATCACAGGCTGCAATGCAGTAAGATTAGTTCCTTCCGGCATTGTGAGTGAAATCGTTTTGCTGGAATGGTTGATGGTTGCCGATAATCCATTAATTTTAAAACTGATAATCGGAACCTGAGCCTGAACCGTCACCTGATAATCTTTATAAATATTACCATTCTTCATTCTGAATTTGACAGGCTGCGAAAAATCAATTACAGTTCCCGAAGCCGGGGAAATCACTGCACCTTGCGGAATTTCTATTATTGGCGATAAAGCTTTCACGCTCGTTCCGTAAGGCAGCGTTACCGTGATTTTATCATTTTTATTATCAATGTCTCCAGAAACGCCGTTTACTTTAAAGGAAGAAACATTTACCGAAACATCTGTTACCAGACTGTCTTCCATATTGTTGTCGCAGGACCAGACCAATATTGCGGAAACCAGCAATAAAATGAATATCTGAAATTTATTAAATATTGTTTTCATAAACCTTTAGTTTTTTAGTAACCGTTATTTTGCTTGTACAATCCCTGGCTGAAATTGATCTGAGCCAATGGAATCGGGCAGTATTCTTCAATTCCGTGGTCAAATCCTGCCTGAGAGTAGTAAGATCTTTTCGTTTTTTCTCCGGAATAATAGGTATTCATCGTACCTGCCGCGGTTCCCCATCTCACAAGGTCGAAGAAACGGCTACCTTCCATTGCAAATTCCATTCTACGCTCCCATCTCAGGGCTTTTCTTGCAAAATCCTGATTCCACGTACAGTTCACGCCCGGTTCATATTTACTGATAAGGTTGTTTGAAGTGTAACTTCCGGTCAAAACCGTACTGTTCGCTGCACGCTGTCTCACCTGATTGATTAACGGCAACGCTTCATTGATTTGTCCAAGTTCTATTAAAGCTTCTGCCTTCATCAGCAACACATCGGAATAACGGATAATGATCCTGTTTTTGGAATTGGCGTAAAACGGGTCTACATTCACCGTGCAACCACATCCTACGGGTACATTTTCCTTTAACGAAGCATAATAACCATAAGTTCCCGGGCTTCTGTTCCAGCTTTCCTGATAGATTTTGTTTTCCTCGTATTTCCAAGGCAATCCCGGCAAAGCAACCGTGTGGTAAAGTCTTGGATCTACTTTGTAATTATTGAGCTGATTGTAATTCAGATCCGTATCATTATACGTATCAAACATTGGCAGACCTTGTGGCGTTGTCTTGAAAGCATTCACCAGATTCTGGCTTGGTTTGTGGAAATCGCAGCATCCTAAACCTTGCGGCAGAGAAAGCACATCACCATAATTCAGTCTTCCGAAAAGCGTTCCGTCATTATCGGAATATTGAATGGAGAAAACCGATTCCGGACCATTCTCATGCGTTCCCGGGAGAAAATTGTACCCGAAATCTGATTCCAGAGTATAGTTTCCGATCACCTGATTAGCAGCATCAATAGATTTTTGAAGGGTTACCGGATTAATTTGGGTCACCGTATAATTGTCGTCCTGCTCATAGGCCTGATACAATCTTACTTTGGCAAGATAAGCGTAAGCTGCACTTTTCTTTGGTCTTCCGACTTCGGATTGCGTTGACGGCAAATCGGCGGCAGCATCTTCAAAATTGGAAGCAATAGCATCCCACAGTTGCTGGTCGGTTTTCGCACGGTTGGAGATTTTCGGGTAATCATCAATCGGTGTATTTTCATCCACGTAAGGCACATATTTGAAGAGGATTTTCAACATAAAATAAAAATGCCCTCTCACGAATTTCATCTCGGCAATACGTTTCTTCTTATCCGGATATTCCGCTTCAGAAAGCTGATTAAGCGCACCAATTGCTTTGTTGCATCGTCCGATTCCAACATAATGCAAATACCATAAACGGTCCAATTCACCAAAATTCGAACGGATATTATTGGAAATTTCAAAAAAGTGAAATGCCTGAATGTCACTGGTTCCGCTTCCGCCTTTGTAAGCATCATCAGAACGTACATTTCCGTACGGCCAAAGGCTGAAAGGCGTGTCGTAATGGTCGTTTCCAAGTGCTGCATAAGCGGCAATTACTAAACCATCCACACTTTGAGGCGTTGCTACATCGGCTTCGGAAAGCACACCTCTCGGATCGTTATCCAGAAAATCGTTGCAGGAAGTTGTTCCCAGAAGGAAAGCACAGGCAACTGTCAAAACTATATATTTTTTCATTGTTTTAATATTTAAAAATTTAAAGGGATAAATTAATTCCAAAATTGAATGTCAGCGGAAGTGGATAACCGAAAGCAGGCGTTTCAGGGTCAATGCCTGTGAAACTCTTGGACTTGATAGTCAGAAGGTTCTGTGCGCTGATATAGATTCTAAAATTGGTAATTTTATACTGCTCCAATAGATTTTTGGGAATGCTGTAACCTAATTGTAATACCCTCAGTTTTAAATAGCTTCCATTCTCCAAATAATAAGATGAAAATCTACTCTCCCCATTGCTGTCCACCGTTGTAAGCGCCGGAATATCGGAATTCGGGTTCTGCGGCGACCAAGCATTGAGCAATCTTGTTCCTTTGTTGGAACCAATGTCATCTACGCTCCAGAAATCGGTCTGGTATTTTTTGACATTGATGACATCCACATCGCCTATACCTTGCCAGAATATCGACAAATCGAAATTTTTATAGGAGAAATTAAGATTAACGCCATACATAAATCCCGGATTCGGATTTCCGATCCATGTTCTGTCTTTGTCGTCGATAATTCCATCATTATTTAAATCGGCATAACGAATCCTTCCCAATCCTTTGCCCGGTTGAGTAGCGGAATTATCTACTTCAGCCTGCGTTCTGAAAAGTCCATCTGCAACATACCCGTACATCGAACCAATTGGTCTTCCCAAGATATTATCCGTAGTTCCGTTTCCACCATAATTGTTGATAACCGATTGCGGCAATTCCGTGATTTTGTTTCGGTTCATCGAGAAATTCCCGGAAATATCGTAGCCGAAATCGCCAGCAGTTTTATCGCCATAACCTAAAGTGAATTCAATCCCTTTGTTTTCCATAGAAGCACCGTTCATCCAGCGGTATCCGCCCTCGCCGATTATAGCAATGTAATCCGGCCTTACGAGAAGGTCTTTGGTTTCTTTTTTATAAATATCCACACTTCCCGTCAGTTTCTGATTGAAAACTCCAAAATCTAAACCTAAATTGGTTTGTGTAGTGGTTTCCCATCTTAAATTGTCATTCCTAGTCTGTGTTGCGATGAATCCTGACGGTAGTAAACCGCTTCCAACACCTGAAATATCATAAGCTGTTCCGTAAGAAGTTGCCCAGGTCGGGTTGCCGCCTGCATAATCGGCGATGTAAAGAGAATACACTGCCGAGTTGCTGATTTCCTGATTACCGGTCTGTCCCCAGCCTGCTCTCAGCCTTAAATCTGAGAAAAACGGAATAACTTTTTCAGCAAAATCTTCTTTGTTGATTCTCCATCCCGCAGAAAATGCCGGGAATGTTCCGAAACGGTAATTTTTTCCAAATCTTGATGAGCCATCATAGCGTAGCGTAGCAGAAAAAAGATAACGGTTGTCATAATCATAATTTAATTTTCCGAAATAGGACAAGAGGCTGTAATAAGTAGAACTTCCGCCATTGAAGGCATCGCCGGTTCCTGCATCAGGATACATATAATCTGGCGTTTCGATTAGAAATCCTTCTTTTCTGAGCCAGGTATTGTTAAAAGTATCTTTGTACATTTCCATTCCACCAAGCAAATCGAAGTGGTGGTTACCTGCTTTTGCGGTATATTGAGCCGTGTTGGTCCAAGTCCATTTTTCAGTATCGGACTGGTCGATGTTCACAGCATTTGTTTTGTTTTGAAGATAACCAGAGACATAACTTCTTTGCAACATCCTTTTATAATAGTTGGAAAAATCGATACCGAAGCTGGATTTCAGTGTCAAGTTTTTCACAGGAATAAGCTCTGCGTAAACGTTTCCGAAAAACCTTTGGTAACGATAACCGTTGTCTTTATTGTATTCCAAAAGACGGACAGGATTCTGACGGTCGTTCATCCCGCCAACCGGACCGCCCCACCCGATTCCATCCACAGTATGAACAGGAATAATGGGCAATGCTCTCAATGCCGGATCAAGAACACCCGGATCCATCAATTCGTTGGTTTTATTGTACGTAAAATTTTCCCCGATTTTCAACTTACCATCGAAAAAATTATAAGAGGTGTTCACACGGGCAGACAATCTTTTGAAATTGGTCAGCTTTACGATACCGTCATTGTCATAATAACCCATTGAGAAGAAGGCAGAACCTTTATCCGAAGCACTTGAAGCCGCCACATCCAAAGAATTGGCAACACCGGTCTGGGAAACCTCATCATACCAATTGGTGTTGGCCGATTTGATGGTTTTTGCCGCATCCAGATATTCCGGAACGTAGCTGTTGTATAGGGTCGGAACGCCATTCTGAACACCCCAGTCGAAGCTGTAGCTTAGATTATTAAGATTCGGATTCAGACCGTCATTGATATTAGCCTGCCAAAGCACCTGCCCGAATTGTTTTGCGTTGAGAACAGGGGTCTTTTTTGCATATTGGGAAAAGGCCGTATAATAATTCAGGTCGATTCTCATCTTTCCTTTTTTCCCTTTTTTGGTGGTAATAATGATGACACCGTTTGCCGCTCTGGAACCGTAGATACTTGCGGAGGAAGCATCTTTCAGCACCTGCATCGTTTCAATGTCGGCAGGATTTAGCTCGTGCATTCCTGCTTTTGTAGGAACGCCATCTATCACGAAAAGCGGGTCTGTATTGCCATCTTTCAAGGTACTAATCCCACGAATGAGGATTTTGGTATTGCCTCCGGAAGGCGAACCGTCCGTAGAGATGTTTAACCCTGCCACTCTTCCTTGAAGGGATTTGATGGGGTTAGGTTCCCCTTGTTTGTTCAGATCTTTCATATCGACAACAGAAACCGCACCCGTGATGTCGGCTTTTTTCTGTTTAGTATAGCCTGTTACCACCACCTCTTCAATGTTTTTGACTCTATCAGATGCCAAAATGATGTTGAGTACAGTTTTTTCATCCACCACCACTTCTTTCGTAGTATAATCGGGATAAGTAAAAACCAGTGTGTTTCCTTTCTTCAAATCATTGATCTGAAATGTCCCGCTGCTATCAGTTGTGGTAGTAGCACCCGTTTCGGAAACGGTGACAGTCACGCCGCTCAGCGGTTTCTGATTGGGAGAAAGCACCTTTCCTTTCACAATTTCCTGCGCAAAAATGTAGGAAAACGGAAGAAGGCAAAAGGCGACTACAATTTTATATTTCTTCATATCATATAGTTTTAATTTTAATTGATTGTCTACGGAATGTTCTACACAGATATTGTTTATTTAATATCAAGCTGATTTGCATAGATATTTAACGAGCTTCCTTTCGTGTCGGTTGATAAGGTCAATTCTGAAAAATGTTCGTTCGGGAAGAAGATTTCGGTCATTACTTTTTCGCCGTCGTTGAAGAAGATTTCAATGGAGGTCTTGTCGATGACCAGTTTCATTTTTGCTTCAGGATACATCTGATTCAAAGGCGCTTTGGTAACCGGCGTGGCGTAATGGTTTCCAAAACCTGTTTTCCCTGATTTGGAACGATCTACAAACAATTCTTTTGTTTTATTATCAATTCCAAAAACGACTTCTTCTCCCAAAGAATTTTTCAGAGAAAAGCTATAAGTTCCGGCAGTCATCTTCTTTAAATTTAAATCGAGAACGGCTTTAGTCATGTCAATTTCTGAAGGACTTACTAATTTATTTTCAGCCTTAAGATCGATTTTTTTCCGGATAGATTTTCCTTGATAATTTTTCAGTCCGGCAACGGGAATATTTTTAAGAATATAGCCGTCTTTTGTTTTCTTGAGTGAAACTTCCCTCGCCATTGTCGTACTGCTTCTCCACGCTTCCGTAGGAACTTCCTGCGCATATTCCCAGTTGCTCATCCAACCGATAATCACCCGTTTTCCCTGCGGAACATTATCAAACGAAACACTGGCATAATTGTCTTTTCCCCAATCCAGCCAGGCTGCTTTTTCTTTCTGAAGCTGTTTCGTGAAATGTTCATCAATCTTAAAAATTTTCCCGTCAAAGTCACCGACAAAATATTGTCCTGCAGAACCATTATTTGGTCCGCCTGGATTGATATTGACGATCAGAACCCACTTTTCTTCATTGGTGCCTTCTATTTTTAATGGAAATAGATCAGGGCATTCCCAAACGCCGCCGTGACCGCCCAGATCTTTTCCAAATTCGGATTGGAACGTCCATTCTTTCAGGTTTTTTGAAGCGTAAAAGTGCGTTCTGTCCTGAGCCGCCAAAACCATAATCCATTGCTGTCTTTTGCTGTCCCAAAATACCTTTGGATCACGAAAATCACGAATTCCCGGGTTTTTAAGTACAGGATTTGAACTATATTTTGTCCAAGTTTTGCTATTATCCAAAGAGTAAGCAATTCCCTGGGATTCTACATCTATTTTACCGTCTTTTTCCCGGTTGGGATTGTGATACGTGAACACCGCAACGACAGGATTATTTTTGGAATCCCCGAAACCTGAAGTATTATTTTTATCGACCACCGCACTTCCTGAGAAAATGTATCCCAAATCATCCGGATAAAGAGCAATCGGCTGCTCTTCCCACTTGACAAGGTCTTTGCTTGTGGCATGTCCCCAGTGCATCGGTCCCCATTTGTTTCCATCGGGATAATGCTGGAAGAACAGGTGATAAACACCGTCTTTGTAATAAAGCCCGTTCGGATCATTCATCCATCCTTTTTGGGGACTGAAATGGAAATTGGGGCGGTAAAGCTGCTCTTCCTTCTTAGAATCCGACTGAGCGTTGAGATTCGAAAAAAAGACAGAAACGACAATTAAACTTGATATTATTTTTTTCATTGAATTATTTTTCTCGAAGATTTTTGAATATTTTATTCTTTTGTAAGTGTTTTGCTTAATTTTTCCAGTGATACGCCTTTTGTCTCCGGCATCATAAAAATCACAAATAACAGCTGGAATACCATTGCGATCGTAAATACCAGAAATACCGTTCCGGCGCCAATCGTAGAAAATAATGTCGGGATAAGGGACGGAATGATCGCTGCCAAAACCCAATGCGTAGAACTTCCGAATGCCTGTCCTGATGCACGGAGATGATTCGGAAAAATCTCGGAGATAAAAACCCAGATCACCGTTCCCTGTCCGATGGCGTGAGAAGCGATAAACAGGAATAAAAACACAGGAATCGCCAAACCCGACCAATGGAAATAAAACGCCATAGAAACCAATCCTAACGAAATGATATAGCCGATAGAACCAATGTACATCAGGGTTCTTCTACCAACTTTGTCGATGAGATTAACACCAACCAACGTAAAAACCATATTGACAATTCCAATCCCGATACTGCTGAGAAGTGCCGTTTTCTCGCCCAATCCAGCCTCACCAAAAATTCTCGGTGCATAATATAAGAATGCATTGATGCCCGACATCTGATTGAAAAATGCGACAAGAAAAGCGAGCATCAGCGGAAAACGATACTTTTTCATAAAGATATTTTCCTTTGGTGCTTCGGCGTGATCTTCTTCCATCTGAGAAATGAGTAGGTCAGAATCCTGATCCGGATTTACGATTTTAACTACATTTTTGGCTTCATTTATTCTGCCTTTGGAAACGAGCCATCTTGGGCTTTCAGGAATTATAAGAACACATAAGGTGTAGATACTTGCCGGAATCGCCTGAACACCAAGCATCCATCTCCAGTCGTTATCTCCGATTCCACTGAGTAGATAATTGGATAAAAAGGCTACCAAAATCCCCAAAACAATATTGAACTGATACAATGAAACCAATCTTCCGCGATCTTTTGCAGGAGCGATTTCGGAAATATAAGCCGGCGCTGCAATGGTAGATGCTCCAACGCCCAAACCTCCCATAAATCTGAAAAATGCGAAAATATAAGGATCATTGGAAAGCGCTGTTCCGATTGCTGAAAGTGCATATAAGACACCGATTGCCAAAAGTGTTTTTTTACGCCCGAATGTGTTGGTCGGAATTCCGCCAAAGATGGCGCCGATAACGGTTCCCCACAATGCCATTCCCATTACTACCGCACCGTGAAATGCGTCTGAACTCTGCCAAAGTGCCTGCAGTTTTTTATCGGCTCCGGAAATCACCACAACATCAAACCCGAAAAGAAATCCTGCCAAAGCCGCAGTGACAGACCACATCAAAATTTTATTCATATATAAATATTTATTATTTTTTATTGATCAAATGGAATCGCTTCTTCTTATTGATGGTTGCGTTTACAAACCATAGCGATTTCACCTTTTGAAAAATATTACTTTGTTTGTGGCTAATATATCCCGGGACAGGAATGCGAAGGTCTAATTATGTAACAAAATATTTCGTCAAGGTTAATTATTTGTTAACTTATTTTAATTAACTGAAAATCAAAATTTTAAAATTGATGTAATTTCAAAATATGATAATGATGTTTCAAAAATGTAACACCATTCTATAAAAATGTTACGTAGATTATGAGGACTTTTAGAAGTATGAACGAATGTTAGTGTGGGAAGATTGACCGAAATTTGAGGTCGGTTTTTTGGAAACTACGGCTTTAGTTTTTATAAGATGATACTTCGATCATTGTTCACCCGAGCAACGACGTTTTATTAGTGCTAACAACGATATCTCGTTCGCACGGATATTGCTACTCTATTCGGGAAAGAAAAGAAAAGAAAAGAAAAGATATACAAGGATTAATTACTCCTCACCAACGCTCTTCCTAAAAACATTCGGAGAAACCCCAAACTTATTTTTGAAGACTGTGGAGAAATAATTCGGGGAAGAGAAGCCTGTTTTATAAGCAATTTCGGAAATAGTCAGTCCGGGATTTTGCAGCATCGATTTTGCCTGTTCCAGACGGATATTGTTGATGTAGTCGCTTACATTCACGTCAAACATTGCCTTTATTTTTCTGTAAAGCTGAATTCTTGAAATATTAAGTAAATCTGCAAGATTTTCCACTGAAAAATCGGGATTGTCAATATTGGTCTTGATGATTTGATTCAATTTGTTCACAAACGTCTGCTCCATATTTCCGAAGGATTTGCTGTCCACAATTCTTCCGATGTTGTTGGTGTAATAATAACGTAGTTTTTCTCGGTTGTAAAGCAATGAACGCAGTGACTGTGTCAGAATCGGATAGCTGAATGGTTTGGTAAGATAAAGATCAACCCCGGATTTCAGTCCCTGAAGATAAGATTCCTTATTGTCCAAAGCCGTGAGAAGAATAACCGGAATATGAGATGTTCTGAGGTCATTTTTCAGGATTTCGCAGATTTCAAATCCGTTTTTTCCAGGAAGATTCACATCGCAGACAATGATGTCGGGAATTTCGCTTAGCGCTTTATCAATCGCATCCGTACCATCGGAAACCATCACATCAAATTCCGTCTGAAGCTTGTTGCTGAGGAAAAATGACAAATCCGAATTATCCTCCACCAAAAGCAAAGAATACCGATCACCAGAATTCTCTTGATTTTGCATAAAACTTCCTTCTTCCACCGCGCCAAAAACATCTTCTTTTGCCAACGTTTCCGCATCCATAACACTAGGTTCTTTTATCATCTGATCTTCATTGAAATGCTTGTTTCCTTTGTAAAGGCTGATGATAAATTCCGTTCCCTGAAAAGAACTGACCTCGATTTTCCCGAGATGAAGCTCCATAAACTGACGGCTGAGATGAAGCCCAATTCCTGAACTGTTTTTCCGGTTGTTGGAACCTTTAAAATAGGGTTCGAAAACGTTGCTGATCTCTTTTTCCGGAATTCCTATACCGTTGTCTTTGAAGCTGATAACCGCCTGATTTCCTTTTTCCTGGATCGTAATTTCAATTTTCCCGTTGTCCGGTGTGAATTTAAAAGCATTTGACAAAAGGTTAAAATATACTTTATCCATCAGGTTCCTGTCAATATACAGTTCCAGATTTTTGTTTGAGGAATGGATTTCGAACTTAATATTCCTTTTTTTGGCTTCATTTTCAAAATCCCTGAAAATGCCATAAGTGAAATCGTAGATATTGGTTTTGGAAACCCTTAAATTAAAGGTTTTATTTTCTATCTTCCTGAAATCCAAAAGATTATCTACCAACCTTAGCAAACGGTTTGAATTTTTATTAATCAGTTCCAGCTCATAAGACGGCTTTGTACCCTTACTTTTAAAAGTATCTTTCAATGATTCCAAAGAACTTAAAATGAGGGTTATCGGTGTTTTGAATTCGTGGGACAAACCCGTGAAAAAGTTTACTCTTGCTTCATTACTTTCCTTGAGTTCATTGGCAATGGTTTCAATCTGATTCCTTTGAATCGTCACACGTTCGTTGGTGAGGGTAAGCTGTTTATTTTTAATTTTAATGGTATAAATCAGGTAAATAGCATAGGCAATCAGGCAAAACATCAGAATCAAAAGTACAACTGACCATCGGAACAATTCTCTTTGGGAAGAATAGAGTTCGGTCTGCTTTTTCACGGCATTCACCTGATTTTCAATCACACCCTGCTGTTCGATGATTTTATCGAACTGGTTGCGCATAATTTCAGCATTCAGCCTGTCGATAATGGTTGTACTGAGCTTGATTCGTTTCGGTGGAATTTGCCCGTTGTAGATTTTAATAGCTGTTTCAATGGCTTCCGTTCCGCCGGTAGGATAAAGTAAAGTGGCATTCAATTTACCGTCCAGAACCATCTGGATTCCACCGTCTTTGGTGTTCAGACCATCCACACCGATAAATTTGATTTGATTTTCCACACCGGCATTTCTCGCTATTTGCCATGCTTGCGTTGCTAGTTGGTCATTGAAAGCAAAAACATACAGGCTTTGATTTCCCAATGAATCCAGAGTTTTTCTGAATGCTTCAGCAGGAAGACCTTTGAAGGTTTTTATCAGTTCTGTATTGGAATTATTTTTAATAGTTTGCTGAAAACCCAGACTTCTTTCCGTTGTAGGCGAAGAATTGTCATCGCCTTTTATTTCAATGATTTTTTTTAAATTTTTAGAATCTGAAATAATGTATTGCGCCGCTTCTTTGCCAATCTCCACATTATCAGCACCGATATAAGTAGCATATTTATCAGAATTGATTTTTCTATCCACCAAAATCACGGGAATTTTTTTTGCAAAGGCTTTTTCCACAACAGGAACCAGCGAATTGGGATCAATAGGTGAAATAATGATGATATCCGCTTCATTATCTATCATCTTCTGAATATCCTCGATTTGCTTCTGAACCGACCCTTCTGCTTTGCTAATGCTTAGCTGCACCTCAGAATGCAAAGACGCCTGAATCTCCATGGAATGATTCATGGCCTGTCTCCAGGGATGATTTCCCAAACCTTGCGAGAAGCCGATATTTATTTTATCCGACTTTGCTGAAGCATCCTTGCAACCATGCAAAATCATCAGCAACAAAAATAAAACGGTACCAACCTTGGGAAAACCAAACGTTCTAAAAGCTTTTTTTGTGGACATATGAACACAATATTAATAAAGATGTTTTACACCTACAATTTTTGGTGAGAGTATTTTATGTTAATTGAATATTAGGTTATTCATCTAACAATATCAAGAAGTTACAATTTTATAAGTTCTGTAACATCATTGTAAAAATCAATCGAAAGAATCATCATCCCAATCACAAAAAAACCTCGATAGACAAAGGGACTGTAACGAAATTTAATTCATCAAAACAAAATCAAATCATTTTGTACAAAAAGTGAAATGTACAATTCTGCTTTGCCGATACATTTGAAACAATACGAATAACAATAATTAGAAAATATATATTAACCTTCAGTAAAAAAATTATGAAAAAACTTTATCTAAGCCTGTTCGCAGGAATAATGTTAGCTAATATCAACGCACAAACTAAAAGAATTGCGTTCATTGGTCAAGCCGACGTTTATAGCAGCAACATCCCGACAGCCAGCGACGGATTAACTTATGATGATGACAGAGCGGCAGCGGTCTGGTTTATGGAAACTTTTCTTCCTGCGCATTCCGCTAGTGTTTCCGGGAATTATTTTTCTTTTCAGGATGTTGCAGAAGCTGCTGATATCAGCAACTATGATGTGATCTGGATTCAAAGCGATGGCGCAACTTACACAGAAAGACTGAATGAATGGCCAAGAGGAACTGTTGAAGGAAACGGTGATAAACACTGTGTCCTACGAGAAGCAGGATTCCAGTGGAACGGTCAATGCTCGCAGCTGGAAGATGATTTTATGTGGAAAATCAAGCAATTTTACAAATCCGGTAAAAAACTTCTTCTGGGAAATTTTGCAGGAAAAGGGCTTGAAGTTTTTGGTGTCTTTGATGGGCTTTCCAACCCTTGGGAATACAGACCTAACCAATCTTTCGGTGACACGGCTGCAAATCCTGCAAACACTGCCGGAGCATGGGGAACCAACTGGAGCGGAACTGCAACATCTATCCTTCTCACAGGAATAACAACCAGCTCAGTAAGCTGTACCAATACTTCGCAAAGCATCGAATTCCTTGGGACAGGAACGGAAAAGAAAAACAGAGCGCTTCAATACAATCTGAACTGGGGAAGAATCTTTGATGATGCCGGCGGTTCAAGCTCAACTTTGGCACAAAGAAGACAAAAGTTTCAAACCACACTTAATGCCGAGATTCTTCTTGAAAACTGTGATGGAACGGAAATTCAGGCTGCAAGATTCAATCCGAGAAACACAGGCGATGGAACAATTATATGGTATGGCGCAGGTGTTTACGACTGGTATGCACCGGGAGGAAGTAATCAAAATGTAAAAAAACTGACAGAAAACTCACTGCTCTATCTTGCCGGAGGAGAATCTATGCTTTCATCAACAGATTTGCAGGGAAAACAGAAAGTCGGCATATATCCAAATCCTGTATCAGCAATCCTCAATATCCAAGCAGATGAAAATGTGAGCAGCGAAATCTATGATATGAATGGAAGAAAAATTATATCTTCCGAATCCAAAACCATTTCGGTTGACAAGCTGATTCCGGGAAATTATTCTATAAAGGTAAAGACAGGAGCTATATATAAAACTTTTAAGTTCATCAAGAAATAAAATTGAATCTCAATTAAATCTTATTAATATTTTCTTAATTACCAAAGACAGCTTATCAATCAGGGTAAGCTGTTTAAGTTTTCATTAAATTAGAACTTCAAAAGTTAATATTGTCTTTACAAAATACAGCAACAAAGTTCATCGGTGAAAATCAGTCCTTTTAATTTTTCGGATACTTCTGAAAATGTAATAGAATATTTCATTATAATTTCGAGACAAAATAATCTTTTGTAATATTTAGTTTTGAGAAATGGTAAAGAATAAAGAATCACTTTCTTTTAATGCTAATCAATAATATTCTGGGTTATTTTCCGGGAAACAGCAATATGTTCTCCCACCATTTCATGAATGGTCTCGTCGATCATGATGCACATGCTGTTCAAGGCTAAATCATTGGCATCAGTTCCAAAAGGTTCCTCAATTTCGTCGGCTATCGCTTCAAATGCCACAAAAGTATAAGCTACAAATACGACAATAAGTGGCATAAACCATCCCAAAGAATCCACCAATCCGAAAGGCAATAAAAAACAATAAATATACACCGTTCGATGTAACAAAACGCGATAACTGTAAGGAATTGGGGTAGAAACCAATCTTTCGCAACCTCCCAAAATATCAGAAAGTTTATCAAAATTTTCATCAAAACGTGCCTGTTGAATAGAATCCAGAAAACCTTCATCTTTCGCTTTCTGAACCCATTCCGCAAGTAATCGCATGATAACTGCAGGTTTATACTTTGATTCTGCTACAATTTTCAAATGGTCTTCATTAAGCCTTGATTTTAAATTTTCATAAGCATCTGTTCCCCGAAGCTGATGTTTCAGCGCAAAAACGAAGGCGCTAAGTAAGTTAACAAAGCTATGGACCGAAATCGTGTCATTTTTTACATTACTCAGAGTCATTGCCTGTCTCGTCAATGAACGTGCAGTGTTCAACAGAGCGCCCCATAATTTTCGCCCTTCCCAAAACCTGTCATAACTGGCATTATTTCTGAACCCAAGGAATAAAGCCAATACAAAACCAAACAGCGTGAGCGGTGCAGGATTTAACGGAACTTTAAACGAAAGAATGATTCCATGAAAATAGGTTACCAGCAAAGAAAGAATTAAAAGCAATCCCAAACGGGGAAGCAAAGCGGGCAAAACGGAGCCATGCCACACAAAAAGCATTCTGAACCAGTGTTCCTTTTTTCTTATGATCATTATTGAATGATAATTTGTTACGTAATATATATTTTATGGTTGTTCTAGACTTGTTCCTGCAGCAGCAATGACATGATCGTCAATCTTTTTAAAAATATGAGGATCATGTTTGCGGATTTTGATGCGGACATATTTTGAAGCCGGCATATTGGCTCCGTTTACCACATTATTAATGGATACCAGAACGTTGGTTTCCGGAAAATAGGTCATGGTACTTTTCTGAGGAATAGGATATTTCACGACAATGAAAAGCGGTGCAATCCTTTCAATTCCGTCATCATAATTAAAAAGATCTACGTGATCTCCTTCTTTAAGGCCAGCCTTTTCAATATCTTTTTCATTCATCATCACGACCCTTCTTTCATTGAAAATCCCGCGGTAACGGTCATTCAAGCCATAAACAACCGTATTGAACTGATCGTGTGTTCTGGTGGTTCCCATCAGATATTCGTCTTCTGCAAGCGAATTATCCGGCACGGCAGTTATATTGAAAGCGGCTTTACCGGGATTAAATTCACTGTTGAAATTCCCGTCTCTTGGTCCGTTCGGAAGATAGAAACCTCCTTTCTGAACTACCCTTTTATTATAGTCTTCAAATCCCGGAATGCATTGCTCGATATCTTTGCGGACAGCATCATAACTGTTGATAAATTTGTCCCAATCCACTACGGAACGTTCTCCCAGAACCGCTTTTGCCATTCTGCAGGCAACATGCGTTTCGTTGATCAAATGTTCTGAAATAGGATCGAGAACTCCTCTTGACCATTCCACAAGTCCCATTGAATTTTCTGTACTTACATGCTGAAGCTCACCATTTATCATATCTTTTTCACTTCTGGAAATGACCGGTAAGATCAGGGCTTCTTTTCCGTGGATAAGATGACCTCTGTTTAATTTTATAGAAACAATGACGGACATTTCTAATTTCCGCATTGCTTCCGCTGTAAAGGTCGTATCCGGTGCCGCTGAAAGGAAATTTCCTCCCATACAGAACATAAATTTCACCTTTTCTTCGTGGATCGCTTTTAGCGCGTTAACAACATCATAACCGCCTTCTCTCGGAACTTTAAAGCCATAATATTCCTCCAGTCTGTCCAATTGTTCCGTTGTAGGATGATGATTAATCAGTAACGTCCTGTTTCCCTGCACATTGCTATGACCGCGAACCGGACAGGCTCCTCCACCCTGGATTCCTATGCTTCCTTTCATCAACAGGAGATTCACGATGTTGTAGATCATTTCCACACCGTTGTGCTGTTGCGTGATTCCCATTCCCCAACAAATGATCATGCGTTTTTTTGAAGCGATCATCTGTGCAGCTTCTCTTAAGTTTTCAACCGGAATACCGCATTCTTCTGATAAGAAATTGAGGTCATACCGTTTTAATTCTTCCACCAATTCATTAAAGCCGGCAGTTTTATTCGTAATAAAATCATGGTCAAGAACTTTTCCCGGATTTTTAGCCTCTTCTTCCAGCACGAGAATTTGAAGTGCCTTTAGAAGTGCCATATCTCCATTAATTTTTACAGGGAGATATAAATCCGACAATTCATAAGGTTTATTAAGCAAAGCACGAACTTCCTGAGGATTTCTGAAACCTTTTAATCCCGCTTCCGGAAGCGGATTGATGGCCATAATTTCGGCTCCGTTTTTCTTTCCTTTCGTTAGTGCAGAAAGCATTCTCGGCGAATTGGTTCCCGGATTCTGACCGATGATTATGATAAGATCCGTATCATAAAAGTCTTCCAACTTTACGGTTCCTTTCCCAATACCTATGCTTCTGGAAAGGGCATAACCGGAAGTTTCGTGACACATATTGGAACAGTCCGGAAAATTATTGGTTCCGAATTCACGGGCAAATAACTGGTAAACCCAGGTCGCTTCATTGCTTGTTCTTCCTGATGTGTAAAATATGGCTTCGTTCGGCGAATCGAGAGCGTTTAGTTTTTCCGCAATTTTTTTAAAGGCATCATCCCAGCTTATAGGCTGATAATGTGTTCCCCCTTTCGGTAAGTACATGGGTTCTGCAATTCGTCCCAACTGGCTGATTTCAAAATCTGTCAGTTTTGCTAAGTCATACACCGAATTCTCCCTGAAAAACTCTGCTCCGATCTTTTTAGATGTGGCTTCTTCCGCTAAAGCTTTTGCTCCGTTTTCACAGTATTCGCCCAATTTGGAACGCTCATCATCCGGATCGGGCCATGCACAGCTCGGACAATCGAAACCGTCAAACTGATTCATACTGAAAAGTGCCCTTCCGCCACGAAGAACAGAGGCATTAAGCACCAATTGATCCAATGAATGAATCACTGCCGGAACACCTGCAGCCCATTTTTTTGGAGGTTTCAGCTTAAGATCCAGCAATTTATAAGGCGGTTCGGCAGAAGGTAATCTGCTCCCCTCTTCTTTTTTATTGAACACATCTTTGTTTTCCATGATTTCTACATTTAAAAAATAAGTCCGTTTAAACTAATTTTAATTTAACCGCAAAAGAGACAAAGACTTCATTGACTTCATTTAAAGTATTTCAAAAGTCTGCAAAGGGAAAAAACCTTTGATTTTTTTTTACCTGTGTACTCTTTTTTGTATTTAATAATTAAACTTAAATAGCTAAAGTGTTAATCAAGTTTAATGAAAAATTTAGCATTTCATATTCGGGTTGGGATAATTGTCGCTTTGATCTTCCAATGTATTATCGATACAGACAAAATCTTTTTCCACTAAAATCTTTACCAATCCCGATTGTCCGTCAAAACCCACCCTGTCTGTCGAAATCCATTCTGCAATCATTGCTGCAGGCATTTTCAGAACCATTCTGTTCTCGATAAAAGCTGCCGAAAGCTCTGCATCTTCCGTTCTTTCAATAGCATATATAAACGGACGATCTACAAATTCCGTAAAGCTTGAAATGACTCCGTCTTGCCCTAATTTTGCCAATTCGGACTGGGTAAGACGGAATCTTATGGAGTTGTCTTTAATTCTTATTTTCATAATATATTTTCAATGTTAAAATGACTGCCGGAATGGTAAATATTAAACCGGTTGTCTCTTAGAAAGCCCAATAAAGTAATATCAAATTCTTTTGCAAGGTCTATTGCCAGACTGGATGGAGCTCCTATTGCCGCGACAATCGTAATTCCTCCCATCGCAGCTTTCTGAATAAGCTCAAAGCTGGCTCTTCCGCTAAGAACCAAAATTTTATCGTCGAGAGGAAGCAAATCCGCTGATAATGCATATCCTATGAGTTTGTCCAGTGCGTTATGCCTTCCTACATCTTCACGCAGCGCCAGAAGATTCCCTTCCAGATCAAAGATGCCGGAAGCGTGAATACCGCCTGTAGCACTGAAATTATTCTGGGAAGACTGCAGTTTTTCGGATAGCTGATACAGAGTTTCCAGGGAAACTTCTGTGTTATTTTTTGTATGATTATGAAAAGTGCTCACTGTTCTTATGGATTCAATGGAACCTTTTCCGCATACACCACAGCTGGAAGTGGTATAAAAATTTCTGTCAGCTTTCATAAGTTCAGGAACGAAGCCTTCTGCAAGCTCAACAATGACAACATTTTCGCTGTTTCTGGAACATTCCGCCTGTGGAGAATAGATGTCTTTAATCTGTTCACGAGCGGAAATAATTCCTTCTGTGAATAAAAATCCAGCAGCAAGTTCTGCATCATTTCCGGGAGTCCGCATGGTTACAGAGATATTTTTGGTCTCTTTTTTATCTGCTACATGATAAGCAACCCTTATTTCCAAAGGTTCTTCAACAGAAACATCATCCGTATAATGAAAACTGACGTTGCCCTTCACTTTGACGATTTCTATCTGCTTTACCGATTTATCTGATAACAGATGAGCTTTCATAATTCAATAATTGGTACATAAAGGTACAAAATTTTAGTCCTCAAACTATGGGTGTGCCGAAACCCATTCTTCTCCATCCTCAAAAATTTCTTTTTTCCAGATGGGAACAGTCTTTTTTATATTTTCAATGATAAAGCTGCATGCATCGAAAACCGCATTTCTATGTCCGTCACTTACCACGATGATCACTGCAGCATCACCGGGAAATAAAATTCCGGTACGGTGATGAACAACAATATTTTTTACCGAAAATAAGAAAATGGCTTTATCCGCTATTTTCTGTATTTCCTTTACCGCCATAGATTCGTAGCATTCATATTCCAAACGGGTAACAGATTTACCTTTGGTATGATTCCGTACTGTTCCTACGAACGATGCCATTCCTCCACAAGCAAGATCGGACGCAAGGCTAAAGCAATCCGTAAGATCCAGTTTATTTTCTGTTATTTTAATATCAACCATATCTGTTATCCGCCGCTTACCGGAGGTATTATTGCTATTTCGTTAGATACTGTTATGATCTGATCGTCTTCCGCATATTCATCATCAACGGCAATAAAATAGGATTTTAATCTTTTCAGCTCCGGAAAGTCCGTTTCCAAAAGTTCCTTGAGCGCTTTTACGCTTGCTCCTTCATTGATTTCTATTTCTTTTTCAGAAGTCCCGAAAATATCTTTCGTTATTCCAAATGCTAATATTTTAAGTATCATTTTAAATGTAGCTTATTACCAATATTTTATTAAAACATTTATTCCGGCAACCAAAACCAGAACAGCTGTCATTCTTTTGATGACCAGAGGATTCCATTTCAGGGACATTCTGGAACCGATCTGCCCACCGATGAATACAGCAAAACACAAACTCAGAATTCTGAAATAATCGATGTCTGAAGATAATTTAGACAACTGCCCGAAAATACCCGAGACTGAATTTACCAAAATAAAAACGCTTGATGTTGCCGCAATTTTTCTTGGAGTATCCCATTTCATCAGATTTAACAATGGTGAAAGAAAAATTCCGCCGCCAATGCCTACCAATCCTGATAAAAATCCGATTGCACCGCCTAAAAATCCGTTTCTGAGTAAAGAATTCCCGGCATTTTCTGAAATCCCTCCGTTATTTTTTGTTTCTGTTTTTATCCATAGTAATAGGGCTGCAATGATTAAAGTAATTCCCAAAGTCAGAAAGAAAATTTCCTGGCTGATTTTTAAAACAGCTCCGAGATACGCCATAGGAACGCTTATAAGCGTAAGCGGCAGTATTTTTTTCCACTCGACCTGTTTATTTTTGATGTAAATAAATACACCTCCTATTACTACAATAATATTACAAATAAGTGCCGTTAAACGTATTTCCTGATAAGGAAAGCTGTACATTGCCAGAACTGCAAGATAACTGGAACCACCGCCAAATCCCACCGAAGAGTAAATAAAAGCGATGATTAAAAAAAATAAAAAAATTTCCCAGTGCCCCATAAATTTTGCAGTATTAATTTTCTTACAATAATACTCATTTTTGAGGTGTCATAAAGGCTTATCAAGTAAAAGTTTCTGCTGTAATTTGTGAAAAGAATATCCTGAATTGTTTATTTTATGGTAACAAATCATATTATCCCAACGGCATTTATTAAATTTGATAATTAAAAACCGATAGATCCATGTCAATGAATAATACATTTTCTTCTGACTATAATGCACAGAATGTAACAGATTATCCGAATAACAACACGTATTTTTTAGTTTGGAATTTTAAAGACAATGTTGATCCTGATAAAATAAAATCGGTTTTCCAGAGAGTTTGCGCGTTGGTAATTAACCTGAATAATTCTGCACTCGACCGTTTTCCCGACTCCAAAGCCAGCTGTGTAATGGGAATTGGATATGAAGCCTGGCAACAGCTTGAATTACCTCAACCACTGCCCAAAGAATTCAAAAAATTCCAGGAAATAAAGGGCAGCAAACATACGGCAGTAAGTACGAAAGGGGATTTGCATTTTCATATTCGTGCCGATGAGAAGAGCTTCGCTTATGATATGGCTTCTGTCATTTCAGGATATATGAAAGAAATTGCAGATTGTGAAGTTGAAGTACAGGGATTCCGTTATTGGGACAGCCGGTCTATCTTAGGCTTTGTTGACGGCACTGAAAATCCGCATGGTAAAGACCGTGATCATTTTGCCATTATAGATGATTCTGATCCGCAATATGTAGGTGGAAGCTATCTTTTTGTACAGAAATACATCCATAATCTTGATGCATGGAAATCGCTTTCTGTGGAAGAACAGGAAAAAGTAATCGGCAGATCCAAAGATCAGGATATCGAAATGGACGATGATATAAAACCCAAAAACTCCCATATCGCATTAGCTAATATCGGTGATGATTTTAAGGTTGTACGTGACAATATGCCTTTCGGAAGCGTGGCAACCAATGAAATGGGAACTTATTTCATCTGTTATGCGAGCACATTCAGCACGGTTGAAAAAATGCTGACCAATATGTTCATCGGTAATCCGCCCGGAAATTATGACCGTATTCTTGACTTTAGTACAGCACAGACGGGAACATTGTTTTTTGTTCCTAGTATGGATATGCTGGATGGATTTTCGGGGTAGATTATTGGGTTTTTATATTGGATAATGATGGATTATTATAAAAAATAACGAAGTTATCTTACATCAAGATTGATTAGGTTTTCCCGTCTTACATTTGCTAAACAATAAACAAACAATAACATTAAAAAGTAAATTATGAGCACACTAAAATTAAAAGACGGAACAGAGATTTTTTACAAAGACCAAGGTGAAGGACCAGTATTGATGTTTCATCACGGATGGCCATTATCTTCAGATGATTGGGACGCGCAGGTCATTTTTTTCCTAAAAAGAGGTTATAGAGTCGTTACTCATGACAGAAGAGGTCATGGAAGATCCAGCCAGAATATTTATAATCATACCATAGAGCAATATGCTTCTGACGCAGCAGAACTGGTTGAATTCTTAGGTCTGAAAGATGTAATTCACATCGGACATTCTACAGGTGGTGGCGAAGTGATCCGCTACGTTAACAAATATGCTAACGGAAGAGCTAAAAAAGCGGTTTTAATCAGCGCTGTTCCGCCAATCATGGTAAAAAGCGAAAGTAATCCTGACGGAGTTCCGATGGAAGTTTTTGACAACATCCGAGACCAGACAATGAATAACAGAAATCAATTTTATTTTGATCTTACATTCCCTTTCTATGGCTACAACAGAGAAGGTTCCGATGTAAAAGAAGGAATCCAAAGAAACTGGTGGAGACAAGGATTAATGGGCGGTATTGTAGCTCACTATGACGGAATCAAAGCTTTCTCGGAAACAGATTTCACGGAAGATCTTAAAGCTGTTGATATTCCGGTTTTAGTTCTTCATGGTGAGGATGACCAGATTGTACCCATCGAAAATTCTGCAATAAAATCTGCAAAGCTGCTGAAAAACGGAAAGTTAATTACTTATCCAGGTTTCCCTCACGGAATGCCGACTACAGAGCACGAAACAATTAATAAAGACCTTTTGGAATTTATCCAGTCTTAATTAATTGATAGATATACAATTAAAAAAGGTGAAACGTTTGTTTCACCTTTTGTTTGTATGATAATTTTTTACGGAAACTGAGATTATCCATTCATAGCTTTTTCATCAGTAAAAAATTGAAATCCTTCTTTTTTATTGATTAATTGCAATGGATATAATTTAGGATTGTATTCGCCATTCAAAACCTGGTTCAAAGCATTTTTCTTAGATTCGCCAAAAGCTATTACCAGAATGTTTTCAGCTTTGTTGATAATTGGCTCTGTCAAAGTAATTCTGAACATCTCCTGAGATTCTAAATAATAAGCTGCCACCCATTTTTCTTTTTCATCAAGAACAGCCTGCCCGGGAAATAAAGAAGCCGTATGTCCGTCATCACCCATTCCTAAAAGAATAAAATCAAAGACACCTTCATTTCCCAAAACATTTCGGATTTTTTTCTCATATTCCTTTGCATAATCTCCGGGTTCTAATCCTTCTTTAAACATCGGGAAAACCTGGTTTTTACTTACAGGAACTTTGTCCAGAAGCGTTTCAGATGTCATTTTGAAATTACTTTTTTCATCGTCCAAAGTAACCCAACGTTCATCAACCCAAAAAAAATAGATTTTTCCCCATTCGATCTTTTGGGCATATTCTTCCGTTGCCAACAATTTGAAAACTGCTTTTGGAGAAGAGCCTCCACTTAAAGCAACAACAAACTTATGATGTTTCCTGATTGATTTTTCTGAAAGTTCAACAAAAGTATCCGCTGCTTTTTTGTATAATTTGTCCAGATTGTCAAATACTGTAATATTCATTTTAAGAATTTAATTAAATGTTACAACCAGTTGTGACCTTGTCTTTCAACCAGATCAAAACTTTCTTTCGGACCCCAGCTTCCTGCTTCATAATTTGGAAAAATTGCCTTTTTATTGGCCCAGTCTTCCTGAATTGTCGTCACAACATCCCAAGCTTCCTCCACCTGATCAGAACGCATAAACAATGTAAGATCACCTTCTAATGCATCCTGCAACAATGTTTCATATGCTTCGGGCGTATCTTCTTTACACGCAAAATAATCGAAGATCATCTCCACCGGTCTCAGAGCCATTGAAAGTCCTTGCTTTTTTGTCATAAACTGAAGTCTGATGTCCATTAATGGCTGAATATTAATGATAAGACGATTAGCGGACAATGGATTTGTGTCAGAGAATGTAGAATGCGGCAATGGCTTGAACTGAATAGAAATATAGGACTGCTTTTCCTTCATTTTTTTACCTGTGCGAACATAGAAAGGAACATTCTGCCATCTTTCATTATCTATATAGAATTTTGCTGCTACAAAAGTTTCTGTATTAGAATCCGGATCAACCCCATCTTCTTCACGATAGGCTTTTGTCTCCACCCCATTTATTATTCCTTTTCCATATTGACCTCTCACAGCATAATGGTCAACTTTATCTGCCGGGATTCTGCGGATGGATTTAAGCACATCAACTTTATGATCTCTGATTTCATCAGACTCTAAAGAGGCTGGCGCTTCCATAGCAACCATACATAAGATCTGCAGCAAATGATTCTGAACCATATCTCTCAAAGCGCCGGTCTGCTCATAGAAACTGCCTCTGGTTTCTACACCAACTTCTTCTGCAACTGTAATTTGAACAGATTCGATATGTCTGTGATTCCACAAAGGCTCGAAGATGGAATTTCCAAACCGGAAAGCCAATATATTCTGAACAGTTTCTTTTCCCAAATAATGATCAATACGATAAATCTGTTTCTCTTCAAAAGTCTCGGACAAAAGCTGATTAAGTTCAATAGCCGATTGTTTGTTGTAACCAAAAGGTTTCTCGATAATGATCCTGTCTTTGTCCGGCTCAGAAGCTAATGATGCATTCTTGATATGATTGGAAATGGTAGAAATAAAATTAGGTCCGATTGACAGATAAAACAATCTGTTTCCTCTTACACCAAAATCGGAATCAAATTCCAGCAATTTCCGATTTAGATTTTTATAAGAATTCTCTTCGTCCAACTGATGCTGAAAATAGGTGATATGGGATTGAAAAGCTTCCCAGTGCTCAGGTGTAACATTTTTTCTGGAGAAAGCTTCAAGGTTGACTTTAATATAATTCCTAAAATATTCATCATTGTGATCCGACCTTCCTAAAGCGATAATATTAAAATTCTCTGGCATTCTTCCATCAATGAAAAGATTATAAAACGCAGGAAAAAGTTTTCTTTTTGCCAAGTCTCCGGTAGCGCCAAAAATTACAATATTAGTGGCCGATAATACATTAATATCTGTCATGGTTTAATTTTAATTGTTTGTGCTTTCCCAAGATGTGTGGAAAACGCCTTCTCTGTCGATTCTCTGATAAGTGTGAGCTCCAAAATAATCACGTTGAGCCTGAATCAGATTCACCGGTAAAGATTCTGTCGTGTAAGCATCAAAATAGCCTAAAGCCGTTTGAATTCCTAAACTCGATATGCCATTATGGACAGCATAAACAGCAGTGCTTCTTAATGATTTGAGTTTTGATTTGACGATTTCGGAAATGTCTTTGTCTAGTAAAATATTAGACAGATACGGATTTTGAGTATAAGCTGAATAAAATTTTTCTAACAACACGGAACGGATGATACATCCGCCTCGCCAGATCTTAACAACATCTTTCAGCGGAATATCAAAAGCATATTCTTCTGAAGCCTTAACCAATAGTGACAGACCTTGCGCATAGCTGATCAAAGTCGCCAGATATAATGCGTCACCAACTTCTTTGATAAAGGATTCGATATTTTCCGGCGCGGTGATTTGTTTTTCAGAATATAATTGAGAGGCTTTCATCCGTTCATCTTTGTAAGCTGACAAGATTCTTGAGGTCACAGCAATATCAATCGTTGGGATTGAAACTCCAATTTCCATAGCCTGTTCCGAGGTCCACTTGCCGGTTCCTTTTGCGCCAGCTTTATCTAAAATCTGATCAACAAGATAACCATTGGTCAATGAATCTTTTTGTTGGAAAATATCTCTTGTAATCTCTATCAGGAAAGAATTCATTTCACCGTTATTCCATTCTTTAAAAACCTCGTAAAGCTGATCATTATTAAGGTTTGCACCTTTTCTCAAAAGATCATAGGCTTCGCTGATGAGCTGCATTATGGCATACTCGATTCCGTTATGAACCATTTTCACATAGTTTCCGGCTGAGCTTTTTCCCATATAAGCGGTACAGGCTTCTCCATCAACTTTTGCAGCAATCGATTCCAGCATAGGTTTCAGAAGATTGAAGGCTTCCAAATCTCCACCAGGCATAATGCTTGGACCGGTTCTGGCTCCTTTCTCACCTCCGGAAACACCCATTCCCATAAAATGTAATCCTTTTGAAGCGAGATCGGCAATACGCCGTTCGGTATCCTTGAAATAAGAATTACCAGCATCAACAACAATATCACCTTTGTTCAGAAGCGGCGTGATATTTTCCAAAACAGCATCTACAGGCTTACCCGCAGGAACCATTAGAATAATTTTTCTTGGTGTTTCCAATGCAGATACAAAATCCTCCAAAGAAGCTGTTCCCTTGACAACCGTATTCTGTGTAGCACCCTGTTCTAGTTCTCTGGCTTTTTCTGCATCAAGGTCAAATCCTGCAACAGAGAAACCGTTATCTGCAATATTGTAAAGGAGATTTTTTCCCATTACTCCGAGGCCGATAACCCCGTAATTATACTTTTCCATTCTTTTCTATTAGAAATATTGATTAATTATAAACAATAAATTTACGCAAATATGAATGAATCAAAAAACGAAACCATAAAAATTGATAATTGATAGTATGAATAAAGTGTCGAAAATTTTCTTGACCCATTGTGTAAAAATTGACTGTCATTACATAAATAAAAAAACCTCGTTTTTAACGAGGTTTTGGATTTTTACTTTTTTGATTCTTCAACAGAAACTTTACGGAAATCTTTGAAAAGTTTGCTAAGTTCCAAAGCTGATTTTCTAGCTCTGGTTCCAGCTGCTTTGTTCCCTTTTTCAGATTGTTGTTCTGCTTCTTTGCTGAAAGCTTCAAATTCAGCATTAATCTTTTCGATTAGTTCTTTCATAGCTTATAATTATAATAAATTGGAATGCAAATATAGTAGTTTACATCACTCTGCAAATAGATTTTACAAATAATTAAAACAAAAATTATTTTTACAAGAGTTTTAATTTTTCGTTTCTGGCAATCTTGACCGATAAACAACTCTTTTATTATAATTATTATTTCTTTCCAGCGGCTTGCATCGGATTTACTTTTCCATTAGATGCACCTCTGGCTGCATCTTTTTGCTTTTGCTTGAAAACCTGAAACTTGCTTGGTGTTTCTGATGAACTTGAAGCGGTCCAGAAGTTGTTAGACGTATCAATATCGGCCGTTTCTCTCATTGGATCTAACTGAACAGACTTCAGTTTCTTATCAAAATAATAAGTTTTAGAAGCCTTTTGCTCATTATGTCTCCAGATTTGAACACTGATTTTATCCGTTGCTTTCGAACCATCTTCAAAGGTGAATTCTAAAATAATTGGCATTACAAGACCTCCTTTATTAGAAAAATCAATTTGATAAGCCGTAACATTATCTTCTTTTTTAATATCTTTTTTATCAACTTTTTCCAGATTGCCTGTTGTAACAGAATATTCTTTTGAAGTATCTACTTTCTCCTGTCCACGGTCATATCTGTAATAGAAATCCTGAACATCTTTGTCGGTATCAGCATAGAATTTGATATTCTTATCTTCTCTGTTTCTGATTTTAGAAACATCTTCAAACTCATTCAATACCGGTTTTTCAACAGTATATTTCACCGCTTCGGATTTTGGAACGGCATCAAAATCAGGTGTCGCAATGGTCACTTTATCCAAAGAAATATCTACTGGGTCTGTTCCGTAGAACCAACCTCTCCAGAACCAATCCAAGTCTTCCCCACTCGCATCTTCCATTGTTCTGAAAAAATCTGCCGGTTCAGGGTGACGGAAAGCCCATCTTTTGGCGTAAGTCTTGAACGCTTTATCAAACAACTCTCTTCCCATAATCGTCTCACGAAGAATGTTAAGTCCGGTTGCCGGTTTTGAATAAGCATTCGGGCCAAATCTTGCGATGTTTTCGGAATTGGACATAATCGGTTCCAATTCATCTTTCGGAAGCTTCATATAATCCACGATTGTCCAAGCCGGACCACGTTTTGACGGGAATTTGTTATCCCATTTCTCTTCTGTCAGATATTCAACAAAAGTATTCAGACCTTCATCCATCCAGCTCCATTGTCTTTCGTCTGAATTGATAATCATCGGGAAAAAGTTGTGTCCAACTTCGTGAATAATTACGCCCAACATTCCGTTTTTGATTGCTTCGGAATAAGTTCCGTCTTTTTCTGTTCTTCCGTAATTGAAACAGATCATCGGATATTCCATTCCGTTCGCCGCTTCTACAGATTGCGCTACAGGATATGGATAAGGAATCGTGAATTCTGAATAAGTTTTAATCGTATGTGCAACGGCTTTTGTAGAGAATTTCCTATACAATCCGTAAGCTTCTTTTCCGTAGAAACTCATTGCCATTACTTTGTTATTATTTTCAGGAATCGTTACGCGCATCCCGTCCCAGATAAATTTTCTTGAAGAGGTCCATGCAAAATCACGAACGTCATTGGCTTCAAAAATCCAGGTTTTTCTCTGTTTTGAATGATTCTTTTCTGCTTTCTTCGCTTCATCAAGCGTTACGATTTCTACAGGTTCGTTGGCAGATTCTGCTTTTCTATATCTTGCTAATTGCTCAGAAGTTAAAACCTGCTCATAGTTCTTGCATTCTCCAGTTCCACCAACAATATGGTCAGCAGGAACGTTCATTTTTACTTTATAATTTCCGAAAACCAAAGCAAACTCGCCACGTCCTGTGAACTGATGATTCTGCCAACCGTGGAAATCACTATAAACACACATTCTCGGAAACCATTGTGTCATTGTGTAAAGGTCGTTCCCATCCTCAGGAAAACTTTCATAACCACCTCTTCCGCCCATTTCGATACGATTCGGGATATTGTAATTCCAGTTAACTTTGAAAACGAATTTCTCCCCTTTTTTCAATGCTTTTGGAAGGTCAATACGCATCATTGTCTTATTGACAACATATTTCAACGGATTGCCGGAAGCATCGGTTACTTTCTCCAGATTAACACCATAACCATTATCTGAAACAGGAAGTTCTGATGCTTTTAAATTTTCTAAAACCGTTCTTTTCGGTAAAGTTGAAGAAGAAGGATAATCTGCATTTTTCACAGATGACTGTTGATTTTCGTCCAGCTGAAGCCAGAGATAATCCAGATCGTCCGGAGAATTGTTGTAATAAGTTATGGTTTCTGAACCTTTCAGATTTCTTTTGTCCTCGTCCAGATAAGCTTCTATGTCATAATCTGCACGTTGCTGCCAGTAGGCTTGTCCCGGCGAGCCAGAAGCAGTTCTGTAAACATTAGGTGTTGGAAGGATGGTTCCGAGTTGTTCAAATTTGTTCCCGTGGTTGCTCCCCGGATTATTCTGGATATTCTGTGCCGACACAACAGCAGAACAGAATAAAAGTCCTAAAACTTTTAACTTCATTTTTTCAAAACAATTAGATAATAATTCTTTACAAGTAATCAAATTTAGGAAATTGTTACGAATGAAATAAAGATTTGTATTTATTTTCACCAGTAAAGATTAATTCTAAATAGCAGAATATTAAAACACAGAATTGATCGCAGCCCGAGCTGAGTGGAGCTCATTTTTTTGCGAGGACTTTTGGAAGGCAAAAATAGCGGGAACGGAGCGCGGAATGGCTGCCAAAATCAAAAAAACTGATATTAAAAAGGAAGTCGCTCCAAAGTCATTTTTAAAGCCAATGCGAAAACACCAGAGGAAACGAATAAAATCCAGTCTTTTCTGTTGACCCGGAAAAGCTTAAGCAGAATGAAAAGTAAGATCAAAATCGCGATGACCAAAGCAACCTGACCCAATTCCAACCCAATATTGAAGCCTAAAAGTGGAACAAAAATACTTTGTTCTTTTGCCAGCATCATTCTGGCAGTGTTCGCAAATCCCATCCCATGGATGAGCCCGAAAATCATTGCCAAATAATAGTTCATTGTCATCAGCGTTTTCTGATTGTTTTTCATTAAAATATTATCCAACGACGTGATAACAATGGTCAAAGGGATGAGAAATTCTACCCAATTGCTCGGAACTTTCAAAACGTTAAGCGAACTAAGCGCTAAAGTGATGGAATGCCCAATGGTAAAGGCTGTTACAAGAATCAGGATTTTTTTGAAATCGTTGTAGGAATAAACTGCAATCAAAGCCAAAATAAACAACTGATGATCCAGCGCATCCAAAGAAATAATGTGTTCCCAACCCAACTTCAGGTAAAAAATAAAATCCTGCATTCTGTCATTTTAAAAAGAATTACGAAAATAATGATTAATTTCGATTTAAATTTTGGGTCTGATGAAGAACTTTTTTTCTGCGGTTGTTGTTTTGTCTTTGTTTGTCGCACTTTTTTCGTTCAGGGTTCATCCTTATCATGTTGGTTCTATGGAATTTAATTATAACCAAAAGTCAAAAACTTTTGAAATTTCCGGACGGTTTTTTATGGATGATTTGGAAAACGCCATCAATAAAAAATACGGGAAAAGTCTTCATTTCCTCAATCCGAAATCTGAAAAAGAAATGAACGAAGCTTTGAAAAACTACGCTTCCGAATATGTAAAACTAAAAGTGAATAATCAATTCTTAAAAGTTAAATACGTTGGTTATGAAGAAGATAAGGAAAGTGTTGATGTTTTTCTGGAATCCGAAGCTGTGAGTAATCCTAAAAAAGTGGAAACGGCCGTCAGCTTTCTCTATAATCTTTTCGATGACCAGATGAATATCATCCACATCGTTATCAACGGTCAACGTAAAAGTGAAAGACTGAATTATCCTGACCGTTATCTGTTTCAGGAGTTTTAACTACTTCAGTTCTTCGAAAGTTTTATCCACAAGCATTTTTAAAGCATTCTTAATTTTCGATCTTCCTTCATTGGTTTTAAGATCCAACCCGCAAAAAACACTTCCGTTAACTTCGGAATAGAGGTTAAGGTAATACATCCCCGAAACGAGAATTGCAGCAACTGCGCGAAAATCTTCACTTTTATCCTGAAAGTACGGATCCGTTATGCTTTTGAAAAGCAATTCGCCATTCTTTTCCTGCCCTTCTGTTAATTTCCTCAACGATGTACGCTCTTCTGTCAGTCGCCAGATCAGAATTTTTTGTAAATCTTTGTTTGCGGCAACAAAATCAAATTGCTCAATCAGCATTTGTTTGGTAAATTCTTTTCCGCCGTCATTAATTTCCATCTCCGAATTTTCATTCTTTACATTGCTCCAAAAATCCTGTGTTTTTATATACTCATCCAAAAGCTGATCAACTCCACCAAAATAATTATAGATCAATTTCTTATCAAGACCAGCTGTTGCTGCAATCTCATTAACTTTAAGATATTTATAACCTTTCGTTTTCAAAATATTTCCAACCGCGTCCAGAAATTGCTGTTTGCTTCTTTCTTTGTTTCTTGTTCTGTTTTTTGGGTTTTGTTTTGTCATGATTTCGGAGGTTAAGCAAATTTAACAATTTTTATTGTCACCATTTGGTGACTTTGATTATATTTGTGCAAAATTTTAGGGTTTCTAAATTTAATCTTAAAAACTAACAGACTGATAACCATGAAAGCTTTCTTTACATTTTTAATTTACGGAAGCAATAAAAGCTTTATATAAATAATTTTTTGAAGCTACCAATACAAGTTCATAAATTTGTATGTTGTTATAAAAGCAGCAATCGTAAGTGATTGCTGCTTTTATTTTACGATTAATTAAGTAAATTTATCGTTTGATATAATTTATAAAAAATGAAGCATATTGTAGTTGTAGGACTTGGCGGCGTTGGCGGTTATTTCGGTTTTAAGATTAATCAGTTTAATGAAACGGCAAATCAGTTTACGATTTCTTTTATTGCGAGAGATCAAACTTATAACATTGTAAAAACTAATGGATTGACATTACTTTCTCCAGAACATCCAAACAGCATTACAAAACCGAATCACCTCTTACAGAGCGTTTCTGAAATCAACGATCCTGATTTGGTTTTGGTTTGTGTGAAAGAATATGATCTGGAAAATGTTTGCAAGCAATTGAAGCAAGTCATTACGGACAAAACCATTCTCCTTCCAATGATGAACGGTGCAGATATCTATGACAGAATCAGGAAAATAATTCCTAACAATACAATTTTGCCGGCTTGTGTATACGTCGCTTCCCACATCAGAGAAAAAGGAATCGTTGAACATAAAGGAAAGGCAGGAAAACTGATTTTTGGAAAAGATCCGGCCAATCTTTTCACAGATATCGATTGGATTATCGGGTTGATGAAAAACAGTCAAATTGATTTCGATTTTAAAGACAATTCGTTTACAGATATATGGACAAAGTTCATTTTTGTATCGAGTTTTGGATTGGTTACAGCTAAATATAATTCTTCCATCGGAACAGTTTGCGCAGATGAAATTCAGAAACTGGAAGCAACGGAAATAATGAAAGAAGTCAAATTGATTGCTGACAAAAAAGGAATCAATTTACCCGATGACATTATTGAGAAAACATTTGAAAAAGCCATGACTTTTCCTCCTGCAACCCCAACTTCTTTACAACTGGACATCAATTTAAAAAAGGAGAATAGCGAGTTGGAATTATTTGCCGGAGCAATTATCAATTACGGAAAGGATCTGAATATTAAAACGCCTTTTACAGAGAAAATCTATTCCGAGTTAATGGAAATCGTAGAAAATTACTAAATTAAATTTTTTATTAGAAAATAATTTCCGGAAAAGATTTTCCGATGATTTTTTTTACTAATTTTATTTGATTAAACCCTTTTTGAATGAAAACACTTTTACTGGTTAGACATTCCAAGAGTGACTGGCCGGAAGATATGGATGACTTTGACCGTCCGTTGACCGAGCTTGGAAGAACAAACGCTCCAAAAATGGCTGAATTTCTAAGATTCAACAATATAGATATTGACAGCTTTGTCACAAGTCCCGCTGTTAGAGCCAAACAGACTTGCGAGTTATTTTCTCAGGTTTACGGAAAAGATTACAGCACCAAAGAAAAGTTGTACAGACCGTCTGAGGAAAATTTTCTCTCAGTTATATTTGATACGGATGACAGTGTCAACAGTTTAGCCTTGTTTTCTCACAACAACGGGATCTCCAATTTCGCCAATTCTCTTTCCGATGAGATCGTAAATTTACCAACTTCGGGTGTTGTTGCTTATGAAATTGATTGTGACAAATGGAGTGATTTCGAAATGGCAAAGAAGAAGTTTCTGTATTTCTATTCGCCTAAGAATTTTAATCAGTAAATTAATTTGGCAGCTTAATCCGTCTTCCACTCCCGCTTTTTTCTTTTTCGACAAAAAGAAAAAGAGCTCCGTTCAAGCCGGACTGCGTACAATTCTAAGTTCAATTATAAATAAAAAACGTCTCGAAAAGTCAGGACGTTTTTTATTTTATTTAAAATCTATAATCAGGAGAATTCGCTTTTTCCTTGTTACGTAATTCTATTTTTTTTAGATAAATATGTCTTTGATTTTCATTTAATTTTTCTGCAACTTCATTTTCGAAGCTTGCTTCCAAACTATCTTTTTTTATTAAGAAAATCCTTCTCAAATTATAATGTCGTTCATTATTTCTTTCCTTAAGCATATTGACTTTATTTTCATAGTCAAATTTTAAAGAATCGTAAACTTTACAATGATTCAAACCCATTGTTCTAAATTGAATCTTTTGGTCTTTCGTAAATTTAATTCCTTTATAATGACTTGGATGCATTTCATAATATCGAAACGTTTGCGCATTTATTTTTGTACTTAAAAAAACTAGAAAAAATAATAGACAAGTACATTTCATATATGAGGTTTTGGCAAAATTAGATTTCTAAAGCTTTCTGATAAGCATTCTCAATTCCGTCAAGATTTTTTCCGCCGGCTGTAGCAAATCCCGGATTTCCGCCGCCACCACCTTGGATTTCTTTGGCTAATTCTTTTACGATATTTCCGGCGTGGTAATTCGCTTCCAGATCCGCAGAAACACCAACTGTTATCATTGGTTTTTCACCCGCATCTGAAATAATAATTGTAACAGAATTCGGGATTTCTTTTTTCAGTTGGAACACGATGTCTTTTACAGAACCTGCATCCAGAGAAGTTTTCTTAACTAATAATTTCTTTCCGTTGTTATCTTCGAAATCATTTTTCCAGTTTTGTATTTCGCCTTTTGCTTTTTCTTTTTTGAAAGATTCGATTTCAGATTTCAGAGCAGAGTTTTCTTCCAACAATTTTTCAATTGATTTTGCCAAATCTTTTGATTTTAACAATTGTGAAATCTCTGTAAACTGAGTTTCCAAATTCTTGAAATATTCTTCCGATTTTTCTCCGGAAATTGCCTCGATTCTTCTGATTCCTGCAGCCGCGGAACTTTCCGAAACAATCTTGAAATGACCAATTTCACTTGTAGATTTAACGTGCGTTCCACCACAAAGTTCTTTCGAACTTCCGAACTGGATCATTCTTACATTGTCACCGTATTTTTCGCCAAACAACGCCATTGCTCCCCTATCCAAAGCTTCCTGAATCGGAATAGTTCTGAATTCCTGCAACGGAATGTTTTCTTTGATTTTTGCATTCACTTTTGATTCTACCAAAGCCAACTCTTCTTCAGTCATTTTAGAAAAATGAGAAAAATCAAATCTCAAATAATCTGGACCAACATACGAACCTTTCTGTTCAACATGCGTTCCTAGAACTTCTCTTAAAGCTTCGTGCAACAAATGCGTCACCGAGTGATTAGCCTGGGAGTTCTTCCTGTCGGCAACATTTACTTTTGCATAGAAAACTGCGCCAGCATCCTTTGGAAGCGCATTGATCAAAGAAATGATCAATCCATTTTCTTTTTTAGTTTCAAGAACTTCAAAGCTTTCTGCTGCATTTTCAAGCGTTCCTTTATCACCCACTTGTCCTCCACCTTCCGGATAGAAAGGTGATTCGCTTAAAACAACCTGGTAAAATTCGCCGTCTTTATTTTCTACTTTTCTGTATCTTGTGATGTAAGTTTCCGATTCTAATTGATCATAACCTACAAAGTTTTCTGGTTTTTCTTCTAAAGTTACCCAATCGTAAACTTTCTGAGCCGAATCTGCTTTAGAACGCTGTTTTTGTTGATTTAAAGCCTGTTCAAATCCAGCTTCATCGATGGTTAAGCCCTTTTCTTCAGCAATGATTCTTGTTAGATCATCAGGAAAACCATAAGTATCGTACAATTCAAAAACTTCTTCTGTAGGCAATATTTTTTTACCTTCGGAAATGGTTTGCTGAATTAATTTATCAACTCTAATTAATCCTGTCTCAATGGTTCTTAAAAAAGATTCTTCTTCACTTTTAATTACTTCAGTAACCAAAGTTCCTTGTTTTTCCAATTCCGGGAAGAATTTACCCATTTGTTCCTGAAGAACAGCAACCAATTGGTAAAGGAAAGGTTCTTTTCTATCCAAAAATCTGTAGGAATAAGAAATAGCTCGTCTCAATATTCTTCTGATAACGTAACCTGCACCACCATTGGAAGGTAGCTGTCCGTCCGCAATTGCAAAAGAGACTGCTCTGATGTGATCTACAACCACACGGATTGCGATATCTTTTTCATCCGTTAAAATCCCTGTATATTTTTTACCGGAAAGTTCCTCAACTTTAGCAATTAATGGTGTGAAAACATCAGTATCGTAGTTGGATTCTTTATGTTGCAAGGCCATACAAAGACGCTCAAATCCCATTCCTGTATCAATATGTTTTGCAGGAAGATTTTCCAGAGATCCGTCCGCTTTTCTGTTAAATTGCATGAATACCAGATTCCAGATCTCGACAACTTGCGGATGATCGTTATTAACTAATTCAAGTCCGGAAACTTTGGCTTTTTCTTCAGCACTTCTCAAATCAACATGGATTTCAGAACAAGGTCCGCAAGGTCCGCTTGCTCCCATTTCCCAGAAATTATCTTTCTTGTTTCCATTGATAATTCGGTCTTCGGAAATGAATTGTTTCCACAAATCGTAAGCTTCTGTATCTCTTTCAAGATTCTCTTTTTCGTCACCTTCAAAAATGGTTACGTAAAGATTTTCTTTCGGAATTTTGTAAACTTCCGTCAACAATTCCCAAGCCCAGGTAATCGCTTCTTTTTTGAAATAATCGCCAAAAGACCAATTCCCCAACATTTCAAACATCGTATGATGGTAAGTATCACGACCAACATCGTCCAAATCATTATGCTTTCCGGAAACTCTAAGACATTTTTGCGTATCGGCAATTCTGGATGATTTCGGTTCTTTGTAACCTAAAAAATAATCTTTGAACTGCGTCATTCCGGAATTGGAAAACATCAGTGTCGGGTCATCTTTCAGGACAATTGGCGCAGAAGGAACGATCAAATGTTCTTTGCTTTTGAAAAAATCTAAAAATTGCTGTCTTATTTCTTGTGAAGTCATAATTTAATTTTGCTTATTTGAAGCTTTTTATGGTTGGCAAATTTAATGAAATTATGTGATTTTGAGAATGTTTTTCTATGTCTAAAATTGAAATTAATGACAAATCTGCGGTCGGGATAGTAAGGGCAAGAGTGAAACGAGCAGTCTTATTAGAAATTTTTAATTTTTAACAAGATGAAACCCTTGAATAGCCCGAAATGTCCGCCCAAATATTATTTATAATGTCTGAAAATCCCAAAATCCGTTGGTGTCCAAAGCGCCGCTTTTTGTCCGGCAGCTTTTAGGCCGTCATTTGCCCAGGTGTTGCAGGTGTAGGTGAAGTTGTAGCTGCCTTTTGCATCGTAAAAAGCATCATTATTTCCATAAACTGCATCGGTTTTTATCAAGATGTATTTGCCGGCAGAATCTTTGTCAAACTTATCATCTATGAATTTAATCAAATTCTGATATTGTTTTTCCGTCAGCATTATCTTCTTGCAGTCATCGGCTACAGTCATTTTTTTGTAATAAGTACAATGCATCGCAGATTCGCTGAGCCAAAATGCCGCTTTGAAAGCAGTAGAAAATTTGAGATCAGCCCAAGTTGGCGTGTCAAGATAAAAACCTTTATCGCCCCAGCCAAAAGAAATATACCTGAAATCCGTCTCTTTTCCTTTGGTGTTTTCAAACGGCAGTTTTTCGCTCCAGTCTATATATTTTGTTTTGATGGGAAGCACCAGATCGGTATGGACACCATTGGTCAGGATATAAGCTTCTATTATTTTAGGATCATTTGTCTTCTTAGCTTTTATAGGAATCAATGGCAGCAACAATCCCAAAATGATATACAAAAAAACGACTCCAATAATGAAGCCGATGATTTTTATGATTACTAGTAATTTCTTTTTCATCCGGACGTTTTACGAATCGTATAGAACAATAAAGATAATAAAATTTTTAAAGCAAAACGGCTATGTTAATTTTTTTTAATTTTCCTTGGATTTTTTAAAATTTATTTTGAAATTTAATAACGAAAAATCACTGATATATGCCGAAAAAACGTCAATCCAACAAAAGATTAAAAATCAGAGTAAAAGTTGCACCGAAGAGAGCTCAAAAGAAAAGATAGCTTGACAAACGGGATTTTACTCAGATAAGAAGTCGAGATTCCGTTTTAGGCCTGCAAATTTTGTCCGTTTGACTGCAGATTTTCTGAAGACCGAGGAAAAAATCTCCTGGGTAATGTCTTTCCACTCTTGTTTTGTAAAATTTTTGAGCCGGGAATTCGGATGAAATTTCTCTTCCAGAGTTGGAGCGGAAAAACGGTTCCAGGGACAAACATCCTGGCAGACGTCGCATCCGAACATCCAATCATCCATTTTGTCTTTGAAAAAATCAGGAATCTGATCTTTCAGTTCTATGGTTGCGTATGAAATACACTTGCTCCCATCGATAATTTTATCTGAAATGATGGCATGAGTCGGACACGCATCGATACATTTGGTACAACTTCCGCAATGGTCTGTCACAGGAGAATTTTCGACCAAATCCAAGTCACAGATAATCTCCGCCAGAAAATAAAAAGAACCATGTTTCTTCGTGATCAGGTTTGAGTTTTTTCCAACCCAGCCGATTCCGGATTTCCGTGCCCAGGCTTTTTCCAAAACCGGCGCCGAATCTACAAAAATACGAAAAGAGAATTCCCCAATCTCATCCTGGAGTTCAACAACCAGAGATCTTAGTTTTTCTTTAATGACCTCATGATAATCTTCACCGTAAGCATATTTTGAAATTTTGAAATTTTCATTCTGCAATTTTTCTTCGGGGAAATAATTATAGCTTAGAGAGATCACAGATTTGGAACCCTCCACAAGCAATCTTGGATCCAGACGCTTATCAAAATGGTTTTCCATATATTTCATCTCACCATGAAATTGATTTTTCAACCAGTTTTCCAGATGTAAGGCTTCTTCTTCCAAAAAATCCGCCTTAGAAATCCCACACGACTGAAAACCAAAAGCCAAAGCCTTGGTTTTAATAAGTTGCGTGTATGTTTCCTTAAGATTCATAAATATTTTGCGAAATTAAGACATTTAATTAATTCCTACGGGAATCGATTTTTGACACTATCGATTTTATATGGAAATTTGAATTTTATATTGTAGTTTTGTTACTATTAAACTGTAAAATTTAAAATTATGGCAATAGAAGATGTTTTAAGAGCAGGAAACTATCACTTGATTGATGTACGCGAGCCTTTGGAACTGGAAGTAGACGGAAATATCGCTGAAGCGCAGAATATTCCTTTAGGAGATATCGAAGCTCATATTGATGAGATCAGAGCGTTGGACGGAAATGTGATTTTCTTCTGCAGATCGGGAAACCGTTCCGGAAAAGCTACAGATTTCTACAAATCACAAGGTTTTGAAAATGTTTATAATGGCGGAGGTTATAATGACCTTAGCCAGACTTTGGATAATCTTTAAGATCTGGTCCTATAAAAAAGTAAAGCGGGAATTAATCCCGCTTTTTTTAGTTTTTACCCCTTGATAACAACCACATTACTAAGCCGATAACGCCAACTACAAGAATAATTCCCCACCACATTCCGGCTTTGAAAATAGTTTCCACTGCTTCACAACTTGTCAATAACCCTAATATTAGGAATAATGGAATAATATTGATATATCTTTTCATAATTTATTTATTTGTATTAAAAATTCAAAACTTAAGCCAAAATGGTGTTTTTTTGATAAAATGGTATTTGTATTCTAAGTGGTCGGTACTTTCCAAAATAAATAACCACTGAGATTCAGTGGTTATTCTATGCTTTTATTGGTACTTTTGTTTTCTTTTTATTGGCTTTCTCTTCTATTTTATTCACAATATAACCAATTATAAAAGGCGCAGCCCATGTCAGAGCCATTCTTAACAATCTTGTTTTCATATTTTAAATTTTCAATACTATTACAAGAAGTGAGCCATTATTAATTTTCATCAGAAGCATAGTTCTGAACAGCTTCTTTTAAACTTTTATAAATTCTTTGCTTCAATTTCCGAGGTCCTAAAACTTTTATAAATTCACCCATTCCCAGAATCATTCTTTCCAATTCGAAGTTCAGCTGAACACAGATTTTGAAAGTTGTTCCAGATTCTTCTTCTTTGACAATCTCCTGAGAATGATGAAAAGGTTTGGTCTTCACATAAGGTGCGTGTTTTCGTGTAACGAAGAAAATCACATTCTGAGGGCGTTGGGTTTCGGAAACAGTAGCGCCGATTACTTCTCCAAAATATCTGTCTGCATTGAAGTCTTTATCAACATACTCGATTTTATCTTCAAAGGAAATTTCTTCCATTCTGTCCAAAGCCAGATTCATAATCTTGTTTTTGTGCCAACAGATTAGAAACCAACGGTTATTATATTCTTTCAGTAATTGCGGATGAATAATAAAGTGATTGGATTCTCTGGCTTTGAAACTCTTGTAAAGAATCTTCAAGACCTTTTTACTCAGGATACTTTCGTACAAGACATCGATATACTCCAGGCCTTTCAGTTGTTCATTTTTATCAAGATGAATAATCGATTTCTGATTGGCCGACTGGATCGAATCTTCCAATTTCTGAATGACACCATTCATCTCTTTGAACATCGAAAAATCCTTGAATTGTTTCAGAATCTGAACGGCATTATTCATGGCTTTCAAATCACTTTCATTAACCGAAATATTATGAATACTGTAATCAGGATCACTATATCGATAAAAGCGTTTTTCGTAAACCTCGATTGGTGCTTCATAACCGAATTTTTCACTCCGCATATTCTGCAAATCCAACTGAATGGTACGTTTGCTAACAAAAGATTCTTTGCCTTCAAATTCAAACAAAGCTTCGGAACATTCGTCTATCAGATCTTCCAAAGTATATTTTTTATATTTATTTTTCAGGCATTTGTCGAGTGTTTTGTAGCGGATTAAAGCATTTTTGTTGGAAGACATAGAATAATTATAAATGATTAATTATGAATTATGAATGAATTTGAATTGCCGTAAAATTTGACAATTTTTTAAGCTCCAGTAAATCTTAATCTTTTTTCCTTAAAGCTTCTCCTTCAAACGAAATACCGTCCCATCCAAACTCAATGAAGTTTCTGATATTCTGATGGTCTGTTCCTTCAAGATTTTTTAAAACATCTGTTCTGTAGAAATCTCCGAATAAAGCTAAAGTTTCTTCCTTTGAAAGTTGATTCAATTTTGCAAAACTGAAAACTTTACAGGAACCATTATTTTGATTGGCTTCGTTAACCGTATTTCCGTTCGTGAATTTCGTTGGTGTGAAATCATAATCCTCATCAATAAAAGCAATTACGCTGTTGAAATCAATTGTCTCCGGAGAGTTTTTCAGTTGTTCTAAAATCATTTTAATAAAATTTTATCAAAAATAATTAAAAAAATTTCAACAACGCAAAAACATTGCGCACTTGTACAATTACTTTGCATCTTCAAAACAAACAAAAATGAAAACAATTACAGGAAACGACTTAATCGCTTTAGGATACACACCAAAAAAATGGTTTGCCGAAGCTTTGCAATATATCAACGAAAATAACCTTGATGAAACTCAAATGAAAGAATATCTGGAGCAGTTCAAATCTCCGGAACCGATTTCATTATTGGACACTCCTGCTGAATTTGTCATCAACATTCGGGCAGAAGATGAAAGCGAAAATGACAACGTAGAAAAAGTCATCAACACAATGAATGTTTTGATGAAAACCCCAACTTTGACGAAGGGAGCAATTATGCCTGATGCTTGTCCAACAGGTCCAGAAGGTCATATTCCGGTGGGTGGTGTTGTAGTGGCTAAAAATGCGATTCATCCCGGATTTCATAGTGCAGATATTTGCTGTTCTGTGATGTTGACAGATTTTGGAAAAGTGAATCCGAAAGATGTTTTGGATGCAGCACACTCAATCACACATTTCGGTTACGGCGGAAGACCCAGAGGAGAACAAATGCCAATGTCTCAGGAGTTGATGGATGCTTTCAGAGAAAATCTTTTCCTGAATGACGAAAACCTCATCAGCATCGCACGTTCGCATATGGGAACTCAGGGTGACGGAAACCATTTTTTGTTTGTCGGAATTTCTAAAAATACAGGAAACACAATGCTAGTGACCCATCACGGTTCCAGAGCGCCTGGTGCAAAGTTATACGACAAAGGAATGAAAGTCGCCAACCGCTTCCGAATGGAACTTTCGCCGGAAACATTGAAGGAAAACGCCTGGATTCCGTTTGAAACTGAGGAAGGACAGCAATATTGGGAAGCCTTACAACTCATCAGGAAATGGACTAAAGAAAATCACGAATCCATTCATAATGCGACTTTAGACAAATTAAATATTGAAAAACAACACAGATATTGGAACGAACATAATTTTGTATTCAGAGATGGAGATTTATTCTACCACGCAAAAGGAGCAACACCGCTGGACGACAAATTTTTGCCGGATATTACAGGTCCAAGACTGATTCCTCTGAATATGGCGGAACCTGTACTGATTGTCCAAGGAACAACCAACGACAGAAATTTAGGTTTTGCTCCTCACGGCGCAGGAAGAAACTTCAGCAGAAGCTTTCATAAAAAATCTCTGGCTCATAAAACCATTGACGAAATTTTTGCCGAGGAAACCCAAGGTCTGGATATCCGTTTCTTTACCAACGAAATTGATATTTCCGAATTACCAAGCGCATATAAAAATGCCAAAAATGTAAGAGCACAGATTGAAGAATACGGCCTTTGCGAAGTTCTGGATGAAGTGATACCTTACGGTTGCATTATGGCCGGTGATGTTGGAAAGAATGCGCCCTGGAAAAATAAAAAGAAGAAGTATTTTGTGAAAAGGTAATTTTATAAGCATCTGCCTTCTAAGCAGACGATCAAAGGTTCGAAATCGAAGATTCGACGAAGTCAATCTTTTCACGCTCACTTAGAAATTTAAAAACAATGAAAACAAAAATAATAGATAAATTAAAAACTCTTGAGAAAGAGAAAAATATAGAGATACTTTTTGCGATAGAATCAGGAAGCCGTTCTTGGGGATTTGCCTCTCCCGACAGCGATTACGATATACGTTTCATATACAAACATCCTATAGATTGGTATCTTTCGCCGTGGGAAAAGCGCGATACAATAGAATTTATGACCGAAGATGATTTGGACGGTTCGGTTGGGACTTGAAGAAGACTTTTCATTTATTGAACAAATCGAATGTTCCACTTTTGGAGCATTTGTTTTCACACATATTTTATATAAAAAACGATGCGTTTTTGGAAAAGATATTACCTTTAGCAAAAGAAGCTTTTTCTCCCGTTGCAGTAGTTTTTCATTATTTATCGATAAGTAAAAAATATTTGGAATCGTGTAACAAAAATGAAGTGAAGCTTAAAGATTATTTCTATTGTTTAAGAACAACTTTAGCCTCAAAATGGGTCGTTGAGAAAGGAGCTTTTCCGCCAGTGATATTTCACGAAATGTTAGATTTGTTACCCGAAAATATATTCGATAAAGTTCAATTTTTATTGAATATAAAATCTGAAAATGGAGAAAAATATTTCCACGGTCAAGATTGGGAACTTTTCGAATATCTTAAATCAGAAATAGAAAACCTTTCAGAAAAAGCAAAAACTTTGAGAGCAGGAAATCTTGATAAATCAGAAGCTGAAAGAATATTTGTAGAATTATTGAAATCTTAACAATGATAACTATCGATTTTTTAAAAGAAAATAACCTTATCCTTTTCGAAGCCATTTCCGGAAGCAAGTCTTTCGGATTGGCGACGGAAAATTCGGATACGGATATAAAAGGTGTTTTCTATTTACCGAAAGATTTATTCTATGGTTTAGAATATATTCCGCAAGTTTCAAATGCAACTAATGATATTGTCTATTACGAGATTGGAAGATTCACTGAACTTTTATTAAAGAACAATCCAAATATTCTGGAAATATTAGCAACGCCGGAAGATTGTATTCTTTACAAAAATCCGATAATGGATCAATTTCGTCAAGAAGATTTTCTATCAAAACTTTGTAAAGATACTTTTGGTGGATATGCGTCAACTCAGATTCAGAAAGCAAGAGGACTTAATAAAAAGATTGTGAATCCTGTTGAAAAAGAACGAAAAGGAATTTTGGATTTTTGTGTGATTTTGGAAGATTCAAATTCAATTCCTGCAAAAGATTGGTTGAAGGAAAAAAATTTTTTACAAGAAAATTGCGGTTTGGTAAAGATGCCCAATTCAAAAGGTGTTTTCGCTTTGTTTTATGATGAAATTGGAGATAAAAAATACAGCGGAATCTATAAAAATGCAGATTCTAACGAAGTCAGTTTATCATCTGTCCCAAAAGAAGAAAAGCAAAAAGCTTATCTGTTTTTCAATCAGGATGCCTACTCTATTTATTGCAAAAACTATAAAGAATATTGGGATTGGGTCGAGAAAAGAAATGATGACCGATACAATACCAATCAACAGCACGGCAAAAATTACGACAGTAAAAATATGATGCATACTATTCGTCTTTTGCAATCGGCTGTTAATATTTTCAAAAATAATAAGATTGAAATCCGTATTAAAAACCGTGATGAACTTTTGGATATCAAAGCTGGAAATTGGAATTATGATGATTTGCTTTTGTTAGCGGATAAGCTAATTGAAGAACTGAATTCACTCGCTGATAAATCTTCTTTACCAGATTTACCAGATAAAGAAAAAGCTAAGAGAACATTACTAGAAATCAGAACTCAGCTATACAAATAACACCATCAGATTTTGATGGTGTTATTTTTTTTCACCCACTTTGTAACAAATCAAAAACAATCACAACCAATTAATTGATATATCAATAATTGATAAATCATTTTAAAATTTCAAACTATGGAAAAATTAGATTCAATCATATTTTACAATATCGACAAAGCCATCCGAGCCTACAGAAATTACGCACAAAGACAACTGAAAGCGAATGGCTTCAACATCACAATCGACCAATGGCTCATCATCAAAGCGATTCTCGAAAATCCAGAAATCACACAGAACGAAATCGGAAATCTGGTGTTCAAGGACAATGCTTCGGTTACGAGGATTATTGATTTATTAGTCAAATCGGGATTCATCATTCGGGAAATTCATCCCAATGACCGAAGAAAAACCAATTTGAAAGTAACCAAATCTGGTAAAGAAATCATCGAAAAAGTCCAGAACCTTGTAGAAAATAACAGAAGCGTGGCTTTAGAAAATGTTTCTAAATCTGAGTTAGAAATAATGAACTCTGCCCTTCTCAAAATAGCAGAAAACTGTATCAATACAAAAAAATAAAACTCTCATCTGCAAAATCAATTAAATCAGCGAGAAACAAAAAATCAGTCTTAATTAAAAAAACAATCACAATGACCCGAATATTTCTAATCATCATTCTATGGATAGTCTCCTTTTTCACAAATTTGTTTGCTCAATCCGGACAGAACCATTCTTTGTCGGGAACGATTGATTCCGGCAATACAAATCAGGTAGAAATCAATCTATTCAATTCGGAAAACAAATTGGTAAAAACCGAAGTCACCGATCAAAACGGAAAATTCTCTTTCAATGATTTGATATCAGGAAATTACCATCTGAAAATCAATAAGAACGGTGCCGAAGTTTATCAATCGGAAGTTTCCGTTAATGAAAATGTTATACTTCCTTCGATTGCACTCAACGAGAAATCTATTGAAGCCGTAACCATTACCAAAACAAAACCTTACATCGAACGACAGGACGGAAAAATGATCCTGAATGTAGAAAACAGCATCGCTTCCACCGGAAACTCTGCCTTTGAAGTGTTGGAAAAAGCGCCGGGCGTCAACATCGACAGCAACGACAATATCAGTATGCGTGGCAAAGCCAATCTGCTTGTTCAGATCGATGGAAAAAACACACCGATGACCGGAACCGACCTTGCGAATTACCTCAGAGGAATTCCGTCTTCAAGTGTTGAAAAAATCGAATTCATTACCAATCCTTCGTCAAAATACGATGCTGCGGGAACATCTATTATCAACGTCAAACTCAAAAAAGATCAGCGAAAAGGTACCAACGGCAGTCTTTCTACGTCTCTCGGAACCGGAAAATATATTAAAAACAACAACAGTTTCAGCATCAACCACAGAAACAAAAAAGTCAATCTTTTTGCCAATTACAGCTTTGCTTACAGGGAGTTTTACAACAAGTTGATTCTGGACAGGAACTTCTATGAGAATGGAACTTTCAAGAATGCTTATGTTCAGGATAATTTTTTGAAAATGAATTTCCGCAATCACATCGCAAAAGTCGGGATGGATTATTACGCCAATGATAAAAATGTTTTAGGATTTTCAGTAGGTTTTGTCAGCAATAGATTTGACCCGACAAGTAATAACGACACACAGGTTCTGAACCAAAATTACCAGCCCGACGGAACATTTAACACCAAAAGCAACAACCGCGACCATTGGAAAAATGTGTCTCTGAACTTCAACCACAAGTACAAAATCGACTCATTAGGTTCGGAACTCACAACCGATCTGGATTACATCAACTATTCCAACACATCGCTTCAGAACTTCAACACAAGGAATTTTGATGTTGCCGGCAATCTTTCGCAATCTACCGACGACAGTCCGAATCCATATATTTTAAAAGGCGATTTGGACGGCAATCTCAATATCTATTCCTTAAAATCTGACCTTACCAAAGTATTCAGAAACAACTGGAAATTGGAAACAGGAGTCAAAACAAGCTTCGTGAAAGCGGATAACGATCTTCAGTTTTTCAATGCAAGCTCGGGCAATTCTGTGATTGACAGATCAAAAACCAACCATTTCATTTACGAGGAAAACATCAATGCAGCTTATGGAAACGTGATCAAAAACTGGGATAAGTTCAAAGTTAATTTTGGTCTGAGGGTAGAAAACACCAACGTTACAGGAAATCAGATCACAACAAACCAAATCAACAAAAAGAATTACACACAGTTATTTCCAAGTGCCGTTTTTTCTTATGATGTGGATCACAAAAGCACGGTAGAGCTCAACTTCAGCCGAAGAATCACAAGACCGAATTACCGTCAGCTCAATCCTTTCAAATTCTATCTGGACCCGACAACCTACCAGGCCGGAAATCCCAATCTCGATCCGCAAACTATGATGAATTATGAGTTCACGTACAGTTTGAGCAACAAATATTTTGTAACCTTGAGCTACAGCAAAACCAACAAAAACATCACCGATGTTCTGATGCCGATTATCGAGGACGATAAAACAGTGGTGGTACAGACCAACGAGAATCTGAGTTCCGCATCTTATTACGGACTCAACCTGATTGCACCTGTAAAAGTGACCCAATGGTGGGATATGAATAACAACGCCAATTTCTATTACGGTACCTACACAGGGAACATCTCCAATACTTACATAAAAAACGAAGGGAACTTCACCTTCAACATCAACAGCATCAACTCTTTCAAGATTGGGAACGGCTATTCGGCAGAATTATCAGGCAACTACCAGGCAAAGCAAATCTATGCCTATATGCACCTGAAACCAATGTGGTCTGTGAACATCGGTGCTCAGAAGAAATTCAAGAACAACAGTACCCTCAAGTTTTCTTTCAACGACATCTTCTTCAAGAGCAATCCGGAAGCCCGAAACATCTATTCCGGCTATGTAGAAAACTTCATTGTTAGAAGAGACACCAGAGTGGCGACACTTTCCTACACCTATAACTTTGGTTCAGGAAAATCCGGGCAGGCTAGAAAAACTGGCGGGGCTGATGATTTGAAGCAGAGGGCTGGGAATGGGTAAAACTATTGTCATTGCGGGGAATTCATCACTGTCATTGTGAGGAAGCATATACTGAGTTTGTCGAAGTAAAGCATTATTCTTATCAAATATAGATAAAATGAACAGGATAGCGCAATTTGCAATCCGTGCCCCACAACAATCCAGAATCCTAGCCTCCCGCTAGGGTTTCCCATTCCCCAATTTAACATAATATACTGACAACAAAATATTTAACCCAAAAATCATTTCAATCCAAAATAAATTCTATATTTGAAAAACTAAACAAAAACACAATACTATGTCTTCAACATCAGAAGTAGGACACGCCAAAAATGTGACGAACCTGCAAAAACTATCGAACAAATTAGCGTTTACACACTTTACAACCACGGGCAAAAAAACATTATAGTAGTAAGTTTTTAAAAGCCTTTATACCAATGCTGTTATCAAACTCGGCGAATTATAAGAAAAGCGAATCCAACAAATAAACTTGCACTGTACTGTTGTAGATTTATATCTTTTCCTTTGTAAAATTCTGTTATTACAAAGTAATATTCTTTCGTTACCAAAACTATAGTCTAACCTTGAAAGCGCAGATTTGCAATCCTACTTCATAGTATCGAAAAATAATCAACACAATTATGAAAGAAAAAATAACAAATGAAAAATTCCAACAGCTTTTTGATGAAATTGTTATTCGGTTTGCAGAAAAGCAAACGCCAAAAATCTGGCATCAAATGGCTATGGAATGGAACGAAACATCCGCTTTTTTCAACTGGCTTGCCGATAATCCCAAAACCGATAAAGCAACTGCTTTAATGATATATTGGAAATCTGCTCCGAGATACCACAAGCAGTTCAATGACAGGGAAGATGTTTTGAAAAAACAATCCCGGGCAGTTGCTGGTTTTGATTTTGTTGAAAAAATCGAAAAAAATTATCTGAACGAATTTTATGAAACACAACATTTTGAATTTAATCCTAAAAATGATGAGCAAGGTTACGATTGGACAAGTGAATACCAGGACAAACCGAAAGTGAGGGAAATTCCCGAAATGATGTTTGAGCAATTAATTGGAGAACAGGTAAAAGAACCCGAAAATTTTATAGAAGGAATGCCACCGGAATTGTATGACTTGCAAGACGAATTATATGAAAGATTTGATGCCGTGTGAAAATTACATATGAAAAAAACACTCACATTATTAACGTTTCTTGTATTGGTAATTTCCTGCGACTATAAAAGTCCGGAAAAAGACCGGCATCCGGAAATCCCCGTTTTTTCCGGGCAGGTTTTGCAAAATCCGGAAAAATACGGTTTAGTACAAATCAATGAAAAGAATGAAGACATACAAAATCTTTTTATAGATAATGAACGGTTGATACTTATAAGCGAAGTTGGGGAAGCAGGCATTTCGCCAGATTCATTGGTAATATCGGAATACAAAAATCTCTCGGAAGTAAAAAAGATTTATTACAAAACCGGACAGGATTCGTCAAACCCAATCTCAATCCGTATCAGGTCTATTATCTGGATGGAAATATCTACAGCGGCATTTATCGTTTTTCCGCGCCTGATTACGAGCCCGTTGTTTTGGATTCTATTTCCCTGAAAAAAAAGGAAAAAATGAAATTCAAGACCGATTTTGCCGATGAACATAATCATAAAAACGTACTCAAGCCGTTTGAGGAAATCGTGATTGCAAACTCCGCGCATTGCGGAGGTGGAAAATTAGGTCCCCTTGTCTGCCCTGTTTACCTGTCTTATTTTAAAATCGGTTCAACAAAAAACACAATTATGTTTAAGGAAAGAGAAGCCAGCAACAGATTTAGAATCATCCCAGCTATCGGGAAAAGGTATCTTTTTTATAAAGCGCCTTATGACGGCAACTCAAGTTTGTTTCTAATTAAATGAAAAATAAATCCACACAGATGATAAAATAGCATAATCAACCAATGATAATAGAATTTAATAAAACAGCAAATATTTTCGGAGTAATGGGCGGAAACCCTTACCTGAAAAACCTTAGCGATTGGCCGTTAAACGAAAAGGGCCAAAGAATGATACATTTCTTTACTTTGTTCAGCATCATTTATGCAGGTGGTCAATTTGATGAGAGATATTGCATCAGCATTTACCTCGACAACGAAACCAATGAAAGAGGACAGCTAAAACGGGGTTTCAGCAGGAGATACGCCATTCAAGATAACGACGGCTTTGCAACTTCAAAACAATATGCCAAAGCACTGTTGCTCGAAAAATCGGAAAAACCTGTTGCAGAAATTAGCGAAAGCGGAGTTTTACCTGTAATTACAATGAGCAAACGCCATTTTACTGATGAAGAAGTAATGCAGGAAAGCAACGAGGAAGGTACAGATAAAAGCAAACTTTTTTCCTTACCTCATTTTTTGCAGGATGACGTGCATCCTCAACCTGCAATGAAATATCAACCTATTCTTCAACTTAATGAATATGATTTGACAAAGCTTCACAAAGAATATGAAGGTGTTTTTCTGAACGGATTAGCCTATTTCTGGATAGACCAGAATTACAGAAAATATATGCCTGTAAAGGACGCGGGCTATTTCGGAATACAGTATTTGTAGGAGAGAAATAAATGGAAAAGCAAGCCTCGTAGAGGCGTACCGTTAATAGAAAACGAATTAGCTCCGTAGGAGCGAACTGTAAAAAAAAAACATAATCTATAATTAACAGACCGCTCCTACGGAGCTCCACAAAATGCACAAACAAAATGCTACGGGCAGTTAACCTCTAAGAAGTAAAAGATAAAAAATTAATCTTCCGCACACAGCCCACCATCTGGAACGAAAACGGAACGGCACAGCCCCCCGAGCAAAAACTTTATGCAAACCGTTTTTAAAAAATTGAAAAACTAACAACAATATAGAAATGGACAGATACAACAAAATCCATCTTTGGATAGGAACATCTAACAAAACCGAAGAAGAATATCGGCAATACTTTGAATTTGATTATTTAAGTGAGGGCGATTTTGATAAGCTTTGTCAATTTTGCAAAGACATCGGCAAACGATGGTACGATAAGGATTTTATGGGCATCATTCCAAGGTTTGAGAAAGAAATTACTTTAGATGAAATTCTGGAACATTCTTCAACCGACCCTGCCGAATGGGAGAGCATCAAAACCATTTGTAGAAATTATGGCATCGAAAAAGCCAATGCTATTTTCTGGTATGCCGATGGTGAGCTTACAATTCCAAAACCATACAAAGAAGAATATAACGGTTTGAAATATATTGGAATGTTTGAAGGAGATTAAAACAAAATACAATATCTATGAAAACACTATTCACACTCCTACTCTCTTTATTCATCAGCACAGCCACATTAGCACAGGAAAAACCTGATGCTGTTGTAGGGCAATCCCAAGTGACCAAAAAAGATAAATTGGTAGAAAGCTTTGTGCTTGGCAAGAAGAAATACAACGTATATCTCAGCGAAACAACGATTGACCCATTGGAAGGAAATGATGCTATTGTTATTCAGCTATACAAAATAGTACCGGATAAGAGAAAATACTCCGATTTGGAATTTCCAAAACTAAACACCCAAAATGGGAAAATAACGGGAGAAAGCGCTTACAAAGTAATAAACAATACATTGGTCGTAACCAACGACAGCTACGATTATATCGGGGCATACCGCACTATAGAAGTATATGTTCCCTACAAATACGGGTTAAAAAAAATAAGCGAGAAAATGGTAGCCATTGATACCGATAAGTTACCGGATAGCTATCTGAAACCTGCCGAAATGAAACAACCTTCGAAAAATTAAAATTATGAAAAATATATTTTTACTGATAATCAGTTTACCTTTTTTAGCGAGCTGTCAGAATACAGAAGCTAAGAAAGACAATGTAAATTACACCGATATTGAAAAATTTACCAAAAACACCAATGCAAAAGCATACAAAAAGCAATTGGAAAATGATAGCATCAGCTTACAGACCGAAGAGGAAAACAATGCTACAGAATATGTAAAAAATGACAGGGAAACAGCTGATGGCAAGACTTTCTACTGGGAACAGACCAATATTGCAAGTAATTACCGCGAGCAAAATGTAGCACATCTGCACCAGATAAAATTACGGGCTATGCAGTTTATTACCTATAAAAACCAGTTGGTTGGTATTACAGGCTCATCTATGTACAGCGATAGCGTGGACATAAAAAATACCATAGATTATCTGACCAAAAAATACGGAAAACCGGTAGATGTAATGGAAGGCTTCTATAAAAAATCTAAAATTGGCAGTGGCTATCTGCAATATTATTGGCAGAACGGCGAAAAATTAATCGGGATTTCTTACAAGCACGACGAAGGCGATTTTCTCACAGACGAAGACTTTAACAACAACAAAGCAACGATGTTTCCGGTTTACGAAATTTATATGTTTAACAGGGATATGATAAATCAACTGAAAAAGGAAAACATAACGCTGGAAGACTTATTCAACGGAACAACAACGGCAATGGACAATATGAATTTAGGCAATATGATAACTCATTTAAAAATGGAAGAATGGAGAAAAATACCGGAATAAATACCCACAATTACCTGAAACCAGTGGAAATAAAACAACCTTTTCTTGCGAAAAATTAAACGATTACAAATAATTAATAACGGCTAAGTTATGCTAATATAGACGTTACCAGCAATTTTAAAACACAACAACACAATGCTTGAAATTAACAGAAAAGAAGACATCATAATTCCATTTAACAAAATTGGAGAAGACAATTGGGAAAGTAAAACACAATTAATTATTCAATCTATTGCCGAGAATTGGAATGACGAATTAAAAGAACCCATTTCAAATGAGGAAATTCAAGAACTTGAAAATCGTTTGGGCACTACTTTGCCAAACAGCTTAAAAGTATTCTATCAAAAATTTGGTCTTGCGGATATTGGAGAACAATTACAAGACTTAAATAAAATTGGTTGGATAAAAGATATTTGGGCAGAACAACCTCAATATGGACCTGATTTTACAGAAGAAGACAAAATGCATTTGCCATTTTTAGTTTCGTTTAGCGACTATTTAGGCAACGGAAATATGTTTTGCTTTCACAGCGAAACAAAAGAAATCTATTATTATAACCACGACAGTAAACCATACTTGACTAAAATGTTCAACACGGTTGACGAATATTTAAAAGGCTGTTTAATATTCGCACAATCTGACCTTTTGGGAAATGCAGAACAAGAAGATGTAGAAAAATGGGCGGAAGAAATTGTATCGGAAATTGTAGGGGAAGAAAAATTGAAAAAGTGGCGATATTAATCACAAAAATTGAAAAATTCAACAGTTGTTCTTCGGTTCAACCTTTGTACAAAATTGACGATTTCCCGATGAAAAAATCGGGACAAGTTATGCTTCGATTGCGCCAGCATCGCTAGCCACGAAACATTGGCGGTAATTTCGACATCAAATAGAAATCTGAAAAAACAAAATTATGATACATAAATATTGGGGAAATGTAAAAGAGGATTGGGCAGGATTTACTTCCGACATAATTTTTTCAAATCCATTTTTTGACAAACAAAACGTTGAAATTTTTCTAGGCGAAGAATATGACGAAGACGGCGAAGAAATCGACACGCCACCAGCAATAGAATTTCTTGATGCATTTGCTGATACATATCAAAAGTTCATCACAAATATTGAAAAACATTTGTCCGAAATTCAACAAAAAGCTTTTGACCGTTATAAAAAAGTTTATGCCCATTATTACGAAAATCAAGAAAAATCAGGCGAACTGCCTTTGAATATCGATAACGTGGAAAAGCATAATAGTTATATTAAAGATTTGATGTACTTGCGTGTATTGGAAGATGAAACAATCAAGTTAACCATCCGGTACGCAATAGATACGGAACAAGGATTGGAATTTTGTTTTACAAGCGGAATGATATCCGCAGTTGGCGGAATTGCTGAAACTTAAAATTCCGAAAAAGCTTGTCCGGAAATCCCGAAGAGCTTGTCCCGAAACTTCGGGAGATGAAAATATTATAGAAACAGAAACAACAAGCAAACAAAACCTCAAAGAGGTGAAATAAAAACATATCTATGAAATTATTAAGCATAAAAAATATTGTTGATTTTCTGCAAAACGAATTCAAGGATGTAGATGACGAAATGGTAGAAGATTTATTATTAAAACCACATTGCAAAACCAATGAAGATATTAATGAATTAAAAGAAAACTTTCCATATCAGCATTGCCAACAGATTTTGAACAATTGATTTGCGATTACGATTTTGGTAATTTTTCGATACAAAATGTACAATTTGGTTATGAGGACGATTATTTTGAAAGACTTACAGAGCTGAACAATTCGCATAATTATTGGTATGATGATGTACAAAAAGCCAATGTTTTAATCATTGCCAACAGCGACCCTTTTACAATCCTTTTAGCCGAAAACGGAATTGTTTATGGTATTTCAACTATAATTTCTTTTGAAGGCAAATTGAAAATCGCCAATTCTTTTACACTTTTTCTACAAGGTTTGGGAACTGCATTCAAGGCAAAGAGGCAAAATCAGCAGAAGGAATTTTCAGTCTTTGCAGAGAATGAATTTGGAACGGATGCCGGGAAATTCTGGAAGTATTGTGTTTAATTTTTTAAAAACAGGCTATGAATATCACCGAAAAACTCAAACAAAAATCACAACAACTTAAAGAACGAAATCTTTTTGCAAAAGGTGCATCAGAAAGTGAAATAGAAAATTTTGAAACCACTTTAAATATCAAACTTCCATTGGTTTTAAAAGCATTCTTTCTCTTGAGCAACGGCGGTTGCTTTGCCGATAATCTCTGGAAAGTCGAAGAGCTTCAAAACCCTGAAGATTTTGGAAGCATTATTTGGAACAGCAATTATTTCCTCAGCCTTAAAGAGATTATAGAAGCCTACAATTTTGATGGCTCTTTTACCTTGATTGATTATCAGGAGCAGGAAAAATATACCGGCAAAAGACTAATCCCGATAATGCACACTCGTGGTCAGGAAAATCTGGTTTGGGATGCAACCGAAGAACATTCCACAAAAATTCTGGATGCATTTCACGAATTTAATGCCGATGAATGGAAGGTTTTATATCCAACATTCGAAGATTTACTGGATGCCTACATTGAGAAGGAAGGCGATATTGAAACGATAGCATAAAAACAAAAAATCCCGAAGGGATGAAAAGATTATAAAAAATGAAAAACAACATTCCCGCCTTATCAATCTGCATCATCATTAATTTGCTTGTTGGCAACATCGTACTGGTCTTTTTTTTAATTGATGCGCCGAAAATCTATCATTTAATCATTTCGGCTCTTGTAGCGTTGATGTACACGTTTGCTTTTTTAATAATTACGCAACAAAACAAAATCCTTACAAAATTACAGCTTGCTATTGTAGCAGTTATCACGGCACTTTTAGCAATGCTGATAGCCTGCATTTTTACTTCTGTTGCCAATCGTTTACCAATGGACAATATGATTACCGCAGGTTTGAAAGGTATCCTTCCAACTTTTGTTTTTGCACTGGTTTTGGCATTGCCGGTTTGGGTTGCGTTGGCGGTGGTTAATTTCTTTTGTTTGAAGATTTTGAAAAAAAATATAAATAATTAAAAACAATCTATGAAAACAAAACTAGTCATCTTGTTCAGCTTATTTTTTCTAACAAGTTGCAACGGACAGAAACCTTTTGGCGAAACCGCCATTAATCTGGAAAAATTCGATTTCGATACAAAAATAGCCGATTTGTATCCCGAAAAATACAAGCATCCCCTGTACAAAGACCATTATCGCATTCCTTACGAAAACGGTTCGGTTTTAATTGAAAAATCGATTATTTACGAAAAGCCATACGACCCGAATTCCAAACCGCTGATGCAGGTTTACGGACAGAAAAACTGGTCAACCGGTAATGAGCTGGCGAAGTTTGGCAAACAGTTTTTCAATAAGCTAAGTTTCGTTACCGATATGAATAACGAGATAAAAGTTATCGGCGCCGTTGCAGACGAAACCACGGAAAAAGACAATGAAGCCTTTATAAAAAATCTGACCAAAAAATTTGGTGAGTACAAAAAAGTGGAAAGCGATTTTGCCGGAACATTTTTCATTTACGAATGGCGAAGCAAAGATTTGGTGTACCGTTTTGCAACTGTTTTTAATGATGACAAAAACTCCATTAAAATTGAAAAAGACAAGGGAACGATAAGCTTTCCAAAAGACGAGGAAAACCCGCACACAGAAGGCTATTTCTACATCATTAAAAGCGATTACATTAAAGCCATTGAGAAATTAAAAACTAATGATTTTGTGTATATTGATTAATGAAAAAGGAAAAGAAGAAACTATAAAAACAAGGCAATGACTACACACAAATTTTGGGGCAAAGTACAGGAAAACTGGAAAGGCTTTTCGCCTGAAACAATGTTTTACCACCCTTTTTTTGAAAATCAGAAAACAGAAATATTTTTAGGCGAAGAATACGATGATGACGGTGAGGAAATCGAAGAACTCCCAACCGAAAATCAGCTGACAGAATTTGCCAAAACTTATCAAAATTTCATTCAAAATATTGAAAAACATTTGGCTGATATACAGCAAAAATCTTTTGAACGATACCAAAAGCTATATGCCCGATACTACGAAAATCTTGAAAAATCCGGAGAATGGCCTTTGAAAATTGATACCGTAGAAAAACACAATATTTACATTAAGGATCTGATGTACCTGCGTGTTTTGGAAGATAAAACCATAACAATAAGCATCCGTTACAGACTGGATACAGAACACGGCTTAGAATTTAGATTTACAAATGGGATGATAACCGAAGTTGGTGGAATTGCTGAAACTTAATTATAAAAATACATTCTTATGAAAAAACTATTATTACTCGCAATTTTACCGCTGTTGATTTCCTGCAACGGACAGGAAAAAAATGCTAATGAAAATACAACAACCAAAACCGAAAAACAAAACTCTGCAACGGTAGAATTTATTGGTTATTGGGACAAAAACAACAATTCAAATTTTGTAACACTAAAAGAAGGCAAAGAATTTTCATTAGAATTCCCGGATGATATTCGTGGTAATTATAACCGTGGCGATGAGCTGGAAATTAAATGGACCAACAACCCAAAGTACGATTTACCGCTTCTGGTTTCGGTAAAAAGAACAAAAGAAGGAAAGCTTACAGCCTTTCTCAAAGAACATCCGCTGAAACTGCAATACACCTGGAACTATGAGTGTGACGGGAGGTTTATTTCCAAATCTTACTCCATAGTACAATATTACTTTTCGGTAACGCAAAATGAAAAAGCGAAACAGGCATTGGCAGATTTATCCAAAAACGATAAAGAAAAGGAAGTAAAAAGTCATTGATTATATCATTGAGAAAGAAACCACTGTTGACGGCAAAAAACTCATCCTGCTTAACATCGGCATTTTTACTTACGGTGGCGACAGGGTGAAAATTCAGGATATTTATTACGAAAGTGAAACGAATAGACTTTTTGAATTAAATCAAAATAAACTAGCAGAAATAAACGGACGGATAAAATGACCATCAAAGACCTCCGCTGCGCAAAGTCTCCCGACTTTGAACCCAGCTAGCGCGAGCGTCCCGCTCGTGCTCACAACCCAAACCCCCTAGCCTCCCACTAGGGGTTCCCATTCCCCAATTTAACATAATATCCTGATAACAGAACACCATCAAAACCCACAAAAAACCACCGAATTTCGGTGGTTTTCTATATGATTAAGATAATCTTAAGCTTCGTTCAAAGGCTTGTGCTCTCCCGGCTGGTCTTTCCCTTCAGGATTTACTTTACCTTCCGGTCTCGCTGGTCTTTCCGGTCTGTTCTGACCTTCAGGTCTTGGACCTCTTTGCTCACCTTCTTTCTTTTCAGGTCTTGGTGGTCTTGGCAACAAAACTTTTCTTGAAAGTTTCATTTTCTTACGGTCATCATAACCCATAAATTTCACTTCCACTTCGTCACCTTCTTTGTAAGGAACTTTATCAAGCCTTGCCCACTCGATTTCAGAGATATGAAGCAATCCTTCAGTCCCTTTAGCAATCGCTACGAAAGCTCCGAAATCCATTACTTTCACTACTTTACCTTGGTAGACTTCGCCTACAACCGGTACGAAAGTAATTTCATTGATTTTCGCAACCGCTTCGTTGATTTTCTCTCTGCTGATACCGGAAATTTCGATTCTTCCGATTTCTCCAACTTCCTCGATAGCGATAACGGTATCCGTATCTTTCTGCATCTGCTGAATGATTTTTCCACCAGGCCCGATAACAGCACCGATGAAATCTTTAGGAATCTCCATCATCACCATTTTCGGAGCGTGAGGTTTCACATCTTCTCTTGGAGCAGCAATAGTTTCAGTGATTTTATCTAAAATATGAAGTCTTCCTTCTTTGGCTTGTAGAAGCGCTTTCTCCATAATATCCATAGAAAGCCCCTGGATTTTGATATCCATCTGACACGCCGTAATTCCGTCTGCAGTTCCCGTTACTTTGAAGTCCATATCACCTAAGTGATCTTCATCTCCTAAAATATCAGAAAGTACCGTAAACTTCCCTGTTTTAACATCAGTTACCAATCCCATTGCAATACCTGAAACCGGCTTATGAATCTGAACACCCGCATCCATCAATGCTAAAGTTCCCGCACAAACTGTCGCCATAGAAGACGAACCGTTTGATTCCAAAATATCAGAAACAACACGGATGGTATAAGGATTTTCTTCAGGAATCATATTCGCCAAAGCTCTTTGAGCCAGGTTTCCGTGACCAACTTCTCTTCTTGAAGTTCCTCTTAAAGGACGAGCTTCACCCGTTGAGAATGGAGGGAAGTTATAATGAAGGAAGAATCTTTCGTCATAATTTACCATTACGCTGTCGACCATATTTGCGTCTTTTACAGAACCAAGCGTTACAGCCGTTAAAGACTGAGTCTCCCCTCTTGTAAAGATCGCAGAACCGTGCGCTCCCGGTAAATAATCGATTTCGCTCCAGATCGGACGAATCGTTTGAGGATCACGACCATCAAGACGGATTTTGTCATTCAAAATCATCTGACGCATCGCCTCTTTTTCCACATCGTGGTAATATACTTTCACGAAAGGGGTTACTCTTTCTAGTTCTTCTGCATCATCAACATATTGAGCTAAAAATTCATCACGTACCGCTTTGAACTTTTCTCCTCTTTCTTCTTTACTTGAAGGAGTTTTTGCTACTTCGTAAACTTTATCGTAAGTTTCTTTCCACACTTTCTCACGGATGGCTTCATCGTGATTTTCGTGGTTGTATTCTCTTTTAGGGAAAGCTTTTCCTACTTTTTGAGCTAATCTTTCCTGAGCTTCAACTTGTTTTTTGATTTCTTCGTGAGCAAAAGTAATCGCTTCAAGCATTTCTGCTTCCGTGATTTCTTTCATCTCACCTTCCACCATTACGATAGAATCTTTAGTTGCTCCAACCATAATATCAAGGTCAGAATTTTTAAGATCTTCGAATTTAGGATTGATTGAAAGCTGACCATCAATTCTTACTACTCTCACTTCAGACATTGGCCCATTGAAAGGAATATCAGTAATCGCAATCGCTGACGACGCTGCAAGACCTGCTAAATCATCAGGAATCGACTGTCCGTCATAAGAAATTAATGAAATCATTACCTGAACTTCCGCGTGAAAATCTTCAGGGAATAAAGGCCTAAGAACTCTGTCAACCAAACGCATTGTAAGAATCTCCTGGTCTGAAGGACGAGCTTCTCTTCTGAAAAAGTTTCCGGGGATTTTACCGCCTGCATAGAATTTTTCTCTGTAATCAACTGTTAACGGTAGAAAATCTACACCAGGATTGGCTTCTTTGTTGGCTACAACCGTTGCTAAAAGCATTGTTCCGCCCATTTTTACGACTACAGATCCGTCAGCCTGTTTTGCCAGCTTCCCTGTTTCGATTGTGATTTCTCTGCCGTCTGCAAGAGTAATCAGCTCTGTAATTGCTTGAGGTGCACTCATAAATTGTTTGTGTTGTACTCCGTATTGAGTACTTTTAATTAATGTATTTCGTCTAAAATTTGGTGCAAATTTAATGTATTTATTTGGATTACAAATAAGTGTTGAAAACAAGCGATTCTGAGAAAGAAATTTTAAAATAAATCTGCTCGAAGTTAAATACAAAGACACAAAGAATATATTAGCTCTAGACTATACTAAACCACGAAGAAAATCAAAGATTTTTTATTTAACCAAGTTGTACTTTGTGCCCTAATCTAATTTGAATTAAAAAAACATTGTGCCTTTGTGTTTAACAAATGACATAATCACTTTCTTGTAATCCTTAATAATAAAAATATAACTAGGAAAATAGAAAACACAAATCCTAAAACCGCCACCAAAGACATTTCTCCAATCCTTGGGCCTGATTCTGAAACAAAAACTATGGCAGTTGCAATAATATTCGCCCCCAGAATCATCGCTAAAATCAGATTAATGATGCTAGATTTAATAAGGTTATTCGTTTTCTCAATATTTTTGATTTCACTTGAGATCGTGAATTTATTATCATCCAGTTTTTGCAGAACAGAACGAAGTTCTTTTGGAATTTCATCTACATTATCCGTGAAATTAATCACTTTATCCATTCCGTTTTTCAAGATTTTTTTCGGACTGATTTTCTTGGATAATATTTTCTTGGTATAAGGATGCAGACTTTTTACAATATCCAAATCCGGATTAATGGTTCTGCCAACGCCTTCTATCAAACCAATTCCTTTGAACAAAAGATAAAAATAATCTGGCATATAAAGCTGATTATCCTTAAGAACATCTTTCATTTTGTTGATGATAATGTGCGGATCAATATCTTTTAAAGAAGTGCTGTGAACGAAATTCAGAACTTCATCCACATCATTTTCAAATTTCCTATCATCCGGAATCTCATAACTCACCGCCATTTTCTTGAGAGAACGTACAATTTTATTAGAATTCTTCGCAACAAAAGCAACAATCAGACTCTCCAAAATCTCCTTATCATTTGGCTGAATTTTTCCAACCGCACCAAAATCTATAAAAACTACTCTTACATCTTTTTTCACCAAAATATTTCCTGCGTGAGGATCAGCGTGGAAAAATCCGTAATCCAAAATCTGAGAAACAAAAAACCTTAATCCAACTTCCGAAATTTTAACCGGATCAATATTATGGCGTAAAAGTTCAGCTTTATCTGTGACTTTGATTCCGTCAATAAACTCCATACAAAGGACGTTGTTGTTGGAAAATTCGTCATAAACAATCGGAATGTAAGTTTCTTTATTATTTTTAAAATTGAGAGAGAATTGCTTGATGTTATTTCGTTCATTAACCAGAGAAACTTCTTCTAACAAAGACTTTTCGAAGGTTGCAATGGCTTGTTTCAGATTTAGTTTTGAAGCAATTTCAGAATAAGTAGAGATTAGCTTTACTAAATCTTTAATGAGAAGCAAATCATCCTCGATTACACTGAGAACATCAGGTTTTTTGATTTTCAAAATCACTTCTTCGCCAGAAATTAAAGTAGCTTTGTAAACCTGAGCAATAGAAGCAGTTGCCAAAGGTTTTGAAATGATTTCCGAAAAATGTTCTTTGACCGAAATATTGAATTCATTTTCAAGGATTTCCTCAACATTCATTTTAACAACCTCAACTCGATCCTGAAGTTTCTGCAGTTCCTGAATCAATTCCGGTGGAAGCAGATCTTCACGATTACTGAAAGTCTGTCCAAGCTTCACAAACGTTGGCCCCAACTCTTCCAAAACCAATCTGATTCTTTCATAAACCGTTCCTTTGGAAACAATTTCATTTACAGAACTTTCGTCCGGTTTTTTGCCCATCCTGGCAATCAAATCCTTAAATCCGTATTTGCTTAGAACAGAGATTAATTTGGCGGAACGTTTGAGTTTGCGTTGCTGTTTGTCGAACATAATTTGAGTTGAGTTTTAATTGTCCTCAAAAATTATTCCCTTTAAAATCTCTTCTTTTTGGGATTGAGAAACGTAGCAAAAATCATCACTTCTGGCCCGAATTTCTGTAAAATTCTTTCTTCTATATTAACCAGTTCGCTTTCCATAAACTGACTGCGCAGATCATCATTATCAAACCAAAGAAAAAGATTTGTATTTTTTCCTTCATTTACCATATCAGAATGGACATCGGACAGGATATATTTTTCAACATCCATTAGATTTTCAACCATTTGATGTAGCTCATTTTCAAGATAAAGATCCCATTCCTGGATTTTATTTTCTGTTGTATGAAAAGTAATACTAAGGATGCTCATTTTTTTATTTTTTATGATTAATGTTGATAAATTCAGAATGCAAAAATCGTATTTTTTTTGTAAATTAGCCCGTTATAAAAAACAGAAAAACTCAACAGGTCAGAAACTAACACAGCGTTCTGATTTACAATAAATTAAAAATATTTATGCATAAGGAAGGAGAAAGGTTAATACCGATCAACATTGTTGACGAAATGAAAACCTCTTACATCGATTATTCGATGTCGGTAATTGTATCAAGAGCGTTACCGGATGTAAGAGACGGATTAAAACCCGTACACAGACGTGTTCTTTACGGTATGTATGGGCTTAATGTATTTTCAAACAGAAAACATTTGAAATCTGCCAGAATCGTTGGAGACGTTTTAGGTAAATATCACCCACATGGTGACAGCTCGGTTTATGATGCAATGGTAAGAATGGCACAACCTTGGAGCTTGCGTTATGAGCAGGTAGACGGTCAGGGTAACTTCGGTTCCATGGACGGTGACCCACCTGCAGCAATGCGTTATACGGAAGCAAGACTGAAGAAGATCTCTGATGAGATTCTTGCAGATCTTGATAAGGAAACCGTTGATTTTCAAAATAACTTCGACGACTCTTTACAGGAACCTACTGTCCTCCCTACAAAAATCCCAAATCTTTTAGTTAACGGAACTTCCGGTATTGCGGTTGGTATGGCAACCAATATGGCACCGCATAACTTATCGGAAAGTATTGATGCCATCTGCGCTTACATAGACGACAGAGAAATCACGATTGATGACCTAATGAAGCACATCATTGCCCCGGATTTCCCAACAGGTGGTATCATCTACGGTTATGATGGAGTTCGTGACGCTTTCCACACAGGAAGAGGACGTATTGTTCTGAGAGCAAAAGTTAACTTCGAGGAGATTGGAAACAGAAACGCTATTATAGTAACAGAAGTTCCTTACCAGGTTAATAAAGCAGAAATGATTGCCAGAACAGCTGAGTTGGTTAAGGATGAAAAAATTACCGGAATCTACGAAATCCGTGATGAGTCTGACAGAAAAGGACTTCGTATAGTTTATGAATTAAAGAACGATGCAATTCCAAATGTCGTATTAAACCTTTTATATAAATACACTTCTCTACAAACTTCATTTTCAGTTAATAATATCGCCTTAGTTAAAGGAAGACCTGAACAACTGAACTTGAAAAACCTCATTCACCATTTCGTAGAACACCGCCACGAAGTGATTGTAAGAAGAACCGAATATGAATTGAGAAAAGCCAAAGAAAGAGCACATATTCTTGAAGGCTTTATGAAGGTAATCGGAACTCAGGATTCTCTTGACAGAGCTATTGCGATTATCCGTCACAGCGCAAATCCACAAGCTGCAAAAGAAGGTTTGATTAGTGAATTCGAATTATCAGAAATTCAGGCTCAGGCTATTCTGGATCTTCGTTTGGCTCGTCTTACCGGAATGGAGTTGGACAAAATCCGTGCTGAGTATGAAGAGATAATGGCTTTGATCAAAGATCTGGAAGATATTCTTTCCAATGAGCCAAGACGTTATCAAATTATCAAAGATGAATTGATTGAAATCAAAGAAAAATATGGTGATGAAAGACGTTCAGAGATCGATTATTCTGGTGGAGAAATGTCTATCGAAGATATTATTCCTGACGAAAAAGTGGTTCTGACGATTTCTCACGCTGGTTATATCAAGAGAACGCTTCTTTCCGAATATAAAGTCCAGTCAAGAGGTGGTGTTGGAAACAGAGGTGCTACTACAAGAGACGAGGACTTCCTTGAATATATCGTAACTGCAACCAACCACGAGTATCTCCTGTTTTTCACAGAAAAAGGAAAATGTTTCTGGCTAAGAGTTTTCGAAGTTCCGGAAGGTTCAAAAACTGCAAAAGGCAGAGCTGTTCAGAATTTGATCAACATCGAACCTGATGATAAAATCAAGGCTTACATCAGAACAAAGGATCTTAAAAATCAAGAATACATCAACCAAATGAATGTGGTAATGATTACCAAAAACGGTACGATCAAGAAGACATCTTTGGAAGCTTATTCACGACCGAGAACCAACGGTGTTAACGCCATCGAAATCCGTGATAATGACCAATTGTTAGGTGCAAAATTAACGGACGGCAATTCTGAAATTATGATTGCTACCAAGAATGGTAAATGTATCCGTTTCCCTGAGGAAAAAGCAAGAGCAGTCGGGAGAAGTTCAATAGGTGTGAGAGGGATTTCCCTTGAAGATAATGATGAAGTAATCGGAATGATTGTTGTTAATGATCTGGAGAACGATACTGTTTTGGTGGTGTCTGAAAAAGGTTATGGAAAACGTACAGCTGTTGAAGATTACAGGGTTACCAACAGAGGCGGTAAAGGTGTAATTACACTTAACATTACGGAGAAAACAGGTAATCTAATTGCCATTCAAAGTGTAACAGATGAAGACGGATTAATGATCATCAACAAATCCGGTGTTGCAATCCGTATGAATACTGCCGACCTGAGAGTAATGGGAAGAAATACCCAAGGTGTAAAAGTCATTAATCTGAAAGGAAATGATGAGATTGCAGCGATTGCCAAAGTTGAAATGGATAAGGATGTGGAAGAAGAAAATGAAGAAGGACTTGAAAATGACAGCAACAACCCGGAATTCAAGGACAAACCTCAGACCGGTGACAATCAAATCAATCTTGGAGATAAAGAGGAATTAAGAAAAATTGAAGATGAAGAAGCCAATGATAATGCTGATGAACCTGAAAATAACGATTAAATTATAAAAGTAAATAAATGAAAAAATTAATTTTAAGTTTAGCTATTTTGTCTGCATCATTAGTTTGGGCACAGAAAAAAGAGATCGCTAATGCTGTAAAAGCAGTTGATTCAGGCGACTTGGCAACTGCAAACTCAGAAATATCAAAAGCTGAAGGTATCTTTGGCGATAAAACTTATCTGCTGGAACCTTCTGTTCTTGAACAATATTATTATGCAAAAGGCTTATCTCTTTTAAAAGCCGGAAAAAATATTGAAGGTGCAGAATATCTTGCTAAAATTTCAACGCTTGGAACCGAAGAAATCTACACCGGTAAGGATGCTGAAAAGAATAAGGTATATTTTGTCGGGAAAGCAGCAGCAGATAAGTCAGGAAGCGGACTTTCTCTTAAACAAGAAAAATATTCACCTGCATTGACGGAAAAATTAAGAGAGGTCATCGATCCCCTTTTACGCAAAGCAAATGAGGCTGCAACTACTAGCTATAACAACAAAAAATTTGATGTTGCCGGTGAAAAATTTGCAGAAACATATTATCTTTTCAAAGCTGCAGGTCAGGACAACAAAAATTTACTTTATTACGCAGGTGTAGCCTATGCTCAGACTCCTGATAAAAAAGCTCAGTCGACTGATATTCTCCAGTCATTGATCAAATCAAATTATACAGGCGAAGAAACTGTTTACACTGCAAAAAATACAAAGACCGGACAAGTAGAAACTTTGGATAAAGCGGCATTTGATCTTTACAAAAAAGCAAACGCCGGTTACTCAGATTTCAAAATTGAGAAAACACCGAGCAAACAAGAAGAGCTTTATGAGGTAACAGCATCTCTGTTATTCGAACAAGGAAAATATGACGAAGCTGGTAAAGTTGCAGAAGAAGGATTAAAAAAATTCCCTAAAAATCAATCTTTAGGACAAGTTCAAAGTAATTCTTATTTCAAATCTGGTAAAACCGATGAGTTTGTAAATAACCTGAAGGCAAAAATAGCTGCTAATCCAAACGATAAAGAAAGTTTGTACAATCTTGGGGTGATGCAGAGTAAAGATCCTTCAAAACAAGCTGAAGCAGAGGCCACTTTCAAAAAATTAGTTGATCTTGATCCCAAATTTCCAAATGCACTTAACAATTTAGTTTTTGCAATTTTAGGAGAAGATGAAGCAGCTATCAATCAATACAGAGAGCTTAAAAAAGCAGGCAAAATTGATGAAGCCAACAAAGTTCTGGAGCAAAGAAGAGCAAGATTCCAAAAAGCTTTACCTTATGCAGAAAAACTTTATGCAAACGATCCTAATAATAAAGAAGTCGTAACACTTCTAAAAGGCATGTACATGACTACTCAGAATACAGCAAAGTATAATGAGTTTAAAGCAAAAGAAGCTGGAATGAAATAAATCAAAAAAGAAGTCTCCGGACTTCTTTTTTGATTTTTTCAGTGCCAACTAAAAATGTATATTTGCGAACAAACATTTAAAAACAAATAAAAAATCTATATATGAAATTTTTCATTGATACAGCTAATCTGGATCAGATCAAAGAAGCACAGGATCTAGGAATTTTAGACGGTGTAACAACTAACCCTTCCTTAATGGCAAAAGAAGGAATCTCGGGCAAAGAAGCAATCAACCAACATTATATCGATATCTGCAATATCTCGGACGGTGATGTTTCCGCAGAAGTTCTTTCAACCACTTATGAGGAAATGATCAAAGAAGGAGAAGAATTAGCAGCACTTCATGAGAGAATTGTTGTAAAAATCCCAATGATCAAAGACGGTGTGAAAGCTCTTAAATATTTTTCTGACAAAGGCATCAAGACCAACTGTACATTGATTTTCTCAGCCGGACAAGCTCTTTTGGCAGCAAAAGCAGGAGCAACTTATGTTTCTCCGTTTTTAGGCAGATTAGATGACATTTCTGTAGACGGTCTTAATTTGATCGAAGAGATCAGAGTTATTTTTGACAACTACGCTTTCGATACAGAAATCCTTGCAGCATCTATCAGAAGTCCAATGCATATCATCAATTGTGCAAAAATCGGGGCAGATGTTATTACTTCTCCTCTGGCATCTATTCTTAATCTATTAAAACATCCTTTAACAGATTCTGGACTAGCCCAATTCGTAGCGGATTCTAAGAAATTAGGGTAAAATTATAAGGGCGCCTTTATCCGTGCTCCACTCCCGCTTTTTTCTTTTTTTACAAAAAAGAAAAAGAGCTCCGTTCAGCCCGGGGCGCGCTGCGCACAAAACAACATTGATTATCAAAAAATCAACATAAAAAACCGAATCCAAGTGATTCGGTTTTTTGATTTATGGAAAAATAGTTTCCTTTAAAAGATATAGATTCAGGATGATGATAATTGCGCTAATAATCCAAGCCATGATTTTTAACCAAGATTTATTTGCAAACTCTCCCATTTTGGCTTTACTACCTGTAAACATCACCAATGGAACTACAGCAAAACTCAACTGCATTGACAAAATCACTTGACTGAAAACCAATAATTCTGCAGTTCCCTTTTCTCCGTAAAGAATTGAAACAATTAAGGCGGGAATAATGGCAATTAATCTTGTAATCAGTCTTCTGACCCAAGGTTTTAGCCTGATATTCAGAAAACCTTCCATTACAATTTGTCCGGCTAACGTTCCCGTTAATGTAGAATTCTGTCCTGAAGCAAGTAGAGCGATACCAAAGAAAATACTCGCCAAGGTTGTTCCTAAAAGCGGTGTCAAAAGCATATAAGCATCATTAATGTCAGCAACGTCCTTATTGCCGGATGTATGGAAAGTCGCAGCAGAAATAATCAGAATTGCAGCATTAATGACAAAAGCCAGCATCAGAGAAAGGCTACTGTCAAGACTTGCAAATTTTAATGCTTCTTTTTTCCCTTCATTAGTTCTTGGATAATTTCGTGTCTGGACAATGCTGCTGTGCAGATAAAGATTGTGAGGCATTACTGTCGCTCCTAAAATTCCAATGGCAATGTAAAGCATTGATGGATTGGTAATAATTTCCTTTTGGGGAATCAAACCTTTCAGCATTGGAAAAACTTCAGGTTTACTTAGAAAAATTTCATAAAAAAAGGCCACAAAAATAATGAAGATTAATCCTCCAACAATACTTTCGATGTATCTGAAACCTCTGGATTGCAGAAACAAAATCAAAAAGACATCAATAATTGTTATCACAACTCCTATACTTAAAGGAATTCCAAATAGAAGATTTAATGCTATTGCTGAGCCTATTACTTCTGCCAGATCACAGGCAGCTATCGCAATCTCACAAAAGATCCAGAGAATAAAATTCACAGCAGGATGAAAATGATCTTTACAAGCCTGGGCCAAATCTCTTTCAGCAACAATTCCCAGCTTAACAGACAAATGCTGCAAAACAATCGCAAAAAGATTCGAAATCAAAATCACAGACAGAAGTGTATATCCGAATTGTGCTCCACCCGCAATATCCGTTGCCCAGTTCCCGGGATCCATATAACCTACAGCAACCAATAATCCGGGCCCAACATAGGCCATAAATTTCTTCCTGAAGCTACCACTCTCAGGAATAGGAATGCTTGAAAAAACCTCATTCAAGGAATTCGCAGTTTTTTCTTTTCGCCAGGCTTTATTTTTTTCTTTCAAAAACCAAAAATGTTAGATTAGACTAACAAAAATAATAATACTTTGCTTAACTCACAAACAGGCAATAAAAAAACTGCCAAATAATTGACAGTTTATATTCAATTGAAATTAGAATTTATTTCAAAAATCTGACTGCTGTTTTTCTGTCAGATTCTCTTTCTTTATCAGAAGCTTCTGCAGGAACTTTCGCAAACTTAGATCCATAACCTTCTGCTTCTTTGACCTGTGGAGAATTGATTGATGTTTTTACAACATTTGCTCTCTCACCGGATAATTTGAGGTTAGTATTTTCATCTCCTTTTTTATCAGTATAGGCGCCGATTTTAATTTTCGCATCTGGAAATTCAGTTAAAATCATTTTCAGATTCTCCAACTGAACTTTAGATTCCGGTGTTAAAACTGCTTTTCCAAATTCAAAATTAAGATTATCAAAATTGAACCATCTATCTTTCAGTTGTTCATCTGTTGCATTTTTATACTCGTCAGATTTTAGAAAGGTGACAATTTGATCTTCTATTCCACCTTTGTATGCCTGTAAAGTTTTTCCGCTTGGCAATGTTACAACTGTTGTTTCTCTTGTGACGGCAACTGTATCTCCTGCAGCATTTGTCGAGTCTGTAACGACTGTTGTAGAATCAACTGTTGCTGTCGGAACTGTGTCTGCTTTTTTGTTGCACTGCTTCCAGAAAAACCAGCCTAGCAACAGAAGTAGTAACAACGGTAGCAGCCACTTCCAAATACTTCCTCCGGAATCTTGATCAGAAGTAATCTCGTGAGTAGCTCCGCTTCTGTTAACATCAATTTTCGGACTTGCGGCAGCTTCAGCTGTTGGTGTGTTGGGTGGTACATTTACAGTTTCTGTATCATTCCCAAACCAGTTTCCTAATCCTAAAGTACCAAAACTGAATCCAGCTGGTATAAGAGCAGATAAAAATCCTTTTTGACCTGACAATAAGCTTCCAAATGACGACAAATCAAGATTGCTATCGGAGATGTACCTTCCAAGACTGCCTGCAGTCGCGCCTGTAACCAAATTTAATAATGAATTTGTAGAATCATTGCTAATGCCCGCAAAACTTGACACAGAGCTGGTTAACGCAGATAACTTATCGCCATCTCCAAAGATCAGTGACAGAATTCTGGAAATTAAAGAATCATTTTCACCCAGATTACCAAGAAGATTGGATAAAACTCCGGATGAAGCAGCATCTTTCAGTGTACTGAAAAGTTCTGATTGGGCATTGCTGTTTGAAAATCCTCCAACAACCGCTGGTAATAATGCTGAAATTGCTTTTGAAACTCCTGACTCACTTTCTCCAAGTTGAGTTGCAGCCTGAGAAACCGTTTCCGGTCCTAGCTGGCTTTTTACAAGTTCGATTAGATTAATTGACATACTAGTTTATTTTTTGTGTTTGACTTTATAATATTACCAAATATTAATCCACCTTTTTATAGAATTAATAATTTTAATAAAATTTTAACAAGACAAAAACAAAAAATAAATTAATTTTCTAAACAAAAAACCGCCTCTTAGCTGATAACGAGACGGTTTTTTATATTAATATGACTTTGCAAATACAACTCTTTGTTTGGATGGTTTTCCTGATATTAGAGAAATGCCATCTTCCAGTTCATTATTCAAAGGAATACATCTGATAGTCGCTTTTGTCTCTTGTTTGATCTGCTCTTCTTCTTCTTCAGTTCCGTCCCAGTGAGCGAGGATAAATCCCCCTTTTTCCTCCAGAACCTTCTTAAAATCTTCATATGAGTCAACTTTTGTGATATTTTCTTCACGGAAAGTCAATGCTTTGTTATAGATATCCTTTTGGATTGTTTTCAATAATTCTTCGATGTAATTTTCCAAACCTTCAATAGAAACAGATTCTTTGGTTAAGTTATCCCGTCTTGCCAACTCAACAGTTTTGTTTTCCAAATCTCTTGGACCCATTGCAATTCTCAGGGGAACACCTTTTAATTCATACTCAGCAAATTTCCAGCCTGGCTTGTTTTGCGTATCATCATCGAATTTAACCGAAATTCCTTTTGCCCTTAGTTTTGCCTGAATTTCCAAAGCTACTTCGCTGATCTGAGCCAATTGTTCTTCACCTTTGAAAATAGGAACAATCACAACCTGAATCGGTGCCAAGGTTGGTGGTAAAACCAGACCAAGATCATCGGAATGCGTCATAATCAAAGCTCCCATTAATCTGGTTGATGTTCCCCAAGATGTTCCCCAAGCGTGTTCAATCTTTCCTTCTCTTGTAGTGAATTTGACATCAAATGCCTTTCCGAAATTTTGACCAAGGAAATGTGAAGTTCCAGCCTGCAAAGCTTTGCCGTCCTGCATCATAGCTTCGATACAATAAGTCTCGTCAGCTCCGGCAAATCTTTCAGAAGGCGATTTGATCCCTCTGATAACCGGAATGGCCATAAAATCTTCTGCAAACTTCGCATAGACTTCCAGCATTTTTTCAGTCTCTTCAACTGCTTCATCTTTTGTAGCGTGAGCCGTGTGACCTTCCTGCCAAAGAAATTCAGCAGTTCTTAGGAATAATCTGGTTCTCATTTCCCATCTTACAACATTAGCCCACTGATTAATCAGAATCGGCAAATCCCGATAAGATTGAATCCAATTTTTATACGTATTCCATATAATTGCTTCCGAAGTTGGACGTACAATCAATTCTTCTTCCAGTTTAGCTTCCGGATCAACAATTAGTTTTCCGGGATTATCAGGGTCATTTTTTAATCTGTAATGGGTAACAACAGCACATTCTTTGGCAAAACCTTCTGCATTTTTTTCTTCGGCTTCAAACAGACTTTTGGGAACAAAAAGAGGAAAATAAGCGTTCTGATGTCCGGTTTCTTTGAATTTTTTGTCCATCTCGTCACGCATTTTTTCCCAAATAGCATAACCATAGGGTTTGATAACCATACATCCTCTAACGCCCGAATTTTCTGCTAAATCTGCTTTAACAACCAATTCATTATACCATTTGCTATAATCTTCTGCTCTTGATGTTAACTTTGCCATAAATTTTTTGATATAGTTTTTTAACTTTTTTTAAACTTTTTAATCTAAATAAAAAGCCTAATTTTACACGTATTTTATTAAATTTAAATGGTATAAAATTTGGTTTCTTTTAAGAAATGCAAATATATGAAACTTAATACTTCTTATAAAATGAAAAATATCAACAATACAAGCCTTTTAAATCTAATCAAATCAAAAGGTTTGATTCTGATTTCCAGCAGCTTTCTTTTAACTTCCTGTGTAATTTATACCGGAGGCTATTCAGAAACTGATGGTGTATATTATGATCCTAACAAGGATTCTTTACCTGCAGGATCATATTCCGGTAATTATGGTAATCAAGTTGATGATTATTACAACTATCAGGACACCTATCCAAGTATCTATGACAACAACCAACAAAACATACAAGATCAGCAGAACAAGTATACAAAACCGCTAGCAAATGATTCTGACTGGGGAACTTTTACCGGAACTGAAACCAATTATACAAGTTTTAACAATTGGGGTTGGGGTGGTTATGGTGGCTGGGGTTATCCTTACTATGGTTGGGGATGGAACAGCGGCTTCAATTCTTTTGGTTGGGGACTAGGATTTGGCTGGGGATGGGGCAACTCATTTTATTCACCTTGGGGTTGGGGAGGATTCTACGATCCTTTTTGGAACTCCGGATGGGGATGGGGAGGTTATTACTATCCATATTATGGGGGTTATCATCATCCAATCTATTATAACAGATCAGGTTATAATGGAAGACTGTCGGGTATGATACCACAAAATAGAACCAATGGCTTCCGAGGTATTAATAGTACTGCAGGATTGAGAAATTCTATCCGGATGTCTGATAATAGCAATTCCGGTATCAGAAATAATGGTGTGAGAAATGCCGGAAATGGCACCAGAAGTTATCCTTACTACCCTAACAATGGTGGAATTAGACAAAATTATCCTAACAACGGAGGTGTTAGAAATAATGGAGGAATTAGAACTCAACCAAACTTTCCCAATAATGGTGGCATAAGAAATAATGGAGGTATAAGAACTCAGCCAAATGGTGGTTTTAGAAATGATAGTTATAATGCACCAACAAGATCGGGCGGAAATTCTGGAGGATTTAATTCCGGAGGCGGCTTCCGAGGTGGTTCATCCGGTGGCGGCGGCGGAATGCGTTCTGGCGGCGGAGGCAGAAGATAATTTCATCTATTAATAATAAAAACATTTAACGATAAAATGCTTAAAAAAACTTTATTACTGATTAGTATTCCTGCTTCATTTTTCTATCTAAAAGCTCAGGATGTATCGGTAATTACAAATACAATTGATGTATATTCCGGAAACCCGATTAATGGAACTTCAAAATATAATTCTATGGCAGGATCAATGGGAGCGCTTGGAGGAGATATTTCTTCCGCAAGCGTAAACCCTGCCGGGATCGGAGTTTTTATAACCAGTGATGTTAATCTTACCTTAGGTATTAATAGTAACCAAAATACTTCAACACTTGCAGGGAAACCTGTTAGTTACAAAACCAATAATACGGATCTTAACAACTCAGGAGGTGTTTTATCTGTAAACCTTGGAGATACTTCAAAATGGAAATTCATCAATCTTGGAATCAATTACAATACCAGATCTATTGACAATTATGTAGAATCTGCGGGTAATCAGAACATACAAATTTCTAGTAACCCAGGTGTAGGTACTCCTGCTAACTACTCTTATTTAGGACATGTCTATAACAGAACGGGAGACATCTCAAAAACGAGTTTTACTGTTGCGGCTAATTACGATAATCGTTTTTATTTTGGAGCAGGGCTTAATTTTCATAACTCCTATTTGAGTCAGGATGATTTTGCTAATTTTCAAAATAATACAACGAATACGATTTCATCCTTTGATAAGCAATACACCAATTTTACAGAAAGAGCAGACGGATTTTCTGCCAACATTGGAGTCATTGCTAAATTAAATAATCAATTCAGGTTAGGAGCCGCAATAGAAACTCCTACCTGGTGGAATATGGATAGGGTTTTTAATCAATATTATAAGGAAGACAGTTATTATGATGTTTTTACTGAAGACAGAAAATTGTCAACACCTATGAAAGCAACGATTAGTGCTGCTTTTGTTCCAAGTAAGAATTTTGCTTTGAATGTCGATTTTATTCAAGGAATTACAAAACCAAAATATAAAGAATATGGTGGTGCAGAACAGGAATTAAATGATTTCTTCAGTGATTCTTATAAAAACTCCTCAGAAGTAAGAGTTGGAGCAGAATACAGAATTGCCGCTTTCAGATTAAGAGGAGGTTATGCTTACCAAGGAAATAGTTTTGATAATATCTCTATATCCAATTACAATGATAATGGTTCAACATCTAATCAGTCTTATTCTAATCTTTTTATTGGAAAAAGAAATGTAATTGGCGCTGGTATTGGTTATGATTTTCAGGCATTTTATATCGATGCTTCTTATCAAAACATCTCATCAACTTACTCAAGTCCGTTTTTATATGGTGTTGATACCGGAAATAATACAACTTCCGGTTATTATTCTGATCCGGCAGCCATAGAACTTTTAAGCAGTTCTTCCGCAGTTTCCAAAGTCAAAAATAAGAGAGATAATTTCTTTATTACACTTGGCTGGAAATTCTAAAAAGAGAAATATATAAATAAAAGATCCTGCAAAAATTTTTGCAGGATCTTTTATTTCTGGTTAATCTCTTCTGCTTCTTCCATCAGTTTCAAATAGGTAATATATCTGGTTTCTTCTATTTCTCCTGTTTCCAAACCATGAATGACTGCGCATTTAGGTTCATTGATGTGGAGGCAATTATGATATTTGCATTCTCTTCCTGTCTGAAAAATCTCCGGAAAATAATGCTGTATTTCTTCTTTCTCAACATCAATCATTGCGAATTCCCGAACGCCCGGTGTATCAATTACCGAGCCTCCAAAATCCCAAAAATGCATCTGGGCAAATGTTGTCGTATGTTTTCCTTTCAGATGTGTGTCAGAAATCTCTCCTGTTCTGAGATCCAAACTCGGTTGTAATGCATTAACCAAAGTAGATTTCCCACAACCTGAATGTCCAAAAAATACTGAAGTCCTATTCTTGATTTTTTCTTCCAGAATATCAAGATTCAGTTTGGAGTAAGAAGAAATTTCTAAAGTTTCATAACCAATGTTTTGATATATTGCTTCAATGTTTCCTACAATTTCTGTTTCTTCTTCAGAAAGAACATCCATTTTGTTGAATAAAATCAATGGAGAGATGTTGTAAGCTTCACAACAAGCCAGGAAACGATCCAGAAAACCTAAAGATGTCTCTGGAAACTTCAAAGTATAAATGAAACAAGCAATATCAATATTAGAAGCAATAATATGGGCTTCCTTGGAAAGGTTGACAGATTTTCTGATGAGATAATTTTTCCGTGGAAAAATTTTGGTAATCCAGGCAACATCATCTTGCTCCAGGGAAAATTCTACCTCGTCCCCTACCGCTAATGGATTGGTAAGACGCGTTTTGATTAATTTGAATTTGCCGCGGATTCTGGCTTCATAAATTTGTCTTGTTTCCGATTCCAAAACCTGGTACCAGCTTCCGGTTGACTTGATGATGATTCCTTTCAAACAGTAGAATTTTGTATTTAGCAAATTTAGAAATTTAAAATTAGCCTCAATAAAAAAAGAAGCTAATAATTTAGCTTCTTTTAGTTTCTGTAATTAAATGGAAAATCTTGTTACCTATCAATCATAATATTATTTTGTACTTCAATACTTTCTTCATGAATTGCTTTGAAAACTTTCTCAATAAACTCTTGTGACATACCTGTTTCGAATGCTTTCTGAGTTGCGTATTCCGTAATTACCTTCCAACGTTCCGGCTGGAAAATAGCAATATTATTTTCTTTTTTCAGTTTTCCGATTTTCTCAGATACTTTCATTCTTTGAGACAACAATTCTATCAGCTGGAAATCCATATCACTGATTAATGTTCTGTGTTTTCCCATCTCGTCTTCGTATCCTGAGATGTCCGAATTACGAATCTGAAGATTGTTGATCATCTCTGCCAAAACTTCCGGCGTGATTTGCTGAGAAGCATCGCTCCAAGCATTGTCCGGATCACAATGGCTTTCTATAATTGCACCCTGATAACCCACATTGAAAGCCTCCTGCGCAACACCTGCCAAACCGGTTCTGTTTCCACAAATATGAGAAGGATCTATAAACAAAGGAATGTTAGGGAATTGATTTTTAAAATCCAAAGCAATTTGCCAGTTCGGGATATTTCTGTACTTGGTTTTTTGGTAAGTTGAAAACCCTCTGTGGATGGCACCGATATTTTCTACACCCTGACCTAAAAGTCTCTCCAAAGCGCCAATCCAAAGTGCCAGATCGGGATTTACAGGATTTTTAACCAAAACCGGTTTATCTGTCCCTCTCAAAGCCTGTGCAATCTCTTGAACTGTAAATGGATTAACCGTAGAACGCGCACCGATCCAAAGAATATCTACATCGGCTTCCAATGCTGCAAAAACATGATGCGCATTAGCAACTTCTGTTGCTGTTTTGAATCCGAATTCTTCCTTAACTTTTTTGAGCCAGTTAAGACCGATTACCCCTACTCCTTCAAAACCGTTTGGTTTTGTTCTAGGTTTCCAGATTCCTGCCCGGAATGCAGAAATTTCTGCGTTTGTTTCTTTTAATCTTCTTGCTGTTTCCAACATTTGAGCTTCACTTTCTGCGCTGCAAGGTCCTGCAATGATCATTGGGTTTGAAAATTCCTTAACCCAGTCATTTTTCAATTCGTTTAAGTTCATTTATTTTTAATGTTATATATTTAATATTAGTGCAACAGTTTATCTGTTATAAATCCTGATTTATAATTCTTTTTCAAAAAATACCGTTAAAAAAATTTTAATTATGTCCGGAATTTGAAATTATTCCGTGAGTTTTTTGAGAAAGAAATTCAGCTAGCTAAACCAATAAAATCGGTAATAGTTTCTGAAATTTCCGTAATAAAATCCAAAAAAGCTAAATAATCCACCCCAAGTGAAGGCAGATTTTGTCGTTTCAAAATATGGAAATTGGTTTAATTCCATTTCATAAATCCTTAGTTAAAGGACTTTAGCTTGTTTTTGATTAATATTTTTTCTTCTTGTGTTGAAGAAATCCTGAACAAATATATAAATTAATATCAAACTAAACTTAATTCTTAGGCAAAAAATAAAAGCAGAATCATCTGCTTTTATAAATTTAATTCAACATTTGAATTCTGAGAATCTTAATTTGTGCTTTTATGTATAAGAAAATAATTTGGTGTCAATTAGAGATTTTATAGATATAAAGACTAACTTTTGCACTATTCAAAAGCGTTATATCAATTGGAAGTAATCCGGAAACATTGACAGCAAATGTAATCGTGTCTCCTGCTGCAAGCTGCACCAATGATGTCAATGAAGTAGAAGTTACAGGCACCGAAGCTAAGGTAACACCCAAAATAGAAACTCTGACACCATCAAAAATTTTTTCATCCCAAATAGTGCTCCCGTTCTTTATAATTCCTAATCTCTTACTGCCTAAGGCTTCCAAGTTCACTCCGGCAGGAAATTGAAATTCATAACTAATAGTATAAATTCCCGCTTGTGGAGCCGTATAGACCCCTGTGTTAAAAAGTGCAGGATTTCCGACTTTGGTGTCACTGGCACCTGTCAAATTAATTTTTGACCAAAAAGTTCCCAATCCAAGATCTAAAAGTGACCAGGAACCAGATTTTGATGCATAATAAGCACTGGCATTAGCAACAACCAATAAGTCTGAACTGATTTCTTTTATTTCAAAATCTCCTGTTGTGGAAGTTTTATCCCTTAACAAAATAGTTTGATTGCTATTGACAGAAGTTACAGAAGTTACATTACGTATTTTTAAATTTCCGTTGATATCAAGAGTCGATTTGGGATCTGATGTATTAATCCCTACTTGTGCTTGTGAAATATTCGTTAATACAAAAAAAACGAATAATAAGAAGTTTTTTTCCATGAATTTCGTATTAAAATATTATTTATTAAAAAGCCAAAAAATGATAAACATCCAAAGCCTCTTATTAATTCCTACTGGAAATGTAATTCTAACACTCCGAGAACTCCTTTCTTCTAGATATCGCTTACATAATTCTTTTGTAGGTTTTCATAGTTATTAGTTTTTATTTTCACCATTGATGTCCGTTTTTTGGTGGTGGATCACCTTCAACCAATTGGTTTTCGGGATTAGAAGTATTTACCTGGATGCTGTCTGTGCTTCTCTTAATAATTGATGGTTCTGTATTTTCAGTTTGATTTGGTATCAAATCTTCGTCTTGCGATCTGCAAGAATTCGTAATAATTAAAATTGATACTGCTAAGATTGTTGAGATAAACTTATTCATTGTTAATAATTTTAAAGGTTATCCCGGCCGGTTTATTTTAGAATTCTTTACCAAATCTATTGACAATCGTTAGCTCCTAAAAACAATAATGGTGCTTATTTGTAAATAAGCACACATCAATAAATATGTTTATTAATCTTTAAACTGTTGATTTATATGTAAATATTATTCGCAAAGAGTTTAATTTATTTTTAATAATTATAAATTAATAATACTTTTAATTTAGCACAAATTTTGGTTAAATTTGAGTATAAAACTTAACCATTATTTTAAGAGGTATGAAAAAAATCTATTTCATAACTGCAATTCTGTTTTTTAATCTCTACTTTTCTCAGCAAAAGAAGTATAGTGATTATTATAATATCAAAAAGAATTATGAGAATTATCCTGAAAATGATTCAAGAGCTTTTGTTTTTCTAGATCAGTACATAAAACTGGCAAAACAAAAAAAAGATTACGATAGGCTTGCGCAGGGATATGAAGATGCTGTGTTTTATTCCGCTTCTTCTGTGGATAAATTAAAATATGCTGACAGCACTGTTTATGCAGCATTGCTTTCAAAAAACAATGATATTATCAGTGATGCTTATCTTGGAAAAGGAATTATTTATTATTTCAATTATAAAAAATATAAACCTGCTCTTGATGAGTATTTGAAAGCATATGAATATTCTGAAAATTCTACTAATGACTATTTGAAAAATGAAATCCTGTATCATCTTGGAGTAGTAAAATGTTATCTCGGATATTATGATTCTGCTTTGGCTCATTTTCAGAAGGCCAATGATTATTTCTATCAAAAGCTGCAGGAAAAAGCGCATCCCAATATTATTTTTAACAACAAAAAAGGCTATTACAATAGCTTACACAGGATAATTGTTTGTTATAGAAATCTCAAGAGTTACAATGCAGCTGATTCTTTGATTACCAAAGGTCTTGCTCAAACACAAAACAATCCTGACTTCCAGCAGGAATACGGCTATTTTTTGAAAGAAAAAGGAATTGAACAGCTCAGAAAAAATGATGTTAAAAATGCTCTTAACTCACTGCAAAAATCAATAAAACCAATTAATCACATTAATGATTTTGCATGGTCAACAGTTAACTATTTTTATATTGGGAAATCATATTTAGCTTTAGAAAACTCTCATAAGGCCATTCAGTATTTCCAAAAAGTAGATTCTGTTTTTCAGGAACACAATTTTATTTTACCGGAACTGAGAGAAAATTATGAGCAGCTGATACATTATTATAAAGATCAAAAGGATAACTCCAAAGAACTTTATTACACCAAGCAACTATTGAAAGCCGACAGAATAATTTCTAAAGACTTTGCCTACTTATCTTCCACAATCCACAAAGATTACGATACGAGGACTTTGCAGGAAGAAAAAGAAAGACTGGAAAGAACAACATCCTGGGGAAAATGGATTATCATTGGTCTTATATTTTTAGCTTTACTTTTGGTTGCAATAATCGCAGAAAAACTGAGAAATGAAAAGAACATCAAAATCAATTACAAAATTCTTGAGGACAAAATCCTGAATAATTTTTACACACCTTCCCATGAGAAATTTGATTCAAAGCCAAATGAAGATGAAAAATGCAACTTAAACGAAGAACTTGTTGGACAGATACTGTCAAAATTAAAATCTTTTGAAGACAAATGCGGATTTATAGAAAATGGACTAACAATCAACAAATTAGCTCACAAACTACACACCAACTCCAATTATCTTTCGCAGATTATCAATGAGTATAAAGGTGTCAACTTTAACAGATACCTCAGCGAATTAAGAATCCGTTATATTACAAACAAATTGTATAATGACAAGATCTATCTCACATACAAAATAGAAACTTTGGCAGAAAAATGCGGTATTGCTTCCAGGACAAACTTTTCAAACCTTTTCCGAGAAATTAACGGAATGCGTCCCACGGATTTTATAAAGAAAAGGCAGAAGGATATAAAAACCGGATGTCAAAATTTTCCGGTTTTTGGAACCGTGTAATTGGTTATGTCAAATCAAATTTCATCAGATCATCCAAATCTTTCAAAACGGGATTAATTTCTACAAATCTTTCAAAAATTTTGCGTTTGGTTATTACCTCTTTTTTGATAGTTAAGTCCGTTTGATAATCGATTTCGATTTTGAAATTATTGACTTTGTGTTTAAAATGATTAAAAAATTCAATGCTTAATCTGTCAAATTCAGCTTTTGCTGTTTCTGAAGAATACTTTACAGTAATCTGGTGTTCATCAGATTTTTCTAACTTGAAACTATTGATAGCGTTGTAGACAAATGTATTGGTCTTTGCAAGATTTTTAAGAAATAAATTCCATTCCTTGTCCAGATCTGTTTGCGTAAAATGACTGGAAGGAAGATTTTCATCTTTGACATCGGCAAATTTGTCTGTCTCTACTTCTTCTTTTTTCTCTAAAGCAGCTTTTATACTGAATTTTGAACCCGAATTGATTTTCGCAATTGGTTCAGATGCTTTTTGGATGATTTTTTTCGGTTCTTCAAAAACAGATTTTACAGGCTCAGGTTTGGATTCAATCTGAGTTTTAGCTTCTACAGGAACCGGTCTATTATCGGAAATCAAATTAGCTTCAAGAAGCGGCGCTAATATCAGGAACTTTTTTTTTTAGCTTCCAAACCTGCTGTCAGACTTGATAATTGCATCAGTGCAATCTCAACAGTCAGTCTCGGGTTTTTGGAATTTTTGTAATTGATATCGGCAAAATTGCAGATTTCGATCCCGTCTATCAGTTGTTGAGCTGACCATTTTTGGGATTGTTCAGCAAACTTAGCTTTTGTTTTCTCACCAACTTCAATGAGGTTGAGTGTTTTTGGATTTTGCGCCATCATCAGATCACGGAAATGATTGCCTAATCCTGCAACAAAAATATGCGGATCAAAACCTTTTTTAACAATCTCATCAAAAGCTGTCAACACACCCGGGATATCATTCTCTTTTGCCAGGTCAACAATCCTAAGGTATTGATCATAATCCAGGATATTGAGAACTTCTGCAGCTTTCTCAAGCGTAATATTTTTCTGAGAAAATGTACTTAGTCTGTCAAAAATGGACAAAGCATCTCTCAAAGCACCATCCGCTTTCTGAGCGATAAGGTAAAGCGCATCATCTTCATAAGTGATATTTTCTTTTTCCGCAATTTTTCTAAGATGATCCTGGATATCTTCAATTGTGATTCTTTTGAAATCATAGATTTGACATCTTGAAAGAATCGTTGGAATAATCTTGTGTTTCTCAGTCGTTGCAAGAATAAAGATTGCATGTGCAGGTGGTTCTTCCAAAGTTTTCAGAAACGCATTGAAAGCAGCCTGAGACAACATGTGAACCTCATCGATGATATAAACTTTGTATTTGCCAACCTGAGGTGCAAATCTTACCTGGTCAATCAGTTCACGAATGTCGTCAACAGAGTTATTGGAAGCCGCATCTAACTCATAAATATTAAATGCAAATCCTTCATCATCTGCAGCGCCGGATTTTTCATTGATTTTTCTGGCTAAGATTCTGGCACAGGTTGTTTTACCGACGCCTCTTGGTCCACAGAAAAGCAATGCCTGAGCCAACTGACTTTCATCTATGGCGTGTTCTAAAGTATCGGTAACGTGAGATTGTCCAACAACAGTATCAAACTCTTGCGGACGGTACTTGCGTGCGGATACGATAAAATTTTCCATTGCTCAAAAGTAAGGATTAATTGTGAATTTTGGAAATGGTTTTTACTTAATTATTTCTTTTTCGAACGCAAAGATTTTATTAATTATAGAAAATATTTTAAAGTTTGCAAAGGCATAAAACTTAGTAAAGAATGTAAAAATTATTCATCTTTATCTAAAAAATCAAGTTCGTAATCAGAAGAAATTCCCGGCGGATTGAACAAACCCCAGCTATCGACAATATAATATTTTGGATTGAAACCAGAAATCCAATCGATGAATAAAAGTCTGAATTCTTCAACTAAGTTTCTCACTAAATTATAGTATTTAGAATCAGAAAAACCAAAATGCTCCAAAGTGTTTCCTCCAACAAAAATATCTCTCGCCACTTTTCTAATAATTGTAGCATTCTCCATTTTAATATCATAAAGCTTCACTGCTTCAGCACCACAAATTTTAGCTTGAATCGTCATTATATCGCCAATTAAATTACCTTTGATACTTTGTAAATATTCATTATCATCTGGAAATAAATCTGTTATAGTTTCAAGCACATCAAAAATTTCTTGAGATTTTTTGTAAAGTGGTAATTCAAAACATTCCATTAAAATAAAATTTCATCAATAAATATAACAAAAAAGAGAGCAAAACCTGCTCTCTTAATTTTATGCTGAATATAATTTCTTATAATTCCAATGCTTTTCTTTCGTCGCCATCCATCAGGAACTCAACCGGATTGTCAAGCGCTTCTTTCACGGCTACCAAAAATCCTACAGATTCTCTTCCGTCGATAATTCTATGGTCATAAGACATTGCTACATACATCATTGGTCTGATCACTACTTGTCCTTTTACAGCAACAGGTCTCTCGATAATGTTATGCATCCCAAGAATTGCAGATTGCGGTGGATTAATAATTGGTGTTGATAACATTGACCCAAAAACACCACCATTGGTAATTGTGAATGTTCCGCCTGTCATTTCATCAACAGTGATTTTTCCGTCTCTTACTTTTGTTGCCAGATCTTTGATGTTAGCTTCAACACCTCTCAAAGTCATATTTTCAGCATTTCTAAGAACAGGAACCATTAATCCTTTAGGACCTGAAACTGCAATAGAAATATCAGCAAAGTCATAATTGATTTTGAAATCGCCGTCGATAGATGCATTCACATCCGGGAATAATTTTAAGGCTCTTGTTACCGCTTTTGTAAAGAATGACATAAATCCAAGACCTACACCATGTTTTGCAGCGAATTCTTCTTTATACTGTTTTCTGATTCTGAAAATCTCCGACATATCCACCTCGTTGAAGGTCGTCAGCATTGCTGTTTCATTCTTAACGGAAACCAATCTTGCCGCCAATTTTCTTCTTAGAACTGAAAGTTTTGTAGTGGTCTGAGCTCTGTTTCCACCCGCAGGAGCACTTCCCATTGCAGGTACAGAAGCTGTTACCGCATCATCTTTGGTGATTCTGCCGTCTCTACCTGTACCAGTTACCTGAGATGCATTGATTCCTTTTTCATCAAGGATTTTTTTGGCTGCAGGCGAAGGTGTTTGAGAAGCATAAGATTCAGTTTTAGCAGCTTCTACTTTTGCTGGAGCTGGTTCTTCTTTTTTAACTTCTGCTTTTGGTTCTCCTTTAGGTTGCTCAGCAGCAGGAACAGCAGCACCTTCCGGTTTTGCAGCATCCATATCGATAAGACAAACCACTTGCCCCACTTGCACCACTTCTCCTTCTTCAGCTTTCAAAGTGATGATTCCACTTTGCTCAGCAGGAAGTTCCAAAGTTGCCTTGTCAGAATCTACTTCTGCAATCGGCTGGTCTTTTTCTACGTAATCACCGTCTTGTACTAGCCACGTTGCAATTTCAACTTCTGTGATAGATTCTCCCGGTGAAGGAACTTTCATTTCTAATATTGACATACTAATAATTGTTTTTAATTTCAGAACAATCCGGAGATTGTTATTCTTATAGTTTATTAATTTTGTTAGGCTGTTACAGGTCTTTTTGCAGGCTCATCATTGGTTTGAAAAACATCATTGATAATTTTGGTCTGATTTTTCTCAAACATTTTATGACTTCCAGGCGCAGGCGTTCCACTTGGAACAGGAGAAATCACCTGTATTCCTGTATCTCTGAAGTTTCTTAAGATATAACTCCAAGCACCCATATTTTCGGGTTCTTCCTGAGCCCAGATCAATTCTTTCCTATTCTTATATTTATCAAAGATCGTATTGATATTATCCATGTTCAAAGGATAGATTTGTTCCAATCTTACCAAAGCTACTTTGTCATCATTAAGCTCTTCTTTCTTAGCTAATAGATCATAATACAACTTACCTGTACAAAGAACCAGCCTTTCTACTTTTGCCGGATCTGCTGTTGGATCGTCCAAGATCGGTTGGAAGCTTCCATTGGCTAAATCTTCTAACGGAGAGACTACTTTTGGATGTCTTAACAGCGATTTAGGCGTCATAATTACTAATGGCTTTCTGAATCCGAATTTCATCTGTCTTCTCAACAAATGGAAATAATTAGCTGGTGAAGTAATATTGGCAACAATGATATTTTCATTCGCGCAAAGCGTCAGGAATCTCTCCAATCTTGCGGAAGAGTGTTCCGCACCCTGACCTTCGGAACCGTGAGGCAACATCATTACCAAACCGTTCTGAATTTTCCATTTTTCTTCGGCAGCTACCAAATATTGGTCAACAATGATCTGAGCACCGTTAGTAAAGTCTCCGAACTGAGCTTCCCAAATGGTTAAAGTTCTCGGCGCAGCCATAGCATAACCGTAATCAAATCCTAAAACACCATATTCTGACAAGTGTGAGTTGTAAACATCAAATCTCTGCTCGTTCACATGGCGAAGCGGAATGTATTCTTCTTCCGTATCTTCAGTTTTAACGACAGCGTGACGGTGAGAGAATGTTCCTCTTTCTACATCTTCCCCTGAGATTCTTACGTTATATTTTTCAGTAAGAAGCGTTGCATAAGCCAACAATTCTCCCATTGCCCAATCCAAAGAATTGGTTTCCACCATTTTTATTCTGTTCTCGAAAAGACGCGTAATCTTGTTGATGAATTTTTTATCTGCAGGTAATGTGGAAATCTTAATTGCCAGTTCTTTCAGTTTTTCCAAATCGTATGTTGTATCAACTTTTGAAGCCGTCACACAGTTTTTGCCTCCAATTGGATACTCCGTCCAGTCATCCTGCATAAAAACATCCATTGTATTTCTTTCGATTTCTTTGGACGCATCGAAGTTTTCATCAAGCAAAGCCTTGAAATCCTGCTCCATTTTCTTCAAAACCTCATCAGAAACTACATTTTCCTTAATTAAAAGTTCCTTGTAAATCTCTCTTGGATTCTGATGTTTTGAAATTAATTTATAAAGGTTTGGTTGCGTAAATCTTGGCTCATCACCTTCGTTGTGACCGTATTTTCTATAACCCAAAAGGTCAATGTAAACATCCTTACCAAACTTCGCACGGAAATCTGCAGCAAATCTGATTGCGTGAACTACTGCTTCCACATCATCAGCATTAATGTGCATTACCGGAGAATCTGTCACTTTTGCAATATCGGTACAGTAAACCGATGATCTTGCATCCAGATAATTGGTTGTAAAAGAAACCTGATTATTTACCACGATGTGAACTGTTCCACCTGTTCTGTAACCTTCCAGATTCATCATCTGAGCGATCTCGTACACAATTCCCTGTCCTGCAATTGCGCCATCTCCGTGGATGACAATCGGTAAAACTTTAGAATAATCGTCTTTGTAAACGTTATCTACTTTTGCTCTGCAGATTCCTTCCACAAGTGCAGCTACAGTTTCAAGATGTGACGGATTCGGAGTAAGGTTGATTCTTACTTCTTCTCCATTTGCAGTCGTGATTTTTTTTGAAGAACCCAAGTGATATTTAACATCACCAGAGAATACATCTTCTTCAAATTCTTTTCCTTCAAATTCTGAGAAAATCTGCTTGTATGATTTTTGGAAAATATTGGTCAAAACATTCAGACGGCCTCTGTGAGCCATTCCAAGAACTACCTCATCAACACCTAATTGCGAAGAACGCGTAATCAATTGGTCCAGAGCAGGGATCAAAGATTCTCCACCTTCCAATGAAAAACGTTTTTGGCCGACAAATTTAGTATGAAGGTAATTTTCAAATGCAACCGCTTGATTCAGTTTGAAAAGAATTTCTGTTTTTTCCTGAGCAGAAAGATTAGGGTGGTTTTCATTAACGTTAACCCATTCCATAATCCATTTCTTTTCCTCTACATTCTGGATGTGCATATATTCTACACCGATAGAATCACAATAGATGTTCTGAAGGTGCGTAATGATCTCTTGCAAAGTTGCTGGACCAGGCATTCCTGTTTGCGTCGCAGAATTAAATTTTTTGTTCAAATCTTCCTTAGACAAACCAAAATTTTCGATGTCAAGTGTTGGAAAATAATGCCTTCTTTCTCTTACAGGATTGGTTTTGGTAAAAAGGTGACCTCTTGATCTGTAAGCTTCTATAAGATTTACAACTTTAAATTCTTTTGCGATATCTTCTGAAACAGCATTGTTAGTAACTGCTTGTTGAGCATATTGAACCGGAGCGGAATTAGAAACTGGGGCCGACCCAAAATCATCATCGCTATAATTTTCCAATGCAAAATCGAATCCCTGGAAAAACGATTTCCAAGAAGGTTCCAATGCATCCGGGTATTTTTTGTATTGCTCATACATATCATCAATCAGCTGAGCATGTACGGCATTTAGAAATGAAAATTTATCCATTATTACAGATTATCTGTTAAAATTTTAATTTTAAATAATTGCCAACAAATTTACTAAATTTTTGTGGACCTACGATGAATATAACCATTTATTCTGACAAATATAAGTGATATTTATCAGATCTTTTTAACGGTAAACAGGTAAAGACAATTTTAATTTTACATCCTGATTATCAGCAGGCTCTTCCAAAAATTCTTCCATTAGCTGACCATTTCTTAAAGTATCTTTTTTAGCTTTTTTAAGAAGTTCCTGAATATTTTTTATGCGGTTATTATAATTACCCTGATAATAAATATAATAAACCTTAGAAGCATTAAGTGTCTGAAAGCTGAAATTATTATCACTTACAGAAATTCTCTTGGATAATGGCACACCATAGAAATATGAGATCTCTTTATCTTTAAGATTTGCAGGATTGGTAATGAGAACCGGGATGCCAAATTCATCATCTTTTTTACCCAGATCAGACCGCACATAATTCACTACTTTTCCATGGTTCATCAATACATTTTTGAAAAGAATATCTTTGGTATTCCTTGTGCTGACATTAACGCCAAGAAGTAATGCGCCCTCTCTGTTTTCGATCATAATGCTGTCATATTTTATAGAGGCCAGCTTTTGATCTCGATCCACTTTGTTCCCTAATATCTGATAGAGATTTTTCATACTTTTATCAATACTATTCACAAAAAAATCTTCCGCAATAAGATTTAAAGACCGCTCAAGGTAGCTTCTTTTGGGTGTATGGATATTCCAGAACATTTTTGTCCTGTTTCCGGAAGGCTTAAAGTTAATATCAATTAAATAAGGATTATCATTATCTCCTTCGAACAATTGATAATGCAAAGTGCGATTAGCTCTGGAATAACGAATAAATAAATCTCCGGATTCATCATTTTTTTTATCAGAAAATTTCATAGCACTTCCTACTCCTTCATATGGTGTAAAGAAGGAATATGTCATATCTTCTTTTCCGGTAAAATAATCGTTCCAGGCTGCAAAATTCTGAAGATTATTAAACTGAGGAAAAACTTTGTCTATGGGATAATCAATTTCTGACTGATGAGTGAAACTTTTGCTATCATCTACGAAATTCATCATAGCAGAATAGATTCCGAATAAGCAAAGAGAAATAATAATTACGAATTTTAACCAACGCATTTTTTCAAATAAAATTTTTAAAAAGGATAACCAATTGCAAAGTTGATAGTTGGCTGCAAAGGCTTGATCTTGTTAATAACCCAACGGCTGTTCCCTTCAGGCTGATTCGGGTCATACATTTTATAAGCAAAGTCAAGTCTCAGATTGACGTAAGCAATATTCATCCTGATTCCTAATCCACTTCCAACTCCCATTTGACTTATAAACTTTTTAAATTTAAACTGGTCCCCAAACCCATTATCCTTCAGTCCCCAGATATTTCCTGCGTCTGTAAAAATGGCTGCTTCAAACATATTGGTGAGAGGAACGCGGTATTCTACACTGGTAGTCAGCTTCACATTATCCATTGCATAAGAACGCACTCTTTCATCCAACTGGGAATCGGCAGGACCTAATCCACCAAATGCCAACCAAGCTCTGATATCATAAGCTCCACCATTGAAATAAGATCTCACAAACGGCATCGATGACGAGTTGCCGTAAGGAATTCCAATTCCTACAAACTGACGAAACGCCAATGTATGCGGTTTGGCTCTGTCATTGAAAAAAGTAAAGTATTTCTTAAAATCAAAATCGAATTTTATAAACTGTGAAAACGGAATATTGAATATCGTTTTTGTATCACCATACAAAAGATAATTCTCCTCTTTTTTAGTAACAAGATTCAAAAAGTTACCCGCCAATTCTACTTTACCACTAAAAGAAAATGGATTCCTGTATTCTTTTTTTCCAATCTCGTTATATATAAAATTGTAAATAATGGATGAAATTATAACATCCTGAGTCTGCCGTTCCTTATTATAAAGAGACTGCATATAGTTATATAAAAGATTCCTGTCACTATTGAAAATCTGGGTGATAAAATTTTCGTCTGATAAAATAATTGCAGAAATCTGGTCATACGTATAACCGGATGTCAATATTTCCGGATGATTTACGGCATACTGATTAAAAATATTTTCACGGTATTCATTATCGCCAGGGAAATATTCATAATATCTGTCTTTGTTTTGGGTTAAACTCAGCTGAGTGTTAAACAAAGTCAGCCTGTGCTGGACTTTCCCATCATCCACATTCGCAAAATAGGTAAGTCCAGCATTGAAGTTGATTCTTCCCAATCCAATATTATTCTGAACAGACGCTCCTAATGTGATGCTGGTTGTTGGAGAATATTTTTTTGGAATCAGCTTATAATATTTTCTAAACGGAACCACCAATCTGGGAAACTGAAGAGATGCCTGAGCAGACAATTCATAAGCATTGAAAATCGCGTCCGGATTTTTAGGATCTTTTGTTGTTCCAATAACTCCGGAAAAACTTGTAATCAAATTTTCTGCGCCTCCAAAAACGTTTCTCGTAGTAAGATCAACAGAAGGTGAAAAACCAAAGTTCAGAATTTGAGAATAATGAATATCTGTCGCAAAATTAAACTCATATTTTGGTAACGGTCTCAGGACATATTCTACATCTACGATACTGTCTCTCTCTGCTTCTGTTCCTTCTTTACGAAGATAATCCGCAGCTTTCAGTATCGTGAAGTTGTTCATAGAAATCAGGTTTCTCCTGGTAAGATCAAGATTGGATTGTTTATAAGGATCACCCGGTTTCAGAATAATGGGCAACCAAAGTGCATTGGCATTATAGGCACTATCTTTTCTAAAGATATTAATTCCTCTTATACTATCTTTCAGAGGAAGGTTAGTACTGTTTACACTATTGGCAACAGAAACTGTAATTTTTCCAATTGTGGCCTTTCTGTAAGGTGTACCGATAGAATCTTTGATAATGTTCATTGTAACAGGTACATTCTTTCTGCTTTGTAAAGAATCTGCGACAAAATAGATATCCTGATTATCATTATTGAATTTATAATAACCCTCTTCTTTCATCTGGTCATTAATCCTGGTAATTTCTTTTTCCAATACAGTTTCATCAAGGATCTGACCTTTTTTCACAAAACTTTTATTGATTTGAGATTCATAGATGCTTCTAACGTTCTGATCAGGAATGTTATAAAAATATTCTTTGATATAGGTTGGATCTTTGTGGGTAATGACATAATCAACCTCCGCTTTTTTGGCAGCAGAATCTCTTTTCACACTTGTCTTAACTTCGGAATCCCAATAGCCGCGGTTAATCAATCTGTTATTGATACTTTTTGCACTCTGTTTTGTTTTTGCATCACTGTAGATTACTGGAGCCTGCCCAACTGTATGAAAAAAACGGTTCCAGAAAAGATTTCTGCCAACATATTCCGGATGATTATATTTTATGAAGAGTGAATCTCTGAGCTTTTGATTTCTCATCTCGTTAGGATAAGTCATATACTCTTTCAGAATAGTATCGTATTTTGGATTTGCCATATTATAAAAAGCTAATCCTATTGGCAATACAAAAAGTGTTTTCTTATTTGGCTTTTGGGCGACAAGATCAGGAATTTCATCTGAAAAAATTTTACCGTCTGTATATTCAAATTTATTCTTGGTCAACAGATACTCGCCGTCAGGAACTTTTTTTGTCACATTACAGGCATACAAAAACACACTGAAAATTGCGGAATAATAAAATATATGATATTTTTGAAAATATTTGTTGATATGCTTACGGCTCATACTATAAAGATAATACAATCTCTGGACAAAAAGAAATACAGGCAAAAATACAATTTGTTTTTAGTTGAAGGTAATAAAATCATAAAAGAACTTCCAAATTCTGATTATGAAATAACCGACATTTTTTCTATTGATCCGGATCAGTTAAATATTAAAATGGCAAAATCAGAAAAAATCTTGCCAAATGAGCTTAGAAAAATAAGTTTTCTTCAGAATCCTAAAGACTCTGTTGCTGTATGTAAAATCCCGGAAAATAATTACATCAAAGAAACTAACATTCAGATCGTTCTGGACGGGATTCAGGATCCAGGAAATCTTGGAACGATCATAAGATTAGCAGACTGGTTCGGAATCGAGCAGATTATTTGCAGTAATGACACTGTTGATCTTTATAATCCAAAAGTGATACAGGCAACCATGGGTTCTTTTTTGAGGGTGAATATCTGTTATGTTGATCTTGCCGAATATCTGTCCTCTTACCAATACCCGATTCTGGGAACTGACATGAACGGAGAAAATATTTATAAATCCGAATTCCCGGAAAAATTTTCTTTAGTTTTTGGAAACGAAGGCAATGGCCTGCGAGATTCGACAGAAAAATTAATTTCGACAATGATTACTATTCCCAGATTTGGACAAAATCAATCTACAGAAAGTTTGAATGTTTCCATGTCCGCCGGAATAATACTTGGAGAGATTTTTTCTAAAAAATAAAATGCCTCTCCTTTATTTTATACCGGAAAGGCAAAACCTATATAAGTTTCTCCATACTTTTGGTGGTTTTATTTTTCTGGTATTCATCCAGCTTTTCATGAATGAATCTCAAGGCATAAGGTGCAACATAGACCAATCCTAAACCAATTAATTTTCTTTTCCAGTTCTTGTTCATCACGCTTTTTTTAGCAAAATTCCCCACCAACGCTACAACTCCCATTTTAATAGTGTTTTCCAGCAATCCGGATTGAACACTGTCATTCGCTAAACCAAGAAGATTTTTTTTAGATGCAGATTCCTTGATTCCGGATGATATTTCTTTCATAATATTCTGGGTATCAAGAGAGATAGAAGTATCACCATCTTCATCTTTTGTTTCTTTTAGGAATTTATCTGTAAAACCATGCGTCAAAACACCAAGGCTTTCTTTCTTACTTTTGAAAGTCAAAATATCTTCCAACTCTTTAATTTCCTGTTTTAGAAGCTTTTTTTGACTTCTAAGCTCATTAATATTATTGTAGTTAGTCGCCATATTCCTAATGTTTTAAAAATTCAATTACTTGACTTGCGATAGAGTTTACAATTTTTTTCTTCAAAAAGATTACAATAATCATCAAAAGAAAATAAAACCCGGCAACAATTAAAAAGCCGTAAGACATATTTCCTAAAGATTCTCCGATCAGAAAAGCAATCCCGAAGTTGAAAAGGATAATAAAAAATGAAAACGCAATGAGTACAATCGAAATAAACGCTATGATTCCCGCAGACAGAGAGGACTTCTCAGTAAACTGCAATTTGAGAAGATCCAGACGTTTTGTAGTATAATCTTTTATAATATCTATCATAAGCATCTTATTAAAAATAAAATTACACAATTATTTACAAAAAAAGGAACTTAGAAACTAAGTTCCTTTCTGTAAAACCAAATTTAGAGATTATTTCAAACCATCCAATTCAGTTTCCACATCTTTTACAACATCAGATGTCTTGGAAACAATCTGGTCTTTGTATTTATCATAGCTGTCTTTTACTGTAGAAGCAACATTCTGTGCCGTTTCTTTCAGATGAGAAGACAGAGATTGGTATTTATCTTTTACGTTGGAAGAAACTTCAGAATATGTATCTCTTACTTTTTCAGATGTTTTGCCGTATTCATCAACAGCTTTATCTTTAAGATCGTTTGCTTTATCTCTGATTTTTTTTCTGGTTTCTTTACCTTCTTCCGGAGCATAAAGTAATCCTAAAACTACACCCGTAGCAGCTCCCGCTAATAATGCAGCTAAGATTGCTGCTGAATTTGACTTCTTTGACATTGTTTATAATTTTTAAGTTATTTAAAAAGGGTCATTAACAATTTTAAATTTACAACTAAAATGCCAAAGAAAAAACAAACCTCTTAAAATTTTGTTAAAACTTTTTGATATAGGACAAAATCAACTCTATTGTTTCCTCTTTGTTAATGCTGGTGTTATCAATAAGAATAGCATCGTCAGCTTGTTTCAGGGGAGAAACCTCTCTTTCGCTGTCAATCTTGTCACGAGAGATAAGGTTTTGCTTTACCGTTTCGATATCAGTTTTTTCTCCTGCCAGTTCCAATTCCAGGAAACGTCGTCTGGCACGTTCATCCTGACTTGCTGTCATAAAAAATTTATAATCTGCATCAGGAAGCACCACTGTTCCGATATCTCTACCATCCATTATAACGCCGCCTTTTTTAGCAATATCGCGCTGTGTTGTCAAAAGGTAATTGCGGACTTCGGCTTCTTTTGCCACCTGACTTACATTATCAGAAACCTGGGGAAAGCGGATTTCCTTATCTATGTTTTTCCCATTAAGAAAAAGTCTTAGTTCACCGTCAATATTCTGAAATTCCAGATTAATTTTAGGAAGATCGGAAATCAGCTTTTTAATATCAATCGTTTTGTCCGTATTAGCACAATTCTGAATGGCATAAAAAGTAATCCCCCTGTAAAGTGCACCCGTATCCATATGGATAAGACCCAATCTTTTTGCAATGATTTTAGAAATCGAACTTTTTCCTGTGGATGAAAATCCGTCTATAGCGATAACCGGTTTTTTTGTCATACTGCAAATGTAATGCGTAAACAAAAAAAATAAAAATTAAATATTCAAGAAATTAAAATAAATGAATTTTAGATTAACGGATTACTTGTCTTAAATCTCAAAATTATCTTCTGTTTCCACCCAATTCTATAAGGTCCATCGTAAGACCAATCATGTTAACATTGGATGCATTATGATAACGCATATGAGAATAGTCGAAACGGAAAGATGAAATCTTGAGACTGAATCCTGCTGACAAACCGCTGAAACTCCTCTGATCCAGAACAGCCAGCTCTCCGCCTCTTTTCACATTGTAACCAAATCTGATATTGAATGGCTGGCCCGGGAATAATTCCGCTCCAAGAGACAGGTGATCCAGAACTTTCCTTCCGAATTTGGTTTCTTGTCCGTTGATATCTGTTGTTGCAGAGATATTGAATTGCTGAAGATCATGCGCCGTAATAGTAATCGCTGCGGGAAATTCGTCAAGAATTTTTGTATAGCCCAGATCAACACGGAAAGGCAGTTTTTCTCTCACGCCGTTATAAGGCTTGATCTGATAACCAAAATTTCTGAAAACTAAAGCCAAAGTTTCATTCGACTTATCAAAATAATAGGTCACACCGGCAGTAGCTGTAATAGCAGATGATGTATAAGTATCAATTTTGGAAGTGACATAATTGACATTAGCCCCAATAGTCCAGTCATCTTCAAACTGGTAGGCGTAACCAATACCCGCAGAAGCATCCATAGCTGAAAAATCACCATTGATATTAGAGTTCTCATCGGTTCTCGGCATACTCCCGTAATCCATATATTTTGCGTTGAAAGAAACAAGATGTCCGTATTCCAAATCCCTCACGTAGCTGATGCTTCCAATTTTTGTCCCTGCAAGATAGGATGAATAATTTACGGACAGCATCTTATCCATTTCAAGGTTCATCAATGCAGGATTAGCAGCCGTAAAATTGACATCATAATCGCGTACAGATACGGCATCTCCTAAAACTGCCTGTCTGGGAGACATCGGAATATTGAGAAACTGATAAACCGTGGTTCCCGTTTGAGAAAAAACCACGCTGTAAATCATCAGTGAAAATAGACTGTAAAACTTCTTCAACACTATCTTTTAGCTTTGCAAAAATAATCTATTTTGATGCTTATCAAAATTTTTGAACGACTATCTTTTTCATTAACGTAATTCTTTTCCTTTCATTATATTTGCACAGTCAAAAAATTGAAATAAAAATAATAAATTAGATGAAATATAAAAGAATCCTCCTGAAACTTAGTGGAGAAGCACTAATGGGAAACCGCCAATACGGTATTGATAACGACAGGCTAAAGGAATATGCCGTTGAGATCAAAAAAGCTGTGGACAAAGGTTGCGAGATCGCCATAGTAATTGGTGGGGGAAATATTTTCAGAGGATTGGCTGGCGCTGCAAAAGGCATGGACAGAGTCCAGGGCGATTATATGGGAATGCTGGCAACTGTTATTAACGGGATGGCTTTACAAGGTGCTCTTGAAGATGCCGGCATCATGACGAGACTACAATCTGCCATAGAAATGGACAAAGTAGCAGAGCCTTTTATCAAAAGAAAAGCAGTCCGTCACCTGGAAAAAGGACGTGTAGTGATCTTTGGCGCTGGAACAGGAAACCCTTATTTCACAACCGATACTGCTGCAACATTAAGAGCCATCGAAATTGATGCAGATGTCATCCTGAAAGGAACACGAGTGGACGGAATCTACGACAGCGATCCGGAGAAAAATGCAGATGCAGTGAAATTCAACAGCTTGTCTTTCGAAGAGGTTTTTGAAAAAAATCTTAAAGTAATGGATATGACAGCGTTCACATTAAGTCATGAAAACAAGCTGCCAATTATCGTTTTTGATATGAACAAAGAAGGTAATCTGGAAAGATTAATCGACGGGGAAAATATAGGAACACTAGTTAACGTTTAAATGAGGGATTGATTTTTGATATTGATTTAAAATCATTTATCAATTATAATTAATCATTCACAAAAATATGTGTCAATTATCAAATTTTAAATATACAATGGAAGAATTAGAACTCATTGTAGCATCGGTAAAGCAAGAGATGGATGCTGCAATCAAGCATTTGGATCATGCTTTTCAAAAAATCAGAGCCGGACGTGCTTCTACGTCTATGGTTCAGGATGTGATGGTAGAATATTATGGTGCGATGACGCCTATCAATCAGGTTGCGAACGTTTCTGTACCTGATGCCATGACCATTTCTATCCAGCCTTGGGACAGATCTGCAATCGGACCTATTGAAAAAGCAATTATCAATTCTAACCTTGGTTTCGCACCTTCTAATAACGGCGATGTAATTATCCTTAATGTTCCGCCTTTGACAGAAGAAAGAAGACGTGACTTAGCTAAGCAGGCTAAAGCCGAAACTGAACAGACAAAAGTGGTTATAAGAAATGCGAGACAGGAAGGGAACAAAGAACTGAAAAGACTGGAAGGTGTTGCAGAAGATCTAATTAAAGGTGTTGAAAAAGACATTCAGGATCTTACCGACGCTTATGTAAAAAAAGCAGACGATCATCTGAAAGTAAAAGAAGCAGAAATCTTGAAAGTTTAAGTTTTTGCCTTATATAAAATTAAGACCTTACTATAAATATGTAAGGTCTTTTTTTATGTAAATTTTGAGTTTAATTTAACTTTACTCTATTAAGAAGAATCAAAGAATAAATTTTTACCAATGAAAAGAATTCTTCAATTGCTATTGTTAACATGGGCTGTTTCTTTTTTTTCTCAAATCACAAAAAACTATAGTATAGATCAGGTTTCCAGAAAGACTATTATCTATGAACCCACAATCAAATCAGTCCAAATTCCGGTCGTTTTTGTTTTCCACGGTCATGGCGGTAATGCTAATTTTGTGAGCAGAAGAATTGATGTTCAAAATTATTACAAGGACGCCCTAGTTATTTTTATGGAAGGGCTTCCCGGCAGAAAAGTTCCCGGAATAGATCCTAACGGCACAATGAATGGCTGGCAGATTTTCACAGATGACCTCGAAGGTCGAGATATCAAATTTTTCGATGCTGTATTTTCAGATATTCATAAACTTTATAACATTGATGACAAAAGAATTTATATTATTGGGCATTCTAACGGAGCAAGATTTGCCAACGTGCTCTGGAAAATGAGAGGCAACGAGATAACAGCTATTTGTTCGGCTTCTGCTCAAGGTGGTAATTTAATTGATGGCGCTGCTCCTCTTTCGATATGGATGTATATCGGAAAAAATGACAGGATTGTTTCTCCGCAGAGTCAGGAACAATCAATTCCTATTGTTAAATCTAATCTCGGAATCACAGGCGCAGGTAAAACAGAAGGTGACAAAACATTCTTCTCAGGTAAAAATAGCACAGAATTAGTTTTACAGCAGAGTGATGCAGGGCATGAGTTTCCAAAGCAATCTCTACCCGAAATTATAGCTTTTTTCAAAAGACATTCTAAATAACAAATTTTCACTGATAATATGAATCATTTTTTATGAAAATTGAAGTTTAAGACAATAATTATTAAAAAAAAAATATATTTACAGGGTATAATTAATATATTTCCATGAAAAAACTTAACTTCATTTTTATAAATTTATTTGCTTTATTTCTGATTAGTTGTGGCACCAGCAGCAATTTCTCACAAAACACATTAAATAAGAATTTTTATAATTCTAAAACAATTTATTTTAAACTGAATTCCGACAGCCAGCGCATCATCAATTACAAAGGAATGTATACTAATATATTAGGACCATCTGAGGCACCTGATGTTAATATGGTATTTAAAGAATCTATTGAAGAATTGGCAGCAGAGACAAAGTTTAATTTAAAATATGTTGAAAATTGGAATGGCCTTACCAGCAATGAATCTAATATATTAGTTGAGACAAAAATTACAGACATTTTGTGGTCTTTCGGTTTTTCCGTAGCAACGCTCAAAAGCAATGTTATTTATACAATTCCAATTAATAATCAAATTTATAATACTGAAGGAATAAGGAAAAGTGGTGGAGGAGATCCAAGCAATAACTTACGAAAATCTTTGAAAGTTGCAACCTATAATTTTCTTAAAGAGTTAGAAAAATAATACATTACTGCTTGTTTAAAATTACCCATCTTTTTTGAAAAATTTGTTTTAAACAAAAAAGACTGCCGTTGCCAGCAGTCTTCTAAATAGAAAAATTAAAATTTATTTTGCTTTAAAATATACTCTTCTATTGGCTCTGTTTTTCCATTCAGGGCATTTTGAAGCAGGATTACACTCCGGGTATTTCAAGTCAAACTTACCATTACCCTGTGCTTCCAGTTTTGATGAATTAGCTCCATTGGAAATCAAATATTGTTTCACATTATCCGCTCTTCTTTGGGACAAAGCCTGGTTATAACTTTCAGTACCTCTTGTATCTGTGGCTCCTACAACCACATATGACCCATTGGTTGAATTGATATAGCTTACAGCACTATTAAGGATAGAGTTGTTGCTTGGCAGGATTCTGTCAGAATTAAGATCAAACTCAATTCCGTTCATCACGGTTTCATCAGCCGATACAGCACCATTATTTGTATTGTTAAGCGGACATCCGTTGTTCTCTACAGGACCCGGCACAGTCACACACTTATCATAAAGATCAATTACACCGTCCATATCAACATCAAGAGCAACACCTGAACCATCAACTCTTGCTCCAGCCGGTGTATCAAGCTGTCTGTCCCAGTCATCGCAAACACCATCATTATCGGCATCACCAGATTTGCATAATTGGATATTGTCCACTTTGGTTTCTAAGTCATCTATTTTATTATAGATATCTTTCAAAGGATCAACCCACATGATATGGTTAGCATTTTTACCCAGATTAACAGTAAGCCCCAATGTAGCATTGAAGAAGTTGTCCGTTGTATGAGAGCTGATTCTGTTAACAGCACTATATTGGTCACCACCACCATCAAATTCATCATCACCTGTTATAACGTACATCAATCTTCCTTCGATGTCTACTCTGTTGCTGATCTTATACTTCAAGCCGGCACCGGCCTGTCCAAACAATGAATTGAATTTGAAAGGCTTTTTCTCTGTCATTAATCTCTGTCCGAATTCGTCTTTCTGATAAGCGCGGTAAGCCAGAACTCCCGCACCGGCATATCCGTGGATTGCCCATCTGAAGTCCGATTTTCTATCAACTCTTCTTAATAAATTAGACAGGTTAATATCTCCTATAAGGGAAATTCCATCATATTGTGTTCTACCTGCAACCTGGAGATTAGCAGCAGCATTAGCAGGCGCTGCATCTTTTGTATTAAAATAACCTTGTCTTGTTTCCCCACGGTCGTATTGCAATTTCAGCCCAAATGTATGAGAAAGCGCTTTGTCAATACTGAAGTAAGCAGAATAGCCTACCAATGTATTTCCGTTTTGGATAGATCTCAGATCGGCATTTTGCATCAATGGTATACCACCACCAAAAGAGATGGACCAGCTGTTATAGCTTGGAGTTGTATCCATCGTTGTTGTTTCAGCTGACGATGTAGTAGTTTGAGTAACCTGTGAGAACATCACGGCCGGGCACACCAAGGCCAGTGACAAAATAGTTAATTTTGATTTCATAAAAAATAAATTTTAATTGTTTTACTTATTAAAAGTATAATTGGAATATTATACTTGTTTTCTAAATATTGTTATATTTAGAGAGATATGCGTTCACATATCCAATTACCATACCAACAATAAAATTTGTTTATTTTTTTGAATCATATAAAAAATTATTCCTATTTACATTGCTATTTTTGCAGACCAACCTTTTATGAAACAAAGGAATATGATGATCTAAATACAACAAAAAAAACCTCTCCAAATGGAGAGGCTTTTTATATAACCAGAACTAAAAATCATTTATTACATATATGCTTCGATCGGTTCACAGGTACAAACCAGGTTTCTGTCACCATATGCTTCATCCACTCTTGCAACTGTAGCAAAGAACTTATGTGTTCTCACCCATTCTAATGGATAAGCCGCTTTTTCTCTACCGTAAGGTTTATCCCAATTGTCGGAAATTACTAACTGCTCGGTATGAGGTGCATTTTTGAGAACGTTGTTTGTTGCATCAGCGTCGCCATTAGCAATCTCTTCAATCTCTCTCTTGATATTAATCAACGCTTCAGCAAAACGCTCGATCTCTTCTTTGCTTTCCGATTCTGTTGGTTCTATCATCAATGTTCCTGCTACTGGAAAACTTACTGTCGGTGCATGGAAACCATAATCCATTAATCTTTTTGCAACATCAGCCACTTCAATTCCCAAAGATTTGAACTGACGGAAGTCTACGATACACTCGTGCGCTACTCTGCCGTTGGCATTCGCATAAAGAATCGGGAAATGTTCTGCCAATAATTCTTTCAGGTAATTAGCGTTTAAAATTGCATATTCAGTCGCTTTTTTCAAACCGGAAGTTCCTAATAATTTGATATAAGCATAAGAGATATTCAGAATCAATCCTGAACCATAAGGCGCAGCAGAAATCCCTTCAATCGCATCTTTTGTTCCTACAGGGATATTGGCATTAGTTGGAAGGAACGGAACCAAATGCTCCGCCACACAGATCGGGCCAACACCAGGACCACCACCACCGTGAGGAATGGCAAAAGTCTTATGAAGGTTAAGGTGGCAAACGTCAGCTCCGATATTTCCAGGGCTTGTAAATCCAACCTGAGCATTCATATTTGCACCGTCCATATAAACCTGTCCACCGTGCTGATGAATCAGTTTTGTAATTTCTTTGATATTAGCGTCGAAGAATCCATAAGTAGACGGATATGTGATCATCACACAAGACAAGTTCTCTGAATGCTGTTCTGTCTTCGCTTTCAAATCCTCAAAATCGATTTCTCCATTTTCAAGGTTCTTCACAACAACAATCTTCATCCCTGCCATTGCAGCGGAAGCCGGATTGGTTCCGTGTGCCGACTGAGGAATCAATACGATATTTCTGTGCCCTTCCCCTCTGTTTTTGTGATATTCTCGGATAACCATTAGTCCCGCATATTCACCTTGCGCACCTGAATTTGGTTGCAGTGATGTTCCTGCAAAACCTGTAATTTCTGCCAGATCTTTCTCAAGCTGCTTGATCATTTCCTGATAACCACCGGCTTGTTCTGTCGGAATAAATGGATGTATACTTCCCCATTCTGCCCAGGACAAAGGAATCATTTGCGTTGCCGCATTTAGTTTCATTGTACAAGAACCCAAAGATATCATGGAATGTGTCAAAGACAAATCCTTTCTTTCCAGACGCTTGATGTAACGCATCAATTCTGTCTCGGTATGATATTTATTGAAAACTTCTTCTTTTAGGATTTCATCCGTTCTCAACAATTCTGCCGGAATCGAATATTCTTCTTTAAGAGATAATTTATAAGCCTGTTTGCCTTTGAACTGTGCAAAAGCATCAACCAACCTGTTAAGTTTCTCAACGGTTGTAGTTTCGTTAATGGAAATACTTACAATACCTTGAGAAAAATAATTCAGATTGATTTTTCTGTCTCTCATTAATAATCTCAAAGACGTTTTTTCTTCTTCGTGCAATCTGAATTTCACAGTGTCAAATACAGGCTCATCGACAATATCATAACCTAGTACTTTTAAAGCATCTGCCAAAGCATTGGTTTTATAATGGATTTGGTCAGCAATAAAATTAAGGCCTTTTGGACCGTGATAAACCGCGTACATCCCAGCCATTACAGCTAAAAGAACCTGTGCTGTACAGATATTGGATGTTGCTCTTTCCCTTTTGATATGCTGTTCTCTGGTTTGAAGTGCCATCCTCAGTGCACGTTTTCCGTACATATCCTGAGAAACACCGATAATTCTACCAGGAATATCTCTTTTATAATCGTCTTTACAAGCAAAAAATGCAGCGTGAGGACCTCCATATCCAATAGGAATACCAAACCTCTGTGTAGTTCCAACTGCGCAATCGGCACCCATTGAAGCAGGAGATTTCAGTTTAACCAAAGCCATCGGGTCACAAGCAACTACAACCTGCAAATCGAATCCTTTTGCTGAAGTGATAAAATCCGTATAATCCAGAACAATTCCATTTTTGCCAGGATATTGCAACAAGATCCCATAATAAGAATCATTAAATTGATGATTATCGTGATTTCCTACAATAATATCGATTCCAAGACCTTCAGCTTTTGTTTTCAATACAGAGATCGTCTGTGGCAATACTAAATCGGAAACGAAGAATTTAATCGCATTGTTTTTCTTTTGATCCTTAGTTCTGTTGTTGAAGAACATATGCATCGCTTCCGCAGCAGCCGTAGATTCGTCCAATAGAGAAGCATTAGCCATCGGAAATCCTGTTAAGTCGCAAACCACTGTCTGGAAATTAAGAAGTGCTTCCAACCTACCTTGTGCGATCTCTGCCTGATATGGCGTGTAAGCTGTGTACCAGCTTGGGTTTTCAAGAATATTTCTTTGGATTGGAGAAGGAAGGATCGTGTTGTTGTAACCGAATCCGATGTAAGTATCGAAATCAACATTCTTAGATGCCAGATCTTTGGAATGGAGTAACATTTCGTATTCCGAAAGCGGCTCAGAAAGCTCCAAATCTTTTTCTAATCTTATACTGTCCGGAATGGTTTGAGAAATGAGTTCATCGATACTGTTAACCCCGATTTTGTTAAGCATTTCCGCTTTATCAGCTTCATTGAGACTGATATGGCGGTTTACAAATTGCTGTGTGTTCATTTATAAACTTTGAATTAGATTTTACTAAAAAGGTTCGTAAAAATACTAATTTTCAGAGAACTGGGCAATCTATAATATCGAAAATCGAAAGTTCTATTTCCTATCAGAAAGGTAGTTTTTTAAATGAAAATCGACACTGTCTGCCGTTGAAATAAACTGATAATTAAGTTTATTCCTGATCTTGTCGTTAGAAATTTTAGAATCCAGTTTCAAGGATTCCAAGGAGGTTTTACTCAATAGTCTCAACACCGGGAATAACCATCCAAAAAAGGATAAAATGGGTAAAATATTGAAAACAAAATCAGGAACTGGTTTCACAGGTGTTTTTCCTAGAGCCGCTCTCACTTTATCAGATATCAAACTGAATTTGGAATTTTCTGAAATAACGATAAAACGTTCACCAAAAGCATTGTTCTCCATCAGCTTGATAGCTACATTCGCCACATCGCGGACATCTACGAAAGTCGTTCCGCCAGTGTAAGTAAACGGATAAGCCGATTTTGAAAATAAATCACCACTACTGACGCCCCAGTTTCCTGAACCAATGATCAGGCCTGGATTAATGATAATCGTATTCAGTCCTTCTGCAGAAGCTCTCCAGACTTCCATCTCGGAAAGATGCTTGGAAATTGCATAGCCTGAATGGTCAAGCTTTGGATTAAAATCAGAATTCTCGTCCATCATTCCGTTTTCATTATAACCATCCAGAACTGCGATTGAACTTACAAAAAGGAATTTCTTAACTTCGGAATTTTCCACAGCGTACAAAAGATTCTTTGTTCCGCCAATATTGGTTTTGTAAAGCTCTTTGTCATCATTGGGATTGAAACTCACTTTGGCAGCGCAATGATACACTTCATCCACATTTTGTAGTGCCATCTGAATCGAATCCAAATCATTAAAATCAATATCAATCCATTGGATTCTATCAAAATAAAAATCCGGCTGATCTGTATAAAAACGATAAGATTCTTTAACCTCTTTCAGATTACTTGATGGTCGTTTAGCTGCACGAACCTCCTTTCCTTGTTTCAAAAGTTCAAGAACGATAACTCTTCCTAAAATCCCTGTTGCTCCGGTTACTAGAATCATTCTTGTGTGGATTTAATTTTTAAAAACCTTATGATAAATATAGAGTTCATTAAAGAATAAGCGAATATAATCCCTATGAAGAACCAAAAACCCCTGCCTTCTATAAACCAGTCTCCTTTTCCCGCAAAGGAGTCGCGAAGAACAAAAAATAAAAGACCTATCAAAAATAGATTGATAAGAACAGAAAAAAGTAAGATGATTTTATAAATCGTTTCCTGATATTTCTTCATTAGAGATTTTTACAAAGATAATTTAATTCTCCATAAAAACCTGTCTAAACGCTATTGAAATCAATCAGAATCCGTTTGTATTTTCTTTGACAAAATTAAAAGTCTTTTCAAACATCAATTCGTGGTCAGCATCTTTATTAAGTCCGTGATCGCCTTTTTTAATAGAAATCAGTTCATTTTTAACATTATTCTTATCCAGGCTTTCCTTTAAAATTTCAGACTGTGAATAGGGAACAATTTTATCCTTTGTCCCATGAATCATCAAGGTAGGAACAGACGAGTTGCTGACATAGTTTATTGGCGAATAAGTTTTCAGAAGATTGACAGCATCATCCTTCTGTTCTTTGATATTATATCCCGTAAACCCAAAAACAAGCTTGTTTCTGATGTCATAAATTTTAGGAAAAATCAGTTTAAAAATAAAAATCACAAATCCCGGTGCTTCTGTACGGAATAATTTGTTCATATCAGACGGGCCGAAATAATCGATGAAATAATTGACTTTTGCTGAATAATTAGGAAGTTTTGTATTTTCTGAAAACTGGGAATCATCCGTATATGCAGCAATCATACCAATCTGTGAGCCAGCCGAAGCGCCCCAAATTCCAATATTATTAGAATCAAAATTATATATTTCGGCATTTGCACGAATCCAGCGTTGGCTTCTTTTGTATCTTCAATCGGTGTCGGGAAATGTGTCTTTTCATTAAGCAAAGTATAGTTGATACTCACCACAGCGTAACCTTGTTTTACAAATCTAAGAACAAAATCACTGAGGTAATAATCGTCTCTCAACCCTTTATCACCTTGTGCCCAACCACCTCCGTGAACAAAAACCAGAACCGGAGATTTTTTATTTGTTTTTTGAGGAAGATACATGTCGAGCTTCTGCTGAGCCGTGTCTTTTATTTTGTACGTAATATCTTTATAATTCAAAGTTTCGGAGAGCTTTTCCTGAGCATTTGAAAACGTCAGAATAAACATGAGAATAAAAGAAATCGGCCATTTCATAGAAGCAAAATTAAATATGGATCCGATAATACAAGGCTTATACCATTATCAAATCCATATTAATTTTTGAAATCAGCTAAAGAAGAAAATCTTTCACAGCTGCATTGAAATCGACAGGATTATTGGCCTGAACCCAATGTTCCGCATTTTTGATTTTAATAATTTTAGAGTGCGGAAATTGTTGCTTAATCAGGAATTCGTCCTGTGGTAAAATATAATTGGAATTAGCACCTGCGATGAACAAAGTCGGACCATTGAAAACACCGAACTTAATGGCATTTGAGACAAACTCTGTATATTTTTCAGCTAAAGTTTTCAGGTTAAATCGCCAGGCCAGTTTCTTGTCGTCTGTCCAATAGAGATTCTTCATTAGAAACTGAATCACAAACTTCTCGTGAATATATTCTTCCAAGACTTTTTCCACATCCTGCCTGGATTCTACAGTAGAAAAATCAACAGATTGCAGCGCTTTGATAATTCCCTGATGATGCGGCGGATAAGCTTTTGGAGCAATATCAGCAACAATAAGTTTTTCCAATCGATCAGGAAAGTTGACGGCGAACTGCATTACCGCCTTTCCTCCTAATGAGTGGCCTAGGAGATTTGCTTTTGGAATATTATGAGCATCCATATAGTTAACAATGTCCTGAGCCAAATCATCGTGCGTCATAGAATCTGAATGAAAACTGCGGCCGTGATTCCTCAAATCCAGTAAATGTGTAGGCATTAATTCACCAAATTCTTTCCCAAAACTCCCCCAATTATCCAGCATCCCAAACAATCCGTGGAATACTAATAATGGTGTTTCGGGTTTTTGCTCTCCGTATATTTTTGAATGTAAAATTTCCATCAATAATTAAATATAATTACCACTTCGCCAATCTCTTAAGATAAGCCTGAACTGTATTTTCTAAACCTAGATATAAAGCTTCCGAAATCAAGGCGTGACCAATAGAAACTTCCAAAAGATTCGGGATGTTATCTGAGAAATATTTTAAGTTGTCTAATGACAAATCGTGTCCGGCATTGATTCCCAAACCATATTCGGTTGCAACTACCGCCGTTTTAAAATAAGATTCTATTGCTAGTTCCTTATTATCAAAATAATGCTTGGCGTAAGCTTCTGTGTAAAGTTCGATCCTGTCGGTTCCGGTTTCCGCAGCAAATTTCACCATTTCCGGATTGGGGTCAAGGAAAATCGACGTTCTGATTCCGGCATTTTTGAATTCAGCGATAACAGATTTCAAAAAATCCAGATTCTTTTCACAATCCCAGCCGGCGTTAGATGTAATCGCATCATCAGCATCCGGAACCAAAGTCACTTGCTCCGGTTTCACTTCCAAGACCATATCGATAAACGGTCGATGCGGATTACCTTCAATATTGAATTCCGTTGTAACTAATGGTTTCAGATCATAGACATCTTTTCTGGTAATGTGTCTCTCATCCGGTCTTGGATGAATGGTAATTCCCTGTGCTCCGAATCTTTCCAGATCAACAGCGACTTGCGTTACACTAGGAACATCACCACCACGTGCATTTCTCAGCGTAGCGATTTTATTGATATTGACACTTAGTTTTGTCATAATTGATTATTGATAAATGATAATTGATTTAAATTTTATTAACCTGCATTATTTCGAGGTCAAATTCCTTAGAAGCTACCAAAAGGTGATCAAAAATATCTGCCTGAATCTGCTCAAAATTCACCCAGTTAGAATCATTAGCAAAACAATAGATCTCCAAAGGCATTCCTTGTGGCGTAATCTCCATTTGTCTCACCATTATCGTTCCTTCCTGATCGATGTTCGGGTTATTTTTAAGATAATTCAAAGCATAGATTCTGAAAGTTCCGATATTGGTCAATTGTTGACCGTTGATAATTTCTTCAGAATTTTCAAGTGCTCCTTTCTGAGAATCAATCTCTTTTTTCTTATCAACAAGGTAATCGTGAATCAGGTTGATTTTCAACAACTTCCCAAAAGCCTCATCATCCAAAAATTTGAAGGATTTGATATTAAAGACAATGGATTTTTTGATTCTTCGCGTATTGGTTTCGGACATCACCTGCATATTTTTGATTTCTGTCGTAAGCAAGTCATAAGTCGGAATCGTGGAAAGGGTCTTATCAAAGTTTCTGATTTTGGTCGTCAGCAAGTCGATGTCTTCGATATTACCTTCTATAGAATATTTTGGAATAGCAACCCAGTCTCCCACTTTCAGATTCTTGGATGTCGCTACGTGAATACCCGTTACAAAGCCCAAAATCGTATCTCGGAATATCAAGACAATAACAGCTGTAATCGCTCCCAGACTTCCTAAAACCGTGGTGCCGCTGATATTGAAAATAACACAAATGGCAATAACGCTGAAAATAAACATTCCGAAAATCCTCACGGTCTGCGAAATGGAATTGATAGCAATGATTTTATAATAATCTCTCTGGATCAGGTAATAATTCTGCAACACTTTGATAAACCGGAACGCCATATTGGCTATAGCAAGAACTATCACAAAATTGATCATCCTTTCAAGAAGGTCAAAGCTTTTCGGATGCCTGTAAAAAATCGAATATAAAGCAAACTTCCCGATTATCAGTGCCAAAATATTAGCCACAGAATTGGTAACTTTTGCCTGATAGATAGATTTCATTACAGGGTATTTCTCTTTATCAAAAAAGAATCTGAAAACAAGATTAATCCCATTTTTCAAGATAAAGGAAACCACAAAAACCAGTAAGGTCAGTAGTGCAAACTTGAGCGTAATCTGACAAGCCAAAACAAAATCATCAGGAAAGAAATCTTTGCAGAAGAAATGAATTTCATCACTGATTCGCTGAAGAAAATCTTTATAATCTTTGATTTCGTTTTTCATTGTTGGAAATATTTTTCAAATTTAAGGATAAAAAAAAACTTTTGGCATTACTTTGAATGTTGTATTTTTAAATTAATTTAAAAACTATGGATTCTGTTTTTATCGACATAATAGCTCTAGTGCTGCTTTTTGTGGGAATGTTGGGAACCTTCCTACCCGTTTTGCCCGGATTATTGTTGAGTATCTGCGGATTACTCATTTTCAAATTTGGGACAGAAAATAATATGCCAATGCTATATGTCTGGATTTTTGTTTTTCTGACACTTGTTTCCACAGTTCTGAATTATGTTATTCCCGCAAAAACCAACAAAAAATATGGTGGAACACGTTACGGAAGCATTGGTTCATTTGTTGGGACAATTTTAGGATTATTTTTCATACCGATCCCATTAGGATTTTTAATCGGCATGTTATTAGGTGTTTTTGTCGGAGAATTATTACACGATATGAATGACCGGAAAAAGGCTTTCAATTCTATGAAAGGTGCTTTTATTGGATTTGTTTACGGAACAGGATTTAATCTAATGGTCGGGCTGGCAATGTTTTTGGTTGTTGGCTATTATATTTTCTTTTAAAATTTAAGATGATGAATTTCAAAACACTTTTGTTTGCGCCACTCTTATTATTAATGAGTAACTGCAAAACACAATCTCAAACTCAGAATCCAGCTTCTGACAACAAAACTTTTACATTGGGAATCAATAAAAAAATTTCAATTCCTAATTCTAAAGTCACTATTGAATTTGAAAACATCTCGGAAGACAGCCGTTGTCCGGCAAATGTGACCTGCGTCTGGGAAGGCATAGCTATTGTTAATCTGAAAGCTGTTTCCGGAAGCGAAACAAAAGACATCCAGGTTGCAACAAGAGATTTTTCACCAAAACAGGTGACTAAATCTTTCAGCTATTCCGGATACAGATTCACTTTACAGGATGTAAGGCCTTATCCCGGTGGAAAAGAAGAAGCATCTACTGTGACTCTTAAATATGAAAGGGAAAATTAATCATCCCCAAAGAATCGGATCTTTTCCTTTTTCTAAAAGGTAATTATTGATTTTTGAAAAAGGCTTGCTTCCGAAAAAACCTCTATGAACAGAAAATGGTGAAGGATGCGCCGATTGAATGATAAAATGTTTAGTCTCGTCAATTAGCGAGGCTTTTTTTTGTGCAAAAGCGCCCCAAAGAACAAAAACCACATTTTGCTTTTTATCAGAGATTTGTTTGATAATATAATCCGTAAACGTTTCCCATCCAAGGTCTTTGTGGGAATTTGGTTCGTGCGCTTTTACTGTTAAACTTGCATTGAGAAGGAGAACACCTTGCTTTGCCCAATCCTGCAAATCTTTATTTTTTCTTTCGATTCCCATATCTTCTTTCAGTTCAATGAAAATATTTTTGAGAGAAGGCGGTGCAGTAACATTTTCTGAAACAGAAAAGCAAAGTCCATTCGCTTGACCGTCATTGTGATAAGGGTCCTGACCTAAAATCACCACTTCCACATCATCAAATTCCGTGAGTTCCAAAGCGCGGAAAATCTCATTTTTCGGAGGAAAACATTTGGTCGAATTGTATTGAATTTTTACTTTTTCCCAAAGATTTTTGAAATAATCACTTTCTTTAATTGGCTTCAGAACTTCTTTCCAGGTCATTGTTCAGATTTTTCACAAAATTAAATTTACAATTCGACTAAAGCAAATTTGTTGACTTTTTCTGTGAAAAATAAAGTTAATTTCTCTTAAAAGCTATTTGGCTTAATTTTTATTGTAATAAATTCGGGCGATTTTTGAGTTATTATCTATAAAAACAGCCCTTCGTAGAATGAAAATCTGGAACAGTTTTATTTTTTCAATATTTTTTATGGTCAATTTATCAGCACAAAATACCATTATTGTAGGAACTTACACTAATAGTGAGAAGTGCAATAGCGGCGGGATTTATGTTTTTGATTTTGATGAAAACACTTATAAGTATAACCTCAAATATCACACAGAAAATATCATCAATCCTAGTTTTGTGAATTTGAGTCCGGATAAAAAATTCCTTTTTTCTGTGAATGAAAACGGCGACAAAAGCGCAGTCACTTCTTTCACGATTGACGAAGCTAACGGAACGCTTATCAAAAAAGATGAAAGAAAAACACAAGGTGAAGATCCGTGTTTCTTGATTTCTGATGACCAAAATCTTATCGTTGCGAATTATTCCGGTGGAAGCATCAATGTTTTCAAACGTTATGCTGATGGAAAATTATCCGATGTTTTCCAGAATATCAAATTCGAAGGTGTTGGTGTAAATCCGAAAAGACAGGAAAAATCACATATCCATCAGGTTCAGTTTTCTCCGGACGGCCGATATGTTTTAGCTAACGATCTGGGACTGGACAAGATATATGTGTTCAAGTACAATAAAACCGGCGATAAAGTTCTTGAAAAAGTTGATGAATATGATGCGAAGAAAGGTTCCGGTCCAAGACATATTGCGTTCAATAAATCAGGAAATTTATTCTATCTTGTTCAGGAACTGAGTGGCGACTTGTCTGTTTTAAGTTTTGATGACGGGAAAATCAAATTAATCCAGGAAGAGACTTTGTTGTCCAGAAAAGTTAGGTTCAATTTCAGAGCTGCGGACATTCATTTATCAGACAATGAAAAATTCCTATATGTGACAAACCGTGATGATGCAGATGATATTACTACTTTCAAAATCCTCGAAGACGGCAAAGTGAAAAGAATCCAACAAATCAAAACAACCGGCAGAAATCCCAGAAATTTCGCCATTAGTCCTAATAATAAACTGGTTTTGATTGCCAACCAGGATACGAACAGGATTAATATTTTCAGCAGAGACTTGGAATCCGGCGAGCTGGCTCCAACCAACAAATCTATTCCCGTTTGCGCACCGGTGAATATTATTTTTTATGAAAAAGGCAAATAAATTTTTCATCGATACAATATTTAAAATAAAAAATAGTTATTAAAAGGTTAATGCTAGATGAAATCGATGCTTGATTATAAATTTATTCTTTCTTTTTTTCTGATTTGTTGTTCCGGATTGCTGTTTTCGCAAACCGAGAAAGAGAATGAAATCGAAAACGTCGTTATTAAAGGCGTCAAAAAATATAAGAACAAAAAAGAAAACCCGGCTTATGCTATTATGCAGGAAGTCTGGAAAAAGAAAAAATCCAACGGACTTCTGCTCCACAAAGATTATCAATACAAAACTTACGAGAAAATCGATTTCCGACTTGATAATATTGATAGTGCGTTTACTAAAAAACGTGCCTTCAAAGGCATGGATTCTATCATTTTCAAATACAATGATTCCTCCGAGATTGCAGGAAAAGCTGTTCTTCCGATTTTTATTACGGAAAGTATCTTTAAAGTTTATGGAAAAAACGATCCGAAGAAAGAACGCAAAGATTTGGTTGCGACAAGACTTTCGGGATTGAAAAATAATCAGATTGTTTCCAAAACGATACAGAATATGTATCAGGACATCAATATCTATAACAATACTATCAATTATCTCAATATCGGTTTTGTAAGTCCTGTTTCTACAGATGGTTTTGGGGTTTTCGATTATAATATTACGGACACGATTGAAGTTAATACCGTTAAATCTTACGAAATCAGGTTTACACCTAAAAATCCAGATGCATTAGCTCTCAAAGGGCGACTTTATATTTCTATGGATAAATATAATGTGATGAAGGTGGAAATGGAAACCAATAAAAAGATCAACATCAATTTTGTTAAAAACATTTCTACAGATTTGGAATTCGATAATCCGGATGATTCTACTTTTATCCCGATCAGAAACGAAACCATCTTGCAATTGGTTCTTAGTGATAAGGAAAAAGCAAAATCCGTGATTGCAAAACGGGTCGCCAATTATTCCGATTATCAATTCGACACAGGAAATATAACGGACGAATTTCTCAATAAAATAGTTGTTCCCGAAGATGAAGCCGTGAGCAAAGACGAAGAGTACTGGCAAGCCAACAGAACCGAAGCTTTAACCAACAGCGAGCAAAATATCTATAAAATGTATGATGAGCTGGAAGATAATCCGAAGTATAAAAAAGTCGTCAAAGTTATAGAGATTCTTAATTCCGGATATATCCCTGCCGGTCACAGCGGAATAGAAATCGGAAATATTTTTCAGACATTTGGGTATAATGATATTGAAGGATTCAGACTAAGGACAGGCTTCCGAACTTACCGCGGCAAAAATGATATGTGGAGAATCCAGGCTTATACCGCTTACGGATTCCGTGATCAAAAGTGGAAATATGGAGCGGAAGCCAAATATATGTTCAACAAAACGAACCGTTTTACCGTTGGAGCAGGAACAAGAAACGATGTTTTACAATTGGGTGTTCAGTTGACAACAGACGAAGGTATCATGACAAGATCCTTTGCATCTTCTTCGGTTGTTAATTCCGGTGACAATACTTCCCTGAGTTTTGTCAATCAAACCAATGTGTTTACCAGCATAGAACCCTGGAAAAACTTCCAGATAAGACTGGATGCAACACAGCAAAGCATAAAAGCCGCAGATCCTAATCTTTTTGACATCCGTTATTACAGAGGCGGAATTCTGAGATCTGACCTTAATGATACAAGATTTACCGCAACTCTGATTGCCAGACCCGGAATCAAATTTTCCACTTATGGTGTTGACAGGTACGAAATGACAGCACTCGCAAACAACCCGACTATTATTCTGAAATATACAAAAGGTGTTGGCGGCGTTTTTAATTCGGATTTTAATTATAATAAGTTACAGTTTTATTACTACCAACCAGTAATTTTAGGAAATTGGGGAAGATTATTTGCTAATGTAGAAGTTGGCAAAAACTTTGATGCGCTTCCACTTCCTTTACAGAATGTTTTGCCAGCCAACCAATCTTATGGGTTGCAAAGAGGTGTTTTTTCCCTGATGAACTACTACGAGTTTGTAGCCGATTCTTATGCCGTTCTTTTTCTGGAACATCATTTCAATGGGAAAATACTATCCCAGATTCCATTGATTAAAAAATTAAAATTAAGAGAAGTTGCATTTTTCCGTTCAGGCGTCGGAAGTCTGAAACAGGAAACGATTAACTTGAATGCCGGCAATATGGCATTGAGCACGCCTAACAAACCTTATTACGAATATGGTTTCGGGATAGAAAATATTGGTTGGGGCAATTTCCGATTGCTGAGAATTGATTTTAACTGGAGAGGAAATTATCTGAATCATACCACTTCAAATTCTAAGTCTGATATTAGAAAATTTGGAATTCAGTTTGGTTTTCAGATGAATTTTTAGGAAATTTGTGAATAGCAGAACTTCTTTTGTCATCGAGTCTACTTCCAAATAATTTATCATCAATGAAAATCCAAAAAATTACGCTACTCTTAAGTTTCTTAATTTTTACTCAATTATATTCTCAAAGAGAATTTGTATTTTTTGGTTCCTACAATTGGGATAAAGGTTCCGAAGCTGTTTATGTTTATGAGCTTAACACGGAAACCGGAAAACTGACTAAAGCTGCCTCCTCTTCTGATGTCATCAATCCAGGTTATATCACAATTTCGCCTGACGGAAAATACGTTTATGCCTCTTCTGATGCCAAAACACCGAATTACGGAACTGTAAGTTCTTTTGCTTTTGATCCTGATCAGAAATCATTAACTTTCCTTAATCAACAAAAAACCGGCGGTGAAAATCCGGTTTATGTGAATGTCGATAAAAGCGGAAAATGGCTCATTAATGTAACATACAATCAAGCTACGATTTCTGTCTTTCCACTTCTTGAAAATGGTAAAATAGATTCTATAGCACAGCATTTCAAATTCACGGAAGGAAGTGACATTGATGCGAAAAGACAGGAGAAAGCTCACACGCATTCTGTCGTGTTTTCGCCGGATTATAAAAATGTTTTATTTGCAGATTTAGGTGCTGATAAAATTTTGCAATATCCTTTTGATGCTAATCAGAAGCAACCTTTGATTAATATCAAAAGTACGTTCATCAATACAAAACCAGGCAGCGGACCGAGACATATCACTTTTAGCAAGGACGGAAAACGAGCATATTCTATTGAGGAATTGGCTGGGATGATTTCGGTTTATGATTTTTCTGATAACAACCTGAAAGAAATCCAAAGAATAGCTACTCATCCTGACAAAATAAAGGAAAGTTTTGAAAGCTCTGATGTTCATATCTCGCCAGACGGAAAGTTTCTATATGCTACCAACAGAGGAAAGGAAAACAATATTGCGATTTTCAAAGTTGTGAATGACGGAAAATTAGAATCTATAGGTTACCAAAAAACCGGCGGAAAACATCCCAGAACTTTTGCGATTGATGAAACTGGAAAATTTATTATTGTGACTAATGTTATTTCTCAAGATGTAACTGTTTTCAGAAGAAACTTAGAAACCGGAATGTTGAAGAAAGTTGGAAAACCTGTAAAAATTAAAAATGTCACTTGTGTTAAGAGTTACTAGTGTCGCTCCTACGGAGCTTAGTGTGACACGTCAAATATTAATTTCAGCATGAGCGAAGTCGAAGACTTTAATACTTCTTGCGACTTTGCGTTAAATATAATTCTATCTTTGCAGAATGGACGTTAGAGCAAAAAAACATCTTGGTCAGCACTTTCTTACAGACCAAAATATCGCACGCAATATTGTAGAATCATTGTCTTTTGAAGGCTACAGAAAAGTTTTGGAAGTTGGTCCGGGAATGGGCGTTCTTACAAAATTCCTTCTCGAAAAAGAGTCAGAAATCTATGTTGCAGAAATCGACCAGGAATCTATTGTCTATCTCAAAAAACATTACCCTAAACTTGAAGAACAACATTTTGTAGGCGACTTTCTGAAAATCAAAATTCCGGAAGTTTTTGATGAAGAATTGGCTGTGATTGGGAATTTTCCTTATAATATTTCGTCTCAGATTTTGTTTAAAATCATTGATAATTACACTTTGATTCCTGAAATGAGCGGAATGTTCCAGAAAGAAGTTGCCGAAAGAACCGCCGCAAAACCAAGAACAAAAGATTATGGCATTTTGTCCGTTTTGGTTCAGGCTTATTATGATGTGGAATATCTTTTCACGGTTCACGAAAATGTCTTCAATCCGCCACCAAAAGTGAAATCCGGTGTCATCCGAATGACCCGAAATTTGAAAGAAGGATTAGCTGGAAATGAGGTTCTATTCAAACAAATCGTAAAAGCCGGATTTGGGCAAAGACGTAAAAAGATGAGCAACGCTTTGAAAGTTCTTAGTATCCCTGAAAATATGAAATCTCATCCTTTTCTTGACATCCGAGCAGAAGAATTGTCTGTTTCAGATTTTATTTCTTTTGCGAATGAGTGGAAAAGTAATTTATAGAATTCTATTTCTCGCAGACTGAGAAGATTTTTTGAGCAAAAGCTCTGGTAAAAGACAAAACCCATAGCCCCGATTGCAGTGGAAATCCTTTTTCTTTTCTTTCACATAAGGAAAAGAAAAAGATTGCAACGGAAATAGCTCCAAATAATTACATTAAAATCCTTATTTTTGTAGTATGGAAAAAGTGGTATTGGTCAATCCTCAGGATGAAGTTTTGGGACAGATGGAAAAAATGCAGGCGCACGAAAATGGTCTTTTGCATCGTGCATTTTCGGTTTTCTTGTTCAATGGAAAGGGAGAAATGCTTTTACAGAAGCGTGCCGGCGAAAAATACCACTCACCCAACCAATGGACCAACGCTTGTTGCTCACATCCAAGATTGGACGAGTCTTATCTGGATGCAGCGAAAAGACGGATCAAAGAGGAATTGGGAATCGATTGTGAATTGACCGAAAAATTCCATTTTATCTACAAAGCGGATGTTGGAGAAGGGCTTTGGGAACATGAGTTGGATTATGTTTTTACGGGCAACTTTGACGGAGAATTTGATTTGAATCCTGAGGAAGTTTCGGAAATCCGATATGTTTCTATTCCTGATTTACAAACTGAAATTTCTGAAAATCCGGACAATTTTACAGAATGGTTTAAAATCATTTGGGCTGAATATCGAAATCAGCTTAATTAATTTAATCTCGCAAATCAAGCTGGTTTTGCAGATTAAAAGATTTACTGAATTAGCTAAAATCTGCGAGAAAATTATAACATTTTTCAACCCGGAAATATTCCTTAACTTTATTATCAAATCTCAAGTTTATGAAGGCTTTGGTAATTGGTGCAACCGGCGCTACAGGAATTGATCTCGTTAATCAGCTTTGTAAGGATTCAGACTTCGAACAAATTGATATTTTTGTGAGACGCCGTTCTGATTTTCATAACGAAAAAGTCAAAGCACATATTGTAGATTTTGACCATCCTGAAGAATGGAAACACCTTGTGAAAGGTGATGTCGCTTTTTCTTGTCTCGGAACAACTCTGAAATCTGCAGGAAGTAAAGAAAATCAAAAAGTAATTGATTATGATTATCAATTCAATTTTGCAAAAGCAGCAAAAGATAATGGTGTTGAAGATTATATTTTAGTTTCTGCTTATGGTGCCAATCCTGATTCCAAAATTTTCTATTCCCGAATGAAAGGAGAACTGGAAGAGGCAATTAAGAATCTTAAATTCGATAAAACTACAATCTTCAAACCCGGAATGTTGGAAAGAAAAAATACTGACAGAAGTGGTGAAGTTTTTGGTTTGAAAATTATTAAATTCCTGAATAAGTTCGGTTTTTTTAAAAGTCAGCAGCCTCTTCCGACTTCCGTTCTCGCAAAAGCAATGATTGTCGCTTCGAAAATAAAATCCAATAATTTCTCAGAAGTCAAGTTGCACAATATTTTTAGTTTTGCTGAGAAAAAGACATAAAAAAAACCAATCTAAAATGATTGGTTTTAATTTTTAATTATTTCTGTCTTTCAGATATTTTTGCCATTCCCACGTAGTTTTGAGCGCTTCTTCCAAAGTGGTTTCCGATTTCCAATTGAGTTCTTTCTCAGCTTTGTCAGCATTAGCATAAGCAATCGTAATATCACCTTCTCTTCTTGGGCAAATCTGGTAAGGAACTGCAACATTATTTGCCAATTCAAAAGCCTTAACCACTTCTAAAACTGACGAGCCTTTTCCTGTTCCCAAATTATAAATATCCAAAACTGTTTCCTCTTCAGAATGCATCAGTTTTTGTAAAGCAGCAACGTGAGCTTTTGCCAAATCTACAACATAAATATAATCCCGGATTGCTGTTCCGTCTTCTGTAGGATAATCATCTCCCCAAATGCTTAATTTTTCTCTGATTCCTGCAGCAGTTTGCGTGACATAAGGAACCAAATTATTAGGAATTCCTGCTGGAAGTTCTCCTAGCAAAGCAGTTGGGTGCGCACCAATAGGATTGAAATATCTCAGCAAAGTAACTCTTTTGTTATAGGCTCTGGAAAAATCTTTCAAGATATCTTCGCCCATTTGCTTGGTTTTTCCGTAAGAAGATTCAGCTTCTTTCAAAGGCGTATTTTCATCAATCGGCATTTTGTCGGCTTGGCCGTAAACCGTACAGGATGAGCTGAAAATAAAGTTGGAAATATTTCTTTCTTTAAATTCCTGAAGGACATTAATCAAAGAAAATAAATTGTTTTCATAATATTTTAAAGGCTCAGTCATACTCTCTCCTACCGCTTTTGAAGCTGCAAAATTGATACAACCTTCGATATCGTGTGCTTCGAAAACCTGTTTCAATAATTCTTTTCTTTTGAGATCAAAAGGATAAAATATCGGACGTTTTCCTGTGATCTCTTCAATGTTATCAAGGATAAATTTTTCCGAATTCGATAAGTCATCAACAATAATGACATCGAAATTATGATTAATGAGTTCTACAACTGTGTGTGAACCGATATAGCCGAGACCGCCTGTTACAAGTATGGACATGGTTTTTTTATTAAACTTTATTATTAATGTTTCCTATTTCTTCTATCTCATTATATTCATTATTTACCTTAAAATAATTATTTAAAAACATTACGGTTAAAACAACACCTAGAATTACGAAAGCTAATGTTAAAGAATTCGAAACTTTATATTTTGTAAATAAAAACATAAATATATTCTGAATAATAACAATAACCAGTGATATATAACCAATGTTGTTTATGAAAATACTTTTTTTATATTTTGAAAATAAATATATAACTGAAGTAATGAATATTATTAAATTAAAAATTGTTTGAGTTAAGAATAACCAATTAAAAAAAGAATAAGTAGAGAAAGTGTTTATATTTCTAATTAACCCAAATCCATAAAAGATCACTACTAAAAAAGAAAATAAAAAAATGACGTAATAAACACTTTTATATCTGTATACATTTTTTACAGTTTCCATTATTTCATAAATTCCAAAACCGAATCCGTAATATATTTCAATTGCTCTTCATCCAATTCAGTATGCATTGGTAGAGAAATAACCTGATCTAATAATTTATCTGTGTTGACAAAATCTGCAGGATTGCTTTCCTGATAATACGCTTTTTGTTTTCTAAGTGCAACCGGATAATAGATCATTGCCGGAATTTCTTTTTCCGTTAAGAACTGCTGTAACTCGTTGCGTTTTCCGTTTGTGATTCTTAGTGTATATTGATGAAAAACGTGCGTTGAATTTTTCGCTCTTTTTGGAGTCAGGATATTTTCATGGCCGGCGAAAGCTTCATCATAGTAATCCGCCGCTTTTCTTCTCGCTTCGTTATATGAGTCAAGATTTGGTAATTTCTTTCTCAAAATTGCTGCCTGGATACTGTCTAGTCTGGAGTTAACGCCTACTTCATCATGATAATAACGCTCGTACATCCCGTGATTTACAATTCCTCTTAATCTGTGTGCTAATTCGTCATCGTTGGTAAAAATAGCACCTCCGTCTCCATAGCACCCTAAATTTTTTGAAGGAAAGAATGACGTTGTTCCAATAGTTCCCATTGTACCTGATTTTTTGGAAGTCCCGTCAGAGAAAATAAAATCTGCGCCAATTGCCTGGGCATTATCTTCAACTACATATAGATTATGTTCTTTTGCTATTTTTAGAATCTCTTCCATATCAGCACATTGTCCGAAAAGATGAACCGGAATGATGGCTTTTGTTTTAGGCGTAATGGCTTTCTTTATGGCTTCCGTATCAATAGTGAAAGTATCGTAATCCACATCTACCAAAACGGATTTCAGTTTCAACAAATGTATGACCTCAACTGTTGCAGCAAATGTAAAATCTGCTGTAATCACTTCGTCTCCTTCTTTCAGGTCAAGAGCCATTAAAGCAATCTGAAGTGCGTCTGTCCCGTTTGCACAAGGAATAACATGTTTTACATCCAAATAATTTTCAAGATCTGATTGAAAGGACTTGACCTCCGGACCATTTATAAAAGCGGCAGAATCCATTACATTGAGAACTGCATTATCAACATCACTTTTAATTTTATAATATTGGTTTTGTAAATCAACCATTTGGATTTTTTTCATACGCAAATATTTATTTTTTTAAGACTTATATAGTTGCCAATTTGTAAATGTTTCTTTTTATAAAGAATTATTACAGCAATTTCATAAGCAAAAACTTTATTTTGTAAATTTACATTTATTTATTTGTTTAAAAAATCTAAATACGGAAACGTGAGAAAAATTTTTACAATTGTTTCGGTGGGTATTTCCTTATATGCTGCCGCTCAAACAGAACTGGTTTTTGTTTTTTTCAAAGACAAGCCAAACAAAGCGGCTTTCTATAGCAATCCGTTATCAGAATTGACCCAAAAATCACTTAATAGGCGGACAAATCTCGGAATTACTCTTACAGATCAGGATGCGCCAATCGAGCCAACTTATATCCAAAATATTAAAAATCTCGGGTTTACAGTTACTGACTACTCCAAATGGCTGAATGGCGTTGCTGTAAACGCGACATCTACACAAATCGCGCAATTATCTCAGCAAAGTTATGTGGATCACGTAGAAACTTTTGTCAGAAACCCAAGTGGAGGGATCCGAAAAGAAAAAATTAACAAATTCAAACAATTTAATCAGCAAAGCACCAGTCGCGATGTATTAACTACCTTTAATTACGGGAATAGTCTCGCACAAACCAACCAGATCAATCTCCGCCAGTTGCATGTTGCAGGTTATACCGGAACAGGAATGTCCATAGCTGTTATTGACACGGGCTTTCCTTATGTTAATACGGGCAGCGCATTTAAAAGAATGCGTGACAATGGACATATCAAAGCGACTTACAATTTTGTAACAAAAAGTTCAAGTGTTTATACGACGTCACTTAATCCTCATGGCGCTATGTGTTTGGGAATCATTGGCGGATATATTGACGGTACTTTTGTTGGTTCGGCACCTGACGCTGATTTTTATCTGTATGCTTCGGAGAATGCTGATGTTGAAATTCCAGAAGAACAATTGTATTGGATAGAAGCCGCAGAAGAAGCAGATAGACAAGGGGTGGATGTGATTTCTACTTCATTAGGTTATTCGGAATTTGATGATAGCCGTTATGATTATACCTATGCGGATATGAACGGAACCACTACATTTATTTCCAGAGGTGCTCAAATTGCTTCCGAAAAAGGCATTTTTGTTCTGATTGCTGCTGGAAACGAAGGACAAAATCCTTGGCATTATATATCTGCACCAGCAGATAACGCAAAAGTTTTTTCAATTGGCGCGGTTAATTCAACAGGAACATCATCAGGATTTTCATCCTATGGACCCAATTCAGCAGGTGTAATTAAACCTGATGCAAGTGCGAGAGGTAGTAATACTTATTACGCATATAACAACACTTCGGATTTCGGAAGCGGTACATCATTCGCAACACCATTGGCGGCAGGAGGTATCACTTGTCTCTTGCAGTTTCTTCCCAATTCAACATCAAGAGATAATGTAAAACAGCGCCTGAGACAAGATGCATCGCTTTATCCTTCCAATTCTGACCAAATGGGTTACGGAATTTTGAATCTGTATAAATCTTACCAGACTTATCTAGGCATTAATGATATCGAAAAATCTAAAATTAAAATTTATCCCAATCCGGCAAAAGATTTCATCAATATTACTTCGGAAAAACCTGTAAGGTCGATTGAAATCTATGATACTTTAGGAAGATTAATTAAAACTGAATCTTCTGGTAAAATCAATGTTACTCAATTATCGAAAGGAAATTATCTCCTTAAAATGAAAACCGATTCCGGAGAAACCATTGAAAAATTTATTAAAGAATAGATATAATTAAAAATCCGCATTCAAAATTTGATTGCGGATTTTTATTTTAAGCTGAATTCCTGCTCGCATTAATGTTTCCGAAGAGAGAGCGCATCACCAGTTTTTCGTAAGTATCCCGGTCGCCTTCATTCTTTTGAAGTTTAATTAATGCATATTGCTGTATACTAAGTAGCGGAAGCACAATCTTCTCACGGATTTTGATAGACTTTCTGTTGATCGGTTCTTCCTGCATCAGGATTTTATAGCCTGTCAGTTCCAGCATCATTTCTTTAGACAATTCGAATTCGGAGAATAGAACATTCCAGAAATCACCAAACTTCTCATTATTTCGCATATAGTAAGTCAATGGAAAATAAGTTTTGTTCATACTCATCATAGAATTCAGCACCAAGGTTTTGAAAAAGTCAGAACCTTTGTACAACTCCTTGATTTCATCAAACCTACCCTGTTCTTTCAAAGCCTTTAAGGCAAAACCAAATCCGAAAAAGCCCGGAACATTCTGCTTCAACTGTGCCCATGATCCTACGAATGGAATCGCTCTGAGATCCTCAAATTTCAGTTCAGAACCTGCGCCACGTTTGCTCGGCCGACTTCCTATATTAGTTCTACCATAATATTCCAGTGTACTCATCTCCTGCAGATAAGGCACAAACATCGGATGCGCTTTCAGGTCAGAATATTTTTTATAACTGATATCCGCTAATTCAGAAATCAGTTGTCTTTCTTTATCGTTCAGATCTTTTTTAATGCTCTTGAAGACATCATTTTCAATGCCTGCCGTCAACAATTGTTCAAAATTGAATTTTGCCTGGTCCTTGTTTCCAAAAACACTCGTGATCGTTTGTCCTTGTATTGTTAATTCAATTTGATTATTAGCGATTGTTTTACCTTGTGATGCGTAAAAATCGTGAGTTTTACCTCCTCCTCTGGCTGGTGGTCCACCTCTGCCATCAAAGAAAACAACCTTCACTCCGTTCTTTTCCGATATTGTTGTCAGTTTTTCTTTGGAGGTATAGATTTGCCAATTTGCTTTCAGATAACCGCCATCTTTGGTGCCGTCGGAAAAGCCAAGCATAATAATCTGTTTGTTGTTTCTTTTAGCCAAATGCTTTTTATAAACCTCATCGCTATACAAAATTCTCATCACTTCTTCAGATCTATCTAGACCTTCCATCGTTTCAAAAAGTGGAACAATATCCATATTGATTTCATCTTCGGAATAGCCACAAAGCTTCATCATCACATAGACATTCATGACATCCTTTACTTCATCAGAATTTGAAATAATGTAACGATGCATTCCCCGTTCTCCATTATTCTCCTGAATCAACTTGATATTATAAATACTTTTCAGAGTTTCACAAGTCATCTCATCTTCGAAATCATCAGGATTTAAAATCACATCAGATTCTAATAGATATTTAATCTTCTCATCATTAGATTTTGAATCAACATCCAATCCGGAAACTTTTACAAAGATATCATTCATCACCTTCTGATGAATTCTGCTATCCTGACGGATATCTAAAGTGGCAAAATGTGTCCCGAATATTTTCACACGATCTCTGTAATCATCAAGCACCTCTCGGAATAATCCATTATGTTGTTCAACAAGAATCTTTTCTGCTTCATCCAGTTGAGCAATGATTTCCTGTGCAGATATTTTGACGTCTTTCTGGAAAATGGACGCATATAATTTCTTACTTAATTTTTCCAAAACATCAGAAACACCACGGAAACTCAATCTTCTTCTTACATTTTTTAAATGTCCGTAATAATCTTTCAGTATAGAAATCCTCAATTCTTCAGCCACTTTCAAAGTAATAGCTGCTGTTACAAAAGGATTACCATCTCTGTCGCCACCTGGCCAGAATCCTAATTGAATAATATCCGGACTTGGTGTAAAATTCGAAGTTCCGTAAACTTGTTTAATCTTTCTGTAAAGCTCGCCAATACTTTGATAATAAACATATCTCAGGTAATAAATAATGCTCATCGCTTCGTCCAAAGGTGTCGGCCTTTCTTTGTTAACGAAAGGTGTTTTTCCCAATTGCTGAAGCAAAGTATCAATCTGCGTCACCGAATCATGAATAATAGCATCTCTCAAATCATGTATAATTCTCTGAACTGCATTCGGATAGAACTGAGTCGGGTGAGCCGTGAAAACAATCTTAATCGCAAAATCATCCATCTTTTTCCGAATCGCTGTAAGGTGATGTTCCTGAGAAGCTCTCTCATAAAGGTTAAGAACCGTTCCGGAATCGCTCTCAGAATGCAACTGCTGAAATGCAGCATCTTCTATACTGTCAAACAAAACAACTTGTCTTTCTATATATTGTATAATCTTGAAGAGCAATTCAGTTTTCTGATCTTCGCTTTTGAGTTCTGTATGTTTCTGGAAAAATTCTTCGACAATCTCTTCGGGTGATTTTCCGACTTGATAGCCTTCTTTGCTTTCCTCGTAAAGAAACGGAAGCAACATCCCGATATTAGTCATTTTATCATATGGCAAACTCATAAAAAGAGAATTGTAGATTTGGAATTTGTTTTCTACAATCTGCCGAAATTTTTCAATTTTCTGATCGTTTAGCATATAACAAATGTAAGAGATAAACTTAGAATCTCAATATCGCTAAATGTTATTTTATCTTAAATTTTAGCCCTAAGCGTTTTCCAAAACTTCCAAGATCTCTACACCAAATCTTCTTATTTTCGACTCACCCAGTCCTGTAATTTGTTCAAGATCTGCCAAGTTAAATGGTTTATATCGGGCAATAGACATCAGATGTGAATTATGAAAAACCATATAAGGCGGCAGTTGAAGTTCTCTCGCTTTCTCCGACCGCCATTCTTTAAGCTTATTATAAATAACCAATTCTTCTTCAGACGGCTGTTCTATAGTGTTCAGATTACTTTTACTTTTATCCTGATCATCATGAGTAGTCTTAACTGTTTTTTCGTTATAAAAAATTAAAACAGACCAATAGTTGATTTCTTCCTTGATTAACTGAGTATTTATTTTTATAATCTCACGACCTGTAATAAATCTGCTGATGACAGACTCGTCCGACTTCTGGAACTCCTCAGAGATCCTGACTTTGAAAACCTTAACTTTCATGACATTGTGTTTTTTGAAACAATAGTATCCTGACAATATTTAAAATCAAAGATCGATCAACACTATTTTGAACCTAAAAGGATTATTTCCTCCACTCTGATTTCGGTCACTGTTCGCTTTATACCTTCTTTATCATCATAAGACCTATATGTCAGTTTCCCTTCAACAGCAATCTCTTTACCTTTGGGCACGTATTTTTCCATAATCTCCGCTGTTTTACCATAAGCTGTCAGATTGTGCCATTGGGTTTCTTCTATTTTCTCACCATTTGCATTGGTAAAAAAATCTGATGTAGCAAGACTAACTGTTGCCTTTTTGGAACCACTCTCAAAATTAAAAATTTCTACTTCTCTTCCTGTGTGACCAATCAATGTCACTTTGTTTCTTAACGACATAATTATAATAATTTAATTAAACTTCTAAACCAGAACGTTTTGTCGTAATTCTGATTTCTTGATGCAAATTTTAAAAAAGTTTAAAATGGGATTCGGTTAAAAAGTATTTATATCCGTTTGTAATCGTTTGTAAATGGAAAATGTAATTTTATTTCAGTTTGTAACGAATTTATATCTAATTTAGAAACAAGGAATTTCTCGCAGCCCGACCTGAGTGGAGCTCACCCGCCAGAGGCGAGGTAGCGGGAACGGAGGGCGGAATAGCTGCCCAAATAAAATATCACACAAATGGAAAATCTAACCTGCCCGGAATGTGGCGAGAAAATAATAGGAAGATCTGATAAGAAATTCTGTTCCGATGCCTGTCGTAACGCTTTTAATAACAAGCAAAATAAAACGTCTACCAACTATATGCGGAATATTAACAATAAGCTCCGCAAAAATTACAGAATACTTTCTGAGCACAATTTTGAAGGAAAAACAAAAGTTAATCGTCATAAATTACTAAGTGCCGGTTTTGATTTCGATTTCATCACACAAATCGTGACTTATAAAAACGGTGCTCAATACTTTTTCGTTTATGAACAAGGTTATAAAATCCTTGACAGCGATTGGGTTTTATTGGTAAAAAAAACGACTGAATAATATGACGATTACTTTTTTGATTCTATTGGTGCTGCTTTTATTTTATATCTATAACCTGCCAGTTTTTGGAGGGAAAGCTGAAGGCAAAAGACTGGTCAGAATGAAACAATCTCCGAATTACAAGGATGGAACTTTCCAGAATTTGAGCTTTACACCAGCCTTGGCAGAAGGTTATACCATGCGACAGGTATTATGGGAATTCTTAACTGACAAAACCGAAAATAAAATCCCAAAAAATCCCTTACCAACAATAAAAATTAATTTGAGAGAACAACCTATTTCAGAGAATTTTTTAGTCTGGATGGGACATTCTTCGTATTACTTTCAGTTGAGTGGAAAGCGATTCCTGGTAGATCCTGTCTTTAGCGGAAATGCTTCTCCAATCCCTGGAACGACTAAAGCTTTTACAGGAACAGACATCTATTCTGCGGAAGATTTTCCTAAAATCGATTTTCTGATTATTTCGCACGACCATTATGATCATCTGGATTATAAGACCATTAAAAGTCTGCAGTCAAAAATTGATAAGGTTATTTGTGGTTTAGGTGTTGGTTCGCATTTTGAAAAATGGAAATTCGAGGAGGATCAAATTATAGAATTAGATTGGTACGAAGAGTCGGAATTAACCCCAGATTTCAAAATCACATCTACGCCAGCAAGACATTTTTCGGGACGACGATTCAAAAGAAATAATACACTTTGGTCTTCTTATGTTTTAGAAACTCCGACAAAAAAAATCTTTATTGGTGGTGACAGCGGTTATGATTTTCATTTTAAAGAAATCGCAGAAAAATTCGGTCCGTTTGACTGGGCAATCCTTGAAAACGGACAGTATAATGCAAAATGGCGTTACATCCATACTTTGCCCGAAGAGTTTGTGAAAGTTGCAGAAGAATTGAATGCAAAAAATATATTACCCGTTCATTCTGGAAAATTCGCTTTAGCACAACATCCTTGGAATGAACCTTTGCAAAAAGTATTTGAAAATAGTCAAGGGAAAAATTTCAAGATTTTCACACCATTAATTGGTGAAAAATTGAATCTGGACGATGATTCTCACATTTTTCCTGAATGGTGGAAATCTTAGTCCAACAAAAAAAGGATGAACAATTGTTCATCCTTTTTTATTATAAATTAATTGATTACTTAGTCGTTACAACCGTATTTTTTTGCCAGTTGCTATGGAATTTGCAATCCTTATATTTGTTATCTATCGAGATAAAAATAGAAGGAATTTTAGCATTAACCCACTTTTCTACTATTTCGTTTTTCTTTTTATTAAGAGCCATTTCCTTGACTCTTTCATAATCTGTAGACAACTCCAGCTGATGCGCATCAATAATATCGTTAACCTGAACAATGCTGATCATTTTTCTTTTCTGCTGATCTTCCTGTTGGAAAGGCTCAGTAATATCATTCTTTTTAAGCCCTGCAATCTGATAAGAAATCGTAGGATCCAGACTTAATTTTTCAAGCTTGTCAGAACCGTCCTGATTATTGGTCATGATTCCTGCACTATACTTGTTACTCTTATCGTCAGAAAATTTATAAGCAGCATCTTTGAAGGTTATTTTCTTTTCCAGAATCAAAGTTCTGATGCTATCCAGTTCTTTTTTAGCAGCAGTAATCTCATCTGCATTAGGCGTACTCTTAATCAAAATATGTCTTGCATCATACTTCTTACCATTTCTCTTGACTAATTGAATCAAATGATAACCAAATTCAGATTCAACAGGATCGGAAAGATCGCCTTCCTGCAGGTTAAGCGCTGCCGCTTCAAACGGTTTCACCATCTGTCCCATATTGATATTCTTGTAAAGTCCGCCAACAGCAGCAGAACCTTCGTCCTCAGAATAGATTCTGGCTTGGTTTTCAAAACTTTCACCTGATTTTATATCCTGTTTGATCTTGTTAAGTTTATCAATAATTTCTTTTTTATGAGCAGCAGAAATTTTTGGATAGATACTGATTTTAGAAAGTGTCACCTCATCTTTTACGTTAGGCAGCTGATATTTGAATTGATTATAAAAATCGGTTACCTCATTGGGTGTTACGTCTGCTTTTTCAGTAATTCTTGCATACTTTTGTTGTCCGTAATAATTATCAGAATCAATTTTCTCAATCGCAGTTTTCATCTCGTAAGATGTTCTGAATTTATACGCCGCCAGCATCGTTTTCTCATCCGGAAACTGACCAAGAATCTGGTTGTATTTGTTACCAGCCATTTCTTTGATTGCCGCCGCTCTATTTTCGATCAATGTATCCTTTTTTGCTTCGTAGATCAGCAATTTGTTATTAAGGATACTCTCCATAAAATCACATTTATCGCCTACATTAGCGCCCTGTTGCTTAGCATAGTTCGCTTGATCCTCAATGTCAGACTCTAGTACAATCTCGTCACCGATTACGGCTGCAATCCCGTCTATAAGCTGACCTTTTTGTAATTGTGCAGATAACTTCCCGGTAAAGAGGAAAGCAAAAACCGACAATAAAAAAAGACATTTTGTGTATTTTAACATTATATTTTGATTATTAAGGTGCAAAATTAGGATTATCAACCAATTCTGCTGTATTTTAAATTATAATTATTTCTTAAAATTTTTATTCAGTTCCGCCATAAAAGATGGCTGGATCTCAACTTTTGTTTTTGCTCTTTGGTTGGCAATTGTTTTTTGCAACAATTTTTCGGTGACAGCATCTGTCATTTCTTCTTTGGCCTCTTCTTGCGTCATCTGCTGTTCAGGCAGTAGTTCGTCAATCGCTACAATCACATCTCTGTCAGATATTTTTGTTAAAAAAACACCTTTTTTGAATGGTACATTGTGCTTTTTAAAAATATCTGCACTCTCCTGGATTTTACCTTCCTCAAAATGAACCAAAACTTGATTTTTCCCGTTCACCTGATTCTTATATTGCTCCTTCAGTGCAGTCCATTTTTTAGGATCTTTGATTTCCTTCTCAATTTCTTTTACCAATTTCGGATCAGAAATAACGGCAGCTCTGGATTCCGCTCTTTTTTCCCAAACAAATCTGGATTTATTTTCGTTATAATACTCTGTATAAAGCTGAGGATTATTTTTTACTTCGTCTTTGAGATATTCTGAAAAAATATATTCTGAATAGAGATTTTTCTTAAGCTCATTAATTTCAGGCTTTACATCTGGAAGGTTCTCAAAATTCTTGGCATAAACACCAATGATATATTGGTCAGCCTGGTAATTGACAAGATCTGCCCATTGAGAAGTTGGAATTAATTCCAGGCTTTTATATTGAGCATCAATAGCTTTTTTCAGATCTTCATAAGTTACGCTGTTTTTACCGTAAGTGAAAAGTACAGCCTTTGGATTTTTGGGATTAAGATAACCCTGATAGGATTTTTTGATCTCAGCAAAATCTTTAGTTTCAACAAATTTATCCTGAGTTTTCAACCAGCTTACTAACTTAGCTGTTGCTTCTTCGCCATAAGCAGAAGCCAGCATCTCTTTCTGAAAAAACTTTCTGTTGGCATCGGTAAGCTCATAAGGTTCAAGATTATAAATATTAAAAATAAAATATTTGTCTCCGAACAAAATTGGCTCTTTGGTGTAAAAATCTTTTTTCTGACCTTTCAAAGCATTATAAACTTCGTCTGGTAATATTGGTGACCCCATTACAGCTCCTCCGGAATTTTTTTCCTCTTCTGTTGCGCCAAAATCTTTCACTACAGCCTGGAATTTTTTCCCGGATTCCAGCTCTTTGTAAATTTTAGATTTTGTTGCTTCATAATTGGCATCTTTTGGCACAGATAAAACACCAAAAACCATGTAACCAAGACTCGGCCTGGTACCAACCACTTTTGCAAAAGCCACAACATTAGGCTTATCTACGAATGATGTGTAAGAATTGACCGGTGCATTTTTGATCTGTTGATACAATTCGTAATCCAACATTCCTGGTTTTACATAAAATGCTTTACCAGCTTCTGGATTTGCATTTTTTGCAAGGAAATCCTCCATTGTCATTTTTCCTGCTTTTACCTGTTCATACAGAGCTTTGTAATCAGTTTTATCATCTGATTTTTTCTCTTTGATAAAAAGTAAAACCTGAGTTTCTGTTTTGTTAGAATTTACAAAATCCTTCAGAAGCGGATCAATGATAGTTTTCGGATAAAACTTTTCCTCTCTTAGCTCTCCTATTTTTTGATTAACAGTATTTACAAAGAAACTAAGCGTATCTGCTTTTTTCTCTTTTGCCAGTTGCTGTAGCAGCAAGAACTCAACGGTAGCATTCACAGCTTTATCCGGGCCTGTATGTTCCAGTCCGTACTTGTTATCTCTTATATAATCTTTTGCAGATATACTGTCTTTCCCAACTATGAGATACTGAGAGTAAGCTAACTGACAACTGAAAGCCAATAAAACAGGAAAAAAAATCTTCTTCATTTTGTATATTTAATTTATAACACTTTTTTGAGTGATAAATTGGAATAAGGTTAAAATTATATTGCAGATTCAAAAGAAGTCAGTTCACGGAACTGCATAATTCTCTCGCTCAGCTCTTGTTTAGTCACTTCCTGAATTCTTTCTGTCCCGAATTTCTCCACTGTGAAAGATGCCATTGCACTACCAACGATAATGGCAGTTTTCATACTTTCAAAACTGAAATCACCTTTCTTAGTCAAATAAGATGCGAATCCACCAGCAAAAGTATCTCCGGCTCCTGTTGGATCAAACACTTCTTCCAAAGGTAATGCTGGAATTGCAAATACTTTTCCTTCGTGGAAAAGCAATGCGCCGTGTTCTCCTTTTTTGATGATCACATATTTTGGTCCCATCGTATGGATTTTCTTCGCTGCTTTTACCAAAGAATATTCTCCTGAAAGTTGTCTTGCTTCTTCGTCGTTAATGGTAATCACGTCTGTTTTAGCAATCACCTTCATCAGGTTATCCCAAGCGATATCCATCCAGAAATTCATAGTATCAAGAATGACCAATTTTGGCTGGGTTTTCATTCTTTCCAAAACAGAAAGCTGAACCACAGGATCTAGATTTCCTAATAGCAGAACTTCAGCATCAGCAGAATGTTCCGGAACTTTTGGGTCAAAATCAGCTAAAACATTAAGTTCTGTAATCAAAGTATCTCTGGAATTAAGATCATTGTGGTATTTTCCGCTCCAGAAAAATGTTTTACCATCTTTTACTATTTCTACACCATCAACATTGATATTTTTAGAAGTCAACATATCAAGATATTCCTGTGGAAAATCACCTCCGATTACAGAAACCAAACTTACTTCTGTATCCAAAGCCGAAGCTGCTAAACCAATAAAAGTCGCTGCTCCTCCAAGAATTTTATCTGTTTTTCCAAATGGTGTTTCGATGGCATCAAATGCTACAGTTCCTACTGCTAATAATTTCATATTTATTTGTTTTTTTGTCCGAAATCAGATCGGATATTACATTTATAATTTTATTTAACTGAGTTTAACTCTTTATATATTTTTATTTATTTTTTCCATTCAAAAGAATCGATCAGATGTAATAGATCTCTCTTGATATAATCTACAGCCGGCGCTAATGAATCTGGTTTTGGGCGGGAATTGAAATACAAATTCCCTGTTACAAAATGTCTTGTGCTATCCGTTACAAAAAATTGAATGTTAGACGCTGTTTGTCCTTTCAGTTCATAAAAATTGCCGTAAATTTTCCTTTCCGGATAAGAAAATGTTTTGGTGTCGATAGAACTTGCTTTGATCGTATGCTCGTAAACCATTTTCTCCACTTCTCTCACGTGTAGCTGGAAATCATTCTTAATGGGGAAATAGGTAATGAAAACATTGGCTTTCATCTTCGGATAAGATAAATTGTACCAGCACGGCTGCTTTGCATCTTTGATTTTGGCAAAATCCGAATAATCAAAAGAATAATTGCAGGGTGAAGAAAAATTCAGATATTTCGGATTGGGATATTCCAGACGCAGGTCTCCTTTTGGCTTTGGAACGGGTTCTTTGCCACAGGAAAATAACGATAGACCAACAAAAATTCTGATCAGATTTTTAAACATTCGGCAAAAATAACAATTAGAATCGATACAGAGAATTTTGAAAACGTAATTTTTGTTAAGAATAATTGATTTCCAGAGAAATGTGCGGTTGAAGTCCTTATTGATTATAAATTTATCGCTGATTATGGGAGTTTTGCTGATTTATTATTAAATATAATATTGTCATTCCGTAGGAATCTCTGCAGTCTAGATTCCTACGGAATGACAATATTGGATTTTATTACTGAATGCTGTTTTTATGTGGAATCCCGCAGCCCGACTTGAACGGAGCTCATTTTTTGTGGCTGGAAAAGCAAAGGCAAAAAATAGCGGGAGTGGAAGGCGGAAAAGCTGCCCAAAATTTTACTAATTAATTTTAAATTACGTTAAAAATGAACATTAATCCGATAAAATTAAAATATTTGTAACCTTTTTGATGTTCTCATCGTATAATATAATGCAACCTAACAGAATGAGGTTTTTATAATGAGACAATTAAAAATTACAAAACAGGTTACCAACAGGGAAACCGCATCACTAGACAAGTATCTGCAAGAGATCGGAAAAGTTGAATTGATCACCGCTGACGAGGAGGTGGATTTGGCTCAGAGGATTCGTGCCGGAGACAGAGCTGCATTGGAAAAACTAATCAAAGCTAACTTGCGTTTCGTGGTTTCGGTTTCTAAGCAGTATCAGAATCAGGGACTTTCTCTTCCGGATCTAATCAACGAAGGAAATCTTGGACTGATGAAAGCGGCGAAAAGATATGATGAAACGAGAGGTTTCAAATTCATCTCTTATGCTGTTTGGTGGATTCGTCAATCGATTTTGCAGGCTTTGGCTGAGCAGTCGAGAATTGTAAGATTACCTTTGAACAAGATTGGTTCTATCAACAAAATCAACAAAGCTTACGCTCACCTTGAGCAAGAGAACGAAAGACCGCCTTCTCCGGAAGAGCTGGCAGAAGTTCTGGATATGAGCGAGGAAGACATCAAAGAATCGATGAAAAATAGTGGTCGTCACCTGTCAATGGATGCGCCGCTTGTGGAAGGTGAAGATTCTAACCTTTATGACGTTTTACGTTCCGGTGAATCGCCAAGTCCTGATAAGGATCTGATGTTAGAATCTCTTCAAATCGAGATTGAAAGGGCATTGAATACTTTAACTCCAAGAGAAGCGGATCTTGTAAGATTGTATTTCGGTCTTAACGGGAAACATCCGATGACATTGGAAGAGATTGGTGAAACTTTTGACCTTACAAGAGAAAGAGTGCGCCAGATCAAAGAAAAAGCTATCAAAAGACTAAAACATAACTCCAGAAGTAAGATTTTGAAATCTTATCTTGGTAAATAAGATTTTTGATTATAAATTTAGAAGCAGGTTTTTTAGCCTGCTTTTTTGTATAACTAAATTAAAATTCACAATGAGAAAACTTCTACTGCTGAGTACACTTTTTCTAATCACCCTTCTGAAGTCACAAACAATTAATGATTTAAGAAAAGAATTAAACCAAATCATCTCAACTAAAAATGCCACAGTCGGAATTTCTATTAAAGGAATCGAAGACAAAGACACGCTGAGCATCAACGGAAATATGGCTATGCCAATGATGAGCGTATTCAAATTTCATATTGCTTTAACTGTCTTGAATGAAGTTGACAAAAGAAAATTCAAACTCAATCAGAAGTTTTTCATCAAAAAAGAAGATTTGCATCCCGACACCTGGAGTCCGATCAGAGAAGATTTTCCGAATGGAAATATTGATTTGACTTTAGACCAAATTCTTAGATACACTGTTTCTCACAGTGACAATAATGGTTGCGATTTTCTTTTGAAAATTCTTGGCGGAACTGATACTGTCCAAAGATTTATCAATAAACAAGGCATAAAAGATTTTACAATCAAAGTGAATGAACAACAAATGTCGGTTTGGGGAAATCTCTACCTCAATACAACTACGCCTCTAGCGACAACTCTTTTATTAGAAAAATTCTATAATGGTAAAGTTCTTAGAAAAGAGACTACTAAATATCTTTATCAGATTATGGTAGAAACTTCGCGTGGAATCACTTGGATGAAAGCCGGCTTACCAAAAGGAACAGAATTGGCTCACAGAACAGGAATCTCTGATAGAAATGATAAAGATTTGCGTGCTGCGATGAATGATGTCGGAATTGTCAAATTACCAAATGGAAAACATTTCATTCTTTCTGTTTATCTGAAAAATATAACCGAAGAAAGAGAAGCGACAGAAAAAATCATTGCTGATATTGCAAAAGCAACTTGGAATTATTATATCAATAAAAAGTAGAAATGAGCATCTCAATCATCGGCGGCGGAATTGGCGGATTAACTTTAGGAAATTTTCTAAAGCACCAAAACATCGATTTCAAAATCTATGAAAGTGCACCGGAAATCAAACCAGTTGGTGCTGGAATTGCAATGGCAGGAAACGCAATGCAGATTTTTGACAAACTCGGGCTGAAAGAAAAAATTGAGAATGCGGGAACCAAAATGCATGCTCTGATCATTACGGACAAAAAGCTGAAGACCATTTCGAAAACCGATGTTTTGAAACTTGAAAGTAAATACAAAGTCTGTAATATTGCCATTCACAGAGCAGATTTACAGAGAATTTTGAGCGAAAATATCTCAGAACACATTATTCTGAATAAACGGCTTTCGACAATTGAGAAAAAAGAAAATTATCATTTAACTTTTGAAGATAGAACAGAAATTGTAAGCGAAATCGTTTTTGGAGCTGACGGTGTAAAATCTTTGGTTCGAAATCAAATTTTAAAATCAGGCGAAATCCGAAATGCCGGACAGAAATGCTGGCGCGGAATTCTACAAACCGAAATCCCTGAAAAATACAGTCACAACGCTTACGAAATATGGGGCACAGGGAAACGCTTTGGTTTTGTGAGGGTCAGAGAAAATACCCTGTATTGGTACGCTTTGGTGAATGAGAAATTTTATTCTAAAGATATTGATCTGTTGGAGGAGTTCAGAGATTTTCATCCTGATATCCTGGAAATGATTGCTAAAACTTCCAAAGCAAATATTATTTTCAATGACATTATTGACATCAAGCCAATGAATCACTGGTCAGCAGAAAATCTCTGCCTGATTGGTGATGCTGCACACGCCACGACGCCGAATATGGGACAAGGCGGCTGTCAGGCTGTTGAAGACGCTTATATTTTATCAAAACTTTTAGAAATTGAAAAAGACTGGAACAAAGTTTTTCATCAATTTGAAAAAATCAGGAAAAATAAAGTTTATCACATTGTGAACACAAGCTGGACAATCGGAAAGATTGCGCAATGGGAAAATTTTACGGGAGTCAGGAATTTTATTTTCAGAATGATCCCGGAATCAGTGAACCAGAAACAGATGGAGAAGATTATGAAATTGGAAATTTAGTGTTTAGGTCTTCGAGAGCTTCAGACTGACAAAATTATTTAGTATTATAAACAGTATCTACTCTTCTTCTTTTTTAAGACTTTCTATTAAGCCTTCCAACTCTTTTATTTTATCTTTTAGGTTTTTGATGTCATTCTTATTATTCGTGACTTTGCTTTTCAGCATTACAGTTCTTGCGCGTTCACTGTGGTCATCTTCGTCTTCGTCTTCACTGATTTCCTCAACATCTTCCTGAATTTCTTCTACGTCTTCCTGGATCTCTTCAATATCTTCCTGGATTTCATCGATATCTTCCTGGATCTCATCAATATCTTCCTGGATTTCATTGACATCTTCTTTCAAATCTTCAATATGTTCAGAACTTTTATTCACTGACATCTGAATGAAAATCGCCAAATAAATCGCCTCCAAAGAAACAACGGTTGTCAAAACCAATAACATATGCTCAAATTCAACGATATTGAAAATCGGCAACGCAAAACAAACAATGAAAAATATCGTATGAAAAATCAACGACTGGATAGAACCTACCCACCAAATGATTCCATTGGCTATTTTTTCTAAAACAGAAAGTTTTTCTTGATTTTCTTCGGTAAGTCTCATTGAAAAATTTTGATAAAAATAAGGCTTTTATATCGATTTGCAAAAGCAATTAATACATCAAAGGATATCTGAAAGTGCAGAATCCAGGTTATTATATTTGAAATTAAATCCAGAATTCTCAATTTTTTCTGAAGAAATGCGACTTCCTTCCAACGCCAAAACCGACATTTCACCCAGAATAGTTTTTATAACGAATTTTGGAACGTTAGGGAGGAACAATTTTTTATTAAGATGTGAAGCCAGTTTTTTGGTGAGAATTTCGTTAGTTACAAAATCCGGAGCAGATGCATTGTAAGCCCCATTCATAGACACATCCTCTACCGCTTTGAAATAAATATTCACCAAATCATCAATATGAATCCAGGGAAAATATTGCTGACCAGTCCCTAAAGCTGCTCCCAGATTGAAATCTACAGGTTTTCTAAAAGTATCCAAAGCACCTCCTTTTTCAGAAAGTACCGTTGCTGTTCTGATTCTCACTACCCTGCTTCCAAGATTCTGAAACTGTAAGGCTTTCGATTCCCAATCCGCACAAACATTACCAAGGAAATCTTGTGCTGGTAAATCTTCTTCTGAAAAAATATGTTCAGACGTCACTTGTCCATAAAAGCCAACCGCAGACGCAGAAATTACAGCTTCCGGATGGATATCATTTTCAAACATTCTCTCATAAATAAACTGAGCGGAATCCACTCTGCTTCTATAAATTTCTTTTTTGTAAGGATTTGTCCAGCGTTTGCTGATGGGAGCACCTGCCAAATGAATGAAAATATAAGTATTATCCAGCGCACATTCTTCCAAAAACTGATTCTCATAATCCCAAATATAGGATTTGAAATCTGTTTTTTCTTTTTTTGAACGAACCAAAATCTCCACCTTATATCCACGTTCGTATAATTTCTTGGAGAGTTTTTTACCAACCAGTCCGGTTGCGCCACTAATAAGAATTTTTTTCATTAGTTATTATTTTGTCTGCTAAAACAAAAACGATTCCAATGAAAAACTAATAGGTGTTAAATTTGGGAAAACTGATAATTTGCATAGGAAATCATAACAATCTGATCCTGTCATCCAGAATTTCGATCGCTTTATCCTTATAAAGACTTCCGATTGCTTTTTTAAAGTTTTTCTTACTCATCTGCAATTCATCTTTGATTTCTTCCGGAGACGATTTGTCAGAAAGATAAAGCAAACCGTAGCTATCTTGCAGTTTGTCCAGAACTTTCTGTTTGAATTCGTCTACATTTTCAAAGCCTTGAGGCTGAAGTGTCACATCAATTTTGCCATCTTCACGAATGGTTTTGATATATCCCGTTTCTTCCGACAAAGGATATAACTTTTTGAAAACATCAGAAGCATAAATTAATCCGATATATTTTTTGTTAATAACAACATTCCAGCCTAATTCTGATTCGTTCATCATGATCAGATCCACTTTATCTCCATTCTTGAAAGGAAGCTCATCATATTGCGGATTGCGTTTGAATTTGGTTGTGCCGGTAATCAATCCTGTTGCCTCGTCGATATAAACATAAACCAGATATCGCTTGCCTTCCACAATCTTGGACTTCTGCTGTTTATAAGGAATAAAAAGGTCTTTGATAATCCCCCAATCCATAAAAGCCCCGCTTGGAAGACTTTGTACACAAGTCATCACCGCAAATTCTCCTATTTCAGCATTGGCTTTTTCTGTCGTTGCTTTAAGGGTTCCTTCTTCCTGGTAAATAAAAACATCTACTTCTGTTCCAATTTCCCAGCTATCTTCTGCAAAAACTTTCTGAATAAAAGCTTTTTCCTGATTTTCGTCTCTTAGAATAAAACCAGAAGATATTTTTTCAGAAATAATAAGAGAATTAGTTTGTCCGGGCTTCATAGGATTTAATTTCCTGCAAAAGTAGATAAACTTTTTTAATTCGGTCTTTTACGAAAGATTTCGTCACCGAAGCACATTTTCAAAAATATTAGAGCAACTTCGGTTAACTTGATGACTATAAGGTTATTTATTTTAGACATAGTTTTTTATTGAATTTTGACTGAATAGCATTTTTGATATTTCCGAATTAAGTACTGCCTCTATCAAAAAAAAGAAAGAGGCAGTGTATAAGTGCTGAGAATGAATGTTTAATAAAATTAATTATGAAGATCAGTCTTACCAGCTAGTACCATCTTTTACCGGTGGATCCGGATCAACTGGTCTTTGAGCTTTTGCAGCCACAGTATCAGCTGTAACACCACCTTTATTAAAAGTCAACTTTTCCTGGGAAGTTGGGTTAACATCTAAATCAGAAGTTACATCATCTTGTCTACAAGAAACAAAGTTTAGAGATACAAGAGCAATTGCTAAGATTGAAATGAATTTTTTCATATAGAGTAATAATTTTTTATAAATTTTTGAAAAACTTTCTGTTCGTTTTCTGTGACGAAATTATATTCTAATTTTGACCCATGAAAGCATTTATGGTCTTGATTTTGAAATCAAGACGTCCTAATTCAGAAATTGAGACAAATATAAAAATTTGAAAATCAATGTATTAAAGTTAAAAATATCATTTTCTAACTCATAATCTTTTTTTATAAAATATTTCTCAATAATATTTAGGATTTCCGTATTTTTGTGGACACAAATGATGAAGTTTAAAAATTTGAAATGAAAAATTTTTTCTTTATCATATTGATCCTTTCCTGCGGATTTGTTTTTTCAAAAGACAAAGGCCCAATGAGCTATGAAAATTACAGGAAAGGATATGAAAACTATTCCGAGAATGACACCCGTGCATTTTCTTACATAAATCCTTACATAAAAAAAGCAAAAACCGAAAAAAAATACCCTGAGCTATTCCAGGCATATCGCGACGCGGTTTTTTATTCAAAGTCATGGGATAAAAAATTAATTTATGCTGACAGCTGTCTGGATGCTGCTTATAAATCATCCAGCGATGACAGAATTTCTACTGCTTATGTCCTGAAAGGCAGTATCTATTATGCAAAAATGAAAAAATACAAGCCTGCTTTGGATGAATATCTAATGGCTTATAAATATTCTAAAAATACAGGTGATAATTATCTTAAAAATAAGGTTTCCTATCACTTAGGCGTTGTAAAAAATTATTTGGGTTATAATGAGGAGGCTTTGGAGTTATTCAAAGAATGTGTTGCTTATTTTGAGACGGAATCCAATAATACAAAATCTCATAAGTTCCAGATTTTCAACAATACAAAAGGTTATCTTAACAGTCTTCATCAGATGATTATCTGTTACAGAAACCTGAAAAATTATGCAAAAGTAGACTCTCTTACCAATATCGGATTACTCAAGACCTTTAATGAGCCTGATTTTTCCCAGGAAAGAGGTTATTTTTTGAAAGCTAAAGGATTATCAGAATATTCTAATAATAAATATGATTCTGCTATTGATTACCTAACACAATCTTTGGATCTTATAAAAGAAGATTTCGCCTGGAAATCAGTGGATTACTTTTATATTGGAAAAAGTTACCTGGCTCTCAAGAATGAAAACTTAGCCATATCTAATTTCAAAAAAATTGATTCCATTTTTTCTAAGCAAGATTTTATTCTTCCGGAGCTTAGGGAAAATTACGAGATTCTCATCAATCATTACAAAGGAAAGAATGATGCTAAACAGCAATTATTTTACACAACCCAATTATTAAAAGCTGACAGCATTATTTCCCGGGATTTTGCTTATCTATCGCCTAAAGTCCACAGAGAATATGATACAAATGCTTTATTGGAAGAAAAAGGAAAATTAGAAAAGGCTAATATATGGAGCAGTGTTTTTATAACTTTTCTGGCCTTTTTAGCCGCATTCCTGATTTTTACTTTATATAAAAAATTCAAAAAAGAAAAGGATATTCTCCAAAAATATTTTTTGCTGCAGGAAAAATTACAAAATCATAATTATACCCGTCCTGAAAATATTGTCCCAACAGTCAGTTCCGTAAATCACGATGACAAAAAAACTCATATTGCGGAAACAATAAAAGAAGAATTATTATATAAACTCAAAATATTTGAGGAGAAAAAACAGTTCACACAGAAAGGTCTTACCATTCAGAAGCTTGCGATTCAACTGGATACCAATTCAAACTATCTTTCTCATGTCATCAATGAGCACAAAGGAATGAATTTCAACAAATATCTGGGCGACTTGAGAATCAGACACATAACTAAATTATTGTTCGAAAAGAATGTTTATCTCAATTATACGATTGATACGTTGGCAAAAGAATGTGGTATAGCTTCCAGACAGAACTTCTCTGATCTTTTCTTTGAGATTAACGGAATCAGGCCTACAGATTTTATCAGAAACAGAAAAAAGGAGCTTGACAACTCTAATTATCAAGCTATGGGAAATATACCTGGTCTGATATCGGAGAATTAATAGTATCTAATTTAAAAATTCTTCGATTTTTAATGTTTGCTGTTCTCCGGTTTGCAAATTCTTTACGGTAACTGATTGACTTTTGATTTCTTCTCCTCCAAGAAAAACAAGATTTTCTATGCCTTTTTTCTCTGCGTAAGTAAATTGTTTTTTCAGTTTGGAAGCTTCGGGATATAGCTCTGCGGAAATATTTTTTGCTCTTAATTCCGAAATCAGTTTCAAAGCTTCGATGGATTCGGCTTCTCCGTAGTTGGCGAAAAGGTATTTGACATTGTTCTCAGAATCCTCAGGAAAAACGCCTAATTCTTCCATTACAAGATAAATCCTGTCCAAACCAAAAGAAATACCAATTCCCGGAATATCTTTTACGCCGAAAACTTCCGTCAGATTGTCATAACGACCGCCACCACCTATAGAACCCATTACGACTTCATCGGCCTTAACCTCAAAAATAGCGCCTGTATAATAATCCAAACCTCTGGCTAAAGTGATATCAAAAACAAGATTCTGAGAATCGATGCCGAGATTCAAAGCATTAGTAATAACAAATTCCAATTCTTCAACGCCTTTCAGTCCGATTTCGTTTCCAGCAAATTTTTCTTTAAGATTAAGAAGATTTTCCAACGCATCTGTCGTTTGATTGAAAAGAAAATCCAGTTTAGAAATTGCTTCTTCAGAAATTCCTTTTTCCTGCATTTCTTTTACAACGCCCTCTTTTCCAATTTTATCAAGCTTGTCCAAAGCAACTGTAAAATCAATTAACTTGTCCGCAATTCCTGCATAATCTGCTAATCCGGAAAGGATTTTTCTGTTGTTGATGTGAATCGAAACCGATAACTTCAAATCTTTGAATGATTTAAAATACAATTGCAACAATTCAACTTCCTGCCAAAGACTGGTACTTCCTACAACATCCGCATCACATTGGTAAAACTCTCTGAACCTCCCTTTTTGAGGTCTGTCAGCTCTCCAAACCGGCTGAATCTGATAACGCTTAAAAGGAAAAGCCAATTGTCCGTGATTCATAGCTACAAAACGAGCGAATGGAACCGTTAAGTCGTAACGAAGTGCTTTATCTGATATATAAGGAATTAATTTTTTTGAATCAACATTTGAAAAAATATTATCTCTTGAGGGTATTAGCTTTAAATTCTTATCAGTATCCAATTGTTCTTTTGAGTATTCTTGTTTATCAATTAAGTAAGAATAATTTTGAATATCTTTTAGATAATCACCAGAATTTAAGATTTTAAAAATCAATCTATCACCTTCCTCGCCATATTTTCCTGTCAAAGTTGAAAGATTTTCGAAACTTGGCGTTTCCAAAGGCTGGAATCCAAACAATTCAAAATTCTTCTGTAATGTATTGATGATGTATTTTCTCCTGGAAACTTCTTTCGCAGTAAAATCTCTGGTTCCTTTTGCTAAGCTCGGCTTCATTATATAAAATAAATGATGATTGATAAATGTTAAATCGACTGCAAAAATAAGAATAATCAAACAAAGGTTTCTAAAATCAGAAATAACTTATAGGAAAAATTCGGGCATTTTTATATTTTTAAGAATTATTTTGAACTTAAAAACACAACAATAATTAATGCATACACTTTTACCTTTTTTGCTTGCTATGGTTGCGGCCATTGTTTTGCTTACCATTTTGGCCAATAAGCTGAGAATCGCCTATCCTATTTTGCTGGTGGTTGCCGGCTTACTCATCAGTTTTGTTCCCGGTTTGCCAATGGTGAGAGTAGACCCGGACCTTATATTTTTCATTTTCTTACCACCTTTACTGTTCGAAGCAGCTTGGAGCATTTCTTTCAAAGAAATGAAAAAATGGTGGCGAATCATCGGCAGTTTCGCATTTTTGGTCGTTTTTTTTACGGCATTGTCAGTAGCTATTTTCGCCAATCATTTTATTCCCGGCTTCACCATCGGATTGGGATTTCTTTTGGGCGGAATTGTCTCGCCTCCTGATGCTGTTAGTACGGGTGCTATTACCAAATTCGTCAAAATTCCAAAATCAACATCAGCAATTCTTGAAGGCGAAAGTCTCCTGAACGATGCTTCATCATTAATTATTTTCCGATTTGCACTGATTGCTGTCGGGACTGGACAATTTATCTGGCAGGAAGCAGCTACCAGCTTTGTATGGATGGTCATCGGCGGCGCTGGAATCGGATTGGTTTTGGGTTGGTTATTCGTTCAGATTCACAAATTGCTGGATACAGAACCTGCTTCTGATGTCGCATTGACATTGATTGAACCTTATTTTATGTATCTCGCTGCAGAATTACTCCACAGTTCCGGCGTTTTGGCGGTAGTTGCCGGCGGATTGTATATGTCCTCCAAACGTTTGATTTTTCTTAACAGTGCCAGCCGAATCAAAGGTTACAGCGTTTGGGAAAGTTTTGTTTTCATTCTCAACGGCATCGTGTTTTTGCTAATAGGATTGGAACTTCCGGAAATTGTAGACGGCATACGTTCGGAAGGTGTTCAGGTAAGAACGGCAGTTGGTTACAGCATTTTGGTAACAGCTGTTTTGATTTTGGCCAGAATTATCAGTGCTTATGCGGCTTTGGTGGCGACGATTATTTTCCGTCCCAGTGTCATTCCTAACGCTTCATCCAGACGCAGACGTTATCTGATGCCATTACTTCTCGGTTGGACAGGAATGCGTGGTGTGGTTTCACTAGCTGCTGCTTTGGCTATTCCGGTGACTTTAAATGGTGAGGCATTTCCGCACAGAAATTTGATTTTATTCATCACATTTATTGTCATTTTATTGACTTTGGTAATTCAGGGGCTTACTTTGCCTGTACTAATTCAAAGAACAGGTTTATTTGGAGGAATTTACAATGAAGATGACGAATTGGAAACCAGGCGAAAAATCAAGCACGGATTGCGACACCATATTTATGACAAATTGAAATATAAGTATGACAACGGTTTGAATGGAAATCCGGGATTTGAAAGGATTATGAAACATTGGGAAGAAAAAATCAATGCGAATGACGACAGCTGGATGAGCAATGAATCGAAAGAAATATTTTACGAACTTCTTGAAAACCAAAGAGAATATCTGACAGAACTGAATCAAGATCCGAAAATTGATGAGGAAATCATACGTCAGCAATTGTACCAGATTGATTTGGAAGAGGAACGAATTAAGAGCATCTAAAAAATATAATATGAAAATCATTCAAATTCTGATAACAGCATTATTTGTTTCTGTAATTACAATTGCCTGTAACAATTGTGATTCGAAAGACAATTCGACAAATGAACAATTCGTAAAGAAATATTTCCAACTGTTTAACCAACATCAATGGAAAGCGCTCTCTGAACTTTACGTGGAAAACGCAGAATTCAAAGATCCAAGTTTCGGAATCGGAATTGTAAAGCAAAGCCGACAAGGATTTGTCAAGAAATATTCGGAGTTAACCGAAATCTTTCCTGACCTGAAAGATGAGATCAAAACAATTTATGTATCTGGCAATAACAACGTCATCGTTGAATTTGTTTCGACAGGAACTGCGCCGGATAATACTAGATTTGAATTGCCGATTTGCACAATTTTCACCATTGAGAATGGAAAAATTACCAAAGATTTTACTTATTACGATAATTTTGACGAGACGAAATAATGAGCCTTTTTGATGACCAATTCGATATCATTGAAAATATTTTGCCTTACGATGGTGTGACTTCCTATTACGGAAAAATATTTTCCGAAGAAGAAGCGAACGATTATTTTCAAAAATTAATGTCCGGAATCCAATGGAAAAGTGACGAAGCTGTTATCTTCGGAAAACTGATTGAAACCAAACGGAAAGTCGCCTGGTACGGAAGTGAGCCTTTCAGCTATACATATTCCGGAAGGACAAAAACAGCGTTGCCCTGGAACAAAACCCTTCTCGAAATTAAAGAGAAAATAGAAAATGTCAGCGGGGAAACGTTTAATTCTTGTTTATTAAATCTTTATCACGACGGTTCCGAAGGAATGGCCTATCACAGCGACGGCGAAAAGGATCTGAAAGATAATGGCGCAATCAGTTCGGTGAGTTTTGGTGCGGAACGTAAATTCAATTTCAAACATAAAACTACGAAGGAATTGATTTCATTGATTCTCGAAAACGGAAGTCTGCTGATGATGAAAGATGTTACCCAAAAATTCTGGCTTCACAGATTACCAACGACCACAAAAATCATCAAACCAAGAATCAGTCTGACTTTTCGGACAATTGATAAGTCTAAATAACCGGCTTATATTTTTTGATAAATGCGATACAAAGCAACAATCCTATTCCTGCTAAACCAGCTCCAACCAATGAAGGATAATTATATGACAAACCGAATTCCAAAGGTAAACCACCAAAGAAAGCACCTAGTGAATTTCCCACATTGAACGCCGCCTGCATAAAAGCCGCCGCCATCATTTCCGAGTTTTTGGCAGAACGCAGCATTATAATATTAACCGGTGTTCCCACAGCCATAGACAAAGCTCCACAGACAAAAGTCAGAACCAACGAAACCGACTGGTTTTCTGAAAAGAAGAAAACACCAATCAGAGCTAGAATCATTGCACTAAGCAAAATTGCCGCAGCTAAAGCCGGCCGCATTTTGTCAGCCATTATGCCGCCAAGAAAATTCCCAACTACCATTCCGGCGCCGGCTAAAACCATAATATAAGCGATAAAATCCGTTTCGAATCTGGAAACATTGGTCATCAAAGGTGTGATATAGCTGAACCACGCAAACAAACCTCCAAATCCGATTCCGGTAATGGCGATGATATGCCAGGCTTTTGCAGATTTGAAAAACTCTAATTCGTCTTTCAATGTTGTTGTTCGAAGACTGTCCATATAAGGCAAAAGGAATTTCAGACTGATCAGAGTTAAAAGTCCTAAAACAGAAACAACGCCGAATGCGTAACGCCAGCTCAGCTGATGACCAAGCCAGGTGACAAACGGAACCATTGCCAGGTTAGCCAATGTCAATCCAGTGAACATCATGGCGATGCTTTGCGCCTGCTTTCCGGGTTTTGCAAGCCTTGTTGCCACCACAGTCCCGACGCCGAAAAATGCGCCGTGCGGAAGTCCTGATAGAAACCGGACAATCATCATCGTGTAATAATCATTGACCAATGCAGACAATGCATTGAAAATCACAAAGGCAATCATCAAGAATGCCAGAATTTTCTTTGGTGGAAATTTAGCAGCATAAGCAATCAGAACCGGTGCTCCGACAACAACGCCGAATGCATAAGACGAAATCAAATGTCCGGCCTGTGGGATTGATATGTTCAGGGATTTTGCAACGTCCGGCAATAGGCCCATAATCACAAACTCTGTAGTTCCAATTCCTAATGCGCCCAAAGCCAACGGAAATATTCTTTTATCCATTTTGCAAAAGTCTTGTTTTTACCAATCATTTTCAAGTTTTTGAGATATAAAATCTATAATGATAAGATTGATTTAAACAATAGTTTAAATTCCGTTAATAAACAAGAATTTTTTACCAAATAATTGTAACCTAATTTTATTAGAGCACTTTACTTAGAATTTGAGACCGTGCATACAAGAAGTTAAAAATGTGAAACTTTCTGCGAGCCATTAAAACTAAGAAGGGAAATAGCAGTATCAAAATAAAGAAAGATTAATGTTATTGTTGGTTAAATTTGATTCCCATTAGCTTTTTTCTGTTATTTTTGTATTAGTAAAACCAAAATGTTAAACAGGATTCTCACTTTTCCATTTGTGATAATGATAAAATTTTATCAGTATTGTATCTCGCCTTGGCTAGGGAAAAACTGCAGATACGACCCAACCTGTTCACATTATACTTTGGAAGCGCTGAAAGTTCATGGACTTTTCAAAGGAAGCTGGCTTGCAATCAAAAGAATCAGTAGCTGTCACCCTTGGGGTGGTGAAGGTTATGATCCGGTTCCGCCAAAACAACATTAAAATAATCAATCAATGAACAATATTTTTCTTAGATTTTATCTAATCCTTTTTGCAGGAATTTTCCAGTTATTTTCTTCTCAAACCTCTTCCATTGGTCTTTCCGATGGAACTCTTAAAATCAATAACCAAGAAGATCTTGCTGTAAAAATTTTTGCAACTCAAAGCAGCAATGAGCTTTATCAACAAGCTTCTAAAAACATTCCGAATGAATTGATTATACTGAATGAAGATAATATCAAGGCGGAATCTGCAGAACATTTGGCGAATATTCAGAATATTTTAGAAACATTCAAGACTAACAAATTCCAGTTTCTGGATAAAAATTTCAAGCCGGTAGAATCTGTTTTTGAACAGAAAAACATTGAGAATTTTAAATATCTTCTGAAATCTGATAAGATTCTGAAATCAACCGACAATACTGAACTGGAAACCCAATTCAAAATCTGGGATCCGATGAAAGGAATTCCTCTTGGTCCTGTAATGCTGCATTTCTATAGCCTGATGTTCATTTTTGCATTTGGGCTTGGTTATGTAATCATGGCAAAAATTTTTAAGATTGATGGTGTTGATGAAAAATTCCTGGAGCCTCTTTTCACCTGGACTTTAATAGGAACTATACTTGGTGCAAGATTGGGACATGTTATTTTCTATCAGCCGGAATTGTTTAAAGAAGATTTTTTCAGTGTTTTCTTGCCTATCAGTACCAAAGGTGGTTTGCATTTTACAGGATTTTCCGGTCTGGCTAGTCACGGTGCAACGATTGCTTTGATTTTTACCACGTTATATTACAGTTTTAAAATTATTAAGAAAAATCCGTTTTGGGTCTATGACAGAATCGGAATTGTAGTGGCTTTAGGTGGTGCTTTTGTGAGAATGGGAAATTTTTTCAATTCGGAAATCATCGGAAAGCCGGTTGACCCAAGCTCTCCATTTGCGATTCTTTTCCCACAGCAGAGTTCCGAATATGGTGTGACGATTCCGCGTTATCCAAGCCAATTATTTGAAGCCGTTGGCTATTTCTGTTTGTTTGTACTATTATGGTTTCTTTATCGTAAGACCGACAAAAAGTATCAGCAAGGCTGGTTATTTGGATTGTTTTTTATCATTCTGTGGGCGGTAAGATTCTTTGTAGAATTCCTGAAAGAACCGCAGGGTGATGAATTCATCCAATTTGCCGGACTGAATACAGGTCAGGTTTTGAGCATTCCGTTTATGATTGCAGGATTCCTGATTATGATTTATTCTAAGAAATTCAAACTTCCGAAAGAGGAAGCCGTTGCATAAAATCAAACTCCCGATTTAGTCGGGAGTTTTTTGTTTTATAATAATTGGATTTCTTTTACAAAATCTTCTATCATCTCATCAGAAATTGCCCAAGAAGTGATCAATCGGATTGCAGAATTTTCTTGATCCATCTTTTTCCAAACATAAAAATCAAAATTTTCTGATAATTTTTCGATTTGAGAATTGGTTAAGATTGGAAAAATCTGATTGGTGAATGTATCGGATAAAAATTGGAAACCTTTGTTCTGAAAAGCAGATTTGATTTTCATCGCCTGAACGTTGGAATGTTTTGCCAAATCGAAATACAAATCATTTTTCATCAATTCCAAAAACTGAATGCCCAACAATCTGCCTTTCGCCAACATCGCTCCTTTTTGCTTGATATGGAATCCGAATTCTTCTCCCAGTTTGTCATTGGTAATGACAATCGCTTCGCCCAATAGAGCACCATTTTTTGTTCCACCTAGATAGAAAACATCTGTCAGCTTAGCAATATCTTCCAATGTCAAATCATTGATATCGGAAGTTAAAGCTTGTCCCAATCTTGCGCCATCCATGAAAAGATACAAATCATTGGCTTTGCAAAATGCTGATAATTCTTGCAATTCTTTCTTGGTGTAGATCGTCCCAACCTCCGTAGAATTCGAAATGTAAACTAATTTTTGCTTGACTTGATGAGGCTTATTCGTATGCGTATCCAAAACCAATTGGATGTGCTCTGGCTTTAGTTTTCCATCTTCTGTAACAAGCCCGTGAACTTTGTGTCCGGTTGCTTCAATTGCGCCTGTTTCGTTGGTAAAAATATGACCTGTTTCCGCAGAAACAACACTCTCGTGGGGACGAAGAACCGAAGAAATGATTAATAGATTAGCTTGCGTTCCACCACTCACAAAATGAATATCTGCGTTTGGATAATTCATTTTTTGCTTGATTAATGCTCTGGCTTCTGCAGAATAATCATCGTAACCGTAACCGTTTTGCTGAACGAGGTTAGTTTTGATTAATGCTTCTAATATATTAGGATGGCAACCTTCCGAATAATCATTTTTAAAGGAATATTTCTTCATTATTTCTTCTTCTTTTCTAGATATCAAAGGTATTGATTTATCAATTAAAATTAAATTGTTAGAATAAAATATAATCCCTTCTAACTTTTTCTTATCTTTGAAATATGAATTCTTTGACAGAAGAAAATTATCTGAAAGCGCTTTATCATCTTGTGAATGAGAATGATGAAGTTTCTGTGAATGATCTGAGCCGACAGCTTAACATCAAAATGCCGTCTGTGAATAGTATGATTAAAAAGTTTGCGGACAAAAACTGGGTAAAATATGAATCATACAAACCTATCAGATTGACGGAATCCGGGAAAAAAGAGGCTTCGCTCATTGTAAGAAAACACAGGTTGACAGAGATGTTCCTAGTAGAAAAAATGGGATTTGGCTGGGAGAATGTTCACGAAATTGCTGAACAATTGGAACACATCCATTCGGAACTATTTTTTGATAAAATGGACGAAATCCTGAATTATCCAAAAGTGGATCCTCACGGTGAACCAATCCCTGACAAAGACGGTAATGTAATACAGCCCGATTTGAAAAAATTGAGCAAGTGTAAAGAAAACGAAACAGTAGAATTAGCCTCCGTAACGACTTCTTCTGAAGAATTTCTTAACTTCCTTAATAAAAGAAATCTAAGTCTTGGAACAGAAATCAAGGTTTTGCTAAAGGAAGAATTTGACCAGTCTATGAAGGTTTTTTACAATAATCAGGAAGAGAATTTCAGCAAAACGGTTTGTGACAGATTGCTGGTGAAATAAAAAAAGAGACTTAAAATTTAAGTCTCTTTTTTATGCTTAGTTGAACATATCTTTTACTTTTTCGAAGAATGTCTTTTCCTTTCCGGTTGGTTCGGCATTCATATCGCCACTTTCCAGCTGACTTTGAAAGAATTCTTTTTGTTCTTTTGTCAGTTTTTGTGGTGTCCAAACATTGATATGAACAAACATATCGCCTTTTCCACCGTAACCTTCAATATTAGGAAGACCTTTTCCAGCCAATCTAAGAATTTTACCGGACTGTGTCCCCTCATCCACTTTGATTTTCACTTTTCCACCAACCACGTTGATTTCTTTCGAAGTGCCCAAAGCAGCTTCCGCAAACGAAATATATAACTCCTGATGAAGGTTGTCACCTTCTCTTTTGATGAGTTTATCCACCTCTTCCTCTACTACAACCAAAAGATCACCGGGAGTTCCTCCAAGTGGCGCATCGTTTCCTTTTCCTCTTACATTCAGTTGGATGCCGTCTCTTGCCCCAGCAGGAATATTGATGGTGATTTCTTCCTCTTCTTTGATAAGGCCTTGCGCATTAGCTCCGGAAGGAATCTTGTCAGCCACTTTTCCAACACCCTGGCAAGTGCTACAAGTGGTTTGTGTCTGCATTTGTCCGAACATCGTGTTCATTACTTTTACCTGAACACCGCTTCCCTGGCAAGTAGGACAGGTTTTAGAAGTAACACCTGCAGCCAATTTCATCTTTTTAACTTTAACGGTTTTCTGAGTCCCGTTAATCATCTCTTCAAGATTCAGCTTGATACGGATTCTCAGGTTGGAACCGCGAGATTGCTGTTGTCTTTGACCACCGCCAAAGCCTCCACCAAAATGTCCACCAAAGATATCGCCGAACTGGCTAAAAATATCCTCCATATTCATTCCGCCACCAAAACCACCAAAGCCGCCGCCTGCTGCACCGCCCATTCCGGCATGTCCAAACTGGTCATACCTTGCCCTTTTGTTGTCATCGCTCAGTACTTCATAAGCCTCGGCCGCTTCTTTGAATTTTTCTTCTGCATCTTTATCACCTGGGTTTTTGTCCGGGTGATATTTGATTGCCATTTTTCTGTAGGCTTTCTTGATTTCCTCCGTACTGGCCGATTTGGATATTTCTAAAACTTCGTAATAATCTCGCTTACTCATAATTGATGATTGATATATGTTGATTGGCCCGCAATCTATTATCTAATACCTTTTTTTCTAAATTCTTAAATTAATTACCCGTTACAACTTTAGCAAATCTAATAACTTTGTCGTGCAACTGATAACCTGTTTCTATAACATCAACGATTTTGCCTTTCAATTCAGGGCTTGGGGCTGGGATTTGCGTAATAGCTTCGTGAAAATCTACATTAAAATCGTCACCTGGATTCACTTCGATTGGCTTAAGACCTTTCTCAATCAATTTGTTTCTGAATTTTTGATAGATGAGTTCAACACCTTTAAGATCTGCTTCATTGCCATTTTTAGCAATTTCCTTCAAAGCTCTTTCGAAATCATCTAACACACCCAGCATAGACGTCATCAAATCTTTTGAAGCATACAGGTAGAATTCGTTCTTTTCTTTAAGAGTTCTTTTTTTATAATTTTCGAACTCTGCATACAGACGGATATATCTGTCTTTTTCTTCTGCCAAAAGTTCTTCTGCAGACTGCTGTTGTGACACATTTTCCTGATTATCCTGTTCAGATGATTCAGTATTCTGCGTGTTTGTATCCAGGTTTTCCTCGTGTATATCTTTGTTTTCTTCCATTATCGATTAATTTATAGGAACTGTTTTTCAATTCCTTTGCCAATTCGGATTTTTTGACAATTAGGCAGAATTTCAGCGGAAAAGTTTTTATTAAATGATAAATGAGACTTTATTCTGCAGGTAAAAGTTCATAGAAATAAGATCATTTCTTTCTCTCTATAATAGAATTGCGGAATTTAATATCATCCAAAACCCAATTCAGGATTTTATCTTCAGAATCTGATAAATTCCCGAATTCCGGATCCACTGAAAAGTTTGGAATCACGCCCCTGCTTTGATTTTCGAATTCAATATTAGGACGAATTAAAAAGAGGCCTATTGGCAGAGACAATTTAGAATGAGGTAAAGTCACTGTATTGTTAACACCTGCAACGGTTCCGTCATTAGCTCCGCCTGTCTCTTCCCCCACAATTACCGCTCTTTTTTCATATTTTAATTTTGCTGATATAATGGATGATGCGGAAAAACTGGCACCATTAATCAAGACATAAATCTTACCTTTAAAAGTATTAGACCTGGGTTTTGTGGAACGAGAAGCAAACTCCCGGAAATAATAGTGATCTTCTTTTTTGGATGATAAGAGGTAATTGCCTGCCAAAAAGAACGGATAACCAAAAGCACTAAAAACTGAAGAAAAAACAGTCTGACCACGGAAATAATTCTGATACATCCCGGAAGTTCTGGAAGTCATTTCCGGAGGCTTTATCAATGTAAATTCTTTATCTGTAAGGTAAGAATACAGCGTATTGATCTCTGAAAGTGAACCGCCCAGATTATCCCTGATATCCAGAATCAAATACTTTGATTTTGCGTGATTAATTTTTTCAAAAGTTTCTTTATAAAACTTTTTTGCCAGAGTTGCAGAGAATGTTTTCACCTTTATATATGCCACACCGCTGTCCGGACTCATGAACTTAAAGCTTCTGTTATAAGTTTTGGAATTAGCATCATAATCCTGAACTTTTTGCAGTGTTGTTATTTTTGGCTGTACCCTATCTACAATAACTTCTTTTTCGGTTTTTTTCTGTCTTTTAATAGAAACATTTTCAAGCTTGTTATTGTATCTGGTTACTAATTTCGCGCTATCCAGATAGCCGTTTTCCAATGTATAATAATTGAAAAACGAGAGATTCATAAAATATTTTTGAAAAGTCTGGTTCTTTCCATCGGAACTGTAAAGTTTCCTGTATTTTTTTATTAAATCAGAGACATTTTCATTATTGATTTTGATAATCTCCGTTCCCTTTTTGATTTGGCCAACATTTTCTTTATTTTCTACCACAAACATCTTATCATCCAGAATCCTGTAATCCAACAAAGCAAAAAGGGGCTTCTTTGTTTTGAATGCTTTTTGTTCAGCTTTGGTATATTGCTTCGGGATTGCCCTCAATCTCAAATGACCTTCGTTCACACTTGCAATGACGGGTGATAATTGGAAATAGAACTCGTTAGGCGTCAAAGGTTTTGACAAACTGTTTTTGAGGCTGTCAAACTTGTAATCCAGTTCTTCTTTTGTAATGTACCAATAGAGATTTGGATGAAAGCGTTGCAATTTGCTATAAGCAAAATCGACATCTGCTTTCAGTTGTGAAACAGAAATTTTCTTTTCAAGGAAAAGATTGTTTTTCTTAACGGATTGGCAAGAAAAAATGATGCTTAATACAAAAAGAATAACCGTTCTCTTCATCTGAGATAAAAGTATGATTTTTACATCAGAAAATCAGTATTGTAAGGAAATTTAACATATTCTAACATAGATGTGGTTTTGATTTTGTTACTGAATCACAAATTAAAAAAGACATGAAAAACATAATCATTGCAGCATCTGTATTTCTGGTTTCCCAGTTTTCATTTGCACAGACAAAAGATGTAGCAGCCTTCACTTCGCTTAAAGTGTTTGACAAAATACCTGTAGAATTAGTTTCATCTACTTCTTATAAAGCTGAATTAAGCGGGACTAAAGCAGATGATGTCGAATTGGTAAATTCCGGTAACGAGCTAAGAGTTAGAATGAAACCTACAAAATTATTGCAAGGTGATGATGTCAAAGTAGTTATTTATTATAAGGACATCAATCAGATCCAGGCAAGCCAAGGTGCAAGAATAAGTTCAAATGATACCGTAAAATTTTCCAAACTGGAAGTAACATCAAATGAAGGTTCTCAAATTGACCTCAATATCAATGCTAAAGTCTTGGAAGGAAAAGTGAATACCGGAGGATTATTGAAACTTTCCGGTAGTGCGGAATCTCAAACCGTAGTCGTGAATACCGGCGGGCAATATGAAGGACAAAACCTAAAAACAGAAATTACCAAAATTACTACCAATGCAGGAGGAAACGCTTCTGTGAACGCAACGGTTTCTGTAGATGCAACGACCAGAGCCGGCGGCGTAATAGATGTTTATGGAAATCCGAAAACCAGAAATGATAAAAAAGTAGTCGGAGGCAAAATCAACTACCATTAACAGTTTGATCTGTCTTATAAAAGTAAAACTCCCGGGATTCGGGAGTTTTTTATTTTTTTCTTTTGGATGATTGCCTGATATGAAGTGTCGGCGTTAAAACCAGTTTTTTCTCTATACTGATTCCCGATGAATTATCTTTGATACTTTCCAGAAAAACATTCCCTGAAATTTTCCCCATCAAAACCGGTGTTTGATCTACAGAACTTATTGACAATTCCATAAATTGAGTAAACGGCTCATTACTGAAGCCAATCACACCAATGTCTTCCGGGATTTTAATTTTCAGATTTTTGATTTCTTTGCAGGCGCCCAATGCCGTAAAATCACTGGCAGAAAAAATTGCGTCCGGTTTCACTTTGCGTTTCCATAAGCTTTTCATCGCACTGATTCCTTCTTCAATCGAACTTCCTGTATTAATAATATTTTCCTTAATCACGGGCAGTTTATAATCTTTCAGTGCATCGAGATAGCCATTGAGACGGTTCTGATAGATTTCAAGATTTTGATCTCCCGCAAAATGGCAAATATTCTTATAACCCTGCTGAATCAAATGTTCCGTAGCCTGATAAGCACCCTTATGGTCATCAATTGTAATCGTACTGATTCCCGGGATATCTTTCTTCCTATCAAAAAATATAATCGGTGTATTGGTCGTACTAAGAATTTTTTTGACATACTCCATATCAGACGTATTTCTGGAAATCGAAATAAAAATACAATCTACCTGAGTATGCAATAATGTATTCAGTTGTTTTTTTTCAATAGCAGCATCATCATGACTTTGGCAAATAATCACACGATAACCGTGAGGAGACAACTCTTCTTCCAGGCCTCTGATGACGGATGAGAAGAAATTGGTATTAATATAAGGCACAATAACACCTACGGTTTTTGTCTCGCCGCTTTTGAGTGCCTTTGCAAGATTATTTTGCTTATAATTCATTTCCTTAGCTGCAGCCGCAACCAATTCCTTGGTTTCCTGACTGATTCTTGGATGGTTGTTTAGCGCCCTGGAAACAGTCGCCACACTCACATTCAGTTTTTTGGAAATGTCATAGATGGTCGTGTTTTTTTTCGTCATATATTCTTGTGAATATTCGGTTGTTGTAAATATATAAAATAATACGTGTCACAACTGCTTTTCGGAACCAAAATCTTCTTTAATTGCTTTTTCAGTCCTGCAAATCAGAATTTTTCAACTCATAAAAAGCCGCCTCACCGAAACGAAGACGGCTTCTATTATGAAATTAAGTTGTTTTTATTTCTTAACCAACTTTCCTGTTGATTCTCCTGAGTTTGTTTTCAGATTATAAAAATAAATTCCTGTTCTCAAATCTTTTGTATCAATCACTAATTGATTGAAACCTTTCTTTTCATCGCTTTTTAAAGTTTTCACAACTCTCCCGCTAACATCATAAAATGTAACATTAACATCAGAATTCGATTTCAAATCAAATGCAATCGTAACCTTATCCGTAAAAGGATTTGGATATACTAAAAGCTTATTATTTTTAACATCATTGACAGCCAAAGTTTCGAAATCGATATTAACACCCGCATCCGGCATCCAGTCAAAAACGAAAGATGGATCTGTATCTTTTTTGAAGACATTAGAAATTGTATAAACCTGAGAATCGGTTTCTGTTAAAACGACTCCTCCATTAGCTCTTTGTGCTAATCTGTCAGGTGTTGCTCCTGCTCCTGTATTGCCATATTCTACAAATGTCACAGGAATTGTTCCGTTAATAGGTGTTGTCCAACCAGTAGGATTCAGCATAGAAGGTGTTTCGCATCGTATGAAAGCGGACTTTGGCGTATTCTGCCAAGCTCTTCCGAAATGGAAATTGCTGATAATTGTTCCGTTAAAATCCGCTGTTCCAGCTGCAGGCACTGTCAAATTGCAATCTAGAAATACAAATCCAAACTTAGTGGTAGCTTCTGTTGAAGGCGCTGTTACAACACTATTATTACGATTAATGTAAGTTGTACAATGATCAAAAACAACAGTCTGGCGTCCGAATATGAAATCCACATTACCTTCGATATAACAATTTTTGAAATAAGCCCTTCCAATGCTGTTTCCCAGATATGTATCCTGATAACCCAAAATTTTACAATCATAAAAAGCCTGTCTGTCACCTTGCGTTTTAAGAGCAACAGCCTGGGTTGATGAATTGATCTGTGTATTGGCTGTTGAATTAACGAATGTATTGGCAATAGTAATTTTGGAAGCTGTAAAATCACTTCCGAAAACAGCCATAGTCTGAGAAAGAGAAGTTCCGTAAGCGATTCCTGTATCAGGGTTGATATCACCAGCAGAGATATTATTGGTAATAACCGTTGTATCGGCATTATCCCCAATTAGGAATACATTAATCTTATTAGATAAAAGTGTTGGTCTTTCTGTATAAGTTCCCGGTTTGATGTGGATGATCCACCTTCCCGTATAATTATCAGGAACCGCATCAAAAGCTGCCTGAACAGTGGTATAATCACCAGAGCCGTCTTTAGCTATTGTTTTGACAACATCCGGCTCTGTAGCCTTTGTGGTAACTGTAGCTTGTGAACCATAAGAAGTTCCTGCAGCGTTGGTTGCAAATGTTCTTACATAATATAATGTAGAAGATGCAACACCGTAAGCATAAGACGAAAATGTCCCAAGTCCTGTTCCTGTAGAAATTTTGGTAGCGTTGTCAATCGTCGGGTTTGCGGATGTCGAATAAACAATTCCTCTGTCAGTCACATTGGCACCGCCCCAGTCTGTAACGTTTCCTGAAACTACAAATGACTTGTTCGTGACCTGAGACTGTGAAGTTGTTGTGACAGTCGGTGCGACAATATTTGATAAAGTGGTGAAACTAACCTGATTGCCGTAAGATGTTCCAGCAGAATTGGTTGCATACGCACGAACATAATACGTGGTTGAAGGCAAAAGCCCTGACAAATTACTCGTGTATGAGCCAGAGGTTGCATTTTCAGTTGTTTTAGAATCTGCAGTTGTCGGGTTTTCATTGGTACTGTAAACAACACCACTTGCTGTTACAGCGCCACCGCCGTTGCTGGATATCGTTCCACCTGTTACTGCTGTTGTTGTAGAGATTGAGGTCATCGCTGTTGTAGAAACGGTTGCAGGATTGGCAACAGAACCTTCCATTGTTCCGGAGATTTTAATATTTCTTAATCCGAATTGCTTATTCGTTGCAGCTGCAGCCAGATATGGGTAAAATCTCACATACATCTTTTGGGTTCCGGAAAGTACAACCGCCGTAGATAGTGTTACACTGAGAGCCGATGAACCGTTATTAGGTAATTTTGTTGCAGCCTGAATCGAAACCGGGTTAGAAAAATCAGAATTCAAACTGTAGAAAGCCTGGTAATACATATTTCCTGTTCCGGCAGCTCCAACCAATCCTTCAATTTTACTAACTGTGAAAGTTCCGCTGTTGGTTGGTTTAACATCCAACTGAATATAAACCGACGAATTAATAGTATTGATGTTGCCTGTTGCTGTCCAGCTATTGTTGCTGCTTGTTCCTTCCCAAAATACGACATTGCTGTCCGTTACAGAATCTCCGGTAAAATCAATTTTTGTATTGACATTATAAGATACAGTTGAAGGATAACTGAGTGTAGATTCCAGATTACCTTCCAAGGATTTTGTAGTAACATCTGTAATCAAAGGCCAGTTAACAGAAGCCGGAGTTGCTTCAAATATTTTCGGATATTTTGTAGTTTCCGTTGTATTCTTATTTTCTTTTATCGATGAAAAATGCTTTTTTGCATCATCATTGACAGAATCTGAAAAAAAAGATATGCTCTTTCCGATCCCAAAAATCGTAGCTGTACCGAAAAGTACAATTGGTAAGATTAGATTTTTTTTCATTAGTAATTAAAGTTAGTAGTTAAGTTAGTATTTGATTCTAAATTTATTTTACAATCACTTTTTGGGTATAGGAATCTTTGTCTGTTTTCACTTCAAAAATTTTCACCCCTTTGCTCAGTTTTTTAATCGAAATCGAATTAACCGTGTTATTTCCTTTACTAAGATTTCCCTGGTAAATAGTTCCTTCTGATTTACCTGAAATATCTGTTACATTAATTTTTATCGATTGATTATTTCCAGAAAAAGCTTTTAAAGAAATTTGTTCTGAGGCCGGGTTTGGATAAAACAAAAAATCAGATTTAGATTTAGAATTAATTTCATTGGTTGATAAAAAAGCACAATCCGTTGGTTGTAACAGAACCGCTCCTGCTCCAGCCATAACTGTTTGTTTAACATCCTGAGATGCAATTTTGTTAATTGAATATGGTGGTGTAAAAGCTGTTCCCGAACCAGTTGCTGTCCCCGATGTTCCAACAAATGTATTGTCAACCAATTGTGCCGCAGTAAAATTACCTGTTTCCAGACGGATTGGATTTTTCACACCTTCAAAATAATTACTTTCTATCAACAGATCTGCCTGGTAACCTGCGTAGATGCAGTAATTGCTTACGGAGCTATTGAAATAATTATTCAGAAGATGAACTTTACCGTAACGCACCCTTGGCATTCTTTCCCTTACACCATTGCCCCACCAGCAGTATTGCATTGTAATTCTCAGCTTTCCGGAATCCTGCGTATCACTGTCGGATGACCCGAATAAATTGGAGAATCTGTGATCATTACTTCCTCCGGAACCTCCAGGAATCGGCGCTTTCAGATATTCGAACTTTGTCCAGGAAATTGTAATAAGATCAGAACCATTTTTGATGTCAAGATTGCCGTCCAAAGCATCCTGAAAGGTACAATGATCCACCCAGACATTAGTACAATTATCAATTGTCATATTATCATTTCCATCCACATCATAAGCACCTGGACCTTCGAAAGTGATGTTTTTGATGAGAACGTTGGAACTGTTTTTCAAAGTCAAAATTCCGGAACCCCCAGCTGTAAGATCTGTTGAAATCAATCTTGCTCCGGCCAGACCTAATATCGATTTGTTGGTTTGATTATTAAGCGTCAATCTTCCCGCACTTGGAAAAGTGATTTGCCCCGAAACATGAATGACTTTTACAGCTGTACTGTTTACGGCGGTTCTCAGCTCTGCATAGGTTGTCACAACAGTGGGAGCAGCAGTTCCGCCACCAGTAACACCATTGGTAGAAGCCCAGCCTGCAACATTACATTGTGCAAATAAATTAGTTACAATAGTTGATGTTAATAATGTAAGTATTAAAAATATTCTTTTCATTAGAATAAAATCTTTAAGAATTTGTTTGGAAGTCTAAGATTGCTACATCAATCTTAATTCGGAATTATTTTATAACAAAATGGTTATTAAGGATTTAAGGAACAGTTGTATTGATTGAGGTAAAAAAAAGTTTGACGAAAGCAAGTTTCATCAAACTTTAATTAATGAAAAATTTAATCTCCTATAAATTTTTATTGATTTCTAAATTTTCCCGGAACTGTTTTATTTAACTAAAACTTTCACAGATTTTACACCTGCATCAGATTTCAAATTAACAATGTAAACACCTTTAGTATTCACTTCAAAGTTTGTATCAGCAGAAACTTTGGCAGTTTTTACCAAGGATCCAGTTGCAGAATAAACGTTAACTTCTGTATTCTTTGATTCAAGATCAGAGATATAAACTTTGTTACCGCTTGAGAAAACCTGAGCTTTCATTTCTTTTTTAACATCATTTACCCCAAGTACAGTTGTTCCAACATTTGTAGCAGTGATTTTATAGATATTAAGAGACTGGTCACCATAGATATAAATATCTCTTGCTGATCCTACATATTGATAAACATATTTAACACCATCTGTACCATTAGGATAAGGATTAGAAGCGAGAATTGACGTTCCTGTACCAATGAACAAAGTCCGTTCTCCGGAAGTTGCGCCATTTTTGTACCATATTGTAACTTCAGAATTACCATTAACTTTGAAAAGTATATAACGTTTTGTAGGAGTTGTATTGGTACCTGTCGTATCATAACCACCGCCATTTAGTTTAAAACGTTTTGTTCCCTGATAACCATCAGGAAAATTAGCTGTGCTAGCCTCTACAATACCGAAATTCGTAGTTTCTCCAGGTACAAGACCAAGATTGTTTTTCACTACACTTACAGGCTCTCCAGTAGCATTTGTTGCCCAATTTGAAAAATCCCAAGTGGTTTGTGCTTTAACATTGCCAACGGTAGCAACAATAGAAAAAGCTAAAAGAAGTAATGATTTTTTCATGATAAATAATTATTAATTGTTTGTTTAAATTTTAATGCAATCGATTACACAATTATGTGTAAATTTTCTATGGTTCTAATATAAAATTATTATTTAATTGCAAGATATTTTTTTTTAATTTAATATTAATTTTTACACACATCAATCAAAAACTCTTTATTAATAACACTTTCAGGTAATACTAATTTTCTATTTTGTGAAACTTAATATTATTAAGAAGGTAATTTTATGACAAAAATCAATGCAATCGGTTGTCTTAATTTAACTAAAATCTCTGCCAATTTGGATAAAATTCGTTTTTGAATATTTTTTCCATGCTAACTTTATGACAAACAGAAATAAATAAATAAATAAATAAATAAATAAATAAATAAATATTAATTCTTATTACGGAAAAGAATAATTATAATTCAATAAAAAAATCCCTGAGACAAAAGCCTGCAGGGAGTTCTTAAAAAAATAACAGAAAAAGTTCACGATTGAATGTTATTTAATCATCACTTTCACAGACTTTTCGCCAGCATCTGATTTAACATTCACTATGTAAACACCTTTTGCACCGATATCAAAACTAGTATCCGTAGAAGTTTCAGTAGTTTTCACCAGGGTTCCATTGGCAGAATAAACATTAATGTGTGTATTTTTAGACTCCAAGTCTCTCACGTGAATTGTATTACCAGCTGAAAAAGCAGTTGCCTTGATTCCGGATTTGAAGCCGCTTACAGCCAAAGTACCTGCAGAAACCTCAATCTTGTAGATATAGTTATCTCCAACACCAGACGAAATTATCAAGTAAGGCGCTGACCCAGCATAGGTGTAGGAAATAACAGCAATATCTGCTGTTGTATTACCGGCAAAAGCTGTGGAACTAAGCACCGTTCCCGTATTATCAGAGATGAGAACATTTCTGGCACCGCCACCTCTAGCCCATATTTTCAGAACGGAATTAGTCGGCACAGCAACTTCCACCCATTTTTTTGTTGGCATCGTCTGTGATCCTACAGCCGGGCTTGATGAGCCGGAATAACTGTTACCTCCAAACTGAAAACGTTTTGTTGCAGCAAAATTATCACCAAATGTAACCGAATTAGATGTTATGGCAAAAGCCGAAGATCCCGAAGCTCCACTAAATTTCAGACCGTTTATTGTAGTAGGAACAACAATAGATGCGTCCGGAAAAGTAGTCGTATCTGCAAGATCCCAAACCTGGGCATTGAGAGTAACTGCAGAAATCCCTGCAAGCATCAAAGAAAATAATAGTTTTTTCATAATAAATGAGTTTTATAGTTGTTGTTAAAATTTATTGCGCAATCGATTACACTATTTAATAGTAAAAACCAAGAGTTCTAATATAGAATTATTTTTATGTCGTCCACTATTTTTCAGAAAATATTTTAAAATTGAGTTCAGATTAAATTAATAATTAATTAAAATTCGCTTTAAATAAATAGCTCAATCGTTAAATAACTGTTTAATTATTTTTTCAGATCATAATGTTCAGATACATCATGTGAGCTATAATTGTTAAAAAAAATAACGTAATCGATTGCATAAAATTCCCGAAATCATAAGTGAAATTCAAAATTCCGGGATTACAGAAAATTTTAGTTTGTGCAACAAATTTAGGGAATCCAGTTATCCGATTTTTTGAAAATCTTTTCAAGGGAATAATTCTTCAATTCTTTTCTGGAAAGCTGATGAGACCACTCAGCTCTTTTGCCGGGATTGGCACCAATGCCTAAACTTTTGAACTCTGCATAATAAGCAGTTTTCTCTTTATCAGGAAACATTTTATCACCTTTCCACGGATTCCAACCTTCCGGTAAAATATGGCTTTCCATAGTTGTATTAATGAAGACAGTCTTCGCAAATGGTCGCCAAGGTCTTCCAAGATAAACTTTGGAGATGCCTTCTTTTGCAGTCAAATGACAATCAATAAAGACAAAACCATATTGATTGTCTTTACTTGTTGCTGCAGCTGTGATATAAGAATTCGCTAAACTTTTGATTTCACAATTTTTGAAAACTGCAATCGCCTGACCGAAAATAAAATCCGTCGTTCCTTCTATATAACAGTTTTCATAGTATTGCCGGCTATGATCAGTCGCTGCATAAAGTGTATCCTGACAACCCAAAATTTTGGAATTTTTCATCATAAATCGGTCGCCCTCTACATGAAGTGCCACGGCTTGTCCTTGATTACACGACGAATTTTTGATGGTCAGATTTGAAATCTTAATATTATCTCCAGCAACCAAAAATGTGTAAGAATTGAATGTATTAAGCTTTTCTTTGGTCAAAGGATTCTGCTTTCCTGAAAAATCATCATTGGTAATGATGGTGTTTTCCTTATTCTCGCCTTCAATCGTAATCAAATGTTTTGAGGAAGGAATAATTACTTTTTCATTGTAAATTCCTGATTTAATTTTAATTAAAGCTTCAGCCGGACCTAAATCACGGATCGAATTAATTGCATTTTGAACTGTTGTAAAATCACCTGAACCGTCCTTCGCCACAATAATAGTGATGTAAGGTGATTGAGCAAAATTTAAAATAACAAGACACAAACTGAGAAAAGAAAGTAACTTTTTCATTGGATTAATTTTTTAAAACTTTATCCAGAAAATCAACAATATATTCCAGAGTTTCACCAAACCAAGGCTGAACCAGCCAAAATGAATGCGGAGATTCTTTGATTTCATGAGATTCTGTTGGGATATTGTATTGTTTTAATTTCTTTATCATATCGTCTCTTCCAGCGTGAAATCTCGGCTGAGAACTGTTGATAAACAATGTTGGAGGCGTATGATTCCCGACATATTCCAAAGGTGAAGCATCTTTCCAGAGTTTGAAATTTTGGGATTTAGTAGCTCCAAACCAATAAGCCGCATAAGTTCCTTCCTCCGATTCGGGATGGGTGAATGAAACGATTCCATCGATATTGACAATCGCCTGAACTTTATTTTTGACGCCAACCAAAGTTGCCAATTGTGCTCCGGCTGAGTTTCCTCCAATTGCAATTTTCTTTTTATTAAGACCAAATTTTTTATGATACTTTTTGAGGAATTTCAAAGCATCTTCAATATCTTCAACAGCGGCAGGATATTTTGCAAAATCACTCAAACTGTAATTGATTGCCATTGCAATATAACCTTTTGAAGCTAATTCCTGAGCCAAAAACTTTTCATTTTCTTTGCTTCCAGAAATCCAACCACCCCCGTGAACAAGAATAATTGCAGGATCTTTCTGAGATGAATTTTCAGGAAAATAAATATCCGCCAAAAGTGATTTGCCGTTTCTGATTTTGTATTTTAAGTCTTTTTTGACTTTGATATTTTTTGGAAATTCCAGATTCAAAGGTTGTATGAAAGAATATTTCTTTTTCAGTTTTTCGAATGTTGCTTCAACTGTATAAGGCTGCGCGTTTGGTCTTTCGATTTCCTGAGAATAAATCTTTGAAATCGAAATGAACACCAAAGAAAAACGGATGAAAATCTTCCGCAGGCGACTATTTTGATTCAAGTTAACTTGGGCTGGCTTCATCCGTTTAAATTTTTGTTCGTTAAGTTAAGATTCTTCACTTCATAATGCTGCGCAAAATTTTGAATGACAAAACTGACTATTTTACAGCATTCTTCGGAACATCTTTGGAAATCGATAATTTATCTCCGGAGATTCCTTTTGGTAATTTGATGGCTATAGTTTTACTTCCGATGACCTTTACCAAAGGTGTTTTGGAAGATTCCAAAGTTAATCCGGAGATGTCAACATTTTTAGAATTATAAATAGTTGCACCAGTTCCATCGGTGTACTTTATTTTAACATTTTTCAATGTAATTCCGTCTGTATCTACGATGGTTAAAGCTTTTTTGGTATCAAAATAAGAATCTTCTATCACGATATTTTTAAGGTTCATTTCAGATAAACCATTTAGTAACAACGCTTCGTAGGAATTGGAAGCTGTGATATTTTTGAAGAACACATTTCTGAAAACCGGTGTTTCCTCGGTCACAGGAATATCTTTTTCTTTTCTTTTTTCATTGTCAGCATTTTGGTCATCTTCGATGATTGGCGAATTGCCTTCATAAAACATATTAAAACCAATTACCTGAGCTGGAATTCCTGTCATATCGATATTGCTGACCCAGATATTCTCAACAACACCGCCTCTTCCTCTAGTCGTTTTGAAACGAAGCCCGATATCCGTTCCGATAAACGTACAATCTGAAGCATGAAGATTCCGGACACCGCCGGACATTTCGCTTCCGATAACAATACCGCCGTGAGCGTGATAAACCGTATTGTTTTTGATGATGACATTTTCGGTCGGAATGCCTCTGTCGCGACCATCTTTATCTTTTCCGGATTTGATACAAATTGCGTCATCGCCAACATCAAATGTATTGTTATAAACCAAAACGTTTTTACAAGATTCCAAATCCAGACCGTCACCATTTTGTGAATACCAAGGATTTCTGACCGTCAGATTCCTTAAAATCAAATTACTTGACATCAACGGATGAAGATTCCATGCTGGTGAATTCTGGAAGGTTGGTCCGTCCAAAAGCACTTTGTCACAGCTCACCAAACTCACCATCACCGGCCGGAGAAAATCCTTCACCGATTCCAACTGTTCTCGAGTTGTCAATTTTTCAGGAATATTAAAATTGGCCGTACTTTCAAAACCTCTTTTGGAGCTTTCGCTCGGAAACCATATTTTTTTGTCCGTTGACAAAACGCCGCCTTTTGACAGTAATTCTTTCCATTGCCCGTCGGTCATTTTTCCTTTTTTCACATATCTCCAGGCATCGCCGTTGCCGTCAATCACACCTTTTCCGGTAATGGCAACGTTGGTCGCCCCTTTTGCAGAAATCGGAGACTGACAACGCGTTGTGTTCAAACCTTCGAAACTGACATCAACCAAAGGATAATCCGCAAAATCTCTACTGAACATCAGCAAAGCGCCGTCTTCCAAATGCAGATTAATATTGCTTTTCAGAACAATTGGTCCCGTTAACCAGATTCCTCTTGGAACAACAACTGTTCCGCCACCTTTTTGGGAGGTTTCGTCAATGGCTTTTTTAAAGGCTTCTGTATTTTTTACGATTCCGCCAGAAACAGCACCAAAATTTTTGATATTAACGGAAGTTGCGGGAAAAGAAGTTTCTGCAACTGTTGGCATTTTGAATTCCACATTTTTGTAAATATCGACAATACTCTGTCCAGAAGTGTTTCCTGAAACTAATGTTGCTAAGGTAAAAGCTAAAATTTTAATCGTGTTCTTCATTCTCAGTATTTTGATTTTAACGCAAAGAGCGCAAATTTCTATTTTTATTATATTTTTAAAGTTGCAAGGTTTTTGACCTTATTTTCAATATTTGTCATTCCGTAGGAATCCAAACTGTCGAGATTTCCTTCGGAATGACAAACTTTGAGTTTATTTCTTGCTTACTATTTTTTTGAATTCATTATAAACCAATTGAGCGACAGCTTTTGCACCTTCCGGCTGGAAATGGGTGTCATCTTTCTGACCTTTTGGATAAGCTTGATATTTTCCTTCGGGAAGATTCATAAAATAGGTTGTGGTCACGAAATCTTTTCCTTTTTTCGTGAAAAATTCTCTGGACAATCTGTTCAAATCAATAACATCGACTTTTTGTTCTTGCCCGACTTCTATCATTGCTTTTGCGTAATCGACATGACTATCTTCTAAAATACCTTCTTTCCAAGGATAATTTCTTGAAACCGGCGTTACCAACACGGGCGTTGCCCCCTTCTCACGAACCTGATGAATATACAATCTCAAATACTCTTTGTAACCCGGGACATCCACATAACGGTCGACTTTTTTCTCAGATTCATCGTTGTGACCAAACTGGATCAGTACCCAATCTTTCGGTTTCAGATTTTCAAAAATGTAACGCCACCGGCCTTCCTGAAAAAAGGTTCTTGTGCTTCTTCCACCTTTAGCTTTGTCCACAACCAAAACTTGTTTTGCTAAATTCGATTTGAAAGTTTTGAGACTGTCCGCGCCAAAAAACTCCTGAAAAACGCCGCCCCAACCTTGCTGCGGATAACGCTTTTCCTGATAATTGCTTTCTAAAGTATAATCGGTCAACGTAGAATCGCCAGCTAAAAAAATATTGGTCGTGTTTTTGTCTGTGGAAGGTTGCACGATTCTCTCTTTTTGATTATCCTGTTCTGTCTGAGCAACAATCATCACAGAAGCTGCGATAAAAAATGCTGTCGAGATTTTTTTGAAAGAAATTTTCATTTTTGATTATAATCTATTTCGTTTTAATTTTTTGTAATTCTGAAAAGTCAAATTTGACATAAAATACCTGAACGCTCTGACAGAACTTATATTTTATTTCTCTAATTCCAGACTTGCGAGGATGAACGGGCCTGTTCCCTTAGGATCATTGGAACGTATCTCTTCATTGACATAATATTCGTAAGTTCCGCTTCTGTAAGGTGTTCCGCCTAATCCGGCAACTGCGCAGTTTTGGTTCAGATTGACTGTCCCATCCTTATCAACCGAGATTAGATTTTTGAGGATTCCGTTGTAGCCTTTTTTAGCAACCGCATTATAAGAAGCTGGTAAGTATTTTTTTCTGACAGCTTTTGCAAAGGTGTAAACAAACATTGATGATGCTGAAGCTTCGAGGTAATTTCCTTTTTCGCCACCTTTGTCCAAAACCTGGTACCAAAGTCCCGTTTTCTCGTCCTGAACTTTCACCAAAGCTTCTGAATAAGATTTAAGATAACCCATGAGTTTTGCTCTTCCGGGATGATGTTCCGGCAAATAGTCCAGAACATCTACGATAGCCATGCCGTACCAGCCCATCGCACGTCCCCAGAAATTGGGGGAAAGTCCTGTTTTTTTATCTGCCCACTGTTGTTCTTTGCTCTCGTCCCAGCCATGATACAACAAGCCGGTTTTAGGATCAACCATGTGCTTCTGGATGATATCAAACTGATTCACAATATCATTGTAAGCTTTATCCGCATCAGCTCCTTCATCAAATAATCTTGTATAATTAGCATAAAACGGCTCTGCCATATACAATCCATCCAGCCACATTTGATTGGGATAAATTTTCTTATGCCAGAATCCGCCTTCGGAAGTTCTTGGATGATCGTTCAGTTGTGACCTTAGCAATTGCGTCGCTTTCAGGTATTTTTCATCTTTGGTTGCGAGGAAAAGATAAATTAAAACATTACCGGAATTCAGCATATCGAGATTATACTTATTGATATCGTAGGTTTTAATCGTGCCGTCTGCATTGACCAATTCGTCAGCATAGGCTTTGATGTAATCATAATATTCTCTTTTTCCCGTTTTCCTGAATAATTGTTCCGCAGCTTTCAAAACCAAGCCGTTGGGATAGCTCCATTTCGGTGATTTGAAAAAATCCAACATCCAGGCTTCGGGAAAACGTTTCATCTCGGATTGCATCATTCTTTCTGACCAAGGCAGCTTTGTAGAAATAGTCTGTCTTGTAACCTTCAAAACTTTTTGATTGGTCTGTTTTGGTTGTTGCGCACAGGAAAAAAACAGTCCTGATGCTAATGCAGCCATAGTTAATATTCTGAGTCTGTTGAATTTCATTTTTCTTACTTTTATTCTTTCTCTTCTGTTTAAACAGATCGAGATGATTTGTTTTAACGTTGAATAGCACGCAGCCCGGCCTGAGTGGAGCTCTTTTTCTTTTTTACCGAAAAAGAAAAAAGCGGGAACGGAGGACGGATTAAGCTGCCCAAATTACTCTATTTACAATGTTCCATCGTTGTCGAGCTGGTCTAATTTTTTATTCAGATCCTGATAGAACTCGGTTTCGGTTTTGATGCCGTCTGGTTCCTGTGACCATGCTGCCAAAAAGTAATACGATACATTTTGGGTCTTTTTGAAAACCACTGTATGTGTGGATTTGGTCTTTACATACTTATCAAAACTATTGATGGGATAAAAAACCGCCATCCCGAGATTGTCATCTTTTTTAGCCAAAGTCTGCTGACCAAAAGTAGCAATGTAAGCCCACTTTTTATTCTTGCCTGTAACCTGTTCGACCGGTATTTTGTCGAACGCCACGATCCCTGTACATAATCCGGAAATGGCGTTGCTCAAAGTTAAATCTACTTTTACAAAACGGTCTCTGTTGAAAATCGTGAGTCTGGAATGAACATCTATCGCATCGCCCCAGGTTTTCCAGCCTTTGTAATTGATAATCGCATATGAGTAATCTTTCTCGTTGATTACTTTTGCGGCTGTTGATTTTACCATTTTGAAAGTCTCGACAAAATCGTTTTGTTCATCATATCTGCCGTAAGAACCAATACCAATCGTTCGCCCGGATTTCAATATATCCTGTCCCCAAACTGCATCGTGGTGGTATGATTCGAAGCCATCCTGACCGACTTCCGGCAAAACCAAAGTGTTAACTTTTTTCCCGAAAATATCCGTTGCATTGCGCCAATCGAGATATAATCTATAACCAATCTGGTTGTTTTCCAAACCTATCCCTTCATATCTGATGTAAGTTGAATGGTCTGTGTGTTCCGCAGGAATCGTAAGCTGGTTAACATTTTTAAACCTCCCTCCGACATATTGATTACCATCCCATTTTCCGCCTTCTTTTATAGATAATTCGGCGTAAGAAAATGGAGCATTTCCGTTTTTCCTGATTGTCCGTATGACATCTGTCTGCGCAGAGCAACTGATAAAACTTATCAGCAATCCTGAATAAATAGTTTTGAGTATGATGTTTTTCATTTTTATTATTTTGTTTGAACGCAAAGTCCTATAAGATTTTTTATTCTATGCAATGCTTTTAAGTTAGCAAAGACACTTCGACTTCGTTCAGTGACCTAATATTAATTTATTTTAAAATTCCAGTTGTCTTTTCCTGAAAGAATATTTTTGATTGAGTAGTCTTTGGACTGTTCCTTTGTTAATTGACGAGACCAGGCAACTCTATTCTTGACATCACCTCCACTTCCGGTCGAATTGAATTCTGCGTAAAAAACAGTTTTTTCAGCTTCCGGCTTTTTCCAATTGTGCCAACCTTCGGGTTTTATGATATTTGAAATTTCTGTATTGATAAAAACTGTTTTAGCAAAAGGTCGCCAAGGTCTTCCAAGGTAAACAGATTCTGGTTTCGCCTCGCCTTTGATTTTACAATCGATGAAAACAAAACCAAACCTTACATTCTCCGGAGTTGAAGCTGCTGTGAGATAAGTTGCACTTTCTTTCGCATAGATTGTGCAATCTTTAAAAACCGCAGTTGCCGCGCCGAAAATGAAATCAGTTGTTCCTTCAATGTAACAGTTTTTAAAATAATGACGGATTTCCCTTTTGGGCTCAGGAACATCCTGCTGTCCTTTCAGATACAAGGTATCCTGAAATCCGAGAAACCTGCAATTCTTAAAAATAGCTTTGTCGCCTGTAATGAGAACAGCAACGGCTTGTCCTACTTTTCCGGCATCATTTTGAAAAGTGATATTCTTCGCCGAAAAGTTGTCTGAAAAAATAAAAATGGTTGATGAACCTGTTGTTCCCATTTCTTTTCCTTCGGGATTTTTCTTTGATGCAAAATCGCCGTTAACAATTATGGTTTCATCCAAACTTTCACCTTCGAAACAAATAGCCCCTTTGGCTGCAGGAACAATTATTTTTTCTCTGTAAATTCCCTTTCTGATAATAATCTTTGTTTTGGAATCCAACTTATCTTCAACTGCATTAACCGCTTCCTGAATTGTTTTGAAATCTCCTTTTCCGTCTTTTGAAACGGTATAAATTGTTTCAGAATTATGCATAACGCTGAAAGAATTGATAATAATCAAAACAAGGATGAAAGAAAAAAACAATAACGGATTTCTGGTTTTCATTGATGTTGATTCTATTAACAGGTCGCTCCTACGGAGCTCTTTGTTTTTTTAATATTTTACTACAAACATATCGCTCTTACAGAGCTATAAATTTTTGATGTCTATTTCTAGAAATTTTTTTGTATGAGTCGTGCCAATCTTTTTAAATATACAAGTTTCCACCCCTTTCGGGATGAAAACCTGTATGAATTTAACAATTAAATAATGTGACCTGAATGCTACAGGCTGACATTAGATGATTTAAGTTTATTTTTTGATAATCTTTTTAGTGATTACTCCCTTATCAGTTGTGATGCTGATAATGTAATTACCTGTTGTAAGATCTCTCAAATCAACTGTATCTGCTTTTGCATCCGTTATATTCCTAACCAATGCACCTGCAAAATTGTAAACTTTAATACTTTGCACTTTTTCTCCGGCAGTATTGATATGCAAATAATCAGAAACCGGGTTTGGATATAAAGTTATCTGCGCTTTATTAATATCATTTGCTGCTAATGCATAAGTTGTTTTAATATAATAAAGGTTGGTTGTATCTCCTTTTGTAATGCTATGTGCTCCTGGTGCAACATTAGGGATTGTCACAATACCGTTTACCGCAGTGTAATTAACGCCATCAAATTTCACATTTTTAGCAAAATCGGCATCGAAAACCAATACCAAAGTTGATACTGCAGTTGTTGTATAATTGATACTTGTAGCAGATTCCATTTTGAAACGCTTAGTCAGTGTAAATCCGTCATAAGACTGAGAACCATCTGTAGAATTCATGTTACCTGTGATGGTGTAGAATGTACTTATTTTCCCGGAAGTTGTGAAGTTATGGATCAATCCATCTGAACCCGGATTCCCGGTTGAACCGACTGTAACAGTTCCGCTGATAGAAACAGCTGTCCCAGTGGATCCAACTGTTGTAACTGTGTAAGCTGTAGTTTGAGTCGGAGTTCCGGTAATTGTTACAGTTTTAGCAGTTACATCTTTTGTAAATGTAAGACCATTGGTAACACCCGTTAACGACACATCTGTCGCATCTCCACCCCAAGTAAATACAATAGGAGCCACTGCAGATCCTGAAGTTACCGTCTGATCTTTGTTTCCTGACGTGTTAACCAAAGTCTGTGAACCGCCTTCTGCCTGGATAAAAACCATAGTTGTTCCATAAGCAGTCAAAGCTGATTTGAGGCCTGTAATTACTGTATAAGATTTATCATCAACAGCGTTATCAAAAGTCCATTTGAAATCGCCACCTTGTACACGTCCTGCATATAATTTTGTTCTGTCTCTAGCAGCAGTCGGATCTTCAACAGATAGATTCTTTACATAAAGAGAAGCATCTGTATCAAAATTATTATATGAGTTTGCTCCTACTTTTGATTTGACCGTGTTAGGAACTATTTCTCCACGTGAGGTTGCCAGGTAAGCATCAAAATCTGTTAATGAACTGATTTTTCCTTCGATATTGTATAAAGGATTCGGGTCTGCATAAGCTACAAAACGCATAGAATTGGTTGCAATATCTGCATCCATAACATTATTAAAAGCTTTGATCATTCCTCCGTCTTCTCCAGAAAAAGTCCCTTGATTGGTTGGATCGTTCATTTGTTTTGAAGGATTCCAAACATCTGTTCCTTGTAAAGAGATCATCATTGGATTTTTAGAATTTCTGAAATAATTCCCTTCTAAAAATAAAGATGAACCTTCCGTAGATCCTGAACCGTATTTAGAAATTCCGTCAAAATAATTGTTGTAAATGTGAGCCGAATAATAACGAACTCTTGGATGTCTTGAGTCTGAATGATCGAACCAGTTGTGGTGGTATGTTACATATAATCCAGACGTTGTTCCTTCGCTCAATCCTAATAAACTTGATTTCCCTGAATCCCAGAAATGATTATATGAATAAGTGGCATAAGTTGTTCCTTTGTTGTCCAGTGCACCGTCACCTTTGATCTGATCCGCATCGCTGCCGGCATGTCCGTAAAACAAATCATTATTATGAACCCAGATATAAGAGTTGTTTTGCTGCATGCCAATATTATCGCCTTCGCTGCTGTCACAATTCATGAATCCAAGATTCGCAATCTCAATATTAGTCGCATTCTTTACACGAATTCCCCAGCCATTTGCCGTTGCATCATTTCCGACACCTTCTACAGTAATATAGCTCTGATCATTGTTCTTGTTTTCAACCACAAGATCACCGCCTTCCATATCTGTAAAATCGGTAATATTACCAACTAATCTAAAAATATAAGGTCTTTTATCAATTCCTTTTTTGATACCGGAAAAGATGTTCTGAAACCCAACATAATTAGTCGTATTTCCATTGTTACTGGTAATTACATTAAAAGAAATCGTGTTTTTACTTTTCTCTGTAATATACAAGATGACAGCATTATCTTTTGGCGTCCCGTCGGCTTTGTAACCACCTGGAACTCTTCCACCATTAAAGGCAAAACCATTCCTGTCCTGTGGAAGAACTGTCAAAGCACCGGTTGTAGAACCTGAGCCTTCAATCCCTAAAATTACCGGTTTAACGGTAATGGTATAATTACCTGCTTTCAGTCCTAAAATGTCAGCTCTGAAATATGATCCGTAACTGCGAATCAAATAATCATCAACCTGCTTGTTTACAACGCCTTCACCGGAATAGTAAACATTGTATCTTCCGGCATTTTCTACCGGCTGCCATTTTACAAAGGCTGTTTCTACCCAGCCTGCAGATTCGTTGAATGTAACAGACTGTCCTGATACCTGCGTCATTACAAATAACAAGAATACATAAAGTAGTTTAAATTTATTCATATAAAATTTATTTTAATGAGTCTTTTACGAGTTTTTATAAAATGTAATTATTATAATTAGTGTTGACTTCAACGAACCCTTCTCATTAACTAATTTTAAATAATAGAATATAGTTTTTGTTTAAATTTTGGACAAAAAATCCCTTAGATTCAGCTCTACCAGGATATAAAATCCTGATAGAGTGAGTCTTCAAAAAAAATTAAAAATATAATAACTTAAAAAAATTCTAGTCCAGAATTCTATTTCTAATAACCGTAATCCTGAGTCAGATTATAGTTTGATTGTATAATATCGTTATAGATAGGAAGTAATTCTTTTCTATTTGTTTCAAAATATTGGGCGTATCCTTTTGCAGGATCATTGATGTAAGTAGCTGTCATAGCTGCTCTCCAATTGACTCTTGTATAGCCTGCCGGCGTATTTGCTACTGATGGCGTATAATATACGTCTGATCTGTCAACACCCGCAGGAACATACACATCAATTGCCTGAAGTGCTGCCTGTGCGGATTTTGTTTTGTCATATGGAGAAACCTTGTAATACAGATAAGAAGGAACATTCGCATACTGTCCCGTTCCATTTAACAGATCTGAAAGCTTTTGTCTGGTTTCAGCAATTTTTGTTGCTAAGAGATTCCAACGGATCAAGTCATATTTTCTAAGACCTTCTCCTCCGAATTCCAATAATCTCTCATGAACAATATAATTAAAGAATCCTGTTTTATCTGTCGGAATTGTTCCAGCCTGTCCTAAGTTACCTGCATATGCCCTGTTTCTAACTTGTCTTACCGCATCCACAGCCTGTGCAGAAGGATTGCCGTTGATTTCATTATCTGCTTCAGCAAACATTAGAAGAATGTCAGAGTAACGTAACAATGGCCAGTCGATAGCAAGATTTTGTGCAGTTCCTGTAACATTTGTCCAAGACTTTCTGAATTTTCCGTCTGTACACAAAACGCCTGTCGACAATATTGCCTGGTTGGTAGCATTGATCTGCATAGACGCTACGGTAAGGTCTCTTCTGACATCATATTTTCCGAATTCGTAAAAATAAGTTGCTATAGCATTGATACCGCCACTACTTTTCCAATTAGAAGCATCATCGTGTCGCATTCCGTTGTAATAACCAATCTTACTATCTGTTGCAGCATTACCTCCGTATGCACCTACTGCAAAGATAACCTCATGTGCTGCATCTTCCGTATTCTCATGCAATGGTCTGAAAGCTGCTTCAAAGCTGCTATTCAAACCGTGTTGCCCGGAATTGATAATATCTCTGCATTCATCATAAGCAATTTTGTAATACACCTCGGAATTAGATCCTTTTGCCATAACTCTTGGATCTCTTCTAAGAGAATACCCGGCTCTAGCCAAAGCAATTCTTGCTCTAAGACCTTTTACAGCAGCTTTGGTGAATCTTGTATTAGATGTTCCTGATTCTGATCTCCAGGGAACTAATTGTGCAGCAGTTGCAAGGTCTGCAATAATTTTATCATAAATAATATCCCTGTCCGTTTTTGGTAAATAAACCGATTCCAAATCTGATGAAGGCACCATTTGCATTGGAACATCACCCCAGTTTTTGATAAGATCATAATAGAACATTGCTCTCAGTGTCAAAGCTTCGCCATAGTAACGATCCATTAACGCTTTATCAGCTGTTGAACCTGTCTGATAAACGGGTGATAAAGGAATGTTTTTAATACAAAGATTAGCTCTTTCAATCCCTGAATATAATTTTAAAAATGGTCTGTTAAGATCCGGATTAGAAGTACAAGCGCCATACGTACTGATTCCCCTTCTGTCATTACAGTTATAATCTCCTGATGTTTTAAAATCATCAGCCGACTGGGGATAATATAAATTCAGTCTCTGTCCATATCCATCATCACCAATTATTTGGTTATAAACACCAACTAATGCGCTGAAAGTGTCGGCAGTGCTGTCAAACTGTTGTGCTTCGTTGGAACTGGAAATATTTTCTGCATTAAGGAAGTCTTCACAAGATGTAAAAATACTGAAGGCAACCAAACAACTAAGAATATAAATTAATCTGTTAATTTTCATTTTTTTGAATTAAAAAGTTACATCAATACCGGTTAAGAAAAATCTGCTTCGCGGAAAAGCCGCATAATCTACCCCTGGTGTAAGCGTGCTTTTTCTTGTACTCACTTCGGGGTCATAGCCAGAGTAACCTGTGATCGTGAATACATTATTGGCTGTTGCATACAATCTGAAATTGGTTATACCAAGCATTTTAAGAGAATCTTTTGGTAAAGAATAGCCTATTGTTATGTTATTAAGTCTTAGAAAAGAACCGTCTTCTATTGCATAAGAATGCAGAAAATAGTTACCGCCGGTTGGTGTCCACATTGTAGTATTGGCATTAAGAGCTGCCAACTCCGTAGGATCTGTAACTTTCACACCATCTGCATTGAACCACTTCCAACGATTTGCCATTTCTGCTAACATGTTCTGGTCTGTATATTGATACTTGGTTGTAAATTCAATTTTATTAGCATTATACACTTTATTTCCGACAGAGAAATTGAAGAATAAACTCATGTCAAAATTTTTGTAACGGAATGTCTGATTAAATCCTCCATAAAACTTAGGTTGGGCATTCCCAAGATCGGTCTGGTCTTTTGTATCAATTACCCCGTCACCATTCAAATCTCTTAATTTCAAATCTCCCGGCTGAGGCGCTTTGTTTCCTAAAGCAACAGAGCTTGAACTCGGAATTCCGTCTTTCAGTTTATAAGTACGGTTAGTTGCATTGTAATCAAAATCGCTTAGCTCATATCTGCCTTCCGTAACATACCCATAAAATGTTCCCACAGGTGCACCTATCTGAACTTTGAAGTCAAATAAGTTATTAACCCATCCTGATGGCTGAAGATAATAATCTGTTCCGGACTGTGTTAAAGACCCTAAACTTTTTATGACATTTTTGTTAGCTGCGATGTTGAAATCAGTTTTCCAGGTAAAGTTTTCATTACCAACGATAATAGCTCCCAAACTGAATTCGATACCTTTATTTTGAGTTTTTCCGGAATTTTGATATTGATACTCATATCCGGAAGTTTGAGGAATTTTAGCTAATAATAATAAATCTTTAGTGTCCGTGATATATCCGTCAAGTGCTCCATAGACTCTTTTATTAAACAATGTAAAATCTATACCCACATTCTGAGAAACGGTTGCTTCCCATTTGATGTTACGATTCGGCATAATGTTTATTGGCGCCGCTCCTGTAATAATTCCTACTCCACCAGTATATCCATAGGTACTTGACGGCATATAGAAAGTATCAAATGTGAAAGAAGCAATTCTATCATTCCCGGATTGTCCATAACCTGCACGTAATTTAAGGTCATTTACAATTTTGGAATCCTTCAGGAAGTTTTCTTCGCCAATTTTCCAGGCCAAAGATGCTGAAGGGAAATTGGCCCATCTATTAGAATACCCAAAAGAATTAGATCCATCTCTTCTTATAGATACCGTCGCAATATACTTGTTGTTGTAGATATAATTGGCTCTTGCAAAGAATGAAGCCAGTCTCATTGGAGGCTGAGCTGCTGCAATAGGAGCTTCCTGAACCATTCCCATAGGCGGCATTGCAAGGACAATATTTGCAAAAGCCTGAGTTGCTGATAAAGAAGTCGGCAACCATCTGATTGTCATGTCCGTTTTTTCGCCGTCTGTTTGTACAATCTCCTGCCCAAGCAATAGATCTAATTTGCTTTCACCAAATTTCTTTTTATAAGCAAGCGTATTACTATTTGTTATTCTTCTGCTTTGAGTACTTGTTAGCTGAACTACAGACATATCAGAATTGATCCTTGACAGATAAGTGGATGGTCCGGAAAACTGCTTGATATCCTGATCATTCTGGACATAACCAATGGTACTTTTGAATGTTAAATCCTTAAAAATATTATACGTAATAACTCCATTCAGGAATAAGTTATTAACATCATTATATTTTATTTCGTTATTGGCAAGCAAAACCGGGTTAACAAGGTTGGTAGTTGCATAATCATCTGTATCGAACTCATCAGAACCGGCACCTAAGCTAATACCGTTCTCAAATGGCTTATAACGGATAACATTTCTAAGCCTGTTGGTTGTCTGGGTTCCTGACGAGGATGTTCCTGCTCCCAGAATCGAAGTCCTGCTGTATCTTGCGGTCAATCCTACTTTCAGTTTCTTACTGATATCAAAATCATATTTGAAATTAGCCATACTTCTTTTGTAGCCGGAATTAAGCATAATCCCGTCTTCTTCCACATGATTCAATGCCAATGTAAATGCCGAATTGGAATTCCCTCCGGAAATGTTGATATTATGAGTATAATTAAATGCCTCTTTTCCAAAAACTTCATCCTGCCAGTTTTTGGTCTTGATAGTTCTATATTTATCAATTCCCACATCTATCAACTGCCCATTATCATCATAAGTCGGATTATAATTGCCATAAAGTTGTATAAACTTATCGATCTGATCCTGGTAACCATCTTTGTTACGAAGTTCATACTGGTACTGGACAAAATCATAAGGACTCATCACATCCAGAGTTTTTGCAATTGTTCTAACACCTGTATAACCATTATAGTTAATGGTGGTTTTAGCATTTTTTCTACCGCTTTTTGTTGTGATCAGAACTACTCCATTTGCTCCTCTTGCACCATAAATTGAAGTTGAAGACGCATCCTTAAGAACCTCTATAGATTCAATTTCTTTTGGAGAGATTAGGGATAAGGCATTATCCATCTGGATTCCGTCCACTATATAAAGCGGCGCATTATCCTGAGTGATAGACGTGCCACCTCTGACTTTAATTTCAGGATCAGATCCTGGCGAACCTTCGCCAAAAGTTACCTGTACACCAGCCATTCTGCCCTGGATAGCTTCTGCCGCACTATTTACAGGCATATCAGCCAATTGTTCTCCTTTTACGGAAGCGATGGAATTGGTCACATCTTTTTTAGACACAGTTGTATATCCCACCAAAACCACTTCATCAATCGCCTTCTCCTTATTACTATCAAATTTTGCTAATGAAACATTAATAACAGTTCTACCGTTGACTTCCACTTCCTGCTCCTCAAAACCTTTGGAACGAAACACAAGTGTTGCGGTTTTTGGAACGTTCAATTCATATTTTCCGGATTTATCTGTCATTGTAGAGAATTTGGAATTCCTTACAGAGATCTCGACATTTGTCAAAGGCTTCTTCTGATCAGACGTGATAGTTCCGGAAATTTTAATTAATTCTTGAGCTAATCCAAATGCCGGCAGTAAAAAGACCGATGCAATAGTCGTCTTTACAAAAGCACTTTGAATACCTAATTTTAAACCACTCATAGATATTTTTTAGTTTTTATAAATTTTAGCAATTATTTACTTAAAATAGTTGGAAATCTCACAATAAAAATGCAATCGATTGCACTTTAAATTTGAAACTTTTCTTAACTCGACTAAACTAAGATTATTTTTCAATTGACAAATAAAAAAAATCATTTTTTTATTAATATTAATTTAACATAAAGAATTATCATTAACAACAAACAATAATAAATTATTGATTTATAATAAATTATGACAAAATTAAATTTTAGGTATAAAACGACTCATCATAGAAATTAACTTTTATTTAACATTTAGTTTGATTAATTTAAGACCATAAAATAGAGTTTTGTGCAATTTTATTTAACCGAAATTTAACTTAATAGACTTAATTTTATAAAAAATCCCTTTTCTTCATCTTAAAATCAAAAATGAGTTAAAATCTGAGTCATTGTTTTACAAAACCTAAAATAAAAGCATAAATACTTATTTATCAAATACTTAATAATTATTTTATTCTGAAAAATAGTTTTTTAGCAAGAAAAGCAACAAATGACAAATTTTTGCATGAAATTAGTTTTACTGTGCAAAATTAAGCATCCAAAACACTACCTAATGAGTTTAAAAAATTCAATTATTTATTAATAAATACCTGATTATTAAATATTTATAATTAATTTGTTTTTTTTCTTTCTTGGTTAATATTTATATATATATTTACAGAAATTAATTTTTGTCTCAAAAAGAGCATTTTTTAATGCAATCGATTACACAAAATTAATTTTTAGTTCACATTATATTATAAAAAAATGACAACTTCAGAATTCAGATACGCTCATCATCCGGATGATGCAAAAAAATACACAACAGAAGATCTTAGAAGAGAATTCCTAATCAACAATTTATTTCAAGAAGGACAAATCAAATTAGTCTATACAATGTATGACAGATTAATTGTAGGAGGAGCAATGCCAACAGACAAAGTTTTAAAGCTTGAAACAATTGATGAACTAAAAGCTGAAAACTTTCTAGACAGAAGAGAAATCGGAATCATAAACGTTGGAGGAAAAGGGAAAGTAACAGTTGACGGAACAGTTTACGAACTTAATAATAAGGAAGCCTTATATATAGGAAAAGGAAATAAAGATGTAACTTTTGAAAATGTTGAGGGTGAACAAGCTTATTTCTATATCAATTCTGCTCCGGCTCACCATACATATCCTACAAAAAAGGTTACAAAGAACGAAGCTGAAATTGTAGAATTAGGTGATTCGAAATACGCTAATAGAAGAACAATCAACAAATTATTGGTAAACAGCGTTCTGGAAACTTGTCAACTTCAGATGGGAATGACGGAATTGCACGAAGGAAGCGTTTGGAACACAATGCCTTCTCACACGCATACCAGAAGAATGGAAGCTTACTTCTACTTCGATTTGGAAGACGGGCAATCGATTTCACATTTTATGGGACAGCCTCAGGAAACAAGACACATTTTCCTTAAAAATAGAGACGCCGTGATTTCTCCGGAATGGTCTATCCACTCTGGTGTTGGGACTTCAAATTATACATTTATCTGGGGAATGGCGGGAGAAAATATGGACTACGGAGATATGGATGCTGTAAAAACTGACGAATTAAAATAATGAAATATTTTCTCGCTGATTTTGCCGATTTAGCTGATTTTAAAATCTGCATCATTTGCGAAATCTGCGAGAATTAAAAAATTATCAACGATATTTCTAAATGAAAAATTTATTTGACTTAACTGGAAAAGTAGCATTAGTAACTGGAGGAACACACGGTTTAGGCTTGGCAATGGCAGAAGGTTTGGCTTCAGCAGGAGCGGAATTGGTTGTAACCAGTACTACTCCATCCAAATTGGAAGAAGCCATTGCATATTACCAGTCAAAAGGATACAAAGCAACAGGCTATATTTTTGATGTGACCGATGAGAAAATTGCCGCTGAAAAAGTGGCAGAAATCGAAGTTAATCACAAGCAAATCGATATCCTTATTAATAATGCCGGAATCATCAAAAGAATTCCCGCTTTAGAAATGGAAGTTTCCGATTTCCGAAAAGTGATTGATGTGGATTTAACGGGACCTTTCATTATGTCTCAGTTGGTCGCAAAAAGTATGATTGCCAGAAGAGCCGGAAAAATCATCAACATCTGTTCTATGATGAGCGAACTGGGTCGTGACAATGTCGTGGCTTACGCTTCTGCAAAAGGCGGATTGAAAATGCTGACTAAAAATCTGGCAACAGAATGGGCAAAACATAACATTCAGGTTAACGGAATCGGTCCCGGATATTTTGCAACGTCTCAGACAGAACCAATCAGAGTTGACGGAAATCCATTCAACGAGTTCATTATCAGCAGAACACCGGAAGGTCGTTGGGGAAATCCCAAAGATTTGGCAGGAACTGCAATTTTTCTGGCTTCCGAAGCAAGTCAGTTCATCAACGGACAAATCATCTACGTTGACGGCGGAATCCTAGCCACAATCGGAAAACCTTCAAACGAATAAAGTCTTTCATCTATCAGTCTATTATCTATTAGTCTTATGAACACACTTACAAAACCATTTATTACAGATACATTTTTATTAAAGAACAAATTCGCTGAGGAGTTGTATTTCAGATTTGCTGAAAACCAACCGATTATCGATTATCATAACCATTTGCCTCCGAAAGAAATTGCAGAAAACCGTCAGTTTGAGAACATTACCCAGGTTTGGATTGGTGGCGACCATTACAAATGGAGAGCGATGAGAACGATGGGCGTGAACGAAAAATTTATTACCGGAGACGCTTCTGACAAAGAAAAATTTGCAGCCTGGGCAAAAACAGTTCCGAATACGTTGAGAAATCCTTTGTTCCACTGGACCCATTTGGAACTAGCAAGATATTTTGACGTCTATGATTTGTTGAGCGAAAAAAATGCGGACCAAGTTTACGAAAATGTATCCGCTCAGCTTCAAACGCCTGAGAAATCTGTTCACGGCTTGTTGAAAATGAGAAATGTGGAAACGGTTTGTACGACAGAAGACCCGATTGATACTTTAGAATATCATCAAACAATCAAACAAAATAATATCGGAATCACAGTTAGCACGGCTTTCCGTCCTGACAAAGCGATTTTGATTGATAACGAGGATTATAATTCTTACATTGATAAATTAGGCGAATCCGCAGGCATCGAAATCCAATCTTACAAGGATGTACAGGATGCACTAATCAAAAGGATTGAATACTTTCACGCCAACGGATGCAGATTGTGTGACCACGGATTGAATAACATTTCTTTTGAAACGTTCACAGATTCGGAAATCAACTCAATTTTTGAAACTAAAAGAAAAGGAGAAACATTGACGCCACATCAGATTGAGCAATTCAAAACAGCCATTTTGTTGTTTTTGGGCGAGACTTACCATTCATTGGGCTGGGTTCAGCAATATCATTTGGGCGCGTTGAGAAACAACAATGCAAGAATGTTGAAAGTTCTTGGGCCAGACACAGGTTGGGATTCCATAGGCGATTTCAGTCAGGCTGCAAACCTTTCGAGATTCCTAAACACATTGGATTCTAAGGATAAATTAACAAAAACAATCATTTATAATCTGAATCCAGCCGATAACGAAATTATGGCAACAATGATTGGAAATTTCAACGATGGTTCGGTAAAAGGAAAAGTACAGTTCGGTTCCGGCTGGTGGTTTCTGGACCAAAAAGACGGCATGGAAAAACAGATGAACGCGCTTTCCAATATGGGACTCATAAGCACATTCGTTGGGATGTTGACCGATTCCAGAAGCTTCCTTTCGTTCCCAAGACACGAATATTTCAGACGTGTATTGTGTAACCTTTTAGGAAACGAAATCGAGTCAGGCGAACTTCCTGAGGATTTGGATTTAGTCGGAAAAGTTGTGGCAGATATTTGTTATTTTAACGCTAAGGAATATTTCAGTTTTTAAAATGTCATCCTGAGGCTCTCGAAGGATTTCAGAATAATTAGGGCAGCTTAATCCGCCTGTAGTTTATCCTGAGCTTGTCGAAGGGCTCCCGCTCAAACCTAACGAAGTGGTTCATCGATTCAAATCAAAAAATATAAAGGATGAGATAATTCGGGCTGCAAGTGATTCAACGGATAAAAAGCTTATTTAAGCGAAGCGGCTTTGCGACCTTAAAAGCATTGAACTAAATAAAAAATCTTTGCGCTCTTTGCGTTCAAAAAAGAATTAGAATAAAAAATGGAAACGAAACAAACATCCAAAATATATTACAAATCCGATTCAACAGAATGGGAGAAAATCGATGATTATATCGACCGCCAAATTTTCGGCTACGACGAATCTGTAATGATGGTAAATGTCTGTTTCAAAAAAGGCGGAATCGGATACAAGCACAAACATCCTCACATTCAGGTAACTTATGTTGCAGAAGGAAAGTTTGAAGTCAACATCGGCGAAGATATTTCGATTTTGAAAAAAGGCGATTCATTCTTCGTTCCTTCCAATGTTCTTCACGGTGTTGAATGTCTGGAAGACGGGATTTTAGTAGATGTTTTCAGCCCGTTTAGAGAAGATTTTATAAAGTAATTAATTTCTCTCTGCGAACATTGTTAAGTTTTACGCCTTTGTGAACTTAAAAACATAGAATTAACTAAAAAATCTTTGCGCTCTTTGCGTTCAGAAAAAATAAAAATTAAGAATCTCGATTCTAAAAAAAACTACATAAATGAGCAAAGTTGTAACCTTTGGCGAAGTATTGATGAGATTGTCTCCGTCCGACAGCAAAATGCTGAGACAAAGCCGCGAAATGGAATTCTTCTTCGGAGGAACAGAAATGAATGTCGCTGCGTCTTTAGCAATTATGGGATGCGAAACGAGACACATAACCAATGTTTCCAGTTGTTTCATCGGAGAATCAGCCATTGCAACAATGAAAAGTTACGGGATTGATACACAATTCGTCAACAGAACAGAACATCCAATTGGATTATACTTCATGGAAGTTGGTTCTGCAATGCGTGCCAGCCGAATTTCCTATAATCGTTTGAATGGCTCTTTTGCCAACATCAAACCGGAACAAGTAGATTGGGAAAAAGCTCTGGAAGGTGCTGAGTATTTCCACTGGACAGGAATTTCTCCTGGAATTTCGGAAGGTGCTTATGAAACTTTGAGGCAAGGTTTGCAATTAGCTCATTCAAAAGGAATTGAAATCACCGCTGACCCTGCTTATCGCTCCAATCTTTGGAAATACGGAAAAGAAGGATTCACTGTTCTTAAAGAACTCATCTCCTACTCTACGATTTTCATCGGCGGGGTGAACGAAATCAATGAAATATTGGGAACAAGTTTCGGATACGATAAAGATAGTTTTATCCAAGCTGCTGAGACATTAATGAAAGAAATTCCTTCCATCAAAAAAGTATTTGATAAAACCAGAATTGGTGTTACGGCAAGTAATCAGGCGACACAGGGAAGAGCTTTGGTCAATGGACAATATTTTGAAACCGAAAGTCTGGAAGTGAATCCCGTTGTGGACAGAATCGGAACCGGAGATGCTTTTGCAGCAGGTTTGATTTACGGTTTAATCCATTTCGATGATGAGAAAGCTTTGAAGTTTGCCAACGCAGCCTGCGCCATCAAACATACGATTTTAGGTGATGTGAATCTGAGCAGTGCCAATGATATTCTGGAAGTGATGAGTGGCAATTCAGGAGGAAGAATTAAAAGATAATTTAGAAATTAATTTTAGGAAAAATTATCTTTTGGCTAAAGCCAAATTAGAAAAACAAAGAAAACATCGGCTAAAACCGGACGCAATTGATGAAAAATTTGTGACGATTTAGAAATCACAAAATTCAAACATTGCATTGCAAATATCAATAGGATTGGGCTTTAGCCCATTCAAAAAATAACAGTAAAAAGGCTTTAGCCTAAATTTAAAATGACAAAGATTCAATTAGTGACGAATGCGATTATCAAACAAGGTATGTTGCCTTTGTATTATAATGCAGACGAAACGGTAACTCTCGAAATACTGAAATCGCTTTACAGAGCAGGAATCCGTGCAGTAGAATACACAAGCCGTGGTGAATCTGCACTAAGCAATTTTACAAAAATGGTTGAAGTTCGAAATGCTGAAATGCCGGATATGCTGCTTGGAATCGGAACCATTAAGAATCAAAAGCAAGCTGAAGAATATTACAAAGTTGGTGCTGACTTTTTCATCAGTCCCGGATTTGTTTCAGAGGTTGCAGAATTCCTGATTCCGAAAGATGTGTTGTACAGTCCGGGTTGTATGACGCCGACAGAAATCATCGAAGCTGAAAATGCAGGTGTGACTTTCGTCAAATTATTCCCTGGAAATGCTTTAGGAACTGGATTTATGAGCGCCATCAAAGATGTGTTTCCAAACTTGAAATTTATGCCAACTGGCGGTGTTGACACAACCAAAGAAAACATCGAAAGCTGGTTCAAAGCCGGCGTTTCCGCGGTTGGAATGGGAAGTAAATTAGTCAGTAAAGAACTGATGGCTTCTAAAGATTACGCAACCATCGAAAACGAAACGAAAAAAGTATTGGACATCATCCAATCTATCAAATAATTATTGAAAACTAAATTCCTAAAACCTATATGAGTTCAGTCAAATCCTTAAAACCAAGTAATTTCAGATGGTCCATCTGCGGACTTCTGTTCATTGCTACAACCATCAATTATCTTGACAGGCAGGTTCTTTCTTTGACCTGGAAAGATTTTATACAACCCGAGTTCCATTGGAATAATAATGATTATGGAAACATCACGGCATTGTTCTCAATTTTCTATGCAATAAGTATGTTATTCGCCGGAAAATTTGTGGATTGGATGGATACGAAAAAAGGATTTCTTTGGGCAATTTTCATTTGGTCAATTGGAGCTATTTTACACGCATTCTGCGGCATCGCAACTTCGGGAATTTTGACAGGAAACTGGTTTGTAGGCTTTGCAGAATCAAAGGAAATTATTGGAACTTTAAACAATATCTCTCTGGTTACAAGCACAAGTGTGACGCTTTTCATCTTTACAAGATTCGTTTTAGCCGTTGGTGAAGCAGGAAATTTCCCTGCGGCAATTAAAACGACGGCAGAATATTTCCCTAAAAAAGACAGGGCGTTTTCTACAAGTATCTTCAATGCTGGAGCAACTGTTGGTGCATTAGCTGCGCCAGTTACTATTCCTTTCATCGCCAAATCGATGGGTTGGGAAATGGCATTTATCATCATTGGTGCGCTTGGATTCGTTTGGATGGGACTTTGGATTTTCTATTACAAAAAACCTCATCAGCATCCGAAAGTTAACGAACACGAATTGGCTTATATCCAGCAAGACCAGGATGATGTTGTAGAAACTATGTCTGATGAGCCTCAGAAAAAAATGAGCTTGAAACAGGCTTTTGGATACAGACAGACTTGGGCTTTTATCTTTGGTAAATTTATGACAGATGGTGTTTGGTGGTTTTACCTTTTCTGGACTCCGGCCTACCTAAGTTCAGTTTACGGAATGGATAGCACGCAAAGTGCATTACCACTCTTCGTTTTGTATATGATAACCTTGATTTCCATTGTCGGAGGCTGGCTTCCAAAATATTTTGTAGACAAAAAAGGAATGAATCCTTACGCAGGAAGAATGCGTGCTATGTTGATTTTCGCTTTCTTTCCATTATTAGCTTTGGTGGCGCAACCTGCAGGAAGCATCAGTTATTGGATTCCGGTTTTAATTATTGGGGTCGCTGGAGCTGCACATCAGGCTTGGTCGGCTAACATCTTCTCAACAGTTGGCGATATGTTCCCGAAAAAAGCAATCGCAACCATCACAGGAATTGGCGGAATGGCTGGAGGAATCGGTTCTTTCCTGATTAACAAAGGGTCCGGATTACTGTTCGATCATGCCCACAAAGCCTGGACAACCATTGACGGCGTTCCACTTTTGGAAAAATATCCTGAATTTAAGGATACAAGGCTTCCTGATAATCTGTTGGTTCAATTGAAAAATTCCGGTGCTGTCATTTCAGACGGTATCGACAAAGGATATATGATTATTTTCTCAATCTGCGCAGTAGCCTATCTGATTGCGTGGTTTGTAATGAAATCATTGGTTCCTAAATACAAAATCATTAAAGAATAAAGAAATGGAATATCAAACTAAACAAAAACTTAACCGTGAAAACTCAGGTTCGACTGAGAAACTTCCCATCAAATTTTTACAATTCGGGGAAGGTAATTTCCTTCGTGCATTTGTAGATTACCTTATCGATAAGATGAACAAAGAGGCTGGCTTCAATGCTGGCGTAGCTGTTGTTCAGCCGACTCAGGGTGGTCTTGTTGATATGCTGGAAGAGCAGGATAACCTTTACACACTTTTCATAAGAGGTGTAAAAAAAGGCCAGATCGTGGATGACCAGAGAGTGATTTCTGCAATCCAGCGTTCATTCAGTCCTTACGAAAATTATGCGGAGTATCTAGAATTGGCAAAAGGCGAAGACTTACAGTTCATTTTATCCAATACAACTGAAGCAGGAATTGCTTTTGATGAATCTGAAACGTCTTTAGCTTCAGGTCCTCATAAGAATTTCCCTGCGAAAGTGACAGCTTTCCTTTACGAGAGATTCAAGCATTTTAATGGCGATACAGAAAAAGGTCTTCATGTCATTCCTTGCGAATTGATCGAAAACAATGCCTTGACATTGAAAGAATATATCCTGAAATATGCCCAGCTTTGGAATCTTGAAGAAGATTTTTCTGTTTGGATAGAAAACAGCAACTATTTCCACAATACTTTGGTGGACAGAATTGTTCCGGGTTATCCAAGAGAAGAAAAAGATGAATACGAAGCTAAATTGGATTATGATGATAATCTGATGGTAGTTTGTGAAGCATTTTTACTTTGGGTTATCGAAGGTGATGAGAAATTGAAAGCCTTGATTCCGTTTGATAAAATTGATGACCAGGTTTTGATTGTGGATGATATCACGCCTTACAGAACCAGAAAAGTGAGAATCCTGAACGGTGCTCACACCGCAATGTTGGCATTTTCTATCCTTGACGGAAAAGAAACTGTGAAAGAAGCTATTGATGCGGACTTTGCGGGAAAATGGATTTCCGAAACGGTTTATAACGAGATCATTCCTACTCTGGATTTATCAACAGAAGAATTGACGGCGTTTTCGGATGAAGTTTTTGACAGATTCAGAAACCCGTTCCTGAAACATTTGCTTTCCAGCATTGCACTGAATTCTGTTTCGAAATTCAAAGTGAGAGTTTTACCAAGCTTTCTGAAGTATGTTGAAATCAAGAACGAATTACCAACTAACCTGACTTTTTCATTAGCAGCGTTGATTAGATTCTACCAAGGTGAGTTTGATGGAAAACAACTTCCTGTAAGCGATGATGCGCCGGTTTTGGAAAGATTCAAAGAAATCTGGTCAACTAACGACCTTGGAGAAGTAGCGAAAAATGCTTTATCTGAAGTGAGTTTCTGGGATACAGATCTGACTCAGGTTTCTGGATTAACAGAAGCTGTAACCAAGGCTTTAAGTGCAATCGATTCCACAGGAATTGAAGAAGGATATAAAAGTTATATTAATAATTTATAAGACTTAAACATAAAGACATAAAAGCATAAATCTAATTGTCGTTTTTTAAGGCACAAGAAAAAACTTAGTGCCTTAAAAAAACAGAAGAATAAGAAAATTGTGCCTTTGTGTTGAACTTGATTAAAGCTAAAGATTATGCAAAAGAAAGTTTTAAAAGTCAATCCGAAAGACAACATCATTGTTGCGCTGACGGATTTGCCTGCCGGAGACATCGTGCATCTGGACGGTGCAGATTACACGGTACTGAAAGATACGAAAGCAAAACATAAATTCGCGGCAGAAGATTTTGCGGTGGGTGACCATATTATTATGTACGGCGTCATTGTTGGAAAAGCGAATCAGCCAATTCAAAAAGGCGAAGTCATCACGACGGAAAATGTAAAACACGAGAGCGAAGAGGTTTTTAAAAAGACAGGAAATCTTGGCTGGACACCGCCGAATGTGGACAAATGGAAAGACAAGACCTTCAACGGCTACCATCGTTCTGATGGACAAGTTGGAACAAAAAATGTCTGGTTATTCTTCCCTTTGGTGTTTTGTGAAAACAAGAATATCGAGAAGCTGAAAGATATTTTCGAGAACGAATTGTTACCGAAAAAAGAAGTTTCCTATAAGAATTTTCTACGTTCTCTGATTGAAGAAAAAAGCGTGGAAGAAGTGGAAGACCAATCCAGAAATGAAAATCTTCTGGATAATATCGAAGTGAAGTTTATCAATCATCAAGGTGGTTGCGGCGGCATCCGTCAGGATTCGGAACTTTTGGCAAAACTGCTTGCCGGTTATGTGAACAACCCGAATGTGGCTGGTGCAACGGTTCTCAGCTTGGGATGCCAAAATCTTCAGGTTGATATCTTCCAAAATGCTTTGAAAGAAATGAGCCCGAACAGCGATAAAGAAGTGCTGATCTTTGAACAACAGAAAATCGGGACGACGGACAAGATGTTCCAAATGGTCATCAAAGAGTCTTTCGAAGCGATAAAAAGAGCTAATAAAATCCAACGCCAGCCTGCACCGGTTTCTAAGCTGAGCATAGGTCTGGAGTGTGGTGGTTCTGACGGTTTTTCAGGTATCTCTGCGAATCCGGCTTTAGGCGTTGTTTCAGATATTTTTGCAGCATTAGGCGGGAAAACAATCTTGGCCGAGTTTCCGGAATTATGCGGCGTGGAGCAGGAATTGATGAACCGATGCGTGGATGAGGAAAAAGCAGATAAATTTTTATCATTAATGAAAGCTTTTGAAAAATCTGTTGTGGATGCAGGCTCAGGATTTGATATGAATCCATCGCCAGGAAATATCAAAGACGGTTTGATTACCGATGCTATGAAATCTGCAGGTGCTTCTAAAAAAGGTGGAACCGCACCTATCGTTGATGTTCTGGATTATGGTGAATACATTTCAAAACCAGGTCTGAACTTATTGAACACACCTGGAAACGATGCCGAATGTACCACAGGACTAGTTGGAGCTGGAGCAACTGTGGTTTTGTTTACAACAGGCTTAGGAAATCCGATGGGAAATCCAATTGCTCCGGTTGTGAAAATCTCTTCCAACACCGCATTGATCAACAGAATGTCCGACATCATCGATGTTAATGCAGGAACTGTAATCACCGGAGAAAAAAGTATCCAGGAAGTGGGCGAAGAAATCGTAGATTATATTATTGAGCTGGCAAGCGGCAACGTAGAGACAAAAGCAGACCAATTGAAACAAGATGTGTTTATTCCTTGGAAACGAGGGGTATCATTATAATATTTGAATTTTTAAGGTTTTTATTTTTAAAGGGCATTTCTTCTTTTTGAAGAGTGCTCTTTATTTTTTAGTCAATGTTATCAAAGACTGAGCAATTCGCTTATTAGTTTTATTCAGCTAAATCACCACTATACGTTAAGGCAAATTCAGGCTTATACCTCGATAAGAGTATGGCTTATGCCTCGATAAGAGTAAGACTTATGCCCCGATAAGAGTAGAAGTTATGCTTCGATAAGAGTTATCATTCATGAAATAAAGCCTACTCCACACTCAACACCTTATCATATCCTGCGGTTCTGGAAGCTTTCAACAAGTTACTCCCGGAATATTGGCTTGTAACCTCCAGATAATAGCTACCGGTCTCTAATTCAGGAATAATGATGATCAACTCTGATGCTTTGTTCACTATTATATCATCTGCAGGAACTATTGTCCTGTTATTAGTGACACTATTGACAAAGAAGATTCCGTTTTCGGGGCTATCTCCAGCTATTTTTATTTTTGCGCCTTTGATGTTCAGATTTCTACCAGGTGAGATCTTATTATTAATGGAGCCACTCTTCATATCTGTCACCTGATAGATGACAGAACCTCTGCTGGCTGCACCAAGAATATTAACCTGAATATCGGGAATCATTGCTCTCATTCTTTCACCCTGATTGAACTGGAAAAATATCTTATGCTTATCCTTATCAAAAGTCTCGGACAGGCTATTAAAAACACCCTTGATCTTGGTACCTGCCGTAAAATAGCCGGTATTAATGGTAAAACCATCGCAAAGCTGGTAAGCCATCTCTTTCAGAAAAAGCGTTACAACATACTCCATAGACAGTGCCGACATATCCGCTCCGCCCCTATTGACAGCAGCCTCACAGATCTGTTTGATATTGAGCGACTCCTCACTGATGGTACGCGCCAGATAATCGGCAGAATCATTTTTTGTTAAAAGATTCTCATAAAGATGAGCATTAATTGTATGTATAAGGGGCATAATTTAATCATTTATGTTATCCCTAATATACAATTATTTTAAGAACTACTACTCCAGTTTTTTAATTGTCTTCAGCATATCAATTCCTTTTCCTAAAATCGGTTTGAAGATGTCACCTTTTTCTTTCAGCCGGTCTAATGAATTATGAATGTTGAAGTCGGTCGGCTTAAGTCCTTTTTTGACCTCGTCCCATTCCAACGGCATTGAGACAGGTGCACCTTTTTTCGGCCTAAGACTGTAAACGCTTGCAAGAGTCTGTCCTCTTCTGTTTTGTAGATAGTCGAGATAGATTTTATTCTTATCCCTTTTCTGAAGGCTGCGTTCAAGCGTTGTCAAATCGGGTAACTTCTGCTGAACCATTTGCATCAGAAGATGCCCAAAATCCTTGACCTGCTCATAAGAATATTTTGCACCCATGGGAATATAAACGTGAATGCCCGAACTGCCCGATGTTTTCGGATAGCCATCAATTCCTGCTAAATCCAGAACCTCCTTCACAGCCAAAGCGGTTTCTATCACATCTTCAAAGGTATTCTTTTCCGATGGGTCCAGATCCAGAACAAGATAATCCGGATTGTCCGCCTTTTGGATTTTACTTGTCCAGACATTCAGCTCGATGCAACCGAGATTGTTCAGATAGGCCATTGTTTCCTTATCATTGCAGATGATGTAATTGATATATTTATCGGTACTTTCCGAGAAGACCTTCTGCGTTTCTATCCACTCTGGCGTTTCCTCAGCAGCATCTTTCTGGTAAAAGCTCATTCCTTTGATACCGTTCGGATAACGGTTCATAGATTGTGGGCGGTTTTTCAGATGTGGTAAGATATATTTCGAAATGCTTTGATAATAATCAATCACATCACCTTTCGTCACGTCATCATCGGGAAAATAGATTTTGTTTTGATTGGTAAGTTTCAGTTTTTGCTTTCCGATTTTTTTCTCGACATCGTCTTTTCCTGTTCTTTTCTTAGGTTCTGCTTTTTTCACGGGTTCTTTTTTTGAAGGTTTTTCTGGATTGAATGTCACATCATCAGGCTCTATATCATCCCGGAGTCTGAGGAAAATCGGGTGCCTGTAAATCAGGTCTTTTGTCAGTTCCGTAAATTTGATTTCTGCCACCAGCTCAGGTTCTATCCAAGTTGCTTTGGTATTGGTTTTTGGTGTGATTTTGAAAACTGATTTACCGGTAATCAATGGCTGCATTTTATCATAAACCTCGGAAAGGGATTTGTCGTTAAAACCGCCGCCTGTATGACCACAAAATACCATTTCACCATTCAGATATTTACCCAGAATCAAGGCTCCGAACTTTTTCCTTGAGCCTTTTGGCGCTGTAAATCCACAGATAATCGCTTCATCACTCTTATGGATTTTAATTTTCAGCCATTCCGAGCTTCGGACATCTTCTTTGTAAAGGCTTTCGGTTTTTTTGGCTACAATTCCTTCCAGCCCCAAATCTTTTGCAGCCTGGAAAAACTCTTTCCCGTTTTCCAGGATGTGGTCACTATATTTAATGATTTCATTCTCGATTAGAGCATCTTTTAATAATTCTTTCCGTTGAAGATAAGATAGATTTTCGGTCGAATGTCCGTTGAGCCAAAGCAAGTCAAACACTTGGAAAGTTAATGCGAGGTTAGGATTATCGCCAATCTGCTGCAGCCATTGGAAATTAGGTTTTCCTTTGCCATCGTAAGCAACAATCTCACCGTCAAGGACCATATTGTGTTCCTGTAACTTCAGCGAATTAGTAACTTTTTTAAATTTCTGGGAAAAATCGATACCGTTCCGGGAATACAATCGTATGTCGTCATTGCTCAAATCAGCAATCGCGCGATAACCGTCCCATTTGATTTCGAATGCCCATTCCTTGTCATCAAAAGCTTTATCGGATACTTTGCAAAGCATAGGTTTGATGAATTCCGATAACTTTTTGGCGCCTGAAAGTGCCGGAGCATAATTTTTAAAGTGCTTTATACCTTCGGACGAGTCATTTTTTTTTTACCTTCTTTCTCTTCGAGATAAGCGGTGACTTTGGAGGTTTTCAGCGTGTGTTCTTCAGCGTCGTAGTCTTCATCAACGGCATATTTATCTTTATGTTTGATAAGCAGCCAGGCGTTTTCATCCTTAGAACTTTTGATTTTCACTAATGCAAATTCACCTTTCAGCTTTTTACCGTGAAGAATGAATTTCAATGACTGTTTATGCAGTTCAGCCCGCATTACCAGATCGTCACTTTTGCCTTCCACCTTTTCAATGGGTTCATATGTTCCTTCGTCCCAAATTTCTACTTCGCCAGCACCATAATTACCTTTCGGGATAGAGCCCTCAAACGTCCTGTAAGAATACGGGTGATCTTCAACCATCATCGCCAGCCGTTTATCCGCAGGATTGAGAGAAGGTCCTTTGGGAACCGCCCAGCTTTTCAGAACACCTTCCATTTCCAGACGAAAATCGTAATGAAGCCTTGTGGCAGCGTGTCTCTGAATTACGAATTTTAATTTTTTCCCGCTGACCTTAGCCTTACCTTCCGGCTCCGCTGTTTCCTTGAAGTTCCTTTTTTTATTATAATCCTCTAGTGCCATAACAGTAATAATAAATGATGAATGATACTTTATAATTGAAAAATACTACTCCGAACCCACATTCTAAAACCTTTAATCTATAACCTAAATCACCCCACTTTTTTCTTTCCTTTTTCCAGGCTGGCTTTCAGCATTGCCATCAGATCGGTTGCTTTGCCTTCGGGTTCTTTAATTTCGGTCAATTTGATTTTTTTGCCTTTTGCTTTTTGTTTAATGATTTTTAAAAGGTCTGCATTATAAGTGTCTTTATATTTTGATGGGTCAAATTCCGTTGCAAGGGATTTTATGAGCTGTTCCGCCATTTTCAGCTCGGCAGGTTTGGGTGCGCTTCCGGACGGAATTTTTAAGTCTTCAAAGTCGCGCATCTCTTCGGGGTAACGCATCCTGTTAACCATTAAAATTTTATCTTCATATGGCCGGATCAGGCAAAGAATTTCGCGTTCTCTCAGGACAAATGAACCGATTCCCGCCATTTTGGTTTTGGTTAAAGCTTTTAATAATAATTTATAAGCAGCTTCACCATTTTTCTGTGGCTCCAGAAAATAAGGCGTCTCGAACAAAGCAGGATCGATCTCCGCTTCCTTGACAAACTGAGAAATACTGAGAACCTTAGATTTTTCCGGGCTTGCCGCTTCAAAATCCTTATCATCCAGAACGATATATTTATCCTCTATTTTATAACCTTTCACAATATCTTCCCAAACCACTTCTTTCCCGGTACTTTCGTTAACACGTTTGAATCTGATATTGCTAAGATCTTTACTGTCCAGCATATCCAGATCTAAAGTACTCGAATCTGTCGCCGAATACAATTTGATGGGAATATTAACCAACCCAAAACCAATTGCACCATTCCAAATTGCTCTCATAATTAGAATTTTGATTTGATATTAATAATGAAATTTTATTATTTGATTTTTACAAGAAACATTCCATTGACATCAATTAGGCAAAATATTTAAGATTAATTATTTCTAATACAATTTAGAAATAGCACATTATTTGTAACTGCTTAAAAAAATAAAAGTAAAATGGAAAAAGAAACTAAAAAGAAAATCAGACCAAAGCAGGAACAAAGCCGACCCGGTCTGGAAAAAGAAATGACTCCGGTTCCAGAAACCAGCCCGATTGATTATCCAAAAGGTAAATTGAATACTAAAGTAGCCTTAATCACCGGAGGCGACAGCGGAATCGGGAAAGCGGTGGCTTTACTATTTGCAAAAGAAGGTGCGGACATTGCGATTGCTTATCTCAGCGCGACTCAAGATGCTGAAACTACTAAAAAAGAAGTGGAAGCTTATGGCAAAAAATGTACTTTGATCAAAGGTGATTTAGGCAATGAAAATCACTGCAAAAAGGTCATTAAAGAAACCATAAAAGCACACCAAAAAATCGATATTTTGGTCAATAATGCTGCATTGCACTGGGAATCGGAATCGATTGAAGATATCACTACTGACCAACTGACAAAAACATTTCAGAATAATTTTTTCTCCTATTTCTGGACTACAAAATATGCGATGCCTTACCTGGAAAAAGGAGCAAGTATCATCAACACAACATCCGTTACGGCTTACAGGGGAAGTCCTCAGCTCATTGATTACGCTTCGACAAAAGGTGCCATCGTTGCCTTTACCAGAAGCCTTTCCGCCAATCTCATTGATAAAGGAATCCGTGTAAATGCCGTTGCGCCCGGTCCAATCTGGACACCTTTGATTGCATCATCATTTGATAAAGAAAAAAACTCAGAGTTTGGAAGTGATTCGCCAATGAAACGTGCAGGGATGCCGAATGAAGTCGCACCAAGCTTCCTTTTTCTGGCCAGTGAAGACTCCAGTTTTATTTCGGGACAGGTTTTGCATCCAAATGGCGGGGAAATTGTTAACGGATAATCACAATTAATTATAACATCAAAACAAAATATTATGTCAACAGAAAATCTTACCAACCAGGAAGCTATTAAGAAAATCAAAGAACTCTCGAAAAAAGCCAGGATCTGTATGTTTTGTACGGAACTGGACAGACTTCCTGTCAATGCCAGACCAATGAGCATCCAGGAAACCGACGAGAACGGAAATCTCTGGTTTATCAGCAGCGAAACCAGCAATAAAAATTTTGAAATCAAGGAAGACAACCGTGTACAGCTTTATTTTATGAATAACAGCGACTCCGAATATCTTTCAGTGTACGGAAATGCTTTCATATATAAAGACAAAGCGACAATCGAAGAAAAATGGTCGCCAATGGCAAATGCCTGGTTCGATGGCAAAGATGATCCGAATGTTTCAATCATAAGAGTGGAACCAAAAGATACCTATTATTGGGACACGAAGGCGGGAAAATTGGTAAGCCTATTAACTTTTGCAGCAGCAGCAATTACCGGAAACAAAACTGATAATTCTGATGGCGTGGAAGGAACTGCAAAAATTTAATTAATTTTAAAATGGAAATTAAGTCACAAAGAAAATCATATTTAATGAACTTTGTGACTTTTATTTTCCATTCCTTATCAAACTACAAATGGCGAAACTCATTACATTCACAAACAAAGGCATTTATTGTCCACAGGGAAAATTCTATATCGATCCGTGGCGGCCGGTTGATTTGGCGGTCATTACGCACGGTCACGCCGATCACGCACGCTGGGGAATGAAAAAATACCTTTGTCACCATTTTACCAAACCGATTTTACATAAAAGAATCAGTGAAGATATCGAATGTCAAAGTGTGGAATATGGTGAGATGATCAATATCAATGGCGTAAAAGTCTCGCTTCATCCGGCTGGTCATATTATCGGCTCTGCACAGATCAGGCTAGAATATAAAGGTTATGTGAGTGTTGTTTCGGGAGACTATAAGGTTCAGGACGACGGCTTAAGTACGCCTTTTGAGCTTGTAAAATGCAATGAATTTGTGACGGAAAGTACTTTCGGACTTCCTATCTACAACTGGCTGGAAGTTAATGATCTAAATAAAAAACTGCAAAGCTGGGTTCTCAGAAATCAGGAAAATCAGAAAACATCCGTTTTTATCGGCTATTCTTTGGGGAAGGCACAACGAATTATGAAAGCTGTTGAAGGCTTGGGAAAGATTCACGTTCATTACTCCATCGGCAAGCTTAATCAGGCTTTTGAAGAAGTTGGAATTGTTCTTCCTGAATATGAAATTCCTGATTTTCGGGAAAGTATAAAACACATTGGGGGGGATATTGTCATTGTTCCGCCCGCTTTATTGGATTCGAATGTTATCAAGAAAATTCCAGATGCGGCGACAGCGATTTGTTCAGGCTGGATGCAGGTTCGCGGTGCCAGAAGATGGCGAAGTGCGGATGCAGGTTTTGCGATGAGCGATCACGCCGATTGGAAAGGTCTGTTACAAGCCATAAAAGCGACAGAAGCCGAAATTGTTCACGTCACACACGGACAAACCGAAGTTTTTTCTAAATATTTAAATGAAATCGGAATTAAATCTGATGTCGTTGAAACCCTGTATGGTGACGATGACGAAGAGGAGAAAGAAAAAGAAATTATCAAAGATTAAAGCAATGCTTGAAAAGTTCCATAGGAACTTACTGTTAATAGTAAAAGAATAAATGGTAAAGCGGAGCTCCGGAGGAGCGACCTGACAATTATAAAAAACGCCGAATTGCACGCAGCCCGGCTTGAATGGAGCTCGTCATTGCGAGGAACGAAGTAATCTTTTTTACTTAAGGAACTATTTTGAACAGATTGCTTCGTTCCTCGCAATGACAAAAAAACAACAATAAAATGAAACATTTCGCAGAACTCATCAACGCTCTCGAAAGCACCAATAAAACCAACGCTAAAATCGATGCGATCATTGATTATCTGGAACGTGCGCCGGATGAAGATAAAGTGTGGTTCATCGCCTTGTTTACAGGAAAACGACCGAAACGGAATGTGAACACAAATTATATGAAAGAATGGGCGTTGGAAATTACTCAATTACCTTTCTGGCTGTTTCAGGAGTGTTATTCTTCGGTCGGCGATTTGGGAGAAACATTATCTCTGATTCTTCCTCCACCAACAGAAAAGATCGAACGTGCTTTATCTGAATGGATGAATGACATTATCGGTTTAAAAAATAAAACAGATGTAGAGAAAAAGGAATTTGTTCTGAATTCTTGGAATGGTTTGGATTATACGGAACGATTGATTTTCAACAAATTATTAGGCGGAAGCTTCAGAATCGGGGTTTCGGATAAAACTTTGATCAATGCTTTAACTAAATTTTCCGAACAAGAATCCAGTGCATTAATGCATAGTTTGATGGGAAAATGGCTGCCGAATGAAGTTTCTTTCCAGGAATTAATTTCAGCAGAAAATGTGAATCCGGACAATTCAAAACCTTATCCTTTCTGTCTGGCTTATCCTTTGGAAAAAGATTTGGAAGAACTCGGAACGCCCGATGAATGGCTGATTGAATACAAATGGGACGGAATCCGCGGACAGATTATCAAACGGAATGATGAAGTTTTTATCTGGTCGAGAGGTGAAGAACTGATCACCGAACAATTTCCAGAAATCAAAGATGTTGTTCAGAAGATGAAAGGAAATTTTGTCATTGACGGAGAAATTCTGGCTGTAAAAGATGATAAAGTTTTAAATTTTAATGAATTACAGAAACGTCTCAACCGAAAAACTTTAACAAAAAAAATGCTTTCTGAAATTCCGATCCAGGTTTTTGCTTATGATCTATTGGAATTGGAAGGTAATGATCTGAGAGAAAAACCGATTGCCGGACGACGCGCCATGCTGGAAGAATTGTTATTAAATGAAAATCCTGAGAATATAAAAATTTCTCAAGTCATTGATTTTGAAAACTGGAACGAATTAGACCAAATCAGGGAAAATTCCAGGGAAATTAACAGTGAAGGTCTGATGCTGAAACAGAAAAATTCTCCTTACCATTCCGGGCGAAAAAAAGGCGACTGGTGGAAATGGAAAATTAATCCGTTAACGATTGATGCTGTTTTGATTTACGCTCAAAAAGGAAGCGGAAGGCGAAGTGCTTATTACACCGATTATACTTTTGCCGTGAAGAATGAAGATAAATTGGTCACGATTGCCAAAGCGTATTCCGGTTTGACAGACAAAGAAATCATGGAAGTCAGCAAGTTCGTGAATAAAAATGCAATTGAAAAATTCGGGCCGGTTCGTACGGTAAAACCTGAGTTGGTTTTCGAAATTGCTTTTGAAGGAATAGGTTTCAGCAACCGTCATAAAAGTGGTGTTGCACTTCGTTTCCCGAGAATTCTGAGATGGCGAAAAGATAAAACAGTGGATGAAATTGATGATTTGGAAGAGATAAAAAAATTGATACAGTAAAATTTAACCACAAAAGTCACAAAAGTTTTTCAAAGACTTATTGATTTAAAATTAAAGTCCATAAAAGATTATACATACAACTTTTTTGAACTTTTGAATAACTTAAGCAACCACTAAAATCTTTTGTGACTTTTGTGGTTCAAAAAAATAAATAATTTTGACAACATTTGAAAATACCGACGGCTACAAAATCATTCAGCAATGGATGGCTGATAAAGGTATTTCCCCATTTAAATTTCAGATTGAGACATGGCAGAAATTTGAAAACGGATACAGCGGAATGGTTGTTGCGCCTACGGGTTTCGGAAAAACATTTTCTGTTTTTTTAGCCTTATTAACGAATTTTTTAAATCATCCCGAGAAATATAAAAAAGGATTGAAAATGATCTGGATCACGCCACTCCGTTCATTGTCAAAAGATATTGCCAAAGCAATGCAGGAAGCGATTGACGAAATCGGTCTGGATTGGGCAGTGGGTGTACGAAATGGTGATACAGATCCAAAAGTCCGCCAGCAACAGGTCAAAAATATGCCGGAAATTCTGGTGGTAACTCCCGAAAGTTTACATTTGCTTCTCGGGCAGAAAAATAATGAACGTTTTTTTAAAGAAATGAAAACAGTTGTTGTGGACGAATGGCACGAATTACTGGGTTCAAAACGCGGTGTAATGGTAGAACTGGGAATTTCTCAGCTGACGAAATATGTTCCGAAAATAAAAATCTGGGGAATTACGGCAACCATCGGAAATCTTGATGAAGCCATGGAGGTTCTGATTCCTTACGATATCAAAAAAACAAAAATTACGGCAAAAGAACAGAAAAAGATCGATATTCTTCCTGTCTTTCCTGATGAAGTTGAAATTTTACCTTGGGCGGGACATCTTGGACAAAAATTAGCCGACAAAGTTGTTCCAATTATATTAGAGTCAAAATCGACGATTGTCTTTACAAATACGCGAAGTCAAAGCGAGATGTGGTATCAGTTGTTATTGAATGCTTATCCTGATTTTGCCGGACAAATTGCGATTCATCACAGTTCGATTGATGCTCATTTACGGATCTGGATTGAAGAAAATTTAAGTTCAGGGAAATTAAAAGCCGTGGTTTCTACTTCGTCTTTGGATTTAGGAATTGATTTTAAACCTGTTGATATGGTCATTCAAGTCGGTTCTGCGAAAGGTGTAGCCCGATTTTTGCAGCGTGCCGGAAGAAGCGGCCACTCCCCTTTTGAAACTTCAAAAATCTATTGTGTTCCGACTCATTCATTGGAATTAATTGAAGTTGCCGCTTTAAAGGAAGCCGTAAAACAGAAAGTGATCGAACCGCGCGATCCACAGGTTTTATGTTTCGATGTTCTGGTTCAGTTTTTAATGACTTTGGCGGTTGGCGACGGATTTTATCCCGATGAACTGCATGAGAGGATCAAAAAAGTGTATGCATTTCAGGAAATGACGGACGAAGAATGGAAAAGCATTCTCGATTTTCTTACCATTGGCGGAAGCGTTTTAAAGAGCTACGAAGAATTTCATAAAGTTGTGGTGACGGAAGATGGTTTATACAAAGTTACCTCGAGGAAAATTGCCATGCTTCACCGTATGAATATGGGAGTCATTGTAAGTGATGCCATGCTGAAAGTGAAATTTATTTCCGGGGGTTATATCGGAATGGTGGAGGAATATTTTATTTCAAAACTCAAAAAAGACGAAAAATTTATTTTAGCGGGAAGAGTGCTTGAAGTTGCGATGATCAAAGATATGACGGTTTACGTACGCGCCGCAAAAGGAAAGGCATTTGCACCAAGTTATCTCGGCGGAAGACTGCCTTTAAGCTCAAATTTAGGTCAGTTTTTAAGGCAGAAATTATCCGGTGCGCTGAATCCGAAAGCTTCAGAAAAAGAACTGAAATTCCTGCATCCTTTATTGATCAATCAGGAAGAACGTTCTCATATCCCAAAAGATGATGAATTTTTGGTGGAACTCATCAAAAACCGCGAGGGTTACCATTTATTCATGTATCCTTTTGAAGGGCGGTTGGTTCACGAAGTGATGTCGGCGCTTATTGCTTACAGGATTTCAAAGCTGGCTCCGATCTCTTTTTCGATGGCGATGAATGATTATGGTTTTGAATTATTCAGTGATAAAGAAATTCCGCTAAATGAAGAAAATCTGCATAAAATTTTAACCCGGGAAAATCTGATGACCGATGTCATTTCAAGCATTAATTCTGCGGAAATGGCTCGAAGAAAATTCCGTGATATTGCGGTAATTTCCGGAATGGTGATTCAGAATTACGCAGGAAAACAACGTTCCAACAAATCTTTACAAAGTTCTGCCGGTCTGATTTTTAAAGTTCTTGAGGATTATGATCCGAACCATTTTCTTGTAAGACAGGCTTATACAGAAGTTTTCAATGCGCAATTGCAGGAACAAAGGCTTGTTGAAGCTTTTAAGCGAATCGAAAAATCAAAAATAATTCTGAAATTTGCCAATACTTTTACACCATTAAGTTTTCCGATCAAAGTTGACAGTTTGAGGCAAACGCTTTCCAGTGAAGGATTAGATGCGAGAATTCAAAAACTAATTCAGCAGGCGAGGAAACTTAAGTGAATTTGAAACACTTCGACAGGCTTAGTGTGATATCTCTAATACTAAATTCTTTTTATCAGCATTGTCAGGCTGAGCTTGTCGAAGCATTAATAAAAAATAATGAAAATAGTAACAAAAAATATAACCATTCAGAACGAAGTTTTCACTTTAACCAATCAGCGGGCTTTATTCTGGAAAAAAGAAAAAGCTTTGATTTTATCCGATCTGCATATCGGGAAAACGGCTCATTTCCGTAAAAACGGCATTGCACTTTCTGACCAGATCTTTGAAAATGATTTGCAAAGATTATCTGTTTTAATTGAATATTTTCAGCCCGAAAAATTTATCGTTGTCGGCGATCTGCTTCATGCAGGAGATAATTCGGATGTGGATAAATTCTGTGAATGGAAAAACCAGTTTTCAGATCTTGAATTTCATCTGATAGAAGGCAATCATGATAAAATTTCCAAAAAGCTGGAATCAAAATTATGCCTCAATTTCAGGGACGAGATTCTCGAGATTGATGATTTTATGTTTGTGCATGATTTTGACAAAAAACAGCCTAAATTTCAAGTCACAGGTCATATTCATCCCGGGTTTGTCATTAATTCTTCTGTGAAAAATATTAAACTGCCCTGTTTTGTGGTCACAGATAATCAATTATTGCTTCCTGCTTTTAGTGAATTTACAGGTTTGGACACAAAAAATCTCCCTAAAAAAGGAAGATTCTATGTTTTTACGGATGCTGAGATCTATGAGATTTAATTTTTCTTTTTGAAAATAATACAGCAAACCAATAAGATTAGATTAACTAAAACAGAGAAACCATTTGATAAAATTATTGGCAATTCGTCCTGTAAAATACCGTACCAAACCCAAAGCGACAATCCTGTAATCAAGACCAAAAGCATCACTACAGAGATATCTTCAGCGTTTTTCTCTTTAATAACTTTGATGAGTTGTGGCATCATTGCGATAGATGTGATTCCTCCGGCAACTAAACCCAATAATTCTGTATTCATAAATTATTATTTTTTCTTGTTGCAAAAGACGTTTTATAAGCTTCATCCCGTAATTTCTGAATCCTTCCAACGGGCTGTAATTCCTCAATGTTTTCAAAAGGATTGAAGGATAAATTCTCAATCCATTGATTATTTTTGTCAATCAATTCTGTGATTCTAATTGTTCCAATTGATGCAAATTCAGAATTCTTCCATATTGTATTCAACTGATTGACAGGTTGTTTTTTCAAATCGTAACAATATTGAGCCATTAATTCCAATTCGTAGTCATTCTCTTTTAAATAATTTTGAATTGAATAATCTATTCGATTTTCATCAACTTTGTTAGGCACATTTTTCGGAACCAATTTTAATTTAACCAAATGATTTCTCAATCTGTAAACGCCAATGGAATGGTAATCAAATGACAGAATAAAATTGTTTCGATTTTTCAGGAATTTAAAAACCTCAACCATAAAAGAAGGGTGAAAAAAAGCCGGAGAAATCAAGATAAAATTTCTGGCTACTTTTATTAAATTCCAGAATTTTTGTAAGATATTTCCTGAGAAAAACCGGTTAATCGCAATGAAAATTTTCAGAAATTGCGAGACATTATTAATCGGAAATAGTGGAAAATTCACCAACGGAAAGTTGGCAATAGTTTGATTGTCATCAGAAATTTTAACCGAAAAACCATAAGCCGGAATCGCTCTTTTCTTAGAAACTAATTTCATATGTGCATTGGAAATTCTAATCAAGCACTCTAATTCCTGCCTTGAAAAAATATGATGCTCCTCAAACGTTTGATTGGCAACAAAAGTTCCTTTTAAAGTTGAATAAGTCGTAACGTGAGCGTCTCTGGTTTTATAGTTAGTCTGATTGATTTTGTCCGATTTGGAAACGAAGTTTCTAACAGCTTCACAAGCTTTTTCCAGAAGTTTAAGCTCTTTAGATGTCAAGGAATCTAAGTCAGGATTATATTTTATTTTGAAGGCCATAACATTTCCCAAACTAAAATGAAGCCAAAAAAATAAGCTCCAGCTGGAGCTTATTATAAATATTTTAAATCAAAAAGTTATTTGACTAGTTCGATATTGACTGCCGAAAAACCTTTTGGTGATCTTTCTTTTTCGAAAGCTACTTTGTTTCCTTTTTTTACCGGCACTGCACAATTGTTACTATGGAAAAAGATATTCTCGTTAGTTTTACTCTCCGTAATGAATCCATAACCCTTCTCACTTAAGAAAGTTACGATTCCTGTTTTCACAGTTTCTTCTGCTTCCACTGGCGCTGCTCCTAACTGAATGTTATCCAAATCAACCTCCACCCTTTCCTCAGGCGGTGTAGATGTTAATCTTCCGTATGCATCAACATACATAAACTCGATGTCTTTTCCTTTGTCGTTGTTGGTTTTACGCTCTTCACGACGAAGTGCTTTTTCTTTTTGTTTTTGTTGTTTTTTCTTGAAGTTTTCTTTTTTTGAGAAAGAATCTGCCATAAATTATTGCTATTATTTTAAATTAATGTAGTGAAAATGAATCAATTGAAATTCTAAAATCTTCGTAGAAATGAATTTGAAATCGACTGGTATAAGATTAAAAGGTAATTGTCTTTATTATCCGAGGAAATTTTGTTGCGCCTTCTAGGCATAAAATACACAAGAATTAAAAGAAATATATATTACTGATTAGCAATACAGAAACCCATTATAAATTATAATACAAAGATACAATAAAATATGCAGAAAATATTATTTTTTAATTCACTGATTATCAAAAATATATTTGTAAATTTAAATAAATAAGTTATTTGCAAGTGTGGATAATTTGAAATCCATATAAAATGCAGAATTATTTCTCTTCAACACAACCTCAACCCCAAACTTCTCAAAATCAAAATGATAAGGCATTAAGGATTGCATATTTCATAATGGTTCATAACGAAACTGAGAAATTTATCATACTATTCAAAAAAATATACACAAGAGATCAGTTCTACCTCATTCATATTGACAGAAAAGCTAAGCCAGAGATAACTGAGGCGATTCAACTATTTTTAATACAGTTTCCAAATGCCTTTCTACTAGAAAGTATGAACATAACTTCAGGCGGTTTTAGCATTGTCCAAGCAGAACTTAACGCAATGGAATTTCTCCTGAATGCAAGTCCGGATTGGGATTATTTTATTAATCTAAGCTGCGATGACTTTCCTTTGAAATCTCAAAATATTATCCGCAAATTTTTATCTGAAAACAATGGTAAAAACTATCTTTTTTATTATGACCAAAAGTTTTACAGACCCGACACACTCCAAAGAATACAAAACCATTTTACAGAATGGCTTATAAAATCTCCTCGTTCATTTACAAAAGAGAATTTATAAAAAACGTTATCCCTTTTATAGGTGGTAAGTGGTTTCTTTTCACAAGAGACACCTGTGCTTTTCTTAATAACAATAAAAAGGTGATGCTTTTCGAAGAATTCTATATTAACACCTATTTGCCCGGAGAATCGTTTTTTCAGACCGTTCTTATGAATACGGATTTTCACGATGTGATTGTAAATGATGACAAAAGAGCTGTATTGGAAAAATCTTTACTAAATAAGATTAATCCGGATGCAATCATTAATTATTTAAGATCTAATAACCACCTTTTCATCAGGAAAATAGATGGTAAAACTGATAAGTCCGTTTTGCAATATATCGAAGAAAACTATAATACCAAATTACCTGACATTGATGAGATAGAGCGGGAATTAAGGATTAATGATCGTCAAAATAATTAAATAAAAAAGACCTTTAATTGATTTTTAAAGGTCTTTTTCATCTATCTTGATTGATTAGAAAAACGTCATCCAATCGCTTTTATCACTTATATCATCCAAAGCACTAATTGCCTTATGATGTTGGAATGATGCAAAAAGCGTTACAATCTCCTGTCTTACAATCTCGATAGAATTATCTGTTAATTCCTGATTAAATCCTGCTTCATTTAGCTCAGTCAAATCATTAACGGTAACAACTCTGGAGATAATTTTCCCAAGATCGATCATTTTTCTTTGTGATAATGGCCCATTAATCGTTACGTTCAGCTCTTTAGCATATAATTTTGCAGCTTCTTTTGTAATCTCGTTAATAGAAAGATATTCTCCAAGGTTATCCGCCTTTTTCTTCTTCATATCTTTTAAAATTCCTTCAGAGATCTGCGTATAAAGCATTTCATTAGAACCTTCGAAAATCTGGAACGGACGGCTGTCCATTATTCCTCTTCCACCGATATGACTGGTTCTGTAACCTTTTGCACCAGATAATTGAACCAACATCTGAGCTGCTTCCTGCATCATATCAGTTACAAAAGCTTTCATACTGTTGGCGTGAACACCACTTGCAGAAACATCTTTATCAATACCGCTTACACATGTACTTTTAGCACACATCGCTGAAGATAATGCGAAAAATGACTGTAATTTTGCAATCTGATATTGAACCTGATCCAAGGAAAATAAATTGCAGGTCCCAACGATTCTTTCTTTACAGTGTTTCATCGCTTCATCCATCATTCTTTTGAGAAATCCCATTCCCATTCCAGGGAATTGGAATCTGCTTCTGTGAAGAATGTCCAACATCATTTTAAGACCTGTTGTTTCAGGAATCAATTTATTATATTCAGGCACTTTGATATCCACTTTATTTAATCCGTACGGAATCATATAAAGTCCCGGATTGTCGTAATATTCCAGAACTTCTATATTTTGTTCCGGTTTGTGCGTATCTGCAACGAAAAAGTCAACATCTCTGGCAAGATTTCCGTCAGCATTGATATTTCTGGAAGTTACCAACCAATAATTGGCTAAACCTGTCAAACCTTGCCAATGTTTAGTCCCTTTGATATGGTAAGTATTGTCTTTCAGTTCGTTTTGGGTTTTCATATTCAATGCGTCACTACCAAAATCTGGTTCTGTGATCATCAATCCGCCCATTGCTCCAAAATCCAGGAAATGTTTGAAAATATCACCTTTGATAATTTCGTTCCCATATTTTGCCAATGGTTCTAAAAATAAAGCAATATTAATCCCAAATGTTAATGATAGTGGCAACGATTCATAAGCCGCTGCCGATAAAACGCCAAGACATTCTTTAACTTTTGCACCTCTCCCACCGAATTCTTTCGGGATCGAAACCGACAATGGTTTTAAATTCAAAATATCTTTCCAAATATTGGGTGGTAAACCTCTGGAAAGGCTTAACTGATCAATATTTTCTTTTTGAAAAAGGGACGAAAGTGAAGATTTAAAACGATTGAGAAATTCCGGATATGTAATTACCGAAGCGTCCAATGCAAGTGCATTCATAATAGATAAAATAAAAAACGTTGCAAGCCATCTGTACAACTTAAAAATTATAAAGCGAAGCGAATGGCAACAAATTTATCATCTAAAATAGGTCGCTTCACAATGTATGATACTACGTCAAAGATACTATTAATAATCCAGAGTTATTTTAGAAATCAATGATTATTTATAATTTAGCATAATGAGAAATTTAGTTTACATTTTTCTTGGTGGTGGTTTTGGGAGTATAATGCGTTTTTTGATCTCTAACTATACCCACAAACTTTGGAATATCAATAGTTTTCCCATGGGAACTTTTGTAGTTAATATTTCGGGATGTTTTCTGATCGGAATTCTGTCTGCTTATTTTCTGAAAGTTGATAATTCTTTAAAATATCTTCTGATTACAGGCCTTTGTGGTGGTTATACTACATTTTCAACATTTTCTGCTGAGAATTTTTCACTTTGGCAAAATGGAAATTACGGCATATTGATTTTGTATGCTCTACTAAGCCTGATTATTGGAGTTTCCATGGTATTTACAGGTTTTCAGATTGTCAGAAATTAATTTTTCCATTTGATAATTAGTGAATTAAAAACTTTTTTCAAATATAATTTGCGCATCATACAAAAGCTTTCTATATTTGCACCACTGAAAACGAGAAATCGTAGCAAGTAAGGAGAGTTGGCAGAGTGGTCGATTGCGGCAGTCTTGAAAACTGTTGACTGTAACAGGTCCGGGGGTTCGAATCCCTCACTCTCCGCAAAAAACCCTATAAATATAATGTTTATAGGGTTTTTTAATTATTGGTGCTAATATAGGTGCTAATAATATACATCGCTCTTATATATATATTTTCAAATTTATAGCTACTACGTCAACTGATTTGTCGATTCTTTTTGTGCCAATTATATAAATTGGGTTATAAAACGAAATAATGTTATAATCTTATTTTTGATAAAATTCAAAAAAATAACAAAATAGGTATATCTACTCAATAGTGCATGTATTTTTTTGTGTAGTATTGTGGTACTGGAACAAGAATAATAAATCTTGATAATCTCGGAACAAAAGCAATTATTCTTAAATTCCAAAATAAATTATAAAACTATGCAAGAAAACCAAATTAGGACATTAAGTATAACAGAACTTTTGGGAAATAACTTCTACATTCCGGAATATCAAAGAGGTTACAGGTGGACTAAAAATAATGTTCTACAATTACTCAATGATATTTGGGAATATAGACAAGAACCCAATAATAGAAATACATTCTATTGTTTACAACCTGTTGTGGTAAGAGAAAGAGAACCTGACTGGCAAGATATTGACGGGAATAATGTAAAAGGTTATGAGTTAATTGATGGACAACAACGCTTAACGACGCTTCATCGAATTGTTACATATTTGACATTAGAATATCTTCAAAACAATTTAAAATCAGAGGGATATCCCGATGATTTATATTCTATTTATTACAAAACTAGACTTGAATCCAAAGCTTTTTTGGAAACTAATGATACTAACAATACTAAGCCCGATTTATACTATATGAGCGAGGCTTACAAGTGCATTAAAGAATGGTTTGAAGATGGAAAAAAAGGTAATTTAAGAGAACTTAAAAACAAAATGCTTGAAATAATTTTACCGAGCATTTTAATTAATAATGAAGGGGAAAAACAACTTCCTGAATGGAGTGTACAAGTAATTTGGTATGAAATTAAAGATAAAGAACAAAAGAGCGAAGATTTGTTCACACGTTTAAATCGTGGTAAAATACCTTTGACAAGTGCCGAGTTGATTAAAGCAAAATTTGTAAATTCTGACAGCTTCAAAGGAATGCCGGAAGACGATAAAATTAAACGCAGAACACAGTTAGTACAGATTTGGGATGAAATCGAGAACCAGCTTAATAATCAAAAATTTTGGGCTTTTGTATCAAACGAAAAATTAGATAGATATAGTAATAAAATTGAATATTTGTTTGATGTCGTTTCTAAGAAAATTCCAAATGAAAAAGATCCATTATTTAGTTATATTCATTTTTTCGATGAAAAAGAGACTGCTAATTCACTTTGGCAAAAGTGGGTAGATGTGGAACAAATATACCGTTCTTTAGTGTATTGGTATTCGAACAAAAATCTTTATCACAAAATCGGTTATCTGATAACCACAGGAACAGCAATTGGTAGTCTGATACAGATTAAAAAAGATAATACCAAAGAAGATTTTGAAACAAAAATAGATCAACTAATTGCAAATAGCATTGATAATGATTGGGAAGATTTAAGTTACAGCAAAAGAAGCGATCACAGTAAAATCACCAACGTTTTACTTTTAGCTAATATAGAACTAACCAGAGGTAATAAAAATAATAATGAGTTTTTTCCCTTTGAAATTTATAAAAACATTACAAAAAGTCTGGAGCATATTCACGCACAAAATATTGATGGAATTAACGAAAATAAAAAGGAGGAATGGTTTAATTGGCTTCGTTCTCATTCCAACATATTATTGAATGTTGCAACTGATAAAGAAAAAGCAAAGAAAATCATCGCAGAGGTTGATTTAATAGATGAGAAAACTTATCGATATGAGGACTTTAAAACATTAAGTGAACGAATTTTAAAACTTATTCCATCTGACGACACAAATGAAAATGAATATTTACATAAAATTCAAAATATGGCATTGATTGGGCTCACAGAAAATATTTCATTAAGTAATTCTGTGTTTGAAGTAAAACGACGAAAAATAATTGATTTGGATAGAAGAGGCGAATTTATTCCTTTAGCTACAAAACGTATTTTTTTAAAGTACTATTCTTCAGAAAATGGTCAACATTATTGTGTCTGGACAAAAGACGAACGAGAATCTTACTCAGATGAGATTCGACGTTGTATAGAATTATATAAACCTGTTATTATCGAAGAAAATGAGAAATAATTTTTTAGATATATTGAATAATAAGGTAGAAATACCAATAATTCAACGAGATTATGCACAAGGTAGAACAGATAACAAAACTAATAAAATCAGAAAGGACTTTTTGGATGTTTTATTTGACTTTGTTTCTAAAAAGCAAGCAAATCCTGAGGCCGAAATTGAACTTGATTTTATTTATGGATTCAATGAGGTTGATTCTAACAACCAAATTACATTTGTCCCAATTGACGGTCAGCAAAGATTAACAACCCTCTGGTTATTGTATTGGTTCGTATCAGTGAAAGAAATTATTTCAAATAGTGAAGTAATTTTTCTTTCAAATTTTCTTTATGAAACTAGACATAGCACTACTCAATTTTACAAAAATTTAATTCAATTCAGACCTAACTTTTCACACGAGGACGTTAGCAAAGAAATTGCAAATCAATCTTGGTATTTTGAAACTTGGGACTATGACCCTAGCATACAGGCAATGCTTGTTGTTTTAAAAGATATAGAGTTAAGATACAAATCTTTAAATACAGACTCTATATGGGGCATAATAAAAGATTGTCCTTTCTACTTTTATAAGTTGGATATGGACAAAGTCGGATTAACTGACGATTTGTACATTAAAATGAATTCTCGTGGAAAACCTTTAACTGAGTTCGAATATTTTAAGGCAGGATTCGCAGAAACAATTTCAGAATTAAAACAAAGAAAACGTTTCGAAGAAGCAATTGATGGGGTTTGGACAGATACCATCTGGAATATTATTTTTGAGCTAGGTATATTAACAGAAGATCAAGACATTGCTTTAACTGTTGATAATTCGTTTCTAAATCTCTTCAACTTCATTACTTCGATAATTTCTATCAAAAAAGACTTGAGAGATTCAAACGATTTTCGCTATGCAAATACGATTGATTCTGCTGAGTTATTAAAAGAAATTTACAGTGACGTAGAGAATCAGAACTTTTTGTTTGATACTTTAGACTCCATTTGCAAACAAGAAAAAGAAAATCCGTCATTTTGGAGTGATTTATTCTATGTAGACGAGCCCAAATTTGAATTAGGTAAAACAAGATTATTTTTTCAACACAAGGAAACAAATCTCCTAAAACGTTGTTTGCTCCATTTTTCTGATTCACGAGGTTTCTCTTTTCCTGAACAAATATTGTTATTAGCTTGTCTAACTCACCTTAAAAGACCAAGCAACATATTTAATGACCAAATCAGGACTTTGAGAAATTTAGTTGTCAATTCTGAAAATGAACTACGTGAATCTAATTTAGGAAATAGTTTTGAGGAAACTGAGCAATTTATCACAAATGGAGATTGTGAGATTTTTAAGACCTTTAAAACTGACCAAATTGAAGAGGAAAAATCTAAAGAAGATTACATTGCTCAACATTCTAGTAATAAGGAAATTCTTCAACGACTTGAGGATAGTGATATTTTGCGAGGAAGTATATCTCTGATTCCTTTAGTCGATGACTTTAAAAATAGAGCAGAGAAGTTTTTGTCATTATTTGATGAGAGTAGTATTCTTTCAGACTTCAACACAAAAAGCAATCTTCTTTTAAGTTTCGGGGACTATTCACAAAGAGATGGAACGTTGGCTAATTTAATGTCAAATAAAAATCGTGTTATCAGAAACTTTTTCACAACACCAGGGTACAACAAATCTCATTTCTACGAAAAAACACAAAAAATAGTTTTGCAGTGCTTAGATTATTTTATTGAAAATCAATCGGTTTCAATCCAGCAAAAAATTGATAAAACACTTAATGAATATTCCAATAAGCCAAAAGATTGGACATACTATTTTATGAAATACTCTTCATTCAGAGAAAATTGTAATCAAGGTTATTATTCCTTCAAGGAAGTAGGTGATTATTGCATTTTCAAAATGAAAGAAAGACAGTTCAATGGCTGGCATTGGGATCCTTTTTTGCAGGAAATTGCTAAGAATGCTAAGGTTAAAAATTTAAGCATAGATAATTTTGGGGGAAAACTTGTCTATTCCCATAATCGTAAAAAGATATTAATATCATCAGCTCCAAAGGGGTTTCTATTTGAAAATGGAATGAGCAATCGGAATGGAAACATTTTATTGGATGAAATGGAGAAGAAAGGAATAATTGATGATAATGGGTATAATTTTGTTCGGCAAACAGAAGACTTAATTGATTTAGAGGATAGAATAGAATTACTCCACAGAATATTAATTCGAATTGAAAAACTAAAAAATAATAAACGAAAGTAAAATCGAGACAATTGCTGAATTTGAAATGTTATTTCAGAAATTAATTCTGAAAGACTAACTTTCATTGGTGAAAACTATCAAGAACTATATCGTGGACAATCTAAAGAATTTTATTAGTTAAATAAATCGGGTATTTCCTGTTAAGCAACTTCAAGCTTATGAAATTGAACAATTAGAAAAAGAAACTATAAAATATTTTCAAGACCGATAAGTGAATCAACCAATCCCAAAAATTATATCAAATTATCTAAACGCTAAGATTTTTAAAATGAATGGCGTTGGCTTGGCCAAATGCTACATTCTAGACTACTGAGAAGATTTTAGCATTCTAAATTTATTAGCCAAATAGGTGGGAGAAAATTTAAATGGTTAATGCTTGCGTGTATATTTCCTAGAAGGTTTTAATTCACCTGAAAAATCAAACATATTAACTTTACTTCCTGCAAATGGATTATATGAGGGTTGATAGTCAAAATATCCTAATGAATGTAAATCCTTTATACATTTATGATAAGTAGCTTTTGAGCGAATCTTACTAATTCGCATAACTTCATCCCGAGAGATATTAAATGGATTCTTGAATCGGTTGAAATTCCAAAATTGAAATAAAGCCATATAGAGACTTAAGTGAGTAGGATTTAATGAGTTTTCTTGAGCTACTTTCCCATAGAGGGCTGTTAAATGTTTATTGTAAGTCATTTCCTTGATAATAATTTACTTTAAATTTATAGGATTAAAAAGATTAGAAAGGATGAGATAATATCAAGATTTACTATTTAGTAACCGCTCGATATCCGCGTGCTTGTAATATAACGTGCCTCCAACACGAGTGTAAGACAGCGTTCCATTAATACGAAGGTTTTGTAATGTTCCTGTAGAAATTTTGAGAAGTTCTTTAACCTCCGTGGATCTTAACCACGATTTGTTTTCTGAACTTTTGATATCTATCAATTTCTTAATCTCTTCCAGTAATTCTACTTTAAATTCTTGGAGGTCTTCTTTGGTTAAAATATTTATATTCATAGTTGCTCATTGTTTAACTTTCTTGAAGTAGTAAGTCTCCATTATAAGTCTGAAATAATATTTAATGTAATCCTAATCAATACTTTTTTCAACTATTAAATTCATCTCAAAATTATCTAGTAATTTACCATCGACCACAGTTACATTGAGTTCATTCATCAGCTTTTCTACAATCATTTTCATACAATTTGCTTTCTCAGTATCAACTTTTCCTATACTGTGATGCACGCTCATATTGTAATCCGTGAAAGAAAATATGTTGTTAGAAAATTGTTCAAATAGATAGTTGTATTTATATATGTCATTATCAGCGTAAATACATAATTGCCAAAGGGCTTCGCTGGTCATATAGTTGGGTAGATAAAAAGTTTTTACATAGATGTATGTTCTGCAAAAGGACAAGAAAAATAATGCGAAAATATTATCTACTCCCTGATAATTTTCTTGCTCTCCATCAATCAATTTATAAAACTGCAATGAACTTTGTAATGCACTCTTGTAATGGAAGTAAAGATCACTGTGTTGTGGATGATAAGGCATCTGCCAATGTGGCTCGGGATGATATTCATCCGAGGAATAGACCAAATGTTTGCCTTGTATAATGAAAACGAAGAAGCTTTGATATTGATATAGATTCTTTTGAATCCAATACCGATTGTGACCAAGCAATAAAAATCTGTACTCTTTTCCAAATATACTCGTTAAAGAATGAGTAATGGCTTTTATTTTTTCATTATTCACATTCAAACCAATCAAAAGTAAATAGTAGGTTGTCACTTCTCCATAGGTTGTTTTATGAAAAAAATATATTTGTTCCAGTTCTATAAAAGTCAGGATTCTGTCAATTGCCTTTTCAAGTATTTCATCTGTTCGATACTCTTCCATAGGGAATATATCCCGATCGACCGTATAAATTTTTTCATATTGCTTTTTGATCAGATGCTTCAATTCGTAGAATCTAGCTTCAATAAATGTAAATAACGAATCTTCGATGATTCTTAATGATTCAAACATTTCTGTATTGTAAATGATATCATCTTCGTCAATAGCTTTCTTTACTTTTGCGAAAAGTTCAGTTATAAAATATTCCCTTGGATTCTTTTTGACAAAATAGGATTGTAGTTCCGGAATATAAATCAACAATTGATTTATCCTTTGGTTCAGATCGATGTCACTTGTACTCTCTCCGCTATATAATTCCTCTAGGTATTCCAAGTCATAATGGATCAATTCTTCGAAAGAAGTAAAAACACTGTTATATGAATTCTCAGCATTAAGTCTTTCAATTTTTACCCTACGAATTTCGTGATCGTGATGGAAAGCGTCTTCAAAACGGTTGAATTTCTTCTTGTATTTTTTCCAAATCCTATCTATCAAAATTGATGATCTAGAATAATCATTTTGATAGATTATTGAAGATTTCTGGCAATGGTACTCTATGAAAGGATGCCCTTTTGATAATTGATATTGCAATCTCGAATAATCAATGAAATAAACGTAAACTTGATACTGGTCTCTAAATTCTTTCACCCATTTTTTTGAGCGCAATTTGGCTACATCTGCAAATTTATTGAGCTGAACCAAAATGTGTGATCGAGTTGTTTGCTTTTCTTTCTTATAGAATACCTGACCGATGGAATAATCCTTAACAATTTGTTCTAGTGTATTTTCAATAAACTCATTGGCGAGGATTGAAAACGGAGATTTATTTGGTGTTTTCATAGCTGAACGTTTTTAGATTCAAAACCACTATCATAGTACATAAAGATAGCTTCAATAAATAAACGAACCAAGGCAAACCACACCATCATATCAATATGTTCATCCATTTCGGTATCGTTGTCAAATCCTATGGTCTGTTTCAATAAAAAATCAGGGTCTTTCATCTTTTCCTGATATTTCTCAAAGTAATCAATTCCTACTATTGATAAGATTACAAGAAATAACTTATGAATACATTCCTCAGAAGTGATCGAATTTAATATATACTTGATACTGTCAAAATGTTTCAACTCATCATTTTCGGATCTTATCAGATTATCTTTATGCTTGTCAAAGTAAAAATGAATGAGTAATAACAGGCAGGACAGCAGTCCTGCCGTCTTCACATCCTGGACGCTTGCATCTTTGATCTCAATCTTTCCTGATAGCAATTTTTCCAATTCGTATTTTTGAATCAAATCAGGATAGCTATCAAGCAGTTCTGTGAGCCTGGCATTATTCAGTTGGTCACGCAGGCGGAATATACCTAATTCAAGATTTTCTCCTTGAGAATTCTGAACCATAATATCTAATGCGATTTCAGCTTGTTCTTTTGTATGTACAAGTTGTTTCTCTTTACTAAAGGGTGTGTTAGTTTTCATTTCTATAATTTTGCTTTAGTAAAGTTGACGAAGGAGTGAGGGATATTCTATTCCGAGAAGGGATAAATTATTCGGAATTTACGATTTTTTATTTTTGATTTTTTTGATACCTCTTTCACGCATTACCTGCGCTGCATCCAGCATTTTAACAAGGTAGATGTGCGGAGTAGTCAGATCGTAATCAAATTCCTCTTTGTAAGGTGAAAGCGATACGTGAACAATTTCATTAAGGAAAAACTCATATTCTTCCAGTGTTTTGCATTCAAATGCTTTTTCAAAAACCAAAAACGGATCTTCATATTCTTCTTTGTTTAAAGATGCCTGACTTATGATCTGCCATTCTTCAGGAGTCTTTTTTACTCTCCATTTTTTAGCTTTGAATGTTAGCAGATAAGCTCCCCTTATAAACGATTTGATAGCAGTATGAAAATCGAAGACATCTCCCGGACGTTCTTTATTACAGACCTCAGCTTTATAGACATACAGCATAATTTCGCTGAGTGTATTCTTATAACTGTCTACAGTACAGTAGTTGAAGAAAGCATTGATCAGTTGAAATGGATTTTCAATTTCATCGATTGCCCAGAAACTCGTCTCCAAAGATAATTTTATCTTTTTCATAAGAATAGGTTTTAAAATGTGAGAACTAAATTCTCTTGTTGCCACTGAGTAATCTATTCTTTTAGCGAATAAAATATCCGTTGGAAGGGATGTTTTACAGGATATTTTTTTAACTTTACAATTCAGACGAATTAACAGAAATGGCTTTATATTTAAGCCTTCAAAATTTTGATAACCGCTATGGAACAGAAAATACATCAAGGAAGAAATGTGAAACGCTTTAGAGAAATGCTTGGAATCAAGCAGGAGGCTTTGGCTTTTGACTTGGGAGAGGAATGGAATCAAAAGAAAATTTCTATGCTGGAGCAAAAAGATGTTATAGAAGATGATCTATTGGAAGCAATTTCTATTGCTCTTAAAATTCCTGTAGAGGCTTTTCAGAATTTTGATGAGCAACAAGCCATCAACATAATTTCAAATACTGTCAATAATAACGACAATGCTAATGGGAATTCTTTGTTTAGCTACTACCCAACAGTAAATCCAATTGAAAAATTAGTTGCCTTACACGAAGAAAAAATTGCTTTGTATGAAAGGATGTTGAAAGAAAAAGATGAAATGATGGATAGGCTGGAGAAGCTTATTAATAAATAATTGCATTATGATGAAAAGAACAATTTTGGTAATGTATATTGCATTACATTAATTCATTACTGCTCAGGAGTTTCCTCCGGTTATTAAGAATCCTCTTACTACATCGGGAAAATTAAAACTTAACTCCCTAGAGGTACATTAATTCAAAAACAAATTTTCAATTTCGGGAAGTTCAAAAATTTAAATCTGCAAAAAATAGTTTCCAAAGATACAACAGACAATTTCACTGAGAATGTACTTGGAATTATGACGGAATACGAAACATACGATAATGTTTCAAAAAGAACTTAAACCATTGAAAAACCTGAACTTAATAAATTAATATAATCTCTTTAAACCTTAGAAGAAAAGGAAAATCCGAAAACTATTATGTAGACCAAATATAAGTTCTTAACTCTTAGTTATATTGAATTTGCAGCTTTTTACAATGAGGGGAACAAAACTTGGACGAATTATACAAAATTTCCCTCAATGATATATAGCCAAAATTCTCTTAATGAATTCAACAAAGATGAATTAAAAGAACTGATAAAATTATTAATAAACATTGAAAAAGAACTCTAGAAGTTGACTAATTTGGTAAAATAAAAAGGCTTAATCATTTATTTTTAAGCCTTTTTATTTCTAAAAAATTTTAAGTACCAGCATTGATCTTTTATCGAATCTTCGATATATTCTTATACTTTCCTATTGATTGTTTTATTTTCAATTAAAATGTTATGAAAAAATAAAATATGAGTCCAAGAATAATTTTAACAGGGATAAACCAATCCCCAAGAACTTCCTATTTCATTAAATATTCATTTGTAACAAAACCACCAATACACTCTGTTGCCTACCCCCTTCAAATCCATTTAAAACCATTGTAAATTAATTATCTAAATAGTTTTAAATTAAGTTTCAATATTGTAAGTGCTCAATATTTTATCTGAGAGCTTTAAACATCTGCTCAATCGCCTTCTTTTTCTGCTCCATATTAGGATGGACATACAGATTTAATGTTGTACTGATATTAGAATGCCCGAGAAGTACACTTACTGTCTTATAATCACAATTACTCTCGATACATCTTGTAGCAAAGCTATGTCTCAATCCGTGAAATTTAAGGTCAGGCATATTAAGCTCCTTCATAAGGCCTTTGTAATAACTTCGATAAGTTCTCGGTTCTGTTGGTTTCGCATCATTTGTCAAAACAAAAAATGATGGATTAACAATCTTTTTAAAAGGTTTTAAGATTTTTAATAAATCTTTACTTATAGGAATTTCACGGATAGAATTTTTAGTTTTTGGTGTGTCCAATATCAATTCTGTTCTTCGGACTCCTTCTTCTATTACATATATACGTTGGATTGTCCTATTGACGCTTATAATTCCATTATCTGTATCAACGTCTTCCCAAGTCAATGCACATACCTCGCCAATTCGCATTCCAGCACTTAGGCAAATGTAAACACCCAGATTTCTAAATGTAAAATGTTCCTGAATGTAATTCATTATCTTTTTCTGGTCAGATTTGGTAAGTACCTCCAAGCTATGCTTTTCTCTTTCCGTTGGGAACTGTATATCAAAAGGTGTGTAATCAAACCATTTATTTTTTGCACCGAATTTGAGAATCATCTTTAAAACAATTAGGATATCTTTAATCGTCTTATGGCTTAAACCCACTTCTAGTTTTTTGAAAACAAAGTTTTGCACATCGGTTTCCTCGATAATAAATGCTTTACCAAAGATTGGAATTATATGATTTTCAATTAGAAGTGTGTAAGCAGAAAAACTTGATTTTTTAACGTATTGTTTCTTGTTTACTTTCCATAGTTCGATGACTTCGGACAATTGTTTTTGTTTAATCATTATTTTTTAAATTTAAATATCAAAGGAAAGCAATTAATGATTCAAAAACCTTGAGGATATTAATTTGTTAATGTTCCCAATTTGAGATTTCCGGGGTTTGATGGGGAATGGGATTTGGTATTTATGACAAAGGTGAATGTATCATATTTGATGATTTTACAATGGATATAAAATTTGTTGATTTTCTATTTAAAGTAAAATCTTCTGCCATTAAAATTTTAACTACTAAAACTGATGTTAATTTGAAATTTATGTTTGAATATTTATCATTTTTAGGGTTGTCATCTAATGATCACAAAAGGCATTATATTTCTGAAATAGAGCGAATGAAAATTCCATTGCCCGATTTTAATAAACAGAGTCAAATTGTTAATACATTGTCAGGCATTGATAAAAAAATAAAAAATGAATTTGAGATTTATAAATTATTACTTGAACAAAAACAATATTTGCTTGCTAATTTATTTATATAAATAGATTTACAAGTAAATATTGTTTTTGCTTTTCTAGCTTATTTAAAAAATTGTTTTCAATATCAATCTTTATGTCAATAGACGAAAGAAAATGGGAGATTTTGGTTTGTTCTTGTAAAGAAGGAGTTGATATTTTAAATTTTGAAAATTCGGTTTTGTTAATAATGGGCATTGTAGATGAACTCTGTGTAGATTTTATAAATTCTGAAATGTTTGATAAAGCATAAAACACGAATTCATTATTAAACTCAGGTTTGGGAATAATGGAATTAATTTGTTGATTTGTTACACAAGATTTCATTGATAAACTCATTTTGCCAATAGAAGCTATACAAGTGTACATTATACTCTTAGGTGGTAATATTCTTAACTTATTAGTCCTTTTAATTGTCCGCTCAGTAGAATACTGGTACTTACTTTCTGTAATATCAGTTGGTGTAACAAATTGTATATCCCCATTCCACAAGTTTAAGTCATTTGTACTTGGTGTTTTTCCTGTAATTATTTCTCCAATATTACCAAGTGCTATACTGTGCCATTCAGGATAACGATTGCCTTCTTGATCATTAAAATTTAACTCACAAGAAAATATTTTCTTACTAAGCGTATTCCTTTAATAAATTAAATCCTCAATCTTAGCCGTTATCGGCAAAAATATAAATAATATCAAATTTTATTTATTGTATATTTGCCGATGACGGCATTTATTATTAGTTATGAATTATATTTCGGTCAACGAATTTGCAAAAAAATGGAATATTCCGGAAAGAACTATTCGGAATTATTGTGCTACGGGAAAAATCAAAGGAGCTTTCCTAACAGGTAAAACTTGGAATATTCCAGAAGATTCGACATTGCCGGAGAAAGGGAATAAGAAAAAATATAGTAATAATATTTTACTCAATCATCTTAAAGAACAAAAAGAAATGAAGCTCAAAGGTGGTATTTACCATCGCACGCAAATTGATTTGACCTACAATTCCAACAAGATTGAAGGAAGCAGGTTAACCCACGACCAAACCCGCTATATTTTTGAAACCAATACCATCGGAGCATCCAAAGAAAGTGTAAATGTGGACGATATTATAGAAACTACGAACCACTTCCGATGTATTGATTTAATCATTGATAAAGCTAAAAATAAACTCACTGAATCATTTATTAAAGAGTTACATTTTCTCTTGAAATCAGGTACTTCAGATAGCAGAAAAGATTGGTTCAATGTTGGTGAATACAAAAAATTGCCTAATGAAGTCGGGGGAAATGAAACTTGTCCGCCTAAGGAAGTATCTTCAAAAATTAAAGTATTACTTTCTGATTATCATAGTATTGAAAAGAAGAGTTTTCAAGATATTATAAATTTTCATTATCAATTTGAAATCATTCATCCTTTTCAAGACGGTAATGGTCGTGTAGGTAGGTTGATAATGTTTAAAGAATGTCTCTGCAATAATATAGTTCCTTTCATTATAGATGAAGAGCTCAAGTTATTCTATTACAGAGGCTTACAGGAGTGGACTCATATAAGAGAATATCTGTTAGACACTTGTCTTACAGCTCAGGATAATTATAAAGCTATTCTTCAGTATTTTGAAATAAAGTTTGATTAGATTTGGGATTATTTTTCTTTTAGTAAAGGGCTAAGTGAAAAGTTATTTTCTAGGGAGATTAGATTTCAGGAATTTAACGATGAGTGGAAATTACAGAGTCTGGGAGATATAGGAGAAGTATTTAATGGGCTTTCAGGGAAAACTAAAGACAATTTTGGAACCGGTAAACCTTACATCCAATACAAACAAATTTTTGATTCTTCCAAAGTTCATATAAAAAATTGTGGATTTGTGGAAATTTCAGAGAATGAAAATCAGAATCGTGTAATGTATGGTGATGTGTTTTTTACGATTTCATCTGAAACACCTAAAGAGATAGGAATGTCTTCGGTCTTATTAGAAGAAGTAGGTGAAATGTATTTAAATAGTTTCTGTTTTGCCTATAGACCATCATCATCTCAAGTCATTAATCCACTTTTTTCGAGTTATTTATTCAGAAGTTTTAATTTTAGAAAAGAAATAATTAAGCTCGCGCAAGGCAGTACTCGATACAATATGTCTAAAGGCGAATTAATGAAATTAACTATCATATTACCATCTTTGGAAGAACAAAAAGATATTGCTCAATTGCTTTTTTCAATTGATAGTAAGATAGAGGTAGAGAAAACTATTTTAAATAAATACCAATTTCAAAAGCAATATTTGTTACAGAACTTATTTATATAAACAAGTTCTGTAACAAATGTTTTTTCTGTTGTTGATATTTTTTAAGAAGTTTACTTTCTATGGCTACTTTGTTTGATAAACTATCCAGAGCTAATATGACTTTTTCCTGTACATAAATATTGGGAATTTTTACTTCAAATTTTTCTAATGCAGATTTTTGAATATTGGGTAATCCAGAACCTACTCGTAGTGCCATAATTTTGTTTTCATTTGCTTTCAGGTAATAATATAAATATTTGTTTTTAATGCTGTTATGAATATTATTTAGTGTATAGCAATGCCCTCCATACCAAAATTTAGAATTGTTAAACTGAACATATCCACAGGAATTTCCACCTTCACTTATCGAAATTGTTTTTGCTTCTGAATTATATTCAGAATAGTAGCCAGATGGTGATATTCCTCCATTCATTACATAATAAAGTCCTGTTTCAGATAATTCAGATGCGTTTATTTGTTCCCCTTTTTTTATAATGCAAAGTAATTTTAAAGGTAGAACAGAAAATTGAAATCGCCCTGCCTCAAATATTTTTTGATAAAGCCCTTTAATTAAGGTTTCTAATTGTTTAATTATTTTGTTTTGGGTGTGGATGCGTTCATCAATGAGCGATAGAAAAGATGAGATTTTTTGTTGTTCCAGATTTGTTTTGGGAAGAAAAAATTTAAAACTCGAATACTCTTGTGAATTAATACCTGGTTGCCCTGACCTCATAGACATCAATTGTACCCACTTTTTATATTTTTGTGTCTGTGTTTGACTAAATATAAATTTTGAATCATATTCATTCCTAATTTTCGCCCTAATTAGAAATCCGGCAAAATATAATTTCCCATCATCACAATGATATAAATATGACTTCCCCGTACTTGCACCTGTCCTAGCAAATAGGACATCATTTTCTCCGACTAAATATTTTTCATCTATATTTCCTGATGGAGAAACTGGATTATCGGATTTATATCTTGACGAATTTTCGTCAATATCAGTAATTCTGATGTATTTATTAACACCATCAAAATTTTTTGCAGATGAATTCATTCCATAGTCAAGGCTAATAGAACATTCTCCTAAAGTTACTTGTTCCCATTCCCCATCAAACCCCGGAAATCTCAAATTGGGAACATTGCTTACTTTTGATTTTTTATTTGTCATCTTGATAATTCAACTTTCGTTAGTAAAAACATTAAGGATTAAAAAATTAAAAAATAAGTCCTAGTTCCTTAAAGTAGCCCTCAATTTCTTTGTCCAATTCAGAACGCTTGGCCTCCAAAGACTTGATTTCCTGCATCACTGTTTGGATGTCTATTTCTTCCTGAGCCTCAAAACTATCGACATATCTTGGAATATTTAGATTGTAATCATTTTCTTCAATTTCCTGAAGTGTAGCATTATGGCTATATTTAGCAATCTCTGCACGAGTACGATATGTTTCAATAATTTTTTCAATATGTTCTTTACGAAGCTTGTTTTGGTTTTTCACCTTATCAAAATCTTTGCTGGCATCAATGAATAAAATACTGTCGTCTTCTTTTCGGCATTTTTTTGCCACAATAATACAAGTGGGAATGCTGGTTCCGTAAAAAATATTTGCAGGGAGTCCGATAATAGCATCAATATAATTCTTCTTATCAATCAGGAATTGCCGTATTTTACCTTCGGAACTTCCTCTGAACAAGACACCGTGAGGAGCCACGCAAGCCATCGTTCCCTGCTCATTCAGATGATATAACATATGTTGGATAAACGCAAAGTCTGCTTTGGATTTTGGAGCTAAAACTCCTGCAGGACTAAATCTGTCATCGTTATTAAATTTAGCAGCAGCACTCCATATAGCAGAAAATGGAGGATTTGCAACGATAGCATCGAACTGTCGGTCACCAAATTCGTCTGCCTCTAAGGTATCTCCATTTCGGATATCAAAATCTTTATATTTTACACCGTGTAACAGCATATTCATTCGGCATAAATTAAAAGTCGTTGGATTTTTCTCCTGTCCGTAAATAGCATCTGCCTTACCATTCTTTGCTGTTCTAAGTAGTAAGGAACCACTTCCACAAGTCGGGTCAAACACATCTTTTAATCGTGTCCTGTCCGTGGTAACAACTTCCGCTAGAATCTCACTTACTTCTTGAGGCGTGTAAAATTCCCCCGCTTTTTTACCTGCTCCAGCCGCAAACTGAGAAATCATATATTCGTATGCATCTCCCAAAATATCAATATCGTCAGCCTCTTTCAGTCCGAAGTCAATTCCATTTAAAGCAATAAGCACTTCACTTACTAATCTGTTTTTATCGTCTGCAGTTCTTCCTAATTTAGGCGATGCTAAATCTATATCGGAAAATAATCCTCCAAAATCATCTTCACTTTCCTGACCTATTGTACTGTCTTCGATACGTTTCATAGAACGTTCCAGTGCAGGCAGTATATTTTCTTTCTTATTTATCAGGTCAATTATAGATGAGTAAAGATTTTCAGGCTGAATAAAATATCCCAGATTTTCTATACAGGTTTGTTTGATGTCTTCTTTTAAACTTTCATCTTTACCATTCCACGCTTGTTGGAATGTTAAACCATCGTAAGACAGCTCATCATTCACGTGCATTTCTATTTTCTCTGATAGGTATTTATAAAAAATAAATCCTAATGAAAAATACATAAAATCACTGGGTGACATATTTCCTCTTAAGGCATTTGCAACCATCCATAGTTGATTTCGGAGTTTTTCCTGTAATTCTTCGCTCATTTTACGGGTTATTTAAGTTGTAACAACAACTATTATTTTTTATTTATTTTTTCTAAAAGATTGTTTTAAAAGACTGATGATATAGTCGATATCATCCAAATCAGTAACTTTTATCTCATAAGAGCCATTTCCCCAATGCCCTACATTAGAGACATCTCTGGCTACTTTTTTTTGGTCTTGCAAATCTCCGCTTTTAAGATTTACATAGATTTTGATTCCTTTGCCCTGCAAAACAATATCACAAAAAATATTATTATTGACTTTGAATCCAACGGTCTGTTTTTTTGGCTGAATGGTAACATCGTCACCCAATGAAATCAACCTGCGTTTGATTTCATCATACAGTTCGAGAGTTTCGGAACTTGTTTTTTGCAGATGGTCTTGTTCTGTAAAAACTTTTATTTCTTTGTTTACAGCCTCAACAGTTTCATCGTTTTTAGATATTGTTTTAATACTTTCTTTTGCAGATGTTTTCTGTATCTGCTCAAAAGAGATGGTATCGTTTTCAAATCTTTTAATTTCCCATAACTCGATAGGTAAATCTTTAAAATTGATTGCTTCTCTCTGATAATTGGTAAATTGGGGAGAAATAAATATCACTTTGGATTGGCTCCAGTCAACATCAGTTCTTTTAAGTGTATGTTTTTGTTTCTCGTTAAATTCCAGAATGAAATCTGCCTTATTATTAAGCATCAGTGATAAATAAGCATACCCCTGGTCTATCACACTGAAATTTTTATCTCGCTTATATTCTATAATTGTAAAAGAATTTGTCTCTCTATCAAAAGCCAATGTATCTATGCGAAAATTATTCAGAAAAAACTCAGAACAAATAAAATCTAAATGTAACAATGTCTGTAGATTTATTTCTACCAAGGTTTGGATTTCTTTTTCAAATCTGAATGGAAACTCTTTTACAATTTTTAGTTCATTCCCAATTTTTAATATAGCCATATAGGTATTTTGGTTTAGTCCCAGCTAAAGACTTCAATAATATTTCTTAATTTCTGAGAGACTCTTTCCATTATACTGCGACGCTCTCTAAGACCTACTTTTTTTTGTTTTACAGCCTCCTGTATTATTTCCGGCTTTTCACGTTGTAGGTAATCGTATTCGGTAATATATGCCGATAATGCGGTTGGGTCAATATCCTCCTCATTTGCTAACTTCTGAATAGCTGAATCTCGTTTTTTTCGGATAAATTCGTTCAACCTGCTTTCCAAGTCAATAGAACCATCTGCTTTCGATTTTTCAAAACCGTCTTTATTATTATCAATATTTTCTTTAATAAAATCGTCAATCAAAACCGCTTTGTTACGCATCTGCGAATCATTGACCATTGTATCCAAAATTTGCTGGCGTTCTTTTTTATAATCACTGTTATTAGGATTAAGACCAGCTATCAATGTTAATATATATGCCACATTAATGATATCACTATGCAGTAATTCCAAGCAAAAATCAATATCTTCTAATCCTTGCGGGTCATTTCCATAAGGAGCTGGTTCTTCGCCAACTCCAGAAGGCTCGGTAGGAGGAGCAATAACGCCTGTAGCAATATCCATATACTTACTTCGGAAATCCATAAATTCCTGCTCAGTCATCGGGAAAGATTCTTCGGATGTATCAAAGTCTTCATATATCTGGATTTCTGCCCGTTTTTTGATAATCTCACGAAATGAAAGTACAAAATCACGTTTGTCATATTCGCTTTTCAAAGTGTCTATAAATTGAACTTCAGGATATTTTTCTTTGAAATCCTCCAATAATTGTGAGAATTCTTCTTTTACTTCAACATAAGGTTTCCTAATAATAAATTCGTTCGGTTGGTTATTGCTGAATAATTTGATAGCTGCATCAACATTTGACTTCAGGTCACGAAAGCAGACTATTTTACCAAATCTCTTTTTTTCGTTCAGAATCCGGTTGGTTCTGCTGAATGCTTGTACCAACCCGTGATATTCCATATTCTTATCTACATATAATGTATTCAGTTTTTTTGCATCGAAGCCTGTTAAAAACATATTGACCACCAAAAGCAAATCAACCGGTTCCATATCTTCTTTTTTCTTCTTCATTCTAAAATTGACGTCATCATAATAAGCTCCGAAATTTTCAACTGAAAAAGAAGTGTCAAACAATTGGTTGTAATCATTCATAATGCTTTGCAATTCATCTGCATTTACCTTTTCATTAGCAAAGCCTTGATTCATTCCTGTTTTTTCGTCATCCTGATTATCATTGGCTGCGTATGTAAATACGGCTCCGATTTTAATTGTCGGGTTCAGTGATTTGAATATTTTGTAATATTTCAATAATGCTGGAACGGACTGAGTTGCAAATAAAGCATTGAATTCTCCATCATATGTTGATTTGTTAAAGTTATTCAAAATGAATTTTGCGATTTCATTCATTCTGGAATCCTTCATATAATCTCCCGTTAGTTCATCTTTTCCCTTGTAATATTCAACTAGAAAACCAAGAACATTCTCATCAGCAATTGCGTCTTTTATAAGATATTTATGCAGGCAGTCTTCAAATATTTCAGCAGTAGTATGGTCATTGGAATTTTCCGCAAAAATAGGAGTTCCTGTAAATCCAAATACCTGTAGGTTTGTAAAAAAATTTCTGATGTTACGATGAGATTCTCCAAACTGGCTTCGATGGCACTCATCAAAAATCATAACGACTTTTTGTTCCCTCACTTTCTGCAAATATTTATTGTAACGGTCTTTAGTCACAGCATTGTTCAGTTTTTGAATGGTAGTAATGATAATTTTTGAATTTCCTCCCAAGCGCTTAATCAACTCATAGGTATTATCCGTACTATCAACGGCTCCCTTTTCAAAAGCATCATATTCGCTTTGCGTTTGAGTATCCAAATCACGCCTGTCTACTACAAAAATCACTTTGTCTACGCCATCAATCTCAGCTGCCAATTGTGCTGTTTTGAAAGAGGTTAAAGTTTTACCTGCTCCAGTCGTATGCCAGATATAGCCATTTTTGCTCGTATTTTCAATTCTGTCCAATATTTTCTCTACAGCATAATATTGGTATGGACGTAAAACCATCAATGAACGGTCTCCCTCGTGCAAAACGATATATTTGCTAATCATTTTTCCCAAACTACACTTTTCAAGGAAAAAATTAGCAAATAAGCTTAGGTCATTGAATGGATTATTAAGCATATCCGTCCAATTGAAAGTATATTTGAATCCGCCATTTGGATTATTAGCAAAATATCTTGTATTCACACCGTTGGAAATAACAAATAACTGAATATAATCAAACAAGCCCTCAAAGGAAGTTTTATGATAGCGCTGAACTTGATTGTACGCTTCCTTAAGCTCTGTACCTCTTCTTTTCAGCTCAATCTGGACTAGTGGAATACCATTAATAAGAATAGTAACATCATACCTGCATTTTCGCCTTCCCTCTGTTGTTATCTGGTTAGAAACCTGAAATTCGTTTTTGCACCATTTATTTTTATTCAGAAATTCAATCCATATACGTTGACCATCTTCGGTTTCCAAAGGATATAAATCACGAAGTTTTTTTGCTTTTTCAAACCGAGAACCTCCCTCCAGATGAATACGGATTTTTTCAAATTCCTTGTCTGTAAAAGATGATTTTCCGATTTCGGCTAATCTTTTTTTATTATGCTTTTCTAATTGCTTTTTGAAATTAGCATAGAGGTTTTCTTCTTCTTTTAGTTGTACATACTCATAACTATTATCAATTAGAGTTTTTATGAGTCCGTTTTCTAGGGCTTGTTCACTTTGAATGGTCATTAGTTATATTAATTTACTGAATTCAAAAAAAGTAATGATGTCTATTATTAATTTTTAATGTACTAAAATATTAAATGTTTTCCTGTTCCTAAAGCTTTTTTAAACTTTTGTTAAAAGGATAAAATTAAATCATTAATACTTAATCTATTTACGGTTTTCCTTAAAATAAAAAATAATAGCCTCAGAAAGGAGGCTGTCAAATCCAACATAAAAAAGAGTTTTTAAAATTCACACATCTTGCGAATACAGTGTTCACAATGAATAAGGTCTGATATTTCAACCTATCTTTTATAGAAAACGCTACCATATCCCATATCTAATCAGCAACTTACCATAATCTATATGGTCTTCTCCTTGTTGCTCTACTTCGAAAATATACTTACCTACTTAACGTTATATTATCATTAGTATATAATTGCCTTTACAGAAAAAGGAAAGAAAAAGAAATTTTGGACAAATATTTAGAACTGGAAAAAAGAATTATTGACAAAGATAAATCACCGGAAAAAGTTATTGAGGCTATCTATGCAGTAAGAGAGAATAAGATTGCTGTTTCCCGAAGTAGCAATAAGTGATATTTTAGAAAAACTTAATAATTTTGAACAGAAAAAGGGATTTCTAAAAAAAGGACTTGCCCAGCAGGAACTTGCTAAAAGTTTTAATACTAATATCACCTATCTTTCTTTTGTAATCAATGAGTTTAAAGCTAAGAATTTCAATACTTACCTGAACGAGTTGCGTATCCATTACATTATACATAAATTGTATCATAATCCTGACTTTCTGAAATATACAATTGAAGGGTTAATCAAAGAACGTGGTATCACTTCCCGTCAGAATTTCTCAGACCTTTTTCAGGAAATCAACGGTATCCGACCAACAGATTTTATAAAGCAAAGAAAAAAAGAGTTAGAAGAACAGGGAGATATTTCAGCAGCCATACCGTCATCAGAATCTTAACACTTCTTCAAAAGATAAAAACAAAGACCTACCGTGCCTCATAACCATCTTTGAATCTCAGGAATTTCTCGGCATCTTTAGGATTTTTCTCAATCCATTTTTGCAAGACCTTGGTGTTATGTTCTAATTGTTGAATATTGTCTTTTGGATAAAGCTGTTTTCCATCCTTTTCAAATTCTGAAAGGATTTCCTGCCTAAGCTCGCTTTTGGAACGAATGCTTTCCGAATACCATTTAAACGCCTGATTGCCACTTATCAGAATCATCAGAAAAGCCAGAAAAATCGTCCCGAAAACTCCCCAGACAAGATTCGATTTTCGTAAAGCTTCAATACTTTGCTGAGATAATTCCGCAGGAATTATTTTCGGTATTTGACTTACGGTTTTCTTAAATGTTTCATTTTCTTTTTGATAAGTTCCTGATGTTTCATCGATTATATTTATCAAAGCCGATACAGATTGTTCAAGTTCTGAAGATACATTCATATAATCTTCAATCGAAGCTTTGGTTTCTGCATTGGATTCAATATTTGCTTTACAGGATTCTATAACCTGATTCAGAATCTCCATTCCGTCTTTTTCTGTATTGTCCATAATTTTTAGCGTTTAAATTTTTTATTGTTCTCTATTTCAATTTCATTATTTCTCAAATCCTCATTCTGATTATTTTGTTTAATAAATTCAGTATCATTTGAAGTTTTAAATTTTTCCGAGCGTTTTGTTTTATCTTCAAAGATTTGCTTTATTGCAGAGATTTTTAGTTTGTTTGTGATTTCAGAAAGCTTGTATCCTGCTTTGTACTGCCGTGAGGTTTCCTCATTGATGTCCGTCTTAAGGGCGATTCTCATTCCCGAAATTCCGACTTTGACATTGCTGGACAATGAAACCAAATAGCCACGATTCGACATTTCAGAAACCAGCTCTTCAAAATTTTTAGAATTTCCGATACTGGAAACGAGATTCTCATACATATCATTTCTTTTTTCAATACCTGTTTCGATGTCGGTCTTTATCCCCAAATCTCGACAGATTTCCCGAACAGCCTTGCCGAAATGCTCGCCGATATTATGGGATTTCACCGTACATTTTCCAAAAGTGTCAATCCTATTGGCCACAAAATGGATATGCTTTTGCTTTGTAGAATTGTGGACATCCAAACGATATTGATTGTTTTCAGAAACCCCGACTTTTGCCAGAGCCAGAGTTGTGATTTTCGCCAATTCCGCATCAGAAAGCTTATCTCCGGTTTCTTTTGGCGGAGAGATATAACCTGTCAACGCCCATTTTTTGACATTGGAATTTCTTTTTGCCACTGCTTTCATTTCCAAAAATTGTTCTTCCGGATTGCTTCCGAGAAGATTGTTTGTATTAAGCATCTTCGCAGTTCCCTTATCATTTCCATTATATTCCAAAGCGATTTTGGAAATCCGTCTTGTTGTTGCCGAATTATTCATAATTCTTCATTCTTCAGATTCTCCCGTTCCTGTATTTTTCGATAGAGGTATTGTTTTATTAAGGTCAATACGGTTTCGATTTCCATCAGGATATTTTTTTTATTTTCAACAGCAGACCATTCGGAATTTCGCAAAAGGTTGGCGATTCGAATAAAGTGATTGCCATATTCCAGAAGGATTTTATCCGTTTCGAATTCCTTGACTTTCAATTCTTCTTTTGTTGCTACCATTCGCAGGTAGGTCGAAATTTTCAAGCTGTATTTTTGAGCTTTGTCTTCCAGAAACTTGAATTCCTTTTCGGTAAATCGCACGGAAACTACCCGTAAAAGCTGGTTCGCCCTTTTCTTTTTCAGACCTCCCTTTTTTCCGAGTTCACGGAAGTATTGTTTTCTGTTTTCCGTCTCTTTTTTTTGTTCCTGCTCACGGGAAACTTTCAGTACAAAACTTTTCAAAAAATCATTCTCCATATTTGTGTGTATTTATTTTCAATTGAATTTCAGTTTGTTTTTAAAAGGTCTTTCAAAACGTTTTTGACGATAGGAAAAAACCAAAAATTCCCGATTTTACAATTAGCGTCCACGCTTTTTGTAAACATTGGGTACTTTTTGCACTATGATACTGCCGGATTTTGATAAATCGTTTTTAATATTCATCAGATGCTCATTCAAATCCTTATGATTCTTGTAGATTTCAGAATAATCTTTGGCGCTGGGGAATGATTGTGAAATCTCATTTTTGCATTTTATTCCCGCTGGGTCATTGTCCATAAAAAGGTTGATTTCAGAATAATTCTCTAAATATTCTTTGGTCTTGTTGAGCAAGGCAATGGAATTCATTACAAGTAAATCTCCAGTGAAATTTTTACGCATTTCTAAAAAAGATAAAGCGTCAATGAAGCCTTCAAAAACTGCAACACTTTCAGTCTTGATTTTTCCGTTATCATTATCATTTTTGTTGGAATTATTCTCATTGAGATTAATGATTGAAACATCCTTTTTCAACACCGCTCCTTTGTAAAAGGAGTTTCTCAATTCCCACCCTCCGGATTGATTTTCAAAACCGATAGCATATAGATTTTTATCTCCTGTTTTGAAATGTATCTCTTTTACAAATGGATGAATATTTGAAGAGAGTCCTCTCTGTTCAAGATATTTTTTTAGATGCTCATTTTGAAGTTCTTTGATTTCCGTGATTTGATAATTCGGCTGTAAACTATTTTGCTTCTGAGTTATGTTTTGCTGATGAAAGGAAGAAAAATTTTGTTTCTCTGCCCATTCCAATACACCTTTTATTGAAGCGTTCAGATATTTCTTGATAAAATCAATATTGTTACCTCCAATACCTTCAGAATGAAGATACCATATGTTTAAACTTTTATTGAGTTTGAAAGAGGCTTGGGATTCGCTGGCAAAAGGATTGAGATACCAAGCTTCTTTTTCATTTTGTTTCGTGGGAAGGTGTCCGAGAGAAAGGAGGACTTCTTCCAACGATATACGGTTGAATTGTCGACAGTTCATTTTTGTTGTTTTTTAAATTTTTGTAATTGTTTTTAGGAAAAAACTCAAGGAACGCTTTTCGCTTCAAGCGGACGGATTTGATTTTGCGAATTTTTTGATGAATTGATGAGCGAATGAAGTATCTTATTAAATATTAAAAAGTTATACTCTCATCAAAGTCTCATCATCTCATCAAACTTGAAATATTCTTCTCATCACTCTCTCATCAAAATTCAGGGTTTAAAAATTTGATGAGGCTTTTGATGAGATATAATTAATTGATTTTGTTTTCATTATCAATTAATTCATCATTTCATCAAATTTCTGGACGATAAAATTTCTTTTCACAGTAAAATATCTTCCTGTCTTGTTTTGTTGATAGAAGCTTCCGCTGTAATCAATATCGTATTTGATGTAAGCCAATGAATTATTTTGAGGCTCAAGCTTCCAGCTTTCTTTGAATAGTTTTCGGACATCATTTACTGTCCAATATTGATTCTTGAGCATCCTACCCAACATATTGAAAATATCTTGAGGGATAAAATTGATTTCCCTGTCTTCGTTGCATTCAAAGAACTCGTATAAAAGTTCAATGATTTTTGATTCAAGCTTGTTGTTATTCTTCCAGACCAATTTTTGCAGAGCTTTTGTTCTGATTTGTGATTCAGTGAACCACATTCTGGTCTGTTTAGAGCTGAAAGACTTTCGTTGGATTAAATATTTCAGTAGGTAGGGGATTTCACTAATCAGGTTATTCAGGAACTCTGTATTTTCTGTTTTTATCGGATTGACCTTTAAAATCCAGAAACGAATTTCGTTTTCATCTATTTGGATGAAGTTGTTCTCGTTATTGGAACACAGGATGAATTTGGCAAAGAAATCTACTTCTTCTCGGTCTTTACCTTTGGCTTCCATTTTATCTTTATTGGTAGTGGAAAGATATTTCAGTCGTTCTGTAATTTCTTTCTTATCAAAAAATACTTCATCTATTGCTACAACAAGCATCGAAGTCCAATCCGAGTTGAACTGACTGCTGAATGAATCTCCTTTGATGTAGGTCATATTAAGACCGAAAATAGCTTTCAGCCACTTGATGAAAGTAGATTTTCCTGTAGCTCGTTCTTTAGAGACAAGACACAAAATCGGAAGCATCTGAGTTGGTTTTTCTAGTAATATCTTGATGTAATCCAAACCAAGTTCCAGCTGTTCCCCGAAAATATGTTCCATAAATCTCAGTGAAAATGAAATCCTTTCTTTTAAAGCTTCAGAACCGATATTTTCCTCAATTGGTTGATATGGAATCTCATTGTACTTATTGTAGAATCCATCAATAATCTGCTCGTAATTGAGATGTGAAGGGATACAGCAGAAGCCATCATACTTTGGAACTTTCGAAACATAGATTTTCCCGTGGTCACTGACAATCGTTTCCCGATTCCACCGAACTAATATTGAAATCTTATCACCCGAAATCAAAGGCTTCTCTATAGTTTTGTAATAGGTTGTGCCTACTCGCAAGTAAGGGATTTTTTCGCTCATTTTTGTAATGTTATTACTCCGTAGGACTACGGAAGGTTAGAAATGATATTACGGATAAACTGGTATTGTGCTTATCTTCGGTACTTCAATGATTTCACTTCATTTAAAGCATTCATCAAATCCAAATGATTAATACGATAAAATCTGCCTATCTTTTCGGCTTTGATGTTTCCCTTGAGTACGTGGGAGCGAATGGTCTGATAATCCAACTTTAGAATTTCTGATGCCTCTTTAAAGGAATAGAATTTCTTTTTCAGTTCGAGTTCAGGTTCTTTCTTTATGGAATGAATGAGTTCTTTTAACTCTTCTAATCCGTCCATAATCGGTTGAAATGGATTGTTTGTCTGCATAATCTGTGATATTTAATTTGCAGACAAAATTGTGTAATTGGAATAACTAATTATGCAATTTTACTCAATTGCGTAAAGTTTAATAATTGATATTTAAGGGTTTGTATAAATTATGGATATAATTACAATGTTCTTGGGTGATTGGAATAAATAGTAAATTACTTTAGGCATAACGATTTTTTCCAAATCTTATAGTTGAAAATCTTGTTTTTGTACCTGTAATGGAGTGGTAAAACACAGCTAAATACTCTTCCGTATTTTGTGCACTAGTCAAGAGATTTAATCGTAAATTCAATTTTCTCATTTTTTTCTTTCTCTTTTTTACTCAAATCTAGAAGCACATATTGCCTTTCAATGATTAAGTCTTTATTTAAATCCAATGGAGTGGGAATAATGTGTGGAAATGGAAAGAAACTTGACATTTCTTTTTCAGGGAAAATTGGGAAAAAAGTTTGAAATGTAAAATTTTTATAGCTCAAAGCTAAAATATTATTTGGGATATTTCTTCTTGAATTAGTTTTTGATTTTAGTATTATTATTCTAATTTTATTTGTTGGATTTGAAAACGGAAAGAGTGTGAATAGCATTTTTGGAGCGACACTTGTATCTGCGTTAAGATTAAGCAACCAATCTATTGTTTTAGAATAATTATGTATTATATTCTCAGGAATAATTGAGATACCAATCTTGATTAATAATCTATAAATGAATTCAGGAATATATGAAGGAACATCTACAGGAAAAATAATAGTTTTTTTATCAATTATAGATTTTTCAGAAATATTTTTGACATTTATTACGTTGCCATCACCAGTGAATATTTCTATTTTATTTTTATACTTTGGTATTTTATTTTTTTTTGTTCTTGTTTCAGAAAAAGTATTATAAGGCAATAAATAATTGGCAAATTCATTTTCAAACTTACTAAAAAAGTGATTGCAATTATCACATTCAAAATCTGAAAATAAAGTTTTGTTTCCAATAAATTCAGGTATAGTATGTGAAATATTTCTAAACTTTACAGTTGGATAACTCTTTTTACAAAATCTACAAACCTTATCTTCAGAATCTTTTAAAATTATTTTATTCTCTGCATTATTTTCAAGAATTTCAATGGAGTTTAGAATATCATACTCTAAAGTTAATTTGTTTAGGTCATTAAAAATTTCTTCATTTATTGGATAGTCTGAACTTTTAATCATAATCTTATACAACATTGTAACTAAAGGAAAAAGTATTTACGAGTTCGGGCTTTTGATAAAGTTTAGTTCTGGCTACGCTTGCACCAAATGCTTTTCGATACAACTAAATTAACAAAACTATAGAATAAAATAGCCGTTATGACTAAATATTACAAAAATTTCCATCTAGACTTTAAAACCCAAATTTCGTTAATATAATATTTAACTAAACCCTGTTACTTTATTATTTTTTTTATTCTTGTCTGTTCCTTTTTGTCGTTTTTTGGTAGTAAAATGTCAAATAATACTTTTGTTCCAACTGCAATTTTTGAAATAGAATGATAGTTTGGATTTACTGAAAAATAATGCTCATTTCCATTACATTTTATGAAGCCAACTTTTCCACGCTCGTTGTCGTGTAAAATTTTTACTATCTCACCCTCAAGACTTCCTCCAGTTTGTGAATTATTATTATAATTGTTTTGTGTTGGAAAATTCAATACTTCTACACTTTCTGCAATGTCTTTACCTTCAAAATTTTTCATTGAATAGAACTCAACACTTGCTCCTTTTATATTGTCAATTGATTTTAGTTTTCTTACTAAATCTTTTTTCATAAAACCCAATACAATACCGTTTGAGTCTTTGATTCTACCACCTTTTCCGTTATGATGAATTGAAATTATGATACCTTTTGTTTTGGTTTTATTTCCATATCTCTCATTCTGCCAAAAAGTATTTAATGTTTTGATTATTTCTTTTACAGGCTTAACATTCAGTCTATCTGTTTTGAAGTATGAAAAAAGTTTGTTGTATTCTAATTTATCATTCCATTGTTGTTCTTTTAATATTGATGCGATAAGTTCAGCAAGAATACTTGCTTCCGAAGCTCGGTTTAATTTGAATAAAATTCTGGCTTGAAGTAAATACAAACCGATTAAAAAATGAGGTTCGTTACCATAAAAAGTTGCATCAACAGCATATTTCCAAGCCTTTTCAAAATTATCCTGCTCAAAATATATTTGCGAAATATCACGATATAAAAACCATTTGCCACTACCTGCTTTACTGCTTAATAACTCTTTAAATAGTTCTTCGCTCTTTTCTGAATTACCAAGACCATCTTCTGATAAAGCAATTCTCATTTTAAACCATAAATCATTATCGTAATGAAACTTTTGAATTGATTGAAGTGCAATTGAAGACAGTTCTTTGCAAGATTCAAATTCATTTAGTTTCAATAATGCTTTTGTTTTGAGAGCAAAATATTTTTCAAGGTCAGATGATAATTCAACATCGCCTCTTGTCTGTGTTTCTATGGATTGTGCTTTGTCTGATAATAAGTTATAATCTAATCCTGACAAAAAATCATTTATTTTTTGAGCATTAAATAAATTTTCAGCGTGTGCATCACACAGTTTTAAAATTGAAATTGTTGTTGGACAAGGAAACTTGTTATTTTCTTTTAAATTCTTCTGCGGCGATAAATTTATGAGTGATGAGATGTGTTGTTCATTGTTTATTATTTCTGTTCGCTCTTTTCCCTTTATACACTTGTCAAAAACAAGCCAGCCATATAAACCACTTACTCTTTCATCTTTATATTTTTCTGCCAATTCACTTGCCCAAAATATATCAAATGAACTGGAAATCCTCATTGCTTTAATTGAGTAAAAAGCATCCCAATTATTAAATTGGTCGGGATATTGCTCGTACATTGATTTATAAATCTTGACTGCTTTATTTGGATTAGATTCCAAATTGCTTTTAGCTTTAGAATCAAGTTCTTGCTTTGTTTCAATTTGGTTATCCATTAAGTTAAGTTCTCTTTAAGGTCGTTAAATACATTTTGAATTTCAGTCCAAAAATCAATGTTAGTGCAAGATATTGCAATCATTGATGTAAAAAATCCGTCTCCGTCATAATACAAATCTGCAACAAGGGCTTCCGTTCCGTTATTGAATTGTATTGTGTCTTTGTACGGAACTTGAATGATGTAACCAAAACCAATTTCTTTTGATTTTAATTTTTGATATAATTGTTCATAAGCCGATTTTCTCCAATTACTTTGGATAAAAGCAAAGTCGGAAATCTGATTTTCTGATTTCAAAAGATTGATAAGTTCTTCGCCAAATTCTTTTGGTGTTGATTTCATCAAAGTAGGCATTCTAAATTGTCCCCTGTTATTATAATAAATCGAAATTGTTGCTACTTCGCTCGAATTTCCTTTTATTTCGTATAATTCCTGATAATTTGGGTGATTAATTAGGTTTATTGATAAGTTGTTTTGTGCAATTTTGTTTTCAACAAACTGATACAACTGCAATAAAGAAGACTTGTTTTCAATATCGGGAAACTTGTATTTCTCCGATGTTATCTTATTCAAATTTGAAAGGTCTGCTGTTGTGTCAGCAATATAAAACCATTCTTGTCCTATGCCGATTTGAGGAACAGCTGGATTTATTGTCAATTTGAAAAAAGGAATTATGGGTTCGTAATTAATTAAGCTAACTTTTTGTGTTGCTCTGATTAAACCTGTGTAAATCCATTTAAAATATGTTTCGTTCGTTTTTCCACCACCAGTTTCTACATTGAAATAAATTTCATTCCATTTGTAAGACATTGATTTGTGAACTGTCAAAGCCCAAGCAAAACGAATTTGTGCCGAGTTTTTGAATTTGTAATATTCTGATGATGGAACATTTCGCAAATGCTTTTGAAGTGCTTTTTGCAGTTTAGTTATTCCTTTTCTTGTTTTCGGGTCGTATTTTTCCAATAAACTTTTTAAATCTTCATCAGCGTAATATTTACCACTTTTAAAGTTGAATATTTCCTTTTCGGCAAGTTGATTGAGTAAAATATAGAATGAAATTATTTCTTCTTTAGATAATTCTCCTTTATCGCTCAAACGGAAATTTTCAAAGCTCAAAAACGTAAGAATATGATTTGTTTCTTTAAGTTGAATTTTGGTTTCACGAAAATACAAGGGCGTAGGAAGTTTTACATCTTTTGTGATTAAATCCGCAACGTTCAAAATAGTTCCAAACTGTCCATTGTAAATTTTCTTTGGTTCTGCAAATGGGTCGTTTTCATCTTCGACACGGATATTGTTTCCAAAAATGACAAAATCGTCTTTTGTCAAATCATTTCCGTTTTTCAGAATAGAATTTTTAATCCAATAATTTACTTTTTGAGCATCAGAATTTGAATAGCAAAGAATGTGAGAGTTTGTATTTAACGAACTTTCAATTTCAGTCTTCAAATCTTCTTTTGCTAATGTTCTTATATTCTCTGAAAAGCTGAATGAAAGATTGTTAAATGATTGTTGACGAATACAATTAACGGCTTTGAGTGCTTCTGAAACGATAACCGATTTGTTTTCTTTGTCAATTAGTTGAAATGCTTTGTTTTTAAAACCGTATTCTTCATTCAAATATTCGGGATTTAATGACGCTTCTTCTTTCTTGCCTAATGACAGTTGAAAACTATCTCCAATGAAAATTACTTTTCTTTTGGAATTTTTCAAGTCTGAAAATTCCAAAAAATCTTTTAGTAATTTACCTGAACCAAACCTTAAATCAACGGATTGATGATAATTGTCCGAAATTAAATGGGCTTCATCAACGATAAAAATTGCTTCTTCCGTATCGTCAGATTTTAAAAGCGGAACGACTTCCAAATTCAAAGAATTTTCGTTTTCTTCTTCACTTTTTTCTTCGCTTTCTTGTTCGTTTATGATTGTTGAATTTCCTCCGTAGATGTATGAGTAAATGCTTTCAAATTCTAAATTTGAACTTTTTAAAAGATTATTAGAAATTCGACTTGATGAAGCAAATAATTTCACTTCCGTAATTTGATTATTAAACGCAACTTCGTGAATGAAAGGGATTAAATGTGTTTTCCCACTCAATGAAGTTCCTTGTAAAATGAATATTTTTTCTTTATCTGATTTTATGAAATTTTCAATTTCATTGAGTGCCGATTTTTGGTCAGGATAAAGATTGTCAAAATCTAATTCGGTATGATAAGATGTAAAGTTGCTCGCTTGGTCGTATTTTTCAGAAGTGTCAAATAGGTTAGCTCTAAAAACTTCTTTAAATATATCAAACGAGTTTTTGGATATTGACACTTGTTTGTCTGAAATATCAATAATATCTTTTATTGTTTCCAAATAGGTATTCTTATCAAAAATGAAGAAGTTCAATTCTTCGTTTGACGGAATTTTGCCGTTCAGCCCTATTGATTTCTGAAAACAAACCGCTCTAACAGTATGAAAAGCATTAAAATAGTCACTTTTTGAGAGTTTGGGTAAAATGTTTTTTTCCACCACTTTTATAAAGCGCTCCTTTTGTGTCTTCAGTTGCATAAAAGGATTGATTGAACTTCCTCCTTTTATTGGCTCTCCGTTTTCGTTTGTCCAAACACCAAATGCAAATTCTGATTTTGCATTTTTGGGTAAAATAATTTTTCCACCAAAGTTTTTGAAATCAATAATTAAAACCGCCTTTTCTGTCACGAGTAAAGCATCAATTTGTAGTCTTTTTTCAGCTTCACATTCAGAGTTTGCAATCAGTAAGCCGTCAAGAGAATATTTGTCAAACATCTTTTTCAGATTGTCCGCAAACTCTCTAAAAAAAGTGTTCTCATAATTTTTTGTTGCAGTTCCTTTTCTGATTTCTAGCATTTCTGTTGGTTATTTTTGTTTCAAGCGGTGTCGTTGGAGTATGCTAACGTTTCGGGGCTTTGCTTTTGGGCGGAAAATCAAGGCACAAAAGCCGATATTATTACGTTCATCTGAAATGCTAAATCGAGTTTTTATTTCAGCGCGCCTGACGCAAAAAACCTTGGCACAAAGTCTTTCTTATTCATTTAATTTTGGTATAAATCGCTTAATTATATTCCATTCGTTCTCATAATAGTTATTCAACACAGATTTTCCCTCGGCTGTAAAACTTGTAAATATAAGTCGCTGTATATCCTGGTAGATATTTTGAGGCAATATTTTGTATTCTATGCTGTCAGCATTTTGATAAACAACTTTGTATCCTTGTAAATTTAAAAGTTCTCTATTAGAGATTCTTTCGGTCTTATGTGCTTTGAAAACAGTTTCTGAACCTCGCTTTATCTTTAATGCAATTATAGAATCTTTTTCAATGAGTTTAAAGTATAGTATTTTGGCATTTGGATTTTTTCCATTAGAATAATGATAATTCATTCTTTTATCCAAAATAGATTTTACATAGACCTTGTTTATATGTCCATTGTCGTAGCATTGTAGAAGAAAGCCGTTTCTATACTTTTCTTCAATGGGTAAAGAAAACAAACTACTTTCGTCTGAATATTCTTGGATTTTATAAGTGTTATCATCGAAAAGATTAAAATAACAAATGATTTTTGTTTCATCACTAAATAAATCCACTTGATTAGATTTTTCCAAATCTTCTTGAATCATATCTATGAATGATTTATGTCTATGGTTATTAATAGTACTCCCATTTGATGTATTTCCGTTGTTTGTTATATAGATTTCATCTTCTAATATGTTGATATATGATTTGTGTATCGGAGAATTATCATCTGCTTCTTCGTAAGCATCAAATTCATTGTCTGAAACTTCACGGACTTGAATAGATTGTTGAATAATTATTGAATTGTCCTTTTTCGTGTTCTTTTCGATAAAGTCAATAATTTTTTCCATTTCTTCTTGTGGGCTTCTCTTAAACGCAGAGTAAAGTACACGATATACTTTCCAACCCACACGTTCCAAAAATTCTTGTCTTTCTATATCGTAAGCTACATCTTCGGGAAGTGAGTGGAACGGGTCTCCGTCACACTCAATAGCAACCATTTTTCCGTTGTTGTGAACGACTAAATCTATTTTGAAATTTATGTAAACTTGTTTTCCTAGTTTATGATTATAAAAAAGTTCAGCTTCTTTTACATTATATTGAGGTTGGATATAGCTATATCCTTTTCCAATAAGTGATTTTGTTATATCATATTCGAACCAACTATCGAATGGTTCAGGAACATTATGACGGAATCTTTCAATATTATAATCATCAATTTGTAGTGGTTCAATAGGTCTTACTTCATCGTTAAAGAAAGTAAGAATTCTATTTCTAAAATCGCTCGATTGTAAATGCTCAGATTTGACAGAATGAAATAAAATCATTTGCTCTTTTGCTCTGCTTAAAGCAACATTGATTTTTTTAAATTCGTCCTGACTACTTATTATTGCTCTTGGTTTTGCATTTTGGTTTTCTTTTAATTTTTGAAAATCCAATGCGACACCGAGCGAAACTATCATTACATCTCTTTCATCTCCTTGAAATTTAGGAGAATCCTCAATGATAAGTTTATGTTTATCTATTTTTTCTTTTCCAAATTCATTTGCTAAATCTTCTTTTATATCTTTAAGATTTTCTGTATGATTTACAGTTCCTAAACTAACTACACCAATTGATTTATTAGCATACTGGTCATCATTCAGAATTCTTTGTAGAAACTTTTTGATTTCTTGAACTTCTTTGTGAACGATTTTATCTTCAGCAAAAGCATCTTTAACAAAAAAAGTTTCTTTTGGATTTAGTCTATTTGAATTAATCTGTTTTAGAGGTCTTAAAGAATTGTCATAAAATTCTCTTTTTGAAAATTCAATAATTTCGGGAACACATCTAAAATGCTCTCTAAGTGTTAAGTTAGAAGTTCCTGCAACCATTTTTGAAAGCATAAACAAACTATTATCACTTTTTATATGAAGTGCATAAGCTCCTAAAAATTTTAGATGTTTGTTTTTGATAGACTCAAAATCGTTTCCATCTGCACCTGTTAAACTGCTTGGAGATGTTTGTTTGTCGTCTCCAACGATTATCATATTTTCGGCATAATAACTTAAAATAAGACTATTGAAATCTAATTGACTCGCTTCGTCTACAATAATACAATCAAAGATTTCAGGTTCATTCCCAACAGAATTTAATACATCATTAAATTTCATTACCCAACAAGATAATTGCTTACTAATATCAATGCTGTTTTTACGGGTTAATATTTGATATTGTGTTTGATTGCGAATTTTTCTAACGCTTTGAGAAAGATTGTATTTATATACTTCTAAAAGGTTTATGAATGCATCAATTTCATCTTTTTCAAACTTATTCTTGAAATTTGATTTCGCTAAGTCAAATAAAATATCGCATTTGACTTGAAATATTTTTTTGTTGATAAAAGACAACTCTTCTTTACACTTTTGTAAATCGATAAATTCATTTTGTTTTATAAACTCATTTGCAGACGCATAGTCAAAATTTTCTTTTGAAATATAATGATTAGGAACATTATTTAGCGAATCAAAGGTGTTAGGAAGTAAATTCTTTAGATACTTTTTTAAATTGATAAAAGTTTGTTCAATTTCAATTTGCTTACCGATTTCTAAAAACTTACTTTTTAGCTGTTCAAATTTTTGAACATCATCAATTTTATTAACAGGTAAAAAATCTGATAAAATTTCTTTAATCGTGGATTGCTCTATAATGCTGTCAATATTTTGAAGCATTTGTTTTTGTTCAGTCAACTTATTGTTTAGATTTTGTAATTTTTCAAAATCGTCTTTTAATAAAATTGCTTTTCGTGACAATTCATCAATGTTGAACAAATTAATCTGACAGTATTCTGAAAGATTGATAAAATCAGAATTAAACTGAATTTGAGAAATAACATTTTTGTTGATTTCTACTTTCTTTAGAACATCGTTTAAAATTTTACATTTTTCGAGCAAATTGGAATTGTCATCAAATGTGAACAAATAGCCATTTTGTTTCAATAAATTGAAATTATTATTGATTACAATAAGGTTTTCAATCAGCGACTTTAGTTGTACTATTTCAGTTTTATTATTGCATTTCTTACCGTTAATGGTAAATTGCTCCAAATATGAAACTTGTTTAAAATTAGAGTTTGCAAGTCTTGTCAGAAATCCGGCTTTACCATTTTCAATATAAGACAAATAGGTTTCTATGTCTAAAAGATATTTTGTTCCGTTTAGTGCGAGGTCGCTAAAGGTTTTGTTAGTTGTCAGATTTTCTTGCGAAATGCGAGTATTGATTTGCTTTTGAAGTTGTTCTAATTCTTTAATGTTTTTAAGAATAATATCAGAAGTTGAAAATTCACTCGCAACATCTATAACTTTTTCTAATTTTATTTTTAGTACCTTATCTTTTGAATGTTCTGTTAATCCTAAGTGATTTAATTGCTTATTGTAATTTTCTTGAAGTGATAGAAAATTTTTAAAATCAAAATTTTCTAATTCGTTTAAAACAGTAGAAATATTAATATTTAAAGAATTGCTATATCGAATTTCAGTATCAATTAATTCTTTGTACTTTAATATTTCTTGTCTAATTAACTCAAAATTAGAAAGCTCATCGTTAGTTAGCTCATCTTGAATCCAATTCCATTCTTCTGAATTTTTGGATTCAAATTTTTCAACTATTTGATAGGCTCTAAAACCATTAAAAGAATCATTGATTCTAATTTGGGTATATTCTTTTTCAAGAGCTTGAATGATTTCAGTTTTCAGTTTTATATATTCTGCTTTTAAACTGTCTAATTCATCAATTTTAGATTCGACATTTAGGTAAAAATTATCTGTAAGGATTTTTGAAATATTTCCAATGCTTTTTTCTAAAGAAAACCGATTTTGATTGGTTTCTAATTGAATTTTTGTAAAAATTAAATCATCAAAAGTTTCTGGAATCTTATCTAATAATGACTCTAAAGCCTTGTCTGTTTGAGCGGTAACAAGAACTCTTTTACCTTGGGCTAACAAAGAGCAAAGTATATTTACAATTGTATGCGACTTTCCTGTTCCTGGAGGTCCTGTTACAACTGTTAATCTATTTTTCAAATAGTTTTCATAAATCTGTTTTTGCTCTTTATTAAATGGAAGAGGAAAAAAGACAGAAAAATCTTCTTCTCCGTTTAAACTTTTGGTTTTATCTTTATATGTTTCAAAAAGTTCGTCTTTAAAATAGTTTGGTTTAGTATAGGAATTGTTTCCCGATGATTCAGGATTTCTTACTAATAGATTGAATAATTTTGCTTCAATTTCATTTTCTTCACTATGTTTGATAATTGAATCAGTTAATCTTTCAAAAAAACGAGGTTTTCTTTGTTTGATGTTTATTGCTGGAGAAAATGAAATTTTAAAATAATCTTCTCTGAAATAATCGCTTTCAGGTCTGTATATGGAATTTTCAAACTCGGAATTACTGGAAATTTTTTGAATAGATTTTGATATTAGTTCTTTAAAGTCATTCTCAAAAACAAATTCATAACCTAATTCTGTAATTCTTTCATCAAACCTATCAATTATGTTTGATAACACTTCTTTCTCAATGGGAGTGTTATTAAGAAAGAAAAAATCTGCATACGGATTTTCTAATTCTGAAAATGAAATTTTCACAACATTATTTGAATCAATATCTAAAGATAATGGGAAATGAAATAAATGTTGATTGGTTTTTGATAAGTTCCCATTATTGTTGAGTTTCGAGTATTGAACAAATCCAACGCTTAAAACAATTTCTAAATTTGAATCATTTTTTATGTCGTTATATGCTCTATATAGCTTTGAGTAAACCTCTTTGTTTTTCTTGAACTTTTTAAGTTTTTCTATTTCTGTTTTACCTTCTGTTGAACTTTGAAAGCCTTGAAGTTCTTCATCATCTCCATTCAGGCTTTCAAACTTGTTTTTAGCTTCGTCAAATTCAATAATTCCTATGAATTTGTTTGGAATACATATGTTGGGCTTTAGAGGTTTCTCTAATGAAAAAATTAAAGGCTGTTTTGCGAATTTAGAAGTGAAAATATTTGGTAGGGTAGATTCACAAATACCTGCATCAATGAAGGAGTCAACTTCATTGTTCCAAATAAAGTTACTCGAAACAGTGGAATTTAATACATCTTTCACACCTCTTTCTAGTAGTTTTTTATATTCTTTTAGAAAGGTTATGTATTGGTTGAGTACATTCATTTAGTTTCAATAGTAAAATAGTTTTGTTCAAATTTACAATTTTTTCCAAGGTGTTGGGTAAGATTGTGCTTAATACTCAAATGTACATAATTTGTTGATTGTAAAATATCAATTTTAATTCTATTAACATCTTAAAATTAATACTCTATTTTAAGCAATTTAGATAGTTCTTGATAGATACTTTCTTCAAAATCATTGGATTTAACCTTTATCGCTCTTGAAAAAGTCCCTTTATCAAAAATTGTATTGTATTCATTTTCCATTGCTTTGATTATTGTAGAATCTTCAAAGTCAGGATTTATGATATGGTTATCTTTCAGAAATCTATGAATACGAATAAATGACGACTTTTTATCCGCAATGAAATTGTTCTTATTATCAATGAATTTTTTGTCTTTGAGATAATTGATAAGGATCTTTGAAGTATTCTCACCTAAAACAATATCAGAAATCCTAATCTCGTCTGTTACTTTTTGTTTCAAAGCAAAATATAGAAAAAGTGTGGTTTCAGCTCCATTGAGAAAGTTGCCCTGCAACTTCATCAGATTACTTGAGGTCAATTGTTTTGAAGATTCCTTTCTGTATTGTTTCAGGCAATAGTTGATTTTATCCTCAAAATTGTGATTTCTGGATTTGTCGATTTCTTTGAAATGGTAACTGAAAAAGTTATCCAGCCTTTCATACTCAATCAGGAATTCCTGCTTTGTTTTTTCTGTTAATTCAACTTGTTCTCCATTTTCTCTTGCTTTATCAATTCTTTCAGATAATAATTTTTTGATTCTATCACCTTTAATCCAATGATAGGCTATCATTGGAATGCCGACAAATTCTTCCCAAATGAACCAACGCCCGTAAAGCTTCTTTTTATCCATAAACTAAGAGTATAATTATTTAAAAACCTCATTCATATAATTAACCTTATCTTCTTCACTTGGTCGATAATAGTTATTGAAAACTTCTAAGCTGGTGTGACCTGTGTAACTCATAATTACTTTATCGGGAACTTTATTGTTCTTCATAATAGTAATAAAGCTTCTTCGGGCGGTATGCGAAGAAATCCTCTCCCAAAATTCAGATTTCTTATCTATTAACTCGTCACCATATTTCATTGTCTTTTTAATACCCTCAGTAAACTTCATTTCTTTAAAAACCTCTTTGATAAATTCATTCATTTTCTGATTAGAAATATTAGGAAGTTCATAGTCATATTTTTCAAGAATAGCTTTCGACATACTGTTGAGCGGAATGGAAAGTTTTTTTAATTTACTTTTCAAATCAACTACCCGAATAAAATCCCCTTGAATATCCTGTTTCGAAATACGGCTGTAGTTTCCGAAACGCATTCCTGTTACACAACCAAATACAAATAAATCACGCACTCTTTCCAATCTTCTGTTTTTACTGAAATCATATACGTAAATTTCTTCTACCTGCTGATAATTCAAAGCTATTTCATCGGTTCTGAACTTTGGAGGTTTCTTAAAATTAATGAAATTATTATTATAAGTATATTTTTTGCTCAAAGCCCAATACAGGAATGTTTTCAGCAATCCAACATTTCTATGTACTGTATTGGCGGAATGGTCTTTTATTTCAATGCAATATTTGAGGAATTTGTTATAAATCTTATCATCAAAATTTCCCAAACTCAATTTTAATTTGTAGTAATCTTGAAAATCTTGCAATAGTCTTTTATTATAGTCATATCTGTCCTTAGTAGACTTGGATATGGAATTGCCGGAATAATCATTTTCTTTTTCTTGAATGAATTCATCATATATTCTGAAAAAATCATCTTTAATCTTAATCTTTTTGAATTCTTCATCGAATCTTTGTCTTACAATATCAATTGTTAATTCTTCTCCTATGTTTTTATATCGGTTAACGATTTCAGTGAAAAAACCAACATATCTATCGAGTTGCTTTTTTATACTTCTGTGATTCTCTGCTCTTTTTGTCCTCCCATTAATGTCATTAGGCAGTCTGCTTTCAAAATCCCATTCAGAAGGAATTATTTTTTCACCTGTGGAATAAATAAAATTCTTATTTTCACTTCCAAAATAAGAACGGAAATAAATAAGGGTTTCCTTTTCGCTATTAGGTTCTTTCAGTTTAAATGTTGAATTCATAAGGTGCCAATTTAGGTGCTAATACTTCTATAATTAAACATAAAAACAAGTTGTTTTCATATATGTAAATATACATAAAATATTGATAAATAGAATATTTAAATAAAATGAGTTATGATAATTTTAACAAGGTTCATTTCCCTCACTCTCCGCCAGTTGGGAAACCAAAATAAGCTAAAACGCTGTAAACATCAATGTTTACAGCGTTTTTTGTTTCTGTTCATGTAGCAAAATAATACAAAAAAGAGCATATTTCAAGTGACCTATTTAGTGACCTATTCAAAAAACGCCAAAAACAGGTCACTAAAAATCTTGAAAAGGCTTATGAATAGGATGTTTAAACAACATTCATCTTGCAAAAAAGTGGTAATAAAAAGTAACTTTTTAAACAATTAAAATTATCACACAATGAACAAAACATTCAATCTTCTATTCTTTATCAAAAAGAATAAAATCCGCACAAACGGAAGTGCTCCAATTTATTTACGTATCACAATCGACGGCAAAGCCGCAGAAATTGCAGCCAAAAGGTATATCGATCCAAAGAAATGGGACAGCAAATCTCATAAAGCTATCGGCTATGGGCAAGATGCCAAAATACTAAATACTTACCTAAAAACTTTGGAACAACAGGTTTATGACACACATTATTCAATGTTGAAAGAAGAAAACTTTGTGACAGCAGATAGTTTAAAGTCGAAGCTTTTGGGTACTGATTTAGAACAACGGATGCTAATCCCCATATTTCAAGATCACAATGATAAAGTGGAAGCATTAATCGGTCAGGATTTCGCGCCAGGAACATTAGAACGTTATAAGACATCTTTAAAACACACTCAGGAATTTTTAAAATGGAAATATAAAATTTCAGATATAGATATTACTCAGATTAACCACGCTTTTATTGCTGATTATGATTTTTGGCTTCGTAGCGAGCGCAAATGTGCAAATAACACAGCAGTTAAATATCTTAAAAATTTCAAAAAAATAATACGATTATGTATGGCGAACGGATGGTTAGCCAAAGATCCCTTTGTAGGATACAAAGCAAAAATTAAAGTCGTTGAAAGAACATATTTAAATAAAGAAGAGATACAAGCTATTTTCGAAAAAGATTTTGCTTCCGAAAGATTAAATCAAGTTAGAGATATTTTTCTATTTAGTTGCTACACAGGATTAGCATATGTAGATGTCAAGAAATTATCAAAATCTCACATTAATACTGGTGTAGATGGTAATGAATGGATATTTAAAAAACGTCAGAAGACTGACACATCAACTAGAGTTCCATTATTACCGTTAGCATTAGAACTTATTATAAAATATAAATATCATCCAGAATGTATAAATTCAGATGTGCTATTCCCTGTTTTAAGTAACCAAAAAATGAATTCTTATCTCAAAGAAATTGCTAATGTCTGTGGAATTAATAAAGAATTGACTTTCCATATTGCCAGACATACATTTGCTACAACGATTACTTTGTCGAATGGTGTTCCAATTGAGAGTGTAAGCAAGATGCTTGGGCACACTAATATAAAAACCACTCAACATTACGCAAAAATACTTGATAAAAGAATTAGTGATGATATGTCAAATTTGAGAAACATTCTTACAAAATCAGAAAAATCTAAAAACACTATCAATAATATTTAGTCTGCATAATTCCATTGTAAAATCATCTTTTATAGAATTCTTAATAATTCCTTTTCTAAATTTCAGAAAGGGAATTTTAATTATAACAATGTACTAGTTTACCAAAATATTTCAAATGAAATTGCAACTATTTTTGAGACAAAATTTATATACTCTTTATGCTACATTTTTAGATTGATTAGACATTAAAATTTGATAATCTTTTATGGTTAAATTTCCTAAAGCCGAATGCCTTCTGTGAGGGTTGTAAAATGTTTCTATATGTTCAAACACAGAGTTTTTGGCATGATCTCTAGTTTCATATTTATTTTGGTAGACAATCCTGGTTTTCAGAGTCTTGAAAAAACTCTCCGCTACAGCATTATCATAACAATTTTCTTTTCCACTCATACTTCGGATAATGTTTTTTCCGACTATTGATGTAAATTCTGTACACGCATATTGTATCACTCTATCTGAATGGAAAATCAAGCTATCATGATCCTGTAAAGAACGATGGAGTCTTGCCATTTTCAAGGCAGCAATACTGGTGTCCTGAGCCTTCATCGTCCCACTTAATGACCAGCCGACAACCTTTCTGTCAAACAAATCAATGACTGTAGTAAGATACAACCAACCCTGACCTGTGTGGATATACGTAATATCAGACACCTAGACCTCTTTACTGCTTTTAACCTGAAAATTTTGATTCAAATAATTTTCAGCAACAGGGTATCGATGGGAGGAATTGGTAGTTTTCTTAAATTTTTTCTTTACAATACTTCTCAGATTGCGTTCTCTCATTAATCTAGCCACTAAAGGACGTGAGACTCTCATTCCTTTTGCTTCTAGTTCTCGGGCAATACGGGGGCTTCCATACCTCCCACGGCTCCAATGATAAATACTGAAGATTTCTGCTGATAAAATGGCTCTTCTTTCTGACCGACTACTCGGCTTTCTTTTCTTCCAATGATAAAAACTGCTCCTGCTTACCTTTAGTACTTCGCCATCTTTCCGACAGGAAACAATCCAGCGTGTTCTTTGATAAATTTATATCTTACCCGTCTCTCTTGGAGAAGATGCCTACCGCCTTTTTTAAGATGTCACGTTCAAGCTTTGTTTCTTCCAGTTCCTTGCGTAGCCTCAATAACTCTTCCCTTATCGGATCAGAGGATATTTGTTTTTCCTTGCTAAGTTTACCTTCTTTGTGAAGTTTTCGCCAATTAACGAGACTTTCTTTACAGATCCCTAATTCTTCAGCTACCGAGGTTGTTGTTCACTTAAAGATACTGCTTGGATTTTAAATCTCTAAACTGTAATTTTTCTGATCTTTTTCATACTCTTAAAGATAAAGAGTATAAGAATTGTGTCCTAAAAAAGTTAGCAACTCCACTTTTGCAAGGTAACATTTCCCATTACACATCAATTGAGGTTTGTCCCTATTTTCACAAAGATTTTTTACGATAAAATTGTAATTCATCACATAATTTATGAATGGAGACAGAGGACTGACTACAAGCGTAAAAATTATAAAAATGGAGAGAATATTTTTCAATATTGCAAAAATAAATCTAGGAATTTTATCAGCCTATGATATTTAGCATTAAATCCTAATTTAACTAGTCAAATCAATATATTAATTAAACAAAAAGACCGGTTATTATCACCGGCCTAGTTGCATTGTTATTTATTCTGTTACAATAAATTTGATATTGCTGTTATCCAATTTTAGGAAATATACTCCTTTGGGTAGATTTTTCAAACTAATGGTATTGCCACTCTCAAATGGCTTTTCAACAGTTTGAACATTTTGTCCTGCAGAATTATAAATTAATGCGGTTTTAAATTGTTTCAGATCTTTGTCGCCAGTTACTTGTAAAATATTGCCTCTAACAGGATTTGGAACAATCGAAATATTTGTAGAAAGCACAACGTCATCTACAGCCATATAAGATCCCCAAATCTGCGCAACAAATTCTGGACGGTCTATATAAGGATTTCTATTTCCTTGGTAGATAAATGCTGCATTATTACGTGCTATTTCAAAAGCTGAAACCGGATCCATATCATTCCACGTAAGTAATTGCTTTAGCTCCCAAGTTTGAAGACCTGGAAATGCTGAAGTGCCTAAAATATTTCCACTGCTGAAACCTGAAAGTTGTGTCTCATACCTTGTTACAAAATAAAGAATCATTCTTGCAATATCTCCTTTAAATTCATCTATTGGCTCGAAAACCGTTCCCGAGTAACCCGCCGAAGCAGAAGTTCCTAGTTTTGATCCATTTAATGAAGTAAAGGAAGCCGATCCTACTTTTCCAAAGGGATAATTTGAACGCATTCCATTCACTTTCCCATCAGTTGGTGTAACAAAATGAACATCGGATCTCATTGGTAAGTTCTGATTAAATAAACTTTGTGGTATCACATGCTCTCTATTATAGCAATCTCCTTCATTGCTGTAATTACCACATTGTTTAGAGCCGTGATTATAATTATATGGATCTGGTCCAATTGGATTTTCAGAATACATATCCATTACAGTTCCGTCGTTTTCATAAAAATTGTCTCGATCGGTAGTTTGAAATGCATTTAATAGACCTCCATATCCTTTGTCTTGATGTCCATTGGTAATTATTGACTTAAGTTTTGATTTAAGTGCTGCACCAGATAATCCCGATGTTCCATCATAGTAATTAGCAGGTGCCTGCGCGTTAAAAGCGGTAAACATAAATCCCGCCAAAAGATTTAGTAATAATTTTTTCATGTTGATAAAAAAAATAAAAAATTGATAATAGTTATTTAAATAAATTTTGTTTGAATGAGTAGTATATATTATTATTTATTATGAGTTTCGTGATGTGGTGACTCATGAAGAATTTTTGCTTTTTTTACACCGAATGTGTAAACCTGATGTATTATCAACAAAAGAAAAAAGAGAATACAGCACATAAGATAGAAGATATCCGTGGAAGAAATCCGACGTTTATCTCCCTGCATTACTTTTCTTTTAGCCTCTCTATTTTTTCTTCTTTTAACAGTCATTACAAAATTTTTAGAAAGACAGTTGATAGTTTATTCCAATCATATTTGTTTTATCAAGTTTTTGATAAAATGGAGAAATTATAAAAGAAGACTCATTTCTGCTGATGTTAAACAAAGAATTGATTTTAGGATATAACCAATAAGCCAGTTCTGTTGACAATATTCCAACACCAGCACCTGCAAATACGTCCGTTGCCCAATGTTTATTATTAATTATTCGATAAATGCTCGTAAAAACTGCGAAGGGATAACCGGATAAACTTATCCAGTAATTTGTATCCTTATACTCTCTAAAAAGAAATTGTGCAGTTGAAAAAGCTACGGCTGCATGTCCTGAAGGAAATGACATATTATTTGATCTATCAGGACGTTCCTCTCCTATTATTTTTTTGCTAGGGAGTACAATAGCTGCGGTGATAGCTTGACTTGTTGCCAATATTACTGTACGTTCTTTTAGATTATGTTTACCTTTTATACCTGCTGCATTTAATCCATAAACCATTGCGGCCGGAACATATTGGGTGTAATTGTCTAGTTTCGAATTAGAGAGGTTATGCTCGTTAACTTCTCCCCTTATATCCCTGTCAATTTTTTTCATTTGAGGAATAGCAAAACTAATTGCCCCTAGAGATATTAAGCCTGCTGGCACAATCATTTTTTTTAAAGTTAAAGAGTGGTTGTCAGTAACAACCAAAGAATCCTTGGCATTAATATCTGTCAAAATCGGACTATCTTGAGCAGAAAGAAAATAATTACAAACAATTAGAATTGAAAACAAATATTTTTTCACTGAATTTTTCATTATCACTGATATTTTATATAATTTTTTTTTAATTTCAGAATATAACTTTACCTGTTCCGATAAAAAATCGGAATTCACTAGGTTACCAATATGTATTTAGAAATTATTTAGACATTGATTCTCATAGGACTAAAAATTGAAATTTTCTATTGCATTATAGAATGCTAATATTATCAGTATCTACTAATTAAAGTTCATTTTCTGAATCCTAACAGCATTTAAAATAGCTATCAATGATACTCCCACATCTGCAAAAACAGCTTCCCACATTGTTGCCAAACCACCAGCACCAAGTATAAGTACAATCGCTTTTACTACAAATGCAAGAATGATATTCTGCCAAACTATTTTTTTGGTCTGTTTACCTATATTGATTGCAACAGGAATCTTTGACGGTTTATCATCTTGAATCACAACATCCGCTGTCTCAATGGTAGCATCACTACCTAATCCACCCATAGCTATTCCTACGTCACTTAATGCCACCACTGGAGCATCATTTACTCCGTCACCTACAAATGCTACGCTTTCTTTTCTTGCTTTAATCTCTTTTACTTTATTAACTTTATCCTCGGGAAGAAGATCTCCAAAAGCATTATCAATACCTAGCTCATCAGCAACATATTTAACAACACTGCTCTTATCACCACTGAGCATAGTTGCCTTGATATTAAGATTATGAAGTTTGTTAATAGTCATTTCTGCATCTTGTTTAATACTGTCAGCAATAGTTATAAGGCCAGCAAATTTTCCTTCATAGGCAATCGCGATAATTGTATAAACAATTTTGGAAGGGTCAATATCATATTTAATATTGAATTTGTCCATCAATTTGAAATTTCCTACTAATAATTCCTTTCCTCCAACCGAAGCTTTAAGTCCATGCCCTGCGATCTCTTCAGTATTTTCAAAATTTACAGAGTTATCAATTTCTCCAACGTATTCATGAATTGCCGTTGCAACAGGATGTGTTGACTTGCTTTCCAAAACATTTACAATTTTCAGAATTTCATTTTTATCAAATTCCGGCTGAATATTTACCTCTTGAACTTTAAATACGCCTTCGGTCATAGTCCCAGTTTTATCCATAACCACATTCTGGATTTCAGCAATTTTATCCAAAAAATTACTTCCCTTAAATAATATACCATTTCGACTTGCAGCGCCAATTCCTCCAAAATATCCCAATGGAATTGAAATAACTAATGCGCAAGGGCAAGAGATCACTAAAAATACCAATGATCGATATAGCCAATCTCTGAATACATAATCATTGACGAAAAAATATGGAATAAGGCATATCAGTACGGCCAATAAAACAACTATTGGTGTATAAATACGAGCAAATTTTCTAATAAAAAGCTCTGTTGGTGCTTTTTGTGATGTAGCATTCTGTACCAATTCCAAAATTTTACTAAGCTTACTATCCTCATAAGCTGTAGTGATTTTTACTTGTGCGACACTAGTTAGATTAATCATACCCGCTAAAACAGCTTCCCCTTTACTTTTCGTATCCGGTTTACTTTCACCAGTTAAAGCCGCAGTATTAAATGAGGCAGAATCACTAAGTAATTCTCCATCCAATGCTAATTTTTCACCAGGTTTCAATTGAATAATCTCTCCTATTTTAGCTTGCTCTGCTTTTATAGTTTTTGGTGTATTGTTTTCCAAAATTGTTACTTCATCTGGGCGCTGGTCTAATAAAGCTTTAATATTGCTCTTGGCTCTTGTAACTGCAAGAGTTTGAAATGTCTCTCCTACTGCATAAAATAACATTACAGCAACACCTTCAGGATATTCTGCTATAATGAATGCACCGACAGTTGCTATAGTCATGAGGAAAAATTCTGAAAATACATCACCTTTAATTATACTTTCAGCTGCTTCCTTTATTACAGGAAGACCAACAGGAATATAGGCGGCAATATACCATACCGTTCTAATCCATCCGTTAAACCAGGCAACTTTCACATAATTATCAAATATAATCCCTATCAACAGAAGTACAAACGATATTACTGATGGCAAGAACATTTGAAAAACTGTCTTGTCAGTACTTCCGTGGTCATGTCCATCATCATCGCTATGCTCATGACCATGGCCATCGTTTGAACTATGTTTCTCTTTTTTTAATAGTTTGTTTGCTTTTTTATCAATCTTTTCTTCTTGTGGTGAGCAGCAGAGCTGTTTGCCCTCTGCATCATATTTGTGAATGTGTTCCATAATATTTTGATTAGATGTTTTATTAAAATTTACAAAATGCTAAACTTAGTGTTCTTCATCTTGTGTATTTTTCTTTGGAATATTACTCTTTATAATCTTTTTAAACCATGTGAACTTATTAAGCGATAATAATATGTATATAAAAACAGTTGAAAATATTGCCAATACAAACATATTAAGTGCAACTGCTGAACCAACTGCTGCTGCTGCCCAAAGAGCAGAGGAGGTTGTTAATCCAAGAAGATTATTTCCTTTATCCTTAAAGCTTAAACCAGCTCCTATAAATCCTAGTCCCGTAGCTATAGCTGCCAACATTCTCGCAATAGCTGATTTATCATTTGTCAGATGCAATGCGATAGCCACAAAAAGACATGATGCCAATGTTATTGCACCAAATGTTCTAATACCTGCATCTTTATGGGCAGTTTCTCTTTCAAAACCTATAATACAGCCAAGTACTAATGAGAGCAAAATCTTTCCTAATATTAAAATCTCAAAGCGTATATCCATTTCCATTTCTGGTTAATATTTGTTTATTTTCATTTCTGCTTCAATCCATTATTTTTAAAAAGATAATAAGCCGTCTGATAATTAGCAATTGCACGCTTTATGACATCATTATTATTTTTCCAGGGAGTCTGTTCATTATTTTCTTTCTGATATTGATAAGTTTCCAATTTTTGCTGTGGAGATAAAATAACAAGTTCATTATTTTCCATATATGCCAGCTTTTGATAAGTTCCAACGAAAATCCTTGGAGTATAATTATCAGCAAGTACATCTTTACCATAAAGATTGTTTGTATAATTCCATCCAAACATGCTAAATAACGTAGGATATAAATCAATTTGCGAACACATTTTTTCTATTTTAAAAGGCTCTTTTTTTGCAAGATTGACTATTAATGCAGGTATATGGTATTTAGCAACATCAATCTCATTTTTTCCAGCACTACTTGCACAATGATCTGATACAATCACAATGACTGTATTTTTATACCACGGCTTTGATTTAATCTTTTTCAAAAAAGCACCGATAGCATAATCTGTATATTTTACAGCACCTTCGCGACTCGAACCAGATGGAATATCAATTTTCCCTTCAGGGTACGTAAAGGGCCTGTGATTTGAAGTAGTCATCACAAAATCATAAAATAGTTTTCCACTTTTATATTGTTGATCTGCATTCCTAATAACCTCATTGTAAAGATCCTCATCACAAATACCCCATGCATTTTCAAAAGTGACATTACGATCATCAATAGAAGTTCTAGTCGAAGAATATTTCTCTTTTACAATGGCATTTCTTGGTCTATCTAATATATTATATCCATTGTTTCCAAAATACTTATTCATATTATCGAAATATCCATCACCTCCATAAAAGAAACTTGTGTTGTATCCTTGCGAATTAAAAATTGATCCAATTGTGGTAAGGTCATTATTATTTTTCCTTCTTACGATACTATTTCCTGGTGTAGGAGGAACTGCAATTGAAAGAGCTTCCATTCCTCTCACTGTTCTTGTTCCAGTTGCATACATATTTGTGAATAAAATGCCTTCTTTTGCTAAAGAATCGAGAGTTGGAGTTAAATTCTGATTATTTCCAAAAGTTTTCATAAAATCTGCACTGAAACTTTCCATTGTAATCATTATTACATTGGGTCTTTGGGGAAGCGGTAATGGACTTTTAATTTTTCTCTTTATACTAAAATTGTTTGATGAATAAAATGAATTAGGCTCTTTCAGGTCATTCCTTACAATTTTGAAAGCTTCAGTACTGTCAATGAGTTTATAAAAATGATCATAATTTATCTCATTGTTTTTATATGCTGAAAAGAATGAATAAATACCTGACTTCGATAATTCATTTTGGTATCTGTTTCTGCTAGTGTCTGCAAGACTATTATCGACGAAGAGTGCATAGATTAAAGTACCAAAAACAATAACTGCGGTTACCCTGAGTCGTGTATAAAATTTTGTTTTTCCAGTAAATGCGTCTGAAAAATATTTCTTTCTATGAAATATAAAAATAACGAGGACGGTCAGCCCAATCATAATGGCTGACAAGAAGGGTAATGGATAAGATTGATTGATATTACTGACCACCTCGTATGTATAGATCAAATAATCAACAGCAATGAAGTTGAAACGACTTTCAAATTCCTGCCAAAAGGTTATTTCCGCGAAAAATGAGAAAAATAGTATAAGAACAGAAAGTGAAAAACTAAAATAGGTGATTGACCTATTAAATTTTGTATTAATTAATTTCTTAGGAAGAAATAATAAATAGATACTATATGGTAAAACAAAAAATAGTCCTACTCCAAGATCAAAGATAAAACCTAAAATAAAGATCTTCACAAATGAGATTACTGCCAAATCAGATTGATTTATAGAAAATATTGTGAATCCTAATCTTATCAAAAAAGAAAGGATAATGTATAAAATAAAAAATCTGATAAGTAGCGTATAACTACTTTTAAATAGGTTTGTAAATTTCATCCTGCAATTAGCTTAGAAGTATTAAATATGAATAGCTATTCCATGTACGGCAAGACAAGCTTCGCGTATCGATTCATAATAAGTTGGATGGCCGTGAGAAATGCGGGAAATATCTTCAGAAGCAGCTCTGAACTCCAAGGCTACGGTTGCTTCTCCTATCATGTCAGAGGCTCGTTCACCGATTATATGGATTCCTAATATCTCATCGGATTGATCATCAGAGAGAATCTTGATCAAACCAGTTGTATGACCACTCGCAATTGCCCTGCCTGATGCAGAAAAAGGGAATTCTCCTACCCTATATAATCTACCTTGTGATTTCAATTCCCTTTCCGTACTTCCTATCCCAGCAACTTCTGGGCTTGTATATACTATATTTGGTATTAAATTATAATTGATATGGGGTTTCTGTCCTGCAATAGTCTCTGCTACAAATATTCCTTCTTCTGAAGCCTTATGTGCCAGCATAGAACCTTTAATGACATCTCCGATCGCATAGACACCTTTAACATTCGTTTCTAAATTTTGATCAGTCTCAATCTGACCTTTAGAAGAAAGTTTAATTCCGACATTTTCTAAACCAAGCCCTTCAGTATAGGGCTTTCTTCCAATAGAAATAAGACAATAATCGCCTTCTATTAAGATTTCTTCACCTTCTTTATTTTTTGCCAGAACCTTTACATTATTATCTGCAGCAATAACTTCTTTGACTTCATGATTCATAAGAAATTCAAAACCTTGTTTTTTAAGCGATTTTTGAAGTTCAAGACCTATTTTTTCATCCATGGTATAAATCAGCCTATCTAAGTATTCTAAAACTGTAATTTTAGTTCCCAGTCTTGCAAAAACAGACCCCATTTCCATTCCTATTACTCCTCCTCCAACGATGATAAGATGTTTTGGAATTTCCTTCAATGAAAGTGCTTCCGTTGAACTTATAATTCGATGCTTATCAATTGTTATTCCTGGTAAGGAAGACGGTTTGGATCCCGTAGCTATAATAATATTATCTGCAGTGATTTTTAATTCACTCGTCTCAGTTTTTAGAAGAATAGTATTTTTATCAATGAATGAGCCCCAGCCTTGAAGAACTTCGACCTTATTTTTTTTCATTAAGAATTTGATTCCTCCATTAATTTTAGATACAACATCAGATTTTCGGGCTACCATCTTATTGAAATCTACTTTAGGATTCTCTACAGAAATACCGTGTTCAGCAGCATCATTTATAATATCTGCGAAACGTTCTGTACTATCCAGCATTGCTTTAGAGGGAATACATCCAACATTAAGACATGTTCCTCCTAAGACGGGATACTTTTCTATAATTGCTGTTTTCATACCCAGTTGTGCACAGCGAATAGCTGAAACATACCCTCCGGGACCAGAGCCGATAATTATTACATCAAATTTGTTTTCCATATTTCAGTATTTTCAATAATGTTCTGGTTAAAAATTTTAAAGGTGTACTTCACCTTCTTGATGCCCTTCCGTCTCAATTTGAAAGGTAGTATGTGAAATTTTAAAATCAGTGGTAGCTTTGTCTGAAAGTGTTTTTAGGAGAATATTTGTATCCTCACTATGCTCAGTAATAACATGTGAACTCATTGCATTAACACCTGAAGTTAGAGACCAGACATGAAGATCATGTAATTTTTTAACCCCTTTTATGGATTCAAGAGATTTTCGTAAGTCCTCAATATTTACATCTTTTGGCGTTCCTTCTAAAAGGACATTTACAGCCTCTTTTAAGAGCTTCCAAGTTCTTGGAAAAATTAAAAGACCAATTGCTGCGGAAATCAATGGGTCAGCATAATACCATCCTGTCGTTAACATTATTACACCAGCGATCATTACCCCAATTGACGTTAAACCATCTGAAAGAACTTCAAAATAAGCGCCTTTCATATTAAGACTCGTATTTGAATCTTTGCGAATGATCATAATTCCTATAATATTTACAATAAGACCAATACCAGCCACGATTAACATTGGAGTGCTCTGTACTTCTGGAGGACTTTGAAATCTCTGATAGGCTTCAAACAAAACATATATAGAAATACCCAATAAAACTACTGCATTGATAACTGCTGCCAGAATTTCTGTTCTATAATAGCCAAAAGTCTTTTGAGAGGTTGCTTTTCTTTCACCTATCTTGATGGCAATAAATGCTAAAAACAATCCTACAACATCTGTCAACATGTGTGCAGCATCAGCTAATAGTGCTAAGCTTTTTGTAGTTATACCTCCAACTACTTCTGCAATCATATATGTACCACTTAAACAAAGCACAATCAAAAGATTTTTTTTGTGTTTTGCAGAGGCAGATAGATTTTTATTATCGTTACTCATAATTTTTAGACATTAATTTAAACTTAAACTACATTTCAAAATAAGAATCATTTAGTTTTTTTACAGGAACATTTTCTTCTCCTATCATCTGAAGAATATTAATCTCTATGGTTTGTGCCAAAGAGGTCATTGGTGTATCAACCGGTGTATTTTCAAATGGATCCTGCATAATGATTGCTGTTTTCTCTATCGAAATAAATATAATAGGGACAATAATAGTAGTGGCTATTTCTACAGTCAACTGAGAATCTTCCAAACCAAAGGGCAATAAAAAAGCAAAAACATAAATTAATGTATGCAATAATATACTGTAGGCTCTTGGGAAAACAGTATTTTTCAATCGTTCACATTTACCCATACTGTCACATAATCTCATTAATACTTCATTAAGCTGTACTTGCTTAAAATCTGAAACATCATAATCGTTAGCAATTTTCCGAATCTGCTCAGAATGATTGTCTAACAAAGCATTCGGAATATTTGTTCCTTTGATGTCTTTAGAGTTAAGGTACTCTTGAACCCTACTTGAGAATGGCTGTTTTCTTAGCGCCTCACCGAGAGCATAAAGCCAAACAATTTGTCTTTCTGCAAATTCTTTTGTATCCTGACTTTCCTTAGGAACAAATTGCTTTACAAGTCTTATAAATGACCTTGAGTCATTGACAATCGCCCCCCAAACCGTTCTTGCTTCCCACCATCTTTCGTAGGATTGTGCAGTTCTGAATGCTAATAATAGTGACACGGCAGTGCCCAGTAACGCGGGAATACTTAGAGGGATTGATATCTTATTTAAAATTGAGATATCATCTAAAAATCCTATAAGAAAGGCAAAAAATACAATCAGTACAATCTGGTATTTAATTTGTCGGATAAAATATCCGATTGAAATTCTTTTGTTTAGTAACATCGCTTTTTTGTTTTTTGTTTATTTATATATTTTCTATCTGCTATTTTCCAGAGAAAACATGTTCCTAATTTTAAGTATCTTCAAAACAACATATAAGAGCATAGTCAATAGACAACCTATCATAAAGATAGTATTAAAATGAAGATGATTATTCATAAGTTCGGCTGTAAGATCAAAAACCGTAAAAATCAGGAAGATGGCAAAAAGTCCGTTTTTTTCTTTAAGTAAAACTTTCCTGATACTGAATCTCAGTTGATTACTTTTGAATAATGAAAAATTGGGTATAAAAGGAGGTACTTTTTCAGTCCATCTGACATAATAATCTCCAAATTTTCTTTCAAGAAACTGCTCCTCTGCAAATACGATTCTTTCATAATAAATCCAATAGAAAAGAATGAATGAAACTATAAACCATGCATTTTCAGTGAACATAGCCAGACCAAGCCACATAAAGAAATTACCAAGATACAATGGGTTTCTGACAATACTATAAATACCTGTTGTATTAAGCTCATCAGCAACCTGACCTTCTTTTGTATTTCTGCCTGATGTATTTTTAGGCGTAAATCCAACCGTATAAATTCTTATTCCCAATCCGAACATACTAATAAGGAGGCAGATTATTTCGTAATAAAGACTGCATTCGGAAGCACTTCTGTTCCAATTGCTTTCAATAAAAACTGCTAAACCGATGAAAATAACAATGAGTGGTAAAAAACTTCTGTATCTGAATAGCCAGCTACCTTGTGTTTCTAGTTCTTGTCTTAAAGCCATAATAATTAATATTTAAAATAAGAGTGGAAACACCTTACGGTTAATTCCACTCTTTTTGTTAATTAATGCCCGTGATCCCCAGCGTTCGATAATTTAGCATTCACGAAGAAAGCTCCTTTAACGACAATCTTTGCATCTTTTGGAATTTCGGTAACAGGAGTAATAGCGGTGTAGCCCATTTCTGATGAACCTTTAGCCACTTCAACTTTTTCAAAATTCATTTTCTTTCCCTGCTCCTTGGCATGATTTCCAGCTTCCTGCTCATTTTTATGACCGTGTTCAGCTTCTCCTTCATCATGTCCATGTCCATGATCATCATCTGCCTTTTCTATAGCCTCATGCTCCTCATCTTTTTTGTCTGTCTGTACAAAAACATAAAATTTACCGTCAGCCTCTACGATTGCTTCATCAGGAACAGCAGGTGTTGTAGCACTCTCAAGATTTATTACACCTGTGATATTCATTCCGTCAATCAATCCCACTTTATTACCTGTAACATTAGCATGAACAGAAATCGTCTTGCTTTCATTTTCAAAAGAAGAACCGATACTGTAAACCGTTGCATTATAAAATACTTCAGGATTATTGGTTAATTTAAACTGTACTTTCTGACCTACTTTCATTTTAGGTAAGTCTCTTTCGAAGATCTGAAGATCCAGGTGAATTGAACTGTTATCTATCATTTCCAAAACCGGAGATGAAACATCTACATAACTTCCTATTTGTGCATTGATATTACTAATTACACCACTGATAGGAGCAGTAATAACCAATCCTGAACGGAGATTGCCATTGTTGACTCTTCCCGGGCTTATACCCATCAGCTGAAGCTGTCTTTGTAAAGACGCTCTTTGTGTTCTCAGGCTCTTAAGTTCGGCATCAGAACTCTGAAGATTCTTTTTAGCTCCTGCATCATTGTCAAATAGCTCTTTCTGTCTTCTGAATTCCTGCTCTGCAAAAGATATTCGACTGTTTATGGTTAGATATTGCTCCTGCAGCTGAATGTATTCTGGATTACTGATGCTTGCCAACACCTGCCCTTTTCTTACGTAATCACCAATCTGAAAATTAATGGTCTTAATAACACCTCCATACAAAGAGGTCACTGTAGCTTTTTTATCATTAGGAACCCTCAACAATCCGTTGGCTTTTATGGTTGATGTTAAGTCTTTCATTTCAACTTGCCCTAATACAACACCTACCGATTTCATCTGTTCTTCTGTAAGTTCTGCAATAGTTTTCGGTCCTTCTTCGTGAGCACCCTCTTCAGCTTGTTCTGTTTTGGGTTTTTCTGTTGTTGCTTCCGCTGTATCTTTCTTTCCGCAACTAATGGCAAAAAGTGAAATTAAAGCTAGAGATACAATACTATATTTGATTTTCATCTTTATAAATTTATTTATCAGATGAAGTACCTGTAATACCGATTAATTAATAGCATTACAGGCATTTCATTTTATTGATTGATTATTGAATTAATGATAATGACAGATTCATTGACCTGCTGAATGGATTGCAGATATTTCAACTGAATATTGGTTGAAGTCTGCAATGCAAAAAGATATTCCACATATGATATTTCCCCAGTTTTATATCCTAACTGTCCTGCTTTCGTAATCTTCTCAGCATTTGGAATAGCCTGATTGACGTAGTAATCATATTGTTTTACATTCTGCTGATATTGGTTCAAAGCATTTTCAAGCTGTGCTTCCAATTGTTTTTGCTGAAACTTTGCATTGGACTCAGCCATTTGCTTTTGGTATTCCAATGATTGTATTCTAGCCTTGGTTGCGCCAAAAGTCAAAGGAATTGAAACGCCTATTGTCGCAGAATGAAACCTGTTTCCACTGTTAAAATATTGATCCATCCCATTTACAGTCTGAAAACCAATCAGTGACTGATTCGTATAACCTATTGTGAAATCTGGTAAACCGAGGGACTTTTCAACCCTTTTGTTTTTTTCAGCAATCTCCATATCCTGATAAAAAGCTCTTACGGTAGGGTGTTTTGCTACTACAGCGCTGTCCAAAACATAATCTGCTTTCAAAGGATGGTAATTCTCATCATATAATATGGTAAAATCCTCAGAAGTATTCAGAAGCGCTTTTAGATTTTTGTAAGCATTAACTAAATACACCCAATTTTGTTTGAGCAACAGATTAATTTCTCCTTTCTGAGTTTCAGCTGTATTAATCTCAATTTTTTTGACATCTCCTGCTTTAAACCTAACTGTTGCTATTCTAATAAAATCGGTATATAAGCTATCCAAATTTTCCAGCTTTGTTTGATTATACTGCAGATATTCTATCTGATAATAATATGTTCTAACTTGTTTAGCCAGCTCATTCGCAGAAACTTCCTTACTGATCTGTTTACCTTTAACCTGCTCATTAATAAGGTCTCTTTTTGCCTTAAATAAGCTTGGAAATGGAATCGTTTGGGAAATGGAGAACATTTGATCAAACTTTTTCGAGTTATACTGTCCTAATTGCATATCTGCATTCATTTTAGGAAGTTCTTTAGCTGTAGGCAATAATGCTTCCGTGGCTTTGATATCCAGATCTTTCGACTTCATCAAATTATTGTTGGTTAGTGCCATCTTGGTAGCCTCCTCAAGACTCAAAGGATTACCCTGTTGTGCTTTAAAAGTCTGACCTAAAAAAAGGAACCCTAAAACAACAATTGTTGTAACAGATTTACTGCCTATTTTTTTAAAATTGATTTTAGTATTAAAAATAATGTAGAGCATAGGCAATACAAACAAAGTAAGGAATGTAGCTGTAACCAAACCTCCGATAACAACTGTTGCCAGTGGTTTCTGAACTTCCGCACCTGCTCCCGTAGAAATTGCCATTGGTAAAAATCCTAATGAAGCTACTGTTGCCGTCATTAAAACAGGTCTTAATCTGGTTTTTGTACCTTCCATCACGCGCTTTAGAATATCAGTTTCACCTTCTTTTTCCAATTGGTTGAAAGTACCTATCAAAACAATACCGTTCAAAACCGCAACTCCAAATAAAGCAATAAATCCAATTCCTGCACTGATACTGAATGGCATATCTCTTAATAGTAAAGCGAAAACACCACCGATAGCACTCATTGGAATGGCTGTGAAAATCAATGCTGCCTGTTTAAAGGAATGGAATGTGAAATATAAAAGCATAAAGATCAGTAGCAACGATACAGGAACAGCAATCATCAACCTTGCGCTCGCAGCCTTTAGATTTTCAAACTGACCACCATAAGTGAAATAATATCCCGATGGAAGTTTAACCTGTTGATCCAGCTTTTTCTGAATATCTTCCACAACGCTTTCAACATCTCTGCCTTTCACATTGAAACCGATAACAATTCTTCTTTTTCCTGCCTCACGACTGATCTGTGCGGGACCTAATTTATAACTGACATTTGCCACCTGTGAAAGAGGAACCTGCACTCCTGAATTGGTGGAGATCATCAGGTTATTTACATCATCGATATTCGTTCTGTTCAAACTGTCTAAACGGACAACAAGATCGAATCTTCTTTCATTTTCAAAAACCTGTCCTGCTGCCTGTCCTGCAAATGCAGTACTTACAGCACTGTTGACATCCTGAATATTCAGTCCATAGTTGGCCATTCTGGTTCTGTCGTACTCCACATTAATCTGAGGAAGCCCGCTAACACGTTCTATTTGTGGGGAAGTTGCTCCCTGAACAGATTGAATAACTTTTGCTGTTTTATCTGCATAAATTGCCAATGAATCTAGATTCTCACCAAATATCTTCACCGCAACATCCTGTCTGATACCCGTCATAAGCTCGTTGAAACGCATTTGGATCGGCTGGTTTTTTTCAAAGAAAACTCCTGGAATAGTCTCTAGTTTTTCAGAAATTTCATCCGCTAATTCTTCATAGGATTTCTTGGTTTTCCATTCATCCTGTGGTTTTAAAACGACAATCATATCCGTGGCTTCCGGCGGCATCGGATCAGTAGGTACTTCTGCAGCTCCTGTTTTTCCGACAACCATTTTCACCTCATCAAATTGCTTGATAATTCTTGAAGCCTGCATTGAAGTTTCTATACTTTGACTTAAAGAACTTCCCTGTGGTAAAATACAGTGAAAAGCAAAATCCCCTTCCTGTAATTGAGGAATAAATTCTCCACCCATTCTGCCAAAAATCAAAACTGCGACAGCAAATATGGCAACAGTTACGCCTACAAGCCAATATTTAATTTTCAGAGCTTTTTCCAGAAGAGGCTGATAGATTTTTTGGAGTCTGTTCATCATCTTATCTGAGAAAGTCTCTTTATGAGAAGGTTTTTTTGATAAGATCAAGGCGCTCATCATAGGAATGTAGGTCAATGATAAAATCAAAGCTCCTAGAATTGCAAATCCAACTGTCTTAGCCATTGGTGTGAACATTTTACCTTCAACACCCACTAAAGTTAGAATCGGAATATAAACGATTAGAATAATAATTTCTCCAAACGCAGCACTGCTTCTAATCTTTGACGCAGAAAGGAAAACCTCTTCATCCATTTCATTTTGAGTCATTACTTTCATACTTTTTCTCATTCCAAGATGATGAAGGGTGGCTTCGACAATAATCACTGCCCCATCGACAATCAAACCAAAATCAATAGCTCCCAAACTCATCAGGTTGGCGCTTACCCCAAAAACATTCATCATTCCTAAAGCAAATAGCAATGAAAGTGGAATTGCTGAAGCAACAATCAAACCTGCTCTTAAATTTCCAAGGAATAGAACCAAAACAAAGATTACGATCAATGCTCCTTCAATCAGGTTTTTTTCAACAGTGCTGATTGCTCTTCCTACCAGATCTGTTCTGTCCAAAAAAGGCTCAATCACAACATCTGCCGGAAGCGATTTCTGAATAGTTGGAATTTTTTCTTTAACCCTTTGAACGACTTCATTACTATTGGCTCCTTTCAACATCATAATTACACCTCCCACTGCATCTACTTCTCCATTGTATGTCAAAGCACCATAGCGGACTGCGTGACCTAAACCAACATTGGCTACATCTTTAATGAAAATCGGAACACTACCCGTTTCATTTTTAACAGCGATATTCTTAACATCTTCAATCGAAGTAACGATTCCGATTCCACGAATAAAATAGGCATTTGGCTTTTTATCAATATAAGCACCTCCGGTATTCTGATTGTTTTTTTCTAGAGCAGTAAATATATCTGTGATACTTACTCCCATTGCTTTTAGACGGTTTGGATTTACTGCAACTTCATATTGTTTCAACTCTCCTCCAAAGCTGTTAATTTCTGCAACGCCGGGAGTTCCGTTAAGCTGTCTGCGGACAATCCAGTCCTGCATTGTTCTAAGCTCCTTACTGCTGTATTTTTTCTCACTACCTTTTTTAGGGTGAAGAATATATTGATAAACTTCGCCCAAGCCTGTACTCACAGGAGCCATTTCAGGTGTTCCAACACCTTTAGGGATTTCTTCTGCAGCTCTTTTTAATTGTTCACTAATTAGTTGGCGCGCAAAATAAACGTCGACATCTTCTTTGAAAACAACTGTAATTACCGAAAGTCCAAACCTTGAAATACTTCTTGTTTCTTCAATATCCGGAACATTTGCAATACTTTGTTCAATTGGAAATGTGACGAGCTGTTCAACTTCTTGTCCGGCAAGTGTAGGACATACGGTTATAATCTGTACCTGGTTATTAGTGATGTCAGGTACGGCATCTATTGGCAGTTTGGTAGCGCTCCACGCTCCCCAAATGACTAACATCAAGGTCATTATTCCTATAATGATCTTATTCTTGATGCTAAATCTTATGATTTTATCTAACATTAAATATAATTTTTATTGAACTTCTATGAGGTATCATTAAAAGAAGATACCCGAAAGAACGACAAAGATGAGCAGGAATATCATGCAATGATATTGCAATGTTTTCCATGATAAATTGATGAAAGACACACGTCTTCCATATACATCAATAATGACTATATTTTGGGAGGTTGCCAGATCTGGTCGTAAACCAGATAAGCGAAATCATTTTTCTGAAAATGAATTTTTTTTGAGAAGTATTCAGTTACCTTTTTTTGAAAAGGTATTAAAGGTTCTATTTTAAAAGAAGCAACTGTAATCTTACAGCAATTGCATGAACATAAAGGAGAACAGATATCTCCATGGTCCTTAGAATGATTACTGTTATTAGTATTAGCAATTGTGAAGGATTTATTATCATTTGTAAAATTGGCAGACTGAGCATGAACATCACTACATGGTACAAATGAAAGCACCACAAAATAGATCGTTAAAAACAGTTTCACAAATTTCATGTGACAAATATTTATTTTTAAAAAAACACAAGATTCTGCCAAAAACAAAAACTTTAAAAAGCATTGGTTTGTAAACCAATGCTAAACAAAAAAGTGATAATGAGCCGGAAAATAAAAATTACTATTTATAATCTCCGGATCAATGCGGATTGTACAACGCATTTTTACCACTTACAAAATTAAGACATTCAACCAATTGAAAATCACAATGGGGGCATTCTTAAGGAAATCTTAAGGAAACTAAAAGTTAAAAAAAAAATAAGGCTTAAGCAAGCTCCTTAGTAAGTTGTACCCCGAAAGTCTTGATATCGTTTTTGTCTTCTAATCATAAAAAGAACCGGAAGACACGTCTCCCGGTTCAAAAATAACTATGTATGAATTACGAAAAAGCATTTTATTTTACGTTTTACTAATTTTCATACCATAGCCTCAACAAGATAATTACAAGTATCTAACCTGTAATCGAGAAGTTATGAAACCAAACTATTAATAACAAAAATATTATATTTCATGCACAATCTTCAGTTTGAAAACTTAAGATTTCCTTAATAATAAGTTCTGATAAAATAATTGCTTTTTTTATAAAAATTGAAAGTATTAGCCATCAATAATTATTACTTTTGTTAGTATTCTTTAAAGAATCAGAGATTTTTACCATACAGATTTTATAAAAATTAGCAAGAGAAAACATGAAAATTTTGATTGTTGAAGATGAAGAAAAATTATTACAGCTTCTCAAGGAAGGTTTGTCAGAAGAGGGTCATGATATAGAAACTGCCGGAAATGGGAATGACGGGTTGATAAAGGCTGTGAATAATAAGTTTGATCTTATTCTCCTCGACTGGATGCTTCCTGAGATATCTGGTTTGCAAGTATGTACAAGAATACGAAAGAATGATAGCGAAACACCTATTATTTTTCTTACATCAAGAGATACACTTGAAGATGTAGTAAAAGGATTGGAATCCGGAGCCAACGATTATATAAAAAAACCTTTTAGTTTTCAAGAGCTAATTGCACGAATCAATGTTTACAGTAGAAGTATTGCCAAAGAACAGCAAGCGTATTATCTTGGAGACATTACCCTTCTTTCTGAGAGCTATCAAGTGTTTAGAAATAAAGAGGAAATTTCATTAACACAAACTGAATATGAGTTATTAAAATTTTTGATAAAAAACAAAGGAGTTGTCATGTCCAGAATCGAAATCCTGCACCACGTCTGGGGAATTGATTATGAATATGATGCAGGTATCATCGACGTTTTCATCAACGGAATAAGAAAGAAACTTGGAATTAAGCCTAATGATGAAAGAATAAAAACGATAAGAGGCCGTGGTTTTATTGCAAAAGATCTATAATTATGCTGAATTTATCATTTAAAGATAGAATTTCTCTTTACAACTTACTGGGAGTTGCAGTCCTAATACTCATTGTATTTTCAGCGATTTATATCACTGTTTCAATTACCGTCAATAATGACATCAACGAAGAATTAAGGCGTGAGATTAATGTACATCGGGAAAGAAGCACCAAGATAAATGGAAAGGTAACCTTGGTTCATAAGGAAGAGTGGCAAGAGTCAGAACATAATACAACGGATATGAATCCTGTTTTCATCCAAATTTTTGACAATGCAGGAAAAAGTATTGACAAATCTCCTAATCTGGGTAAAAATAAGCTTATACTGCAACCTGAAACCTCTGACGAAAAATTTATAGATTCCCATTTAAACTCTGTTCCAATTAGGCAGATTCAACTTAAGCTTGAAGAAGATAATCAAAGTTTCGGGCATACGGTAATTGCGATGTCAATCAAACCTCAATATCGTATTTTGAGCAGTTTGCAATACATTTTGATAATTACTTATATTCTTGTTTTACTTGTTCTATTTTTTCTGACACGTTTTATTGCCGGAAGAAGTATTCGTCCTGCGCTTGCCATTATGGAAACGACCAAAAATATTACAGCAAATAATCTTAGAGAAAGAATTACACTTCCTTCCAATAAAGATGAGCTGTATATATTATCAGATAATATAAATGAATTACTTAACAGAATCGAAAGTGCTGTCAACCGTGAAAAACAATTTACTTCTGATGCATCACATGAGCTACGGACTCCATTAGCAATCATCAATACAACCCTTGAAATACTTATTCGCCGGCCTCGAAACACGGAGGAATATGTCGAAAAAATTAAATCTTGTATTGAAGAGGTTAATAGAATTAATGGGATGGTGAGCCAGTTACTTATGCTTGCACGTTTTGAAAATGCCGATAAAAATTTTCAATTGGCTCCTGTGGAACTGAACATGATTATTAGCAGTGTTATAGCAAGAAATAAAGAGAGAATAACAGAAAAAAATATAACAATCAACCATTCTACTATTCAAAATTGTATGGTTCTATCTCACGAATCAACGCTCTCTATCGTTTTTGACAACATTATATCAAATGCCATTAAATATTCTCAAGAAAATACGATGATCAATATTGAACTTGAAGATAAACACGATGAGATATTATGCCGAATAAGCGATCAGGGTATTGGGATTTTATCTGATGATCTTGATAAAATCTATGATCAATTTTACAGGTCGGAAGCTAGTGAGCATGGTCATATTAAAGGCAGTGGTTTGGGGCTTTCAATTGTCAAAAAGATAAGTGACCTTTTAAATATACATATTAACATACAGTCTATCAAAGGGATGGGCACAGATATTTATTTAAAGATACCCAAAGTTAATAAGTAAACATTAAATATTTACAAAGTGTTACTAGGTTTTTAATTTGAACAAGAGGTGAAAAAAGATATACCTATAATTTCTTATTACTCTATATATTTAAAATTTAATATTATGAAATATAGACTGTTGTAAATAATTGATATTTTTAAATTCTAAAATTTCAGATTATAAATGATGATAAAAACCCTATTCTTATTACTAGTTGCACAGCTATCATTTGCACAAATCAAAACATTTAGCAATAAGACAATCAATACAAAAGAATTTGAAAAAAAATTACTTAAAGCAATGGATTCTTTACAGGTTAACGGAATGAGCATTGCGGTAATTAATAATGGAAAGATTGTCTACAATAAAGGTTTTGGTTATTCTAATGTAGAATCTGGAAAAAGAATTACTACTTCAACTTACTTTGAGGCTGCATCATTGTCCAAACCTGTTTTTTGCTTATTCGTTCTTAAACTTGCCAATCAGGGAAAAATCAATCTTGACAAACCCCTTTATGAGTATCTTCCCGCTGATAATATTAGCGATGAACGCTATAAAAAGATTACAGCAAGAATGGTTTTAAGCCATACTACCGGTCTTCCAAATTGGAGCGAGACCAAAATGGTAACTTTAGAATCTGAACCGGGAACCAGCTTTTCTTATTCAGGTGAAGCATTTGTTTATCTTGCCAAAGTTGTTGCCAAGATTTATAATACTGATCTCAAAAATTTGGATAGAATTTTTCAGAAAGAAATCGCCGAGGAGTTTAAATTAGACAATTTTAATTTTGTAATTACTCCCAAAATAGAAAAGGATCTAACATCAGCTTATCAGGGAAAAAGTGAAGTTAAAGATGAAAGAGACCGATTAAGTTTTGATCCGGCAGGAGGACTTTACTCCAATCCCACGAATTATGCTCAGTTCTTAATCCAGTTAATGAACCACAAATCGGAATACAAAGATATGTTTAAGCCATTTATAAAATTGGAAGATGATAATATCATCAAACAATACTTTGGAGTTAAGTCTTGGACATTAGGATTAGCCGTTGAAGAGATTAATGGTTCTCAAAACTATTGGCACGGAGGAAATAATTTGGGTTACACCAATTCATTTACAATCAATCCTGATAAAAAATTTGGCTATGTTTTTTTTACCAATGCAGATCAGTGCCATTCAATGAAAAAAATTGTTGAAAAGATTTTGTGGCAATAAAAGACTTCTCCAGGAAAAAATACTGTTTTATTATTTACAGAGTCAATTAAGCCCTTTACTGTCAAAATAAGGAAGCTCAAAATATAAAGTGAATTATGAAAGAACTTTTTTTATCCATTAGTGTCAAGTGAAACAATTTAAACCAATATTACTACTTTTGGAGGTAGTATCAAAATAACAGCTAATGCAATCCATATATAGGCTGTTTTAATATTTATATTTTATGAGAGTAGTTTTGTTTACAGTAGTTTTATTGATATCATCACAAATTAATGCACAGTTACTTCCAAAGTACACTGATTCTCTTAATTTAGGTAACAAAAGGGAAATAGCTATACATTTAAAAAAACCACAAAAAAAGAGCGGCTTTAGTTTTTCTCTTGGAAAAGAAAAAGAGGTTACTTACAGAGATAATTTTACAAATCGGATTTATTTTCAAAATGGATTTGATAGAACATTAATACCTCAAAAAGATAATGTAACTAAATGAAATGCTTATTTTTAAATTAAGCTTTTAGCCATTTCCAAAATAAATTACAGTTAACAGGTATTGAAAATTTTAAACAGAAAAATACACAAGGAATATCACAAAGACTTCCTTGCATATTTTAATTTTCAAAACAAATTAAGGCACTAATACAGCACGACCTTTTATTTTACCTTCGCGCATCTTATCATAAACTAGATTAGCCTCGTCAAGAGGATGCTTTTCTATCTCTATATGGATTTTGTTTTGTCTTGCGAGACCTACAACTTCCATCAGTTCGGTGCGAGAGCCCCAATAAGGGTTGGTCATTGTTACTCCAAACGGCAAACCATTCATAGTGTACTGGTAATAGCCTCCACCTAAACCAACAATGGTAAGATCTCCATCCATTCCAACCACTTTTGTTCCCAAATCTATAGTTGGTGATGCCCCAACAAAATCCAATACTACTTTGGCTTTCTTCAGTCCTGTGATTTTCAGGATTTGTTCCGCTGCGTCAGGATCTTTGGAGTTGACCGTATAGTTAGCTCCCAGTTCTTTTGCAAAAGCCAATTTATCCTCAGTAACATCGCAGGCAATAATAGCTACTCCGGTAGTTTCTTTCAGAAGCTGTACCGCCACATGACCCAAACCTCCTATTCCAATTACTACTACAAATTCATCAGGCATCAGCTTAGGCAATGATCTCTTGATGGCAGAATAAGGTGTAAGCGCCGCATCTGTCAATGGTGCTGCAATAACAGGATCTAAATCGTGAATCGGAACAAGCAATCGTGAAGATGGCACGAGCATATATTCCGCCATTCCTCCATTGAGTCCCAATCCTCCACCATATCCTAACTCAGATTGATGGTCGCAATAATTTTCTTTGGACTGCTGGCAAGGTTTGCAATGTCCGCATCCCCAAGGTCCATAGACCAGAACAGCGTCCCCCTTTTTATAATCTTTCACTGACTCTCCTACTTCTTCTATCCATCCTGCATTCTCATGACCGAGTGTGAATACCATATCGCCTACTGTACCCTCGTCTATGATATGCAAATCAGAGTGGCAAACACCTGCGCCTCCTATTCTTAGTAAGACCTCATCACCTTTTGGTGTTGGTTTTTCGATATCGGTTACAATTCTTACATCTTTGTGTCCAAAGTAACGTACTGCTTTCATAATACTTTATTTATTGATTTTACTATATGCAATTTAAGGAGAGCTAGTGTTAATCGGGGTTAGTAGACTCTTAATATTTTCATAAATATTGCCATGCCTTATCTTCTAATTAATAAACTACTACACTTAAATAGCCGAAATTATTCAAGTAAATATTTTTTCAAAAATTCTATTTCAGCATTTTTCTGCATAGCAATATTCTCGGCTTTGTGAAAGCCATGTCCTTCGTTTTTTGCTCCAAGATACCACACTGTTTTATTTTGCTCTTGAAGAGAACGCAACATCTTTTCAGATTCTTGAAAATTCACCCTAGGATCATTATAACCTTGAACAATAAATAAAGGTGAATTAATTCTGTCAGAATTGTTAATAGGTGAAATTTTCAATAAAAAATCTCTGACCTGTGGATTTCTCTCATCTCCAAACTCAGCTCTTCGAAGATCTTGACGATAGTTACTAGTTTTTTCAAGATAGTTTACAATATTTGATATACCTACTACATCAATTGCACAGCGTATTTTGTCAGAATAATTCACGACTGCTGACAGAGCCATAAATCCACCATAAGATTCTCCGAAAATAGCAATCCTGCTTTTATTCAAATAAGTTTGATCTGCAATCCAGTTTATTAAAACACCAACATCTTTGATAGCATTTTCTCTTTTAAGAATATCATCAGCTTTCATGTAAGTTTTTCCATAACCATTAGATCCTCGGATATTAGGGATTATAACAGCAACTCCAAGTTCGTTGGCCAAATACTGATACCATTTATTAAATTTTGGTAAGACCTGGTATTCAGGACCTCCATGAAAATCTATATAAACGGCATGTTTTCCACTCGTTTTAGGTTTATAAATAAAAGCTGGAATCTGGTAGTTGATTTTGTTATTATCGGTTGCTGGTATTGTGATTTTTTCAGCTTTAATAAAATCAAATTCAGGTTTAGGAGTGGCATTTTTATTAATGAACTGACTAAGCTTATTATTGTTAAAATCATAAGAAAAAACTTTTCTTCTAAAAGTACTTCCATAAAAATTGAAGGCTGCTTTATTTCCGCTTTTATTTATTTTCAAATCATCAATTATACCCTCAGGAATCGAACTCACTTTCTTATAAGAAAAGTCTCTCAAATCCATTCTGTAAAGAATGGAACTTCCATTTTCATTGACTGTAAATATCAAATATTGCTTATTTTTATTGATCGACAACTCATCAATATTCCAATTAATATCAGTTGTTATTTTTTTTGATGTTTTACTTCTAAAGTCATAAAGTCTTAACTGCAGAAACTCCGAATCTTCATCAGATACAATTAAACAGCCATTTCTTTCAGGGAGAAATCTCGCATCAGAATAAGCAACATCATTTTTTTGTGGATTAATTTCTTCTAGCAATTTTGTTGTAATATTATAAAGAAATAATTGCTTTATATTCTCTGAAATAATCTTCACAAATAGAATATTATTGGAGCTGGTATCCCAATCATAAATAACAGCTTCATCAGTTATATTCTCTAAAAGTAGTTTATCATTGTATGGTTCACTCGTATTACGAATATATAAATCAGCTTCATCACTTTTTCTTTTATTTGATTTATAAAGAATCTGCTTTCCATCAGGCTTCCAAAAAGGGTTAGAACTTCTTGAACCCTTTTCTGTAATGGCAATTGTATTTTTTGATTTAATATCATAAAGAAACAACTGAAAATCTTCTTTGCCATCCTCATCTTGCAGAAACAGGAATTTAGTTTTATCAGGTGATAGGAGATCAGGACTTTCCTCTACTGTGTATTTTTCTTTAATACTTCCATCATTTTTTTTCATTTGGTAAATCACAGAACCGCCATCCAATAAAAGTGCATTATTTTTCCAATCTATAAATGCGGGAAAGTCAACGTTGCTTTTATATTTATTAATGTCTGGATTTAGTTTAGTACTCAATGAATCGGGAAGTCCGTAAATAGTAAGATTATCTTGCGACAATACTAATTGTGAAATTAGGATTAAAGAACCAAGAAAAAATCTAGATACTTTTTTAAAATCAAAAATATATAAATTCATCAAATTCGTTAACATTATTATTAGTTTAAATAGTGAAGTTTTATTTACCATAAGCTCCACATGCTCATAAAGCATTGATTGTCAAAAATAAACATTAAAACTTATATGTAAAAATAAAAATTCTTTACTTATATAGTTGGATGTTTCAATATTGGCTATCCCATAGATACATTGCATATCTTTTATGGTTTTCTACTTAATTTAAGTGTTGCTACATCTCATCATTAATAACAGAAACATCATCTTTATATTTTAAAGAACCCAATGACATAATTATTTAATTTTTCTATTATTGACGAATTGGTTAAATTCAAATAATTCCTTCGCTTGTTCATCCCAATTTTTCCTTGGTAATAGTTGTAAAGTTACAAAAATGTCATTCTTCTTATTATAAGAATCAATGCGTTCCAACCTCCCGTGATAATCTTTTTCAGCGTGTCTGTAAAAGGAGTATGGTAAAATAGTATCTGTGGGATAAATATAAAAACGAGTATAATTCCAGGGAGAATTAATTTCAAATCGTTTATATTTCTTTGTGAAAAGAATGGTATCGGACAAATTTCTTCTATTTCTGTAATTCAGAATCCAATCTTTTGAAAATACAGCTCCATCTTTTTTATTCCAAACCAATAAAGGCTTTTGCTTTTTAGAAGTATCTGAAAAGATAAAGTTGTTCTGTGCTTCATCAATTTGGAAATACAAGGAATCTTCAATGTAAAACAACTTCTTATTAATTTCCGGAAACATTTTATCAGGAACTAATTCTATAAGTTGATTCTGAGAATAATTTATTTTTGATAAATGAAAACTCTCCATTTGGTCCAAACCTTTGGAAGCATCAAAATAGACATTGGAAATAAGATCGATTCCACCTTGTTCCGATACGATTTCTTTTTGACAGGAGTTTAAGATGACGAGAAACAGATAAAATGGGAATAATAATTTTAGTTTCATTTCAGGTGAGTTTATAAAAAGAGCGGTAAATCTTTAAAAGATTTACCGCTCTTGATGAAAATATAAGTAAGTAAAATCTTTATCGTTTAATGCTTTGTTCCCTCACATTAGCCTTTTCGTGCTTATTGTCTTGTTCCAAACCTTCTAAAGGTTTGTTGGTATTCAGCCTGTTCATATCATTATCATAAAGCTTAAGGTTTCTGTTTTGGGGATCAAGTACAGCTTTTCCTTCTATGATTTGATCATTTTCTTTGAACTTCACTTTTAATATATTTCCTTTCTCCAATGATTTTATAGCACTATCCTTCCATTCAGGTTTATCAAATATGAGATTTGATTTTTCAACAATCTTTTCGGTATCTACACCATAATTTTTGTAGAAATTCTGGAACAGGTAATTTCCTTTATCAGTTTTCGGTTCATTAAAATTAAATTGAACAAATGCAGGTTCTAATTCATTGTTCTTCTTAGGATTAAGAAATTCTATTTTCACACTCCGACCTTCCAATAGATTAATTGCTTCTTTTGCCGTGAATGAACTGTCCTTACTGATTGAAAAATTATGTGAGAACTGCTCACTTTTTTCATTGGTCAGTTTCGCATTGTAAGAATTAAGAAAAACACCTCCATTTTCGGTTTTATTGAATTTTAATATAAAATCAACCTTATTTTCGGGTAGGGCTTTATCTGAGGTTGTCTTTATTTCAAATTCCTGCTTCTTTGAATTAATACCTTTTTCCAAATCTTTGTGAAGTTTTTCATCTTCTCCAAAACCAAGATATTTCATCTGGTCTTTCAAGTACTTTACCTGGTCAAATTCTTTTTGTGTTTCCATAATGTGTGGATTTTGCTTGTTAATATTACGATTGAGGATTATCTTCTAAATCCCTTTCTTTTTTCTTGTTCCTCGGATTGTTCTTCCTGCTCCTTCCTGTTTGTGTTGGCATCTTCATACAAATCCCTATCATTCACATTCAGTTGAACATCTGAGTTGTCGTTTTTGGAGAGTGATTTTTGGTTTTTAGAAATGGTATTGACAGAATTAATTTCTCTGGAAACGATATTCATATCATTCTTGATTTTCTTAGCTATTTCAGGATACTGATCTATCTTATCTTGTAAATAAGCTTTCAGTTTTAACAGTTCATTTTTATAGCGGGTCAATTCTTCAGAGTCTTTTTTATCAGCGATGATGGCAGTTAGCTCTGTTGCATTTTTGATAAAATCAAATTCAACTGTTTTTCCTATCTCACTGTCATAGATAAAAGCTTTTTTTTCAAAAGAAGGATTTTCATTTGAAAGTTCTTTTACATTGGTGTACTGAACTTTTTCTTTGCTGTCTTCAATAATTTTTGAAAGACTTTTGTCACGTTCAAGAAAAATGACCTTAAGTTTAGTATTATCATCAGTGAGCTGAAAAGTCGCCCTGTTTCTATCATTGTCTGCGACAATAGTATATCCCTGAAGAAACTTCTGAATATCATCATCGCTTAGTTTCTTAGAAAATGTAAGGTCTTCATTAATGATTCCAAAACTTTTAAGTTCATCAGTTGGCAAATTGTGTTCTTTCATAATTTTAAGTATTTTAATATTGGACATTTGAGTTACTTCCTGCTTCATAATAGGTGGCAATTAGATTATTCGCTTTGATAAGATCATTTAGAAATCGAATTGGATTGATGTACTTTCCGTTTTCAGTAACAGAAAAGTGGAGATGCGCACCTGTAGAATTTCCGGTATTTCCGCTTTTTGCGATAATGAATCCTGCTTTTACGGATTCTCCGGTTCTATAATAGGCCTCGGAAAGATGTAGATAGGACGTTTCAAACGTACTGGAATGTCTGACTTTAATATAATTCCCTCCTCCTCCTGAATCCCAGCCTGCCGCAATTACAATTCCATCCAAAACAACATATACATTTTCATAGTTGGCTTTAAAATCCGTTCCCGTATGCATTTTGGCTGTTCCGAAAATTGGATGTGTTCGCCTTCCGAAAGGAGATGTAACCACAATCTTCCTATTCAATGGCATACTTATTTTTGAGATAAGTTCTTCTTCATCAATGAAATCAAATTTTTTAATCGACTTTTCTATGCTTACGTTTCCCTGATTACTTAATTTATCATTTTCCAATTTCACAGGAGAATCATCATTGTTTATATAACTTTCTTCTTTTCCCTCCGAAGTTGATACACTGTAACGAAGCATCATTGTTTTCAAAGAATCAATTTCCTTTTTTAAGTCTGTTTTCGCGGGAGAATTGAAAAATTTACTAATGATATTTTTTTTCTCTATCCCTTTTCTGCCCCTTTGCTCATTTTGAAAATTTTGTTTTTCATTAGAGATTTCATTGGCTTTAATTTCGTTTCGGGTAAGCGTATTGAACTGAGCAAAAACAAACGAATGGCAAGCCAGAACAAACCCTGTCATCAAGTATTTTCTTATCAATTTCATTTTATTATTCTTTAATATTTTCGTTTACGATAAGCTCCACCTCTCGATTGATTTTTCTGAAGTTCGTCATTAAGACTTCCTCTTTTCGATTGGTACCTTTTTTGTCTATAAATGAATAGTAGTTAGGCATCTCAACATAGTTTTTTTCCTCTTCCTTAATGGCCTTCATATCAAGATTGATTTTTCCTTTTATTGCAGAAGTCTTATATTCTTCAACACTATTCTCTTCACCCTGTGCAATCATTCCGACCATTTCGCCAGTTTTGAGGGCAGCGATTTTTCCTGCAGGAATCATAAAGTCCATTTTTTCATTGATGCTTGTCGATGTTCCCTGCTGTGAAATGGATTGGGAGTAAGACTTCTGTTTAATTTTTCCGAATAATTTTTCAAGCCAGTCCAAAGTATTTTTATCTCTTACAGAACCGGAAAGAACATTTCCTACAATTGCAGAAATAGTATCTGCAACTTCCTTTTTATAAAACTGTCTAAGCTGTGGAATTTCTTGAAGCCCCAGTAAAACAGCAACCTTGTTACTTCTTGCTGTTGCAATTACGTTGTCAATTTTATGGATATAGATGGTTGGAAATTCATCACCTACTACTCCACCTGGCAAGTTGTGTTTAGAATTGATTAAGCGTAACGTCCTGTTCAATATCGATGAATACAGAGCTGAGTTAATATCCTGTGTACTCGGATCGGATGCTAAAATCAGAATCGAAGGATTTTTCTTGTCCGTTATTTTTAGCTCAACTTCATCTCCTGAAAACACCCAAAAACTTTCCTTAGTAGCCAATCGGGAAAGAAAGATTTTCAAAGTTCCTATCTGTCCTTCTAATTGGTCAAAAGCCTTGTTGTCATATGCTGTTTTGAATGGTGAAAGCAAAGAAAGAATCTCCTCATTGGTAAAGAGTGTATCAAAGATCTCTTTATAGCTGCGGTTCATAAAAGATAGAATATGAGGCAGATCTGAATATTTACCATTTTCCAGCGTTGCAAAAAAGTAGATACAAGAAGACAAGAAATTAATTGCCGATTGGGTAAAGAATGCTTCTGAACCACCTCCTGAACTTGCTCCTCCTTTTTGTAATGAAGAAACCATTGATTCTGCCATTTCCTGAGCCTCAGCCAAGGTTTGGATGTATTTTTTGTGAAATGGATTAACTCTTCTAGATTTTTCTACTTCATTCAAATTGATGATATGGAAACTGTAGTTATAATCTGACTCTTTACTTTTTTTCAGCAGGTAATGATAATAAGCAATCTGAGCAAGGTCAGGAAACTTGAAATCGTAAATACAAAGACAAAAACCTTTAGCGATCATCTGTCTAATGGAAGGATTAATTACTCCAAAAGATTTTCCAGAACCTGGAACTCCAATTACAATAGTTCCTCTAAAAGGGTCTATGTTAATGTAGCCATTATAGGTTTTGTTATTATACCTGAAAACATATGGGATATTAATTGAAGTATCAGTATTTACAAGTCCCTTGTTTTGATCAAAAGACTCTTCTTCCACATTCCACCGATCTTTTCCCATTTTCTGCTGCATCAGCTTTGAAATACTGTCTGCTCCCATCTGAAGGATAACTGCTCCTAAAAAAGAAAGAACTGCGTAAATTATTTGATACAGATTAAGTCCAGGGAAAATATGAGGTAGTTCTTTATTTCCTGCTTCATTCTGCCAGATCAAGGATGAGAAAATCATCAATAATCCTAACACCATAGGAATCCCTATCTCCGTATAGATATTGAGATCTTTTTTCTTCTTAGCTTTTGTTCCAATCGCAACTAATCCAATCAAAATCACCGTGGCAAATTTTGCATTGATGGGAGGATAGATGAAGCTCATTTTTGAGAAGTTCTTCAATAAGTTGGAAACTACCGGAACATCAGCATCAAGGTAAAACAGCGAAGCACAATCCAATGCAACCACAGCATAGACTACCTTTTGAAGGAATCCATAGATTTTGATTTGATGTTGTTGCTCTTGCATAAAAGTTTATTATAGGTTCATTTTAATTAATGGGAAGCGGAACTTCCGCCTAGAAAGTGTCTGCTTTAAGAATGTCAGAATAATTGACTTTCATTTCAATGGCTCTTCCCGAAAGCTGTTCCTCAATTAATCTTATCATCATTACCTTAGAATTCGGATAAGTGAACTTTTTGAAGACATAAATGTTTCTGAAATTCTTTTTGAAATGTTTTTGGGGATTCAGCTGAAAAAGCGGAGTCATCTCGATGCTTTGGTTATTGGTCGCCTTATGGATTTTTTTATCCTCTATGGAAAATTTTAACGCCTCAATATCATAGCTCAGATTAGAATTATTTTTAAAGGTCATATCAAGAAAAATATAATCGCTGATTACATAGACATTGTTGAGCTGGAAACTTAGTTTAAGATTTTTCTCCTCTCTGATGGGGTTGGTTTCAGATTTTTTCTGAATGATTCCCATTGCAAATCTTCTGAGTTCAAGATTAGAGAAGACCATTTTGTCAAATTCAATAGGCTGCATCGCTTCAGGCTGAATATGAATATTGGTGATTGTATTCAAGTTTTCAGAATTTCTGTAAACCGCTTTGTACTGTGCAATAAAAGACTGTCCCACAACAGTAATAACTCCAACTTGATCTCCATTGAAAAAAATGCTGGACTTCTTCTTTTTATCCTTTTCTTCAGATGTCTGGTTGTCTGTAATTTTGATTCTTGCTATATTGGTCGTCGGTAAATCTCCGGTCAGTTTTTCAGTTGATAAATCGACATATTGGATAGGTTCCGGAGAAATAATATGCAGGTTAATCCCCTCGGTAATTTCTATTTCAGGCAAGTCAGAAATAATCTGTTCTTTCGTTGCTGTTTGTGCTTTAAAAGTCGCTGTAAATAATAAAAGTGTATATAAAAATGATTTCATCGCTATTAAGGTTTTGTTTGGTTTTGTGAAGCTTTCAATTGTTTTTCGTCAATCAGAAATACATAAGAATTGTATTTCAACTTGGCTTTGTTGGTTTTAATCAGGTTGGCGATCGACTTTGAAGTGGATGTAAATAGTTTGGAACCGATGGTGGTAAAAAATCCTTCTCCTCCCATATCCATTTGGGTTCCTTGAACCGAGTTGCTTCCCATTTCACGGATCATATCCCTAAATACACTTTGGGGAACATATAGACCTTTCATTCCATCAACATCGTAAATCGAAAGGTTAATTGGAAAAATCTCTCCTTTCGCAAACACTGAGATAATTTTCAGGTCAACTCGCTGCATTGTAAATCCTGAAATTTGACCATACAAAATGGAACCTTTACTGATTTTCCTGTTTCCAACAAAAATGTCTTCCAACAATCGAAATCTGATTCTGCTTCCTAAAAAACCTTTGTTGTTTTCATCGATTACTGCCTTGATAAAACCATTTTCCCTGTCTTTATAAATGGCATTGAAGTCGCTATTGATACCTGACTTGCTGACATTGAAAGTAGAATTAAGAAACTCCTCCATTTTTTCTTTATTCGCTTTAAGCTTTTGTTCAGCCATCAGCTTGTTTTGATATTCAGGATCTCTTGCTTTCTCCAAAGAATCCATCACAAGCATTTGCTGTTTCAGATATTTTACAGGATCTTGCTGTGTATTTTGTTCTTTTGTTTTATGCTTTTCAGTCTGAATATTATCTTCTGCTTTTCCGTAGGATTTGTCATTTAGCATTTTAATAATCTCAGTCGATCTTTTATAGTCCTGATCTTCTTTACCCTGTTTAGGATTATAATAGGATGATGGATTTCCGTTTGCCTGATATTGACTCTGCCTTGAATTGACAGCTTTTAAAGAATCGATCCTTCGTTTCTGAGCTAACGACAATTGGTCATCATAGCTAAGCAGGCTGTCCTGTTCCTTATCCAATCCTCCAAGCATTGTTCTGTTATCATCCTTTTTGAAGAATGCATCATACGCATCATTTTTAGTCATAATGGAATCCTGCGATTCCCCAAGTGATAAGGAAAGTTCTTTGGGTTTTTCCTTTGGCTTATTACCCGTCGTTAACTGAGCTCCTACATACGCGAACAGTAAAATGAATGGCAGAGCAAGGAGAGGCAGAACATATTTTTTTTCTTTAAAGTTGATTTTCTTAATGTCCATTTTTTAAGTGTTGGTATTGGTTAAACAGAAATTCTATTCTCAGGCTGTCTTCTTTTCTTAAGTCCTGTCTGTCTCTTTTTACTTTCAATGATTGGAGCTCAGCTACTATTTTCTCCATTTCCTTGTCATTATTGGGTAAAGTATTTTGAATGACTGAACTCTTGGAATAAATAACAGGAGGCTTTATTTTGAATGTCATATCTGAAGGAAAGAAGACACCTTGCACAATGGATATAATGAAGGAAACAGATAAGAAAGCCATTGAATACATAAAAAACTTCTTAGGATTTCTGACTGCCCAGCCTAACCATTTCTGTCCATTTTTTTTAACAAAAGCATTCATTTTAGTATGAGTTTTTATTTTGGTTAGACAATTCTTCGTTGTTGATGATTCGCCAGTTTTTGAGAAGTACACCGTGAGGATTGTTAGGGCTTCTTATGATGTCATCAAAAAATCCTTCAGTAAATAGTTTTCGGGTAATGACAGAAGATTTTCTTGTTATCATCTGTTTTCCGAAAAACTGGAACTTCTTGTTTTCCATATTCAGGGTAATCGAGTCCGTGTGGATACTGACCATTGAACTTGAAGCAACAATCTGATTATAAAATCCCTTTTCTCTCAGGTTGGTGTATTCCTTTTTCCCACTGTCATCAATAAGGTATAATGATTTTTGGATATTTTCTTTGATATAAGAATCATCAGGAGCGAGCGTAAAAAATAGTCTGTGGAATAGTTCAATCTGTGCTTTATATTCTACAGGTCTATTCAGAAGTACATCGGTCTGCTTGGCAAGAACCGGAACTCCATTATCCAGAATATAAATTGACTTTCTCGAATCCTGAATCATTGTGTAAGCAAAGAAGAAACCTGCAATGATGATAAAGACTGCAAATGAAATAGCTCCCAATGAGACTACCTTATTGATCTTGATTCTCTGTTCTATATTTTTTATAAGCATTCCTTAAATATTTTTAATCTGATTACTTTTTATTTTTCATGGCATCATTTACCTTTCCTGATGCAGAAGCTGAAGCGGCAGATTTTACTGCTGATGCTCCGCCTGTCTTAACTGCCAAAACCGCTGTTTTTGCTCCACTTGCAATTCTGCCTGCAGCACTCTTCATTTTGGTCATCGCTCCTGCTCCACCTGCAGTTACAATCGTATCAGCAATAGTTGGGGTCATCAGAACTCCGATTCCCGTAACGATATAAGCCACACAGGTAAAGAGCTGATTATAGATCATTCCTGAATTTGAAACATAGACCATCAATGCATCTAAATTGGTAATGGTTCCGTTGGTTAAAAGCGTATCATATCTTTCGATTTCCATTGTGTAACCTGAAGCAATCAGTTGTTGTCCGATGTTGATGATGGTATAGGCGACAAACGTGTATAGATTGATGTTGATAAATTTGGAAACCCAGCTGTACAAGGAACTTTCGAATCCTGGAACCAAAGCCATTCCTACAGCAATAGGACCAAGAATGATTAATATATATGCCCAAATTTTTTGCAGAAAGAAAATGAGATAAACACATATTCTCAGAATAGAAAGACAGATAAATTCAATAACTTCTGCCACTATTTTTTGCAGCTGGAATTCCATTCTGATCTGCCATTCCTTGATAGGCTGCAATAATTTGTCTATACCCTCGCTGATATCAAACCACGAATCATCAGCATCCTCGCTGGTATTATTAATTACCTCCTGCTTGGCATCTTCTTCGGCATTGAGTTTAATGACTGCATCCAATAATTGCTGTTGTTTCTTGAACCTTTCAATTCTTAGGTCATTTACTTCTGATTCAATATCACTAAAAATGGCTATTCCCGGTTCTGCAAGTGCTTCGAACGGGGCTTGCAGCATATTGACAAATCCCATCCAATAAATGAGTGTAAACCCGATAAGAATAGGTTTGAGCATTGGGGTAATCTCCCATTCGCGATCTCCGGCTGCCATCTGCCATCCCATATATCCGAGATACATCAATGCCCCTAAACCACCTATCGCTCTTCCTACTAATGCTGAACCTTGTGCACTGTCCTGTACACTGTTGTCCAGTTTAGTGAAGACTTCCATAAACCATTTTTCAAAAGCACCATCACCTTTTAAAAACTGTAATAGATTGCTGTAATCACTATCGGTCTGGGCAAAGCCCATTATCGGCAACCCTATTGCAAAAAGGCAAAAAAAGTATGTTAATTTTCTATTCATCTTAGTATCTGTGTTTGTATTGCTGCATTACATTTTGAACGATCTGTTTATCTGAGGCAGGCGTCCATTGTGTTGGTAAAGCTGTGGGCAAATGGCTATTCAGAATATTTTTGTAATCCAGCAGGAGCGTTGTTTTGTTATTATGCTTTCTTAATTCCTGAACAAATTTTCTCCATTTGATAAGCGTTTCGTGATACATTACAAATCGCTTTCCCCTTGGCATATCCATAGAGCGGGACATTGAGTACTTATCTTTAATGAGATCCAGTTCTTCCTGCAGTCTTTTTAATGTACCGGTCGTATTGAGCGTTTCATAGGTCTGTTGATCTTTCAGTCTCCATTCAATAAAATTCTGTGGCGTGTCCGGAAATTCAGTGATTGGTTTCAGCATTCGCTTGTAGTACAAAAGCCAGAGATGGTCGGCATCGACAGTCGCAGAAGTCCAATGAGCAAGATCCTGAACGCTTCTCTTATAAATAGTATCGGAAGCAGCTTTGATTTTCTTCGCTTCTTCTTCCTGAAATTTTAGCTGAGCAAATCGTAGATTCTGTTCGCCTGTTGGTTTCAGCGGTCTTATATCATCCCCATCCTTATAATCCCTATTGATTTTAGGAGCCCACATTCCCCAGACCGTAGCGTAAGCAAAATTGGTTTGAATACCTAAAAAGTATTTTGGATAAGGTCGCCAGTCTCCCCAGCTTTCAAAAGTCATCCGTTTGTGCTGTGCAACTATAGCAGGGTCATTCAATCTCTTTACACTGACCTGACCTAAAACATTTATTACAGCAAATAGGAAGAGGAAAATTTTTCCTTTTTTAAATAGATTTTTCATAAGTCTAATTGAATAGGTGTTTGTATTTTTGAATTATTTCTCCAACGATGGCTTTATCGACATTGAGGTAATTTCTAAGTACAGGAACTTGGAACAGGTATGGGATTTTCTTGGCATTCTCCAATCGTAAAATGATGTATAGGATATTCCCATTAATATTTCTAACTCTTGTAAATACTTTCTCAATCAGCATTTCTCTGTCCATCGCATCCATCAAGAAATCTTTGTCTTCGTTCAAGACATCTTGGGTAACCTCCTGCTGGAGTTTAATGACCTGTTTACCTATTTCTGTATAATATTTTGACACCAATACTGCATATTCAGGATGCTGTGATGACAAATCCAGCATCTTATTTGAATTGGTCACTATCTTTCCTAAATACTGATACAGATAGATTAATTTTTTGCTTTGTGTAAGTGCTGAATTGACATTTTTAAGTTGCTGGTAGATGTATTCCTGAAGCGCAATAATTTGAGTTGTCTTGTTGTTGATATCATCATACAGCTCCTTTTGTTTTTCGTAAGAATCCAAAAAAGCCTGTTCACTTGCCAGTCGAACACCGTGATTGAGCGTGATCTGTGACAGTAGTTTATCATTGATGACAATCTGCTGGCTTTTAACGAAAACGCTTAAAAATACAATGCTACCAAGTATTGAAATTTTCTTCATTTTAAAAAGATTTGATATTGTTCATAATACTTTCCACAACTTGTTTATCCCTGTTGACGTAATACTGAAATGCTCTTTTGTTCCGTAAGACCTTTGCTTTGATATCTCTTATTTTTAAAAGCATATGAGTTGAATTTCTACTGATTGCTTTGACTTCTCCCAATGCATAATCCAGCAAAATTTTTCGTTCCGATTTTTCCATCTGATTAATAGCTCCATAAGACAGAATGATTCCAGTTACTAACCGAGTGACCATTTGGAGGTCATCAACAAACTGTACTTGTGATGGCAGAACGGTTATGATTGAATAGGGTGCAGTGCTGATCTCATTGATAATCGCGGTCTGATTATCTGTAATCTTCGTTATCTCTCTGCTCATAGCAATTCCTGTGGGTATTGCCTGAACAGCAAATGATACAATTCGTAACCTGTCCTGTACTTTTGTAATTTTCTCCTTGAAATCTTTCCATTGTGATTGATTAACTGTTTCCACAGTAGCATTTACAGTCTGCTTCTTTCTCATTTCTTTTTGTCGGTCGTGCTCCTTCATTGCAGCATTGATCTCCAGATCCATCATCGGAAAAGAAACATTTTCCTGCTGCCACGCAGGTGTAGAACTGCCACCTGAAGAAGTCATCACGATATAAATTGGAATAATTAGAATCAGAAAAATCTTTCTCATATCTTGATTTTTAAAAATTCCTCTTATACTTGTTCATTATATTTTCTACAATACCTTTATCGGTATTGATGTATCCCGCAAAAGGATTGATGGAATTCCAGAATCCCAATCGGTTGGCTTTTTCAAGTCTTAGCTTTATTGCCAAAAGCCACAGTTTTAGATTTTTCACATTGCCGGAAATGTTATGCAGGATTTTATACCGGTCTCCAGCAGTAGCTAAATTCAATTCTCCCGATGCCAGAATATCAGTGATATCCGTTACTATTTTCAAACTTTGCTCATAGGTTTTTTGTGAAGCTTTAGTTCCAAATATGGCATACTGTGGATGTTGGGAAGCCAGTTGAACAACCTGAGCAGAATAATCATAGCATTTGTTCAGCTCAGTGTAGATCTGCTGTACCTGAATTCCATTTTGTAGTGTTCCGGAAACTTCCTTCAAACCTTTTAATATTTTATTCTGAATATCATTGGCAGCTACCATCTGGGTTCCAACCCAGGTTTGAGCATCTTTTAATTTTGATGTTTCTTCGATGACCTCGTTCTGCTTGGCTTTCAGATTTTCTGAATACAATATCATTGCAGCCGTTACTGTAGGATCGATGTAGGTATTCTGAGCGAATAAAAAACTACCGAATCCTAGAAATAGGAGACTAAGCTTTTTCATATTGATAATTTTTAGTGATTAATTCTGAAAAACTGATTTGATGATCTTCGAGCTCCTGTGAAATGACCTTGAAAATATTTTTACCTTTGTTCTCATTTTTCATCCTGCGGTAATAAGACACAATCTTTTGGTCTAAAGGATTTTGATACAAATTGACCAGCGAAACAAGATTTTCAAGACTGTCTCCAAAAACTTTTAAATCAGAGACAATCTTCATCAATGCTTCATCATAGCTTCCATATTCCTGCACATAATACTCTACTGCCGATTTCTCGGGTTTCTCTGTCGTATAGGTCAAGTACTGCTCTATTGAAACTTCATTACCATACACTTCTCCTTTAGAACCTCGCTTTAGATAAAATTCCTTGAACCTGCTTCTTCCGAATTTGTTATTGAGGTTATTGATCGTGAATATTTTGTTCTGCTCGACTTTATTCAATGAAAGTAATGCGGCTATCCTATCGAAATTGTCCTTGAATTTGGTCTGATCAAGAAGAATGAAAGTGTCCGAATTGTTTATAATGGAGTCTTTTACAACTGCATTTCCAATGATGTCATCCAGTTCCTGCGTTACCACCACTGCTTCTCCCCAAAATTTCCTGACTGTTTTGTAGAGATACAAAATGTAACCTCCCATCAGCTTACTTGCAATTGCTTTCCACGCTTCTTCAATAATCAGAGCTTTTCTTCGGTCTTTTCTAAGCCTCATTTTCTGAATGAACGTATCCATAATGATAAGGGTCACAATGGGAAAAAGTTTGGGATTATCCTTTACATTGTCAATCTCAAACACGATAAATGATTCATCAAACAAAGTATTATCAGCAGATTCATTGAGTGTTGTTCCATATCGTCCTCCTTTATAGAAATCCCGCAGAACAAATAGAAAAGTTCTCAGGTTGAATTCTCTTTCTGTGATACTGTGTTTCTTATTATTCAGATAAAGAGGAAGAAATTTGTCACAATAATCGTAGAAACCATTAAAGGAAAGTTCTTTTGCATTTAACTTCTCTTCAAGTTCTTTAATTTTTTTAATGATGGCTTTTCTAAACGATTCGTTCCAGTTTTCTTCTGTTTTGTCCTTTTTGATGATTTCATTGGATTTGATAAGAATCAATTGGGTTTCATTGTAAATTCTCCTTCTCTCTTCATCTCCCAACGTTTCATAAGCTTCATAGACCGTGTAAAATTTTTCATTGTCATAATCAGGATTATTGATATTCTTGTCAGGATGATAGAATTTTAATAGTCTTCTTCCTGCATCTTTGATTTCTTCAGAACTTGCATTGAAAGCAATTCCTAAAACATCGTAGTAAGTCCGCTGTTCATTAACTTCATTCTCATACTGAGCATAAATATCTTCTTCGTGAATGTTGTATTTAATCAAATAAATAATTAATTCTTCTGACGTTTTATTCTCATACCATTGAGTTCCCGAATTGAAATAATGATGATAATAGGACATCAGTACATTGTCCAAAATCGACTTCTGCGCTGACGTCATTGATGCATCAGGACCTTGCCAGATAAGGAAGATCAGATTGGTCAAAAACTCTATTTTCTCGATATTGAACTCTTTCTTATCCATCAGGAAAGGATTCATTGTGATCGGCTTTTCTTCAGTGTACTGAATGTATCTTCCCCCTTTGTATTTGCAGGTTCCTGAATAGGAATCTCCGGTATCGACGATAACAACATCATAATTATAGGTGAGATACTGCTCAATAATATTGTTCATTAAGAAACTCTTTCCAGATCCGCTGGGTCCAAGAACAAACTTGTTTCGATTGTTAATTCTGCCAATTTTCATAGGCAGGTCAGCAGGATCTACTTTCAATGGAACTCCTTGTCTGTCCGTAAACCTCAGATAGAAATTGGATTCTTCATTCACGGGGTAACTCTCTTTAAAAAAAAAACACAAGGCCGCTTCGCTTGTCGTCATAAATAGATCGTATTCCCTGAGCTCTGTGGCATTCCCTGGAATGGCTGACCGGAAGAGCTCTAGCTGATTGTAGGCATTCTTGGAAACGATAATCCCTTTCGTGAACAGCTTGTTTTCAATCAGGGACTGTATCCCCTCCATTTTTTCCAGAGTGTCAGTTGAAAATAACAGGGAAAAATGCGCATTGACGACCAATTGCCCATCAATAGCGATGTTATGCAGAAGAGATTGGATTTCTTCCGCTATAATAGCATTGGAAGGAGAATTATTGGCTGCACCTTCGTGCTTTTTCTTTTTCTTGTCGAGCTCTCTCTGCTGTTGTGCCTGAAGAGGAATCGTAATTACCTGATTGTAAATGATGGTTTCGTAATCCTCCAAATCATTGATGAATGTAAAATTATCGACCGCCGTTTCCGATGCTGCGCCATTTCCTCCAAGTATGGAATAAGGCTCTATTTCAGAAGGAAGATCAATGTTTTCAACATCGACATAGGAAATATTCTTAACGAATTTATTTCCTATCTGCAGGTATTCATTGGTTGATTTGATGTTATCAAAAACGGGAACATCTGAAAACTGCATCGACAATACGCCGGATATGTAATGTTCAAAATCCTTTTCAAACAAAAACTGTGGTTCACAATCATTCTGCTTTAAAAGCATAAATACCTTTTGGCATTTATCACGAAGCTCTTTATAACTCTTATCAGAGAAATGATAGTGCTTCATTTTCTTTTTCAGCTTATCATCCACAATATCTGTGAAAAGAAGAACAGTTTCAATGGTTTTAAAAAGCCGCCCTTCAAAATGTTCTGAGTATTTCTGCTGTAAAAATTGATTCGACTCTTCAGCAGTGTATTTTTTCTTGGAAAAGAAATCGAGTTTCTGAACGATTCTCCCCTCTCCTATAATGGATACAACCTGATTTAAAATCGTATGGAAATTCAGATAATTGTCAGGATCTGCCGAATACTGCTCAACAGGATTTTTTATTTTGATTCCCATAATAGGATTTCCGTATTGCCCAAATAAAACATCAAAGTCCCACCCGAAATCTTTTCCAATATCAAAACCGATAAAAGGAATATCAAATGCTTGTTTCTTTATTTTGGACATAAGCTAAAAGTGTTTTATTGTTTATTTTTTTTGGGAAAATCAATACCTGATTGAAGTTTTTGGTCTTAGCGTACAAACCATATTTATCCTGTCTTTTGAAGATGAAATAGACGCCTCCTCCTGTAACTGCAAGTCCTAAAAGAGAACCCAGCAATCCGAATTTGGATAATATCAGTGCTGCGATGACACCGACTCCAATGACGCCTACTGCGTAAAAGATGTATTTGCCTTTAAGCCCGAAGAAAACAAGGGGTTTTTTAAGCCCCTTGTAGAGATAGAACCCCATATTAAGCAAAGAATGCTGTTACGAATTCCGGAACTACCAATAGGAAGATCATAGCACCTCCGTAGCCCAGGATTTCTTTGTTGACATCCTGATCGCCATTTGTCCATTTGTTGTACACTCTGAGACCGCCGATGAAACCGACCAATCCTCCAACTGCTTTTAGGATAAGCTTGATTGGATCCCAATAGTCTTTGATGTCATTGGCTGCATTAGAGATTGCCGTTGCTCCACCCTGTGCAAATGCAGGGGTTACAGCAAGGAGAATTACACAAGCAGTTAATAACTTTTTAAACAGCTTGTAATGTTTCGATTTGTGGTTCATAATGATTAAGAATTTATGTTTAGAATTGTGTTTATTTTGCTTAGAATTAGGCATAAGGGGTGTGCTATCCGCCTTTTATGGGCGGATCATTTTAGTAGTAAAAAGTGTTGATTAAGCTCTTAGATCATTGATTGATAGACCTTATAGCCATTGCGCTCGGAAAGAACCTGAACGCTGGTTTCAGCAAGATTTAAGAAGTTTTTAAACTGTTTATGTATGGCGTCGTGGTTTGGGGATGGAATCTCTTTTTTTTCTTGCTCTTGAATAATCTCTTCCTGTTGGGAATCAAGTGAAACAGTTTCCTTTTGTTCTTTTTCATTTGGCTTTTCTTGTATTTCTGGAATGTTATAAAAATCATCAATATCCTGCTCAGACTCGAACTTCTTTCGAATGTAATCAAGGTTACGACTTTCATCTTGCTGCTCTTCCTCATTAGCCGGAAATAGCTCTTTCTTGTTGAAAGAATTAGGAGTATTGATACTTTCTACATCATCGATCTCTATTCTATGTACTTCGTTTTTGTCCTCTTCTGAAAATTCCGTTAAAGAATACTCTTCAGTTTCATCCGTTTTTTTTGAACTGTCTTTTTTCAAAAAAAGGTCATACAATACATTGCCTGCATAATAAAGCAGATAAATGGCTATGATAGAGGTAATTATTTTAATCATATTTTGTAATGAATTTATAGTAATCCGTTATAATTTAATTTCAAGGCATTTGTTAATGTGGTCAATTAATTCGTTGAATGATTTCTCCACAGCATATTTCTGTTGATTGGTTAATTTCCTAGTATCAAGAATTTGCAGACAATTTCTTTTGAATACAGGACTCTTCAATAGCAATCCATACCTGCTGATCTCGGCATCCATTCCTTCTTGATTTTGGTATACATAGCCTTTATCATATCTAGAGCGAATGAATACCCTTTCTGCCTGACTTTCCAACAGGCCCAAAAAATTAATGAAGACCAAAGTTGATTTTGCTGAGACATTGGAATATTCAAAGGGAATGACAATAAAATCACTGTAAATAAGTAGGTCGCTATACTTTACATCCAATGTTCCTGCAAGGTCGAATATGTTGATCTCTTCACTTTCTTTCAATGCAATCAAACTATCAAAGTCCGAGAAGGGCTGCTCATTATCTTCAGCAATGATTTCTACATCATATAGTTTGGGAATTTCCAACGATTCATCTTCTTTCCATTTGTGGTAAAACGACTTCTGAAAATCGAAATCGAAGACGTTGATCTTTCTTTTAGAATGAGCAGAAACATAATTGGCAAAAGCTATAGCCAATGTTGTTTTACCAGTTCCTCCTTTCTGTGTGGCAAATGTGATTATCATAATTTTACATTGATTACAGATTTTTGAAACCCATTACTCATCTTATCTACCTTTCTTTTTCCTCCTCTTCTTTAATTCATTTTCTGCTGGGTCTTTAGAATTGCCTGAACTTTTCATCAGTTCAAAAAACATTTCATTAACAGCTTTTTTCAATTCATTCCCTTCTTTACTTCCATTTTCCTGCGTGGTTTCTAATTGAGGATTTAGGAATTCCTGATATTGCTTTTCGCCAATCATAGATTCCAGTTCCCCGATGTAATGAAGTCTCGAATGAATGATGAAATGTTTTCCATCTTCTGATTTTACAATGCTGACATCTTCATTATTTTGGGTTTTCACGTACTCATTTACATCGTTTCTGATAGCTGTGAATGTTTCCTTATTTTTCAGCTTTTTATTCTCAAAAAGCATAAAGTCTTGGATTTCATTTTTTGGAATTCTATCTTTCAAAAACCTTTGGAGTATAACTTTAGTTTCATCGTTTATAATATTATAATCTTTAAGACTTTCAAACAGTCTTTTATCCATTGTCTCCGAAGTGAACTCAAATAACTCATTCATTTTCATCACTTCACTTCCTTTAAAAACGGCACCTGTTTTATGGTCAATCACAGTGAATCCAAAAGGTTTAAACTCATCTTTATGATGGAAAACCAAGTCAATCCCAAAGACATCTCTCAGCTTTTTCTGAAGTTCACTTTCAAAATCAATTTTCGGTGTCCAATCAGCTTTTTGCTTTTCTTCGGGAAGCATCGCTTCCTGCTTTCTAAAATCCTCGACTTTGAAAACCTTGTTGGAATAAATATCTTTATACTTGGAAAAAATGGCTTTCAGTTGTTTTGTTCTTCTTTCATTCTTTCTGTTATCATAAACAAGCTGCTCTCCTGATAATGTTCTCTGGATTACTCCGTTTTTTAAAATGGTCAAAGATTTTGCATCATTTGTGTTTTTGCCTAACTTAAAACCGCTTCTGTTTAACAGAATCTCTAACTGATTAAGAGAGCTTATCTTGTAATTTAACAGCTTGTTCAATACTTCCTCTGATTTGATTCCGTAGAGTTTTTCCAGAGTATCAGCCAAAGCTTTTTGAGCTTTCAATTTTTCATAGCTGTCATTGATCTTTTTTCCTGTCTGCTTATCCACACGGGTCGTAACGATATGAATGTGATTATTCTCTGTATCATTGTGGAAAACCGTGACAAATGGCTGTTTCCCATATCCCATCTCATCCATAAAGCCTTCGGCAATCTTGGCAAGTTCTTCTTTGGAATGTTCCCTGAACTTTGTTGAGATCGTTGCGTGAAACTGTGGCTTCTTAACTTTCTTGTTTCCTACTGAAGTAGCTTTCAAATAATCCCTTACTTGTTGTCTATCGCTATTTTCATTGATGAAGGAGGGAAAGTTTTTCATCATCATCAGCTCTCCCTTTCCCTTGTCTATTTTTTTATCATTGTAATTGACTCCCGGAAAATCGGAACCTGCCGAATCCATTATCTTGACAATCATTTTGATAACAAAGAATAGATGTTTTCAAATATTTTATTTTGTTTATGCTTAAGAGAAACTATTTCTACGAGTAATTCTGAAAATTTCTCTAACTCATTTGCTTTGATAAATTTTTGAGCATTAGCTATTTTTGTAATTTGGTTGATATTCGTTTCAATTTTGATAAAAACATTATCTTGCTTTTCTATAAATTCAAGAATTTCACGTCTCTCGTTATCCTGCAATCTATTTTCAACTGAATTAATTATCAAACTACTAAGAGAGATTTTCTTATCGGAACATATACTTCTCCACTTGTTTTTTCTACTTTTTTGAATTCTGATAACAATAAATTCTTCTTTAGTTGAATATTTCTTTTCCATCAAATTGGAATAAAGATTAAAGCAGCAAGTGCTGAAATAGCTACAATAATTGAAGCCCCGACTTTAACCTGCTTTACCTCTCTTATCTGCATTTTATTTATAACTATGTATTCTTCATTTTTTGAAATACCATAGATATTGATGCTATCAACTGAAGTAATTTTTACTTGATGAACTTTAGCCTGATAATCTTGAATTTCGTATTTCTTCCCAATATCCAAAAGATTATCATCTAAAGGCTTTCCCGGATTAGCAATTATTGATTTGCAAGAAATTACTGAGCCTATCACCAATGCACTTAAAATTAAATACGTCTTTTTCATCGTTAGATTCTTTATCAAAGATTCAATTCTCAACCCAGCTTGTTATGCCATTTACACTTTTTAAAATGTATGTCCCCGTGCTTGGAGGTTGCGGTACAGTTTCACTAGCAAAGCCAAACGAACCATCCTCCTTTGCAACTACTTTCTTATTGTAAGATGAATCACCGTCAGCATTTGGCATTTGAGAAGGTGTTACACTTAATTTACCATTAATGTTTAGCCATCTTTCAGAAAAATCCCCCGAAATCAAAGCAAACTTGTAATCCGTATAATTATTGGTTATACTATCCCAAAAGTTGGTTGAACTTGTTGTAACGGGGGTTGAATGTATAGCTAGTTTATTACTGATGCTTCTATTTCCTGTAGCAGGACCTCCTGCACCTATTCCAATAAAAATGTTATTAGAACCTGTTCGATTACCTGTACCCGATAAGTAACCTATGGAGATATTATCATTACCTGCAGTTATGTAGGACATTGCGCCAGCACCAATTCCAATATTTCTGCTTCCGGATATTGTACCGTTAACAATACCATTTAATGCAGAAACACCTGCAGCATAATTCAGTTTGCCCGTAACAGTTCCTTGAGACATTGCATAAGCACTTACAGAGTTTCCTATTCCTGAAGTAATCTTAGTATCTGAAGCAACAATAGAATTGTATTCTCCTAATATTGTACTTCTGGAATTTCCAAGAACATAATTTTCCTTTTGGTCAAAATCTAGATGCAGGTTATTTTTAACCACAAGTTCAACAGTTGAGGAATTGCCTCTAAGTACAACAGAGTTAAGAGGGTCTTCCTGTGTAAAAGACTTCCAAAGCGTACCATCAAAGAAGTAGTATCCTTGCTTTGTGATTAATGAAGTCTGAGTATTATTAATGATTCCATCAAAAGGCTCGGTCACATATACAAAAGAACCTTTCTTTGATAAAGTGTAAGCCTTAGCCGAAAGCTGATTACCTGAAATCCTTGGTGGAATTATCCCATCATAATGATTGATATCATCCGGTTTTCCAACAACTTCAAGAGTAGCTTGAGGAGTTTCAGTATTAATTCCTACTTGACCTTGAATCAAAGTTATTGACAAGACCAATAAAAAATAACTCATTTTTTTCATCAGTGTTTGATTAAAATTTCTGAGACAAAGTTGAGTGTAAAAAGCCTCCAAAACAATAGTATTCAAAGGCTATGGATTAAAGAAGACCTATAAAGAATCTTATGAAATTTGGGAAGATTAAAAAAAGTTAAAGTGGTATAATTTAGAAATACTCCTTAGTTGGATAATAAAAAAACAAGTTCCGCAGTTTTTTCCCCTTTTGAAAAAAGGCAAGACAGTCTTTGGATATCAAACTTGCAAAGTTTGTATATACAAAGACACATCTTGCTAAATTATCCTTTTGAATTCTCAGAGGGATAAATTTTATTAGACCGATATTAAAAAACATTTTTCACAATGATGAAGTAATTTACACAGGTGTAATTTCAAGCTTTATCTATTTTACTCAACTATTGATTTGACTTAGCTCTCTTTTGCTCACCTTTTTGCTAAAGAATTACAAAAGCAAATACAATTTCAGAATGATCTGCTTTTGAATATAATTAAACTTCTGATTTTATATCTAAAGCAAATAAAAAAAATATACAGGTAGTTAAAGAACTTCTTCTTCAATTAGCATAAACAACTCATAATGAAAGTTTAATTAGTGTTATAAGAGTTTTAATTTAAAAATCAATGCTTTTGCATTCTATTAAATTTTTCTTTACCTTCGTTTTCGAAGACAAAGTCTCTCGCTAAGCGAGGGGCTTTTTTTTGTGCCTTATGTTAAAGTGTATAGGATTTTTAAACACTTATTTCTTGTGTCACAACTTTAATTAAGGTTTGAATTTAATTTTGCCAGTATAAATAAATGAGACTTTTTAAAGATGAAAATCTTCGATTTTATCTTTAAAAAAAGACAAGAGTATTTTCTGTTTTCGTGTAACACATTATTTTTTAATTAGAAGTTAAATATGCAAAACAGAAACAAGAAAACATAAATGATCTAACTAATAAACATTTGCGATTTCTATTTGATCAAATTTTATGAAGATTAAGCAAAAAGAGGTTAGGTACAGTAGGAGCTTACCTTTGGAAATAATAGCAAAAGATGATAGACTAAATAGGAAAAAAAAGATGGAATTCTTTGATTTTATCTTTAGACAAACAGAATTTATAGAACAAAACAATAAAATATAAAATATGAAAAAAATAATTGATTTTTTTAAGCCCAGTCCCAATACAATTATCATCATTGTACTGGCGATATTGATTGCAACTTTAGGTGCACTATTTCTCAAAAATAATGTCGAAGTACAGATACCTAACTATTTCATTTTTAAAGCGGGTAATTAAACAAGTATAAAATGTGCGATATTCCTCTATTTTCGCCTATAAATGACAAAATAGAAATAAAAAAAATGCAAAGTAATTTTACAGGAACATAATATTTATAAAGATGGAAAAGATATCTACCAGCGGAATTATGAAAATAATAACAAAAGTTTCAAATATCAGCCCTTGGATATTATTGGCAATAATACTATTGATTATTGTAATGATATTTGTTATAGCTATGTATTCATTATACAAGAACAAAAATATAGAGATTGGCTTATCTAAGTATTTTACTTTTAAAACAAAAGACTAAAATTGTGTTGAGAGTAATTCTTCCTCGTACTATTAAAAAATGAAAGAGATTTACAAAATAAGATTGCTTTCATATTGTATCTTACTTTGCCAATTTAAAAAAACGTTTACAACGATATTGATTAAACTTTGAAGTTAAAGACAATAAGTTTAATTAATTGGGTTGTTCAAAATATGCAAAAATGCGTTTCCGACCGTAGGGAGGAATTGCATTTTTGCCGTCCGATTTTCATCAGACAGCAAAAACCTACAACTTAATTGCTTGAGATTGAAAATTTTTAAGATTAAGAAAAAAACCTCTGTTTTCTGTAAGTCCATTCCGAAATAAACCCCATAAAAGAGAACATCCCATTTGCGCCAAAGTTGAATTAATGAACAAATCTTGTTTTTCCAAAGCTTCTGCCAGACTACAACTTGGGGTATCATCTTGATGCTCCGACTGCTTCAGTAATTCTCCAAATTCATCGGTTATAAATGGTAATGATTCAACCGTTTCATATTTTTCTGAATTAGGTTGCTTGATAGTTCCTATAGTAGATAAAATAACCTGCCCGGTTTGCTGACTATTTCCAAAATCCATCCAATATCGAGGTCTGTTTGAATATCCAGGCTTATTATTCAACCTGCGTAAAATATCAGCAATTTCAAATCTTGCCTGTACACTATCTACGCAGGATAAAAAAATACTTGCTCCTACATTGTTAGGTAAGCTTTGAAAGCTATCCAATTTAAATTTCTTAGTTTCGGCTTTCCAATTAGTACCCGCCCATCTGTTAATTCTGTTAATGATTGCTACAGATTTGTAAAGCCCGACTTCACATTCCGCAAAACGCTGTCTTCCTAAGTTAGCTTCAGTTATCAAATCATCATCCCAAAGTCTCACTTGTAATCCTGCGTGTCCCAATTCCACTAAACTGTGATTCATTTCCATCAAAGCAGACATCAGTTTTGACCCCGTACCACCTGCTCCGATTACATTAATTAAAATAGGGTTGGTAGGGAAAAGCAAATCATTATCTGTGAAATGAACCCTTTTTTGTATCTTTTCTAAAATCATTTTATCAAATCTATAAGTTTAAGATTGGTCTTTTTCAGAACATTCTTTGGAAATTGCTTATCTGTATTTATAAGACTTTTCCAAAGGCTTACACAATTTCCATTAATTAAATTATGCCCATTCATTAGGTGGCTGAAATAGGAATTAAAGAAATAATCTTCCCAACATTTCATAAACTCTTCCAAAGAAGCGGATTTTCTAATGTTGACATCCACCGTTCCCATACATACTACTCCATTTTGATAAACATTAAAAAAAGGCGCATTAAACAATAATGTGTTTTCAGATGGTCGACTGTTAATTTTTACAGCAAATAATCTTAAACTTTTTTTGTTAGCAAACCAAACCAAGGCAGGCACTTCTGCAGTTCCATTGGGGATTTCAAGATTATTAATAAAGTATAGTTGCTGTCTTCGTTGCTTTGTGAACCAAATCAAGGAAGCTTTCTCGCCTACATTCAAATGCAGAACATTCGTTGGTAAAATACCTTGAGGTTTCAGAAACTGCATACTTTTTTCTTTTTTCAAATTAAGAGTTAAGGCTTTGGATAAGTTTTTAGATTCGTTTACAGTCAAAGGGTGAGCGTTGATAGGATTTCCGTTGATGTCCATATCAAAATGTTCAACATAAACATTTTGGTTTCTTTCATTTGATTTATAAAAAACCAAAGCAGATGTAGGATAGTAAAGCGGACCAAAATTTTGAGTAATATCTTTCATTTCCTAATTATTAAATATTATAAACTGTTAAGTAAAAAAGTAAGTTCATCAAGAAGCGGAAAGATTTTATTTTCAAAATCAAGGCTTTTAGAAGAAATTTCTCTGCCGTCAAAATGTTTAACAATATGGGGTTCTTCCATAATTGTACATTCTTGAAATTCACAATTAATAGTTTCTTCCAACATTTGAAAAAGTGAGCCTTTTGTATCTGCGCAAAACGAAATGTATTGATGCATTGTGATTACATTTCGTTCTTCGTCTTCTTCATCAATGTCTTGATTAGGTTGTGCATTTCGGAAAGGCGTTTCATTGGGGTACTGCTTCCAAAGAGAAAAAAAGGATGTTGCCAAGTCAAAACAATCTTTGTCAAATTGTTCTCTAATTTTAAAATTCATCAATCGAAATTCAAAGCGTTTCAAATTTTCATCATTGAAAATCCTTTGTTCCATCTTTTCACCAATCCATTCTGCTTGACTTACTTGGCTCACATATTTGGATTTTTCTTCGTCGTTATCATCAGAAGTCAACCACTCTCCCACCATATCATACATCCAATACAGATAACTGTTGCTTTGTCTGTAGTATGGGATTTCAGCAATATGATATAAATATGAAAACACCGATAAAAAGAGTTGATAAGCTGTCTTTCTTTTTGGATTTTTGGATAAGAGGTATAAAGGAATTACCGGAATAAAATATAAAGTTGTACCAGTATTGTAACGCTCTTCACTTGCAAAAGAAGTCTTAGACTGATGTTTAATTAATCGAACTTCTTCCCAATCGTTAACCTTTGATTTTAAATGCTTTTTTACATCTTCCAAAGCCAACGCAATGTTATACGGAAAAACAAAATCTTTAGTTGGCTTTGGCGCGATGCTATAATGATCGGCTAACAATGATAAAGAATTGTAGAAATCAATTTCTATTTTTTTTGGATTAGATTGATTGCTGACCTCTTTTGTCTCTTCTAACTTTGGAAGAAAATTACATTTTAAAAAGGCATTGGAAGCATTGAAATGGGAACGGACTTCTGCTTGTCTTTTCGTACTTCCCCCATATCTTTGGGGCGTTTCATCCAATCCGTGAACTCTTCTAACTGTTTGTAGAGTTTCTTTTGATTTTTGTCTTCGGGAAATCTTATTGTTCCCAATATAGTTTGTTGTTGCATTCATATGATTTTTTAGTTTGTAAAAGTTGCAGTTGAGAACTTTCAACTGCAACATAGATTATCCTTTAGTACCTACAACACTTTCAAATTTATATTGTACAGTATCGTCCTTGATTTGAGGTGCTGATATTTTAGCAGTGGTTAGTATTGGATAGGTATTAGCATAAAAACTCATTACAGCTTCCACGCTCCACTTCGGTTCGGGGTCGGTGAGTTTGATTTCCCGACTATTGTCAATTAAAAGAAAAACTCTTTCTAAATGTGTTGCTAATAGCATAGTTTGGGAAATTTAAGATTGTACATTATCTTTAGAAGCATCAGTAAAAAGACTTGGTGCAAAATGTCTTTCATACTCCTCCTGTTTTTTACTGATATTGTCGGCATACTGTGGAAACTCTGCTATTTTGGGTAATGCTGACCACGCATCTTTAAACTTCGCTTCCTTTTCGAGTTCCTCTGCCTTTTGCATTGCATCGGAATATTTTTTTTGCTTAGCATCCTTTTCTTTTTTGTCTTTTTCAGACTTTTCTTTTTCCATTGCAGATTTCTTCTTAGTTTCTTCAAGTTGTTTCATAAAACTCTCCATATCTACCATTAATCCCGAAGCTGACTGTAATGGCTCTGAAATTTTCTCAAAAAAACCATTATCCAATTCTTCTGCAGTACCACGTAAGTTAAGCGGAGGAATCATTTTTCTTGCTTCATCTCCACACTCTTCATTATTGAGCAAAACCGACAAAACAAAGCTATCGTTGTTATTTCGTCTAAGGGTGATTTGTAAATCACCCCTTAAACCTAATTTGACTAATTGTCTAAAAAAATTAGTTTGCATAAAATTCATTATTGATAAGTTTAGATAAAGAAAACTGCACTGTCCAAAATTCCTCTTGAGTATCTTTTCCAAAAGCATTGAAAATAGCATCACCATCCTTAAAGACCTGCATTTGATAACAATTTAGTTTGTAATCGGGTTTTTGGAATTTATCAATTTCTTCTTTTGAAATTGACAAGTAAACCATTTCTTCTTCCAAAAGCCATTCTTGTACTTCGGGATAATTTTCGTTTGAGAATTGAAAAAAATCGTGGCTTGTATCAGCATAATTCAACCATTTCAAGTCTTCGTCCATTTCAAAGGCTTTGACTCTCTCAAGCCTTGTCTTTACGATATTTCGCCATTCTTCTGTGATATGAATCAATGCAAAATCACAGCTTTCCCATTCGCTCATAGCTTTAATAATTAAATATTCTGTGGGTTTTAAAGATTTCTTCATTGTTTAGATTTTTTAAAAAGCTGACATTTCAACAATGTCAGCCTTAATTAATTAGTTAAGATTAAATATTTCAGCACCCTCTCTGGCAAAAGCTGTGCATAGTTCAAATGCTTTTTGAGACTTTAATTGTGCTGTTCCTCCCATTACAATACTTTGTAATTTTGCTTCGTTGTCTTTATACTTTCGGACATTTTGAAAATAACCTGTTACAGCATTGTACGCTCCGAACAAATTACCTTTAGTAGTTTCCATTTGTTGAGTGTCACTCATCATAGCATAAGCAAAAGCATCTTCTACAGTATTTTTAAACATTGTAGAAATCTCATCTTCCTCGCCTTTCTTCAAAAAATCCAAAGTTTTTTTATTCGGACAAAGTGAGATTTGAATCAGTTTTTTCACTTCATCATCTGATACTTTAACTTTAGTCCAATCATTAAAAACATCCTCCAATTTATTGCTGAGTGTATTAGCTAATCCCATCACTTTATGAGCTGTTTCGATACGTTGCTTTGCTCCAGAAGTATGTTTAATCCTTACAACATTGGTCATATTCTTTAGTGAAGCATTGAGTGTATTTTGACAAACAATTCTTACAGGTGTAAAAGCGGCTGTTATACTTCCGCTTCCATCGTGTGAAGTAGTAAGAAAAATATATTTTTCGGTTATATCATCCCCACTTCCGACTCTAATGTAATCGGGTAATTTTGCTGTAATAAAGACGCGCTCACCGTTCCCCAATGCTCCTGCGGTTTCGTATTTAATCCCTTTATTACTGCCTACGATAGAATCAAAGAAATTAAATGCTTCCTTATTCTGAACAATTTGATATTCCTTACCAACAACACCTAAGACTATATTGTTATCTGTCCGAATGTTGGCAAAATAATTAGGAACATCTAAATCATTTGAGCCAATTACAATGCCCTCTTCAGTTTCTATAAGGCTTGATGCTTTTGTTAATAAGGGAGATTTTACGACCTCATAATCCAAACCAGCATATTTAATGGCTTCTTCACTTGTTGGATAATCTTCAACGATTTGCCCTAAGCCGTGCCACGCTTTTTGTTTTACACTAAAGAAAGAATAGTTTCCAGTTCTCTGATTGAAATTGATATTATGCGACATATTGTTTGTTTTTTAGATTATAAATACTAATTGGTTAAAAATTAAAATGGGAGGTCGTCTTTCTCATCATTGAGAAGTTGTTTTCCATTTAGAGAAGTTTCACTCTGTTTTTCTTCGATGATTTGCGATTTTGTTCCACCTCCGTGAAATCTGATATTGGAAGTATGGAAATTGAGACCTGACTTGATTTCCCCATCTTTTCCTATCCAAGCATTTGAGCTTGCTCTACCTGTCAATTCTACCAAAGTACCTTTGGTTAATGATTTTGCTACATTGGGACTAATCCAATAAGCGCAATTATAGTATGTTATCTGTTCTACCCTTTCTCCTTGTTTGTTTTTGTAACTGTCATTGATTGCAACTGTAAAATTGACCACTTTCTTTTCATTTTTCAAGACTGTGATTTCTGCGTTTCTTGTAATTCTGCCTACGATGTTCATAATGTTTCGTTTTAAATGTTGATATTCTATTTTTTAATATTTCGTTACTGATTTCGAGTGAATTGATTTGATATCGAGGACACTCGGCTTTTCTTTATCTTTTCCAAATTGGAAAAGCTGTTTATATTTTGATTAAATTTTTTTTTCCGTCGATGTCAAAGAGCTTCTAAAGTTGAATTGATTCGTATAACTGAGGTTCCGGCTTTTTCTTTGCCGATGATCAAAGAACAGTATTGGGCACACAAAACCCTCTTGAAACAAAGTTTGAAGAGGGCTTGAAATCTTTTTGTCGCTAGATTCAGGAGTGTCTGGAAAAACTTCAGGAACGAAGTGGAAGGAATTTTTGTAGAAACCCAACAAGATTTTTTTGAGTGAATGATACTGTTCTACATTTGCAACTAGAAAAGCAAAACATCAGTAAGAATCAGTATAACAGAAGGTTTTATCGAACTAAAAACCTATAATTAACCATTGTAAAACCGCTTTTCTGAAATTATTAATAAGATTTTTTTTCCTTAAAAAGCAATATCTCTGCTCTCCAATTTTTAATAAGAAAAAACTTTCATATTCTTTTCAGTTATACTTTTACCTATGAACTAATTCTCCCACCAATAAAAAGAATCACTAAAGTTTGAGACGACTGTAATTACGAATCATCGATCAGTAGTTTTCCGAGATACAGATGAGCAGAATTCCGTAGAAAGTGGTTATTTAAAATGAGTTTAATTCCGAAAATGTTTTGAAAATAAAGAAAACTCATTAGAGAAATTAAAATATAAATACAATCAAAGAGTGATTTTCCGAAAAGATCTTTGACTTAAGAACTTTACAGGCTAAATTTTAACTCCAGCGAGTGATTTTCCGATGTATGAATGAGTAGTATTCCGTAATAAAATGAGTGGACTTCCGAAACATACTTACTACCATAAATGTTTACTTCTAAAAAGAGAACATTAATTTTAAAGAAGCAGTAAAATTGAAAATTTTCTTGATGTTTAATTTAGATTTTATTTTAAATTAGTTGTATAACTTTTAATTATGAATAATATAGAAAAACTCAAATTAGATTTTGAAGAAGATGCCGCTAAATTAGTTGGAAAAATAAAGAAAGAAGTATACAATCCAATTAGATTTATTAATATGGCTGCAGAAAGCAACTATTATATAGCAACTAAAAAAGTAATTTTGAATAAGATTCCAACAGATGGATTTATTAAATTACTGGAAGCTGGCAGAAAGGATTTAGCTATTGAAAATCTTGTGATAGATGTAAAATATAAAACTCTATTTACAGAAGAGGAAATACATTATTGTAAAAGTCTTTTAAATTAGAATATATCATTCGTAAAATACTTAGTAAATGCCAATACTTCAACCGATTCCTTACACTGTAACTGAAAATCAGGACTTTTCTGGTGAGACAATAATTAAAATTGTTGCCACATCTTTTACAGGTGTAGATTTTATAGATGGACGAATTGCTATATCATTTGTAAAATGTCGCTTCAAAAAAATAAGAATAGAGAATTCGGAAATAATTGATTTTAAAGATATAAGCATCCAATTTGTTGATTGTTATATAGAGGAAATTAAGGTTGAAAATATAATTTCGCAAAACATCTCAATTCATTTTGGAAGTTCAATAATTGATTTTGCAATTTTGAATAACGCAAATATTAAATATGTTGGAATAAACAATTGCTTCTTCGGTAGTTCCATTTTTCTAATAAACGTTCAGAAGGTAAATATAAGCTATACGGAAGAAAATATATTTGCAAAAAGATGGCAGAAATTATTCAATAAATTAGGTACAAACTTTCAACGTTTGTTACAAGAAAAATGTTCTTTTGATATTTATGATTGTAAAGAAATTACTTTTCATTTTAACGAAAATGATGATAAAAACAGGCAAGGTTTAGTTTTATCTTCATTAAATAATTCAGGCCAAAACAGTCTTAATTATTACTTGACATTAGAAGACAAAAGACGATTAAATATAAGCCTCAATCTTAACTATACGCCCTCTATCGAGCACACAAGTACAAAAATCACTAATGGAATGTTTTCCAGTTTACAAATATCTGGAAATTGTAAAGGAGGAATAGAGATAGAAAATTCAAAGATTGATGAATTATATTTGCGAAACTTTTCTGTCGTCGATGAAGGTGTCTTTTTTGGTATAAAACCTAAGAATTTAGATAGAAATGATACTAAACTAGAAATTCATAAATGTAACTTAGACAAAGTAACTTTTGACAATTTTTCATTTTCAAAATACTCTTCAATTTCCCTCTATCGAAATAAATTTGGTCAAACAACAAATTTTATATCTTGTGATTTTCCAGATAGTTATGAAGATTTTGAAAAAATCATCACTATTGAAAACATTCACTATCCAGATAGAAAAGATGATAATTATTATAAGGCAAGGTATGAGACTTTTCTCCAATTAAAAAAAGTAGTAGAAAATTCAGGCAATTTCTATGAAGCTCAAAAATTTCAAATGGTATCAAATCACGCATTGAAACAGATTGATTCTATACCTTTACAAGACAAATTAATTTTATGGGTCAATAGTTTCTCTAATAACCATGGGCTTTCAATTTCAAGACCATTTATTGGGTTAATAGTGTGTTCAGTCATTTTCTATATAATGTATTTATTGACATTGGGAAAAGAATTCAATTGTAATAGTAGTATAGACTGGAAATTAGTTGGATATTATTTTTCATTCTTAGATATTACTCATCGAACTGACTTTTTAGTGAAATCTAAAGAACTTAGTGGATCAAGTCTAGCTATTGACTATATAAATAAAGTCGTTATTGGTTTTTTCACCTATCAATTTGTAGCTTCCTTCCGAAAATATGGAAGAAAGTAATAATTGATTCATTTACTTTTCAGATATTCTAACTGTATTTAAATTTTCTATTGAGGTTAAACTAACTTTATGTACTAATTGAATATTTTACAATCTTGCGTCATTACATAGCCATTCATTTAAATCATTGTAGTCTCCATATAACATTGAACAATCTTCTACATTGTCAAACTGTTGCTGAATTTTCGATTTCAAAGTAACGCCAGTCTTATCGTTATTTAGAAATAATGAAATCTTATTGTAATCCTGCAATTTTTTTTCAGCCTTAAAGAACATTGCTGTCGAATTTAAAACCAAGAAGTCCACATCAGTAATTTCATTAAAACTATTTTTGAATGATAAGAAATCAAAAAAACCTTCGAAGACCAGAATTTCCTTCCCAGAATTTGACTGACTACAAATAATAGTTACATCTTTTTTCCCCAAACACATTTTAGAGTATTGATTTCGTATTTCAAATCCATCGGAGTTATTTCTGAAACCAATACCAAAATATTTTTTATGATTGAAAGTGTAATGTATCTCTTTAACCAATTGTTTTTGTTCATATACCTTCCTACTCTTTAAATAATTAATTAGTGAAGGATGCTTTAGATCCCAAACATTGGTAATCTTATAATTTTTAGTTGTAGCAGGAAGGGAACTATAGTGATCAAGCTTCACAGAAATATCAAGAGCAGATAAATATTTTAAAGCTTCAGAAACATTACATTTATTGATAGTTTGAACGATGGATATGATATCATAGCTTTTACCAGTACCAAAATCAAATGCCACGTTTGTCACAAAATTTACTGATAAACTAGCAGTTCTTTCCAAACGATCTAATGCAAAATAAAAAGCACTTTTAGGATTATCCTTAATTGGAAATAGATTAAAGGATTCTAAAACAGTTTTGATTCCTACTCTTTTTTTTAATTCTTCACAATTATTCATTGATCTACATTTAAACAATTACCGGATAACCATTAGGAAGAAGACTGCCTATCCTTGTAGTTCTGTAGAATTCAATCATAATGGTTTGAATCTCTTTCAGAAAATATTGGCTGGCAAAATTTGAGGATTTAAGCTTTTGTAAACGATTTCTTTTGACAAAGTAACGATAGGCTTTTTCAATCAATTCTCTCGTTTGTGGGATATTTCTGTACTGATAGGAAAACTGAGAAAACTCCTGATCTTTTATTTGATATCTCTTCTTAAAATAGTTTAAGCGGTATGAAATTACAAGATGTTCATTAGCTTTAAGCGAGATGCTTTCCACTGGTATTTTTTTCGTTTCGTATGGAATGATAGTAATACTATCTTTATTATATTTAAAATTAAAAGATAGACTGCCAAAAAGATTAAGATTGATTCTTACCAACTTTAGAAACTTAAAACAAAAGTCATTAGCAGATTTGTAGTTTAATCCAAATCTCCTATTTAAAGTACTAAGCTTTGCTTTAGTTCCAATAGTTGGTAACTTCGAGAGCCATATTGCAAAAATGATATGTTTATTGTTTTTAACATTATATACCAAATGATAAAGAATGTAATTATACTCAGGTATAACAATCAATTTTTTCAGCCAGTAACTACTGATGAGAAATGATGTATATCCTCTGGTTTCATAGCTGGGAGCTACAATCAATCCACCAAAAGTTTTAATCTCTTTACCAACAGAATTCTCAGAAACATACCACCCCATTTTAAATTTTGCTAAAAACTCATAAGCTTCAATAACCTGCTTCGTCGAACCACTTGGCGAAATCTTGCTATTTCTGATTTTCATTAAAGCAAACGTGTTATTTTCTGTTTCAAAGTCTTTATCGAATAACGAAAGCTGACGAGGGCGATCTTCAGGACGAAATTGTTCAGAACTTATAATTGATATAATATTGAAAATGACTCGAAGTGCATTGATTGGAATGTCAGCCGCTATTTGATTTTCAAATATAAAATCGTCAACAAACTGATTACCTAGTCGAATTCTATCGTGTTTATTTTCATACTCAAACTCCTTTCGAACTAATCTTAAATTCTTTTCCATCAATTATTCTTAAATCTATAGTGATGTTTACACATCATTTTTATTCTTTAAATCTCACTTAGTTATGGTCTGTTGATATTCGGAACATCATTCAAAATAATTTCGTTTGTATCACCTTTGTCCAAATAAGGTAAAACACTTTTAATAGTCGCTTTCCAATTATTAATCGGTCTATTGGTATTATCACTACACCAATCGTTTTGCAGCCAGCTATTATACTTCATTATAACTTTAGTTTCAATTTGAGATTCATAAGTTTTCAATGTTTTCACATAGGTTAGAAATTCGTTCAATGAGGGAGCATTTTTAGGTAAACAAACACTTTCTTCAACAATCAATTTAGTGATGTTATTCTCATCAACCTTCAAATCGTTTTGTTTATGAAGAATCGCTTCTGTAGGATAATTAAGCAAAAGCTTATATATACAAGCTGCACCATTTTTACTAGAAAAATCAATTAATCCAGAATCTTTTAGTTTAAGTTTTACAACCTTTACAGTTTTTCTTGTAATTTTAAGTTCATTGCCAACTATAATATCTGAGATTTTGAATTCATAATTTTCATTTTCGTATCCGGTTTTCAGCAGATACAAATACATCGAGACGGCAGTAGCACCAAGAGGATTATTTTGATTAAATAGCCAAAACCTTTGAATAAGCTCTAAGTAATACATATTATTTCTTTCCAAAAAGTTCCAGTGCTTTTACTTTATCAATTATGATAATATTACCATTCTGAATAATCGCACCGTCCAAAATCCCCGATGATTTAACTTCCGAAGCTTTTGACACTGAACAACCCAGAATTTTCGCTAAGCCTTTAAGCCCATATTCGTACTTTTTTTCAGAACTAATGTTCTGTGCTACTTCTAAAAATTCCTGAACAGTCAATTTCCAGAGTGGTGTTTGTGGATCTATATTAATCATTTGTGCTTTTTATTTTTAGAATTCATAATCCAATTTCTCGCAGCTGATTGCCAACTTCTCATTGCTTTATCATTAATCCTTCGCCATTCTCTTTGATTATAGAAATCAAAGAATTCCTTAGCATCAATGGAAGAGAGACTTTTTTCATTAAAATAAAGCTCTACTTCAAAGAATGATGGTGATATAAACTTCGGAGCATCAATATGACAACATTGATTATCTTCTCGACTTAACTTTTGTTCTTTTTTATGACTAGGTGATAAAATATCTATCAAGCTTCCTCTGTATGTATTAAAGCTTGGAGAGTAAACAATAAAGCCTGAGTAATCCAATTCTTTCATGCATTTATGATAAGTAGCAATCGATTTAATTTTACTCAACTTCATTACTTCTTCTCTATCGATACGAAATGAACTTTTATAATGATTTAAGTGCCACAATTTTAAAAGAGCGATGTAAAGAGAAATGTGAGTAGGAAAAAAACTTTCATCTTCTGTAATATGCCCAAGAAGATCAAATGGGGATACTTTGACATTCATACCATTCGATTTAAGATTTACCTTTATTGATGAGTTTTTCAATATCCTTAAAATTATAATAGATAATGCCACCAATTTTATTGAAAGAAATTGTCCCGTTATTTCTTAAAGTCTGGAGCGTTCCAGAAGAAATAGCTAATAATTCTTTTACCTCAGAGGAACGTAACCATAATTTCTGTTCGGTCACATTCCCTAGAAGTAATTTTTCAATAGCCTCTAGTAATTCAATTTTGAACTCTTGGAGATCTTCTTTGGTTATAATTGAAACTGCCATAATACTTGAATATTTCTTCGACAAAGTTTAGAAAAAGTCAAAAAAAAAGTTCGGTAGGTTTTCGTACCTACCGAACGATTATTCAATATTGCCTATTAACAGAGGATTTAGAAATTTAAATTTAATATTAGAAAAAGAAAATCTCAAGAATTATCATTTTCGTAGAGGTTTTTACTAAGATTTTCAGTAAGAAGCTGTAAAAATTTGGTTGGGTTATATTTTCTGTTTTTGATTTCGCCCAATGTTTTGTAAAAATTACCCAGATCGATGTTTAAGTGCTTTTCTGTCTCTCTCACAATTTCAATAAAATCAATATTTCCACCATTAAAACATTTTGTAAGATGTAGTGAATACAGTATTTCCAAGAGAGAAACTTTTGAAGATGACCATGACAGTTTTGACTTCCTTTCCGTTAAATCATATGAGGGATTATCGATCTTCCATATTTCTGTGGTCAAATAGTTTTGTAGAAGTTCATTTGCTTTAATAATAGAAACTTTAAAGTCGTGTGAAGTTGTAAATTGTTCATCCAAATCATATAGGTTTGGTGATAATCTCATTTTAAGATCATTGGATTTTCTAGTGAAATATTTATGATCCAGATAAGTAGCTGAACGTCTGTAATAGCCGTAAAATTCAGAATTATCACTGTAAAATAGCTGCAATTTAACCTGCTCTCCCTCATAAAAATCTTTTAAAGTTTTACTGTCAGCATTTGGCTTTAGTGACTCAATCTCCAGCACTTTAGAATAATAGATAAACTTTGAAATAAAGAGCGGCTTGAGTTCCTTAAAAAAATAGATTTCATCTGCCATATTTTCAAACTGATGCACAGATATCATTGCTTTCAATGCCCTGATATATTCGTCCACAAAGATTAGTGACTTTTCAGATTTTAAAACATTGTCATTTTCTTCATTACATAAGTCATTAATTTTTAGCTCCAGGTCTTCATACAGCTGAGTTGTTTTTCTAAAAATAGTTTTTGTTACCATGTCCTTTTTTTAGAAATTTACAAAAATCCTATGTGGTAGGCTTAATCAACTAATCCCTAGCTCAGCTTTTCGCTTTTTTATAAAGTCAGCTGGTCTAATTCCGTTAATCTCATAAAATAAGTTTGAAAAATTCGCGCGGGCAGCAATTCCACATTCTTCAGCGAGCGCTTCCATACGGTAATTAAGATACTTGCTTTCACTGTTTAAAAGATGTGTAATATAATTAATTCTAAGCTCTGCCATATATTTATTAAAATTCATTCCTTTATTTTCATTAATATATATTGATAAATAGTGCGAATTTGTATCCAGTTTTGCAGCAATACTTTTCTGAGTCAACCCTTTCTTTCTGAACTGCAAATCTGTTTCAAACTTTTTAAGTTTAGCTTCAATATGTGATGCTATCTCGGGGGTAAGAAAAGTTTTTCTCAAAGAATATTGAGGAGCTTCTTCATCTACTAACTCAGCGTTTTCGATAATTTTTTCAGATAGCTTTTTCTGGAGCAGGTGATATTGATTTTCAATTTTTAAACCTTTACGGTATCGAAGTATAAAAAAGACCAGAAGTAAAACAGCTATTAAAATAACGACTAATGCCATTCTAAATCTATTTTTGCCTGCTAATTCAAGTGCTTCGCTATTATCAATTAAGCTTTGTCTGTCATAATCTTTATGAAGCTTTGAGGATAAGTATACGTAGTCCTTTGCGATGATACTATCTGCCTTCAGCAGTTGACTGGTATAATATAATTGTTTCTTTATATCCTTATTGCTATACTGCGCTATGAGGAAATTATAACTACCATAAACCTCAGGTAAGATATAATTATGGTCTACAAAGATTGAATCTATACATTTATAATTGGCAATTGCATTTTTTTTATCATTTTGCGCCTCATATATCTTCCCCACATAATAATAAATAACTGAGGCCCAAGCAAAGTCACCCTTTTGCTGAATGATATTTAATGACTGTTTTAGATCCTTCAGTCCTTCAGAATAATTTCTTTTATAATATTTTGAAATCCCTTCACACTTCAAAAAATAGCTATTTTCCAATTTAAAGTCGCTATCATTTAATGTCAAGTTATATCCTACGTTAATTAAGCTGTCGCTGATTTTAAAATTTTTCAGATATCTATTAACAACAGTAAGTTGATGCAGACTATTATAGTACGCTTTTTTGTGGTTAAATTGTTCATTTTCATGAAGTGCATTACCTATCTTACCTTTATAGTATGAGGTACAGTTTTGAAAATGCTCCAGAGCTTCCTCATAGTAGCCTAAATGAACTTTGACAACACCTAAATGATAAATAACTTTATGCTGAAGATATTGATCTTTCGAACCTTTTGAATAATTGTATGCTTTGAGGTATTCATCTAGGGCTAATTTGTACTTTTTCTGATAAAAATAATAAATAATGCCTTTGCTCAGGTAATCTCTACTGACATCATTTTTAGTTCCATATTTTAGACTAACAGCAATAGCACTATCTGCATAAGCTAACTTGTTGTCCTTATCAAACTGTCTTCCATCTCGATATCCTTGCAATAATCTCTTCATATCGGATGAACGTTTTGCATGTTCAATAAATTGTCGCACTTGAATCATTGCCTCGACATCATCAATTGCTTTTTTTTCATAACCTTTTCTGATCTCATTGAAGACTTTTTCTTCAATATTCTGCGAAAAAATTGGCTGTGAAAAAGCAAAAAAACAGATAAGAAAGAATTTACCTTTTTGCATATACTATATTTAGAACCTCACCAAGTCAAAAATAGTCAATTTGCCTTTAAATGGGCGATTTACGAAGACTCTGCATTAATTTTAAATACAAATCACTCGTAATCATACGTTATCAGCATTTATAAGTGTTTTTTTTGTCGTATCAATTTTAAAATTGATTCGTATTAATTTTAAAATCGCTTCTACAAAGGCTTTTTTAGAGCCTACAACCCTTCTACCTTTGGTCTCAGAATTCTTAATAATCCGGCCGGGATAATTTCAACTTAACCTAATTAAAATGAAAAAATTTATCCCAATTTTATGTTTAACGGCATTGACATTTGCCGTACAAAATTGTAACAATCGAGATGAAGATTTAGCTACGGAAAATTACAACAGCGAAGCATTTTCCAATAAGTCAATCAGTGATTCAACAATAAAAAAAACATCGATTGTTGATCCTGACCCACCAGTAAGAGATGGAGACAATTGGAGAATCAATCCAAATAATTAAAATAATTAATAAACATTGAAAAGATGATTCCTCATACATCCATTACAGTTTCCACCGGCTCACCATGTCCTAAAAGTGGTATCTGGGAAAGTATGGGGAATTTTAAAACACAGCGTCCCTTATCAAAAGGGATCAAAATGCCAGACTATTGCGGTAAGAAAATCAAATGGAGATTGGTTCAAGTCTGTTAAACTTTTTAACAACATAACCATGAAAAAGCCATCAAACATCTTCACTACATCGATAAGTTACTTCTTTATCTTATTATTTGTTTACGCCAGCATCAGTAAATTAATTGATTTTGAAAACTTTCAGGTTCAGATAGCACAGTCACCACTGTTAAGCGCTTATGCAGGATTTATTTCCTGGGCAGTAATAGCTGTTGAACTAATTATCTCCTTAATGCTCTCGGTAAAAAAATGGCGGCTCTTGGGACTGTATTGCTCATTCGGTTTGATGACTGCTTTCACAGCTTACATTTATTTAATTCTCAATTACAGTGATTTTGTACCGTGTTCCTGTGGTGGTATACTTGAGAAATTAGGATGGAAGGAGCATTTGATATTTAATGTCGGATGTATCGTATCTTTGGTAGCAATTCTTACCGTTAAAGAAGGTAAAATTTATAAAAAGGTTCTGTATTCCCTTATTACAATTTTTATTGGTAGTAATGGATTAACAATATTTCTTTTTTTATTATCTGAACATATCATTAAAAAGGAAAATAACTTTACAAGAAGATTTTTACCCCATCCAATATCAGACGAAACGGCATTAAATCTAACCGCAAACTCATTTTACTTTGCAGGCAATAACGGAGACACTATATTTTTAGGCAACAGAGAAGCTCCTTTGCTATTAACAACCGTTTCACCAGCTTTCAAAACGGCAGAAAAAGACACATTAAAACTATCCAATGACCAATTGCCATTTAAGAGTGTGGAGGTCAACATCAATTACCCTTTTATTTCGCTGACAGACGGTACGGTTCCTGTCATTTTCGAAGGTCAACTTCCAAATTTGTTAGCAAAGCAAGTAAATTTCAAACCGTCATTTTTCACTGCAATAAAATTGACCAGTCCACATAATTACATTTTTAAAGCTGTTCTGACTAAAGACAAAAAGGCAGTTTTAGGTACTGTCAACACATTAGAAAACAGAGTCCAATTCAATCATAATTTACTTGAAGAACAAATTGATGGTCTCTTTGATACAGATGGAAGTTACACAGTTGATCCGATAAAGCAAAAAATCATTTACACTTATCTCTACCAAAACCAATATTTAGTGACAGATCTAGATCTTGAAAATAAAAATATTGGGAATACTATTGACACAATTAAGAAAGCCAATATTAAACTCCATAAATTATCAGATGGAACTATTAAAATGGCAGCACCTCCACTAGAAGTAAATCAGTTTCAAATGGCTTATGATGGACTATTATTTAATGCGTCTGCTTTAAGAGGTAAGCACGAGTCCAATAGCAGATGGAAAAACTCCAAGGTTATTGATGTTTACGACTACCACGAAAAAACATACAAATACAGCTTCTACATCCATAACCGCAATAATATTAATGCAAGAAGCATCCTAGTGACAAAAAAATATTTATACGCATTAATCGGAAACGAATTGGTACGATACCAACGTAGAAGATAATCTGTTGGCCACAGAAACAGGGGAAGCCGAAAACCTGCTATCCAGAGTAGGCACTATTACCAAATTTTAATTATTATGAAACAGTTCATTTTACCTGCATTTGTGATTTTGATCGCAACAGGAAGTGCATTTGCTACACAAAATGCAAAAGCTAACAAAAGTAAGTTAGTCGACAGACAAGCTTATATTTACAATTTTAGTACAAACGAGTGTGATCGTGTAGAGCCAATTTGTTCTACTGATCCAGGACCAATTTGTACAGTCAACGGCCTGGAAGGCGCACAGCAAGCTTTCGGCTCTAATGGTGCCGATACAGAACATCCATTGACATGTGATGTAGTTCTAAGTAGAAAATAATTTAAACAATGAGCTCCCTAAAAGGGAGCTTTTTTATTTTATAAGAGGTTGAATCCATTCTGCCGGTGGTTTATTTTTTAGAAAGTACTCCATCCATTGCCAGGTCTTCACAGCAAGATCCTGCTGATTAGCTGGAGTTACAATTTGATGCTGTTCATTAATGTACTCCAAGAAAACCGCTTTTTTCCCTAATCTTTTTAATCCAATAAAGAAGGCTGCAGATTGAGTAGGTAAAACGTTTTTGTCATTAGTGCCACCCCATATCAAAACAGGTTGTGTTACTTTCTTCATATGATAAATGGGAGAACTTTCAAGATATGGCTGCCAATCATCGAAAGGGCTGTCAACCATGGAAAATTGTTGTGTTTCAGTCCTTATATAATTAGGTTGCCAAAGAATATTTGCATAACTATGGCTAAATGATATAAGATCTGATATCATCACACCTAGACTTGCAGTCTTAAATAAATTTGACTGTGAAATTGCTAATCCTGCTTCATATCCACCAAAGGACATTCCTAATACTGCCATATTTTCTTTATCTATACTAGCCTTTGATAGTGCCATGTTGACAGCCGCTTCCAATGATATTATAAATTGTTCTGCTACCTTTTTTTCAGCATATTGAAGTTGTGGTAAAAGTACAAAATACCCTTGTTTAACATAATGCATCGAATTGAAACCATCAGTTGGATGAAGATTAGCAACCGTATTTTCCAACATACGCTTTGCTGTATCTTCATAAATATTAACAATCATAGGATATTTCTTATTAGGATCATAATTTTCAGGGTACAATAGGACTGCATTACTCTGCTTCAAAGAGGTTTTGTATTGAAAATTTTCCATTTTCAAATTACTATTCAATGCTGGATTTAAATTGCTGTCATGGTAAATCATTTCCGCTTTTTTATTTCCCAGCTTAATAATTTGCAAAGGCTGTTGATACATCTGCGATGTGGCATATATATTTGGACGTATATGAAAGATTGAAGCAAAATTATACTTTCCATAAATAATCGGTGTTGGCAGTTTGTCATTCTTCCATTTCGCAAATCCAGAATCATAGTTTTGAGTATTAAACATTTTTAAAATAGATTCCTTTTTCAAATCGACTGTTTTAAGATTCAAACCCCATTCAGATTCTCTCAACTCTTTATCAAATACAAACTGATATATAATACCTTCTGCTTCTCCATAGGTCAGCCTTTTTAATTTTCGATTTTTAAAATCCAACATAAACAAATCAAAGTTGCTTGAAATTATAACTTTTGAAGGGTCGGATGTTTTAATTACCGGTTGAAAAGGCTTTTCAGTTAGTCCATTATAGCGACTGTCAGCCCAGCTCTGCTTAGAATTCAAACTGATTGGCATTGTCTCACTATTCACCAAATCCATAAGCCACCATTGGCGGTTTTTGAAAAAAAGCAGTTGATTGGAAATATCATCAAAATAGTAATTATCCTTATGCGAATGCATTTTACCGAGCGACAAAACTTTTCGTCCATAGTCTCGAACTAATTTTATTTCCAATAGTGGATTATTTTTGTTTTCAATAGTATCCTTCGTCAAATCAAAAGTTATAAAGTCTCCTTTATCATTTAAAAAATAAGACTCTTGATTTTCTTCTACGCTCTTTGGTTTCCAAAGCCATGAATTCGTCAAGGTATTATAGATAGCTAATTGTGGTAAAGGAAATGTTGAGTTTTTATTGGTATAAGAAATTTTAACATTGCTTGGTTTCGCTTCTTCAATTTTAAAAAGCGGGATAATAAAATAACGGTTTTCACGGATTTCTACCCGAAAATTAAAATCTTTTAGCATCTCATAATTCTTAGGAATATCAATTTCATTAGAAGAAAGTACATCTAGTCGATTACCGTAAGAATTTAAAAGAATTTTATTTCCTTCCAAGCCATAGGTCCAGACTTGCCCGTCTATTATTTTAAGCCACGATGTAATGTTTGGTAGTTTATTCTTCAGCTCCTGCCTTGACATCATATTCATCAATACAAGACTATCCTTAGTCGTATAAGAAACGTATTCGCCTTTTTCCTGAAAATCATATAATAGCACACCACTTCTCTTCCATAACTCTTCACCTTTGGTATTATACAATGCCAGCTCATCAGGCTTGAAGGTTGAGGCTAGTATAAGCTTTTCATTCAAAGTCTTTTTCACGGTCTTACCTAAAATCTCAGTTTGCATACCATTACTTATATTATAAAATATAAGCCCTTTAAGGGTTTCTATTAACAAAAAATCATCATTTAAAAAGCTAAAACTTTTTGCTATCGGAAGGTTTTTAACAGTACCAGACTTAATATCCTTAAGCAGAAAATCATTTTTTCCATAACTGTTAAAATCGTTCTGAACCAAGTATCGCTCCGAAGGGCTCATACTTTTAATGGTAGAATAATAGTAGGTGCTATATTCTTTATTGATTTTGCTCACTGTCACAGAGTCTTGCCCGCAAACCCAGTATGATATGATACAGATGAATATTGTAATAATTCTAATAACCATTGTTCTGTGGATTTAATGCAGGATTAATCATAAGTTCCTTTTCAGGAATTGGTAAATATTTAAAAGTACTTTTCCAGGAAGGTTTGATGCTAAGTATCTTCTGATCTAATTTGTCAAAGTGTTTTAGATCATAAAAACGCTGTCCCCATTCAGTAAAGAGTTCGTAGCGTCTTTCCTTAAGCAGGATTTCAAGCAAAGCATTTTTATCCGTGGCAGTAACTGAAGGCAGATTGACTCTATTTCTAATCATATTGAGATCCGCCAATGCCTGAGCAGTCTGTCCTTTTTCAAGATAGGACTCTGACCTGATGAGGTACAGTTCCTCAACCCTTAAAATCACCGAATATTCCAACGTAGAAGCAGTATTAGTCTGTTGCTTGTACTTAAAGGGATAATAGTAGCTCTTTTGCGAGGTGTCTTTGATTTCTCCCACCCATTTACTGCGCCTTGCATCATTGGCTTCAAAATTCGATATAAAATCTGCAGTTAAAGAAATAGAAGTAGGAGGCGCAGTACGAAGAATATAATAATTTCCTTCCTGACTGTTATAGCCCGCATCGTAAGGCATTAACTGCCATATAGCACTAGAACTGTCTTTTAAAAAAGTCTTGTCAATGGAAGTTTCCATCACATATTGAGGACTATTGATAACATCAGAAGCATACGATATCGCATCATCCCACTTCTTCTGATCGTAGGATAATCTTGCCATTAAGGCTTTCGCAGCCATTTTTGATGGTCTAACTCTTAATCCTTTGGTATAACTATCGGGTAGTATTTGAAGCGCCTCGTTGAGGTCAGCCATTGCCATCTGATAGACTTCACTTTCTGAGTTTCGACCTACTTTCTGATTAATCAAGTGATCTGTCGTTTTAATATATGGAATATCAGAAAACGTCTTCATCAGATAAATATGAATCATAGCTCTTAGAAACAAACACTCTCCCATCAATCTATCTCTTACAGTCGTACTGATCATTGGTGACTGATTCAAACCCTCAATCATTGAATTAATGTAATAGATTTGTTTGTACGAGGTTGTCCAGATGTTAAGAACCCTTGTAGAAGCTGCATTATGGGTTAATAAGTAAAAAGTCGAGACATCAGATGTTGCTGCTGAGTGTGACATCAGTTCATCAGTATAACATCCAAGATAGACGGATGTACCAGAAGAACCACCTGATAAGAAGCCAGAAGATTCAATAGTTCTGTAAACACCTGCCATCGCTGAGTTAGCTAAACCATCGTCTTTAAAGACCATATCTCTGGTCACTTGATCTTTCGGAAGACCAACATCTGTAAAATCGGAACAAGATGCTGCTGACAAAATCAACAGCAATGAAATAATATAAAGTTTCATTTTTTTAGTGCTTTAATAATTGGATTAAAAGGATAAATTCATTCCTGCAGAGATGGTGCGCAAAGGACTGGAGTAACCTGATAGGTTGAATTCAGGATCTATCCCTTTGTAGTTCGAGAACAGTAAAAGATTTTGTCCTTGTACAAAAAGTTTTACATCCATCTTGCTACCTGCAACAGAAGGAATCTTATAACTTAAGGCTACATTTCGAAGGCGTAAGCTGAAAATATCAGATACTGTCGCATCACTCAGTTTAAAGAAATTGCTCGCATTCACTGCTTGAGCATTAAATCCTGCAGTAGGCTTTTGAAACTGTGCATTAAGATTATCAGGTGTCCAATAGTCGAGATAAACTACTGACTTTGTGCCTACAGAACCAACATAACTATCTCCAGTGAACATATTTGTCTGACTCTGTTTTGCAAACTGAAAAAGAATATCCAGTCCCCAGTTCTTGTACTGAAGGTTTTGCTGAATACCACCAAACCAATACTGTTTTAGCTCTTTTATAACGGTTCTATCCAAAGTATTTATGACACCATCTTTATTGACATCTTCAAAGGTGTAGAGACCAGAAACAGGATCAATTCCCGTATAATGATAAAGCTTAAGCAAAGTAGTAGACTGACCTATTACAAAAGAATTAGCATAGGTTGAGGTTTCAAGGTTTGGAAACTCAAGCAACTTATTTTTAGGAAGCGTAAGGTTAAGAGAAGCATTCCACTTCCAATTGTTCTCACGCAAAATCTGACCACCAACTAATATCTCTACACCCTTGTTCATAACCGTAGCATCAAGGTTTGCCTGATAAGAAGCAAAGCCAGTAGTCGCAGGCAGAGGGATGCCCACAAGCTGATTAGTACTAATGTTTCTATACCAAGCACCATTCAGTGTAATCCGGCTATCAAATAATGACAGCTCCAAAGCTGCTTCTAGCTTTTTGGTTGTTTCCCAGCCAAAATCCTTATTATAAAGACGAGAAGGAATAATAGCACTATTGTTATCATAAGTACCCCCGGTCGCAGAATATGTGTTGTAAAACTGGTAGTCACCAATCTGGTCACTTCCTGTAATACCATAACTTCCACGAAGTTTAGCGTGACTAATCCACTTAACATCTTTCAGAAAAGATTCCTTAGAAAATATCCAGGCAGCACCAGCAGCACCAAAATTCCCAAAGCGTTTCCCATCACCAAACCTACTCGAACCATCTCTTCTGGCCGTCAGGTTTAGAAAGTACTTGTCTTTAAATGCATAATGAAGTCTTCCATAAAATGCCTGATAGCGGTATTGGAACTGATAACTTCCAGCAGCAGTTATAGTCGCTGCGGATGCTATATTATAGATTAATTCATCAGAAGGAAACTTAGTTCCGAATAAAGTAATATTATCAGACTTCTGATCCTGAAAACTCGCTCCTATCAATGCCTGAACTTTATGCGAGCCCCATGATTTATCATAGTTGAGTTGAGGTTCAACAATCCAGTTTTCATTTACCATATCAGCTGTTCTTAGAGAAGACCTTTCACTGCCGATATTGGATGCTGGATTATAATACGTTTTAGGGTAAATACGCTGCTCATTTCTTTGATAACGCCCATATCCGCCACTCACATTAAAGCTAAAACCAGCTCCAAACGCATAACTCAGATTAAGGTTAGCATTAAGATTTTTACCCTGTGTGGTAAAAGTCTGTGTTGCAATCGCCATCGGATTAATGAAAGTTCCGTTCTCCCAATTATATCCGCCGGAAGGTGTAAAAAGATCAGGCGCATTAGGCGCAATGTTACTATAGATTGATTTAAAATCACTAGGCGGGAGTACATTATCTTCCATTGTATAGTAACCATTAAAAGACAATCTCAGCTTTCTGTCTGTACTCTGATGTTCAGTATTAACATTAAAAGTATTTCGTTTGTATCTGTAATCACCTGGAAATACAGTTGTTTCATCCCTGTGAGATGCAGAAACCAAGATCCTTGTATTAGCATTCCCACCAGAAACACTGATCTGAGTCTCTGACTGCTCTGCCCTGTTTCCTACAAAGTATTTCTGCCAGTCCGTTTCTCTATTCTTATCCCAAGTTCCATTGATATCATATTGATTAGCAGGATAAGCCGTAATGCCGTCATTGCTGAAAGCAATAGCCCGCATCTTAAGATAATCCTGAGTAGAAATAGCCTTAGGCAGCTTAGCATATTGAGAAATTCCATATGAGGTATTCACTTTGACCTGCGTCTTTCCAGTATTACCTTTCTTGGTTGTAATAAGAACCACTCCATTCGCTCCTCTCGATCCATAGATGGCAGTAGCATCCGCATCTTTAAGAATTTCCAAAGAAGCAATATCATCAGGATTGATACCATTTAGTGGATTCATATCCCCATAAGGTAATACTGCGGCAGACAGCCCTGTTTTATATTCATTTAGAGAAGGCAGAGGTACACCATCGATCACATAAAGTGGTGCATTACCATCGTAACCAGCTGTTAAATAAGTCCTAAGACTGTTCCTACCTCTGACCTGCACGTCAAAACCACCACCCGGTGTTCCTGAGTTCTGAACAATAGTAACCCCAGGCACTCTTCCTTGCACGGCAGAGAGAACATTTCCAATAGGTTGATTTTCAATATCTTTTGCGGTAACCTTAGCAATATTGCCAGTACTCTCCTTCTCCTTAACCTTGTAATAACCAGCATTAAGAATAACTTCCTCAATACCTTTTACCTTTGTTTTTAAATTAAAATTAACAACAGACTTATTGCTGACCGTAATACGTTCATCAGCATATTCAGGATGCCTGAATAATAAAATAGGATTTTCTGACATGATCTGTAATTGATAAGTACCATTAGAAGTGGAAGTCGTAACCTGATCGCTGCCCTCTTGTGAGATAACAACACCAGAAAGAGGTTTGCCATCAGCAGTTATTGTCCCTGAAATGGTTCGGGTCTGATTCTGAGACTGAGCCTTAACAGTAATACCTGCGGTGCTCAACATAAGACCAAAGAAAATACCCCCTATTAAATAATAGGATTTTTTCATAGATTTGTAAAAGTTTTTAATTTCTTAACTGAATTAAATACTGAGCCTAGCTCGTTCCCTTTGGTCTGCAAACTGTATGGGAATGGGCTTTTTTCATTTTTATTTCAAGTTTAATAGTTTTGATTCTTCATATCAATGAAAAACTTTCCTGATGCCTTTAAGTATGAAAAAGGACTGGTGAGGCTCTAAAGCAGTGACCACAAGGCACCGGAAAGAATTTAATATGAATGAAATCTAAGTTCCCAAGTAAGCTATCGAAAGCCTCAATAGGTCGTACCCTCCTATTGTATCTATTAATCTGATACTATTTTTAGGAAGCGGGCTTAGATTTATAATGTAGAGATAAAGCGAACTGCATTGGAATAAAACGGCGTGAAACTCTACATTATCAGTATTAGAGGTACTGGTATACCTTGGAAACAGATAAGAGAGCTCACGCCTAGGTCGTGAGCTTAATACTTATCCTCTTGTTTCCTAAAAATTACCAGTTTTCTAATACAAGATTCTAAGCAATAGCTTCTATTATTCTCTGAAGTATCGCAAAGTTACATTTATAATGTAACCAAAGCAAATATAACAAAATAACGACATATACGTCGTTGAATTTGCAATTTTTTATAAATTATTTTACAGTAATGCAATATCAGAAAAAAATTTTTAGATATAAGGTAGCTGTAGGTATTATAAACAAAAAGTTGAGAGAAGCAATTTTCATCAATAATAAACCTATGACTCAAATATATTTAAATAATGATATTAAAGAAAAATATGATGTTGATTGGAACTGCGCTCGCGAAGAATCGCTTCCCAATACAACTCTGCAAAACATTTATCTTATTTGTGAATATTTCAAAATAGACATCAGTAGATATTTTACCTTAGTCAAGAATGTTAGCGAAGATGAAATTGACAAAGCAATAAATTCTAAGAGGAAGCTAATAAGACTCTATTCTATATACGAAAATTACTAAATACTGACTAGTAGTTGGGATTTTGTTTTACGTGCTAACCTCCTTGTAATAACCATCGGAACATTGATCAAGAACTTCTTCTGATTCTTTTAATAGTTTTGCTTTTTGTTGTAATACTGTTTCTTTTTATTTTGTTTTAATTTATTCTTATAATTATTAAGTTTTGTTTCACTCTGGAAAAGAATAAAATGTATTATTTTTAGAACTAAAATTATACGGCCCAAAGTAAAACAAAAATCAAACATTATGAAAGAATGTTAGAACTTGAAAATATTATTAAATTATCACACAATGACGACTATATAAGTGATATAACAATTGAAAAATTAGAATATGCAAAAAAAATATTGGTAACGTCACCAAAAAACAATAAAGAATTATATAGAGTTTTAGTGTCTATGAATTTAATCAATGCTGCATTAAAACGAAAAGAATTCAAAAGTAAAAAAGGAGACAAAGACGTATTAATTCATTACGGCTTATTGAAGCCACGTGTTTCTAGATTATTTAATAATCTAGTAGAAAACCAACAAAAATTTGAGATTGATTTTTACATCAACCAGCAAGAAAAATGTGCGTATATAGAAATAGAAGGATTACAATTCAGCTTTCATAATATAACAATAGATGAACCGCTTAAAGCTTTTATCAAATCTGATCAAAATAATCCGAAACCCTGGAAAGGTGTTCGTTTGCAAAAAATAGCAGGTGAGTTGTTTGATTATGTTACAAAAAAAGAGGCTTAAATATAAGCCTCTTTTTGATTAGTTTATTTCTGGTAAACTCAATTCTCTTAAAAATGAATTATGTAAATCAGTTGCTTCTTTTATCTTAGCATTGATTCCTTCAGGACCATATAATCTTTTATTTACTTCTTGTAAATCAATTTGCTTCTCTGCTTCTGAGGTGCTTACATAGCGCGTAATATTTAGGTTATAATCATTTTTTGCAATTTCTTCTAGTGATACTCGTCTTGAATAAAGATCTTCCTCTTTACGGTATTGATACGTATCTACAATTTTTTCAATATCTGTATCACGTAGATAATTCTGGCGTTTACCTTTTTCAAAGTAATCACTCGAGTTTATTACCAAAACATCCTCTTCCTTTTTACATTTCTTCAAGATAATAATACACACCGGAATACCTGTAGAATAGAAAAGGTTACTCGGTAAACCAATAATAGCATCAATATTATTATCCTTTAATAGTTTGGTACGAATACGCTCTTCAGCTCCACCACGAAATAAAACACCATGAGGTAAGATAATAGCCATCGTACCTTGCTTACTTAAATAATGAAAACCATGCAATAAGAAAGCAAAATCGGCTGCTGATTTAGGAGCTAAACCATAGCCTTTAAAACGGAAATCTTCGCCCATTTCTTCCGACGCATCCCATTTTAAACTAAAAGGAGGATTGGCTACAATAGCATCAAACTCCACTTTTTTAGCGGGATTGGGTTCACTTAAAATATCCCAATCGTTTTTTAAGGTATCTCCGTGGAAAATCTCAAACTCATTTGTCTTCACGCCATGCAAAAGCATGTTCATACGTGCTAAGTTATATGTGGTAATGTTTTTCTCTTGTCCATAGATTTGTCCAACTGTACCACCATCATCTACAATATTTTTACGCACATTCAATAACAAGGACCCTGATCCACAAGCGAAGTCTATCACACGATCTAAGTTTTTTTTGCGCCCAAGTTTAGGTTCTTGACCGTCTAACGTTACAATCTCTGATAAGATGTCCGATAAACGTTGTGGCGTATAGAATTCGCCTGCTTTTTTACCCGAACCTGCGGCAAACTGACCGATTAAATACTCATAAGCATCACCCAACGCGTCACTATCGGCACTGAAATCTGCAATACCTTCAGCAATTTTGGTAATAATCTTACACAGTTGTTCGTTACGGGCTTCGTACGTTTTACCAAGCTTTTCAGAGTTTAAGTTAATTTCTGAGAATAAACCTTGAAACTCTCCGCTAAAACTTTCGTTTTCGATATGTTTAAAACCAGCTTCTAGCTCTTTCAATAAATCATCACTTTGTGTGCGTGCTAATTCATAAATACTGTTCCATAAATATTTTGGTTGAATCACATAATGCACTTTTTTGCGCATCGTTTTTTCGAAGAACGAAACATCTTCGGCATTGTCTTCATACCATACAGCTAGAGGTGTACGCATATCTTCATCATTCAATTGAGGATAATCACCACGTAACTCTTTGGCTGCAGCTTGTTCATAATTAGCTGACAAGTAACGTAAAAATAAAAACGAAAGCATATAATCTCTAAAGTCATCTGCATTCATCGCACCGCGTAAATCGTCAGCTATATTCCAAAGGGTTTTACCCAGTTCTTGTTGTTCTTTTTGTGTCATCGTTTAATATTTAAACTGATATTTTACTTTTACTTTCTCTAAAAGGTCGATAAATAGTTCCTCTTCTACAGGTGACATACCGTCAAACTGTAATTGATAAGCGTTTTTATGTGAATGTGAATTTATGGTATTAGCTACATCATCCACTTTATCAGGTTCTACACCAATCTGAGAAAGTGTAAAATTAAAACCTCTTTTCCCTAAAAATGATGATATGTTTTCTAATAATTGACGAAGAAGGACAAAATGATATAAAAATAAACCTGATTCTTTTGCCTCATCTAATGTCTTTAATAAATGTAAATGAAATAAGAATACATCTTTATTAGGGTTTAATAGTTTTAATTCATCATCCTTTTTATTTAATGTAAATAATTTAGTAAGATTAGCATATCCGCTATCAGTATTTACTTCTTTCAATCGAGTTCCTAATATTGAAAATAAACCAATGTGATGAGTTGTAATGATAAATCTTTTTTTTAAATAATGCGTTTTTATAAGTTCGAAAATAGAATTGCAAGTAATGAATACATTGTGCTCATCCATACTCGAAACAGGATCATCTATATAAAAATGTGCATCTTGTTCACCTGCCCATGCGTCTAAATCAAATAAAGCTAAAAAGAAACACCAAACGAAAATACGTTCTTCTCCTCGAGATATTTTAATGGGCGTTCTATCTTCTTCAGAAATATAAAAAGATACATAATCAATTCCTTTTTCTGGATCAACATTCGTAATAAATTCAAACTTATATTTATGATTGTATAATTTCAATTTTTCATAAACATCATCCTCAGTTAATAATGAGTGAAACTGATTTAAACTACTATAGCGAATATCTAATTTAATATTTTCATTGTTATTGGGTTCATCATTATCCCATACAAATAAGTCTTCACTAAATGCATTATAGTAAACACCTAGATGTTTGTCCTCGTTGATTGATTTGGTGTGATTTTTATACTCAACAGATAATCTAGTTTTACCAGTTCCATTAAAAGCATAAATTAGAATTATATTTTCATGTAATTCGTTTAATTTCTTTGCTATTTCATTTATATTTTTTGCCATATCTTAACCCTCAATTTTTGGAAACAAGCCTTGGATCAATCCTTTTTTATGCTCTTTTAAGGCTTCTATCATTTCTCGTTGCGCTACTATCAAATCATCAATTGAAGATAAAAGTGCGGCAATCTTTTGTTGTTCTTTTATGCCAGTCATTAATACTTCTATTTCCATAAATTGACTAGATGTAATACTCATTCTATCAAATCTAGCTCCTATATTTGCAATTTTTCTTATCGCATTAAACCAATGTTTTGTTTTAAAATAGTATACATAAAAATCATTTTTTGGATTTATAAATCTAAACACTGTATATAACGGAGAAACCGCACCCGGGTAATCTTTATTATTCTTAGCAATAGGACCAACAGGAGCAAAACTAGATACACGAGGATTATAAACAAAATCCCCTGGTTCTACAATATAGTATCCTTCAATATTAGATTGATTAGCAATATCTTTATCAAAAAAATCTCTTTGATTGACTATTCCATGTTCGGCTGAATTAGTGAAAATCTGTCTTATATTGGAATTCTTGTTTTTTAAAGTAATCCTGTTCGCAATATCCCCAATTTTCTTCTCCACCCAATCTCCATCTTTTTCAAACTCAGGGAAGCGGTAGTTCGGTTGTGTTGCTCCTTCTTGTGGAAAAAGGTTTTGCATTAAGCCTTTTTTATGCTCTTCTAATGTCGTTAGTTTTTCCTCATGTCCTGCAATCACATCATCTACACTACTTAAACAAGCCGCTATTTTTTGTTGTTCGGCTGGGTTTGTAGGAACTGGTAATTCAATTTTTTGGTATGCTGAAATATAATAACGCTTATGTTCTTTAGCCTCAAATTTTATTTGAGACATAAGTTCATAGAAAAACTTTAAAGAATCATCTTCATTTTTATTTTTTAAAATTTTTATAGCGGATGATTTAACCTTAAAAGGAAAATCAACATATTTATTATCAACTGTGAAATCATCAAAAATGATTACGGGTAAATTATTGTCATATATACCATCATTTTCATCAGTATAACCAAGTATAAAACTTTTATTTGCTGTTAATACAGGAGTTCCTTTACTTATGTAATTAGTATTTTTAACTATGTATTTATCAGGTCGCTCATAATCAATTTTTTCTGATAAAGGTGATATCTGCCAACTTCCATCATTTTTAAACTCTGGAAATCTATAATTAGGTATTAATTTATTATCGTTATTCATATGCTATCAATCCCGCTATTTCTTGCCCTTCGGCTAATTGTTTTAAATAAGGAACTATATCTTCCATTAACGCTAATTCTTTTTGCGCACGTGCTTTCCACCCTAAGTCCAAATGGTCGGTCAAGTCGTTTAGTTTTTCCCCATCAAATACCTTTCTAAGTATAATAAGCTCTACAAAAGGCTTTAAAAGGTCTAATGGGATATCGTGCTTTGTTGCAATAGCAACCAGTTGTGCGTCTTGCTGTTGCTTTTTAAAGAGTTGGTAACCATCCCGTATCGCTTGCTCATCCAATGCTTCATCCAATGGCAATTGGTTGATGTAGGCAATCATCAAATCACGTTCGTCTAATAAGTTAGCACTAGAACTCAGTAAAGCAATTAACTTTTCCTTAGACATTTTTTGTTTTTTAGGGTCGCGTTGTGTGTACTCGGCAATTAACCCCATGATATAATCGTAGTCTATTAAGGAAGAAGAGAACAACACGAATTCAAAATCCAATTGCTCAGCGGGTGAATCTTCGGGTTCATCTTTTCCTTTTTCAGCTTGGCGCAGTTGCTGAGCTGTTTCTAGGTACATTCCTCTAAAGCCACGCAAAGTATCTTCGGGCATTGCGGTTTCTATTTGCTGTACTTGAGCCTCGTCTAAGTCCGTGTATTGTTCAAGCTGAGTTCTTAGCCTTTGTACTTCTTTAAATTGCTGTAAGAATGCTACTTTGGCTACTTCACCACGCAAATTACTTACTTGGTCTGGGGTACAGTCTAAGCCATGTACCGCCATAAAATCGCTTAGTTTTGTAATAGCATCTTGATACTTCTCAATGACCACCGGTGCTTCATCTACCAACCAAATTTCACGAGCTCTTCCAATATCCTCACCAGAGAATAGCGCAATCGCATCTTTTACGGCTTGTTCCTGATTTCTAAAATCCAAGATGTTACCATAAGGTTTGGTATCATTCAGTACACGATTGGTTCTAGAAAAAGCTTGTATTAAGCTGTGGTATTTTAAGTTTTTATCTACATATAATGTATTTAAATATTGTGAGTCAAAGCCTGTCAATAACATATCTACCACAATAATAATATCTATTTTATCATGATGCGGAACATCTTTGTTGCTGTATTTTTGTAATTTGATACGTCCTTGTACATCTTGATAATACAAATCGAATTCGTTGATGGTATGATTGGTTTTGTATTGCTTATTATAATCGGCAATAATTTCCTTTAAAGCCTCTTTCTTTTCTTCAGGATTCACCTTGTTGTCTGCTGCTTCCTGGACCAAATCATCCTGCAATTGTTTGATATCGGCAGCATTTTTTTGTGCATTAGCATCCCCACTTTGGGCAATGACCTGGGCTGGTGGCGAAAATACGCAAGTAATATTTAAGGGACGATAATCCTCGTCCAAGGCTTTGCGTTCCGCCTGTAGTTCTTTGAATAGTTTATAATACGCAATAGCATTGTTTATAGAAGCTGTAGCCAATACTGCATTAAATTTGCGCTGATTGGTAGCACCATCGTGTTTTTTTAGAATCGCCTCTGCTACGGCATTACGTGCCCCTGCTTCGGTGATTAACTCTTTTGGAACGCCATCCGCTTTGAAATAATCGATATGGAAGCGCAAAACATTCTTATCATCAATAGCGTGCGTTATGGTATAAGCGTGCAGTCGTTTCTCGAAAATATCTACTGTGGTTTGGTAACGCCCTTCTTGGCCATCGATTTTTTTATAAGTCGCATTATCGTCAAAAATAGGCGTACCCGTAAAGCCAAACAATTGTGCATTCGGGAAGAACTCTTTTATAGCCTTATGATTATCGCCAAATTGCGAACGGTGACATTCGTCAAAAATAAATACCACACGTTTGTCTTTGAGTGGAGCCAATCGCTCTGTATAGTTATTTTTATTTTTAGGGTCTAAAGCAATGCCTAATTTTTGAATCGTTGTTACAATCACCTTATCGGCATAGTCTGTAGATAATAAGCGACGAACTAAACTCTCCGTATTGGTATTTTCTTCAACACTTCCTTCTTGGAATTTATTAAACTCTAGTCTTGTTTGTCTATCCAAATCTTTACGATCTACTATAAACAAACATTTTTCAATATTTGGATTGCCTTTTAATAAAGTAGAAGTTTTAAAAGAGGTTAATGTTTTACCCGATCCTGTAGTATGCCAAATAAAACCATTGCCGCGGTTTTAATCAATACAATTGACAATAGCTTCAACTGCATAAACCTGATAAGGTCGCATCACTAATATTTTTTGCTCTGTTTCTACCAAGACTATATAGCGACTTATCAATTCACCCAGCGTGCATTTAGCCAAAAACTTGCTGGTAAATTTATCTAACGCATTAATTTTAATATTTTGATCATCTGCGTATTGGTAAATAGGTAAAAACTGTTCATCTGCATTAAAAATAAAATGCTGTGAACGATTATTAGCAAAATAATAGGTTTTATTACGGTTGCTCACAATAAATAATTGCATGAAACACAACAACGAGTTTTTATATCCGTTACCTGCATCATTTTTATACTCCACAATTTGTTGCATCGCTTTACGTGGACTTATCTCGAAAGTTTTAAGCTCTATTTGTACCAAAGGTAAACCATTTATAAGCAAAATAACGTCATAACGATGATTGCTGTTTTCGGTATTCAAGCGCAATTGGTTGATAACTTCAAACTCGTTTCTACACCAATCTTTGATATTAACCAAAGTATATTGTAAAGGCGTACCATCTTCGCGATAAAATGTATTTCTATTGCGTAATAATTTAGCAGCCTTAAACTCATCAGGCTGTATAATTTCTTCCTTTAAACGGTTGAATTCGCTATCACTTAACTTCACACGGTTAAGTGCTTCAAACTTTGCTTTGAAATTATTTTCTAATGATTCACGATTTCGAATATCTGGACGATAGTTATATTTTTCTTCAATTAGTTGCTTTATTAAATCATCCTCAATATGTTGTTCTTTGGTCATATTTATTTGATATGAGTAAACAGTTTTAACTTTCAAATATACAACTAGCAACCGAAATAGGAAATATCAACACTAGATAATACAGAAAATCTAAATCATTACTTTTCCTTCATATTTAATAGATCTTACTATAATTTGAAGCTTACTTAGAATACGATAAAAGCAAGTAATTGCTATTTAACAGCAAGAATACATATTTTTTCATGTAGTATTGATGTAAAATAAAATATTAAAAATTATATTGCACTGTGATATCTCATTTTTACCAAAGGAAAAGCAAGCTACAGACTAAAGAAGATAGTTTAGTCTCTATTACTTTCGACGGCTTAAAATACCTACCAGATGAAATATTTTGGTGTATTTTAAGAAATTCTTTAATTGCAGGTAACCTACCTAATGTCACTGCCATCAATGAAATTCATTTTTGGCAGCATTGGAGTGCAGAAGGAACCTCAAACAAAAATTATATAGAGCCCGATATCTTTATTAGAACCGACAATTTTGATGTTATCATAGAAGCTAAAAGATGGGACAAGAACCAGCAGTCGCTACATCAAAAAAATGATCAGATAAAAGCATATCACAATGAGTTCTATGAAAGCTATAAGCCATTATACTATATAGAATTAGGCGGATTATATAATAACAATCCTGAGAGTAGTTACATCTACGAAAATTTAGAAGTTATTACTTGTAAAACCAATTGGACTCAGCTCCTATCTTCAATTGTTAGACATTATCAAAATTTTGACCGACTCAATTTAAAATTGTTCAATCCTCAGAAAAGAATTTTGGAAGATATAATAAAAGGTTTTGAGCTTCATCAATTCTACACTATAAAATGGATTGTTGATTTTAAAACGCATAAAATAGACACTCATAGATTTGACTTTTTTAAGTTTACTAAAAATTTTAATTGTGGGAAAGAAAGACTAATCACACCACTAAAAAATCTTTCTCGAGTATCAATTTCTAATACAACAACAAATAATCTTTTTGAATATGCAAAACCACATTAACAATACATTATTGGATGTAAGAAAAGCCTACAGATTACTTTTTGAATATCAAGATAGAGTAAAAAATCTAATTGCATTTATAGGAGGTCATTATGATTTTGAGTTTAATGAAGGCTATCCTGTTTTTTCTGATCACCTTAAAAATGGAACAAGGGTTAGTTTGGATCACTGGGCTTGGGATTGGTTAGGTATGTATTTTTACCATTTTAAATTTGCAAAAAAAAATGATTTAACATTTTCAATTTTCATTTTAAATGACAGCGGTTATTATGATGCTTCTAAACAGAATGAAAATACGCCAAATAAATTAAACACGGAAACCTTTACTCCAGTTGATAAAGCTGAAACCAAGCTTTTTTTTGTTATTGGGAAAAAGATGTGGAGGCAAGAAACTGAATTAAGAGATTGGGAGAAAATTCTTTTTCAGAAAAACAATATTTTCATTTCCGAGAATGGCGGAAAGTTCATTTTTAAAGAATATACTTTAGAACATTTCATAGATGAAGGTTCAGCAATTTCTTCATTGAGAGACTTTCAACAATTCTGTCAAGAAAATGAAATCTTTATTCAGTTTAAAGAGAAAGAACTTCAATAATCACTTATGACCTTATTTAAATAAAATAAATTTCCGACATCTGATAACACTAAATAATTTCTTTATAATACCAATCCATTTTTGTAGTATTTATAGGGTATTCCATAGTAAATATTATTTTTTTTCAAAGGCTTTTTTATTTTTTTTTAATTATTTATCCTCCTATTTTTGGCCAAACTAAAACCTATGAAAATATGAGGAAAACTTTTTTATCGTTTTTAATTACTATTTGTACTACCTTTCTCTTTTCTCTGCAATCCTGTATCAATGAGACAGTAGAATCAGATACTTTTGACAGTACTAATCCTATTACTTATCTTAAAAATGTGTACTTAAAAGATAAGTATATGGTCTCAGGAAAAAAAATTGAATGGGAAAATATTAGGATATACAAAAATGAAGATGTAATCAATTTAATTTCTGTTCCAATTAAAAGTGAAATTAATGATGTTATTGAAGAATTAACTTTTAGAATCGACAATAATAAAATTAGCGGTCATCTTTGGAAATTCACTTCCCAAAATTTTTCAGCAACCGATTACAAACTTCCTGCCCATGAGATTATGGCTGATATGACAGGTGTGGTTTCTTATGTTTCATTAGACGGATCCATTCGTTTTGAAAAGAAAATAGTAAATGGTGAGTTATTGGTAGATGAAGCTTTAAAAGGAAGTCATCCTGGTGCATTCTGTAATATCTGTCATGGGGAGATTCCTGAAGTTATAATTACGGTTCCTGGCACTGGAGGTACTGGTGGAAACCCAGACCCTCCCCTTCCCCCTACTACGACAGTACCTAATCCTAATAACCCTAATGACCCTTGTAACAAGGCTAAAGCTGGCTCACAAAAAGCAACAGATTTGTCAAAAAATGCTAAATTCGGAACAGCTAAACAAGGGGTGTTAAATAGTTATAACCAAAATGGAGGAGAAAACGGCGTTGCTTTTGGAACAAACTCACCAGACGGACCACTTGAATCTACTGGAGTACAGGTTCTTGATGAGCACAATGGCAAAATAAACAATCCTTATCCCTATCCCGTTGGAAATATTCACAATCATCCATCAACCAACCCTCCTTCAGCAGGTGATGTTTATAGCCTAATAAGCCTAAACAATGTATATCCAACTTTTCAGACTATGTATGTTGTAGCGTCAAATGGTTCAACTTATGCATTAGTTGTTACTAACTCTGGACTTTTTGAAAGTTTTATTAGTAATTACCCACCTAAGTCAACACCATATGGCCCAATTTTTCCAACTGCAGTAAATGATGAATATAATGATATTGCGTTTGATTCAAATACGAGTAATCAGCAAGGATATGAAAACGCTTTATCCTATATTTTAGATAAATACAACGCAGGGGTTGCTTTAACAAAAATGGATAGCAACGGTAATTTTAAGAAAATAAATACAGCAAAAAATAGTTCAAATGGTAGTACTACCTATTCTCAATCAACTTGTAACTAAAATAATATGAAAAATTATAAAAAACCATTTTTGTTTTTGACTTTATTTTTGTCGCTTTCTATATACAGTCAAAATCTAAGCAAAAAGGAAGTAACGCAAATTCAAAGTGTACAAAAGAATTACAATCAATATAAAAATAAAGAATTTAAAGATTTATTGTTAGATCTACCTGAGATAAAAATGATTCGAATTATGCCTAATAATCCTGAGTCTGGTGTCCACACTTTTATAATTGGTTTTGTAAATAATGCAAAATTTAGCAAGCTTCCTAATAAAGAAAGACTAACTGTTTTTATAAAAGATAGCATTCAGGAAAAAAATCTCTTTAAAGAAGATATCACTACAAATGAAGCTATAAGAAAATATGGTAAATTAAATGTGGATTTGGTTATACATTAATAAATTCCAAACAAATAAAAAGACTCTGTTTTTCTTAAACTCAGAGTCTTTTTATTTAAGTATAGAATTCCGTTATCAAGGTTTTCGACAACGGGAAGTGGGGACAAAGAGAGGTTGATTTGGAAATTAAATCAATTAACCAAACTGTTGTCTTTGAAAACTTTTGATTTTTGAAATCCTTATTCAAGCAATCGATCTAAATAGTCTAAATCATCTTCATCCAGCCAATGGTTGTCAGTAATCTGAATAGCTCTTGTTGAACCATCCATATAAATTATATTGACTGAAACTAATTTCATTGTCTGTACAATATCTGTTAACCAAACACTATCGAAAGACCACGAACCAGTAGCAGAACTTTCGACCGGACCAATACCTTTTCTACTTATATTCTTACCAACTCTGTCTTTCACAGCATTTTTTCCGTAAAAATTGAAAGTGATATATTTAATTGTTTTTTTGCTAAAATTCAATATTTTAAATTCCGCACCGGTAAACGAATACTGTTCAGTTGGATGTGCAGAAAGAATAGCAATACCATTTTTTTCTTTGCTGAAAACTTTATTTGAAGCTTCTTTTCTTAATTGAAGCATATAGACTTCCGATAACCTTCTTGACCAATCATCAAGACTGTCTTTTTCGGAACTTGTATAGTTTGCGAATTTATTTTTTATTTCTGAAAACTGCTTTCGATGACCATCTAGAAAAAATGCATTATTATGCTCTTCTTCGTCAGCCATGTAGTACTTCTTACCATCAAAATAAAAACCTATAATGTCTTTTGTAGCAGAATAACTTTTACATTCTGAAATCTCAGATACAAAAAGCATATTGTGATCTTGATATTTACTATCATAACTTCCACTTCCGTAGCAGGAAGTACTAATACTTGGATAAATAAGTGAATTCTTACTGTACATAATTACCATAGAATCCATCTTAAGTTGACAATAACACAGATGCAGAAACAAAACTGCAAATAAAATCATTAGTTTTTTCATGATTGTAAGTTTTCACAAAAGTAAAGAAAAACTAAAACAGATCTAAATAAAACAGCCGACCTATTTATCAAAAATTGATAGAATTATTTCTAGGAACATTCTTTATTTATTATCACTTTATACTTATTCCTATTTTGAAGAAAATGATGTTTTATTTTGAGAATAGTTAAATTTGAGGTTTGAGGATTAAAATTACAAGTTGCTAACTTTTGATGACAAACATCTGAAGTACAGATAACAATACGATTGTCTTCATAGAATTCTAATCCATAACTAGATACTCCGATAAAATCCGGAAGTTGCTGGGTCATTAATCGTCTTAGCTGATTATCACAAGACCACCAAGCAAACTGGTCTAGCTTTACATCAATAAGATAATCATCAAAAGATTTACCTTCTTCTAATCCTGATCCACTGTTAGCTTTTAATGTCGAAAATTTTATACTTTGCTTTTCTGCTTCTGGTAAAGGTTCCGTGATTGAGACATGAATTAATCCCACCAAGGGAAAGCCATCTTCTACTAAGCCTTGAACCTGAGTAACACCTAACGAATTTGCGTTTCTGCCCGGGTTTTTCCTTGTTGGACGGATAATTTTAATTTCGTACACTGAAGTTTTCTCAAAGTATATTTTATCTTTACTAAAAGGAATAATCAATACATCAATATCGCCTGGTTTTTTACCTGCTTCTAGTTTTAATTCATTTCTTAGGATTATTTTTGTAACGTAAAAGCCCTGAAAATCAAAATAGGCTTTTGGATCAGGATAATAAATCCCACTTAAGAATGATCTCAAATCAGTTTTTTCACGGTCATTATTCCAATTTAACAAAAGGTCAATGACTTCATTTTCACTCATTGATTTAGACACTCTCGTTTTATTAAACATATCGTTATTGGAGGTGTTCATATTTCAATGATTTTATTGATTTGTAGGAAATTAAAATTACTAAATTTTTTGAGTAAAAGCTCTTAACTAATTTTAGAAATGATATTTAAAAGAAGGGGTGGCCTAAAAAAAGTCTGTCGAATTAAAAATTAGAACGTAACAGTAATTGCTAAAAGAATAAAAAAGTTTATTCTCATTGTATTTTTTAAAACTCTAACCTAAAGACTTAAATTGAGTTACATTAAGTAAAAATCAAATTAAAAATCTTAACTAGAATTAAGATTTTTTTGTTTTAAAAAAAATAGTTTTAAAGCACAAAAATTAACTACATTTGATTCAAACTATAATCATATGAATTTCACACACTATAACTTAGGCAGAAAAGAAAGAGGACAGATTGTTGAAATAAATCTACAAGGAAGTGCCGCAAATGTTCGTTTAATGGACAATTCAAATTTCCAAAACTATAAAAACGGTAGAAGACATACTTACTATGGTGGATTAGCAAAAAAATCCCCTGTAAGATTGCAAATTCCTACTTCAGGAAATTGGCATGTTACTGTTGATTTACAAGGACTAAGAGGAAATGTAAAATCAAGTATAAGAATTTTGCCAAGCCCTTTACCCACTCTACGGGAGCCTGCCTTATCAACCGTTCCTAGTTTAGTTCATAAGGATGACTACAGAGCAGAGACTGATTCAGAAATTGAAAAGACATATGATGTTTTTATTTCTCACGCTTCTGAAGATAAAGATGAAGTTGTCAGGCCTCTTGCTCAAGCTCTTATCAATCAAGGATTAAAAGTATGGTATGATGAATTCGAATTGAAAATTGGAGATAGTTTAAGAAGAAAAATTGATAAAGGTCTAGCCAACAGCAATTTTGGAATTGTTGTTTTATCTAAAGATTTCATCAAGAAAGGATGGACTAACTATGAACTAGATGGAATTATAACAAAATCCGTAAGTGGTGAACAAATCGTATTACCAATATGGCATAATATTACAAAGAAAGAAGTTTTAGATTTTAGTCCTTCAATAGCCGACAAAGTAGCAAGAAATACATCTTCATATACAGTTGAAGAAATCGCATCTGAAATTGCCGAGCTTATACAGGAAGCCTAATAATTTGATTAAATTAAAAATTTAATACACCTGTAAATTGTAAAAAACTAATCACATGATCACGGATAAAACAACTCCTTTTATAGTATCAAATATAACTAATTTACGAAGTAGAGTAAACAAGCTATACATACCTAAAACCAAATCATTGCTTCCCCTATTCGAAGTTGTAAGTAATAGCATCCACGCTATCTTTGAAAAACGAGATATCGAAAAAAATTTTCAAGGAAAAATTATTATTAAGCTTATAAGAAATGGTGATGAATCCACTCTAAAAGAACTTGATTTTATTGATAAATATCCTCTAAAATCATTCGAAGTAAGTGACAATGGGATAGGTTTAAACAACGAAAATTTCATTTCCTTTCAAGAATTTGATTCCGAGAAAAAAGCTAAAATTGGAGGTAAGGGTATTGGAAGATTGGTTTGTTTAAAACTTTTTTCTAAAATGGTCGTTGAAAGTATTTATACAGAAAATGGAAAATTTTATAGTAGAAATTTCGAATATAAAAAAAATATAAAAGAAGGATTTGATAAGTATGAAAATCCCGAATCAGAAAAAACTATCACAGGTACAAAAGTAATTTTAGAAAATTTTGAAACAGAATACCAAAAGAAAGCCCCAAAAGATCTTTTAGATATTGCAAGGCAAATAATCACTCATTTTCAATTATATTTTATAGAAAAAGTCATTCCTGAAATTATAATTAGAAATCAAAATAATGAAGAGATAAACTTGCTCAATCTATTTAAATCAGAATTTGAATCAGAGATTCTAGATGACACTTTTAATATTGGAAGTTATGAGTTTAAAGTTTATATAACAAAATCTTTTAATTCACTTAGTCACAAAATACTTTATTGTGCTCACGAAAGAACGGTAAAAGATGAGGGACTATCAAAATACATAGAAGACCTAAGATATATAATTAAAGATAACGACTCATTATTAGGTTATCATTATCAAGTCTTTGTGCTAAGTAAATTGTTAGATGAAAAAGTTAATGAGGAAAGAACAAACTTTCATTTTTCCGATGACGAAGAGGGAAATTCAGAAAGTGATGATGATATAACCCTTGCAAGAATAAGAAGAGAAACATTACTTAAAGTTGAAGAATTACTATCCAGCTTTCTTAGTAAAACTCGAAAGGAAAAAGTCGAACAATATATACCTATTATACAAAGCGAGTTTCCAAATTATGCCAGTGTAATAGAATATAATAGAGATAAAGTTGAAAAAATCCCTGCTGGCTTAACACCTAAAGAACTCGATGTAAAACTATATGAAATTGAAAGTGAATGGAAATTGGAGGTAAAAATAGAAGGTATCAAGTTGCTAGATGAAAAAAAAGACATTACATCCTTAGAAGATTATAAAAAATTGTATGATAGATTTTGGTCAGAATTTAATGAAGTTGGTAAAACAGATCTAGCAAGATATGTTGTTCACAGACGCTCTGTAATTGACATGCTGGATAAACTTATAAAATGGGATTCAACCCAAAAATTTTATAATGAAGATATACTTCACAGTTTGTTCTTTCCAATAAAAGAAGACAAAGGAACAGTTATACATGAAAAGCAGAACCTGTGGCTTTTAGACGAAAGACTAACCTTTAACAACTTGTTGGCTTCTGATAAAACATTTAATCAAATTCAACAATTAAATTCTAATTCTACAGATAGAATTGATTTGATTATTAGACAAGAAGAAATTTTTGATAAAGCAACACTTTTTTCCGAAGATAAATTTCCAAATGAATCATTTACAATAGTTGAATTTAAAAAACCATATAGAAATGATTATGTCTTAGGAGATCCCAAAAAGGATCCTATCAGACAAGTGAGAAAATATATCAATGAAATTATTGATAAAGAAATCAAAAGCGAAGGAAGAAGTATCGAAGCTGATAAGACAACTCCCTTTTATTGCTATATCATAGCTGACATCACAAGTACTTTGGAATATATACTAAGGGAAGAAATGTTCACTAAAATGCCTGACAACATAGGATATTTTAGATTTTACACATCTGATGAATTAAAGTATAAAGCATATGTAGAAGTTATTCCGTTCAAGAAAGTCATTAAAAATGCTAAAGAAAGGAATAAAATACTTTTTGACAAACTTAATATTTCTTAAAATATTTGTCTCAATAATGGATATAGGAAATGAAATTTTTGACAAACAAAAAGTAGGTCTTAGTGGAGAATTTTTCGTTGCCGCAGAATTATTAAAAAGAAATTTTCAAGTCTCTTTAACATTTGGTAATGCTAAATCTGTCGATTTAATAGCTTTTAAAGACGAATCAAAACCTATTAAAATACAAGTCAAGACGCTACGCTCTCATAATTCATATACAGTAGACAAAAGTAAATTAAAAGGTCACTATTTCATATTTGTCGTTTTGAATAATATTGGAGAACAGCCTACTTTCTACATCATTGATGGTGAATCTATTCTATTAAACTTGGAAAAATTTTATGGATCAAGTATTGGTTCTAAAAGAGAAACAATTAATTATGGTTCACTAAAATTATTTATAGACAATTGGCACATTTTAGATAAGATATAAATTAGTACAAATTATATATAAAGAATTAAAAAGCAAATCATGAATGAAATCAAAATTCTAACTAAATCTAAATTAGATAAAATTAAGAATAATCCTGAATCATCTGGATTAGCTTATAAACTTTACGGAAAATCAAAAAACATTCTTGATTATACAGATAAAGAAATTTCCGAAATGGCATTTGGAATTTACTTGCACAAAAAAACTTTATTAGTTGATGGTGATTATTTTATTTGTCTAAATGATGTGATTAAAATAGAATGTGAACTTCATAATGTTTCGTACATACAGAAACCTACTTTAGAAGCTTGGAAAGATAATAGTTGCAATGCAATCAGTAATATTAGAACATTTTATGTTAAAGACTATTTTTTAATTACCAATAACAATAAAAATCCTAATTTTAATAGACATAAGATAACAAAATATCTAACCAGAATTGGTTTTTAAAACATGGCAGAGGAAAATTTAGAGGATACTTCAGTATTTCCAATGACTATAAGACCATTCAAAATGGATTATTTCCTAAAGATTTATACCATCCAATAAAGAGATATATTAATGGACTTTTCTTTTATGATGACTATAAGATTTCAGATTTTGAAGTAATAAGTTCTATAAAATTCATCGCCCAGTAGTAGAAGATTAGGTAGTCACTGTACCTTTGCAACTAATGTTGCAAAGGTACAGTGACTACCAATAAACTCCAAATAATCTATCAATTTTGTCCAGTTTTTTTAGTAAATAACTGGACATTTTATTATATTTGTTAAAAGTATTAATAGATGAAAACATCTGATATTGTTAAAGATAAGATTGACAGATTAGCCACGGGATATATTTTCACCTATAAGGATTTCACCCTATCGGTAAAAAATAAAGAAGCTGTTATAAAAGCTTTAAATAGATTAGCAGAAAAGGGCAAAATAAAAAAAATATCAAAGGGAAAATTTTATAAACCAGAGTCAACTGTATTTGGAGAGCTACTCCCAGATCAATATCAGATTGTAAAAGATTTACTAGAGGAAAACAATAAAATCACTGGATATCTTACCGGTTATAGCATCTACAATTCTTTGGGTCTTACGTCTCAAGTAAGTAACACCATACAAATTGGAAAAAATAACACAAGACCCTTTTTAAGAAGAGAGAGATATATAATTAATTTCATCAAACAACCGAATGTTATTAACAAAGAAAACATCCCCTATTTACAGTTTCTGGATTGTTTAAAATTCATTAAAAAAATCCCCGACACTTCAAATGAGAAAGCAATTGGACGTTTACTATCTATAGCTTCTGATTACAAAATAAAAGATATAGAACAATTAGTAAGACTGGTTCAAAAGTACCCACCTTCTACCCGATCATTATTAGGAGCATTATTGGATGAACTTCATTTGGAAACCTATTCTGACAGTATTCTTAAAACCTTGAATCCAATCACAAAATATAATTTTATGGGAATTGGAAATATTTTAGGACAATCAAAAAAATGGAATCTCATATGAATTTGCATCACGATAAAAAACTATTTGAACAAGCCATACGATTTACTGCTGATAAAATGAAGATACGTTCTATTTATGTGGAAAAGGATTACTGGGTTACTTTGGCTCTATATAAAATCCATCAGAATACTATTGGAAAAGATGTTGTCTTCAAAGGAGGAACCGCACTCTCAAAATGTTACAAATTAATAGAGAGATTCTCAGAAGACATAGATTTAGTTGTTTTAAGAAACGAAAATGAGACAGATAGTAAACTGAAGACTAAACTCAAAGAAATAAGTCTGGCAATAGAGGATGAGCTTCCAGAAATTGAAGTTTATGGAATAACACGAAAAATGGGAATGAATAGAAAAACAGCTCATTCCTATGATAAACTATTCAAGGGAGACTTCGGACAGGTAAGAGATTTTATAGTATTAGAATCCAGCTGGCTCGGGCATCATGAACCCTATAGTAAAAGAAGTATCCAATCCTTAATTGGAGAGACATTAGAAAAAGACAAACAAATTGATCTTGTCAAGAAATTTGGATTACAAGCATTCGAAATGAATGTACTTGAACCTTCAAGAACTATTTGTGAAAAAATAATGAGTTTAGTAAGATTTTCTTACTCGGAAAATCCCATTGAAGATTTAAAAAAGAAAATTAGACACCCCTATGACCTTCATCAGCTGATAATACAACCAGAATTTAAAAATTTTGTTGAATCAGAAGATTTTACAAACATGCTATTAAAGGTTGCTAAAGACGATATAAAAAGCTTTAGAAATAATAACGAATGGCTTAATAATCATCCCAACGAAAGTTTCTTTTTCAAAGAAATTGATGATATATGGAAGAAAGATTTAGTACCAACGTATGAACAAGAATTTAGTAAATTAGTGCATGGTCAATTGCCCGATGAAAATGAAGTACTAAAAACAATAAAATTGTTGAAAGAAAGAATGAAAAAAATAGAATGGAATATTACAATTAATGAGTAGGCACTAATTCTATACTTTTAAAATATTATCTAAAACTATAAACTATTCCGCAACCTTTTCAAAAGAAATAGGGTTGCTTCAAAATTCAGCAAAAATGCGTTTCCGACAACAGGGAGGAATTGCATTTTTGCCGCCAATTTTTCCCAAGATACAAAACCTTAAGCTACCTCAACAATTAGACAAAGCTTAAATTTATAAACTATCAGACATAAAATTCCAAAACTACATCATAAGTTTGAATACAAATAAAAACCTCCAAAGTTTAAATACTTTGGAGGTTTTTACCACTATAATCCATAGAGTAATCAATAATCTTACTCAAACACATAAATTATACTTTCTTCGGATTCTTAAACGAAAATACAATCCTCTTAGAAAGCTCATCAAAACGAATATACCCCTGATAATTCTTTCCGCTCTTACTAACCAGTCCTTTGATGTAAGCCCACTCTCCTACTACCAATTTCTTCATCTGCCATCCAAACAACCGCTTCCCTCTAAACATCTTCGGAATCTCAACCAAAATCTCATCTTTAGAAATCCTCGACTCAGAACTTTTCAAATCCCTTTCAAACAAAAACTCAACACATTGTTTCTCAGCATTAAATTGAAGATTAGCAGAAAACTCTTTACCATTTCTTGAAATCATCCCATCAACAAACAACAACTTTCCCTCTTTCAGAGTTCTCTGTTGTTCCTTATCAAGCTGAACACCGCAAACCACAACAGGAATTCTGACAAAATCCAACCTCAAAGAAAATAATTCATTAGTTAGCTTATCCATGCTAATCAAAGAAGGAATCAATTCTCCGGTTGCTTCATCAAGAAGCTCTACAACCCTGCCCATATTTTCAGAATTTAAAAGATTCAATTCATCTTCTTTGCTAAATCTATGACCAAAAAACAGCTCTTCAAAATTCGGTTTATCCTGTATTTTATGAATACAAACAACCACTTCCCCATCATTATTCAATCTAAGTTGTAACCTTGCATCAGCCTTAATTACTGATTTTCCATTCTTCATTAATATAGGAATCAGCTTGGGCGTTTTATAGCCTTTCAGCAAACAATCCAACACGCCCAACCGATCCAACTTATCCCTATCAAGACCTATATCTGCTAATCGTTTCCATGGTACATCTTCCATCTGAAAGCGGTACTGGAAAGAGTTGATTTCAGAAGGCTTTTGATAAAAATTATCATTTACTTTAAAAGAATCTTTTCCAGCTTTTGCCTGATTTCTGATGGCTTCAACTCTCTCGATAGAAACTGCGTAGTCAATCAAATCCCTTTTCTCACTATCCGAAGAAGCTTCTACATACTTCTGCAGTCCAATTGCAGTTTCTCTCGCTTCATATTCGTTCACTTTAAAAAATGAATAATCAGCAGGTTCTTTAAGCTGATAATAAAAATCCGTATAAAAGTCTAAAAAAGATACTGCCGACGAATCAATACTAAGCATTGTATCATTCCCACTCCCGTCGGGCTGAACCTCTATGAGATTTCCCTGCTCATTCACACTCTGTACAATCCCGACAGAATTATTACTGTGACGAAGTACCAATAAAGTACTCAATTCTGAAATTCCCGTATTGCTTACTATATTACTCATAATGCTTATTTTAGAAGTTATTTATTGTTGTATTTATAATTAGATGACATTATTTCTTGATTATCCTCACTGTCTCTTATATCTTATCTGCATTCTCTGTCCTGCCAGCCTTGCTTGTTCCTGTTTCTTTTATCTCGTCTCTCTTGTCCATCTTGTCTGTTTTCTATGTCTTGTGTGCCTTCTATATCTCCTGTTTCGTCCGTTCTCTATACCTTGTCTTGTAAGAAATATGACTTTTACTTTGCTAATCACTTCATAAAAACACAGAATAAAGACCTACTCGTCTTTCATCATATACAAAGGTTTCGGTTGTATCAATTCTAAATTATCCCATACAAAACAGAAAATCTCCTTAATCTCATTCTCAGAAAGTTTCCTGAGCATAATTGTATTTCTATAATCATCATAAAACCTAATTTCACCATTGGGGAATTGACAGGTTGCTATTTTGACAGCCTTACGACTACACTTAATACACAAATACAATATCAATTCACTCCATCCCTCGTAACCTATTAAAAGAGTTTCATCAAAAGGTAATTCATCAGGAAAAGCTTTGTGTATGTTAGAGTTGTTAAAGCTTAATTTTGCAAGCCGATTACAATTTTCTATACCTTCACTATTTGCCATCTTTTTAGCAAACATTACCAATTCAATAGCACCTCTAGGGCTTTCTAAACCATACAATAAAGGTTCAACACTTGATAAAACTGTACTTTTCATATTTTTTTGTTAATTTTTTTAAAACTTAAACATCTAGAGCCATTGCTGAAATTCTGAATGCTCTTTAGATTTCATTTTTTGGAAGAAAATTCCAAACCTCCAAAGAGTAAAATTAAAACCCTCAAGATTCATCACAACTATTCACAACCGCAACCATCCCTTTGTAATCAAAAACCTAAAAACCTCATATCATCCCATCATCTGCAAAAGAATAATGCGAATCCGAAGTCAAAATCACGTGATCCAGCAAAGACATACTCATAACCTTACAAGCCTCTTTAATCTGAGCGGTCATTTTAATATCAGCACTTGAAGGTTTGAGATTTCCGGAGGGATGATTATGAGCTACAATAATTCCCGAAGCATTACAAAGAAGACCAGCCTGCATCACAATTCTGACATCGACCAAAGTTGAAGAAATTCCGCACTCTGATATTTTCTTAATTCCTAAAACCTTGTTCGCCTGATTCAGATACAATGCAAAAAACGATTCCCGATAATCCATTTCATCAGAATCAAAATGCTCTCTAAAAATCTTCACGGCATCCCTTGAAGATGAGATTAACCTTTCACAATTTCCTTTTCTTGAATAGCTCAATTTAATTTCGTTCACAATATTAAAATTCATGTAATCCGCTCCGAGTGCGGCGGAGACCTGTTTTTCCCGCACCTACCATTAAAAACCTGTAGATTCTGTAATTGCAACTTGAAGAAAATTTTGACCTTTTCTATTCTTTACTTGATTGTAATCCATAAGACTGATTTACAATTTGATCATGCAAAACATTTATAATTGGATTAGTTGAATTGATTTCTAATACATTTGGACAAACTGATTGATCAATACCGTGAAGTAATTATCTTTTAATAACATCATATCAAATGATTTATACTGAGAGAATAAATAAGAATCAAAATTTCAATGAACTGCATTTGCACCTTGTGAGGTTTCTGACTTTTCTATGCGGATTACCATTCAGGCAGACACAATGAAAACTGCAATCAATTCCTTGAAAACAATAAGAAAGAAGATCGATGAAAACTTGAAATATTTTTGCGGAGGGTTTGGAATCTCCGATTCCGGATACCTAAAAAGATTTTTTTCAGCAGTGACAACGGAATAGATTTGCTATAGAAAATGAGACAGACTCAGAGGTAATCATGAATTATGTTCTGGGAATGATAGATTAAAATGTAGAGTGTATGATGACAGGAGTAATTTGAATAAGACACAGTTTAATTGGGTTTCTTGATTATTTACAAGCTTTAACAATTATTTTTTAGCATACAATCAAATAACGCTATGATTCTATAGTATAAACCAAAAATCGTAAAGAAGTATATAAAAACATTATTGAAAGATCAAAGTTCTACAGATGTTGATTATATTTGTTGAATACGAAGCTAACAAACTATAAACCAGTTAAATCATTTTTTACAATGAAAAAATTTCTATTTTTTAAGATTATCCTTGTCCTGCTTTTATTTGGCGGTAAAGCGCAAGCTCAAATAGATGGAACTCTTGATACTTCTTTTGCCATTGGGTCAGGATTTAACCAAGCTGTCATGGCCACTGCCGTACAGTCGGATGGAAAAATTTTGGTAGGCGGTTGGTTTACATATTATAAGGGAACAGAACAAAACCACATCACCCGCTTAAATATAGACGGAAGCATTGATACATCTTTCAACACAGGTTTGGGTTTTAGTGGCATCGGAAATACTTATGTTGATACGATCACTGTGCAGACAGATGGCAAAATCCTTATTGGTGGCAGATTTACATCATACAATGGTGTAGATCAAAACCTCATAACACGCTTGAATGCGGACGGAACTATGGACTCATCTTTTAATATCGGTTCCGGATTCGATGTTGGCAGTTTCAACAGTGTCAATTCAATAGCTGTACAATCTGATGATAAAATTCTCATAGGTGGTCGATTTGTATCCTACAACGGTAAAAATCAAGCAGCTATTGCCCGTCTAAATACCAATGGGACATTAGATAATTTTTCTGCGGGATTTGGTTCTGCTGATATGGTAGAATCTATAGCAATACAATCTGATGGTAAAATCATTATAGCTGGGGCATTTACCTATAATTACATCTTAGGAAAACAAAATGATATAGTCAGATTAAATGCCAATGGAACACACGATCCTTCTTTTGAGATTGGGACAGGATTTGATGGAGCCCCAACCAATCCAATAATTCAATCGATAGTCTTACAACCTGATGGTAAAGTCCTAGTTGGCGGCTGGTTTACAACTTACAAAGGACTCACTCAAAACAGGATCGCACGTCTAAATACAAACGGGTCTTTGGATACATCATTTGCTGTCGGAACGGGAATTGAAAATTATTCTGTTGGGACAATTGCTTTACAGTCTGATGGAAAAATTGTATTGGGAGGAAATTTTATTAGTATTAATGGAACAAGCCAAAGATGCATATCACGTCTTAATCATAATGGCAGTGTTGACACTACATTCAACATTGGAGCAGGATTTAGCGGTATCATAACAAATATAAAAGCCATTTCAATACAGTCCGATGGAAAAATTGTGGCTGGAGGTTACTTTGAGAAATATCAAGGAGTGACACAAAACAGACTAGCACGCTTAACCGGAGCTACATTATCAGCCCATGATATTAAAATTGCAAAGATTGATATCTATCCTAATCCTGTACGAGATATACTTAATTTTTCCGAAGTAATAACCAGTTTAAAAATAACAGAACCTTCAGGTAAGCTTGTTACGGAAATGTTCGTTAATGGAACATCTATCGACATAGGTAAACTTAGAAAAGGTGCATACTTTGTAACATTCAGTAATAGAAATGGAGAAAGCGTAACAAAAAAAATTGTGAAGAATTAGCTTTTGCAACTATATACTGAAATTAAATACATCAAAAAATCAAACGCGTGTAAAAACATTTTAAAAAGAAAGACCATCATATTAAATATGATGGTCAGAAGTTAAAATTAAATACAGTTAATTCTTAATAAACTTAAATGACTGAACACCTTTCTCTGTAAAAACATGAATGAGGTAAGTTCCCTGAATTAGATACCGAACGTTAAGATATCTCACCCCATTCATCATCTGTTCAATGATTTTCTTACCATCGATGGAGATTACTACAACTTTAGAGATGTTTTCCTGTCCAGCAAAGTTGATAACATCTTTAACTGGGTTTGGAAATATTTTTAATTGAGAATCTTCGACTTCATTTGAACTTAATATTTCATTATAAGCTCTTACCGCCAATGATAATGAAGATTCACATATCCCGATGGTCTGGGTAGCATAATAGATCGTGTTATTAATAATTTTAGTGGTCACCGGTAGTACGTTGGTATGGTTTGTTGCGTCACCCACACTGGCATACCATTTAATCTTAGTTCCTGACACAACCAAAACATTTAAATCATCGCCAGCTTCAAAACTCTGAACCGTTTCACCAGTTGGGACAGAAGGCTTCTCATTAGGTGTTTTGATGGCAATTCTTGCACTTTCTACACTGTCAATCGTCTGTGAAACGTAGTAGGTCTGGTTATGAACCAATAGTGTTGACGTTGGAATTGATGCTCCTCCATATTCCGATTGGTACCATTTTAAATTCTGTCCTGATACATTGAGATCTCCGAGCGTATTACTACCACAGAAATTTTGTACAGATTCAGCTTCGGGCTGTACTGCATAAGAACCCACTCTTGCTATTCGATTATGAGCTACTCCATTATAACTGCTAAATCCGCCTCCAAACACTACTTTACCATTTGGTAGAATTGCAGATGTGTAGATGATATCGTTAGCTCCGCTGCCACCTGTGTTAAATGTCGTATCCAGACTTCCATCCCTATTGAGGCGAGCAATCTTATTGACCGCTACTCCATTGTAAGATGTAAAAATGCCAGAAATAACAATTCTTCCATCAGGTTGAATGGTAATACTCCTGACAGTGCTATTAGAACCAGTTCCAGTAAAAGAATCATCTAGGGTTCCATCTGTATTTAAGCGAACGATATTATTTACTGATTTTCCGTTATAAGAAGAAAAGCCGCCACCAACAATAATTTTTCCGTCCGACTGTATTGCCAAACATCGCAGTGTACTGTTAAAACCTGAGCCAATGTTGAAAGAGGTATCTAATGTCCCATCATTATTGAGTCTGGCAATACGGTTAGCTGTTGTACCGTTGTACATTGTAAACCATCCTGCAATAATGACTTTCTGATCCTGCTGAATTGCCAAGGCATTAATGATATCATTTGGACCAGAGCCTGTATTGAAAGAATTATCAATACTTCCTACTGAATTTAGTCTAATAATCTTGTTCCTATTAGTTCCGTTAAACGTTGTAAACTCACCAGCTACAAGGATTTTTTGATCGGCTGTTAATCCAATAGCATTAACGGTGCCATTAGCTCCAGTCCCGATGTTAAAGCTGTTATCTAAAGTTCCATCATTGTTAAGACGCGCCAATCGGTTAATGTTAATATTATTATATGAAGTAAACTGACCACCAATTAAAATTTTTCCATCTTCTTGTGTTTTGGACGTCAAAATTATGTTATCAGCTCCTGCTCCTCCAGCATTAAAATCTGGATCAAACTGGCCATCAGAGGTAAGTCTGGCAATCCTGTTTGAAGAACTTTGATTTAAAGGAGCGGTAAAGTTTCCTCCAATTATTGTTTTACCATCAGATTCTGCCGTAATCGTTTGTATATTGTCCGTTTCACCTAAATTATAATTTGTATCTAATGACCCGTCGCTATTGACACGTGCAATATAATTTCTTGCCGTTCCATTGAAAGATGTAAAAGTACCCCCTATTAAAATTTTTCCATCTTGTTGTATAGGCACTGTATAAACCCAAGTATTAGGACCATTAGCCACATCAAAAGATGTATCCAATGATCCGTTGCTGTTTAACCTTGCCAAATAGTTTCTAGTATAACCATTGAAATTCTTGAACCAGCCTCCAATTATGAATTTACCATCAGTTTGTCTACTTATAGACATAATGTAGTTATCTGCTCCTGTTCCAGCATTAAATGTTGTGTCCACAGTACCATCACTGTTTAATCTGGATATTTTAGAAGATCCAACAACAATTATTTTTCCATCAGGCTGAATCACTGTTGAAAAGATATATCCGTCAACAGAATTTGAAGTAAAGGTAGTATCCAGAATTCCGTTGCTGTCCAATCTAACAATATTTTTAACCGATGATCCATTATAAGACGCGAATTTTCCAGCAACTAAAGCTTGTCCGTTACTTAAAATATTAATAGAGTATATAAAGACCGGCTCCAGATTGGAGTTTGAAAATCCAAGACCGCTATCGAAAGAATTATCAATACTCCCATCTGAATTAAATCGAACAATTACATTTTGTTTTGCTGTTGGTTCGTATGGATTAGTAAATTTTCCAACTAATATTTTACCATCTTCCTGAATTGCTATGGCATTTACTTGCTCATTAACACCATTGACATTGTTAATTATGGCATTTCCGGGATTAAAAGTACTATCAAGACTGCCATCAGTGTTCAATCTGGCGAGCTTGATTATAGAAACACCGTCATAACTTGTAAAATTTCCCCCAATTACAATTTTTCCGTCAGTCTGAAGTGCTAATGCATTGATAACAAGATTGGCGCCTGCACCGGGATTAAATGCTGTATCTAAACTTCCGTCAACATTCAATCTAGCAATGCGGTTTCTGGATACTCCTCTGAAGGTCGTAAAGTTGCCGCACACTATTGCTTTTCCATCAGATTGGATCAATATTTTGTTTACAGGGTAACCAGAACTGTTAAATCCATAGTTGCCTGTAATTTGTGGATCAAAATCACTATCAGCAACACCTGCTTGTGCGAAAAATAAAACACTGATAATGAATGAAATAAGTAAAGCTATTTTTTTCATAGGTATTTTTTTATGGCTTAATTATAAATATTTACAAAGCATATCTGATTTATAAAATTATAATCACTTCATACATCAAAAAAAAAAAATGTTCTGAAATTGTGCCTTTTTGTTCTGAAATTAAATAATGGTAATAATTATTATTCTATGTGTAAATCCTCGATTAGGCTTCAACTAGTCCTGATTGAGATACATTAATTCTTCTTTCAATGCTGAACTTTGCTTTATAACTTTTAAAGCAGAATATTATGCAAAACAATGAAAATAAAGTAGCCTTGGTATCAGGTGCGAATACTGGTGTAGGATTTCAGATTGCTAAAGCTCTTGTGGAAAATGGCTATACTGTATATGTAGGTTCTCGTGACCTTGCAAAGGGTGAAGCTGCGGCTAGAGAGCTGGGAGGATCAGCAAAAGCCATCCATCTGGATATTACAGATTCTGATTCTATTAATACAGCTTTAGAGACCGTTAAAAAAGAACAGGGATACCTAAGTTTATTGGTCAACAATGCAGCAGTTTCTCATGCAGGTGCATTAGGACGTACGATGGAGGAAGTTTTGGGTGCGCAGCGTGCGAGTATTGCAACAATCAGCGAGCTTAAAACAGTTTGGGACACAAATGTATTCGGGACATTAGCGTTGACGCAATCATTTTTGCCTCTGTTGCATCAAGCAAACAACGCACGTATTGTCACAGTCTCCAGTGCTTTGGGATCATTGGGCATTAATTCTAATCCGGAAAATCCTTACCGCTCAAATTTTGATGCAGTCTATGGTGCTTCCAAAACGGCGCTTAATGGAATTTTTCTTTCGCTAGCGATAGAATTGGAAGACACTAATATCAAAGTTCATTTGGTAAGCCCTGGATTTACGGCCACAGCGCTTAATAATTTTCAGGGAACGGATTCTGTAGAAGAAGGTTCAAAAGAACCGATTAGAGTTGCTTTGTCTGAAGATCTTCCGACAGGAAGCTTTACCGGACCTGCCGATTTCAGCGGGGAAGATAATATTCTTCCTTGGTAATTTTAACACAAAACCTATGATCTATGGTCATAGGTTTTTTATACATTTATAATATGAAATCCAACGACGATAAATTGGTACGCTTCATCTCGATATCGGAAAGTCATCAGGCTTTCGGACTGCCTGCACCGCAACATCCGCTGATCAGTCTTGTCCATTTTAACAAGGATAATCCTTTTAATACGGCTATGGCACCGATCTACGATATCCTGAGTTTTTATAAGATTACCTTTATCACCAGGAATAAAGGAAGATTAAAATATGGCAGGAATTATTATGATTACGATGAAGGTAGTATGCTGTTCCTAGCACCTGACCAACTGGTGGGAAGCACCGATTATAATAGTGAGACCTATTGCTATATTTTACTGATCCATCCTGACTTCCTGCTGGGTCATCCTATCGCACGAAAAATAAAGCAATACAGCTACTTCTCTTATGCCTTCAATGAGGCGCTGCATCTTTCGGATAGTGAAAAAGAAATTATCCTGTCAGTTTATCGAATCATGGAGCGGGAACTGAACAGCCGCGTAGATGAGTTCAGTCAGGAAGTTGTAATTGCTCAGTTGGAGTTGTTGCTCAGCTACGTCAACAGGTTCTATAAAAGGCAGTTCATCACCAGAAAAGTGGCTAATAACGATATACTTCAAAAAACTGAAAGTATCCTTGAGGATTATCTCAATAATCAGCTATCGTTGCAGCAGGGTCTTCCGACTGTACAATATGTGGCGGATCAGCTTAAAATCTCATCTGGATATCTGAGCGACCTGCTGCGCTCATTAATTGGACAGAATGCCCAGCAGTATATCCGAAGCAAAGTCATCGAAAAAGCAAAGGAGCGACTGACCAACACCAATCTGACGGTAGCTGAGATCGCTTATGAATTGGGATTTGAGCATCCACAGTCTTTCAGCAAGATGTTTAGGGTAAGGACGGGTCTCTCTCCTCTGGAATTTCGTAACTCGTTTGAATGATATCTATACATATAATTTGACGTAATACTCTTTCAGGAAACTGTTTGTCAACAATTAATTATATTTGAGAATTAAAGTAGCTTGTAACCCTATCTATGTATAAATATTCTTTCTTATTTCTCTCTTTATTCCTTCCCGTTTCATTCTTTTCTCAAGAGTTCAAAAACGACAGTGTTAAACAGTTTGTTGATAAATCTATTGATTTGATAAAAACAAATGCTGTTGATACATCTAAAATAGAGATAATCAAAAGTAGATTGTACAGCAAAGGTCAGAATCTGGATCAAGTATGGGAGCTGGCTCCATTATATGCCGAAGTCTTTGAACTGCTGGGTGATTATCACGGCGGCCTCAAATATAAAGGCAAATCTTATGGATGGAACAAAGCTTTGGCCGCTGGTAATACTTATCTGAAAGCTAAATTGAAGTCTGAGAAGGCGGTAGTCAGTCAGGTAATTAATAAAAATACAGGCTACATAAGAATCCCTGGTAATAGTGATTTTTCATTTAAGAAAGTGGATAGTATTGCTAATGATATTACTTCTCATATTAATAATATTAATTCAGCTAAGATCAAGACCTGGATTATAGACCTGAGAACTAATACAGGTGGTAATATGTATCCAATCTTATTGGGATTAAAAGAGTTTATCGGAAGTGACAATGTTGTTTTTGGAGGTTTTAAAAATTCTAGAGGTGAATCTTCCGGACAATGGGAAATCAAAGACGGAAAAATGCTGATCGACGGTACTGAACTGACTAGAAAGGTTGAATTAAATAATCCAATTAATAAAGATATTCCCATCGTCATTCTGACAAGTTGTTATACTGCCAGTGCTGGTGAAATGACTGCCATATCTTTGATTGGAAGAAAGAACACGTATGTAGTTGGAGAACCAACAGCAGATTATACAACGGCTGTGCAAGGCTTTAGGATTAATGCGGATGCTGGATTGAATCTTTCAACGGATTATGTGTTGGATAGGAACTCAAAAGTCTATAAAAAACATATCAAACCTGACTTTGAAGTTACAGGAGGTGATGATCTGGAAAATCTGATGAAGGATAAAAAGATAATAAAGGCGCTGGAACTTTTGAAAAGCAGCGCACAATAGTATTTTTAAATCATCAAAGTAAAAAATACTATTAAGTAAAAAATAAAATAATGGAAAAAAAGCCTCATTTTAAAGCCACACTCAACTATCTAAAAACAGAGGATGGTGGTATTGTAACGCCCGTATCCTCAGGGTTCAGAACAATTATTAAATTCCCTAATGACACCCGAGAGATCATAGCTAACCAAACATTTATCGATACAGAAATTGTCTTCCCCGGAGATACTGTGAATGCGGACATCTATCTGTTGCAAGCCGAAGAAATATTAGAAAAAATATATACCGGACAGGATTTTGACCTTCTTATCAATTCATTGATGATAGGATACGGAATCATTACCCATATCTACTTCTAATAAAGCGAATCTTGCCAAACCTTAAACAACTTTCTAGATAATTAATGTACTAAATTAAAAATTGTCTTATTCAAGAAGGTTTTCAATTAAAGTTTTGGTAAACTAAAAACTGCTATGCCTCTTACTTCATAATTTTCCATTTATCCCTTCAGAAATTTTCAGTTGAGTTTGGTAATGGCTTACCCAAAATGTCCATAAAAGTACCAGGATAGCTATGACTACAATATCAAATTACGGTTATAGTAAAAATATTAGATAATTTTAAGAATTATCCAAATGAAATCAATTGCGATTTTTCTTAAAAAAGAGATACAACACCTTAGATTAAAGCATTCCGATTAAAATTAAATCTTAAGAGTATTTTTATCTAAGTTAAATATATTACAAAAAACACAATGACTTATTGTAATAAAGCCGATATCACATACATTTGCAGAGATTCTCAATCATACTTGAGTTTTCATGGTTATTAGTTTTTATCCTCGATGAAAGTCGGGGATTTTTTTTTACAGACTTGAAGTTAAATATTAAAATACCACTACAACTATCATAAATAAAAATAATAACAGGAACATTATTATAATTGAGCTAAAAAATTATTTAGATTTTTTGTTTCCTAAATTTTAACCAACAAAAAAATAAACAATTAAATTCCTTAGACTTTTTTCATTCTTTTTAGTCCATTCTTTACAATCAGGAATATCATAACGATATTTGATTCAGAACAAAAAAGTAACTGTTCAGAACATTTTTTATCAAGGAGATAGAATGCTCATTAATTTTGATTAGACATTTTCTAATCTCTAAAAACTATTCTATCGATTATGAAAACAAATCTATTATTAAAAATATTTTGTTCTTTACTAACTATTTGTATTAACTCTATAAAAGCTCAGGAATTCAGATCCTTATCTATTCAAAGTGGTTACAATGCAGATGTCATTGCTAATGGTATTGGTTCTCCGGTGACTTCAACAACTAATGATGTGGATGGAGTTAATTATGTTTTAGTGGCGAGAGACTTCAAACTGACATCCTCCAGCGCAGACCTTGCCTATGGACTTCCAAATGATGGTAAAATAATATCACAAGTAGATTCGACTCCGGAAGTTTATTATCAGTTGGCTCCTTACAGTGGAAATAATTCAATGAGATTAGCCGGAGCAAATACTACAGGAACTTTATCATTTAGTCCTATTAGCGGCGTATCCAGTATTTATCTTTTAGCTACAAGCGGATCAGGTAATAGTACTGCTGAAATAACCGTGAATTTTTCTAATTCAACAAAACAGACATTTAATAATATTACTATTTCTGAATGGTATGGAGGATCAAACTATGCCATCAAAGGATTAGGAAGAGTAAATAGAATAACTAATACTTTAGAGCCTAATAGCGAAAATCCAAGATTATATCAGATTCCATTGACTCTTGATAATAGTAATATCAATAAATCCATTACGAGTATCACAGTGAAAAAGACAGATACAGGAACTGGTGTTATTAATATATTTGCGGCTTCTGCACAAATGTATACGACTTGTCCGGCACCAACTAATATAAGCGCTACTACCGTGAGCCTTACAGAATTTAAATTAAGTTGGACGACCCCGGGTATCATATTTAGCCTCGGCTATGAATATTATCTAAGTTCATCTTCGGATTATCCATCTGAAACAACCAATCCTACAGGCAGTATTCCTGTAGGTGCAACTTCAAAAATACTTAGCAACTTAATAGTTGGACAAGACTACTATTTCTGGATAAGATCAAACTGTGGAATATCAAAAGGATTTTGGAAAATGAAATATTTTAGAGCAGGTCAGATAAACAAAACTTATTCCGGAGGAGATATCAATACACTATATACAGCAACAGCACTATCAATAAATTCTACAAATAGCTGTCCTGGCACAATATCAATTGATGTCCCTCAGGGCTATAAAGTTCAATCTGCTACAGTCGCTTATAACATGACGTCAGCAAACTCCGGCTATATGGACGAACAGAGAAGCATATTACTCTGTACAACCAATAATAAATCTGAGTCATCTATAACATCAGGAGTCGGCCCAAAGTCAGGTACATTTAATTATGAAAGAACAGGGTTAGATATTGCCAATGGACTAAAAGGAACTGTCAATTTTGAAGAACCTGGGGCGGTGAAGGATGCAGCATTCTTTACTCTAAGATTGACAATAATAGTTGGACAATAACTTTACAACTAGAAAAAGATGAAAGTTTAAGCACTTCCGACATCCATAAAAAATCATCTCTTATATATCCTAATCCAACAGATGGTATATTTAATATCACTAGTTTTGATGAAATTAAAAACATTACCATTTCAGATGCTTCTGGAAGAATTATAAAAAAAATTGAAAATCCGGAAACAAAGAAAATTAATATTAACAACTTTAAATCAGGAGTATATTATATCAATATACTATCGAGCAATGGCAACATAGAGTTATTTAAAATTATTAAAAAATAACATTATCGTTTATCACCAAAACTTTGTTTGAGTTGTTTTATATCAGATTTTATTTCTGTTAGCTGGTTTTGAATGTTCTTTTCTGAAAACTCATCTGCTTCATATTCCTTAGTATTAATACTGCATGCAAATTCCCAGATTTCTTTAATTTCAGTTAGTGGTATTTTATAAGGTTCATAAAAACTATTATCAGCCTTAACCCAGATACTATCTGCTTCGTGAAATTGAAATCTTTTGTAACTGATGCCATCATTGGTTGTGATGAAAACATAGGTTCTATCTGTCTTTAAGTCCGAAAGATTTTCGACATATTTTCCTACGATATATGTTCCGTTCTTATAGGGAGGCATTGAATCTCCGTAAGCCGGAAATGCTCTGAATTTGCCCCCTTTCAAGAAGGGTAAGGATATGGTTTCCAGACTTTCTATGTATTCCGGATCTCCATAGCCATTCAAGTAGCCCATAGAAGCTTTTTGTGGAATAATCTCAATCTCATTGTTTCCATCTTGATCTACCCTGATAGGCAGAACAATCCTATTATCCGGAAGTTCCATAATCTCATCGATAGAAAATTTGCTGACATTGATTGTCAAAAGTAAATCGATACTGACATTATAATATTTAGAAATCTTGATCAAAATCTCTTGAGGAGGCTCTGTGGCACCGTCTTCATACTTACCATATCTGCCTCTGGTAATTAAAAGATCATCAGCAACCTTCTGTTGTGAAAGATTTAGCTTACCTCTTAAATACCGCATGTTTTCTGAAAAAATTGACATTGCTATAATTTATAGCAACAAATATACAAAACTTTGCTACAAAACAGAATAATTTTGTCAAATGGAACGAGCGATTGCACATATGGATTTGGATACATTTTTTGTTTCCTGTGAACGGCTGAGAGACTCTGTATTGCAGAATCAGCCCATCATCATAGGGGGCGGAGATCGTGGTGTAGTGGCATCCTGCTCGTATGAAGCCAGAAAATTTGGTGTGCGTTCCGCTATGCCAATTCGGATGGCTTTACGTTTATGTCCCGAAGCTCAGGTCATCAAAGGTGATATGGAATACTACTCCAATATGTCGCATATGGTAACAGAAATCATTCAGGAAAAAGTACCTGTCTTAGAAAAAGCCAGTGTAGATGAATTTTATTTAGATCTTTCGGGAATGGACAAGTTTTTTGGATGCTATCAATGGACCATAGAAATTGCTGAAGCTGTGACGAAACAATCAGGACTTCCCATCAGTTTTGCTTTGTCAACGAATAAGACCGTCTCTAAAATAGGAACCGGTGAATCAAAACCTACCGGAAGATTTGAAGTAAAGCCTGAATATATCCAACCGTTTTTAAATCCACTATCAGTTAAGAAAATTCCAATGGTTGGCAATGTCACTTTCGAACTGCTTTCCAGGTTGGGCGTAAGAAAAATTGAAACCCTTTCCAAAATGCCTGCTGATGTTTTACAGCAATTGATCGGTAAAAATGGAATTGAACTTTGGAAGAAAGCCAACGGGATTGATAACAATCCCGTCATTCAATATTCAGAACGAAAATCAATTTCGACCGAAACCACTTTTGCTGAAGATACCATCGATCTTCAAAATATCAGGAGCATTCTTTCAGGAATGGTGGAACAACTCTGCTACCAGCTTAGAAATGAAAAATGGTTGACCTCAACGGTATCAGTAAGAATTCGATACCCCAATTTTGATACGGAAACAAAACAATGTAAGATTCCTTATACCTCAGCCGATCATACCTTGCTAAAATATGTTTTAGAACTGTTTAAAAAAGTATATACCAGAAGGATGAGAATTCGCCTGATTGGGGTCAAGTTTACAGGTCTTGTTCACGGAAATCATCAGATGGATCTTTTTGAAGATACTGAAGAATTGATATCACTCTATAATGCGCTGGATAAAATCAAAGACCGGTTCGGAACAAAAAGTGTGGGAAGAGCTTCAGGTTTTTTAAATTAATTGTTTTCTATGTTTCTTAACTGCCATACTTATCATAGTTTACGTTATGGGACTATTTCTGTTGAAGATTTGGTTCAAATTGCTGTGAACTGTAAGCTGAAAGTTCTGGCGTTGACCGACATTAACACGGTTACAGGAATTTATCAGTTTTATAAATTGTGTCAGGAAAATGATATCAAACCAATTGTCGGCGTTGATGTCCGTGTTGAAAATATACAGTATTATATCTGTTTAGCAAAGAACCCTAAAGGTATTGCAGAGGTTAATAAACTGCTGACTGATTATAATTGCGATGGTATAGAAATTCCTAAAGTGAATCCTACAATAGACAATTGTTTTGTGATCTATACTTTACAGAATAGACCTGAAATCTTATTGGAACACGAATTTATTGGAATCCGACAGGATGAACTCAATCTATTGATTAATCCTGAACTCAAATCCTTAATATCTAAAATGGTCATTCTTCATCCGGTAACTTTTAAAAGCGATGAAGAATATGAGCTTCATAAAGTACTTCGTGCGATTGACAGTAATACTCTTTTTACCAAGCTGACTGAACAAGATTATTGCAATAGAAATGAATCGTTTGTAGATAAGAAAAAACTGTTGAATCAATTCGAACATTACCCTGAAATCATTGAGAATACCAAATATATAGTCAATGAATGCAGTTTTGATTTTGAATTTAAAACTCCAAAGAATAAAAAACATTATACTGACAGCAAGGAAAATGATTTTAAACTATTATCCCAACTGGCTTATGAAGGTTTAGTTCGTAGATATCCTGATAATAACAAACAAGCAGTTGAAAGAGTTGAAAAAGAATTGACGGTGATTGATCAGCTGAACTTTTGCGGCTATTTTTTAATCACTTGGGATATTGTTCAATACAGTAATAGCAAAGGGTTTATGCACGTGGGCAGAGGAAGCGGAGCCAACAGTATTATTGCTTACTGTTTGGGAATATCTGATATATGCCCATTAGAGTTGGACTTATATTTTGAGCGTTTTCTCAATCTTAACCGTAAGTCGCCTCCCGATTTTGACATTGACTGGAGCTGGAAAAACAGAGATACTATTTTAGAATATATTTTCAAAAAATATGGTAAGGATTACGTAGCCTTTTGTGGAACGAATGTGGAGTTCAAAAAGAGATCAAGATTCAGAGAATTGGGAAAAGTATTTGGATTACCGAAAGATGAACTCGATCAGCTATCTAAAAAACCGAAAGAATTACATGACCAGAATTCTGTTGTTCAGCAGATTTATAAGTTTGAACAGTTATTGGTTGGATTTCCCAATCAGAGAAGTATGCACTCTTGTGGTATTCTCATTTCTGAAGAACCCATTACTAATTATTCAGCCTTGGAGTTTCCTCCAAAAGAATTCCCCATTGTACAGTTTGATATGCATACGGCAGAAGATATCGGTCTGGAAAAATTTGATATTTTATCGCAGAGAGGACTGGGTACCATTAAGGATGCAGTTAACCTGATTGAAGAGAAAAGAGGAATTGTCATAGATATTGAGGATACCAGAATTTCTAAAGATGAAACTCGATGCAATGAGATGCTGAGCATTGGAAATACAATTGGCTGTTTCTATATCGAGTCACCAGCTATGCGCGGACTTTTGAGAAGACTGAAATGTGATAATTACAAAGTTTTGGTGGCTGCTTCATCTATTATTCGTCCTGGGGTGGCTCAAAGCGGTATGATGCGGGAATATATTTTTCGTCATAATCATCCTGGTCAATTTGAATATTTTCACGATGTCTTTAAAAAAGAACTGGGTGAAACCTATGGTATTATGGTGTATCAGGAGGATGTGATTAAAATAGCGATGCACTTTGGAGGCGTATCCGCAGCTAATGGTGATGTCCTCCGAAGAGCCATGAGTGGTAAAGGACGTTCTCTTTCTGCATTACAAAAAGTACAGAATGACTTCTTTGAATCTTGCAAAAGAAAAGGACATCCGGAGCAGTTATCACAAGAGGTTTATCGGCAGATTGAATCTTTTGCCGGCTATTCATTTTGTAAAGCTCATTCCGCATCTTATGCAGTAGAAAGTTATCAGAGTCTGTATCTCAAAGCCTACTACCCCATTGAATTTATGGTATCCGCTATTAATAATGGTGGTGGATTTTATCGTACTGAAGTGTATGTTCACGAAGCTAAAATGGCTGGTGCTGTGATTTATAATCCTTGTATTAACCTCAGTGAATATCATACAACAGTCTATGGAACTGATGTCTATTTGGGATTAATGCATATTGAAAGACTGGAAGCATCTACTAAGCTGTTTATTCCAGAAGAAAGAAAAGAAAATGGTGATTATAAATCGTTGGAAGATTTTGTCAAAAGAATAAGTATAGGAATTGAAGCATTGCAAATCTTGATTTTTGTGGGTGCTTTCAGATTCACAGGAAAACAGAAACATGAACTCTTGATTGAAGCCAGATTTTTGCTATCAACAAACCAATATAAAACTAAGAGTATATCCCTGTTTGAAGAACCTCAAAAAGATTATGAGCTGCCTGTTATCGATAGAAATCCTTTTGAAGATGCTTTTGATGAAATTGAAATACTAGGATTCCCTGTCTCCTATTCTATTTTTGATTTATTAAAGACTAAATATAGAGGTGATGTGTTGGTTAAGGATCTTCTGAAATACCATAAGAAGCAGGTAAAAATGCTGGCCTATTTAATTTCCAGAAAACATGTTCCTATCAAAATGAAAAATCATCCTGGAAAAAAGGATGATATGTATTTTGGAACTTGGATTGATGCTGAAGGTGAATATTTTGACACCGCCCATTTTCCCGATAGTTTAAGACGGTTTCCTTTCAAGGAAGGAGGCATTTATCTTTTATTGGGAACAGTTGAAGTGGATTATCACTTCCCCACCATTACTATTACCAAAATGGCAAAAATGCCTCTCATTGCTGATCCAAGATACTCGATGGATGAGGAAAAGTCTAAAGAAATGGAACGAAGTCTTCGAGAAGATGTCAGTTTAACTTTTAGACAGCCATATCCACAAGAGCATGAAATTGGACTTCCAAGGCAACCAATGATAGATTTATAGAAACTCTTTAAAGAAGGGTTCCTTATCATATTATTAAAAATGAGAGTTTTTTCAAAAACAATATAAGGGTTAACTATTTCAAAGTTTTGTAATTCAAAAGCATATAATTAAAAAGTTAGGAAATATTTTTCAGTTATTAAAATCATACTCTTGAAGAATATGGTAAGAATTTGAGAAATCAAATTTAATTCTCAAATTCAACGACAACTATTTTCAAATCTCTTTCTTATTCAAAGCTCATTTTTTTAACCAATAAGATTTACTCCGAAAAAAATTCTTTTAAAACAGATACATTTAATCATCAGACAGTGATAGTTTTATAAAATCATAGTCATATCGAATGTATGTCCAATCTTTACTTTTAGACTCATAATAATATTTTTTAAAATCCACAAAGTAACCATCTTGATCATTATCAGGTAATGTATTTAGCATTTGCTCTTCAAAATTTTCAAAACTATAATACAATTTCAAGATGACTTCCTGTCTGAGCCTTGATTCCCAACCATAACCATCATAAATAATTAAACTTTGTAAAAATTTTAGTTTAGCGGATAGTGTATCCAGTTTCTTAATAATTAGTTGATTAACACTTTCAAATGCCTCTTTGGGCTTATCAACTTGTAATTTCTGACACATCAAATACAAGTGCCAAAAACTTGGAGAAAATAAATCTTCACTCCTTACTACCGCTATTGCATATTGTTCAAGAATATCATTTATATCATTTTCTGATAATGGAAATCTTGCTGTATCATTTTCATCCCTTCTTCTATTTCTTTCATTCAAACCAACCAGCATTTTTGCATAAGTAAGTAGTTTTCCGGAATCGGCGTTAGAATTAAAAAGATTTTTAAAAAATAGTTTTGGAGATTCTTTTGTAGAGAAAATATTTAAGAATTCAGCTCCAAACATTTTGGAGGTCAACATTTGCTCATCAATAGTATTTTGAGGATTATTAAGCAAAAGCATTGATCCTTTAACAGTATTAACATATTCTATTTCAGAATCATATGAGAATTTACGATTAAGCCTAAAACACAAGTCTTTCAATTGACCATTCTCAATTAACTTTAGAATTAAATTTTGGAGATTATCGGTTTTAGAATGAGTAAATTCTTCAAATTCTTCTTCTGTAAGATTGATTCCAAAAACTGTATGTGAAAAATACCGTTCAAATTTATTTACAAATTTTACTGAAAGTTCTGCTTCATCATCATTAACAGTTTCCGAAAACCAATAATCACCCTCCCATCTTCTAAACATCATTTCTATAAGGTCTAATATTTTTTGTTTTTCAATATCACTGATACCGTTCTCTTTAACATAAATGTTTAAATAGATATCTAATATTGTTTCAATCTTAGCATTGCTAACAGCAGAATTAGGTTTTATTGTTGGTGTATTATGTTGATTTATTAAGCCATCTAAAATTTTTGAGTTTCTATTTTCCCCATTTTGTCGTAGATAGTAAGCATCAACATTTCCATTTACGGCAAGCAATTCATATCTTTTTGAGTACAAGTAAGAATAAAGCTGAGGATGCTTTAATTTTAAAATTTCAAGATATATAACATCTACAAAATTTACCTGTCTGTAGATTTCTGAATAATTTATTTGGATAGCATTAACAACTTTTTTGATTTCTCGGAAATTACTCATCCAATACAAAAATAAATCGTCCTTTTTAAACCCCAGGTCTATTACGAACGGATCCTTTTCATAACTTTTGACGAAATAATCCACTTTATACTCTAGGTCTGCGGGCAAAATCTGTCTCAGAATTTTGATAAAAAAGGTTTTTAAAATATTTTTATCATAGTAAGGCAGACCAATTTCGACGTTTATTATTTTGTCCAAGTATTTAATAACAGAATTACCGCTTTGATCTTTAATACTATTATTGACGTAAATTCTATCATATGCTAAAACAAAGAAGGTATGTTTGAAATTAGCGGTCTTTCGTATTAATTTTAAAATTTCAAAAATTTCGTCCTTATCCAATCGATCCACATCATCAACGAAAACAACAATCTTTTTGTTTAGTGCTTCTATTTTTTTATTAATGCTTGTAAAAATTGACTCTAAACTACTTTCTCTTTTAAAAAAGATCGATTGAATAACTTTAATGCTACTAGGTGTATCGCTATTATCAAGAATCTCATTTGAATATACTGTAAGTTCTTCTGAAAAACTCCCTCCTAAAGCTTCTGACAATGAATTGAAAAAATCTTTTACCAGAACTTTTTTATCAAATCCCATCCACGGATTATAATCAATTGTTATAATACTTCCTTCCTTATCAAGTCTATTTCGTATTAAATTAAAAACTGAAGTTTTTCCCGACCCCCACTCTCCATTGAGACCAATTGTAAGAGAGTTTTGAAATGTATTGTTACCTATTATTTTTAGTATTTTCTCTGCGGGTATCTCAAAAAGACCATCCAGCCCATCCTCCTCTTTTTCATCAATTGGCTTATCTTCAAGTAATTGATTTTCAGCAATAAGACTCTTAGCTGGGATCAAATCTTTTAAATATAAACTGAAATGGAGTAAAGCTATCCAATAAACACAGTCGAGGTACGCAATTTGAAAAGAATGTTTTGAAAAACTACTCATTTTCAGAGGTAGGAATTCAAAATAATTATTAAAAAACCTTTCAAAAGTATAAAGACAAAGTATCAACAAAAACAAGTAACTTACTTTTAAATTTGGTTTTTCAAGTTTACAATTGTTAATAGAAATTGCACTGTAAACTCCTATCATAAGGAAAACAAGGATATCAAGCTTAAGAGATGCTTCAATACTATAATACCAATTTAAATATTCATTGTTTACTAATGATGATTCGATAATTTGCTTAAATATCATTAGAAATAGCACACCAACTAAAATGAAAAAAAATGCTTTTAATATTTTATTAAAATCCATACTAATTGCTTAAATCGTAGATTATTATTTTTTAAACAACAAATTTACATAATGCAATTAGGATTTATGATTAAATAATTCCATTGGAGCAGTGATTATATGGATAATTTACTATTCAATCATTTTCAACTTATGGCAAAATAAAAAACGTCCCATTTGGACGGTTGTTAGATTAACTAAATTATTATCAAACACTCTTATTTCTTAATAATTCTAAATGTCTTCGTTGCAACATCTAATCTTTACAATATAAACACCTGTATTTAAATCGCTTAAATTAAAGCTTCCTTTTTTTCAGTTCTAGTCAACGATATTTAGAACATCTTTAACTGGATTATGATAGTAAAAAATCTTAGTATTAATTAGCTCCACAGTACATAAGAGGTCCTTATTCATTAAGATCGAATGTGAATTGAAAAAGACCGTCGCCGACATTATTTTTAATCATTTGCAGAGCCTTTATCAAGGACCTTTTTCCGGCATTGTTACTACAAGTGATGATATTAATATTTGAAAAGTCTTCAAGCATACCGATATGAACATCAAAAATCTGAAGTTTTTTAATCCCAGAATATCAATTGGTTTCATCTTTATGTATTAGTTTTTAATTTTGATACAAAGTTTAGTAAAACAAACTTATCATTTTTATGTAACCAGCATAGTATTTCGAAATAAATATTTTGTAAAAAAACAGCGACGCCAATTGGAATTATAAACTTAATTCACTTAAATCTAGTTGGTATTTAAATTGAAAATTCATATTTTTAAAACAGTTTTTTTTAATTTTGTAAAACTATGTCTATAAACCACTTTCAAAATTATTTCGACAAACTTACTGACATCGAAAAAAAGAACAGCCCTAAGGAATTATTTTACAGAGGTAATTTTTCTTTGTTAGAATTGGAAAGAAGGGTTGCAGTTGTGGGCTCCCGCGATATTTCAGATCTTGGAATTCGAAGAGCTCGTAAGATCACGAAATTTTTGGTTGAAAATAATTTTACAGTTGTGAGTGGTTTAGCCGAAGGTGTAGATACTATTGCTCACCAAACAGCAATTGACAACGAAGGTCAAACCATTGCGGTTATTGGCACACCGCTAGACAAATATTTTCCTGCAAGCAATAAAAATCTACAGGAAATTATTGCTCGAGATCACCTATTACTGTCCCAATTTTCAGAAAAGTATCCTGTTACTCCAAAAAATTTCCCTATTAGAAATAGAACCATGGCGTTAATAAGTGATGCAACGATTATTATAGAGGCCGGTGAAAAAAGCGGAACAAAACATCAGGGCTGGGAGGCACTTCGTTTAGGCAGAGAATTGTTTATAATGGAGAATATTATTACTGAAAAGAAGATCAGCTGGGCACAAGAAATGCTAAAGTATGGAGCTCAAGTACTGACCAACGACAATTATCAGTTTCTAATCTCTGAAATTCCTTATTTAACCGCGAAAGTCGATTATGCATTCTGAATTCGAGTATCTGACAGCTTTGGTTTACGCTGGAAAAGGTACTTCTGCGAATGCCCTTAAATCCAAACAGCTTTTAGGACTCTGCAAAAATGGAAATCCCAATTTTAGTCAGTCGCTGGCCGTCTTTATCAAACAAAATGGATTGGATTCCTATTTCAGCGAAGCCGCTTTGGTTCCTATTCCCAGAAGCTCGCCAACCTTGGACGGGTCATTAGTGCCTTCAAAAGTTATCGCAGATAAGCTCTTAGAAAATAAAATTGGAATCAGTGTCAGCAGCTGTCTTAAGAGGACTAAAGCCATTCCTAAATCCAGCAGTCAGTCAGATGCAAATACAAGAAACAGTGTGGCAACACATTTAAACAGCTTGGAAGTGGAGAACATCTTAATTATGGAGCCTGAAATCATTCTTATTGATGATGTTTTTACACTGGGAAGAACTGCAATGGCCTCTGCAATAAAAATCAAATCGATGTTTCCTGAAAAAAATGTTAAGGTGTTCTGTCCTTTTAGAACAAAGAGTTTTGAAGACCTTGACATACTAGAGAAAATAAATAAAGGGACAATGATCCTATCGCCATATGGTAAAGTAATTTTACCTGACTAAAATAACAATTTCAATGATTGCTTCGGAAAATTAGTATGAATAGCAGACTAAAAGAAATCTGAAATGCTTGCTTACACTCTATCAGCTGATGATTATTATTTATAATGAACAATTAAACACCATGATCAACAACAGAGATAATGTTGAAAATAATTATTTACATGATTTTTTCATATCGTTATTGAAAGTTGAAAGCACATACTTACTATGGCCATACGGGATCAAAAAGCAAATGTGTGAGCGCGTATTTGCTTATGAACTATATCATCAATGGAGAATGACTGCGGATTTTTATGAATATGACAACCTGCTAATCAATGGAGAGATTAGAAAAGACTGTTCACCATATCGACAAGAAAATTTCGGGATTGTTTATCCTGATTTAATTCTACATCAGGAACAAAACAACAGAAATCAGCAAATTCTGGCATGTGAAATTAAGACCCTTAGTAGTATATCGAGCTCAAGAGGCAAGTTCAACGTAAAGAAAGATTTAAAGAAATTAGGGCATTTTATTAATCATCTTAACTATGAGCAGTGTGTTTTCATACAGATAAAAGATAACGAAAAGATCTCTGAAAATAATTTTGCTTACTTAAAAAAGAAAAAAAATGAATTCACTAATAAAGATAGAATTATATATGTCATCAAAGAAAATGATTATATAAAGTTCGACACTCTCCAAAATATATTGAGATGAAAAACAGTTTTCATTGCTAAAATATTTTTTTCTGCGATTATATTTTAAGTATCAGGAATGCCTAAAATAATAAAATAATAGCAGTTAATTTGCAGTCAATTAATATAAACCTTCTACATAACTGATAACGGCTGCGAAACATTATAATTCCTTAAGAATTCTTCCACTGACATTGATAACAGTTAAATTCTTTAATAAGTTATCAAAAAGAAAAAGCAGTTTTCTACGCAGTTCTCTTGATTTTTCATCATTCATACTCATCTTATGATAAGCATTAATAATAAACTTTATCGATTTTTCTTCAGTTCTCCATGCTGAATTAATGATATCTTGATTCTGCTTTACTGCCAGATCAAAAAGTTCAATCGCTTCATCTGGTGAATTGGCGACCTGAATTAGCAGATATTCAATAAAATAGTCTGAAATTTTAAATATGGGCGACTCTACAAATCTCTTAAAGAAAGGGAAAACATCTTTCAAAAGAACATCTTCTGCGTGTATAAAACTGAAATTAAGATCATCAGCATCTTTAGCAATGGCTGCATCAAGAATATAATTCAAAAGAAAATCATTTTTATCCTTGGAATCTGGTATCAGGTAATAATTTTTAAAAATTTCACCAAAGTATATACCCAGACTGTTCCCATAATGATTAATTAAATCTAAGAGCGTTTTCAGCACACCCTGATCATTATTCAGATATAATCCGTAAATGCATAGAAATAACATTTTCCTATCTTCCGAACCTAATAGACCCGATGTAATAAGTCTGTCATAAACTTTTAATAGCCTGGCATAATTACGACCCCTAAAATATTCAAAAGAATGGATCGAAGATGCTACTACGTAAATGTCCTCTTCTTTTTCTAGACCATCTACAAAAAAGCTTTCAGCTTTCTCTATATTAAGCTTCTTGAGGTAAGCAAATCTAAAATAGACCGCAGCACGGGCCTCTCTGGGACCAAAATTGATAACTGTATTAAGAGTTTCAAAAATTAAATCATCATAGTACCGGTTCTGTATCAGAGTTATAGCATTAATTGCAGCACCATAATCTGTATTAATAGCTTTCGTTACAAGTCCATAAATCGAAGTTTCTTCATTGGAAGGCAATTGACAAACATTATTATTACCTTCTTCAAATTTTAAAGCATTATCGATCAGGAATTGTACAAAATCAGGATCTACGGAATCTTCCCTTGTCATCTGTGAAGCAATCGTTACAAGCAGTCTATTTTCATATGAAGATGCCTGCGTCAAAACAGTTTTAACAAACTCCTTGATTTTGACTGTATCTCCACCGCCTTCCAGCCATCCCCACAGACCATATACGGCATATCTTAAATTTACTTCATCGTTGCTTATTGCCTCTGAAATTATATTGAGTTTATCATCACTTAACGACTGGGAAACTACTGTTTTGAAAACAGCGGCAAGTTCCTGAAGTCCTCCCTTTAAATAATCACGACCCCATTTCCTATCATCATTATTATATTTCTTAAAAGCTTTCAGCCATTCCTTCACACTCATTTTTGCACAAACTTCAATAGGAATTGGGCTTACAACAAGGCCTGCCATCGTAGACTCTCTCTGTCTAACATCAGCATTTCTTCCTTCAAATTTTCGTTCAAGCTCCCCAAATTCTTTTTGAAACTCTTTACTAATTACACTTGAAGGCAGTCTTTTAATCAGATAATATTTGCTGAGTCCCCAATGTGAAACCAATCTCTTAGAATTTGGAGCTAATTTTCTAATATAGATTTCTTTACCACTAGTAAAATTCCTGATGGTGTCTAGAACAATTTTTTGCTGAGAGCTGTTAAAGTGTACAAATGTTCTTTCCAAAAGTACTCTCATATCATATTCAATATCATCAACAAATAAAAGAAGGTCTTTATTATTAAAGATGCAGAACAACTCAAAAATTTCTTTAGAATAAATTTTTTCAGACCCTTTGAGGGCATACAACAATAGTCGAAGAATAGATTGTAGATGAGAGTTTTTATGATCAGATAAGAACTTCTTAAAAATAATCTTCTCCTGCCCTGCCGATCTTCTTAGACACTGGGCCAAAAGCTGATATATGATCTCGGAGCCTTTTAAATCATTATCTTTAAAATCTATTGCGTAAAACCTGTAATCTTTAATTATCTGATGGCCATTAATCAAGCAATCTTCTTCATTAAAATTGATTGATTCATAAAGAGAATTGATCATTAGATGAGGAATTTTATGACCTAGGGTTTTTAGAACTTCCTTGATATAATGATCATTATGCTTATTATTTTTGCCATCAAATTTCTTAAATTCAGGAATCATTCTTTGATATACAGATTCCGGATTAATATGAGCAATATTACTTAAGATATGAAAATACCTGTAAGTATCCAATTTAAGGTGCTGTTCAAAAAACTCGAAACACATGTAAGCTGAGGGATGTTCCCAATTATTTAAGGAAAAGAGTATATCGGCTGCAACTTCGGGATCATCAATTTTCATCACAGTATCCCACGCTAAATCTAAATTTTGATTAACATAGCGGCTTAAAAAATAAATACAGGAAAACCTTGCTCTTACGATATGATCTTTTGTGAAAATTTCTGAATCCTTAGAATCAATATGGTAATTCTCTTTAATGACTTCGAAAAGATCATTCTTTACTGCAAAACTTAACCAGCATGGCGCTAACGCATTATCAAAAAAAACAGTTTGCCATTGAAATGATTCTTTAAACGCAGACTTCACCAGTTCAAATTCCTCTTTCGCAGGCTGTCCCTGCCCTAATACTTCGACAAGAATAATATGTTTGATATGAAAAAGAACTTCAGTATTAAAAAAAATCTGTTTCAAAGATTTTTCATACTGATTCGGATCGCTTTCTCGCAGATAAGAGATAATCATCTTTACCGCAGACCTTATGTGTATAGACTGATCCCCTTCGATAATATAATCGAATAAATTTTCATTGGTTTCTACAAAACATTTAGCAAAAACAAAATCATAAAAAGACTGGTGAAAAAATTGCAGCTGTCTGCCATCTGATTTAAGAAGTCTTTCACTTTTAAGATATTGGATTTCTTGGTAGTAATCATCATAGTTGAGGCTGGAAACAGATATTCGCTGTTCATAAAACATCTGTTGTGCAATTTTGTATAAAAGTTCTTTTAACTTACTTTTCAATACAGGAAAATCTTTGCTTATTTTGGAAATTTTCTGATCCCATAATTCCAGATATAGTTCTAAAACACTATCTGCTTTAAAGATATTTTTGTTAGAAACAATTTGGGAGAATATATTTAGATAATTAGGGATTCGCAGCAATTCTAGTAGTTTCGCAGATAATTCGTTAGGATTGACGTTAATTATATTGAGAAGCTCTATAACCTTTTGTAGTTCCAGCGGACCGATCACAACCCTATCCATATCCTTATATATTTTTAGAGAGGGATCATAATGTAAATCGCTATTTCTAACAGAAATTATAATACGTATCTGTTTATCATAAGAAAAATGCTCTATAAAACTTCTATAGAATTCCAAAAAACTTCTATCAGAAGACATGGATTGCGATAATGCATCAATTTGGTCAATCAGTATAACGATTTTATTAAAGTGTTTTTTACAGTCTTCAATAAACTTAAAAACCGGTTTGGATAGTCCTAAGCTTTGCTGCAATGCCGCGTGTGTATTAGAATACAATTTATCTACCTTAAGCCCAAGTACTGCAATATCATCAGCTATGCAGAGATTATAAAGATCTTTAATCACAACCGTTTTTCCATAACCAGCTTCTCCTGCCAACAGACAAATATTTTTGTGATCTATATCGGGAGTCTCTTTAACAATCCAGTCAAATAACTGTTTGGTCTCAATTCGATCCACATGGGTTTGTTCAATATCCTGGAAGAAATTCCTTTCAGATTGTAATCTCGCTGACCCAATTTTTAGCTGACCCAGCAGATCAGCAGGCTCAAAAACTTCTTGATTTGAGATAATGTCAATAAGTTGATCTATCTTAGTATTGTCAGTTACACTTCGGACTTCAAAAAAGAGAGAGATAAGATCTCTGCATTCGTCACTATTGAGATAAATATCTAATTCAGCAGGAGTTATTTTTTTAACTTTTATCCGTGAAATCTTTCGCTTAAAGTCGGATAAATCAAAGCATTTTTTTAAATGACTTAGACTTGGCATTTGCAGGTTTTTATCGATCCATTCCGTTAAGCTGGGTTCATGGAGGATATTTTCAGAAAACTGATTAATAAACTCTATACAATCAGAGGTCAAACCTGTTGAAACGCAAATATAATAAGTGAAATCATCATAGTCATAAACAAGTCGATTATCTGACATGCTATAAAGAACAAAACGGACTATTTCTAGACAGAGATCATTTTTTCCATAATTAGTATCATACTTTTTGCATTGAATAAGACCATAATTCTTACCATCTTTCAAAAGAGCGCAATCGCGCCCCTTGTCTCGGACTCCAGTCAGGAGATTAACCTCAGTATAATCGTTAATCTTACCATTTTTGATTTGAATATTAAATATAGAATATAAAAGCTCTTCAAATCTTCGAGGATTTGCCAATCCGTTGTAAGGAAAGGGCTGATTGGCTAAACTAAGAGGATTGATAATACCGCTCTCTATTACTGGATTTCTTTCAAATCTTATCAATTCATTCATTTTATAAAAATAAAAGGAATAGATTTAAAATCAAAGCAATTCAAATAAGCTTTTACAATTCAGAAATAAAAATTAGGCAATAATATACTTTTATATACCACGTTAATTTTCAATAGGCCTTTTATGAGAAGAAGATATTATGATATGTTTTTATTAATCAGAAAATTATTATTTATAAATAGACCCTTTTCTGATTTCATTTTTATGATTTAATTACTAGCTAACACCTTCAAGATATTATCTACATCTACTAATAAATGGTTTGGATAGAGTCCTATCAAGGTCACTTAGCAGAACTTAAATTTCTAAATATCTTGTTCAAAATTTAGCAATCATTACTTGTAAATTCCGACGGAAATTCCTAGTTTTACTAAGTAAAATTTAAATTAGGGTTTTACCGCTTTTTTGCAGGTGACCTATTTAGGGCCAATTAAAAGATGCTACAGCGCAACGCTTATCAATAAAGGAATGAAGGGAGGTTACAAAATCCCTCACTCTCCGCAGAGTAAATCTCAAAAATTACTAAAACCCTTTAAGATATATATTTTAAAGGGTTTTTTATTTGCCGGAATGCTAAAATATATCAGATTATTTCATTCTTTAAGTGAGTAGTTCGGTGAGTAGTAAAAATTATCCTAAATACTCACCTACTTTTCTGGAAAAGCCTATACATAGGCTTTTCAAAGATTGAACATCTTGTAGGCTTATTGTTCATAAATAGTTTTATTAACCTTTTAAGTCACCACAAATGAGTAATTACAATTTACTTTTCTATGCAAAAAACAAAAGGTAATCCTAAGTTTTCTGCAATCTACTTACGTCTTACTGTTAATGGAAAGCGCACAGAACTTTCTACCGGTCAGACTATTTTAACATCCTCCTGGAATCCTGAAGCAAGTAAAGTTTCTGGAAACAGCAAAAAAGCAAAATCTATTAATACATTTCTTGAAAATATTCGTCTGAAAATACTTCAGTGTAACAATGATTTAATAGCTGCTAAAAAGGAAATCACAGGCGAAATGCTTAAAAATCGTTATTTAGGGACCGCCGATAAAAAATTGACAATTGTTGAAGTTTTTAAAGACCATAACCAGCAGGTAAAAGACCTGATTGGCAAATCATTTTCAAAAGGTACATTGGAACGCTACGAAACCTCCCTTCGACATACAATCTCTTTTATGAAATGGAAATATAATGTGACTGATATGGATGTACACGAGATTAATCCGGCATTTATCTCCAATTATGAATTTTGGCTGCGAACGGTTAGAAAATGTGCAAATAATTCTGCAGTAAAATATCTAAAGAATTTTCAGAAGATTATTAATATTTGCCTGGCAAATGATTGGATGGATAAAAATCCTTACTCCAATTACAAATCAAAACTTACACCTGTAGTTCCGGATTTCCTCACGGAATCACAACTTGAAACTATCAAAAGCAAAGTTTTTAAAACAGATCGTCTTACTTTAGTCAAAGACATTTTCTTATTCAGTTGTTTTACGGGCCTAGCTTATATCGATATTCAAAACCTCAGCAGGGATGCTGTTAGCATTGGGATTGATGGCGGAAAATGGATAAAGATGAAAAGAACAAAAACAAAAGTTGAAGCAAGCATTCCTATTCTTCCAATTGCTGAAAATATTTTGAATAAGTATAGTAATCATCCAAAATGCTTTAATGAAAATAAACTCCTCCCAATCCTAAGCAACCAAAAAATGAATGAATATCTCAAGGAGATTTCAGCTCTTTGTGAACTGGAAGTAGACCTTACTTTTCATACAGCCAGGCATACTTTTGCTACAACGGTAACTCTAAACAATGGTGTCCCATTGGAAACTGTAAGTAAAATGCTCGGACATACCAATGTTAGAATGACTCAGCATTATGCGAAGATATTGGATAGAAAGATAAGTGAGGATATGTTGATTTTAAGAAATAGGTTTCAGGATAAGAAAAAAATTAAGGAGATAGGATAAGTACATTTAGCTAAATACTTTCGTAAAATATAAAACTAATTAACTTGTATATGTTGTTCTCCCCAGTTATATAGATCTTCTAAAACAGGCAAAAGCGTTTTTCCCATTTCGGTTAATGAATATTCAACACGAGGAGGCATTTCTGCATAAATCTTTCTGTTTATCATTCCATCCTGTTCCAGTTCTTTTAGCTGCGAACTAAGCATTTTAGTAGTAATAAAAGGCATTTTTTTTTGTAATAAACTGAAACGATTGTGTTCCTGATATATAAAATAAAGCAAAGCTATTTTCCAACGTCCGCCTAATACACTCATAACTTTATGCATTGGACAAATAGCAGCCAATTCTGTTTCATTTATGAAGTTTGTGGAGTTTGTTTTTCTCATTACTTACTTTTTTGACACTATAATACAATTATGTATCTACTATGTATTTATAAAGCAAATATAGAAATTTGTATCAGGATTTAAACAAATTATAAAATGAAAAAAACAATCACATTATTAGGAGCAACAGGAAAAGTCGGCGGAAAGATTGCCGAAATCCTTTTACAAGAAGGACACTACCTTAAGCTCATTGCAAAAACGGCAGATAATCTGGAAAAATTTAAAAATATGGGAGCTGAAGTAATATCTTCGGATATCACAGATGTAAAAGTATTAATAGAAACATTTAAAAGTTCAAATAGTGTTTACGTAATGACTCCGCCTGATTTTACAGCAAGTAATTACAGAGAATTTCAAAGAAAAGTTGGAGATTCTGTTATTACAGCTATTCAGAACTCTGGGATAAAATATGTGGTGAATTTAAGTAGCGCCGGTGCACATCAACACGAAGGCAATGGTCTTATTGCTGGGCTTGCTGAACAAGAAGTAAAATTGAATCAGTTAAAAGATGTTAATGTATTACATCTTCGTCCGGCTTACTTTTTAGATAATGCTTTGCTGAATATTCCTTTGATCAAACAAATGGGTATTAATGGTGCAACAGCAGATGCAAAGCACGAAATACCAATGGTAGCAACTAAAGACATCGCTACTATAGCAGCAAAACATTTATCAAAATTAGATTTTAGCGGCAAAAGTGTTCAGCCGATTTTGGGTGACAAAAATTATTCATTTGAAGAGCTTACAGCTATTATAGGAAATGCTATTGGTAAACCTGACTTGAAATATGTACAGTTTTCTGTTGAAGATGCAAAACAGGCGATGATGAACCAAGGGCTGTCGGAAGACGTAGCAAATGATATTACATCGATGGAAACTTCACTCAAAAACGGAATTATGAATTATGAGCAACGAGTCTCATCAAATTCGTCGCCCACATCAGCTGAAGTATTTGTGAAAGAATCATTAGTACCATTATATAACTCTTTGTAAATTAAACTAAATTTATCAGAATGGAAAAGAAAACAGATAATCCGAATAAGGTAGACAGAAATCATCCTGCATTCAATAAAAATTCAGAACCTTTTTACAGTATCATAATGGAAGGGTTAAAAGGTGAAGTTGACGGAGAGCACTTTTGGGATGCAGTGGCAGAAAATGCAGTTTTCGAATTTTTATATAATATCCCGGGATTCACCAATAAAATTGAAGGACGAAAAACCTATATGGATTGGTTTGGCGGATATAGTAATGAACTTCATTCAGCCGATAACTTACGAGTTTATAAATCTACGAATCCTGAAAATATCATTATATTAGAATATCAGGTTCACGGTATTGTTCCATTTACGGGAAAAGATTATGATAATCGTTTTTGTTCTATTATTACTATAAAAGACCGGAAAATAACACATTGGCGTGATTATATGGATTCACTGGCCGTAATGCTTTCAGTAGCAAAAGAGTAAATAACGACAAGAGAGTGAGTCATTTTAATAATATAACAAAGAAGAAGAATATTTTTATACAGTGAAGGAGGCTTTTTGCCTCCTTTTTAATTAAAATCCAATGAGAAATAAGCTACAGGCTTTACTACAAAATCTTACTGAACAACTCAATTTTATAGATCTTGAGATAAATGATAATGTGATGAAATGTGAGAAGTCGATTGAGGTTATAACAACAGTAATTCATAAAGTTAAAACTCTCATTTTTAAATCCGGATTTAAATCCGAACAGGAGGAGATTAACTTTTTCAAAGAAATAAAACCGCTATTCACATCAAGACTTATTTATTATAACTCCGTTTATAAAATTGAAACCAAAAAACCATTTGGAGGATCTCGGATTATTAAAAAATATTATAATAATGAGCTTGATAAATTGAAAAGATATTTTGATAATAATCTCGATTTTTATAAATATTATAGAACAGGAAGTACTTATCTTGACTATAAATATTTTATTAGAGGTAAGTTTGATATTAAATTAAGTCTGGATAGCTTTTATTATGAAGCAGACCAAAGTTTTTCCACATCCCACGATTTTAAAATTGCAAAAATATTAGCAAATGATCTATTACAGTTGTATCTGGAAGATCAGTTGATATTATTGGATAATAAAAATCAAAAGTATCATATACAACAAAATTCTAACACAAAACTTACTTGGACTGGTTCGAAAGTCGCACTTATAGAATTATTATATGCTTTGCAAACTGAAGGAGTTTTCAATAATGGTAATGCAGATCTTAAAGAGATTGCGGGCTATTTTGAGAAGATATTCAATATAGATCTTGGTCAGTTTAATCGTGTATTTTTAGAAATCAGAATCCGTAAATCTTCACAGACAAAATTTTTAGATTCCCTAAAAGAAACATTAACCAAGCGAATAAATAATGCAGACGAAAAATAATTATTCTCTTTACGGAAAACCGTAAGGAGTAAATTTCTCATAGGGTTAATTTAGCTGTACATAAATTAAAAATAAAAAATTATGGCAAAGTACAGGATTTCCGGAGTTTGGAAAAACTCAAGCAATGTGATAACACATTATGCATTTCATACAGTGAGTGAGAATAGTAATTCTCGAGCGTCAAAAAAAACTAAAGATGAAGCAATAAAATTACTGGAAACAGTCGGGAATAGCGCAACAACTTGGGTGTGGAACTATAACAGATGTGCCTGGGATATTGGTGAAAATGTAACGGTAGTTAATGGTTCTAATGGTAAATACCTTAGATCAAACCCAGATAAAAAGGAAACCAATAATTTGGAACATTTGATTGATTTTGATTGGATAGCACCATAACTGATTAAAAATTCCATATTTAGAATACCGAATGAAAATCATTCGGTATTTTTTATGATAAAAAGATTAATAAAAAGCAAAAGTACGCAAAGCGATTAAAACCGCTACTATACAATGCTTTATAAATGTGTAGTCTTAGTTTGGAACTCGGTGTCTGATAGGTTTTGGGCTTAAATTGACAAGGTTAGGTTACTAATTCGTTACCGATTGATAAAGGCAACTATATAGCTTAACTGATTATATTTCAGTCTTTTGCACCCTTTTTTATATTCCCTTGTAACTCAATGTAATTTAATTTTAAACGTTAAACATTTGAGTTATGGAGCAGACAAAAAAATCGACGTTCAAACTGCTTTTCTATTTGAAAAAGAACGAACTGAAAAAGAACGGTAATGCCCCGGTTATGGCACGTATTACCATTGATGGAACACCGAAAACTTTCGGGACAAAGTTAGAAATTAACCCTAATAGTTGGGATTTAAAACACGGACGGGTTCAGGGCAAAAGTGCCACAGCTTTGAGCATCAACCAAAAGCTGGACAATATACGGGGACGTATCGACAAGATTTATGAAGATATGCTGAAGCACGAGGGCTTTGCAACTGCCCAAAAAGTAAAGCTCTCTTTTCTCGGTGTTGGTGTAATGGATGATGCCATATTGAAAGTTTTTAACGACCAGAATGTTGAATTTAAAAGATTGGTTGATAAAGAGGAGCGTTCACAAGGAACTTACAACAAATACATCACTGTTTACAATCATCTTACGGAATTTATAAAAGAGCGTTATCACAGGGAAGATATGGCATTTCGGGAACTGACGGCAGATTTTATCCGTGAGTTTGACTTTTACCTCCGCTACGATAAGCAATGCGCCCATAACACGGTTTGGATTTACACAATGCCTGTTATTGCTTTGGCTGAACTGGCTATCAAAAAAGGGCTGATACGTGATAATCCTTTTGAGGATTACGAAATAAGTATGGAAGAAACCGACAGAGGGTACATACTGAAAGAAGACGTTGAAAAGCTGATGATGTGTCAGGTTCCGCATAAAAGATATGAACTTGTAAAAGATATTTTTATTTTCAGTTGCTTTACAGGATTGGCTTACGCTGATATTAAGAAATTGACAAGAAGCAATATTCAATCATTCTTTGACGGTCATCAATGGATTATCAGCCGGAGAAAGAAATCTGATGTTGCTTCCAATGTTCGGTTAATGGAAATCCCTAAACGTATCATTGAGAAATATCAGGGTACAACAAGGAATGAATTTATCTTTCCGGTTCCTACCAATGCAACCTGCAATACGCACATAGGTAAATTGGTTGAAAAGGCAGAGATTATCACGGAGCAAAAAGTAACCTTTCACACCGCAAGACATACTTTTGGAACAATGTTTCTGACCGAGGGCGTACCGCTTGAAAGCCTTAGCAAAATGATGGGGCATAAAAACATTTCCACCACACAAATTTATGCTAAAATCACAAGCCAAAAAATCAGCAAGGATATGGATTTGGTTACACCGAAATTCAAAGCAATGGAAGAGGCATTTATGATGGCAATCTAATCCGCTTTTATCTAACCACAAGAAGCAGAACTTAACGGTTCTGCTTTTTTTATGCCCATACTTTTTTATTACTCCTCCTTTGTTTCAGACTATTGAAGCCTGTTCATAATTGACATAAAAATTAGGAATAGAAAATTTCCACAATCAACCGGTAAAAAGGCAGCTAAGTTATAGCGGGCAGCCATCGCACACACCCACCAATAAAAAAAACGAATGAACGGTTTCCCCCTAAAGGAACCCCCATTAAATCATTTTTTTTCTTGGTCATCGCTGTTGCCCGCTTGGATTATCTGCTTTCTTTTTTCCGGTTTTTCTTTTGGAAAATATTATGCGAAGCGGAGCAGACCACAACAGGAAGCAGGAAGCGAGAAAAGCGAACGTAACAAAATGTCAAACTTTTAAAACAGAACGATTATGAACATCATCGGACGACTAACAAGGGATGCGGAAGTAAGAACCCTTAACAACGACAAGCAAGTAGTAAACTTTTCGGTAGCGAGCAACGAAAGCTACAAGAACAAACAAGGCGAGCGTGTAGAGCAAACGACCTACTTCGATTGTGCCTACTGGCTATCTGCAAACGTGGCAAGACTGCTGACAAAAGGCACATTGGTAGAACTCACAGGGCGAGTGAATACACGAGCGTGGATAGGCAAAGACGGCGAAGCACATTCGGGGCTGAACTTTCATACCTCACAAATCAAACTGCACGGAGGTAGCAGGAGAGCCGAAACCATACAAGCTACTGCACAAGCCGAGAACAACAAGGTTACAGCACAGGGAGCAGATGACGACCTCCCATTCTAACAACGAGTATTCAATCATTTTTTAACATCAAAATTTATCAAAATGGCACATAACATTCATTTCAACGAGCAAACAGGAAAGCACAGTTTCTTTTCAGTACAGCAAAAAGCGTGGCACGGTTTGGGGCAAATCGTAGAGCAATACCCAACGAGCGAGGAAGCTATCAAATACGCAGGGTTAGATTACGATGTCGTAAAATCCCCACTGTTTACCAAAGGTTCGGGCATTATCGAAACTGCCAACGGTATAGAAATAGGTAGCACCGAATTAGAAGTACCTAACTATTTCGCTAACATACGCACCGATAACAATGCAGTATTGGGTGTAGTCGGTAAGGATTACCACATTGTACAAAATCGGGAAGCCTTTAATTTTTTTGATGCTATTGTAGGTGGTGGCGAAGGTATCCTGTACGAAACCGCAGGGGCATTGGGCAAAGGGGAACGCATCTTTATCACTGCCAAACTGCCCGATTATATCCGTGTAGGCAATGGCGATGATGTAACGGAAAAGTACATTTTTCTAACCACTTCGCACGATGGTAGCGGAAGTATTACCGCAGCATTTACGCCTATCCGTATCGTATGCCAAAACACGCTGAATGCCTCACTACGCAGTATGACCAATGTAGTCCGTATCAAACATACTTCGGGAGCAAAACAACGTATCGAGAACGCCCACAAGATTATGGGGCTTGCCAACACATTGAGCAACCAATTAGAGGGCATTTTCAATAATTGGACAAAGGTAAAAGTATCAGACCGAGAAGTAAGAAAGCTAATCCAGTTGGCACTTTGCCCGAACAAAGAAACACTTGACCTTATCAACAAAGGGGCTGACGATGAAGTTTCCACCGTGTTCAAAAACGTGGTTGATAATGCGCTTCTATATGCTATGACAGATGATGCACAACAGATGAACACGACCAAAGGGACTTTGTTCGGAGCATACAACGCTGTTACAGGCTACTTTCAGAATGTACGCAATTACAAAGATGATGAAGCCAAATTACAGAGCATTGTATTGGGTGGTACTGCCCAACTCAAATCACAGAAAGCATTTGAATTGTGTACCGCATTTGCTTTGGACGGTGCGGAAATCCTAAACCTTAATTAGATAACAACAGGCTACCGCCTTAAATGGTGGTAGCCTACTATAAAACAACAATATGAAAGCATTACATAAAATGGACAACTTAGATAAAGGCGAATTGCTTTGCAGGCTATTCCCCGAAGAAATGGCGAACATTCAGAACGCCGTAAAAAAGCAGTGCGAATACTTTCTGAAAAATGAAATTACCATTCGTGAGGGTTGGTATCAAAAGGGCTTTTTTACCGCAGAATTTTGGTACAGGCTTGTGCAGGATGCACACAGGATAATCGAGAAGAACGAGGACAAACTTCTCAAAAAACCACGCTGGTTTGCAGACCATTTTTTTGACGGATACAACGCAATATTTGCGATGCACTGCCTTATCGAATATGCACAGACAGAGGACTGTAAACCCAATCTAAAACAGGCTATACACCTAATATTCGGAAGTGAGCCTTTATTAAAAATAACCTTAAACGATAAATAATTATGCCAAATTGGTGCAACAATACGGTTGTCTTCGAGGGGAAGCCTGAAGCAATCGAACAGGTAACACAGCTATTCAAATCAATGGCTGAAAGAGAAAGGAAAGAGAATTGCGGACAACTGCCCGATTTCATAGACGACAGTAACGGCGGATATTTCTTTGAGGTTTACGAAAGCGATACGGGAATATTCAATTATCAAACAAAATGGTCGCCAAATGCGGAAGCAGTTAAGCAGATAGCCGAGCATTACAACATAGATTTCCAATTGGATTATGAGGAATTAGGTTGTTTGGTATATGGCAGGACAATGTTTTCTGACAAGCTACTCATAGATATTTATCTGGAAGACGAAGATTTTGACAGCTACGAATTAGACAAGGAAACAGACACCTACCATTTTGAGGGCAAGGAGTACGACAGCGAATGGGAAATACTCGACACTCTATTAGAACGTAAAATCGAAAATCAGTTAAACACCATTAAAATTTAGAACGATGAAACTATCCGATAAAGCGACAGCACATATTTTGGTTAAAGCCAACACCAATAGCGAATGGGATAATTGCGAGTTTGCAATTATCCATCTATCCGAAGAATGGAAACAGGAACAGGCAAAACGGCTTGCATTGGTTAAGCCGTTAGAGGGCAATCATTATTTCTGCTCAATGAACTACTATGATACGGCAGTAGATTTTTATTGCACAGGCGAAGACGATACCCCGAACATTGAAGAAATGCTAAACGATAAAGAATGGGCATTTGTGGAGCTTGACGAGGGGGAGCAGGAAATGTTTACCGCACCCGAAAACCGATTGGACTGTTACAGGCTTGTATTGCGTGCAAACGGTACAGGCTACTATACAGCATACGGCAAGCACACCAGCGAGGAATTTTGGACGGAAGAATTTTCATTAATCCAATTAACGGCTTAATCAATAAACCCCAATTTCAATTTATGACACGTTCAAATCTTCATATCAAATTGAGCAACGGCAAATCTCTTATTTGCGTTGCCGACAGCAGCAGCGCACCCGAACAGGGATATATCGTTGAAAGGCTTTTTTTGCCTTTGTTATCCCTTGACAACAGTGAGCAAGAACTCGAAATGCTTACGGAGCATTGTACAATGGATGAAAGGCGGATAAACGCAGACTACCGCTATTTAATAGACCTTACCACCAAAGAAGTAAAGTTCTTTGAAGAGCATTACAGCTACACAAAAGACACGTTCAGGAAAGGCAAGGATATAACGGAACGTTATGACGAGTATTTAAAAACCATAAGCTAAAATAGCAGCCGCCTGACCCGAAAAGTCGGGCGGCAAAAAGACAGATCCTCCCGATGGTTGGGCAGTCTTTTTGCTTTAAATTGGTGCAATCCCCTTTAGCAAAATGCGCCCTTACACAAATCCTTTCTTTTCCATTTTACCAAACAGGTTGCGACATTATTGCTTGGGATATTCATTATCCCATAATTTATTATTGGGGGATTACTTTCTTTCGTGAGTTCTGCGGAAAAGAAAGTAACAAAGAAACCTGTTATTGCGGAAACTGTTTATAGTATTCTTTTGCAATTTCGGCTACGCCAGCACTAAAATAATGTCCTCCATCATTTATAACGGTTATGGCTTTTTTAAGTTCTTCGGGGTCTGCGCCTTTCAGTATATACCCTTTTACGCCACGCTGAAGCATCTTTACTACATCCTGTACATCATCATTAATGCTAAAAGCCAGGACTTTGGTTTGCGGATATTTTTCATTCAATGCTTTAGCGGTTTCAAAACCATTCATTACCGGCATATTTATATCAACAACCATTACATCGGGAACAACTTCGATTTCCTCCATTTTTTTCATTGCCATTTTTCCATTCTCGGCTTCAAAAAGTATTTCAAAACCGAAACCCATTAGAAAATCACAAATACCCTTTCTAAGCATATCGTGGTCATCTATCATCCCTACCTTTATTATTTGTTCTTTGCTCATTTTCTTTTTGCTTAGTTTGATGAGGTTAAAAAATCCGTTGGGAGCTTTAGATAAATTCGGAGTTCGAGTAACGTAAGGTATTCCTTTATCGACCTCAATGTCCCTGACTTTAAAACGGTCAAGCCAATCTTTAAAGTGTGCTATCTCGTTAGGTTTAAAATGTACAATTTCCCCGTTTTTAAGGGATATGATAAAAACATCAATGCAGAGAGAGAACGCTGATAATTGCGTAGCAGGGTGGTCAAATTCGGGGTAAAAAATATCCTTGCCGTCCATAACTCTTAATGTTTATCAAGTTAGTGGAACCTGCAAAAAAAAGAGGCGCAGGCAACCACACTTACTGGCATTAAGGCACTGGTACGCCTGACCCCCAAATAAGCGAGCGCCCACGCCATAACGTGAGCGTTCTTACTTATTCGTTCCGGGGTTTTAAAAATTACCAGTTTCTAATGCGGAACTTAAAGCAAAAACAACTTTAAGTATTTTCTATATTTTCGACAACAAAGATACTAAACTCGTCCTTTTTTGACAGCATATAATACAAAAAAGATTACAGTCAAACAATTTTTTGTGAAATGTAATTTTGCTCCAGTATAGTCAGGATATCGCTTTCCTTATAAATAATCTTACCGCCTATTTGTATATACGGCAGTATATTATCATCACGGTACTGCTGTAAAGTGCGTTTGCTGATATGGAGCAGCTTGCACACATCTTCGCCCGAAAGGTAAATTTCTCCGTTCATTACAGGGCGGTAGTTTTTCAATATGCTTTCGATACGGGTTCTTAGCTGTGTTATCATTTCCTGATGGGCAATGATTTCTTCATTGTCATTCGTGAATAAATCCATTTTCGGCAGTATTGTACGGTTGTCCGGCTTCGAGCAAAGCCTGTACATCCGAGCGTTTATAATAATTTTTACGGTTCAGTCTGGAATAAGGCAATAACCCTTTGTCCTTATACGTCTGCAAAGTCCGCTTGGTAATGTTCATCATCAAACACACTTCCTGGTTATCGAGCCATTGCTCTTGCGCAAAAATTGGCGTGTATTTCTGCGTGGCATTTTCGGTAAGTTCCAAAAGTGCTTTCAGCTCATTCTTCATTCCGTCCAGTGCGGATTTTTGTATTGCGATTACTTCCATTGTTTGCTCAATTTTGCTATGGAAGTTGAATTTATAAAGGCTTAGTACGGCATTGGGGAAAGTTGCAGGGTTTGGCTTTGAGAGGTAGCGTTTGGCGATTTACTAAGCCGTAAATAAAAAAATCGGATAGCTTTTGGGCTATCCGATTTGCTTAAAAAATGTATGCTGTAATAACTATCTGCGTTCGGCAGGTTGTTCTATTTTTACTTCAGGTTGTTGTTTTTCTTTTTTCTCACGCCAATAAACCCACAGCGACAACAGACCGAAAATAATCAGCCCGTAAGCTATCCATTTACCGACCCTTTCCACGAATTTAATGAAAACCGAACTTTCATAAGATGAGAAGCCCTCTGCTCCCATAGGGCTGCGCCTGTAAAACTTTCTCCGGTTAATCCAGTAGCGAAGTCCCAGTCCTGCAACCAAAAATATAATACCTATTACCAATGATGCAACCATACCAAAAATACTTTATTTCCACTGTTTGAATTTACGAAAAATATCCGTGGCATTATTCAATTTCAAACTCTTTCGGATACCGAACTACACCGCTTACATTTTGCAGCGCATTTTGCGATAGTTCTATTGCCATACAGTTTTCTTCAGGAACTTCAAATGGCAGCTTTATCCCAAATTCTTTGGTCAGCTTATAGCCAAACTTAGGGTAATAGTTTTCGTGTCCTAACAGCATCACAGAGCCAAAGCCCATTTTTTTTGCTATATCGTGGGCAGCTTGTATGAGTTTGCCGCCAATACCTTTTCCCTGATAATTCGGCAACACAGCAACAGGGGCTAACGCAAGCGAGGTGTAAGTGTTTTTATCCTTGTCTTCAATATTAATTTTTGTGAGCAATATATATCCCGCAATTTGATTATCTACTTCGGCAATAAGTGATAATTCGGGGACAAACGCATCAGAATTGCGTAACCGTTCCACCAAGAACTGTTCTTTATGGTCGCTCAATTCCTCGTTTTCAAAAGCCAGGCGAATGAGTTCAAAAACTTTTTTGAAATCTTCCTTTTCTTCCTTTCTAATTTTTATTTCCATAGTCTGTAAAATCAGCAGTTTTATAAAATGCGAAAACGGCTTACCCAAAAAGGCAAGCCGCTTTCATTGTTTATGGAAATAATAACTTACTCAAATTTGGTAAACCGAAAGGATAATACCCTTTTTCATTATTGCAAGGATAAGAAATTATTTCTTTAGCAACTATCGAATTTAAAATTAAAAACGGCTTACCCATCAGATAAGCCGTTATTTATGAATTGGAATACTGCTCTTAATCGCTGCTGTTAAACTGAAAAGTTATCTGCTTTTCGTTCCCGAAGCTGTCCGAAATCCAAACATCAAAAGATTGTGATACGGCAGACGTTGACGTGTAATACAGCCTGAACTGCTCCGTTGGTAACTGGTACAGGTCGTTGGGCTGATACGGCGGCTCATTGTAGTATTGCAACGTTCCCTGACCATCAAACTGGAAGTAGCGAAGAAAATACTGCGTGTTGCTGTAATTGCCTGTACGCTGTATGGTAATGCGTATTTCTACGGTTTGTCCGTTGGCAACATCTTTAGGCACTGGCATTACATTGACCTCGAAAGGAAAATTGTTCTGTATTTCGAGTTCATCATCTTTGCTGCAAGATACCAACGTAACCGAAGCTGTGAGGATTGCCAGGAATATATATAATGGCAGTAGCCCTGTTCTGAATTTATTGAATATTGCTATCATCGTTTTTTACGTTTTAAAAGTTAAACCTTAATCCCACACCTGCCGACGGTCGGAACTGTCGTAAATCCGTACCCCAAAAGACTTTTGTACGCCCTTGCAGGACTAATACAAATCGGTCAGAAAGGTACGTTTCAAAGGTCAGTCGTCCGCCAGCTCCGTAAATGAAATTGTCCTCGTCCAATATCTTCGCTCCGTCATACAACATCGGTTCGCCACGGTTGATGCTTTCATAACCTGCTACGGCGGTTATTCCGGCATTCAGCGTGATGTTCTTCCGGGCATCGCCCAAAAGGAAGAAGCTGTAACCGCCCTCGGCTGTAAAAGTTTCCTGCGGGATGCGGAGGTCTTTATAATCGTGGTATTGGTGCGTATATTCCAACGCCCAAAGCTGGTAATTGCCGTTCTTACCGTTCACGGTCATACCGATATTGATATAATAATCGTTGCCGATTTTATCATCGGACAGCACACCAACATTTACTTCCAACCCTTTCTGTTTCGGCAGCATTCGCTGTGCCTGTGTCGTTGTGATACCCATTAAAACGAGCATCACGGTATAGATATACTTTTTCATTTTATTACTGTTGTTTTAAATGGGTTATTAAAATTTCAGGTGCATATCGTCAATCAAACGAGCCTTGATTAAATCCGAATTTTCCACCTGCAATGTTTGATGCCTGCCGCCGTTCTTCTCGAAAATCTCAATCAGAAGTATCTTATCATCGGCAATGGTAAATTGGTCTAAGAGGAATACATTTTGCTCGGTAGATTTTCCTTTTATGCCGTCCAATGGTTTGTAAGTCCTAAGCGGTGTCAAAGGAATTTCCTGCACTACGGTACGTTTGGCAACCTTTTTATCCACCACTTTGAAATTGATAAAATCAATCTCAAACGGAACATTGGTTTTGTTACGCAGTTCGGTATGGAAATAGTATTTGCCGTTGTGTATGTAAATGCCTTTGAGGATAAACTGAATGCCGAAACTCTTAGCCCCGATATGCTTTACAATGCGCTTGTCTTTCTTGTAAATGGTTTCCAGTAACAAGCCTGCCAGTGAGGGCGAATTGTTGCCCAATTCTTCAAAAAGCACATCGTTTCCGTTGGTTCTATCTACTGATTTTTGCATTGTTAGCAGGTCATAGCTTGTTGCTTCAGGGTAGGAACTGTAATACACACTGAAACTGTAAAAACGTCCATCATTGGTAATTACTGAAAAATTCGTTTCCGGTTCAAAGTTCCTTACCGATGCTTTTACTCGTAGTACGTTTTCCGCATCTTCGGCTTTACCTGCAATCAGGTATTCGCTTCCCAAATCCACGTAACGAATGGCAGTCGGGAAAATCAAGTGCGAAGTTTTATCGTAGGTTACTTCCATTTTGTATGGTTCTATCTTGCCCAATGCAAGCGGAGTTCTGATGCTGTCCTGCGCAAAAGAATTTACGGCTAAGCCGATAGTCAGAGCAAATGCCCAAAGTGTTTTAAAAAGATTTTTCATTATAAAATTATTTTAGTTTAACATTATTGTTTTGATACAAGGAAGACCTGATGCCCTGCTTTGAGCGTAACCTTTGGTGTACGTACTTTCTTTGCGAAATAGCCCGAAATTCCTTGTACAATGCCTCTGCTTAAATCGGCAGCAACCTGTTGTCCGGCATTCTGCGTAAGCATCACGCTCGTTCCTCCTGTCTGGCTCATATTGCCCGCCATTTCGGTAAGTGCGTTCATTTCGGGCGAATACGGAACGTACAAGCCTTGCTGCCCGTCCAAATCGTAAATGGTAATATCTACGGGAATGATATTACCCTCCAGTTCTACCGAAGTAACCTTTAGCTGTAAACGACCGCCCTGAAACTTGGCATTCGCCGTTACGATAGTTCCTTTGGGAATGGTACGATTAGGCGTTTTGGCAGGCTCTAATAAACGAAGCCTTACGCCCGTTTCCCCAACAACGGTTTGTGCATCGTGTACGCAGGCTTTGATGCTGTTTTTCGGCTGTACCACCTGTTCAGTAGAACCTGCGGTATAGAAGCCCCTGTTTTTGGTCTGGTTTAAATCGTTCAAAAATTCGCTGTCTGTTGGCTCACGATACAAGGCTGATACGGTGTTTTTCCTTGTGGGCGTAAATGATACAAAATGCTCTTTTTGGCTGGCAGTCGAAGCTCCCGAAGCTGTACCGTTTGTGGGTGTGGCTTCTCCATTGCTGCTATTACCTTGCGGAAGATATTTTGCAGCCATTTGATAGGATTTCTCCATCAGGGCAAGCTGGTCATCTACTGTTGTTGCTTTAGGTACATCTTTATCAGCCAGTTTTTCTTTTAGCTCATCCAATTGCCTGCGGAGTTCCATTGTTTCTGCATTGTCGTTATTATAGAATGAGCCTAACGTGCTTTGTGTATTTCGGTAGCTGTTCAAGGCAGGATTGCCATAACGTCCCGAATTTCTGCCACTGCCATAGCCGTTGCTTTCTTCCTCTTCTACAAAATCTTCTTCGCTCTTGGCGTTGGCAGATGAGCTGTCCTCATTCCAATAATCGGATAGCGTGGTAAGGGCATTGCGTTTCTCCTGGTCTTTTTGTTCCAGCATTTCCTGCTCATACGCTTTGCCTTTGCTGTCGGGCATTCCTGCCCCGGTAGCTTGTGGAACAGCATCGTTCAGCCCGATGTTTTCGACCTCTTTTTTATCCTTTGACGGTTTAAAGATGAGGTACATACAGCCTAAGAAGACAATCGCCATCAAACCGAATATCAAGGGCTTTTTAAGGCGGTCTTTGCTGTTCTTTTTATCATCCAGCAGATTGGATGCTTTACTTTGGTCGCCTTCCTCAACGAGAATGCTGACCCTTTTTTCATTTTCTTTCATAAAACTGATTTTTTAAAATTGTTGATACACTATCCTGCAACCTTGCAGGATTTTTACTTTTGAGGACAGGGTTCTCGATATGCCTGATGTTGATGGTATCATTCGGCTTGCCCGTATCGTACACTACTTTGCCAATAACCCCTGCCGTAAGCAAGAGATAACCCACAAAAAAGTACAACGTGTATTGATGCTGCTTGCGCACTGGCAAAGCCCGCCAACGCTCATCGAGCTTATCAAAAAACCTGTCCATAGTTGCTCTTAATTTTTTCATACTTTAATGATTTTCGGTTATCGCATTTTAAACCGCCTTTTCGGGGAAGACAACTGTTCTTTAGGTTTGTCAGACACTTGGGCAATGGCTTCTTTCCTTGTCGGAACCGAGCTTGTAGAGAGGTCTGTCAGTTTGGATTGTTTCAATAATTGCCCGTATTGGTCTATCCTTTCAATATTCATCTTCTGTACATCAAAAAGACCGTCTTCATACTTTACCCACATATTGCATTCAACCTTTGGCTTATCATCGCCATTCCATTGCAGGTAAGTTGTCAGCATCATAATGTTGGGCAACATCGGTTTATCCATCCCATTTTTACAAGCCTCTAAAAACCTGCTGATGCTGTCTTTGATTTTGTCGGCATAAGCTGCCTCCGTTTGGAAATAACCGTCATACCCTTTATCGGTCAGCGTTTTTGCGAATGCGTCTAAATCAAGTAACTGTTTCATATCCTTAATTTTTAGCGTTCGATAACTTCGATGTCTTTGTTTTCTACTACCGCAAACTTTTCGATGTTAAATCCCTGCGGGTTGTTATCCGAACGAACGGAGTTGACGAGATAGCAGGAAGTAATCAGGTTACGGCGTGTTACGTTGCTCGAACGGATGATGAACTGTTTGGCATAGGTGCGCACTGCATAGGGGTAATTGTCGAAATTGCACACCACACTATCTACCTCAATTCGTTGCTGAACATTACCCGAAATGATACGGCTGTAATAGCCCTTTTCAGACAGGTCTTTGTAATAGTCGAAAGCTGATTTATCGGCAAGGTTGAACGCCCTGCTCATATTGCTTTCAATAGCGTTCTTATCGGGTGCAAGCGTGAAGAACAATTCGTGAAATCTCCTGACGTGTTCCCTTGCTTCCACAGGTCGGTTAATACTGGCATCCTGCGACAAGGCAAGCATCAGTGATTTGCCATTATCCAGCACATAGATTTTTTGCCTTTGTTCATTTGCAAAGCTGTACGATTTCCACACGGCAAATCCTACTACGCCTATGCAGAGAACGGCAAACACGATGGCATATAAACGTATCTGCCGAAAGCTGTTTTCTATATTTCTTAGCGTTTTAAATTCCATTTTTAAGAATGATTATTGTTTTACATTATTTTTTAAGTAACTGACCGCCGATGTTTCCAACCGTTGAACCAGCTCCGGCTCCGGCAAGGTTTCCTGCTTTCATTGCTGTTGAGTTTACATTGCGGGTAAAGTTTCCTGCGCCTCCAGCTTGGATTACCCAGCCTGTTACTGTCGGGATAGTGAAGTACCCGATGATGCCGATAATCATAAAGATGATGTACACCGTATTGGAGGTGTCGGGTATATAGGTCGGGTCTGAAAGCATTGCTATATCCTTTTCCAGTATCAGCGATTGTATCCTTGCCAGCATCGAACTGAACAAATCGGAAACAGGCAACCACAGGTAAACGCTCACATACCTCGTGAGCCACTGCGTGAGCGTGGACTGAAAGCCGTCCCATACGGAAATTGCAAAGGCAATCGGTCCGAGTATGGAGAGGACTATCAGGAAAAATGTTCTTATGGTATCAATAACCAAAGCCGCCGCCTGAAAGAGTATCTCCAGTAGATTGCGAAACCAATCCTTTATGGCTTTTTCTATTTGATAAGCACCCCTGTCCATATACATACCCGCCATCGTGCCGATGTCGGAGGGCGACCAGCCCAATTCATCCAGCTTCTTGTCAAACTCTTCGTCCGATACCATATAGGCGGTTTCGGGATTTCTGACCATTGCTTCATATTCCAGTTGGTCTTTCTGCTGTTGCAGCTTGTTCAGGTCAAGCACCTGGTCTTCGAGTATGGAATGTGTTCCCGTTACAACGGGGCTTAGCACTGCATTGATAGTTCCCAATACAATGGTTGGGAAAAACATAATGCAAAGCCCCAAAGCAAACGGGCGTAACAATGGGAACATATCAATAGGTTCGGCACGGCTTAAAGCCTGCCAAACCTTTAATGCCACATAGAATAATGCACCCAATCCCGCAAGACCTTTAGCCACTGCCGCCATATCGCCTGCAAGCGGCATCATATCGTCATAAAGCGAACGCAGGAGTTCGTGAAGATTATCCCATTCCATTGTTACCAGTATTTTTGGTTAGCAGTTCCGTATAGGTCAAGCACCCTTTTGGCATCGTTTTTCTTTTTCGCTCTCAGGTAGCTTACAGAAATATTTTTGTTGGTGTAATAGCGTACAAGACTGTGGTAGTCTTTTACTTCTTTGTACACACGGTCGATGATGTCCATACGCTCTTTGTCGTTCAGCGAAAGGCTGGATGAGGTTACGATTTGCTTCAGTTCTTTCAGCAGTTCGGTACTTTCATTGAGCAATGCGGAGTAGCCGTTACCGATAGCGGTCAGCTCTTGCGGCGAGAAATTGGGGTCGTTCATCATCTTGCCGAAATTCTGCACGTACATTTCCGAAACATCGCCTACCAGCAAAACCGTTTGCTGCACCTTACGGGCATCTTTCACAAGGTTGTTGACGGCTTTCAGCTTGTCGTAATATTCCTTGCCCTGTTCGTACACTTTCTTCACTTCGTTGAAGTTCTTAACCACATTGCTTACGGTGGAAGAAGTCTGTACGATTTCATTCGCACTGTTGAGAATGCCCGATGCAAGGTTTGCGGGGTCGGTTACTACCCATTGGGCTTTTGCGGACGGTGCAACGGCAAGCATTAGTGCCGTACACACCATAAAAAGGATTTTTTTCATTTTCTTGAAATTTTAAATTGTTAATGACTATTGATTTGAATTGTCACGCCGTTGCATAGCGATATGCTTAATGGCGAGTTCCACGTTTCCGTCCAGTTCAGCAGCGAGCTGCATTACTTCCATTTTTTCGGTTTCTTCGGTGGTATAGGCGAGGTATTCCTCCAAACTAACTTCGGTGGCATAGACTGCCGAGTGCGTACCACCTAAACCAATCCAGACTTCTTTGTAAAGCCTTGATGGGTCGTTGTTCATATTGATAGAAAGTACCTGCCCTTTCTCCTTATCGGTAAGCCCCAGCATTGCCTGTATATCGTCAAACTTATTCATATACTTGCGCTGGTCTAAGAGGATTTTACAATCGGAGTTGTTGATGATACTTTCTTTCACAATGGGCGACTGGATAATATCATCGACCTCTTGCGTTACGACAATCGCTTCTCCGAAGAATTTGCGAACGGTCTTAAAGAGGTACTTGATGTATTCCGCCATTCCCTCTTTGGCAATCGCTTTCCAAGCCTCTTCAATCAGGATGAGCTTACGGATACCTTTCAGTCGGCGCATCTTGTTGATGAACACCTCCATAATGATAATCGTGACTATGGGAAAGAGGATTTTGTGGTCTTTGATGGCATCAATTTCAAACACGATAAAGCGTTTGGAAAGCAGGTCTAACTGCTTGTTTGAGTTCAGCAGGTAATCGTATTCGCCGCCTTTGTAATAAGGCTCTAATACGTTGAGGAAATTGGCAATGTCAAAGTCTTTTTCCCTTACCTGCTTTTGCTCCAATACCTTGCGGTAATCGCCTTTTACATACTCGTAGAAGCCGTTAAATGATGGGTACACGTTTTCCGTTTTGATACGCTCGATATAACCGCTAACGGCATTGGATAATGCCACTTCTTCCGAACGGGTCGGCGGTTCATCGTCCCTTTTCCAAAGCGTTAGTATCAAAGTTTTGATACTTTCACGCTTTTCAATATCGAACACGCCGTCATCGGTATAAAAAGGGTTAAAGGCAATGGGATTGTCTTCGGTATAGGTAAAATAAACCCCGTCTTCGCCTTTGGTTTTCCCCTTAATCAATTCGCACAAACCCTGATAGGAATTACCCGTATCTACCAACAGTACGTGTGCGCCCTGCTCGAAATACTGCCTTACCATATGGTTTGTGAAGAACGATTTACCCGAACCTGACGGACCAAGAATGAATTTGTTCCGGTTCGTGATAATGCCACGCTTCATTGGCAAATCTGATATATCCAAATGGATAGGCTTGCCTGTAAGCCTGTCCGCCATTTTTACCCCGAATGGGGACGGCGAATTGTGGTAATTGGTTTCTTCGGTAAAGAAGCATAAGGCTGGCTCTATGAACGTGTAAAAACTTTCCTCTGCCGGAAAGTCGCCGGCATTGCCCGGCATTCCAGCCCAATACAACGTGGCAACATCCGTAGTGTTGTGGCGTGGCTTACACTCCATCAGTGCTAACGCACTACCGCAATCATTCTTTAGCTGTTTGAGTTCGGCAGGGTCTTCCGACCACGCCATAATATTAAAATGCGCACGAACAGAGGAAAGCCCGAACGAATGTGCTTCGTTCAGGTACTTTTCTATCCACTCTTTGTTGATTTGGTTGGCACGGCTGTACCGAGCCAATGAGTGCATATTCCTTGCTGATTTTTCAAACTTTTGCAGGTTCGCTTCGCTGTTATCCAAAAACAAATACTGGTTGTAGATATGGTTGCAGCTCAACAACAACCCCACAGGTGCAGCGAACGACAAACGGCAGTCGCTACGGTCGGTAGATAGCTTTTCAAAACGTGTATCTGCCGATACCGTTCCGGGCAAATCGTCCGTATCGGACAGGGTGTGCAAAGACAACCTTTTGTTTCCGATACGGACTTCTTCAGCACCGAGTGCGATGTCCTGCATCGGCGTTCCTGCTTCCCTCGAAAGGGTAAAATACTGTTCCAGCAATCCTTGCTTTTCATTTGTACCGATGATGTCTTCTTCGCTCAATCGTTGCAGGCTCACAAAACCGCTATCGTTCACAATACGCTCAAACTGTGCTACGGCTTCCATAAAGCGATGTATCGCTTCCTTATCCCTGATTTCCTTTGGTATGAGTGTGCCTTTGCAAAGCGAACTGAAGTTGCTTTGCATACGCATACGCTCTTTGGTGGTTTTTGTCAGGAACAGGTAGCAATAGTGGTTCAGGAATGGTCGCTCGTTGAAATGGCGTTGATAAGATTTCGATAAAAAACTCTGATCTTCCTGTGCCAAATCGGGGGCGTAGCTTTCTTTGATGTACCAATCCTGTTTGTGAATGACCGTAAAATCGGGTAAGGTCTTAATCGCCTTGTGCCAAGCGGAGTGAATGGCTTCATATTCCGCAGAAGCTACCGTGAACAGTTCCGGTAAACGCACTTCAAAACAGGCGGTAATGTCCGCATCTTTGGAAAGTATGCAGTTGTTCTCTACTGCCAGCAATGGAAATTTGCTTTCCAAAGTGGAGGTCTTTGCTACATTTCTCATACGGCTTTTGGTTTAGAAGTGAATTTTAAATACCTGTGTACAGGCTTGCGGCAGATGATGTATCGAGGATGCCGTTTTCTTGCACCCACTTTCATCAGCCCGTGTTCGCCGTACTTTTGGTTCAGTGAAAAGGTCTGCCATACGATGAGCGAAGCACCCCCTGCTCCGATGAACAGGCAGATGTAAGAGTTTACGCCTGCCATATACAGTATCATCACGAGAATAAGCGTACCGAGCAGTCCGCCTGCGAAAATGAACAGGTATTGCGCTTTCAATCCTTTGAACTCTACTGTACGCCCAATGCCTTTGTTAATATTGTAACTATTCATAAGCAAAGGATTACAGGAAGAATGAACGCAGGATGGTAGCGGCAACAATCAGGAAGATACACGCACCAAACCAGCTTGCCGCAGTCTTGCTCGTGTCAGGGTCGCCGGAGCTGAATTTGTTATACACCTTAACGCCTCCGATGAGCCCAACCACCGCACCGATGGCGTAGATTAACTGCGTTGCGGGGTCGAAATAACTTGTTACCATTTGGGTAGCCTCGTTGATACCTGCCGAGCCGTTTCCCTGTGCGAACGCACCAATTCCTGACAGCATTGCCACGGCTGCCAGTAAAACTTTTTTTCTCTGTTTTTCCATAATTGAAACACATTAATTTGTTACTGTTTATCCCGCACCTTGCGAGCTTTCGGGACAAATGTCTTGTGGAAAAAGAGGCGTTATGAGAAAGTGGCAGTCAAAGGAAGTGTTTGGCTGTGAGTGGCTTTGTTGGTGGGAATTTTCAGAACGAGAGTGGAAATTTTCAAATGCTTTTTATACAATTTACAGTTGGTTCAATGCAACTTTTAAATTACATTTGTACATTCGTAATAAAGTCAATTTTAATCCTTTTTGAGATGAAAATATCAGGCAGACATATTGGAGAAATGCTGAAGGAAGCCAGAGAACAAAGACAGCTAACTCAAGAACAATTAGCCCAAAAAGTGGGTAAGAAAAGGAGTTACATTTCTAAGGTTGAAACTGATTATGGCAATAATATCAAACTTCAAACCCTTAAAGAGATAGTAGAAAAGGGATTTGACGGTACAGTTAAAATTAATTTGGAACTCTGATTTGTATATGGATAAATTATTGAAGAACGCTTTTAAAATGCAAATTCAATCCAAAGAAGGATTTGAGTTCGAAGAATTTATTGATGAACTGTTTCTTTTGAAATATGGCGTTGATAACTATACGCCCATTAGAAGGAATAAGGATAAAGGCAATGACGGTACTATTTTACCCGAACAAAAAATATTGGCTTGTTACGCACCAAGAAAATATAGCAAAACTGATTTTGAAACGAAAGTTTTAGGGGCAACAAACAAAGAAGGAGATTTCGAAAAATACCAGAAAAACTGGAAAGACAAATTTCCAAATTGGGAAATGTACGTAAACCACGAAGTATCACCGGAACAATTTACGCTAATTCAGAGTTTGGACGGCGATACTTCGATTAAGGGTATAGACCAAATTCTTTCTATTGTTGATGAACTTGTATCAAGTAAAAAAAGAAAACTTGCAGCTTATTTGGGGATTGAGAACTTTTTTATACAGGACTATATTCAGGAAATTATTAATGACTTATTGAATGCTTCAAGCGAAGAAGATAAGGCTCTGCATTTCGACAGGAAATCATTAGTCCCTCCCCAAAAGAAAATCGAACTCAACTTTGAGCAGGAAGATTGGGATGGAATGAACTCGGAAATGGTACTGGTTATGGCAGAATTTAACACGATTACCAATATACTTTCGGGATATAACGATGATGAGATTAATACCCTGAAAAGAAGAGTTATAAATGATTACAATAAACTTTCAGGAAATTTCAAGGATAGATTATATAATCTAACCGACCAATATACAACAGCATATGGAAACATTAAAGATGATGAATATGTGAAGTGTGTAAAATCTATATTGCTTTATATGTTTGAGCAGTGTTTAATAGGCAGAAAAACAGAAAATGAACTATGATATTACCGCAGCCAGAAAGCAATCTTAAAACCAATCTTATGGTATTGGGAGCAGATATTATTAGTATTATGGGCAATTCCCCTTTTAAAAACAAATATACCATCGTGGATGATATAATGAATAAGTTTTTAAACAGGGATAAAGATAGAACACCCGACCTTTTTCTGTATGCTTTAACCTTTTTGCATACAATTGGCAGTATTGAGAAAAAAGGATATAAAATTAAATTGGTAAAGAAAGAAAGCCAAGAAGAAAATCAAACAAGTTTATTCGACAATGTTAATTAGAATATATTCAGAAACCAACCTTATAGATGCTGTTCCATTTCACAATGGAATAAACATCATATTGGGCAAATACTCTGGGGATAAAGAAGCACGAGGGATTAATGGTATTGGCAAATCTACGTTGGTCAGGCTTGTTGATTTTACCTTACTAAGCGGTAAAGCAGAAAAAAGATTTGCTCAAAAAAAGTATGACTTTTTACGTGAGGATGAACACACGATTACTTTAGAAATTGAAGTACAGGAACAAAAATATTTTCTCAAGAGGGGCTTTGCCGATACAAAAAAAATATTTTTCGGGAAGCGACCGGATGCTCTCGATGAATATGAAAAATCTGAAATGCCGAAATTGCTGGAAGGGATATTTTTTCCGACAGAGAACAACGAAGTATTCTTTGAGGGAAAAAGATATGGAACGTTGATGGAATTTTTTGTTAAGGATGACTTGCAAAGTCAGCAGAGAGTTGACCCTTTAAATTTTGTTTCTTATAACGCCAATGCAAGAGAAAAGGCGTTGTATAATTTTTATTTGCTTAATCTCCCGACTAAAACACTTTTAAAATATAACGAAGTTTCTTCTGAATATGAAAGATACAATAATACAGTAAAATCATTATCAGAAAAGGTTAAGGCAGATACAGGGAAAGATATTCAGGAGTTTAGAACCGAGCGGCTAAAAATCGAAAAAGATATTGTAGCACTTGAGAATAGCCTGAAAGAGTACAACTTTCTTGCTAATCACAAAGAGATAGAGCAAAAGCTAAATCAGGTTATATCTGAAATTAACGAGCAATCTGTCATCTATCATAATACAAACCGTAAATTAGAAAAACTCAAATCCTCTTACAATGATGTAACATCTATCGACCTGGACAAAATTCGTAAGCTCTACAATGAAACCGTATCTACATTTGGCAACTTTGTAAAAAAGAGTTTAGATGAAGTTATAGACTTTAAAAAACAACTTCTGGCGAATAGAAATAAATATTTATTGGAAGAAGAAAAGAAATTACAATCATCAATAGACCAAAGTTTAACACAGCTTGAAAAATTAGAAAAGAACAGGAGCCAATTATTTTCATTGCTAAAAGAGAGAGGTGCATTGGACAGGATTGAGAGTACCTACGAAAGATTAGTGAATGAAAAAACACTTTTAGAACGGAACACCTCAATTGTAAGGGAAATTGACGAAATAGAGGAAATATTAGGAAATTCCAATATTGTCATTGCAGAATTAAAGAGAGATATTGTTAGTGAACTAAATAAGCAACAAACCTATCTTGATGAGTTGAGATTATTATTTCAGCAAATTCTTGAAAATGCTATCTATTTGGATGAAGAATTTGATAATTCTTATTTTAATATCACATTAAACTCTACTTCGCCAAGAAATCAGTTGCCATTTAAAATAAGTCTGGAAATTCCAAAAGCAGATGCTTTGGGACAGGAACGTTTGAAAATTGTAGCGTATGATTTAATGGTATTCTTAAAAAGCAGGATTGATAAACGCAATATCCCTGATTTTCTTGTACACGATGGTGTATTTCACGCCATATCATACAAAACAATATCCAATGTCCTGAACTATATGTACCACAAATCGAACGAGCTGCATAACTTTCAATATATACTTACTTTCAATGAAGATGAAATTGATTTAAACGGCGATGAAAATAAGTTTGGAAAGTTTGATTTTGATTGGTCAAAACAAGTGATTGCTGAATATTCAGATACCGAACAGGAAACAATTTTTAAACGATTTTTTTAGATGGCGAACTATCAACTACCTCCTTTAAAAGATGAAAGGTTATTTGAGGAACTTACTTGTGATTTATTCAATTTTGTAGAGAATACTTCGTCATATGAGAATACAGACTTTCAGACGTTTGGTGTAAAAGGACAAAATCAGAAAGGAATTGATGTCTTTTCTACTAAAACCAAAACGGTTATTCAATGCAAATTGAAGAGCATTGGAAGAAAGGATGAAACTATCAGGAAAAATCTAATTCAGGATATAAACACCGATTTAGAAAAATCGAGGGACTTAGCTATTGATTTCGACAAATTTGTTTTTGTTTCTACCTTCCGTGACGATGTGCAAATACAGGAATACCTCAATCAAATCAGAAAAGAAAAGGAACTTCCATTTCATTTATATTATTGGGGATGGGACACCGTTACAAAGCATATTGAACAATCAGAGGCTTTGCTACATAAGTATTTTCCAAAGTTTGTAAAAAAATCCAAGCCTGTAAAAGCAAAAATTGAATTACCTGACGGAGCATTGGGGAAAGAGCTTTCTAAGAAGAACTATATTGATTATTTAAAAAAAAGATATGGCGATTGGAAACAAATTGAACTAAGTAAAAAGGGAGAAAAATTCAACTGGGCTGCTTTTACTATTTCATTATCTAAAAGATATAAAGCATCAGGAATTAATTATATTGATGTTCGGCATTTTGATGATTTAGCATCCTATCTAAAAAGCCGGATTGATTGCACAATTATGGGAAAAGTGAACAAGTCTAAAGGAATAAAAAACTATTCTGCGTTTGAAGAGTTCTCGGAAAACGGAATTTAAAAAGACAAAGGGAAGTCTATAAGAACTCCCCAATGTCAAAATTCCCCAAATCATTTTTCCGCAAGGTGGAAGAACCGGGTTCTGTTTCAGTTGAAAGGCTACTATCCAAAAGCTCGGCTATCTTTCGGGAAGCATCCGCCACAGAATTTTCCAATAGGCTGAATAGTTCGGTTCCCTGTAATTTCTGAACTATGGCTACCGCTGTTTCCTTTTGGGCTGTTTCCAATTTTTCTTTTTGGAGCAATACCCCCACGGAGCTTAGTTCTTCGAAGGTAACCCCTTGGGCAAAACCGTCATCGCCATTGGGTATTCCGTACCTGTTCCAGTCTTCTTCCTCATCTTCCAAATCAGGTATATTGCTGAAAACTTCGTCCAGTTCTTCCTGCGGAATTTGAATGCTGACGTTTTCGTTTTCGTCATATTCAATGTCTAAATTATCAAGGTTTATCTCCACTTCCTCTATTTGGCTTTCATTGGCAGTGTTTGGCACTGAATGGCTTAATTTCGGTTTAGGCTGCCCCATAATATCGGGAAGGTGCGGATTGATTTTTCCCTTTGTCGGCTTTTGCTCCGACCTTTTCTTAATGACAATCTTGTCCTGCAAAAGCAAGGCAATGACTATCAGCAGGCATATTACAATTACAATCTCCATAGCTCCAATTATTAAATGGGTTTATACTTATCGTTATAGCTCTTGGTAATCTGTTCGCCAAATTCCTGAAAGTGATAATCCAACAGGTTATCCAAATAAGCGTAAATACTAATCTTGTCTTCACCAATTACTTGTATAATACGTGTCAGCTTTTCGTGAAACTCTGGTCGGATATAGACCGTTTTCCCATCACGGGCATTGGTTTCCGACTTTTTGAAAAAGATACTTTCGTAATCGGCTTCGGTTGCCTTTTTGGTCCTGCTCTTCTCTTTAACCGCAGGCTTTTCCCTTGTCGGTTCTTCCCGCACACTTACTTTCTGCTCCGGTTCATCGGCGGTTTCTGGCGGAAGCTGTAAGCCCTCTTTTTTTACACCATCTACCATCAGGTTCATCATCAGCTCCTCGTTAATATCGGGCGTTACTTTTTTCTTATTGTCTTTCTCCATAGGACTATAATTGAATGATTTTTAAAAATTCGCTCATAAACTCGTCCAACTGGCAGGCTTTCATCAGCCGCTCATCGGGCGGCATCAGGGTTGAGCGAAATATGGTTTTGCTGTTTACTTCGCTTTCCTTGCGGAAGCGTGTGCTGTTTTTGATTTGGCTTTGCATCAGGCTTAACCCTAACTGTTCGATAAGCTGATTATATATACCGTATAGCGGGGTACTTTCCCTTCCATCCACTTGGTTCCAAAACAGGTTAATGGTTTTTATATCGGTTTCTCCTTTCTTCATAATCACGTCCTGCAAAAGCTGTGTGAAAATGAGCGTACTTTCCATTACCACACGGTCTGCCGTAATGGGCGTAAAAATGTGGTGCATTCCTGCCAGTGCTTTCAGGATGCCGGGTGTGTTCACCGTTCCGGGCAGGTCAAAGAATACCACATCAAGTGGCACTGAAGAGCTGCTTACAAATTCGTGGGCTTCTTCCAGTACGCTGTTTGCCTTGTGCTGTATTATTGGATAGGCTTTTTTGTTGATAGTGGTAAATTGTTTGTACGCCAGCTTTTTCAAAGCCTCGTTTTCCATTATCATTTTCAAATCACGGTCTTTCATTTTCATCAGGCTGTGCTGTGGAAAATCCGCATCGAATACGGCAACATTGTAGCCTAACCGGTAGTGCATTGTACTTGCAACAAGCGTAGTAAAGGTGCTTTTACCTACACCGCCTTTTTGGGATGAAAAGGCGATAAATACTGGTTTTTGTTTTTCGTTCATATTACAACTGTTTTTACTTATTTATATACTCAATTACTTATGTCCGTATCTCCGCAGGCTTCTACCTATATCATCCTGTACATAGGCATATAGGTATGTAATTACTTAGGCAGGTATGCGCTCCATTAGCGATGTACCTGAATACTTCTTTAGGATTGTATGCAGATATGCAGGTTTGCATCTGCATATCTGCCGATATGCGTACCTGCATTTTTACTTGCTCAACTATCTGTTCAGGTATGTCGGCAGGTATTTTTCTATCTCCGTACAATTGCACTTAGCTACTTTTTTAATCAGGTACTTATGTTGTTACCTGCATACTTATCTGCGCCCTTATCTCTGTTTCTATGTACAAAGAAATGCAGATAGATAGGTGCTTATTTCATTGTGGCAGTGTTTGGCGTTCAAAGGCAGTATTTGTCCGGGTATCGCATTGCAATACTCTTAATAAGAGGTAGTTACTTTGTAGAATGATTTTTATTAACGGATTTATGCAAGCATATTTTGACAAATCGGAAAAAATGGGGAACGGCATCGAGCCGTTTTTCCCTGTTACATTCAATCCGTCCCGCAGGGCGGATTTTTGTGTTCAACAGAACACGGCAAGTTGTGTTCTCAGCATCTCAAAAGTATTTTCCGATGCAGAACAACTTGCCCTTGCAGGGGGCTGGAAAACACCTTCCGAAGTCAGGGTTTTGTATAGGTTAAAAATGGATTTATTATGAACGAGAACAACAAAAGACAAGTGAGAAAACCCATTGGTCGTCCACTTAAAACAGACCCAGCGATATTCAGGTATTCGCTTTCTCTTAACGAAGAGGAAAACGCCAAGTTTCTTGCCCTGTTTGACCAGTCGAATATGGATGTAAAGGCACACTTTATCAAATCCCGCATCTTTGACAAGACGATAAAGACCATTCAGATTGACAAAGGAACGGTTGATTTTTATATGCGGCTGACCTCTTTTCACAGCCAGTTCCGCAACGTTGGCGTGAATTACAACCAGATTATTAAGCTGCTTTACAAGAATTTTTCACAGAAAAAAGCATCGGCTTACCTCTTTAAGCTGGAAAAACAGACGGCTGAAATGGCGATGTTATGTAGAAAAATCATTGAACTGACCGAAGAATTTGAAGCAAAATACCTCAAAAACCATTCTAAAAAGTGATAGCAAAAATCGGTAGGAGCGGAAATTTATATGGTGCATTGGCATACAATAACCTGAAAATTGAAAAAGAAAACGGACAAATTCTGTTTGCCAATAAGATGATTGAAACCGCAAGCGGTCAATATACGGTTGCGCAATTAGCCCAATCTTTCGCTCCTTATCTGATAGCCAACCGCAATACCGAGAAACATACGCTGCATATTTCGCTCAATCCCGACCCGAAAGACATCGTAAATGATGATAAATTTCGGGAAATGGCACAGCAGTATATGCGGGAAATGGGTTACGGCGAGCAGCCTTTTATTGTATTCAAGCATACTGATATTGACCGCAGCCACATTCACATCGTATCGGTATGTGTGGACGAGCAGGGCAAAAAGATTTCGGACAAATTTGAGAAAATGCGGTCGATGAATGTATGCCGGGAACTGGAAAAACAATATCATTTAATACCGGCTACGGACAAAGAACGTAACCAGACTGATAAGGTTTTCCGTCCGGTAGATTATCGGGCGGGCGATGTAAAAAGCCAAATAGCTTCGGTCGTTCGCCACCTGCCGAACTACTACCAATACCAAACTTTGGGCGAATACAATGCCCTGCTTTCCCTGTTCAATATTACCACCGAGAAAATAGAGGGCGAATTACAAGGAAAAATGCAGCAGGGCTTATTATATATTCCGTTGAATGAAAAAGGCGAAAGAGCCGGGCATCCGTTCAAGGCTTCCTTGTTTGGCAAGAGCGCAGGGCTTCCGGCTTTGGAATTGCATTTTGCGAAATGCAAAACGGCATTGAAAGACAATCCTACCAAGCAGACCCTAAAATCTGCCGTTACCATAGCCCTGAAAACCACAAGCGATGAACAGGCATTTAAAAAGCAGTTAGGAGAACAGGGCATTAACATAGTAGTGCGCCGGAATGATACAGGACGTATTTACGGTATCACTTTTATTGACCACAATTCCAAAACGGTTTGGAACGGTTCACGTTTAGCAACAGAGCTTTCTGCCAATACCTTTAATGATTACTGGAATAACAACATTAAGCCGGAGATAAAAGAGCCTGATAAGCTAATACCGAAAATAGCAAGGACAAATGATGCAGATCTTCCTGCGGAAGAACCCCACCATTTGTTTGATTTTGTTACTACCGATAAAAATGAAGACGGGTTGGTTGAAGCGTTGGGCGGTTTGCTCATTCCCGAAGCACAGGGCGAGGATTACGAGGAACAGGATTTTGCCAATAGAATGAAAAAGAAAAGGAAGCGCAAACGAGGTCAGTAACAGGTTTTTCTTTGCCTATTATGTAGAAACTTTCAGCCCCAACGCATAGCTCCAATGCAAAATCTTAGGTGCAGTAGGTGTTTTGAATTGATAAATACCGTAGATGTATAATGCGGAAAGTACAAACGCTCCCCAGCTTAGCCCGATACACCATATACTATCTCGTTCTGTCACGCTGAACATACCAGCTACTATTGATTTTATAATGAATGCAGGAACAATGCAGCATAATAAAACACAGATAGCCCACGGTAATATCCATAGCCTCTGGTTCTTTCTCCGTAATCCTATAATAGTTCCTTTCAAAAAATAAACGATGCAGAAGATGAGGTAGGCAAATAATAGGGAGAATGCCCAAATCTTAAAGTTATCAGTTTCTTTGCCCCACAATTTTTGCGACAGCAAAAACCCGGCGTAAAAGAACACGCCGAAAATAGCCGCTATTTTTAAGCCGAAAAGAAAAAACTTTATTATCCCAGACATTAATCCGGTGGCAGCTTGGCTTTCACCTCTTTTCCGAATTTCATATTCTTCTTCAGTTTCTCCGGGATAAGCATCAGGATTATTCCAATTCATAGCATTCCTCTTTTAAATCTTGCTTGTTCCAACAGACGAGAATAGCAAAATGGTTTTCACGAGTATAAATTTAAAAAAAATCATTGGATTACCTGAACGGTATTGAAGGCTTTATAGCCTCTTAATGCCAAACACTGCCATTCACTGCCACATTCTTATAGCCACACAACACAGCTTCTAAATTCACGCCCGAACATTTAAAATTTTACAAAAATGCAGGGAGAAGACGATTTAAGAGGACTTGCCAAGATAATGGCTTTTATGCGGGCAGTAAGCATCATCATAGTGCTGATGCACCTTTATTGGTTCTGCTACGGTTTCTTTATAGAGCGTGGCTGGACATTGGAGTTAATCAATAAAATATTAGGCAACTTTCAGCGAACGGCAGGGCTGTTTTCGCATACCTTATATACCAAAGTCTTCGCTTTGGTTTTGTTGGCTTTGAGCTGTTTGGGAACAAAGGGCGTTAAAGATGAGAAGATAACCTGGTCTAAAATCTATGTGGCTTTAGCAATCGGTATTATCCTGTTCTTTCTGAATTTCCCTTTACTAAAGCTACCGTTATTAATCGCTACATTTCTGTATATCTTAACCACAGGTTTAGGGTATATCGCCTTAATGGTCGCTGGCGTTTGGATGAGCCGTTTGCTTCGCAACAACCTGATGGACGATGTTTTCAACAACGAGAACGAGAGCTTTCAGCAGGAAACCAAGTTGATGGAAAACGAATACTCTGTCAATCTTCCCACGAAGTTTTATTACAAAGGAAAATGGAACAACGGCTGGATTAACATCGTCAATCCATTCAGGGCATCAATTGTGTTAGGCACTCCGGGTTCGGGTAAATCGTATGCGATTGTAAATAACTACATCAAGCAGCAGATAGAGAAAGGTTTCAGTATGTACATATACGATTTCAAGTTTGACGACCTTTCTACCATTGCCTACAATCATTTACTGAAGCACAGGGACAAGTACAAAGTACAGCCAAAATTTTACGTGATAAATTTTGACGACCCACGCAAGAGCCATCGTTGCAATCCACTCAATCCCGATTTTATGACCGACATATCCGATGCTTACGAAGCGGCTTATACCATAATGCTAAACCTCAACCGAAGCTGGATACAGAAGCAGGGCGATTTCTTCGTAGAAAGCCCAATTATCTTATTGGCTGCCATTATTTGGTATCTGAAAATCTACGAGAATGGTAAGTATTGTACGTTCCCACACGCCATTGAATTGCTGAATAAAAAGTATTCGGACGTGTTCACGATTTTAACCTCTTACCCCGATTTGGAAAATTATTTGTCGCCCTTTATGGATGCGTGGCAAGGCGGCGCACAAGACCAGTTACAGGGACAAATTGCATCGGCAAAAATTCCTTTATCAAGAATGATTTCGCCGAGCCTTTATTGGGTGATGACAGGCGATGATTTCACGCTCGACATCAACAATCCGAAAGAGCCGAAAATTTTATGTGTAGGCAATAACCCCGACCGTCAAAATATCTACTCCGCAGCATTGGGCTTATACAATTCAAGAATTGTAAAGCTCATCAACAAAAAAGGACAGCTTAAAAGTTCGGTTATCATAGACGAATTGCCCACCATTTATTTTCGGGGACTGGACAATCTTATCGCAACGGCGAGAAGTAATAAGGTAGCGGTTTGCTTGGGCTTTCAGGATTTTTCGCAATTGACGAGGGATTACGGCGATAAAGAAAGCAAGGTAATACAGAATACCGTAGGCAATATTTTTAGTGGTCAGGTGGTTGGAGAAACGGCAAAGAGCCTATCAGAACGCTTTGGTAAAGTGTTGCAGAAACGCCAAAGTATGACGATTAACCGCAACGATAAATCTACCTCTATCTCCACACAGTTAGACAGCCTTATTCCCGCTTCCAAAATCTCAACTTTAACGCAAGGGATGTTTGTCGGTTCTGTATCAGATAACTTTGATGAACGTATCGAGCAAAAGATTTTTCACGCCGAAATTGTGGTAGATAATGAAAAGGTAGCAGCAGAAAGCAAAGCCTATCAAAAGATACCGCAAATCTTATCTTTTGTAAATGAGCAGGGCGAGGATAAAATGAAGCAGGAAATTGAAAGCAATTACAAACAGATAAAATCTGATATACTGAATATTGTAGTCAGCGAAATGGAGCGTATCAAGAACGACCCGAACTTACAGCATTTGGTGCAGGAACAATAGCCGAATAGTGAAAGTTCTTTAAATGTTTTGGCAACAATCGCAAGAAATGCAAACTACTTCCCTCGTTTTGTAAAGTGTATGCAATGTAAACATTCAATCTTTGCCTTAGTAAATTATTAGAAGTGCGGGGACAGCACTATAATCACTGTCGAAAATAATATGAAAGGTAAAATTGTAATGTTAAGTGCGGCTTCTGTTCTTACACTTGGAGCGGCATTGCACGTAGGACACCAACCACCTGCTGACGGTATTTGCCCTTTGGGAAAAATCATTCACGGCAAACAATCGAGAGTTGCCGAAAGCAACAAAAAGGCGATTGAGTTTAATGCCGCAACTGAAAAACTTGTTGTTAAAAAATGATGAACGCAGTTACAGCAAAGAGTAACAATATAAGGTTGCTCTTTGCTTTTTTTAATTTAATCAGCTTACATATAAAATTATGTTTCACTTACATTTAGCAGGTCTTTTGACCTTTGAATTATTGACGTTGATTGCAGCCGTTTTTTTGAGGATTTACATAGACAGGCATTCGCTTGGAAAATGGTATCGCCATTTCAGTAAAGTCGTTCTTGTGATGCTTCACCTCATCCTTGTTGCAACCATTGTTCACGGCATTATTCATCATTTTCATTCAGGGCATCATACACCGCCACACCACAACGGAATGGAGCAGCACTCAAACCATTAGCCTGTATTTTGATTACCTTTGTAAGCGATGTTTGATATTTCAACGGAACATAAAAAGAAAATCAATGCAGTTATCAACTTCATTCAGCAAAACCCGCAAGAGGAGCTTTCGTTAGCACAACTTGCGGGCATCGCTAATTATTCGCCTTTTCATTTCCAAAAAATATTTAAGCAGGTAACTGGCGAAAGCCCGAAACAGTTTATCATAAAGGTAAGAATGATAAATGTTGCCCATTATTTGCTCACACATACGCACAAATCCATTACCGAAATTGCACTGGATAACGGTTTTGCTTCATCTTCTACATTTGCAAGGAGCTTTAGGAATTTCTTTGGTATTTCGGCAGAGGAATTGCGGAACATTCCGTCAAAAGACCACACGACTATTACAAAGTACCTGAAGCATATAAAAATCAATGGGAACTTTTTCGTAAATGATAATAACGGCAGGGAAAAGGATTTGAGCATTGAAATAAAAAAAGCCCAATCGCTTAAAGTCATTTTTGTAAATGCACCTTTAACAGACATCGGAGAAATTCATAAGAGTTTCAAAAGAGTTATTCAGTTTGCAGAGGCAAGGGATTTACTGACTGTGAACACGCAATTTGTCGGCATTGTCAATCCACACGCAGGCATATATCAGGCAGGAATAACGTTACAGGCACATCAGGAGATACCCAAAGGCATTGATATACTAAACATTGACGGCGGAAAGTTTGCCGTATGTGGCATTACAGGCGATACAAAACAAATATTCCATACTTTTCACAGCTTATACGAATGGCTGCATCAAAGCCCTTACAGGATTAAACAACCTTTTGCATTTGAGATTTTACCGCAAAGCCCGCTGACAAATCCTTACGAAAATATGGAGAGAGCAATCCATATTCCTGTTGAGCCTGTGTAAAAGGCTTTTTAAATTTAAGCATCTGCCATTGTAATATTTTATTGGGGGCTAAATTCATTTTTTTGCACCGAATTATTACCAAATGAACTTATTTGTATATCTTTGCCATAATGTTGCGTAAATATATTGCCATATTGTTTTTAATTGCTGCCCAATTAGTTATTTTGGGGCACGGCATTGTATCGCACCACCACCACGCAGATATTGCCAATGACGGGCATCAGAATGGCAACAATCATCATAACAATAGTAAAGAAACACCTTTAGAGCTTGCCTTTTCGGGTTTTATACACGCTGGCGAACACGTATCTTTTACTAATTCAAGCGAAACCAGAATTGTTATTTCAAAGGATGATGTAAAATCAATCAAGGCTTTACCGATTGATTTCATTCCGCCTGTTGAATATATAGTTGTCTATCAGAAACACACGTTTCCACCTGATGGACACTTTATTTATTTACCACCGCTCCTCGGAGCATACACCCTTCGGGGACCTCCCTCTTTCATCGTTGCTTAACTTTCATTCTCTGAAAGTTAAAATTTGAGTTACGCCCAATCCTACGGGCGAATTATTTCTTTTTTAATATCAAATTTATTTTAACGATGAAAAAATCATTCATTATAGCGGCATTTGCTGCACTTGCGTTTACAGCTTGCAATAACAGCGAAAAATCTTCTTCGGATAATTCAAATTCAGAACAGGAACTAACAGCTCCGGCAGTCAATCAGGACAGCATTGACAAGGCTCACGGTCATTCCCACGACCCTGCGGGTAATCATACACCTGCTGACAGCACAGATAAATCTGCTGCGCAGCCTAAAGTTAATCAGGACAGCATAGACAAAGCTCACGGACACAAGCATTAATCCTTTTGGGGATTACGCTTAATCCGTGTGCATAATTGATTTCACAAACTGTACATCGTGAGATGTGTGTATTCACCTATGCACATCCTCGATGCTATGCTTTCAATTAACAAAAAATCCGGAAATGAAGTATATCAAAATTTTTCTATCAATAGCCCTACTGATATTGGTTTCAGGGGCGGCGTATGCTCACGGAGTAGATGAGGATACCCAGACATTTTTAAGCGGCAATTCGGGAGTAGCTTTCGTTCCTTTTCTGTATATCGGGGCAAAGCATATGCTCACCGGGTATGACCACCTGCTCTTTCTTGTAGGCGTTATCTTTTTTCTGTATCGCCCAAAAGAAGTACTGCTTTATGTGAGTTTTTTTACCATTGGTCACAGTATTACCCTATTGCTGGGTGTATTGGCAGATATGGCAATCAATGCCTATCTGATTGATGCCATTATTGCATTGTCTATCGTGTATAAAGGCTTCGATAATTTAGGAGGCTTTCAAAGGTTTTTAGGACGTCAGCCCAATACCAAAGCGGCAGTCTTAATCTTTGGACTTTTTCACGGGTTTGGTTTAGCCAGTAAGTTACAGGAATTGAGCTTTGACCGAACCGGCTTATTGACCAACCTGCTTGGCTTCAATATCGGTGTAGAGATAGGTCAGTTCATAGCCTTAGCCCTTGTATTGTTTATCATCACTAATTGGAGAAGGTCACCGAGTTTTCTAAAATTCTCAACAGTTACAAATATGTTGCTGATGGCAGCAGGCTTTTTATTATTCGGCTATCAGTTAGTCGGTTATTTTAACTCTTAACAAATATCAAAATGGCAGAAATAGCACATCAAATCTTAGATAAGAAATCCATTGTAAAGCAGGTCATTATTGCTTTGGTTATTGGAGCGGTACTCTTGGTAAGTGCCGTACTCCCGGCTGAATACGGGATAGACCCTTTGGGTATTGGCAAGGCAACAGGCTTTAGCAAGCTGTATGTTGGTGATGCAGGTACGGAAGCGTTGGCTTCGGGACCGCACAAGATACTAAAACTGGAAAATGTTGGCTCTCCGGCAGATGTTGCCAAACCAGCGGCGGCAGATAACCCGCCACCAGCCACTCAACTGGCAGAACGTACAGACGAGGTAAGCGTGGTTATTCCGGCAGGCGAAGGATTGGAATACAAAGTAAATATGTTGAAATACGGTCAGATGAAATATGAATGGATTACCGATAAAGGTGAGCTATACTTTGACTTTCACGGCGAAGTAAAGAACAACAGCAACTACTTTGAAAGCTATACTATTGCCTATTCCAATAATATGGTCGGCTCTTTAGTCGCTCCGTTTGAAGGTCCGCAGGGCTGGTATTTCAAAAACAATTCCAATGAGAACATTACTGTTAAAATCAAAATGAAAGGACAGTATCTTCTTAAACAATAAATATTCTAATAACATTATGATATGTTAAATAACATCATTCATTTTTCAATCAAGAATAAGTTGGTAATAGGATTATTTACCCTGGCATTAATTTGCTGGGGTTCCTATTCGCTTACCAAACTTCCTATTGATGCCACACCTGACATCACGGATAATCAGGTGATGGTCATTACTGTATCGCCTACACTGGCGGCGCAGGAAGTGGAACAGCTCGTAACCTTTCCCGTGGAGCAGACAATGGTCAGCATTCCGGGTATAAAGGATATGCGTTCCTTTTCCCGTTTTGGGCTTTCTATTGTTACCATTGTATTTGAAGAAAAGGTAGACATCTATTGGGGCAGGCAACAGGTACAGGAAAGGCTGACTATTGCAGCTAAAAATATCCCCGAAGGGGTGGGTACGCCTGAAATGGCTCCTGTAACCACCGGTTTGGGCGAAATCTACCAATACGTTATCCATCCCAAAAAAGGCTATGAAGATAAGTACGATGCCACAGAGTTAAGAACCATTCAGGACTGGATTATTAAACGGCAGCTATTAGGTACGCCCGGCGTGGCGGAAGTAAGTGGCTTCGGAGGGTTTGTAAAGCAATACGAAATCGCCATTGAACCTGACAGGCTTGCCAGCCAGAACATTAATATCTCCGATATTTTCACAGCACTGGAAAAAAACAACCAAAATACGGGAGGTGCATATATTGATAAAGGTCCGAATGCTTTCTTTATCCGAAGCGAAGGCTTGGTAAAGAACATTGAGGAAATCAAAAAAATTGTTATAAAAACCGAGGGAGGCGTACCCGTTTTGTTAAGAGATGTAGCCGAAGTTCGTTTTGGCAACGGTCCAAGATACGGAGCAGCCACACGTAACGGTGAGGGCGAAACCGTTACAGGTATCGTTATGATGTTGAAAGGAGCTAACTCATCGGAGGTTATTACCAATGTAAAAGAAAAGATTGCGGAAATTCAGAAAGGTTTACCCGAAGGTGTAGAAATAGAGCCTTTCCTCGACCGTAAAAAATTGGTGGACGGAGCTATTTCAACCGTTTCAACCAACCTTATTGAAGGGGCATTAATTGTAATTTTTGTATTGATACTTTTCTTAGGAAACCTGCGAGGCGGATTGGTAGTGGCTTCTGTAATTCCACTGGCAATGTTGTTTGCAATAGCAATGATGCGGGTTTTTGGAGTTTCAGGAAACCTGATGAGCTTGGGGGCAATTGACTTCGGGATAATCGTTGACGGAACGGTCATTATAGTTGAGGCGGTGTTGCATAGGATTACAGGTAGCAAGGAACGGTACGGTGGCGTGGCTAAACTGACACAAGACCAAATGGACGAAGAAGTTTATCAGTCGTCCCGTAAGATACGTTCCGCAGCAGCATTTGGCGAGATTATTATCTTAATCGTGTACCTGCCTTTATTAGCATTGGTAGGCGTTGAGGGTAAAATGTTTGGACCAATGGCACAAACAGTTTCTTTTGCCATTTTAGGCGCATTCCTGTTATCGTTCACTTACGTTCCGATGATGTCTGCATTGGTGTTGAGTAAAAAGACAACGCACAAAGAAAACTTTTCGGACAGGATGATGAAAGCCATACAGAAAGTTTATACACCTATCATTAATGGTGCGATGAAGCGAAAACTTTTGGTAGTATCGGTTGCAGTGGTATTGTTCATCATCACACTTATCACATTCAACAGAATGGGCGGTGAATTTATCCCGCAGTTGGACGAGGGCGATTTTGCAGTGGAAACAAGGGTTCCCGTGGGAAGCTCCATCACCCAAATGATAGACGTTTCCCAAAAAGCACAAACCATTTTATTGAAGAACTATCCCGAAGTAGAACAGGTAGTAAACAAAATAGGTTCGGGTGAAATTCCGACAGACCCAATGCCTATTGAAGCGGGAGATATGGTTGTTAAGCTAAAGCCTAAAAAAGAATGGACAAGTGCAGGCGACAGAGAAGAACTGATTGAAAAAATGCAACAATCTCTATCTGTAATCCCCAATGCAACATTCAGTTTCCAGCAACCCATACAGATGCGTTTTAACGAATTGCTTACCGGTGCTAAGCAGGATGTGGTTTTAAAAATATACGGTGAAGATTTAGATGTGCTTTCTGACCTTGCTTCAGATGTAGGTCGGAAAATAAGAAATGTTGAGGGTGTAGAAGATTTGTATGTGGAAGAAATTACGGGTTTACCACAAATCAGCATACAGTTTGACCGAGATAAGATAGCCCAATACGGAATGAACGTTGAGGACGTGAACAGTGCCATCGAAACAGGCTTTGCCGGTAAAGCAGCAGGTTTGGTGTACGAGGGAGAAAGACGTTTTGATTTGGTAGTACGATTGGATAATGCTTCAAGAGCAGACATTACAGATGTTCAAAATCTATTTGTAAGTACGCCCACAGGTCAGCAAATCCCTTTAAGCGAGGTGGCGAATATTGCTTACAAACCCGGTCCGGTACAAATACAGCGAGATAATGCGAAAAGACGGATTACACTTGGTTTCAACGTAAGAAACCGAGATGTAAAAAGCATCGTAAACGATATTCAGGATATTGTGAATGCTAAGGTTAAGATGCCATCAGGCTATTATATCACCTATGGCGGGCAATTTAAAAATCTCGAAGAAGCCAACGCAAGGCTGGCAGTAGCTTTGCCTGTCGCACTATTGCTCATCCTATTGCTTTTATACTTTACATTCCGTTCGGTAAAGCAGGGCTTATTAATATTCACAGCTATTCCATTGTCTGCAATAGGCGGTGTATTTGCTCTACTTATCAGGGATATGCCTTTCAGTATTTCTGCAGGTGTAGGTTTTATTGCGTTGTTTGGGGTTGCGGTTCTGAACGGGATTGTATTGATAGCGGAATTTAACCGATTGGCAAAAGACGGTGTAGAAGATATTTACGAAAGGGTGCGTATTGGCACTCGGGTAAGGTTAAGACCTGTATTGATGACAGCCGCCGTAGCCTCTTTAGGCTTTTTACCAATGGCTTTGTCCAGCTCATCAGGTGCAGAAGTACAACGCCCGTTGGCTACGGTAGTTATTGGAGGGCTGATAACGGCAACCGCTTTAACCCTTGTAGTGCTGCCGGTACTGTATATCTACTTCACTAAATCATCTTTCAAAATGCGTAAAAACAAAGCCTTACCTACCGCCATATTGCTATTGGGATTTTTCTGTTTCCCATCTGTAATGCAGGCGCAAGTACCATCCAATTCGGGAACGAGAGTGCTGACCTTGCAGCAATCTATTGACGAGGCGTTAAAAAACAACAACAGCATCAAGATAGCGGAGTATAACATCAATGTCCAGCAGGCTTTAAAAAAAGGAAGCGTTACTATTCCTAAGACAGAAATTTCCTATACGCAGGGCGTAGTGAGTAATCCTACCATTAATGATAATTTAATCAGTGTTACACAGCGTTTTGATTTTCCAACGGTTTACGGCAACCAGTCAAAGCTGGCGCAGGAAAGAATACAAAGCAGCGAAAAATACAAAGCTGTGACCGAAAACGACCTTGTAGAAGACGTGAAGCTGGCTTACCTGCAATACCAGTACATTTTGGAAAAAAGGAAGCTGTTGTTAGAGCAGGACACCATTTTTAGTAAGCTAAGCAAAGCAAGCGACGTGAGATACCGGACAGGAGAAAGTACAAGCCTTGAAAATGCTACTTCATCTGTACAGTACCGGCAAATTCAAAATGAGCTGGAAAAGAACGAAGCCGATATAAAAATTGCCAAGCAGCTTTTACAGACATTGCTCAACACAACCGATGATATCAGTATAGCAGATACCGCATTAGTTCCAAGAGATATATTATTGCCTATGGATAACGCATCTACTGCCAATAATCCCATCATTCAATATCTGCAACAGGAAATCAATGTAAGCCAAAGAGAAATCTCTTTGGAGAGAAGCAAGATGCTACCGGATATTATTTTAGGTTATAACGGTCAAACCTACAAAGGCTTGCAAACAATAAACGGTATAGACAGAACCTATACCGGAAAAGACCGGTTTAATTTTTTCCAGATTGGTGTTGCTATTCCTCTTTTCCCCGGAGGTTATAAATCCAAAATCAATGCGGCTAAAATCAACGAGCAGATTGCACAAAAACAGGTGGAACTGACAACGATGAACCTGAACGGACAATTAAAAGAGCTGGCGCAGGAGTATGTGAAATATCAGAAGTCAATAAACTATTATCAGACACAGGCATTGCCGCAGGCAGACCTGATTATCAACAACTCGGATAAAGGTTTTAGAAGCGGTGATATTTCCTATACACAATATTTGCAAAACCTTACGCTATCCAATAACATCCATTCGGAGTATATAGACAACCTGTATAATTTCAACAGGGTCGTTATTTCCATAGAAGCAATTTCAGGTAAAAATTAATCATTCAAAAAAATTAAAATAATGAATAGGTCATTTAAAAAATATATACCGCTCCTACTGCTATCAGCAATAGTGGTAGTATCCTGTAAGGATAAAAAAGAGCAAGCTGCCGGGGAGCAGACTACCGCAGAAAGCAAGGCGGACACAGCTTCTTCGGTCAGACAAATTACGTTTACTCCTGACCAGTATAAGCTATCAGAGATACAAACAGGTGCTATCGAATTAAGAAACCTAAGTAATATCATCAAGCTGACGGGAGCTATCGAAGCTGACCCTAACAGTATAGCCACAGTGTCAGCACCATTGGGAGGTTATATAAAAACAGCAGGGCTGCTACCGGGGCAAGCTGTAAAAAAAGGACAGCAATTAGCCACCATTGAAAACCCGGAATTTATTACCATTCAGCAGGAATATCTGGAAAGTATCGGCAGGTTGGAATATTTATCGCAGGAATACAAAAGGCAGCAGGAATTGAGAAACGAGGATGTGAATGCAGCAAAGACTTTTCAACAGGTAAGTTCAGATTATAATGTAATGAAAGCCCGTATTGCCGGATTAGAACAGCAAATGGCACTCATTGGCATCAGCAGCGCAAGTTTAAAAAGCAGCAATAAAATTTCCAGAACTGCGGGCATTTATGCACCCATTTCAGGTTATATCAAAAGCAGCAATACCAACATTGGTAAATATGCTGCCCCTACCGATGTGCTGTTTGAGATAACAGGTACAGATGCCCTGCATCTTGCCTTAAATGCCTTTGAAAAAGACTTGGGAAAAATTCAGGTTGGGCAAACGGTTAAGTTTTCATTATCTAATGAGAATGATTACCGCCACACAGCAAAAGTGTACTTGGTAGGTCAGGCAGCCGATGACAAAAAAATGATACCTGTGCTTTGCCGCTTTACCAAAGATGCAAAACTTTTACCGGGAATGTATGTAAAGGCGTGGGTAGAAACAGGAACGGAACAAAAGAGTGCAGTACCGAATGATGCCATTGTTCAGTTGGACGGTTTGGATTACATCATTATTCAAACAGCGGATAGTAAAGACGGCTATACCTTCCAGTTGGTACAAGTTGCCAAAGGTATGGAACAGGAAGGCTATACGGCTATCGAATTGCCTCAAAGTGTTAATCAGCAATCATTAAAGGTAGTTACTAAAAATGCTTATACCATTCTTTCGGCAATTAAAAACGCTGAAGAGGAAGAATAAGACAATGCTATCTACTGTATGAAATCAAGAACAAATAGAAGTCGGAAAACAAGAAAGAGGAAAAAATTTGTACCTCCTCCGAAAAGAAAAGGAGGTACAAATAACAGACCCCTATCTAAAAAGATGAAGTATGGTTTGATTGCCCTTGGGGTAGTATTGTTTATAGCATTGCTCATATTATCGGTAGTTATTTCAAACTTGGGTATATCCAAAGGGCATACCCATTAATATCATAACAATATGAACTATTTACAAACCTTTTTTTCCCGGCAATTTTTTTGGGAAATCATACGCATTATTACAGTGGGTATTGCCAGCCTGTTGTTTTATTTAGAAATTATACCACTTCCCGTCTTGCTGGCAGCTACGGCTTTTGGTTTATACGCATTGCTAAAAACTGCCATTCTCGAATTAATCAGGGAACGGAAAATAGGTACGGAGTTATTTATTTCCATTGCCGTAATCGTATCGGTCGTTGGTAAAGAATATTTAGCGGGTTCTGTGGTGCTGATGATTATCCTGATTGCCGAATACATTGCCAGTGCAAGCGGTGAAAGAGCAAGAGCATCTATAAAGGAACTCATCGGTTCTGTGCCACAGACAGCCATATTGAAAAAGGACGGTAACGAGCAGCCCGTATCTATTGCATCACTGACGGTGGGTGATATTGTGGTGGTAAAGGCTGGCGAAAAAATACCCGTTGACGGTAAGATAGTGGCGGGTTCGGGGTCTGTAAACCAAGCCCCCATAACAGGAGAAAGCGTACCCGTAGAAAAAAATTCCGGTACAGAAGTATTTGCAGGTACAATACTGGAGTTAGGGGCTTTGGACGTAGAAATGACCAAAGCGGGAAAAGATACGGTGTTTTCACGCATTATCGCTTTGGTAGAAGAAGCAGAAAGCAGTAAAGCCCCTATTGAAAAATTAACGGATAAGGTAGCGGCGTGGCTGATACCCGTTGTTTTCGTTTTTGTATTGGGTGTTTACCTACTAACTAAAGATGTAAAGCTCGTGATAGCCCTGCTTATTTTCACTTCGCCTGCCGAATTAGGCTTAGCTACGCCTTTAGTAACCATTTCTGCCATAGCAAGAGCCGCAAGAGAAGGAATACTTGTAAAAGGCGGTAAGTTTTTGGAAGAATTGGCGAAGATAAAAACCATTGTTTTTGACAAAACAGGCACATTGACCATAGGTAAGCCTACCGTAAACAGAGTTGAAATACTCGATGACAGCTTTACTGAAAAAGAATTGGTGCAATTAGCGGCATCAGCGGAAAACCGTTCCAGCCACCCCCTTGCCAATGCTATACTGATGTATGCGGACAATATGGGTGCTTCGTTATCAGAGCCTACGGATTTTGAGGTATTCAAAGGGAAAGGTATCAGTGCTACCATCAACAATAAAAAAGTGCTGATAGGTAACAAAACGCTGATGGACGACCATACTATTTCCGTAACCGTCAATAGCGAAAACCTCACCGATACGGCTATCTATATGGCGGTGGATGGCAATGCGGCATCTGTGTTTTATGTGTCAGATGCGATACGTCCGGGAGCAAAGGAAATGATTGAGGAATTGAAAAGAAGCGGTGTAGAAAACATCATTATGCTCACAGGCGACAATCCACAGACGGCAGCACACGTATCAGGACAATTAGGTATTACATCATTCAGGGCAGATATGCTGCCTGAAGACAAAATCAAGGCGATACAGGAACTACAATCCAAAGGCGAAAAAGTAGCAATGGTTGGTGACGGCATTAACGATGCACCTGCTTTGGTACAGGCGAATGTAGGTATTTCTATGGGCATAGTGGGTACACAAGCTGCAATGGAAGCGGCTGATATTGTATTGGTGGAAGATAAGCTGGAAAAAATAGCCCGTTCCAAAGCCATCAGTAAAAAAGCATTCAGGACAATTAAGGAAAATATCATCGGCGGTGTGGGTGTGGTACACGTTGTAGGTATCACATTGGTGTTAACGGGAGTTTTAGGACCGGTGCAGGCAGCCATCATCCACCTGTTACCTGATACGCTGGTGTTTCTTAATTCAATCAAATTACTTAGGGTAAAAATTTAATTCTTAATTATTCACTTTTTAAAAATCAAAAAAAATGAGAAAAATCAAATCAATCGGAATGGCTTTAGTGGTTGCTATTGCAACTTTAGCAATTAGCCCTGCAATGGCTCAAAGCGGACACGGTGCAGCTCCACACGGGGGTAAAATGGTAGATATTGACAACTACCATATCGAAATGGTAAAAGCCAACAATGCGCTTACTTTTTATGTGCTGGATGCCAATGCTAAAACGTTAACCAAAACGGCTACCGGCTCGGTAGAATTTGCTTTTGAAAATGGCAGTAAATCAACAGCTAATCTTATCGCAGGTAAAAATGGAGCATTGACAGTGGCATTGCCTAAAAATGGCATCCATACGAATTGCACCGTTACGATTACCTATGAGGGCAAAAAGTTGGTTGGAAAATTTAAAAATGAGGTTTCTGCTGCTGACAAAGCACACGGACATCAACACTAATTTTTCATCTAAAATTGGCGGTGAAATAATAAGGCTTTGTGGAATAAGACTTCCGCAAGGCTTTATTTCCATAACAAATCAACATAAACTATTAATAGGCTTCATACCCGACTAAAAAACGACCAAAGAAAAATAACTAAATGTCCTTATTCGTACTGCAAAATATTATCCACTACGCTTTGCACCTTCTCTTTCCGGGATTGGTTGCCTTCGTGTTTTTCAGAAAGGAATGGAAGATGGTCTGGATAATTTTGTTAGCAACAATGCTTGTTGATATAGACCACCTGTTTGCAGAACCGATATTCGACCCGAACAGATGCAGCGTTGGCTTTCACTACCTGCATTCGTATTATGCAATAGCAGTGTATTTCTTGCTCTTGCTGTTCGGCAACAAAATAGTCAGGATTGTTGCGCTGGGCTTATTGTTACATATGGCAACCGATTTTCAGGATTGTCTTTGGTAGATACCCGTTGAGTTTACAGGAAAATCCAAAACATTTTTAACCATATCGTAGCTAAAATTGAAAGATAAAAGAAACATAAAATTTGCAGGACTTTTTCTGTTGCTGTTATACCTGTTCGGCAACAGCCCTGCACTTATGTTTCACCACCACGATGAAATTATTGCATTTGAAAAAGCAACCAAATGTGAAAAAACTGTTTACTATTCAGATGGCAGCAATAGTTTCTGCGAACATAAAGCCCACCTTAGCAAAGTATTAAAGAAGTGTTTTCTTTGTGACAATCATTGTGTATCTGTTCATCTTTTTACCGCTATACAGTTTGTTTGCATTAATGTTGAACATCGTTCGGAATATACATTATATAAGGCAAATTTTTACGAAGCCACACTTCCTGAAACCCAAAACAGAGGTCCGCCAATAATTTGATTTTTTATAGAGGTAAGCAGCCGGAGCGTCTGTTTATCCAGCTCAAATTATAAGAATTAAAAAATCAGATTTATGAATTTAAAAAGCGTATTGCTATTGGTTGCCTTTGTTTCAGCAACCTTAAACATATTTGCACAAAACAGAATTTCCGGTACAGTAAAAGACCAGGAAAATAATAAAAATTTAGCCGGGGTATCAGTCTATATTGCTGATTTAAAAGCCGGAACCACAACGGATGTAAACGGTAATTATGAAATCAAAAACCTGAAACGGGGAACATATCTTTTAGAGATAAGTTTTACAGGTTATGAACCAATAATCGAGAAAATAACGATAGCACAAGATACGGTTATGGACTTTGTATTAAGTCCTGCCATTACGGAGCTGAACGAGTTAATCATCACAGGTGTAACCCGCTCGACAGAACTAAGATTAAGCCCTGTTATTGTCAAAGCGGTTGACGGCAACACCTTAAAACAAAACAGTGCTACCAACCTGATTGACGGTTTGAGAAACATACCGGGCGTAAACCAGATAACAACGGGTACGGGAATTTCAAAACCTACCATAAGAGGATTGGGATACAACAGGGTGATTACATTGAATAACGGTATTCGTCAAGAAGGGCAGCAATGGGGAGATGAACACGGTATTGAAATAGATGAGAATGCGGTGGACAGAGTGGAAGTAGTGAAAGGTCCCGGCAGCCTGATGTACGGCTCGGACGGTATTGCCGGAGTGCTTAACTTTCTTGCTCCTAAAGCCTTGCCAATAGGTGAGATAAAAACGCAGGTTTCTACGAATTACCAAAGCAATAATAACCTGATAGGCTACTCCCTTTCCAATGCAGGCAATAAGGATGGTTTACAATGGTTGGGCAGGTTTAGTAATAAATTTGCGGGCAACTATCAAAATGCCTACGATGGGAAAGTCTTCAATTCGGGTTTTAAGGAACTTAACGGCAGCTTGTTCTTGGGAATAAACAAAAGGTGGGGACACTCGCACCTCACCGTCAGCTCTTATAACAACACGCTTAATCTTGTAGAGGGCGAAAGGGACGAGTTAGGAAGATTTATCTATGAAAATGCCAATGGCGATGAAGTAGTTGCAAGCGGAAATGATTATAAAGGGTATAAGGTCGGTTTTCCACATCAGACCATCAACCATTTGGGCGTTTCTTCCAACAATTATTTCATATTGAATAAAGGTACAATTAATGCCGATTTCGGTTTTCAGAACAATAAACGAAGAGAGTATGAAAACCCCGCCGCTCCCAATGAACCGGCATTGTTCTTTGATTTGAACACACTTAATTATAATGTGCGGTATAATTTTGAAAAATCAAGAGGCTGGGAAACTTCGGTTGGTATCGGTGGTATGTGGCAATCCAACACCAACAGAGGGGAAGAATTTTTGATACCTGCCTATAATCTGTTTGATGCCGGAGCATTTCTTTTTACACAGAAAACTTTTGGCAAACTCACTTTAGCCGGAGGACTTAGATTTGACAACAGGTCTATGAACTCAAAAGAACTCTATCTTAATGAAGACGAAGAGCCTGTGCAAAGTACAGACCCCGATGCGGAATTAAAGTTCAGTGCCTTTAATAAAAACTACAATGGCGTTTCCGGTAGCTTAGGATTGTCTTATCAAGTCGATAAAAATTCTACGTTAAAATTCAATGTATCGAGAGGTTTCAGAGCGCCGAACAGTACGGAACTGTCAGCGAACGGAAGACACGAGGGAACGTTTCGTTATCTGTTCGGAACACCTGATTTAAAATCAGAAATCAGTCACCAGATAGATGTTGCCTATTTTCTGAACTCCAAACACATTACGTTGGAGCTTACGCCATTTGTAAACTTCATTCAAAATTATATCTATCTCGAAAAACTTGTTGCGGAAGACGGAACGGAAATTATTCCCGACCCTGTTGATGGTGCGCCAGCCTTTCAATATACAGCGGGCAACGCTACCTTAGTTGGTGGCGAAATTTATTTGGACATACACCCGCAACCGATAGAATGGCTGCATTTGGAAAACTCATTTTCGTATGTACAGGCTACCCAAAGCAGCCAACCCGAAAGCTCGAAATACTTGCCGTTTATCCCAGCCCCGAGATACAGGGGCGAAATCAAAGCCGAATTAAGGAATGTAAATAGAACGTTTTCCAACGCTTACATCAAATTTGGGATTAACCACTTCTTTCAGCAGGATAAGTTTTTCAGTGCTTACGGAACAGAAACAGCAACACCCGCATACACTTTATTGAGTGCAGGTATCGGAACAAATATTAAGGCGTTCAACCGGAGCGACTTTATGTCTTTGTTCATTAGTGGAGAAAATCTTGCTGATGTGGCTTATCAAAGTCATTTAAGCAGACTGAAATATGCTCCTGAAAATCCGGCAACGGGAAGAATGGGCGTTTTCAATATGGGACGTAATATCAGTGTGAAACTGATAATGAATTTTTAAGAAACCATAACGAAGCGGATAGAAAAAAGCACCGTCTGACGGCGGTGCTTATCCGCTTAATAAGAATAATTTAAAAATGTAAAATGGAATTACAATTATTAAAAAAAGCGTTTACAGAACCATTTAAAACATTACGGAACTCGACTTTCGCAAGGCTTTATTTTGCCCAAATCGCAAGTTTGTTCGGGGATGCCTTTACGTGGTTAGGATTGGCATTGCTTACCTATGAAATCAGCCCCGATAATGCGGCAGCTATATTGGCATCGGCTCTCACTTTGCGGGTAACGGCGTATATCATTTTTTCGCCCTTTGCAGGCGTAGTGTCTGAAAAATTAAAGCGAAAAAACATATTGCTGATAACGCAACTGGCAAGAATGGCAATTGTGTGTATGCTGCCGTTTGTAAATGCCGAGTGGCAGGTGTATGGGTTGATATTTGCATTGAACGTATTCGCTGCATTCTTCACGCCAACATACAGGGCTATTATCCCACAGATAGTAGACAAAGAAATATACAGGGAAGCCAACGGCTTATCAATGGCAACTTTTCAGTTGTTAAGCGTATTTGGTCCTGCATTGGCGGGGATATTTGCGGTATGGTTAGGAGCCAAGCAGATTTTCTTTGTCAATGGAGCAACATTATTCATTGCCATACTACTGATATTGACTATACCGGTGGCAGCACTGCAAAAAGGAGTGAATACCGATAGTACACCGCCCGGCAATACGTGGAGCGAAGTAATAAAAGGTATTCGCTTATTGTTTGGAAACAAGATTTTAAGGTTCTCTTTAAGTATTGAATTTATATCTGCTATTGCCGGAGCTATGGTATTGGTAAATACCGTTGGTTTGGTAAAAACATCTTTAGCTTTAGATGATAAGCATTACGGCTGGATAATGGCAATTTTCGGAGTAGGCGCAGCTATCACGGCTTTTCTGTTAGGCAGCCTTGATAAAACCAAAACACGGAGCATATCGCTGATAAGCGGGGCTGTCCTGATAGGTTTAGCTATCAGCTTTGCCAATTTTGTTCCGTACAACGGCTTGCTGTTCTTATGGGTTTTGGCAGGTATAGGTCAAACGCTTGCCGATATGCCGTCAGAAACATTAATAGGCGAAAACATTGCATCAGAAAATCAAGGTAAGGTGTACGGTTCTCACTTTGCGTTTTCTCATTTGTGGTGGGCAATAGCATACCCGATAGCAGGTTTTTTAGGCACACGGTTTCCCGAAAAAGAGTTCTTGTATGGAGGTATGCTTACGTTGGCTTTGGCGGTAATTGCTGTTTTAACCTTTAAATCATCGAAAGGAAATCGTAAAAAGGCACTTTGACCGATTAGCTAACCCTATGTAATGACATCAACTAATTCAATGTAGGTGTCCAATAGAAATTTCAAAATAAACAGGATGGATAAATTTTATAACGAAACGTTGAATAATCTGGAAGCCGCAATCAAAGAATTAGAAACTGAAACGGATTGCTCCATACAACAGATTGAAGTGATAATAAAACTTATCATCAAATGCCTGTCTAATGTGAAAGAATATGTATTGAACAGAGGATTTAAAAATGTAGAGGAAGAAATTCGTTTTTTCAAGCATCAAAAGCCCGCTATTGTTTCAAAGCTCATCTATTATAACGCTATCTATAAAATCGAAACAAAGAAACCTTATGGCGGTAAGGCAGTGAAGAAATACTATAATGATGAATTGGAAAAACTCAAAAGATATTTTGACAATAACCTCGAATTTTATAAATATTACAGAACCAATAATACTTTTATAGATGATAAGCTATTTGTACGGGGAAAGTATGACATTAAACTAAGTCTGGACACCTATTATTTTGAAGCGGACCATAATTTTTCCACTTCCCACGATTATAAGGCTGCAAAAATCATCGCCAATGACCTGATACAAGTATATCTTGAAGACCAGCTTCACAGCCCGATACATAAAAGCAAATCAATAGAATTACCTAACTTAAATTGGCGAGGCAGTAAAACTGCATTGACAGAATTGATATATGCCCTTCACGCTCAGGGTGTATTTGACAATACGGATATTAAAGTAATCGCCAAAACATTTGAAAGCATCTTTAATGTTGATTTAGGCGACTTTTACCATACATTTATGGAGCTGAAAGCCCGAAAAATAAACCGGACGAAGTTTCTTGACAGCCTGCGTGATGCGCTGATAAAACGGATGGATGAGCTGGAAGAAGATGAATATTAGAAATTGATAAAAAAGGAACGGGGACTTGCAGATCCCCGTTTTCTTTTCATAGTACGCCTCGTGGCAAATGGATACCTTTAGTTCTGATAATGCTTTCTGACACCTTTGGAGCTTGCTGCTTTTTTTCAGTTTGTTCCGCAGGTTCTTCTACTTGTTTAACAGGTTCTATGGAAAGCTGTATTTTCCTTTCTACGGCAGCCAGTTCAGTTTTAAGTTCGCTTAAACGGGTTTCTTTAGACCACGTACCGTTAACCACTTCCTGAAGCACAGGCAAATCTTTTTGGAACTCGGCAATATTCTCCTGTTCCTTTTTAATATAGACAGGCAGCTTTTCCAAAGCCCTTAAAAAATTCAGTGATGCCGTTTCGGGGTCTTTTGCCATAACACCGTTATTGAACGTGTATTTGATATTGCCCTCGCCCTGTACAAAAAATCGGTTCACACGAATATCCACGCCCTCTTTTTGGGAAACTTCGGTTTTTACCAATAGCTGAAAACCATACAGGCTACCGATTTCTTCATAATCGCCTCCTGTACGTGCTTTGTCCGCAAGCTGGTTAAGTTTTGCACCCGTCTGTTTTACATCGGCATTCGGCGATAAACCGTCCAGCACAAGAGCATTTACAACCGTACCGTCCTGCCGTTTTTGTAACCGTTGCTCTAAGTTTCCCCAATCAAGGCTCATACGGTCAAAGCGTGATTGGGCTTTGTCAAGTTCGGCTGTATAGTCTTCCAATTTATATTTGGCACTGTATTTAGAACGACTGTAAGCCTGCTTTTCGCTTTCCAGTCCGGCAATCTGCTTTTCTATTTTGGCTTTATCCAGCAAGTCGGTATTTCCTGAGAGAATTGCTACATATTCCGAGAAGTTCATACCCGATTTTTCGTCCATACTACCCTCGTCAAGGGTACGCTTACCGAGATTATTATTCTTTAGCTGGTCGATAAAAAGCTGTTTGTTGAATAGCAGGTTGAACTTATAGCTGTCCAGTGATTTTTCTACGGCATAGATAATTACTTGTACTTTGTTGTCCGCAAAATGCTTTGCAATTTCATTGCCTTTTCGGATAGCCCGCCCGTCCCTTTGGGCAAGGTCGCTCGGTCGCCACGGTGTATCCAAATGGTGTACGGCAACGGCTCTTTTCTGTGCGTTTACGCCAGTGCCGAGCATACTTGTTGAACCGAACAGCACACGGATTTTGCCCTCGTTCATTCCTTTGATAAGTTCCTTACGCTGCTTATCATTCTTAGCTTCCTGTATAAACCGGACTTCGTGTGGAGGTATGTTGTGGTCTTCCACGAGCTTGCGTTTAATTTCAGAATATACATTCCATTCACCCGGTTTATAAGTACCTAAATCCGAGAAAATGAACTGCGTTCCTTTTTGCGCATTGTATTGGTGGTAATACTTCGCAATGTTAGCGGCACAATGAGAAGCCTTGTTGTCGGGGTGGTCTTCATAAATATCGCTTACCATTCGCATATCCAACGACATTTTACGGGCGTAGTCCGTAGCAATCAGCATTTTTGCTTTTTCTTCCCGTTGAGAAAGCGGCTCTCTTCCTAATAAAGTGGCATTGCCCGTTTTGGCAAACTGCATCAGGCTTTGGATAAATGCTTCCTGGTCGGGAGTTGGCGGTATGTTGTATAACACCTCATTCTTTTCGGGGCGGTCAATTCCAATATCTTTCGCTGTACGGTAATCCGTGATTTCGGAATAGAATTGAGCCAGTTCCGGTACTTTGATAAAATAGCGGAAACGTTCTTTCGCCACGATATTATTAGCCACCGAAAATTCATAATCGGTGGTCTTACGGGCGTAAATAGCCGCCCACGCATCAAAAGAATGAATGCCTTGCTTTGCCAATGCTCTTGGGCGTAGGTATTTAAACAGCAGATACAACTCTGTCAGTGAATTGCTGATGGTTGTACCCGAAAGAAAAGTAGCACCCATATCCGCATCAATACGGTCTTGGATAGTGCGAATGGCAAAGAGCAGGTTCAAAGCCTTTAGGCTTCCGTCCATATTTCCCAATCCGGCAACCCTTGAATGGCGTGTATTAAAAATGAGGTTTTTAAACTGGTGGCTTTCATCCACAAACAAATGGTCTATGCCCATCATTTTGAAGTCCACCACATCATCTTTACGGTTCTCAATATCGTGTTGCAGGGTTTTCAGCTTTACTTCGAGATTTTCTTTTTGCTTTATCGCTCCGGCAAGCATCCCTCTGGTAACTTCATTTCCTTGCGATTGCAGCACATCGAGGTTACGCTCCACACTGTCCAGTTCTATTTCGAGAATTTCCTTTTGCATTTCGGGCGATTGCGGTATCATAGAAAATTGGTCGTGTGTGAGTATCACGCAATCCCAATCGTTGTTTTTAATATCACCAAAAATCCGCAAGCGTTTTTTAGGCGTAAAATCGTCAATGCCCGGATAGAGTATTTTAGCGTGCGGATAGGCGGTTCTATATGCTTCGGCAATTTCGGGTACGTTCGCTTTCAGCCCGATAATCATTGGTTTGTGAGCCAGCCCCAACCGCTTCATTTCCTGTGCTGCCGTACACATTACCAGCGTTTTTCCTGCACCTACTTCGTGGTCGCAGATAGCACCGTTGTTGAGCTTAATCATCCAAACGGTGTCCTTTTGGCTATCATACAGGTCTTGGATTTTTAACCCCTTGCGGTCTAATCCCGGAAACTCCTGATGTGTTCCGTTATAATTCGGTCGGACGAAACAGTTAAAGGTATCATTGTATTGGTCGGTCAGCCTGTTTTTAAACTCATTGTTTTGGGCGTGGAGCCACTCTGTAAAGGCAGTTCGGATTTCGTCAATCTTGGTGTTTGCCATTTGAATGGCTTCCATATCCCTAACCTTTACTTCCTTATCATCTATTGTGATTTTCTTGGTAATATCAGGCGTAGTATTGACAAGGGCGTGCCTCAGCAGGTTAATCCCGTCAAACGTTCTGCTCTCTGCCTTAACAGCATATTTGTCCCATATATGCACATTCTTCTGTCCACAGGTTACAGAAAAGTCATCGGAGCTTTCGGAATAATGTACACGCACATCCGTATCGAAAAGATGCGAAGCAAAACGGGCATAAACGCCAGTCGGTATCCAGCGTTCGCCGAGGTTAAAGTCCAGCTCTTCAAATTCAATTCGTCTTGGGCGGGCTTCTTCCAAAGCAGTAAGGCTTTCTTTGGCTTGGGCATCATCGGGATTGTTTTCGAGGTAGTTTCTTACATCCGCCGCTTTTTCTACCACGTTACCTGCAATCCAGCGTTCGGCGATTTCATATTCCTGTTGCAAAGGGTTATAGAAAATCCTGCCGTGTAAGGCTTCTTTCAGCACATCGGCAGTCATATTGCTCACTTCGGACATATAGTCCAAATCCACACTTCCGTATTTGTTCAGCGATGCCGCCAACGCTTCATCGGGATTGTCGGTAGCTAATGTTGTGATGGAAAAGCTGACCGGACGGCTGAATATATCCGCTTTGTGTACCACGCCGCCCACCACACGCTCCAGATAAGGCATTTCCTTTCCGGCACTGTCCGTTTTAATGAGCTTGATATTATCGGCGCTATTCAGATTGCCATACCTTTTGATAAAGGCATCGTACAATCGGTTAAGGTTTTCCCTTTCTTCTTTGTGTTCAGTTTGGTGCTGTGCTTCTTTGGTATAAAGCTGTTGGTAAACATCACGTACCTGTATATACGCTTCGGCTCTTGCTTTTTGCGTAGGAGGTAATTGCAACGGGTGGAAGACAGCCGTACCGTCTGCGGTATCTACACTTTGCAGATAACCCACCCAGCCATTATCTACCACAAGGCAATCGTTTCGGTGGAACGATTGCAGTTCGTTACTAAACGGCGCAGGTTCGGGAATGGCGGCAAGAACGGCTACGGGAATGGCTGGCTTATCAGCTTGGCCATTCCCGTTTTGTTGCGAAAACAAATCGCCGATTACTTCCTGTTCTTTGCCATTAAATGTTTTATTGCCATTTGAAACAGGAAGCGTGTAAGGTTGCTGCATTGCAGAACTGAACAGGTCGGGCTGGCGACTGATAGGCATTCGTTTTCTCTGGCTGGTCTGTCTTTTGGCTGATGTTGCTTTTTTTGGCGGAGCAAGGACAGCCACAGTTTCACCTGTATTTTCAAATAGGTCGAAAATGCTTAGCTGTTTTAATTCCTGCGGACTTTCCTGTCTTATCACAGGTGTCGTAAAAAGCTGTTGCTGGGGCTGAATGATTTCACGCTCAACAATGGGAGGCGGAATTACCGGCGTTGGAATTTGTATAAAAGGTTCATCGTGTTGTTCGCCTTTGTATAAAGACAAATTCAGGTGGTTACCAAAATCTTCGGAAAGCATCTCTTTGAGGGCATTTGCAATGCCCTCAACGCCGTCTTTGTGTGTATAGATTAATGCAGGTTGCCCGTAAGGGTCAGTATCTACTTTCCAATGCGTATGTATAATTCTTGTACCGTCCTCAAATAAAGCATTGCTGGGTGTACCATATCCTGTTTTGTTGCTTTGGCAAAACAATTCTTCCGCTTCGGTCAAATTTGGTTTTGCTGTATTCTTTTGCAGGATTATCAGGTCAGAGCCAACCTCTGTACCTGCATAATCTGTAAACAGATTGTTGGGTAAGCGGATAGCTGAAACCAAATTGTTGTTTTCCATTAATGCCCTGCGTATCGGCTCATTATTCGGGCTGTTCAAAATCCCCTGTGAGGTAATGAAAGCCTGCAAACCACCTTCTCGGAGCATATCATTTCCTTTCAAAAAGAAATAGTTATGAATGCTTCGGGCAGCTTGCTCCTTTGCGGGGTTTCTACTTCGGGAGTATGAAAGGTCAAATACAGAGGTATCACCGAACGGGATATTGCTGGCAACAACATCGTAACTGCTTTGTTCCTTTTCGGGGATTTCCTCAAAACCGCTTATGCGGATATTATTTGCGGGATAAAGCTGCTTTAGGATTTTGCCCGTTAGCAAATCTTTTTCGTAAGCAGTAACATTGGCTTTTTGATTTTCCGAAAAGGATTGTATAAATGAGCCGATACCTGCGGAGGGTTCGAGGAATTTATCAATCTTCAAACCGCTATCACGCAATACGGAAGAAACGGCATCTATAACCTCCGGCGGTGTGTAGAATGCTGTGAGTACGGAGCTTCGCATACTGTCCACAAATCGTTTGTATTGCTTTTCGTCTGTGGCATTTTCTTTTAAAACCTGATGCAGCTCCTGCGTAATAGAGAAAAGGTCGTGTTCGGTCTTTCTCCAATTGTTGATGTCCATCTCATATTCAACGGGGTTCAGAACGAATTTAAGACCGCCAAATCCGCTGTATTGCATCATTAGCAGTCTTTCGCCTACGGTGGCTTGTCGGTTCTCCTTTTCCAGTTTAAAAGCAATTCGCAGGGCATCAATATTCTGTTGGAGATGTTGCTTTTTACTGAAGCCCATTTTCGGTTATCCATATTGCGATGGTTCCCGTTATTTCGGTGTAGAGTACATCAAACTCATAACCGTAGGCGAAATCATCGGTCAGTTTATATTTGGCAAAAACAGGCTCGCAAACACGGAACATTTTCAGGGCAAATGGTCGAAGTTCCTCGTCTGCCATTAGGGTATCGAACTCATTGCAGACCACCTGAAAAATGGTATCGAACCTTGAAAAATGTAAGCCCTCAAAGAGAATGTAATTGGCTATTTCGTTGCACTGCTCAATAGCGTTTCCCGAACTGAAAGCACCCTCGTAAGCATTGGCAGCCCACGAAGAACGCTGGTCGATAAATTTGTGGTCGCTGGCTTTTTCAGGAAAGCCTGAATTAAGATGTTCTTGTAGTCGTAATCTGTAATACGACAAGTCTTTTTGCTGTGTACTCATACTATAATTTTGTTTAGAATTTTGCTTGAAGCCTAAAATTATAGCGGTAGATAAGTGCCTTTGAAGAAGTGGCAGGGTTTGGCTTTGTGTGGCAGGATTTGTCGCAATGAGCAATAAAAAACCTCTGAAAATTCAGAGGTTCATTTTATGGATTGTTTAGAATTTGGAGCATCCTGCCGACCTCAATATCCATTCTCGAAAAGGCAAACCATTTTTTGCCCAGGTCTTTGAGAGATGCCCCGATGTGGTATAGTTCTGCATTATCAATAATCAAAAAGCGGTCGTGAGCATCGGAGAAAACCTCAATTTCAATCGGAGCATACTGGCTGTTGTACCGTTGTACATCCAGCCGTAGCTGATTGCTGATAGTTTTGGTATAGATTGTAGCGGTTACATTTTCCTTGCGCTTGCCCAGCAAAGTCAGCACTGTATCGTCCACGTAGTTATCCAGCAGGATAATGGAGCTTTTGGCACTTCGTACAATATCCGACACAAAGGCGTAAGCATCGAAAACCTGACCGTTGTAGAAGATGCCATTTTCGCTGTGGAGCTTGTCGCTTTCCAATGCCTTAAAGATTTCCTCAAATTTTTGGTCGGCTTGTAGTTGTTTCAGTTCTATATTATTCAAACGATGAAACAGCGAAGCATTGCTGATAAGCATTTTCCGCATTTCTACAAAGGCATTCATAATCTCAATGCTGACCTTTACCGCTATATCACTTCGCAACAATGCGGACATCATTGCCACTCCTTGCTCACAAAATGCAAAGGGTAGCGTACGCCTCCCGCCCCGTCCAACGTTTGAAGTGCCAAATTGGTACTTCAAAGATTTTACTTCCTGTTCGCTAAGCTGAAAGCAAAAAGTTTCGGGAAAGCGGTTTTGGTTTCTCTTTACAACCCTGTTTAGGGCTTTTGTTTCTACCTGATAGAGCATTGCTAAATCAGCATCAAGAATAACTTGCTTATCCCTAATGGTATGGATAAGCGGTGCTATTTCCTTTTGGGATATGGTAATATCGGTCATTATCTTTTTGGCTTTTTATTATCAAACTCAAAAGAGGTTTTGCAATCGGCATCCAATACGATATAAGCATCGAATTTCTTTCCTGCCTTGCTTTTCATTCCTTTGATAAGATTGGTTTTCCCTTTATTCACAAGGTTTTCAATATCGGAAATACTGATTTGCACTTCGCACACATTGCGAAACTGTATCCAGCCGCAAACTTCATCGGAGCATTTAACAATCTTATCACGGATAATAAGCTGTTGGCTTTTACATTTCGGACAAACCAATTTAGGGAGGCTGTTTTGAGCAATGGAGGTTTGCAGCAATTCATCGGTAATGGACTTTGCAAAGGTTTCCGTTTCCTTTTGAAAACTTCCGGCATTCGCTTCGTTGTTCTCAATTTTCTGCAAAGCGAGTTCCCATTCTGCGGTCATAGCCACGTCCGCAATTTTTCGGTCTTTAACCAATTCGTAAACCTGCAATCCTTTTTCGGTTGGTATTAAAGATTTTTTTTCTCGTTGGATATAGTTACGGGTAAACAGTGTTTCGATAATGGCGGCTCTTGTAGCCGGAGTACCGATACCGATGTTTTGCAGGGCTTTCCGTTCTTCTTCGTTTTCGATTTCCTTACCTGCGGTTTCCATAGCCGACAAAAGCCCAGCTTCGGTATAAAGCACAGGAGGTTTGGTTTTCTTTTCGAGAATGGCAGCTTCTTTTATTTTAAGTTCATCGCCTTTTTTCAATTCGGGCAAATCCTGTATAGGTTCTGCATCATCTTCCGAAAAATTACCCTTAATCATACGCCAGCCTGCTTCCAAAATTTTACAGCCTTTTACGGTGAAATCATAGTGCATTGCCTGTAAGGAAACATCGGTTATTTCTTTGATGCAGGCTTGCGAAATGGCTTCGAGCAGGCGAAAGGCAATCATATCATACACCGCATTTTCGTCTGCACTCAAAACGGACGGGACTTTATCTGTAATCAACAATCCGTGGTGGTCGGTAACACGCAAATCATTTACAATACGCTTATTGAAACGCCCCCATTTAATTTTGGATAAAGCAGCTTTGCAGGTTTCCCTGTTCTGCAATGCCCTCACGAGGTTGGGAATTTCAGCCCACATATCTTCGGGGATGTATTTGCTCCCGGTACGTGGATAGGTAATGAATTTCTTTTCGTACAGGCTTTGAGCAATATTCAAAGTTTTTTCAGCAGAGAGGTTCAGCTTTTTGTTGGCTTCCTTTTGCAAGCCTGTGAGGTCAAAAAGCAAAGGCGGCTGCTCCGTTATATTCTTATTTTCTACGGAAGTAACTGTTACAGTATTACCATTCCTTTCAATAGATTTTAATGTATCATCTGCCAGCTTTTTATCCTGCCATTTGGTAGCAGAAATACTTTTAAAATCAATTTGCTCTTTGGAGTGGGATAATTGTATCTGCCAATATTTCTGTACGGCGAAATTCTTGTTATCTATATACCGTTTGCAAATCAAAGCCAGTGTAGGCGTTTGCACTCTTCCGAGCGAATAAATACCGTTGCCTGCGGCAATGCTCAATGCCTGTGTAGCATTGATGCCTACGAGCCAATCGGCACGGCTTCTGCCTTGTGCCGCCTGATATAATCCGTCAAATTCCTTTCCGTCTTTTAGGTTGTCAAAGCCCTGTTTAATGGCTTTTTCGGTCAGCGAGCTTATCCAAAGCCGTTTAAAGGGCTTACAGCATTTCAGATACTCATAAATGTACCGAAAGATGAGTTCGCCCTCACGACCTGCATCGGTTGCCACGATGAGGCTTTCACTTTGGTTAAACAGTTTTTCAATCACTTTTAGCTGTTTCAATGCACCAGCATCGGCTTGATAGCCTTTGTCTTTTTTGACTTTGCGAACGGTCAGCATAAAAGGGTTTGGAAGTATCGGCAAGGATGCTTTGTCAAACCCCGAAATGCCGTAATCTTCGGGCATTCCCAATCCTATCAGATGTCCGAATGCCCACGTAACAAAATAGCCGTTACCCGTAAGGTAGCCGTCCTTTTTATCGGATGCTCCCACAAGTCCGGCTATTTCCCTTGCTACGCTTGGTTTTTCTGCAATAATTGTTTTCATTATTCACTATCTTTTTACGCCTTTGGATTTTGCAGGTGCTTTGGGTTTGTTCTGTTGTTCCTGCTGTTTTTCATTTTTGGGTGTTTGCTGCCCCGATTTCAAAGGCTCTTTGATATTCTTGGTTGCTTCGTTGGTTTTTCCCTCGGAATTAACCGCAGTCTGCGTTTTGTGGGCTTCGGTTGGTTTCGCTTGGGCTTTGAGCTTGTCGGGATTTTGGAACGAGAAATCTGTTTTGCCAGTTTCTTTGTTGAGCGTGATGTAGCCCTGATATTTTTGTCCTTTTTTATCTATCAGACCATCTATATAAACAGTTTGTCCAGCTTTGAACTTATTGTATTGTTCATCATCAAGTTCCTTACCTCTAAAAGTTCTCGGAGCTTCCTGCGGTTGGCTTTGCTGATTGTTCTGCCGGTTTTCTTGTGTTTGCTGATTATTGTTACTTCTATCAAACAGAAACTCAACATATCTTTTATCCGCATTAAACTGTACATTGGCACTAAACTCATCGCCCTTTTTAGAAATCATTCCTTCCAAATAAAGCGATTTGCCTTCCATCAAGGTTTGTTTTTGCTCATCGTTCAATTTTACACCCTTAATCTCATCGGGAATTTTGACAAATTCGGTCTTCAGGGCAATCAGCTCATTGGTTAGCCTGTCCACGCTGATAATTGACGGCATCAATTCGCCTGTCTTGGAATTGGTCAAGTCAACCACACGACCCATATTCCCCGTTTCGAGCAGGTTTTTCTTATCCTCATCGGTAAACTTGTGTCCGAAAAACTCAAAGTTCAGGTTAGGCTCTTTCCTGATACCGTGTATCGCTGCCACTACGGTTCCGTCCGGTGCAGTCTGTAAAGACAAACGGGCATCTGTGCGAACAATAGCCCCGCCGAGGTTTACGCTTACAGGTACAAGGTCATTGGTCTTGTAACCTCTTAGCAACGGGTCTAAAAGGTTCATTTTTTCAAGGCGTTCTTTGCCTATTCCGAGATTGTTCATTGTTTCCCAATCAATCTGTTCCGGCTTGTAGCGGTATTCGCTGGTATCCGGTGTTGTCTGTGTTGTTGCCATATCATTTTTATTTTCTTGTTTTTGTTCATTTTCGGGTTCGGCTTTTACCTCGTTCTTTTTCATTTCCTTTTCGCCTTCGGGTGTAGGATTATCTACCTGCTTTTGCATTTCCTTAGCCTTATCTACGGCTTCATCAGCCGATACTTTGAAGAATGAAAAATTGGTCGGATTTTTTAACTGCCTCCAAAAGTTAGAGAAGAAGTTGGAGAACAAATCGCCGTGCTTATCCACACGCATAAACTGGCTTTGGTTTTCCTTTGTGGGGTCAGTAGTCTTCAATTTGCCGTTTTCGTCTATGCCGGTAACCGCCTGTATTTTATTCTTTTGCTTATCCAATACCAGTAATATATCCGATAACTGTTCGGGAGTTTGCTGTTTGTTTTCTGTTTCTTCGCTCATAATCTGAATATTTTAAAGTTCAAATGCCGAATGTATATGAAGCGTTTGCTCACTTGCCTGATATGGCAGTCAAAGGCAGTGTTTGTCATCCATTGGCGTTCAGTTTGGGTAAAGGCGGATTAAAACTTTCCCTGATGAACTGATGCACGTCAGACAGTTTGTAATACAGTTTGCCACTTATGGTGTAATAGGGCAACTTGCCGATGGAGCGATACCGTTGCAGGGAACGGTTGCTGATTTTCAGCATTTGCAGTAAATCCTGATTGTCGAGCAATTCCTCTCCGTCAATGCTGTTGCGTTTCTTTTGTAAGCTGTCTATATTGTCGCCCAGCATATCGAGGCGTTCCATTAGGCGTTCCATCCACGCCAAAAATTCCATTCTGTCAATGTTCATAACCGCACGTTTTAAGATTTACCTGATTTCAGCTTTCTACCTTTCTTGATATAGCTTTTGCCTTTTGCCATAAGCTCCTGTACAAATTCATCATTGCTTTGTATAGCATTGGCATTGAGCATATCCTTGATTGCTCCAATCGTATAGAAGTATTGCCCGTAAAGTTTTGAATAAGCTATTTCGCCTTTGGTACGCATACGCCACAAAGTCTTTTCGCTGATGTGCAGGTATTGGCATACCTCGTGGTTGTTCAGCCACAAGTCATCGTAGCTTGTATCATTTAACCTTTTGAGATAATCGGCAATCGCATTGATACGGCTGTTGAGCTGTTGCCACGCTTCTTCTTCGATAGTGATTATTTTCATTGCATTGCTATTAATGTTCACAATGCAAAATTGCTAAGGGTGGCAAAGTTTGTCTGCCAATGTCTGCCAATTGGTTTGACGGTTTTTTGAAAATTTTTGCAATCGGGAAAAACCCTTGTTTAATAAGGGTTTCGAGGGCTTTTGAATTATTAACTACGTTATTTTGCCTTCATTTGCCAATTGGCAGATATGGGTAAAAAAAAGCAGTACACATAAATGTACTGCTTTGAACCAATGCCTTTTAATAGTCAAAGGTCTTTATCCATATATTCTTCCAATGAAACTTTAAGCTGGTCTAAAAATGCCGTTCGGGAACCTGCACGGGTTTTCATTCTGTGGAAAGCGTGATGTATATCATTTACAGGAGTTCGGAACAGGATTTGAAAAATCAAAGCCAGTTTTCTGATACCGATACTTCCGTGTGAGATAGAACTGGAAGCATACAGGGCATATATCAGTTCGATAAGTGCGTTTTGCGAATTAGTCCACGAAATATCCTTATTCACATCGTCATTTAGTAAAACGAAGTCAGGATTTTCTTCGGGATTGATTTTGTTTAGCAAATAAGTATAGAGTAGTTCATTGGCAATAATATGGGCTATTTTGTTATCGTAATAAGTGGAAAAGCTAAGGTCTATTTCAAAAACTCCGCTATTTAAACCATCGTGGTAATTAATTTTTCCGAGCATAAAATAGCTGTGGTCACGGTCTGTTCTTCCTGCACGGTAGTACCTGTAAAAATAGGTATTGCAAATACTCTCCTTATATTCTGATTTGAGAGATTTTAATTCATTCTCGTAATAACTCTGATGTATTTTCCCTGTGCTGACCGGACAGGTCGTTTCAAATCGAAATACTTTATTGTAGTAGATGAGCTTTCCTAAGATTTGGGGTTTGATGTTCTTAAAAAAGTTAATTTCCTGCTGTTCGTTCTTAAACCCACTTTGCACAATCTTGGCTTTTACTTTAAGAAGCATTTCATTCAGGAATAAGGTCATTTGATACGCCTTTTCCGCCGTTGGCATCAAATCGGAAGCGAGTTTATCTTCTTGATACCTTATTTGCGATAATATTTTACTCAACAGGATTTCCATAGCTTAGTCTTTTAAAAGTTATCACTATCTGTTTCGGAATTACATCTATTGATGATGAACCAAAATTTGGAAAATATACTGGAATAAATATCACAGGTTCCCCACAGTGGGGGAATTTTTTTTCATAATTTTTGTATGAGAGGAAAGAAAAAAAGGGTAAAGCACCTATGTACTTTACCCTTTATTTTTTTATATTTGCAGTATTGATTTACAAGGTAATCAGATGAAAGCGAGTGCAGTAAGCACCATTACTAAATCGTTACCGATTGGATTTCCCACTCTTGTAAACTACTCTTTATTAGCCACTTTGGGCTATATTAATCTTTTTAAACTAAAATTGCTCACAACTTGTGTAAAGCTTGTGAAGTAACTCCATACAAAACCTGCAATTTTGGAGTCTTAACTCTTAAAACTTACACTATGGCGGTTAATATCCTTACACGCGAAGATCTTCACGAATTCAAAGATGAATTATTGGAAGATATCAAAAAACTATTACACCTCAAAACGACAGAGCAAAAATTATGGTTACGTTCTTCAGAGGTAAAAGAGCTTTTAAAAATTTCCTCCGGAACATTACAGAATCTCCGTATTAGTGGAACATTAAGATATTCCAAAGTCGGCGGAACCTTATATTACAACTATCAGGATATAGAAAAAATGTTGAATCAGAAATAATTGATTATGAATTACATTAAACATCTGACAGGTTTTTACGACAAAATCCAGCAGGACGAACGCCTGAATCCGACACATATAAGTTTATATCTTGCATTATTCCAGTTTTGGAATATCAATCACTTCCAAAATCCAATCAGTATTTCTCGGAACGAAATGATGAGGTTAAGCAAAATATCAGCATTTGGTACCTATCATAAATGCATTAAAGAATTACAACTATTCGGTTATATCGAATACATTCCTTCCTTTAATCCCTATAAAGGCAGTTTGGTAAACCTTTATAATTTCGAAAATTCACAAGTTCAGAATCTGTACGGGAAGCGTAGGAAAAAACAGACAACCTCTAAACAAGAAATAAACAGCCACAATATCAAAAACGATATAGGAGATAGACAGGCATTGACACCTTCTATAAACAATACAAACATAGTAAACAATAAAACTATTGGTATTCCACCCGAAAGTAATCAATTATTTGAACAAGGCAAAAAAGAAAATTCAAGCGGCACAGTCGAAGAATCTGGTTTTAAAAAACCTCATCTTTCCGAAGTCAAAATGTATTTCGCAGAAAAAGACGCACATTCGGAAGAAGCAGAAAAATTTTTCAATCATTATGAAAGCAATGGTTGGCTGGTAGGCGGAAAATCCAAAATGAAAAACTGGCAGGCAGCAGCAAGGAATTGGTTAATGAATTCCAAAAAATTCAATATTTCATCTGTCATTCAGAGCGCAGCGAAGAATCTCACCACAACAAAAAACAGCAATCTCAATGCAACTACCGGCAAAAGTTATAGAGAGCCGTTATGATTACAACGAAATTATTCCTTGGTTCCGGAAGAAAGCCTCAAAATTGATCGGTAAGGAATATGTAATTTCCGAATCTGAAAAAGGAATTATTTTCGCCTTGGTTGCGTGGATGCTTAAAGATGATCTGGTAGCAAAAGAAATGAACTTTGACCTTAACAAAGGAATTTTATTATCCGGACCAATTGGATGCGGAAAAACAACATTATTCAATATTTTGAGACATTGCAGTTTCCGCATCTAATTACGGCATTGTATCTACACGCCAATGGACTGTCTGACAATACTTGTGTCGCATCCTTGCTTAAAGAGGAAGCGTAATGTTTAAGTTTTTATTGTATTATTTATAAAAAAGAATTAATTCATCGTACCCAAAAAACATAAACAAGACACTAATAAAATAGAATTTATTCTACGACTGGGGGATCTAAGTAATACCGAACAACTTAATTTTATTGATCTTGAAATAGATAATATAGTTCTAAAATGCGAAAAATTCCTATGGATAATTATTTAGGCATTACAAAAACTAAAATCTTTGGTTTAAATCTGAAGATGAAGAGATACATTTTTTCAAGAAAATGAAGCCCTTGTTTACATCAAAGAGGATTTAGGGTTAGGATAGAAACTAAAAAACCGTCCGGAAGTATTAGAATATTGAAAAAATATTATAATAATGAACATCAAACAGAACCTTGATAATTTCTAATACGAAGCAGATCTCAATTTCACGACTTCACACGATTTTAAAATACAAATTCTTGCCCACGAAATCATTCAAATCCCAAAATTTTGAACCATAATCTTAAAACAAAATTATGTCACTCAGCATCATTACCAGAGAAGACTTCAGGGATTCAAAATTGAGTTATAGGAAATTAAAGTTTATTACACATTAAAACTTCAGAGCATCTAATCCATTCCATAAAGAATGATGACATTTTTAGGCAGTTACCATAAGTTAATAACTTTTGAATTCATATATAAAAAAAAGAAGATCATTAAGACCTTCTTTTTTCAAAGTGTGTTGATAGAATCTGTGCTTGTGTTTTATTTAATTAATTATTTCATTTGAAATATTCTATTCATTATCAATCCTGATCCATTTACCATTATCAATACCTTCATAGAAATGATCATTATGATAAATGATTGCTCCTTGAATATAAGGCTTATTTGAGGGTAAGGTAAGCGCTTCCGGTAAGGCTTCTTTATTTCTTAATAAGAAAATGTCGGTTCCTTCTTTGATGACGATTCCTATTCCAGGGATCAATTGTGTCACATTGACATCTATAGGTTGATTAGCAATAGTAATTGAAGATAATTCCGCCAATCGTCTTGCTCCGGAACTTGCTGTACAGCCCCTCAATTCGCTTCCGTACAACTGAACAACTCCTGGTGTTGTACAATCAGGATTAATGTTCACTACAATATCTTTGGCTATCGCAACAGGACAAGCCATACCTGTTGCAAATCGAATCCCTTTCAGATGATAGACAAATGAGCCTACAATATTTCTTGGCTGATTAAGTGTTGCCACACCATTTGCATTGGAAGTGATTTCCATATCAGGACCATTGTTGATGCTGTAAGTAAAAATATAAGTCTGATTGGTTAAGCTTCCTTTAAAAGTTACCACAACATCACTCGTAGCCTGAATCAAAGCACTGATTGCAGTAGTAGACGTATTATCTAACGCTGATGCAACAGACGAAATCGTAAAGTTTTCTGTAATATTACATCCATCCTGAGCATACACCACTTTTACACTGTAATTTCCCGGCTGGGTAAAAGTAACCGTTGGAGAAGTGCTGATAACTCCGGCATTCGGTGCTCCAATTTTTGTCCAGGTATATGATGCATTTGGATCTGTTCCGTATAATGCTGCTGCATCATATGTCTTAGGAAACTCTGACGAACACAATGTTTTGTTACCGCCAAATCCAACTGCCTGAACATTGGTAGGTACAATGGTAAGATTAGTAGTATTTCCCAAATCCTGACTGTTTCCATAAGCACTGACAGGACGTGAAAAATTCATGTCTTTTACGGATGCGTAAAACATAGTATAAGCAGCTGCCGGATCAAGATTGATGATAGTTTGACCGGAAGCAGCTGTTCTGCTCACGTTAATCCTGTTACATGAAGTTCCTGTCATAAAAAGATTTTCTGTTACCGTTTGCCCACTGGCAATGGTATATGTTCCGGGATTGAAATATAAAGTTTTGTAATTGCCTTTTGATGATAGTGTACCGCTTCCAAGGAAAGTTACTTTATTGAAATTATGAACAGGAGTTCCACCATTTAATGTACCTGCAGTTGTTATCGTCACATCTCCGAAGTTGTTTACATTTGTTACACGAACATAGAAGTTACCCGTTGTTATTTTAGAGTCGATGGCATTTATCGTTACCGGATAATTGTTGTAGGAATCAATAGTAAAGGTTGGACTATTAATAACTGATTGTCCAAAGTTCAATACAGGACCTATATTCTGAGGATAAATTAATTCAAATTTAGAAGAGCTTAAAGTCGTTAAAGAATTATTATTAGTTTTAAAACCTTTTACATTTGTCCCTGCGAGTCCGCCATTATAAGCACTTTGAAGTTCAAAATAATCCTGAGTAGCAGCGATACTGATTAATGTACTTACCCCTTTGGTATCAATATATCGGGTAATTCCGGGAGTTGAACTCTGTTGCATTATAATATTGAAAGGAACTGTAGATCCGGATGGTACACTAACAGTTGCATCACTTTGTAATGTAAGATTTCCGTATATGGATAATAAATATACCCGATAAGGATCTGTTCCAAAATGTAGAATGGGTTTATTAGGAGCATTATCAAACGTCATATTCTTCACATTCCTATTACCTGATATATATATCCTGTTTTGTGCAGCTGTAAATCCGGAATTGACATCAAAGAAAACATTATCCGTAGCACGCGGTGGAAAACAGTCGACGATTGGAGTTCCTCCCGAAGTTAAAGACCAGTGTTGTGCATCGTCAAAATCACCCTGTCCTCCTATCCAGTATAAATCACGACCTCCCGGAACCGCATTAAAGTTGAAGCCGGTATTATTACCCGCATCAATACTACTACTCACCTCATAGGTCTGTCCTCCTGATGAAGAAAGCCCTTTGAGGTATGCATTTGTAATTTTAAAATCCGTTGCATTGTAGCTTGGGATTACAATTTGCTTTGAGGTGGCATCAGAACTTATGATTGCCAGCTTATCCGAGCTACATTCTCCTAATATGTTCATTTTTTGCTGAACATAGATATTACTTCCTAAAGAAACCGTATTTTTTCCGCTGATATTAAGTGTGTTTACTTTATTCAGGCTTGCGATATGAAGGGTGCGGAAACCAGGTCCAGTATAAGCATTCGAACTTGAATAAGGTAATATATTCAGTTCATTGATGGTTCCCTGAGGAAAACTGAAAATGGCATAATATCCGGGATAAGAAGAGTTATCCTGATAGGTTGATTTAATATTTATTTTTTCAATATAATGGTTACGAGCATTAAAACTGGATTCCAGATATTGATAATATATAGGAGTGATATTAATAACACTATTAACATCCTGTATTGGCTGCACGGTATTTACACTTAGTGAGTTTACATTAATAGTACTGTTGTTGAGTATCAGTTTTTCTCCTGAAAAATTCATCAGTAGAGATTGTGCTGTTACATTAGTAAAATCCAGTGTAGCACCTGTATTCTGACGAATACTGTAATCGCTTTTCATTGTCCCGGTCACTGCCCATGTGGCATTACCTGTAAAATCTAAATTGGAAATCCCATTGACTCCCGACATATTGATCGTCTTTAAAGCGCCTGTAGGTTTACCCAAGTTCGTAAAATACCAGTATTTGTAAGTATCTCCAAAATTACCACTGACCGAAAAATTAGATTGCAGAGACAGATTACCATTGATCGTCATGGAAAAACTATTCATATACATTATTCCTGTAGCTGGAGCAGGAACCGTCCATGTCATATCATTCACTCTTGCATAATTATTAAGAATAATATTACTGCCGGTTACCAACCCTGAGTTGGCATCAAAAAAGACATTATCATAAATAGTAGGCGGCCCGCAACGATTAGCAGGATCAGTACTTCCGCTTACCACAGACCAATGTGCCGGATCTTCCCAGTTTCCGGCACCGCCAACCCAATACAGGTTTTTTCCGGTAGGTGCTGTAAATGTTATTCCTGTATTGTTCCCATTGTCAATAGAATTATCTGCTAATACAGTTGCTCCACTCGCCGTTATATTGGTTATATTTAATCTGTTGAGCTGAACAATTCCGTTACCATTGACATTACTTCCCAATACCAATTTTCCCTTTTGCGCAGATGAGATCCCGCTCATATTCTGCATAGAAGAACAAGCATTTCTGTTAAAAAGAAATACATCGGTAACAGAGAAAGACGGACTGTAACCGTAATTACCGAAAATTATCCCTCCGGTTCCGTTGTGAATAAAGCTTTTGGTAGAAATTGTAGAATTGGATGTATTATACCCGTTAAGAAGAAAATCTGTTCCGCTTACGACCTGCATCGTATTGGCAGAAATTTTTCCCCGAACACCTACACTTCCAGTGCCATTAAAAATAATACTATCAATGAAATGATTATTGGTATCACTATTAACCATAACTCCGCCAACTCGGGCAGTCGTATTCTGAGCATTAATAGCCTGTACGGAAGAAATGGTAATACTAACTGCGGTGATATCCGAATTGCTTATTGAAACCGAATTCCCACCCAAAGTCATTTGCTGAACACTTATTTTACTGTTATCAGCAAAAAGATTGGCTGCACCACTGGAACTGAAATTAAAGGCACCAATGGATTTTAAATGATAATCACCAGCTGTATTGGGAGCAATCAGATAATAATTCCCTACTCCGTTAACAGTAATATATGCCATAGTGTTTCCTTCAAAGCTCATATAATAATTCGCAGATGAAGATGTTCCTGAGAAATTAAAACTGGTATTGGTTGTATTTATTTGCATATTCTTTTGCAGGTAAACACTGCCATAAGAGGTTGCGGTATATACATTCCATTGTGGGATTCCAGGAACATTCAGCCATTTCATATTCCGGAATTCTGTATTTTGACCATTACTTGCAGAAACAATTAGCCCTGTCCCGGAATTCTGATCGAAAAAGACATCATCCCATCTCATCGGGACGCAATTTGCAGGTGTACCTCCTGAGGTCAAAGACCAATGAGAAGGATCGAACCAGTTGCCGGCTCCGCCTATCCAATAATAGGTATTGGAAGTGTAATTGTTATAGGTAATGTTGCCGATATTTCCGCCACCGTCTGTTGCTGCAGTATAGTTAGCGCCTCCGCCTGCATTAATGTTGGTAATGGTATAATTGGGAAAATCCATTGCCACGCCTGCCGATGCTATTATTTTTCCTTTATAGGTATAGCCGCTGTTGGAAATCCCAAGTGACGGTGATATTCCTTTACAAGATACATTGGCGGTAAAGCTTTGGTTTATCTGAAGATAGTAATTAATATTAGTATTGTCTAAAGAATAAATCAAATTATTAAGGTTCAGATTATTTACAGAAATCAAACCACTAAATGTTGCATTACTGTTCATTACCATTTCATCAACATTCAAAACTCCTATTGTAGAGCTAATTACCGGCTTGTACATATTGGAGCTCGAAGTAATTTTTTTTACGGTCTGTTGTTTTGTAAAAGTTAATCCGGGGCTATTAATATTGTAATTATTATAATAGCTGTGCGTGGTATTATTGATTATGGAATTAGAAAGATTAACCTTATCGTTGATGTTGGCAAAGGTTGTGTTAATGACGATATTTCCGAAATCAGAAACGGTGCTTGAGTTGTAATTGAAATTCTTTACAGTAATATTTTTACTATTGGTATCCAGCGAAGCGTTATCTTGTATCGTCAATGCCATATCGAAATGATCACCGCCAAGATCATTGATCAGTTTCCATTTTCCGTTTCCTGTGAGATAAACATAAGCCGATTTAGTATAACCCCAACCACCATAATCGTCGTAAGAAGTATTATTTATCCAGTAGATATCCGAGGGTATATCTATAAGATTGGGTGTGATCTGTGTATTATCATACATTAGCGTCATACCAGTATTCTCTGATAGATAAGCACCTTTCCGCCATTGTACATTTCCGTAGATACTAATACCAGTGGTTAGTCTAAAATTACCGGTAAAGCCATCCTGAACGGTAAAATTTTTACAAATAGGCGATGAGCCGGAGATAATCCCCATAGTTGCGGTAAAACCACTCGAATTGGTAATAAATACATTATCATATCTGGAAGGAATAATAGTCGCCTGTGGACCCGTTGACGAGCCGATCCGCCAGTGGTTCAGATCGCTCCAGTCGCCGGTTCCGTTTATCCAATAGTAATCGCTTTGTGCAAAAATCTGCTGAAAGATTACCAAAAAAAGAAGGAAATATAATTTTATTTTCATTGTATTAAGAATTACAAGTTGATGATTAATTGAAAGTCTTTTCAGACTTCAACCTGACAAATACATCGAAGAGAGCATTAAATCCGGGACTATTTTCCCTTTTTTAATTGTTGTATCTCTTTTTGTAATTCTTTGATTTTCTTATCCTGTTCCTGGACATTTTTGAGTAAAAGCGGAATCAATTCATTATAGTTTACAGACTTATAGCCTTCCGAATCTGTATTTACAATGTTCGGAAGCACTTTTTCCACTTCCTGCGCTATTAAGCCATATTGAAGTTGCCCATTTCCGCCTTTCTTCTTACCCAATTCGTTCCAGAAATAAGAAACAGGATTTAATTGTAGTAAAATTTCTTCCGCATTGGCAATTGGAGTAATATTTTGCTTTAATCTTGCATCCGAATTATAATCCACCGCGCTGGCTTTTACTGTCCCTGCAACATCCAGCTTTGCAGAAGGATTAGCTGTCCCTATTCCCACACTTCCGACACCTGAGAAAATAAGATTTTTGCCGTTCAGTTCTACATTTCTGGCTGCTTGTGCGGTTGTAATGGTTCCGTCCGCTGTATAAATATTGGACGTCAATCCACCAATATTTTCCCAAATTGTCCCATTCCAGTAATAATATCCTGCCTGGGTAATTTTGGCAACACTTGCATTGGAAACCGCAGGAGCTGATGTGGCATAAATCATTAAAGATTCGGTTCCTGATTCCAGGTTGGCTGTCATCGTTTTGATTTGATCCCCGGTTAATCTTGGGATCATAAGACCTTCGACCTGCAAAGCACCATTAGTTTTTGCGACAACTTCCAGAGTCGATTTGGGAGCCACTGTATTAATGCCTACTTGTGAGAATAAAAACGGACCAATCAATAGTATTACTAAAATGCAAAATCTAAATATAGCGGAATCAGAGGATTCCAATGATATATTATTTTTCATAGTTTGTAGTTTTTGTGAGTTTTTTAGTTTAGATTTTTAATGATATCAATAAGTATTGTTTTGGATTTTACAATTAATTCGTTCGATCTGTAAAGCTGGCTGGTAATAATGGAGCTTTCAAAAAGGAGATAAATGTGTGCTGACAAAATTTCATCTTTGATTTCGATATCGAAGGCATCTCTCAATTTTTTCTTTTGATCGCGTATAGTGGTATGTATAGCCAATTTTTCTTCTGGCACTTCAGAGAGAAGGTTGAGAAAGCTGCATCCTCTGAAATTTTCCTTTTCATTCATGTACATCAAAAAATCAAAGGAACTGAGAATTTTTTCTCGCAAAGAAGAAGCAGGCTTCGTGAAGTTTTCGAGTTCTGACACCCAATAATCAAATCTTTTATTCAAAAATTCTATACACAAGTCATCTTTTGATTTGAAGTGGGCATAAAAACTTGCTTTGGAAACGTTTGCCTCCATAATAATCTGGTTAATCCCGGTATTATTATAACCCTGCTTATGAAATAAAGTATAGGCAGTATTCAGGATTCTTTCACGAGGTGGATGCATTTTGTAAGATTTGTAACAAATATAAATAAAAAATGAACAGACAAGTCTGTTCATAATAATAATCTGTTATAATTATTTAGACTAAAAAAATATACTGTTCAAAAAGTTAATAACATAAAATAATTTTCTTTATATAATCTCAAATTTCTCTGCTAACAGTAATTTTATATTTTTGTAGAATTAGTTATGAAAAAAATTATTCTGATAGAAGATGAATCCAGTGTTGTTTCCTTTATCAAAAAAGGATTGCAGGAACTTGACTATGAGATTTCCGTAGCTCTGGACGGTAGAACCGGTATCAAATTGGTTGATGATAACGATTTTGACCTGATTATTCTGGATATAATGTTACCAGACATCAACGGTTTGGAAGTCTGCAAAGAAATCCGGAAGAAGAATAAAATTGTTCCTATATTATTTTTAACAGCGCTGGATTCATCCGAAAACATTGTGCTTGGATTAGAAAGTGGCGGCGATGATTATCTTGTCAAGCCTTTCAAATTCATAGAGCTAGTTGCCAGAATAAAATCCCTTCTCAGAAGAAGTGGCCACAATAACGGAACAGAACCAAACGAAATTGATGATAAAAACACCTATCAATTTTCGGATCTGACAGTGAATGATTATACCAAAAAAGTGACTCGTGCCGGAATAGAAATCTCATTAACCTCAACAGAATATAAGCTCCTACTCTATTTCCTGAATAACCCGGAAAAAGTAATATCAAGGGCAGAAATACTGGAAGCAGTTTGGGGCGTTAATTATGAATTGGGAACCAATGTTGTGGATGTTTACGTTAACTATCTCAGAAAAAAACTCGATAATCAGGAAGATGACAAACTGATTCATACTGTAATAGGAATGGGTTATGTGCTCAAAAAATCATAAACAATGCTGAAAGGAAATCCTACCAATCAAACCAAAACAATGCTTCTCCTGATGCTTGTTTTCACAGTCGTCATTCTGCTGTTCAGTGGATTGGTATATTTTTCCATTGTTAATTTTTCTCATCAGCGTTTTTATGAATTACTGAAAATCCGGGCGACGACGATTGTCCAAATCGAGAAAAGTAAAGAACATCTCGACATCCCGAAAAATCATATTCTGAATAGTCTGAATGACGAAGAGCTCCCAATGGAAAAAGATTATGTATTCGAGGTTCCGAAGGATTCTAATTACAGTCAGATATCAAATCAAATCCATATTCCGGATAGTTTTTTCAAAAGTATTGTCAAAAAAGGAGAAGCCAATTATAATGACAAAGAATTCTACTACATAGGACAGTCTTTCAAATCTGATAATAAAACATACATTGCCATTGCATCTGCTCAAAACCATTATGTAGTCTATTATCTTGGCTATCTGAAAAGAACTTTGATTACCTGTATGATTCTGGCATTGTTTTTCTCAATGATCTTTTCTTTTTACCTATCAAAAACACTATTCCGTCCGATTCTTAAAATCACAGGCAAAGTAAAAGAAATCAGTTCAGAGAATCTGCATCTGAGACTAGAACCTCAGCCAGGAAACAAAGAATTAAATGAACTGGTTGACACCTTCAACGATATGTTGAACCGTATAGAAACATCCTTTGAGACACAGAATCATCTGATCGGAAATGTATCTCACGAACTCAGAACACCTTTGACTTCGATTATGGGAGAAGCTGATGTTGCGTTGTCTATCCCCAGATCAGAAGAGCATTACCAGGAAACGCTTCAAATCATTCTTAATGAAGCCGAAAAACTGGACAAGAAAATAAAGGCTTTGCTGATGATCGCCCAAACAGGATTTGACGGTAAAATCCAGAAAATGGACAAAGTAAGAATGGATCAGCTGCTCTGGGACGTTATCGAAACGGCAACAAGGATCAATTCCAAAAATAATGTTTTTATGGATATCAGTATGTTGCCAGAAAATCCTAAAAAACTGAAAGTCCAGGGTAACGAGCAGCTTCTTCATCTTGCAATGGCAAACATCATCAATAACGGCTGCAAATATTCTAATTTTCAACAGGTTAAAGTTTCCCTTGGTGCAACAGACGATCACGTTTACGTCATTATCAAAGACAGCGGAATCGGGATTCCGGATTCTGAAATGGATAAAATCTACGATCCGTTTTTCCGTGCTTCGAATACGAAAAACTATGAAGGTTACGGAATAGGCTTACCATTAGCAAGAAATATTATCCGAATCCATAATGGCGAATTGATCGTGAATTCCAAAGAAAATGTGGGAACGACAGTTCAGATTCGTTTTCCGATCTATGTTCCGACCGAATAAAACGTAGAATTGTCCGCAGCAAGCTTATATTTTTCTCATCAACTAATTTCTTTTTTGAAATTCTAATCTCATTTTAATCTCTTTAATTACATTTTAATTTCGTTCCAAAAGTATTCTAATCTGGTCATTATAGTTTTGTATCATCAAAAAGTAACAAAACCAATTAAATCACAATATTATGATCAAGACCATTTTAATTGCTACGGATTTTTCTCTGGAATCTCTTGAAATTCTGAAAAAAGTTCTTAAAAATAAAACTGAACAGAATGACGAGAATCAATACAATATTCTTTTCGTTTCGGGATACGATATGGGCGATTCTATCAGAGATCTCTTATTCACCACCAAAAGTTCGATTTTTGAAAAGATAAGATCTAAGGAATTTTGCGATGCTTACAGCATTATCAACAACAAATATCCGAACCTGATCAACAAAATCACTTGTGACATCTTCACAGGTAGCTTCCAGAGAACTTTCAACAGTTATATCGAAACTGCTGCGATAGACGAAGCTTACTTCTCATCAGCAAAAAGCAGAAACCTGAAAAAAGGTCAGTTTGATGTAACACCATATTTGAAAAAATGCAAGCATATCAATGCTGTCGAAGTTCTAACACAGGCGCCGGAATTTGTTCCTGAAAAAGGAAGATTAGCAGAAGTTTTCTTGTAAAAAATATATTCAAAAACACATCAAATCAATTTTAAATAATAAATTATGTTAAGAAATTATAGTAACAGCAGAACGTTGGGAGACAACATCAGACTGGGGACGCTGACTGCATTCACCGCAGGAACTATAAATATAGCATCTCTATTGATATTCTTATCTTTTACATCCAACGTAACAGGACATTACGCAATCTTGGCAGCAGAAATCAGCCAGGGAAACTGGACACAGGTTGCCGTTGTGGGCGGATGGATTTTCCTATTCTTCTTTGGTGGATTTGTAGCCAATATGAGTGTCATCAACTTTAATAAAAAGAGTAAATATTTTGCGCACGCATTGCCAATTATACTGGAAATCCTTTGTCTTTTGGCGGTAGGAATCTACGGACAATTTTATTACAGAAAGACCCTGGAAGAAACGGAAGCTTTGGTAGCATTAATGTTATTTGCAACTGGTTTACAAAACGGTTTAACAGCTAGTATCTCCAACTTCTCTGTAAAAACAACCCACTTAACTGGTACAACAACTGATCTAGGGATATTAGCATCTATGTTTACGCAGAAAAAATTCAGAAAAAACCCTGAATTGATGGGTAAGGCTAAGCTTTTGCTAAGCATAATGACGGCTTATGTTCTTGGCGCTGTGTTCTCAGGATTGACTTATTATCATTTGGAATTCCGGGTATTTTATGTGATAAGCATTTGTCTTTTGGTTGTCATCGGTTATGATTTTTACAAAATTAACCTCAGACATTTCCATACGGAATACAGGTATTATAAAATCTATCATAAACCAACCTTCATTGCATTTTTGTACTACAAGATCCATAATAAAGACGAGAAAAGAACTGTAAGTAGACCTAATACTAATGCAAAATTGGCTTTTAGCGACAAGTAATTATTCCTCCAAAAAACACTTCATCATAAATCAAATTTTTGTAATAGTTCTTTATTAAAAAACCGTCCCGGAAAATTTCGGGACGGTTTTGATTTTATGATATTAAATAATCTTTCAATTATTGCTCAACCCAAGTATGATTTTCGCCTGCTAATTCACCGAGATATTTTTCTGCATCCATTGCCGCCATACAACCGCTTCCAGCAGCTGTAATTGCTTGTCTGTAATGGTGATCCTGAACATCTCCGGCTGCGAAAACACCAGGAAGATTAGTTCTTGCAGATTTGCCTTCCGTAATGATATATTCGTTTTCGTCTAAATCGATTTGTCCTTTGAAAAGTTCTGTATTGGGTTTATGACCAATAGCAATAAAAATCCCGTGAACATCTATTGTAGAAATCTCATTGGTCAGATTATTAACCACTTTAGCTCTTTCTACCAAGTTGTTTTCACCTTCGATTCCGATGAGTTCGTGATTGTATTTCACTTCGATATTTGGTGTACTCAAAACTCTGTCAACCATTACTTTGGAGGCTCGGAAATGGTCCTTTCTTACTAACAATGTGACTTTGTTACAAATCTTGGAAAGATAAGTGGCTTCTTCTGCAGCTGTATCTCCAGCGCCCACAACTATTACATCTTTTCCTCTGTAAAAAAATCCGTCACAAGTGGCACACGCAGAAACGCCGCCGCCAGCATATTTTTTCTCATCAGCCAGTCCCAGATATTTCGCCGCCGCACCTGTGGAGATAATGACACTTTTCGCCAAAATCTCACGAGAACCTGTACTCAGTTTATGAATGCCACCTCTAACTTTGGAAAACTCAACTTTGGAAATCATCTCGTAATGAACTTTGGTCTCGAAACGTTCCGCCTGCTTTTGCAACTGAAGCATCATTTCCGGCCCGGTAATTCCATCCGGATAACCCGGAAAATTTTCTACTTCCGTTGTTGTTGTTAATTGTCCGCCTGGTTCCAGTCCTGTGAAAAGTTCAGGTTTCAGGTTTGCTCTTCCTGCATAAATTGCGGCTGTGAAACCAGCTGGTCCGGAACCTACAATGACACAGTCTAAGATATTGTTCTCCATTTTTATTATTAAATTATTTTTTTTAAGGATATGAATATTTCTTTCGAAATAGCAATTTTCAAATATAATTCTTTGTTTGAAAAATCGGGTACAAATTTCGGGAATTAATTATTCAGAACCTATCTAAACTGTCGATGTGAAATATATGAATGGTAAATAATTAATCTTTCTAAAAAACCACTCCGGCAAAATTTCTTTTGAAACCCCTTCACTGAAAGGGAATTTTTACACTGAAACTTTCAGTTCATCTACTTTAATGATTTTATAAACCATTTCCTTATAGATTTCTTCATCTTCCATTTGTCTTACACCGAGACCTTTGGATTTTAAATCCATCTCGCGGAGAATAGAAATCACTCTTGTAGCGTGCTTCAACGGATAAAATCGCGCTGCCTCCGAATAATCTTTAATCGCATAAGGATTAACACCCATTGTTGAAGCAATGGTCTGCGGAGATTGTCCCGACAAAGTGTGATAAATAATAATATTGGAAAAGAAATTGTAAAGTGCTCCGAAAGCCATTTGAACGGGATTTGATTTTTTATTCTTTCCCATATAATAAGCAATGCTGAAAGCTTTTGCCTGGTCTTTCGTCGCTAATGCTTTCTGCAGTTCGAAGATGTTGAAATCTTTGCTGATGCCGATGTGTTCTTCGATAATTTTTCCATCCAGAACTGCGCCGTCTTTGAGAACGATTTTCAGTTTATTCAATTCGTTAGCAATTCTGGAAAGGTCGTTTCCAAGATATTCTGCTAAGAGATGACTGATGTTTGGTGCAGATTTGATTCCCATTACGGTCATTTCACCTTGAATCCAGGTCGGAAGCTGATAATCTTTCATCTTCTCACTTGTGAAAAGCATTCCGGATTTAGCAAGAGTTTTTGCCACTTTTTTCCTCGCATCCAGCTTTTTGTGTTTGTGGGCAATTACCAGAATAGTTGAAGGAACAGGATTTTCCAGATAAGTTTCCAACGCCTTGGATTCCTCGTCATTCAGTTTCATATCCTGCGCTTCTTTCACAATGATGAGTTGTTTGTCGCCCATCATTGGATATTGCCTTGCCAAAGAAAGAACTTCCAGATAATTGGTATCTCGACCGTAAGCAATGGTTTGATTGAAAGCTTTCTCGTCTTCTTCCAAAACATCCTGCTCAAAATGTTTGACCGCCAAATCGATATAAAAAGCCTCATCGCCCTGAAAAAAATAAACCGGTAAAAGTTCTTTATTTTTAATATTTTTGAGGATAATATCTATTTCTTTCATCTTAAAGTATGCAGGTTCCGAAACTAAATTTTGAAAATCAGTTTGATTTTCAAATCAAACAAGACAAAGATACATTTTTTATCTATGATCTGGTAAGAAAAAGCTGGCTTGTCTTGACACCGGAAGAATGGGTAAGACAGCATTGGCTGCATTATTATCGTTTTGTACAAAAGAAAAATCCATCGTCATTAATTCTTGAAAGAAAGCTGGAACTGAATGGAACTACGAAACGAATCGACCTGCTTATTACAGAAAAAACAAAACCAAAAATCCTTATCGAATGTAAAGCGCCCAATATTGTTTTAAAAGAAATCCACTTTGAACAGATTGCCCGCTACAACAGCTTAATTGGTGCTGAGCAAATCATTATCAGCAATGGTTTTCATCATATCTTTGCGGATTATAAAGATGGTAAATACCAGTTTTTGAATGCGAAGGTATAATGAGGTTCTTAAAATTTCTATAAATTAAAATCCTTCTTCGGATTGAAAAGATAAATCAAAAGGAAAAAGAAAACCGATATACCCAAAAAATATTGATAGTAATGCACCGCAGATTGAGAACTGATCACGCTTGTTGTGCCGGCAGCTGTAGATTTGTGTAGCTCATTAATAAGATTGTTAATCGCGTTGTCCAGATTATTTCCGTCAAGGTAACTTCCGCCGGTTGAAGATGCGATATTTTTTAATGCTTTGGTTTGCAGTTTCGAAACAACCGTTTCGCCATACATATCGGATTTGTAGCCCATTAATTGTCCGAAATAATATTCCGGAATTGGTGCGCCTTCTTCGGTTCCGACACCAATTGTTGTAACTCTTATTCCTTCTTTTTTTGCGAGGTTAATCGCTTCATCCTCGTGACCTTCGTTATCTTCACCATCACTTATTAATACAATATTCCTAGAACCTTTTGTTATATTTTTGAATTTCTGAGCCGCGATTTGAATCGGTTTCAAAAAATCGGTTCCCTGGTTTTGAACTACACTGGTTTCGATTCCCAAAAGGTAGTTTTCTGCCGCCGAATAGTCGCTGGACAAAGGCATCACAGAGTATGAATCGCCGGCAAATACAATGATTCCTACTCTATCATTCGTCAGCTTTTGAAGAGAATTAATGATAATATTCTTTGCTTCCTCCAACCGGCTTGGCTGGATATCCTGGGCATTCATAGAGTTGGAAACATCCAGAACAAACATCGTACTGCTGACATTCTGCTTGACACTGATCTCCTCTTTTCCACCCAAAAGGTCAATAATCGAAAATATCAGGAATAAAAAACCTAACAGATACAAAACCGGAAACAACTTGGCAAACCAAGATGTTTTTTCAAACAACACATCCTGAAATCTGCCTTCTGCAAAAAGGTTTCTTTTGCGGTTTTTCCACCGGATATAATGAATAATGAAGTAACCAATGACAGGCAACAAAAGAAGTAATAACAGATACCAGTAATTTCCTAAATACCAATTCATCAGCTTAATTCAAAATTTTAAAAATAACCCAACGGAGCAACGCATCCAACAATAGAAATCCTAAAGCCACCCAAAGAAAAATCCTGAAATATTCTTCATAATTATACAATTTGGAAGTTTTGACATCCGATTTTTCCAGTTGATTAATTTCATCATACACATTCTGCAGGCTGCTGTTGGAAGTCGCACGGAAGTATTTTCCTCCGGTCAATTGTGCGATATCGATCAACGTGTTTTCATCGATTTCGGTTTTCTGTTCTGTAAAAACAATATCTCCAAAAATATTAGTACCTGTCGGAAACGCTGCAAACCCATTGCTTCCAATACCAACTGTATAGACTTTGATCCCGTTATTTTTTGCTAATTCTGCAGCAATTTGTGGCGGCATCGCATTCAAAACGGTATTGACGCCGTCGGTCATCAAGATGATGATTTTACTTTTAGCTTTGCTTTTTTTCAAATGGTTTACAGCAACGGAAAGCCCTTCTCCAATCGCCGTTCCAGGTTGTAATTCCAGAGGATTTAATTGATTCAGTTCATCCACTACAACTTGGTGGTCGGTTGTCAAAGGAACCTTGGTGTAAGCTTCTCCTGAATATGCAACCAAACCAATTCGGTCGTTGTCTCGTTTATTAACAAAATCAATAGCGATTTTTTTAAGCGCTTCCAACCTGTCCGGATCTAGGTCTTTCGCCAACATACTGAGCGAAACGTCCACGGAAAGCATAATATCAATTCCTTTGGACTCATCTCTATCCTGAGAAATAGTGTAAGTTCTCGGTCTTGCCAAAGCAATAATCAAAGCGGAAAGTATGAAATATTTCGAAATCTTAAGAAAAGTCATCACAAGAGAAATGCTTCCTGTCGGTTTCATATTTTTAACAGAAGGCACTGCAATTCCCCGACTCTTTTTTTTGCCAGCATCCAATATCAATAATGGGATGAACAATAAAAAAAGTAATAGAAAAATCGGACTGTAAAACTCGAAATTCACGGGTTGATTATAATTGAATTTTGATTAATGATTTATTTGAGTTTTCGTAATTTGGATTGGTCTTCAGCTGAGATTTCTGTGACAGAATTATTTCGAAGATTCTCCGCTTCCACGTCTTTGGTAGAACGTTTTACGAAATCCCGAATTGCTGTAAAATCTTTTGACATTATCTCTTTGGTCGGAATCGTTTTCGCAAACTTTACCAAGTCGCCACGCAAAAATATATCTTCCACTATTTTTTCATTTTCCTGAGAAATAGCGTTCGTATTTTTCATATAATCGATTAAATCATCGGTCAGCAAAACATCTGCAGGAATCTGATATTGCTTGGTAATAAAACCTCTGGTAATTTCAATCAGTTCAACATAGAAAGCACGGAAATTTTCGTTCTCGATATAATTTTTCTTTCTAAGTTTTTCCAAATCCTTTAAGGTCTGATTCGTAGTAACTACAGGGCTATCTTTTCGCTTTCTACTCCATTTTACAATGCCAATAATCAAAACAATAATTGCAATAATTATCAAAGCCAAAAGAACGTAGAACTTGTATAGATCCCAATAGTCTTTGACATCCAACTCCACTTCCTTGTTCTTCATAATGTCATTAATCTGGTCGCCTTTTTTTGCGGTATTAATGACTTCCACTTCGTACGGAATAGTTTTAAGGATTTTATCTCCAACTTTTACCTGAATCTCGGGAATCTTAAATTTTCCTTCCTCAAAAATGGCAAATTTTACGGAGCGCAGATAGATATCTTTCTGTTTCGCAATACTGTCATTGACCATTTCGAAGTGAAAAGGCAGCAACTCGTTCCTTGGTGCAATCTGAACATCTTTCCCGTCCAAATCCAGAATCTGAATCTTGAAAACCGCCACTTCGCCCAAAGCCAAAGTGGTTTTGTCCAGATTCGAAGACAAGGTTTGTGAAAATCCTAATGAAAAAAAGAATATAAAAAACGAAAAAAATATTTTGAATAGTCTGTAAGGCATTTATATAATTGACAGTTGTTGTTTGATAGTTGTTAGTCTATTGTGTTTTGATTCTTTGTTCTTTTACTCTTGCTTTTTCTATTTCCTGAAATATTGATAAAGTAATTTGCTGTAATCATCAGATGTATTGACATCAAGAAAATGGGCAGAAGAATTTTCAAATTCTTCTTTAATTTGGCGCATCTTCTGCTTTTGCTGTTCCGCAAATTCATAACGCCACCTGGAACTGGAAGTATTTGCCCAGACTTGTTTTCCGGTTTCTGCATCGCGGAATAGTGCGTAACCGATATCAGGAATCTCCATATCTTTTTCGTCAAAAACCCGAAGTCCCAACAACTGATGTTTTCTTGCTGTAACGTTAAGGATTTTCTGGTCAAATTCATCTTCAAAGTCAGAAAAAACAAACACCAGAGATTTTCTTTTGAAAACACTCATCATATAATTGAATGCCGAATTCAAATCCGATTGTGCAGGAACATAATCTGCAGTGAGGATATTGCTGATAATCGACAAAACGTGCTTTCTGCCTTTTTGTGGCGGAACAACTTTCAGCACTTTATCAGCATACAAAATCAATCCAACCTTATCATTATTTCCCGTCGCCGAAAATCCGAGAGAAGCGCAAATCTCCGCAACGTATTCTCTTTTCAATTGATTTTTTGTCCCGTAATCCATAGATGCAGAAATATCGACAACCAGCATCATTATCAGTTCCCGTTCTTCTTCCATTACTTTCACGAATGGTTCACGGAAACGCGCTGTTTTGTTCCAGTCGATTCGACGTGTATCATCTCCGAACTGGTATTGTCTTACTTCGGAAAATGTCATTCCCTGACCTTTGAAAGCGCTGTGATATTGTCCCATAAGCGATGCTTCCGTTTTCTTTCGAGTCCGGATTTCTATCTGCTTTACTTTTTTGACAATGTCTTTTATTTCCAATTTAATTTTTAATATTTTTTGTCGGTCATCAGTTGATAGTTTTCAAATCATCTCCTATCATAACAATTCGACAATTGACCACTATCAACAGATAACCAGATTTTTAAGACGAAATTTGTCTTAAAAATTTTAATATTTAGTCCTGCTCCTACGGAGCTGTTTCCATTCACGTATGATTTTCTCTAAAAACATTTCGTTCCTACGTAACTTTCCAGCTTAAAGCTTATCAAGTTAAAAACTCCTTAACGCTATAACTCACAAACACTCGAACCAGACTAAGGCGCTTGAATTTTACTAAGAATTCTATTGACAATTTCGTCCTGAGTCACTTCTTCCGCTTCCGCTTCGAAACTCAATCCGATCCTGTGTCTCAGAACATCTTTCGCAATTTCTTTCACATCTTCCGGGATCACAAAAGCTCTTCCTTTGATAAAAGCATAAGCTCTGGAAGCAATCGCTAAATTGATACTTGCTCTCGGCGATGCACCGAAACTGATGTAATTTTTAAGGTCAGACAAACCATATTTTTCAGGATAACGGGTTGCAAAAACCATATCCAGAATATATTTCTCGATTTTCTCATCCAGATAAATCTGATTGATGAGTTTTTTGGCTTCAACAATTTGCTCAAGATTAACGACCTGGCGGATTTGCGGAATATCCTGCGTAGAAATCATTCGCATTACTTTTCTTTCATCTTCAAACTCAGGATAATCGATTTTACACTTCAGCATAAAACGGTCGGTCTGCGCTTCCGGCAAAAGATAAGTTCCTTCCTGATCAATCGGGTTTTGGGTGGCCAATACCAGGAAAGGTTTTGGCAGAGGAAGTGTTTCATCGCCTATAGTTACCTGCTTTTCCTGCATTACTTCAAGAAGTGCGGACTGAACTTTCGCTGGTGCTCTGTTGATCTCATCTGCCAAAACGAAGTTCGCAAATACCGGCCCTTTTTTTATAGAAAAATCATTGTCTTTGACATTATAAATCATTGTTCCTACAACATCTGCAGGCAATAAATCCGGCGTAAACTGAATCCGGGAAAACTGTCCGTGAACAGCTTCTGCCAAAGTTTTGATTGCCAAAGTTTTTGCTAAACCGGGAACGCCTTCCAAAAGGACGTGACCATTTCCCAGAAGTCCTATCAAGAGACGGTCAATCATATATTCCTGACCAATAATAGCGCGGTTGATTTCTTGTTTTAGAATATTAAAAAAGTAATTCTGTTCTTTTACTTTCTCTGTAAGCTGTCTGATATCTTCAGCTTGATTCAATTCTGACATAGTTAATCTTAATAATTGGTAAATTTCATATAAAAACCTGCAACGGCAAACACAATAATTGCTAATCTTGCGTTAAATATTTGTTAAAGTAAAGTTCCAAATGTTACAAACTTTTGCGTTAGATTCTAATAAATATGGATTATTTGTCGTTTATTTATAATTAATATAACTTTGAACTAAATAAACTTTTATTCAAAAAATGAATTATCATTTTGCCAATCACAGACAAGTCAGAAAAAATCTGCTTGATATTTTACAAAATACTTCGGAAAAAGACCTTCTCACGATCCCTGACGGATTCAATAATAATATCTACTGGAACATCGCCCATTGTGTTGCGACACAACAATTGTTATGTTATTACCTTAGCGGAAACCAATTCCGGATTGATAAATACTGGGTGGAAACTTACAAAAAAGGAACTTTTGCTAATGTAGATGTGAAGCAGTCCGAAATGGAGGATTTAGCTTATCTTTTGATTGAAACTTCAAAAATTCTGATGAAAGATTTTGACAATGATTTTTTCCAGGATTACACACCCTATTCCACCAGTTTTGGGATTGATTTGAAAAATATCCAGGATGCAATTATTTTCAACAATATGCACGAGAGTATTCATTACGGATATATTCTCGCACAGAAAAGAGCTTTGATTGGCGAAGGATTGAGTAGTTTATAATTGAGAAATGATTTCAATGAATTTGCGATATATTTTTCCGATTTTAACTTTAATGATTTTATCTTTTTCAAAGTCGGAAAATGAGCGGTTCAAATATTATCAGCCGATTAGCAAAACTCAGGAAATCGAAGTGCTTTATCTGACCTGGGCGGACATGAATTTGCCTAACTTTATCAAAACATCCGATTACAATAAGTTCGTTGACAAAGCGGAATTAATTGACCATTGTTTCTACGTCGATTCCAAAATTCCGGAAAAACGAAAATTTAAAATTCCGGTTACGACAGATCAATTGATTAAGAAAATTCCATTAAAATTGAAAGGCAAATTCTTCAAAACCAAACAGTTTGATGATACTTTCCCAACACCTCTTTTTGAAGATCTCAGAAAAACCGGTGATTTGAAATTCAAAACGGAGAATAATGAATTTCTGGTTTTTGTTTTGGATTAAATTATACAAACTACAAAAATTAAAAAGTTTTTTAACTTAATATTTCGTTGAAAGTTCAAACAACTTTATAAGTTTTTCTTTTTCAACTTATTCCAAATCAATTCTATAATAATTTCCTTTTGTGCCTTTTGTGGTTAGAAATTTTACATTTTTCTTAAGATAAAACTAAAATCAAAAGCCTTACTTTTGTCAATTCAAAATCTCATTAATGAATCAAGAGAAAAAAGACGATTTTATTTTCGGGTTAAGGCCTATATTAGAAGCTATCGAAGCAGGAAAAACTATTGACAAAATATTTGTGCAGAATGCGTTGCAGGGCGAAATCTATATTGAACTGAAACAACTTCTTTCAAAACATAACATCCGTCCCAATTATGTTCCTGTAGAAAAACTGAATCGTTTTACCAGAAAAAACCACCAAGGTGTGGTTGCTTTCATTTCTGATGTTCCATTCCACAAAATCGAAGATGTATTGCCTCAACTTTTTGAAGAAGGTAAAACACCTTTTATCTTAGTTCTTGACCGTTTAACCGACGTCAGAAACTTTGGTGCCATTTGCAGAACTGCAGAATGTGTTGGCATTCATGCCGTTGTCATTCCTGAAAAAGGTGCAGCACCGATTAATTCTGATGCAATTAAAACGTCTGCAGGCGCCATTTACAATATCAAAATCTGCAAAGAAAAAAACCTTGCGCATACCGTTGATTTTCTGCAGCAAAGTGGTGTTTCCGTTTTTGCAGCAACAGAAAAGGCGCAGAAATTGATATATGATGTCGACTTCCGAGAACCCTGCGCTATCGTGATGGGAAACGAAGAGACAGGAATTTCCAAAGAAGTACTTCATCACGCTGATGAAAAAATAAAACTTCCAATAGAAGGTAAAACCCAATCACTGAACGTCTCTGTAGCTTGTGGTGCCATTCTCTATGAAGCGGTGAGACAGAAGTTGAGTTAGAGAGCTTGAGTGTTAGTTTCCCAACTTTCTGAAACGTACAACTGCAATAGGGATAGCAGTGGAAATCCCTTTTATTTTTGATGGCATTGAGCTTCGGGAAATAAAAAGATTGTAACGGATAGCCCGACCCGAGCGGTGGCCTTGAGCTCTAGCGAGGGGATTGCCCAAAATATTATATTAAACACAGAATGGTAAAAAATCATTCATCATTTATCAAATATCATTTATGAAAAAATTAACGGCGCTTGCGCTTATTGCAATAACATTAACAGCTTGTAAAAAAGAAACGAAAACAATTACAAGAGTGGACCCGAAAACGGGAAAAACAGAAACCGTAACGGTAGAAGTTTCACCGGAAGAAGCGGCAAAACCAAAAGCGATTGCTGACAGCAGTGGCATTTATAAACAAAAATTCATTCTGGAAAAAGGCGTGACTTATCCTTTGGTGTCTTACCAGAGAGAAATCCAAACATTTACTTCACCGGACGGAAAAACAATGTCAGGAACCAATGAAACCACAGACGAAATGTCTGTAACCGTAAACGATTTCAAAGACAACATTTATGATATGACGCTCAATATGGTGGGCAAAAGAATGTCAAGTTCTGCCAACGGAAAAACAGTTGTTATCGATACCAAACAATCTGCGCCAAAAGAAGATGCTCTGAAAATGGATTATATGGTTAGCAAAGGCCTGGCCGGCAACAAACTGAATGTAAAAATGGACGCTTTCGGAAACATCAAATCGATAACTGGTTTCGATACTGTTCATAATAACCTGAGAAAAGCAATCGCAGGAACAATTAAAGATAAAAAACAGCAGGACGTGATTATTGAAAGCTTCAAAGCAGGCTTCAATGAAGAAATGATGAAGGAGCAATTAGGAAAAAATCTGAAACTGATTCCGGCAAAGGGTGTTAAAATCGGAGAAAAATGGACCACTTCTGAAGACATCGACCCAAGTGGAAAGCTGAAGCAAACATTGACTTTCACTTTGATAAAAGTGGAAGACGGCAAGGCAGAAATAGATGTGAAAGGAACAATTCCTTCCAAATCCGACAAGCAATCCAAAGACGGAATGACGCACACGATGAGTATGGGCGGTTCTGAAAGCGGAAAAATCATTGTCGATGAGAATACGGGCTGGCTTCTGAATCAGAATCTGTCGGTAAAAACCAATCAGAAAGAATCGTTGTCAGACGGTAAACAGACGCAAAGTATGTCGAAAAACTCGACAACGTCTATCATCATTAATCCTTCTTATAAATAAAATCAGGAAATGAAATACATTTTCGAATTCATATTAGCAACTATTATTATATTCTTCGTTTGGAATATTTTGAAAAGATTGTTTTTTAATGCATTCTATAAAAATTTCCCAACATTGAATCCTAAAAATCAACAGCAGAACCATCAGCAAGCCACTTCTAAAAAAATGCCTGCGAAAAAAGTAAATTGGGATGCGGAAACTGTAGATTACGAAGAAATAAAGGAAGAGAAGAAACCTTAGTTTAAATCTTAATTAAAATAAACACAAAACCTTTCAGATTTTTGAGTCTGAAAGGTTTTTTAATATTAAATTTGGATTTCGAAAATTTAAAGCAATCATTGTATGTTCAAAAACAACAAAAATCTAATATTCGTTCTTGCAAGTCTTGTCATTTTCATTTTGCTGGCGGTGGTTTATGCCAATCCTGTTATTTCAGGAAAACGATTGATGCAGCACGATATCGTATTTTACAAAGGTGGCGCAGAAGAATTGTTGCAATATCGTGCGAATAACGATAAAGAAACCTATTGGAGCGATGCAATGTTTGGCGGAATGCCGACTTATCAAACCGGAGCACAATTCCGTGGTGATGTCATCAAAAAAATAGATGATTTGTTTTTGTTCCTTCCAAAACCTGCGAATTATTTATTCTTATTGTTTGCAGGATTTTTCTTTCTGGGAATGGTTGCGGTACGTAACTGGAAATATGCTTTATTAGGCGCAACATTCTTCGGATTATCCACTTATTTCTACATTATTATTGCGGCCGGACACAACGGGAAAGTTCATACAATTGCTTATTTCGCACCACTTTTAGCCGGAATCATACTCGTTTATTTTAGAAAAAAATACATTCTCGGATTCATTGTTACAGCGCTTTTTGCTGGTTTACAGATTTGTGCGAACCACCCACAGATGACTTATTATCTGTTCCTTGGATTAGGATTCTTATTCCTATCCGAATTGATAAGAGCCATCAAAGGAAAAATTGAATGGAAACATTTCCTGATTTCGTCCGGATTGGTCGGATTAGCAGTGATCATTGGTGTTGGAATGAATTCCCAAAGAATTATGGCCAATGCCGAATATGTAAAAGAAACTGTTCGTGGAAAACAAATCCTTAACACAAGTTCTCACACCGCCGGAAAATCTGGAATGGACAAAGAAAGCATCACAATGTGGAGCTATGGAAAACTGGAAACACTTAACTTATTCATTCCGAGATTAATGGGCGGTGGAAGTCAGGAACCAGGCTCGGACAAAATGATGGAAAAAGTGCAGGAATTGGCTCAGGAAAATATCAAATCTCAACAGGAATACGAAATGATGATGAAAGGTTTTGGAAGCCTGACTTATTGGGGCGACCAACCGAGCACATCTGGACCAGCTTATCAAGGTGCGGTTGTTTGTTTCCTGGCGATTTTAGGGTTTTTCTTTGCCGGAAAAAAGTACAGATATTGGATTTTAAGCGCATCGATTTTGACCGTTTTATTAGCTTGGGGAAGCAATTTCTCAGTTCTTACGGACTTCTTTATCGATTATATTCCGATGTATAATAAATTCCGTGCACCGTCTTCTATCTTGGTGGTTGTCGAGTTTTTATTCCCGCTGATTGCAATTCTTGGATTGTACAAATTCTTTACGGATGAAAATCTAACAGAAGAATACAAAAAGAAAATCTTGCTTTATGTTTCGGGAACGGTTCTCGGAATTACTCTGATTTTGCTGGTTTTCGGAAAAGGAATTTTAGGATTCTATACAGCGAATGAGAAAACTTATCTTCCACCATTTTTATTGGATTATTTGGTAGGTGAAAGAGCATCAATGTTTCAGGCTGATGCAATCAAAGCGATTGTTTATGTTTTGATTACTGCGGGCGCTTTGTTTTTAGGATTAAAGAAAAAACTGAATGTAAATGTTGTTCTATTAATAATTGGATTCGTGAGTTTGTTCGATCTTTGGACCGTTAACAAACGTTATTTGAATGATGATAACTTCGTGGATAAAACTTTTGCTGATTATCCATTCCAGACCGAAAATTCGGAATATCTGATGAGCAAAGCTGGGAACGATTCTTTTGTTCAAAGTCTTTTGCAACAAACCGAAGTTAATAAAGCTCTTCAAACTATTGCTGAAAAAGATAAAGACCATTACAGAATTTTTAATAATATTCTATCAACTTTCAGCGAGACTAATACGTCTTATTTTAAATCTTCGATTGGTGGTTATCACGCCGTGAAATTGAGAAGATATGATGATCTCATCAACAAATATTTCTCAACAACTGACCAGGTGAAAACAGTTAGAATACTGAACATGCTGAATACCAAATATTTCTTAGTGGGTGACCAGCAAAAACCAGAAATTACACCTAATCCAGAAGCCAACGGCAACGCTTGGTTTGTTTCTGATATTAAATTCGTGAACAACCCAAACGAAGAACTTAACGAGACAGGAAATGTTGACACCAAGACTATTGCTGTGATTTCGAAAGATGACAAAGCTTATTTCAATGGAAAAAATTTGGTTAAAGATTCAACCGCTTATTTGGATTTGAAGACTTATCAACCAAACGAATTGTCATTTGAATCATCTTCTAAAACTTCTCAGTTAGCTGTATTTTCAGAAATTTATTATCCGCACGGCTGGAATGTTTATTTGGATGGAAACAAGGTAGATTACATCAAAGCGAATTATCTTCTAAGAGCGCTTTACGTTCCTGCAGGAAAGCATAAAATCGAAATGAAATTTGAGCCTGCCGTTATCGAAAAAGGAAAATTATTCTCTTTGATAAGTTTTGGTTTGTTTGTTTTGTTGAGTTTGGTTGGAGGATATTTTCTGTTTAAGAATTCTAGGAAATCTGAGGTTGCTGAAGCTTGAATAAACTGAAAAATCAATAAAGTGAAAAATGAAAAATTTATTTTCAGAAGGTATATTGCTGGTTTTATTGATTATTCAATAATATTGATTTTAACCTATTTTTACATTTATAATTTTGGAAGTTCAAATAATGAAGGAGAATATTCTGTTAATGGAATTAAAACATTTCCAATTATAATATTTTGGTTCGTGTATTTTTGTATAATAGAAATCACTTTTAATTCAACTTTAGGAAATTTTATTGTTAGATTAAAACCTATTGATTTGCAAACTGGGAATAAAATCACATTAAAACAATCTTTTTTGAGACATATTGTAGATTTTTTAGATATGTTCTTTTTTGGATTGATAGCAATAATTATAATCAAAAATTCAAATGAAAGTCAAAGATTAGGAGATTTACTTGCCAAAACAAAAGTTATAGAAAATTAATAATTTTATATTTTAGCAAGGATAAATTCAAATAAAAAAGCAACCCAAATTGAGTTGCTTTTTTGTTTTACCTGAACCTGGAATTATTTTCTGATTCCTAATTCTGCGATAATCGCTCTATATCTATTGATATCTTTATTTTTCAAATAATCAAGAAGAGCTTTTCTCTTCCCTACCAATTTTACAAGAGATTTTTCTGTAGCGAAATCTTTGTGGTTAGCTTTTAAGTGCTGAGAAAGGTGGTTGATTCTAAAAGTGAATAGAGCAACTTGTCCTTCAGCGCTTCCTGTGTCTTGTGCAGATTTACCGTGTTTTGCGAAAATTTCTGCTTTTTTTTCTGTTGTTAGATACATTCCAATATTGTTTTAATAATTATTATGTAATTCGGGTGCAAAGATAGGATTATTTTTCGGATTAAAAACTGTAAATCAAAAAATTATCACTTCTCCTCCATCAGATAGCTTTTCAAAGATTCAAAATCAACAGAAAATTCTAAGGATTGTTTTTCTTTTTTGTTAAATGCTTCCAGTTTTTCCGGGATTATAACTTTCTCTTTCAGAACCTCTTCCACCACTTCCACAAACTTCGCAGGGTGAGCTGTTTCTAATAAAATCCCAATAAAATTTTCACTTATATTGTCACTCTGAGCTTGCCGAAGATTCTCCAATCCAAGATAAGCAACAACTCCGTGCGGATCAAGTGTATAATTAAATTCTTTCTTCACTTTTCGCATTGTATTTTTTGTCTCTTCATCCGAAAAAGAATAAGAAACAATCTCTTTTCTGAATTCTGAAATATCATTACTGAATAAGCTTTTCATCCTTTCAAAATTGCTTGGATTCCCAACATCCATTGCATTACTAATGGTTTGTCTGGAAGGTTTTGGTTGGTAATTTCCGGTTTCTAAGAACTTTGGAACAACATCGTTCTCGTTGGTGGAAGCAATGAATTGGTGAATTGGCAATCCCATTTTCTTGGCAAAAAGTCCGGCTGTCAGGTTTCCAAAATTCCCACTCGGAACTGAAAACACAATTGGTTTTCCTAGTTTCTGCAATTGAGCAAATGCCCAGAAATAATAAAACGATTGTGGAATCAATCTGGCAATATTAATGCTGTTTGCAGATGTTAATGTAAATTTCTGATTCAGTTCTTCATCAGACAAAATTTGTTTAGCCAAAGCCTGGCAATTATCAAAAGTTCCGTCGATTTCTAAAGCTTTGATATTTCCACCCCAGGTTGTGAGTTGCTTTTCCTGTAATGGACTCACTTTTCCTTTGGGATAAAGAATATAAACTTCTATCCCTGGAACTCCAAAAAAGCCCGACGCAACCGCACTTCCTGTATCGCCGGAAGTTGCGGCAATCACTTTCATTGGTTTTCCTTCTGAAAAATAGGACATCATTCTTGCCATAAATCTCGCTCCAACATCCTTGAAAGCCATTGTCGGACCGTGGAATAATTCCAGTGAATAAATATTGTCTGAGATTTTAACCGCAGGAATTTCGAAATTCAAAACCTCATCGATGATTTCTTTTAAATTTTCATCTGAAATAGATTCACCGAGAAATTCTTTTGCCACCCGAAAACCGATTTCCTGCAAAGTAAAATTGGATAAATTTTCAAAAAATTCAGAATCTAATTTCGGAATATATTCTGGCATAAAAAGTCCGCCGTCGTCCGCTAAACCTTTTAGGATGGCAGTTTTTATATTCGTTTCTTCTTGTTGTCTTGTTGATATGTATTTCATTATTATTCGATAAGTTAAATATTTTAACCACAAGTTTCACAATTTTTTTTCCACAAAGACCACCAATTTGATTCTAAATAAGCCAGATAATTACTGAAATACAGAAAATAATAATTCGTTGTGACCTTTGTGAAAACCTTTGTGCCTTTGTAGTTTAAAGAACTCTTGCGCCGTAATCATTAATTTTTGTAACAAATGCCTCGCTTTCGATATTTTTTTGATTGAGTAATTCTTTTATTTTCAATGAAATTTCTTCCGCAATTTCCTTCTTTTCACACAAAGCAAAAACCGAAGGACCAGAACCCGAGATCCCAAAACCAATCGCGCCGTTGTCCAAAGCCAGCTGTTTCATCTCATAAAAATACGGAATCAGCATCGCGCGAACCGGCTCTATGATGACATCTTCCATACTTCGGCTAATCAAATCCAAATCGTTGGTGCAAAATCCGGCAACCAGACTGGCAACATTTCCCCATTGCTGAACAGCAGATTTGAGACTGATTCTTTCCTTGATGATTTTCCTAGCTTCGCCAGTCGGAACATCCACATGCGGATGAACGGAAACTACCGATAAACCCTGTGGATAAGGCAATTTCAGCGCGTCCAACGGCTCATAACTTCTGATTAGAACCAAACCTCCCAAAAGTGCGGGCGCAACATTGTCGGCGTGTGCATTACCGCAAGCGATTCTTTCGCCTTCCATTGCAAGCGGTAATAAATCTTGTTTGGAAAATGGTTTTTCCATCAGTTCGTTAATCGCAACCAAAGCAGCAACACTGCTTGCTGCGCTGGAACCCATTCCGCTGTTGAGCGGCATTTTTTTATATAATTCAATATCAATCCCTTGGTTTGAATTTATTTTTTCGAGAAACAACCGGATGACGTGCGAAACAACATTTTTAGCCGGATCTTTTGGGAGTTTTCCATTATCGCCCTCGATTTTTGTGATAATAATTTGGTTGAAATCGTTCTTTCTTAAAATGATTTCATCGCCCGGTTCTTCTATTGCAAAACCAAGAATATCATAACCGCAAACAACATTAGCAACAGTTGCCGGCGCAAAAACTTTTATAGAATCCATTTTTGATTATTAATTGTTAATGGTAAATGGTAAATTGTTAATTGATTCTTGTTAAAAATTAATCATTGCTAATTAATCATTAACAACTATTATTGCGCTGTAACTCTTACCAAATCTGCAAAAACGCCTGCAGCTGTTACTTCTGCGCCCGCGCCAGGTCCTTTCACTACCAGCGGCGTATTCTTGTACCTGGAAGTTGTGAACGAGATAATATTATCGCTTCCTGACAATCCGAAAAATGGATGATCAGCATCAACAATCTGAACTTCAATATTAATTTTTCCATCTTCGAGAACACCGATTAATCTCAATTTTCTACCGGAATTTTCAGCTTCTTTTTTGAACGATGAAAAGTAAGGTTCGTGTTTTTCCAGTTCTTCGTAAAAAGCAGGAATGGATTCAGCTTTGAGACAAGCATCCGGAAGAAAATCTTTGATATTGACATCCGACATTTCCAACGGCAAACCAATTTCTCTTCCGAGAATCAGCATTTTTCTGGAGAAATCCATTCCGTTCAAATCGTCTCTTGGGTCTGGTTCTGTATAACCTAATTCTTGGGCTGTTCTTACAACCTCAGCAAAAGTTTTATCTCCAACATAATTATTAAAAATATAAGAAATTGTTCCTGACAGAATGGCTTCGATTTTCAGAATTTCGTCACCGGAAATCCAAAGGTCATTCAAGGTTTTGATAATGGGAAGTCCGGCTCCGACATTGGTTTCATATAAGAAATTGACATTATTCTTCTTTGCCAGTCTTTTAAATTTAGTATACTGCTCATAAGAAGAAGAATTGCCTTTTTTGTTACAGGTTACAATTGAGATATTGTTATCAAATAATAAAGGATATTCAGCAACGACATCTTCGCTTGAAGTGTTATCTACAAATACCAAATTGGGTAAACTTATACTTGAAATAATATTTATAAATTCTTTTAAATCTGATTTTTGCAAATTCATATTAAAGTTATAATTTAAATCAAAATATGATTCAGGGTGATCAAAAATTTTCATTTCTCTGCTATTCGTAATTCCTACAACATTAATTTTAATCTGATGATTGTCTTCAAGATTTTTCTGTTCTCTTTCCAATTGACGGAATAATTCTTTTCCGATGTTCCCAGTTCCCGCGAACATCACATTGAAGGTTTTAACCGGAGAAAGTAACAACGAATCGTGAACAACATTAAGAGCTTTTGACAATTCATTTCTTTCAATGACTGCAGAAATATTAAGCTCAGATGAACCTTGTGCAATTGCAATGATATTGATACCGTTTCTGCCCATAGCACTAAAAAATTTTCCGCTGATTCCTCTCGTTTTTTTCATATTCTCTCCAACAACAGAAATAATACTTAACTCATTATCGAACTGCGGTTCATCAATTTTGTTAGAATTTAATTCAAAATCAAATTCTTCATAGATTGCTTTTTTTGCTTTTTTCTCATCATCAAAAGATACCACAAACGAAATACTGTGTTCAGAACTCGCCTGCGTAATCAGAATAACATTAACTTCATATCTAGCCAAAGCATTGAACAATCTTCCGCTGAACCCCTTCATTCCAATCATTCCGTTTCCTGTAATATTGATGAGACAAGTTTTTTCGATAGACACAATTCCTTTGATTAAACCTTTTGAAACTTCAGATTTCTGATGAATCAAAGTTCCTACATTTTCCGGCTGGAAAGTATTTTTGATATAAATAGGAATCTGACTTTCGATAGCCGGAATCATCGTTGGCGGATAAATCACCTTTGCGCCAAAATATGACATTTCCATCGCTTCCTGATAACTCAATTGCGATTGAGAAAATGCATTCTTTACCAATCTTGGATCCGCAGTCAGAAAACCGTCTACATCGGTCCAAATCTGGATCTCATCAGCTTTTAAACCCGAACCTAAAATCGCTGCGGTGTAATCCGAACCACCTCTACCCAAAGTTGTTGTGTCATCATTTTTGTCTTTGGCGATAAAACCTGTCACGACATAAATTTGATTTACCGGTTTCCAGTTCTTTAGATTTTCGTTGGTAGTTTTGTAATCAATGTTGGCATTTCCAAAGTGAGAATCCGTTACAATCAATTCTCTGGAATCTTGAAAGACTGCCGGAAAATTTTCAGATTGCAGGAAAGCTGCAACAATTTTGCTCGACATTTGTTCCCCATATGAAAGCAATCTATCTTTGATCCTGTTTGATAATTCACCTAAATTTTTCACACTGAATAAAATATCCTCAATTTCATTGAAACTTACTTTTACCATCATTAATAATGGATTCTGAGCGGTTCTTGGTAATAATTCTGAGATGAGCTGATAGTGTTTTTCTTCCGCAGATTTCAGGATTTCAGAAAAATCGTTTTGCTTCAAGGCTTCTTCTGACGATGATAAAAGCGCATTGGTTATTCCTGATAAAGCGGAACAGACGATGATTAAAGGTTCGTTTTTGCTAAATTCTTTTTCAACAATTGATTTTACATTTCTCAATGCTTCTACACTTCCAACCGAAGTTCCTCCGAATTTTAATATTTTCATTTGTTATTATTTTAGAAATGAAAAAAAGCCTTTCTGAAGTCAGAAAGGCTTTTTGTTATGATTGTTTATTCAAATTCACAAACGCACCTTCCTGCAACTTACAGATCTTGTAGTTGTTGATGTAGACGTTGTTGTTGTGAAAGTGAAATTCATTATTTTGTAAATCTTTAACGAAAGTATGAAAACTTTTTACGTTTGCAAATTTTTATTCAATATTTTTTGAATTTTATTGAATATTTGACACAAGCCTCGTTGGAGCATATCCAAACTGTTTCTTGAAAGCAAAAGAAAAATGGGACAGATTTTCAAACCCTGTTTCGAAATAAACACCTACCGGTTTTTTATGTTTCTCTGCAATTTCATAATGGGCTAATTCCAGACGTTTTTTTGTCAGCCACCTTTGCGGTGTGGAATTGAAGGCCTTATAAAAATCACGTTTGAAAGTTGTCAAACTGCGACCCGTGAGATATCCGAATTTCTCCAGCGGCATATTGAACATAAAATTCTTTTCCATAAAAGTTACCAGATCAATTTTTCCCGGTTCATCAAAATTATTAAGAACAGCATCAATATTTTCGTCAATTGTTCTGAGAATATTAATTGCCTCGTTAATTTTCAGTGAGGCAATATTTTCCGGGAAATTATTTTGCATCTCAAAATACGGGATCAACGAATTCAAACAGCTTTCCAATAAAGGATGTTTCTCGAAACTGATGATTTTCTCTGTTGGAATTTTTGATTTTGAGTGTTTATCATTATAAAATGCTCTCAATCTTTCGGCCGACAAATGCATTGCAACGGCTTTATGCGGCAATCCGTCTTTCGGATAGTTGATAATCGTCGCCAACTGGTTTCTCGGAATCAAAAAAGTACTTCCTGCACCGAAAATAAAGCTTTCGTCAGCCTGGATAATTTTGGTCTCACCGGAAATCAGCCAAACCAGCAAATGGTCTGTAAAAGCTGCTTCTGTTTTGAATAGCTTGCCTTCGTAACTGGAAAGTTTGATTTCCGGATTGATATAATTGACTTGGTAATCCATAATGCTTCTCACACAAAGTTACAAATATCAATTGATATCGAATTGTATTCCCGTCATTTCTTCGCTCAATTTCCATAATCTTTTGGCATTGGTTTCGTCCAAAGAATAAGGCTTGATGCCACCGATAATTTTGACATCAGAATTCAATTCTGCAACATCCACATTTTCACAATAGACGCCACCTAAATCATTAAGTAGTGGACTTGCTGAACACCAAACGGTTGTCGCAGCACCTTGTGGAATGGTTTTCAGAGAAGCCTTAACTTCTGGCAACAGATTACCTTCCGAATCCACATAGCCTAATTTTTGAAACAGATCTAATGGCGCTTCTCTCCCTAATTCGGTTTCGCCGACTGCACCCGGACATAAAGCATAACTTCTGACATTGAATTCTTTTGAGTGATTGTCCAATTCCATTGAGAAAAGATTAACTGCAGTTTTCGATTGTCCGTAGCCAAGCAGAGTTTCGTAGTCACGATGGAGAAAATTCGGGTCTTCAAAATTAAAATCTGAGAACTGATGTCCGCCAGAAGATACGTTCACTACTCTGGCGCCGTTTGCTTTTTTCAATGCGGACCATAATCTTGCTGTTAGCTGAAAATGCGCCAGATAATTGACTGCTAATTGCGATTCGAAACCGCGACTGTCTCTGCGAAGCGGCACCCACATTATTCCTGCATTATTAATCAGCGAATGAAGTGGTCTCTCTGATTTTAAAAACTTTTCGGCAAAAGTGTCAATCGAATTTGGATTGGCTAAATCTAACTCTTCCAATTCAACATTAGGAATTCCATCGAGATTTCGTTTTGCTTTTTCGATATCTCTTGCGGGAACGATAACTTTTGCGCCAGCTTTCGCCAAAGTTTTGACTGTTTCTAAACCGATTCCTGAATTTCCGCCGGTTACAATAGCTATTTTTCCTTCAAGACTGATTCCTTTGATAACCTCTTCTGTTGTTGATTTTGCATTGAAGCCGGAATTGATTGGCTTTTGTAATGCTCCTTGGTAATTGTTCATTGTTTTAATATTTTATTGAAGCAAAATTAGAACAGAAATTCATCATCAATTTTGTTTAGACGTCCGAATTAACTTTGTTTAAAAGTTCATTTATTATTGTAATGTTAGATTTATTCACAATCTTTAATTTTCATCATGAAAATTTTATTATTGATAATCAACAACTTAAATTATACATTTAAAAATATTTACTACTTTGTATTGCATAATACCATTTTGTTTATATATCTTTGCAATGTAAAGTTAGAGAAGCAGATTCGAAGTTGATTAGAAAAACTAACGACATCCAACTTTACATTAACCGATTTAAAACCAAACAATTAATATGAATACGGAAAACACAAAGGCGCAAATGCGTAAAGGAATTCTGGAATTCTGTATTTTGAGTCTGATTCAACAACGCGAAATGTATGTTTCCGACCTGATAGAATCTCTCAAAAAAGGAAAACTGGATGTAGTGGAAGGAACTCTTTATCCTCTCCTTACAAGATTGAAAAACGGCGAATTCCTCGCTTACAGATGGGAAGAATCTACAAGCGGACCGCCAAGAAAGTATTACCAAATCACTGAAAAAGGAAGTCTTTTCCTTGCAGAATTACAAACCACCTGGCAGGAACTGACAGACTCTGTGAACCAAATTACAAAAAACTCTCACTCTCAAAATTAATACTATGAACAAGACATTATCTATAGCACTCGCAGGGTTCTCTTTTATGATAGATGAACACGCTTATATAAAGCTCAGCGATTACCTGAACGCCTTGAGAAATTCTCTGGATGCTCAGGAAGCAGATGAAGTAATGCACGATATTGAAATCCGAATGGTCGAGATTTTCAAAGAAGTACTTGCTAAAAGAGAAGTTATCAATGATTCTGATGTTGAAAAAGTAATTGCTCAAATCGGAACACCTGAACAGATTGATGAGCAGGAAGAAGCTTACTACTCAGAAGGAAAACAAAATAAATCAAAGTCTTCTACAAGTTATAGCAGCTACAGCAGCAATTCCCAGAAACAACTGTTCCGTGATCCTGAAAGACAAAAGATTGCCGGTGTTTGCGCAGGTTTAGCAGCTTATTTCGGAATGGATATCACTTGGATGCGACTAATTTGGGTAGGTGCATTTTTATTCCTTTGGGTTGCTCCGGGTTCATCATTCTTAGTTGTGATTTTATATTTCATTCTTTGGGCAGTTTTACCAAAAGCAGAATCAGCTTCTGACTTTTTGAAGATGAAAGGAAAGCCTTTAAACTTCGATAACTTAAAGGAAGAATCCAGCAAAATAGTGCAGTTTGCCAATGAGACAACAACAAGAGCAGGAGAAATCTATAACGAGAATCGTCCGAAAATCGGTTCTGCAGGAGACTCTTTCCTGAAAGTTCTGAAATATTGTCTTGCTATTTTGCTAGCGTTGATGGCAGCTGGATGTTTCATCGGATTGTTTGCAATGATGTTTGCTTACGGTTCTGACAAGTTCGGAATGGACAATAATCTTGGATTCTATTTGGAAGAAAATAATCTTGGTTACTTACTACTTGCCATTGCAGCTTTGCCAACAATCATCTTCGGAGTAGCATTTTTATTATTATCAATCAAATTATTCTCTCCAAAATCAAAATTCAATTATGTTGGACCAGTTTTAGGGACATTAGGAATTATCTGGATCATTCTAATCGGAGTTTTGGCTGCAAGTGCATCAAGATTCAACTTCCGATACAGCGGAGATAATCAAGATTATGAAAACGTATCGATATCTGCTCCAAATGACACCATCTACCTTGATAGCAAAAAGGTAAATATCCCTGAGAACTTCAATACTTATTTTAATAATATCTATTCTGATAAGGCGACGATTTACAAAAGAGATTATCCAAGTGTGGAAATCACTAGAAGAGACGATATCAAAACGCCTTACATCATCATCAAAAAAGAGGCAGAAGGTTACAACCAGCCTCTTAAGATGAAGGTTCCGGTAGAAATCAGAGGTAACAGAATTTTTCTTCCAAATTATTTTGAGTATCCTTATGAATACAGATTCAGAGATTACAGATTGGATTATGAGTTGGTAGTTCCTACCAGAATGAAAGTAATCAATGAAAAGGAATATGAAGTTAGTACTCGTGGCGATGATGGACAAAATGAAGATGACCACGAAGATGATAACTATAACAATAATGGGATTACTGTTGAAAAAAACAAAATCAACATCAATGGGACGACTATCGAATATAATTCTGATGACAGCGATTCAGTCAAAATCAATGGGAAAAATTATTCCAAAGATTCAGCAGATGTCGTTCTGGAAAGAATGAAAATTGACCAGCAGGTGAAAAAAAGCTTCAAAGATATGAACATCAATATCAAAGACGGCAAAAAAGAAATCCATATTAAAACTAACTAAAAATTGAGAGTGGATTAGTTGAAAAGCGGGCAAAAAGTCTTCGGGCTTCCGCTTTTCTCCTAGTTCTCTTACAACCATCAAATCACAAAATATTAATATGAAAATATATACTTTCTTCCTTTTGATATTCCTCACCACTCTATCAAAAGCGCAAACGCATCGTTTTATTTACGAGTACAAATTCAAGCCGGATTCTTCTTCTACTAATTATAGAAATGTGAATATGGCTCTTGATATCAATCCGAAAGATGTAAAATTCTATAATTATGAAAATATCATCAATGATTCTCTAAATAAAAAAGGAGGCAACAACTACAGCACATCTCCAGATATCCCAACCTTAAGAAGACTCAAAAATTCCTACCAGAATACCAATTACGAGATGATGATGGATTATTTCTCTTACAACACCGAAGATAAAATGGATTGGAAGCTGGAGAAAGAAACCAAAACTTCCGGACAATACACACTTCAAAAAGCGACAACAGATTTTGGAGGAAGACACTGGACGGCTTGGTTTTGCAAAGACATCAACATTTCCGAAGGTCCTTACAAATTCCGAGGATTGCCTGGCTTGATATTCGAATTGAATGATAGTAAAGAAAACTTTTTCTTCAAATTGGCAAAAAGTCAAAAACTGGAGAAAACGTATGACACATCAGACTTTCTTGAAAGCTTTGCAGGAAAAAAACCAGTTTTGGTTTCCATTGCCAATATACATAAAATGATGCTTCAGTTCTACAATGACCCGACAAAAGAAATGAGAGAAAAATTTGATGATGTACCGCCGGGAACTTTCCAGGTTGGAGGAACAAAAATCACCAGCAAAGAACAGTTCAAAGAAGCTGCAAAAGTTATACAGAATTTCATTGCAAAGAATAACAATCCTATGGATTTGAAAAATGCGGTGGTATATCCTGTAATAAATTGATATTTTAATAAAATTTTAACGCTTCAATTAAAAGAAAAGCGAAATTATTATTAAATTTGTTCAGAAATAAACTTCTAATCACAAAACCACCAAAAATGATTCAATTAGTTATCGAAATCGCAATCAAAATCGTAGATTTCATCAGCAACCTGTTTTGAGCCGTAAAGAATACCCAGATATTTCTTAAGAATAAATATTTTGTAAATTTGTAAAGTATAGCCATTATGGTTATACTTTTTTTTTATGAAAAAACTCTTTGCAAAAGCCATTCTTAAAATCATCGGATGGAAAGTTGTTCTTCAGGGTGATGTTGATAATCTTGACAGATGCATCCTCGTCGTTGCTCCTCACACCCACAACAGCGAATATCTTCTTGGAAACCTTGCCTATTGGTCTCTTGGAAAAAAACTTAAAGTCATTATCAAAGATGCCCACACCAAAAATCCTTTTTACGGCTGGATTGTAAAAAGCATTGGCGGAATCGGGATTGACCGTTCCCAGAAAAATGACCTGGTTAATTTTGTAGCCAATGAATTCAAAAAAGATGATTTCAGTCTGGTAATAACACCCGAAGGAACAAGAAGCAGAGTTGAAAAATGGAGAAAAGGCTTCTATCATATGGCTTTGGCAGCAAAAGTTCCGATTGTAATTGCAGCCGGAGATTTTAAAAGAAAAACGATGTACCTGGGCTATAAAATCCCTTTCGATAAAATCGCATCACAATCCTATGAGGAAACGATGGAAGAAATCCAGAATTACTTTATCAAATATGATATCCAGCCAAAAGTTCCCGCAAACTGGAATCCGAAAATATATTAATTTTAAGTTTCAAACCCAAATTTTCAACTAAAACTGAACTTAAACATCAAACCAGAATGGACGAAGCCAAAAAGAAAGAAATATTAGATCATCTCAATAATGCCAGCAAGAATACACTTGGCGAGACTTTGGAAATTATTTATACTGATGTTTCAGATGATTTTCTAAAGGCGACAATGCCTGTTAATTCCAGAGTTCATCAACCTTACGGGATTCTTCATGGTGGCGCAAGCTGTGTTTTGGCGGAAACTTTGGGTTCTTGTCTTTCATTAATTAATATTGACACTTCCAAAGTTGTTCCTGTCGGTACCAATATCAACAGCAACCACCTAAGAGCAAAACGCGAAGGCATTGTAACCGGAACAGCAACATTTATCCGGAAAGGTAATACGATGCATGTTTCTCAAATAGAAATCCGCGATGAAAAGGGAAACCTTATTAATCACACTACAATGACCAATAACATTGTTCCAATCGGGAAAGTTTAATTTATTTCAAATCAATGCTCATTTTCAGACTACCCGATTCAGACATTTTCAATAGACTGGAATTCTCTAAGGAAAAACTGGTTTCATTCGTCAGCTTCGATACCAAAACGGTTTTGGATCTCAAAGGAAGCATCAAAGAAATTTCCAGAGAAGACATTGAAAACCAAAACGTTTCTCCAAAAACTAAAAGCCAGCTTATAGAAATCGCTAAAGAAACTCCGGAATCTTATGCTTTAAAGATATCTCAGGCAAAAGATTTCATTGAGAAAAACGAGCTTAAAAAACTGGTTCTTTCCAGGAGAAAACTTTTAATGTATATTGATATTGATTCTGAAAAAAAATTATCATTAACAAAAAGCTTTCTGAAATTCTGTGATAGCTATCCTTCTGCATTTTGTTATTTATTCGAAAAAAATGGCGAGATCTGGATGGGCGGATTTTCTGAAATTCTAGGAAAATTCGACAAGAAAAATAATAACTTCGAAACCATGAGCGTTGCGGGAACGCTACCTCTTGATGAACACTGGACTGATAAAGAAATCGAAGAACAAAAAGCAGTTACAGAATACATCCAATCCATCCTGAGAAAATTCTCATCCAATCTGAAAGTTTCCTCAACCAAAGATTTGATTTCCGGAAATATTAAACATCTTAAAACCGATTTTTCTGCAGAGATAAGTCCGGAAAGTCTGGATAAAATCATTTCAGAACTTCATCCGACGCCAGCCGTTTGTGGCTTTCCAAAAGAACTTTGTGCGCAGGGTATCAAAAGCATAGAGCATTTTAACCGTGAATTTTACGCTGGCTATATCAAAGTGGAAACCGAAGATTTCATTTATTATTTTGTCAATTTAAGATGTGCCAGCTTCTTCAAAAATTATGCTTTTCTCTTCGTGGGTGGCGGCATTACCTTGAAAAGTGATGCTCAAAAAGAATGGCAGGAAACCGAATTGAAATCTCTGGCTATACAGAATAATTTGGTATTCGAATAACTTTTGATTCTTTATTGATTATTCAAATGATATTAAATTTAGTAAATTATAAACAATAATTTATTATTTTTACAATAAATCAATAAAAATGAATCAACTTTTAAAGTTAATTTTAACAGGGACTCTTATTCTTTGCTTTTTGAAAATGCCTTATATATTTTACAGGATTTCCGGATTTGCTTTGTTTGCAGGATTTGGATGGTTAACTTATGATGCTTTTCAAAGAAGAGATTCTCTGGATGTAAAAATATTTGTAATTCTTACGATTCTTTATAATCCTTTTATCGGTTTACCAATCCCCTACATAATACAAGTCATCATTAATATAATTGTAATAATAGGCATGGTTCTCAACATACTATTTGCACAAGAAAATCCTTACGAGGATTACAACATAAAAAAAGATGACCGTTAAGTCATCTTTTTTGTTTTTATTAATACAGATTACAATCCAACCTGGATTTTGAAAGACGCATTAATCCTGATTTTCATTTGAGTAGCAGCCGTTTCAGAACCTTGCATTTTTAAAATGACAGCGCTTTGTTTTGATTTTAAATACTCCATTAACTCTACATCTGCATTAGGTGTGAAATTAAGAGCATCCGGACTTGTATTATTGGTAACCGTAGCTATTGTTTTTTCAGCAAGACCTGGCGCAACAATCAGCAACTCAGCATTCTTAACTTTATCCAGTTTAATGGCATTATTATTTGAAGAAGACATAAAATCCACACTAAAGCTTGAGAGCTTTGCAGATTTCAAATTATTAATCGACATTGAAGGAAATTTCTCTTTGATCTTTGCATCAAGATCAAGATTGAGAGGAATTTCCGGTGATTTGACATATTCTGTTGAAACAACAAAAGGAATTGTTGTTTCTATATTAACAGGGATAGCAAAAGGAACCGGCACCGTAATATCTATTATGTCTTCTACTTTACTGCAGCTGTTGGTGCTACCAATACTTATAAGAAAGGCCGAAACTACCAGAATATTTGTAATTAACTTTTTCATTTTCTTTTATTTTAAAATAACTGCATTCAAATGTATGCCAAATTAATGTGCAATATTCTGAACATCGGCTTCCGAATGCTTATGTTTGAAGAATATCCCGAATAATACAGCTATTATTAATGCATAAGCAGCAAAATAAAGCCAGATATGAGGCCAGTTTTTTACAAATACAATATTGGATAAAGTCCCGTCCGGATTAACCGCAGAATTAAAAGAGTTCTTTAGAATCTCAAGGAAAGTGCTATCTGTCGGGGTAGTTTGCAAGTATGATGATAATTCTGCTGCAGTTGTAAATTTGATTGTAAAAAATTTATCAATCGCCCAGCCAGCAATATAACTTCCAAATACTGCTCCAAAACCATTGGTCATCATCATAAACAGCCCCTGAGCAGACGATCTGATTTTTTTATCTGTCGTAGTTTCCACAAAAAGTGAACCGGAAATATTAAAGAAATCGAATGCCATCCCATAAACGATACAGGACAAAATAATCATCCAAAGTCCATTAACCGGATCTCCGTAAGCAAAAAGCCCAAATCTTAAAACCCAAGCCAGCATACTGATTAACATTACTTTTTTGATTCCAAATCTTCTTAAAAAGAACGGAATCGCCAAAATAAACAGAGTCTCAGAAATCTGCGAAATCGACATAATAATTGTTGACTTTTCTACCACGAACGAATTGGCATATTTTGGAAAATGAGCAAATTCACTTAAAAAAACATCGCCATACGCATTGGTTAATTGCAATGCGGCTCCTAAAAGCATTGAAAACAGGAAGAACAAAGCCATTTTATAATTCCCGAATAACTTGAAAGCGTTCAGTCCCAACTGTTCAGAAAGTGGCGCATTTTTATCAATCAATTTCTGAGGCGGACATTTCGGAAGTGTCAACGCATATAAGCCTAATAATATTGCGACTCCGCCAGCAATATAAAATTGTCCTTCTGTAGCTTTATTTCCTGTTAGATTGGTAATCCACATCGCTACGATGAATCCTATTGTTCCCCAAACTCTGATTGGTGGAAAATCCTTAACAACATCCAAATGACTATTTTTCAATATTGTGTAAGAAATAGAATTCGTTAATGCAATCGTTGGCATATAAAAACACATTGCGACCAACATGATTGAGAAAAATGAGTTTGGTGTCTCTGTATGAGGCAAGATAAAAAGAACTGCACCATAAAGAATCTGTAAAATCGAGTATATTCTCTCCGCATTTACCCAACGGTCTGCAATAATTCCTGTAATAGTTGGCATAAAGATAGAGGCGATCCCCATTGTTCCGAAAACAGCTCCAAACTGAGTTCCGTCCCAGTGTTTTGTTCCAAACCAGAAGTTAGCCATTGTGATTAGCCAGGCTCCCCAAACAAAAAACTGAAGAAAGCTGAGTATCGTTAATCGTAATTTTAGATTCATATGTTAAAAAATGATGTTAAGTCTTTGTTATTCTATTTTTTTATTTCTTCTTTTGATTTCCTCCTGCAACCTGAGTGCTGTATCATAATCTTCTTCTTTTACAGCATCATTAAGCAATTGCTCTAATTCTTCCATAGAAATTCCTGAAAGATCGTTAAAATCAGAAGTCGTCTGCTCTGTTTCCTCCACTTCCAGTTTTGGGTTCTCTTCCAATTCTAGTAAGATTCCTGCTTCATTAAGAACTTCCGAAGTAGTATAAATTGGTGAATCAAAACGAACAGCCATCGCAACAGCATCTGATGTTCTGGCATCCAGAATGAGTTCTTCTTCCGTTAACGGATTTTTGAAATTAATATTTGAAAAGAAAACGCCGTCCTTGATCTGATAGATAATGACAGATTCTAATTTAAAACCTGTGTTTTTAACAAATTGGGCAAAAAGATCATGCGTCAGAGGACGCGGCGGATTGATATCTTTTTCTAATCCTAAAGAAATGGATTGTGCTTCAAAATTCCCAATAACAACAGGTAATTTAACCGATGTTTCTTCATGTTCCAATAACAGCGCATAAGCTCCCGATTGAGTCTGGCTGTATGAGATCCCTCTAATGATTAATTTTTTATAATCCATTTAGCAAATATAAAATTTTTTGTTAATTTTCATTTAGGATTTATAGATTTTTACATTGTTTACGTTACAAAATCATTATATTTTTAAGCATTTTCTTTTCCGTATTCATAACGCATTGAATTGCAGCAGCCCGACCTGAGTGGAGCTCTTTTTCTTTTTTTGCAAAAAAAGAAAAAAGCGGGAACGGAGGGCGGATTAAGCTGCCCAAATCCTTACATTAGTTGAAACAAAAAAACCTGAATCAATGACTCAGGTTTGTATTTTTATGAAAACTGGATTAAGCTTTCAATGCTTTGATTTTCTCTGTCAATGCAGGAATGATCTGGAAAGCGTCGCCCACTACGCCGTAATCCGCAGATTTGAAGAAAGGCGCTTCTGCATCATTGTTAATCACAACAATCGTTTTGGAACTGTTAACGCCCGCCAAATGCTGAATCGCACCGGAAATACCGACTGCAATGTAAAGATTAGGCGAAATCGCTTTTCCTGTCTGCCCAACGTGCTCTGTGTGAGGTCTCCAACCGATATCGGAAACCGGTTTTGAACAAGCAGTTGCTGCGCCAAGAACGTTTGCCAAATCTTCAATCATTCCCCAGTTTTCAGGACCTTTCATTCCTCTTCCGGCAGAAACAACGATTTCCGCTTCTTTAAGATCTAATTTCCCTGAAGACTGCTCGTGATTGATCACTTTTGTATCCTCATTGGCGATGCTTAATTCCTTAACTTCTTCTGAACCTGAAGCTGTATTTTCTTTAACTCCGAAAGCGTTTTGAGATACTGTTACGATAACACCAGCTGCATCAGCTTTTGCGTGCATAAAGCCTTTTCCGGAGAAAGCTTTTCTCTTAACCTGGAAAGGTGAAGTACTTTCCGGAACATCTATCGCATTGGTGATCAATGAATAATTTTTCTGAATTGCCAACATTGGCGCTACAGAAGATGCATCTGTTGTATGAGGAAAAACAATAATGTTTCCGTCAGCAATTTGGTTAACTGCTTCTGCATAAGCCTTGGCACTGAAGTTTTTAAGACCTGCGTCTTTTACATTCACTACTTTATCTGCTCCATATTTATAAAGCAAATCCGAAGAATCTGTAGGATTGATAGAAATTGCAGTTACTGAATCTCCAGTCTTTGCTGCAATAGCTTTTGCATAAGAAACCGCTTCAAATGCTGCTTTTTTGTAAACTCCGTTTATGTTTTCTGCGTATACGAATACTGCCATAATTTTAATTTTTTTAGATTAAAAGGTAATAGACGAAAGATGGTAGACTTTAGAAATATGATTTGAGAACAATGTAATATCTATTATCTATCTGTCTATGTTCTGAATGTCTTTGCTTATATCACTTTCGCTTCTTCGTGAAGTAATCTTACCAACTCGTCCAGATTATCTGCAGAAACCAATTTCACCGCCGCTCTCGGCGCAACACTATCAAAAGAAACGGCTTCCACTTTCACTTCAGAATTAGAAGGTTCAACAACATTCAGAGGTTTTGTTCTTGCGGACATAATTCCTCTCATATTTGGGATAATCAAATCTTTTTCATCAACCAGACCTTTTTGTCCTGCAACAACAGCCGGTAACTTAACCGAAATCGTTTCTTTACCACCTTCTATTTCTCTAACCGCAGTTGCTTCTGAACCATTAACATCCAATCCAACCGCTGCATTAACAAAAGCATAATTCAACAATTGAGCAACCATTCCGGGAACTGCTCCACCATTGTAATCTATAGATTCTTTTCCTGTAAGAATCAAATCATAACCTCCATCCTGAGCAATTTTCGCAATTTCTTTGGCTACAGAGAAACTGTCTTTTGCTTCGGTGTTTACTCTCACGGCATCATTCGCTCCGATTGCCAAAGCTTTTCTGATAACAGCTTCCGTTCCTGCATCGCCAACATTAACCACTGTTACTGTTGCACCCTGAGATTCCTGTAATTTTATAGCTTTCGTTAAAGCAAATTCATCTAATGGATTGATCACCCATTGGATTCCGTTTTTGTCAAAAGCAGATTTATCTGCTGTAAAATTAATTTTACTTGTAGTGTCCGGAACGCTACTGATACAAACTAATATTTTCATCTGTTAAATATATTTTTAATTTTTTATCGAATAAGAATCAATCTTAACGATAACTTTTGATGTTACTAAGTGTGGCTAATATATACAAAAAATACTATGCATGCATAATTTATTGTTATTTATTAAATAACATCGGAAACCGCTTTAATAGAGGGGTATTTAGATTATCTATAAATAATTCCAACGATTTTAATCAAAATTTTCTGATTTTAAGAATCACAAATATTGAGGTTAAATTATCCAATTTTCACGCAATCAGTAATTTTTTATTTCTTTACCTGACTTGCTCTGAATTCTATTTTACTTGGCAAAACACGCGGATTCATATTCAGCATATCAAGAACAAGATTCCCCATATCTTCTGGCTGGATTTTCCATTCATCTTTTTCTGACGGAACATTTCCATTGAAATAAGTTGCAACAGAACCCGGCATTATGGTTGAAACTTTGATATTATACTTTCTAAGGTCAATCATCGCAGCTTGTGTAAAACCGACAACGCCGAACTTAGAAGCATTGTAACCGGCTCCATTTTCGAAGAAGTTGGTTCCTGCAAGACTTGCAATGGTAATATAATAACCCTGAGATTTTTTAAGTTCTTCCACCGAAGCTTTCAGTGTGTAGAAACAGCCTGTCAAATTGGTTTCCTGCATCGCATTCCAATCTTCTATCGTCAACTCATCAACCGGTTTGAAGACTCCCAATCCTGCATTAGCGATTACAACATCCAGGCTTCCGAAATTCTGAACAATCTTTTGAACTGCCAGTTCCTCATCTTTAAAACTCCTGACATCAGAACTGACTCCGAAAACACTTTCTGAAATTACCTTAAGCTCAGAAACCGCTTTATCGACATCTTCCTGTTTTCTTCCACTGATAGCGACTTTGTGACCGTTTTTTAACAATACTTCTGCAATACCAAAACCAATTCCTTTGGTTCCGCCTGTGATATAAACTACTTTTGACATAATTGTATTTGATTAAATATTAATAAAAAAGACAGCCTAAACTGTCTTCAATTTTTCTCATCCTTGAGCGTAAAACTCAAAGAAATAAGGGATACTTTCTATTCCTTTATAATAGTTATACAATCCGTAATGTTCGTTTGGTGAATGGATCGCATCCGAATCCAGACCAAATCCCATCAAAACAGATTTAGCGCCAAGAACTTTCTCGAACAATGATGTAATAGGAATACTTCCTCCACTTCTATATGGTAAAACTTCTTTACCAAAAGCTTTTTCCATTGCTTTTTTAGCAGCCAAAAATTCTTTGGTATTGCTTTCCAAAACGTAAGGCATTCCACCGTGATGTGGTGTTACCTTAACTTTCACACTTTTCGGGGCAATTTTTTCAAAATACTTAGTGAATTTTTCTGTGATTTCTTCCGGAGTCTGATTGGGAACCAACCTCATTGAGATCTTAGCAAAAGCTTTGGAAGCAATTACAGTTTTTGCGCCTTCACCAGTATAACCTCCCCAGATTCCGTTTACATCAAGAGTTGGCCTGATAGACGCTCTTTCCAAAGTAGTATATCCTTCTTCTCCCTGGATATCATTGAGGCCGATTGATTTTTTGTAGCCTTCCGGATCGTCTTTTAGTTTGTTCATTTCTTTTCTGTCTTCATCAGAAACGATTAAAACATTATCATAGAAACCGTCAACTGTAATATGACCTTTATCGTCAATCAAGTCACCAATCATTTTTGAAAGAACATTGATCGGATTCGGAACCGCACCACCGTAAAGACCGGAATGCAGATCACGATTCGGACCTTCAACTTCAACTTCAACATAACTTAACCCACGCAAGCCTGTAGTAACTGTCGGCTGCTCATTGGAATAAATATGAGTATCTGAAATCAAAATGACGTCGCAGCTCAGTTTTTCCTTATTTTCCTCAAGGAAATCTGCTAAACTTGCAGAACCAACTTCTTCTTCCCCTTCTATCAAAAATTTGACATTACAAGGCAGTGAGTCGGTTTTCATCATCGCTTCGAAAGCTTTCACATGCATAAAGAACTGTCCTTTATCATCAGCCGAACCTCTTGCAAAAATGGCACCTTCCGGATGAAGTTCTGTTGTTTTAACAACCGGTTCGAAAGGATCGCTTGTCCATAATTCCAAAGGATCGGCCGGCTGAACGTCATAATGCCCATAAACCAAAACTGTTGGCAAATTAGGATCAATTATTTTCTCTCCAAAAACGATTGGATAACCTTTGGTTTCAAGGATTTCTACATTGTCAGCTCCGGCAACCTTGAGATGTCTGGCCACTTCATCCGCGCATTTCAGGACTTCTGATTTGTAAGCCGGATCGGCACTGATTGAAGCTATTCTAAGGATATCAAATAATTCATCAAGAAAACGTTGTTTGTTCTCCTGGATGTATTGTTGTGTGTTACTCATTTTATTTATTAATAATAAATGATGATTGATAAATGATTTTAAACTTTGTCAAAGATGAAAAAGTAAGGTTCGTAAAAATAAAAAATGTCCTGCAAACGCAAGACATTTTTTGTTATAATATTTTTATAAATTTATGATTAGTGAGCAGCTTTAGGTTCTTCTTCTACTGCTGGTTTGGCTTCCGGTTTTATAGCCTTTGCGGAATCTGTTACAATTGGCTGAACAGTTTTTGCGGAATCTGCCTTAGGTTTGTATGTACCATGAGGTGCATTCGGATCATCGTATGCAATAACTTCGTCTGTTTTTTTCAATACTCTTTTGTTCCCACCTGCAGGAAGATCACAAGACACAACTAAAATAGCAGAAGCCAACAATATAACAGATTTTTTCATTTTTTATAATTTAACGTGTCAAAAGTAGTAAAAATTGAGATTTTCTGCAAAATGTTTTTTTGCAAAGTGTACGCAACATGTCATATTTACATAGTTATCCTAGTCCAGATTTTTCTAAACCAGCTAACTCAACCAATGTTTCTCATTCGCGAAGCGCGCCCCGGCGTAGGCGGAGCTCCTTTTTGCGAGAGGCTATGCCGAGCAAAAAGAGCGGGAGCTGGAGACGGATAAAGGCGCCCAAATTATTGAGTTAGTGAGTTGGAAAGTTACAGAGTTGGAGAATTTAGGTCAATAAAAAAACCTGATTCGGGTGAATCAGGTTTTGTGATCTATTTTTTTCTTTCGAGAACTTCGTCCACCATTCCGAAACTTTTCGCTTCTTCTGATGTCATCCAATAATCTCTGTCCGACGCTTTTTCTACCCATTCGTAAGTTTGACCGGAATGGTTGGAAATGATATCGTATAATTCTTTTTTCAGTTTCAACATCTCTCTCAGGTTGATCTCCATATCAGAAGCTACACCTTGTGCACCACCGCTTGGCTGGTGAATCATAACTCTGGAGTGCTTCAAGGCAGAACGTTTTCCTTTTTCACCCGCAACCAAAAGCACGGCGCCCATAGATGCAGCCATCCCGGTGCAGATTGTTGCTACGTCCGGCTTGATAATCTGCATCGTGTCATAAATCCCCAAACCTGCATAAACGCTACCACCAGGAGAATTGATATAGATCTGAATGTCTTTGCTAGGATCTGAACTTTCCAGGAACAACAACTGCGCTGTTACGATATTCGCGACCTGATCGTCAATCCCTGTTCCAAGGAAAATAATCCTGTCCATCATCAATCTGGAAAAAACGTCCATCTGTGCAACGTTCATTCTTCTTTCCTCCATAATATAAGGTGTCAGATTGGTCGGGTTGAACATTCCCATATATTGATCGGTTACCAAACCGTTGTTTCCCATATGCTTAACTGAGAAATCTCTGAATTCTTTTTTAATGTCCATATTATATTTGGTTATTTTTAAATCTTGTTTGAGTTTGCAATTTCTGTTCCTTTGCTAAAGTAAGACTTTCTGTCACAAAATACGAAATAATTCGCTGTCCAATTTGTTTTTGAGTTGTGTCAGAAGAATTATTTTTTGGTAGATCTCTGTATTATCATTTTCATTACTAAGAGAATTTTTGAGGTCATTAATTAATTTGACAATATATTCTCTTTTATGTCTTAACACGATGTCAGAAACTAACTTAGGGACCACTTCTTCCTCTGAACTGAAATAGATATTATACTTGTTCCAGTTACTTGTGTGATAGTTTTCTATGAGTGCACTGGCCAATTTTCCGGAAACTTCTTCATCCATAAAATCGAAGAAAAAATTACCTGATCGTAATTCGTTCTGGAGAATGCCTTCTTTGATTTCGGAAACGATTTTTTTATTGATATCCAATTGGATTTCGAAATCGTCTTCGTCCAGGTGATTGAGGATTTCTTCGATAACCGTGATTCTATAATCATTACCTTCAGCATCTTTTCTATCAAGAACAAAGTCGCCGTATTTCAACATCAGATCCACCAGCTTTTCTTCCTGAACCAACAATGGATTAACAGAAAAACCAGCTTCCTGAACGATTTCTAGTTTTGGTGCTGCTTTTTTTTCTTCAAATCTAGGTTTTGATTCCTGCTGCTGCTGTGTTACATTCGTCTGAATCTGAAGTTCATTGAATAAACTTTGTTCACTCAACCCGAATTTATTCGAGACTTCTTTCAGATAAACTTCACGCTTTAACGCATTTTGAACAAAGGCAACCGATTTTACTATATCACGGATTGATTCAGCTTTTCTGATTGGATCATTTCCAGCATCTCTGAGTAAAATCTCTGCTTTGAAATCAATAAAATCTTTCGCTTCTTTGTCAATAAAATTCTCAACAAATTCCTGCGGATGTTTTCTGGCAAAAGAATCGGGATCGTCTCCGTCCGGAAAAAGAAGAACACGGATATTCATTCCTTCTGACAACAACATATCGATGCTTCGGAAACTGGCTTTGATTCCTGCATTATCACCATCAAAAAGAATCGTGACGTTTTCCGTTAATCTTTTGATGAGTTTGATCTGTTCGGTTGTCAAAGAAGTTCCGGAACTCGCCACAACATTCTCTATTCCGGATTGGTGTAGCGACACAACATCCATATAACCTTCCACCAAAAGGCAAAGATTCTTCCTGGAAATGGATTGTTTGCTTTGATTAAGTCCGTAAAGAACATTGGACTTATGATAGATTTCGGTTTCCGGAGAATTGAGATATTTCGCCGTTTTGACATTATTCTTGAGAATCCTTGCTCCAAATCCAAGCACTCTTCCCGAAAAACTATGAATCGGAAAAATAACCCTGTCACGGAATCTGTCAATTCCTGAAGGTGTATTTTCCGGAAAAATGGATAAGCCAGATTTTTCTAATATTTCTTTTGAATATGCTTTTTCAAGCGCGAATTCCGTAAACGCATTTTTCTTTTCGGGCGAATATCCCAACTGAAATTTCTTAATAATATCATCCCGAAGTTCTCTTTCTTTGAAATAAGAAAACCCGATCATTTTGCCTTCTTCCGATTCCCAAAGCTGCTCCTGGAAAAAATCATTGGCAACTTCGTGAATTTTGTAAAGCAGATCGCGCTCTGTCTGAGATTGCTTTTCCTCTTCAGAATATTCGCGGACATTTTCCTCTATCTCAATTCCATATTTTTTCGCAGCATGGCGAAGTGCTTCCGGATAAGTAAAATTCTCAATTTCCATTAGGAAAGAAATGGCTGTTCCGCCTTTCCCGGTCGAGAAATCTTTCCAAATCTGTTTACTTGGGGAAACCACAAAACTTGGCGATTTTTCCTCATGAAAAGGACTCAAACCCTTAAAGTTAGAGCCCGCTCTTTTCAACTGAACATATTCGCCGACAATCTCTTCTACTCGTATTGTAGAAAATATTTTATCAATAGTCTCTTTGGTAATCACAATGTAAATCTAATCAAAAAATAGAAATTTAAAAAAAACAAATTTTCCACACATAACAATTTATTATTAAATATAATTAGGCACATAAATTGTTATGACTGAATCATTAATAAAAATATCATTAATTTTACGGCCTTTTGCTTACATTATTATTTAAATTCTATGAAATTACAGACAATTCTATTTGCTCTTTTAATTTATAATTTATCCTTTGCTCAAGTTGGAATTAATACAGCATCACCTACAAGAAAACTTCACGTTTCTGGTTCTATGAGAGTACGGGGAACAATCAATAAATCAGAATCTGCCGCATACAGCAATATATTGGTAACCGATGCTAATGGTAATATCGATTATACAACAAAAGCGAGCCTGCAGCCGACTCCACAACCAGGAACTTCCAATAAAGAAAGCTACAGCCAGATTTATAACATGACAACAGAAAGTGGAGATCCAAACAAAGCCCTAACCTGCGGAAAATTCAGTTTCTCTTTTGATACAGGCGCTTCTTCTAACATCAGATTCAAGTTATCTCAAAATCCTGGAGCTGCCGTAAGTGTTTATATGAGCATGGAACAAAACTGGGATGGCAACGGATATCAGTTTTATCAGGGCAAGGCTTCTTCGGACGATGCAACGGTAGCATTTACGTTTGATGCCAATAACTGGAATACTTATCAACAATTTGCCCAGGCTAATGTTGCCGATTTTGAACAAAACGTGATGCACTTCCAATATCCCGGTGATGCAGATTTTTACAGATTAACAATCTACCGGGCTCTTCAAAGAACAGGAACAACCAATTATGACTTTGCAGCAGTTTGCGAAAAATTCTAGAATATGAAAAAATATTTTTTTGCTACGATTCTAATTTCCGGTCTTGCATACTCGCAGAATACAAATGTTGGAATAGACACCAATGCGCCTACAAGAAAACTGGATGTTAATGGAGATCTGAGAGTGACAACAGGAACTATTGTTACTAACAATTCTGCATATGACAGAATAGTTACGGCCAATAATTCTACAGGTGATGTAGATTACATTACCATTCCTGCTATTTTCCAGACATCAACCAATAACGTAGAAGTAAAGCGTTCGGTTTATCTTGCAACCGGAGCTGTAACTGCCAACGAATGTAACTGCGGTGACATCACTTTTAGGATCAACAATAACAACACGCCGGAATTCAAACTGAATTCGACAACGATATTTGCTACAAATAATAACATCACCACATTTGATCTAGGTTACGGAATAAAACGCTGGTCAAACAATGCGTACAGCTATGCTAACAGAACAGTTACATTCACAACAGCAAATTATGCAACTTATCAGACTCTCGACGCCACAGCTTTTCCTACAACAAATGATGCTGCCGGCAATACGGTAAGGATATATACTATTATTCCGCCAAAACAGAATCATCTATACAGACTTACATTATCGAGAACGAATAACAACAACACGACAACCTATGCATATGCTCTGGTTTGTGAAAGGTTCTATATGCAAACTTTATAATATGGGAAAGATTATATTTATTTCGATTGTGTTTTTTTCAACATCCATTTATGGTCAAAATGTTGGCATTAATACCAATTCACCAACCAGAGCCCTTGATGTTAACGGAGATCTCAGAGTAAGAACCTTAACAGATAAAAGTACAGATGCAGCTTACAACAATGTCATTGTCGCAAATACCAACGGCGAATTTGATAAATGGGACAAAGCCAGTTTACTTTCAACAATCCAGACATTAGCTGTAGAAAACAAAAAACTGACTTATGTTTCCAACTCTCCGAACATTGGCAATACCGTAGATTGCGGAAAATTCAGCTTCAGGTTTAATACAGGTCCCGTTCCTCAAATCAAGCTTGTCTCAGGAAACTCAACTACAATATATTATACGATCATCCACAGAGTCAACAAATCTACCGACAGCTTTAGCGGAACTAATACCTTAGCTTCCGGACAGTCAGTAACCATTGGAAGTGGAACAGGAAACAACAGTACAACCGGTTGGCAAACTCTGGATGCAACTTATGCAAACAACGGATTGGATGAACTTTACATAACTTACCCCGGTGATAACAACCTATACAGAGTAACTTTTCTTGCCAGAAACAGCTCAGCAACTCAGTATTTCTATACGATGATCTGTGAAAAATTCTAGTTTCAAATTCCGGATTTGTAGAAATAAATATTTTAATTTTGCGAAAAATAAAAATGGTATTTCAAATCAATACACTTCCGGAATGGAAAGATGTAGTCAATCAAATCATTCCGAATCTTCAGCATAACATTCTCTTGCTTAAAGGCAATCTTGGCGCTGGAAAAACAACTTTTACTCAATACTTACTGAAAGAATTTGGGAGCGATGATGAGATTTCGTCGCCAACCTACTCTATTATCAACGAATATGACACGCCAAAAGGAAAAGTTTATCATTTTGATTTGTACCGACTGAAAGATGTAACCGAAGCCTATGATTTCGGGATTGAGGAATATCTGGACAACGGATTTCTTTCTATTATTGAATGGCCGGAAATCTATATGGATGAGCTGGAAGGCTATGATTTTCACGAAATGACCATAGAAAATACCGAATCCGGAAGAGAAATCGAATTTAATTAACAGATACTGTAATTTGTGTTATCTTTGCCTAATATTTTTGATTAATGTTTTGATTTTATGAGCAGCACGTCAACCATATTTACGCCTTTTTCTGAAGAAGAACTGATTCCCAAGGAAGAAAAGTTAGAAGTAGTAAAAAAAGGAAAAACCTTCAGCATTGGTGTTCCTAAGGAAACTTGTCTGAGTGAGAAAAGAACATGTCTGATTCCTGATGCTGTTCAGATATTGGTCAATAACGGTCATAAAGTGATTATAGAAAGTGGCGCCGGCGAAGGCTCACACTTCTCAGATTTGCTTTATTCAGAAGCCGGAGCGGAAATTACCAACGATCCAAAAGTGGCGTTTTCTCAAGATTTGGTGCTTAAAATCAACCCACCGACAGAAGAAGAAATCGAGTACCTGAGACCTATGACATATCTGATTTCTGCTCTGCAAATCAATCTCAGGGACAAAGATTATTTCATCAAATTAGCGGCTAAAAAAGTCAACGCTATTGCGTTTGAATTCATAATGGATGAGTACAAACAATTGTCTTTGGTAAGATTGATTGGCGAGATTGCAGGTACCGTTTCCATTCTTTATGCATCAGAACTTTTGGCCATGTCCAACGGATTGATGCTTGGTGGGATTACCGGTGTGCGTCCAACGGAAGTAGTAATATTGGGAGCAGGAATCGTGGGCGAATTTGCAACAAAAGCAGCGATTGGCTTAGGTGCAAGTGTCAAAGTTTTTGATAATTCCTTGTCAAAACTACGAAGACTTCACACGTTGGTGGACAGCCGAGTTCCGACTTCAATCATCGATCCAAAAGAACTCACAAAATCTCTTAGACGTGCAGATGTTGTTATCGGTGCTTTACCAAGACTTAACCTGTCACCTATCGTAACGGAAGATATGGTGATGAAAATGAAAAAAGGAAGTGTCATCATTGATATTACCATAGATAACGGAAAAGTTATCGAAACATCGGAACTAACTTCTACTGAAAAACCGTTCATCATCAAGCACGGCGTTATCCATTGCGGATTGCCGAACCTGACGTCAAAAATGCCAAGAACAACTACGAAAGCAATCAGCAATTTCTTTTTGAGCTATCTGCTGGGTTACGATGAAGAAGGCGGTTTTGAAAATATGCTGGTTCACAAAAACGAAATCAAGCAATCCTTGTATATGTACAAAGGCCGACACACCAAGCTACTGATTTGCAACAAGTTCGACCTTCCTTACCACGACATCAACCTTCTGATTTTTTAAATCAAACAATGCTCAAAAAACTTAAATTCTATTTTATCGGACTGGTTCCTGGATTATTAATCGTTTTCTTTGTCCTCAATCAGAAAGGTGCAAGCTGCTCGTATTTTCCTAATGACAGAGTGATTGCGGAAACATTGACCAAAGATTTTTCTTATTCTGACCAATTCAAAAAAGAAATGGAAGCGAATAAAATCTCTGAAAAATCCATGAAAGACGATATCATTTCCAAAGGTAAAATCGATTTCGACAAAAGCAACGCTCAGAAAAAACCTTGTCCGGAATATATTCTGAATTATCCTAAAGACAATCCGACCTATGAAATCCATTATTTCAAATGCAAGGAAAAAGCGGAATTTATCGGTCTTAAAAAGTTAAAATAAACGATGAACGGCAAAAATCTTCTTCTACCCGATTATCTTTTATTTGGTGGGATTTTTGTTATTTTTTTACTGTTGGTTCTGAGTTTTTTTCTCTTCGGAAAATATAAATCCGTAAAGGCAAAAAATAAGTTTCTCGAAGACAATTACAGAGCCATTGAAAACAAACTCGACAATGTGAGACTGGAACACATCGAGACCAAACTTAATCCTCATCTTTTCAAAAACATCCTGAATTCAGTGCAATCGCACGCTTATCAGACTTACATTTCATTGGACAAACTGGCCAATATTCTGGATTACATTCTCTACGAAAGCGGCAACAAATTTGTCACTCCAAAAGAAGAACTGGATTTTGCAATGAATCTCATCGAAATCAACAAAATCAAAATCAATCCTTTGTTCGATTTCAGAATTAAGACCAAAATCAACAAAGAAGATCCTGTTTATCAGGAGAAAGTTTTTGCACCGCTGATTTCTGTTGATTTGATTGAAAATGCTTTTAAACACACAGATTTTCTGGCCCAGGATTCTTTTATTTCCGTTAATTTAGTTTTGGATGACGGAACATTTGAAATGAAAGTTTCGAATAAAATTTCAGAGAAAACGCCGTTGCAAAAGGAAAACAGTGGATTCGGAAGCAAATCTTTTGACCAGCGTTTGAAATTAATTTACAAGAATCATTACAAACTCAGCAAAAATATCAGCAATGGTATTTTCACAGCACATCTAACCATTAATCTTTCAGAATTTTATGATAAAGTGCGTTATTCTGGACGATGAGTTACTGGCAATCAGCTACTTAAAATTGCTTTGCAGTGAAATGGAAAATATCGAGGTGGTCAAAGCCTTTAACAATCCAAAAGTTTTTTTACAGGAAATCAACGACATCGATTGTGATATTTGTATTCTTGACATCGAGATGCCTGGAATGAACGGACTTCAAGTTGCTGAATTAATCCAAGACAAAAAAATTATTTTTACGACGGCTTACAAAGAATACGCAGCAGAAGCTTTTGATCTCGATGTGTTGGATTATGTGCGAAAACCTATCAAAAAAGAACGCCTCCAGCAGGCTTTTGAAAAGGTAGAAAAATTGTTGGGTGAACAGCGAAAAAATCAGTTTTTTGAATGGAACACCAATCTGGGCAAAACCCGAATTTTTGTCAATGATGTAGTTTACATCAAAACATCGGAAATCGATAGTCGCGATAAGGATTTGAAGCTGAAAAACCATTCAGAAATCATTCTTAAAAACTTAAGTTTTAAAAATTTATCCGAATTATTGCCCCAGAAGAATTTTGTTCAAATCAACAAAAAAGAAATGGTTAACATCGATTTTATTAAGGTTTTTTCCTCTTCGGAAATTATTCTGGATTTGGCTTCATCAGAAGGAAATCCAATAAAATTAAATATCAGTGATACGTTTAAAAGCCAGGTCTCCGAAAAACTCTCAAAATAATTTCAGCGCAGAAAAAGGCCATTTTATTACATTTTTGAATTTGATATAAAATTCATATTCAAAAACTTCTCAACTTTACATCTTGAAAATTAGGTAAAATCTAAGTCGGTGATTATGGCAAAGTACAGGAATATTATATTTTACGTTACAACAATTTTGGTTTTTTCGGCTTTGATGTATTGGTTTTTTGTGGAAGGGAAAACGCTGGAAGCCGGCGAAAATATTATTCATAAAACCAGCAACGGCACAATGTGGGACAATTTTGTCGACTCATTTATGACCAACCTGCATCATCCGCTGGCATTGCTTCTTATCCAAATCGTCACAATAATTTTTGTGGCAAGATTGTTCGGGTGGATTTGTATGAAAATGAAACAGCCTTCTGTTATCGGTGAAATGATTGCAGGAATTGTGTTAGGACCTTCGCTTTTAGGACTTTATCTCCCTGAATTTTCAGCTTTCCTTTTCCCGAAAGAATCACTTCCTAATTTACAGTTTCTCAGCCAGATAGGATTAATCTTATTTATGTATATCGTGGGAATGGAGCTGGATTTGAGCGTTCTCAGGAAAAGAGCGCACGACGCCGTTGTCATCAGCCACGCTAGTATCATCATTCCATTTGCATTGGGAATCGGATTATCCTATTTCATTTATAAGGAATTTGCGCCGGATGGTGTCCAATTCAGTTCGTTTGCGTTGTTTATCGCCATTGCAATGAGCATTACGGCATTTCCGGTTTTGGCGAGAATTGTGCAGGAACGGAATCTCCAGAAAACCAAACTTGGAACCATTGTCATCACTTGTGCTGCAGCCGATGATATCACAGCCTGGTGTATTCTGGCAGCCGTGATTGCTATTGTAAAAGCCGGTTCTTTTGCCAGCTCAATTTATGTCATTCTGATGGCGATTGCCTATGTTTTTCTAATGATAAAAATCGTGAGACCTTTCCTGAAAAGAATTGCCGAACTGCAATCCGGTAAAGGAATTATCAGCAAATCGATCGTTGCAATTTTTTTCTTAACACTGATTATCTCGGCTTATGCCACGGAAGTGATTGGAATTCACGCATTGTTTGGAGCATTTATGGCCGGAGCGATAATGCCGGAAAATGTGAAATTCAGGAATCTTTTTATTGAGAAAGTTGAAGATGTCGCATTAGTTTTACTATTACCATTATTCTTTGTTTTCACAGGATTAAGAACCCAAATCGGATTGTTGAATGACGGACATCTCTGGATGACGGCAGGTCTGATTATCGCGGTCGCTGTGACGGGAAAATTCATCGGAAGTGCCCTCACTGCAAAATTCCTGAGAATCAATTGGAAAGATAGTCTCACAATCGGTGCTTTGATGAATACCCGAGGTCTTATGGAACTGATTGTCCTCAACATCGGCTATGATTTGGGCGTTCTAAGTCCTGAGATTTTTGCAATGATGGTTATAATGGCCTTGTTTACCACCTTTATGACGGGACCTTCTTTGGATTTAATCAATTTTCTGTTCAGAGGAAAAAAGTCAATGAGCGATGAAGAAAATAGTGATAATAGTGGAAAATATAAAGTTTTGCTTTCATTTGAAAATCCGGAATCCGGAAGTACACTCTTGAAGCTTGCTGATAATTTCACTAACAAAATGAACGGTAACAAAAGTATTACCGCAATGACCACTGCGCCTGTGGAAGGACTTCACACCTTCGATTCCGACAGTTATGAAGAGGAAATGTTTTCTAACATTATCGACACATCGCAGGAGCTGAAGCTGGAAGTCACTACCCTTTTCAAAGCTTCCAATGACATCGAAAATGATTTGGTGCATATCACTAACAAAGGTAACTATGACTTGCTTCTGATAATGCTGAGAAAATCTATATATGAAGGAACGTTGCTTGGAAAATTGCTGGGTTTTACGACCAAAATCATTAATCCTGAGAAATTACTGAACACAGTTAAAGGCAAATCATATATCTTCAATTCTTCTCCTTTCGATGATTTTACGTTGAGCATACTGGACAAAACCAATATTCCTGTGGGAATTATGGTTGACAAAAACTTCGAAAGTGCAGATAAAATTTTCATTCCGATTTTTGATTTGAGCGATTTTTATCTGGTTGAATATGCCAAGCGACTCATCAATAATAACGATTCTCAGGTCATTATCTTGGATGCTGCCGGACAAATCCGAAGAAATACAGAAATACGCGAACTAATTAGGAATATCGAACATATCGCACCAAATCACATTACACTTTACAACGAGAAAACCATTGAAAAAGAGTTCCTGGAATCTCAGGATCTGATGCTCATCAGCAGCAAAAGCTGGAAAAATTTGATTGACACCAAAAGTCTTTGGTTATCAGATATTCCGTCGACATTGATTATTTCAAATCCATAATTTTTTTTGAATTTAATAAAATTAATTCTATCTTCGTTCTGTGAAAACTACAAGCAGAACATATTATTACGCAATTCAAAACCTGAAACAGGATTAGGATTCGTATATAGAAATATCAAAACCTCGTCCTGATGACGGGGTTTTTTGTTTTTTAAATCGATTAGAAAAATATTAAAGATGAAGATAGGAATTATCGGAACCGGATTAATCGGAGGTTCCATTGCATTGAAATTAAAAGAGAAAAACTTCACCAATTTCGTTTATGGAATTGACCAAAATGAATACAACCTCAATAAAGCACTTGAACTTAACATTATTGATGAAAAAGCAGGTTTCGAAACAGGAATCCAAAATTCGGATTTGATTATCATTGCAATTCCGGTAGATTCGGCCAGGAAAATATTATCTGATGTTTTAGATTTGATTAATGATAATCAGGTTGTAATGGATGTTGGTTCCACGAAATCCGGCATTGTGGACTCTATCAAAAATCATCCGAACAGAAAACGTTTCGTAGCGTTTCACCCGATGTGGGGAACGGAAAACTCCGGTCCGAATGCGGCAACCAAAGATAGTTTTACAGGAAAAGCAGCCGTGATTTGTAACAAAGAAGAATCCGACGACAATGCTTTAGAACTTGTAGAAGAACTCATTAAAACATTAGAGATGCATCCAATCTATATGAATGCCGATGCGCACGATGTTCATACGGCTTACATCTCGCATATTTCGCATATTACTTCTTATGCACTTGCAAATACGGTTTTAGAAAAAGAGCGTGAAGAAGATACTATTTTTCAGCTAGCGAGCTCTGGTTTCTCGAGTACGGTTCGTCTGGCAAAATCTCATCCGGAAATGTGGGTTCCGATTTTCCGCCAAAACAAAGAAAATGTTTTGGATGTTCTGAACGAGCACATTTCGCAGCTGAGAAAATTCAAATCCGCTTTGGAGAAAGAGAATTTTGATTATCTGGAAGAATTGATTGTGAATGCGAATAAGATCAGAGGGATTTTGGATAAATAGTTTTCAGATTACGGAAATCCGTAAGAAAATCACTCATTCAAAAATTAGTTTTACAATGTTGAATAATAAAACTAATTTAATATGGCTTGGAGTTATAGAAAACGGATTAAAATCATTCCAGGAGTTCATCTCAATTTAAGTAAAAACGGCATTAGCACTTCTATTGGAGTAAAAGGTGCTAATATGACATTTGGAAAATCAGGCACCTTTATAAATACCAATATTCTGGGAATTCATAATAGACATAAATTATCTGGTGTTAATAATCCATTGCCTTCAAATTATAACCCTCCAATAGTAGAATTAGGAGATAATATTTTCAGTAGAGATATTCAGGAAATCACAAGCCAGAATATGCAAGGTGTGAAAGAAGCCATAATATTGGCTCATCAGCAAAGAAAAGAACTTAAAATTGATTTATTGAAAGTCCAAACCACAATTGGTGGTTCTAAACTAAAATTGACAACAAGTTATATTTTGCTTTACGGTTTAATTAAAAAATCTATTTCTGAAAAAATAAAAATAGATATAAAAAAACAGCAGGAGACTATTAAACAATTAAAAGAACAAATAGAAAATTGTTATGTAAAATTGGATGTAAATTTCGAACCTGAAATACAAGAAAAATATAACAAACTTATTAATAGCTTCAAAAATTTAGCTAACAGTCATAAAATTTGGGATGTCACAAGTGCACATTATCAAGATAGAATTGCGACTCGTTCATCCGCGAGTACTCTTGTAAGAAAAAGGGAAGTGAGATTTGGAATTAAAACATTGCCTGATATAAAATCAAATTTTGAGACCTTATATTTTCAAAATGCAAATGGAGCAGATTTATATTTCTATCCGAATTTTATTTTAATGTTTTCTTCAAAAACTCAATTCGCTATTATTGGACTTGATGAGTTGACTTTCAATCAAAGTTATGTGAGATTTACTGAAACCGGTTTTGTTCCAAAAGATTCAAAAATTATTGATAGAACTTGGTTTAAGGTTAATAAAAACGGAACACCAAATAAACGATTCAAAGGTAACTATCAAATACCTGTTGTTAAATACGGAGAAATCAAATTACATACACAAACTGGACTGAATGAAGAATATGAATTTAGCAACTATGAATTTACAGAACAATTTGGAAATGCATTCAGAGAATATCAAAATACTATTAAATCTTTAAAGCAATTATAATTATAAACCTACTTATCAAACTGATTCGGATGCAGCTTCTTAATATCATCAACAGTTCCAAGAACTTTATCTTTAAGAGAATCCTGGTATTTTTGTAATTTTTCAGAAACTTCGGAATCGCACGTCCCGATGATTTTCGCTGCGAGAATCCCGGCATTGGCAGCACCATTCAAAGCAACTGTTGCAACAGGAATTCCTGAAGGCATCTGCAAAATCGACAACACCGAATCCCAACCGTCAATAGAGTTACTTGATAAAATGGGAACGCCAATCACCGGCAAGATGGTACAACTGGCGACCATTCCCGGAAGATGCGCCGCGCCGCCAGCGCCTGCAATGATAACTTTCAAACCTCTTCCCTTCGCTGTTTTTGCATAGTCGAACATACGTTCCGGCGTTCTGTGTGCGGAAACAACAGTTAGTTCGTAAGGAATTTCCAGAGATTTGAGAAAATCAGCCGCTTGTTGCATTATTGGCAAATCACTTTGACTGCCCATTATTATTCCTACCATTTCATTTTTTATTAGATGCTCAAAGATAAAAATTTATAGGTAAAATCGGAGTTTTTGGAATACCTTTGGATTAGTATTTTTTTCAAATAAAAGCTTTGAGTTCAAAAACCATTATCGCAATCTTTGTCGTGGCTATTGTCTGGGGAACGACTTTTCTCGGCATCAAAATAGGTGTAGAAACTGTTCCGCCCTGGTTTGTTGCAGGGTTACGTCAATTTTTAGCATCGCTTGTCCTGCTTCCTATTCTGATTTATACGAAAAACCTGAAATGGATTGGCTGGAGAAATTTCCGAATTCAGATTACACTCTCATCATTAATGCTGGTTGGTGCGAATGGCTTGACAACGGTTGCCGAGGAAAATCTCACCAGCAGTTTAACATCTTTAATCAGTGCGCTATCTCCGATTTTCATTTTTGTTGCGAGTATGGCTATTGGAATGGAAAAATTCACTTACCGGACAATGGCAGGACTTCTAATGGGATTTTTCGGTGTGCTCTTTATTTTCTGGGACGGCATTAATGACCTGATGAATCCAAGCTACAGATTAGGACTGCTAATTTTGATTATCGCAATAATGAGCTGGGGACTTGGAACAATTTACACGAAAAAGATTAACGTTAAAAATAACAATCTATTCCTGAATCTTTTCTACCAGTTTGCATTTGCAGGAATTATCCAGTTGATTTTCGCTTTCTCATTTTCAGAAACCATTGATATTTCAGCCTGGTCTGTAAAAAGTATCTCAGCCATTATTTATCTTGCTGTTTTCGGTTCTGTACTGGCGTTTTTCTCTTATCATTATCTACTCAGAACATTACTACCAACACAAGTTTCGATTTTGTCTTACGTGAATACTATAATCAGTATTTTCCTCAGCTGGCTGATTCTTGGAGAAACAATTTCTACTAAATTCATTATTGCTACAGCGTGTATCATCAGCGGTGTATTCATTATTAATTACAAACCCGGAATGCTAAAATTCAGGCTGATGCAAAAATATTTAAAATGATAAAATTTGTTGATTGAGATATTCTTCGAATTAATATATTTACAATAATATAAAACACATTTATTAACCAAAATAAAAATTTTACAATGAAAAAAATCTTATTGACAGCTTCCGCAGCTGGACTATTATTCGCAACGTCTTGTACCAAAAAGGAAGAAACTGTTGTTACAGATGCTAACAAAGATACAGTGGCAGTAGTAACTTCGGAAACAGCGCCAATGACTGAAATGGAGGCCAAAGCTGCTGTAGACAAAGCACAAGCCGACCTGGACGCCGCTATAAAAAAAGGTGATAAAGATGCCGAAGCTGCTGCCAGAAAAGCCTTAGCGGACGCCAATATGGCTTGGGAAAATACCAAAACCGCTGTTGGCAATGCAGCGCAGGACGTGAAAGCAGGCGTTGACAATGCTGTTGATAAAACAAAAGTAGCTGCAGAAAATGCCAAGCAGGATATGAAAGCTGCTGCTCAGGACACAAAAGAAGCTATTAACAAAACGGCGCAGGATGCTAAGGAAGCTTCTAAAAAAGCGGCGGGCGATGCAAAAGATGCTTATAACAATGCGTTAGAAAGTGCCAAAGCCAAATAATTTTTAAATAAGAAACGGTCAGATAATTCTGACCGTTTTTTTATGCTGTTACTCTCACCAAAGACTTAATGTGAATTAGTTTTTCCATTAATTCCTCTCTGGAATCCGCCAGAACATTGATGTGTCCCATTTTCCTTCCCGGTTTGGTTTCCGTTTTTCCATAGAGATGAACATAAGTTTTGGGTAATTTTAACACGTCATCCAAACCCTCATATTTTACTTTTCCGGAATAATTGTCATCACCGACAAGATTCAGCATTCCGGAAAATCCGAATGTATCTGTATCAGCTAAAGGCTGATTGGTCACGACTCTGTAAAATTGCTCAAACTGGGAATTGGCGTTGCCTTCCTGTGACTGATGGCCGGAATTATGGAGTCTAGGTGCTGTTTCATTCACCCAAACTTTTCCGTTTTTGTCAAGGAATAATTCAATCGCAAAAAGTCCTGCAGAATCTGCACTTCTTATGAATTGATTGGCAATTATATTAATCTGTTTCTGAGTTTCCTCAGAAATATCAGCCGGACAGATGTTGAAATCCAGAAGATTCAGTTTTGGGTCTGCAACCATTTCTGTTACTGGAAATGTTTTGATCTCGCCGTTCTCGTTTTTAGCGACAATGACAGATAATTCTTTATCAATATCGACCAGATTTTCCAAAACCGATTCCTGAGTCCAAAGGTTTCTCCAATCCTGATTTGAGCGAAGCAATTGAACACCCTTCCCGTCATAACCGCCTGTATTCAGTTTTTGCACGAAAGGCAATTGGATTTTGATTTCGTCCTCGCTACCGTCCATAATTTCGAATTCAGGAGACGGAATTCTATATTCTTCATAGAATTGTTTTTGCAAAATCTTCTGTTGAATGATCTTGATAATTTTAGAACTAGGAACCACTTTTACACCTTGATTTTCCAATGTTTCAAGCGCATCTGCATTCACGTGTTCGATTTCTATCGTCACAACATCTTTGTCTCGTCCAAATTCCAAAACAGTATCATAATCATTGAAATCACCTCTAGTGAAACGAGAAATATGGGCGCAGGAACATTCCGGATTGGGGTCGAGAACATAGAATTCGTCATCATATTTTAATGCTTCCTGAATGAACATTCTTCCCAATTGTCCGCCGCCTAAAATTCCGATTTTCATTTTTTTACTTTCTTTTAGATTTATTTTTAAACGCAAATTTCGCAAATTATTTTTTGACTAAAGTCAATTGATTTTTAAAATAAAAAATGGGCTAAAGCCCATTCCTATTGATATTAATTTTTACAATTATCTTTTCTTCTAGTATCGATGATGTACTGGATTTTCCACTCGTTATTCGACTTTACCAACTGGAACGAGTTGACGCCGCAATGCGAAAACTGACCTTTGTAATAAAACTCGTAAGGTGTCCAAACCGATGCCAGATTTCCGTCAATCAGAATATTTGAAAAAATGATTCTCTCATCCAGACTACCTTTTTCAGCTTTAGAAATGCTCAATGCAAAATCATTGATACTTTCATTTTTAATCTCTGCTGTTCTTGTAATAGTCTGCAAAACGGCATTCTTATGAAATGATTTTTTAATCAATACAGAATCGGAAGTTTTCATTCCAGTAAATAATTGATTGACTGTCGATTTAATTGATTCTTCTTCAGATTTTTGGGCCAAGAAAAACGAAGAAACGAAAACGAGAATTAGAGAAATTGCTTTCATAATTATTTGATTTTAAGATAACCGATTTTCATCACATTTTCCTGATGTTCAATATCAGATTTTTCAAGGATAATGGAATATTTTTCTTTGGAATTCTCTGACAACAGATCATTAACATTGTAGATATCATCGATATCCACACCATGTTTATCATCAATGTGACTTACAGCGTTCGCGAAACCCATGGTTTTATAAAATTCGGTTTGTTTCACTCTCTTGATAACATCGCTGAGAGATTTCCCAACCATTAGATGCTGCTCGTGAAACTCTTCAAAATGCCCCGGCTTGTAACCACCGAGATTGATAAAAAACAATTGATCAAATGATTTTTCGGAAAGCTTATTCATGACTTTCACTTCAAAGCCATTGGCAAAACGGACTTCCTGATAGCAATCGATATGGATTTTGGCATCTGACCAAAAACTCTTCATCTCCGGAATCAGATCCTCAAAACGTTCTGCAACCCCGAAAAAAACATCGTGTTGTTCGATATTTCTGCCCTTTGGTGTTGCGCCTAAAATAACGTAGAATAATTTCATTCCGAGAAAATGTTTCACAAAAATACTTAAAATAATATGTAAAATCCAATCCGTAAACTGAGTCTTGTAAGAGAGCAAAAATCACTAATTCCTACAATGTTAATAGGCTATATATGAATTAATTATTTATAAAAAAATCATTATTTACCGGTCAAAATATTTTTCAAAACTCTATATTTGTCCCATGTCAGAAATCATAATTCTATTTATTGGAGCTATCGCTGCGGGATTGATGGGTTCTCTTACAGGATTGGGCGGCGGCGTTATTATTATTCCTTTATTGACACTAGGTTTTGGCGTACCGATGCATTATGCGATTGGTGCCTCTCTTGTATCTGTGATCGGGACTTCTTCAGGTGCTGCTGTTGCTTTTGTGAAGGAAGGCTTTACCAATATGCGAATCGGGATGTTCCTGGAAATTGCAACTACGATGGGCGCTGTTGTTGGCGCATTAGTTTCTGGTTTTCTTAATCCTAATACTATCGGGATTATTTTTGCGAGTATTTTAATTCTTACCGTATTATTAAATCTTAAAGGAAAGCCCGACCATCAGGAAGAATTAATTAAAGGGAGTCTTGCTGATAAACTCAAACTTTATGGGACTTTTCCAGATAAAGATGGCATTAAACATTATGCTTCCAGAAATACAATTCCTGGATTCTTAATGATGGTTTTTGCAGGTGCAATGTCCGGACTTCTGGGAATCGGTTCCGGTGCGCTGAAAGTTCTGGCAATGGACAACATGATGAAATTACCGTTCAAAGTGTCTACGACTACGAGTAACTTCATGATCGGTGTAACGGCTGTTGCCGGTGCTTTGATCTATTTCCAGAGAGGACAGATTATTCCTGTGATTGCAGCTCCGGTGTTGATCGGGGTTGTAGTCGGAAGCTTTATAGGTTCCAAAACTTTGATGATTTCGAAAACTAAAAAACTGAAAACATTTTTTGCGATAGTCATCACATTACTTTCGATTTATATGATGTATAACGGTGTTGCCAAAAATTTCCAATAATGAGAACAAGACCATTTACCGATGTTGACCTGAACCGTTCAGTTGGAAATCTTTTGAGATTAGGCGTTATTCTTTCTGTTGTGACATCTTTTATCGGCTTTATAAAGCTTTTTACAGAAGGTTTCAAAATGCCTAGAAAGTACAATCTTTTAGAAATGGGAGACTCGTCGGAAAAAGTCTGGGGAAGTTTCTGGGATTCGCTTTGTAAAGGTGAAGGAATGGCGATTATACAGCTTGGTATTTTGCTTTTGATCTTAACACCTCTCGTAAGAATTATCTTCGCATTAATCGGTTATCTGAAAGAAAAGGATTACACATATGTTATCATTTCAATGATTGTTTTAACCATTATGATTGTAAGCTTCCTGACAGGTTATTCCCATTGATTATAAATGATAATTGATAAGCGATAATTGATTTTTTTTAAGTTTATTATTTTGTAAGTCTAATTCTCATAAAATTCCAGAGGCAAATTATCCGGATCTGTGGTGAAAAAGAATTTTTTGTCTGTAAATTCATCGATCCTAATTTCTTCACAGTTCAAGTCTTTTTTGATTAATTCATCTCTTTTATTTTCTACACTTTCAACTGAAAAAGCCAAATGACGTAGTCCACAACTTTCTGGTTGTGAAGGACGTTTTGGAGGATTTGGAAACGAAAATAACTCAATAACGTAATGATCTCCGATTGCTAAATCCAGTTTGTAGGATTGTCGTTCTTCACGATAAACTTCACGAATAATATTAAGATCTAAAACTTCTGTATAGAATTTTTTGGAAACTTCGTAATCGGAACAGATGATGGCGATGTGGTGGATATGCATTTTAATTATGTGATTTTGTTTATTTTAAATCCTAATTTAGCTTTTATTTCCTGAAAAGGGTTAAGTTTCACTTTACCTTTATTTTCAATATTATATTTTGAAATTTCATTTCTTATTTCATAATAATTAGAATAAAGCTGTCCCGGAATAATGAACTTAACTTTTCTGTCTTTAATAAACCAAATCGCTTCAACAGGAACATTTCTTGTCATCTCATTAACTAAAATATAATAATCAAAATCCTTTAACTGAAGATTATGATTAAAGATTGGAAAGAAATAATTAACCTCAATATTAGACGGATAAATCCGGATTGTTTTAAAATACCTGAGAAGATAAATAGGACTCCATAAAAAACCAAAAAGACCAAGAGGAATCAATATTCTGCCATAGATGTTTTCTGACATATAAGTATTGACAAACCCATCAAAATCTGTAATTACCAATTCTGTCATCTTATAATAGAATATCAGAATAAATGCAAAACAAAACAATACTGTAACGAGCATTGTAATCTTGAATTTCGATTTCAAATCAATTTTCTTCTTTTAATTTGGTTAAATAATCATCTTCCAATTCCTTCAGATACTTAAAATAATTTTCCTTATCCGTAAACAATTTCGGATTGTAAGCATCGCCTGGTTTACGTTTCTCGTGCAAATCGAATTGACTGGCGTGAGAAGCGACCCAAACATCGAAATCCAGCTTTTTCATCGCATCAAAAGTGTAAGCATAATCTTTTTGCATCTCAGGATAAGTGTGAACATCAGAAAATTTGTGGTCAATGATGATGGACGGCATATTGGCAATCAAAACTTTATAAGTCCTGTCTTTATCTTTGGTTTCGAAGATAAAACTACAAGAACCTTTTGTGTGACCAGGATGATGAAGCAAAGTCAAAGTCGTATTTCCTAATTTGATTTTGTCATTGTTTTTCAAGAGAAAATCCGGTGTTAATGGTTTAAATGTCACTCCATATTTCCCTAATTCGTAGTCTGATTTTCCACCAGATTTCAGTTCAGCTATTTCTGTTTTGTCCACATAAAGTTTTGCCCCAGTATCTTTTTTGATATCAGCCATTGCGCCCATATGATCAAAATGTGCCTGAGTCAAAGTCAGGATTTTGATGTCTTTATATTTGAATCCTAACTTCTCAATATTCGCTTTGATTTGCGGATAAGAATCGGCTAAACCTGTATTGATGAGAATATTTCCTTTGTTTGTAACAATAAGATACGATGCCAAATCATAAGTTCCGACATAATACAGATTGCCCACAATTTTGAATGGCTCATAGGGTTGTGACCATTTTTCAGGATTGTTTTTTGGTTCTGTAACGGTTTGTGCATTTCCGATGAAAGAAATGATTAGTAGGAAAAGTATTGTTAGTTTTTTCATAAATTAAGAATAGTTATTATTCACAATTTTGTCATTCCGGAGGAATCTAGAGCGCTGAGATTCCTCCGGAATGAAAAAATACTGTTTTATTATTACGGTAGATTTTCACTTTTTAGCTTTCGACATCCTAAAACCTCATCACATCTTTCACTACTCCACCTTTTTGTGTTAAGGGAATCAATTCTGTTTTGATGAAATCTGTAATTCTATCATTATCGATATCATTCGGGAAAAGCAAATGAACGTTCGCTCCAGCGTCTAATGTGAAAAACAATGATAATCCTGTAATTCTCCTGAAATCCCATATCTTATTAATGACTTCCAGAGTTCCTGCTTTCATCAGAATAAATGCCGGATCGCTCATCATCATCATGGCGTGAAGCGTTAAAGCTTCGTGCTCAACCAATTTGATGAAACCTTCCATATCGCCTGTCGCAAGAATGGTTTTGAGTTTGGTAAAATTTTCGTGCGCTTCCTGAAAACGTCTTTCTGCATAAGGATTGGTGTTCATCAAACCATGACCAACCGTTGAAGAAACCGATTTCTGACCTTCGTGAATCAGTAAAACCCAATCGTTGAAGTTTTTGAAAATCGGATGGATTTCCTCGTTCGGATATTGAACAGCAAACAAATCCGAACTTCCTTCCACTTCTTCAGTTTTTCCCCAAACTACCAAACCTTCATAAAGACTTCTGCAAGCACTTCCGCTTCCTAATCTTGCCAAAAAGCTTTCTTTTTTGGTTTTAAAATTGTCATCCGAATTATTAGTGAAAATTTCATCTAAACTCATCAGACATTTTGCAATTGCTCCAAAACCTGAAGCTGAACTTGCAATTCCTGAACTGTGAGGAAATGTATTTTCGGTTCTGATGATGTATTTTCCTTTCAGAATCCAAGGCAAATATGGCTCAATATTTTTGAAATATTTTTCAATTTTCTCAGCGAATTTTTTTTCTTCATTTCCTGATAAAAAAGTCTGAACAGAAAAATCTTCTCCGGCAAAAAACTCCATCGTCGTATTGGTTCTGCAATGGTTCAAAGTATAACTAATACTTGGATTGGCAGGAATCTGATTTTCGTATTTTCCCCAATATTTAATCAATGCGATATTAGAAGGACAGCTTGCGGAAACTAGTTGATTGGATATCTGGAATTGGGAATTTCCCAAAAATTCTTGAGTCATAGTTTGGATTTTAGCGAATTGCTTTTGTTGCGCAAATTTAATTATTTTAAATTCGACTTTAGGTTTTAAACGCAAAGAGCGCGAAGATTTTTTGAAATTCTTGAAAATATTTTTAAGGTTCGCAAAGGCGGCAAAGAAATTAATATCATATTTTGAACTTCTTATTCTGTAACATTTTTGTCTTTTTTAAACTAATTTTGTGAGGTTTTAAAAATCGGTTGAGAAAAAAGACAAAACCTCAACATAGCCCCGATTGTAGTGTAAATCCTTTTTCTTTTTCAGAAAAGAAAAAGATTGCAACGGAAAGCGGGTTGATAAATTGAACCGAAGGACAAATATTGTTGCTCCTAAAAATAAAAAATATCTGTATGCTGAAAGCAGAACGTATCAAAAAAACATACAACGCCGGGAAGAAAATTGCGCTTCAGGACTTTTCAATTGAAGTTCCTACTGCAAGTGTTTACGGACTTTTAGGTCCGAACGGTGCCGGAAAAACATCGTTTATCCGAATAATTAATCAAATCACTCAGGCTGATGAAGGCAATGTTTGGATCGACGGCAAAAAACTGAATCCGGAACATATCAAAAATATCGGTTATATGCCGGAAGAACGTGGTCTTTACAAGAATATGACGGTGGGCGACCAGCTTTTGTATTTTGGGGAACTGAAAGGAATGTCCCGACAGGAAGCGTTTTCGCAGGCTAAATTCTGGTTCGAACAACTGAACATCGACCAATGGTGGAAGAAAAAACTGAGTGAACTTTCGAAAGGAATGGCACAGAAAATTCAGTTTGTGGTAACGGTTCTGCATCGTCCGAAATTATTGATTCTGGATGAGCCTTTTTCAGGATTTGACCCAGTGAATGCGAACCTCATCAAAGACCAGATCATTCGCCTGAAAAACGAAGGAACGACAATAATCTTATCGACTCACAGAATGGAAAGTGTAGAGGAAATGTGTGATTTTGTGGCGCTTATCAACAATTCTAAGAAAGTTCTGGACGGGAAAGTTTTTGATGTTAGGGAACAATTTAAGCAGAATGTTTTTTCTGTGGTTTTATCGGATGTGAATTCTGAAAATCTGGAAGAACTGACGAGAAAATATCAAATTGAAAATCTTGGAACTGCGAATGGCCTTTTCAATTTCGAGTTGAAAAATACAGAGAATCAGAATATTTTGCTTCAAGACCTTCTGAAAGCCGGAACGATACGAACCTTCAATGAGAAAATCCCGAGTATGAATGAGGTTTTCATTAATGCAGTTAAGTCATAATTGATAACTGATAATCCATAATTGATTTACTTTATACTTAATACATTTTACTTTTTACAAAAAGAATGAAAAATATATTCCTCATAACGAAAAGAGAATTTCTGACACAGGTTAAGAAAAAATCTTTTATTATCCTGACACTTCTGGCTCCGCTGATGATTATTGGATTTGGTGCTTTGATTGGCTTTATGTTCAAGGCTAACGAAGCGGAATACCAATTCGAAGTGGTTGACAAAAGCGGAATCTTTGCCGGCCAACTGAAGTCTACAAAAGATATTACTTACACTTTTGTCCCAACTAATACGGAAAATGCATTGGTTAAAAATCTGAAAGAACTGAAAGGTTCGGACGGAATTCTCATCATCCCGGAATTGAAAGACAAAAATTTTGATGCGTTGGAAAATGGAACAAAATTATTGACCAACAAGAAAATCGGTGTGGATACGAAAAGTGCGGTTTCCAGAGATTTGAGCGAAATTTTGAAAAAAGAAAAAATCAAGATGCTTGGAATTTCCGAGGACAGAATCGTGAATCTTGATAAAAGCTTCAAAATCATTTCTCAAAACGTGACGGAAAGCGACCGACCGGAAAGTGACCTGGCTTTCGGAATTAAGACTGCGTTGAGTTTTGGATTGATGTACGTGGTTTTTATGTTCATCATTATTTACGGTGTCAGAGTAATGAGAAGCGTTTTGGAAGAGAAGAATAACCGTGTTGTGGAAATCATCATCTCATCTGTAAAGCCATTTGAACTGATGATGGGCAAAATCCTGGGTGTGACTTTAGTTGCTTTAACCCAGTTTATCATTTGGATTGCGATGTCTGTAACTGCAGCTTTTTTCCTTAATACAGGATTCGCGGCGATGCAGAAAAATATTCCGGCAGGACAAGAAGAACTGATGAAAAATCTGGATTTTCAGCAAATCGCAACCGAGGTTTCTCATATTCTTTTGGATATGAATTATGTAGGAATTATTGGTGTTTTCGTATTTTTCTTTTTGTTTGGATACATCTTTTACAGCTCGATGTATGCAGCAATCGGAAGTGCTGTTGATAACGAAACCGAAACTCAGCAATTCACGATGTTTGCGATTGTTCCTTTGATGTTGGGACTTTACGGAAGCTTCACTATTATGAATAACCCTGATGGACCAATGGCTTTTTGGTTGTCTATTATTCCGTTTACTTCGCCGGTTGCGATGATTGCGAGAATTCCGTTTGGCGTTCCGCTTTGGCAGATTTTGTTATCGATTTTCCTATTGATCGCTTCTACTCTATTGATGGTTTATATTGCGGCGAAAATCTATAGAGTGGGAATTTTGATGTATGGAAACAAAGCGACTTTGAAGGAGATTTGGAAGTGGATTAGAAGTTGATTTTCATTATTAATCAATTTTTATTTTATTTGTAGAAAATTAATACCGTGAAAAAACTTATTCTATTTGCTTTTGCTTCGTTAGTAATTATTTCTTGCAGGAAAGATGACGATGATACAATTTCTATCAATGGCACTTGGAAACTAAATAAGACCGAAATAAAATATGGGAATGGAACAACAAACTCGGTAACACCAAATACTTGTGAATCCCAATCATTTTATAATTTTGGAAACGATGGGAAGTTAGCTGTAAAAATATACTACAACGATAATTCTTCTTGCTTAAATAGCTCTTATTCGGCGATATATAGTTATGATTCTGGAAAAAAACTCTTAACAGTTACTGAAAATGGTTCTACTGAAACTGTTTCCGTAGAACAGTTAACAAGTTCCGAACTTATTTTTGTAGGAGCCGAGGATGAAGACTATGACAATGATGGAAAGTCCGACAAGACTCTTGTTCACTTAAAAAAATAAATACTTAATAAGCAAAAAAATGCTTCAGAAAATTCTGAAGCGTTTTTTTATTTCTTTCTCTTAGCTTTTGACTTTTGCTTTTGTTGCGCTCTATTCGCACCGAATTTTTTAGGTGCTTTTCGTTTGCTTGGTCCACCAAGATTGATTTTCTTGTTCTTATCTTTTTTCTCGTGGAAAGCAGATTCGCCTTCGTTGAGTTTTGCTGTTGTCAGGAATTTCATTTTCACTTCATCCTGTTCAGACGCGATTTTGACTTTCGAAATGGTTACCTCTTCCGGAAACTTAACTTTATTGATTTCTTTGTCCATCAATAATTCGATGTCAAGAAGTTGAGCTTCTTCTTTTTTCGTGAAGAAAGTCACAGCAGTTCCGTCTTTGTCTGCACGTCCGGTTCTACCAATTCTGTGAATGTATTGTTCAGGAACTTCAGGAACTTCGAAGTTGAAAACGTGGGAAATATCCGGAATATCCAAACCTCTCGCCATAATATCAGTTGTAATGACACCTCGCAATTCCTCATTGCTGAATTCCTGCATTACTCTTAATCTGAAATTCTGAGATTTATTAGAGTGAATGACGCCAAACTCGTCTGGAAATTCTACATTCAGTTTTTCAAAGATAAGGTCAGCGTGTTTTTTATTATTTGCGAAAATTAGAATCTTCTCAAGATTATCTTCGGTTTTCAAAAGATGAATTAACAAGTTCAATTTGGTATTGAAATTATCAACAGGAATCGCAGATTGGACAATCTTTTCCAAAGGTGTTCCCGACCTTGCCAAGGAAATCTCGATTGGAGAAGCGAAATATTCGTTCAATATTTCATCCAATGCTTCTGTCATTGTTGCAGAAAAAAGAATATTCTGTCTTTTCTCTTTCATCATCTCGAAGATGTGAGTGAGTTGTGGACGGAAACCAAGATTCAGCATTTCGTCGAACTCGTCAATGATTAATTTGTTAACTTCTCTTAGAGAAATCGCATTATCAATCGACAAATCCATCACTCTTCCAGGTGTTCCTACCAAAATATCGCATCCGTCATTGAACAACAATTTCTGTGTATTGATGTTTTTTCCACCATAAACTCCGATAACTCTTGCAGTTATATTTTCCGTCAGTTTTTCAAGAACTTCCGTTACCTGAACTACCAATTCTCTTGTAGGAACAAGAACCAAAACCGTTGGATTCCCCGTTTTATTATATTTCCAAGTTTTGAGAACAGGAAGCAGATAAGCCAAAGTTTTTCCGGTTCCGGTCTGTGCAATTCCCATCACATCACGACCTGAAAGAATCGGTTTCAAACTTTTTTCCTGAATAGGCGTCGGTTCAAATAAATCTAAATCGGCTAGAACATCAAGAATCTTTTCCGGTAAATCGAAATCTGCAAAAGTGGTTTTATTCATTTTGCAAAGATAAGCTTATTTTTTTGTTGATATTATTTCTGATTTTCTCTCAGGATAATTCTGAAAGTTGTGCCTTTTCCAACTTCAGAATGGGCAATTCTCACATCACCTTTATGATACTCGCTGACAACTCTTTTTGTCAAAGAAAGCCCTAATCCCCAGCCACGTTTTTTGGTAGAGAATCCTGGTTTAAAGGCATTTCTGATCTGTTGTTTAGTCATTCCACTGCCTGTATCAGTCACATCGATATAGATATTTTTGTTCTTTTTGTAAAGAGACAATTCCAATTTTCCTTCGCCTTTCATGGCATCGACTGCATTTTTCACCAGATTCTCAATCACCCAGCTCATCAGAATTCTGCTATGTGGAATGAGAACTGGCTCATAAGTTTTTCTGAGAGTAAATTCTACTCTTGCGGAAATTCTCTTCTTCAAGTAATCATAATTCTGCTGAACAGTTTCGTTGATATCAAGGTCATTAAGTTCAGGAATAGAACCAATTTTGGAGAATCTTTCGGAAATGGTTTTCAATCGGTTGACATCCATTTCCAGCTCTTTGACGCCCAAACTGTTTTCATCTTCGAGCTTCATAATCTCAACCCAACCAATCATTGATGAAAGTGGTGTTCCGATCTGATGCGCCGTTTCTTTCGCCAAACCAGCCCAAACAAAGCCTTCATCCGTTTTTTTCAAAGTTCTGAGAAACCAGAAGGAAAAAGCCAGATAAGCTCCTACAAATAACGCTAAGACATAAGGATAATAACGGAAATAATTCAGTAAATCTGAGTTATCATAATAGATATATTGATTTTGACCTGACGGTAATTCTACAACGAATGGATCGTAAGAATTCTCCATTTTCCGAATCAGATTCTTTAATTTCAAAGTATCCTGTTCTATTTCTGCCGGGATATTGGCTTGGAATATTGGCGTCTTGTTTTTATCAGTAACAACAATCGGCAGATTTGTATTATCCTGCATTACAGCAAGATACAACTCCTGAATTTTAGGATCAGCAGAAATATCATCATCTGTGTATGCTTTAAGAGCTGTACCAATAAGATTGATTTTCTGAATTTCCTGTTTACGAAGCTGATCAATCATCAGGAAAGAAGAAATTGCAATTCCAAAAACAATAGCAGTCAATATAAAATATACGACCCAGCTATTGATACGTTTCAGAAAATTAAATCCTTTCATTATTGCTTATAAAACGGCAATTTAGGAATTTATTATATAAAATCAGGCGTTAGATTTTAGACATTAGATATCAGATCAAAAATTCCAAGATTAATACTGATATTTGTATTAGAATAAATTAACAAAATGATAACGATTCAAAATAATAGACTTAAAGCCACACTTAATGAATTGGGTGCAGAATTGATTTCACTCATCAATCTCGAAAACGAAGATGAAATAATGTGGGAAGGCAATCCTGATTTCTGGGGTGGTCAAAGTCCTGTTCTTTTTCCAACAGTTGGCGCTTTGAAAGATGACAAATACATTTTTGAAGGTCAAACTTATGAATTGCCGCGTCATGGTTTTGCAAGAAGAAGAGTTTTTGAAGTGAAAGGATTTTCTGAAAATGAAGTTGTTTTTGAATTAAATTCTGATGAAGAATCTTTGAAAATCTATCCTTTTGAATTCAGTCTGGAAATCAAATATGTTTTGACAGAAAATAAACTGACAGTTTCTTACAATGTCAAAAACCTTTCTCAAAAAGAAATGTATTTTTCTCTTGGAGCGCATCCGGGATTTGCAATCGACACAGAAAATGGATTAAATTATAACGATTATGAAATCGCTTTTTCTGATGATGAAAAACTGGAAATCCATCCTTTAGTTGATAACCTGATCAGCAATGAAACACAAACCATTAAACTTTCTAATAAAACACTTCCTTTATCTTACGAATTATTCGCAAAAGATGCTTTGGTAATGACAAACATGAAAAGCCGGGAATTGATTCTAAGAAACAAAAAGAATCATCATAAGATTACTTTTACTTTTTCTAATTTCCCCTATTTCGGAATTTGGGCAGCAAAAAATGCGGATTTCGTTTGCCTGGAACCTTGGCAAGGTGTTGCTGATCTGGAAAATCATAATCAGGAACTGACAGAGAAATTTGGGATTTTAAAATTGGAAAAGAATCAAGATTGGAAAGCTGATTGGGCTGTTAAGATTGAACAATTTTTATAGCAAAGTCACAAAAAACCCCTTCAGAGTTTGAAACTCTGAAGGGGTTTCAATCTATAAAGTCTCCTTCAGCCAGTCAAAGAATTCTCTCTGCCAAACCAAACCGTTTTGTGGATGTAGAACCCAATGGTTTTCGTTCGGGAAATAAAGGAATTTTGTTTTAAGGCCTTTTAATTTAGCCGATTGAAAAGCTTGTTGACCTTGCTCATAAGGTACCCTAAAATCTATTCCACCTTGAATAATCATTATTGGTGTATTCCATTTATCTATATGATTAATTGGATTATACTTTGCATAAGCTTTTTGCATTGGCTTGAACCAATAAGACCCTTTTAGATCCCAATTTGCAAACCAAAGTTCTTCAGTTATACCATACCAAGACCTCATATCAAATAATCCATCATGTGCGACAAAAGTCTTGAATCTATTCTCGTGAAGGCCAGCCAGCATAAACACAGAATACCCTCCGTAACTCGCACCAACAGCTGCCACTCTATTTCCATCGACATACGGTAAACTTTTCGCGAAATCTGTTGCTGATAAATAGTCTCTAATTGGCTGTCCTCCCCAGTCTCCACTGATTTGTTCATTCCATTCAACACCCCAACCTGGCATTCCTCTTCTGTTCGGCGCCACCACTATGTAACCGTTTGCTGCCATCAAAGCGAAATTCCATCTGGTGGAGAAAAATTGTGTCAATGCAGATTGTGGTCCACCTTGGCAATAAACCAACGTTGGATATTTTTTATTCGGATCAAAATTTGGTGGATAATGGAACCAAACGCCCATTTCTTTCCCGTCGGTGGTTTTCACCATTTTCAGTTCCGATTTTCCTTGAACTAATTTTGAGTAATTATCTTTATTAATATCTGTAATCTGTTTCAAAACTGAACTTTTCAAATCAACTTCAAACAAATCCGCATTATGATTGATATCGGTTTTTGTAACCCAAAGTTTTCCTTTGTTCTCCAAAACAACATCATTAATGTCAAAATCTCCTTTCGTCAATTGTTTTACGGTTTTGGTTTTGACATCAACAGAAAACAACTGTTTTGTTCCTCGGAAAGCTGAAGTAAAATAAATCAATTTTGAATCCGAAGCCCATTTTACATCGCCGGTTACACTTTCGTCCCAGGTTTTGGTAAGATTGGTTTTAGCTTTGGATTTCCAATCCATAATGATGATATCGTTTTTGTCTGCTTCGTAACCGTCCCTTTCCATTGAATTCCAAAGCAGGAATTTTCCATCATTACTGAATTTCGGATTCACATCGTAACCCATCATTCCTTCAGTTAAATTCGTAGTTTTTCCGGAAGCCAGATTATATGCGAAAATATCTGTATTGGTACTTTGAGCGTATTCTGCACCTGATTTTTCCTTTGTCACATAAAGCAATTCCGAAGAATCCGGACTCCAGACAAAATCCTCGGCACCACCAAATGGTTTCTGAGGCGAGTCAAAAGCTTTTCCTTCCAACAGATCTTTTGCTTTGTCCGCGGATTCTGAAACATTAGCCACAAAAACGTGATTGTAAGAACCTTCGTTCCAGGCGTCCCAATGACGATGATTCAGGTCTGTATAGATTTGAGCCGTTGTTTTTGGCAGATCTTTATATTTATCTTTTCCTAAAATATCTTGAACTTTTACTGCCTTGCTAAAAGCTACTTTTTTACCGTCAGGAGAAATCACAATGTTATCAACTTCTCCTATATTGTAGAATTCTGTCCAAGTTTTTCCGGAATCTTTGGATTGAAAAATCTTATTATTCTCAAGTGCATAAATTCCGTTTTTGTCCCATTGGATCAGGTTTTTCTTTCCTAAATCAATTTTGACAGATTTTCCGGAAACATCAAGCCAGAAAGCTTCTGAATTGGATTTTTCGGTTTTAAGGTCGGTTTTGCTGATTTTATAAATCAGAGAAGAATTGTCCGGAGAAACGGACTGAACACCTAAGCGGTTAAGTGTCCACATGATTTCCGGTGTCATTACCTGTTGTGCGTTCATCATAAAAGGCGCTGCGATTGCTACAGCAAGAATCTTTTTTAATTTCATTATATAAGTAATTGATTTTGAAAAAACTCGGACGAAGTTATTAAATTATTATGTAAATTTGAGGATAACCAAAAAACTAATTCTATGAAAAAACTTTTACTCTTTTCCTTAATCACTTTTTTTCAATTGACATTTGGTCAATTTGAGAATCTTCCGCAAAAAACGGTTTATTTCAAACCACCAACGAACTGGACCAATGTCTGTTCTTACATGAATTTCATTGATCCAATTGTGACAATCGATTTTTTTCCTCCGGGTAATCAGATGACGGCTGCTTGTGAGGGTTGGTACAAAACAACTTATGCTTTTTACAAAGCAAATATTGATTTTAATAACTGTAATGCTTTTAATGGGGTTATATTTCCTAATTATGAAAACTATACACTAGTTACAGAAGACACTATTTTCTACGATTATTCCGAAGGACCAATTTCTAATCCGCCGGCTTGTTTGCTAGCTGTCAATGATCCTTCAAAAAAAGTGGCGATTGTAAAGATTTTCCCTAATCCAGTTCAGGATTATGTGAATATCGAATCCGACAAGAATTTTGTTGCTTACGAAATCATCGATGAGTCAGGAAAAATGGTTGTAAGCAAAGATTTCAATTCATCTAAAATTGATATTAGCAATTTGAAAGTAGGGGTTTACTTCATCAAACTAAAATCACTAAGCAATGAAACGAATGTTGTGAAATTTATTAAAAAATAAGTTTTCGTTTATTGATTTATAATCCATATATTTGCGCTTCAAAATTTATTATTTAAGACGATACTATGAGCACAATATTTACGCTGTTTATGATTCTAATTATCATTGCTAGCATTTTATTAGTTATCATCATCATGGCGCAAAATCCAAAAGGCGGCGGTCTTTCCGGAACGTTCGGGGGAGCTTCTTCTGCTACATTCGGGGTACAGAGAACCAATGATTTTATGGAAAAAGCAACCTGGACACTTGGAACGACTATTGTAGTTTTGATTTTGTTAAGCATTATCCTTACGGGAAAACCTTCACAGCCAGCTCCAACAATGCCAACGCCGGTAAAAACTGAAGCTCCGGTAAAAACGCCTACAAATAATGCTCCTGCAACTCAGGCACCAGCTACTAAGTAATTAAAAATATTTATAAAAAAACGCTTCCAAAAATTGGAAGCGTTTTTTTTATTCAGAAAACTTTTTCTCATCGAAACATTTCTTCATTAGTACCTGAAAGCATTCTGCCATATCATCCGATGCCCGGCAAATTGCATTTTCCAGCATATTTCTTACCTGTCTCTCCGTAACAGCAGCCTCTGTCCAGCTTTTACCCGATGTATATGAGTTGAGAATAAAAGGCATAATCCTGTCGATCGCACAAGCAAAAATGGCGTCCGGTGTTGTTTCTTCTTCAAACTCGATCCAGAGGTTATAAAATTCTTCGGCGACCGGTTGATCCAAAATACCGAAAATTTTTTTTGCAGCCAATTTTTCTCTTTCGAATTTACCTTTCATTCCTTCTTCATCAAAAAGAAAAGTATCGCCGGCATCAATTTCTACCAAATCATGAACTGACAACATCCTGATGACTCTCAATAAATCGATTTCTGCATTGTTTTTTGCATAGGGAAAAAGGATCTGAGCCAGAATGATAATCTGCCAGCTGTGTTCTGCCGTGTTTTCTCTTCTGGAGTCATCAGCATTATAATTTCTTCTCTGAACATTTTTCAAGGCATCGACTGCAAGGATGAAATCTATTTCTTTCTGTATTTTCATTATTCTTTGTAATAATCTTTGATTTCATATTTTTTCGATTGACTTACCCATTTATTGTTTATGAGATTTCGGGTTGTGACTGTTACATATTCTCCATCCATTGCATCTTCTTCCATTTCGTAAACTTTCTGCAGGCCTTTCTTCGGAACAACCGTATATTCTGTTGTGATATGCCAGCAACATCCAGATTTGGCAAAAGTTATAATTCTTTTTCTTTTGTGATCTGTTTGGAACATTCCTAGATTCTCGTAAGCTAAAGCCGTTAATTCATTACTAAGAACAAATTGTTTCCTGGTGGAATTGTAAACATAAACATCATAAGACGGTCCACCATAGCCGCTTTGGTTTCCATTCCTGATCGCAAGATCTTCCGAACCATCAAAATTGAAATCATCAAAAATCAAAGGACTCTGCTCATTGTAAAGCTGAATGATGTTGACGCTTGGTTTCTGGTTCTGATTGAGATAAAAATAAAGATCTTCCGATGTCAATGTCTGAAAAACCTGTTTCGATCTTTTATCAATTAATTTGATTATGCCTTCTCCACTGCAGGTATCGCCTTCACAGCTTTTAACAGACATCTGTACATCAAATCTTTTAGAACCGTCTTTAATCTCAAATTTTGCCTGTGCAATATAGAACTGAGCGAAGATGATCAACGGAAAGAGAACAACTTTTTTCATTGATTTAATTTATAGTTCGGTTCCGGATGTTATTTCGTAAGGTTCTTTTCCTTTTTCAAAAATCCTCGTCAATTCTGAACCTTCCACTGTTATTTTATTATTAATTCTTCTGATCCAATTGCCCTCTCTGAGTCCTATAACCTTGATATCATTCTGGGTGAGAAATTCTTTGATCCTGGTTTCTCTGGTTTCTCCGTTGTGTCTGATCTCAGGATTCGGGTCCAGGTAATGCGGGTTAATATTGAAAGGAACAAGCCCCATACAGTCAAAGCTTGGCGGATAAACGATAGGCATATCATTGGTTGTTTTCATATTGATGCCTCCGATGTTGCTTCCTGCGCTGCAACCTAAGTATGGTTTTCCTGATTCTATATTTTGTTTAAGGACGTCCATCAATCCTAACTCGTGCAAAGTTTTCACTAAAAGAAAGGTATTACCTCCGCCTGTAAAAAAAGCTTGTGCTGAATTTACAGCTTCTTCTTTATTGGTGAATTCGTGAAGACCTCTGACACTGATACTGATGGACGAGAAAAATTGTCTTGCCTTTGCGGTATAATCATCATGTGAGATCCCGCCCGGTCTTGCAAATGGAATGAATATCAATTCATCAATTCCATCAAAGAGAGTCCCGAGCTGCGGTCTGAGATATTCTAAATATTGTCCGCCAAAGAGTGTGGATGTGGATGCCAGAATGATGTTCATGTTGATTGTTGATTGTTGATTGTTGATTGTTGATTGTTGATTGTTGATTGTTGATTGTTGATTGTTGATTGCAAATTTCGGGAAATGTTTTTTTAATATTGGAAAACTCTATTGCAAGTTTACACTAAATTTCAAAAATATCATTCTTAAAGTGTAATAATAGAAAACAGTATAGAAAGAACAGAAAACTATTTGGTAACCATAGAAAATTTTGTTAAAACAAGATAAGACTATACTGTGAGAATATAAAACTAGATTGAAATAATATAAAATCACATCGCTATAAATGAAAAATATATTGTAATAATATATAACAAAACTGCAGAAAGTTAAAACTAAATTAATGCAATATAAAACTATATCTTCAGAACTGAGACCGAGATTACAGAAATGTCCACCGTAATACAGACTTTATTTCAAAAAAACCTGCAGAAGATCTGCAGGTTCAAAAATTTTTGATTTGATATGAAGAAAAAAGAAATTTTCTAGAAAAGACAGATTAGTTTCCAGCATCTGCAACGTCAAAAGTGGTAAGTCCAGTCCAACCTTTTGCCCAATCCGGCAGAGCTGTACCATTACCGGCTCCTGTTGCAGTTGTGCTTTTGACATATACAGTTGACATGTCCGGTGTTGGGTTAGCTGTAGTCGCTTTTGCTTTCCATTCGGTACCAATATTAACAAAACGAATATTGTTAAGATAAGCGCCACTTTTGAACCATGTGTACGTTCTATCGGTTTCAAAATCTAATCCTGTAGAGAAATTAGCCAAAACTACATTATCAAATTTACCTGCAGATCCTGCTCTGATCTTCATTCCCTGAGATTCCGCACCTTTGGTGTTACCGATGAAAGTTGCATTTGTAACTGTTGGATTTGACACCCCACCGTTTGCACCGTTTGTAGTATTAGCATCAGTATCCTGGCTGTCCGCTTCTATTCCTCTGTTACCCGGTTCTGCAGCATCCATAAACTGTTTCATTCTTGCAGCATAGATATAGTTTACAGATCCGCTCCAGCTTTCTGTCCAGTCAAAAGAATCATCACCTACTCCTGTAACAAGAATGTGATCTACGTTGACGTTGCCACCAAACATCTCTACACCGTCATCTGCCCCATTGGTAACATATACATAAGAAACCTTTGTTCCACTACCTACACCAAACAATGAAAGACCATTGAATTCTTTTTCCGGATTATACTTGTAGCCAGAATCCTTGATCACCAGATACGTAATGCTTCCTGAATTATCTGTTTTATCTGTTCCACCATAAGTAAGCTCTCCAAGTTCTGAAGTAGAAGTTCCGGCAGCACTTCTGTTGGAAGGTGCGTTTCCAAGAACAACAATACCTCCCCAATGTCCCTGCTTATGAGTAGTTCCCTCGAAAACTACCGGTTGAGAAGCCGTTCCATTGATATAAATTTTAGCCCCTCTTTCTACTATAAGATAACTAACTGTCTTAACAGTCCCGTCACTGTTAAGCTCTCCTGCAGTAACCTGAAATTTTGTTCCTGCCGGGATTGTAAGTGATGCTCCAGCTTTGACCGCTACTTTGCCTGTAATCGTATATGTTTTGGACGGATCAAGCGTGACATTACCCATGATATCCCCTTTAAAATTATTAGGGTCAACTGATGATGTATTGTCAATGATTTCATCATCATTATTACTACAAGAAACTACAAATACTGTTGTTGAAGCTACCATTGACAAACCAAGGATCGCTTTTAAAAATGTTCTTTTCATTTTATTTTAGATTTAAATTAAATTGTTTATTGATTAGAGTTTGTATGTTAGGCTAACACCTATCTGCCTTCCATTTGTATAATCTTTGTGGGTAAATGTTCCGGCATTGTTAGTTTGCTCAATTTTAGCATGCGGGTTTAACAAATTTTTTGCAGTAATCCCAACATTAATTTGTTTAAGAGTAAGGTTTAAATTGATATCCAGAATATCTTTTGGTAATTCATAAAAATTACCTCCATTATTGGTTCCAATAGCATACAGGTTTTTACCGACACGGGAATAAGACACTACAAGGTCCAGGGTATTGTTCCCGTTCCATTTGTAGTTATAGCCTATATTAGCATTTGCTAAGAAATCCGCAACACCTTGTACGTCATCTTTGGTCTGTCCACTGTACTCCAATGTTTTCCCGTTATTTTCCGCCGCTATCTCATCAGGCGTTTTAAGCTGTTGTTGAGAATGCATATATGTCCCGTTCAGGAAAGCATATATTTTGGAATTATTCCATTTGTAGATATCTTTTCTGATCTCTGCTTCTGCACCGAAGATGTAACCCCAGTTTGCAATATTGAAATATGTCATATCACTAGGCGCTGCAGATGCGTAAGTACTTCTGGCAATAGGGTTCTGAATATATTTCCCAAAGGCCGTCACAGAGATTACTTCGCCTGCTTTTGGGAAAAGCTCCCATTTCAAATCCACATTATAATTATCAGACGGATATAAATAAGGATTACCATAAATGTTTGTCGTAACATCATAATAAGCTATCGGGATAAGCTCTTTCGGCTGTGGAAGTGTATAAGTTTTTGATGCTGCAAATCTTAAATTCTGTCTGTCATTAATGCTGTATTTAGCATTAATCGCCGGTAAGAATTTGTTGTACTGCTTTGTTTTTTTATTGGTATCAAGAATGTCATTCCAGGCGTTATCAAAATTGATATAGTCAAACCTGGCACCAGCCTGCAATACAAACTTATCCGAGAATCTGATATCTAAATTTGCAAAACCAGACTGAATATTTCTTTTTATACTATATCCGCTTTTTTGAACATTATAAACAAACAAGCCATTATTGTAGGAATTAATGTAAGCATCTATATCTTGTGGATCTACAGGTATGGACAAATTAAAATTCATCCCCAAAGTTGTCTGTTCAAATTGCCTGTCTTTGTAAGACCCGTCGTAACCAAAAATCAGCTTATACCTATCTCCGAAGCTTTTGGTGATATAAATATGAGCTAAAGCTGTTTTGTCCTTCAGTTCATCAAAATATCTGTGATTGCTGATTGCGCTGCTTGCAAGAAGCTCGTTGGTTTCCCCATTGATCGTGTTCTGTAAACGATCCGGTCTTTTGCTGTTCAATATATTAAAACCTAATCCCCAATCAGCAACCCACGTTTCGCCAATTTTGTGATTCCCGAATAGCTGATTGACCCAAGTATCGGTCAATTTGTTATCCCCTCTGTTGATGATAACATTTTTATCAACATCATAAGAATAGCCCTGATAGATCTTAGCCTCCTGCTGAGAAGAGTGAATGTAATTGGTGGTGAATTTTAATTTGTTATTACTATTCAGTTTATAATCGATATTAAGCAATGCTGTCGTATTGGTTTTATAATCAGAACGCTGAACATTATCGAATTTTTTATTAGGCGTTCCGTCTGCAAAATAAAATCCTTCTTTTCCATCGCTATATTCATATGAATTATCAAAGCCTACATATCCAAAAAAAGCCAATTTTCCAAGGGTAACACCGCCTTCAAAATTCATATTAGAATCAAATGGATTCTGTGCATTTTTAAAATTCCATTTTGTAGAGAAAGGATATTGAACATTAGGATTTCCTTTTCTATAGGTAGTTTCCTTAAATCCAAAAAATCCAGGCCCACCATCCTGTAATTTAAAATTCCCTTTATCAAAAGTCTGAAGATTAATCGAGCTTCCGATCCCTACATTGAAATAAGGTTTTCCAACATGCGTTTTTGAAACAATATCAATATTAGCTCCACCAAAATCACCAGAGAATCTTGGATTATAAACCTTATCAAGCGAAACATACTCAATCATGGAAGTTTTAAAAATCTCAAGATCCATGTTTTTAAATTCCGGGTTTTCTGACGGAATCTCCATGCCGTTCAAAGTAGTCCCATTGTAACGATCTCCAAGACCTCTAACAAAGATTTGCCCGCTTCCTTCCTGTTTCAGTGTCCCTGTAGCTTTTGTCACAGCAGTTGCCACATCTCCGACACCTTGTTTGGATAACTGAGCTGCTCCTACCCGCTCAATCACTTCAACAGATTTTTTCTGAGCCTGGATGATATTCGACTCGCTGCTTTTTTTTGTGTTACCGATGATCTTAACTTCGTCGATTTTCTTTTCACCTTTCAGAGTATCCTGAGTGTTTTGTGCCAATAAAAGAGACATCGGCATACAAAGAAACAAAGCACTGATGCTTATTGTTTTTACTTTCATTTTTACTTTTCTTTTTTCTTCGTTGCCAAAGAAATGATATGAAAAGCAATCCGAATGTATAAGAATTTTTAAATATTCTTTAATTAAGCATTACGAAATACCGAATTATGTTAAATCAACTTTAACAGGTTAATACTTTTTAAAAATCTGTTCATTTATTGTTAAATTTGCAATAGATAAATTTATCTGCCAATTTTATTAAAACTTAACAAACCAATGAAAATCAACACATTGAAAACTTTAACAGTTATTCATATTTGATTTTTACCAAAATTTGAACTTAAATGGACTTAACTCAGGCAATAGAAACTTTACAATGTGGCGGAACCATACTTTACCCGACTGACACCATCTGGGGAATCGGCTGTGATGCGACCAATCCGGAAGCTATCAAAAAGATATTCGACATCAAGAAAAGAGAACCCAATAAATCCCTTATTATCTTAGTAGAGTCTGAGAAAAGATTACAAGATCTGGTAGATGTTCCGGAAATGGCCTGGCAAATCATCGATCTTAGTGAGAAACCGGTAACCATTGTTTACGAAAATCCCAAGAATCTTCCTAAAGAATTATTGGCCGAGGACGGAAGCGTAGGCATACGGATTGTGAAAAACGATTACTGTAAAAAATTGATTTCAAAACTTAACAAACCTCTCGTTTCAACATCGGCCAATCTCAGCGGACAAAAGTCGCCGATGAAATTCAGCGATATCTCATACGAAATCAAGAGTGCAGTTGATTATATTGTAGAAGATTTTCATGACAAGGTTTCGGAGTTTTCCGGCTCATCCGTTATCAAAGTCTGGAACAATAACCAAATCAAAATCCTCCGCGAATAAAAAAACCGGCGGATGACCTTTTGCAAGACCATCCGCCGGAAAAATAAACTATGAAAAAAAACTACTTTTTGTATTGACCATAATCACAAAAAGAATACCGCATCTTTTTTCATAGCAAAATGTCTGATTCTTAGCTTTTCAAACGAAATCAAAAGACAAAAAGTCTTGATTTTCAAAAATTTGGGGCGTATCTACATATTTTTCCCGGCAGCTTTTCCAAATCAAAAAATATGAAGACTGCGCCATCCGCTCATATCTTTTTCGTCGGCTCGCAAGTCGACAAAAAAGGATAACCGCTTCTATCGCTTACGCAGCTTCGCATAGTAGAAACTTTTCCCAAAAGAATTATCTTTGCAACAAATAATAAAACAAGAGCTCCAATTATATTATTTGCTAAGTAAAACGGCTTTGCGGACTTAAAAGCAGTTAGTAGTTTAAATCTTTGCGGACTTTGCGTTTAAATACTCATTTTTGAACCAATAAAATGTTTATCAACCTCAACCAAAATAAAAACCTCAAACTTTTCAAAATTATTTCTGAAGTGGCCGACAGAAACGGACAGTCTGTTTTCGCAGTAGGCGGATTCGTAAGGGATCTTCTGATGAAAAGAAAAGCATCAACCGACATCGATTTCGTTACAGAATCCAGCGGTATAGAACTCGCTGAAAGTATCGCCAAAGAGATTGACCCAAAAACAAAAGTGGCGGTTTTCAAAACTTATGGAACGGCAATGTTTCGTTACAAAGAGCTAGAGTTGGAATTTGTTGGCGCAAGAAAAGAAAGTTACAGCGAGGATTCCAGGAAGCCATCTGTCGAAACCGGAACTTTGGAAGACGATCAGAAACGCAGAGATTTTACCATTAATGCGATGGCGATTTCTCTTAACAAAGATAATTTCGGTGAATTGATCGATCCATTTGGTGGAATGCAGGATTTGTCCAACAAAACCCTGAGAACACCGCTGGAACCTCATCAAACTTATTCCGATGACCCTTTGAGAATGATGAGAGCCATCAGATTTGCAACTACATTGGATTTCGATATTGAAGACAATTCTCTAAAAGCTATTAAAGAAGAAGCAGAGCGAATGAAAATCGTTTCGATGGAACGTGTTATGGTTGAGTTCAACAAAATAATGCTTTCCGACAGACCTTCAAAAGGGTTGAAACTATTGGAAGAAACCGGGCTTCTGAATTATATTCTCCCGGAATTGGTTGCTCTCAAAGGCATCGAAGACATCGACGGACAAACACATAAAGACAATTTTTATCACACCTTACAAGTTGTTGATAATATTGCAGAAAGTACAGACAAACTTTGGCTACGTTGGTCAGCCTTGCTTCACGATATTGGAAAAGCACCAACAAAAAAATATGTTGAAGGAATCGGATGGACTTTTCACGGTCACGAATTTGTTGGTTCAAAGCAAATTAAAAATATTTTCAAACGACTGAAACTTCCACTTGGACAAGAACAGAAATATGTTGAAAAACTGGTAAGGATGCACGCCAGACCAATTGCACTGATCACCGACGATGCTTCTGATTCTGCATTGAGACGATTGCTTTTTGATTCCGGAGAAGATATGGAAGACCTTTTCACCCTTTGCAAATCAGATATCACGACAAAAAACTATTCTAGACAGGCTCGCTTCAAAAAGAATTTCGAATACGTTGCACAAAAGATAAAGGAAGTGGAAGAAAAAGACCAGGTCAGGAATTTCCAGCCACCCATTTCCGGAGAAGAGATTATGGAAATGTTTAATCTGAAACCAGGAAGAGAGATAGGAATTTTAAAAGAAAAAGTAAAAGAAGCGATTCTTGAAGGAGAAATTAAAAATGATAAAAATGAAGCGAGAGATTTTGTGATTGCTGAAGCGGAAAAATTAGGATTAAATTTGGTTTGATATGAATAAGACAGAACTAATTAAACTAATCAATCAAAAACTTTCCGAAAAAATCCAAAATTTCGAAAAACTGATTGTTGAAACCCGAGCTTCTAACAACGACACAAAAAGTTCTATGGGCGATAAATACGAGACTGGAAGAGAAATGCTTCAACAGGAGATCAATAATCTACAGGTTCAGCTTAATGAAGTTTTGAAGCAACAGGATTTTCTAAAAACCATTCCTGTGAAAATTTCTGACAAAGCTGAAAAAGGAGCCATTGTAAAAACAGAAAGAGGTTTGTTTTTTATCTCAGTTTCTTTAGGCGAAATTACTTTTGAAAATCAAAAAATCATTTGCATTTCTCCGGAATCTCCATTAGCAAAAGCAATGAATGGAAAAAGAAAAAACGAAACCTTTTCAATAAACAACATCAATCAAAAAATTGAAAATATCTGCTAAAATTTTCCGTATTTTGTAACACATAATTATAGCTCCCAATGCAAAACTACCTAGATCTACTTCAGCATATTTTAGATAACGGAACTGATAAGACCGACAGAACCGGAACCGGAACACGCAGCGTTTTTGGCTACCAGTTACGTTATGATCTATCGAAAGGATTTCCTTTGGTAACAACTAAAAAGGTTCATTTGAAATCTATTATTTATGAATTACTTTGGTTCATCAAAGGTGATACGAACATCAAATATCTGAAAGACAACGGTGTTTCTATTTGGGACGAATGGGCAGATGAAAACGGAGATCTTGGGCCGGTTTACGGCGCACAATGGAGAAGCTGGAACGGTGCCGACGGAAAAGTGGTTGACCAGTTTTCTGAAGTGATTGAGCAAATTAAAAAAAATCCGGATTCCCGCAGGTTAATCGTTTCCGCCTGGAATGCTGCTGAGATCCCGAATATGGCTTTGGCACCCTGTCATGCCTTGTTTCAGTTTTATGTAGCAGATGGAAAATTGTCGCTTCAACTTTACCAAAGAAGTGCTGATGTTTTCTTGGGCGTTCCTTTCAATATTGCAAGTTATGCGCTCTTATTAATGATGGTTGCGCAAGTTACAGGATTGGAAGTTGGCGATTATGTTCATACTTTTGGCGATGTTCATATTTACAATAATCATTTTGAGCAGGTTCAGAAACAACTTTCCAGAGAAACAAGACCTTTACCCACAATGAAACTGAATCCGGACATCAAAGATATTTTCGATTTTGATTTTGAAGATTTTACTTTGGAGAATTATGACCCGCATCCGGGGATTAAAGCACCGGTGGCGATATAAAAACCAAGTGGGATTTCCCCACTTTTTTTGTAACAATTCTTTAAAATCAAGTACTTATAACACTTAAAATAAACATTGATATAAAAATTCGTAAGAATGAAAAAAATATTCATCGCGGCACTTTTCTTAGGTGCAATTTTTAATTCCAATGTTGCTTTTGCACAGACAGAAACTTCCGGCAGAACTGTTCCTTACAGAGCAACACACACCAAAACGACAGAACTGAAACATACCAAACTGAAAGTCAGTTTCGATTATCAGAAAGAACAGATGAACGGTGAAGAATGGCTGACAGCAAGTCCTTTCTTTTATGCAACCAACGAATTGGTTCTTGATGCAAAAGGAATGTTGATCCATGAAGTGGCTTTGGACAAAAATGGTTCTAAGTCACCACTTAAATTCGATTATAAAAACGATGTTCTGAAAATCACGCTTGATAAAACTTATCAAAAAAATCAGGATTACACTGTTTATATCAAATACACTGCCCGTCCCAATGAGGTAAAACAGGAAGGAAGCCTGGCAATCAGTGACGCAAAAGGCCTTTACTTTATCAATGCTCAAGGCAAAGATCCGGATAAACCAACACAAATCTGGACCCAGGGAGAAACCGAATCTTCATCTGCCTGGTTTCCGACCATTGACAAATCCAACCAGAAAACTACACAGGAAATCTATATGACCGTTCCTGATAAATACGTTACCCTTTCTAACGGAATTCTGAAAGATTCTCAAAAGGAATCAGGAAATATGAGAACGGACCATTGGGTAATGGACAAGAGACATTCAACCTACCTTTTCTTTATGGGCGTTGGGGAATATGCAATCGTAAAGGACAAATGGCGAAATATTCCTGTAGATTATTACATCGAGAAAGAATATGAACCTTATGCAAAACAAATCTATGGCAACACGCCAGAGATGATTGAATTCTTTTCTAAGAAATTAGGTTACGATTATCCTTGGGCAAAATATGCGCAAATCTCCGGAAGAGATTATGTTTCCGGCGCTATGGAGAATACAACTGCAACACTCCACGGAAGTGATATTTTGCAGAAGCCAGGACAGTTAATCGATGAAAATAAATGGGAGGACACTATTGCTCACGAGTTGTTTCACCATTGGTTCGGAGATTTGGTAACAGCAGAAAGTTGGAGTAATTTGACGGTTAATGAATCATTTGCCAATTACTCAGAATATCTCTGGAACGAATACAAATATGGAAAAGACCAGGCTGATTACCATCAAATGGAAGATGTGAATCATTACATCCATAACCCGGGAGATTTCAAAAAGGATTTGGTGAGATTTAATTACGCTTCCCGTGAAGATGTTTTCGATCTGGTTACTTATCAGAAAGGTGGCGGGGTTCTTCATATGCTGAGAAATTATCTGGGTGATGATGCATTTTTTGCCGGGATGAATGATTATCTTAAAACCTACGAATATCAGAATGCCGAAGCTCATCAATTAAGATTATCATTCGAGAAGGTATCGGGAAAAGATCTGAATTGGTTTTTCAATCAATGGTATTTCGGAAGCGGGCATCCAAAACTGACTTATACTTCAACCTTCGAGCCTGTTAAAAAACAAGTTACTGTTGTCATCAGCCAGTCCCAGGATCAGCCTTTCGAGTTTCCTTTAGCCATTGATGTGTATGATAATGGAAAACCAAAGCGTTTCAATGTTTGGGTAGATGCAAAAGCAAAAAACACCTTCACTTTTGATTCTTCTAAAACACCTGATTTGATTAATATCAATGCGGACGGAATTCTGGTTGCAGATATTACCGATACCAAAACACCGGAGCAAAGCCTTCTCCAATTCATAGGCTCTAAAGAATATAAAAGTAAATCTATCGCTCTGAGCACTATCAAAGAAGACGCTGCAAAAAATCCTGCAGGCATCAAACTATTGGCTGCAGCGCTGAAAGATCCATTCTTCAGAATCAGAGAGCAGGCATTGGAACAAATTGATCTGACAATCCCTGACCAGGCAAAAGCTTTAAATGTAGAAGTTGAAAAATTAGCTTCAAATGATCCGAAAACTTTGGTTCAGGCAGCCGCGATCTCAGCTTTGGCAAAAACTAAAAATGCCAAGTACAGTCTGGTTTACGAAAAAGGACTGAATGCCGTTTCTAATGCCGTAAAAGGGGCTTCATTAGCGGGAATAGCTGAACTGGATCCTTCCAAAGCAGCAGCATCTTTGGATAAAATTGATTTGAATGGCGCATCGGAAGATCTGATGTCGAAACTGCTTCCACTCATTGTCAAGAATAAAATCGAAAAACAAATGCCGGCTATCGGGACAACTGTTGCCTTCTACCCTTTTATCAAGTTTCAGGATCCTGCACTTGGCAAATCTGCAGAGGAAGGATACAACTGGATTATGTCATCCGACAACCTGGAAGCAACAGAGAAAGTAACCAAAGTTTTGGTTCAGGCTAAATCTCAAATGCCGGACAACCCGCAGATCAAAATGATGATCAGCCAAATGCTGAAAGACGGGCTGAACAAGAAAATGGAGGTGTTGAAAAACAATCCTAACAGCCCTACAATTAACCGTCAGATTGATGCCATTAATAAATCTATCGAAGCTTTTAAATAGAAATTAGAATAGAGATATACTTCAGCTGTGTTCAATATGACAATTCTGTCATCTTACAACATCCTGAAGCCTTATTAGATCGACAAAGCCATCTCAATGAGATGGCTTTTTTATAAAAAGTGATTTGAAGAATAAATCCCGCAGACCAAAATAGCAAAAAACACAAATGATGATGACAAGTATCCGCCAACCAATACTACAAGATCTACGGGAAAATAATAAAAAATCTAAAAACACTTAGCCCTTCTTCTGGAATGTTGCCAGCTTCAAGGCATCTTTTATCATTTTGCCGGGGCGGAAGACCGGCTTCACGCTTTTGATGCTGGATGCTGTCACATCCTTTTCATTTTCTTCACCATTGCTGGAACCGCCGGCCTGTAGGGTAAAATATCCTCCCACATAAACAATCTTGCCATCGGCTACATCTTCAGCAATCTTAGAAAATGTACTTTCCAGCACCGCATAGATATCTGCTTTAGAAACAGTGGATGTAGAAGCGGCATACCTGGCAAGATCATCAAGTGTGGTTTTCCCATCGCCTACGATATTGGCATAATACTTTGCAGGCTCATCTCTGTTTTGTGGGTTCTTTTTTGGAACCACTTTGAATTTAATTGGCATCTTTTGTATTTTTTTAATTAAAATTAAATTTTATTGATTGGGATAAAATTATAAATTTTAATTAAACAAAAAAGCAAATTTTATTAAATATTTTAGCTTGTAGAAAAAAATCTACAAATACAACATAAAACAAGAAAGGTATATTTCACTAAAAACCTACGTTCCTTTTTGTAAAAACGTACGTATCTTTTTATCAAAACGTACGTGCGTTTTAATTGAAACGTACGTGCGTTTTTGACCACCCCTGCAAACGCCCTGTTCATCGGACTTGCAGAGGGGTGTTTTTTTGTCTTTTTTACTTCTTCAGAAGACCTTCTATAAGCTTGTTCTGGGACTCGATCAGTTTAGCGATCTGCTCCTGGTTTTTGAGGATACTTTCCATCAGTTCCGGAGACTGCATATTAAAAGTAGGATTATATTGATTGACAGCAGCAACAGCATTATCACTAAAATCACTGTTTGTCATAATATTATTAGCATCACTTAGCAAGTCATTCATATCCACCTCCAGCGCTTTGGCAATGCTGTTGAGAAGGAGCGAATTGGGGATGCTCTTGTCCGATTCTATATTGGAAATAGTCCCTTGCGTCACATCCAGGCGCAGTGCCAGATCGTCCTGTGACCAGTTTTTGGCTTCGCGGTAGCGTCTTACTTTGGTTCCTAAGCTCATTTTATTAATATTTTAATCAAAAATATTAAAATAATAATGATATCCATTTTATTTTTTTTTCATTTTTGAATTCGGAAAATATTTTTAATTTTAACAAAAAAACAAACAAGATGAAAAAAACCTATTTACTTTGGTTTGCCCTTTGGGCACTCCTCCTTATCGGGTGCAGGCAAGATCATTTTCCCGAGGCTGAAAGTTACAATAACAATGGTAAGTTCCGGCTTACAAAGAAAACCGTATCCCTGGATAAGGCACAGCACAAAAATGCCATCTCAACTCTGATGGCTGAAACCGAAGCCAAAATCAAAACCAGATCCTCTCATACAGGCAAATCTTCTGCAGATGAAGATCTTTCTCTGGATACGGAAAACATCATCTATATGGAAAACGGATCCAATTATCATACGTACACCTTCCGTGTGATCAGCCAGGATCCGTCAGCAGATGTACAGAATCTGGTAATGAGTCCGCTTACTGATGGCTCCTATGAGAGATTCCTGGTAACCTATCATCTTACAGAAGCCGAAAAAACGGCTATTTCTCAGGATCAGTATGTTGATATTGCTGGTAAAATAAATATCGTTTATCTGGAAAATGACCAGATCCCTACCGAAACCAACAATAGCATGGGGTGTAAATGGGTAGAAGTAACACACATCCATGCCTGCAGCTCCAATGAACATGGGGAATGGAATATAGAAGAATGGGGAGAATGTGAAGCCAGTACCAAGCCCTATGTATATACCACGATGGTTTACCAATGCACGGAGCAGGAAGATCCGCAATCTCCTGGCGGAGGCGGAGGTGGCGGTACCGGAGGCGGAGGCGGTAGTGATACACCTCCAGCAACTAGTAACCCCTGCAATGGTGGCTCCGGTGGTGTAAACGACCAGCCCCAAAGCCCAAATACAACAGGAAGACAGAACTGCGGTGGCGTTCCTACAACTATTAATATCGTAAAAGAGACAGATCCTTGTACGAAAACAAAAGCTATCTACAATAACACAGCTGTAAAATCAAGATATGATGTGCTTAAGCAACATACTTCTGACGCAAATGAAACGGGGTATGGTTTCAGAACGGTTTCTGATGGTAATGGCGGCACAACAACCCAAACTACACCACTAAACCCCGATGCTGTAAATCCAGACAAAATGAAAGTTGCCATTTTCCCTACCAGCTATGGCTATGCCCATACGCATCTAGACAAGGCTAATGGCAAAATGTCTGTAAAGATTTTTTCTCCCGCAGATATTAATACCTTCATCGCTTTTCTAAAAAATGCAAAGGCAAATGGAACACCTCTTGGTGATATTTTTGGCGGTATGTTGGCCTCTGATCCGGATACAAACTACAATATCTACCAGATGCAATACACAGGAACTGGGAATGATCTGCCAGCTGATGATTTTACTAAAGAGCAGCTGGATGCTTTGAGAATAGATTATAGAGCAATGGCTCAAGAAATATTAAATAATAATGATGGAGTATTAAGTCATTCAGATATGCAAAGATTATTTTTTAAGTTTTTAAAGAAAATGAATCTTAAGAATGTGGTATTAAGTAAAATAGAGAACGACGTAAACAAAACCAAAATAATTAATTTTGATACAGATGGCAACCCAACAGAACAGAGCTGTCCACAATAACTCAAATAGAACTACAATTATGAGAAATTTACTATTTATATTCTGTTTATCATTTTTTGCGTGCAAATCACAGCAAATAATTCCTTTAGAAACTAAAGGTTTTCCTATTGAAAACACTTATTACAAAGATTTAAACAATGAATTAGACCCATATATTGGTACTTGGAAGGGTGTTTTTAATGATAAAATATTTATTATAACTTTTTCAAAATATAAGAATTATAATTCAACCGGTAACTATTATAAAGATAGATTAGCTGGAAAATACCGTATGCTTGATGCTAGTGGCAACCAACTGTACTCTACCTATAATCTTTCGGATGAAAAAGCTAAGGTTATGAGTCTTGGTTTTGTAGAAGGTACTAATAAAACTAAATTAAGGCTTATGTTTAATGACTTGTGTATTGGAGGACAAATTGTACTTAGTTTTGAAAATATCCAAAAAACACAGATGCATTGGACATATTATACAGAGCAGGAACTAGTACCAGATGATTCAGGCTGTGCACCTTATAACGAAATGCCGAGAGGAGAGTTTACTTTGACGAAACAATAAATTAAAAGCCTCAGCAATGGGGCTTTGTATTTTTAGTTGTAAACGACCAGCCCCAAAGCCTAAATACAACAGGAAGACAGAACTGCGGTGGCGTTCCTACAACTATTAATATCGTAAAAGATACAGACCCTTGTACGAAAACAAAAGCACTTATGGTGAATAATGATGTTAAAGATGTCGTAAAAGACTTAAGGGATCATATTACCAGTGGGAAAGGAGGAGAAAAAGGCTATGGCATCAAAAAGAATGGCACAGCTTCACCGACCACAGAAAACAGTGATCATAGCGTGAATTTTGGAGATCCTTCTTTATTAACAGGCGGTTATCATAACCATACCGGGACAAAAGTGGATATTTTTTCTGCAAAGGATATTTCTACTTTGATAGAAATAGCCAGGTATAATGGTTCTTCTAATCCCACTAATGCATTTATGGGGCTTATTGCACCAAACGGCATCCATTATTTAATAAGATTTAATGGGCTTCAAACAGATTTACCGCCATTTAATAGTTTTTCTGATGTTCAAAAAGAAATTTGGAATATTGAGCAAGCGATACAGAAGAATGATTTGTTATCAGAAAATCAATTTACACAAACTATTAATGGAAAAAAAACATTAAATTCCAAAGGTTTAGAAAAGATATTATTTGATACATTAGAGAAAATGGGATTAAAAGATAAAGTTGTTGTTCAAAAAATGGATGATAACAACAATGTATCAATTATTATACAAAATCCTGATAAAACCACAACTTCACTACCTTGTCCTTAATCAAAAATTAATTATTATGAAAAATATATTCTTATTAAGTTTTATAATCACTATAATATCGTGTAGAGCACAGTAAACCTATTTATTAAATGAGTCAGCTGTAGATATGCCAGAAAATTCATATTTTAAAGATACAAATAATGAATTAGATCCTTATGTTGGAACGTGGAAAACAAACTTTAATGGAAAGTTTATAACTTTAAATATTACAAAAGAAATTAAAAAGTCATTTACATTGCTGGGCAAAAATTATTTTACCGATCAATTAATTGTAAAATATGAAGTGAAAGATACAAATGGAAATATATTACAAACATCTTTAAATGCTGTATATCCTACTGGCGGTAGTGTAAAATATTTAATAATAAGCACGGGAACAAATCGAGATAGCAACAATGAAGTAAATCTTGCGTATGCCGGCGGAAATTGTGGCGCAGGTGGTGGAGAAATAAAATTTCAGAAAATCAGCAATACACAGTTTTATTGGAGTTATTATCCGGGAGTTACAACAAGAAATGATGTAACCTGCCCACCAAATCTTGATTACCATATCTATCTGCCAGAAACAGAGAACCTAGTTTTTACAAAACAGTAAATCAAAAGCCTCAGCAATGGGGCTTTGATCTATACTAATGAGGAACATTATTTTTATATTACTATTTTTAATTTGTGGCTGTGTTGCAAAACCTGTTAGGCTGAGCTATTATTTATCTACATTAGAAAATATAAAAGACTTTCCACCTACAGAAAGAGAAGCTAAAACGATAGATTCTCTAAATAAGAAGTCGAAAGAATTTTCTGAAAAATGTAGGCGGGAAAATCTAAATTGTACCATAGATAGTTCTGAAATATGGGTGGAGTTTAAAGGAGGAATAACTAAATTTCGAATGATATTATTTAATAATTTTAAACTTCCCCAAAATGCGAAAGAAGGAGAAAATCGGGTAAGAGTAACTATTGGGAAAAATAATAATCTTGAAAAAATAGAAATACTGCAATATACCGATGTTGATACCAAGCAAGCTATTGAAGATGTTTTTAAGTTGAAAGAACTGGACAACTGGGCATCGGCGAAAATCTATTCGATACCTGTGAAAACACAATTCGAGATCAGTATTTTTATTGTCAGAAAATAAAAGAATAATTAATAAACCCGTGAATTGGGACTTTATCAATCGTCACAAATGATGAAACAACTTATCTTCTTTTTTATTCTTTTGTCTTCTCTGCTCAATTCGCAGGTAGTAACAGATTCTATCTTAGGGAAGCCCAGATATGTAAAAGAGTCCGTCATTTTTCTAAATAAATCTGGTCCATTTACTTTTATGGAAGGTGATGATGAGTATGGTCACGCTATGATTATGACACCAGAAAATTTAAGAAACAGTATGAAAGATACTTGGTTTGAAAGTGATTTTTGCCGGTACATAAACAATGAAACCTATTACAGTGAAAATAGGAATATTACAAAAGAAATCTGGTATTATAAGTCTGGAGAAATAGTTGATGAATATGTTTATGAATATGATCATCTTAGTAGGTTAATAACTGAAAAATCTAAAAATAAATATTCAGAAAGAACAGTTAGTAATTTTTATGAAGGAAATAGCAAAACAGCAAAATTTAAGGAACGTTATTATAAAAGAAAAAATGAAGCTGTGGAAAAATATGTGAATAATACGGAAAGTTTCAAACCATTGTTCACCACGAAGTTTGATTCCTTAACGAAGACAGACAGTATTTTTTCAGTTACTAATAGATATATGAAAAATCTAGGCGATGGAAGTTATACTGAAGCCATTGATTCTATTTATCATCAAAAATTAGTTCTTGTAAAAAAATATGATTCGAAGTTTAAAGTAATTGAAGAAAAAAAATTCAAACCGGATGACTATATTCGAAAAAAAGTCTTTTTAGAGACGCATATGTTATATGAATATGATGAATCTGGAAAAATTAAAAAACAAACTAATTTAAGAGATGGAAAGCGGCATAGTTATCTATTTAACAATGCCGGAAAAGTAATAGAAGAAATGGTGAATGATGACTATGGAAAAACTTTAACTACAACTTTTATATATAATAAGAATCACAATCTTGAACAAATAACAACGCATTATGATCATAAAATATGGAATGATAAAAAATTTGAATACAAAGACAACTATATTAACAAGCTATATTATTTAGATAAATTCGGAAGGGAAGATGAGCCAGTAGAGCCCACGGTAATCACTTTTAAGTACAAATTTGACAAACAAAAAAACTGGACAGAAATTGTCAAGAGTGTGAATGGGAAAGACTTGTACAAATGGATTAGAAAAATCGAATATTATTAAAAAACCTCAAATTAGTTTGAGGTTTTGTTTTTTCACAACTCTTTCAACGGATCCCAAAAGAGTATTTTAAAATCTTTAATCTTCCTGTTTTCCTGCACCATAACATTTTCTTTTTCCAGTCTTTCCCGGAACGAAGGAACCGATAATTTCCCTGAACTACTAATGACCCTGTGTGCCGGAACATCTTTGGGACATCCTCCCATCGCATTGCCAACGTGGCGGGAATGATTGGGATAGCCAACTGCTTTCGCAATAGCACCGTATGTGGATACTCTGCCTTTAGGGATCAGTCTTGTAACTTCGTAAACCTGTTGCTTGAATAGATCGTTCATTGTTAAAATTCTAGAAGTTTAAGCTTTAGCTGCACAGCAAAATTATCTTTAAAATTATTGTTGGCATAATGCCCGACTCTGTAAAAGAAACCTAAATTAAATCGGGAACTGAGGAAATTATTATATTCTAACCCGACCTCCTGATACAGATGATCCAAAGGCGAAAATTCGAATTGATGATACTCCGGATTTTTCATATTACCGATGACTCCCTTATAGATGAAATCGAAGCTGGACGTGTTCTTCCCAAAACTTTTGAAATACCAGGGAATGCGGTGCGTGATAAAATACCCGGCAAATTTATCATTGAAATATTTTCCTGCAGTCATCGTAGCAAATCCAAGATATGTCGTGAAGTTGAAATTGGATAAGATGCCCGTATTCTTATTAGAATCCAAACCGCCCATCTCGAAGGCGTGCCAGATCGGTGCTTCGCCAAGATAATAACCGCCATAAACTCTTGTCCCGGTATTTCCTAAAATAGTTCTGAACTGATGTGTGTACAGAACGTCCAGTCTGCTATAATTGAAATCGCCGCCCAGAGTTTTATAGCCTTGCTCATAGTTGAAATAAACTTCGGGAAAATTCTGATCATAAGTATATTTGCCGGCAGGCGTCATAATATTTTTGCTGTTCGGAGAGAATTTGATTGTCGCCAACGAGCTGAAGTTATCAAATCCACCAGACTGATTCATAAACTGATAATCGAACCCTGCTTCCTCCGTTTGTCTATTAGCAGAGACATTCAGCGTCAAAGAATTAGACAAATCAATCTGGTAACCAACACGAAAACCGTCGTATTTGTAATATTTATCGTTTTGGATGGACATCCCGGTATTGTTGATCGTCATCTTCATATTCCAAAGATTCTGACTGAATCTCCCCGAAGCGGCTACATCGTGGAAATATTCGACTCGGAAGAAAGAATTTCTTTCCAGAGTTGTTCGGAAATCGATTCCTGCACCATATTTCCAATCCCTGTCTTTGAAGCCGTAAGCCAAATAAACATCAGGCGAAATATAACGGTTAAAACGCTCATTCATCTTAAAACCAGCGCCCAATCTGAAACCTTCGTAACGGTTATACTTGGTTTGCAAAGGATCGATATCCACCATCCCAATGGTGAATTTTCCCCTTAATAAAGCCGTTAAAACTTTGACTTTGCTGTCCAATGTATATTTCTTTCCGATACTGTCAATCTTCACATAGGTCTGCTTTTCCCTGGTGGTGAGACTGTCGGTCCTATATTGATCCAATAATGACCCGTCCGCATTCTGAACACCCATCGTATAACCTTTGAACTGTGACGCTTTGAACTCGACAGGTGTCTGGAAATCAAAATAATCGGCTTTCATATAAGCATAATTTCCAAATCTTTTGGTTTTGGACAATCGTTCTTTTTTCTCCTCAGCCGTTTCGTTATCTTTCTTTTTAACCGTCGAAAATTCTGATGAACCCATTTTGATTTTAAGGTTCTCGGTCTTCAGAAACCATTTGTTTTGAATCGGAATCCAAACCGAAGTGATGCTTCCGTCTGTTCTTACTTTGCTATTACTCTCGATTTTTTTGATGGCATAAGTTTCTTTGTCGATGTACAGATAACCGTTGTATTTTCTACGGTTAACAGGCACTTTGTAATCAACCTGTCGAAAACGTATTACGAAATTATCCCTGCCATCAATCTCGATGGAGTCTGTTAAAAAGTACCTGTAAAGGCTTCTGTTTTCAGGAAGGATTTCTCTTGGGATTTTGTCTCTATTGGATCTCAGAGCCAGCATCTCGTAAACAGGATTTTTCAAGCCGGAGATTCTGTTATCCAGGATATTGACTTTCTCGCCATATTTTTTAGAATACAAAAACTGCATTGCGCGCTCCCAAAGAAACATCTTGCTATCCTTGATGATCGACATCATCTGCTCGCCTTCTATCGAATCTTTTTTCTTTTTATCTCTCTGGGAAAACTCACGATTCGGAAGCTTTGATAATGAATCTTCTCTTGCATCTATGAATCTTCTGTATTCTCTGATGCTGTCCTCATCCACATCGTAAGACATTTTCTCGTAAGACTTATACGAATAAGAATCTAATGCATTAGGAGAATTATCTTTGAATCTTCGGAAAACTTTATCTATGATTGCCAAAGCTCTCGGGTCGCTTTCGTTGGAAAGTGTTACGCCTTCTATCTCGTGGGTTTTGGCGTTTTCTCTGTCCAGTTCCAATTCCATTATTTTGTCAACAACAACTTCATCTCCTATAAACCCGTTGATTTCTACATCAACCTTGGAACATTTGGTTGTGAAAGCTGCCACACCTTTCTCATCGGTCTCTGTTATGTATTGATTATTACAATAGACTTTCGCGCCTTTGATCGGCTTATGATTGTCCGCTCTATAAACACTCAGCGTGCTTTGAGAAAAAACAATTGAGAAACAAAACAGAAAGGTTAAAGAAAAGATTTTGTTCATAGTTTAGTTTTTATTAAGTAGTCAAAAAATTATCGTTATTGTTACGATATTCCTCTTTCTAATTTACAAATTAATTTATTACAACAAATTACCTTATACAATATCAAGCCAAAGTCTATCTTATAAAGAAAAAACCGAACATTTTTCAACATTCGGTTTTATTGGTTTATTTAAAATTTAATTTTTTATTGAAGTTCGAAGTAATTAAGATTAGCATTTCCAGCTTCAAAGTACAATCTCAATTTATTTTCGCCTTTTACCAAGTTGATGTTATTTACGGAAACTGTTTTCCAAGCTTTTCCTGTTGGAGTTAATCTTATACTGCCCAAATCATCGCCATTTTCTGTTTTGATGACCAATTCTGAAGCTTGAGTAGATTCATTATTATATCTGATGTTCAATTTATACTTCTTAGCCAGATTGTTATTCACAGTATATTGCAGCCACTCTCCTTTTTCAGTTTTCCCGACATAATATTTGTTGGTGATTTTATCATTACAAGCGTAGATATCAACGCCGTCATTTCTCATTTTATTTCCGGAGTTCCATTCTGTATGAGTTCCATTACTCACCCAAAGGTTTTGGAAATCGTTATCAGAATAAGCACTTCCAAATCTTCCCAAATCATATTCCGTCGCAAAGATTCTTCCCGGGACTGTGTGGTTTTTGTAAGGTTTTGTACTGTCATCATTTACCTGGCGAAACAATGCATCGATGACATCTTTTTTAACCTCTACATTTTCCAGTTTGTAATTGTCAGCAATTTTCATCAAAGCTTTTTTGGCAAAATCTTTAGTTGGTTTAGTTCCACCATTTTTCCAGTAATTAAGTAATTTTTGATAATCCGGAGTGATTTTCACATTGGTTACACCAGCGATATTATCAATCTTTTTCATTGGCCAGTAAGCGTAGCCGATGTTATTTTTTAATAATAATTGATTCAGTTCTGTAAACCAAACGTTAGAATTTTCTCCGGTTTCGCCTAACCAAGCTGGAACATTTAGTTTTTCTCTTAAATCGATAATATTCTGGATGGCATCTTGAGAATTAATTGTCCAATATTTGTGGAAACTTAAAACTAAATTATCATCCCAAAGTTTCGGTAAACCATTATAATTATTTCCCCATCCATTACCTTCCAGAATGATAATGTGGTTTTTATCTACTTCTCTAATGGCATCGGAAATCTCTTTCTGGAGTTTCCAAAGTGGTGCATTAGACATCTCGTCCGTTCCGTTTGGGTTTTTCCCAGTAAAGCCATAATTAGGTTCATTTATCATATCATAGCCTGCAATCCATTCTTTATCTTTATAACGTTCTGCCAGTTTTTTCCAAAGCGCGACTGTTTTTTTCTGATTCTCTTCGCTTTGCCAAAGATTAGGTTTTGACTTGTCGTTATCCGAGATATTGGCATCGTTACCTTGACCTCCGGGCGCTGCATGAAGATCGAGAATCAAATAGATTTTGTTGTCCTCGCACCATTTCAAAAGGTTATCCGTCATTTGGAACCCTTCTTCCAACCAAGTATTCTGTCCTTTCACGGGCTCTTTTTCAATTGGTAAAGTATAAAGATTATAATGCATCGGAAGTCTTATAGAATTGAATCCCCATTTTGCTAAAGAATCGATGTCTTTTTTGGTAATTCCGTTTTTGAGATAAGCTTTGTAAAATTTGTCTTTTCCATCCTCACCAGCTACTTCTGCAATCTTTTCTTTGATTTGATATTGAGGTCCTGCAAAATCCGCAGTCTTCAGCATATAACCTTCCTGAAGCATCCAACCGCCCAGTCCGAGACCTTTCAAATAAACATTTTCTCCTTTAGAATTGACAATTTTTTGACCTTGAGTCTTTAAAAAGCCTTGAGCTGTCCCAAATTGAGACAATAAAAGTGTGCAAAACACGGCAGTTCTTAACATAATTTCATTTTCAACTAATATAAAACTATTTTCTCAGTGGACAAATGATTTGAAAAATTAAATTTTTATGAGGATAGTTGAGAATGATCGGATATGGTTTGCAGATTATTTTTTTTAAATAAATATCTGAAGTAGTTAATGTTTCTCACAAATTTAGCAAATTATGCAGATGAAAAATCTGCTAAATCCGCCAAATCTGCGAGCGTAATTAGATTATGTAAACAAATTAGATTATCCGAACTTCATATTTTGAATTCTAACCGCATTGAGAATCGCCAACAACGCAACACCAACATCTGCAAAAACGGCTTCCCACATATTCGCCAAACCGCCGGCGCCTAAAATCAGGACAACCACTTTGACTCCAAAAGCCAAACCGATATTTTGATAAACAATTTTCTTCGTCGCTTTTCCGATTTTGATTGCTGTCGCAATTTTCGAAGGTTGGTCGGTTTGGATGACCACATCTGCAGTTTCAATCGCAGCATCGGAGCCTAATCCTCCCATTGCCATTCCGACATCACTCAAAGCTAAAACGGGCGCATCATTGATTCCATCACCAACGAAAGCGACCACTTCTTTCGGATTGCTTTTCAAATTTTCCAGTTTTTCAACTTTTCCTTCCGGAAGCAAGCCGCCAAAAGCAGAATCGATTCCTAGTTTTTTAGCAATATTCTGAGTCAGAGAATCTTTATCGCCGCTTAACATCACCGTTTTAGTGCCATTATTTTTCAGATTGTTGATAGCCGATTCCGAATCTTCTTTCACTTCATCAGAAATTGTGATGTAACCTTTATATTCGTTATCAATGGCTAAAACTACTGTTGTCTCTACAATTTCTTCCAAAAATTCCGGATAATTGACATTAAAGGTTTTCAGCAGTTTTGTATTTCCGGCAAGAATCCTTTGCTGGTTGATAACCGCCTTGATTCCTTTTCCGGAAACCTCTTCTACAGATTCCGGAATCTGATCAGAAGGATGAAACTCTGAAACTGCTTTTGCAATAGGATGTGTAGAATGGCTCTCAACCGATGATAAAATAGACAGAAAATCGTCTTTCGAAATATTCTCCGGAACAATATCCTGAACTTTGAAAACACCTTTTGTCAATGTTCCGGTTTTGTCCATTACAACCATTGTTACATTCGCAATAATATCCAAAAAGTTGGAACCTTTGAACAAAATTCCGTTTCGAGAAGCGGCACCAATTCCTCCAAAATAGCCTAAAGGAATAGAAATCACCAAAGCACAAGGGCAAGAAATCACGAGAAAAACCAAACCTCTGTAAAGCCAATCCCTGAAGATATAATTCTCAACAAAAACATAGGGAACAAGCGTTACCAAAAGTGCTAAAACGAAAACAATTGGTGTATAGATCTTTGCAAATCTTCTGATGAATAATTCAGTTTTGGCTTTTCTGGAACTTGCGTCCTGAATCATTTGGAGAATTCTGACAATCGAGCTGTTCTCAAATAATCTGGTAGTTTCAATCTCAATGACTTGGTCAAGATTCAGCATTCCGGCAAGCACTTCTTCGGATTTTTGAATTGACGAAGGTTTGCTCTCACCTGTCAAAGCTGATGTATTGAGACTTGCTTTTTCAGATAACAAAACACCATCCAACGGAATCTTTTCTCCTACTTTCACCTGAATTTTTTCTCCGATTTTGACATCTTCCGGAGAAATCGTCTGCCAAATTCCTTCCCGAAAAACAGTGGCTTCTTTTGGGCGTACGTCCAGTAATGATTTGATATTATTTCTAGCTCTGTTAACCGCAGATTCCTGGAACATCTCGCCAATTGTATAAAATAGCATGACCGCAACACCTTCCGGAAATTCTCCAATTGCAAAAGCCCCAATCGTTGCAATTCCCATCAAAGAAAACTCATTGAAAAAATCTAACTTTCCAACTAATTTAAAAGCTTCCCGGAAAACTGAAAATGCTACCAGAATGTATGAAATAAAATACCATCCAAATCTTAACCAAACGTTCTCAGCAAACCAATCAGCTTTGATCCAGAAATCCAGAATCAGTCCTGAAAAAAATATAACCAGACTTATAATCAATGCTATTTTTGAATTGCTGTGATTGTGGTCATGATCGTCATGATTATGCTGATGAGTGTGTTGTTTTTCGTGGTCTGTTTCGCAACATCCGCTGCTACAATTCGCCATAATTTGTAATGTTTCTAAACAAAGTTAAGGTTTTTAATGGATGTGGAATCCAATTTTGATAGTGAATTTTATGACAAATGCTGAATCTGGCGAAGCTGCGTAAGGGATAGTAACGGAAATCCTTTTTTGCGCCGGCCTTGCGGTTGGAAAAAGATTGGCTCCACCGAACCACTACGTTAGGTTTGCAGTGGATAGCCCGAGCCAAGGGATACATCCAAAAAAGTAAAATTTAATTGACAGATTGTATTGCAGTTATGAAAATTATTTTTATTTTTGCAACCTGTTAATCAACCTCTGACGAAGGACGTGAATGTTGCTTAGCTTGACAAAACAAATTTTTTTTATAAAAAATGGATTTATTAAAGTACGTACAGGACAAGTACATTACGAAAAAAGAATTCCCAGAATTCAAAGCCGGTGACACCATCACGGTTTACTACGAAATTAAAGAAGGTCAGAAAACCAGAACTCAGTTTTTCAAAGGAACTGTGATCCAATTGAGAGGAACTGGAGCTACAAAAACTTTCACTATCAGAAAAATGAGTGGTGATGTTGGTGTAGAGAGAGTTTTCCCAATCAACATGCCTGCACTTCAGAAAATTGAAGTTAACAGACAAGGTAAAGTTAGAAGAGCCAGAATCTACTACTTCCGTGATCTTAGAGGTAAAAAAGCAAGAATCAAAGATAAGTCTTATACTAAGAAATAATCTTGAGACTTTCTCAAAAATACAAAACCAGCAAATTGATTTGCTGGTTTTTTTGTAAATAAAAGCCTACAAATTTGTAAGCTTTTCTTTTATTTAGATTACTCCTAATTCTTTTCCTACTTTTTCAAAAGCGGCAATGGCCTTATCCAGATGTTCCCTGGTGTGAGCTGCCGATAGCTGAACTCTGATTCTGGCTTTTCCTTTCGGAACAACAGGATAAAAGAACCCGATCACATAAATATCTTGAGCTAAAAGTTTCTCCGCCATTTCCTGTGCTAATTTAGCATCGTACAACATTACCGGAACAATCGCTGCATCGCCGTTTGGAATATCGAATCCTTTAGCTTTCATTTCTTTTCTGAAATATTCTGCGTTTTCCATGACTCTATCCCTTAAAGAAGTATCGCCGAAAATCATATCCAAAACTTTGGAAGCGGCACCAACAATTCCCGGAGCTAATGAGTTAGAAAATAAATAAGGACGAGAACGTTGTCTCAACATATCTATGATTTCTTTTTTGCCGGAAGTAAATCCACCCAATGCGCCTCCTAAAGCTTTTCCTAAAGTTGAAGTAATGATATCTACTCTGCCCATAACACCATTAGCCTCGTGGGTTCCACGACCTGTTTTTCCGATAAAACCTGTTGCGTGAGAATCATCAACCATAACCAAAGCATCATATTTATCTGCCAAATCGCAAACCCCTTTTAGGTCAGCCACGATTCCGTCCATAGAGAAAACACCGTCCGTCACAATGATTTTGAATCTGTGATTTTTTTCAGAAGCCGCAATCAATTGTGCTTCCAGATCTTCCATATTATTGTTTTTGTAACGATACCTTGCAGACTTACATAACCTTACTCCATCAATAATAGAAGCGTGATTCAGCTCATCGGAGATAATTGCATCTTCTTCCGAGAATAATGGTTCAAAAACGCCTCCATTGGCATCAAAACAAGCGGCGTAAAGAATTGTGTCTTCCATTCCCAAGAAATTAGAAATCTTAGCTTCCAAATCTTTATGAATATCCTGAGTTCCACAGATGAAACGAACCGATGACATCCCATAACCGTGAGATTCAATGGCATCTTGTGACGCTTTCATCACTTCCGGATTGTTGGACAATCCCAAATAATTGTTGGCACAAAAGTTCAGAAGCTTTTTACCACCAACTTCTATCTCAGCGCTTTGTTGCGATGTAATGATTCTTTCTCTTTTGAAAAGTCCGTCGTTTTCTATGTTTTTTAATTCGTTTGTGATGTTCTCAAGGAATTTTTGTGATATCATTTTTATTGATTTTCGATTTTAACAAAAATAAAAAAAGCACCGTAATAAAGTGCTTTTTTGAATGTTTTTATTTTTTATTCCTTTATAATTTTGATAGTCTGCTGATTAAATTTCAAAATATAAGTTCCTTTAACAAAAGTCGAAATATTGATCTCTGAATCCGGATTCGCAATTCCGTTTTTAATTAGTTTTCCGTCTATTGAGAAAATCTCATAATCGGTTGATTTTTCTAAACCTGAGATCTTGATAAAAGATTTTGCAGGATTTGGATAAACGTTATTACTTTTTTGATTGATGTCACTTACGGCAAGATTATTATCTTTTGTAACTGTAGATCCTTTTGTCAATATCTGCCTGTCATAATTAAAGCTAACATTAGTAACATCAAAACCGACATCCTGAGTAAAATATTGATTATTAGAAGTATGATCCAAGACAAAATAAGCTGTCTGTCCGCCAGAACCGCTTACCCTGATCGGTAAAGGCATTTCATAAAAAGCAACTGTTGGAGAGCTGGTGGTCTGACCAACCAGAAACGTTAGTTTTTTGGTATTGATATTTTGAGTCCATCTTATCTGATATATTGGGTAGCCTTCTCCAAAAATCCAGTCATTAAAAAATTCGGTAAAATTCTTTCCTGTAAAAGAGGTGGAAAAATCCCTAAAGTCAGTTGTTTTCACATAATTATAAGCAAAAGCAGGATTATTCTGATAAGCATTTAACAAGGCATAAAACTGATTGTCGCCAAGAACCCATTTCATCATCCTAAGAACATAACCACCTTTACCATAAGATAACCTTCCATTAAAAATCCTATTAAAATTCAAATCACTATCCGGGATGTAAACACTTCCACCAGGATCACTTGTGATAAAATCAATTTCGTTGGACAAAAAAGTCTGAAATTGTGATGTAGTCATTAGCAATGTTTCATTTGTCAAATGTTCGCCAAAAGTTGCAAAGCCTTCATTCAGCCAGATATCATTCCATGCGCCGCAAGTTAATTTATCTCCAAACCATTGATGCGCCAATTCGTGTGCAATCAATCTTTGGTTGAATCCTCCCATTGATGTCATTGTTGCGTGCTCCATTCCGCCACCCCAATTAAACTGCATGTGTCCATATTTTTCGTTTCTGTAAGGATATAAACCAAAATGATCTTCAAAGTTTTGCATACATGTACTTGTCCAATTCAGTGTTGATTGTGTAGAGGAAGTAGCAAAACCGGGATAAACATAGTTAAGAAACGGAAAAGATCCGTTGGATGTCGTGATTGTAGAGTTTAACTTAGTATAATTAGAAATTCCTAAAGCAAAAAGATAAGCCGGAATCGGATAATTGGTCTGCCAATAAGTGAGTTTTCTTCCGTTTCCTAAAATAGTATCAGACATCAGTTTTCCATTAGAGCCAACCGTGTATTCAGCGGGTGTGGTAATTTTGATATCCAGCTTTTCAATTTTATCATTCATGCTTTGCTTTGTCGGCCACCATTCTTTTGCACCAAAAGGTTCTGACAAAGTTGCCAGAACAGGATCTCCTGCAGTTGTGAAATCTGCGACAAAAGCATCTGAACTTCCATCCGGAATTCCGCTGTATGTTATTGACAAAGAATCTGTTGTTTGAGCAGACAGAGCTGCCGGAAAATTAATTTTGATTTCATCGGTATTCAGTTGTTGGAAAGTCAGATTCTGTCCGTGATATTTTACATTAGAAACTGTCAGATTATTAGCCAGATCAAAATAAATATCAGCTGAATTCTGCAACATTTTGAAATGAGAAGTCACAGTTCCTGAAACATACTGCTGTGTAGGGTCCAAGTCCAGTTCCAATCTTACATATTGCAGATCATAGTTCAAAGTGTTAGGATTAATATTGACATCTAAGGCGGATCTGGATGCAGATTTTTTTTCAGATTCTATTAATTCCTTCCTTTCGTTATCAAATTGCCCAAAAACAGAATTAATTGTCAGTAAAACCATTAACAATCCATATAATTGTTTCATTTTATTTAATTTTATTCAAAGCTACAAAAAAAACTCATCCCGAAGAGATGAGTTTTTAAATTATAAAACATTGATTATTACAAATCTAAAGTCGGATCCAGCAACTGTTCCATTCTGTCTTTTACCTGATTCACAGATCCAGAAAACTTATTGATCAGCAAAGAAAAAACGAGTGTTTTGTTGCTTCTTGTTTTGATGTAACCTGCCAAACATTTTACACCATTCAGCGTTCCAGTTTTTGCAAAAATCTGTCCGTTGGAATTGACCATAAACATATGCTTCAATGTACCAGATTGTCCGGCAATTGGCAAAGATTCAAAATATTCTTTATAATAAGGTGACTTCATCATCTTAGCTAAAAATTTAGCCTGAGAAATCGGTGTTACCGTATGCGCTTTTGACAATCCGCTTCCGTCCATGTAATTAAGACCATTCAAATCAAAACCAATGGACTGCAAATGTTCTGTTACAACCTGTCTTCCCGATTCTATTGTCTGATCACCCAATTTTTGAAAACCATTAGACTTCAATAGCGCTTCGGCATAACCATTGTCACTTCTTTGATTGGTATAATTGACGATTTCTGCCAAAGTCGGAGATTTATAAGTCGTCAGAATTTCCCGTGGTTCCGGTTCCCTGTCAACAATTTTCGGCGTTACTTTTCCAACGACAGTAATCTTATTTTTAAGCAGGCTTTCTCTTAATTTATTTGCCAGAAAAGCTGGTGGTTCGGCTATTTTAGTGGTGACCCAGGCGCCTTCAAATTTATCGGCATAAACCAGTTTGTTAGCGTAAGGAGAGATATAAAAATACTTTTTCTGCTGATTAAAAGGGTTATTAGACTGGTTGATCAGCAATTTTTCGTTTCTTGGATCGATATCTTTTGTCGTTCCTACAGGCAGATAGTAATTCTTCTGTTCCAGCCAAACCACATTCTGCGGAAGTTCCTGTCTTTTATTCTCCTTAAAGACTGCAGTCTGGATGACAATATCTCCTGTGACTTTTTTAATCCCTTTTTCCTGAATCGCATCCATATACTGACTAACGATCTGTCCGTAGCTTGCTGCGCCACCTCGGTTTCCACCTAATGACGGATCACCGCTTCCTACGATGTAGAGATTTCCTGTCAAAACACCGTCCGCATCAATACTTCCGGAATATTCTAACTGAGTGTTCCATCGATATTGCGTCCCTAACAAAGCAAATGCGGTTTCAGTTGTCAGTAATTTGGTTGTAGAAGCCGGAATCAACGGAGCTGTCTCGTTATAAGCCGTAACAATTTTTTCCGTTTTCGGATCATACACTACAAATCCCCAGTTCGCATTTCTTAGAACCGGATCTGTAAACATCTTATTGATATTAAATTCAATCTGTTCTTTTGGAGAAAGCAGCGCCTTTTCTGCGGTGACATCCTTGACAAGATTCTGCTGGTCAGCAACTTGCGGATATGTAGAAACTGCGACGCTTCCTTGCGAAAAAACAAATGAGGAAATACCAATTGAGATAATTGAAAAGTAATTTCTTAATTTATTCATTCTCAAACGAATTACAATTTTGTTGAATTATTATTAATAATAAATTTTATAGAACTAAATCTTATTCTCAAAACGAAGTAAAATTAGAGAATATTGCCAAGGGTTTTACAGTTGACCGTAATAAAAAATTCGAAATTGCGTTAAAAATTGTTAAAAATCAACAAACAAATCTTTTTTCACGGATTTGTAAGCCGTAATCTCATCAAACTCATCAAAAGATTTTAAAAGTAATTCTTTATAGACTTTATAGTTTTTATTTTTAGGAAATTTGAGAAGAATCTGATATTGATAAAGATTATTAAGCCTTGCTATAGGTGACTTTTCCGGGCCAAGAACACATTCTTCCGGAATGTATTTTCTGAGAATCGAACCTAAAAACTGAGAAGCACGGTTAATTTTGTCTTCTTTTCTGTGTTTCAGTTCAATCATTATTAATTTCACAAATGGTGGATAGAGAAACTTTTTCCTTTCATCAAGAAAATAATTATAAATCTCTTTAACATTCTGATTTTTAATCAATTCAAAAACAGAATGTGACGGATTATAAGTCTGAATGAGAATTTTCCCGTTTCCGGACACACGTCCTGCGCGTCCTGCAACCTGGGTAATCAATTGATATGCCCGCTCTTCCGCACGAAAGTCCTGAACATGAATCAGAGCATCTGCCTTTGGAATCGCCACCAATTCTATATTATCAAAATCCAGACCTTTGGATATCATTTGCGTTCCAACCAAGATATCAGTTTCGCCGTTCTCTAGCTTTTCATAGAGCTTTTCGTAAGCAAATTTCTTTCGCATCGAGTCAACATCCATTCTGTCCACTTCCGAATCAGAGAATATATTTTTGGTTTCCTCTTCGATTTGTTCAACGCCAACACCTCTTGTATTCAGGTTTTCACCGTGACAGCTTGGACAAACCGTTGGTTTTCCGGAACGGTGGCCGCAATAATGACACTTCAGCTCATTCGAAGCTTTGTGATAGGTCATTACCACATCACAATTACTACAATAAGTGACGTGGCCGCAAGTTTCACATTCGATGACATTCGCGTAACCACGGCGATTATGAAGAATTATCGTTTGCTTTTTATGATCGAGTTGAAGATTGATTTCTTCAACCATTTTTTGACTAAAATTCCCAACAATTTTCTTTTGATTTTGCGCTTCTTTGATATCGATGATTTCAAATTTCGGCAAATCCACTTTCCCAAATCTTTCATTAAGAGCCACATAGCGCAATTTATCCTTCATCGCCAAGTCGTAACTTTCTAAAGAAGGCGTTGCTGAACCCAAAATCAATTTGGATTGATAAAATTCTGCCAGCATCATCGCAGAATCTTTCGCATTGAAAAAGAAGTACTGGTCTCTTTGTCTGTAAGCCGAATCGTGTTCTTCATCAACAATGATTAATCCCAGATTTTCAAATGGTAAAAACAACGAATTGCGCGTTCCAATCAGGATTTGAAGCTCATTATTTTTGATTTTTTTCCAGACCTCTACTCTTTCAAAATCAGTCAGTTTATTATGATAAAAACCTAGTTTTTTGCCGTATTTTTTTTCCAGACGGATTGTGATTTGTTTGGTCAAAGCAATCTCTGGCAAAAGCAAAAGAACATTTTTTCCGGAGTTGACGCAGTCTTCAATCTTCTCAAGATAAATGTGCGTTTTTCCCGATGAAGTCACACCGTGAAGCAGCACATTTTTCTCTTCTTCAAAAGCCTGATTGATTTCCGAAATGGCGATTTTCTGATTATCTGTCAGTTTTTCAATATCTTCAATCTCGCCTTCATAAGAATCGATTCTGTCTTTTTCAAGAAAATATTCTGTGACCCAGCCCTTTTCTACCAAGGATTTCAGTTGTTGATTGACAAAATTGCCTTCATCAAAAACCAAAGATTTCCTGATTGGATTTTCCGGATTATCAATTTGTTTTGAAAGGATATTTAAGAATAAATCTTTTTGTTTTTTGGCTTTATCCAGTTTCAAAAGAATCATTGCCAGATTCTCAGAAACCAGCGCTTCGTCATTGATTTTCAGGTAGGCAATTTCTTTTGCTTTATATTTTTCAGTGATTTTTTCATCGACTGAAATGTAGCGTTCATCAATCAGCGAATTGATGGTTTTAATAATTTCTTTTTTCGGGATGAAGGCTTCGATCTCCTGCAAATTCAGCATTTGTCGAACTTCCAAAGCTTGGAGAAGATACGTTTCGTTCGCGTCCAGATTTTGCCAGTCAATGGTTCTTTCGGATAATAATCTGACGTATGTTTCACTTTCCAGCTTGAGAGAAGACGGAAATGCCAAACGGTAAATTTCGCCCAGATTGCAGAGATAATAAGAACTCATCCAGTTCCAGAATCCCAGTTGTTGTTTCGGAACAATCGGTTGATTGTCTAATAGACTGATGATGTCTTTCGGAACAAATGTTTCTTCAAAATCATCGAACAGTTCCGCAACAATTCCTGTGTAGATTTTCTTCCCACGAAACGGAACCAAAACCCGCATTCCAACTTCAATTTTCTCCAAAAAATCTACCGGAACTTTGTACGTGAAAGTTCCTTTAAGATTGAGTGGAAGAATGATTTGAGCGAATTGCAATTTGTTATATTTTTAACGCAAAGTGCGCAAAGATTTTTTATTAATTATTGAGAATATTTTAAGATCACAAAGCCGTAAAACTTAGCCAATAAATACTAATTTAAATTCAATGACAATTATTTATCACTTATAACCTAAACCGTATAACTCTGGAAGGCCTCTTCCAAGCTTGCAAATTTGCCTTTGAATTCTGAAATTGGAGAATCCTGGATGATATTGCCTTGATGAATCAAAATCACGCGCGAGCAAAGCGCTTCAACTTCCTGCATTATATGCGTGGACAAAATCACGGTTTTTGCTTTTCCGATTTCTTTGATGACATTTCGGATTTCTATGATTTGATTCGGATCAAGTCCGTTAGTTGGCTCGTCCAAAATCAACAAATCCGGCTCGTGAAGAATGGCTTGAGCCAAACCAACTCTTTGTTTGTAACCTTTGGAAAGCTGACTGATTTTCTTTGATTTTTCCGGCGTAATGCCAACCAAATCGATAACCTGTTCTACTCTTTCTTTTTTGATATTATGAAGATTCGCGACGAATTGAAGATATTCTTTCACAAACATCTCGTTGTAAAGCGGATTATTTTCCGGAAGGAAACCGATTTTCTTTTTGGATTCGATTTCGTTTTCTGAAATACTTTTTTCGTCCAAAAGAATCTCGCCTTCATCAATTTTCAGAACACCTGTTATGGATTTCATCAGCGTGGATTTTCCTGCGCCGTTTGGTCCGAGTAATCCGATAATCTCGTTATTGGCAATCGTTATGTTGATATCATTGAGCGCAACTTGCTCTCCGAATTTTTTGGTAAGTCCTGAAATTTTTAAAGACATTCTTGTTCTTTTATTGTTACAAAATTATGAAAATTGATTGGTTTTATTTTAACGCAAAGAGCCTAAAGATTTTTATACAACATCAAACATATTTTTGAAGTTCACAACGCAATGAAAGTATTCTAATTTACTTTGACTGTCTACTTAATACCTTTGATTGTTTACTCAACTCTTCTGATTGTCTACTCGATACCTCTAACAGTCTACTCGACTCCTGTAACAATCAACTTGGCTTCTGTAACAATCTACTTGACCTCTGTAATAGTCTACTCGACTCGTGTAACAACCATCTAAGCTAATTTTCCATTGATTCACCCTTCACTTAACTTTTTTTGTAACAAATTTTTGATATCATTACTAACCGGATAGAGTTAAAGCAAAAATGGGTTCGTCTGAGAAAGAATTTTTAGAGAAAATCGATAAACATAAAGGAATCATCTTCAAGATTTCCAAAATGTATATGGATAATCGTGATGATCAGAATGACCTTTTTCAGGAGATTGTTTATCAGGTTTGGAAGTCTTTTTCGACATTCGAAGGTAAAAGTGAATTCTCAACCTGGCTTTACAGAATTGCGCTGAACACAGCAATTATCTTTCTGAAATCTGAGAAAAAACGGAACTTCATTCAAAATGATGATGTCTCACTTTACAAAATAAAAGAAGACGAATACAACCACGAAGACGAACAAAAACTGAAAGTGATGTACGAATCTATCCAAAAACTGAACCCGATTGACAAAGCTCTGATCTTCTATTACCTGGAAGATTTCTCGGGGAAAGAAATGGCAGAACAAATGGGAATCTCGGAAGGAAACGCAAGAGTGAAGCTGAACCGTGCGAAAGAAAAGTTAAAGGAATTAATTAATAAAGAGGCTTCGAGAGCATCAGCCTGACAGCCAAAAACTCAGCTCAGACCAACTATCAACTATAACTATCAAAGATATGGACTTAGATAATCTTAAATCACTTTGGAATAAAGAAGATGTTTCCGAAACACCGGAAATCTCTACTGAAAGACAAAAAGAAATACATCTACCTCTGGAAAAAATCAGAAAAAATATGCGCAATGAATTTTGGTCAACCATTATTCTTTTACCAATAGTTTTAATCGCCATTTGGTTTTTCAATATACCTTTTCGTTTTAGGCTTTACATCGAAGTTCTGGTGGCCTCAATGACTTTGGTGACGGTTTTCTTCTTTAGCAAATTCTTTAAACTTTATAGGGAAATCAGCAATCCGACTTTAGGAACTTATGATTCTCTGAAAGATTTATTTCACCAATTTGAATTGAATAAGCAATATTACCTTTCGTTCTATCTGAGCTTTGTTCCATTTTTTGTTTGTGAGATCATCATCATTACAGAATCGATTCCTTATTCACATCAATATACGGACGGACTATTAGCTGTCAAATTCATCATTTCCATTTTGTTTGGATTATTTGCACTCTATTTTTTTGGAAATTGGTGGTTCAAACATTTTTATGGAAAATACATCGATAAAATCAAAAAACTGGTTGAAGACTTAAAATAAAAATATATATTTTTTTTGTATTCTAAAAATTAATAAGTTAAATTGCTACTGATTTACAGCATAATAAACAATTATTAATATGAAAAAAATATATCTGCTTAAAAGTTTCCTGCTGGTTGTATGTTTAATAATATTTGGAAATATAGAAACGAAGGGACAGAATTTAACCCTCAATTTCGATGAGCCGTTTGGTACAAAAAACTGGACAGAAGATGGTTACAATTGGAGCTGGGATCAGTCCGGTTGGGATAACATTAGAAACTACAATCCTAAAAGTGGAACAGGGCATGGCGCAACCGCCAGTGAGTATAGTTCAAAACTCAGCACAACCAAAAACATCAATATATACGGAGTCTGGATATATTGTTTTATAAGTAATACTAATGATTTAGAATACCTCAATTTAAAAGGATATGATATCAACGGAAATGTCTTATACTCCAAGTCTCTTCCTCCTACAACATTTCTTTCAAATTTTGATTATCAATATATTGTTTTAAATTGGACTAATGTTAAAAGTTTTGCCGTAGAATACAAAAAAGGAAGCCAAGTACAGCCTGGACCGTCTGTATATTACGATGATTTGGTCTATTCCATCAATGAAACTCTGTCAGCAGAGGACGCATCTAGTGAAGAAGCAGTTTCAATATATCCAAACCCCGTTAAGAAAAATCTTACAATAGACACAAAAAAACCTTTCTTATCTGCAGAAGTCTATAATGTAAACGGACAAGTTCTAAAAATTTCTAATAGCAAGAATATTGACTTATCAAAATTGGAAAAAGGAAATTATGTTGTAAAAGTTAAAACAGACAACAATGTTATTTCAAAAAAAATTATAAAAGAATAATTTTTACAATTATTCATCACAAACCCTCCAGTTTAAACTTCCGGAGGGTTCATTTTTAAATGAAGAAAAAACCAATTTCCATAAGCTGAAAATTTTTGTAAATTTGCACACTTATGGGACAAATCCTAGCCATTGACTACGGAAAAGTGAGAACGGGAATCGCCGCAACGGACGACCTGCAAATTATTGCGAGTGGGCTTACAACGGTTGAGACTTCAAAACTTGTAGATTTTTTGAAAAAATATTTTTCCGAAAATAACGTGGACGAAGTTGTCATAGGACTTCCCACAGATTTGAAAGGAAACATGTCCGAAATCGAAACTGATATTCAGAAATTTATTTCGGTATTTGAGAAGGATTTCCCTGATAAGAAAATCAATCGTCTGGATGAACGTTTCACTTCCAAAATGGCTTCTTTTTTCATTAGCCAAAGCGGAAAGAACAAAAAGCAGAGGCAGGAAAAAGGATTGATTGACAAAGTAAGTGCAACAATATTGTTGCAAAATTTTTTAGAACAAAAAAGATGATTTTACCAATTAGAGCTTTCGGAGATTCCGTTTTGAGAAAAAAAGCACATGAGATCGAAAAAGATTATCCTGAGCTTCAAAATTTGATTGACAATATGTTCGAGACCATGTACGGTGCCAATGGAATTGGCTTGGCTGCACCACAGATTGGTTTGGATATCAGACTTTTTGTTGTGGATGTTTCTCCTCTTTCTGATGATGAAGATTATGAAGACATTGCTGAAGAATTGAAGGACTTCAAAAAAGTTTTCATTAATGCAAAAATCTTAGAAGAATCTGGCGAAGAATGGAAATTCAACGAAGGATGCCTCAGTATTCCGGAAGTCCGTGAAGATGTGAAGCGAAAATCAACCATCAAAATAGAATATTATGATGAAAATTTCGTTAAACATACCGATACATTTTCCGACATCAGAGCCAGAGTGATCCAGCATGAATATGACCACATCGAAGGCATTCTTTTCACAGATCACCTGAGCGCTTTGAAGAAAAAAATCGTCAAAGGAAAACTACAGAAAATTGCTAACGGGGACGTGAGCGTCAGCTATAAAATGAGATTTCCAAAATAGACGTTAGATGCTAGAATCTAGATTTTAGGCTAACAACTATAAACCGACAATATCAACTAATAAAAATATACTAAAGAAAAATATTAAAATGCAGTTAGAAAAAATTATTTCAATCTCCGGAAAACCGGGACTTTTCAAATTGGTTTCTCAGCTTAAAAACGGTTTTATCGTTGAGGACATCACCACTAAGAAAAAAGCGAGCATCTCAAACTCCAGCCAGGTAAGTCTTCTTGACAATATCGCTATGTTCACATTTGATAAAGAAGTTCCTTTATTCGAAGTTTTTGAGAATATTGCAAAAAAATACGACTACAAACCAACCATCAACCACAAGTCTTCCAGCGAGGAGTTGAGAGCTTTTATGGCAGAATCTCTTCCTAACTATGATGTGGAAAGAGTTTATGAGTCTGATATCAAAAAATTGGCTCAATGGTACAACTTGCTTCAAAAAGCTGGTTATATCACTCCTGATAGCTTTGTAAAACCAGAAGAAACGCCTGCAGCAGAAGTTGTTGAAGAAACTAAAGCTGAAGAAAAAACTGAAAAAGCAGAAAAAAAGCCTGCCGCTAAAAAAGCTCCGGCAAAAAAAGCTGCTGAAAAAACAGAAGAAGCTAAAACAGAGAAACCTGCCGCTAAAAAGCCTGCTGCTAAAAAAACGACCAAGAAAGAAGATTAATTATTAGTCTTTTAAATTATATGCTCTCTCAAAATTCCTTATTTTTGAGAGAGCTTTTTTATATTTAAAGTCTTCGAGAGCCTCAGACTGACATCTCGAGAAATTAATTTTTGTCATTTATGAGAGTTATTTCATTAGTTCCTTCGATCACAGAAGCTTTGTTTGATTTGGGTTTAGCAACTGATGAAATTGTTGGTCGCACAAAGTTCTGTATCCATCCAAAAGATTGGGTTGATAAAGTTGAAATAATTGGTGGAACTAAAAATCTCAACATTGATAAAATCAAAGCTCTGGAACCTGACCTCATCATTGCCAATAAGGAGGAAAATATCAAAGAGCAGGTGGAAGAACTGATGAAGGATTTCAAAGTTTTGGTAACGAATATCGAAACGCTGGAAGACAATTATTACTTATTGAAACAACTTGGCCATCTATTCGGAAAGGAAGAAAAAGCTCAGTTTTTCAACCTGAAAACATATGAAGCCTTTAATATTACGAAATATGAGAAACGTTTAAAAGTTGCTTATCTGATTTGGAAAAATCCTTATATGACAGTTGGCGGCGATACTTTTATTTCGAAGATTCTGGAAGAACTGGGATTTGAAAATCTGTTCAAAAATCAGAATCGCTATCCGGAAGTTCAGCTGGAAGATTTGAAGGATGCTGATCTGATTTTCCTGTCGTCAGAGCCTTTTCCTTTTAAAGAAAAACATATTGTCGAGATCCGGGAAGTCTGTCAAAATCAGAAAATTATGATAGTTGACGGCGAAGCTTTTTCCTGGTACGGAACACATCTGGCGAAATGTGGGGATTATTATCGGGAGTTGTTAGATGATTTGTAAATTAAAATTAGCACTAAATTTCGCTTCTGATCCTGCTCAATGTTTCCTGTGAAATGCCGAGATACGAAGCAACCATCCCAAGAGGTGCACGCAGAATAATATCCGGATTTTCCTCCAGAAGTTGTTTATATTTTTCCTTAGCTGTCATATGCTGGAGCGACACAATGCGGGCTAACATTTGCGTCATCAGATTCCCAAGTATGTACCTGCTGAAATTGGCCGCAGTAAGCGATGCTGAACATAATTTTTCTAATTTGTCGTAATTGCAGCTGGTAACGATCGATTGTTCTACCGCTTCTATATTATTTCTGGCGGCTTCATTTTTAAAAAGTGTATCAAGATTCGCAGTAACCTTACCCTCCGAATAAAAATTAGTCGTTATGTCTTTTCCGTTTTCATAGTAAAACATCCGGAGCAAACCTTCGTTTACAAAAAAAATAGTTCTGTTATAGTGGTTTTGCTGACTAAGAAGTTTACCTTTTTCAAAACTTTGAGTATTACATTCTTCATTAAAAAAACGCTCTATTTCGGTATCGATTTTTATATGTTTTTCCAGCTCAAGAAGAATGTCCATAGATTATTTTTCGTAAAAATACGAAAAATGAGCGTTTCAAAATTTTCCGAAACGCTCACATACAAACATTAGAACAAATGAAAACTTATTCCGGGTCAATTTCCTGACCTTCATAATTTTCCACAATATGATGAGCCTTGAATAACATATTGATTTTTATCTTCAAAGCAATCCATCCTAAAATAAAATAAACCCATCCTAAAATAAATAAATGCCAGAAATATTTATAGGTGAGATAATCTGATCCTTTCTCTACAACCATTATCTTCAAAGCCTCTAAATAAGGCGTTAGCGGAATGATATTGGTAAAATTGGCGATAAATGAAGGCATTGCATAGGTCGGCCACGTAAATCCACTGATAATAAACGCCGGTGATGCAATTACCATAAGAATTTGTGTCGCTTTGAGTGCATCGGGGATGATAATACTTACCAAAACTCCCAGATTGGTTGCTGCAACTATAAATACAGCAGTCAATAAAAAGAAGTTCGCGACATTTTCCGGTGCAGGAATTTTAAAATAAATACTGCATAGATAGAATATCAGAATATTGAAATTAGAAAAAATCCAGACAGGAAGACATTTTATCGCCATAACCAAAACCGCATACTTATGTTTCCCCGCGAAATCTTTTATAAAGGATTCTCTTTTAAACTCCTCAGAAAAGGTAACTGCCATTGCCAGCAGAATAACTTGCTGTAAAACGACCGCCATCAAAGCCGGCCACATAAAAACCAGATAATTACCTGTTGTATTAAAAAGTGTAATATAGTTTGCTTTGAAAGGCTCAATATTCATTTTTGCCTGTTCTGCACTCATTCCTTTTTTCTGCAAAGCCTTTATATCTACACCTGCCGAAAAAGTTCCCAAAGTCAACTGAATAGCTTTTGAAGCAAAATTGGCAGTCAACACGTTAGAAGTATTAATATACACGTTGATTTCGGGATATTTTTTCTGAAGAATATTAGCTTCAAATCTTTCCGGAATGATTACAACTGCACCCGCTTCGGTCTTTATAACCTCGTCTTTTATAACAGCCGGCTCTTCTTCGTAATTCAGTACCTTAATTGATTTGTTATCATTCAGCATGTCTATTATTTGGTATGATAACGGTGTTTTATCATAATTAACCACAATTACAGGAATATCCGTAACCTTCCCGCTTTTGTATGTAAATCCCATCAGCAATGCATAGAAAACCGGTGCAATAAAAAACACAGAAAGCATTGTTTTGTTCGTTAAGAACAATTTAAACTCTCTTTTCAAAAGATATCTTAACTGTTTCATTTTTGTAAGTTTAGATTACTTCAAAACAACACTAGAATTGACCAAAAGCCCATTGACCTTTGTTCTGTCTGTTGGGATTACCTTTATTTCATAAACTGCATCTCCCGGCTGATAATCCGGAAAAGCTGTTGTGATGTCCGCATATTTTGTCAATTGCTTGATGGAAACTATTTTACCTGAAAATTCTTGATTACCATAGGTAGATTTCATATTTACAATTGAATCTTTATGAAACTTGGACATTCCACTCTCAGGAATTGTGAAACGAAAGTATGTTGTTCCCGGTATATATCCATTGAATAATGCATATCCTGCGGTCGCTAACTCTCCTACATTCAAAGAAATAGTTTCAATTTCCATATCGTTTGTTGCAATGATATATCTTTCGGAATAGGCCACATTAGCTTCTTGCAATACTCCTTTTGCCTGATTTTCCTGTCCTATGGCCATTTCTATTTTCTCTACTCTGGTTCCCAATTCTACATCATGTAGCTCCGCATTCACGGCATCTAACTGAGCTTTTGCACCTTGATATTTTGCAAAAATTTCATCGTAATTTTGGGGTGACATCAGACTGTCTTTGAACATATTGGATGCTCTTTTATAAGATTTTTGTGCAAATTCATATTGTTCGGCCAGACCTTTTTGTTTGGCTCGTAACTGCCGAAGCTGATCTGCTGTGGCGCCGTTTTTTGCCAATTGCGCCTGAGCTTTGGCAGCAGCAGTAGCCCCTTTTGCCTGTGCAATTTTTGCAGAGACTTCCGGCACATCAAGCATTGCCAGTGTATCACCTGCCTTGACCGTCTGTCCCTCTTCTACATAGATTTTTAGAATACGACCACTGATTTTTGGAGCAAAGGAAATAATTTCTTTTTTTGTTTTTCCTTCGATAAGTTTATTAGGTTTCTCATTTTTACAAGCAACTAAAGAAAGTAGACTTGCTATAGCGATAGATTTTAAAGTATAAGTTTGCATTTTATGTCGAATGTTTGTTGTTAAAGTTTTTCAATTGATAGATTTTGTGTGGACTTCATTAGTTCTACAGCGGCTCTTCTCTGATTAAAAATAGCGGTCTGATATTCCAATTCTGCTGTTTCCATATCATTTTCAGCTTCTATCAGCTGACTGGATTTTATCAAGCCATATCTGAATTCTTTTTCGGCCTGGGTTAAGGCATTTCTGGCAATTTGCCTCGCTTTCTCTTTCAATTCTATTTGAGAAAATGCAATATTGTAGTTGGTCTGATTGTTTGCAAGATTTAGTTGCAATTTCTTCTTAGCATCCGATTTTTTACTTTCCAGGATTTCCTTTTCAATCTTTGCTTTTTCGATTTCGTGCTTTCCTTCATTCCCATCAAAAACATCCCATTTGAAGCCTATACCTGCCTGAAAAATTGGAAATAAATTCAGATTAGTCAGCTTATAGTCTAATGAAGATCCTGTGCCTGGTATTATTTCTTTGGAAGAAGAAATATTGGTATTGTAGAAGCCCAGATATGATAATGATGTGGAAGCCTGAACTTTTGGAATCCACCAGGTTTTTTCAGCTTTTATTTTAGCATCAATTGCTTTCATGCCATAATCTAAAGCTGTCAGCTCTACTCTGTTTTCTATATTTTGATTATCATCCAGATACTCAATTCTTTCCAGATATGGGTTAATAAGAGCAATTCTATCCCTATCAATTCCTGTCAAAATATGCATTTGTGTAATCAGTAATTCTTTTTTGCCTTCATATTCTACCATTTTAGAATCCAAAGTAGCCTGTGCCAATTCTATTTTTTTAAAATCATACGGCGTTATCAATCCGTAACCAAGTGCTTTTTCGGCAGTTTTTTTATTGATGTTCAATCTTTTTTTGCCCTGATCCAGTACATTTTTACTTTCTGCAATTAGTGCAAATTGATCATAAGCTTTCGAAATTTCGGTTATCACTTCATCTATATTTTTTGCCTTTAGGGCCTGACTGGCGTTATTTTTTTCAATCAAAGCCTGTTTTAGGTGTTTCACTTTTCCACCTGAGTATATCAAAATTTTGGCTTCGGCTTTGGCCGCTGCTTCAAAACCGGATAAGGTGAAATTATTGTTAAAGCTACCTTTTGGGATTGTTGCCCCTGGAAAAACAGGTTGGATTGCTGGCAGAGTAATTTCCGGAGAGGTAAGTCTTGCTGTTGCATTGACATACCCCGTTTTTCCAGAAAATTCAATTTTTGGAAGAAAAACATCTTTCAGTTTTTGCTGGTCCAGCAGATTGGATTTAGACTCTAAGTTTTGCTGTTCAATTACCGCATCTTTTGCCATTGCAGCACTTACCAGCTCTTGTAATGTTGGAGCAGATTGTGACTGTAAAACCAAAGGAAAACAAATGATTGAAAAAGAGACAATTTTCTTTAATGTTTTCATTTTATGTTCTGTTTGTTGGTGCAAATTTCCGAATGTAAGGCTTTGTTTCCTTTGACATTTATCAAAAAACGAAAATAACTTTTGCCTTATCTCTTAATTGAAAATTACAAAAAAGCTATAAAATAATTTTTACAGCTAACAATATAATTTCAAAAATCAGTGAAATTAATGATTGATAATTAGTGAAAAAACCCGGTAAATCGGCTTCTTTTGAATAGAATGAATCAATAAAAAAAGCCGCAATAATTGCGACTTTAAAATTTTATAGAAAAAGTAATTACAAAATCTTCGCAACCTCTACACAAAGCCAGTTCAACAATTCTTCATCTTCTTTTGTGAATGGATCTTTGGAGTGGCTATCAATATCAATCTGACCGATATTTTCTCCGTTTTTGAAGATTGGAACAACAATTTCTGCTTTGGTGTCAAGCGAACACGCTAAATAATTATCCTGAGCCCAAACATCAGGAACCACAAAAGTCTCGCCGGAAACTGCCACCTGCCCACAGATTCCTTTTCCAAAAGGTATAATCGTATGATCCGTTTCCGCTCCAACATAAGGACCGAGAATCAACTCATCCTTGTCCCCGTTCTTGAAATAAAATCCCGTCCAGTTATAATAAGAAATCTCTTTATCTAAAACCTGACAGATCTTCAGAAGTTTTGAATTTGTATCGTGTTCGGGACTTTCCAAAATGAACGAAAGTCTATTTCTAAGTTCTACCATTTTGTAATTATTATATGTTATAACCAGAAGTGTTATAATAAAGTTTAATTTAATCCTTCAAATGTCAATTCTTTGTAGCCAAACATGCCGCGCTCTTTTATGATTTCGGCAACACCTTTTGGTAATTCTTCTTCCCAACCCAGTTCGTGGGTAACAATTTTCTTGAGAATCTCGCGGGAATAGATTTCCAAGAACTTTGGGTTATGATTGGCAATATCCACAATTCTCTTATTAAGTTTGAAGTATTTATATAATTCTTTCAGATTATCATGAACCTTCAGATTTTCTGATGTCAGCAATTCACCGTTTTCAGGATTTTTATAAGGGTAAAGATAAACACGCATATCCTTTTTAAAGAACTTACCAAAGGCTTCCAAAATTCCTCCGGGAAGATTTTTATAATATTCCTCATCAAAAACATCCAGAAGATTATTAACGCCCATCGCAACACCAATATGCTGATTGGTAAAGGTTGAGAAATAATCTACCATTCTGTAATATTCGGAGAAATTGGAAATCATTACGGTATAGCCTAAAGTTCCCAGGATATCGACTCTATCCAGAAAATCTCTTTCATCAATATCACCAGCAGCTCTAAGGTTAGAAATCGTAATTTCAAATAAAATCTGTGTATTCTCGTGGTCACACGCATTATCCTGGTTGAACATCTCCAATCCGTGTTCAAACATATCGATATTAACTCTTGTAACCGGACGGAAACTTCCTCTTACTGCAAAAATATTTTTTTTGTAAAGAATATCTGCGGGCAACATATTATTACCTTCGGAATTGAAAATCACAGCATCAGTCATTCCCAGTTTTACCAGCTGAAGACTCATCAGACGGTTATCTACATATTGGAAAGCCGGCCCGCTGAAATCAATCATATCAATTTCTAATCGGTCGGTAGAAAGATCATCATAAAGAGATTCTATTAAAACGCGCGGATTATCAATATAGAAATAAGCACCATAAATCAGATTCACCCCAAGACTTCCCAATGTTTCCTGCTGAAGGGTTGCATTGGTTTCTTTAAATTTGACATGGATAACAATCTCGTTAAAATCTTCGTTCTCGTTATTCTGATATCGGATTCCTACCCAACCATGGCCTTTTGATGTTTTATCAAAATTAATGGTTGTAACCGTATTAGCATAGGAAAAGAATTTTTTGCCCGGATTTTTCTCTCTCGGGATTCTTTCTTCAATAAGTGCCATCTCGTAACGCAACATTTTTCTGAGACGGTTTTGCGTTACATACCGGTTTTTGGTTTCTTTACCATAAATAGCGTCAGAAAAGTCCTTATCGTAAGCAGACATTGCCTTTGCAATGGTTTGAGAGGCACCGCCGGCACGAAAAAAATGCCTTACAGTTTCTTGACCCGCTCCTATCTCCGCAAAAGTTCCGTAGATGGATGAATCTAAATTAATGGCTAATGCTTTCTGCTTAGGGGTAAGTTTTGGCTTTATCACGAAGAATTAGATTTATTTTGTAAATTTACCAAAATAACAGCAAAAACAAAAATGCTTTTAAAATTTTTAGGCACCGGTACTTCTCAAGGCATTCCTGTTATTGGCAGCCATCATCCGGTTTGCCTCTCCAAAGACCAAAAAGATAAACGTTTACGCACTTCTGCTCTTATCACTTCCGACTCTGGAAAGAAGATTTTGATTGATTGCGGACCAGATTTTCGCCAACAAATGTTGATGAATAACGAGGAGCAAATCGATGCGGTTTTGATAACACATGAGCATAACGATCACATTATCGGATTGGATGATCTGCGACCACTGATTTTTAAAAATAGATCATCAATGCCAATCTATTGTAATTCACGCGTTGCAACAGAAATCAAAGACCGTTTTCCTTATGCTTTTATTGAGCACAAATATCCTGGCGCACCAAGTTTTGATTTATTTGAAATCGAGAATAATTTTATTCTTTTTGACGAAGTTGAAGTTCAACCAATTGATATTATGCATTCTGAGATTAATATTCTGGGATTTAAATTCAAAAATCTGGCTTACATAACAGATGCGAGTAAAATTGATGATAAAGAAAAAGAAAAACTGAAAAATCTGGATTTTTTCATCATTAATTGTCTCAGAAAAAAAGATCCTCATCACTCGCATTTCATATTACCACAGGTTCTTGAACTGGTTGAAGAGCTGAAGCCAAAGAAAACTTACCTTATCCACATCAGTCATCATTTGGGTTTTCATGAAGAAGTCGAAAGTGAACTTCCTGATAATGTACATCTTGCTTATGACAGTCTGGAAATCGAATTTTAAATTTGAAAAAACTTTGAAAAAAATTTCTGAATCAATAATTTTTGACATATATTTGCACACCAATTTAAAGCAAGCCCAGGTGGCGGAATTGGTAGACGCGCTGGTCTCAAACACCAGTTCTTAGGAGTACCGGTTCGATCCCGGTCCTGGGTACAATTAAATAAAAACCTATCTGATTAATCAGATAGGTTTTTTTATTTTACTTCTAGCACCAATATGCACAAACAATTTTTGTTAATAAGCTTACTTTTTAATAAACCTGAATAATCTCATGATATTTGAAGAGGATTTTACTGTCAGAATATAGTTGCCTGAGTTATATTTTTCAACATTGATTTTCCCTGAATTTACAACTCCTGTTTCCAGGTTTCTACCTAAGAAATCTGTGATTGAATATTGATAGCTATCCGAGTCTTTGTCGTTTGCAATGTAAATATAATCTGAAGTTGGATTCGGATAAATGCTGATGTCCTTAGCTGTGCCTGCCAGATCATTTACATTTAAATTAGAAGAATTTGTTGCAAGCCAGATAGTCGCATTTAATAATAATGGTTTATGATCTCCATTGGCATCGCCCGTATAGCCATTGTATAAAGTGTCGCTAGGATCACCTGTTCCATCGTCCGGAACCGAACTGTCTCCTAGAGCACAAACCTTCCCAAGTCCGTAAGTAGCGGTTGCAAATAAAACATTCGTAGTTCCGGATGCAGAAGAGCCGGTTTTAAACATCAGGCCTTTTACAGATGGGTTTGCAACTTTATTAAGAGTCATTGTCGTCCCGTTGCTGAACTGGATCTGTGTCGGTGTTCCTGCGGGACCATGCAGAATGGGGTCTGTTGGAAGATTTGCAATATTGGTGCTCGTTTGTGAAATATTCTGCAAATCAAAAGTGATCCCGAAAGGGTTAGGTTTTACTGTATTATTACTTAGGATATCATTCCAAATTCCGGGAGAATCCCACCCGTCACCATTTCTATCACTTATATCGTGATCACTGATCATAAACAGCCCACCACCGTTGTTCACAAAATTAATCAAGGCATTGGCTTCAGCTGTTGTAAACTTCAGATTAGGTTCATCAATGATGTAAACTTTGTAATTGGACAAATCCTGCGCATTTGAAGAATCGCCATAAGTGATTTTACCATTATAAGGAAGCGTTTCTACAACATATCCTCTCTTTACCAAATCTATCGCCCAGGCACTTAAAGCACCAGTCCAATAGGTTTCCGTCGTATTAATAGTTATACCGCTTTGTGCCGGAGTCGGTAACCTTTGAGGATTAGAGTCCGATCCGCCTGTAGTAACAGTTCCATTAGAATTTGCTTTAAGGTTATGTGAATCCGCATCAATTACCCAATCTCCATTTCCCGCCATTTCCGCTTTTGTGGCATCAAATAAAATTTTAGTTTGTGCTTTTGAAAAAATAACAGCACCTAATAAAGTAAGAATAATTATTCTGTTCATAAATAGCAATTTATATTAAAAATGTATCAATTTTACAAGCGTGCAATATTGCAATCTAATTCTGTAGAAAAATTGAATTTTTTAATATCAAATAGAAATTATCGGAAAAGCTATATAATAGAATGGTGTACCTTTACAATTTTTTAGTCTTAAATTGCTACTTCAATCATTTAGATTTAATTTAAAATCAAGGCTTCTTGTTTATTCTGATCGGAAGCTTTATCCAAAAAGTACTTCCTTTTCCAATTTCACTTTCAACCCAAATCTGACCTTGATGCTGAGAAATAATCTGTCTACACAAATACAGGCCCAAACCTAATCCGGAAATATTGCTCGAGTTATGAATCTGGTAAAATCTTGAAAAAATATTTTCAAAATGGTCGGGATCAATACCTAATCCGTAGTCCTTAACACTTATCAGAATATTATCATCATCATTTTTCAGCGAGACTTCAATATTTTTGTTGTCATTTGAATACCGCACTGCATTAGTTAACAGATTAACGATTACCTGTTCGATTTTATATTTATCACCAAACAACATAACAGACTCCAGATCAGAATGTAAAGTAATGACGAAGCTCTCATTTGAATGTGAAATGAGTTCAATCGTATCCTCAAGTAAACTTTTGACATCAAATTCTTCAGGACGTAAGATCAATTTACCAGATTCTATTTTAGAAACATCCAGCAAATCGGATATCAGATGGTTAATTTTTTTTGATTGTGAAAGTGCTTTTTCTACAAAGACCTTCACTTTCTCATCACTAATATTTCTGGATAAGATCTGAAGATAGGCATCCATACTGGTCAATGGAGTTCTTAGCTCATGACTGGCTAATGCTATGAATTCATCTTTTCTTTTATTGAGATCCTTTAATCTGTCAAGCAATTCCGCCTTTTCTTTCTGTGCGTTATGACGTTCGCTAATATCGCGGGCAATTTTTGATGCGCCAATAATGTTGCCATTTTTATCAATTACGGGCGATACTGTAACAGAAATCGGAAATAATCGGTCATCTTTAGTTTTTCTGATGGTCTCAAAATGATCAACTCTTTTCCCGGCCTTTATCTGACCAATAATAAAATCTTCCTCATTCAACCGATCTGCGGGAATGATCAATGAAATATGCTTTCCTATTGCTTCATCCTGCAAGTAGCCAAACATTCTTTCGGCAGCGGTATTCCAGCTTGTTATAATCCCATCTAGTGATTTGCTGATAATAGCATCGTGACTAGACATCACTATGGCATTGAGTAATGCTTGCTTATTTTCCGATTTGTTAAATATATCCATAGTTTAATTTCTACATAACTTCATACATTATTGTTAATCACAGAATAATTGGATTTTAAATCTGTAATTACAAATAAAAGACTTTGAATTTAATTCTGATTAAAAAAATAGATAAAACAAAATAAAATTAGTTATTCGTCCAGTACAGCTTTATGATCCAAATCATAAACGACAAAAAAAATATATAAAAAATAATATTTAGTCATAAAAATTCAATAATATTTCACTTTTGGTTTGTATTTATCAAATCCGATAGTATATTTGCAGCAATATTTATGAATTTTACATTAGAAATCAATACGCCTGAACGAGGATCAAATCTTGGCTTTAAAACAATCTATTTTAATGCTTTCAAGATCAATATCATTGAAAGATATAAAGGCAAAGACCTGTCGAAATTTTATCACATTGTTATCAAACTCAGAACAATCGATAATGAGATTATAAAGACAAAAAGCGGAGCCGGAAGAATGATGATCGCAGAATCCGACTATCAAAACTATGGTCGGTTAGCAAAAATGTTAACTTCTTATGAGTACAGGAATAAGTTAATTGACAGAAAGAAAATCGATGATGAATTTGTCAACTTCATTCTTAGCAGAATGACCGGTAATTATCAACTTTAATTTGTTATTGAATTTTTTAAAGTGCATTAGCCTTCCTAAGATTCCAATAACCACGATGATGACCCTTATAACAGTTATAAAATTCTTAAAGGACTGCTCTGTTTTAGCTTGATATGGTTATTATCTGCTTTTTATTAATGATATTTTCTCAAAAGAGCGATTGTAGGTTTAAAATAAAAACATAATTTTAACCTTCAATTAAAGTCCGGTGCTAAAATTTTTTTTTGTTTTTTTTATATTATTTTTTACTGCTGCAAGTGGGAAACCTATTGATCTGGAGAAAAAACAGCTTCTCCAAAAAGCCGGCTATGAAATAACACTGATGCCGGATAAAGCTACAGAATCTCTGGACTATCTTGAAAAAAACTTCATACTCACAGATGACGAAAAAGAGAAATCCGATTATTTGAGAATCAAATCATTGTATTACCAAAATAATCTTACCGATGCTTTAAAAAAAATTTCCGCAAATAATAATGACCTGCCAATAAGCATCTTTATTCTTAAAAGAAGCATCCTAAATTATCTTAGCATCAGCACCAACGATGTATCTGCAACTAAAAAAACATCACAAAATAAAGACCTTGTATTTTCTGATGAAATCATTCTCCTTCTGACCAAACTTAATCAGAATAGAACAAACAACCTCAACAATAATTTGCTGGCTGTTCTGGAAAAGGCAAAGTCCAGTAATCTTATGATTCTTAGGGACGATATACTCAGTCTGTTTGATTATGTAGCTACTAACAAACTATCAGATCAATTTCTGATTGGTATAAGAAATCTATATAAAAATGATATAGAATTTGATATTGTGTACAGCCAATTTTTGCTCAATAATGACAATCTGGAAAAGGCAAAAAAAATTATCCTCAGCCTTCCCAAAGAGCAATTGGAACAATCATCGAATCCAAAAATCAAATATGAGTATTACGAGCTTTTGGCATCCTATTATTCCAAAATTGGAGATTCCAACAACTTTTCAGACTCTATTAATAAAAAGCAGGATTTGCTAAAAAAAATAGATCAGGCAAAATATTCGGCAAAGAATAAATGGTTCAACATCTCCGAAGAAAAAAACAATGATGATCTTGACCTCATGATAACCAAAAGGAAAAATATAATATTAACCATAATTATCATAGGATTAATAAGTGTAACTCTGATTTTATTAAGATTTTATCAAACTAACTTTCATATCAAAGAATATCAAAATTTCATTAATAAAATTAATGCCTTAAAAGATAAAAAGACACCACAAACACAAACAATACCGGAGAAAACGGAAAATCTATTATTGAAAAAACTCGATGACTTTGAAAATACCGATGATTGTATCAATCCTGATATTTCTTTACAAAGTCTCGCTAAAAAATTAGAGACCAATACAAAATATCTTTCCGAAGCTATCAATAACCATAAACAAAAAAACTTCAATGCCTATATTAACGAGCTTCGTATCAACTACATCATCGGCAAACTAAAAAACAAGCCAATATACAGAAGCTATAAAATAAAATACCTTGCAGAAGAAAGTGGTTTTTCTACTCACAGTGCGTTCGCAGCAGTGTTCAAATCCGTTACCGGAATGTCACCGGCCAATTACATCCAACTATTAAAACAGAAGGAATAATGAAAAGGATTATCTGTATAATAACGTTATTTCTAAGTTTTTTAGTAGCCGCAAGATCTTCTGATCCAAAAGATGATTTAAGTAAAGCTGAAAATCTGATGCTTCTAGATCCTGCAGCATCATGCAAGATTGCTGAAAAAATTTATAAGAATAAGGATCTGAATCATAAGCAGAAGCTTTTATGTCTTTTTATACTAACCAACACTTCCAATATTTTGCAAAAACCTCTGGATGTTATAAAATATGGCAATGAAGCTCTGGAAAATGCTGACAACAGCGGTGATAAAATCATCAAAATCAAAATACTGGGCATTGTTGGAAACACCTATCAGTCACTGCAGCTTAATGAAAAAACAAGAGTTTATCTGGATCAGGCAGAATCGCTTTTATCGTCAGCCAAAGCTTCGGATTCGCTTAATCTTGTAAAAGGAAATATCTATTACCTGAAAGGAATGAATTATTTTTACAGTCTGGACAGTGATATTGCATTATCATATTTCAACAAGGCTATTAATCAATATCTTTTATCGAAAAATTCTTTAGCTGAAATTAATATCAAACTAGCTTATCTCAACAAAGCTTATGCATTGATACAACAGAAGCAACTGCATCAGGCTGCAGAAAATCTGAAACTGGCAAGTGTTAACATCTATGAGACATCACGTCCTTATCCTCCACAGTTTGCAGAGCTTCAGGAAATATTTATTGAGCTGGGAAAAGCAAAAATCTTATCGCTTCAGAAAAAACCGGATTTGTCCAACGAAATTCTTTTCAGGATCTTGAACCTGCGAAAAAATCAGCCGGCAAGAGATGACATAGAGAATGAAATCTACCAACTTTTAGCCGATAATTATTTACAAAAATCTGACATCAAACAGTACAATTATTATAACACAATGTATAATAATCGTGTTAAGGAAAGTAATCGTGAAGCCGCAAAATTAGTCAATCAATTAATTCTTGAAGAAGACAAACGCAATGATTCCGAAAAAGAATCTATCGGGAAAAAATATGCCATCTGGATTTTGGTAACCTCAGTTTTTTTCTCCGGATTAATCATTTTTTTATTGATCGAAACCATTAGAAAAGAGCAAAAACGCAAGTTGTTGAAGAACGAGGCATTCAAAAACATATAAACCTATCAATCAATAGTTTAAATTAAAAAATCCACTGTCAAAATCATAAATTTTCTATAATAAAGCTATTCAATTTCTTGTTTTTACATTGATTAAGGGATATTTTCGTACTCATTAAATGTTAACTGAAATGAAGAAACTTTATTATCTGATCGCAGCATTCTTTGCTATAATTAATGCGGGTCTTAATGCTCAAAGTTGTAATACACTGAGCAGCTTTCCCTTCAAAGAAACTTTTGAAACAGACAGCCCAACGCGAGGCTGCTGGACACAACAGGTCATCGGCGGACACTATCCTAGTTATGATGGCTGGGCTTATAAAAAAGGTTCTGGCGGAGGTGTTGATTATAATATAGTAAATGCGCATTCCGGACAACTGAATGCCTGTGCTCAGATTGCAGCTAACTCTCCTGATGCAAAGGTCAGGTTAATCAGTCCTGTAATGGATGTTACAGCATTACAAACACCAACGGTTTCATTCTTTATGGGACAAGAAGCTTGGGGAATCTATCAGAATCTACTGAATGTTTATTATCGTGTTTCTCCTACCTCCGAATGGATAACGCTGAAGAATTATAATTTCAATGTTCCGGAATGGAAACAGCAGATTATTAATTTACCGGAAAAATCATCCCAACTGCAGATTTGTTTTGAAGCTGTAATGAAAACCGGAAGATCTAATGTTCTGGATGACATTGTTGTAGGAAATAGTGATAGTGTTGAAACTTACCCGTCAGCCTGTGCGCCTTCTACGCCGAGCAACAATTTTGAAACAGGAACTGGTGATCTGAAGCTTTTATATCTTGCTAATGACTTTAATGTTGCAGCGCATACTAACTTAACTGTAACCAGTATCATCCTGAACACAATTGACAAAGGTGGTATAGAATCTTTCGATATTTTCATTATGAAAGCTGGTCCTGACGGATTGCCATTAGACGCAGTAAAAGCCTATAACACGATCGTTCCTGATACGGTCACAGACTTGAATGAAAGAGAAGGATTTACGTTCAGAAAAAATACTTTCAATCTTCCCGAACCGCTTGTTATTACCGGCGGAGCTGTGGGTTCAAGATACTGGCTGGTTGTAAAAGCTGTAAATAAAGTCCCGGAAAATGCATCTTTTATAGAAGCGACTTCTATACGTAACAGCGGAAAAGAAACCTATTACAGCAATGACGGATCTATCTGGAGAGCTGTTAACAATGGTGTTGATGGTGTATTCACATTAGTTGGAAGCTGTATAGAAACCAATCCTACTGATAGCTATTGTACGCCTAGATTCAATTTCCTGATGCCAATTGATCAGGTAAAAATAGGAACAATCAACAATACTTCTACTGCTGAGGTAGGTTATGAAGATTTCTCTGTAATCAAAACGGATCTTGAAAGAGGGAAAACTTATCCAATCACGATCAATGCGCAAACTTATAATAGCTCATCCGCTCAAGCCCTAACAGCTTTTATAGACTGGAATCAAAATGGATTCTTGGGCGATGTGGGAGAAATTTATAATCTTGGAAAAGTTAATGCTTCAAATAGCAACACCATCACTTACCAATTGTCAATCCCTCTGACGGCCAACTTAGGAGATACAAAAGTGAGAATCATCTCAGAAGCTTTTAACTATCCAACTTATTCTTGTAGTGTTTTTGACCAGGGACAGGCTGAAGATTACACCTTCACAATTCTAAAAGAAACGCTTGCAGTAACTGAAACCGATAAAAAAATTAGTACAATTATTTTCCCGAATCCTGCCAAAGATATGGTTAATATCAAAAATGATAAAAGCCTTAAAAAAGCTGAAGTCATTGATATGAATGGTAGAAAAGTAATGGAATCTACATCGAAAACAATTGATGTTTCTAGGCTTACCACTGGCCAGTATGTTATCAAAATAACATTTGATGATGGTAAAACTGACACGCAGAAACTTATCAAACAATAACTTCATAAATTATTTTTTATCAGTGATGTCCTGGCTATCAAGTCAGGGCATCTCTTTAACTCAACTACTACAAAAAATGAAAAAACTTTATCTATTCGCGATGATGGCTTTTGCATCATCTTTATACTCACAAACTACTCCGCCTTATACTCAGGACTTTACAACATTTCCATTAACCGGCTGGTATCTGGGCTATACTTTTAATGCCAACGTTGGAAATGGACCAACTAACGCTTCAACCAATTATTGGCAACAGAAGCCCTTTATGGGAAATACTGCAGCTAATGACCAGTCATTATGTGTTAATATGTATACATCTAATATCTCTTATTGGGCTGTGACTAATGCTTTTGATCTATCTGCGGGTGATTATGAAATCAGCTTTGATTACGCAACAACCAACGGTCCTTTTATGACTAATCCTAATGGACCGGCACCACAGGTTGAAGGAGGAGACAAATTTAAGATTCTTGTTACGACAGATAATGGAGCAACCTGGCAAGAGCTGAGAAACTGGGATAATCCCAATATCACCATTTCTAATGAAAGAAATAAACTGACGATCGATGTTTCTGCTTACAAAAGCAACAATGTCAAGTTTGCATTTTACGCATCAGACGGCACGGTTTTTAACTCTCAGGCAAACTACCGAATCTTCGTAGATAATTTTAAAGTACAGTTAAAGTCATCTATGAATGTAACAGAATCCGGCAAATCCAATTTCACTGTATTTCCAAATCCAACTGCAGGAAAAATTTCGGTAAAATCAGAAAAAAATGTTAAATCATTGGAACTATACGAAATCAGCGGAAAAAGTCTGTCAACCTCAGCAACCAATGAATTAGATCTTTCCAAAGCTACAAAAGGTTCGTATATATTAAAAGCAACTTTCAGTGATAATACAACTGCTACAAAAAACGTAATCAAAAAATAAATGGATTTTCTTACAGATAATGGTTAAGTAAGATTTTTCATCATTTGTGTTTTTTAGAGCTTCCTTTAATAGGGAAGCTTTTTATTTGTCTTGATAAAAAATCAAAGCCTAAATCACTGGACTTAATAGAATTCTATTAAGTCTTCTCTTATTTAAAAAATAAAGCTGGAATGTTATCACATTCCAGCTTTTAAAAATTCAGTTTTAATTTTTATCAGATTATTTGATAATAACTCTTGTTACAAAGTTTGCTTTTGAATTTTCTGATTTTAATTTCAGCACATAAACACCTTGCTGAGCGCTTAAGAGAATCTTACTATCAGAGAAATTACCTCCTTTGATCAGTTTTCCTGTTGTGTCATACAATTCAAATTTTCCCGACTTTAAATTTGATATAAAAACTTCACCTTTTGAAGGATTTGGATATACGCTGATATTATTATTTTGCATTTCCGAAGCAGCCAATGTATCATCCTGAAGATTAATCTTATACAACTCAACACCTAGTGTGTCCGTATTATTAATTCTACCAGAAAAATAAAGCGTATCATTGTATATAACAAGAGCAGAAGCTGTGCCTATAGAAACTAACGCTTTTGTTCCGGCATCTGTCCCGTCACTTTCCCAAAGCTGTTTCACATTGCTTGCATTTGTAGCAAAAAAGTATAATTTATTTTTATACACTGTTAATTTTTCCGGGAAAGATCCTGTTGTTCCGGGTATGATATCTTTGAACATTTTAGTTCCTTGTTCAGTTCCGTCTGTCACCCATAGTTCTATGCCGCTTGTAAGCCCATCAGAAGCTGCAAAATAAACTTTTCCGTTATACTCTGTGAAACTTGTGGGATTAGAACCGGCAGTAGCATTGGAAACATTAATGTCTTTTACAATAGATGTTCCTGCTTCGGTTCCATCGGTCATCCAAGGCTCACCTCCGTTTCCGCCATTGGCATTAAAAAAAGTCTTACCTAACGCCGGGCTGTACAAAAAATACTGCGGATAAGAAGACGTGGAAGGATTAATTGTTTTAACAAGCGATGTAGAATTACCGTCAAAGCTAAAAAGCTGCGTTAAAAACGGGCTTGCAGCATTGGCTAGTTGCGCATTTGCAAGAACTTTATTCCCGATGAAACCAATTGTATTCACATTAAGATTATCGTCAGCAATAACAGATTGGCCGGAGCTGTCAAGATAATACAGCCTTTGGGTATTCGGCGTAACAGATGTATTAGTTGCTTTAAAATATAATGTATTGCCTACTTTTGTAAAATTGGTACTGAACTTAGAAACGGTAGATACAGTCTGGATACCATTGACATCATCGTAAGACAATAGCAATCCTGAAACATTAGTGCCATTCACAATATTGGTTCCACTGAAATAAATTTTATCATTAAATGTAAATAAACCACCTGGTGAAGTGGAAGAAGAACCAGGAATATTATCAGAAACCAGCTTGGTACCGGCTTCAGTTCCGTCACTCTCCCAAAGTTCAGTCCCAATGGAAGTACCATTGACACTAGAACTGGCAGAAAAATATAATTTTCCTTTGTAAAGTGTGAAATTTGAAGGTCCTGAACCCGTTGCTCCGGGATAGATGTCTTTTACCAAAGTGAAGGTAGTTTGTGCAGATAATAATCCGCTTAATAAAAAAGCCAAATAGTTAATTTTTCTCATACTGCTTTAATTAGTTAGTTATAATTGATTTAATATTCCAACACATTTTTTGGAATTGATCGCTTTGAAAGTTCTAAATTATAAATGCTGTACCTAAAATAACAGGACAACACTAGCGTAATTATGTAAACTTCCACGATTTCGATATTAAAAAAAACATCTATAACTCACTATTAATAAAACAGTTGCATCACATTTTTCAATGAAAAAAGAATTAAGAAACCACTTTTTGCTCTTTGCTTAATTTTGATTAGGATTTAGCTAAAATTTGAAAATTATCTTGCATCCGATACATCAATATCTCCTGTTTCCAAATTAATCTTACAATCTTCTGTCAAAATATCAATCACTAGATTTTCCGCATAAACAGGGCAGCCTTTTTTTACCGTTTCGATATTGGTTTGTTTGATCTGTTTCGAATTGATGATGATTACCATTCCGGAACCTTTGCAAGTTGCTGTTTTACCCTGTTCTATAATCAGCGATGTATCTTCCCCGAGACCAATTCCTAAAAATTCCGGGTGTAAAATCGTAGCGTGTGCTAATCTTCCAAAACGACCACGATGAACAAAATGCGTATCAATAATACAATCCATAAAGCCGAGACCATTGTCCAGTTCGAGATCATAACCGACAATCGCTTCCCCATTAATGGCATCAGCAATCATAATTGATGACAGACACATTGCACCCGCACTGGTACCGGCAATTGTGAAATCCTGTTCATGCAAATATCTTTCATGGATCCGTTCAATAATCTCGGAATTTTTAAAGACATCACAGATTTTGACTGATCACCTCCGGAAAAAAATACTGTTTTAGCATCTTCTAATCGTTGTAAACTTTCTTTATTATCTTTTTGCGTGATATAGAGAAATCCAAAGTTGGTGTAACCGATATCTTTAAAAGTTTGACTGTAAGTTTTCTCCATATCATCAGGATCTGACGTTGCAGTTGTAATGATTTCGATGCGGTCATCTTTGGATTCTGCAATCAGTTTGAGAATTTCTTTGGGAATAAAACCGTGATTGACATCTTCCATTTCAGGAACGGTTTCGCTTTTGTCTTCTTTTCCTCCAATAATTATTAATCTGCCTTTTGGTGTCATTTTTAATTAATTTAGTTCACAAAATTTTTAGATGTAAAAAGCCATACAAAAGTGATTCTGTATGGCTCAATATGTAAAACTTAAAATTTAATCTTCCTGCTCCGCATTGATATTGATAGAAGATTCTGCAATATCTGTCAATAACAAATCGGTATCCTCTTCTTCCTGTAAAGTTCTGTCCAACAGATCGGCAGCTTTCTCATGTCCCATTGTAATCGCCAATTGAACAAGACCACCATAAGTTGCAATCTCATAATGTTCCACTTTCTGAGCAGCGATAATCAATCCCACATCCCGTGTCATAGAGCCTTCTTCTGTAGATTTGATAATCTCTTCACCTTCTTTGATGATGCCTACAATAGCTTTACATTCTTTTTTCTCTGCCTGTTCACCAATCAGTTTGAATACTTTTTCCAAACGGCTGATGTGTTTTTTGGTCTGAAGCTGATGATCTTCAAAAGCATCTTTCAGTTCTTCTGTTGTAGCGGCTGCTTCCATTTTTTCCAATGCATCCACAATTGCGTTTTCTGCATAATAGATGTCTTTCAAAGCATCTACAAAAAGCTTGTGCAAAGGCGAATCTGCCATATTTTGATCTTTATCTTTGGATTCCGGTGTTTGAGTTAGATTTTCTACAATATCTTTTTTAACTGTAGAGCTCGTATTATTTTCTGTTTTGGTAGCCATAATGATTGATTTTAAATGAGTTTAAAAATGATTACCTCCCAAGAGAGGTAATCATGCATATAATGAAGTGAAGAATTAAAGATTAAGAATTGTTTCTTCTTCCTCCGAAACCGGATCTTCCAGATCCTGATCTCCTTGAGCCAGAAGATCGTCCACCGCCATGAGAAGCTTCGCCGCCCATTCTTGCAATTCTTGTACGTTCTGCTTTACTCATAGATGCAAATCCTCTTCTGGATGTTCCTCTGCCTGAACCGGAGTTTCCGCCTGATCTTCCGGAATTGGATCGACCTCTATCAGATCCAGAATTACCACCTCGACCAGAGTTAGAACCTGAACCGGATGACCGGCCTCCACCGTGAGACGCTTCACCGCCCATTCTTGCAATTCTTGTACGTTCTGCTTTACTCATAGATGCAAATCCTCTTCTGGATGTTCCGCTGCCTGAACCAGAGTTTCCGCCTGACCTTCCGGAATTTGATCTGCTTCCAGATCCGGAATTACCACCTCGACCAGAGTTAGAACCCGAACCGGATGACCGGCCTCCACCGTGAGATGCTTCGCCGCCCATTCTTGCGATTCTTGTACGTTCTGATTTACTCATAGATGCAAATCCTCTTCTGGATGTTCCACTTCCAGATCCGGAATTTCCGCCCCGTGAACCAGAACGTGAGCTGCCTCCAGATCCAGAACGTCCTCCACCGGATGTAAATCTTCCCTGGCTGTCACGCTGCTGATTTCCTCTTCCGCCTCGTGATCCCCCGCGACTATCATCTTCGTTTTCGTCATCATCTTCATAGTCTTCCTCGTCATCATCGTAATCTTCATCATCATCATAGTCTTCTTCGTCGTCGTATTCCTCATCATCATAATCTTCTTCATCGTCATCATCATAATTTGATATTTCGTAATCGTCAAATTCGTCCTCGTAGTCCGAGAAATCGTCATCATAATCCTCATCTTCTGAGGCATCGTTGAAACCGTGGTCGTAACCTAATTGATAAATTTCTTCAAAAACAGATCTTGCATCGTTTGAAGAATTGGATGAATTGTTTGAACGGCTGTTTGAATTTCTAGTGTTCATAACTTTGAATTTTTTATATTAATATTTAGTGATAAAATTGCTGGTCTGTGACTAGTATTTAGAACAGCAAAATTTTTTGTGAAAAGTGGTAATTCAAAGCTAGACAATGTGACATTTGTCATGTTATGATCTGAGTCATAAGAGTTAAAAAACGGTATTATTTTTAAACGATTGATTAATTTTAAAACACTAAAAAAACAGCTGTTAAAAAGAATTACAGAAGTTTAACCCTAAAATAATTTTATTTAAAACAAAATCATTATTTAACATTTAAAGGTTAATTTTTAACATTTGGAATTGATTTGCTTTGGAATAATTTGGTAGAAATTATATCTCCAAATCGCAACATTAAAATGACACAGAGAATTTTTTGCTTATGATTGCAGTCATAAAACATTAATACTATTTTTTCATTAATTTATTGCATTGGTACTTTGTTTGCAAACTATCAATTGTTTTGAAAACTACTACTAAAATTTTTATATGCTAATCGCCGCAAATCTTCTGTTAAATTATGGTGCCGAAACCGAAACGTTTGATTCCGGTGATATTATTTTTAATGAAGGGGAAACTCCCAAATTCTATTACCAGGTACTCTCCGGAAGGGTTAAGCTGAACCATTTCAATGAGGAAGGAAAGGAATTAATTCTGGCTATATTATCCAAAGGTCTCAGCGTGTGTGAGCTTTTGCTTTTTATTGATGAAAAATATCCTGTCAATGCAGTTGTCTTTGAACCATGCAGTGTTCTAAAACTTTCCAAGACCAGCTTTACACAGCTTGTAAAAGAGAATCCCGACATATCAAGAGATATTAATAAATTTTTATCCGAACGTCTTTATTACAAATATATCATGCTTAAAAATAATTCCTCTTTATACGCTGATATAAGAATCAAAGGTGTGCTGGATTATCATAAAAGTTTCGATCATAATCAGGAACAATTTTCTTTTGAAGTGCCTCTTACAAGACAGCAATTAGCATCGATGACCGGCTTAAGAGTTGAAACGGTGATAAGAACAATAAAAAAAATGGAGCAGCAAAATATTGTTAAGATAATTAATCGAAAGATTTATTATTAACTTTATTGGTAATCACATAAAAAATCCAATAGATCACAAACACGCTCTGTAAAAAACAATCTATGAGATAAACCCATTTTATAACTCCTGCCAAGTAATAGTACAAATCTATTACTGCTAATCCGAAACAGCTTAGTCCACACACAACACCGACAATTGCATTTTTTTTAGAAAACGCAGCATATATCGCAAGAAGACCATAAGGAAATAACAATATGCCTACTGTTCTAACCAACCAAATATCCGTTTTGTAGCCAGTAATCTGCAGAAAACTATCAAGATGCAACAAAGGCCACAAAGAAGTCATGATAAAATAAAGGCCTTGCGCAAAAGGTAATAACTTCCGTTCAACCATATTAATATTTTATCTTGTTCTAGTTTTTATCCCCAATGGGAATTTTTGTCAAGTATCTGTGTTGACTCCTTTCTTTATCCCTTTGTTTTTGATCTCTGTCTTCCGGATCGCAGACACAGCCAAGAAAAATCATAAACAAGAATAACATCATCAATATTTTCATAGCAGTTGTATTAATAGAAATCTTATATTAATATAAAATCTATTGTTGAACAATTTCGAAATACTAAAGTCACCAGTTTTTAAGATCTGCTTAAGTCCTAAAACCTCTACAATATTTAGCAACGACTTCTTAAGAAATGCTTATTAAAAAAATTAATTCTAAAATTATCTTGCAGAATCCCGTTTTGTTGAAATAGTATCTTTTGGAGATGTACTGCTGGCATTAAGGGAACTGCTGTCTGCAGCTGAACTGCCATTGGAATTGGGTGTTGGCTGCACTGCACCTGCAGTAGAGGTTGTGTCTGCAGAGGTAGATGTTGAGCTTTCTTCTTGTGAGGATTTATTATTTGTACAGCTAAACAATAATCCGATTGTGAATGTTAAGAATAACTTTTTCATAATATTATTTTTTTGGTTAATCCAAATTTACAAACAGCATAATAGCTGGTTTATGATTCGAGTCATAATAACCTGATTTTCTGATTCTAAAAATTATAATTTTCCTTATTATTAATAATACTGAGGAATAATTTTTGTTCAAATCAAAACATGGAAATTCTTGATGACATTTGGGGAAAAGGCAATACATTAACATCTTTTCAAATGGGATGCAGGGCGATTGTTATCTTTATAATTGCATTATTGTTAATAAGATTATCCGGTCGCCGATCGTTCGGAATGAAAACCGCTTCGGACAATATTATTGTTATACTTTTGGGAGCAATACTTTCAAGAGCAGTTGTTGGCGCTTCTCCATTTTTACCAATCGTAACAGCCAGCTTTATCATTGCTTTTTCGCATCGCTTATTAAGCTATATCAAAGTCATAATAAAAGACTCGGGGAAATGGATTGACGGTAAGAAAATTCTGCTATATGATGAGGGAGAATTTTTGTTAAAGAACATGCATCGCGCATTGGTATCTTACGAAGACATTCTCCAGGCGATCCGCTTATCCGCCGGAAATGAAGATTTTTCACAGATTTCGAAAATCTATATGGAACAAAATGGGGAAATGAGTATTATTAAAAAGATTTGACCGCTCATTGCAAAACCTAAAAAAACAGATCTAAAAATTTTTATCATCAACAGTGAAAACAAGCTTGCTTTTAACCACAAATAAAGAATAATATGCATTCTGTTTCCTGTATCTCACGCCATAGCTGGCATTAGAATTCATGTTTTCCGAACTCAGTAATAATCTGAATTCCGAAAGCGACAAATCATTTTCTTTTATAATGCCATTATCAAATATTGCCTTCACAAATTGTAAAGATTCATCCGCTTGCATCGAATCAAAATATCTCTTCCATTGATAATTCGCTTTAACATGATTTTCATTAATCTGAAAGACAAATATTTCTCCTATCTTACCACTGTTGCTTCTATGCTCTTCTATGCCAATATGATGATTATATAACTCATAAACAATCCGCTGGATACCGGCATCTGAATGGCTGGCCGATGGTTCTGCATTTATAAACCCCTTGAATTCATCAATATTTTTACCATAATAATGAGCATATTTCATAAGCTCCTCATAGCTCTGGCCAAAGCAGAAGGAACTAAAAAAAAGAAAATATAAAATCTTTTTATGCATAAACTAAATTGATAATTAATTGATTCAAAAGTCCAGCAATCCGTCCGTTAAGCTTTTCCACTGGATTTTCGTCAACCTGGAAAAGCCTCCGAGAGAAACCAAAAAGTTCCTGATTTTCGCAAAAATTCCCTTATCGGATAAATTAGCAATCTCGTTGCGCCCATACACACCAACTTTTATATAATCCTCACCTCGGGAAATAATGAAAGTGGAAGAAGACTCACGGGAATAGAAATGAGCAACATTTCCATTTCTATTTCTCCCCGGCGGTTCAGACGGCCTGCAGGAAATCAGATATCTTTCCAATTCATCATTACAACAACGATTATCAACCATTACTACCTCCACCCAATCATAACCTTTGGCTTCGGGATCTCCTGGCCCGGGAATATCAATCCTCACAAAATCGCCTATTTCCGGGACTCTGTCAATAGGAAATCCTTGACTGTTATAAAGCTTGAATTCCGAAGATAAATCTCCGCAATAATCTTTCCAATGATTGATAGAAAAAAAACGTTCCTTCAAAATTCCGAATTGTTGTGCTGCAAGCTCGCTTACAATAAAGTTTTTTTGACTTTCGGTGTCATGAAACGCTCCTTTTTTTTGTTCAGGGACCCCTGGTATTTTCTTAGCTTCCATTGGTAATTTGATTTAGAATAGTTTCTTTCTTCTCATTATGTTGCGTTCTCTAATGTCTTTTGATACTTTGACCGTATCTTTTCCTGCCCGACTGGAAGACATTTTGCCATCTGTCATCATAAGACAATCTTTATTTGTTTCGTGACCCGTATTATTTTTTGAACAACTGAAAATCAGCCCTGTTAAAGAGATGAGTAATAAATTTTTCATTTAATCCATTTCAATATCCTCAAAGCTATAAAACCAAGCCTTTTTAATTTATGATCTTAGTCATAAGGCATTTTCAAAAAAAGAGAGCAATTAATTGCTCTCCACTTTCAATTCTTTTCCAGTCAGTACAAAATGAAGATTTTGCAGCTGATGCAGATAAGGACATCTTATGTAGTTTCCGAAATATAAAAAGCCTTCCAGAATCTTATCTTTTGTAAGATCAAAGTCATACTTTCCAAAATTCGGCAAATCATAACGGATCCTGGTATCTGAACGGTAACTCTCCCGGAAACCAAATTTGGAAAGCCATTCGCTTGTAAGTTTGATCGGCCTCAGTTTTTCCGAATGTATGGGAATTTTGACATTCCCTTGCTGGATCTCCACCAAACTTTGATTCGCTCCTTTATCCAAATTGAATCCCACTACAGGTACTACATCATTCTTATATTGAAGTAGATTGTGAAGTCTGAGTTCTTGTACTTTCATAATTATTAATTTAGCAAGTTTTTATTTTTAAACTTATACTGCTTTGGAATTGAGATTAATATCCGCAAGATTAGTCAAAAGTTCATCGCATTTTTTCTCTTCTTCCAGAGTTTTAAGAAGGATTTTTAATGGTTCTGATTCTTGCAGGATTTTAGCAAACGCTGCTAATGTACCATAAGTGGCAATCTCATAATGCTCCACTTTTTGTGCCGCAGCGATAATGCCAGCATCTCTTACAGTTCCAGGTTCGGTTTCTTCTATGATGCTGTTACCTTCATCCAGAAGACCCTGCATCGCATCACATTTTTTAGCCTGCGCTTTCTTGCCCATAGATTCAAAAATTTCTTCCAAACGAGAAACATGAGTTTCTGTTTCACCAAGATGTTTCTCGATAGCAGCTTTTAACTTTTCGTTAGTTGCATTTTTCATCATTTTCGGTAAAGCCTTTACTAAAGCTTTTTCTGCCCAATAGATGTCTTTTAAACTATCTTCAAAAAGATCGCTAAGGTCTTTGGCAGCATCTTTTTTTGCAGGTGCTTTCCTTGTTGATGTTGAACTTTTGACAGCTGTTTTTGTTTTCGTAGCTGTAGCTGATTTTGTAGTTGCCATAATTTTTTATTTTTATATTAATCAATGTTAATAAATCAAATATTACAATCATTATACCAAAACAAAACAAATATATTTTATTATAAATGAATTATTAATAAAATAAACACTTAATTATTATGCATAATGCATCAGAAGTTGTTTTAAAAACAACCTCAAAGAAAATAAGGTAAAATAAAAACTCAATTAAAACACATCAGGGTGTTTCGTCGTGAGCCATATCGACAGGTTTGGATTCGGGTGAACCTTTTTCCCTAAGCCATATTGACAAAAGCACTATAGATGCCACAGCCAGAAATTCGCTTTGCCAGTTCTGAAAAGATTCAAACCAAAACCTGGATTCAAAAAAATAATCACTCACACCAACTGCCGGTTGATTTTTTATCATCTGCTCCGAATTGAAATCTTTATAGCTGCCATAAAAATGAAGAACAAAACTGATCAGAAATAAAACACCAAAAGCCAGAGATAAAGAATGTTTGTAAATCTTCAGCCAAATCCCACCTTTTTTCACAGCCCAAGGTGCGCCTGGATGCGGTTTCGGTTCTTTATCGACATCTTCCTGTTCGGTTAAGGATTTGGATTCACTGGAACCTTTCTGCCTTAAAGAAACCGTCAGTAAAACATAAAGCATCATCTGCAGAAATTCGCTTTCCCAATTCTCAAACGTGGCTTGTATAAAATGTCCGCTCTGAACATATTGTCCAAAACTTAATAACCTTCGCCCCTCTTCCGCCAATTCCTTATTTTCAGTTTTCCAACCTGTGAAAAATTGCCCTGCCCAGAAAATCAGCATTAATAAAATTAATACAATACTTAAACTATTGCGGTAAAAGAAACTATTCTTAGACATCATCTCAAATTTTAGTTATAAATCTTTTTCTCTGATTCTAGCAAGATCAGTCACAGAAGGCGCCGTCAAAACTTCGCCATTCACACTGAAGCGAGACCCGTGGCAAGGGCAATCCCAGGAGATTTCCGCACTATTCCACCGCACCTCACATTTGGCATGCGGACAGGTACTTTTCAGCACATGAACCCGTCCGCCTTTTTCTTTATAAATCGCATAGGACTCGCCTTCGTATGCTACAACTTTTCCTTCGCCTTCATTGATTTCCGCCAAAGACGAAACTTTTTCAACAAATAATTTATCCTTGATAAAATCTGTTACAACCGTTGCCGTTTCCCTTACAAATTCCGTAAAACCTGCAATTGGTGTAACCCTGGAAGGGCTGAATAATTTTTTATACAGACTATTTCCAGTCAGAATTAATTCAGAAATAATTTTTGACGATATTGTTCCGAATATCATTCCGTTCCCGCGAAAACCCGTTGCCGTGTAAACATTGGACGTTCCCGGCATCTTTCCGATGTAAGGAAAACCATCCACTGGTTCGTAATATTGACTGGACCAACTGTATTTTACAACATCAACATCAAAATATTGTCTAACATAATTTTCCAGATTGGTAAAGCAAACGCCCGTATCTTCGGAATGCCCCGTTTTGTGATCTTCCCCACCAGCAATTAAGAGTTTTTCTCCGTTGACCTCATGAATTCTGTAATAATGGTAAGGATCCATCAGGTCATAGCCAAGTTCCTTGGGATAATTCTGATTTTTTAATGTGAAAGCCATTGCATAACTCCGGTAAGGCGCATTGGTAAAATGTAACATATTGACACCCGGTGGAATGTGGGTTGCATAAATCAGATTTCTGGCTCTGATAGTTCCTTTTGAGGTTTTGACCACAATCCACTCCTCTTCTTCCGAATGATTTTTACAAAAGCAATTATCTACAATAGTTCCACCGAAATTAAGAAAGCTACGACACAACGCATCAATATATTTAATTGGATGGAATTGTGCCTGACCGGGAATTTCCACTGCTCTTACAAAAGGAATCGGAAATGAAATATTATTAATTAAATTCATTTGACAACCGACTTTTTCGGTACCTTCCAAAATATCGTCCAGCTGTTTTGACTGCTTCTCATCCAAAGCAAATAATTGCGCCGTTTTCTTTTCGAAATCACAATCAATTTGATTATCGCTGATATTTTTTTCAATAACACCAATCGCATCAACTGTTGACTGATAAAGAAGCACGGCATCTTCTAGACCAAATTTACTTATCGCTTCGGAATAGGTAGTATCCAGAAAGTTATTGATGTGAGCTGTGGTTCCTCCAGTAGTCCCGAATCCGATATTAGCCGCCTCGATTAAGATGCATTTTTTTCCCGATTTTTGCAACTGATAAGCTGTAGAAACGCCTGTAATTCCACCGCCAATAATAGCGACATCATATTCGGTTTCAAAATTAATAGCTGCAGGAAAAGGCTTGATCTCTTCCTGCCAGATACTTTTCCTAACGCCGTCTCTGTTCATAACTTTTATTTTTTTAAATTGATTGGTCCTGATTTTTTATCCAGACACTTACCGATGCTGCATTAACCCAAAAAGTTCCTTTACCGTCCTCATCCAACTCAATGGTTTCTTTCCGAAATCCCAGAAAATCTGTAAACTTTGCTGATGCATTTTCTTTTCCAAGATCCATTTCTTTATAACCTTCTTCGCTATTTGAAATCAGAACAACACAACCCTTGTGATTTTCATTTCCTTTCCTGATCCAGGCAATGCAATTCGGATGATCGAAATAATTGACCTGCTCTCCGTAAGCAAATTCCCGACGAGCCTGCATCAAAAGTGGAAGAATTTCTACTTTCGGCATTACAATTTTTTCATCAATGCCATCTGTATTTTTATCGATATATTCCGCTCCGAACAAATCCGGATAGAACACACACGGATAAGCATTCTCTGATAACAAAATAATTGCATAAGCCATCGGTCTGAACCAATCTTCTACTGTTGATTCCAAAGCCTGAAGCTTTTGCGTATCGTGATTTCCTACGAATGACACCGAGCATTCCGGGTTGCAATCGAGGAAAGTTCCTTTCAGTATTTCACTCAGGTTGTAATTCTGCTTTTCCTGTGATGCTCTGAAAAAATTGAAATGTAAAGGCACATCAAAGGAACAGATGCGATGATCCATCTTTTCTGAAAATCCTGTGATCTTGTCAACATTATCTTTCCAGAATTCGCCGACCATAAAGAAATCTTCATTGATTTCGGATTTGATGTAATCGATCCATTCTTTCAGGAATTCGGTTGAAATATGTTTCAATGCGTCCATTCTCAAACCGTCAACTTTGGTTGTGTCTATATACCATTTGATCCAGCGTTTCAGTTCTTCCACAACATAAGGATTACGGAATTCGACATCAGCGCCCATCAGATAATCATAATTTCCGAATTGATGACTCACGTGCTCGTTCCACACAGTTCCATATTCGTTATAGATTTTGAAAATCCCATTATGTTCTTCATTTCCGGTCTTAACTTTATCAATACCGCTAAAACACTGATAATCCCAAATGAAATCAGAATATTTTCCATTTCTCCCGGGAAATGTGAACTTGGTCATTGCATCCGCCTGGAAAGCTTCACGAATAACCTCGTTCCGGTTCTCCTCATTCACCTGATGAACCGTTACAGTTTCCATCTCATCAGCTCCCATCCTGTGATTGAGAACAATATCTGCATAAACTTCCATTCCAACCTCGTGTGCTTTTTCTATTGCCCTGAGATATTCTTCCTTGGTTCCATATCTTGTAGGAACTCCACCTTTCTGATCAAATTCTCCAAGATCATAGAGGTCATAAACGTCATAACCACGGCCTTCTGTTCCTAAAGTACATTTGATTGCGGGCGGAAACCAAACCGAAGTAAACCCAAGGCTTTTTAGATATTCTGCTTTATCGATAAATTCATTCCATAGCTTTCCCGGATGATACCAATGGAAAAACTGCAAGATAACGCCGTTCATAGTTTTAAAAAATTTAGTTAGCCATTTACGATCAATCCACCGTTCGGATGCAAGACCTGCCCGGTAATCTGAGATGAAGCATCAGTTGCGAGAAAAAGAAAGCTTGCAGCCACTTCTTCAGGTGTTGCGTTTCTTTCAAATGGTGGTTTATTTGGATCTTCCTCTTCCTCGCCAAAGGTTTCTTTGGTAAGCGGTGTCGCAACCGGACCCGGCGCAACAGCATTAACACGAATTCCTTTTGGTTTGGATTGCAGAGCTAAAGACCTTGTGAAAGAAACAATAGCACCTTTGGTTGCAGAATAATCCAAAAGTTCTTTATGCCCCTGATAAGCGGTGGCAGAAGTTGTGTTGATTACAGAATCACCTTGTTTTAGATGCGGAAATGCTGCTTTGGTCAATAATATCATCCCGATAATATTAGCATTAAAAGTGGTTCTGATATTTTCCTCCTCAAGATCCAGGATATCATCTGCAGGAAACTGAACACCGGCATTATTAATCAAGATATCCAATTTTCCGAATTCTGAAATTGTCTTGTTGACGGAAACCTTACAAAACTGGAAATTGTTGACATCACCTGAAAATAAGATCACTTTTCTCCCCAACTGTTCGATTTCTTTTTTTGTTTTTTCGGCGTCTTTGTCATCGCTGTGATAGATGATCGCAATATCAGCACCTTCTTTTGCAAAAAGTAATGCTACTGCTTTTCCGATACCGCTGTCCGCCCCAGAGATCAATACCGATTTTCCTTCTAATTGTAAATGATTTTCCTTCGTCATAATTTTTATTTTTCATTGACAGGTTTTTGCATTTCTGACATCCTGTACGCAGCCATGCTGTCGGTTGTCATGTTTGCCATTGCCACAGTTAATTTGTTATTGAGACCAGAGATGACTTTATCGTCACCATTCATCATTGCATCATACCCATCTTTTGCAACATCCGCAGGATTAGCTAGATCATCTCTGTCTTTTAAGATTTTACTTTGATTCATATCCGCTTTGTTAAAAAAGTCCGTATCAGTCGGACCTGGTAATAATGCCGTAACAGTGATTCCGGAATCTTTAAGCTCCTCACGGATTCCTTCTGACCAGGATTGGATAAATGCTTTGGTACCGTGATAGACAGAATGCCAAGGTCCGGGCGATTTACTGGCAACAGAAGAAAGATTGAGAATTTTCCCACCTCCTTTTTCCAGTCTGTCTTTGATAAAAAGCTTAGTTAAAATTATCACCGAAATAATGTTCAGGTTGATAATATCAATCTCACGATGAATATCTGTATCCTGAAATTTCCCATACACACCCTGCCCAGCATCATTTACAAGAATTTCCGGACTAATGCCATTCAAGGTAAGATCAGCGTAAAGAGAATAAACATCACCAGCCTGGAAAAGGTTTTTTGCCATAACAATGACTTCTATTCCATACGCTCGAAATTCTTTTTCCTTGACATTCAGTTCATCGTGATTTCTGGCAACAATGACAAGATTATAGCCGTCTTGTGCGAGAAGCTTAGCAAGTTCGTAGCCAATACCACTAGTTGCTCCTGTTACCAATGCATATTTGTTATTATTTTTCATTAGATTAAATATTTAAATTGTGATATATTCCAAATGCCTTTTTACTTCACATCTGAGACAACCCAGAATGTACTCCATGAAATATTTCTGTGCATCCAGGGCTTTGGTCATCGGATGTAATTCTATACGGTCACTTCTTATGATCTTTCCGCGGTAAGCAATACAGTAATAGGCGAATATTTCATTATTGGATCCTTCAACCGGCGTTGCATAGCCTGTGGTAGCTATTGACCATTCTGTATCAAACAGTAATGCTACGTTTTGAGCCATTACTTCAGAAATGTGTCTTGAAACACAATTAACAGCTTTCGCTTCATCATAATCCAGGTTAAGATGTCTGACTTTTTCTTCAAGCGTATATGCAGTAATTCCACCCTTATAAAAACTCTCTGCGTTAGGCATTTGAGAAAATGCAAGCTGCATAAATCCTGACGTCACACTTTCCGCAATAGAAATCGACTCATTTCTTTGCCTCAAATTATAACTGATTTTATCTAATAATATCTTGGGAAATTCCATGATTCTTCTTTTTATAAATGTTTATTGATTAGCGGTAATAATCTTACTATGCTTTCCTTTTTGGCTTCTTTCCTTCAATGTTTTCTTCTGCACGGTCTATTGAATGCGAGGTATGGATATCCTCGTCATTTTCACATTCCGAAGAAATTTTCTCATAAAATGTATGTAACGTATCGATGTCTTCTTCATCCATATCTTCCACATCCACAAGCCTGTTACTTGCTTCTTTGCTGGCCGCAATCAGTTCGTTTAATTTTAATTGAATAGCTTTGGAATCTTTGTTTTGAGATTTCTGGATAACAAAAACCATCAGAAAAGTAATGATTGTTGTACTTGTATTGATAACCAATTGCCAAGTGTCCGAATACTTGAAAACAGGTCCGCAAATTAACCAGACTACAATCATCCCTGTTGCAACACCAAAGGCATAAGAGCTACCTGACCATTGCGTCACTTTATCTGCAAGCCATTCAAATTTATTTTTCTTCTGCTCCATATCATTCTTTTTATGCAGGATTATTTCTTTGCTGTTCAAATTCCCAAACCCTATGATTGGCAACAGCTTTTATAAATAATTTATCACTATTTTTTTCCGTGGCGTGAATAATGGCAGAATCTTCGTGCTGTTTCAGACTGATGTTACTTTCGATATAAATCTGATCCGTATCCGAACCGAAATAGATCGCTTTACAATGTTTGTAAGCCTCGTTCACAAAGAGTAATGTTCCAGCTTTGTTTTCCGGATTGAGTAGATTTTTTGCTGACTCTTTTCCACCACAGATATACAACGCATCGAAACAAACACTGGCAGTACTGGTCAAAGAATGCTTAGGTTCGAAAACCGTTCCGTCATCCGCATTTACAGGCGCAAGACTTCCGGAAACTATCTGAATCACAGCACCTTCTTTTTCTAATTTAGATTGTAATTGATTCACTTCTTTTCCATTCACGCCCTGCTCCATAATAAAACCGATAATTCTGCTTTTAATGGTATCTTTAATAGTATTAGCCATACTCAGAGCTTCGGAACTTGGAATACTCGGTTCTCTTTCTTTGCTCTGTAAAGTTTTTGGATCAGCATCTGCAGGAATACTGCCGTTAGGTTGTTTTAATTTGATCACATCAACACCCACTTTTTTGGCTACAACTGAAGCTAATTCCTTATTAATAAATAACAACTGTCCCACCAGTCTTTCTCTGATCGCGGGAATTGTTACTTTGGATAATTCAAAAATCAATGCATTTTGAAGATGAACTTTTTCCGGCTCGGATTGGCTGCTATAAAATAATTTGGCCTGAGAATAATGATCTACAAAACTCTGGCTTCTTGCACGGACTTTGTGTCCATCTACACGCTCAGCTTGTGATACAAATCCGCCTTCTTTCATCATTGCCTGGAAAGGACATCCGCCACCGATAGAATTCGGTTCGTAGCTGACCTTGCCTTTAACAATCTGTTGTCGCATGTGGCCGTCCCGTTGGTTGTTATGAACCGTATTAATCGATCTGTTGATTGGAATTTCGTGGAAATTTGGTGACCCCAATCGTGATAACTGAGTATCGGTATAAGAAAATAGCCGACCCTGTAATAATGGATCATTACTGAAATCGATTCCCGGAACCAGATGTCCCGGATGGAAAGCCACCTGCTCTGTTTCAGCAAAAAAATTATCTGGATTTTTATTAAGGGTTAATGTTCCTATAATCTGAACGGGAACCAATTCCTCAGGAACAATCTTAGTTGGATCGAGAAGATCAAAATCAAAATCATTTTCGTTCTCTTCAGGAATTAATTGTACTCCAAAATCCCATTCGGGGAAAGCACCATTTTCTATAGCTTCCCAAAGATCTCTCCGGTGAAAGTCAGGATCTTTACCTGAAATTTTCGTGGCTTCGTCCCAAGCGACGGAATGAACACCAAGCTTTGGTTTGAAATGAAACTTCACAAAATGAGAATCGCCTTCACTATTGATAAATTTGAAAGAATGAACGCCAAAACCTTCCATCATCCTGTAGCTTCTTGGGATCGCTCTATCACTCATGAGCCACATAATCATATGCATACTTTCCGGCATCAATGAAATAAAATCCCAAAACGTATCGTGGGCAGAAGCAGCCTGCGGTATTTCGTTATCAGGTTCCGGCTTAACCGCGTGAACAAGATCCGGAAACTTAATCGCATCCTGAATAAAAAACACAGGCATGTTGTTCGCTACCAGGTCATAATTACCTTCTTCCGTATAGAATTTAACCGCAAATCCCCTAACATCTCTTGCCAGATCTGTACTTCCTCTGAATCCCGCAACTGTGGAAAATCTCACAAAAACCGGTGTCTCCTTTCCTTCTTCTGTTAAAAATTTGGCTTTGGTATATTTTTCCAGACTTTGATTTAGCTTAAAAACACCGTGAGCTCCGGAACCTCTGGCATGAACAATTCTCTCCGGAATTCTTTCATGATCAAAATGAGTAATTTTTTCTCTGAGAATAAAGTCTTCCAACAAACTTGGCCCCCGCTCTCCTGACTTGAGAGAATCCTGATTATTATTAATTCTGAGGCCTTGATTGGTGGAAAGTTTTTCTCCTTCATTATCAGTAATATGATCCTGAAGTTTTTGCAACTTTACATTTTTGTGCGAATTATTTTCTTTCATGATGTTGGAATTATTTGAAAATACAGATTACAAAAACCATTCCAACAAATTGATTATCAATTAGTTATAGTTAAACCAAAAATACCTTGCTACAAAAATAGCAAGGTTGGTAAGTAAAAAATTCTATAAAAAATATAATTTTATCGCCTCTGAACAGAATCTCTTTTCAAAGATGCAGTGTCTCTTGTTGAAGAATTATTAGCAACACTGTCAGTAGCAGAATTATTGTTTTGAGAAGATACAATCACAGAATCCGACGCAGTGTTATCTACAGAGATGGAATCGCTTTTATAAACTTCGGCAGATTTGTTATCCTTACAACTGAACAGAAGCACAATTGTTCCAGATAAAATCATTTCTTTCATAATATTTATTTTTTGGTAATCCAAAGTTATACAGAAGTTTACCCAAAAAATTATGACCTGAATCATAAAAAATAAAATATTCCACCCCCAAAAAAATAATATTTGAGGGCATTATAATTGTTGTAACAAAATAAAAATATTACAAAATGGACAATCAAAAAATTATCAGTATCCTGAATAACCTTCTTCATATTGCCAATGACAGACTGGAAGGTTTTGAGAAAGTAGAAGGTAAAATATGGGAAATGAACCACGACTTGCAGGATTTTTATGAACATATGACTTCTCAAAGCAAAATCATGAAAAATCAGCTAATTAATCTTATATCTGAAAAAGGTGGTAAACCCGATGATTCAACATCTGTTGCCGGAGGATTTCACCGTGCATGGATCGACATCAAAAATGTCTTTCTGCTGGGCAGTCTTGAAAGCTCTACCCTGGAAAACGTTTTATTTGGAGAGAACGCAGCAATACAGGCTTATCAGGAAGCATTGGACAGTGGCGACCTGGACGATAAAAGCGCAGAAACAGTTGCAGAACAATTAAAAACCATCAAAGACTACACGCATCAGTTTAAAGGTGTTCTTGATAATAAAAGAGACGCAAGATTATAATTAACTTTTTCTTAATATTAAAATGCCGGTGAGGAATAGTATTTGGATTGATGCGTTCGAAAAAAAATAAATTATGAATTATTTTGATCAATAAATCAGAAGAATCTATTTCGTCGATGGAAAAATCGGCCTGATAAAATTGTCATGGAAACTACTTCTTTTTGGTATTTTTAATTTCCCTTTGCTTGTTTTCTGGCTGTTATGGAAAGGCTTGTGGTCATAATTCACCTCTACAATCATTCAATCTGTTTTAGCAGAACGTCGTAATCCTCGATGGAATTCAACCTCACTCCCGTATCAAGAATGAGTGAACAACCACGATTTGAGTTTCCGGGATTGATGTAAACAATATGCGAAACATTAACCAGAACGAAAGTATTGGGCGCAGTAAAAACCTTAATAAACATATCAATAATATTTGGGGTTTCAGGATTTTTAGAAAAATTATTTTTTTGAGGGATCAATGATCATACGCAGGGGCTGATCCTTTGTAATGTAGGAATTAAGCCAGTTAAAGAAAGTTGTTATTTTATTTCTTACATTGATCAATGACATAAGATGTACGAATATCCAGATCAGCCATGCAAAAAAACCATTAAAATGTTTAAACAGCCCGGGAAGATCTGCAACAGCTCTGTTTCTTCTGATGATAGCCATAGATCCTTTATCATTATATATAAATGGTTTTCTTCCTTTTCCTTGATGCTTAGCAATAATATTCCTAGCCAGCAATTTGGCCTGTTGAATTGCAACCTGCGCCAATTGAGGATGTCCTTGCAGAAATGCAGGATCTGAGGTCATAATACAAGTATCTCCTATGGCATAGATTTCAGTTGCGCCAATCACCTTATTAAAAGAGTTTACAATCAGGCGGTTTCCTTTTCCGTATGATTCTTCAGGAATACCATTGAACTTCTGCGCTGTAACACCAGCCGTCCAAATGAGATTCTCACTTGGTATGGATGTTCCATCAGCCAGATGAACGACACCATCAATATAATCTTTTACAACTTGTCCCAATTTTACTATAACGCCACTGCCCTCAAGAGTTTTGCGGGCATATTGCTGAGATTCCTTACTCATAGGTGCAAGAATATTCGGTAAACCATCAATCAAGTAGATGTTAAATGCTGCATTCTTCAGTTCAGGATAATCTTTAAATAAAATATCCTTTCTTAACTCACTGAGCATGCCAGCCACCTCAACACCAGTCGGTCCGCCTCCAGCGATGACAAAGGTTGTAAGCTTAGCTCTCAATTCTTCATCAGATATTTTGGAAGCTTTTTCCAATCTCTCCAGGATTTTGTTTTTGAGATTAATTGCATCTGAAATGGTTTTCATGGGAAGCGCATTTTCCTGGATGCTTTTGTTGCCAAAATAGTTTGTAATCGTACCAGTTGCAAGAATCAGTTTCGTATAAAAGACCTCGCCGCAATTCAAAATAATTTTATTATCTCCCGGAACAATCTCTTGCAATTCTCCCATAATAAAGGAAAACTTTTTTTCTGACCTAAAGTGCTTTCTGAATGGATAACTAATATTAGAAACATCCAAAAAGCCTGTTGCCACCTGATATAACAATGGTGGAAAAAAATTATAATTATTCTTGTCCACCAGGATAACTGATGCATCATATTCCGATTTCAGCAAACGTTCAGCCAACTCTATGCCGGCAAAACCGCCGCCTATAATTACGATAATTTGTTGATCTTTCATTTTTTTAAATATTATATAAATCAACATTCACAAATCAAGCCATTTGTTCGATCAAAGAATGATATTAACAACCGAGAGCAATCATACATCCGTCACTTGTTCAGACATGACATCCGTCATCTATTTTTATTGAATCTTCAATAATTTAACATTTTTTATAGATAATCAAAAATATAGACACTGACTTTCATCAGTATTTATTAACCTAACAAATGTCATTTCTGATTTTTTGTTATCAATTATGAATAAAGAGCTTTTTATCATCAATCAAATAAATTGAAATAAGATAAAATCAATAAGTATTATTTAAAATATTTATCGATTTAATAACCGAAGTCATTGATAAGATTTTTGTCATAATAAAAAAATAGCAATATAATTAACACAATTATACCTTTGTCCTATCAATAATGAAATATAATTAATTATAACAATTAAAAATTACGAAAATGAAAACAATGAAAAATCTAATCAAAATGACATTGGCAATTGGAACATTATGTTTAACGCAATTATCAAATGCTCAAAAATTATCCTCCCAAAGTTCTAATATAAAAATTGATGGGACTTCTACTTTGCATGATTGGAGTATGGCTTCGGCTCAGGCTACATTTTCCGGGAACGCGAGCGGATCAACAATCAGTGATGTAAAGTTTGTGATGAAAACAACTTCTCTTAAAAGCAAAGAATCTGCAATGGACAAAAATGCTTATAAGTCCTTAGAATCGGGTAAATATCCAGACATCACTTTTACAACTGCATCACTTCCAGCAAGCGGAACAGCAACAGTCAGCGGTAACTTAACCATTACAAATGTTACAAAAGCCATCAAATTCCCGGTAACTGTAACCAAAAGTGGAAATACCTACATTATCAAAGGTAGCACAAAATTAAAAATGTCCACTTTCGGCATCAAGCCACCAAGCTTTATGATGGGAACCATTAAAACAGGTGACGAGATCAATATTAACATCAACATCAGTGCAACAAATTAATTCTATAAATATTTAAATTCTGTTATCATGAAAAGAAATCTATTAAAAGCCGGCCTAATCGCTGCTTTAGCAATCTCAAACTTAGGTATTGCACAGGAACACCAATTAGATAACTTCAATCCCAGCGACAAAAGATCTATCAATGCTTTTGAACCAAAAAAGGATTCAGTAACAACTTTTGATCATTTACGAGTTAAAGTAGGCGGTGCATTTGCATTACAATTCCAAGGACTTAGTCACGAAAATACCGCAACTCCCGTTATTGTTAATGGTGTTAATCAAAATCAGTTATATAAAATCAGCAACAACTTCAATCTTCCAACAGCCAACTTAGATATAGATGTTGCTTTATACGATGGTGTTAATTTGCACTTGAGAACTTTCCTATCTTCCCGACACCACAATGAGACTTATGTAAAAGGAGGATATTTACAAATTGATAAGTTAGACTTCATACAAAAAGACTTCCTTAAAGATTTTATGAAGTATGCAACGATCAAAGTAGGGCAAGATGAACTTAACTACGGTGATGCGCACTTCAGAAGAACAGACAATGCCTATTCACTTACCAACCCATTTATAGCAGGAAATCTTTTGATGGATGCTTATGCTACTTTTCCTTTCATGGAAGTGTATTATAGAAGAGACGGTTTCATAGGAATGATTGGAGCTTCAAACGGAAGACTGAACCAGACCGCAACCAGCGGAACAGCGCCTTCACTTTATGCAAAAGTAGGTTACGATAAACAAATCAATCAGGATCTCAGAGTAAGATTAACCGGATCTATCTATAATAATGCTAACAGTTCAAGGTTAGATTTCTACAACGGAGACAGAGCCGGATCCAGATACTATTTTGTAATGGAAAACACGGCAGCAACCGGCGCAAGCAGCTTAAATTCAGCAAAAGTAGTTCCGGATTTTGTCAATAAAATGACAGCAGTTATGATCAACCCTTTCGTCCGTTACAAAGGATTAGAATTCTTCGGAACTTATGAAACAACATCTGGTAGAAACCTAGCAGAAACAGACAGAAGAACATACAGTCAATATTCAGGAGAATTACTATACCGTTTTGGAAAAGAAGACAGCTTTTACTTTGGCGGACGATACAACCAGGCTGATGGAAAATTAATCTCAGGAGATAAAATTACCGTTAAAAGATTCAACATTGGTGGTGGCTGGTTTATGACAAAAAACATCTTGGCCAAAGCAGAATATGTTAACCAGAAATACGACGGATACCCCACTACAAGCATCTATAATGGTGGTCAGTTCAAAGGATATGTAATAGAAGCAGCCATAGCTTTCTAGATATTCAGTTAACAGAAGCAGAGGAAACTCTCGGGTTTCCTCTGTTTTAAAAAATTAAAAAAATGAAACTTCTTTATTTACTTTTCGGTTTTATAACGCTTTTCGCGCAGGCTCAGGAAAATTTTGTTCAGATTAACGGAAGCACCAATGTAAATAAATTTCAATGTGTGAACAACAAATTCAAAGCAGAAACCGGTGTTTACGCCTTCACAGAGAGAAACCTTCCGAATATCATTTTAAAAGTCAATGAGTTCGACTGCGGAAACAAGATGATGACCAAAGATTTTCAGAAAATCCTGAATTCTGAAAAATATCCGAATATGACTATCAAGTTCATCAACTTTACCAAAGTTCAGAAAAATTATATCGCCGTTGTAGAAGTCAAAATGATGAACCAAAGCAAAAGATACAACGTAGAATTTGAAATAGAAAATAATAAATTAATAGGACGCAAGAATGTAAAATTCAGTGATTTCAACATCACGCCACCGAAAAAAATGGGCGGAATGATTGTCGTGAAAGATGACCTGAACCTCGTCTTCAGTTTAGCAACAAAAATTTAAACAAATAACTTTTTCATATAATTAGATTTTTCAGTGTCACGATATCGCGCTAGAAAGATATTGTGAATCGAGGGAACTTGCAGACTCAGCTGTAGGTTCCTTTTTATTTAACTTCACCAAACCATTCATTTGGTTTTGGGCGCTTTATCCGGCTCCGGCTCCCACTTTTTTCTGTCATTGCGAACAAAGTGAAGCAATTTGCAGAACTTTTGTACATCGCAATAACAAAATCTTTGCCTGGACGCGCTTCGCTACTATTGATGATTCAACTTTCAAATCAAACCAATCGCAGACAAATAAAAACTTAATTCTAAAGAAGTTACCATATAAAGTATCGCACAATTTAGCAAACTGTCAGTCTGAGGCTCTCGAAGACAAATAAAAAAATCAATTTCTGAAAGAAATTATCCATCAAAAATTTTCAAAATTTAAAACATTTCAAATTCGTAAATTTGTATTGTGAATATTAATCAAACCGATCTTAACGAATTAGAATTCCCGGAACTTCTTTCGGAAATCGCCCCTTTCGCTTACTCGCCGAAAACGGCAGACCAAATCATGGAACTTCGTCCGATGGAAATAGACGAGGCAGAAATTTCTTTAAAAAAAACCTCAGAATTCCTCACCAGTTTCGAAAGTTCCAACGCCATTCCCTTTGATGAATACGAAGATATCGAAGAGGAACTGAAGCTGATGCCGATAGAAAATTACCGATTAGAGAACAAATCGTTCATCAAAATCAAAACTATAACGGAACAAGTCGGGAAACTGCAGAAGTTCTTTCCACAGTTTGCAGAAAACTTCCCAACATTGTTGGACGAAATCAAAGATCTGGACTTCCGGAAAGAAATCATCGATAAAGTAGACAAAGTGTTCAACCGCTTTGGAGAAGTCAAAAGCGAAGCCTCTACAATTCTGAAAACCTTAAGAACAGAAATCCAACACGCCAGAAAAGCAATTGATGAAAACTTCAATCGCTCCTTGGCAACTTATTCGGATTTTTTGGAAGATATCAGAGAAAGTATTATTGAAGATCAACGTGTTCTAGCTGTCAAATCCGGTTTCAAGAAAAGAGTCAACGGACGTGTTTTAGGTATTTCCAAAACAGGTTCTATCACTTACATTCAGCCGGAAAGTGTGGTGAAACATTATTTCAAACTGAGAGAAAATCAGGAAGAAGAGAAAAAAGAAATCGATAAAATATTACGTCAACTGACTGCGGAATTGGCAGAATTCCAGCCACAACTTTCGGATTATCAAACCTATATTTTCGATTTGGATTTAATTCGAGCCAAAGCTAAATTTGCTGAAAAAGTTAACGGAATTTTACCAAAGATCAACAGACATCAGACCTTACGTTTGAAAGATGCCTTTCATCCATTGCTTTGGATCAGGAATAAAAATGAAAACAAGGAGATTTTTCCGCAAACTTTAACCTTAACAGAACACAACCGAATCATCTGCATCTCAGGACCGAATGCCGGAGGAAAATCCATCACATTAAAAACTGTTGGATTGTTGCAATTGATGATCCAGAGTGGAATTTTAGTTCCTTGTCATCCAAAATCCGAGATGTTTTTCTTTGAAAAGATAATGACAGACATTGGCGATAATCAATCCATAGAAAATCACTTGTCAACTTATTCTTCCCGACTGAAAAAAATGTCCGGAATGATTCGCGAAGCCGACAACAAAACGTTGTTGTTGATTGACGAGTTCGGAACCGGTTCCGACCCGGAATTAGGCGGCGCTTTGGCAGAAAGTTTTATGGAATATTTCTACGACAAGAAAAGTTTCGGAATCATCACAACGCATTACACCAACATCAAATTAGTTGTGGAACAGCTTCCTGCAGCCACCAACGCTGCAATGCTTTTTGATGAGAGAACGCTTGAACCACTTTACAAGCTGGAAATAGGACAAGCCGGAAGTTCTTTTACTTTTGAAGTTGCCGAGAAAAATAAAATTCCGAGATTCATTATCAAGAATGCAAGAAAGAAAGTAGAACACGATATTGTCAACCTTGATAAAACCATTGTGAAACTTCAGCAGGAAAAATTTGAAGTTGAAAAACTGAAATCCAATCTTGCAGAGACTAAAGAATCTGTAGAAGACAAGCGTGATAATCTCCAGAAATTGAATGAACAGCTTCAGCAAAAGTTATTCAATTTTCAAAAGCTATACGAAGAAGAACACAGAAAACTGCAATTTGGAAACAAGATAGAAACGTTCATCGACAGTTATGTAAAAGGCAAATCGAGAAAAGATGTGGTTAAAGATTTCGTGAAAATTCTGGAACAGGAAAAATTCCGAAAATTAGGAACTGACAAAGATGAAACAAAACGTTTGCAGGTGGTGAAACGTAAAATCACACAACAACTTAAGAAAGAAGAGGTTATTGAAAAAATTGCGGAAACCAACGAGAAACTGGAGCAAAAACGCCAAGCCGAACGGGCAGTCTGGATGAAAGTCGGGCAACGCGTCCGGATCGCCGGAAGCACAAGTGTCGGCACTATTGAAAAAATTTCGAAAAACAAAGTCATTGTGAATTACGGAACCTTCAAAACAACGATTGATTCCGGAGAATTGGAGAGAATATAAAAAGCGCAGAAATTCTGCGCTTTTTTCTTTATGAATTGAAATGTTTTTTCACTTCTTCCAGTACCTGTTCTTCGCTTAGTTGCGAATCTGTTCCCAATTTGATATTCAGGTTTTTATACTGAGGCGTTTCCAAAAGATGATTTCTCAATTCTTCCTGAGACGTTCCTGGTCCTGTTATATACAAATCAGTACTGTTTGTAATCAACTTTTCGATTTCTTTGTAGAACTTTGAACGGTTGGTCTGTTCCACATTATGCGCAGCATTCTCGTTGGAGTTGCCATGCTGCACGTCAGCTTTTACAACTTCTCGGACTGCAAAATCTGTCACTTCCTGAGCATTATGATTTGTCACTACGATTGCTTTTCTGCCGTCTATCCAAAGTCCGGCTACTTTTTTATCAGTCATAATTTTTTAATTTGAATCAGATAAATTTCAAGGATTGTGCAAAAGTGATGTTAAGGTAAGTTAAATCTTAATGATGATACACATCCTCATACATCACGCCCGCCTCAATTCTTATTGGTAACTTATTTTCTTCCGGAACAATCGGGCAGTTATAATCGAAAGCATTGTAGGCGCAATACGGTTGATAAGATTGATTAAAATCCAAAACTATTTCGTTTCCAGTCGGGATTTTCAAATCCATATATTTTCCGCCGCCATAAGTTTCTTTCTCATTTGTCAAATCCCGGAAAGGCAAGAAAAGATAATCTTTATATTTTTCCATTTTCATGAGATCCAGACTTTGGTATAAAGTCAATGTGAAAGATTGTCCGTCCAACTCAAAAGTCGCTTTTCCATATTCCTGATATTGTTTGAATTTCCCTGAAGAAGTCGGCAATTCAAATGGAACAGGATTTTCCGTTCTTATAAATTGCGCAGTAACTCTATATTTCAAATTGATTGGAAAGAACGGATGTTTTTTAAATTGCTTAAGGTTATTACCTCGCAAAGGCGTTTCTTTTGGGTTTAGATATTCTGCGTTCAGTTCTTTCTGAAACTTTTTGATTGCCGCAATATTTTCTTTTTCCGTCTGCGCATTTAGAAATACAGATAATATAATGAACAGAAAACTTAATTTTTTCATAGGTTAATTTAATTATTAGGGCAGCTTTATCCACCTTCCGCTCCCAAACCTAACGAAGTGGTTCGGCGTAGTCAATCTTTTCACTTCACTACGTTGCGTAAAAAGGATTTGCGCTCAAGTCGGGCTGCTGTTATTCGCTGGTAATATTCGGATACTATTATTCCTGAGTTTCGTTATCAGAATCCGCAATTATTTTATCAACTTTAGCTTTTTTAGTGTAGAAATATTTATCAAAAGTCGATTTGAAAACCGGAACTTCATCATCTTCACCCATCAGGAATCCCCAGGATTGAAGGCCTTCTACTCTTTCAAAAATGATTTTCAGAATCGCCAAAACCGGAATCGTCAAAAACATTCCTGCAATTCCCCAAAGCATTTCGCCAACTACTAAACCGATAATCACTATCAAAGAATTGATTTTCACTTTAGAACCCACTACTCTTGGCATAATGATGTTTCCGTCAATCGCGTGAATTACAACAATTGCAATCACAATAAACAAAACGTGACTGATTCCCGAGGTTGCAAACGTAATCAAAGCGCCAATCAACAACGCGGTAAAAATTCCGATGTAAGGGAGAATATTAAGGATACCTGTGAGAATGGCGAGCATAAAATTATATTTGACACCAATTATAGTGTAAGCTATAAAAGATAAAATCGTTACAATAATCATCTGCAGAAACAATCCTACAAGATATTTTTTCACCATAAACTGGATATTCTCAACAATCTCGAATACCGTTTTATGATAAGTTTCTGTAAAACTCGCAACTAAGAATTTCAGAAGATGTGTTCTGTACAACAGAAAAAACAAGGTGAATAAGAAGGTAAAAGCTGTCAGCATCAGAACATAGCCAACGGAAGTCAATGTTTTCTCCAGAATTGCCGTTCCTGTACTAATTGACTTTTTCAAGGTATCATTCAGATATTCCAGTTGGTCGTGTCTTCTGACTCCAAAAGTTCTGGAAATCCATCCTTGTAAATTGTCGATCAGATCTATAAACTGTTTTTGAAATTGCGGCCAGTCATTCGCCAGTTTAGCCACTTCCATTGACATCATATAGATCACGCCTCCGATAATAGCCAGAGCCAGAACACTTGCCAATACAGATGACAAGCCTCTGGGAAATCTCAGTTTTGTTTCCATAAAACGGCAAAGTGGTATCAGCAAAATGGCAATAAGCAATCCCAGCACCATCGGCACCAAAATCTGCTGTCCGATAATTGCCAAAAATCCTAAAATAATGATGCTGATAAGAATGCAAGACAGTTTGATGTAAAATGGATAAGTCTGATTCATATGATTAGTTTTTAGAAGTTAGACTGATAATCTTATTGATTTATTTTCCGATGAGAAAAACTGCCGGAATCTTATGCAATTCCGGTTTATTCTTTTTCCAATCAGAGATTGTTTTTGTTTGGATCAATTCGGCTTCCGGGTCGTTGATATTGGCAGCGATACACAATTTCGTATTTGGATTCAGGAATTTGACCAAATCTTCCAAAAGTTGATTGTTACGATAGGGTGTTTCCATAAAAATCTGTGTGAATCCTGTTTTATTAACCACATTTTCCAGGTTCTGAATTTCTTTTTTCTTTTTCTCTTTATCAATAGGAAGATAGCCATGAAAAGAAAACTGCTGACCGTTGAATCCACTTGCTATCAAAGCCAGAACGAAAGAGCTGGGCCCGTTAACAGGAGTCACTTTGATGTTATTATTGTGAGACCAGCCAACCATAATATTTCCCGGGTCACCGATGCAAGGCAAACCGGCTTCCGACAACAATCCGAAATCAACACCTTCTTTCATCAGTTTTTGAGCTTCTTTCAAATCTGCTGTTTCGGAATACTTGTCGAGTAGAAACAATTTGAGTTCTGGCTGTTTTTTTTCCGGCGCAAAAAATTTGATGACTTTTCTGGCCGTTTTTTCGTTCTCCACAAAATAATGATCGACATTCATAATAATGTCTTTGATTGATGGCGCAAAATATTCTATCGGTGAATTTTCTGAAAGATAAGCAGGGAGAAGGTATAGCATTTCTGTCGTATTAATGTAAAATGTATAAAGTATTTACAATTTTTGTCATCAGGTAAGAATTTCAGCATTTCAGATTCCTACGGAAAAACAAAATTATGTTTTTATGTTGACTATTATTTTTATGTTGAATTTGCAGCCCGACTTGAGCGGAAATCCTTTTTTACTCGTAAATTCAGGTTCTATCCTGTTGATAACTTTCTGCAAAAAAGATTGACTACGTCGAACCACTTCGTTAGGTTTGGGAGCGGAAGACGGATTAAGCTGCCAAAATCATTACAAAGTTAATTCAAAACTTCTTTTAACCGGTCTTTGTCCAACCGGTTTTCCCAATTAGAGACGACAACAGTTGCGACGGCATTCCCAATGACATTGGTCAATGCACGGCATTCTGACATGAATTTATCAATCCCGAGAATCAAAGTCATTCCGGCAATCGGAACTTCGGGAACAACTGCCAAAGTCGCTGCCAACGTAATAAATCCTGCGCCTGTAACACCAGCCGCACCTTTTGAACTCAACATTGCCACCAAAAGCAAGCCGAGCTGATGTTCCAGAGTCAAATCGATATTACAAGCCTGCGCAATGAACAGCGCTGCCAAAGTCATGTAAATGTTCGTTCCATCGAGATTGAAGGAATAACCTGTCGGAACGACCAAACCCACAACACCCTTGTCGCAGCCTGCATTTTCCATCTTTCTCATCAGTCCGGGAAGTGCGGGCTCAGAAGAACTTGTTCCTAAAACCAGAAAAATCTCGTCTTTGAGATATCTCAGAAATTTGAAAATATTAAATCCGTTATACCAAGCTACACTTCCCAAAATCAAAATAACAAACAAAGCCGAGGTCACATAAAATGTTCCGACAAGCATTGCCAGATTTTTAAGCGACTCTACACCATATTTGCCAATCGTAAAAGCCATTGCTCCGAAAGCGCCAATTGGTGCCAATTTCATTAAAATTTCTACAACCTTGAAAATCGGAATAGTCAAAGCCTGAAGAAAATCGAAAACCGGATAACTTTTCTCTGAAGTCAACGCCAAAGCGACTCCAAATAAAATTGCAACCAAAAGTACCTGCAAAATGTTATCACCAGTTAACGGACTGAACAAAGTTTCCGGAATAATATTGTAGATAAAACTGACCAAAGAGTTGTCGTGCGCCGCTTTGACGTATTTTTCAACTTCTGCACCATTCAGAGTAGTCGGGTCAATATTAAGGCCTTTTCCCGGCTGAACAATATGGCTGACAATCATACCGATAACCAAAGCTAAAGTTGAAAATGTGAAAAAATAAATGAATGCTTTACCAGCTACTCTGCCCACTTTTTTGAGGTCGCTCATTCCGGCAATTCCTGTGGAAACAGTCAAGAAAATAACCGGCGCAATAATCATTTTGACCAGCTTGATAAAGCCTTCGCCGAGAGGTTTCATTTTTTCACCCAAATCGGGATAAAAATAGCCGAGAGAAACACCGAAAACAATCGCAATCAGCACCTGAATATAAAGAAGTTGATAGATTTTTTTCGGTTTTACAGGTTTTTGTTCAATGTCCAAATTCATAAAAAGACTTATCTTACAAATTTAGAATTGTTTGTGACTTATATCATATTTTTCCTGATTTTTTCTGCAATTATTTCGCAGGAATCGTCTAGCATTTTGTAAACTTTATCAAATCCGTCTATTCCGCCAAAATATGGGTCCGGAACTTCTAATTCATTATCGAGGATTAATCTAATTTTGTGCTTTTGAGAATCGTCAGCCATTTTCAGAACATCTTTGTAATTGTTCTTATCCATACAGAAAATCAAATCAAACTCATCCAAATCCGACTTTTTGATCGGTCTTGATTTTTGCATCGAGATATCAATTCCGTTTTTGAAAGCAGTTTTTACAGAACGCTCATCCGGACCACTTCCTTCGTGGTAATTGATGGTTCCAGCGCTGTCAACAAAATAACTATCATCAAGTTTAGATTTTAAAATCCCCTCTGCTAAAGGACTTCTGCAAATATTTCCGAGGCAGACCATTAGTATTTTCATTGTAAAAATATAGATTATTGTTCCAAAGCTCAATTTATCAATTTTAGAATTTAATCCCAAAAATTATGACTAATAAAATATTAATCGTAATATTGCAATATTAAATTAATAAAAATGGGTGCCACCAAAACTGAACATTTCACAGCACAACAAAACAAAATTGCCATTATTGCCAAAGCACTTGGACATCCTGCGAGAATTGCTATTATCGAGTATCTAATTAAAGTCAACGAATGCATCTGTGGCGATATTGTGAATGAACTTCCGCTTGCACAACCAACTGTTTCCCAACACCTTAAAGAATTAAAAAATGCAGGCATTATCAAAGGAAATGTTGAGGGAAATTCAATATGTTATTGTATTGACGAAAAGACGATTGAAGTAATCAACTCTTATTTTTCACAAATCATCGAAACCGTTTCTAAAGGAAAATGTTGCTAGGCATCTTTTTTTGAAAACAAATATCGCAATATTGCAATAAAACAGAATAATGTATATAAAAGCTTATTAATATGACTCTTAATCAAATCAAAGAGATTCTACCAACATTGGAAAATGTAGAATTTCAATTGGAAAACGGAACTTTCGTGCCCGAACATTTTCATGTCACAGAAGTAGGAATCATCCATAAAAACTTCATTGATTGTGGCGGAACTATCCGAAATGAGAAGGTTGTAAATTTTCAACTTTGGAATGCGAATGATTATGAACATCGCTTAAAACCGAATAAATTACTCAATATCATCCAGCTTTCCGAAGAAAAACTAGGAATAGAAAATGCAGAAATCGAAGTGGAATATCAGAGCGAGACTATCGGAAAGTATGATTTGGAATTCAACGGTAAGAATTTTATTTTGAAAAATAAAACAACAGCTTGCCTGGCTCAGGATGTTTGTGGGATTCCTGCAGAAAAACAAAAGTTAAATCTTGCATCACTATCTAACAAGCAATCTTGTTGTACTCCAGATTCTGGATGTTGCTAGGATTAAATTCAAAAAAAATCATGAATAAAAAAATCTTATTACTTTGTACAGGAAATAGCTGTAGAAGTCAGATTGCGGAAGGTTATCTGAGATATTTCGCCAATGGGAAAGCAGACATCTTCAGTGCTGGTATAGAAACACATGGCGTGAATCCGAAAGCAATTGCGATAATGCAAGAAGAAGGAATCAACATTTCTAGTCAAACGTCCAATAAAACAGAAGAATATCAAAACATAGATTTTGATTTTGTAATTACTGTTTGTGACAATGCAAAAGAACACTGCCCGCACTTTACTTCAAATGCTAAAAAGTTACACTATAATTTTCCGGACCCGGCGAAAGCTATTGGGACTGACGAAGAAATCATGGCTGAGTTCAGAAAAGTCAGAGACCAAATAAAACAATATTGCTTTAAATTTGTGGAAGAAAATCTTTAATGAAATACAAAGTGTCTCCCTTAGAACCGAAACACAAGAACGAAGTTTTGGAAATCTACAAATTGGGAATCGAAACCAAAAATGCGACTTTCAATACTGTTGTTCCAACTTGGGAAGAATGGGATAAAGGTCATCTTCAGCATTCAAGATTGGTGATAGAAACTGATGATAAAATTGTTGGCTGGATAGCTCTAAGTCCTGTGTCATCAAGATGCAATTATAATGGCGTTGCAGAGGTTAGTGTTTACATTCATCCAGATTTTAGCAGATTAGGTCTTGCGTCGGAATTAATGGAAAAGATGATTTCTGAAAGTGAAAACAATGGAATATGGACATTACAATCCAGTGTTTTCCCAGAAAACGAAAGCAGCATAAAGCTTCATGAAAAGTTTGGATTCAGAGAAGTCGGTTATCGGGAAAAGATTTCCAAAATGGATGGCATCTGGAGAGACACAATTCTCTTGGAAAGACGAAGTCTGAAAATATCATAAATAAAAAAGTCTGAAAAAAATTTCAGACTTTAAATCTTATTGGGCAATTTTTTCTTTCAGATCTTTGATATACTTCTTCAACTCCTTATCAATTTTGGAAACATCCCTAATTGTATCGCAGGCATACATTACCGTCGAATGATCTTTTCCACCCATTTCCTCACCGATTTTAGTAAACGTCGCATTGGTATATTCTTTAGCAAAATACATAGCCAGTTGTCTTGGCAAAGCGATTTCTCTTTTTCTTGTTTTGGATAACAGCTGCTCTCTCTGAATTCCGAAATAATCGCAAACAATCTCCTGAATATAAGGAATATTGATGGTTTTTTTCTGAGTAGTTGCTAACTTATTGATCGTATCTTTTAAAAGATCAAGACTGAAATCAGATTTATAAACGGTTGAGTAAGCAATTACTGCATTTACAACACCGATCAGTTCTCTTACGCCGTTGGTTTTAACTTCCGAAGCCAGATAATCCAGCATATCATCCGTTAATTCGATACCGTCACGGCTTAATTTATCAACGATAATTTTTCTTCTCGTCTCGAAATTAGGGGATTTGATTTCTGCAGAAAGTCCCCACTTGAAACGGGAAATAATTCTTTCCTGAGTATCCAAAATATCAGCCGGCGCTTTATCAGAAGTGAGGATAATCTGTTTCCCGTTCTGATGAAGGTAATCGAAAATATGGAAGAAGCTGTCCTGAGTCGCAGCTTTTCCGGAAAGGAACTGGATATCATCGATAATCAAAACGTCAATCATCTGATAATAATTCTGGAAATCCGTTTTGTTTTGAGACTTAGCCGCTTTTACAAAATCCTGAATGAATTTTTCTGAAGATTGGTAAAGAACCACTTTCTCCGGAAAAGATGCTTTCACTTCCAGTCCAATTGCTTGTGCCAAATGCGTTTTCCCAACACCATAGCCACCGTAAACAAACAATGGATTGAAAGCTGTTGAGCCTGGTCTTTTTGCAATCGATTTCGCAACGGTACAGGCAAATTTGTTACTCTCTCCTTCTACAAAGTTATCAAAAGACTGATCCGCTTTCAGGTTAGAATCAATATTGATTTTTTTGATTCCCGGAACTACAAACGGATTAATGTTGTTTTCCTTGATAACCGGTCTTGCTTCCTGGATTTTTGGTGCCTGTGTGGAAATCCCTTTTACATTGACTGTAATTGGCTTCTCTTTTCCTGCAGGCTTGTTTTCCATTACAGAATACCACAACTTCACCCCTTTACCGATATTTTTTTTAAGCGCAGCAGACAGTAAAGACAAGTAATTGTCCTCGATATATTCTTTGTAAAAATCACTAGGAACAAGCAACGTAAGATTATTGTTCACCAAAGAAATTGGCTGAACTTTATCAAATAATAAGTCGAAAGAATTCTCTAACTTTTTGAGGTCTGTATTATCCTCCGCTGCGTTTAGATTATCCCGCATAAACTGGATGCATCTATCCCAGATCAATACTAAATTTTCATTCATTTTGCTGCTGCTATTTCCGGTAAGATTTTAGTTTTTTTAGAAGAAGACAAATATCTAATTATTAATTTTCATAAAAAAATTTTTTAGCTATTGATTATTTAAAAATATATTTGTATGAATTATTAACGACTTAAAATGATACACACAACACACTCAATAAGAGTACGTTACGGAGAAACAGATCCAATGAAATATGTCTATTACGGAAACTATGCAGAATATTTTGAAGTCGCCAGAGTTGAGCTTTTTCGTGAACTCGGGATGTCATATGACGAGATCGAAAAGAGGGGAATTTTCTTACCCGTTTCCGAATATAAAATTAAGTATTTGAAACCAGGACTTTATGACCAGCTTTTGGAAATTCACACCTATGTAAAAAAAATTCCGGGGGTTAAAATTGAATTCGATTATGAAATTTATAATGAAGACAAAATAAAAATCACCGAAGCTTCAACCACACTTTTTTTTCTGGATGCTGAAACCAATAAAATCGTGAGATGCCCTGATTTTTTATTGAGACTGATAGAAAAAAACTGGAAAATATAATTTTGCGTAAAATTTGCATTGCTTCATTAGACATGATAAGTCACAAAAATCAGTAAAGCTTATCCTAATGAAAAAATTAATTTTATTACTCGCCTGCGCATCCTTACTTTCCTGTATAAGAACAGACATGGACCTGAAAACCCTTCAGGACATTATCAGCAAAAGCTATTATACCAATAAGCTGAACATCAATGATGAAATGAAATTTTATCGATCTGATGGGAAAAGAGACATCAATTTTGAAAATTATTTAATCAAAAACAATGCACTGACTTTAGTTTCAGGAGATTTTAACCATGACGGAGAAGAAGATTATATGGCTAATGTCAGCAATAATTTTAATAAAACGTCCATTGTACCTTCACAATATTTTCCTATTATTATAACCTTGAAAAGTGGCAGGTATTTTATATATAAATTAGACAAATTTTTTGATGCAAAATCTGTTGGGGCAAAGATAAACATCCAGGACAAAGATTATATTCTGCTTTTATCCAAAGACCCGGAAAACGAAAACAGGATCACAAAAGACACCTTCAGGTTTGAAAATAATAATATAATGATGTTTGACAAAAACACGATAAAATAAATATATAATGAGGAAACTATTATTAACACATTTAATACTTTTATTCAATCCAATTTTCTCTCAACAAAAAACGTTCTGTAACCCGATCAATATAGACTACGGTTACACACCTTTCGAAGTTTTTTCCAAACAAGGAAAGCATCGTGCAACGGCTGATCCTGTCATTGTCAATTTTCAGAAAAAACTTTTTCTATTTTCTACCAACCAGGAAGGTTATTGGTATTCTGACAATATGTTGGATTGGAAATTTGTCCACAGAAAATTTCTCTTAGATAACAAATACACTCACGACCTGAACGCTCCTGCAGTTTGGGCAATGAAAGATACGCTTTACGTTTTCGGTTCAACCTGGGAGCAGGATTTCCCGATTTGGAAAAGCACCAATCCTACAAAAGACGATTGGAAAATTGCTGTTGACACTTTGAAAGTCGGCGCTTGGGATCCCGCATTTCATTACGATGAGGACAAAAATAAATTATACCTGTATTGGGGTTCCAGCAACGAATGGCCTCTTCTTGGAACCGAAGTCAAAACCAAAACTTTGCAGTCGGAAGGTTTCGTAAAACCTGTCATCAGACTAAAACCTGAAGACCACGGCTGGGAAAGATTTGGAGAATACAATGACAATGTTTTTCTTCAGCCATTTGTGGAAGGAGCATGGATGACCAAATATAAAGACAAATATTATCTTCAATATGGTGCGCCAGCAACGGAATTCAGTGGATATTCTGATGGCGTTTATGTTTCAAAAAATCCATTGGAAGGTTTTGAGTACCAACAACACAATCCTTTTTCCTATAAACCTGGAGGTTTTGCAAGAGGCGCCGGACACGGTGCAACATTTCAGGACAACTTTGGAAACTGGTGGCACATTTCAACCATTTTTATTTCAACAAAAAATAATTTCGAAAGACGATTAGGAATTTGGCCGACCGGATTTGATAAAGATGATGTGATGTACACCAACACTGCTTATGGCGATTATCCAACTTTGTTACCACAATATGCGCAAGGAAAAGATTTTTCAAAAGGATTATTTCCGGGTTGGATGTTGTTGAACTATAACAAACCCGTTCAGGTATCATCGACTCTAGGTGGTTATCATTCTAATTATGCAGTGGATGAGGATATCAAAACTTACTGGTCTGCAAAAACCGGAAATTCCGGAGAATGGTTTCAAACGGATTTAGGAGAAGTTTCCACAATTAAAGCGATTCAGGTGAATTATGCGGATCAGGATGTGGAGTTTATGGGAAAAACATTGGGCAAAATGCATCAGTATAAAATCTATGGTTCTAATGACGGCAAAAACTGGAAAGTGATTGTCGATAAATCTAAAAACCAAACCGACGTTCCTCACGACTACATTGAATTAGAAAATCCTGCAAAAGCAAGATTCCTGAAAATGGAAAACCTGAAAATGCCGACAGGAAAATTTGCTTTAAGTGGATTCCGAGTGTTTGGAAAAGGCGCTGGAACAAAACCCGAAAAAGTTCAAAATTTTGTTCCACTGCGAGCTGACCCGAAAAAATATGGCGAAAGAAGAAGTATTTGGATGAAGTGGCAGCAAAATTCTGATGCAGACGGTTACGTTATCTATTGGGGAAAATCGCCGGAAAAATTATATGGGAGCATTATGGTTTACGGAAAAAACGAATATTTCTTTACCGGCGCAGATAGAACAGATGCCTATTATTTTCAAATTGAGGCCTTTAATGCCAACGGAATCTCTGAAAGAACAGAGGTTATAAAATCAGAATAAATTTTAAAGTTTTACAGACAAAAATTCAAGCTTTCGAAGTCTTTCTTCGAAAGCTTTTTTATTTTTCATGATTATTATTTCGAAATATTAAATTTCCATTAATTCAATGATTTTAAAAATTAGATTAATATTCATTAATAAACTCAAATTTTAAAAGAAAAATACTCAACATTTTTTCATTAATTGAAATAATTTTATAAATTTATAAACAGTAAAAGAATTTAACAGCGAATGGAGTTTTTTCTGACATCAGAAGATAATGATGACCGACCGATTTTTATTACCGGCAATTTTAACAAGTGGAATCCGAAAGATTCAAAATTCAGACTGGAAAAGATGGATGACAACAACTATTACATCAATATTCCTGATGAATTACTAAACGATGAGATAGAATATAAGTTTACAAAAGGTGGCTGGGAAAATGTCGAGATCGACAAATACAACAACATCACACCGAACAGAAAGACAAAAAAAGAGAAAAAGAAAACGCAGGATAAAGTTGAAAAATGGAGACTGAATTGGGGACCTTTCAAAAAAGAATTTTTCCCGATTACGGAATTGGTTGATGATGCATTCTATATCCCACAGCTTGATAAGACCAGAAAAGTCTGGGCGCTTTTGCCTTATGATTATTATGATTCTGAGAAGAATTATCCGGTTTTGTATTTGCAGGATGCACAGAATTTATTTAATGACGGTTCCGAATTTGGAAATTGGGAAATAGATAAAAAACTGGCTCTTCTTGCAGAATATGGACGGGGCGATTTGATTGTCATTGCAGTAGAACACGGCAACGACGACCGGATCAAAGAATATATTTTTGATAATGAAGATGTCACGAAAAATGCAGAAGGTAAAAAATACCTAAGGTTCATTACTGATACATTGAAACCTTGGATTGATAAAAATTACAGAACGAAAAAAGACAGGGAAAACACGGGAATCGGCGGAAGCTCTTTGGGTGGATTGATTAGCATTTATGGCGGATTTCTTTATCCGGAAGTTTATTCCAAATTGCTGATTTTCTCACCTTCGCTTTGGGTAGAACCGGAAAATAATTTTCCAATGATAAGGTTTGATAACCCCTACAAACTGAAGATTTATCTCTATGGCGGTAAAAAAGAAGGTTCTCGAATGGTGGGAAGAATAAGATTATTTGAAAAAGCTTTGAAAAAAATAACTGCTCAGAAATCCTTCGATTTTGAAGTCAGGACCAATATCAATGACCAAGGAACTCATCAGGAATTTTTCTGGTCGCAGGAATTTCCAAGAGCCGTAGAATGGCTTTTCATAGACAGTCTGGAAAGTCCTGTGAAAGCCAAAAATGAATTAGAAAAGAACGAAGCAAATGATTAAAATTTACAATAAAAAAGAATCAACAACTCAAAACATATATCTGTTCAGCGAAGACGATTGGGAACAGGAAAAAAACTCACATCCAAATGTTGAATTATTCTTCAATGGAAAAAAGAACGAGGTTTTCATTAAGACCAATTCAGATGAAATCAGTTTTTTCATTGGAATCGGAAAAGACGCAAAAGGATTTGAAATTCAATCCATTGCGAACAAATTCACGAATGATTACAAGAAAAATCTGCAAGCAGTTCCAACTTCAGTTTATTCAAAGTTAGGATTAGATTTAACGGAAGAATTGGTAAAAGGTTTGTTCTTAGGAACTTATCTCTACCCTTTTGAAAAATCTCATCCGTTTTGGCAGGAGAATTTTGAACTTCATTTTGAAAATATTTCTGAGGAAGAAGCGAAGAATTTAGCTTTAAAAACGGAAGCACTTTGCAATGGACAATTCGCTGGAATGGAATGGCTGAACAAACCAGCTAACCATAAAAAAGTGAATCAGATTTCAGATTTCCTGAAATCAACAGCAGAAAAATATGGCTTAAAATATAAAGTCTTCAACAGAGAAGAATCGATCAAAGAAGGTTTAGGCGCATTTGTAGCAGTTAATCAGGGAAGTTCGCAGGAAGCTGCTTTCACCATTTTGGAATACAATTGCGGAAAAGAAAATGTGAAAACTTTCGGTTTAGTCGGAAAATGTGTGTTGTTCGACACAGGCGGAATTTCCATCAAACCATCGGACAATCTGCATTATATGAAAAGCGATATGGGCGGAGCAAGTGCAGTAATCGGAGCTTTGATTACAGCTTCTGAACTTAAACTTCCAGTCAATATCATTGCCATTCTTCCGATTACAGATAATGCTGTTTCGGAAAATGCGTATTTGCCGAGCGATGTTGTAACGGCTTACAACGGAAAAACAATTGAAGTCCTAAACACCGATGCAGAAGGAAGAATGACTCTGGCAGACGGACTTTCTTATTTATCAAAAAACTATAAAACTGATGTTCTAATAGATTTGGCAACGCTCACAGGAAGTTCGGTAAGAATGTTCGGTTACACTTGTGGCGCTTATTTTTCGAACAATGATGAGTTGAAAAAGAAACTGGAAAAATCCGCAGACAAAACCAATCAAAGGCTTTGGAATCTTCCACTTTGGGATATTTGGAAAGATGATTTTACTTCAGATGTAGCAGATTTCAAGAATATTTCGATGAAACCTTTTGGAGACTGCATTATTGCAGGGAAGTTTTTGGAACAGTTTATAGAAGGTCACGAGAATTGGGCGCATCTGGATATTGCCGGCGTCGCATTTGGGAATGTCGGTTATGCAAAGGATAAAGCAGCGACAGGTTACGGCGTTCAGCTTTTATTAGACTTTATAGAAAATTATAATTAAATCATCGGGCATCAGTCATCTGACCTCCGTCAAAAAAATGAATATGGAAAAAACAATTGTCTGTATCTCTTGTTATTACAAAGGTTATGATTTCATGGACGAGTGCAAAAAACTCGGCAACAAAGTCATTTTGATTACTTCCGAAAACCTGAAGGAAAAACCTTGGCCTTGGCACGCCATAGACGAGATTTATTATATGCCAGAACTTGAACCTTCGGTTTGGAATCTCGACCATTTGGTTCAGGGATTTGCTTACCTGATGAAGAATCACCAAATCGATGCCGTCATTGCTTTGGACGATTACGATGTAGAAAAAGCAGCGATGATTCGGGAAACTTACCGTATTCCAGGAATGGGACAGACAACGCATCGTTATTTCCGAGATAAATTGGCAATGCGTCAGCAGGCAAAAGACAACGGCATTTCTGTTCCTGAATTTTCTTCCATTTTCAATGATGCAAAACTTCACCAGTTCACACAGGATGTTCCTGGACCTTGGGTTTTGAAACCTCGCTCCGAAGCTTCGGCAAGTGGTATAAAGAAAATCAATTCTGCGGATGAACTTTGGCCGGCTGTGGAAAATCTTGGCGATGAACGTTACAAATTCCTTTTAGAAGCTTTCAAACCAGGCGATGTCTATCACGTCGATTGTCTGGTTTACAATAAAGAAATTGTATTTTCCTGCTTTTCAAAATACCTTTCTCCACCAATGAAGGTTTCTCACGAAGGCGGCGTTTTTCGCACTAAAACTTTAGACAAAAATTCGGAGGAAGCAAAAGGCTTAGACCAAATCAACAAACAAGTCTTGGATAAATTCGGAATCCAAAACGGCGCAACTCACAGTGAATATATCAGAGGAACAGACGGACGATACTATTTCCTTGAAACATCTTCCAGAGTTGGTGGTGCTCATATTCCTGATATGGTTGAAGCTGCAACCGGAGTTAATATCTGGCGAGAATGGGCAAGGCTAGAAAATGCGTTATTGGAAGGAACTCACTATTCAGTTGAGGAAACTCAAAAATTATATTCCGGATTGATTGTGGCATTAGCAAAAGATAAGCATCCCAATACTCAGAATTTACAAAGTGACGAAGTGGAAAAATTCCTACCAATCGATTATCATATCGGGATTGTTTACAAAGCAAAAACTGCAGATATCATCGAGGAAAGATTAGACCAAGCAGCAGAAGTTGTCACAGAACAGATTCTGAATATTCTTCCTCCAAAAGATAAACCGACGAGTTAATGATTAATGATGAATGATAAATTATTAATGATTAATATTCACCTCCAACTGACAACTAAGTAACTAAATAACTTTCAACTAAATATAAATGCCTCAAATAACACATACAGATTATTATTCACATATTCTTGGAATGAGCCTTCAGGTCGAAGTTACAGGACATTTCGGTTATCCGATTATTATGTTCCCGACTTCGCAAGGTTCTTATACTCAGAATGCCGATTTTCATTTGAACGGAAGCATTTCACACTTCACAAACAATGGGATTTTAAAATTATTCAATGTTCAGACGATTGATAAATTAAGTTTTTATGACAAAGGAATTTCTCCTTACGAAAGAATCAGAAATTATGAGATGTACGTTCAGTTTCTCGTTCAGGAATTCATTCCTTATATCCAAAGAACTCACAACACACATCGCGTAGCTGTTGCAGGCGCAAGTTTTGGAGGTTATCACGCTGCTAATTTTGCGTTCAGATTTCCGGATTTAGTTTCGCATCTTTTCTGTTTGTCAGGCGCTTTTAACATCAGGAATTTTATGGACGGTTATCAAGACCAACTGATTTATTTCAATTGCCCGGACGAATTCGTGAAAAATGACGAAGCCTGGAAATATAAGCATATGCATATTGTTCTAAGTACATCTGACCGTGACATTTGTTTGGAACCTACTAGAAAAATGGCAGGAATCTTAACTGAAAAAGGAATCAATCATTGGTATGATGAGCAAAAATGGATAGATCACGATTGGGTACTTTGGAGAATGGTTTTTCCGACATTCATTGGGCGGTTTTTCGGGTAAATCTTAAAATAAATTTCTCGCAGATTTTATTGATTTAGCAAATATATAATCATAAAAAATCTGCATAATTTGCTTAATCAGCAAGGCAAATAATTTTAAATTAATAAAACAAACATACAAACTTCAGACATCCAACATCAGGACTTCTGACCAAAAACAAAACATTATGGCAAAAAAAATTGGAATTTTATTCGGGATGGAAGACACTTTTCCGTGGGCATTCATCGATAAAGTAAATGAACTTGGAAAAGGAGAATATATTGCAGAACCCGTTCAAATCGATAAATTGGAACAAGGTGCAGATTATGGTTACGCTGTGATTATCGACAGGATTTCACAAGATGTTCCATTTTACAGAGCTTATCTTAAAAATGCGGCTGTTAATGGAACTTACGTTATCAACAATCCATTTTGGTGGAGCGCAGATGAGAAATTTTTCAATAATGCATTGATGTCCAAAATTGGAATTCCGTTGCCGAAAACCGTTTTACTACCTTCACACGAAAGACCTACAAACACTTCTGAAACATCTTTCAGAAACCTAAAATTCCCTCACGACTGGGAATATATTTTCAACTATATCGGTTTTCCTGCTTATATGAAACCTCACGACGGCGGCGGCTGGAGAAATGTTTACCGTGTGGAAAGCCCTGAAGATATGTGGGCAAAACACGCTGAGACAGAACAATTGGTAATGATGGTTCAGGAAGAGATTGTTTTCGAAGATTATTACAGGGTTTATTGTCTGGGCAGAAAATATGTTCACATTATGCCTTACGAACCTAGAAATCCGCATCATCTGAGATATGCTACAACACATCAAACCGAAGGAAAAGAACTCGAAAAACTATTAAAAACCATTACGGATTATACCATTAAAATGAACGAAGCCCTGGGCTACGACTTCAACACTGTGGAATTTGCTGTGAGAGACGGCATTCCTTATGCGATTGACTTCTGTAATCCGGCTCCTGATGCTGACAGAAACTCTGTCGGTGAGGAAAATTTCCAATGGATTGTAGAACACGCTGCAAAACTAGCAATCGAAAAAGCTAAAGACTACAAGCCCGGAAAAATCAGTATCGATTGGGGAAAATTTGTAACCAATCAACTTTAAAACTTAACTACTAACTTAACTAACACAAGAAAAAAAATGCACAAATTCACAATAGGTGTTGAGGAAGAATATCAAATCATAGATGCGGAAAGCCGCGATTTGGTTTCTCACGTTTCCAAAATAATAGAAGGAGGAAAAGCCGTTCTAAGCGAAAACTTAAAACACGAGATGCACGAATCTGTCGTAGAAATGGAAACAGGCATCTGTGAAAATATCCAGCAGGCGCGTCAGGAATTGACCGATCTTAGGAGACATCTTGTAAAAACTGCTCACGACCAAGGTTTACGAGTTTCGGGAGGCGGAACACATCCGTTTTCTCATTGGAAAGATAATATCATCACAAAAGATGCGCGTTATGACAAAATCGTCAGTGATATGGGCGATGTGGCAAGGTCGAATCTGATTTTCGGATTGCACGTTCACATCGGCATTCCTGATCGTGAAGAAGGGATTAGAATCCAAAATGTGATGCGCTATTTCTTGCCTCACGTTTACGCACTATCCACCAATTCACCGTTTTGGGTTGGAAGATTAACAGGTTTTAAATCTTACAGACAGGAAGTTTTTGCTAAATTCCCAAGAACCGGGTTGCCAAGCTATTTCAGTAGTGTTGCCGAATTTGATGCGTATGTTAATCTGATGGTCAAAACCGGCACGATTGATAACGCTAAGAAAATCTGGTGGGATCTGAGAGTTCATCCGTTCTATCCTACGATTGAATTCAGGATTTGTGATATGCCTTTGACCATTGATGAAACTGTTTGTCTTGCGGCAATCATGCAGGCTCTGGTTGCTAAAATCTACAAAATGCACCAGCAAAATACCAGCTACAGAAGTTACAGAAGATTACTTTTGACAGAAAATAAATGGCGCGCTTCCAAAGACGGAATTGATGCACATCTGATTGACTTCGGAAAAGAGGCAAGCGTTCCTTATAAGGATTTGTTGGAAGAATTATTAGCTTTCATCGATGATGTTGTGGATGATTTAGGTTGTAGAAAAGAAGTTGAATATGCAAGAGAAATTGTCAAAAATGGAACAGGAGCAGACAGACAATTGAAAGTTTTTCACGAAAGTGGCGGCGATATGAAGAAAGTCGTGGATTATATGATTTATGAGACAGAGAAAGGGCTTTTGTAAATTATGAGTCATGAATTATAAGTTATGAGTTTTTGATAAGTCTTATTCTTTACTTATAGTTTGCCAAATTAATATTTTTTTAGAATTTTATTAACTTTTCATCAATTCTAGATTCCGTATTTTTGTAAAAATTTATGAATATGAGTAAAAATGATGTAAGAATTGCACTTTTGGATATGAATAATAATCATCCGAATCAAGGGATGAGAAACATAAAAGAGCTGTCTCAGGCGTTTCAGAAGCAGTCGAAATACGAAGTTTCTGTGGATTTTTTTGATGTTCGTTATAAAAATGAAATGCCTAATGTGGAGGATTTTGACATCTTCATCTCTTCGGGAGGTCCGGGAAATCCGCATCGCGAAGGTTATGAATGGGAGCAGAAATTTGCTGATTTTTTGACACAGATTTGGGATCATAACAAAAACAATGAGCAGAAAAAATATTTGTTTTTGGTTTGCCATTCTTTCCAGCTGGCGATGATCCATTTCGGAATTGCGAATGTCTGCAAGAGAAAATCCTATTCTTTTGGTGTGATGCCAATCCATAAATCGGAAGACGGCGAGCAGGAATTTTTATTCAAAAATCTGCCAGACCCTTTTTACGGCGTAGATTCCAGGGCGTATCAATGTATTGAACCCAATCAGGAAAAATTGGACGAGTTGGGAATGAAAATCGTGGCTTTGGAAAAAATCCGTCCAACAATACACCTGGAAAGAGCAATGATGGCCGTTCGTTTTTCTGACGAAATATTCGGAACACAATTTCATCCGGAAGCGGATCCGCTTGGCTTCATCAAAAACCTGGAAGACGAGAAAAATAAGAAAGCGATGATTGAAACCTTCGGAATGGAAAAATATCTTGAAACGATCGACAGAATGGACGATGACGACAAAATCGTGTTAACCAGAGCGCAAATCATCCCAAGATTTTTACAACTTGCTTCTGAACAAATTACTAAAAACTTAGTATTGGGTTAAATACAACTTAAACCAATATCTATTAACCAAACACAAACTATGATCCCAAAATACAGAACTCTATTTAACAAAGAATTTTCTCCGGAAAAATATCAAAGAGTCAATGAATTAATAAAAGAGAAATGCGGTCACGAAGCCGCGTTTCGACTTTCTGAGAGTCCAATTTTCCTTACCAAAGACTTTTGGCAAAAGCTGGATGCTGCTTCTCAGTCGATTATTTCGCAAATCAAGGAAATGCCTGACGAAGAACTGAGAAAAGCTATTCCTGCTAATTGTAATGTTCCGAACGACACTCAGAAACCCCATTTTGTAGCGATAGATTTTGGAATTTGTCAGGATGAGAGTGGAAATGTGATTCCGCAGTTGATAGAATTGCAGGCTTTTCCGAGCTTATTTGGATTCCAGAAGTTGTTTGAAGAAGTGATCACCGAAGTTTATCCTTTTCTGAACGAATTGAAAAACTCACTTCCGAAAGATAAATACATCAAAAAACTGAAACAAGTTATCGTAGGAAACGAAAATCCAGAAAATGTAATTCTTCTGGAGATCTACCCTGAAAAACAAAAAACCGCGATTGATTTCGCTCTGACTGAACAATATCTTGGAATCAAAACGGTTTGTCTGACCAAAGTTAAAAAAGAAGGCAAAAAGTTATTCTACGAAAATGATGGAAAATTAGTTCCTATTAACAGAATTTACAATCGTGTGATTTTTGATGAATTGGATAAAATAGAAGGTTTGGAAACGGAATTTGATTTCCGGGAAGACATCGATGTAGAATGGATTACGCATCCGAATTGGTTTTTCAAAATTTCAAAATATATTCTCCCAAAACTAAAGCACGAATTTGTTCCGAAAAGTTATTTCTTGTCTGACTTTCCTGAAAATGAACCATTGGAAAATTTCGTTTTGAAACCACTTTTTTCTTTTGCCGGAAGCGGTGTGAATCTAAATCCTACACAGGAAATCATCAATAAAATTGAAGATAAAGAAAATTATATCCTTCAAAGAAAAGTGACTTATGCGCCTCTTTTTGAAGACATCAACGGAGAATTTTCTAAAGCCGAAATCCGTTTGCTATTTGCTTGGAATCCTGATGAAGAAAATCCTGAACTTCTCGTAAACCTTGTCAGAATGACGAAAGCAGCAATGGTGAATGTGGATTTTAACAAGAAAGATGCGATTTGGATTGGAAGTTCTATGGCGTTTTTTGGCAGCTAATTTTTTGTATCTTTGATACTATCAAATGATACTATCAAAAATGAAACCGCCTTACGATATTACATCAGAAATATTAAAATATATTGCATCGATTTCAGAAAAAATCGGAGTCGTAAATGCTAAATTTCTGACTAAAACAAATCCTACTCTTCGAAAGCAAAATCAAATCAAAACGATTCATTCTTCTTTAAGTATCGAAGGAAACACTCTTTCTGAAGAACAAATCACGGCAATCTTGGAAAACAAACGTATTGCGGGACCTCAAAAAGACATAATCGAAGTTCTGAACGCTTTGAATGTTTATAAAAATCTGGCTCAACTAAAATTTGATAAAGAAAAAGATTTTCTCAAAGCACATCAATCTCTGATGAAAGACCTCATAGAAAATCCCGGGAAATATCGAACGAAAAGTGTTGGAATTGTAAAAGGTTCGAAAGTTGAACATATTGCACCACCAGCGGAAAATCTTTCTTATTTGATGAAAGACCTTTTTGCATATTTGAAGAATAAATCAGAATTAGCCTTGATAAAAAGCTGTGTGTTTCATTACGAAATGGAATTCATACATCCATTTATGGATGGAAATGGCAGAATGGGAAGACTTTGGCAGACTTTGATTTTGATGAATGACTATCCCATTTTTGAATTCATACCTTTTGAAACTTTGATTTCAAAAAATCAAGATGAATATTACAGTGCTTTATCGGCTTCTGATAAGGAGGGAAAATCTACCAAGTTCATAGAATATATGTTGCAAATCATAGATAAATCCCTTTCTGAACTGTTGGAAAATTCTACAAAAAAACTTTCTGAAAATGATAGAATTTTGATTTTTCTGGAGAATATCAATCAAGAATTCACAAGAAAAGATTACATCAATTATTTCAAAAATATTTCTTCGGCAACCGCGAGCAGAGATTTGAAATCAGCTGTTGATAGTAAAATCATCACAAAAACAGGTGACAAAAAAATGACCGTTTACAAGAAAAATTGAATATTCTATCATTCATTTATATTTCAACTCAAAACTAAATTCTCTGGCTTATTTTTTGGACATAGCGATAAAAACTATGTTCGATTTCAAACAAATTTTATTAGGTTCTGAAGAATGGACTTTCCTTCTGGAAACAGTTCTCCGAACCGGAATAATGTTTCTGGTGATTATTTTTGGGCTCCGTCTTTTGGGAAAACGAGGCGTAAAACAACTTTCAGTTTTTGAACTGGTTGTGATTATCGGACTTGGTTCTGCTGCCGGTGATCCGATGTTTTACAAAGATGTTGGAATAATGCCAGCGATTGTTGTTTTCACAATGATAATCAGCTTATACACCATTATCACATACTTTATTGGCAAAAGCAAAAAATTTGAAAAACTGGTTGAAGGCAAACCGATTTGCTTGATTCAGGATGGTGTTTTTTGCATTGATGATTTCCGAAAAGAATCACTTGGAGAAGATGAATTCTTTGCGGAACTAAGACTGAAAGGCGTTTCACAACTTGGTCAGGTTGAAAAAGCTATTGAGGAAATTTCCGGCGAAATCAGTGTTTTTTATTATGAAGATAAAGACATCAAATATGGTTTACCGATATTTCCCAACTCATTAGAAAACCCATTGAAGACATTCAGTAAAGACACTCATTATTCCTGTATTTTTTGCGGCTATACACAGGAATTCAAATCCGGAGAACACGGCAATTGTAAAGTCTGCAAAAATGATGAATGGGTAGAATCTTCCAATAAGAAAAGAGTTTCTTAAATCAACTCCAATTCTTCTACTTTCAATTCATCAAAATGATGGATGACTAAGTCTGCGGTTTCGTAATTCTGATTTTTGCTATTTACGCTTTTATAACCAATACAAAATATTTCTGCAGCATTTGCAGCCTGGATTCCGTTGGTGCTGTCTTCTATGACAATACAATTGGATTTATCATTTCCTGATAATCTTTGAGCTTCGATAAAAATCGCAGGATTTGGTTTAGATTCCGGGAAATCTTCGCCACTTACAAGATGTGAGAAATAGGGAAATAAATGGAAACGTTTGAAAACCCGGTCAATCGTAGATTTGGCAGCAGATGAAGCCAATATCAATTGGAAATTAGAAGAATAAAGATTTTTTATCAAACTCTCGACTCCATCTAATAATTTCAAAGCGGGGTCAGAATCGAATAAGTTGTAAAATAGGGTTCTTTTTCTTTGGATTAATTCTTCAACATTGGTATCTATTCCGAAAATCTCTTTAATCATCTGGTAAACATTTCGGGTCGATTTTCCTGTAAATCTTGAGAATAATTCTGCATCTACATTGATTTCTAATTCTTTGAAATGTTGATAGTAAGCTTTTTTGTGAAGCGGTTCCGTGTCTACAATCACGCCGTCCATATCGAAAATAACCGTATTTTTCATTTGCAAGTTATGCCTATTCCATTAATTCGGTGCAAAAATAGGGATTATGTTTTTAACGTTTAATTTTGAACGCAAAGTCCACTAAGATTTTTGAATTTATTGAAAATATTTTAAGATTCGCAAAGGCGCTTCGCTCATCAAAGCAATACATTCACTGTCTAGAAATTCAACTTTATTATTTTGTCTTTTCCTGCTAGAATCAGAGTGTTTTTATCGAGCCATTCGCAGGCGTATAGATTTTTTTCGTCGGAGATTTTTGTCCAGGTTTTTCCATAATCTGAGGAGAAGCTGATGTGTTGATCTCCAACCGCAACTATTTCTTTTCCATTGGTTTTTGGTCGAAATTTGACACAAGTCATATAGCCTGCATTTTGTCCGCTGGCTTGGATTTTCCAGGTTTGCCCACCATCATTGGTTGTTGCAATATTGTTTATGTTATCGGATTGTTTTGTGTAGTCTCCGCCGACAGCAATTCCATTAGTTTCATTGTAAAAGTCAATAGAATAAATTCCTTTGGAAGAAGTTCCCTGAGTAAATGGTGTTTCGAAAACCTGCCAATTACTATCCTTGTTTTTCATTCTGAAGATTCTGGATTTTGAACCTCCGGTCGCAATCCAAATCAAATTTCCCACACTTGCAATATTGGTATTACTTGCAGCAAAAGCAGCCTCACCTCTTTCTAAATAAGGAAAATCTTTACAATCATTACAATGGATCCATTTAGAACCACCATTTCGGGTTTGAGAAATATTCAATCTTTGATTGGCTGCCGGGTCGCTAAATGCTAATCCAAAATTATTATCCGTGAATTTCAAAGCATCATAAAAAGCCGTCGGCTCATTATCATTGAACACGACTTTGAAATCTAATGTTTTTTTATCAACTTGAAAAAAATAAGCTGGACTTTCTATATTAATAGCGTAGAAGCTTTTTTTATTTTGAGCAAGTGTCCGAAACTGTAGCTTTTTATCTGAAAGTTTAATTTGCTTTTTATCTGATTTATCTTTTATATTGACATAACCGAATTTTGAATCCGTTCCGGCATACCAGACTTTTTCGTCCCAGATTTGGATGGCTCTGATGCTGATTTTATCTGTCAATAGAGTATCGATCGTGAATTTCTGAGATAGTAGAAATGATGAAATCATCGTGAGTGAAAATAGTACTAGTTTTTTCATTTTATAAAAATAATGAAAGTTGGGTAATGTTGATTATTACTGAGAAAATTTTTGTTTTACAGACAAAATCCATAGCCCCGATAGGAACGGCATCCTTTTTTGTTATTGCGATGGGTAAATTGTTCAACAGATTGTTTCACTTCGTTCGCAATGACAAAAAAGATATAGTGGATAGCGGGATTAAGCTCCAAAAAAAATTCCGCAACAGATGCGGAATTTATATTTTAGTGCTTGTTGTCGATATCAATATCAACATCTTCCAAAGGTTCTTGCTCTGCTTTGAACGTCTCTCCAAATCCTCCGTTCTGAAGTTTTGAATTTCTTTTACTGTACAAGAAATAAATGAAGAAACCGATGACCAACCAACCTAAAGAATACATTTGTGCTTCTTTGCTCAGATTGATGATCAAATAGATGTTAATTGCAATTCCTAAAACCGCAATGACCGGCAATGCAGGCACTTTGAAGTTTCTTTGAAGATTCGGTTCTTTAACTCTTAAAACCCAAACCGCAACACATACCATTGTAAACGCGAACAAGGTTCCAAAACTGGTCATATGCGCCAAATCATTGATTGGTGTAAATGAAGCAATTACTGAAATCACACCACCTAAAATAATTAAGTTTTTTGATGGTACGCTTGTCGTTGGGTTTACTTTTGAGAAGGTTTTCGGAATTAACCCGTCTTTTGACATTCCCAGGAAGATTCTGGATTGTCCCATAATCATTACCATCAGTACGGAAATCAAACCAACTGTTGCTGCAATGGTGATTATATAACCAGCCCAAGCCTGTCCGGCAATATCAAAGGCGTAAGCAACCGGCGCTTTGATCGCGTCCGGATATTTTCCTAGTGGATTGAAATCTGTATAATGCATCATTCCGGTTAAAACCAATGATACCAAGATGTATAATAATGTACAGATTACCAAAGATGCGATGATTGCAAATGGCACATCTTTTTTAGGGTCAATCGCTTCCCCAGCCTGTGTAGAAACCGCATCAAAACCAACATAAGCAAAGAAAATCGCTGAAGCTCCTGCAACAACTCCCGCATAACCATATGCAGAATGCGAAACACCGTTTTCTGTAATCGTAGTAGCAGCTGGAATGAAAGGCGACCAGTTCTCCGGATTGATAAAAAATACGCCGGCAATAATCACGAAGATAATGGCAGAAACTTTTAGCATCACGATGAAATTATTCGCTTTTGCAGCGCCTTTTGTTCCTCTCAAAAGAATCCCTATCACTACCCAAACAATTAAAAATGCAGGTAGGTTCATAGAAAATCCAGAATTACCTGCAGCAAGATAGGTTTGTGGGTCAGTCGTTAACCAAGCCGGTAAATGCAGCCCAAACATCTTCAGTAATTTCCCAAAGTATCCGGACCAGGAAACAGCAACTGTCATAGAACCCATTGCATATTCCAGAATCAGTCCCCAACCGATAATCCAGGCGAAGATCTCTCCTACTGTTCCATAAGCATAAGCATAAGCTGAACCTTCTACCGGAAGTATGGATGCGAATTCTGCATAACACAATGCCGCAAAAACACAGGCAATCCCAGCAATGACAAAGGAAAGTGCTAAAGCAGGACCAGCATTATAATACGCACCTGTACCTGTTAAAACAAAAATACCACCTCCAATGATGGCACCAATCCCGATAGCTGTTAAACTCCATTTTCCCAATACACGCTTTAGCTGACTCTTTTTAATGTCCGCTTCATACGCTTCCATCGGCTTTTTAATCCAAATGTTTGCCATAATTTAAAATTTTTTATCCCCAAAAATTCAAAGGGGGCTTTTCTTCTATATTTATTTTTGAATTACGAAAATATTAAAAAATTGCTTTCATTAACTTTTTTTAACTAATTAATTTTACTTATCTGTATTAATTATCAATAGCGTTTAACATTTTTAGGAGATTAATAATTATCTTTGAGACTATGAATTTCTTCGAATATCTGACTGCACAATACAGTTCTTACGAGACTTATCTTATTGTTTTAGAAATCGTTGCCGTATTGTTTGGGTTGATGAGTGTCTATTATTCCATCCGAAAAAACATCTGGGTCTACCCGACAGGAATTATCTCCACCGTGCTTTTTATTTATATTATGTTCGTCTTCGGACTTTTGGGCGATATGCTCATTAATGTTTATTATACTGTGATGAGTATCTATGGCTGGATTCTTTGGTCCAAACATTCTGATGACCACATCCACGTAGAAGTAAAGAAAGCCGGCAAAAAAGACTGGCAGGTCGGAAGCATGCTATTTGCAGGAAGTTTGCTTTTTGTCGGATTGATTTACTATCTCAAACCGTATATTGATAATCAGTTTTCAATGCAAGGCGTCAAACTCGGACTTTACCATCTGGATTGGGCTAATTACACCGATATTCTAACCACTTCCCTATTCCTTGTCGGGATGTATTTTATGGCTAAACGAAATCTCGAAAACTGGATTTTCTGGATTGTTGCCGATTTTATCTGCATCCCGATGATGTATTACAAAGGTCTGGGATTCACGACTTTGCAGTATTTTGTTTTCACCATTATGGCGATTATCGGTTATTTTGAATGGAAGAAACACTTAGTTAAGTCCTGATAATTTTTCTGAATACTCCTTCGCAAAAAGCGTTTTATCCTCTTGCAGTTTTTCTATAGTTGTTGGCAAAACGTAGTGGAAAAGATATTGATTCTCATCATTCAGGAAAACGATCTCTTTCTCTTCGCCATCAATCATTGATGCAAAAACATCCCACATCGATTGATCTCTCAGCTTCAGTAATTCAAAAAAATCGTTGGCTTTTATTGTAATATTTTTCATATTTAATTAATCTTTAGCTTCATACCTATCATAGAAATCTCCCGTTCCTTTAGCATCAAGTCTCCCAACTATTACTTCGTCAGAACTTTTTGATAATTCTATTTCTGGTCTCAGGTGATAATGTTCTCTTGCTCCAATTGGTAAATATCTATTATCAACTTCTTCTTGATCCAAATCTGCAACTTCTAACAATAATTTTGCAAAGCTTCTTAATCCTTCCGGATTACCGTGAATCATTATTTTCCTTTGATTCTCGTCAATAATTTGATAACTAAAAATATCTAAATGACCTTTAATTTCATTTCCTTTGTTTGTGTTATATTTCATCCCTATTAAAATTTTAATGAATTAAACATCTTTTATAAAATCCTCATATTCATAAAAGAACCGTTCAAAACCATCCATTTTCTCAACAAAAAACTCGAAGATATCTGGCCAGGTTTGTTTGTTGAAAATGCTGACTCCGGTTTTCTCAACCCAAATTCTGCTGATGATTTTCCCGTTGTCCAAAGCATAAAATTCATCTTTTGTAAATCCACCAATAAAATCTTCGAGGATTGATTCCAAAGACCAAATCTTCTCGTAATAAGCATTTCTGAACAGTTCATCTTTCATCTCGATATCAATCGAAACCTCAGCTTTTTTGTTATCTGCATAAAATTTGAAAGAAAAATCCTTGATTTTGGTATCATACAACAGCCATTTTCTCGGAAAAGCCTTCCCGAAAGCCGTCCAGAATTCTGTTTTCAATTTTTGAGCTTCTTGTTTGGAAAACACGTGGTTAATTATAAATGATTAATGATGATTATAAAAGACGAGCAATTCGCTGCTTCTCTTTTTTGATCTAATGTTAAAGCTTGTCAGGCTAGATTTAGTTTATCTTGAGCTTGTCGAAGGAAAGCCATTTAAACTTTATTTTTTTTACTTTTATCTTATTTCTTACAAAGTCAAATCTACTTTTGCTTCATTAAATTCCTTAATTAAGTTTTCGAAGACTTTTTCAACAGGAAGAATCTCATCTATCAAAGCAGAAACCTGTCCGATTTCCAATTCGCCTTCTACCAAATCACCTTCGAACATTCCGCGTTTTGCACGGGCTCTTCCGAGCGTTTCTTTCAGAGCTTCGATATTTCTGCCCGTTTCGTAAAGATTTTCTAAGTCGTGAAAGAATTTATTTTTAACTAATCGAACCGGCGCTAATTCCTTTAATGTTAATTGCGTATCACCTTCTTTCAGTTCAACGATTTTATTTTTGAAATTCTCGTGAGAACTTGCTTCGACTGTTGCTGCAAAACGGGAACCGATCTGAACGCCGTCAGCACCCAAAGTCATTGCTGCCCTCATCTGGCTTCCTAAACCAATTCCTCCCGCAGCAATCAAAGGAATATCGATATGTTTCCTGACATTCGGGATCAAACAAAGTGTTGTCGTTTCATCTCGTCCGTTATGTCCGCCAGCTTCAAAACCTTCTGCTACAACCGCATCAACTCCAGTTTCCTGACATTTTATGGCAAACTTCACACTCGATACAACGTGAGCGACTTTGATGCCTTCTTTTTTCAAAGTTTCGGTATAAGTTTTCGGATTGCCAGCCGATGTAAAAACGATTTTTACGCCTTCTTCCAAAATAATGTTGATGATCTCTTCAAGATTCGGGTAAAGCAAAGCGACATTCACTCCGAAAGGTTTATCCGTCGCCGTTTTACATTTTCTGATATTTTCTCTCAGAATGTCGGGATACATACTCGCCGAACCAATCAATCCCAATCCGCCATTATTAGAAACCGCCGAAGCCAGTCGCCATCCGGAATGCCAGATCATTCCACCTTGAATGATTGGATATTTTGTTCCGAAAAGCTGCGTGATTCTATTCATTCTGTTGTATTGTTTTTGAGCGATTCCAAAATCTATGAAACTGGACATTTTATATTTTTTCCAAAAATAGCGATTCGGATTGAGAATAAAAAAACGGGAAGTCCAAAGCAGATGTATAATCCGAATTTTGAATCTTTTTACCAAGTTCTTTACGCAATACGTGAAAAGCATTTTGTCCGGAACAAAAAATCACCAGAAAAAGCAGGAAAAAACTAGAATATATTCTCATAATAACAAAGATAAACAAATGCAGTTTCTGATTTTTTTTAAACTATTAATAGCATTTTTCATCAAATTCAAATATATAATCTTCTTTGACCACTTCGTTAAAAATGTTATGAAAGCGTTGGTTTTTGTTCTGAATATCATAAAAACAAAAAGCCATCACAAATTTGTGATGGCTCTTATAGAATTATAATTTAAGTTTTAGTTTTTGATAAACTTAATGGTTTGAATACCTTTATCTGTAAAGATATTAATCAGATAAGTACCTTGTATCAAAGTATGAACATTCAGTTTCCTTTCGCCATACATTGTTTTCTCTGAGACTTTCTTACCATCAATTGACATAATTACAATCTTATTGATTTTCTCTTCGCCACCGAAGTGTAAGACTTCTTTAACCGGATTTGGATAAATTTGGATTTTGGTCTTACCATCATTATTTATCACACCCATATCTTCATTCCAGGCTAAAACTGCTAATGATGTTTTAGATTCGCATCCGCCAACAGTTTGCGTTGCATAATAAGTCGTATTATTAACAATCAAAGTACTCATTGGTAAATTATTAATATGATTGGTTGCATCACCTGCTGTTGCATACCATTTGATATTCTGACCATTAGCAACTAAAACACTTAGTGTATCTCCGGCATTGAAGCTTTGTGTTGCCGCACCTGTAGGAGCAATTACCGCTTCTGCTTCTGTAATTGTAAATGATTGTGTTGTCTGACACTGGTTGGCATCTTTCACCGTTACAATATAAGTTCCTGCAGCCAATCCTGTTGCCGTCATCCCTGTCTGTTCCGGTGTTGTATTCCAGCTGTAAGTATAATTACCTGTTCCTCCAGTAACATTAACTGTTGCTGAACCCGTCGCGCTACCATTACAAGCAACATTAGTTTGCGCTCCTGCCGTAGCAACCAATGCATCTGGCTCCGTAATCGTTACAGAAGCAGATCCTGTACAACCATTAACATCTTTTATAGTTACCGTATAAGTTCCTGCTGCAAGACCTGTTCTATTTTGAGTATCTGCCCCATCATTCCAAACAAAAGTGTAAGGAGATACGCCACCAGAAGGTGTAAGGGTTATCGTTCCATTAGAGCTTCCATTACAAGTAACATCAGTTTTGGTTGTCGAACCACTTACTGATGATACGGTCAGGGCTACACTGTTTGAAGTTGCAGTCGGTGTACACAATCCTGTTACCACAACTCGATACAAATAACCATTCAAGACAGCTGTTGCGCCGGTAATAGTCAACGTAGCTGTTGTTGCCCCGGAATATGGTGCTGTGTTGCTGATATTCGTAAAGCCGGAGCCTGAATCAACCTGCCATTGATAACCGGTGGCATTGCTTGCAGCAGCGGTAAATGTCGTATTAGAACCTGCACAGATCGTACTTGCAATCGGTTGGGTCGTAATTGACGGAGCAGAATTAACGGTCAAGGCTGCATTGTTTGAAGTTGCAGTCGGTGTACACAATCCTGTTACCACAACCCGATATACATAACCATTCAAGCCAGCTGTTGCGCCTGTAATAGTCAACGTTGCTGTCGTTGCTCCGGAATATGGTGCGGTGTTGCTGATATTCGTAAAGCCGGAGCCTGAATCAACCTGCCATTGATAACCGGTAGCATTGCTTGCGGCAGCAGTAAATGTCGTATTAGAACCCGCACAGATCGTACTTGCACTCGGCTGGGTCGTAATTGACGGAGCAGAATTAACTGTTAAGGCTGCATTGTTTGAAGTTGCAACTGGTGTACACAATCCTGTTACCACAACTCGATACACATTACCATTCAAGCCAGCTGTTGCCCCGGTAATAGTCAACGTAGCTGTCGTTGCTCCGGAATATGGTGCTGTGTTGCTGATATTCGTAAAGCCGGAGCCTGAATCAACCTGCCATTGATAACCGGTGGCATTGCTTGCAGAAGCGGTAAATGTCGTATTAGAACCCGCACAGATCGTACTTGCAATCGGTTGGGTCGTAATTACCGGAGCAGAATTAACTGTTAAGGCTGCATTGTTTGAAGTTGCAACCGGTGTACACAATCCTGTTACCACAACTCGATATACATTACCATTCAAGCCAGCTGTTGCGCCGGTAATAGTCAACGTAGCTGTTGTTGCCCCGGAATATGGTGCTGTGTTGCTGATATTCGTAAAGCCGGAGCCTGAATCAACCTGCCATTGATAACCGGTGGCATTGCTTGCAGAAGCGGTAAATGTCGTATTAGAACCCGCACAGATCGTACTTGCAATCGGTTGGGTCGTAATTACCGGAGCAGAATTAACTGTTAAGGCTGCATTGTTTGAAGTTGCAACCGGTGTACACAATCCTGTTACCACAACTCGATATACATTACCATTCAAGTCAGCTGTTGCCCCGGTAATAGTCAACGTAGCTGTCGTTGCTCCGGAATATGGTGCTGTGTTGCTGATATTCGTAAAGCCGGAGCCTGAATCAACCTGCCATTGATAACCGGTGGCATTGCTTGCAGAAGCGGTAAATGTCGTATTAGAACCCGCACAGATCGTACTTGCAATCGGTTGAGTCGTAATTGACGGAGCAGAATTAACTGTTAAGGCTACACTGTTTGAATTTTTAGGATCGCATCCCGTAGAGCCTGAAATTACTACACGATAAACATAACCGTTCATTGCGGCAGTCGCTCCTGTAATAGTCAGCGTAGCCGTCGTTGCTCCGGAATATGGTGCAGTGTTGCTGACATTTGTAAAGCCTGAACCAGTATTAACCTGCCATTGGTACCCTGTAGCATTGTTAGCTGTAGCACTGAATGTGGTATTAGCACCTGCACAAATTGTGCTGGCACTTGGCTGGGATGTAATATTTTGTTCAGGATTAACTGTTATAGTTTTACTCATGGAATGCGCACATCCATAAGCATCTGTATAATCGTAAGTAATAGTTTGCGTACCTGCAGCCGGATCAAATTTGCCTCCACTCACTCCCGTTCCACTATATGTCCCGCCTGCGGGAGAAGCTTCTGTCAAAGTATATAATCCACTATTACTACAAAGTGTTGGAAAATTAGCTATAGTAATCGGGTTTGACGGACATAGTACAGTAATAGAATAATTCTGAGAACCTGAGCATCCACTGGCATCACTCACCGTCGCAGTAAAATTAAATGTCCCTGTAGCAGTCGGTGTTCCCGAAATAGTTCCTGAGGAAGATAAAGTTAATCCCGGAGGAAGTGCACCTGCTGTAATGGCAAAACTAGGAGTTCCTAAAGCCCCTGTCTGCGTAAGCGTTTTACTGTAAGGACTGCCCGCAGCACCAGCTGTTAAAGCTCCACCAGGTGTCATAGTAAACGCCGGACAAACATAAGGCGTGTAAACCACATTATCTATTCCTATATAATCTGAATTTGTTCCAGTTGGGCCTCCACTTGTTACAAAATACCTGAATGCTATACGTCCCGATGTAGGCGCAGGCAAACCGGAAATTGTAATAGTAAACTGCGTCCACACCTTCGGATAAACTCCTGTTGTCAAGTTTGGATTTACGCTTAACAGCAATGTTGTAAAATCTCCAAGTCCGGTTGGACCTGTTCCAACATTTACACTGGCTCCATTTGTACTCATACGAACTTCAAGGCGATCAGGATATTCTGTCGGGGCTGGGGTTGGTATTCTGGTATAAAACGTAAAGACATCTCCGTTCCGCAAAGTTCTGTTCGGTGCGACGAGCCAGTTACTGATCGTATTATTGCCGGTTGTTGAGTTATAATTTGTACAAATGTACGAGTTTGCTGCACCATTATAAGAATCGAAAGGACCTGTGGGAGTGGGTACACCTTGAATCCAATTAGGATTGGTTCCAATTGTAGAACTATTATTCTGCTGATACCAACCACTCGCGGTGAGTGTGGCAACATTGTCAAAATTCTCTGTAAAGGCTTGGGCAAAACTCAATTTCGCCCAAAACATAATTAAGAGAATACAAATTTTTAGGTAAAAATTTCTCATATATATTATTTTTGAGGTTATTCATAGTAGTTTTAAAATAAATTCAACAATAACAGCATATACAATCATTCCATTCACAAATATAACTTATTTTTTAACACAAATAAATTAAACAACAACAAAAAATAAAGATTACGTATTTATACTTAATCACATATTAATATCAAATACGCATTAGAAAGGCATTTATATTTCGAATTGATAAATGTTAACATTTTGCAGATAGCACTCTTTTTCTTTCCAAATACCTATTTTTACAAAAAATTATAAATTGGACTTATCTCTAAGAACAGTTACCGTTACACGGTACATCCTTCCTTTGCGGGAAGGCGGCTCTCTACCGGCGTTAGCAGAAGCAGATGACGATTTCAAATATGTACTGAAATTTCGTGGTGCAGGTCATGGCGTAAAAGCGTTGATCTCTGAGTTGATTGGCGGGAAAATCGCACAAGTTTTAGGATTCAGAATTCCAGAATTAGTGTTTGCAAATTTATCTGAAGACTTTGGACGAAGTGAAGCCGATGAAGAGATTCAGGATCTTCTAAAAGCCAGCTGCGGGCTCAATCTGGCTTTACATTATCTTTCCGGTGCCATCACTTATGATCCGGGCGCAGTGAAAATCGATTCAAAACTGTCTTCTGAGATTGTCTGGCTGGATGCATTCCTTACCAATATCGACAGAACATTTCGCAACACCAATATGTTGATCTGGCACAAAGAACTTTGGCTGATTGACAATGGCGCATCCTTATATTTTCATCATTCCTGGGATAATTGGGAGAAGAATGCCGTGAGTCCTTTTGTAATGATAAAAGATCACGTATTGCTTCCCCAAGCCTCTGAGTTAGATGATGTCAATATGAGATTCAAATCTATTCTCACCCCAGAGATACTGAGAGAAATTGTAGAATTGATCCCGACAGACTGGCTGCATTGGAACGACACCGAATTGTCACCTGAAGAGATCAAAGAAGTCTATTATAGATTCCTTATGATAAGACTGGAACATTCTGATAACTTTTTAAATGAAGCCAAAAATGCAAGAGCAAAAGTTATATGAATATGCTGTAATCCGTCTGGTTCCAAAACCTGAACGTGAAGAATTCTTCAACGTCGGATTAATTATGTTCTCGAAAAAAGAGAAGTTTATTAAAGTTAAGATCCATCTTTGTGAGGATAAATTCAGGCTGTTACATTCCAAAACGGAATATGAGGAGGTACGTAAACATCTTGAATCTTTTGAAAAGATCGCAAAAGGCGAACCATCCGCCGGTTCTATTTCCCAGCTTGATATTCCGGAACGTTTCCGCTGGTTAACAGCTGTAAAAAGCAGCATTATACAGACCTCAAGACCTCATCCGGGCTCAAGTAAAGACCTGGAGAGAACATTTGACAGGTTATTTGAAGAATTGGTTCTGTAACCTACCAAACGCAGATTACATATTTTCCTGTTTCAGTTTTTCGATAAAATAAGAAGGTGTTACACCATGTTCATTTTTAAAGGCAATTACAAAAACCTTATAGGTGACAAATCCGCTTTCTTCAACAAGGTGGCTTATTTTATAATCCCTGTATTTGGGTTCGTTGTACAACTTATGGACAATGTAGTTGATTCGTAATCCGTTGATGTAGTTTGAGAAGTTTTTACCTCTGTAGATCCTGATAATCTCCGAGAGGTATTTGGTATTGGTATTGAGGTTATGGGCAAGCCATGTAAGATTAGCTTCTTTCTTAAGGTATTTTTCCGATGCTTCAAATTTCTCCAGCTTCTGAAGCAGGGCTTTCGCCGTTTCCGGTACAATGGTAGATCTTGTATCATTATTTTCAATTTTACCGGATGACGTGCTAAGAGGAGCAGAAGTATCTTTTTTACTATTTATTTTATCAATCAGCTCTTCATATTTTTTGCGATGCAGTTTATTTTTTTTATTGATCAATACCCAGAATCCAATGATAATAACAAGAATTATGCTTGCGCTTCCAGCTATAATTTTTTCAAGAAAAAGACTGTTTTTATTATCGGATTTTTTTATCTGGTCTCTTGAAAGGGATATAATGGCTTTTTTCTCCGCATAAGTAAGACTGTCATTCAGAGCAGTAGCCAATCGCATATATTTGATTTCTTCATCTGTATTTTTCAAAAATTTATAATCATCTTTAATGGTATTGTAAACTTTCCATCTGGATACCGGATCTTTTTGTGTTTTCTCAGCTTCAAGAAATTTGAAAGAATAGTCCAGCGACTTTTGATACTCTCCTTTATCATGATATAAGCCACCCAGAGATAAATAGATATCCATTTCATGTCCTTTGAAATATTCCGGTGCCGTGTTCTGAAAATTCAAAACCTTTTTAAAATAGAGCTCGGCACGATCAAGATCTTGTGGTTTACGAATGATATAATAACCGCCCATACTCTGCAACCCGTTAATGTACAGATAATAGTATGTGTTTTTTTGATATTCGTCTAAGTCATCTACGGGTATTGTTTCTATATAGTGCAAGCTTTTTTTCAGGCTTTCCAGTACTTTTTCAGGCTTATCAAGCCCTTCATACATTCCAGCAAGATTCATGTATATGCTGCAAAGAGCAATATGCTTATCCGCTTTATTTTCAATTTTTTCCGCATAGCTTATCGATGTCTTGAGGTGAACCTCAGCTTCAGGATATTTATCCAGCATCATATCAATATACCCTCTAAGCTTACTGATCTTACTTAATACTTTATAATTTTGCACTTGTTCAGCAATAGCCTCTGCATCATTTCCATATTTCGCGGAAAGGGTATAGTTTTTTTGCGTTGCTGCAACCTGTTGCTGTATTATTAACCCCCTAAGGATTCCTTCGGAAAAGTTCAGCTTTTTAGACTGCTCATATAGTTTTTTTATTTCATCAATATTGGCCTCTTCCTTATCATCCATCTCGATTTTATCATAGCGGTCAATGATTTGTTTTTCAGTTTGTGGTAGATGATCAGGCTCCTTTATGTTTTCTGCAAACATACTATGGAAGCAAAAAATGAGAATAAAAGAGTAAAATAATTTTTTCATAAAATGTGTGTTTTTGTTAAGTATCATAATTTATTTTTTTAATCATAATAACATCTGAGGATCGCTTGCAAATTTAATGTATAAATTCAGAAAAAAGACCAACCTCTACATGTACAGGTTAAAAGTTCACTTTACAACAGTTAAAATAAACACAAATACATAAACAACTGATAATCAATAATACTTATTTGTAAAATTCACTACATAACACGAATAATATGTGAGACAATTCGGAAATCACCAAATCTAATTCTTGTTGAAAAGAACTGTTCACCTTAATATTGTCATCGATTACTATTAGTGTAGAACTGGTCACACCATTTGATATTTACTAATTGCAATCGTAAATAACACGAATTGATAATGATGATGGATCTATAGTAAGTGCACCTTATATATATGGTCGGTTATTATTTATAAGTATTTAACTAAAAGTACAGATGGTGAAAACGCAAATGATCAGAAAAAAGAACACTATATCTCCTCTTATGATAAGCGGGAGATATTTTTGTTTTCTGGCCATCTTTATATTTGCAACCACTATGTCATATGCTGCATGCAAGCCGGAAGAAGCATACGCCGGCAGCCAGGAAGAAGGCCAGGCACAATCCGGTAAGATCTATATATCGGACGGGGCAGCACTAGTCGTTGCAGAGGACACAAATATATCAGGTGCAGAAATCATCCATACAGATGCAGCCGATATACAGCAACCAAAGAGTAAGCCCCTTAAAACGATTACAGAGAAGCCTAAAGCTGAACATAAAACAGCCGCATCATCCCAACCTACATCCCCTGCTCCTGTTGAGACTGTTTCTCCAAATGACTCTAAGCACACCTGGAGTACAAATACCCCTTATAACAAGCAATTATCCATCACTTCTAATATCAGCTTCAAATATATCGGCAGAGTAATCAACATCATCGCCATCAGTGTGATATTAATATTGCTTATGATATTGATTCCGGCTTACCTGAGACCTCCCGGTAACAATCTGTTTTTAGGATGCAATCTCCAGCGTCCTCCACCCATAAGCCTTTAAATTCCCCGAGCTGTCTTGTTGAAAAAAGATGTTTGGAGCCTCTACGCTCTGCTCAACATGACAAAGATGCTTCCTTCGTCAGCATAACAAACAACCTGTCATCCTGAGTGCAGTCGAAGGATCTCTAACAAAGAGAAGACAATCATCAGAACAAGAGATGTTTAGACTTCACTGCGTTTCGCCCAATATGACAAATCATGTCATCCTAAGCTTGCCGAAGGATCTCAACGCTGTCATCCTGAGCGAAGCAAAGCGCAGCCGAAGGATCAAAAAAAAACATAAAAGACAAAAAATTAACAATTAAAATTTAAACAAATGGTGATACTACACAAAATCAAAGCTTATCTGTATGATAACCAGCTTACCAAAGATAACCCGAACGATTTCATTGCACGCACGGTAAGTGAGCGTTCCCTTTCTGTAAAACAAATCTGTGAATCTGCGGTAAACCGTGGAGGCGCAGACATTTCCGCCTCTGCCATGGAGCATGCGACGGAGCTTTTCCTGAAAGAAATGGCTTACCAGCTATGCGACGGCTTTTCTGTAAACACAGGATATTTCACGGCAAATACACAGATCCGCGGGGTATTTGACAGTCCTTCTGAGACTTTCAACAGTGAAAAGCACAGCATCCTTTTCCAGTTCAACCAGGGAGAAAAGCTGAGAGCAGAAATACCAAATATAGAGATCAATATCCTTGGGGTGGCAGATGCCTCATCAGCAATCCTGCAGGTAACAGATGTGAAAAGCGGCAACATCAACGACTTGCTGACACCGGGGCGAAACCTGAAAATATCAGGAACCAAAATAAAAGTAGGCGGAGATAACCCAGAGAATGGTATCTACTTCGTAAGCACAGATACCAATACAAGAACAAAAGTAGAAGAAACCGACGTGGTGGTGAACAATCCTTCGGAGCTTATCGTTATCATCCCTACCCTGCCTGCCGGAACCTACAAGCTTGAGATTGTGACGCAACAATCCGGTAGCACCTTATTGAAAGAACCAAGAACGGCAGCATTTGAAAAAGTGCTCACCGTATCATAACACACGACGGGCGACGCTGGCAACCAGCGTCGTCCATCTTCGACAGCCTGTGACGTGCATCATCGATCCCCAACGACGTCCGTCGCTTACGGGCAGTGAAAAAAAAGATGTCTGTTAAAAAGAGATGTTTCGGCGCCGCTAGCGCTCTGCTCAACATGACAAAAGATGCTTCCGTCGTCAGCATGACAAAATCATGTCATCCTGAGCATAGCCAAAGTATCTTCAACGATGTCATTCTGAGCATAGCCGAAGGATCTCAACTCTGTCATCCTGAGCCTGTCGAAGGATCTCTACAAAAACGATTAAATAATAAACAACAAATGCATAATGAAAAAAAACACTACTAAACTAACAACAAAACAGGCAAAAAACCTATTGCTTGTTCTCTTGCTGTTTCTGGGCAACAGGATGCTCTATGCACAGAGCTGCACCGTTAATGCCGGGGGTAATGCCACGATATGCGGTACATCCTATACCCTTCAGGGCAGCGCATCGGGCACTACGGTTGGAAATCCCACCTGGACGCTTGTATCCAAGCCGGCAGGCGCACCTGACCCCGTTATCAGTAACATCAATTCCTATACACCTAATGTAACGGGGATGACCTTCCCCGGCAACTATGTGTTCCAGATAGCACAAAACTGCAGCTCCGGCAGCGGCACCTCACAGGTCACCATTACCGCGCCGGGAGATGCTTCTACGTTTACAGCAGGTCCGGACATTACTAATGTGAATGCAACAACAGGAACAGTGACACTTAATGGTGTTGTACCTGCTGGATATACTGCGCAATGGTCAGCGTATAATATTTATCAACGTGAAAGATCCAATGCGACAGTCAATACTAATTCAACCTTTGGATCACCTACATCAGCTGTGACTACTTTTAATCTTATCCAGAAAACGATCCACCGTGAAGATCCTGCTTATGTGGTAACACTTAGGATTACATCTACTAATAATCCTAACTGCTGGTATGAGGACACAGCTATTGTGCGTTTTATCCCTAATCCACAGATCATAGTTCCAAATTCCTCTGTTTGTGTAGGTGCAACTGATAACACTTATATCTATTTGAGTGCTACCTCTCCTATATTTGGGACTTCGTACCCAGGAGCGGCAGGTAATCCGACCTATGGAACAACCATCACAATGAATGTTAATAGCCAGCCAGCAGGCGGTAATATTGCCTATGATAAAATTTTTGACGGTATTCTGTTCTTTACCGGAGCTAATACACCAGGAATATATAAATTCACATTAACAATTACAAATTCTTCCGGTACTTACACAACACCTGAGATTACTTATACTAACAATGGTATTCGTCCTAATGCAGTATCTTTTCTAGTAGCTTCTGATCCTGAGCAGATGATGATTTATAGTACTACCGGGAGTGGTGGAGAAGTACAATGCGGTATGGCAGGCAGCACAACACCTATCATATTTCGTTTTACACTTGACCCAGCGGATCCAGTAACGAATACCTCTTCTGTTTCATCTTCTGGCATCATTCCGCCGGGAGGGTCTCCAACCATTGCGACTGCAGGAGCGGGTACCGCTACGCGAACTGTTACAGCAACACCACCAGCAGGAGGCTGGCGAGTGGGAACTTATAAGTTTAACGTCTCTACTAGCAATGGAACTTGTGTTAGTGGTACTCAAGAATATTTTATTCATATATCCGACGGAGCCAGACCGGCTGTCAGCATTAATAATGTTACGGTATGCTATCCTGGCAGCGGCATAGTATCAGCAACAGTCAATTTGCCAGCTGTCTATAAAGGAGTTGTAAACAGCAGTTATTTCCAGGGTTTTAACGCGCGATACCACTTTAGTGTAGTTTCAAAACCGGCAGGATCGGGAACACCAACGTTTGGGCCACATGATTTTACCGATACAACAGCAGACTTTGGAAATCTTACCACAGCAGGAGAATATGTATTTAAGGTATTCGCTGGTTCAGCCCAGGGACCATCTCCAAGTCAATTTCTAGACAAAGAATACGCCTGCTCTGGAACTTCTTTACAGAGTCAGTTTTCTATATTCGTATCACCACAGATCAATGCCAATGCAGGTTCGGATCAAAGCATTACGTGTTCCACATCTGCTACCCTCAATGGAAACGATCCCGGAACACAAGGTAGTACGGGACAATGGACACTTACTTCCAAACCTTCCGGAGCACCGGATCCTGTAATCACAGCACCTACACAATATAACAGTGGGGTAACCAATCTTACATACTCCGGAACCTATACTTTTACCTGGACGATAACGACAGGAACCTGTGTAAGCTCGGATCAGGTGGATATCAACGTTACTGCAGCGCCTTCATCCGTTACTGCGACGCCTGCTACACAGACCGTAGCCTACAATGCGGTTCCAACCAATCTTACAGCGACTGCCACGGGAGCAACCACATATCAATGGTACAGGAATACCGCTAATAATAACACAGGTGGGACATTGATCCCGGGAGCAACTTCCGCCAACTATACCCCGCCAACCAATATTGCCGGAACAACATATTATTATGTTGTTGCAGGTAATGGAAGCTGTAGTACACCTTCGGCAGCAGTACAGGTAATAGTAACACCATGTGCGGCAGTTCCTAATGCCCCTAACGTAAACTCTGCGGTATCAAATAACTGTCCTGCATCTGCCGTGAACCTTAATACCCAGGCATTTACAGGGGCAGTACCAGCCAATGCTGCCTTGCAATGGTTTACAGATGCAGCACATAACAATGCAGTAGCTACACCTACAGCCGTGGGAGCAGGAACTTATTATGCATTTTATTACAGTGCTTCCAGCAGTTGTTACTCACCAGCCTCCAATGCTGTGACAGTAACCATTAACCCTTGTGCAACCTGTAGCTCAGCAGATCCTGTTTCTGTCGATCTGAATACATGGATCAGCATCCCGGCTGCTCCGGCGGGTACAACAACACAATGGCACAACTCTGCCACGCCATCAGCTGCAACACTTCTGAGCAGCACGACAGTAATGGCAACCTCTAGTCCTACAAACTATTGGGTATATTATTATGATGCTACAAACAACTGCTACAGCCCGGGCAACAAGCTTGTAGTAGTTTCCAACAGCTGCTGTAATTATCCTACAGTAGATCTTACAAGCTTGCCACAAACTGCACCGCCAGCAGGGAGTACATTGGTATGGTACACTACCGATAACCGTGTGAATGGGACTCTGGTAAGTAATCCGACTGCGGTTTCGGATGGTATCTATTTCCCATTCTTCTATGATCCTGTTAACAACTGCTACTCTCCTGTAGGGACACCGGTACTGGTAGGAACAGACTCTGTCTGTACACAACCATACTGTTACAAACCAGGTATAACAGCAGGAACAGTATTAGACACCAAAGTAGGTATCTCCGCATTGGGAAGAGCCGGAGCAACAACTGCAGACAACTGGCCAATGACAAGAAAAGGCGGACACATCGCACTGGAAGCCAAAACAAAGGCTTTTGTACCTAACAGAGTAGCTTTTGACGCATCAGGAAATCCGGTGAGTATTGCAGCTGCCAATTTTGTGGAAGGAATGATGGTGTATGACACCACCAACAAATGTCTGAAGATATACACATCAAAGGATAACGGCGTTTCGTTCGGATGGTATTGTATAACGACACAAACCTGCCCGGATAACTAAAAAGATGTTTCGGCGCCGCTGCGCTCTGCTCAACATGACAACCGATGCCAATGAAAGCTTACCCCTGTCGTCCTGAGCGTGAAGCGTAGCGGAACAGCCGAAGTATCTCACAATAACTAAAATGTATAAAACAAAAGATGAATAAAATGTATAATAATTTGATTAATTTCTCTTTCAAAAAAATACTTCTTCTTTCAAGTATTGCTTTTGGATGCTTTGTTTCCGCTCAGACCCCTGCTCTGGAATTTGCAGCTGGTGCAGGTAATCCTGCCGGCAATGGTCCCACGATCGCTAACCAGGTTATTACTTTTCAAAATAACACCAATAACCCAGCAGGTAATACTTTTGCAGCATTTACTCCGGTTACTACAGCTACTTTTTCTCTTACCAATCAACAAAGGACAATGATTCCATCCCCAGGGGTTGGAGTCATGTTCGGAGGAACAACTTCAGTAAGTTCCTCAGCACCAGTTGCATCAGCATTATTTCCGCTGATAAATAGCATTGGAAGTCCAAGCAATACCAATTTTACATCTGCAAATCCGACAACAGGAACAGGAATTGATGTTGCAGCAAACCGGAATGTTGAGATTTTTACTTCTGTTAGACCTCTATATGAGTCAAATTCTGCTTTGCCTACCACCAGCACGAAAGTAAGATATCAATTCGCCGATCTTATAGTTACTTTTAACAAATCCGTTAATAATCCTATCTTTCACTTTGCAGGGTTAGGAGCCGGCAATAATACATCTTCGGGAAATCCATTTCTTTGCTCAACGGAATTTGAACTTATGACTTCGGGAACAAGTCTTACGAGGCTCTCCGGTTCAACAGAATTTACTATACCTACCACAACATCCATCATCAATGGTGCCAGCCAATACGGTAATACTACCGGCAGCGGTGCAATGAGCGGTTCTGTGAGGGTAAACGGTACGAATCTTACGCAGGTATCCTTCCGGATTTATCTGATTGCAATGGACAACAGTTTAATTGCCGGAAATCCTGTTGATTGGAATGGTGGTAGTGGAGCCTCAGTTCATAATGGAGATGTATTTACAGTTGGAGTATCTCTCAGTCCTTGCGATGCCGGTACAACTGCACCGTCATTAAGTGCTACAACATTAAGTAACACTTGTCCTGCATCTACTGCAAATCTTAACAGCCTCCATACCGGAACTGTACCTAGCGGAGCATCATTGGTATGGTTCACCAACAATACTCATTCCGGTTCGGTTTATACCACTCCAACGGCTGCCACAGCAGGTACCTATTATGCTTATTATTATGACAGTACAAATGATTGTTATAGTCCGGTGAGCTCTGCGGTAACAGTAACTATAACCCCTTGTTGTGCCGCTGGTACAACGGGACCTGCTATTAACTAAAAATAATTTTCTATCATGAAAACATATATCAAAATATCATCCCTCTTTATCCTATTAATATCAGGATGTGTAGTAGCCCAGAACTTTTGTCCTGTTGCCACTACTCCGGGTAATATTGCCGCATATTGGGGAGATACTTCCAGTAATAGATATGCTAATACCCCACAATCGAGTATTTTATCTCCCTACTATTCTTCTACCAATATTTCTAATGTCACCTGGGGTAGTGCAACCAATGGTACTGCTCTTAATGGGACAACGTTGAATGGAGGCACTAGTGTAAGTTACTATACGATTTCCGGTGTAGGAAGTTCTTTTTCTGCTACCAAATATGCTTCGTTCAGTTTTACAATGGCAGCTAATGCCCCATTGATGAAACTTCAGAATTACTATGCAGCCCCATTGGCAGCAACTAATCAGAACAATCTTAACTTCACAACCAGGCTTGTAGTTGTAGATCCTGATACTGGTACCGAAATACAGATTGCTGCTGATAAGGCAATTACCCCTTCAGACCCTAATATCCTTACGAACGTTAACTACCTGATGAGACCTTCCAAAACATACCAGATTAAACTGTATGTATGGAATACTAACGGACAAACCAATGTATATCTGGACAACCCTAACTTGTATGTTTCTCCGGTACCAAATGTAAACCCACCATCTAGCCTTTGTTTATCAAATGTATCGGGAACGGTAACTTCTGCTTTGGCGCCCTATGTAGTAAGTGCAACACCTTCAGGCATGGAATTAAGATGGCTTAATTCTTCGGCAGTTGTTTCAGGAAGCAATCCTGTGGCAGCAGATACTTATACGCCTTATTATTATAACACGGCTTCATCATGCTATTATCCGGCTGGGAGTAGTATAACAGTTACTGCCAATCCTACGTCAGTATCTGTAGCCCCTGCTACGCAGACGGTTGTAAACAATGGCACAGCTACCAACCTTACAGCTACAGCTACAAATGCCACATCATACCAATGGTACAGCAATACTACAAGCAGTAATACTGGGGGAACGCTTATCCCGGGAGCCAATTCTTCGACATATACGCCACCAACCAATGTATTGGGAACATTCTATTACTATGTTGTGGCGACTAATGGTGGTACCTGTTCAACAACATCAAACAATGTGGCTCAGGTAACGGTGATTCCATGTCCGGCAGGAACTACAGCTCCTGTGATTAAAGCTAAAACTACCTAAGGTTCTTTATGCTTTTTTGAGCAACCGGAGTTTAATCTTTGATCATCCGGTTGCTTAAAATAAGACAAGTACAACACCGTCATCCTGAGCTAAAATAATTGAAAAAAACAAACAAAACCGTCCTGTAAAAGACATAAAAACACACACAATATGAAAAGTAACATTCTAATATTTGCAATGCTGGTCACTGCAATTGCAACAAAATCTCAGATCGCAATAGGAAAACAATCGGTTACCAATACCTCCGTATCTCTGGAGTTTACCGATGCTGAGAACAAAGGGCTCATCCTGCCCTATATAGAGAACAAAACAGCCATCACAGAAAACGGATCCATCATCTATGATGCCACAGATCATAAGGTAAAATATCTGAAAGACGGAAGCTGGTTTGACCTTTCTGTAGATACAACCGGACAGGCTGATCTGTCCATACAATCCACAAAAACAGAACTGGCAAATGCGAAAACCGTAATAGGCGCTGACGGAGCAACCAACAGCACCGCCGGCATCCTTGTCCTTTCCGATACCGATAAAGCCATGGTCCTGCCAAGAGTGGCAAGCCCACACCTGAACATCATCAATCCTGCCCCGGGAATGATGGCCTATGACACCACAAAAAAACAGCTTGCAGTCTATAACGGAACTGTATGGAGCTTCTGGAAGCCATAGAAGGGATTGTCACCCTGGGTGAAGCCGAAGAAGAAGCGCCTATCATAAACAAGAGATGTTTCGACAACGCTGCGCTCTGCTCAACATGACAAGACGCCTTGTCATCCTGAGTACAAATGAGGAGCAAGCACAGCTTGTAATGAAGTTTGCGAACGTAGTTCCGTAGCGGAATCGAAGGATCTCTAACAAAAGAAAGATGATCATAAAAAGAGATGTTTCGACGACGCTAACGCTCTGCTCAACATGACAAGGTAATGTCATCATGAGCTTGTCGAAGGATCTCCAATGATAGTATTGACAAGTTTGATATTATTATTGTACCGATGCTACAAATGAAGACCTTAAACTAATACATTCAAAATACATATATGAACTTCAAAGACATCCACATCGGTGAGATGATAAAAACCAGAGTCGAGGAAAACAATACCGATATTGAACGGATATGCAATTTTTTAAGTTGCACAGAGAAGGACGTGCACAATATGTATGAACAACAGGATCTCTCCACAGACATCCTGCTGAAATGGAGCAAGCTGCTGGAATATGATTTTTTCAGATTATATTCCCAGCATCTCATATTGTATGCCCCTACTTCTGCGGCTGAGAAAAAGAAAGAACAGCAACAGGGTAAGGCAAAACTACCAAGGTTCCGGAAGAACATCTATACCAAAGAAGTAATCGACTTCATACTACAAAGGATCAATTCTAAAGAAATGACCAAAAACGAGGTGATAGAACGTTACAAAATTCCCAAAACGACACTCTACAAATGGATCATAAAACACGAAGAATAAAAAAAGCAGTACCGGATTTCAAATTGATCTATTCGGATATACTTGATAAGCAGTATCCTGAAAAGACATCGGAATGCCAAAGACTGCTCACCAAAAGACACCTTTCTGTAATAGATATCCTGGAACTGAACAAAAGAATCTTCGGAGAATCTCAAAAGTCCAGTCAAAAATACCGTTCTTACAACAAGTCGGACATTCTCCATATTCTTGACTACCAGAAAAAGAATAACCTTAATAATATCCAGCTGGCTAAGCATTTCGGTCTTAGCCGCAACTCAGTAGCCAGATGGAAAAAGATGTTTATAGTATAACTACAAATCTATTGAATTCTAAAAAACACAATATGAATGGAAGAACAAAAGAAGAGCAGGAGTAAAGAAATCTCCGAGAAGTATATAGCATTTCTGGACCGGCATATAGACGATGTTGTTGCTGCAAGAGCAACTGATCTTATGGAGCTCAACAAGATTGCTTCCGAGCTTGCAGTTTCTCATAAGCACCTTATAGATATTATCCAACACGAATTTGGGAACCATCCCGGTTATTTCTACGATTTCAAAATCATAGAAAAGACAAAGGAAATACTACTGAAAGCAGATGTATCCATTGCTGCAATTGCAAGAACCTTCACGTATGACCCGTCTAACTTTTCAAAGTTTTTCAAAAGCAGGACGGGCCAGACCCCGGGTAACTTCCGTAAGCAGTATAAAAGCTAAGCTTCATTCCAATCCATAATAATATGAAATACATTATTACAGAGGATCGGGAAAGATTTATCGGGCTGTCCAAGCTGGAAGTTCTGTTAAACCTTGATAGTCGTCCTAAACTGTGTCACTCAAAAGAATGGGTTTATATCCTGAGCAACTACTGGCTCGGAAAGAAAACGGTATTAATTATAGAATTTGATAATGATGATAGAGTAATCACCCTATATATTCTGTCCAATATAAGAAAACTATAGAAAACAGCTTGCCATCCCAGGCGAAAAAGGAAGTTGTTAAATAACAGATGCCTCGGCGAGTTCAGCAGAAAGTGTTTGTGATGCAGAGCAATACAAAATAACATCATTTTAGTGTTTGCAGCCGGAGATTTAGTAGTGTTTACATATCCGGCTGCTTTTTAAATCCCATATCAGTAAAAACAAATGAAAATTAAAAAATAAAAACGGATTGATTTGATGAAATAATTAACTCCTTCTTAAAGCACACGATGAAAAAATTCTCAGTTCTTATTGCCCATTACAACAACTTCGAATATTTCAAGGCTTGTTATCAAAGCCTCCTGAATCAATCCTTTGATGATTTTGAGGTCATTATCGTGGATGACTGTTCTACGGATGATTCCTTTAAAAATATTAAAACCCTGACACAAAATGATCCAAGGGTCAGGCTGTATAAAAACAAGGAGAACAAGGGCGTTGGTTTTACAAAAAGAAGATGTGTGGAACTGGCTTCGGGTGAGGTCTGCGGATTCCTGGATTCCGATGATGCCCTGGCAAACAATGCCATAGAGCTCAGTCTGAAAAAACATGCCGGAGATAACGTAGCAGTCTACTCCCGCTTTTTTTTCTGTGAAGATAACCTGGCTCTTAAGATGTTTCCATCCTCCGGAGCGGTGAAAAATGGAGATCAAAAGTTCTTCAACATATTTTTTGAAGTCAACCATTTCTTTAGCTTTAAAAAGACGGCTTACGAGAAAACGTCCGGCATCAATCCCGACCTTAGCTCAGCAGTTGACCAGGATCTATACCTTAAGCTATATGAAACCGGTAATTTCACATTCATAAAAGAGCCCCTGTATTTTTACAGGAAATATAAAAGAGGCATATCTCAGGATGAATCGAAGAAAGAAATGCTTTATAAAAACTGGCATCAGGTTATCCTGGATGCGGCAAAAAGAAGAAATATCCAATCGCTGTATGGAAAAAACACAGAAGAGATTGCCTGTCTCCCCGGATTTATTTTAAAACAACAAAACCACTTTCTGAGAAAAGCAAAAATGAAATTACAGAGGTGGATATTTTCTTAAAAATGAAACTAAGTAATAAAAAAAATATCAGAATAACAATGTATATCCTCTTACTACTATTGTTTTTGGATATTGTTTTTCTGTGTACTGCAAAAGTTTTATTTAAGGTCAATAATAATCTTGTATATATACTTTTGTTTCTGATTTTTGTAATGATAGTATGGAAGTTATCGGTTTTAAAAGTTACCGAGGTAGATATTTCTGAACATATCATATCTGTAAAACTCAGGCGTCCATTTTTACAAAAAAGAAAAGTAACCCCGGTTCTGGAAGTCCCTATTGATAAAATAGAGTCCTGTAAAATGAGAAAGGGCTTTATGAATTCTTTTCTCGTAATAACGATCAATACTAAAAAAAGGAAAAGAATCTTCTACTATAGAATGGGATTTCTGACAAAACGGCAAATAGAAAATTACCAAAAGTGCCTTATAAAACTAAGCAATATTTCTAAAGTGTAATTAAGTACATCAATTTATCAATCCGCTTCCCTGTTCACCAGATCCATCGAAAAGGCAGGAAGACATATAGCAATATATTCGCAAGGATCATAAAACGGATTAGAATAACGGACTCTGGCTCCTTTTTCTATCATAATGCTTTGTCCTTTTTCCAGAATGACAGAATCACCATCAATCTCAAAATGCTTTTTCCCGGATATTATCAACGTAAACTCATCAAACTCCGGTGTCTGATGCGGTTCGCTCCAGTTGGGCGGTGCCACCATATGAGCAATAGAGATCTCTGAATTTCTGGTTGAATTACCCCAATGTTCCTCGATTAACTTTCCGTCGGTTGTGGGAACAATAAAAGGACTGGCTTGGATTCTGTACTTTTTCATATCTGATAATCTTCTTTAGTAATTTCAAAAACAACATTCAGCTTTTCCGGTTCGCCATAATAGGCAACATTAACCTCATCTACTCTATTCGCTCCTAATTTTTCCATGGCTTTTTGAGAGCGGATATTATCTTTACCAACATGGAATTTGACCTTATCTACGAACTGGAAGATGTAATCCAGCATTAGCCTTTTGACCTGAGGATTCAGTTTGGAACCCCAGAATTTTGTCGCATAAAAAGTATAGCCTATGAATATGGAATTGTCTTCAGAATTGTAATCGTAGAACCTTGTACTGCCGGCAATCTCTCCGGTATTTTTCTCAATGATCTTGAAAGCGCCCCGGCTTTCCATCGCGCCTTGAAAGAAATTTTGAAATACCTCTCTTTTATACCGGTCCTTGTTGGGATGTTGTTCCCAAATCTTGGGGTCAGAAGCAACAGCAAACAATGGTTCAAAATCATCCTTTTCTAAGGGAACTAATCTTACAAAGTCGTTCTCTAAAGTTGGTTGGATAGAAAATCTCATTCCTGTTTTTTTTCAAAGATAAAAAATATCAGCCATGATAGACTCTTGAACATATAATTTTCCCATCTTTAATTTCGAGAACCTCTCCTACTTTCATATCTTCCTCGCCCATCACTTTTCTAGTATATTCCATAAAAACCTGTTCAGAATCCGCAGTCAGCTTATTAACTTCATATTGCAAAGTCGGAAGCCTTTCAAAGCAATCTTTCCACCAGATCCTCAATGCATTTTTACCTTTTATCAAACCTTTTGTGTCGGGTTCTCTGATTTTAAGTTTCGGACTATAATGCTGTGCAGATTCATCATACAGACTAAGCAAATCATCTAAATTCTGCTCGTTGAATGCCTTGAACCAAAGGTTGGCTATATTTTTTAATTCTTCTGCTTTTATAATTTTCATTTTAAGGTCTTGCTGATTTAGCAAATTAAGCTGATTTTAATCAATCTGCAAAATCAGTTTAATCTGCGAGACATTATTGTCAGGCTGAGATTCTCGAAACCTTCTAAAACAGTATCGCTTTTTCCAACTCCAACAGCTTTTGCTTTCGCCAGATTCCACCACCATAACCGGTCAGGGTTCCATTAGTCCCAATCACTCTATGACAAGGGATAATAATCGAAATTTTATTAAGTCCGTTAGCGTTGGCTACAGCTCTCACAGCTTTTGGATTGCCCAGAATATCGGCTTGTTGCTGGTAACTTCTGGTAGTCCCGTAAGGAATAGTTCTGAGGATTTCCCAGACTTTTTTCTGAAAATCGGTACCAACCGGTGCCAAAGGGACTGTAAAATCTAATCTTTTCCCTTCGAAATATTCTGCCAATTCTGTTTCTAAAGTTTTGAAGTGAGGATTCTCGCCCTGTATGATATTCGCTTTGAAATATTTCGAAATATCTTCAAACTCTTTTGATAATGATTTTCTGTCGGAGAATTCCAGCATACAGATTCCGTTTTCGTTGGCGCAGGCAATCATTGTTCCGAGAGGTGTTTCAATTCTTTTGAGGTCAACAATTTTTTCCATTTTCGAATTTTTAGGAGAAGTTCCTATAATTGATCTGAAACTTTCATTGAACCCGCTTAAGCTTTCATAACCATTTTCCAAAGCTACATCCAGAACAGTCTCGCCTTGCTGTAGTTTCTTGAAAGCCGAATTGATTTTGAATGATCTTTGGAAAGCGTGAAAAGTCATCCCGTGATGCTTTATAAACCAGCGTTTCACGGTCGCTGGCTGTAAGCCACGCTCAATCAAATCAACGTCTTTGAATTTCAAACTTGGATCTGCAGATAATTCATCCATTAATTTTTGAATTTCAATTGGCGTTTCGTCAGGATTTTCCAGCGGTTTGCAGACTTTACAAGGTCTGTAACCTTTCAAAATAGCATCTCTTGCACTGTCAAAAAACTCGACATTTTCAGGCTTTGGCTTTCTTGCAGTACAAGTCGGCCGACAGAAAATCCCTGTCGTTTTCACACCCATCCAAAAAACACCTTCGAATTCGGGATCCTTTTCAAATGATGCCTGATACATTATTTCGCTACTCAATTCCATAATTGATTGTCTTGAATGATACAAATGTAGATGTTCAATAACCAATCAACAACCGAAAAATGAACAAGTATTTTTTCTTTGTCAATATTAAAGGAAAATTTTTATCTTCCAAAACAGAAAATCAACAGTTTTATGGACAAAAGAAAACTTCGTGAATCTATTTTCAGACATTTGGACGGTATTGTTACAGCGCCAGTGATTTCAGCTTTGTCAAAGAAAAATGTTTTGGATTTTATTTTAACTAATGACAATCTGGAACTTTCCGAAATCAATAAAAAATTCGAAGTTAACGAAGGCTATCTGAATGTGGCCTTACGTGTTTTAGCTTCTCAGGGGTTTTTGAACTATCAGCTTGATAATCAATCCGACATTATTAAAATCTCAAAGAATTCTAAAACCGAACAAGCTTTTTCTTATCAGAATATCTATGTTGATTTGGCCGATTTCCTGGCAGATGACGATGTCATTAATTCAAAAGAATTGACTGAAGATCTATGCAAAAAATGGATTCAGATTTTTGAGAAATACAAATCTTTTCTGAATGAGATTGATGACGAATCTTCTGTGAATTACCAAATTCAAAAACATATCGAAGGTGCATTAGTCGGCCCAATCATCATCAAGTTGGGAATGAGCGGAATGTTCCACAAGTACTTTATGGAGGCCAGTTTCAGCGCAGAAGAATTCCATAAGAACCCGGAATATTTTGGAAAAATCCTTGATTATCTTTCTGAACTTGGTTGGTTTTCCAAGAAAGGGAAAAACTTCCAGTTCACCGAAACCGGATTATTTTTCGCAAGACGCGCAACGGCTTATGGCGTAACGGTTTCTTATCTTCCGATGTTCTCAAAACTGAATCAATTGATTTTCGGGAAAGCGTCTGAAATCCGTGAAATAGAAGATGGCGAAGATGAGATCCATGTGAACCGTGAAATGAATGTCTGGGGAAGCGGTGGCGCACATCTGACCTATTTCAAAGTGATTGATGAGTTTATCATCGAGATTTTCAATCGTCCTTTGGAAGAACAACCGAAAGGAATCCTTGATATGGGCTGCGGAAACGGAGCGCTTTTGCAACATCTTTACGAGATCATCGAAAGACAGACTCTGCGAGGAAAACACCTGGAAGAATATCCTTTGTTTCTGGTTGGTGCAGATTATAACCAGGCTGCGCTGAAAGTGACAAGAGCCAATCTTATCAAGAATGACATCTGGGCAAAAGTGATTTGGGGCGACATTGGAAATCCGAAACAGCTGGCGGAAGATTTACATTCAGATTATAATATTGGATTAGGAGATTTGTTAAACATCAGGACATTCCTTGACCACAACAGGATTTGGGAAGACGTATTGGAAACTAATAGCAATAGAATCAGCACATCAACCGGCGCTTTTGCGTTCCGTGGAAAACGATTATCCAACAAAGATGTGGAGGAAAATCTTCTGAATCATCTCAAAAAATGGACACCTTATGTAGAAAAATTCGGACTGTTGTTAATTGAACTGCATACGCTTTCACCGGAAATCACTTCCAAAAACCTGGGATTGACAGCTGCAACAGCTTATGACGCCACACACGGATTTTCTGATCAGTACATTGTAGAAGTCGATGTATTTCACAGGATTTGTAAAGAATCAGGACTAGAACCGGACACCAATCTTTTCAAAAAATTCCCGGATTCTGAATTGGCCACAGTGAGTATTAATCTTTTGAAAAGGTAATTTAAATATTTTTCACAACACTCTCGGCTTGTCTGACATGTCTCAAATTGTGGTAAATAACGAATCGAAAAGTATCGCCTAATTTCAGCTTTATCAACTTTGAAATGCTGATTGAAGTTTTGGTTTTTTCCAAATCAATGGTTTTTGCTTTTTCCAGCAATTCGAGCATTTTATTTTGCTGATTGATAAATTCTCCAATAACCGATTTGTCCAATTTCTTATGAATCGGATTGGCCATTTTCATAGTTTTCATCTTATTGAGCTTTTCTTTCGGAAGCATCATATTAGCAAAATAATTACCCAAAATTCCACTTTTGAAATCTGGCTTTTTTGCGGAAAAGCGACTTTCATTGATTCGGTTTTCGATTTCAGGAAGATAGAATTGACCGTAAAAATTAAGATGTTCCAAACATTCCAAAACACTCCAGCTGTCTTCGGATGTTCTGAAGTTCAGATTTTCAGTGCTTACATTTTGTAAAGATTCAGCAAATTCAATATTATTTTCTGTAATGATTTTAAGTTCGTTAAGTAATTGAATAATTGGAATTGTCATCGTCAAAATTTTTCACAAAAGTCTAAAACTTCATTGATAAAAAGATTGATTGAAGTCAAGATTTTTTCAACCTCGATAATGTTTCCGGCGACATCCTGAGATAGTTCGCAATGTACTTGTTCGGGATCTCCTGAAATAATTTCGGACTTCTTTTCAAGACTCTTTCGTAGCGGATTTTCGGAGAACTGTACAACAAATCTTTTTCGCGTTCAATCTGCTGTAAAACCAGATCTTCCAGGATTGAACTCCAAAGTTTCAAATTCTCATTGCTGGAATTGATAAGTTCATAAAAATCTTTTTTAGAAGCTATTTTGACAGTTGAAGCTTTAATCGCCTGGATATAAAATTCCGAAGGTTTGCCGGACAAAAATGAATCCAGCGAAACAATAATATTGCCTTGATAACCAAACCTGATAATCCGTTCCTCATTTTCATCTTCGATAAAAATCCGGACACTTCCCTCTTCTACAAAATAGACATTCGTATCAATCGTTCCGGAAGTTTTGAGAAATTCATTTCGTTTTAATTTTCTTATTTCCCAATCTAAATTCCCAAGTAAAATCTGAATCATAGCTATTCAAAAAAAATAAACCTCATAAAAATATGAGGTTTTATTATAATGTTCAAGATTTATTTTATGCTTTTGACTCTAATCATTCCTTTGTTCTCGTGGTACATCATACACATAATTTTGCCGTCTCTTTCCGGGCATTTATCCGTATTATCATAGACCAAAGATACTTTCTCGCCATCCTTTTTAGATTCCAGAATTTCGGCATTACAAACCAGATAATCTTCATTCTCGGCAACTCTCAGATACGTTCCTGTACAGTCTCTTACAATGGTTCCTGTATTAAGTTTGCCATGAACAGTAGCGCAGGAAAACAATAGTGTTGAGAAAATCCCTAGAGATAAAATGTGTGATACTTTCATAGATTTTTATTTGAAGCTAAAAGTACAATTTTAAATTATCATATTATAATGATTTTACTAACTTTGATAAAAATATCAATGATGAACATTTCTAATCAAACACTTTATCAGGAAATTACAGACAAATTAAAAACTGTTCCAAAAGAAGTCTTGGAAAGGATTTCTGCATATTTATCTGAAATTGATAAAAATAAAGAACATCTGAATTTTGAACTTTCTAATGAACAAAAAGAAAGTCTATCCAAAATAAAGGAACGATCTTATTCCGAACATACAGAAGTTAATATTTTCCTCAACGAAATGAGTGAAAAATATGGCATTTAAAATCATTATTTCAAATGAAGCCAAAGTAGATTTAGAAAGCTCATTTTTATATTATCAAGAAAAAGCCAGCAAAAAAGTAGCGGATAACTTTATTAAAGATTTCAGAAAATCAATAAAAATAATTTCGGATAATCCTTATTTTAAAATTTGGTTTGAAGAATTTAGAGCTAAACCATTAGCCAAATATCCGTTCTTAATATTTTTCTCTGTTGATAAAAAAGAAAATATAATTTTAATTGCAAGAATCTTCCACACATCACAAAGTCCTGAAAAGTATCCATAAAAAAAGCGAAAGAATAAATCTCTTTCGCTTTTTTATTTTATTAGGTTGAAATTACATCGCCTCCATTTTAAACGTCATACTTTCAATCACTTTCAAAATAGCTTCCACCGTGTCCATCGATGTCAGACAAGGAACGCCGTTTTCTACGGACATTCTTCGGATTTGGAAACCGTCTCTTTCGGATTGTTTGCCTTTCGTCATTGTATTAACAACATATTGTACTTTTCCTTTCTGAATCAAATCGATCAAGTTCACATCTTCTTCCCCGATTTTGTAACCGATTTTTGTCTGAATTCCTTTTTCTTCAAAGAATTTCGCCGTTCCTTCCGTTGCCCAAATTCTGAAGCCTGCGTTGTTGAAACGTTTTGCCAATTCAGAAGCTTCTTCTTTGTCCGCATCAGCAACAGTAAAGAGAATTGCACCGAATGTCGGGACTTTTCTTCCAGCGCCGATTAAGCCTTTGTACAAAGCTTTTTCCAGCGTCAAATCTTTCCCCATTACTTCTCCAGTCGATTTCATTTCCGGTCCTAGAGAGATGTCTACTTTCGTTAACTTACTGAAAGAAAAAACCGGAACTTTCACATAAACACCTTCCTTGTTAGGAACCAATCCTGATTTGTAACCCAAATCTTTCAATGACGATCCGAGAATCGCTTTGGTTGCCAAGTTTGCCATCGGAACATCCGTTATTTTCGATAAGAAAGGAACGGTTCTGGACGAACGTGGATTCACTTCGATGACGAAAACTTCGCCGTTGGAAATCACGTACTGGATATTCATTAATCCAATGACATTCAAACCTTTTGCTAATCTTATCGTGTAATCTTCTAATGTTTTGATTTGAGTTTCCGTCAAAGTCTGAGGCGGATAAACTGCAATCGAATCTCCGGAGTGAACTCCTGCTCTTTCGATATGTTCCATAATTCCGGGAATCACAACCGTTTCGCCGTCAGAAATCGCATCCACTTCCACTTCTTTTCCGGTCAGGTAACGGTCAATCAGAACAGGATGTTCCGGACTTGCATCCACCGCGTTTTCCATATAATGAGCGAGTTCTTTCTCATTATAAACGATTTCCATAGCACGACCTCCCAAAACATAACTCGGACGAACCAAAACCGGATAACCGATTTCGTTGGCAATCACAATTGCTTCTTCTTTTGAAGTCGAAGTTTTCCCCAATGGTTGTGGAATTCCTAAATCCTGAAGTGCTTTTTCAAATTTATCTCTGTTCTCTGCTCTGTCCAAATCTTCCAAAGAAGTTCCCAAAATCTGAACGCCGTGAGCAGCCAATTTATCTGCCAGATTAATCGCTGTCTGTCCTCCAAACTGAACCACAACGCCTTTTGGTTTTTCAAGTTCGATGATGTTCATCACGTCTTCTTCTGCCAAAGGTTCGAAGTATAATTTATCAGAAATCGAGAAGTCTGTGGAAACGGTTTCAGGGTTTGAATTGATGATAATCGCTTCGTAACCCATTTGCTGAATCGCCCAAACCGAATGTACCGTTGCATAGTCAAACTCAACTCCTTGACCAATTCTGATTGGACCAGAACCCAAAACGATGATTTTTTCTTTTTCAGAAACTACGCTTTCGTTTTCTTCTTCATAAGTTCCGTAGAAATATGGTGTTTCGGATTCAAATTCAGCGGCGCAAGTGTCAACCATTTTGTAAACCGGCATTATTCCGTTATCTTTTCTGAACTGGAACACTTCTTTCTGAGTGGTTTCCCAAAGATGAGCAATATTCAAATCGGCGAAACCTAATTTTTTAGCCTCAAGAAGAATTTCTTTGTTGAATTTATTTTCTTTGATTGTTGTTTCGAAGTCAATCAGTTTCTTGATTTTCCAGATGAAGAATTTGTCAATTTTACTCCATTCCACAATCTGTTCCCAATCGTAACCTCTTCGTAGAGCATCACCAATGATGAATAATCTTTCGTCATCACAAACCCTAATTCTTCTTTCGATTTCTTCGTCTGTCAAAGCATCCGCCTGCTTTTTCTTAAGTCCAAGATGTCTCAATCCTGTTTCCAAAGAACGAATGGCTTTTTGCAGAGATTCTTCGAAGTTTCTTCCGATAGCCATTACTTCGCCCGTTGCTTTCATCTGCGTTGACAATCTTCTGTCCGCGGTTTCAAATTTATCGAACGGGAATCTTGGGAACTTAGTCACAACATAATCCAAAGCAGGTTCGAAACAAGCGTAAGAAGTTCCTGTTACTGGATTTTTGATTTCGTCCAATGTTAAACCGACCGCGATTTTCGCCGCAATTTTGGCAATCGGATAACCTGTTGCTTTACTCGCCAGAGCTGATGAACGCGAAACTCTTGGATTTACTTCGATGATATAATAATTGAATGAATGTGGGTCTAATGCCAACTGAACGTTGCATCCACCTTCGATTCCTAAAGCTCTGATGATTTTTAGGGAAGCGTTTCTCAACAACTGATATTCTCTGTCAGAAAGCGTCTGCGAAGGCGCCACCACAATAGAATCTCCTGTGTGAACACCAACCGGGTCGATGTTTTCCATATTACAAACCACGATGGCGTTGTCGTTAGAATCTCGCATTACTTCGTATTCGATTTCCTTGAATCCTGCAATTGACCGTTCAATCAGACATTGTGTTACGGGCGAATGTTTCAATCCCAGTTCGGCAATTTCTTTTAATTCTGCTTCAGTAGAAGCAATTCCACCACCAGTTCCTCCCATTGTAAAAGCAGGACGAACAATCACAGGATAACCGATTCTATCTGCAAAATCCAAAGCGCCTTGCACAGTTGTTACGATGTCAGATTCAGGAACCGGTTCGTTCAGTTCTCGCATCAATTCACGGAACAAATCTCTGTCTTCTGCCTGATTGATTGCTGAAAGCTTCGTTCCTAAAACTTCTACTTTACATTCTTCAAGAATTCCGGATTTCTGTAATTCAACCGCCATATTCAGTCCGGTTTGTCCTCCCAAAGTCGGAAGAAGCGCATCCGGACGTTCTTTGCGAATGATTCTGGAAACGAATTCCAAAGAAATCGGTTCAATATAAACTTTGTCGGCAATCTCCACATCCGTCATTATTGTAGCAGGATTGGAATTGATCAGAATCACTTTGTAGCCTTCTTCCTTCAAAGAAAGGCACGCCTGTGTTCCCGAATAATCAAATTCTGCAGCCTGACCAATAATGATTGGACCTGAGCCGATTACTAAAATGGTTTGTATATCTGTTCTTTTCATTTTTACTTTTATTGTCCAAAATCCAATGATGGAAGTCGGGAGATTTTTATTTTCTTTTTGATTTTGACAGCTTTACAATTGAAACTATCTGCTTAGCTCTTCTGACTGTCTACTTAACTCTTCTGACTATCTACTTAAGTCTTCTGATTGTCTACTTAACTCTTCTGACTATCTACTTAACTCTTCTGATTGTCTACTTAACTCTTCTGACTGTATACTCAAATCTTCTAATTGTCTATTTAACTCTTCTGACTGTCTACTATACTCTTGTAACTGTCTACTTTGCTTTTGTCACTGCCTACTTAAGACTTATTAGCTTATAGCAGCAACGTTTTAATTAAATTTATTTCTTAAAATCCTCCATCAAAGTGATGAAATCATCAAAAAGATAATTCGCGTCTTCCGGGCCTGGACTGGCTTCGGGATGGTATTGAACGGAGAAACAAGGATGAATTTTGTGTTTCAAACCTTCATTGGTTCGGTCATTCAGAGCGATATGGGTTTCTACTAAATCTGTATTTTTCAAAGATTCCTGGTCAATCGCATAACCGTGATTTTGAGAAGTGATTGCGACTTTATTTTTTTCCAAATCCAAAACCGGATGATTTCCACCTCTATGTCCGAATTTCAGTTTGTAAGTTTTTGCTCCACAAGCCAGACCAATCAATTGATGACCTAGACAAATCCCAAAAATCGGAACTTTTCCCAACAATTTCTGAATCATTACCAAAGCTTCCGCATTATCTTCCGGGTCGCCAGGACCGTTGGAAAGCATAATTCCGTCTGGATCCATTAATAGAATTTCTTCTGCGGTTGTGTCGTGAGAAACTACGATGATATCACAGTTTCTTTGAGACAACTCGCGAATGATTCCCAATTTGGAACCGAAATCTACCAAAACCACTTTGAAACCTCTTCCCGGACTGGCATAAGATGTTTTTGTAGAAACCTGCTCTACTTGATTTGTGGAGAATTGAGTCGCTTTTAGCTCTTCGATTACAGCTTTTTCGTCTGCATCTGCATTGACGATTTTGCCTTTTTCAACGCCTTTGTTTCTAAGGATTCTTGTCAATCTTCTGGTGTCGATTCCGGAGATTCCTGACAGATTTTTCTTTTGGAACAATTCGTCCAAAGTGATTTGAGTTCTGAAATTGGATGGCAAATCGCATAATTCTTTCACAATCAAACCTTTGATTGCAGGTTCGATGCTTTCGTAATCATCACGGTTGATGCCGTAATTTCCAATCAAAGGATAAGTCATACAAACGATTTGTCCGCAATAACTCGGGTCGGAAATCAGTTCCTGATAACCCGTCATTCCTGTGTTGAAAACCACTTCTCCAGCAGTTTCCTGCTCTGCTCCGAATCCTGTTCCATGAAAAACTTCGCCGGATTCTAATATTAATTTCTTTTTCATTTTTAAATTTTATCAAACGCCAGACTCTTCGACAAGCTCAGAGTGACAGTTTAAATACTTATTTTTAGATTTTTACTCAAAAAAAACACGCCCGAAAGCGTGAATCAATATTTTAATTTTTGGAGTCGATGAATTGGAATCCTCTGTTTTCCAAATCAAATTTAAGGATTGCCATTCTCGCAAAAACGCCGTTCTGCATTTGCTTGAAGATTCTCGACCTTTCACATTCAACTAATTCTGAATCGATTTCCACACCTCTGTTGATTGGCGCCGGATGCATAATGATTGATGTCGGTTTCATTTTCGCTTCACGCTCTTTTGTCAAACCGAATTTCTTCAAATAATCTTCCGGTTTGAAATTGAAGTTTCTCTCATGACGCTCGTGCTGGATTCTCAACAGAATCAAAACATCCACTTCTTTTACCAGATCATCGAACTGCATGTAAGTTCCGTTGACCAGCATTCCTTCATCAAACCAGAATTCTGGCCCTGAGAAATAAACTTTCGCACCCAATCTTCTGAATAATCCTGCATCTGAATTAGCAACACGGCTGTGTTTCACATCACCAACAATTCCGATTTTAAGACCTTCGATTTTTCCAAATTCCTGAATGATTGTCAGCGCATCCAAAACCGCCTGTGAAGGATGACTTCCTACACCGTCGCCAGCATTTATAATACTTAGCTTAGCATCTTTCAACGCATCATAATAACGTTTTTCTGAGTGTCTGATAACTGCAACTTCCACACCAATGGCCTCCAATGTTTTGATCGTATCCAACATTGTTTCCCCCTTTGCGATAGAGCTTTTGTCTGTTTCGAAATCTATGACCTGAAGGCCCAGTTTTTTCTGAGCCACTTCAAAGCTTGTTTTAGTTCTCGTACTATTCTCAAAAAAGAGATTCGCTGCGAAAACATCGCCTTTAATCTTACTTATTTTACCGTCAGCAAACTGCTGCGCTTCTTGTAATATTTTCTCTATACTTTCTGTAGAGACGCGTGAAAGCTTAATCATATCTCAAATTTTTAAATAAAAAAAAACGAAGCCTAAAAGACTTCGTTAAATATAAAAAATATTGTTGTTGTCGGCAAACTTGCCAATTGTTTCTATCGCTAAATTCTGTACCAGATTCATTGGGTGCAAAGATACCAATATTTTTAATATTATGAAATCTTCTTCATAATTTTTTATGTTAAATGAATGAACTTCTGCTCTAAAATTTTTACAATCAAAAATTTTCTCTATTTTTGAAAGAATGATTTGCCATTATGAGTTTGGATAAAAAAGACAAATTAATCCTTCAGCTCCTTCAAGAGGATTCTACACTATCTGTAAAAGAAATTTCCGAAAAAATCGGATTGACTTTCACGCCGACTTACGAACGTATCAAAAACCTTGAAAAGCAAGGTGTTGTAGAAAAATACGTTGCGATTCTCAACCGGGAAAAACTTGGCATCAACATCGTGGTCTATTGTAATATCCGTCTGAAAGAACAATCTCAAAAAACACTGAAAGAGTTTGAAGATTATATTTCCAAATACGATGAAGTACAGGAAATTATCAGTCTTTCCGGCGAATATGATTATATGTTGAAGATTCTTGCAAACGACATCAATTCTTATAATACTTTCACGGTTAACGTCATTTCAAACGGACCTCATATTGGACAATATCACAGTTCTATTGTTCTAGCCGAAGTTAAAAAAACGACTAAGTTTAAGTTGGATTGATTTAATGGTTAATTATGAAAATTAATCATTAACAATTGATAATTATCCTAGCAGTTTATCTCTCACTTTATTGAATTGATATTCAATTTCGTCGAGGCAAAGATTTCCTAAACTGCCTTGATGTGTGTGATTCAGTTCTTTGTAACCGTACTCAAAAACGTTATTTTCAATTTCTTGTCCGATTTGGATGTACGCATCTCGGAATGATTTTCCGTTTTTCACTCCTTCGTTGATTTTTTCTACGCTGAAAATATATCTGTACTTTTCATCGTCCAGAATATTGTCTTTCACTTCTATATTCGGAAGTGTGTAAATCAAGATTTCGAGGCATTCTTTCAAAGAATCAATGGCAGGAAACAGAATTTCTTTGGTCAACTGCAAATCTCTGTGATAACCAGATGGCAGATTGTTCGTCACCAAAATCAATTCATTTGGTAAAGACTGAATTCTGTTGCATCTTGCTCTTACTAATTCAAAAATATCCGGATTTTTTTTGTGCGGCATAATGCTGCTTCCCGTCGTGAATTCCTTTGGAAAACTGATAAAATCAAAATTCTGACTCAAATAAAGACAAACATCGTAAGAAAATTTACTTAAAGTTCCTGCCAAAACCGACAATGAATTAGCCAATAATTTTTCCGACTTTCCTCGAGTCATTTGTGCATAAACTACATTATAATTCAGTGTTCTGAAATCTAATTTATAAGTTGTGCTTTCTCTGTCAATCGGGAAAGATGAACCGTAACCGGCAGCCGAACCCAATGGATTTTTATTAATGATATTCTTCGTTGCAAACAGCAATTCCAAATCGTCCACCAAAGATTCTGCATACGCACCAAACCACAATCCAAAAGACGAAGGCATTGCCACCTGCAAATGTGTGTAACCCGGCAACAAAACATCTTTATGCTGATTCGCTTTGTCTTTCAGTATTTGAAAGAATGAATCCGTTAGTTCTGTAGTCTCTCTGATTTCATCTAACAGATAAAGTTTAATATCTGTAAGAACCTGGTCATTTCTTGACCTTGCGGTGTGGATTTTCTTTCCTGTTTCGCCAAGCTTTTCGATGAGAATCGTTTCGATTTGTGAATGGATGTCTTCTGCCGATTTATCGATTTCGAAGCTTCCTTTTTCGATGTCGGTAAGGACTTCTTCCAAAACCGCAACGATATCCTGCTCTTCATCCAAACGAATCAAACCAACTTCCGCCAGCATTTTTGCGTGAGCAATAGAGCCCAACACATCGTATTTTGCTAATCTGTCGTCAAAATCCAGGTCTTTCCCGACTGTGAATTGGTTGACCAAATCATTGGTTTTTGTATTGTCTTTTTGCCAGATTTTTTTCATTTCTTAATTTTTTTTGAACGCAAAACGCGCAAAGATTTTTTATTTTAATCTGATGTTTTTAAGTTCGCAAAGACGCTTACGCTCATCAAAAGAAAACATCATTTTGTAAAGTCGAATTGCGGAAGGCGGATAAAGCTACTCAAACCTAAAATAGAGATTCGACGTAGTCAAATTATTTTATAATACTTTTTCTAAAATCTTGATGTAAACATCGATTCCTTCCCGGATTTCGTCAATATAAACAAACTCGTCCGCCGTATGGGAACGCAAACTGTCTCCAACGCCCAACTTGACCGACGTGCAGGGAATAATTGCTTGATCCGAAGATGTCGGCGAACCGTAAGTCGTCCTGCCCAACGCTAATCCCGCCTGAACAAACGGATGATTGACATCGATTTTTGAAGAATTGAGACGGAATGACCTCGGCGTGAGTTTCGATTTCATCTGGGACTGGAGGATTTCGAAAACTTCCCGGTTCGTGTATTCGTCTGTCACACGCACGTCCAAAGTGAAATTACATTTTTCCGGAACTACGTTATGCTGAGTTCCCGCATTGATAACCGACAAAGTCACTTTCACTTCACCCAGATAATCCGAAACTTTTGGAAATTTGAAAGTCAGAATATTCTGCAAATCCTGCATACATTTCACAATCGCATTATCATTGTTAGGATGTGCTGCGTGAGAAGGTGTTCCGGTCATTTCCCCGTCAATCACCAATAAACCTTTTTCAGCGATAGCAAGATTCATTTTTGTGGGCTCGCCTACGATTGCTAATTCTACATTTGGGAGTTGTGGGAACAAGGCTTCGATACCGTCCAGACCAGAGATTTCTTCCTCAGCTGTCAGAGCAATTACCAAATTATGAGTCAAATCTTCAGCCTCATAAAAATAAAGAAAAGTCTGCGCCATTGCCACCAAAGATGCACCTGCATCATTGCTTCCCAGACCAAATAATTTCCCATCTTTTTCTACAGGAATAAACGGGTCCAAAGTATAAGCTTTGTTCGGTTTTACCGTGTCGTGATGGGTGTTGAGAAGAATGGAAGGTTTGCCAGCATCAAAATGTTTGTTGGTTGCCCAAATGTTATTTTTGAATCGGTTGACAGTTAACTGATGCTCATTGAAAAATCCTTCTATGATGAGCGAAACGTTATATTCGTCACGGCTCATAGAGGGCGTTGCAATGATTTTTTTCAGCAATTTGACTGCATTTTCCGTTAATTCTTCTCTGCTAAATACAGATTTCAGTTCCTTCATTTCCTAGTTTTATTTGGTCTGATAATTTTTCTTCTTTGATTAAAGCCACTTTCTGAACGCCATTTTCTTTGGCCTTGAAAGCATTCTCTAATTTTGGTAAAATTCCTTTGTGGAGTTTTCCTTCGGATTTCAATTCAGAAAATTCTTGTTTGTTAATTGTTTTCAAATTTGAATTTTCGTCTTCAATATTTTCCAAAACCCCATTTTTATCGAAACAGAACAGTAATTCTGTATCGAAATATTTTGATAAAGCCTGAGCGATAGTTCCGGCAATCGTGTCTGCATTGGTGTTGAACAGATTTCCTTTTTTATCGTGAGTGATGGCAGAAAACACCGGAATCAAACCCAGATTTATTATATTAATAATCAATTCGTGATTGATACTTTTTTCATCGATATCGCCAACAAATCCAAAATCGATTTCTGGATGTTGTCTTTTTTCTGCTTTGATAACGTTGCCGTCCGCTCCGGAAAATCCAATCGCATTGCAATCGAAACTTTGCAGTTTTGCCACGATGTTTTTGTTGATTCTGCCTGCATAGACCATTGTTACGATTTTCAACGTTTTCTTATTAGTGATTCTTCGTCCATCAATCATTGTTTGCCTTATTTTTAGCTTTTCGGCTAAAGTTTCAGCAATTTTTCCACCGCCGTGAATCAGGATTTTTGCGCCTTCAATCTCTGAAAATTGTGCAAGAAAAGCTTTCAATGCTTTTTTGTCATCGATAAGAGTTCCGCCGATTTTTATGATATGTAGTTTTTGCATTGATGATTTTTTAAACGCAAAGTCCGCAAAGTTTTCTTATTGATTATTAAAAATATTTTAAGGTTCGCAAAGGCGCTTACGCTCAGCTAAGTTTTGAACCACAAAAGACACAAAAGATTTTTGTAATTCTAATCCAATTATTTCTTTTGTGACTTTTGTGGTTTATCTAATTCATCTAAAATTTCACTGAAAACTATCTGAGCAGAAAAGATTCTGTTTTTTGCCTGCTGATAGATGATTGAGTTTTCGCCATCCATTACTTCATCACTCAGCTCAAGATTTCTACGAACCGGCAGACAATGCATTACTTTCGCCTGATTGGTGAGTTTTAATTTTTCATTCGTCAGCATCCAGTTACCTTCAACTTTTGGCATATTCGCATAATCATCAAATGAAGACCAGTTTTTCACGTACACGAAATCCGCATCTTTCAACGCTTCATCCTGATTATGAATCACTTTTGTACCTTTCGTGAAATTTTTATCCAAATCATAACCTTCCGGATTTGTGATTACGAAATCTACATCCATCTGCTGCATCCACTCGGTAAACGAATTTCCGACCGCCTGCGCAATCGGTTTGATGTGAGGCGCCCAGGTCAAAACGACTTTTGGTTTTCTATTTTCTGTCCAATTTTCGGTGATTGTGATGCAATCTGCCAAACTTTGTAGCGGATGTCGAGTTGCCGATTCCAAAGAAACAACCGGAACTTTGGCGTGTTTCAGGAACTGGCTCAGAATACTCTCGTTCACATCATCTTCTTTGTTTTTCATTCCTGCAAAACATCTCACAGCAATGATGTTGCAATATTGATTCAGAACCTCTATCGCATCTTTGATGTGTTCGACTGTGTCGCCGTTCATTACGGTTCCGTCAGCAAATTCCAGATTCCAAGCTTCCTGAGCAGCGTTGAGAACCAGGACATTCAGTCCCAAATTCTGAGCGGCGATTTGTGAACTTAATCTTGTTCTGAGACTGGAATTAAGAAAAACCAAACCAATTGTCTTTCCTTTTCCTTTGGTTGGATTTCCTAATGGATTTTCTTTTATTTTTAAAGCTTTTGCAATGGTATTTTGCAAGTTATTTATATCGTAAACGGAAGTGAAATTTTTCATCTTATTTTTTTTTATCGCAAAGGCGCTAAATTATTTTATGTAATTCGACTTTTATAAGTCGCAAATTTTAATGCACGATTTTTGCGACTTTTCAACATTATAATTATTGATTTCTTGCGCCTTTGCGTTATTTAAATTCTATAATTTCTTTTTTCGAATCAATAGATTTCAAGGTTTTTTCTAAAGCATTGATGAACAAATCGGATTCTTTTTCCGAAATATTGAGCGCCGGCAAAATCCGCAGAACATTCTTGCCATTGGCATTGCCCGTGAAAATAAAATGCTCAAACAGCAATGCTTTCCTGACATCTGCACAAGCTTGGTCGAGCTCAATTCCAATCATCAGACCTCGCCTTTTGATGTTTTTGATGTGAGGAAAATATTTGATTTTTTCTTCAATATAAGCACCTGTTTTTTCTGAATTTTCGATTAAATTTTCTTTTTCGATGACTTCCAGAACGGCTAATCCTGCAATGCAGGCGAGATGATTGCCGCCAAACGTGGTTCCCAATAATCCGTAACTCGCCTGGAATTTTGGACTAATCAAAACGCCACCCATCGGAAAGCCATTCCCCATTCCTTTGGCAACCGTAATCAAATCCGGTTTGATGTCAAATTCCTGATGCGCAAAGAATTTCCCGGAACGTCCGTAACCTGACTGAACCTCGTCCAAAATCAAAATCGAATTGTTTTCTTTGCACAATTTTTCAATCTTTAAAATGAAATCTTCCGTCAATAAATTGATTCCACCAACACCTTGGATTCCTTCTACAATCACAGCAGAAATTTCGTCCTGATTTTCAGCAAAAATCTTCTCCAATTCTTCTGAATTATTGAATTCACATTTGATAAAATTCTCAGATTCGTTGACTGGCGCAACAATTTTTGGATTATCTGTTACGGCAACTGCGGCAGAAGTTCGTCCGTGAAAAGCTTCTGAGAAATAAACCACTTTCTTTTTCCTGTTATGAAATGAAGCCAGCTTCAAAGCGTTTTCATTAGCTTCCGCTCCGGAATTGCATAAGAATAACGAGTAATCTTTGTAACCTGACAGTTTCCCTAATTTTTCAGCCAATTCAGTTTGTAAAGGATTCTGAACGGAATTAGAATAAAAACTGATTTTCTCCAATTGATTTTTCAGTTTTTCAACATAATGCGGATGATTGTGACCAATGGAAATCACAGCGTGCCCGCCATAAAAATCGAGGTATTGCTGTCCGTTTTCGTCCCAGAGAAAAGAACCTTGGGCTTTTACTGGATTGATATTGAAAAGTGGATATACGTTGAATAAATTCATTTTAGTTGATGGTTGTAGCTTGATTGTTGATTGATTTAAAACGCGATAGGTTTTAAGTTTAAACCTAAACTTTGTTCCCAGCCATTGGCAATATTCATATTTTGAACCGCTTGTCCGGATGCACCTTTCAGAAGGTTGTCAATCGCAGAATGAACCGCTGTTTTATTTCCTTCTTTTTCGATTGATATAACACAAAAATTGGTATTAACGACTTGTTTCATATCCATCGATTTCTCTGAAACTTTCACGAAAGGTGAATCTTTGTAAAAGTCTTTGTATAAGGTGTAAATCTTTTCTAAATCCCAATCACAATCAATAATAGAACTTGTAAAAATCCCTCTTGAAAAATCGCCGCGCCACGGCACAAAATTAAGTTCGACATTCTGTTGATTCAGCGAATTGATTTGTTTCAAAATCTCATCAACGTGCTGATGGTTCAAAGTTTTGTACGCGGAAATATTGTCATTTCTCCAAGTGAAATGCGTTGTCGCCTGCAACGACTGTCCAGCTCCGGTAGAACCAGTGATTCCCGTTGTATAAACATCTTTCAGCAGATTTTCTTTTGCTAAAGGCAATAACGCCAACTGAATCGCAGTCGCAAAACATCCAGGATTGGCAATACTTTTCGAATCCTTAATTTCATTGAAATAAATTTCCGGCAAACCGTAGATGAAATTTCTGTTTTTAAATTCTCCTTCCAATCGGAAATCGTTTCCTAAATCAATAATCAAAGTTTCATCTGACACCGGATTTTCATCTAGCCAATTCTGACTTTCTTTGTGTGGAAGGCAAAGAAAAAGAATGTCGGTTTGTGAAATTTCATTCGTCAAAACCAAATCGCAAATTGAATCCAAATCCGGATATAATTCTGAAATCCTGACTCCGGAGTTGGAACGGCTGAACAAAAACTTTAATTCTACATTCGGATGGAATGCGAGCAATCGAATGAGTTCGCTTCCTGTGTAGCCATTGGCTCCGATGATTCCGACTGATTTTTTCATTTTTAATTATAAATATTTTGAACGCAAAGCGCGCAAAGATTTTTTTTAACTACTAACTGTTTTTAACTCGCAAATTTTTTGAATCTTTTATTTTTTCTCGCAGATTTTTCTGATTTAACAGATTTTCATTGAATTACACGCAGCCCGGCTTGAGCGGAAATCCTTTTTTGCTTGTACTTAAGTTCTATTTTAAACTGAAGTCGTCTGCAAAAAAGATTGGGAGCGGAAGACGGATTAAGCTGCCCAAATAATTCTAGTTCAGTTTATTGACCTGATGATAGATGTTGAGCGAGTTGCTGAGGATTTTGGTAAATCCTTTCACATCTTCACCACTCCAGGCGAGATTTTCTTCGCCGTAACTTCCAAATTTTGAAGACATTAAATCATTTTCAGATTCGATTCCGTTCAGAATAAAGCGATACGGATGAAGCGTGATAAACACTTTTCCGTTGACTGTTTTCTGAGAATCCTGCAAAAATGATTCGATATTTCTCATCACCGGGTCAAGGAAAAGCGCTTCGTGAAGCCAGTTTCCGTACCAATCTGACAACTGCGACTTTATCGTCTGCTGGTATTTTGATAAAGTGTGTTTCTCCAATAAATGATGTGCTTTGATGATGATTGATGCCGCCGCAGCCTCGAAACCAACACGACCTTTGATGCCGACAATCGTATCTCCAACGTGGATATCGCGACCGATTCCGTAAGGTGAAGCTAGTTCCTCAATCTTCTGAATCGCCAAAACCGGATGTGAATAAGTCTTGCCATTGACAGAAATCAGTTCTCCGTTTTTGAATTCGATTTTCAGTTGAGAAGGTTCTGTTCTTTCGATTTGTGACGGAAACGCTTCTTCCGGAAGATTATGTCTTGAAGTCAAAGTTTCTTTTCCGCCAACGGAAGTTCCCCAAAGTCCTTTATTTATAGAATATTTCGCTTTCTCAAAGTCCATTTCGTAGTTATGGTCTTTCAGGAATTGAATCTCATCTTCACGAGACAAACTCATATCACGAATTGGTGTGATGATTTCGATTTTCGGACACATAACTTTGAAAATCAAATCAAAACGAACCTGGTCATTTCCTGCGCCAGTACTTCCGTGCGCTATCGCATCAGCTCCAATTTCCAAAGCTACCTCAGCAATCATCTGCGCCTGAACCGTTCTTTCCGCACTCACAGACAACGGATATGTATTGTTTTTCAGAACGTTACCAAAAATTAAATATCTGACACAATCATTATAATATTTTTCCGAAGCATCAACAAACCTGTAAGAAGTCACGCCTAATTTTTCCGCTTTTACTTTAAGCGAAATCTCATCATTTTTATCAAAACCTCCTGTATTAATCGTAACTGCGTGAACTTCGTAACCCAAAGTTTCACTCAGATATTTGGCACAATAGGAAGTATCTAAACCTCCGCTGAATGCCAAAACTACTCTCTTACTCATTATTGTTATTTATAGATTCTAAATTTTTCTTTTTCTCTTGGTTCAGATTTTCCGGAACGAAAAGCATTGCTGTGCAAAGGCAGTTTTTGCGTTCTTTCATCATCAGAATTTCGTAATTCACGCAGTTTTTGCAACCGTTCCAGAATTGTTCATCCTGCGTCAGTTCAGAATAGATGACGGGTTTGTAACCCAAATTGCTATTGATTTTCATCACCGCTAACCCAGTTGTTAATCCAAAAATTTTAGCATACGGATATTTTTCACGGGATAATTGGAAAATCCTTTCCTTAATCTGAGTTGCCAGACCGGCATTCCTGAATTGAGGTGCAACGATGAGTCCGGAATTAGCAACATATTCGCCGTTAGTCCAGGTTTCTATATAACAGAAGCCCGCCCAGTTCCCATTTTCGTCGATTGCTATAATAGAATTGCCTTCTGAGATTTTTTTGCCCAGATAGTCGGAAGAACGCTTTGCAATACCAGTTCCGCGTTTTTTCGCGGAATCCTCCATTTCGTTTCTGATTTCTTCCACATAAACCAAATGTTTCTCTGAAGAAACTTCTAATTTCATTGATATTATCTAATTAAGGCGCAAAAATAGAAATAATTATCTTTATAATCCAAATAATAAAGATTATTTTATCTGTTAAATTTATATTAACAATAATATTATCTCAATAATGAATGATTTCCAGTTCATATTTGCTTAATTTTATGTAAATTGGCTTGAACATTAATACAATCGGAAAAACAATTAAATCTAGCCGGAAATAATATGAGAAATTATCACATCCAGAATCTGCAGGACTATTTCAAAGAATATAAAAAATCCATCAAAAACCCTAAGAAGTTTTGGGATAAGGTTGCGGATGAGAATTTTGTATGGTATCAGCGTTGGTCCAAAGTTGTAGATTACAATATGGAAGAAGCCAATATCAAATGGTTCAAAAACGCAAAACTTAATATCACCAAAAACTGCCTTGACAGACATCTTTCCGTACGCGGAGATAAAACCGCCATTATCTGGGAACCTAACGATCCTAAAGAAGAGGCACAGCACATCAGTTTCAATGAACTTTATGAAAGAGTAAACAAAACAGCCAATGTTCTGAGAGAAATGGGCATCCAGAAAGGCGACAGAGTCTGCATCTATCTTCCCATGATTCCGGAATTGGCAGTCACGATGCTAGCTTGCGCCAAATTGGGAGCAGTACACTCGGTGATATTTGCAGGATTTTCTGCGTCTGCTGTAGCTTCCAGAGTGAATGACTGTGGTGCAAAAATGGTTATCACATCAGACGGAAGTTATAGAGGAAACAAAGTCCTTGACCTGAAAAGCATCGTGGATGAAGCATTAGAAAAGGCACCAACTGTAGAAAATGTTTTGGTCGTCAAAAGAACGCACAACGATGTGAAAATGAAAGATGGCAGAGATCACTGGATGTCGGAGTATTATGATAAATCATCTTCGGATTTTGTGACGGTGATTATGGATGCGGAAGATCCGTTGTTCATTCTTTATACTTCCGGTTCTACAGGGAAACCAAAAGGAATGCTTCACACCTGTGCCGGTTATATGGTTTACACAGCTTACACGTTCAAGAACGTGTTCAATTATAAAGAAAATGACATCTATTGGTGTACAGCAGACATCGGTTGGATCACGGGCCACTCGTATATTCTTTATGGTCCGTTACTGAATGGCGCAACAACCGTTATTTTCGAAGGGGTGCCGACTTATCCTGATGCAGGAAGATTCTGGGAAGTGATTGAGAAACATAAAGTGACTCAGTTTTATACCGCTCCGACTGCTATCCGTTCTTTAGCAAAAGAAAGCGTGGAATGGGTTCAGAAACACAACCTGGATTCTCTTAAAGTCATCGGCTCTGTTGGTGAACCAATTAATGATGAGGCGTGGCATTGGTACAATGATAATGTCGGTCATAAGAAATGTCCGATTGTTGATACCTGGTGGCAAACCGAAACCGGCGGAATCCTTATCTCTCCTATCCCATTTGTCACACCTACCAAACCCACTTATGCGACTTTGCCTTTGCCAGGAATCCAGCCGGTGTTGATGGATGATAAGCGTAACGAAATCTCCGGCAACCAAGTAACAGGAAATCTTTGCATCCGTTTTCCCTGGCCGGGAATTGCAAGAACGATTTGGGGCGACCATCAGCGTTACAAGGAAACTTATTTCTCGGCATTTCCAGGTAAATATTTCACTGGTGACGGCGCACTGAGAGATGAAGTTGGCTATTACAGAATCACTGGGCGCGTGGATGATGTGGTGATTGTTTCCGGGCATAACCTTGGAACAGCACCTATTGAAGACAGCATTAACGAGCATCCTGCTGTTGCCGAATCAGCAATCGTGGGTTATCCGCACGATATCAAAGGGAATGCACTCTATGGTTTTGTAATCCTGAAAGAGTCGGGAGAAGAAAGAAACCGCGAGAACCTTGCGAAGGAAATAAACCAGCTGATCTCCGAACAGATCGGGCCGATTGCCAAGCTGGACAAGATTCAGTTTGTATCCGGGTTACCAAAGACCAGATCCGGCAAGATTATGCGCCGCATCCTGAGAAAGATTGCAGAAGGCGATTTCTCCAACTTCGGTGACACATCTACACTGCTGAATCCTGAGATTGTGGATGAAATTAAGAATGAAAAAATATGATTTAATTATTAATGATCATACTGAGACCGTTTACAATATTAATTGAAATGTATCAGTGTCAGGTTGAGGCTCTTGAACCCCTATTAAATTAATTAAATCCTTTAGACCTTAAATTACAACGCAAAGACCACCTGATTTTGGGTGGTCTTTGTCATTTTGCCATGTTTTTTCATTGGTTCGGAATAACAATTTGCAATCATACTAGATTAGCCGGCTTCATTGTAGTAAGAGAACAAAGTCTTATAAAAGATTCGAAAAGTTAAATTATGCCGATAGTGCGAATTTTCAACCTTACTAACAAAAGCAAAATTTTTTTAGGAAATAATTCAGATAAGTTCTCCACCATTTTTACCAAATGGTAAACCACAGTTCAATAGGCTTAATTAACTTTGCAGCCATGGAAGAACTGACCAACTATATTTTACAATTCGGTAACCTGAACCAACAGCAGATCGACCTTATCCGCAGCAAAGCGGATGAAATAACACTTGTTAAAGGTGACTATCTTGTAGAAGCAGGAAAAACCTTCAACCAGTTTGTTTTTATCCTGGAAGGTATTTTACGCATCTATTACTACAACAACAAAGGTGAGGAGATAACCAAGTATTTTGTGGATGAACACCATCTGTTTACCAACCCTAGCCCAGGCGAGCCAATCACGGAATACATCCAGACCCTTACAGACTGTAAGCTGATTGTATTTTCGCAGCAGGACTGGAACGAACTTTCCAATACGATCGTTGGCTGGAACGATATCACCAACAAGATATTCCATAAGTCATTGGTTGAAAAACTGGATCGGAGAAGTTCATTAGTTTCGGATGATGCTACGACCCGCTACCTGACCTTCCTTCAAAAATTCCCCACCCTTGCCAACCGTGTTCCGCTTTCTTACATCGCTTCCTACCTGGGTATAACGCAACAATCGTTGAGCAGAATCCGGAAAAACATCCGCTAAAATCACTTTTTACCAAATGGTAAACGATTCTGTTTTAAGTTGCCGCAACTTAGCAGCAGCAAATTCTAAATCAACAGGACATGAAAAAAGTATTTATAACAGGTGCTAACAAAAGCATCGGCTTCGAAACAGCAAGACAATTATTACAACAGGGACTTTACGTATATCTCGGAAACCGAAGCCTGGAAAACGGGCAGAAAGCTGTAGAACAACTAAAATCAGAAGGACTGAGCCAGGTAGAAGCCATTCAGATCGACGTCACTGATGACAATTCGGTAAACAACGCCCGACTGGAGATCGGCAAAACAACAGATGTTTTGGATATCCTGATCAACAATTCGGGAATCTCGGGTGCAAAGTTTGATGAAAAAGGCGATTACATCCCACAAACTGCTGAACACACCAGCATTGATGTTTTCAAAGAAGTGTACGACATCAATGTTTATGGCGTGATAAGGGTGACACATGCTTTTTTGGACCTGCTGAAACAATCGGACGAGCCAAGAATTGTGATGGTAAGCTCGAGTCAGGGTTCCATAACTTTGCACAGCGACCCGACTTACAAGTATTACAACCACAAAGGGGCAGTTTATCTATCTTCTAAGGCAGCACTCAATATGTACACTGTGAACCTGGCGTATGAACTTCGTGATACCAACTTCAAAATCAATGCGGTAAGTCCAGGTTTTACAAAGACGGATTTTAACAACAACCGTGGAACAGGCACGGTGGAAGATGCCGGAAGACGGATTGTAAAATATGCTTTAATTGGCAATGACGACGTAACGGGAAAATTTTTCTGCGAAGAAACGAACCCTGAATCGGGAGAAATTCCGTGGTAAAAAATGACACTCACAATATTGTATCAAATGATATGAAATAAAAAGCCGCCCAGACAGAGCGGTTTTTTATTCCAGACAGCAGAAAATTTCCTTCAAAAATCTTATCTTTAAGCATCATAAAAACTATGAACTATGGAAAACAGGAAAGCGCCTGTGTTCGTTATGAGCATTATTGCCATCATTGTAGGATCGGCATTATATAAGCAAATAGATTTTAAAACTATGACCGTGGAGAAGCCATGGCTGGCCGCTTTGTATGCTTTGACGTTTTTGTTTGCCCTCTATATCCTCATCAAAGGTTACAGAAAAAAAACTAACAATTAGCCTTTGATTGTTTCAAATCATAATCAGAAAAACAGGTCGATTTTACTTTAGTAAAACACTTTTCCGTTTGAGATTTTCACAACATTTTCCTTCTCCATTATCTTGAGTGTTCGGATTGTGGTCTCGACACGAAGACCGGTCAAGCTGGCCAATTGCTGTCTTGTGAATGGAACCTGATATGAAAAAGGATCCCGATCATCCTGCGAACTTTTGAGATGATCCAACAGTGAAATCAACTTACTGGCAGGATTTTGTTCAAACAAAACACCACCCATAAACAACCTGAAATGTACAAAATCTGAAAGATTGCAGATAATTTTGGAATATATATTGGGATAACTGACCAAAAGATCTAAAAATCCTGCTTTGTGCAACTTCAACACCTCGCAAGCTGTGATAGCCACAGCATTTACCGGGTAAGTTTTATTCATAAACAATGTAAATTCTGCAATACTTTGCTTGTCATTCAGGATGCAGTGTATCAATTCTTTGTTATTTTGACGGACATTATTCAGCTTAACATTCCCTTTAGCAATCTGGTAATAAAACTGTGGCACTTCTCCTTCCTTAAAAACAGTATCTCCGGCATTGTATTCTTCAATGTCAGCTCCGAATGACTTTAATGTTAATTCCTCTATCATCACGCTATTTTTATGGATTAATAATAACCGGGAAGTTTCAGTAATAACTATAAATTGTTTTAGTTGGATTATTTAAACCCTGATATGTTAAGAACGAAAAACCATTTTCCGGCTTAAAACCGGAAAATGGTCAGCAAAAAAAATAACTATTATGGTAAGGTCTACGCAATAAATAAGGATGCAATAGTCTGTGCATCTGAACCGCTCATTGTTTCGTCATAAGCTGCGGATCCTGCCGGAGCACCAAAAGCTGTTGCCGTATTGAAACCTGCCTGCATGGTATTATCCTCACCTGCATAGACGGGATTGGTTGCGGAAGGCATATTACCACCATTGGCTAATTCTATCCAGCCTTTATTAGCTCTCATTCTTCTGACCTGAGACGCATGCCTGGCCTCTACGGAGTGGATCTGCAAAGCCGCTGTTAAAACATCTTTGTTAGACATCACATTGCCTGCCTGTCCTTTGTAAGCTCTCACACCTGTATCTTCGAATGCCTGAGCCAATATCAGAAACTGGCTATAATCCGTAAACGGAGAGAAATTACCTTTGGCTGTAAAATCAAATGTCGGTTTTGATCCCGGCGTTTCTCCCAATGATGTTAAGGCACTTTTAAGAAAAGCAACATGCGCTGTCTCATGTTTTGAAATCTGCATAAAAACTTTTCTGTCCGCTGTGGGAATAAGGTTGTTAACACCTAACCCCATTCTATAATATTCATCTTCCAGGTATTCTAAAACCAAAGCCAGCTGCAATGCATCGGTCAATGTACTTTTAAATGCAAAAGAAGATGCAGCATCTGTTGTTTCTGCTTTTACGGGAGTGGTCATCAATGCTCCTAACCCGAGTGGCACTGCCGCTACTGCTACTTTTTTACCAAAACCTGCTATGCTGTTTAAAGTGCTTAATCGTGAAGCTTCTGTTGTGAAGAATCTGTCATCAGAAAGCTTATCTAGTATTTTGAGAATGTTCATAATAATTGATTTTAAAAAGATGAATAATTAACCGATGTTTCTTTCTTTCCATGTGAATGGCGTTTTGATAAATCCACCTGCTGCCATGACAATATCCTTAGGCTCTTTTGCCAGATCTAATCCGTTGGCATCTATCACATCATCGCCTGAAAAATCAGCAGATCCCGGATTGATGAGATTCCTGATAGCTGATGCATGTCTTGCTTCCACAGAAACAATCTTACCGGCAATGACCAGATAATCCGGATTCGTAATATACCTGCCTGCGCCGTTGTAGGCTGCAACACCTGTATCTTCCAGCGCTTTTGCAGTTGCCAGTACAGAGTTCCTGTCATTGAAGTTCACATTAGGATACTGAAATTCCAGAGTCGGTAACACATTGGATGTTGCACCGCTGATGGCAGCCTTGAAAAAATCCCTGTGGATCACCTCGTGATGATACAGGTCTGTAAAAATTTCTCTTTCCGCACTGGAAATTCCGGAGTAGAAGTTATTAACCACTTTGGTATAAAAATCCGCTTCCAGCTGCTCCAGCGCATATGCATAATTGAGGACACCAACATCTCCTTTTCCAAGGTCAAAAACATTGTCATTACCACCAATCATCATATCATCATCGTTACATCCTACGAGCGCAAGACCAGCCATTGCCAATCCTACCCCACTTAGCTTCAAAAAGTTTCTTCTGCCTGTATCCAGGGTAGCACCCTGATTGGATACACTGATTGTTTTTTTCATAATATTATTTTTAGTATTTGGTTTATTTTTTTAAATTCAAAAAAAGCAGCATAAAAAATTTATGCTGCCTTATCAACTACTTATGGCATTAATACTGTATCAATCACGTGAATAACACCATTGGATTGGTTTACGTCAGCAATCGTTACTTTTGCATCCGTTCCTTTAGCATCTCTCACATACAGATCGTTACCTTTTGTCCAAAAAGTAACATTTTCGCCTTCTACTGTTTTCATCATAGCCTTTCCGTTGCCAGCTTTCACTGCAGCCCAGATTTGTTTTGCATTATACTTTCCTGCAAGAACATGGTAAGTTAAAATCTTTGTCAGTGTCTCCTTATTTTCAGGTTTCACCAGATTTTCTACCGTTCCTTTAGGAAGTTTTGCAAAAGCCTCATCGGTTGGTGCAAGAACCGTGAATGGTCCTTTGCCTTCCAATGTCTCTACCAGGCCTGCAGCTTTTACAGCAGCAACCAAAGTCTTGTGGTCTTTAGAATTAACTGCGTTTTGTATTATATTTTTTGAAGGGTACATGGCAGCACCGCCAACCATTACCGTTTTTTCCTTCATTGATTGTGCAAACATATTTCCGCTAAAAGCGAATGATAATGTCAGGATACTTAATACTGTGATTTTTGATCTTGAATTCATTTCAGTTTATTTTTTTGTTAATATTTAGTGTTATGTGGATTTACGATATTGGTTTTAATTTGGATTTAATTTTTTTGATGTTTTTATTTAAATAATTATAAATCAACCATTTATTTTTTTATCAGGAATAAAATCAAGACAAACCGAGTTCATACAAAAGCGTTTTCCTGTAGGTTTTGGTCCGTCATCGAAGATGTGCCCAAGATGAGAGTCACATCTTCCACAAAGAACCTCTGTTCTTTCCATATTGTAAGATGTATCTTTCTTATACTTAACACTGTTTTTGCGTACAGGCTGATAAAAAGAAGGCCAGCCGCAAGTGGTTGCAAACTTGGAGGTTGAAAGGAATAAAGCATTGCCGCAGACTGCGCAGTAATAAGTGCCTTTTTCATCGAACTCATAATATTTTCCCGTGAAAGCAGTTTCCGTAGCAGCTTCTCTTGCCACCTGATAGAGTTCCGGCTTCAGGATTTTTTTCCATTCGGCATTGCTCACCTTTAATGGTTTTGTATCAGTTCTGGAATAATATGGGTTTTTGATTTTGAAATTCCCGGATTGTGAGAAAGCGTTAATTGAAATCAGAATAAGAATAACCTTGAAAGTCGTGTGTGATATTAAATTTTTCATTTTAATAAATGTTGAATGATTACTTAATATCATTTACGGAATAAAAGATTCTTTGGATTTTGTCTGTGGTATATTTTATTTTATTACATTTGGAATGAAAAATAATCAATTATTAAAACTAAATATTCTGAAGAGCAGCTTATCGTTCTATTGAAAAATAAGGACGAAAATGGTTTTCATCATCTGTATGACAACTATTCTGGTGCACTTTATGGTGTTATCCTGCGGATAGTCTGCTCCAAAGAATATACTGAAGATGTCATCCAGGATGTCTTTGTCAAAATCTGGAATTCTATCCATCAATACGATGTTTCAAAAGGCAGATTTTATACATGGATGATCAATATCGCAAGGAATACAGCCATTGATTATCTGAAATCGAAAGGATTCCAGAACGAACTCAAAAACCAACCGCTCCCGGATTTCGTATATAACACTGCAGAACTTTCAACAACCAATGAAGAGTCTGACTTTATTGGACTGAAAAATGTTCTGGAAAGCCTGGAAGCTGATAAGCAGGAACTTATAAATATGGCATATTATCAGGGATTTACCCAAAATGAAATATCCGAAAAACTGAAGATCCCGCTGGGAACCGTAAAAACCAAAATGCGTAATGCATTAATGAAATTAAAGGATTTGCTAAAAGATTATCAATAAATTGAACACACAAGAATACATATCATCCGGAATCATAGAATCTTATATTCTAGGTCTTGCTTCTCCCGAAGAAGCAGGTATTTTGGAGTGTGTAATGAAGAACAATGCTGATGTAAGAGCAGCTTTTGAAGAGGCACAAAAAACTTTGGAAGATATGGCCACTGCTCAGGCTGTGACACCTCCAAGTGATCTGAAGTCTAAGATCTGGAACAAAATTCAGCAGGAACAGCTTGTTGACAATGTACAACCTATGGCTTCTGTTGATATTCCAGCAGCAAAACCTCAGGAAGAAATAAGAATACAGGGAAACAGCAACTGGAAATTGCTTTCTGCTGCGGCATCTATTCTTCTATTGCTTAGCCTCGCAGGAAATGCGTTCTGGATGAACGATCAATCCAAAACAAAACAGGAGATTGCAAAACTCGAGACCGAAAAAGAAAGTCAGAGTCTTGCTATCCAAAAACTGAGTCAGAAAATGGAGATGTTCTCCAACCCCGATATGCTGATGGTCTCCCTGAAAGGTGTAGAAAAACATCCGGATTCCAAAGCGATTGTTTTCTGGGATAAAAAAACAAAGAATGTTTACCTGAATGCTGAACATCTTCCGAAAGCTCCTGAAGGAATGGAATATCAGCTCTGGGCAATCTCAGACGGGAAACCTGTAAGTGCAGGGATGTACTCTGAAGATAAAGACAGCAAAATCGTCTTATCTAACATTCCAAATGCACAGGCATTCGCCATCACATTGGAAAAGCGAGGCGGAAGTCCCGTTCCTACGATGGAAAATATGTTCGTGATCGGAAATATTTAAGATCCTGTATTTGTGATTATATCTTTATTCAGAATACAATTTGAGTAACTGTCTGTAATCTGTCAATATAGACGATTTTGATATGAATCCAATGAAACGGTTATCATGATCTACAACAGGCAGATACCAATAACCGGTTTCGTCAAAAGTCTGTAAAATTTCAGGTGCTTTATGATCTTGAAATATTACCGCAGGCGGCGCCTTCATCATTTTACTAAGTGAAAGCTTATCAATGTCATCGCTAAAAAGATAAGGACGGACATCATCCATATCAAGAATACCTTTCAGTTTGTTCGCGTGATCGACGACAGCAAAAGAATTTTTGTTCCCATTTTTTATCATATCAAATAACTCTGTGACAGAAGCATTCTCATTAATGACCTGAGACTGGAAATCGATATAATCTTTGGTATTCAGAGAAAATAAAAGATTATTGTCATGCTTGCTTGTAAAGATTTTCCCCTGATCAGCCAGTGATTTCAGTTCCGGAGAAATCGGCGAGAAACTTTTTGCTATCAGGTATGAAATTACTGACACAATCATCAACGGAATAAAGAGATCATAACCAAAACTGGATTCAGCGATCAGGAAAATTGCCGTAAGCGGCGCATATAGAATTCCGCTCATTGCACCAGCCATTCCCACTAAAACCAAATTGGTAACCGGCACTTCTTTAAAACCAATCTGCTGACAAACTACTGCAAACAAAAAACCAGCAGTTCCTCCAGCAAACAAAGATGGTGCGAAGTTTCCTCCATTTCCTCCACTGAAAATCGTAAAAGGAGTGGCAAAGGCTTTCAGAACCAGTACCAGGATCAGGAAAATAATCACCGTCCAGCTTTTGACTTCAAAATATCTGAACAGGCTGTTCTCAATAATCAAAAGAGTATCACCACTGGTAAAAGCCTTGATAGTGTCATAACCTTCTCCAAATAATGGCGGAAATAATACACAAAGCAGAGATAAAACAGCACCACCAAACATTGCTCTTCTCAACGGTGACATCTTCAGTTGATGAATAAAATGTTCAACCTTCTGAGACATCAATACAAAATACCTTGCATACAGACCTGTGACAACTCCCAAAATAAGATAATAAGGAACGTTTTTGTAATTGAAAGCTTCTCTTGTATAAAACCTGAACAGAACGTCTTCCTGCAGTAATATCCTGGATAACAAACTACCGCAAACCGCAGCCACAACCAGAGGAATAAAGTCGGTAAACACAACGCCCGTCAGCAGAATCTCAAAGGCAAACATAATCCCGGCAATCGGTGCATTAAACGCTGATGCAATCCCAGCACTAGCGCCTGCCGCCAACAACAAAGTTCTTTCTTTATAACTCAATCTATAAGTCTGGGCATAATTGGAACCAATAGCGGCTCCGGTCACAGCAATCGGACTTTCCAGACCGGCAGAACCTCCTAATCCGACAGTAATCGCACTCTGCACAATCTGGGAATACATCTTAACCGACGAAACGATACTTGAGTTCTGGGCAATCTCATACAAAATCACACCAATGCCTTTTTTATCCTGCCCCTTAAATAAAGTCTGCACGGTAATTGTCGTTAACACAATCCCTAAAAACGGAAAAACGATGTAGAATAAAATCTGATACTCGAAGTGAACTTTGTGCGTGATAAAATAATGAATATTGTGAACCAAAGTTTTCAGGATCACACCAGCCAAACCGGCAGTAAGTCCTACCAAAATACCCGAAAGAAGAAGAAACTGATTTCTGCTTAACCTGCTATTTAGCCAATGAAGAATCAGTTCATAGCTGCGTGCTTTCTCCAGTCCAAACTGTTGGAAATCTTTTTTGAATTTTAAAAAGCTAAGATATTTTTTCTTATTTTGGAACTTCACGCTGTGAATTTGAATACAAATATACCAAATCAAAAGAGAGTATGAACATACACTTTTATTGATCTGGAAATCATTTTTCATAATAATAAAGATTTTCGGATATTTGGAAAAGTAACTATTCAGTATAATTATGAGTAAAGAGAATGATTATTTGGAAATCAACCGTCAATCCTGGAACAATAGAACAGATACTCACCTCACATCCGACTTCTACGACCTTGACGGATTTCTGAAAGGCAATACTTCGTTGAACAGCATAGAACTCGACCTGTTGGGTGATATCAAAGGAAAATCAGTCCTGCATCTCCAATGCCATTTTGGCCAGGACACAATATCACTGGCTCGTCTTGGAGCAGATGCAACAGGTATTGATCTATCTGATAAAGCCATCGAAAGTGCCAAACAGATCGCTAAAGATTCTGGTACCGATGCTAAATTCATTTGTTCCGATGTTTACGACCTTCCCAATCATCTGCATCAGCAATTCGATATTGTTTATACAAGTTACGGAACGATTGGCTGGCTTCCGGATCTGGACCGATGGGCAAAAGTGATTGCGAGATTTCTAAAACCGGGAGGAAAATTTGTTTTTGTGGAATTTCACCCCGTGGTCTGGATGTTTGATAACGATTTTGAAAAGGTCTTTTACCGCTATTTTAATTCCGGAGCAATCATAGAAACAGAAAGCGGAACTTATGCTGATAAAACAGCTGATATCACCCAGGAATATGTAACATGGAATCATGGTCTAAGTGAAGTTATCAATAGTTTAATACAAAACGGTCTAGAAATAAATTCTCTGGATGAATACGATTATTCGCCTTACAATTGCTTCAATAAAACCATAGAATTCGAACCTAAAAAGTTCAGGATCGAACATTTGGGAGATAAAATCCCAATGGTGTATTCCGTGGTTGCCACGAAGAATCAGGTATCTAATTGACAAGGTATTCCTTTATAAAACAAAAACCGCCAGGTCTGGCGGTTTTAATTATCTCAATTTATTCGTCCTGTAATTCTTTGGCCTGGTATTCCTGGACAATTTCTATAGCATTATTGATGACATCACTTAACGCAGTTATAAAGGTTCCTTCTTCCGCTAAGCTCATCGCATGTTTCAAAGCATCGATTTCTTTCGGGATAATCTCGTAGCTTACATTTTTATCAATACTTTGGATACCTTCTATAATCAATCCGTTGATTTCGTCTTCGGTTCTTCCGCGCAGATGTTTCTCATTTCTGATAATGATGTGGTCAAACATCCTTGCTGCAATTTTACCGCATTCTCTGATATCTTTATCACGTCTGTCTCCCACTCCGGAAATAATTCCGATTTTTTTGTTGGATTCGATATTCTTAAGATAATCTTCAATCGCTTCATAACCCGCGGGATTGTGTGCAAAGTCAATCATTACCTTGAAGTTTTTGAATTTGAAGACATTCAGTCTTCCAGGTGTTAACTGAGCACTTGGAATGAATGTCGTCAGAGCTAAAGCAATATTCGGGATTTCGAAACCGTAAACGTAAGCGGCTAATGACGCAGCTAAAACATTTGCAATCATAAACTTTGCTTTTCCTTCCATTGTGATCGGGATATTCTTAACTCTCTCGATTCGGATTTTCCATTCGCCTTTTTTAATAGTTACGAAACCTTCTTCGTAAACGCAGGTAATTTTACCTTCTTTTGCAAATTTTTTGATATGGGGATTATTTTCATCCAGACTGAACAATGCTACTTTTGCTCGTAGATCATCCGCCAATCGCATAGAATATTCGTCATCTGCATTCAGAACACACCAGCCATCTTTTTTAACACTATCCAGAACAACCCGCTTCACTCTTGTTAAATCTTTCAGATTATGTATATCACTTATGCCTAAATGGTCTTCTTTAATATTGGTCAAAACCCCAATATCGCAAGTTCCAAATCCCAATCCAGAGCGAAGAATTCCACCTCTGGCTGTTTCCAGAACCGCAAATTCTACAGTTGGATCTTTGAGAATAAATTCTGCAGACATTGGTCCTGTCGTATCGCCTTTTTCAAGTAATGTATTTTGAATATAAATCCCATCGGAAGTAGTAAATCCAACTCTTTTTCCATTGTTTTTTACGATGTGAGCCAACAATCTCGTGGTCGTAGTTTTTCCGTTGGTTCCTGTAAGCGCAATAATCGGAATTCTGAATTCTTTTCCCGGAGGATAAAGCATATCAACAACCGGAGCCGCAACGTTTCTAGGCAAACCTTCACTTGGAGCCAAATGCATCCTGAATCCAGGTGCAGCATTCACTTCCAAAATGGCGCCACCACTTTCTTTCAAAGGTTGCGTTAGATTTTCTGCCATAATATCGATACCGCAAACATCTAATCCGATGATTCTGGAAACACGTTCAGCCATCTGGATATTTTCCGGGTGAATCATATCTGTGACATCGATCGACGTTCCTCCGGTGGAAAGATTTGCTGTAGATTTCAGATAGACGATTTCGCCTTTTTGTGGAACAGTTTCTAATGTATAATTGAGTTTTTCAAGAAGTTCATTCGTGTCTTTATCAACATCAATTTCTGTGAGTACATTTTCATGTCCATAACCTCTTCTTGGGTCAAGATTTTCTTTATCGATGAGTTGCTGAAGATTCAGTTCACCATCGCCTACAACGTGTGCAGGAACTCTTCTCGCTGCTGCGACCATTTTATGATTAATGACCAAAACACGGAAATCAAAACCTGTAATATATTTTTCTACAATAACTTTTCTGGAATATTTCTGAGCGTGCTCCAAACCGATAACAGCCGTTTCATAATCTTTAACATTGATGGAAGCACCTTTTCCGTGGTTACCATCCAAAGGTTTCAGAACTAACGGATAACCTATTTTTCTGATAACCGCCTGCAAACCCTCCTCATCTGTCACCAGACCTCCGGAAGGAACAGGAATTGCCGCATCTTCCAGCATTTTTTTTGTCAGTTCTTTGTTACAGGCGATATCAACGGCTATACTGCTCGTATTTCCTGTAATCGTAGCCTGAAAACGTTGCTGATTAATTCCATAACCCAATTGAACTAAAGAATTTTTACCCAATCTAATCCAAGGAATTCTTCTGGACGCCGCTTCCTCGACAATACTTCCTGTAGATGGGCCTAATCGTTCTCTTTCTCGGATTTCTTTTAGAGTCTGAATACAAGAATTGATATCATAATCGGTTCCTGCGATGAGACTTTCTGCAATTTTCACTGCTTCTTCCGCAGCGAAAACGCCGGCTCTTTCTTCGATGTAATTGAAAACAACATTGTAAGTTCCCGGTGTTTTGGTTTCTCTTGTTCTTCCGAAACCGACATCCATACCTGCCAATGTCTGGATTTCCAACGCTATATGCTCGATCACGTGTCCCATCCAGGTTCCCATTTCTACACGTTTGAAAAATCCGCCTTCGGTTCCTTCAGAACATCTGTGAGAATACAATGATGGTAACAATTGCTCTATCCTTTCCCGGAAACCTTCAATTTTGTTGGTCGGCTGATGCTCTGTTTCCTCCAAATCCAAACGCATCTGAATGAGTTTTTTTCTTGTAATGCTCCAAATATTGGGACCTCTTAAAACTTGTATTTTTTCTATTTTCATATTTCTATTTCACTGATTTTAACTTATGATTTTACACTGAATTGCACGCAGCCCGACCTGAGTGGAGCTCATTTTTATTTTTTGATAAAAAATAAAAATAGCGGGAACGGAGGGCGGATAAAGCTGCCCAAATCTAATGCCGAACTAAAATGTCAAATCAAATACGCTTGCTAATTTGTAAATCGTTATTCTCTATTTTATCAAAGATAATGTAAAATCAAGAAAAATTGAAAATAATTATTCTGTTATAAAAGAAATTTGTTATTGATTCATCAGAATAATTAACAATTCATTAATCAACAAACATTGTTTTCCGGAAATAAGTCCTTAATTATTAAAAGTTTAAATCTGTTTTGTGGATTTTTAAGCGATTAATATGAGGTTTATTCTGTAATGATTTATTATTTTTGTTAATATGAAATCAAAAGGAAAACTAGTCATCATTGGAGGCGCTGTAAACAAAGGTAGTTTTACGGAGACCAGTTTTGACCAAAATGTTGAAAAAAATCTTAACTTTTTTGAACGCGGAATCCTCAGAAAGATTATTGATGAATCGAAGCTGAAAGAAGATTCTGTCATTGAAGTGATTACGACCGCATCTCAGATTCCTGACATTGTTGGTCCTGAATATAAAAAAGCGTTTGAATATCTTGGTGCAAAAAACTGCAATATTCTTGATATCCAAAATCGTGAACAAGCCAACAGCGACGCGATTGTTGCGAGAGCCAATGCTGCGGATGTTGTGATGTTCACTGGTGGCGACCAGCTTCGTTTAACATCAATTCTAGGTGGAACGAGATTTCACGATGCCATTTTAACCAAATATCAAACCGAAGATTTTATCTATGCAGGAACTTCTGCCGGAGCTGCTGCTGCATCGGAAAATATGATCTATCTAGGTTCCAGCTCCGAGGCACTTTTGAAAGGTGAAATCAAAACGACTCAAGGTCTTGGTTTTATAGAAAATGTGATTATTGATACACATTTTGTACAGCGAGGAAGAATCGGAAGATTATTTCAGGCGGTTGTGAACAATCCGAGAACTTTGGGAATTGGTCTTGGTGAAGACACAGGTTTGTTTATTGAAGAAGAAACGATGACGGCGATTGGTTCCGGTCTTGTGATTTTGGTGGACGGCCTTCAGATTAAAGATACGAACCTGACGAATGTAGAATTGGGGCAACCGATTTCTATCAAAAATCTGATTGTGGATGTGCTTTCTATGAATGATACATTCGATTTAAAAAGCCGGGAGATGACAATTGTCAATTCGCAATATAATCCGATTCCGCAGGTAAGCTCAGAATAATATAGATTTCTCACAGATTAAGCAGATTCAACAGATTAACATTTAAAATAATTCAGCAATCTGCTTAATCTGTGAGATTTTTTTTGAAAAACTAATAAAATTAAAAATGAAAATAATTATCCACGGCGGATTTTTCTCAGAAAGCAGTCAAAGTAATGAAGTGAAATTGGCCAAACAAAATTCACTAAAAGATATTGCGAAAAAATCCTATGAATTCTTAAAAGACAATTCTGCTTTCGACACAGTGGCTTATGCTGTTTCGCTGTTGGAAGATGATGAACTGTACAATGCCGGAATTGGTTCACAAATCCAAAGTGATGGTATTATCCGGATGAGCGCAGCGATAATGAACGGTGAAACTCAGAAAATGAGTGGTGTGATTAATATTCAGGATGTGAAAAATCCGATTCTTGTTGCCAAAGAATTGATGAAAGAAGACGACCGCGTTTTGGGCGGCAACGGAGCCAAACAATATGCTAATCAACACGGTTTTGAAAACTTCTCAACGGAAATTCCTCAGCGAAGAAAAGAATACGAAGAGAAACTAAAAAACGGAGGAAAAGGAACTGTTGGTGCTGTTGCGATTGACAAACACGGGAAACTTGCTGTCGCAACTTCAACTGGTGGAAAAGGTTTTGAAATCCCGGGAAGAATCTCTGATTCGGCGACTGTTGCAGGAAATTTTGCCAATCAGTTTTGTGCAGTAAGCTGTACTGGTGTTGGCGAAGATATCGTGAGCAATGCGACTGCTGCAAAAATCGTAACCCGAGTAACTGACGGTTTAACTATAGAAAATGCTTTCGACAGAACCTTTGAAGAACTGAAAGAAATTGATGGTTTTGCTGGTGCAATCGGGATTGATTCTGAAGGTAATATCTTTCATCAGGATTCTTATCCGACGATGGTTTTTGCAAGTTTTGATGGGGTGGATTTTGAGGTTTTTAGTTAAAATATAAGAATGACAGATTTAGAAATAATTAATCTTATTCAAACTGAAATCGAGAATAAAAGCTGGGGGTTTACAGAGCAAATCTTAGAAATTCATTCTCCTGTTTATATTGATGATATTATCAAAATTGAAAATATTATCATTAATAACAATGAAATCATTGTTTATTTACCAATTGTTGGGGAAAGGTTCTATCTCAAATTTTACATTGATTCAATAAAAAAAGAAATTTCTGGAATTTCTACTGAAGCTTATATTTCTATTTATTTTAGAGCAACCTCTGAAAATTTATCGGAAGACGAATTAAAGCAAATTACAAAACTTCAAATAACTGATGGCTGGAATATGGGAGACAAGAGAAAATTTGGAAAAGGTAATTATACTTTTAGCAGTATCATCATCGAGCCAAATAAAAAAACTGATAGTTTTGATGGAAAACTCAATCAACTAATTTCAGAATTAGAAAATGATATCGCTGGTATTAAGAAATTAACTGATATTGCAAACGGCTACATTCAAGTCAATATGAAGTTCCACAATGGAAATGGAATGATTGGAGGGCCAAATTTATCTAAAGAAGTTATCAGAAAATTAAATAATCTGAACTTGTCAATTGATTTTGATTTATATGTCTCAGGGAATCAATTCATTTCTTAAATTAAAAAAACCGCTATCTCTCGATAGCAGTTTTTTTTTTATAATTTATAATTAACAATTCATAATTATTAATCCAGCCAACCCATTTCCTTCATCCATTCATCGTTGTAGATTTTCCCTACGTAACGGGAACCATGGTCGTGAAGCAGAACCACAATCACGTCGTCTTTTGTAAACTGGTCTTTCATCTGAACAAGTGAAGCCATTGCACTTCCAGCAGAGTAACCACAAAAGATTCCTTCTTCTTTTGCCAGTTTTCTCGCATAGACTGCTCCGTCTTTGTCGGTGACTTTTTCAAAATGGTCGATAACACTCATATCATAATTCTCAGGAAGAATATCTTCGCCAATACCTTCCGTGATGTAAGTGTAAGCGTGATTCAAATGAATTTCTCCTGTTTCGTGAATTTCTTTCAAAATTGAACCATAAGTATCAACGCCAATAACTTTAATATTTGGATTTTTCTCCTTGAAGAATTTTCCACAGCCTGTAATTGTTCCGCCTGTTCCGGCGCCTACTACGAAATGCGTCAGTTTTCCTTCCGTCTGTTCCCAGATTTCTGGCGCTGTACTTTCGTAATGTGCTTGTCTGTTGGACAAATTATCGTATTGATTCACATACCAACCGTTCTCTGTTTCAGTTGCCAGTCTTTTGGAAACCGAATAATAAGAACGCGGATCTGTCGGTTTCACATCCGTCGGGCAAACAATCACTTCTGCACCAACTGCACGAAGGATGTCGCATTTTTCCTTGGATTGTTTGGAATTGGTCACGAAAATACATTTGTAACCTTTTTGAATTGCCACCAAAGCCAGTCCCATTCCCGTGTTTCCGGAAGTTCCTTCGATGATTGTTCCGCCAGGTTTCAGACGTCCGTCTTTTTCAGCATCTTCAATCATCTTAAGCGCCATTCTGTCTTTCACAGAATTTCCGGGATTGGTCGTTTCTACTTTTGCCAAAACCAAAGCCGGGAAATCCTCTCCCAAGACTTTATTGATTTTAACCAAAGGTGTGTTACCAATCGTTTCAACTATATTATTGTAATATTTCATATTCTATTATTTTAATTAAGGCTATTATCCTCTCGCTCTTTCTAAAAGAACCATCATCAGAAAACTCAAAACAACAAGAGATTCGTCTTCGTCATCAATATCAATTAATCTTTCTAATTGGAATCTCCTCCCAACCAAAGAAGGCATTTTTTTAAGTCTGAAGTATTCTTTACCCGCATTATCTTTCACGGTGTAAGAAGGATTCAGAAAATAACCTGTGAACAATCCTATAATAGGAATCTCGCCAATGAAACTGTCAAAAACCTTTACCCAGCCATTGTCTTCATTGATCTGATATTTGGGCTGGTCATTTTCATCGATGATATCATACCGGGATTTCCAGAGAGAACGAACCCCTTTTCTTGCTAGTCTTCCGAACTTTTTACCGTTAACCAAATCCGTCATCACATAAGATGCGTTGAAATCAATCCATTGGTTCGCTTTAATATTGAATAATTCCTGAGTTTTGCTCTCATCATTGAAAACAATTACATCTTCCTTTAGCTTAAACATTTTCTGACGAACATAAGCCACATAATTCCCGTTTCTGTCCGTAATGTTAAAGTCGCTGGCCAATGTGGTGATCTTGAATTTAAAATCAAGTGGATAATTAAGGTTTTTTAGTATCATTTAAGTATTTTTTTCAAGTATTTAAATCTATAAAAATTAATTAACTGTATTTAATAGCCTTTAATGGTGAGATTCTACTTATCAAATAACTTGGTAAAATCATTGCGATGCCTGAAACGATAAAAATCCCTACCGAAATCGAAATGATATATAACGGGTTAAGATCTACCGGAACTGTACTGATGAAGTAATTTTCCGGGTCAAGCTTTATAATTCCTGTATATTTTTGGATCAGTAACAATCCGATTCCTATCACATTTCCTGCCAGCAATCCCGGAATCATTATAATTAATGTATAATTAATAAAAATATATCTGATCTGTGCATTAGAAGCTCCGAATGTCTTCAAAAGCCCTATGGAATTGGTTCTTTCGATAATCAAAATCAGTAAAACCATAATAATGTTGATGACTACAACAATCAGCATAATGGCAATAATCAAAGAGATATTCTGATTGAAAATATTGACCCAATCCAAAATCTGTGGGTATTTTTCCGTTACTTTTTCTGCATAATTTTTATATCCAATATATTTTTCGATTTGAGGAAAAGTAGAATCGATTTCACTCGTATCATCCAGGAAAATATCAAGTCCGCCAACTTCTTTATCATTCATATTCATTACTTTGCGGACGTGATTGATATCGCCGATCATATAAAGATCATCAACCAGTTTGATATCTGTTTTGTAAATCCCTTTAATCACAAATTTTCTGTAAATCGGTTTTTGGTCTTCTTTTGAAAATATTGCCACAATACTGTCATTCGCTTTGAGTGAAAGATCACTGGCGATTTTGTCTGACAAAATAACCTCGTTATTATAACCGTCTTCTTTATAATCCGGAATCGAGCCCGAAATCATAAACGGCTGAAATCTTTCTTTATCAAAATCTTTCCCTACACCTTTCAAAATGATGCCTGCAAAATTATTTTCAGTTCTAAGGATTCCACTCACTGAAGCATAAGATTGTAAACCGGCAACGCCAGGAATTGATCTCAGAGCTTTTGTGTCCAATCCTTTTGTATCCAAAACAGAAGAATTATAAGAAGAATTGGAACGTGTGGATTTTACAGAAATATCTCCGCTGAAATTAGAAATCCTGTCTTCGATGGCTTTTTTAGAACCGAGACCTGTGGAGATTGTAATCAGCGAAACAATGATGCCCAAAGCAACAGAAAGCCTGCCGATATAGACAATCACCTTGGAGAGATTATTTTTGTTATCTTTGGAAAACGCTATCTTTTTCGAGAAATATAACGGAAAATTCAAATCAATGATTTTAAGCTTCAAAAATAAAACTTTAGTTTTTATCCTGCTAATTTATTTTAGTTCAATACCATTTATTAAGTCTCAGAACAATGCAGATTGTTTCTTAAATGGGGCTGAACGTTCAGAACTTTATTTGCCTTTGCTTAAAAATAGAAACGTCATTGTCGCCGCTAACCAAACCAGTCTTCTGAAGAATAAAAAACATTTGGTTGATTTCTTGGTCGAAAACAATATAAAAATCAAATCTATTTTTGCGCCTGAACACGGTTTCCGAGGCGTTGCAGATGCCGGCGAACACGTTAAAAACGGAACCGATAGTAAAACCGGCTTACCGATTGTTTCATTGTATGGCGACAACAAGAAACCAAAATCCGAATATCTGAAAGGTGCTGATGTTATTTTGTTCGACATCCAAGATGTTGGAGTACGATTTTACACTTATATCTCGACACTATCTTATATTATGGAAGCGGCAGCGGAAAATAATGTTGAAGTGATTGTTCTTGATAGACCAAATCCACACGATGGTTACATAGATGGACCAATGATGCGCGACCAATGGAAAAGTTTTATTGGCTTACATAATGTTCCTGTTGTTTATGGATTAACAATTGGTGAATATGGAAAAATGGTCAATGGCGAAAAGTGGCTGAAAAATGGAGTGACAGCAAAATACACGTTGATCCCAATGCTTAATTACCACAAACAACAGCGTTACGGCGTTTCTGACAAACCTTCTCCAAATCTTCCTAATGATAAATCCATCAATCTCTATCCGAGTCTCTGTTTTTTTGAAGGAACGCAGGTTTCTGTAGGAAGAGGAACAGATTTACCATTCCAAATCTACGGTTCGCCGTGGACAAAAGATTTCCAATATCAATTCACACCGAAACCAACAGAAGGTGCAAAAGATCCTTTTCTGAATGGCAAATTATGTTATGGCGAAAATCTGAGTCAATACTCTCAAGACTTAAGACAAATAAATCTTGAATGGCTTTTGAAATCCTACATAAGTTATAAAAATCCTCAGCAGGATTTCTTTTTGAAAAATCTTTTCTTTGATAAGTTAGCCGGAAGTGATGAACTAAGAAAACAGATCATTGCAGGAAAATCTGAAAAAGAAATCAAAGATAGCTGGAAAAAAGACCTCGCCAATTTTGAAAAAATAAGGCAGAAATATATTGTCTATCCTAATTAAAAAACCTCGCTGTTGCGAGGTTTTTTATTTTATATAATTCTGGATTTGGATTAAAATTTATAACCTAAACCAAGATTAAAATAATTAGCTTTTAATGCATATCCTGAAGGCGCATCTTTAAGATGATTATTTACCTGGAAAGAATATCTTGCTTCAGCAAATAAGCTAGACGTAAAATCAAAACCTGCTCCGACTGCCAGTCCAAAATTTGTTTTATTATAAAAATTTTCATAACCCGCCGGTGTATCTTCCAAATCAAATAAAAACTGGGGACCAAATTGAAAATTCAATTTTGGAATAGCGTAATATTTTAACATTACAGGAATTTGCAACCCGCTTCCATCACTAATATTAGCATAGTTAACTGCAGGCTGAATCGCAAAACTTCCAAACTTAATTTCTACCAGAGCTCCAACATAAAATCCTGTAGAAGAATCTGTCTCACTATAACCAGGGACTTTTGCTTTTGCAAACCCTGTCAGCATACCTGCGTTAAGCCCAAACTTAGCCGACTGAGCGTTCATAGCTCCAAAAAGTGACAAAGCACCAACTAAAAATAGTTTTTTCATAGTTTATTAATTTAAGGCTGCAATTTTAAGAAAAATTCAGCAAATAGCAAAACTATGTTAGTTTTCCTCAGCTAACCATTCTCCATAAGAATTTTCTGTCTCATGAAGCTTAAGATAGGCCAATTGAACATGGTCGGGAAGTTTTGATTTTATTTTTGAGGCAATATCATAAAGCATATTTTCGCATGTTGGCTGGTAATTACAGAAAATCACTTTGTGTCCTTCGTTTTGCAGATTTTCACCAAGAGATTTGTGTGGAGAAACGCCATTTACCAAAACTGCATGATCCCAAACATCTACAATTTCTTCTTTTACAATTTTTTTGATATCACCAAAATCGACAACCATTCCATTTTTATGGTCATCCAGATTATCGATAGGATTACCTTTTACCGTAACAAATAATTTGTAAGAATGACCATGCATATTCTTGCATTTTCCGTCATAATTGTAAAGAACGTGAGCTGTTTCGAAATTGAAAATTTTTGTAATCCGTATCATTTTGCAAAGATAATTAAAAAACGTCTGATTATTTTTGGTCAAAGATTTGTGTATCCAATTTACAATAACTTATTTTGTAAATAAGACACATAAAAAATGAAAAAATTATTTCTCTTATTCAGTTTGATTTCTTCGGTTTATTTTTATTCTCAGAATTTTTCAGCGGTCAATGACATCCTGGAAAAGATCGAAAATAAACATAAAAAGATGAAGGATGCTTCAGGATATATCATTAGCAATAAAAAATTTGTTTTGGTAGAAGATTTTGAAGACCATTCGGAGCGTCATATTCTACAGTTTAATGCTGACAACAGCCTTACACTCATCGAGCTGATTGATGACAAAGCGACTGGACAAAGTTATTCCAACATATTTTCAGGGGATTTTATCCGCAAAAAAAATGCTATCTCGGTAAGAGCCAATTATCTGGAAGGGAAACAGATTGCTATACCAATTATTTACAGCCTTTATCTGATGAATGCTAATGACATTTGGTATCTGAAAGACATCAACACCAGCAAACGCTGGATAGAAAATAACAACCTGATCAAAAAGAAAAATTAATTCTTTTTCAAAAAATTGATACAAGTTTCAACAGCCTCATGTAATTCTTTTGGAAGAGAATGACTTTCCCATGGTTCTTTTGCGCCGAAAGTATGATTGGCATTGTCGATGATTTTCAGTTGAGAACCCTTCGTCCAATGATGAAGGTTTTCAGAATGATTTAACTGAACAGATTCATCAACAGAACCGTGAATGAACAGACTTGGAATTGTCAAATTTTTACAAGCATTTTCAACATCAAATCTCTCTTTATTATTTTCATAATCTTCAAAAAACTGAAAATAATGTGGCATTTTCTGTTTCGTTCTCGCATTTTCTACGAAGTAAACACCTTCGCTTTTCCATTTTTCAAAAGATTCATCTTTAGGAAATCTGTCAAGTGTAGAAACACTCGCTAATGTAATTAATTTTGAAATCGAACTATTTCCAGAAGCTTTGATGATAGAAATTCCGCCACCTCGGCTGTGGCCTAACAAAATAATTTCATCAGCATCAACTTCCTTCTGATTTTTGAAATGATTGATAACCATTTCCAAATCTTCCAATTCCTTAGAATAATTATTTTCTCCAAATGCTTCCAAGTCTGCAAATTCATCAGGACTCTCAATCGTAGTTCCGTTATGCGAAAAATTGAATTTAACAAAATAAAATCCAGCTTTCGCCATCTTCTCTCCCATCAGTTCCCAAGCGCCCCAATCTTTGTAACCTTTGTAGCCGTGAACAAAAATGATTAGAGGAAGCTTTTCACCAGAATCAGGAAAAATTGCATCAGCCAAAAATTCTCTGGAACTTTTGAGAATGATGTTTTTGTGTTGGGTTAAATTCATTTTCAATCTTATTTAAAATAAAAAAAGAAGTTACTAAAACTTCTTTTAATTCATTATATCGTCATCGAGAAAATCCTGGTTTCTGGTTTGTTTCTCATCATTCTGAGGTCGAAAACCATTGCCACATTTCGTGTAAAAGCTCTTCCTTTCTCTGTGATTTTAATTTGATTATCAAAGATTTCTACCAAACCGTCCGTTTCCATTTCTTTCAATTTTTCAATTGCATCTTCGATTTCAGGAAATGAAGTTTGCAAATCCCAGCTCGTTTCTAATTGACACATCAGATTCAGAATATGTTTTCTAATTGTCAAATCTTCACCATCCAAAATATGTCCCCGGAAAACAGGAATTTTACCTTCTTCCACGATTTTTTGATATTCTTCCACCGTTTTTGCATTCTGCGCAAAAGCATACCAGGAATCGGAAATTGCTGACATTCCCAAACCTACCATCAACTGGGTTTTGCTGGATGTATAACCCATAAAATTACGATGCAGTTTTTTCTGAATCAACGATTGATAAAGGTCATCGTGCTCCAGAGCAAAATGATCCATTCCAATCTCAATATAACCGAGTTCTTCTAAGAGTTTTTTCCCGTCTTCGTACAATCTTCTTTTCTCATCGCCACTTGGCAGATCACTTTCGTCAAAACCTCTTTGTCCGACTCCTTTTACCCAAGGAACGTGTGCGTAAGAATAGAACGCCAATCGGTCTGGTTTCAACTCCAAAGTTTTTCTAATCGTATATTCGGTGGCTTCCCAAGTCTGATGCGGCAATCCGAAAACCAAATCGTGGCTGATTCCTTTATAGCCAATTTCTCTTGCCCATCCGGTTACATTTTTCACATTTTCAAAAGGCTGAATCCTGTTGATGGCTTTCTGAACTTTTGGGTCATAATCCTGAACACCAAAACTCACTCTATTAAACCCTAAATCAAATAAAGTCTGAAGATGTTCCCGAGTCGTATTATTCGGATGACCTTCAAAACTAAATTCCTGTTCTTCTGCAATTTCAACTGTATCAAAAATCCCTTGTAAAAGTATTTTCAGGTTTTCCGGAGAGAAAAAAGTCGGCGTTCCACCACCCAAATGAAGTTCTTTCAGCTTCGGTTTTTCACTGAATAATTCAAGATATAATCTCCATTCTTTCAAGACACTTTCCAAATATGGAACTTCTACAGAATGCTGCTTTGTAATCCTTTTGTGACAAGCACAAAATGTACAAAGTGCTTCGCAAAAAGGCAGGTGAATGTAAATGGAAATCCCTTCTTGGGCATTGCTTTCAGAAAAGGATTTAATTACGGATTTTTTCCAAAGTTCTGGCGTAAAATCCGCCTCGTTCCAATAAGGAACAGTAGGATAAGATGTGTAACGCGGACCTGGAATATTGTATTTGTCAACTAAAGAATTCATCGCTGCAAAGTTACGAAAACTATGTTTGGAATGATTTTGAATTAGAGATGATTTTTGATTGTTAAATTCTATTATTGATAATTGAATTTCTATGGTTGACAAAATCCCTAGCCCCGATAGGAACGGCATCCTTTTTCTTTTTTTGCCAAAAAAGAAAAAGATATAGTGGATAGCGGGATTAAGCTCCTAAAACTATTTCTTAATAATTTTTATAGACTGTCTTCCCAAATTGGATTGCACCGCCAAAAGATATTCACCTGTAGGATATTTGAAGTCCAGAGAATATTTTTTGAGACCTTTTTTACTAACATCATCTTTTAGAATATTGCCCAAAAATTTTCCTGTCAAATCGTATAATCCAACAATAATATGATCCGAATGAATGTAATGAATGTTCAAATTTAGCTTATCGTTTATCGGATTTGGAGCGATTTCTATTTTCAGGTTTTCAACTTTTTCATTGCCTGACTCATTGGTTGACAAACCTGTTGTGGTCATTTTATAGATTTGATTTCCCGATGCAAAAGCTGTAGTTCCGTTCACGAAAAAAATACGGTTAAGAGAACCTCCAAGATTTTTATTTATCCAAGTATTACCACCATCAAAAGTTTCCATAAAACCTGAATTGTGGCCGCCCATCCAACCGTGCGTAGTTGACACAAAACCAACTGCCTGAACATATGGGTCAGGGAAATTTTTTGTTTGCCAGGTCAATCCGCCGTCAAAAGTTTTCAGTAATTTGCCTTGAGTTTCGGATTCAATCGAACCGAAAATAATTTTATTATCTGGAAAAATTTGCAGTTTCCAAACGTAATCGCCATATTCTCCGGCACTGTATATTTTGGTCCAGGAGTCACCACCGTCAGTCGTTTTGAGAATCACAGCACCCTGTTCGTCACTTCCTGAAACAAAACCGACATTTTCATCAATGAACTGAACTTCGACCAAGGCAGATGCATAAGCTGACATATCGATAAACTTCCAAGTATTACCGGAATCTGTTGACTTAATAACATAAGCTGGAGAAAACCACGCTCCACAACCATAGACCGTGGATGATCCAACTGTATCTAGTCCACAGATTGCGGCTGGGTAAGGAGAAATATTATTGACCTTTGTCCACGTTGTTCCTCCATTAGTCGTCTTATAAAAGTTATTATTCAGAGTTCCCAGAAAACCGATATTTTCATTCAGAAATTCTATATTCCTGAAGTATTGCCCCGTTTGTGAACTAACAATTTGTTCTGTCCAGGTCGTTCCACCGTTTGTGGTTTTGAAAACAGTTCCATTGCCTCCTCTTGCAGCCCAGCCTAAGTTTTCATTAAGAAAGAAAACATCGTCATAACGACCAGTAGTTGAAGGGGGAAAGTTTAATGTGCTCCAATTGTACGTTTGTGAAGAGACTAAACCGGCAACAAAAAGGAAAGAGATAAAGATTTTTTTCACGGTTTTAATTTTTTGCTAAAAATAAAAAAATCGGGAGAATTTTCCCGATTTTGATTTATATAAATTTGAATTAATTATCTTAATTCAGCCTTGAATTCTTTTTCAAAAGATTTGATAAGAGAGTTCATTACTTCTGTGATGTCTTTGTCTTCCAAGGTTTTTTCTTCGTTCAGAAGTTCAAAACTTAAAGCATAGGATTTTTTGCCTTCCGGAAGGTTTTTCCCTTCGTAAACATCAAACAGATTAACATTTTTCAGGAACGGTGACTTGTTAGATTTTGCGAGCTCATATAATTCTGCATAAGTAATTGTTTTATCCACTAGCAAAGCCAAATCTCTTCTGATTTTGTTGAATTTAGGAATATCGATGAATTTCAGATTTTCTTTTGTTCTCAATATCTGGCAGTTTTCCAGTTCGATTTCTGCATAGAAAACTTCCTGACTGATATCGAAATCCTTCAACATTTGCGGAGAAACTTTTCCTAACCTTGCCAACGTTTTATCGCCGGATTTTATTTCCAAAGCATCAGAAAAACGCTGGTCTTCTAACGCAGATTCGTGAAGTTCAAGATTTAGTTTTTCCAAAAGAACTTTGACGTAAGCTTTCAAATAGTAGAAATCTGTCGCACTTTTTGGTTGAAGCCAGTTTTCCGCTACTTCCCTTCCCGATGTCAGAATTGCTAATTGCTTTCTTTCTTCGTATTTTTCTTTTTTATGATAAATTTTTCCTAATTCGAAAAACTTAATGTCAGATGATTTTCTATTGATATTGTAAATTGCATTTTCCAAAAGTCCCTCCAGCAAAGACTTTCTCATAAATGCTAAATCATTACTCAAAGGATTCAATAACTTCACAGCGTCTGTTTCATCTTTTACAGAACGAAGTGAATTGTTCATTACCTCGTGAAAACCATTGGATTGTAATGTTCTTGCCCAGGAATTTTCCAAAGCATCCTGATCATCGAAACTCAATTTCACCGGTGTGAAAGAGATCTTCTTAGGTGCATCGATTTTGTTGTAACCGTATATTCTCAATACTTCTTCGATAACATCGATTTCTCTGGTTACATCCGCTCTGTAAACCGGAACCGATAATTCCAAACCATTCTGGATCTCGTTAAGAATCTGAATATCCAATGATTTCAGAATTTCTTTTACTTTTTCTCTGTGGATCTTAGCGCCAAGAATCTGATCTAATTTCGAATATCTGAAAACCACATAATAATCTTTGATTTTCTCAGGGTAATGTTCCAGAATCTCGCCAACTAATTTTCCGCCAGCTAATTCCTGAATCAAATTGATAGCATGAGTCAAAGCAGTTCTCGCATTATTTGGGTCAACACCTCTCTCGAAACGGAAAGACGCATCCGTATTAAGTCCGTGAAGTTTGGATGCTTTTCTAATCGCCACCGGATTGAAATAAGCGCTTTCCAGGAAAATCGTTTTGGTTTCGGATGAAACGCCACTTTCACTTCCACCAAAAACTCCGGCAATACACATCGGCTTGTCTTTGCCGTCTTTGATAATAATTTCTGAGCCACTCAAAGTTCTCTCAACACCATCGAGAGTTTTAAATTTGGTTCCAGCCTTTACCGTTCCCACTTTTACAGTTTTACCAGTAATTTTATCTGCATCAAAAGCGTGAAGCGGCTGTCCAAGCCCATGAAGGATATAATTGGTAATATCTACAACATTATTAATTGGTGAAAGCCCAATAGCTTTTAACCTGTTTTTCAACCAATTTGGCGAATCTTTGATCTCAACATTTTCAATCACAGCGCCTAAATATCTCGGAGTCAGTTCAGAATTTTCAACTTCTAATTTGAAATCGTGAGAACCTTCTATATTCAAAGCAACAGAAGTCACTTTTTCAAACTGAGATTTCAAATCATTTGAAATAAGGAATGCCTGTAGATCTCTTGCAACACCATAATGTGACATGGCATCGGTTCTGTTTGGCGTTAAACCAATTTCATAAACCTCATCATTCGTTAATTCAAAATAATCGGCCAATGGTTTTCCAACTTCGAATTTATTTTCGTCCAAAACCATAATTCCGGCGTGGTCATCGCTCAAGCCTAATTCGTCTTCGGCACATATCATCCCTTCGGAAACTTCGCCGCGGATTTTAGCTTTTTTAATTTCGAAGGAGTTTCCGTCTTTTGCATAGATTTTTGTTCCGACTACGGCAACTGGTACGGTTTGTCCTGCTGCAACGTTAGGTGCTCCACAAACAATTTCCAAAACTTTTCCGTTTCCAATATCAACAGTTGTTTTGCTTAATTTATCGGCATTCGGATGTTTTTCGCAAGTCAAAACTTTGCCTACAACAATTCCTTCCAGACTTCCTTTTATGCTTTCGAATTGATCAACACCTTCTACTTCCAAACCAATATCGGTAAGGTATGCACTGATTTTGTCAGAATTAAGGTCTGTTTTGATATAATCTTTAAGCCAATTATTAGAAATTTTCATTCTTTTTTATATTTGAATTTTTTTGAACACAAAGTGCACAAAGATTTTTATTTAAAACCTATTTAAGTTCACAAAGGCGTTAACTCGAATAAGATTACTTTACACGTTGAATTACAGCAGCCCGACTTGAGTGGAAATCCTTTTTTTTGTGGCCGGAAAAGCTTTGGTAAAAAAGATTGGGAACGGAAGGCGGAAAAGCTGCCCAAAAATTTATGATTTTTAAACTAAAATTTGAGACCTGAATTTCAAATCTCAAATTTTAAATATGATTAATTTTAAAATTACAAACCTATCACAGGCATTGACAGCATCAGGATACTCTCGTTTTCTTCTAATCCGTCAACCGGTTCTACAATCCCCGGTCTGTTGGGTTGAGACATTTTCATCGTGATATCGTCAGAACCTAAAACAGATAACATCTCTGTCAGGAATTTTGAACTGAAGCCGATATTGATATCATCGCCGTTATAATCGCAAGGAATCTGCATATCGGCTTTATTTGCGTATTCTGTATCTTCGGCATGAAGGTGAAGAACGTTGCCGGACAACTTGAACCTTACCTGATTTGTAGACTTGTTGGACATGATCGATGCTCTTCTGATAGAACTCAAAAGCAAGCTTCTGTTGATGGTCAGAACATTTGGATTTTCTTTCGGAATTACCGCATTGTAGTTTGGATATTTCCCGTCAATCAAACGACAGATCCAGATATTATTTCCGAATGTGAATTTAGCCATATTATCACTAAATTCGATCACAACATCTTCGTTTGAATTATTCAGGATATTTTTAAAAATCGACAGCGGTTTCTTTGGCATTATGAATTCCAAAGTCTCCGGATGTACGATATCTGTTCTTTTGTAAACCACCAATCTGTGAGAATCTGTAGACACAAAATTGGTCTCATCTTCTTTGAACTGAAACAAAACACCAGTCATCACAGGACGAAGAGAATCATTGCTTGTGGCAAACAAAGTGTTAGCCAAAGCTTCTGCCAAAACACCACCTCCGATGGTTACTTTCTGAGACGCATCAAACTCCGGCAATTCCGGGTAGTCATCAGCATTGTCCAATGCCACAGCAAAGTTGTCTTTCTCATCCAAAATTTCCAAAACGCTACCGTTTCCGTCCTCGGAATCTTTAACCACTAAAGTTAAAGGCTGCTCGCCGTAAGTTTTCAGAAAATCCTGAAAAATCTTACCCGGAACTGCTAATTTTCCTTTGTCATCAGACTTGACTTCGAGAGAAGTAATCAGTGTCGTTTCTCCGTCAGAAGCCGTCACTGTCAATAAGTTCTGGTCTAGCTCGAAAAGAAAATTCTCCAAAATGGGTCTGGATTGTGAACCGGAAATTACGCCACTCACCGTCTGTAAAGCTTTCTGCAAATCGCCACTGGCAACAATAAATCTCATAAACTGTATTTATTTCAATTCCACAAAGATAATGATTTCGGACAAATTTTAAAAGCCGTATTTATTTAGTTATTAACAATTTTCGGATTTATCTATCTTTGTTGATATTATAGAGTATGAAAAAACCGCCATTTCACAAAAGTGTCCATTTTACGATCAAAGGTTTGATGTGGATTTTGAAAACCGAACGCAATTTTCAGATTCATATTTTCGGTTTGCTGATTAATCTTTTTCTGATCGTTTTTCTTAGCCTTTCGAAAATGGAAACAGCTTTAATAATTTTTTGTTGTTTTTTTGTTTTAGTAACAGAAGCTTTGAATACTTGTGTTGAAAAAATCTGCGATTATATCCATCCTGAATTTGATTCTCGAATAGGAATAATTAAAGATTTGGCTGGAGGCGCTGTCATGTTAGCGACTATTTCTTCGGTTTGTGTTGGAGCTTTGATTTATTGGCCTTATTTGAGATTATTATTTTAGTAAATATTAGCTTAACACAAAGGCGCGAGGTTTTTTTTAGATCGAAATGTTTTAAGGCACAAGGAAAATCAAAGATTTTTTATTTAATGAAATTAAACTTTGTACCTAATAACACTACAATAAATATAGATTCTTTGTGCCTTTGTGTTTTCAATTCACACTTAAATTCTCAATTTTAATATTTAGGCAATTTTTAATCTATATTTTTTTCATAAAATCTTTACATTTGTTTTCAAGAATAATTTTGAAATGAGTAAAAAAAATGTGGCCGTTGTAATGGGCGGCTATTCTGATGAATACAAAGTTTCTCTTAAAAGCGGACAACTGATTTTTGATTCGCTAGACCGTGAAGCCTATAACGTTTATAAAGTTGTAATTCTAACAGACGAATGGTATTTCTCAGACGAAAACGACAATAAAAAACCAATCAATAAAGCTGATTTCTCTGCAGATTTTGGCAACGGAGAAAGCTTGAAATTTGATGTTTGCTTCAATATCATCCACGGAACACCTGGTGAAAACGGAATCCTCCAAGCGTATTGGGATGCAGTCGGGCAAAAATATACGGGTTGTGATTTCTATCAAAGCGCATTAACCTTCAATAAAAAAGATACTTTAGCTGTTTTGTCTAAATATGGAATTCCTTCCGCGAAAAGTATTTATTTGAGAAAGGGAGAGGAAATTTCTAATGACGAAATTGTAGAAAAACTAGGACTTCCGGTTTTTGTCAAACCAAATCAAAGTGGTTCTTCTTTGGGAATTTCTAAAGTGAAAGAAAAATCCGAATTAGTAAAAGCACTTGAAGTTGCTTATAAAGAAGATGACGAAATCCTTATCGAAAGCGCTTTGAATGGAATGGAAGTTTCCGTTGGCGTTTTGGATTATAAAGGCGAAGTGATTGTTTTGGGAATCACGGAAATTGTTCCTGACAAAGAATTCTTTGATTATGAAGCTAAATATGAGGGTGCTTCTCAGGAAATCACACCGGCAAGAATTGATGAAGAGACCAGAAAGAAAGTGGAAGAAATCTCTATCAAAGCTTACAAATCACTCGGTATGAGCGGATTTTCGCGTTCGGAATTCATTATCGTTGACGGAATTCCGCATCTTTTAGAAATGAATACTAATCCCGGTTTTTCACCGGCCAGCATCCTTCCACAACAGGCAAAAATATACGGTATCTCTATCAAAGACCTTTGCGGAAACGAAGTAGAAAAAGCACTTAACAAATAATCATCAATGATAAATTTTAGATTTTAAATGATGCAGAGAATCTAAAATTCATAATCTAAAATTTAAAATTTCTATGAAAATTGCTGTTTTTCCCGGGTCTTTTGATCCAATCACACTTGGTCATTATGATATTGTTGAACGTGCAGTTCCGTTGTTTGATAAAATCATCATTGCTATCGGAAAAAATTCTCAGAAAAAATATATGTTCTCCCTTGAACAACGTAAAGAGTTCATCAAGAAAACTTTTGAAAAATTCCCGAATGTTGAAGTTGATGATTTTGAAGGTTTGACAATTGATTACTGTAAAAGTAAAAATGTCAATTTCATCTTGAGAGGACTTAGAAACCCTGCTGATTTCGAATTTGAAAAATCCATTGCACAGACCAACAGAGCCCTGACCAGAGACAATACAGTTGAAACGATATTTCTTCTAACCTCATCCGGGAAATCTTACATCAGCAGCAGCATTGTAAGAGAAATCATTTCTTATGGCGGCAACTACGAAATTATGGTTCCGGAAGCTGTTAGAGTGGAGAAATTTTAATTTATTTTATTAAAAAAAGGCGCTTTATTAAGCGCCTTTTTTTTAATTCCTATTTTTTATCACAAGATAACCTGTCAACAGCCTGCCATCTGTTAACACAATATGATACCAATAATTATCCGTAGGCAATAACCTGCCCGAAAAAGTTCCGTTCCAAAAAAACTTTCCTGATACTACTGTATCTAAGACTACTCTTCCATTCTTATCCATAACTCGAACTTTTGTACCCGGATAATTCTCTAATCCTTCTATTTCCCAGTTATCATTAATACCATCGCCATTAGGAGTTAAAATGTTATTAATCTTAAAAATAGTAAATTCTTTTAAAGAAACTGCACAAATATTGGAGACTTCTCTCACATATACCTTATGATTTCCATTATCCAAATTTTTAAAAACGTTAGAATTTTGCCAATTATTGGTATTATCTAATGAATATTCATAATTAGAAGCTCCTTTAATTATAACAGTAGCTGTATTATTTTCTATCTGAATATTTTGGATTTCCGGACCTGGCATATTAGGAATAACACCAGAGGTTATATTAACCAATATAGGCAATCTCAAAACACTCTCACAATCATTTACCGTCTGTGTTGCATAATAAGTAAAACCATCCTGTAATGACGTATTGGAAGGAAGAGGAATAATTGATAATTTATCAGCATACCATTTTATATAACTGCCATTCACCTTGACATCAGATAATTTTGCATTCTGACTAATACAGAACAATTGCGGAGAATCTCCGGTTGGCGGCAAAGTTGACTGGATACTAACCGTAACAGGAATACGATCACTTGTACAAGTCGCAACCACTTGTGATGCATAATATGTTTGTCCATCAACTAATAATGTAGAAGCAGCCAACTGACTAGTTCCAAATGCAGAGTTATACCATTTGACACCTGTTCCCGTTATTATTATGTCGGCAATTGTCGGCTTATTTTGTATACAAAAATATTGTTGGGCATCAGCAATTGGCTTTGGTGTACTATTAGTATACGTATTGATAATTACTATTTCAGGATCAGAGATACATCCATTAGGATTTTTATATCTCACACTGTATGACCCGGGAACAAGATTAGCAAATGAATTATTACCAACCCAGGTGAGACCATTATCTATTGAATACTGTACAGCTATACCTGCATTAACTAAAATCTCACCACTAGAATGGTGACAGTCTAATTGTTGAACTTGTACTACCGGCTTAACTGGCGTATCGATAGGCTTTTTTATTACTACAAGTACAGAACCCGATTCACAACCGGCAGAATTTTTGGTTTTAAGATAATAATTACCTGGAGATAATTGTCCTGAGTATGCACTTGAAGTATAAGTCAAACCATTATCAAAACTATAAGCAAATGCTGGTGTAGTAATATTAATATCCCCAAATGGATTAACACATGACGCTGGTTGATTAATGCTGTAAGTAGGTAAAACAGGTGCATTAGGCGGCATATCTATCGTTACTGACAATGCTGGCGATGGACATCCTGAATTGGAAAGTTTTTGTCTTACCAGATAGGTTCCGGGCGGCAATGTCGCATTAGAGCTTGTAATCCATGTAAGTCCATCATCAAAGCTATAATATGCTGCGGGAGATATTACTGCAATATTTCCCGTATTAGCAGTACAACCTACTGGTTGGGTAATTGAAACCTGAGGAAGCTCGGGTGTTAAAGGTCTCGTATTAACCGTAACTATTGCGGCAAAAGAGATACAACCGGCTGCATCTTTGATTACGATATTGTAAGTTCCGGGAGTTAAATTTGTCTTAGTGTCTGCAGCACCAAATGTAAGACCATTATCAAAACTATATTCCGAAGCCGGGCTTGTAACTTTGATTTCTCCGAATGCATTATTACAATCCGGTTGTTTTACAGCATAAGCTGGAGCTGGCAATGGAGCCGGCTTAGAAACCACCACAGTTGCAACATTAGAAATACATCCTGTTGTATTTTTAACTTTAACATTATAAGTTCCCGGCAGCAAGTCACTTTTAGAGTTTGAATAAGTGAATGTTAACCCATTATCAAAACTATAAGTAGAAGCTGGACTTGTAACGGTTATAGTACCTGTAGAAACACTACAAGTCGGTTGTGTTACAGATACATCAGGTGCTGCAATTGCAACTCCGGAATCCAAATTTACAACTGTTGTTTTTGATTCGCAGCTATATGAATTAGTTTTAATTTTAATAATATATGTTCCCGATCCAAGATTTGTTTTCATTGGATTAGTAGTCCAAGAGGCTCCGTCATTGAAAGAATAGCTGACACCTGTCGTATTAATTTTGATACTGCCGTCTGTACTATCACAAGCTGTCGGCTGTACTACAGTAACCGCAGGAGCAGCTGGGACATTGGGACTTGAATTAATATAAGTGTAGGCAGCCTGAGATATGCAACCAAAACTATTTTTTATCAAAATATTGTAATATCCGGAGGGAACAGAATTTTTAATTGGATTGGTAACCCAAGTTGTTCCATTATCAAAACTGTAAAGATCAGCAATAGTATTTACTATAATTGTACCTGAAGGAGATGAGCAGGTTGGCTGTATTGTTGTCACTTGCGGGGCATTCAAATAATACTTCTGAACATTTACATTAGCAGCAGTAGAAACACATCCGATTGAATTTTTAATCTTAATACTATAGTATCCCGGGGCTGGATTCAGCAATGAAGAACTTGTGGTCCAGGTAACACCATTGTCAAAAGAGTAAGATGCTGCATTGGAGACAACTGTTATACTTCCGTTGTTGCTACAAGTTGGTTGAACAACGTTAACCATTGGCCGGGGCAGATAATAAGCGTTAATGGATACACTGAAGCCATAAGGATCTGATGTGCAGTTCTGAGCATTTTTAATCATTATATAGTAATAACCACTAGTCAGGTTGTTAAGAACAGGATTGGTTGTCCAGGTATTTCCGCCATCAAAACTATATTGTGATGCTGAAGTTATAATTTTTATACTACCATTTTGCCCGCATACAGGCTGAGTGACTTCTACATCTGGCTTGGGCAGATAAAATCTATTAAAATTAAGATATCTTCCGGAAAGGTTGGATGTACAATTTTGACTATTCTTGATAGCTATAGAATAACTACCGGGCTGTAGATTAGTAAAAACAGGACTTGTGTTCCATGTGCTGCCTCCATTGATACTGTAAGAAGCAGCTGGCGTTGTAATTGTAATTGTACCTCCAACACCACACGATGGCAATGTGTAAGTATAATCCGGATCATCTAAATAGAAATTTTGTAAATTAACTGAAACTCCTGATGATTTACAACCAGAATTATTCTTGATATAAACACTATAATATCCTGGATTTAAATTATTAAAAACAGGAGTAGTTACCCATGTATAACCATCAATACTATATGAATCCGCAACCGCATTAACAGTGATACTTCCTTTACTTCCACAAGTAGGCTGTACAACTGTGACCGATGGAGCAGCTAATGAGGTGTCGTCCATGTAAAAACTAATACTATTAGAAATACATCCTGCTTTTTTCACTACCAGGCTATAATAACCTTTGTTAAGGTTGTTAAAATCTGCATTTGTTGACCATGAACTTCCTCCATTAATACTATATTGATCTGCTGCTGATGTAAATTTTATACTGCCAATTGTATTACCACAGCTTGGATTAACTGCAGTATATGTTGGTGACTCCAAATATGGCTGATTAAAATACGTATAAGCAGACTCTGAGATACAGTTCAGGTTATTTTTAATAACAATAGTAAAACTAGATCCTGTCAAATTGCTAAACACAGGATTAGTACTCCAAGTAGAGCCTCCGTTAATACTATAAAAATCAGCTACAGTATTGATGGTTATACTTCCTTTTGTTGTACAAGTTGGCTGCACAACTTTGAAAGAAGGCTGCGGTAGTTTTTGTTCGTACAAATATACATATTGAGCATAAGATTTGCAGCCAATGTTATTCTTCACCATAATCTGATAGGATCCCGCAGGTAATACTTTGGAATTGGTCGTAACCCAAGTTACACCATTATCAAAACTATAAAAGTCATATATGCTGTTAATAGTGATTTTTCCATTAACTCCACAACCAGGCTGCTCGACCGTATATATAGGATTAGGAAGGTAAGGCGGATTAAGAGTTACAGTAGTAGCCTGAGAAATACAGTTGGCACTGTTTTTAATTTTTATTGTATAATTTCCTGCTGGCAATTCTGCCAAATTGCTCGTAGTCCAAGTTGCACCGTTATCAAAGCTATATTGAGCTGCCTCTGTTTTTATATAGATAGCCCCATTAGTTCCGCACTCTGGTTGGATCACTTCATATTGTGGTGACTGATTCTCAAATTTATATACATAGATAGTTTTAAAATAAGATATGCAGCCCAAGTAGTTTTTGACACCTACAGAAAAATTACCTGAATTGACATTACTTAGAACATTCGATGTTACCCAGGTCGTACCACCGTCAAAAGTATAAAAATCTGCAGGTGTATTAATAGTAATACTGCCAGCAACCGAACAAGCGGGACTAACCAATGTATATTCCGGATCGCCCAAAGTTTGACTTTCTATAGCAACAACTTGCGGATTAGATATACATCCTGCAGCATCCTTTGTTCGGACAGTATACTTGCCTGGCTGTAGTTTATCTGCTACTGGATTATTAACCCAGGTTACACCATTATCAAAACTGTAATAAGCTGCAGAATTGGTAACAGTGATGGAACCTGTATCTCCACAAAATCTTGGCTGTGTCGAGTTGCAATTGGGGTACGGCAACAAAGATTGTACAATATCAACTTCTTGAGAGTAAGATATGCAGCCTTTGACAGTTTTGACTTTTACAAAATATTTTCCTGGATACAAATTAGATTTTATAGCATTAGTAGTCCAGGTAACGCCGTTATCAAAACTATACTCCGATGCGGGGGATATTACCTTTATTGTTCCCGAAGATACAAAACAGGAAGGTTGCATAACTTGTAAAGTTGGTGTAACGGCGGTTAAACTTGGTTCTATACTCACACTCGCAGTGCTACTACAGCCATAGCTATCTGTAACCGTAACGGAGTAAACTCCCGTATTGCTCACGGAAATAGTTTGCGTTGTTTCACCACCCGGACTCCAAAGATAACTGCTACCTGTTGATGCAGTCAAGTTCGTACTGCCCGAACAGACATTCAGGATACCTGTAATATTTGCAGTTGGATTCCTAACCTCTAAGGATACTGAAACTATTTTGTAACAGCCGGCATCTCGGGATATTCTTACATATACATTTCCAGTACCAGATGGATACTTAGTAAAATTGCTAATACTATTAGAATTACTAAGTGCATCGTTATAATTTTTAAAATAGGTAAAACTAAGACCTGCTGTAGATGTTACTACTTTGCTATCAAAATCAGTGAGATTAAAATCCTCTACTCCATTCCCATCAGTATCACATTTTGATAATTTTGCCGTGTTTACAGGGATATTACAAGAGGATGAGCAATTAAGAAAACTGATATCCCAACCTTCATTAGCGTCTGTATCCGAAGCATTTGTGAAAAAGTTATTACCACCGCAGGAACTGCCTTGTATATCATAATCTACATATACACCTACATTATAATTTGCTTGGTTTGTATTGGGAAAATCCGAATTACTAAGAACAAAATTAAATTTTTTATTAACATTATCAATTGTAGCAGATTGTGTTGTATAAACAGTAGCACCGCTTTCATTAAATAATTTCAAAGTGATATTTTTGACAGATGCGGTTACTCCGCCGGAATTTGGAACCGTAAACACACCTGAAACGTTAATGGGTAATGTTGGACAAACAGCATTCAAAGGGCTAAGATCAATGCTTCCGACAAAACTCTCATTCGAATGTAGCAGACAAATATCATCTACATACGCATATCCAAAATGTCCCCCTAATCCACAACGCGACGCCATAAACTCCACCGTAAATTCCTCATTATTAGGAATAGAAGAGATATCGAGCAATCCTGACTGCCAGTTGGCTGTATATAATGTCACATACCCGTAGCTGCCGTCCGGAACTTTTGTAAATATACAGTTCTTTTCATCGCCAACAAGACAAAATTCACTTACTACAACATTTGACTTATTAAGTATTCTTGCTTTAAAAAAAGCTTGATTATCAGTATGGCTATTATCATAAACACTTTGAAGGATGGCCTTATAATTAAATTTTACAAAATTCTCATTATTGGTTTTGAATCTTTTCCCCTGTACTATTGATCCATAAGTACTTGAATTAGGATAATTAATTTTAAGGGCATACTGATCAAATGCTTTTATGTCTCCCATATAAGAATCGATAAGATTGGCAGGAACAGTTGTTGCCATCAGATCTCCGTCAGTAGGATCATATTGATTAATATAAGAGTCTGCTTTATTAGAAATAGACCTACACTGCGTTGGTCCGGGCGGATCTCCTATAGAAAATAAAAAATTCTTAAGATAGTTTTTCCCCCCAACACTTTCAAATTGTTCAAAGCCGCCATTAGAACACAATTCCACAAGAGTTGGGGTTGCCTTTAACATTTTTTTCTTTTCTGAAAGAACTTTCATCACTCTCTCTTTTAGAAACTTTTCTCTTAAAACATGATTTGTTATTATTTTCCCATGCGAGTCTTCTACAATACCATTTGAAAGATAATTGATTGTATCACTTTTTATTTGTGAAAATAATTGAGAATATATAGTAAGTAATAATAAAAAATAGAGTTTTCTCATCATGAAGTTTTGAAAATTAGTTTTTTTTGCAAAAATATTTCTTTTTTGAAAATAAGCAACTTTTATTATTAAAATATAAAATTAACTTTCAAAACTCAATTTTAATATGAAAAATCAGACAATAAAGTAGCAAAAAACAAAAACCGCCTAAATCAGGCGGTTTTAAGTGGTTTCTCCAGGGATCGAACCAGGGACACACGGATTTTCAGTCCGTTGCTCTACCAACTGAGCTAAGAAACCATACTCCATTGTTTTGAGTGGTGCAAAAATACACTCTTTCCTTTTATAATCCAAATTAGATTAACACTAATTTAATATTTTCCAATAAAAAAGCCACCTGAACCAGGTGGCTTTAAGTGGTTTCTCCAGGGATCGAACCAGGGACACACGGATTTTCAGTCCGTTGCTCTACCAACTGAGCTAAGAAACCATACTCTATTGTTGTTTTGAGTGGTGCAAAAGTATATTCTTTATTCTTATAATGCAAATTATATTAGAATTTCTTCGCACATTACTATAAAAATCATTGATTATCAGAAGATTTTTTTTCGGTCTGCGCTTTGAAAAAATCACTCAATTCTTCCAAAACAGGCTTAATTGTATCTTCCGGAAGATCACTAATCCTGATATACATCAATCCGTCAATCGCATCATTGAAATTAGGATCGACATTAAAAGCAATCATTTTTGCATTTTGTTTAATATATTTCTTAATCAAAACAGGCAATCTTAATTCAGGTTCAAGATCATCAATGATCTTATCCAGCTTATTGAGATCAGCATCCATATCTTCAAAGAATAAGGCTTTATCACGCTCCTTCATCACCACCTTGAATTCATTCTTTGGGTGAATGTATTGAGCCACTGCAGAATCATAATAATGAGAGCGCATAAACTCTATCATCAAAGATTTTGAAAACTCTGAAAACTTGTTACTGATACTCACGCCGCCCATCAGGAATTTGTGTTCCGGATTTCTTAGACAAACGTGAACAATTCCTCTCCAAAGCAGAAATAATGGAAACGGTTTTTGCTGATATTCAACAGAAATATAGGCGCGTCCCATTTCGATTACCTTTCGGAAAAACGGTTGTAATTCAGGATCATATTCGAAAAGTGAGCTGGTATAAAATCCGTTGATACCAAATTTTTTCATCACTTCGGAACCTAGAGCCATTCTGTACGCTCCAACCAGCTTTTTATCTGCATTATCCCAAAGAAAAAGATGATGATAATGATTATCGTACTCATCCAGATCAAAAGGCAAATTAGTACCTTCACCAATGGCCCGAAAGGTCAGTTCTCTTTGCCTTCCGATTTCTCTCATTATGGAAGGAATTTCTTCTGATTTGGTAAAAAACACATCATAGTCACCGTGAGAAAAAAGCCTTTTGTTTTCGGTATTTTTCAGTGTATTGATTTCATTAATGATGTCTTCTACAGGCGTCTCATCAATGATATTCTGGACGATGTTATTCTGTTTCTGAAGTGGTAATTTAAGCGCCATATTAGGCAGCTTCAGTTTCTCAGTAATACTTTTTCTCCGTTCATAATAAGACTTCAGCATATAAACCTTATTATAGAGATAATCGCCTAGTTCTTCAATCGTTTCTTCCTCTTCCATTTGTTTCACAGAGATTGGCTTTCCGATCCGGATTCTGATCGGCTTATCTCTTTTCTTCATCATTTCTGCGGGCAGCATCATCGTTTGCAAATCGGGGTGCAATTTCGCTACATTATAAAACATTTGGCTGTTGGTCGCGTGAAAATACATTGGAACAACAGGGACTTTTGCTTTTTTGATAATTTTCAGCGCCGTTTTTCCCCACGGTCTGTCGAGAACTTCGCCGTATTCGTTATTTTTATTAGAAACTTCACCGGCAGGAAAAATCCCCAAACATCCACCCTCTTCCAAATGTTTGAAAGTTTCTCTCATTCCGGAAGAACTGCTGTAAGCTTCTTTTCTGCTTTCGAAAGGATTAACGGAAATCACGAAAGGAGCCATAGGCTCTATTTTCGATAACAGGAAATTTCCCATTACTTTGAAATCCGGGCGAACACGTAACAATATTTTACACATCAATATCCCGTCCAATGCACCAAGCGGATGATTGGAAACAATAATGAACGGGCCTGTTTTCGGAACTTTGGCAAGATCTTCTTCAAATACAATATAACTAAGGTCCTGCTCTCTGATAAATTCATCAAAAAACTCTACACCTTTTGTATGTTTGAGTTTGTTGTATAGATTATTAACATCATTGATCTTAGCAAGATTCATTATAGCTGAAGCCACAGGTTTCTTGAGGAAACCAATTTTATCCAGTCCGGATGCTTTTATCAAGTCTTCTTTGGAAATTAAGCTCATAGTTTTTTTATGCGGTTACCATTTGGAAGGTTTTTTTGGAGATCTGTTCCAACAGGACTTTTTTGTCTTTGTAGAATTGATCCAGTTTTTCCAGCTCAGCATTTCTAACCGTGAACAATGATACATTCTTGGTCATCTGAGTGATGAAACTCTGCTGCAATTCTTCATTAAGCTGGTTGGCATTTCCAAATTTATCTTCCAAACATAAAGCTAATGAAATTGCTGAATTCTGCATCAAAGAAACTTTAATTTTATATTTTGCCAGAAGTGTAAAGATCAAACTCATATGATCCTCAGCAATAAAGGAAAAATCCCTTGTTTCCACATTCAGCAACGTTTGATTTTCTTTCAGGATGTAACTTTCGATCAATTCATTTTCCTCGGAATTTCCTACTTTGGTTCCCGGTTTTTTAGGCTCTACAAAAGATTTTACAAAAAACGGAATATTCTTCTGCTTAAGCGGCTGAAGCGTTTTTGGGTGAATTACCGATGCTCCGTAATAAGCCATTTCGATCGCTTCTTCGTAAGAAATATGAGATAGCAATTCTACATTTTCAAATTTTCTCGGATCACCAGTCATCACACCTGGAACATCTTTCCAGATTGTCATTTCGTCAGCATTAAGACAATAAGCGAAAATCGCCGCCGTATAATCTGAACCTTCTCTACCTAATGTCACTGTAAAATTATTACTTTCCGAACCAATAAAACCCTGTGTCACATAACAGTTGATCTTATCCAGTTTAGAAATATTCTGTTCAGTTTCCTGCCAGTTCACAATTCCTTCTCGGTAATTACTGTCCGTTTTGATATAGTCTCTCGCATCCAGCCAATGGTTGAAAAACTGAATATCATTCAAATATTCGCTTAAAATTTTAGATGAAATCATCTCTCCGCAACTCACTACTTGGTCATAAACGAAATTATAATTTGGTGATTTATTTCTTCTTAAAAATGAATCGATATCATCAAAAAACAAAGAAATCTCTCCAAAAACCGGATGATTTTCTGAAAATAAACCTTTGGCAATATCGATGTGATTTTTTTTGATTAATTCAATTTCTGCCTGATAATCCTGTTTCTTGAAATAAAACTCGACCACTTTCTCTAGCGCATTGGTTGTTTTTCCCATTGCTGAAACCACCAGCAGACATTTTTCAAAACCCTGTGTTTCAAGAACCAAGGCCACATTTTTCACACCTTCGGCATCTTTTACAGATGCTCCACCAAATTTGTAAACTTTCATTAGATTTTTAACTGTTAGAATTTATTTGTCAATCAAAAAATGGTTAATTGATTATTAACCTTCAAAAATATTAATAATGAACGAAATATGAAAATTGACACTTAATTTCCAATGCTTCGAAATGAGATAATAAAACCATATTAATCTATATTATAATGATTATTATCAATTCTTGATGAATTTAGTTTTATTTGATTAAAAAAAAATTTAGTTTTGTAGGAAATCAAATTAACCAATTTATGTCGCATCAGGGTTTACAGACTTTAGGAGAGTTCATCATCGAAAAACAGGATGATTTCAAATATTCTACAGGAGAATTATCGCGTCTCATCAGTTCTATAAGAATTGCTTCAAAAATCGTAAATCGAGAAGTCAACAAAGCCGGAATTGCTGACATCATTGGAAATGTAGGTAATCAAAATATCCAAGGCGAAGATCAGCAAAAATTAGATGTTTTAGCCAATGATATTTTCATCGCAGCTTTATCTCAAAGAGAAGTTGTCTGTGGAATTGCTTCCGAGGAAAGTGATGATTTTATCGAAATCAAATGCACCGAAAATGCTCACCTCAGCAAATATGTTGTATTGATCGATCCTTTGGACGGATCTTCTAATATTGATGTCAATGTTTCTGTAGGTACAATTTTTTCCATTTACAGAAGAGTTACAAATCCCGGAACTCCTGTTGAGCTTAAAGATTTTTTACAAAAAGGCGTTAACCAGGTTGCCGCAGGCTATATTGTTTACGGTTCTTCTACAATGATTGTTTATACTACCGGGAACGGAGTGAATGGATTCACACTCGATCCTTCCATCGGAACCTATTACCTGTCCCATAAAAACATCAAATTCCCAATTTCCGGGAAAATCTATTCTATTAATGAAGGTAATTACATCAAGTTTCCCCAAGGTGTGAAAGATTATATCAAATATTGCCAGGAAGAAGAAGGTGACAGACCTTACACCTCCCGTTACATCGGATCATTAGTATCTGATTTTCACAGAAATATGCTAAAAGGAGGCATCTACATTTACCCTTCCACTTCACAATCTCCTAATGGAAAACTGAGACTGCTTTATGAATGTAATCCAATGGCATTTTTAGCCGAACAAGCCGGCGGAAAATGCAGTGACGGATTCAAAAGAATTATGGAAATCGAACCAACAGAACTGCATCAGCGCGTTCCTTTTTTCTGTGGAAGCGCTGCAATGGTCACCAAAGCCGAAGAATTTATGGCAAAAGCTGTCAACAAAAAATAATATTGAAATTTTAAATCATATAAAAGACCGGTTCGCCGGTCTTTTCTTATTTTTGTAGTATGAAGACGGCAAAATTTCATCAATATATTCTGAATTTTAAAGTACCAAGCGGAACTTCGCGCGGTGTTCTGAATACCAAAGAAACTTATTTTATAGAAATCTCTGAAGGTGATAAAAAGGGAATCGGAGAATGTTCTCTTTTCCGGGGATTAAGTTTTGATGATGATGATGACTATGAAAATGCTTTGGAATGGGCTTGCCGAAATATTAATTTGAAACTGGAAGAACTGCAGGAAGAATTGGTCAATCATCCTTCTATTATTTTCGGAATCGAGCAGGCGCTTCTTAATCTTGAGCATCAGGGAGATCTTTATTTTCCAAGTGAATTTACAGAAGGAAAAGATTCGATTAAGATTAATGGTTTAATTTGGATGGGTGATTCAGATTATATGCAGTCTCAAATTGAGGAAAAAATAAAGAATAATTTTACTTGCATTAAACTAAAAATTGGAACCGATTGGGATTCTGAAAAAAAAATATTAAAATCTTTAAGACAAAAATTCCCGAAAGATAAAATCGAACTTCGTGTGGATGCCAACGGCGCTTTTTCTCCGGAACAGGCTAAAATTGTTTTACAGGAATTAGCAGCTCTCGATATTCATTCAATAGAACAACCGATCAAAGCCGGAGATTGGGAAGCAATGGCGGAACTTTGTAAAAATACGCCGACACCAATTGCTTTAGACGAAGAACTGATTGGCATTCTTAATTATGAATCCAAAAAAGATCTATTGAAAATTATCAAACCTCAATATATTATTTTAAAACCAAGTTTGATTGGAGGATTTTCCGGATCTGATGAATGGATAGAATTAGCTGAGCAAAATAACATCGGTTGGTGGATCACTTCTGCTCTGGAAAGCAATATCGGCCTCAATGCTATTGCTCAATATACTTACATCAAAAAAAATCCGATGCCACAAGGTTTGGGCACCGGAAGTCTGTTTACCAATAATTTTGAAACACCTTTATTTTTAAAAGGCGAAAATCTTTGGTATAAGAATTAATTTTTAATAATTTTCTGACTAAACATCTCGTTATCTTTTGTTTTGATTTTCAAGATATATTCGCCATTCGATAATGTTGAAAGATTAATTGTTGATACATTTTCGTAGCTGTTAATCACTCTTCCATCCACCGAATAAACCTGAACATTTCTTACCTGATCTGAAAATTTAAGATCATTTTTAACAAGGGTGTTAAGCACGATCTGTTTTTTTGTTGTGTCAGAAATCGCTAATGTTTGAGTAAAGATGTATGCACCTGTCACAACATTAAAGCTCACGTTGAAATTTCCGGCAACTGTAGCATTAATATTACCTCCGGCAAGTACAGCTATACCATTCGGAAACAAGCCTGACCCGCCATTCCCCCAACTCACGAGCCAGCCGGCTTCTAATCTGAATTTGAATTCTCCAACAGGCATACTACAATTATTCAAATTATAGGTAATCCCGTCAACAGTATTTAAAAAAATGTCAGTTGTCCATGCTGTTCCTATATTTTGTCCACAAATTGAAACCCTTGGAAAAGCAGTTAAAACAAATGCATAAACTCCTGTTAATTTGTTAAAAGTAATATTATAAATTCCGCCAGTTGTAACATTAATATTAGCACCCGAAAGAATTCCCACTCCAACTGGAAAACTTCCTGAACCCCAACTATTTGTCCAACTGTGATTTTCCCGAAATTTGACTTCTCCGGGCACAAGCGTTACATTAGTTGCAGTATAAAGAACCCCACTTATGGAAGGTGCTAAATCTATGTCATTATTCCAGTTATTAAACTGTTGCCCAGTTAAAGAAATGGTTTGAGCATTACATACAAAACTTGCCAAAATAAGGCATAATCCAAGAAATAGTTTTTTAATCATGACTTAAAATTTTTTAGTTATTAATAATTATTATTCAAATTGTTTGCCAAATATTTCATATAAAATCTTAAATTTTTGCGAAAAAACTAATCATAATAAACTATGATAAATACTGACATTTTTTCACATCATTTAAAAAATTTCTGCCAAATATTACGTTTTGGTAATGAATTAAGACATCAAAAATAATTGGCACATTGTTGGAGACTAACCAGTCAGAATAAATATTAAAAAATTATATATAATTATGTCAGTAAATTTTAAACCATTAGCAGACAGAGTTTTGGTAGAACCAACTCCAGCTGAAACAAAAACAGCATCAGGAATCATTATCCCAGACACAGCAAAAGAAAAACCACAAGAAGGAACTGTTGTTGCGGTAGGACCAGGAAAAAAAGACGAACCTACCACTGTAAAAGTTGGCGACAAAGTTCTTTATGGAAAATATTCCGGAACTGAATTGAAGTTTGAAGGTAAAGACTACCTGATTGTAAAAGAAGGAGATTTACTAGGAATCATCGGTTAATATTAAAAATTCATCTGAAATTAAAATTTTCGACTAAATCAAAAAATTATGGCAAAAGAAATAAAATTCGATATCGAATCAAGAGACGCTCTTAAAAGAGGTGTTGATGCATTAGCTAATGCAGTAAAAGTAACTCTGGGACCAAAAGGTAGAAATGTTGTCATTGAAAAATCTTTCGGTGCCCCTCACGTTACAAAAGACGGTGTTTCTGTAGCAAAAGAAATCGAACTTGAAGACAGAGTAGAAAACATGGGAGCGCAAATGGTGAAAGAAGTAGCTTCTAAAACCAACGACATCGCTGGTGACGGTACAACTACAGCTACCGTTCTGGCACAGGCTATTGTAAGAGAAGGTCTTAAAAACGTTGCAGCCGGCGCCAACCCAATGGACTTGAAAAGAGGAATTGACAAAGCGGTTTCTGCGGTTGTTGAAAACCTGAAATCCCAATCTCAGACTGTCGGTGACAATAATGATAAAATAAAACAAGTTGCTTCTGTTTCTGCGAACAACGATGAGACAATTGGTTCCCTAATCGCTGAAGCGTTTGGAAAAGTTGGTAAAGAAGGTGTGATCACTGTAGAAGAAGCAAAAGGTATCGATACGACCGTAGATGTTGTAGAAGGAATGCAGTTTGACAGAGGTTACCAATCACCTTATTTCGTTACTAATCCTGAAAAAATGGTTGCAGAACTTGACAATCCATACATTCTTTTGGTCGAGAAAAAAATCTCTTCCATGAAAGAATTATTGCCAGTTCTTGAGCCTGTAGCACAAGGTGGAAAATCTTTATTGATTATCTCTGAAGAAGTTGAAGGCGAAGCTTTGGCAACTCTGGTAGTAAACAAATTGAGAGGTTCTCTTAAAATTGCCGCAGTTAAAGCTCCAGGATTCGGAGATAGAAGAAAAGCAATGCTGGAAGATATCGCTATCTTAACCGGCGGACAGGTTATCTCTGAAGAAAGAGGTTTCACTATGGAAAATGCTTCTATTGAAATTCTTGGAACCGCCGAGAAAGTAGTAATTGACAAAGACAATACAACTATCGTGAACGGCGGCGGTGATGAAGCTCAAATCAAAGGAAGAGTAGCTCAGATCAAAGCTCAGATGGAAACTACAACTTCCGACTATGACAGAGAAAAACTTCAGGAGAGATTGGCTAAACTAGCTGGTGGTGTTGCTGTACTTTACGTAGGTGCTGCTTCTGAAGTAGAAATGAAAGAGAAAAAAGACAGAGTGGACGATGCACTTCATGCTACAAGAGCAGCTGTTGAAGAAGGTATTGTTGCAGGTGGAGGTGTTGCATTGGTAAGAGCCGTTGCCGCGCTTAACTTCGAAGGTGATAATGCTGACGAAACAACCGGTATCAAAATTGTAAAAAGAGCGATTGAAGAACCATTAAGACAAATCGTGGCTAATGCCGGTGGTGAAGGTTCTGTTATTGTAGCTAAAGTAGCGGAAGGACAAGGTGACTTCGGGTACAATGCTAAGTCTGACGAATACGTGAATATGCTGGAAGCAGGAATCATTGACCCTACAAAAGTAACAAGAGTTGCTCTGGAAAATGCTGCTTCTGTCGCCGGAATGCTTTTGACAACGGAATGTGTTATCACAGAAGTTAAAAAAGATGAACCTGCAATGCCAATGGGTGGCGGAATGCCAGGAATGATGTAACGGTCAGCAGCCGAAGCAATATAAATTAAACCGTTCAGATTTTCTGAGCGGTTTTTTGTTGAATTTTTGTAAAATAATTTATCGAATATATTCTTAAAATACCTTTTGATTCTTTATTTTTATGAAAAATTAATTACCGTTTATGTTGATTCAGGTTTCAAAAGAATTTAAAAAGAAAAGCAGCTCTGCCATTCTTTCCATTATCTTATTTATTATTGTCTATATTTTACTATTTCTTTCTGCCATTGCTTTAACATTAGGCTGTGTTGCAGCCGGAATTTTCCTGATTGCCGCAAAACCGATGTTTTCCACACTGATGATCGGCGCCGGTCTTGCCGGATTCGGGATTATGATTTCATATTTTTTGATAAAATTTCTTTTTAAAAAGCACATCAATGACCGGAGTTCGCTTACAGAAATCAAACGTACTGATGAGCCACAGCTCTTCGCAATGATCGACGAAATAGTGAAAGAAGCCGGAACAGATTTCCCCAAAAAAGTCTATCTTACCTATGATGTTAATGCCAGTGTTTTTTATGACTCAAACTTCTGGAGTATGTTTTTGCCCATCAAGAAAAACCTGATTATTGGACTTGGTCTTGTCAATGCCTGTACAAAGCAAGAGCTGAAAGCCATTTTAGCGCACGAATTCGGGCATTTTTCCCAGCGCTCGATGAAGGTTGGAAGCTACGTTTATAATGTTAATCAAATTATTTTCAATCTGATAAACGACGACGAATCTTACAGAAAAGCCATCGAAGGCTGGGCTAACACAAGCGGTTACTTTGCCATTTTTGCAATGTTAGCTTTGAAGGTATCACAAGGCATCAAATGGATTCTTTCAAAGATGTATTCCTTTGTAAACATTCGTCATATGGCACTTTCCAGAGAAATGGAATTTCACGCTGATGAAGTTGCTGCGAATATTGCAGGATCAAAAGCTTTGGAAGAATCATTATTGAGATTAGATTTAGCTGCCAATTCTTACAATAATGTGATTAGTTTTTATGATGGGAAGATTACGGACAACAAAACAAGCAAAAACATCTACCGAGAACAATTTTTTGTAATGAATTTCCTCGCACAAGAAAGTGAAATCGAAACGAAAAACAATCTTCCTTTTATAAAAATAGAAGAAGCAGGTTTATTCAACAAGTCCAAACTAGTAATAGAAAATCAATGGGCCTCGCATCCGTCAACCGAAGATCGCGTAGCAAGACTACAACAACTTAATATCAGTAAACAAAGCGATAACGATTCGGCAAGATTATTATTTAAAAATATTGAAACAACTGAAGAAAAATTAACTTCGAAATTATTTTCTCAAGTTCAATACGATCATCCAAGTTCTGAATTAAGCTTTGATAGTTTTCGAAATGAGTTTGAAAACAATTACAATAAAAACTCATTTGACCGGATCTTTAATGGTTATTACGACAATAAGAACCCGAATACTTTTAATCAGACGCTTTCCAATCCATCAGAAACTAATATTACCTTTGATGATTTATTTTCAAAAGAAAAAATTGAATTGGTTTATACACTGATTGCTTTGGAAAATGATAAAGAAATCATCAAATCAATTGCTGACAAAACGTATCCAATCAAAACATTTGATTACGATGGGAAAAAATATAAATCACAAGAGGCTAAAACTCTGATTCCAAAGCTTGAAAATCAAATCAAAACCCTGAATGAAGAAATCACTCAAAATGACATTAATATTTATCATTATTTTGTTGGTTTGGCAAAAACTCAGAATATGGAATACGAGATGAGAAATCAGTTTTTTGAGTTCCACGAGTATGACAAAGTTTATGAAGAAAAATTCAATCTCTTTACCGAACTTAGTAAGGCATTGGATTTCGTAAGCACGACAACGCCATTTGAGCAGATTAAAAAGAACTTCTTTAACCTTAAACCTTTGGAGACAAAACTGAAAGCAGAGCTAAAAGATATCCTGAGCAATCCATTTCTAAACGAAGAGATCAACGAAAATAACAGGAAAGATCTGCAATTTTACATCGATAATGATCTACTGTACTTCAATCAAAATCAATATATGGAACATCATTTACAGCAATTGTTTTTTGCTGTCAACAGTTTCCATTTTTATATTGGACGAAAATATTTTCTGATGAAGAAAGAGTTGTTAAATAAAATGGCTTCCTTAAAGCAATCTTAATCCTAAACATTTGTAATTTTATCCTAAAAATCAACAACAGTGTCGATTGTCATTACAGACGGAAAACCAATTACCCTAACAGTAATGAATGAAATCTGGAATTAAAAACCATCATATACTAAAAACAAAAAACCATCTCGTTTTGAGATGGTTTTTCTTTTTAATGTAAGATAATCTTAGTCGATAATTTCGTATTCAATGGCGATAGTACCTTTTCTGGTATCTGCGATTGAACTAAATGCAGCTTTGGATAGATCAAAGGCTCTTGAAGAATGGTAAGGACCTCTGTCATTCACTTTCACTACAACACTCTTCCCAGAAATCAAATTAGTAATCTTTACTTCTGTTCCAAAAGGAAGGGTTCTGTTAGCAGCGGTTAACTCTTTATTATTGAAAATCTCTCCGCTTGCTGTTTTTCTACCATTAAATTTATCGTGGTAGAACGATGCAAAACTTGTTTTGGCATCTGTGGCATTACTCTTGAAGGAATAAATACCAAGTGTTGAAATCATCATTATGATTACGAGAATAACTCTTTTCATCATTTTGAACATATTTATTGGTTTTGACTCTGCAAAGATATTCGGAATGATGTCTGAAACATCGCTTTTGGGTTTCAGATGCTGCGAACACGCCAAAAACAAAATTTTGATAGCCGCAATGTAGCTATAGTAAGGTGATCACAGAATTTGTTAAAAAATGTTAATTATTTTATAACATTCTTAAAAATTCCACATTATACCGACCTACCAAAAATAAATAAAACGCTGAAAATCAATATTTTAAATTTTAAACACCAATTTAACATTATCAATATAAAACAATATTAAATCAATGTTAGCTAAATATAAATACTATAAAGCAAAATAGTATATCGATTCGATGAAAAATAGTAAATTTAATTATCAATAATTGAAAATATTAAAATTTAAGCTATTTAAAGACCTAAAAGAAATGACAAACAATTGAAAAACAACAACTTATACAAATTCATTGTTTTTTTTAACAAAAACAAAAAAACACCAACTTAAAAATAAGATGGTGTTTTTATTATAAAAATGTTGAGTTATACTAATTCTCCAATCAAATCGTAATCCTCAGCTGAAGTAATTTTGACGTTAGCAAACTCTCCAATAGAGATATAAACGTCTTTTGCAGAAACTAAAACCGTATTATCAACGTCGGGAGAATCATATTCCGTTCTTCCTACGAAATAATCACCTTCCTTTCTGTCAAATATACATTTGAAAATTTTACCAACTTTCTCCTGGTTTTTCTCCCAAGAAATTTGCTGCTGGATTTCCATAATCTCCTCTACTCTTTTCTGTTTCACCTCGTCCGGGATAATATCTTCCAAAACATAAGCCGTCGTATTTTCCTCGTGGGAATATGTAAAGCAACCTAATCGGTCAAATCGCTGATCTCGCACCCATTGTTTTAATTCCTCGAATCTTTCTTCTGTTTCTCCAGGAAAACCAACAATCAAAGTTGTTCTAATCGCCATATCCGGAACTTTCTCACGGAATTTGTCCAGAAGAGCATTGGTCTTCTCGAACGTCGTTCCTCGTTTCATTGCTTTCAACAATTCTGTGTTGATGTGCTGAAGTGGTATATCAATATAATTACAAATCTTTGGCTCTGTTCTGATAATATCCAGAACATCTTCTGGAAATCCTGTTGGGAAGGCATAATGAAGACGAATCCATTCAATACCGTCCACTTTGATGAGTTCCTGTAAAAGTTCACCGAGAGCTCTTTTTTTATAAATATCCAACCCGTAAAAAGTCAAATCCTGAGCGATAAGAATTAATTCCTTAACTCCTTTTTTTGCAAGCTTTTGCGCCTCGATAACCAATTTTTCAATAGGTGTGGAAATATGCCCACCTCTCATCAAAGGGATTGCACAGAACGAGCAAGGCCTGTCACAGCCTTCAGAAATTTTTAGATAGGCGTAATGCTTGGGAGTTGTTGTTAGCCGCTCTCCTACCAATTCGTGTTTGTAGTCCGCACCAAGATGCTTCAATAAAATTGGCAAATCACGTGTCCCAAAATACTGATCAACATCCGGAATCTCACGAATCAAGTCCGGTTTATACCTTTCGGAAAGACAACCTGTTACGAAGACCTTTTCTACAACACCCTGATTTTTAAGATCCACATATTCTAAAATCGTATTAATGCTTTCTTCTTTTGCGTTATCTATGAATCCGCAGGTATTAATAACCACTACATCACCTTTTTCCTCATGCACGACTTGCTTTCCATTAGCTTCCAGCTGACCCATTAAAACTTCTGAATCATAGACATTTTTGGAACAGCCAAGAGTTACGATATTAATTTTCTTTTTACCTACAGATTTGGTACGCATTATTTACAATTTTAAGACTGTAAATTTAGGAATAAAAAAAGGAATCAAAAATTTGATTCCTGATTGTTGTATTTACATAAAAAACATTAATATGCTTGCTCATCTCCTTTTAATATATTATAGAAAGTAAGAAAAATAATTTTAAGATCAAGGAAAAAAGACCAATGCTGTATATACCAGATATCTTTTTCTATCCGTTTTTCCATATCTCTATCAGAAAATATCTCCCCTCTGGAACCCATAACCTGTGCCCAACCTGTAATCCCAGGCTTTACAACGTGTCTGGTCATGTATTTTTTTGTGATTTTGGAATACTGTTCAGTTTGAGATAACATATGCGGCCTTGGTCCTACCACAGACATATCACCAAGAAAAACATTAATAAACTGTGGAAGTTCATCCACACTGGTTTTTCTCATAAATGCTCCAAATTTAGTTACTCTGGAATCATTTTTTTTGGCAATCTGAAGATCAGCAACCTCATTAACCGACATACTCCTGAACTTAATACAATTAAAAGGCTCGTTATTAAGACCGGATCTTTTCTGCAAAAAGAAAACAGGGCCTTTGCTCTCGAGCTTGATGATAATTGCAACAATAGGAAGCAGCCAGGATAAAATAAAAGTTATTACGAATAATGAAAACAAAATATCAAAAACTCTTTTTAAAATTTGTTTCCTTGGGCTTGAAAGTGGCTCTTTCAGCAACTTCAAGAATGGAACATCCTGAATAATATCAAGATAATACGGGCTCAAATATTTATATTTAAAGTTCGGATCCATATATATCCTGATCATCTTATGTTCTGCCAGGTTAACTATTTTCTCAAAAAGGTTAACATCAATTTTATTGTCACAAAATATGATACTATTGAATTTAGAATTTTCTATATCTTTAATAAGGTCATCAATGTTTCCAAGATACATTTTATTATTGTAATCATTATCCGCACTATATGTACCGCGGATTCCCAGGTTTCTTCTTAGATTATTGTTTACAAGAAGGGATTCGGAAAACTCGCTTTCTCCAATAATAACCGTCTTGAATGTATATAGCTTGCGCCCGATTTTAACTCTGTTTTTTTTTCGGTATAAAAATAAAATAAACCGTGAAGCGAACATGAACAAGCTTATAGCTAAAAAATAAAATCCAAATTTTGCGTAGTTTATATTGTTCGAAAAGATTAAAAATAAATAAACTAATAAAAATAAAATGAAAAGTAAAATTGATTTTGTTAATGCATTGAATTGTAATGAAGATTCCTTTAAGGTTTGATTTTTATATAATTTTGTAAATTGCGTTATAACAAACCAAGAGAAACTAATTATTAAAAATTGAACTTTGTAATCGATACTGAATAATTCGCTTTTTTGAGTTTCAAAAAAATAAAGATTATTAAGATAAAGTAAAAGATTAATAACAATATAATCTACAACGAGAAATATCTTGGGCAAGTGTCTAAATAGATAAACAATCATATATCTAGTCAAGTTATGTTGTTAATTCCTTTTAATTCGTCTTTAAAGATATTAAAAAGAAAGGTTATTAGTGTTTTTGAATTCAGAAATTTTTAGAAGATAAGCCAGGCATAATCATATCTTTTTCTGAAATAATGATATCAGAATCCGGTAACTGCCAATTTATATTAAGGTCAGGATCATTCCATAATACGCCACCTTCTGAATCTTTGTTATAAAAATTATCACATTTATAAGAGAAAACTGCTGTTTCTGAAAGCACGGAATAGCCATGGGCAAAACCTCTAGGAACATAGAATTGCAGTTTATTTCCCTCTGTGAGTTCTACGCCAAACCATTTACCAAATGTTGGTGAATCTTCTCTTAAATCAACTGCGACATCGAAGACTTTACCTTCTAAACAAGAAACTAATTTTGCTTGTGCATGTTCTCCTTTTTGCAAATGTAACCCCCTTAATACTCCATAAGACGATTTGGAAATATTGTCCTGAACAAAATGTCCATTCATTCCTGTCAATTCTTCAAATCTTTTCTCATTGAATTTCTCATAGAAGTAACCTCTGTTATCATTAAAAATAGTAGGTTCAATTATATAGCAATCCTTTAGAGGAGTTTCTATTAATTCCATAGAGTTATTTATTTACTTTTTGTAACTCTTGATCAAAAACAGCTCTTTTTAGGGCAGAACTAGAAAATCTATGATCACGCTTATTATAATAAATCTGTATTCCTTTTTGTTCACAATATTCTTTTCCAGTAAACTGCTTTTCCTTATAATCATCACCGATTATTCTGACATCGATTACAAAAGACTTCAATATATCCATAAGATCTTCTTCTGTATTGTAAGGGATTATTTCGTCCACAGATCTGCATGCTTTCAGTTGAATATATCTTTCAACAACAGATTGTGTAGGTTTGTTTTTATGGGGTCTATCGATTGTAGGATCCATTTGCAATCCAACTATAAGATAATCACAAACTGTTTTAGCTTCTTCCAACATTTTTACATGACCTGCATGCAGTAGGTCAAAGGCTGAAAAAGTTATCCCGATTTTTTCTGTTTTCATACATTAGTTAAAAGACAAAAATAAGATTATTTATATAAGAAAAAAAATATTACACTATCAATTGAAATTTCTTAAATATAAATCTAATAAATCTGAAAAATTTTTTTCTTTATGATATTCTCTAAAAGCTTTATTAAAAGAATTATCACCCTTTTTTTTCACTAATGATCTATCGGTAAATTTCTTTATTTTAGTTATAGCTTCATCTATAGAATTAAATGTATAGCCATTGTAACCTTCTTCCACACAATCTTTATTACCTACAATATTACTAACTACTAAGGGTTTCCTCATAGCCATTGCTTCAATTAAGGCAATGGGTAGACCTTCCCAAAGTGAAACCTGAAGATAAATATCAATTTCATTCAGTTTATTTAATAATTCTTCCCTTGTTCTGATCCAACCTGTCACTTGGATATTTTCTGATTTGATTTGATCCTGCAGTTCTCCATTCCCAATCCAAATAAAATTTGCGTCCGGTATTCTTTCCGCGATATCATTGAATAATTTTGGATTTTTCTGGGTGGTAAGTCTTCCGATTGTGCCTATAGTTAATTTTTGGTTACTTCTTGGATTAATAAGCATTTCAGGCAAATTAAAATCCACACCATTTCTTATGAGAACAGATTTTGATATTTTTTTTGAAATCTCAAACTCAGTGTTTCCAGAAGCAATAGTTAAACCTCCAAAAATAGCAGGCATAATATTTTCTATGAATTTGAAAATTTTTTTTTTCTCTTTAGAGATATTCTGTTGAATAAAAGCGTAGCCGTGTGGTGAATAAAATATCTTGCTTTTATTAATTAATCCAAGGGAAGCTAATCTACCAATAACGCTTGCTTTGGACGAATGAAGATGAAGGATGTCTGGTTGAATTTTTCTCAGAATTTTTCTTGTTTCTAAAATGACATCAAGATCTTTCTTCAAAACTATTTCCCTTTGCATATCTAGTTTATGAAGTATAACTTTAGAATCAATTTCATTACGAAAAATCTCATCATCAAACTCAATTCTGTTGGGGCTATAAATCAAATGAACTTCACAGTTAATTGTGGAATTTTGCACTAAAAAATTACATAAATCCTTTACATAAGTATAAACTCCTCCTCCGAAAGCTTCAACAAAATGAACAATTTTTTTTCTCAATTTTACTGTAATTTACTTACTATTAATACTAACATAATATAATTTAGAAGGCATTAAATCTTCAATTTGCACTCTGATTTTATTATCTTTTATATATATTTTTTTTTGTTTAATTAATTTTGGAGATTTAAGTGCAGTTGGTCCATTATCTGGAATTTCGTAAAGCTTTAGAGATGAAAATTTAATTTTGTTTACATTAACATTATCTATCGTTAAGTTAACCATTCTTGTTTGCAATTTTGTAACATTACCGAGTACAATAATTAAATCAAAACTTTGAGAAATATATGCAGATGTAATAATATTCTCATCACTACTACTAGACACCAACCTCTTATCTAAGGAGTCTGCATATAGTTTATATGACCACCACACGGACCTCAATTCTTTTTTGGGAGTAATTATACCGTCCATGGAATTATTAAAACACGTGTTACCTCCCAATTCAGGTGATAAATCCCAACACGTTTTACATGCCCCTTTTGCATTATTTTTTTCAACTGTATCAAGATATGCATATACAGCTAAAGGATTAAACTGCTCAGTCTCCCAAAGTATTTCAGGAATAAAGATATCCTTTATTTGAAGATCATAAAAATTATTTAACCAATTATTTCTTGCATAATTTATATTATTACCCATATTTTTTGCTTCATTTAAAACACCTCCCTCATGCCATGCAATTATATCTAATTTTATTTTGTTTTGTCTACAAAAAAATAAAAAGTCTTCCAAGTATTGTTTATCAAATCTTGACGTACCGGGACCTAATATTTTTGCGTTTTCTCCTCCTGGCAAACTTCTTATCTTATCATGAGCCATTTTAAAAGCGCTAAAAAACTGCTCTTTTGAGCCTGACCAAAAATTTGTATCTGGTTCATTCCAAATATCATAGATTACAGTATTACCATTTTCTTTGTAAATTTTTTCTATAAATTTTAAATAATTCTTCGAATCTAAAAAAGGTTGAATCCGTTCGCCACTACCTGATTCTTCATTAATTGTTTTATATATACATAAATCACTTAAGACAACAATTGGAATTATTTCCCTTTTTGTGAGTCCTGTAATTATTTCTCTTCTTTGCTTATAACTAAATAAATAATTCCCTAATCTCCAATATTTAGGTTTCAAAATTTTTATCTGTTCATTCAAAGCATCAATATCATTTAAATGAAGAAATCCAGCAACTGATTCTTTTTTTGTTTGTTTAGATAAATCCACATATACAGAAGAGGATTGTCCATAAAAAAACTGTTTAAAAAACATCTGTATTGTGATTAGCAAAAAAAATAATACTAAAACAATTTTTATTTTAGATTTGCCATTCATATTTATCATTTTCTAGATTTTACAAACTTATAAAAAAACCTCAAACATTTTATACCCAAAAAAGATAGTAAGGCCGAATATCTAGCTTTTTTTCTAGCATTTATATCTATAAGTACAGAGATTCTATATTTTTTAATTAGAGAAAAAATTTGCCTTTCTGCCTTACTAGCTTTTTCTGTCTCAAATAGCAAATGAAAAAGAAAACTTAGTATACGACAATTAACCGCTTCTACAATTTCATGATTGCTTTTCTTCAATGCTTCTAGTTCAACAATAATTTTTAAAAGACTGTCAAGTTTTTCTTGACTAAATAATGAACCTTCTATACTTTCATCTCGCAACAAATAATTGTAGTTAAATTTATTTATGAAAACTATTTTGTTACTATTCAAAAATAATTTATATACTGTTGCTAAATCTTCATATAATAATCCTTTTGGGAAGGTGACATTGAAAAACAGCTCTTTTTTAAATAATTTTGATGTTGCATTATTATCAAAATCAGATTGATAAAACATATTTATTAAGCCTTCAATATTTGTATAAGTCTTTACTTTGTTTATACTTAAGATCTTTTTTACTTTTTTTTCATCATCCTTGAAATGAATAAATGGAGAAATAGCTATATCGGCTTCAAAATCTTGAATTAAATTGACCAAGGTGCTAATAAAATCCTTATTTACATAATCATCACTATCAACGAAAGTTATAAAATCACCAGTTGAAATTTTCAATCCAGCATTCCTAGCATCCGATAATCCGCCATTTTTTTTATGAATTACTTTAATTCTATTATCTTGTATTGCATATTTATCACAAATATTGCCGCAATTGTCAGGTGAACCATCATCAACTAATATAATTTCTAATTGAGTATAGTCTTGATCTATTAAACTATCTATACATTTACTTAAGTATTTTTCAACTTTATATATTGGAATTATTACCGTTATTAAAGGATAGGTCATAAGTTCATAATTTTTGAAGTATATGGATAAGTTTCTCCTAGGTTAGCGACAACTACTGTTAACAACCAAAACATAATATATAAAAATAATAACAATACTTTTAATAATTTCTGATACTTATTATCAACACTGTTGACTAACATAGGTAAAATAATAATAGAAAGATAAGAAAAATAATACATGCCTCGTACTGCAAACGTAGATTTTACCGCTGCAAAACAAAGAACAATAGATATTAGAAATATTGTAGAAAAAAAACGTTTTAAGTTTTTTTCTAAATTAGAAAATCTCTGGAAAACAAAAAACAATGTAAATACAGCTATACTTAAAAACAAATCAGATAATGGAATATTAGATCCAAAAGATCCTTTTGATGTATATGCATCATATTTATCTGTTAAAACCCCTGATCCTATAAATAAAGTGATTAAATTATCTAGGGCAATAACGACAGTTGCTGCAATAATAACCATAGCTACCTGAATAAACCAAAAATGCTTTTTGACTTTAATTGAAAAAAAATATAATATGAATACTGAAAGAAAAATAAATGAGGTGAAGTGAAAAAATAAAGCTATTAAAGCTACAAAAAAAGAGATTATATATTGCTTCTTTAGTAAATATGAAAATGAAAATATACATATAACAATAGCCATAGATTGCCTTGTCATGTTGAGGGAGTTGTTGAAGTACAACATAAAATAAGTTAAAAACACCCATGGAAAAAGCTTATATTGACGAATATTTAATATTGACCAAGCAATAAAAGATAATATAAACCATTGAATAAAAAATAAAACCCAATGGATATTTTCAAAAAACTTTGTTATACTATAATTAAAAAAACTATAACCAGGCTCAAGATAGCTTTTCATTAAATAGTAATTGTAATCATCGGCTCTATAGGCAGCTCTATAGGCCTCTAACACATAGAAACTTGTATCGGTACCTATAGATAAATCTCTTAAACCTGCTAAAGTAGCTGGTAGAATCAAACCTATTACCAGAAAAATATGTCCTACCCTATTCTTCTTTAATTTATAAAAAAATACAGAAAAATTAAGTATTAAAACCGACAAAAAAAATGTTATTATATAAATCACTAATATTATATATAAGATTATGAATTCTTATTATATTTTCTTTGAAAAATTTCTTGTATCAAGCCGGCAGATTTTTTCCAACTCCTTTCTCCTTCGATATAAATATTTTTAATATTATCGGATAATAAATTCAAAATTTCAGGATTATTAAATAAATATATAATTGCTTCGGCTAATTGATTGGCATTCTTAGGCTCTACTATTATTCCAGTAATATTATGTAACACCATTTCTGGTAATCCTCCAACATTTGTAGCTATTACAGGTTTTCCAAAGGCATATGCTGACATAACTACACCACTTTGTGTAGCATCAATATATGGACAAACTATAACTGAAGACTCAAAAATCAGTTCTGAGAGTTCATTAACATCAATATATCTATTGATAATTTCAATATTATTTTTTTTTTCAAAAGTAGTAATATCAAAATCGAACTCTCCACTTCCAGCAATAGTTAAAGTAAAATTAGTATTTTCCTCTTTTTGATTGATAATTTCAAATGCTTCAAGTAAATATTTAATTCCTTTATATTGAGATATCCTTCCAAAGAAAAGAATTTTGAATTTATCCTTATTTCTATTTTTTTTAGAACCAAAGTAAGTCAAAAAATTATATACGCTTAAAAACGAAACATCAACTTCCTCCGAAGTAAAGTTGTGACTATTTATAAATTTTTGTTTTTGATTAAAATTAAGTAAAATTTTATTTTTAATTAACTTAAAAAAAAACATTCTTAAGAAACCATCAATTTTATTTGACTCATTAGAATGCATAAATGGGTCATGTACTATTAAAAACGATTTTTTTCTGTAAAATAAAGCAGAAATAATATAAGTTAATACACAATTATCCAATAAGAGAATATCTGGATCTATCTTTTTAATAAGATTATTAATTATAATTGAATTATAAATTTTTCTAAACAAATTAGAATTTCTAACTCCCTTAATAACATAAGTTTTTTCTAAATTTAATAGATCTTTAAATCTAGTTAATTGCTCAACAGACGTTCCAAAATTAATAATTTTTGTTAATTTTTCTCTATTAAGATAATTATGAACTTCGTAAAGAGCTTCCGTAATAAAGTATACATCATTATCCTTTTTTAATTCATTAATTAAAGAAATATTAGCATCAAATGCAAATACAGAAGCAAAAACGATTTTCATTTATATTATAATTAAAGATTTTTTCTCAATTCTTTTATATTTTGAAATATACTTTTTGGATAAAAATACTTTATAGAAAAAATTTCTATATTATTTCTTTTTATTACTATAATCTCACAAATTATTATTAAAAATTCGGTAATTGTCCAAATAGAAGCAGTTGCAATTGCTCCATACTTCGGGACAAAAATAAGATTAAAAATCAAGCAAAATATAGAAGCAAAAAGAGAAATTTTTAAAAAAATTTTGTCCATATTAAGATTAAGCATAACAATAGATCCTAAAAACATATTAATAAAAATGGCGAATAAGCCCAAATTTAAAATTTCTAATAGAATTATACTATTATTAAATTTACTTCCAAAAAAAAATTGAATTATAAGAGGCCCGAATATACCTATTAAAATAACAATAAATATTGTTAATATTACAAAAAATGGCAAAATTTTCTTAATTTTAATAATTCCTAATTGATAATTAGTAACTATAAGACTCGCAATTAGAGGAAAAAAAGCTTGTACAAAAGGTCTCATAATAACATTCCTCGCAATGTCTACAACCTTTTGAGCAGATGTATAATAACCTACACTTTCATTACTATGATATAATCCTAATATAACAGTACTTGAGTTAAAATAAATTATTATTACAACGTTGGAAAAAAAAATAATTCTATCTTCCTTAAGAATATTAAAAATATCTTTAAGTTTAGGTTTTACAATGTTAATGTTATATTTTTTTAAAATTATAAAAAAAGAAATTAAAGAAACTAAAACAGGAATAATGTTAAAAATAACTGCATATTTAATATAGTCTGATTTTTCTTTTACAAAAAGAACTACAGCAAACATTATGAAACCTCTAGCAATGAAATTAAAAATAGCTATAAATCTGAGTTCATTTTTAACTTGAAAAATCCAATTCTGAGTAAATAAAAATTGCAGGCAAAAGAAGAAACTAACTATTGAAACAAAAGGATCTTGCTTTAAGGAAAACATAAAAAAAAGACACACCAAAAAAATTAATAGTGAAACTATAAATAACAACACCTGAGAAAAAAAAATTGTAGAAAAAAGCACATTTAGTTTTTCATTGTCTTCTGCTATTTTGATACCCCGCCTAACACCCGTAAGCTCAAAGGAATAACTAATAAGCAAAACAAAATATAATACAAAAGCAGCATTGTAATTAATTAATCCTACTTTATCTGGACCCAATACTCTTGAAACAATAGGAATAGTAATAAATGGAAAAATATAGTTTGCCGTTTGAACTAAACTTAATGAAGTCAAATTCTTAAGTAAGGAATTATTATTAGTCATTATCTAAATTTTCGCCACCAATTTTTCTCTTCGGCCTGGTAACCATATCCATATTTATTACCATAACCAAAATTACTCTTATGTACATCATTTAGAACAAAACCAACGTTTTTGATTTTATCAGAATCAATTTGCTTATTTGCAAAATCAGTAAAACTTTTTTCTGTAATTTCTGATCTTGTAACATATACAGTAGCATCGGCAACATTGGAAATTAATAAAGAATCTGTTACAAGCATCAATGGAGCCGTATCAAGAACGATAAAATCATAACTGTTCTTCAATGATTCTAACAATTCCGAATAACGTCCGTTTTGTAAAAGATCGGTAGGATTCGGAGGTATAATACCGGAGTATATAAAATCTAGATTTGAATGAAATCCACTTGGATGAATAATTTCCTTAGTATTATTCACTTCTCCATACAAATATTCTGATAATCCTTTTGCATTTTTCATTGCAGGATTGTATCTCTGTAATTGTGGATTTCTAATATCGGAACCAACTACTAAAACTTTTTTAACACCCGTAGATAATGCTATTGCAAGATTCACTGACACAAAAGTCTTACCCTCGCCTTTTACAGTCGAAGTTACAAAAATCACTTTTAAATTTTTGTTCTTAGGTACCATAAAAGTTAGATTAGTAACTAAAATTCTAAAAGCTTCAGCCAATGGTGAAACATCATTTTTTGCAATAATTTCATTGTCCTTTTTATAAACTCTAGGAATCTCTGCGAGAATTGGCTTAGTAACTAATTTTTCTAGTTCATGCTTACTGACAATTCTAGTATTTAATAAACTTCGAAGGTAAATTATTCCAAATGGTATTATAAAACCAAGAATCCAAGCTCCAAGAATAGAAAATATTTTTTTGGGTGCTACCAGTTTTTTATCTACATATGGATAATCTACAACCCTTGCCTTCTCTCCAGTAATAGCCATTGAGATAGCTGCTTCTTCTCTTTTTTGCAATAACAAAAGATAAAGATTCTCCTTGATTTGCTGCTGTCTTTCTATATTCCTAAATAATCTCTCTTGATTCGGAACTTTTTGTATTTCAGCATCACTAGATCTGTTTTCTTTGATTACCTGATTTTTTGTCGCATTTAGATTAATTAGATAGCGTTGTATACTTTCTCTCATGGCATTTTTAAGATCACTAATATCCTTTGTAATTTCTTTTACTAACGGATTTTCAGGGGTCGCATTCTCCAGTAATCTATTTCTGTCCATCACCAGTTTATTATATGCCGTAATATTGGATGTCGCAGTAGGATTATCTAATCCGATATTCGTAGGAAGAACTTGATAATTATTTGATTGACTATTAACAAATCCAAGAAGCATCTTACTTATTTCTATTTGTGTGTCAAGCTCAAGCTCTTTTCGTTTTGTTTCTGTTGATATTTGTAAATTAATTCTTGCCTCACTTCCAATATCAACAAGATTATTTTCGATTTTGAAACGCTCCTTATCGCCTTCCACTTCACCCAATTCTTTTGATATCAACACTATTCTCTCATCAATAAATTCTTTGGTCTTTTTGGACTCTGTATTTTTATCTGTGATAGCATATTCGTTGTACACACGCATTATATCATTAAGAATATCTTTCCCTTTATCAGTGTTTTCGTTAGATAATGATAGTAAAACAACTGTAGCTTCCTTATCCGCAAGATCTATTTCTAATGACTTTTGATAACTATTAGCAGTACCTTCTAAATCTGAATAAGTAAAATAAAAATCGTTTAGATCCATTTTCTTTACCTTCATTCGGTTAAACTTTGGATTTTTAGTTACCATAATATTAGCATACGGCAAGCTGATAGTCTTATTAAAAGTGGTAATGATATCATTTTTCAGTTCCTTAGAAGACAAAGTTATTTTATCACCATTAATTTTAATATCGATAGGCTTTTTAGGTAGTTTCTCAAATTGCTTTTCATTGATTACAAGAACATTAAAGGGATTTGTATCTTTGTAGAGTTCTACATCATGAAACTTTTCTCGGGAAAAAATAGAAATTTGCAGCTTAAGATTTTTAGCTACGTCCTCCATTATCCTTTTAGACTTGAAAATTTCCAGTTCGTTCTCAATACTATTAGTTCCCATCCCGGCAAAGCCTCCTAGTCCGGAAAGTACACCAAAATCAGCAGAAGCTGTTGACATTTTTTTTGCATCCTTAATCAATACGGAAGACTGAAGTTTATAAACCGGTGTTGTGAATAATATATAACAAATTGCTAAAACAGTCGTAAGAAAAATAGACACTAAAAACCAATACCATTTTTTTGTATATGGTTTTATAATTTCTCTCAAATTAATTTCTTCTTCCTTTTTCGTCAAGTCCATTTAACTAGTTTTTTATCTACAGCAGTGCTATAGATTAATATTAATTAATAATTTTTTTGAATGATAAATAATTCTGCACAATTTTCTCTTTTACCTGAAAAGAAGAGCTAAAACTCCTACTAAAACTGATGCTACAGAGATAACAATACCTATCTGAGGCCCATAAGATGAGGCACTTTTTCTTGCACTATTTGGAGATACATAAATAACGTCATTCTGCTTTACATAATAATAAGGAGAATTAAAAAGTTCTGCGTTTGTAAGATCTATGTATTGTTTCGTGGTAGCACCATCAACATTTCTGATCACGAGAACATTTTTTCTTTGCCCATATATCGTAAGATCACCAGCCATACCTATAACATTAAGAATCGTTGTAGGCTGACCACCGTCAATATTAAAAGTCCCTGTTCTGTTAACTTCTCCCAAAACAGTAACCCGAAAATTTACGGTTTTTACATTAACACCTGGATTTTTAATGTATTTTGTTAATCTTTCCTTAAGACTTTCTTTAAACTGATCAAGGTTTTGGTTTGTAGTATTGATTGTTCCCAATATCGGAAAATCGATATTACCTTTGCCGTCAACATTATAAACAGGTTCTATTGATGCGTTACGCGAAGGAACAGAAGAAAATTGAGACATGTCTGTAGAATAATAGTTCTGGTTAAAAGGTTTTGCCACCTCATTATCTTTCGCCAAAACTGTAATAGCCAATTGGTCTCCTGGCTGTATTGTAGATGTATTAGCCTTAATAGATTCTTTTATTGCTACATCTTCAATATTTTTAACATATTGTATATCTTCTCTTGCTTTACACGAAAATACAGTATATACTAAAAACGCCATAAAAACTATGGATAAAGCTCTTCTCATAAATATAATTCTTAACTGAAGGTTTGCAAATATAGGAATTCTTATTTATCTAACGATTCATATATAGAATTATTGCTTTTAAATTCTTTTACTATAGATTTTAATATTCTTACTATTTCTTGTTTTTCTTCTTTTTTAGAAAAATCAATGACAAGATCTGTTAATTCATCTATTTCTGCAAAATACATAGACGGATCTTTTGAGATCATTATTTTTTCATGAGAGGTTGGTAATGTTCTGGTATTGTCACTCAAGAGTTCCTCGTATAGCTTTTCTCCTGGTCTTAAACCTGTATAAATAATCTTAATGTCAATATCAGGCTCGAAACCTGAGAGCTTTATCATTCGTTTTGCTAATTCAAGTATCTTTACCGGTTCTCCCATATCAAATACATAAATCTCTCCTCCAGCACCCATTGTTCCGGCATGCAAAACCAATTCACAAGCTTCAGCAATAGTCATAAAGTACCTAACAATTTCCGGATGTGTAATTGTAACAGGTCCTCCTTTTTCGATTTGTCTCCTAAAATGTGGAATTACAGATCCATTAGAGCCTAGAACATTTCCAAATCTTGTTGTAATGAATTTCGTCGTGTTACCCTCAACATTCTGTAAAGATTGTACAAATAATTCTGCAACACGTTTTGAAGCGCCCATAACATTGGTAGGATTCACGGCTTTATCGGTTGAAACCATTACAAAACGATTGACATTATATTTGCTGGAAAGTAACGCTAGATTCTTAGTTCCCAAAATATTAACAAGAACCGCTTCGTGTGGATTATCTTCTACCAGCGGCACATGTTTGTATGCAGCCGCATGATATACCATTGAGAAGTTATATTTTGCAAACAAAGGCTCCAACCGACTATAGTTGGAAATGTCAGCGAGAATAAACTTAAAATTAATATGAGGGTATAGCTCCCTCATTTCCAGCTCAGTATCATAAAGCGGTGTTTCTGATTGATCCAGAATAATAATCTGTAAGGGTTCCAAAAGTGCAACTTGTCTTACGATTTCTCCACCGATAGAACCGGCACCTCCTGTAACCAGAATAGTTTTCTGAAAATGTCTTTTTTTCACCTCCAGATTATCAAGTTTAATTTGTTTTCTATTTAACAAATCTTCAATCTGAATGGTTTTTATATTATTGATAATATCATTGGTGCGCAGCTTTTGCATTGCCGGCGCTTTATAAATTTTAAGGTTATGCTCCAAAAACAAATTAACCCAAAATTCTAACTCTTCCTTCTGCAAGGTTTCTTTAATCACCAAAACACCATTTACGTCACTTCTGCCATTTTTTAAATTATTAATAAAATTCTGTTTTGTAATAATCTTTTTATCTAATAACTTAATGCTAACTCTTTTATTACTATAAGATATAAAACCCTGAATATCAAAAGGCAAACTGGGATTAGAAATAATAACCTGAGCAATAGCAACAGAAGTATCATCATCACCTAATATGTATATTTTTTTCCTGCTGGAACTCCTTTTATTTTCTTTTATAATATTGAAAATACCTTTAACACAAAGTCTAAATACAAATAAACAGAGACAAGAAATTGCAAAGTAAAGCCCCAAAAAAGGAATAAGAATTATTTTTTTATTAGAACTGAAATAGTATGTGTAATTAATAATTATGATTGTTAATACACTGCATAGATTTGCAAGAAAAATTTTGAATAAGTCAACAAAAGTAGAATGCCTAATCACGCCTAAATATGTTTTGAATATATACATATACAACACATTAATAGCAATGATAAAGATAAAAACATATAATAATGGGAATACATTATAATGCTTAACCTCCAGCCCTATTATAAGTAAATGAGATACAGAAAGAGATAAAATTACAATTAATATATCAATAACTAAGATGACCCATCTTGGTAAAAATTTAAGATCGGCAAGATCCAATACATTATCATTCAGTGAAAATCTTTTAAGATTTTTAACCTTGTCCATTTTTTGGTTAGTTATTGTTAAAATTGGTAATTGTTTATGACTTCATTAATTCTATTTTTATCATCATTTGTAATATTGGAACCAGAAGGTAGACACAATCCTGCGTTAAACAAATCTTCAGCAACTGTTTCTCCATAATACGGACAATCTTTAAAAACAGGCTGAAGATGCATAGGTTTCCATAATGGACGGGTTTCTATATTTTCCTCTGCAAATGCAGTCATTAGATCATGAGTTGTTTTTTTTGTCAAATCCTTATTAAGAGTAATACATGTGAGCCAGTGATTTGAAAAAAAATCAGAGTTTGCTTCAGAGAAAACATCAACCGCTTCAGTATTAGAAAATAGTTCTTTATAAAAGCTGTGATTATCTCTTCTCAGGCGAACCCTTTCATCTAAAACTTCCATTTGTCCTCTACCAATTCCTGCACAGATATTACTCAACCTATAGTTATATCCAACCTCCGAGTGTTGATAATGAGGTGCATGATCTCTTGCTTGTGTTGATAAGAAAATTGTCTTCTGTTTTTGTTCTTTTGTTGTTGTTACTAATGCTCCACCACCAGAAGTCGTAATAATTTTATTACCATTAAAAGATAATATGGCAAATTCCCCGAATGTTCCACATTGTCTTCCTTTATAACTTGATCCTAAAGCCTCTGCACTATCTTCTACTAATGGAATTTCATATTTTTCACAAATTGCCAAAATCTCATTCATCAAAGCAGGCATACCATAAAGGTGAACTACAATTACTGCTTTTGGCTTTTTATTTTTACTGATTCTATCTTGTATTGCTTTTTCCAGATATGCTGGTGACATATTCCAATTAACTTCATCGGAATCTACAAAAACAGGATTGGCACCTAAATATTTTATAGGATTTGCAGAAGCAGAAAATGTAAATGATTGGCATATTACCTCATCACCATAACCGATGCCTAATTGTATCAATGCCAGATGTAATGCTGCTGTTCCGGAACTAAGTGCCGCAACAAATTTATCTTTAATAAGAAATTTTTCTATGGCAACCTCAAATTCATCTACATTTTTGCCCAAAGGCGCAACCCAATTTTGATCAAACGCTTCTTGAACATATTTCATTTCCCCACCGCCCATATGTGGAGACGATAGCCAGATTTTAGACTTCATTTATTTTAAAATACGTTAGTTTAAATTTTATTCAAACTTATAATTTGATTGCTATTTACTTTTATAAATTACAATTAAAATATTAGATTGATATTTTCACAAAGTTACTCAATTAAAGCATAAAAATATTGCCATGATACTGTTTTTTCTGCATTATATTTTTCTTGTAAAATATTGGGGATTGCATGAATCTTCTTGCCCTCATTATCTTCTATCATAATTGTTTTCCAACCTAGTAGATTGGGCGTGATAAAATCCTTTTTGGGATTATCCGCAATATAGAAAAACTCATATCCAGGCTCTAGGAAAACATTATAATTCTTTTTATCCGGCTTTTCTGACCCAAACTCTCCTGAAATTATGATTTTATCAAAATAATTTTCAATATCCAATGCCTTAATCTTGTTTCTCTGAGTAACAGATCTACCATCTGTGAGCAGCCCCATTTTTATATTTTCGTCTTTTAATTTATTCAAAATATCTTTTACTCCATCTCTTAAATTGATATCGGGAAAATGCTCACGGTATAAGTTGAGGAGCATTTCTTTTGAAGAATTAAATTTCGAAGCTAAGATTCCAAAAACGTCTTGTTGCTTATAGTAAAGCTCAAGCATCTCATTATAAAGAGAAATATAATTATCGTCTGGGACAAGTTTTTTTGCAATTTCTTTATAAGCAGATTTTAGAAAATCCACCTCATAAAAGAGCGTATCATCCAGATCGAAAACAATATATTTATTCATAATTTCTTACAAGAACTTCTGCATCATATCTTAGCATTAATAATTTGTCTTCCCAATCATCAGTATAATTAATGCTTTTATTTTCAAAATATTCTTCGATTAACATTTTTGGATAATTAGCTCCTGCTTCATAAGAAAGCGGATATCCCCCTCCGAATCTTGGGTTAATCTCGATTGCTATAATATCGTTATTGTTTTTGTTGTAGAACAATTGAATTGTAATGCATCCTATTGCACCGGATATTATATGGAGTTTTTCTAGTAAGTAATTTATAATTTCATTTTTAGTAGTAACACCTTTATGGATTTCTCCACTTCTTATAGCAATTCTCTGTCTTGGAACTGCACATGATAACTCATTATTTTTGTTATAATAGCAATCTACAGTATATTCTTTATATAGAGAAGAATCTATATATTCCATAAACATAAACTTAGGATGACCCAAATGATAATCTGTAATTTCATCTTCTTTTTTAATTATATAGATATCCTGACTCAGGCTACCATCATATGGCTTGATGAAAAGTGGAAAAGTTGGATTTTTTTTATCAATAGGTTTAGGAAATTTTATATCATGCTTTGAAAAAAAAATATTTAATTCTCTCTTATCTCTGCAACTTTTAATTAATTGCTTATCTGAAATAATCAAATGAATATTATTAAGTTTAAAAAAGCCAATACTATCTGAAAAAACTCTCAATTCGGTATCAATGGTAGGAATTACCATTCCTATATTTTCTTTTTCACAAATATTTAAAATTTCTGGGATGTAATTTTCATCTGTTACTTTACAAACTTTGTAATAAAAATCCGAAATTTGACAAGCCGGTGATAATTCTGGTTGAAGATCAACTGTAATTACCCTGGAATCAGGAAATTTTTTTTTAAGTTCTTTCATAAAAGCATTAACCAAAGAAACCCTTTGTCCTGCAGATGTAATTAAAATATTTGTCTTCATTTTTTAGTTCTTTCCATTAAAACTTTCTGTAGTTGCTTGTCCAACAGTATTAATACCTTCTCTTTTAAGCACTTTTTTAATAGTTAATAAAAATATTTTAGCGTCCAGTAAAAAACTGATATTATTGACATAGTACACATCATAAATAAACTTTTGAGCCCACGTGATTGTGTTTCTGCCATTAACCTGAGCCCACCCTGTTATTCCCGGCTTAATCAAATGTCTTTTCTTCTGTTCTTCATTATATAAAGAAAGATAGCTTACCAAAAGTGGACGAGGCCCTATAAAACTCATATCCCCTTTCAAAACATTGATTAGCTGAGGAAGTTCGTCTAAAGAAGTTTTTCTTACGAATTTCCCCATTTTTGTCAATCTGAATTCATCCGGCAAAAGATTTCCGGACTCATCTTTCTGGTCTGTCATAGTTTTAAACTTAATGATTTTGAAAACTTTTTCATTCTTACCCGGGCGGCTCTGAAGAAAAAACACATTTTTGTGATTAAAAAAATATAACAGAATGATAACTATCAATAATACAGGAGATAATATCAATAACAGTATAAATGAAAATATAAAATCAAATGATGGTTTTAAAAAGCTTTTGTACATCTTAACAAAACAAATCCGAAATTTTAAAATTCCGGATTTAAATATTTTTAAATATTAGTTTTCTTATTTTTTCTCTGATAATAAATCATCAAAGACATACCGCTTAGTAGTAATACCGGGATAAGACTATTAATAGGTACAGGTTCACCTGGATTACCAGGACCTTCCGGATGTTCACCTCCATTAGGGACTAAATTAGAATTTTGTTCCTCATTTTCGTTAAATGTATTATTTGGAGCACTTTGAACCTGTGTTGGATCATTTGGATCAACATTATGGTTGGATTGTTGTTCGTTAGATTGAATTTGATTATTATTATCAAACTCATTCTCAGCTCTAAACTGCGCTAAACATATAACACTCAAGGTGATACATATAATGGACAAATATTTTCTCATCTGAAGTTTGAAACTAGACATATTTTTCAGGTTGTAAAGATATAAAATTTTAATAAAAATATATAAATTATTAACATTAAATAAAATTAACAATTCTTTTATCAATCTTTTATGTATGTTTATTTAATTATTTTTTTTGTTCTGACATTTCCAGAATTTTCAGCTTTTATAATATAAACGCCTGACGAAAGTGTGCTAACATCTATTCTAATAGATTTTTCCGAAGAATATTTAGACTGGATCAATTTCCCACTTACATCATAAAGTTCTATTTTACCCAAATTTGCAGAAGATTTTATTACAAAATAATTTCCATCTCTATATACGATAAAATCTGATTTGCTAAGATTGTTTGTTCCTAAAACTTCTTTGTTCTTATATACGATCTCAAATCTGTTTTCATCCGTACCTTTGCTAGTACTGAAAGTATAATCCTGAGAAGTAAGATCTGTGTAAGTACCGGTCAGTTTATCTCTCAAATATATTTTCTGATCGGAAACAAATATTCCTTCTCTGCTACCCAAGCTTATTTTATAAGTACCATTAATAGAATACTTAGTACCTAGTGTTACAAAATCTCCGTCGCTAATAGGATTACTTCTAGCCTGGATATGTAACTTTTGCGTATTAATCTTCGAATAGAAAGAATCATCACCTACAGATAACAGTTCCGCATCATAATCCGCGTCATATTGATTAGTCGCTCCATCCATATGAGCTATTAGAATTGTATTGGAAATGTTATATGGTGATATCATTTTCAACCAGTAACGATTAATCTCATCACTCGCAGAGTTCTTATTATCATTATAAAAGTGTCCTGTATTATCATTAGTTCTTATGGAATTATCAAACTTAACAGTGCCTGTAACTGGCGTACTTCCGGTTGGAGGTGTTGCTCTCATCTGAACAATAAATCCTTGTGCTACTTTTATATACTGATTCGGAGTAGGCGACCCTGTTGCGCTGTAAACATCTGTCGCATTTACACCACCAGCCAAAGTGAGCGTCGCATAATTATTCGGTGTATAAGAAGATCCTCCTTGTGTTGTTGGTGCACCAGGAACATTGGTCCAAAACCACACTTTCCCAAAGATAACGTTGCTATTTTTTGTTCCGTCGCCTTTATCTAGATTATAGAATTTGTAGAAATCGATATTAGACGGATAAGGATTCCCTATAAGATTATAACCGTGTTCATAGGTAATACCACTGATAATAGTATTTTTGGATTTCTGCACTCCGATAGTAATATCCCCATTGTTTAGATTACCGTTGAACGACAGTTCGTCCGAATACAAACTGGTACCATAGCTGGACTTTCCTCTGATCGCATATCCTTTGGCATTGGTAAATGTTCCATTCAACGTCGCTTTGAAAGTATCGTTCGGTTCATTATATTCAAAAATTCTGTTGTTCGGTGTTCCCTCCGAGAATCCTCCGGCGCTGTTATTAGCATTTACATTGGATGTATTAAGCAACGGTTGATCTTTCACAGGAGAACTCCAGTAAGTATAATCCGAAGTTTTCATACTGACACCTCTTTTTACAATAGCTTTATTGGCACTATTTCCGTTGGTAATCTTTGTCTGTACAAGACTTCCGTCACTTTCTATAATGATCTTGTTATCAGGAGCTGTTATATCTCCGGTAACAGTAATTCCTTTTCCAGCCTTGATGTCTAATGACCCTGTGCTTTCTATAGTCAGATTCTTTACTGAAAACTCATTTTGACCAGCATCTCCAACATTGAAAGGCGTTCTGATAATTGCATCCAAAGTTGCATCAGGACCAGATGTATTGGTCCATGCGTTGTTCCAGATAACCGAATAAGTAGTTTTAACCGGAATAATCAAAGAATATGATGAATAGCAAGAATTTATCTTTGCTCTTACTCTATAATAATATTGAGTATCAACAGTAAGTCCATTTACCGCCTGAGAAGTTCCTGATACAGATATAGGATTATAACCAACTATTCTGGAATCTTGAGTTACGGCAAAATTGTCTAAGTAGAATCTATTGTTGCTTGTTCCAACTGCTTGTACTCTAATTTTTGAATTGTTTGTCCCTCCAGTAATACTAAAAGTATAAGTTGTCATAGTGCCTGATAAAGTAACTGGAGAACCAATCTGAGTAAACGTAGTGCCATCAGAAGCGAACATTACTTGTACAGTTTTATTGGCATCAGTTCCATACAAACCTAAATCAATCGAAACTTTTGCTAAACCTCCAAAACCAGATAAATCCAATGCAGGTGTCGTTATCGAGCCTTTTAACGAACCCGTACCAAGTTTTGCATAGCCATTCATCTCAAAAATAGAAGAACCCGTCCATCCTATCGTGCTCAAATAAGAATCAAGGGCAGCACTTCTATCCGTCGTACCATTATCCGTTGTAAAGCCGGCAAAGTTTTCTGATATATTAATTTTACTAATCAAAGGATTGGTTCCAACTTCCAATTCATAACCTGTTGCCCCTGTTACTGCATTCCAATTAGCAATAAAACCGTTTGTCACAACATCCGTTGCTGCAGTTGCAGTCGGAGCAGGTATAACACCTTTTCCAGTAGCTGTAACATTCACAGTAGTAGCTCCACCTCCAGAAATTGCTATGTTTCCATTATAATCTGTACATCCTGCGGTTGGACTTAATTTGACATGTACTGTTGTCTCTGCCAAAGTCTTGGATGTATAAGGCAAGGTAAGCGTAGATGACCAACCTGTTCCATCTAATGAATATGAATAACCCGCTAATGCAGCAATACTAACATTACCACTTGCAGGAGATAAGAAGCTAGCTTTTACTTTAATATCCTGTACAGTAGAATCTGTATTCACAGGGACATTTCCAAAGTTTAAATTTACAGGAGTTACAATGATATTAGGAACTGTTGATACAGATGTTGTAAAGAATCCATCGCCGCTAGCACTTCCGTAATTAAAAACTCTGTAATAATAAGTAGTATTAGCATTTAAAGATAACGTTACAACTTCATCACCAAGTCCATCAGAACATCCAATATTTACAGATGCTGCACAAGTTCCAGATCTTAAATCTAATACAGGGTCAGACATTGCACCTGTACCCGTTGATTTGAAAACAGTTATTTTATAGCTTCCTTCATCTGAAGTAGTAAATTTATACCAGACATCTCTACTATTACTACCAGATGAACACGGAGAAGCACCAAAACCGGAGCTTGAAGTGGCACCTTTATTAGAACCGGAAACCGCTGCTGCATCTACAGTTATATTGATTGCGCCAGAACATTCGTCGTTTGCTATTGAAACTGCATTATCATTACCAATTACAATCCCGTTTGCAGCTGTGTTTGAAAGACTAACGCCAGTAGCAGTTGTATTGTTAGCAACCAGATTTATATTGTAAAATGTATAAGGTGCTCCACCAACAGTCGTAGCTAAACTTCCAGTTGCTGGGATTGTCATACTATTAGTCTCAGCAGCAACACCCTGCCATTCCGTGTATATATTGGCGGTAACAATATTTGTTGTTGTAACAAACCACTTTGTACTTAATACCCTGGTTGCATCAGAAACAGTAGGAGTAATTGATGTACTTACATTCACTGATAAATCTGTAGTTCCTGATAAATTCTTAATAATAATCGGTGCATATCTTCCTGCTGCAGCCACGCCCATTGGAAATGTCCAATCTTTAGTTCCATCTATATTCTGACGGATTAATTTACCTGTTCCTATGGCTTGGATATAAGAATTAACATTTGAACTTATTATAGAGGTATTGTTTGGAAGTGTTAAATTATTAGTTCCGAGAACAATACTTTTATTAGTTAAAGTTAAATCTTTATTAACGATAATACTTGCAGCTAAAACAACATTTCCCGTACTTGTTTTGTTAATAGTAAGATAATCAAAGGTTGTTGGGCTATAGATAGTTTGATCATTGCCATCACTTCCATTAAAGGTAACAGTTCTGTTGTTCGGTACAAATGTACCAGAACTTGTCCAGCTACCTCCTAACGATAAATCTCCACCTGCAAAATCTCCTAAAGATAAGCTTCCACTATTAACAATATTTCTGCCAACAGTAAGCGATCCGCTTTTGTTTCCGCCATTACCATAATCCATATAAAGTGAAGAACCGCTGTCGATTGTTAAGTCTCTGGCAATTCCTAAAGCTGTGGAGAAAGCACCGGATCCTGTGTTTGGATAATTCAAAGTTGTGTTGGCTGTAACCTGTACATCATATGGATAACCTGCACCGGAAGTTGCATTCCATTCTGCTTTTCTCGCATAAATTCCTGCAGTTTTATAAACTAATTTGGAACCTGTTGCGTAGATCGGACCATTTGGAGTAACTGAAGATCCATTCCCAACGATATTAAGAACACCGTTCACAGTAGAGATATTAGTACCGGAGGATTTTCCGAAATCGACTGTCGCATTATTATTAATATTAATTGTTGCATTAGCTGCAAAAGTCAAACTACCTGTTCCTGAATTATTGGAAACTTTTTTATTCGCATTGAAATTAATAACAGCACCCGAAGAAGCCACAATTGTTTTTGCTGCATCTACATAGATCTCGCCACCATCATTGTTAAATGTCAAAGTATTAGCATTCAGGTTCAGACCACCGGTTCCGGAACCTATAATAGCTAGTGCATTAAGATAGGTTCCATTAAGGTTTAAGCTGGTAAGATTTCCTGCTGAGCTGCTCAAAGAAACATTGGTAGCATTAGTTTTCTGGATTTCCAATCTGTCAAAATCCAAAGTTCCTCCTCCTGTTTTTGTAATAGTTTGCGCTGCTGTTCCATTGAAAATAACACGTCTTCCTTTCGGTGAAAAAGTTGCAGATGCTGCTTGTGTCCAGTTTCCACCAACAGTAATATTCCCACCTTCAGCATTTCCCAATGACAGATTTCCATTCAGCACGAGATTTCCACCCACAATTAATGCTGAGTTCCCACCCGAACCATAATCCTGATATAATGATGAGCCTGCATCTATGGTAACAATTCCCCCAGCCATAAATGCTGCTGTGCTTGCACCTGATGCAGTATTACCATTAGGAAAATTAAGTATTGTATTATTGCTTACCTGTACATTTTGAGGAAGACCAGCTGTAGTTCCCACCGTTCCTGTGCTCGCTGTCCATTCATTATTTCTACCTGGAGAACCACCTGAATTATAAATTAAAGTAGAGGACGTTCCATAGATTGGGCTTCCTGTTCCACTCCAACCGTAACCGGAATTTAGCTTCAATGTTCCGGAAGTTCCGATAGTAATATTTCCAGGGTTTGTAATAGTTGCTGAAGAATTAAATGTTCCGTTTACAGTTCTCGCTACATTTAATGAAATAGGACTGTTCCCATTCACTGTAACATTAAATGGACCCGCTGACGGCCAATAAGCATCAGCATTAACACCATAAACAGAACCATTATTATGACCAAATATCAAAGTAGATGCTGCACCATATACAAAGTCGGTACCGGTTGCCCAAGAACCTGCATTAATCTGAAAACTGCCATTAATAGTAGTCGTTCCATTATTAGTATAATGGTCATTGATAGCCAAAGTTCCTGCAACAGTGGTTGTTGTTCCGGAATTTCTTGTTTGTGCAGTGGTAGCAGTGATCGTATGCGCTGCTAATATCACCACATTATCATCCGCACCCGGAACGGCATTAAGATCCCAAGTTAAAGCAGATTCCCAATTCCCTGTAGTTGCAGATGTAAAAGTCGCCTTACTAATAGTCCCCGAAAGTGCCACAGTTTTGTCCGGAGTTACAGCCGGTGATGCGCTTACGGTAATATTACCTGTAGGAGAACCAGTTGCTCCTTTTTTCAGAATGACATAAATAGTTGTAGATGCTACACTTCCTGATGTTGGGTTTAAAACGATCGGCGTAGAAGAATATCCCGAGCCAGATGTTGTAGAAATCTGATAGCCTGCTGGCGGTGTTATAGTAATTGGAGTTGTTCCTAAAGAAACGCCAGAAACCGTAAATATTTTCTCCGAAGAGTCAGAAGCTGTAGTAGCGGTAAAACCGGATAAGGTTGTTGGCGAAACTGTTGTAGAAGCTACTGCTTGCTTTATAGTGACATTATCAAGACCGCTATCATATCCTGCATTAGAAACGAATTTGAAACCTACATAAAATGTAGATTGATTTCCAACTGCGCTTGGCAAATAGACAGATTTTAATGTCCATCCGGTTGCTGCAGCATCATATCTTTTAATGAATGATCCAGCATCCACCCAAGTTACACCATCTAGTGAATATTGTACCTGAACACCTTCTGTTTGGTAAGAAGTAGCTCCTCCATTTGTACTTTGATACCAATAAAAATCAACCTGAACGTCCGAAATACCTGTCGAACTTAATGGTTTAGAAACTAAACGAGTGCTCTTTCCATTAGTAATTGAAAAAGAATTCCAGTAAGCAAAGCGAGTTCCTTCTTGAGGCGTTATTGGCGGTGTAGAACTAGTAGATGTTTGAAAAGTAATACTTGCTGGAACTGAATCTGAAGATTGCGAGGTCCAACAAGAAGGAAAAATTGCTGTTCCTGAAGTGTTAAACCCTTCTGTTACTGGTAACGTTGTTACAGCGCAAGGTGTTGTAAAACTACTTCCTGAAACCCATGCACTTTTGTCAGAAGTACTACAATTAGATCTAACCCACCAATAATAAGTTGTATTAGCAGATACACTAACATTTATAGATGTTCCGGAAGCTACATTTCCTGTTGGAGTTGTAGAAGCATCTGGAGCCGTGTTATTTGTTGACAAATAATAATCGTAGCCATTAGCTGGTACTGATGAAGGAGCTGTCCAGCCAAGAGTGGCTGAACTTGTAGACACATTAGTTGTTGTTGTTGATATTGGTGAAGAACAACTTACGGGAAGTGTATTTGAATATTCTAGATCATCAATATATATAAACGCTGCATTTGAAGTACTGCTTTCTGCAAACAAACCAAAGCCCGCAAGATTAACATTAGCTGCTAATGTTCCAGCTGTTGCACCGTTTGTTACAACTTTTGTTCCATCTACCCATAGATCCCATGTTTTTGTAGCAAGAGAATAAGAAGTGCCTCCTTTAGTATAATTTACTGATGATGATCCATTATTTGCATAAATTTCTATTTGTTGATCCGTATCTTTTGCAAAACCCGATGAGGTAATTGTGGTATTAGATCCCGAAACCCTTCTAACAACACTGCTTATAGCACCCGAAGTATATGCTATTGTCAATGAAGTAACGGAAGCATTATATTGGGAAGTATATCCTTGGCTATCACTCGCCATTGTATTTGTTCCTAGTGAAATATTTAGATTACCTGTTCCTGTTGATGTAGTTCTAATTTTTGCCTTTAAATAAGCAACACTAGAAGGACTATTCCAATCGTAAACTCCAAATTTATTCGTTGATGTACCCGAAGTAGCATTAAGTTGAGCTTCTGAACCAGAACCTAATGTTGTTCCAGGATTTGCCAAAATTAAAGAACCCCCTCCTGTACCAATTCTCACTCTATACGTACCGCCACCAGAGGGAGTAGATGTAAAAAAGGATGTATTACCACTTCCCGAATTAGCATTATTTGCGGTACCAGTACCAGTACCAAAATCATAAGTCCAAGTCTGTCCCCAAACATTACCAGAAAAAAATAGAATTAAAAGCAATATGATTTGCTTATAAAAATTTTTTGTGTTTTGTTGATTAAATAAATTTTTCTTCATCGGTATATAAAGTCTATTTTTAAAAAACTAGAAATAAGGGCGCTAAATTAATTAATTTTTACATACTCGCATAAAAAAAGTTAAATTATTTTTGATTACCTATTATTTAAAGGATTTTCATAATGATAATCAAATAAGCGTTTGAATTTTTTGACATATACAAAATAAAAAAAGACACTTAAAAGTGCCTTTAATATTAGATATTTTAAACTTTATTTAATTATTTTCTTAGTTTTTATATCTCCGGAATTCTCAACTTTTAATATATAAACACCATTTAGAAATGTTGACATATCAATTCTTACTTCCAGGTCGTTTGTGTTTAATGATTTAATCAATTTTCCGGAAACATCAAATACTTTAATTTCTCCCAATTTTTTAGATGATTTGATGACCTGGTTATTACCATCTTTATAAACTATAAAATCAGATTTGGAATTAGATCCTGTGTTTAGAACCGCTTCATCCTTATAAACAATTTCGAAACGTGTAATATCGGTCCCTTTTGTAGCCTGGAAAATATAATCCTCATTACTTAGATTAATAATTTTATTCAATAGTTTATCTTTTAAATAAATGTTCTGCGAACTTCCGAATATTCCCTCTTTATTAGCAATGGAGATTTTGTAATTTCCATTCTGGGAATAAACATTTCCCAAACCGACTTTATCGTCAATATCAAAACTAGCTTTGCCTTGTATTGCCAACTTTTTACTGTCTAATAATGAATAGAAAGAATCTGATCCGATAATGAATAATTCTCCGTCAAAATCAATCTCATAACCGTTTGTTGCGCCTGGAATATAACCTATCAAAATTACATTGGAAATATTAGAAGGAGAAACCAGCCTTAGCCAAAATCTGTCCTTCTCAGTATTATTTTTATTATTAAAAAAAGTTCCGTTATTCGTTAATCTGACAGAATTGGAAAAACCGAGAGATTGTCCACCTCCTGCTTGCTTGGTTTTGATAATGAATCCCTGCCCAACTTTGATAATGTTATTTGGAGTTATGCTTGCTAGAGAAGGCTGATCCGGAGCACCGTCTATATGTACTGCAGGCGTTCCGCCGGTAAGATTATATATCGCATAATTGTTCCCTGAATAACCGGAACCTTGCTGTTGTGTCACCGTCATATCATTATTGGTCCAAAAGTAGGCTGTCGCATACATCTTTGTGGAATTGGATGCATACAAATCATCAAAATTTATATTAGAAGGATATGGATTACCTATCAGATTATAACCTTTGGATGCACTGGTCCACTTCAAAGGAGAAAAAGATAAACCTGCATTATGAGGAACGCCTGCAAAAATAAACTCATAAGAAGTTGTTGGCATTGTCGTAGTAAAGTTATCCATACCTCTGATTGCATAACCCTTTCCTGTTTCAAATACTGATGAATCATTTAACAAGAAAGCTCCTGTGTTTTTAAAAGTATCAGTCGCTTCATCATAGACAAAAAATCTGCTTTTTGGTGTACCTCCGGTTTGACCTCCATTCGAGAAAGCATACAGGTTTTGCGAAGTTACAGGTGAGCTCCAATACGTGTAGCCCATTTTTGGTAGTTTAGCCTTTCGCGAAGATTTGATATTTCCTGTGTTAACAGCATCATCATCCTGCATCAATTGTGCATTAGATCCAAAGCTAATGGTTCCGCCAGTATTAGCAATACCCTTATGAGCATATAGAACATTCGAAGTTGTGTTATCAGCTGTTTCAGAAATTTTTAATGTCCCTGCACTAACTGTCGTCAGATTATTAACTGTCAAATTACCTGTAGCTGCCGTTTTAGTTCCTGCTGTTGAGACCGCCAGGTTTTCATATGATAAGTTATTGGTAACTATTTGGTCGGCTCCTGTATAATCTATTGTAGATCCTGTATCTAAAGTTATAGTTGGATTGTTGGCATTTTTTATAGCTGTTGTAGCTGCTCCACTGAAGCCATTATCATTATTAACTTTAAATCTCGCTCCGTTTCTTACTGTAAAATGACCTCCGTTTTGAAATGTCAATCCGCCATTTGTTGTTGTTCCTGCCACCACATTTGTACCCGAAACAATAATATTTGCATATTGTGGGGATAATCTGATCTGTGTTGCTGAAGCTCCCGTGAATTCTATTGTAGAAGCACCCGCTAAAGAATAAGTTCCTTGTGCATCTGGTTTTGTTCCGCTTCCACCTGTAATAAATTTGCTGGTACCGAGCATTGTCAGATTGGTACCACTTCCACCAAATGTTTTTGTATCAGCATCCACAACTACTCCCGAATTTATGGTGACAGTTCCCGTAATGGAACTTATCGTTGTTGTTGTTTTTGTTCCACCGCCGCTAAATGTTAGATTCTTATAAGCAAAATCCGTTACAGCCTGATTTCCATTCAACCCATATTCTATAATAGAATTATTTCCAAGTGTTGGAATTATACTTGGTATACTTGTGTTAGTTCCTGTAAAACCCTGCACATCTCTTGTAATAAATGTTCCATCAATATTAATTGCAGGAGCGCCACCAGTTGAAGTGATGTAATTCTCGCCGTTATTGTCAAATGTACCACCACTGGCAATGTTTAATACAGCGCTTGTATTGCTTAGACTCAGATTACTATTTGCAGCACTGTTTAATGTAAATGTAGTCCCTCCGGCAATATTTAATGCATTGGTTATAGTAGTTGTGATACCGCTCATATTATTAGTAACGTTAGCATTAATGTTAACTATAGCCGGGTTTCCCATATTAACATTGAATGGTGTTGTTGTTGCACCGTTAAAAGTATAATTCAAGCCTGCTATCAACTGTACCCTTCCTGCTGCTGATGTTGGAGATACGCTATTAAAATTTTGTAAGCTTCCTGTTGTCCCTGTTCCACCAATTCCTCCAGAATTAGATGTGATTAACGTAGCTCCTGCACTAGTATTAATTCTCGGGACAGTAGATGTTCCTGCAGATATTGTGTAGTTTTGAAAATCAAGAATACCATTTACATTAACAACAACAGCGGGATTAGTCGCTGAAGACCCTATTGTAATATTGTTTAGTAATTGTAACTCGCTGCCGTTATTGATTGTTATCGGAGCCCAGTTAAGCAATCCCGAATTGGTGGTATAGGTCAATGTTTGTATTCCCGAACCATTAAATACAAATCCTGTAGGAGAATTTTCTGAAAATGTCTGAATCAGCCCGGTTCCTGTAAAACTAAAGTTACCCGCAATATTGATAGCATTACCCGAAACAGCTCCGGTGATAGTTGATCCGCCAAAATCCAAAACTACACCATTGGTAGAATCACCAGAACTTGTAGAAGTAAGATTTCTACCGACACTTATTATTCCGGATCCGGAAGAGGAGTTTGTATATTCCAGATCAACAATAGAATTTCCTGATAAAATAAAATCACGAGCTACCGTTACTGTCGTGGTTGGACTTGTTGATGCATATAATAAAATTAAATATCCTGACCCGCTCATTAGCAAATCTCTTCCGATATTCAGTGTACCAATACCTGCGCTTCCATTGATTCTCACTTCACCGGTGCCGGATATAGACATGTCATTGGTAACAGTTGTTGTAGAAGTCACACCACTTGTATAAGCAATTGCAAATACACCTCCTTCTATTGAAACGGAGTTTAATGTATTAGCATAAGTTCCTGGTGTAGTCCCTCCCATTGTAAACGTATTACCTCCATTAGTCGATAATAATCTGAATAATCCATTGACTCGAAATGCATTATTATTTATGGTAAGGTTCCCTGATTGTGATGTTCCATTCCAGGTAAAATTACCATAGGTTTGTGCATAATTAGCAGGAAACGCACTAGTTGCTCCTGAAACATTACACAAACTGGCCACATCCCAGGTTGCAATAGGTATAGCTCCACCGCTTCGGGAATGATTATATACTCCTGTTGAACTAAATGCTGCTGTACCATTATTAGTTAAAGTTCCTCCTGAACTCATATTCAATGTCCCATTGATCTGCAGATCAGTTCCTGTTCCATCAGATACGGTAAGAGTAGAAGTCAATGTTAAAAAACCTCCGGATTCTACAGTAATAGCTTTTCCGGTGGCAGCGGCCGCAACAGTAATAGTATGCCCGCTTCTTACAGTGATTGCCGTTGCAGAGGATGTAGGCACCAAAGTTGCGTCTATCCAGTTGATATTATCTGATGAAGATTCCCAGCTTGCAGCAGTTCCCCAGTTACCGGGTGATCCTGTTTGCTTGGAACGGAAATAATCCGTAGCAGAACTTACTAAATTAATATTAAATGTATTAGAGTCGACACCTGTAAAAGAAGATGAGCCGGCAGTTAATTTAAGTCCTGTACCAGTTGCCGTATGTTGTAAGGCAGAATAGGTCGCCAAGCCCGAAACAGGAGTTACATTGACCGGGCTTCCTGACAAAGACCCTGTAGATGTTATAGCTACAGATGTTACATAATCCAAATCTCTATTCCCGTTAGCATCATTTGCTGAAACTGTTACGGAAGGAGACATATTAACATTTATTGCAGTATTGGAAGGTTGCTGAACAAATGCCAGTTTTGTAGCAACTACAGTGACAGCATTATTATTCGACCCCGACTCCACTGCAGTTCCAGCGCCTGACTCAAATTGAGTCGATGTTGCAGAACTTGCAGTTGTAAAATTAGTTCTGTCAACTTTGAATGCCAAATTCAATCCATCAATTGTTGTTGGCAATGTCCCTCCCAATGTTGTATTAAGCCAAATTTTCAAAGTATAGGTTTTACTGGCTCCATCCCCAACATAACCTAATGCTGAGGTTGTTGTCGGAATACCGGAAAAAGTAATATTAGCAGCATTAACTGTTCCGGTAATGGTATTGGTGCCGTCAGTCAGAACAGCCCCTGCAATGGCCTGAGTCCAATCGGAAACATCATTTCCTGTTCCTTGCGGAACGATAATTTGGTTAATCAATGTTGGTAAAGCATCATTGCCTGATGTAGTATTGTTATCATCCGTGACAGTAAAATCAAAATTAAGAACTGATGATGCCTGTGTGTTAATTAAAGAAGATAAAGTTGACGGTTCTACGCCTGCTCCTGCGGATACTCCTGAGTAAGAAGCCGAAAGTGTAGACCAGCTTAATGAAATATCATCTATGCCAAAAGTACACCTGCTGCCCGAGCCAGTAGCAGCTACTACTGAAACTATTCTAATCCAAACATTAGATGAAATATTATCCAGAGAGGTTCCAAAATTAAATGTTAAATTCTGAGTTCCCCAAACTCCAGAATTAATTCCCAAATCTGTAAAAGTACTTCCTATTTGAGTAAAAGATGTTGGAGTAGTACCTGTCCCATAATCTACTCTGTATGTCGTGGTTCTCCCTTGAGGATCTAATAATTGCGCATTGAAAGTTAATGAGAAGCCTGTTTTACCTGTTGTATTAGCTATTTGTAAAACGAAAGATTGTCCCGGATCTCCAAAAGTCCCACTTGTTCTTACAGCTAGTGATCTGTCTGTAGCACTATTCTGTGTCGTAGCATTACTGGCAGAAGTTAACGGTGATTTTGCCGAAGCGCAAAATTTAAATCCTGAAGAAGTATTTGCCCAAGTATCTGTTGTAGCCGGAGTTACTGATGTACCTAGAGCTGTAGTTGTAGAACCTGTTCTTGTTGTCCAACCAGTAGGTAAAGTTGTTCCATTAAAGCTTTGAGTATAGGGAGATGTCCCCAAAGTTACTTGTCCCCATCCTAAAACAGAAAGCAATGAAAATAGAAATACCAAATGTATTCTATTAATAACAGAGAATAAATTTGTTTTCATTATAATTTGTGTATGTGTTAATTAGAAATAGCCTACTAAATTAATTATTTTTTATTTACCATATAAAAAAACTTAAAACATTTTCAATTAACCATTTACCAATAGATTTTTTACAATTACATTCAAATAAGTGTTTAATATTTTAAACAAAAAAAAAGAGAGACACTTAAAGCATCTCTCTTTGTTAGATTTTTTGAAACTTACTTAATAATTTTCTTAGTTCTAATATCTCCGGAATTCTCAGCTTTTATTATATAAACTCCATTGACAAGTACAGAAGTATCGAGTTTTAAAATTTTCTCTTTTGTATTTGCAGTCATCATCAGTCTGCCAGAAGAATCATAAACCTCGATCTTACCTAATTGTTTAGATGATTTTATAATATAATCACCATTGGATCTGTAAACCTCAAATTCGGACTTTGTTGCGCCATCAGATGCTAAAACAGCATCCTCTTTATACACAATTTCAAAGCGGGTTTCATCTGTCCCTTTAATTGCTGAAAAGCTGTAGTCTTTTTCTCTCAGATTTGTTAGACTATTTAGCAATTTATCCTTTAGGTAAACATTCTGATTTTCACCAAATACCCCTTGATTATTTTCCAAACTGATTTTATAAGTTCCATTTGCAGAATATTTGGTTCCCAAAGATACAACATCATTGTCGGCGAAACTTGCTCTAGCCTGAATTTGGAATTTATGAGTAGACAATTTTGAATAAAAAGAATCATCTCCTACAGCTATAAGATCAGCATCGTAATCTCCGTCATAAGCATTCGTTGCACCATCCATGTACGCAACCAATATCGTATTAATAATATTCTGTGGCGTTATTAATTTTAACCAATATCGATTGACATCTTCGGAAGATTTGTTATTATAGAAAACTCCTGCTTCATTATTTCTGATTGTATTATCAAAACTAAGAGTTTGTCCGGCTCCTATGTTTTTAGCTTGCACAATAAAGCCTTGTCCAACCTTTATATTTTTGGTTGGCGTATAAGCGCCCGATGAAGGAGACGGCGTTACCGTTGTATCACTATAGGTTGGCGGTGTTCCTCCCGCTAAAGTGATTGTAGCATAATTATTACCCGAATAACTAGAACCTTGTTGGTTTGTTGTAGGTGTAATATTACTCCAGAACCAGGCCTTTCCGTAAATAATATTTTTGTTATTACTTAAATTAAAAAACTTAACAAAATCAATATTAGAAGGATATGGATTACCTATGAGATTATAACCATGCTCAACCGTACCTCCTGTTCCTGTATTGGCGGATTTCTGAATATTGACAGTATAAGATCCGTTATTTGGCGTACCAACAAACTTTAAGGTATTATCAGAAGTTAAAACCGATGCATCATAACTATCTTTACCTCTTATTGCATAGCCTTTTGCAGTCACAAATGTAGTTTCTGTAGAAGGAACTGCTTTGAATGTATCATTGGGCTCATAATAATATAAAATCCTGTTATTTGGTGTACCGACTGAGAAACCATCATTAAGTGTTGTATCATTCAAAAGCTTTTGTCCGGACACTGGTGTGCTCCAGTAGATGTAATCCATTTTGCGCATTTTAACATCACGATGTGCTAATATTTTTCCAGTATTTACCGCACTACCATTTTCTTGTAATAACACGGCATCACTTTCCAGCGTCAGGTTATCATTATTAGAATTATTGGTAATTGTAATACCATCAACAACTTTAAGCGAGTTATTAGCAGTAATAGTTGTTTTACCTGTGCTTGCAATAGTCAGTGATTTGACTTCAGCATTATTAATATTAATGACAACTGTTTTGTCAGCCGGTATTATAACACACTTGGTATTGTTAGGCACCTGGTTTATGCTCCAATTTCCTGCTGTATTCCAGTTAGTGTCAACCGCTCCAGTGAATTCATTTTTATTTTTTGTCACACTGACAACAGATGTTTTATCACAAGTTCCCTGAGTCGATTTTGCAGTATAAGATTGTGTTCCATCCGGAGCTGCATATAGTGTTGCAGCATAAGATCCCGCAGTATACGCTGTTGTTAATGTAGAGTTCGTGTACAATCCAGTTACAGGAGTCCACACTATCTGTTGTTCAGATTTACTTCCTGACACTTTAATATTATCAAGTGCCCAATACCAATCATAAGAAGCGGAATATAAGAATCTAATCATCAGATTTTCCTGTCCGACATAACTTGCCAAATCAATTGTAACAAGAGAAAAGGCGTTAGAACTTCCTTGATTAGCACTATAACTTGCTAAATTAGTAGATACCCAATTGGAACCTCCATCTGTAGAAATCTGAACTGTTCCAGAATCTCCGGAATTATATCTGTAATAATGATAAAATGTCAAGGATGCTGAAGTATAATTTTTCAACGAGAATACAGGCGAACGCAATTCTGTGTTAGTTGTAGAACCCGATCCCTGAGCATCACTATTTGATATAATGAATTTACTCGCATCATTGGAATTAAATGTTGTTGATGAATAAACGTATCCATTATTCTGTACTGTCCAGGCTGCATTTGCAGGTGTTCCTGCTGTAGAAGTGTTTGAAGTAGTCCACGAACCGGATACCGAATCTGTAAGTCCATTTTCAAAGGTTAAATTAACAGCATTTGAATTAGGCGTAGATACAACTCCACCTGTAGCTTCCAATTTCACATAATCTGTTGTACAAGCATCAGCCCCACCAGGAGATACAGTAGATGCAATATTTATATCTGTAGGTACCGGATTGATGGTAGCAGCAACTAAAGTCCTGACATTTGATTCACAACCATTATATGCTGCAACATAGTAATTTGTTGTAGTACTAATGGAAGGCGTAGTCCAGTTATTAGTGGACGATGTGCCAACCAGAGTTCCCCCTGTAACTGCTGAATACCATCTGTATTCTGTAATTGCTGAGCCCAGAGTACTGCCGTTAGCCGTTAATTGTACTGTTCCTGTACCGCAATTACTACCTCCTGTTACAGAAGTAATTTTCGGAAGCGCATTTCCATTAAATTCATCGGCCCCTAAATCCGGATTAGATGACGATCTTGAATCATTGTCAATATCAGTACTGATTCCGGATATCGGTGTTCCAGCACTTTCTATAGGCGTACAAGAGCTGCCTGACAAATGCAAATCCGTAGCTGATACAAACGGCGGCAATACATTCAGTGAATTAACATCCGAACCAGTTGCTGTCTGCCATGCTGCTAAAGTTGACTGAGCAGATCCTAAATACCCTAATGTACCTGCAGAATAATAATCATTATAATCTATATTACTGAATATTGTTTTGGCAGACGTAGAATATATAGCATAACGCGTATTAGATGTTTGACTGTTGGCAAAAATATTATTTCTCATATCCACAGAACTCGCAGTAGAAACACTGCTATAGATATATAACGCTGCACTAACACCTGTAGTTTGATTTGTTGTTAAATTAACTGAATTGTAATAAAGTTTATAGCCACCACCAGAATACAGATATATTCCGTGTCCATTTCTGGTAAGAGTCGCTGAACCATAGCCTGCAACATCCCATATCATATTATTATACGAAGCAGTATTGGCAGCTGTTGCAGAAGAACCTAGAAATATTCCAGCTGCACCGTAGCCACTTGTGTTGGTATTTTTAATATTAGAAATTTTATTGGAATAAATGTTGACATTTGCAGTTGCACCGCCAATTTCAATACCTGTACTACCATCTACATAACTTCCCAATGAGGAAATATTAGAGATATTATTATTGTAGATATTAATAGCTGAAACCGTACTTCCGGAACTTACATATATACCTCCCGCTGTATAACTTCCACTAACAGTGGATGCTACACCGGATATATTATTTCCATAAACGGCAGCCTTATTAGCTGCTGTTGCTAACCAAATACCCGTCACACTCTCACTATTTGAGTTTGAAATGTTGCCAACAGTGTTATTAGAAATGACTGAATTCCCATCTACTCCTTGTACATAAATACCTATCAATCGTATAGAATTTGCACCAGAAGAATTTAAAGTATTACCATCAATCAATAATCCATTGCCATTATTAGCAGCAGTATTCCCAATTACATATATACCTACATAAGCCTTATTGACAGAATTGTTCTGAATAGTAATATTATTAAAATAGCCTGCATTTCCTATAGTTGCAGAAGAAGACACCACCACAGCAGAAGAGGTATTTGCCCCATTTGTCAAAACTGTATTTTTTAGGATAACATTCGTTACAGGAGTGCTATCCGGAGAGCCAATTACAACAACATTTGGACTCGTAGCAGAAGTGTTTGTCAATATCAAATCTCTAGTTGTTCCCCCGACCGAATTACTTCCATCGATGATAACATTACTGCCACCATTGATTTTAATTAATGGATTAGATGCTGCCGCACCACTTATAACAGGCGATGTTCCGGCTGCAGGTTTTATAGTAACTGTATTAGTCGAGCTTGAACCAGAAATACTTGGTATTACTATAGGGAATGTTTCCGATGACGAATTGTAACTACTATTTATAGAAAGTGTTATTGGCTGACTAATACTACAAACAGATAAATCCGCAATTGCTGCCGTTAATGTAGGATAAACACTTCCAGAAGTCGTAACGCTTCCACCTACAGAAATGACGGAGCTAAAAGCCGGACAACCAGTTGTAGTCGCATTGGCTTGTGTTGCCGAAGCAGAATATATCGGTCCTCCTGAACAACCTGTATTATTATAAGAAAAGACAAAATAATAATATGTTGTCCCACCCATTAGTGAAGATGATGTCCAACTACCTGCAGTTGTTCCAACGTATTCTATATATCCATTAGTCGCAACAGAAGTATTAGCGCCTACTGTATATGTAACTCCTGAAGACAAAACAGGAAGTGAGGATGATGTAGATCTTACAACTATATAGCCGGTTGGTACGGATGAGCTGCCAGTAGCTGTGAAGTTTCCTGATATTGAACTAATTCCTGCAGTCGTAGCACTTGCTGTTGCTGCCAACCCTGTTGGAACAGCACATGAAGGAACAAAGCTTCCTGTAAGATAAGCACTATCACAGCTACCATTATTTGCTTTTATTCTGTAATAATATGTGGTTGCCGCATTGGTAAAGGTAATTGCTTGAGAAGTTGAAGTACCTGCATTATATGGAGATCCCGGAATTGGAGTTGTATAACCCGAATCTGTATAAACCTCAACGGTATAGTTTATTGTCCCTGCAGAACCACCAGCTACCGATGCAACCCAATTGATCGTTGCAGAACTGCTTGTAATACCTGTAACAGGAGTAGTGGACGCTGTTGGTGCAGCCGCACAAGTTACTTTATTTCCGGATAAAGGTGAGGTTGCTAAATAATATGGTGCGCCACTACAAGCATTATTATAGGAAAATACATAATAATAATATCCTGTATTACTTGTCAAACCCGAATCAGTAAATGTAGTCGCATTAGCCGTTGTTGCACTTCCCTGAATGACATAATAAGAAATACCTCCTAAAGTAACAGTGTTGGCCGTAGTATAAGTCGTTCCATTTACTGGTGTCGGAGCTGTGGAACTCGTACTTCTTAAGATAAGATATCCACTGGGAGCAGTTGCAGGAGCAGTAAATGAGCCTGCTATGGAAGTAGAAGATGTTGTTCCAAAAGATAAAGAAGATGGCTGAGCAGACGGCGTTGTACAAGCAGATGTACTTTCAAATACTAATTGCATTTGATTTCTATAGTTAACCCTAGTACCTGTTAGTGTTATATTCGCCGGATCGGGATTGGTAGTATCATTCTGATAGTAAATAGCAGAATTGGTCGTAGGACTAGGTGAAGTAGGAGTAAAAATCCTAAAATAATTATTAGCTCCAGAATCACTCGTATTATAATTTGCTGCATTCTCATCAACCGCCACTACCAGATTATCAGTATTATTATAAGCAAAAGATGTTTGTAGAGTAATCTCAATCCACCCAGCTGAAGGAGTTGCTGATACTGTACCTGAATAAACCTGAGTCATCGCACTTGATAAAATCCAGTCTGTATTAGACGTAAAACTGGATTTTGTCGTATGTCCAAGATATATAGTCCAGTTATTAGAATTAGTTAATGCTGTTCCTGTGGAATAAAATCTCAATTTAGTTATCGACATTCCACTAGTATTAATTTCAGCTTTCGGTATAATCTGTTCCGTGAATGAATATCCGTAAAACGGCACTACCGGAAGTTTACTCCCAGTATTTGTACCACTACCAATAGTAATAGTAGTCTGCGCTTTTGTCATCCATACGGACAAAGAAAACAACAAAAATAACGCTTGCCAGAAAGCCGGAAAACCGGAACCGGTCTTCAATAATGTAAATTTTTTCATCATATATATTTTAGATGTATAATTTTTTTAATACAAATTCCATTTGTGTTGATTATTATGATGAAGCGAATGTATAAATTATTTTGAATTTTTTACATAAAAAAAATATTTATTTTAAAAAAAATGTATTATAATAATAAATATTGTGATTTTTGTTGAAAAAACAAATATTACATAATTATACCACAATGACAGATAAAAAAATTTCATACTGATAATTTTAATTCATTTTTTTTCTAAAAAACAAATAAATAATAGATTATATAAGAATTTATAAATGATATCAGTATTATTTTTAGTGAAAAAAAATCAAACATCCGATTAAATAAAATCATGCAAAAAAGCCATCTCGCTGAGATGGCTTTTTTTAATATTGATCAGATTTGTTACTTAATTAATTTTTTGGTTCTTACATCACCGGAGTTTTCAGCTTTGAGAATATAAACGCCGTAAGGTAAATTATTAGCATCAATAACAAGTTTTTTCTCTTTGGAAAAAAGTTGCCGGATTAGCCTTCCGCCGGCATCAAATAATTCTACTTTATCAAGTTGTTGAGAAGATTCAACCACAAAAGTTTGTCCATTCCTGTAAACCTGGAAATCAGATTTACCGGTTCCATTATTTCCTAGAGTTTCTGCTTTATATACAATCTCAAAACGGGTATTGTTTGCTCCTTTTGTTGCTGTAAAATCATAGCTTTCATTGTTACTGAGATCAATATATTTATTAAGAAGCTTATCTTTCAAATAGATTTTCTGATTATTATCAAACAACCCTTCTGCGGTTTGAAGCCTGATCTTATAGGTTCCATCAACCGCAAAAACGTTTCCTAAAGTGATAACATCCTCTGTTGAAAAGTTACTAGATTTACCTTGGATCGCCAATTTTTTTGCACCTAATACAGAATAGAAAGAATCAGAACCTACTGTAAACAGCTCTCCATCAAAATCAGTTTCATAATTATCAGTTGCTCCATTAATATAACCTATAAGAATGGTATTGACCAAATTAGAAGGCGAAGTCATCGTTAACCAAAACCTATTCTTAGTTGTTTTCTGATAAAAGTTACCATTATCAGTTACCCTGATATTATTGCTGAAATCCAAAGGCTGATCTTTGCCGCCAGCTTTTGCCTGGATAATGAAAGCCTGACCTATTTGGATTTTCCCATTCGGAATAACGGAACCATTATAAGGATTATCAGGATTATAAGTTGCCGGTGACCCGCCTGTTCCGTTGTAAACGGCATAATTATTCCCATTATAACCAGAACCAACCTGCTCTGCCGTATAACTATTATTAGTCCAGAACCAAACTGTAGAAAATATTTTAGTTGGGTTAAGTGTGTACAACAAATCAAAATCGATATTAGAAGGATAAGGATTACCAACCAAATTAAATCCATGATTTGCATCTGTCCACTTCAAATTTTGATATTGAATATTACCGTTATTCGGAACACCATTAAAGTTATATGTTTTCGTATAGCCATTGGTTCCTATTTCTGCACGGATCGCATAACCTTTACCGGCAATAAAAGTCGCGTCATTAGTTACCGTAAATTTATCATTAGACTCATTATACTGTAAGTAACCATTGACTGGAGTATTGGGTGAGAAGCCTGTTGCTCCTTTGATAACCTGCCCGCTAACCGGCGAACTCCAATACACATAATCCATGTGTGTCGAGATATTATTCATATCTGTTACATATCTTTGAACCTGAACATTTCCTTCATTGATTACGTTATCAGTCTGGATCAGATTCGCATCACTTTCTATAATAAAGTTAACTGCAGAGCCATTATTCGTAATTTTCTTTTTGACAGTCACCGGGAAATTTGGTTTCACTCTTAAAGCTCCACCTGCATTGACGGTCAGATCACAAACATCCAAAGCGCCATTGGTCTGGGTATTATAACTTCCGGCAATAACAACTTTACTTCCCAAAACCGGCGTCCCATTTGTCCAGACATTGCTTACCCAGGTGTTAGTAGCTTCTTTGATTTGAGTTGCTTGCGTCGAGGTATAGCAAGTCTGCGTATTTTCTCTTACCTGGCAGTAATACTGATAATTATTAAGACCATTAACATTACTTATTGTTAAGGTCTGAGTAGTTGCTCCGGAATACACACCACCATCAACAATAACAGTCCAGCTACCTGTAATTCCCAAAACATACCATTGGTAAGTTAAAGCATTACCTCCGGCAAGACCTTCCGTAGCAGTAAGAGCCAAAGACGCATTAACAACATCACAGTTAACAGCATATGAAGGCTGTGCTGTAATTACAGGCGGAGTTTTAACAACAGGAGGCTGTGCAACAACTCCTGTGAGACATTCATCCTGATCAATATCTTCAGTCGTCCATTCGTTATCTGCAAAAGTTGTTCTTGGCGATAGGAAATTATTCTTTCTTTTGAGATAATATCCTATATAGCTAGGCGCCTTGAAATCATCAATAATAACTGAATTTTTCATTAATCGTAAACCATCATCAGCATTAAAACCAGTTGCTCCAAAACTTCCGTTACCTGTTGGCGCATAACCACACCTTGAAGAGCTGACACCTATCACAGCAATACCTTGGGAAGTAATAGTTCCGGTAAGGTTAGCATAAGTTGTGTAAGTTCCTCCATAAGTCGATGCTCTCTGAATCGAGTAACCCGAAAGATCCACTGTTGCTCCTGTTCTATTATACAGCGTAACCACCCCTCCGTTGCCACCATTTTCATCATAAACCTCATAAATAATAATATCGGATGCATTAGAACTTCCGGATCCGCCAGCTATAGATTCGCACCCTGAACTATCATTATTAATTAATGTAAAAGCTGTTTCAGAATCACAATCCAAAGCTGTATCTACAATGATATTACCATCAGCATTTGCAGGAACAGTGGCCTTTAGTTGTGTTGCGCTTATGAATTCTACTACTGCATTTGCTGTCCCGAATTTAACTGTTGATGAAGAATTAAAGTTAGCTCCTGTAATTGTAATAATGGTATTTGTAGGGCCATTTGCAGGGAAAGCTGTAATTGGTGACGGCACACAAGCTTCGGTATAGCATGTCCAACTCAAATCATCTATTGCAACACGCGATCCGGAACTCGTAACAGTCACTACTACCGATCCGGAAATATTGATACCAGATAAAGTAGTAGTCTGAACACTAGAAGAGTAAGGAATATTACCCACTATATTTCCATTAACTCTAACAACCAGATTTCCAGAACTGTCAGTGTAAGGAAGTTTGGTTGTCATTGTAATACTACCAATACCATTATTAACAGATGGAGAAGTCAATATACCACTGCGTATAGTGATTGCTTTACCTGTTATAGTCTGATCCGTTCTTGCATCTGTCGCTGTCCAAGTCCCACCATTATCTCCTGTCCAGCTACGGTTTTGGTAAGAAGTTGAACTGGCTGTAGGGATATTAGTAAAACTTTCCGTTAAACAAGGCCCCTGTGTAACCGTAAGTGTTACAACATTAGATGTTTTACTTGCGCAGGCATTACTTATGATAACTCGATATTTGTATCCGTTTTTACTTATTGGTGTATTTATAAGAGTATATGTTGCGTTCGTGCCAACTGTTGTCCAGGAGCCGGCCATACCAGTTGCACTTTCCTGCCATTGATAAGTATAAGGTGCAGTTCCTGATGCGGTTACCGTAAAACTTACATTGCCACCTGACACTACACTTTGATCAGCTGGCTGTATACTGATATTAGCAGAAGTACTGATAACAACCTGTGATTGCATAGCATATGAACCCGTACTCCAGCAATTACCATTGTATGCACGAACGTAATAATACCCCGAAGATGTCACTTCGAAGGGTTCGGAAACCACCGAACCATTGACGAAAACAACCGGGTTTGCCAAAGATGTTCCGGAAGCTGTAGCCTGCCAATAATAGATAACTCCTGATTGGGGTTGAGCCGTACCGTGCTCGTAGATCAAAACCGCGCTACCACAATTCGGGGTTGCTGAAGGTGTAATTTCGCCATTTGGATTAAGCGGTATATCACAAACTGTAGCCTGACTTCTTGGATTATTTGTAGCAGCTGCTACATTATATATATAATTGTTCGAACAGATATTATATTCAAAAACTCTGAAATAATAAGTTGTAGAAGATGCCAGACCCGTAACAGAAACACTATTTCCTACTCCTGCATAGATAACTTGCTCTCCACCTGAATAAATATTATTAGCCGTTGGAAGAACATTAGAACTAACAGGATTTGTAAAACTATTAGCTGTATTGACAACTATTACTCTACCAATCCCATCTCCTGCAGTTAAATTAACCGTCATTCCCGATGATGTTACGGAAGAAAATGACACCACCGATGATTGTATTGTGGGTGCAAGGCAAGGTGATACTGTTCCCTGTAATTTCACAATAGAACCGGAACCATCTCCGCCGCCTTCTACAGCAATGATATTATTACTAGGATTACTGTATGTTCCCACAGGCAATCCGGCTTTCAAACGAACCAATACCGATTTTGAAAGTGTAGATCCTGCGTAAGAAACAGGCACTGGTGCGTCAGCATAACTCAACCATGCATTTCCGTTATCTAAAGAGATTTCATAATCATCTCCAGGCAAAAGATTGATCACTGATCCATCCAAATGAATTCCGTCTAATGTAAATACCTGAGCCCCAGAAGGACCATGACTTTCTACATAATTGAAGCCCGACAGCAAATCCGGTGTTACAGTAAGCGTAGATTCATTAAGTATCCAATGTGCATAGAGCGTTATTGATGCATTAAATCCCGAATGAACATAAACATCTCCTCCGTTATAATCCGCAGTAGTGCCGGCGGCATTCGTTTTCCATCCACCAAAGGTATAACCTGACCTTGTTAGGCCCGCACCATTGTTCAATGTAATCGTACCCGATTTAACACCTATAGTTCCGTTATAATATCCATCCTGGCTAGAAATTGTTCCCGAACCACCATTACTATCATAAGAAACAGAGAATCGCCATCTGGCATATATTGTGACATTATTATTAGGCATAGGCGCCGGACCATAATTAGATCCAGGCGTGTTAACGACTCCTCCTGAAACACCATTAGGAATACTATACCAGCTGGCAAGCACATAACCGGTTTTAGCAAGCGTTGCCGGATTTGCCAATATAATCCCAGGATTTTGCCCTGCAGTAAAGGCATCACTTGCAGGAACTGTACTTACCGCACTGGTATTATCATTACCGTCATAAGTAAGGGTATATGTCGCAGGCACCCAATGTGCATATAGCGTTACTGATGCACCAGATCCGGAATGTGTATAGCTGCCTGCGCCTGCATAATTGGCAGTTGTCCCGGCTGCTGAAGTTTTCCATCCACCAAAGGTATAACCAGCTCTCGTAAAACCAGAACCATTATTTAATGTAAGCGCACCTGTACCTGCACTTCCATTATAATAACCCGTTTGTGATGCAATAGTACCTGTACCTCCGTTACTATTATAATTAATTGCAAAATTCCATATTGCATACAATGTTGCGCTACTTGTGAAAGGATATGTAGCCTGATTAGCATAAGCCACCGTTCCTGATGCAGCATTAGCAACAGATGATGCCCATCCTCCAAAACTATATCCGGTTTTAGTAAAAGCATTAGCCGTCAAAGCTGTTGAAGAACCAGCCGACTGTGAAGCCATTGAACCTCCAGTACTGCCGTTACCATTGAATGTAACGGTATAACTTGCAGAAGCCATTTTGTAAAAAGTAATATCCTGTTGAGTTCCTGTATAGCAGGCGAACCTAGGCGAAGAAGTATTATATTGCAAATACCTTGATGTAACACCTAAATTCTGAACTCCAAACAAACTACCGCTAACATAGGTAATATTCCATCTCTGGTTATTACCACTTACTGAGGTTACAGCTTGTACATTATTGCTCGATCCGGTATAAGAGGCATATACAGCCGTTTCTTCATTATATATTGTTTTTCCGGATCCATTAGTTTCGATTTTCCAGACTATAGACTTTGAGGGATTTGTTAACGTTGTACCAGAAGCAGGTGAAATCGACGTATTAGCAAAATAGGTACTACTGGTATAAGTATTGTTCATCGCAAAAGTAGTCCCGTAAGCAATCACATAATACCCATCTGTTAAATCAGCCGCTGCAGAAACTTTGGTGAATGTACCTGTGCCCGAATATTGAGCAGCCGTTTTTACACCAATCAACAAAAAAAAGAAAAATAAAAAAGCCTTAACGGACTTTAAAAGAAAATGTTTTCTCGCAGAGAATAAACTTTGTTCCATAGCATTTGTTTTCATTAAGCAAGCAAATATAACCGTATAATAAAAGCAAAAGCCTGAGTTTTAAAATGTTAATACAAATGTAAAAACACTACCAAAATCCCATTAATTTTGTGGATAAAGTGTATTTGTTAAAATTCCATTTTCTTAAATTTTACAAACATTTAACCTTTAGTTTAAAACAACTTATATTCTTAATTAAAAAACAAATCTATTGTTTGCCGAAAACTATTTAATCACCATCATCTCACTATAGAGATTCTCAAGATGAAGGATTTTTGTAAAAGGGCTTTTCACTGTTTTGAGTGCTTCCTTCCCATTGATATAGCTGTACCGTGAAGCGATATTATACATATTGGAAACCAGAATAAGCCAACATTCTTTAGTCTTGTGGTTATAGAGCGGATATTTGGAATTTTTCTTTTCAATGATTTCAAGGATTTTATCAGAATGAAGCTCATCAAACAAGGACAGGTTATATTCCAAAAACAAAAGAACGCCTTTCTGATTAGGCGTTCTTCTTATAGATTTAACAAATTTGGTTCTCTTATTATTAGTAATTGCAGATGAGATCTCTTTGATTAACTGTTCCGGCTGCAAATAAAAATCATCCTGAAAATAATCGATATTAAGATGATAAATACCATAGAGACTTTTGTAATCTGACAAAAGATTTTCCACAGTACGAAAAATATGATTAATATAACTTTCTTTTTTTTTGAGCTCGAAGTGGTTGATAATCTCCGAAACTTCTATCCCGATCCGCTTTCCTTTATAATTAATGATAAAATCAGGGCTTTCTCCTGTCAGGTTTTCGATTTCCATTTCTGGATAATGCTGGAACAATGTATTGAGCAGCAGTAATTCGGTTTTTTTCTGGTATTCTTCGCGCTCGTGCAGGTTGGCGTTACCGATAGAATCATACCATTTCACCAGATCATCAGTCTTCTTATTCTTAGAAGCCACACAAATCTCCAGATTTTTATTAAGGTCCTCGCAAAAGATCATAACATTTCTTTTAGAAATTAAACCTGTTCTAAGTTAGTAAATTATTGATTACAAAATAATTATATTAATTAAAATTAATGTTACAAAGTGTAAGATACCTGTAAGAGGTTTTCAGGGAACAAAGTTCATTTTTTTTGCAATGCAATTTTCATTTTGTAATGTGACAACCAAAACACTTGAACCCAGCCTTGTTGCAAGAATCTAGCAAACTGCAGCTCATCCAAAAACTAATTATTATATTTGCAAGCTTATAGACGACCTTAAAATATATATACGAACTATGGATTTCAAAAACTTCAAGATGCCTTACAGCATCAATCCAAGCTACTCCAAAAGAACCGCCTATTTCTCTATGGAATTTGCCATAGACCAGGCGCTCAAGATCTACAGTGGCGGGCTTGGTTTCCTGGCAGGATCTCATATGAGAAGTGCTTATAACTTAAAACAAGATTTCGTGGGAATCGGGATTTTGTGGAAATATGGCTACTATGACCAAAGCCGAAATGCAGATCAAACCCTGAACCCGATCTGGACAAAAAAAATGTACAGCTTTTTGGAAGATACAGGCATCAAATTTCAGATTGAAATTCATAATGCACCAGTTTGGGTAAAAGTCTGGTATCTGAATCCTGAAACTTTCAAAACCTGCCCAATGTTCTTTCTGAGTACAGATGTACCGGAAAACGATCATTTATCAAAAACAATTTCTCATAAATTATACGATGCTAACGAATCCACAAAACTGGCTCAGTACATTCTTCTTGGCAAAGGAGGCGCAAAGCTTTTGGATGAGATGAACTTCGAAAGAGATGTTTACCACCTGAACGAAGCTCATGGTTTACCAGCAGCATTTTACTTATTAAGAAAATATGGTGGAGATCTTGCTAAAGTGAAAGAAAAATTAGTTTTCACTACACACACTCCTGAAGAAGCAGGGAACGAAAAACATAATATCCACCTTTGTCACGATATGTCTTATTTCTGCGGATTAAGCATTGATGAGGTTAAAAATATAGAAGGTGTAAACGACGACCGTTTCAATCACTCGCTTTGCGCATTGAGAATGTCAAGAATTTCCAATGGCGTTTCACAGCTCCATGGTGTGGTTTCCAGAGATATGTGGAGCAAATATCCGGGAATCTGCGAGATCAAATCCATTACTAATGCTCAGGAATTCAAATATTGGGCAGACAAACCCTTATACGATGCCAAGGATGAAAGTGATGATACCCTTTTCGATTACCGCAAGAAACATCTTAAAAAAAGAATGTTTAAAATCGTCGCAGACCAAACAGGAAAATTGTTTGATCCAAATGTATTGACCATTGTTTGGGCAAGACGTTTCGCCGGTTACAAAAGGGCAGATCTTCTTTTAGCTGATAAAGAACGCTTCAGGAAAATGCTGGAAAACAGCAAATATCCGGTTCAGATCATCTGGGCAGGAAAACCTTACCCGATGGATTACGGTGCAATCTCTACTTTCAACAATCTGGTTGAGGAAAGTAAGAATCATAAAAACATGGCAGTTCTTACAGGTTATGAATTATCTTTGAGTAAATCCCTGAAACAAGGCTCTGACATCTGGCTCAACAATCCGAGAGTTCCAAGAGAAGCTTCCGGAACCAGTGGAATGACCGCTTCTATGAACGGTTCTGTGAATCTCTCGACTGATGACGGTTGGATTCCGGAATTTGCAAAACATGGCGAAAATTCTTTCGTCGTTCCAAAGGCAGATTATCACAACTGGCCACAAATCGAACAGGATCAATTTGACCTGAATAATCTTTATGATGTTCTGGAAAACCAAATCATCCCAACGTATTATGAGAACCCGAATCAATGGAGAAAGATTGTACAAACCGCGATGGATGATGTTAAATATCAATTCAACAGCGACAGAATGGCAGATGAATATTACAAATTGATGTACTGATCATTATCTACACAAAATTCAAAACCCTGATTTCAATGAAATCAGGGTTTTTTTGTTGACTATTTCGAAAATTCAACAATTATAATATAGATTATGAGCCTTAATGAAACTGTGCCGTTTCTGTAGAATCTTTCATTGCAACAGTTGCAGATTTTCCGCTGGTAACAATTGTTTGGATCTCATCAAAATAACCTGTCCCAACAAAAGATTGGTGTTTCACAGCACGGAAACCTTTTGACTGAAGCGCAAATTCTCTTTCCTGCAATTCGGAGTAACCGGCCATTCCTCTTTCTTTGTAAGCATAAGCCAGCTCAAACATAGCTGTGTTCAAAGCGTGAAAACCTGCCAATGTTATAAACTGGAATTTGTATCCCATTTTTGCCAACCCTTCACGGAAGTTTTCCATCTCCTCAACTGTCAGTTTTGCAGCCCAGTTAAAAGAAGGTGAACAGTTATAGGCCAGCATTTTGTTTGGAAACTTAGCGTGAATCCCCTCTGCAAATCGTCTTGCATATTCCAAATCCGGATTTGAAGTTTCCATCCAGATCAGATCGGCGTAAGGCGCATAAGACAAACCTCTGTCAATCCCTTGTTCCACACCGTTATTCACAACATAAAAACCTTCCGATGTTCTTTCTCCCGTCACAAATTTTTTATCTCTGTCATCAATATCAGAAGTTAGCAAATCCGCCGCATCAGCATCAGTTCTTGCAACAATCACAGACGGAACACCACAAACATCTGCAGCTAATCTTGCCGCAATCAGTTTATTAATCGCTTCCTGAGTAGGAACCAAAACCTTTCCACCCAAATGTCCGCATTTTTTAGCAGATGATAATTGGTCTTCGAAATGAACGCCAGCCGCACCAGCTTCTATCATTTGTTTCATCAATTCAAAAGCATTCAGGTTGCCGCCAAAACCAGCTTCCGCATCAGCAACAATCGGAACAAGATACTCCTTCTCCCCACCTCCGTTAACCGATTGGATCTGATCCGCTCTCAACAATGCATTATTGATCTTTTTAACTACAGACGGAACCGAATTTGCCGGATAAAGTGACTGGTCCGGATACATCTCTCCGGAAAGATTCGCATCTGCTGCAACCTGCCAGCCTGATAAATAAATTGCTTCCAATCCTGCGTCAACCTCCTGTACAGCCTGATTTCCTGTCAAAGCACCCAATCCGGCGACCCAATCTTGGTTATTCAGTTTATCCCAAAGTTTTTGAGACATTTCGTTGGCAATTGTATAATCCAATTTGTAAGAGCCTCTCAGTTTCAGTACATCTTCTGCCGTGTAAGGTCTTGTAACGCCAATCCATCTGGGATTTGTCAGCCAGTCTTTTTCCAATGCCTGGATCTGTTCTTGTTTTGTTTTCATAATAATATTTGGTGATTTGGTGTGATATGATTTCTAAATTTCAGAAATAAAGATTACTGACTCAAGATTTTAATCCTTGAACCCATAAGTCTTTTTTCTTTTTTCTTTTTTCTTTAAATAAATGGATACGCCTTCACAGTGAGGAATTCTTCAAACTTACCGCAGAATATCAATTCATTGAAAAGCTCCTTCGCAAGATTAAATCTACCTTTAGCATACCGGTCTTCTCCAACGTATTTCTTAATTCTGGAGAGTTCTTCTATTTCCCATTGGAGAACCAGTTCCCTGGTCAATGTTCTTTCATCTTCAAGAACAGCATTATGATGCAGCCATTGCCAGATCTGAGTTCTGGAAATCTCCGCGGTTGCAGCATCTTCCATTAGATCATAAAGAGCTGCTGCACCAACCCCCATCAACCAGGATTCGATATAAAGAATTCCGATGTTGATGTTTTTTCTAACGCCATTTTCAGTAATTGTTCCGGCAGGAACTTCGAGTAATTCGGATTCTTTTATTTTGTGGTCAAACTTTTTATCGATCTGATTTTTTCCCGGCATATATTGGTCAAAAATCTCCTTCGCCACAGAAACCAAAGCCGGATGCGCAACCCACGTTCCGTCGTGACCATTCCGAACTTCCCGTTCTTTATCATTTCTTACTTTCTCAAAAGCCAATTCATTAGCTTCATCATCATTTTTTACAGGAATCTGCGCTGCCATTCCGCCCATTGCATGGACATTTCTTTTGTGGCAAACCTCAATCACTCTTTTGGAATAAGCACTCATAAAAGATGAAGTCATCGTCACCTGGTCTCTATCAGGAACTAAAAACTGAGCTTGATTTCTGAATTTCTTGATATAAGAAAATATATAATCCCAGCGTCCGCAGTTAAGCCCGGAACTGTGGTTCTTCAGCTCGAAAAGAATCTCGTCCAGCTGGAAAGAAGCAGTGATTGTTTCAATCAGAACAGTTGCTTTGATTGTCCCCTGCGGAATTTCCAGGTAATTCTGAGCAAAAATGAAAACATCATTCCACCAACGAGCTTCTTTGTAATGTTCTAATTTTGGAAGATAAAAATAAGGCGCTGTTCCTTTTTCAATTAAAGCTCTAGCATTTCTAAAAAAATAAATCCCAAAATCTATCAAAGAACCCGATGTGTTTTCGCCCTCAATTTCAATATTTTTTTCTGATAGATGCAAACCTCGCGGACGTACAATCAATGTTGCAATCTCATTATTCAGTTGGTAAGATTTGCCTTGTTCATTAGTAAAATCAATATTTCTATTAATAGCATCCGTTAGATTGATTTGACCTTGAATGCAATTTTCCCAAGTCGGAGAATTGCTGTCTTCAAAATCTGCCATAAAAGCATTAGCTCCGGAATTAAGTGCATTGACAATCATTTTCCTGTCAACCGGACCTGTGATTTCCACTCTCCTGTCTAAAAGATCTTCAGGAATCTCTGAGCACGTCCATTCTCCGTTTCGGATATGGATTGTTTCTGATGGAAAAGATGGCAACTCACCCGAATCAAATTTCAATTGTGTTTTTTTTCTTTCTTCCAAGAGTTCAATTCTTGTGTGATTAAAATTCTTATGAAGTTTAATTAAAAAATCCATTAATTCATCAGTAAAAACCTCTTGGAATCTGGAATCCGGAAAAATTTTTAGTTGGCTCATCGTTTCCATAATTAAAATATTTTGTGATTTGGTTGAACAAATATATAAAAAGATTTTCACAATTAGCGAACGTTCGCTAATTTTTAATAAAAATTATTATGCGGATAATCGCTTTAATATTTATCTTTGATTCTATGATTGCAGAGAGTGACTATATACGCGTGGTTTTCGGACTAAAACTGAAACAACAGAGACAGAAAAAAAACTGGTCCCTGCAAGACCTTGCAAACAAAACCAGACTTTCCAAATCCTACCTCAACGAAATAGAAAATGGGAAAAAGTATCCGAAGCATGACAAAATCATTCAGCTTTCGGAAGCTCTGAATTGTACTTTTGATGATTTGGTTTCCACCAAGCTGGACAAAAGTCTGACACCAATCAATGATGTTCTGCAATCTGATTTTTTCAAGGAAATCCCATTGGATTTATTCGGAATCAACAAGAATAACCTCATCAGTATCATCAGCGATGCACCGAAAAAAGTAACGGCATTTATTAATGCATTAATCGAGATTTCTCAGAATTACAACTTAGGAAAAGAGCGGTTTTATTTTGCCGTGATGCGTTCTTTTCAGGAATTATATGATAATTATTTTCCCGAAGTTGAGGAAAAAGCGATTCAGTTTGCAAATGAAAATCAACTGGAGCTCAATAAAAACCTCAAAATCGAAATTCTTGAAAGCCTTCTGAAAGAGAAATTCGGTTACAACATCCAGTCAAAGGATTTTTCGGACGATTATGCTTTGAATCAACTTCGTTCACTTTATATTCCGGAAAAAAAATTATTGCTTTTGAATGATCGATTGGACACTAATCAAAAAACCTTTATCCTCGCAAAAGAAATTGGCTTCAATGTTTTGAAACTGAATCCAAGACCCAATACTTATTCTTGGCTGGACTTTGGAAGTTTTGAAGAAATACTCAATAATTTTTACGCTTCTTATTTTGCAGGATGTTTTTTAATTTCGAAAAAAGAACTGATTGAAAAAACCTCCGATTTCTTTGACGAAAAACAATGGAAATCCCAGCATTTCGAAGCATTAATCAACCATTTTACAGATTCGCCGGAAACATTTTATTACAGATTAACCAATGTTCTGACCTCAGAATTTGGAATCAAAGATTTGTTTTACTTATGTTTTGTAAAAAAAGATGATTCTGACAAAATCCAGATTTTGAAAGAACTCCATCTCAATCATCAGCAGGCACCACATTCCAATGCAACCAACGAACATTACTGCAGACGATGGATTGCTGTGAAAAACCTGCATCATCTCAAGGAAAACGAAACAATGACTGACGCGCAGATTTCACACTATAAAGATCAGGGCGTGAGTTATCTTGTAATTTCCACTTCACAAAAAAATCCTTTTTCTGACGGAAGCAACAGAAGTTATTGCCTGGGAATATTGCTCAATAATCAAACATTCAAAAAAATCAATTTCGCCAAATCCGCATCTTTGAAAACCATTGAAGTTGGTGTGACCTGCGAAAGCTGCAGTATTTTGAATTGCGAAGTAAGACAAGCGCAGCCTGTAAGACTGGAAAAGGAACAATTCAACCTCGATATGAAAAAGTCGATTGAGAAAATCAGAAAATCATTAATTTAGAACAATGATTTTTGATTTTCTTTTCCCGAATCGTTGCCTGGATTGCAATCAGTTGATTGATAAGCAGGATGTGGTTTGCGAATTATGCTTGGACAAAATCAACTTTTCAAATCATAATTATTTCGGAAATAATTCCCTGATGGACAAAGCATCATTACAAATTCCCGTAGAAAACGCCTACTCACTTCTATTTTATGAAAAAGAAAGTCTGGCACAAAGAATCATTCATCAGCTTAAATATAATCATCGGGAAAAAATTGGAAAAGTCTTGGCCAAATGGATCACTGAAAGAATTAATTTTAGGGATAACAAACCGGATTTGCTCGTAACAGTTCCGCTTCATTATAAGAAACTGAAACAACGTGGTTATAATCAGCTTCATCTATTCGGAAACGAATTGTCGAAGTATTATCAGATTCCTGTCAATCATACTTTATTAAAAAGGACAAAACATTCCCGTGCACAAGCTAAGAAAAATCAAACCGAAAGACTGAAAACAAAAAATGCTTACCAATTGACTGAAAATATCAATGATAAGCATATTCTTTTGATCGATGATGTTTACACCACAGGAAACACAATATCGAATATCGCGTGGGAGATTCTCAATAATTCCAAGAATGTAAAAATCAGTATTTTGGTAATGGCGATGGACGTTTGATCAGTTATGAATTATAAGTTATGAGTTTTTCGAATCATTCATAATTCATAACTAGTAACTCATAATTATCTTTGAAGTTTTTCGCCGTAAGACAAATCGCCTGCATCACCCAAACCCGGTGTGATATAACCTTTTGAAGTCAGACTTTCGTCCAAAGCGCCAACCCAAACTTTCGCATCCGGATAAGCATTCCGAATCGTCTCAACTCCTTGTCTGCTTGCGATGGCTGCAACAATATGAATGGAAGTCGGTTTTCCGTTGGTCAACAAATCTTTAATCGCTTCAATCAGAGATGCGCCGGTTGCAAGCATCGGATCTGCTACAATAAGCGGGCGACCGTCTAATTTCGGACAAGTCAGATAATCTTGTTTGATAGAGAAATAATCGTTAGCATCGTGTTTTCTGTAAGCTGCAACAAATCCGCAATCCGCTTTATCAAAATAATTCAAAATCCCTTGAAACAAAGGAACTCCGGCTCTAAGAATAGTTGTGATAACAGGTTGTGTTTGGATTTCTTTAACTCTGATTGTATCAAGAGGCGTTGTGATTTCGATTTCTTTCTGATCGAGTGTTTTACTGATTTCGAAAGCTGCAATTTCTCCGATTCTTTCCATATTTCTACGGAATTTCATTCGGTCATTTTGAACTTCGACATTTCTAAGGTCGTTGATCCAGGAATTAACAAGTGAAAATTGATCTGATAATATTGTAAGCATTAGTTATTGCGATTTTTAATAAATATTTAAAATTAATAAAAAAACCCTTTCAGAACCTAAGCTCTGAAAGGGTTGAAAATTATTTTTGTCTGAAATAAACTTCGATTGGAACACCTGTAAAACCAAACTCTTTCCTAAGCTGGTTTTCGGTAAAACGTTTGTATGGCTCTTTCACATATTGCGGAAGATTACAGAAAAATACGAATTGTGGCGATGGCGTTGGCAATTGCACACAGTATTTGATTTTAATATATTTCCCTTTGATTGCCGGTGGCGGCGTTCCTTCAAAAATAGGAAGCATCACTTCATTCAATTTAGAAGTTTTGATTTTTTTCTTACGGTCTTCATAAACCTGCATTGCCACCTCAACAGCTTTCAGAATTCTTTGTTTTGTCAAAGCAGAAACGAATAAAATTGGAACATCATTGAACTGACCGATTTTATGTTTGATTGCCGCTTCGAAATCACGCATTGTGTTAGTTTCTTTTTCAACCAAATCCCATTTGTTCACCAGAATAACAATACCTTTTCTGTTCTTTTGAGCCAAACCGAAAATGTTCATATCCTGAGATTCCCAACCTAAAGTTGCATCTACCATAATGATCACAACATCGGAATATTCGATAGAACGAATGGAACGCATCACGGAATAAAATTCCAAATCCTCGTTAACCTTAGATTTTCTTCTCATTCCGGCTGTATCCACCAACACAAACTCGTGCCCGAATTTGTTATATAAAGTCTGGATACTGTCTCTTGTTGTCCCGGCAATATCGGTAACGATGTTTCTCTCAACATCCAACAAAGCGTTTGTCAACGTCGATTTTCCAACATTCGGACGACCTGCGATCGTGATTTTTGGTAATCCTTCGAACGGATCCTTGTAATCTGTCGTCGGGAAATCGTTGACAACCTGATCTAGTAATTCGCCGGTTCCGGAACCCGTTGCAGAAGACAATGTAAAATATTTTTCAACACCTAACTGGTAAAACTCGGTGGCTGGCAATTCTTCTTTGGAAGAATCTACTTTGTTTACCACCAAATAAACCGGCTTGTTGGATTTTCTTAATAATTCGAAGATTTCCTGATCTGTATCGGTAAGACCTTCTTCCACATTCACCATAAAAATGATGGAAGTAGCTTCGTCTACCGCCAACTGAACCTGTTTGCGAATCTCCTGCTCGAAGATATCGTCTGTTCCGACATCATAACCGCCTGTGTCGATTACTGTGAAGTCCACACCATTCCAATCGGATTTTCCGTAATGACGGTCACGAGTAACGCCGGCTGTAGAATCAACAATAGCTTCTCTTCTTTCTAATAATCGGTTAAATAATGTGGATTTTCCTACGTTAGGGCGCCCAACGATAGCGACAATGTTTGACATAAATTTGTTTAATAATAAGATTATTAATGGGTTACTCTTACTTTAAGAGCCCAAAATTTTTGCAAAGATACGAATTTAGAAACAAGGTTAGAGCTTGAAGTTGCAAAGTCCTGAATTTAAATGAATAATGATTTCTCAAACTACAAAGTATTTTGGAAAGCTTTTTGTAATTTTATTGAAAATCAAACTATGAAAAAAATATTAATTATCCTTTTAGCAGCTTTTATTATGATTCAGTTTTTTCCGATTGATAAAACCAATCCTGCAACCAATGAAGGAATGGACTTTTTGAAAATCAAAAATACACCCGAACCGATTGCAAAAATGATTCGAAACTCCTGTTACGACTGTCATTCCAATGAAACTAAATATCCATTTTACAGTAACATCCAGCCTGTTGCATGGCTACTGAAAAATCATATCGATGAAGGCAGAAAAGAGCTTAATTTTTCAACTTTTGCAACGTATGAACCGAAAAGACAAGCGCACAAACTGGAAGAGGCTGCCGAAAATGTGGAACAAAGCAAAATGCCTCTGGAAAGTTATCTGCTGGGGCATTCTAATGCAAAATTGACCGATGCACAAAGAAAAGAATTGGCGCAATATTTTAGGAAAATACAGAAAGAAACAGAAACCAATCCGTTATGACAACAGAAGTCTCAGCCAGTTTTAAAGATAAATATATTGTTTTTTATGATGGAGAATGCGGATTTTGCAATCATTGGGTACAATGGATTCTGGAAAAGGATAAAAATGATAAATTTCTATTTGCTTCTCTTCAATCTGAGTTTGGACAAAAATTTTTAAACGAAAGAAATCTTCCGAACCAGATTTTCGACACACTTTATCTTTGGAAACCGCAGAGTTTTTATCTTACAAAATATAAGGCTGTTTTGAAAATCGCAACTGAGATTGGTGGAATCTACTCTTTGGCCGCCATTGGAAAAGTGATTCCTGATTTTTTAGGCAATCAGTTTTACAGTTTGATTTCCCGAAACCGGAAAAAGCTGGCCGCTAATCAGTGTTTTTTGCCAAATGCTGAACAACGGAAAAAATTCCTGAATTGAAAACGCGTAAGTGATTGCAACGGCATCCTTTTTCTAAATTTGGGAAAAGCTTTGGCAGAAAAAGATAGAGTGGAAAGCACGACCCACTTGTTTTTTAGCTTTGGAATTGGTGCAGGAAAAACAAAGGGATACGCCCAAATCTTTTTTTGTTTTTGGTAAAATCTGAAAATAAAATCTTTTCTGATTTTATATTTTTATATTTGCAATATTATGGAATATAATACCGACAGAACACAGCTACTAATGCCTGAGTATGGGCGCAATATACAACAGCTCGTAGAACATTGTAAAACGCTACAAACCAAAGAGGAAAGAAATGAAATGGCGCTTGCAATTGTTGAGTTTATGGGGCAAAGAAACCCGCATCTTCGCGATGAAGAAAATTACAAACATAAACTTTGGGATCACTTATTCATTCTTGCTAACCACGACCTGGATGTAGATTCACCATATCCGATTGTATCGGCGGAAGATCTGATCACTAAACCAAGAAAAATGGATTATCCTTCTTTGGATAACGATTATAAATTTTACGGAAAAAGCATTTTACAATTGATTGAAAAAGCGATTGCCCTGGAAGAAGGTGATGAAAAAGACGCTCTGATCCAGGTGATTGCCAACAATATGAAAAAATCCTATAATGTCTATAACAAAGAGCATGTGCAGGATGATGTCATTTTCCGTCATTTGAAAGAGTTATCAGAGAACAGACTGGATCTTACAGGGTTGGATACGCTGGACAAGAGCAAAATCTATTACGCCACTAACAGAAACAACAACAGAAATCAAAATAACAGAAACCAAAATAATAACAATAATAAAAGGAAAAATAACTTCCAAAACCATAAAAATAAAAGAAGATAATGAGCGGAGCTTTCGAAATAAGAGGTGGAAAAAGATTGAGCGGAGAAATTACGCCTCAGGGTGCGAAGAATGAAGCTTTGCAGATTCTTTGTGCTGTTCTCTTGACTGAGGACGAAGTGAGAATCACCAATATTCCTGACATCAAAGATGTTAATAAACTGATTGAGATTCTTCAGGATTTCAACGTGAAAGTAACCAAAAATGGAAAAGGCGATTATACTTTCAAAGCTGACGAAGTTAATTTTGATTATATCAAATCTAAAGAATTCAAAAAAGACGGCGCAAAACTGAGAGGTTCTGTGATGATCCTTGGTCCAATGTTGGCGAGATTTGGTGAAGCCTATTTGCCAACGCCTGGTGGAGATAAAATCGGAAGAAGACGTCTGGATACGCATTTCCAAGGTTTTGTGGAATTGGGCGCAGAGTTTTCTTATGATGAGGAAGAAGCTTTCTACTCTTTAACAGCTAAAGAACTTAACGGAAAATTCATTCTGCTAGAAGAAGCCTCTGTTACAGGAACTGCGAATATTGTAATGGCTGCTGTTTTAGCAAAAGGAAAAACCAGAATCTACAATGCTGCCTGCGAACCTTACTTACAGCAATTATGTAAAATGCTGAACAGAATGGGTGCTAATATTACCGGCATTGGTTCCAATCTTTTAACTATTGAAGGTGTGGATAAGCTACACGGAACTGAACATACAATGCTGCCGGATATGGTGGAAATCGGTTCCTGGATTGGATTGGCAGCCATGACAAAATCCGAGATCACTATTAAAAATGTTAATTGGAATCAGCTTGGCGTTATTCCCAATACATTCAGAAAATTAGGAATCGAACTGGAACAAAGAGGTGATGATATCTACATCCCTTCTCAGGAAAATTATAAAGTTCAAAAATTTATCGATGGGTCTATCTTAACGGTTTCCGACGCGCCTTGGCCGGGATTCACTCCGGATTTGTTATCTATTATTCTGGTCGTTGCAACGCAGGCAAAAGGTTCTGTTTTGATTCATCAGAAAATGTTCGAAAGCAGGTTGTTCTTCGTTGATAAACTTATCGATATGGGGGCTCAAATTATCCTTTGTGATCCGCACAGGGCAACTGTAATTGGAATGAATCAAGAAACGCCTTTGAGAGGAACAACAATGGTTTCGCCGGATATCAGAGCCGGAAATGCTCTATTGATCGCTGCACTTTCTGCTGAAGGAAAATCGGTCATCCAAAACATCGAACAAATCGATCGTGGTTATGAAAACATCGACGAAAGACTAAGAGCAATTGGTGCTGATATCAGAAGAATTGATTAATAATAATTCAATTAATTATTATAAAAATAAAAAAGGAAGCTTTTATGAAGCTTCCTTTTTTTGCAGAACATCGATCTTGCTGCTCAACAATTTGTATTGCGCCAGATAGTTTTCAATCTTAATTATTTCTTCCTGAGTGATTTTCAACAAGAGTTTAACATTCCCGAAATTATTCCCATTCAGATATTCGATGTGTGCATTCACAATTTTGTAACTGATGTTATAATGGTTGTAAATCGTATAAAGTAGAATATCAAATCTTATCTTCCCATTCAGCTCTATTTCCAGAATGATCTCTTTTTTCGGCGTTGCGAAAAAAGCGTTATTTGTAGTTTCTTGTTTGTAAATCATAGTAATATTTTTGGTGGATTATTTAATTTTATTTTGGATCGGAACAACGACAACCTGATAGATGTAACAGCCGACACAGATCTTGAAAAAGCTCTCCAGGCCGGCCAATATCATCAGTACAACTCCTAATGCGAGAGCTGCGTCATAAAAACCGTTAATTGTCAATAGGAAAATCAGCAATGTGAAAACCGTTCCTAATGTTGCTGCAAATCTCTTTGGTGCTGCAAAAATCGGTTTACGCTTGATATTCAGTATTTTTAAAATAAATTTTGAAAAAAGAGCTAAAGGAGAAATCGATAATCCTAAAGCTCTCAATACAAAATCAAAAACTAAAAGCAAAACCAGAAAAGACCATTTGAAAAATAAGGATACAGCGATGATCACGATCACCAGAAACGCAGTTAATCTCACCACGTTCTCATCCGTATAATATTTGTTGGTCTTATCCATATAATTTCAAATTTTAAATAATAAAGCTCTACCGGTAAGGCAGAGCTTTCACACATTCTCTCCTACCAAATGTCTATTTGGGATTGCACATCATGATATGAGAGAATATGCTTATCATTTAATTCTAAATCTATTGCAAATATAGAAATTATTTAATTCCCACCAAATAAGTATGAATTAAATTTAAAAAAAATTATTTCAACTCTCCTACTTTGTAAACTTTGTTGGATGCAGCAAGACCATTGGGATTACATCCAGGTTCACCTTCAGGAACTTTTAGGTTTTTGTCGTGATAAAACTTTTCCCAGAAAGCATTAGTCTTTCCTGTTTTAGGGTCAACGAAGGTCATTGGTTCCAATTGGAAGATCTGATTATCCCGGAATGCTCTTTCTACAAAATCTGAGCAATAAAAAGAGTTATCGTCCAAAATATAATTGAAATTATAAGGCTTTCCAACCAAAGTCTCAGCTTTGGAGACAGAAGTAGGAATAGATGACCGGAATTCGGACTTCAGCCGGTAAACATCGATAGTCTGCCCGGATTTGGTTTGTTCTTTCAAAAAATGACTGAGTTTTTGTTTTTGTGAACCACCTTTTGGCGAAGCGTGAAGCACATACAGATGATGTTCTTCTTTTTTCACAATTCCGATGTGATCATACGATGTTTTCTTTTCTGTCTGAGTAACATTGTTAATCGCTCCGGATAACCCGGAATCCGCAGCAGGAACAAAAAGTAAATCACCGTTTTCCAAAATCGAAGTATTGTAAGTTTTGCAGCTTGTTAAAAAAAACAGTGCAAAAATACAGCAAAGTAAATTACTTTTTAAAATTTTTCTCATAAGATTCAATCCATTGATCCACAGTGATTTTCGAACACAACTCGCCCATTAATTCGAATGGAATATCTTCCATCTTTTTGAAACGGATACAGGATTTGCCCATATCCAATTTCTTTTTGGAATGTTTTGGAAACTCTCCTACAAACCAATCCAAAAGTTTTGGATCCGCATAAATGCCCATATGATAAAACGCTACAAAATTCTTTTGAGAAGCCACACTGATGAAAGGAAGCGGTGTATTTTTCGCACAATGATAACCTGCAGGATAAGTTTCCAAAGGAACACACCAGGTGGCCATTCCGTACTGCATTGTCTGCTGAAAACCTTTTGGAAGATTACTGTCAACAGTTTCCAATAACTTTCTAAAAGCATCTCGTCTTTCCTCAGGAATCTGAGAAATATATTCTTCTATGGTATCAACAAAAATCTGCATATGATTATTTATTAAAGTTTATCGCAAAGTCACAAAAAACGAGTTAAAATTCAATTATTATTAAGTCACAAAGCTTTCATTAATGAAAAAAATCGGCGACTTAAAAAATACGATAATTGATAAAATCCAGCGCCTTTGTGATTAAATAAAATCCAATTATTTCAAATCAAAAGTACTAATTTTTTTGTTGAAAAATTAAAGCTTATTTTTGTACTCCAAAGTCAAGAAACAATGCCGAAAATATCGCAAAGAGCACAGCATATGCCTGCATCTCCCGTTAGAAAATTAGTCCCTTTTGCCACTGCAGCTAAACAGAAAGGAATCAAAGTTTATCATCTTAACATTGGTCAGCCGGATATCGAAACACCGGAAACTGCTTTGAATGCTGTAAAGAATATCGACCTCAAAGTTCTGGAATATGCCTTATCAGAAGGTAATATAGAGTACAGAAAAGCTTTGACCGACTATTATCATTCTTTAGGATTTACAGATCTAACACCTGATAATTTTATTGTAACCAACGGTGGTTCGGAAGCTTTGAATTTTGCAATTTCCACGCTTTGCGATGACGGAGACGAGATCATTATTCCGGAACCCTATTATGCGAACTATAATGGATTCGCCGGAACTTTCAATATTAACGTTGTAGCAGTTCCTTCCACTATTGATACAGGATTTGCTTTGCCTTCAATTGAAGAATTTGAGAAAAAAATCACGGATAAGACCAGAGCCATTGTCGTTTGTAACCCCGGAAATCCGACTGGTTACCTCTATTCAAGAGAAGAACTTCAAAAGCTGGCCGAGATTGCAAAGAAACACGACATCGTGATCATTTCGGACGAGGTTTACAGGGAATATGTTTACGACGGCGAAAAACAGATCTCGATGTTAGAATTCCCGGAAGTTGCGGAAAACGTTATCGTTATTGATTCCGAATCAAAAAGATATTCGATGTGTGGGGCGAGAATCGGTTGTATGATCACCCGTTCCAAGAAAATCCACGATGCTGCCATTCTTTTTGCACAGGCCAGATTGAGTCCTGTTCTTTTAGGTCAGATTGCAGCCACAGCTGCTCACAAAAATGATGCAGAATATATTGCCAAAGTAAGGGAAGAATACACCAGCCGAAGAAATCTTTTGGTAGAACTGTTGAATGAAATTCCCGGCGTGATTTGTCCAAAACCAAAAGGTGCTTTCTATTGTGGTGTAGAATTACCGGTTGATGATTCTGACAAATTCGCTCAGTGGCTTCTGGAAAGCTATTCCAACAACAACGAAACCGTTATGGTTGCGCCAATGGGAGGATTTTACAGCAATCCGGAATTGGGTAAAAAGCAGGTAAGAATCGCTTATGTCCTGAAGCAGGAAGACCTTAAAAGAAGTGTTGAGCTTCTGAAAGATGCCATTGAAAAATACAGAGCTGAGTTTGGTTTGAATTAATTTCAATTCCAAATTCTTCGTCAAAGCCACATAGAAAAAATAGTTTTAAAATCTCTTAAAATTAAAATTTCTATGTGGTTTTATCATTAAATTTACATCAATCTTAAAATTAATCATGATGAAAATATTAAAAATCGGGTTTATACTTTCTGTCCTTGCAATGCTTCTGATCAATTGCAAAACTTCTGCACAGAAAACAAATATAACATCAGTTTCGTATACGCACACAGCCGGAAGAGGCGGCCGCTCTTTCATCAATGCAACCAAAGATTCCCTGGAATCGAATAAAACCGGTGGAAGATTTGAAGATTACCCTGTCTTCAAAAAGAAAATCAATCAAAAAGATTGGGACAAAATTGTTGCAGACATCAACATTTCTCTTTTGGAAAAAACCAAAAACGGAAAAGCACGCGGCCATTATGATGGTCCGGATGACATTTTCCGAATCACAACAACTGATAAAGAGTATGAATTAATCAACGTCCCGGAAGGTTCCGAAGGTTATAAACAAATCGAAACCCTTAAAAATAATCTCGAAAATCTTCTTAAAAAATATTAATGTCAATCCAAGAAAACGTTTCTTTAAAACCATACAACACATTCGGAGTTGAGGTTTCAGCCCGATATTTTTCAGAAGTTAATTCTGCCGAGGAATTGATTGAAATAATCAAATTCTCAAAAGCTAAAAAACTCTCGAATCTTTTCTTAGGCGGTGGAAGCAACATTCTTCTCACAAAGGACTTTGACGGACTAGTCATCAGGCTTAATCTGAAAGGCATTACTGAAAAAATCATTGATGACAATCAGGTTTTGGTGATTGCAAAAGCTGGGGAAAACTGGCATCAGTTCGTGATGTATTGTTTAGATAAGAATTATGGCGGGCTGGAAAATCTGTCCTTAATTCCAGGAAATGTGGGAACATCGCCGATGCAGAATATTGGCGCTTACGGAACCGAAATCAAAGATGTTTTTGAAAGTTGTAAAGTCTTGAATCTTGAAACTTTGGAATTAGAAACCTTAAACTCTGGACAATGTCAATTCGGTTACAGAGATTCGATTTTCAAACAGGAAGGAAAAGGGAAATACGTCATTTTGGAAGTAACTTTCCGATTGACCAGAAAAGACCACAAAATTGATGTGGAATATGGTGCAATCCAGTCGGAACTTACAAAAATGGGAATCAGTAACCCAACGATTCAGGATGTTTCCAAAGCTGTAATTAATATCAGACAAAGCAAATTACCTGACCCAAAAGTCATTGGAAATGCAGGAAGTTTCTTTAAAAACCCAACAATTTCTGCTTCACAATTCGAAAATTTAAAACAAAAATTCGAAAATATCCCTGGCTATCCGAATGGTGATTTTGTGAAAGTCCCTGCAGGCTGGCTAATAGAACAAGCCGGTTGGAAAGGCAAAAAAATCGGAAATGTAGCTTCCAACCAACTACAGGCTTTGGTTATTATCAATGCAACAGGAAATTCAACCGGACAAGAGATTTTTGATTTTTCCGCGATGATTATTGATTCAGTAAAGGAGAAATTTGGAATTGAATTGGAACGGGAAGTCAATATTATTTAGTTGAAGGTTTCTGGTTGATAATTGATGGTATTTATGATTCTGAAAAATATTTAAAATAAGAAAAAATGAAAGTAGATATCTGGAGCGATACGCGTTGTCCGTTTTGTTTTATTGGAAAAAAGAATTTTGAAAAAGCCCTTCGGAAGTTTGTTCAGAATGATCAGGTTGAAGTCAATTGGCATTCGTTTCAACTGGATCCGAATATGAAAACGGATCTGTCCAAAAATCATTACGAATATCTTTCCGAAATCAAAGGTTTTCCGATGCCTCAAATAATGCAGATGCACGAGAATCTGATCCAAACAGGAAAAAATGCCGGCATTGATTTTAATTTTGATGAAGTGAAAGTTTCCAACTCTTTCAAAAGTCAAATGCTGGTTCAATTGGCCAAAGAAAAAGGAAAAGCAAATGAAATGGAAGAATTGCTTTTCGAAGCTTATTTCATTTCAGGAAAAGATATTGACGATGTTGCTGTTCTTTGTGAAATTGGAGAAAAACTAGGCTTCACTGAAGAGGAAATCCAAAAAGCTGTTGAATCTCCCCATTTAGCAAACCTGGTTAATCAAGATATTTCCGCAGCCAATTCTATGGGAATAAGAGGTGTTCCGTTTTTTGTTTTCAATGAAAAATATGGTGTTTCCGGAGCACAACCAACGGATTTGTTTTCGGAAGTCCTGGAAAAAAGCTGGGCAGAGTTTTCTGAAAATAATTCAAAAATCAATATCATCAACGAAGGCGATTCTTGCGAAATCGACGGGAATTGTTAAAATTTAAAACCTAAAAAACACCAATGAAAATTGCAGTCTTAGGAGCAGGAAATATGGGTTTATCATTTTCCAGATCATTTTTGAAATATGAACTGATAAAACCTCAGAACCTGCATCTGATTACAAGAAATCAAAATAAAAAGGAGAAAATAAAATCGATTTTTCCGAATTCTGAAATTTCGTCTTTTGATGAAGTTGAAAATCTAGAAGCAGACTTGATTATTATTGCTGTGAAACCTCAGGATTTTAGTTATGTCGCAGAAAATTTATCTTTCAATATACCCGAAAAATCAATGGTTTTATCAATAATGGCAGGGATCTCGATTGAAAAAATCCAGAAACTGCTCAACCATCAATCCGTCGTAAGAGCAATGCCCAATTCGCCCACTCTTCTTGGAATGGGAATCACAGGTTATACTGCTGCAGAAGGAATTTCTTTCTCCGAATTGATGAACGTTGAACGATTATTAAACTCCACAGGACGTTCTGTTTATCTGGAAGACGAAAGTCTTCTGAATGGCGTAACAGCTCTTTCCGGAAGCGGGCCAGCTTATTTCTATTACATCATCGATGCAATGATAAAAGCCGGAACGGAAATGGGAATCGATGAAAACCTTTCGAAATTATTCGTTAAGCAGACAATGCTGGGCGCTTATCATCTTATTAATAATTCTGATAAATCTTTGGAAGAACTCATAAAAGATGTTGCTTCAAAAGGCGGAACAACAGAAGCCGCCCTTAAAACTTTCGAAGAAAATCAATTGAAATCTATTCTCAAAAACGGAATTTTAGCCGCAGAAAACAGAGCCAAAGAATTAAATTCATAACAATGTATAACCAGCAAGACTTTTATATCTCTACCGACAAATCCAAAATGGATATTGATATAATTCATCAATATCTGTCAGAAGAATCCTATTGGGCAAAAGGAATTCCGAGAGATATTGTCGAAAAATCAGTTTCCAATGCTTTCTGTTTCGGTGTGTTTTACAAAGACAAGCTGGTTGGATTTGCAAAAGTGATTACGGATTTTACGACAATTGCTTATTTGGGCGATGTTTTTATTTTGAATGACTATCGTGGACTTGGCCTGTCAAAATTATTAATGAAAAACATTATGAATCATCCGGAATTACAAGGTTTGAGAAGGTGGATTCTTTTAACTGCTGATGCACACGAACTTTATAAAAAATTTGGTTGGAATAATATCAAAGATCCGGCAAGATGGATGGAAGTTCATACTAAGAATCCTTACCAATAAACCTTCTGTTCAACCATTGATATATCCAGAATCCTGTTGCCATACCAATTGTATTCAGAATAATATCATCAATATCGAAAATGCCTAGTCTTGTGAAATACTGAAGGCTTTCCACAATGGTAATTGCTGAAAGAAAATGAATAATCAGGTTTTTGAAATCATTAAGTTTTGGAAATATAATTCCTAAAAACCCAAACGGGACAAACATCAGGATATTACCGAAGATATTAATGATAATTGTTTTCCAAAGAATCGTCTGCTCAACAAAACCAGCTGTTGAAAACATAGGAATCATCCTTACAATATTGATATCATACTGGCTTCTGCCAAATCCGAAAAACATCAGATAAAGCAAAAAAAGGATATAAATCGGAATCAAAATTCTGTAAACTTTCCGGAATAAAAGCCAGTAATTTTCCATTTTCAAAATCAGCTTATAAGAAAAATCTGGCACAAAGATAGCTTGATAATCTGTATTAAATTTCTTATATTCGTTTGTGAGTTTACATTTTATATGATTTACGATTTAGAGAAAGAAAACAAGGAAATCCTTGCGAGATATAAAGACCTTATTTCCAACACATACCGTACTTTGGATGAAGAACAGAACAAGCTTATCAGAAAGGCTTTTGATATTGCTCTGGATGCTCACAAAGATCAACGTAGAAAAACTGGAGAACCATACATCTACCATCCGATAGAGGTTGCAAAAATTGTGGCCAACGAGATTGGTTTAGGCGCAACCAGCATTGCCTGCGCACTACTCCACGATGTGATCGAAGATTCCGAATACACGTATGAAGATCTTAAAAAAATCTTCGGGAAAAATATTGCGGATATCGTTAACGGTTTGACAAAAATCTCTGTGATGAACCAGCAGAACATATCGGTTCAGTCTGAAAATTACAGAAAATTATTGCTGACACTTTCTGAAGATTTCCGGGTGATTCTCATCAAGATCGCAGACCGCCTGCATAACATGAGAACGCTGGAAAGTATGCATCCTGTGAAGCAGAAAAAAATTGCTGCAGAAACCGCTTATATCTATGCTCCTTTGGCTCACAGATTTGGACTTTATAATATCAAATCTGAGCTGGAAGACCTCTCATTGAAATATAACAATCCTGATATCTATAATGAGATTGTTGGTAAATTGGAAATCGCCAAAGAAGGCCGCGAAAAATATGTTGAGGAATTTACCAAAGAAGTTTCTGAACAACTGAAAGAAGAAGGACTCAATTTTACCATAAAAGGCCGTGCGAAAGCCATCAGTTCCATTTATCGTAAAATGCAGAAACAGAATGTGACCTTTGAGGAAGTTTTTGATAATTACGCCATCAGAATCATTTATAAATCTGATCCGAGAAACGAGAAATTCCTTGCCTGGAAGATCTATTCTATCGTCACCGACCTTTATCAAAGTAATCCTTCCCGAATGCGCGACTGGATTTCTCAACCGAGATCTACTGGCTACGAAAGTTTGCACCTTACTGTAATGGGTCCTGATAAAAAATGGATCGAAGTTCAGATTCGGTCGGAAAGGATGGATGACATCGCAGAAAAAGGTGTTGCTGCCCATTATAAATACAAAGAAGGTTACCGCAAAAACAGTGACGATCAGCGATTTGAAAACTGGGTTACAGAGATACGGGAAGTTTTGGAACAACAGCAAAACCTCTCTACATCAGAACTTCTTGATAATATTAAACTGAATCTCTACTCCAAAGAAGTTTTTGTCTTCACGCCAAAAGGTGAAATCAAAATATTACCAACCGGCGCAACTGCATTGGATTTTGCATTCTCTGTGCATACAGATCTTGGAATGAAATGTTTGGGTGCGAAAATCAATGGAAAATTGGTTCCGATCAGTTATGTGCTTCAGAATGGTGATCAGATTGATATTCTTTCGTCACAGAACCAAAAACCAAAAGCTGACTGGCTGGAGTTTGTAGTCACTTCCAAAGCCAAATCTAAAATTAAGAATATCCTTAATTCGGAAAAAAATCAGCATACAGCAGAAGGGAAGGAAATTCTGCAAAGAAAAATGCGTCACGCCAAATTGAATTTCAATGATGACGAAATCAATGGTTTGCAAAAATTCCTGAATCTGAAAACTTCCCAGGATCTATTTCTAGGATTTCAGAACGGAACATTCGATATTGGTGATATCAAAAGATATTCTGACAAAAAAAGTATTCTCAGCAATATTTTCAACCGTTTCCGAAAATCATCCAACAAAGAGGAATATGTCGAAAAAGTCGACTCCAATTTGGATATGATTGTTTTCGGAAAAGATGAAGAAAAACTGAATTATAGTTTTGCTAAATGCTGCACCGTAATTCCTGGTGATAAGATTTTCGGATTTATTACGATTTCTGACGGCATCAAAGTTCATAATGACAACTGCCCCAACGCAATCAACCTGAGAGCTAATTATGATTATCGTGTTCTGCAGGCCAAATGGGTCAATGCTGAAAGTTTCAAAAACAGAATCAAAATCGAGATCGAAGGTCTTGACAGAATGGGAATGATCAACGACATCACGGCAGTTATCAGTAACAATATGAATATGGACATGAAGAGTATGAGCATTGCTTCCAACGACGGCATTTTTACAGGAAACATCAATCTTGAAGTTAAAAACAGAAGTCAGCTTGAGGAAACATTCAAGCAGCTGAAGGCAATTAATGGCGTTTCTAAAGTGAAGAGAATGTAATGGTTTTATCAAAGTATTTTCAGCAATTTTTCCATAGCAGCAAAAGTTCCGGTGTATTATTGATCGTCTGTGTGATAGTATCATTAATTATTGCTAACACGTCACCAGCAGAAGCATTTCAAAATCTTCTGGATTCGAAAATAGGAACAGAAGTATTTCATTTGGATTATTCGGTTTCCGTTTGGATCAATGACGGACTAATGGCCATTTTCTTCCTTTTGGTTGGTCTGGAAATCAAACGGGAATTACTCGAAGGCGAATTGTCTGATATCAGAAAAGCAAGCCTTCCGATTTTCGCTGCTGTTGGCGGGATGCTGATTCCGGCTTTGATTTATGTTGCATTCAATCATAATACCGGTTATAAAAATGGCTGGGCAATTCCAATGGCGACTGATATCGCGTTTTCGCTTGCTATTATTTCTCTGCTTGGAAAGAGTGTCCCTAATTCTTTGAAAATCTTCCTGAGTGCTCTGGCAATCGTTGATGATCTGGGGGCAATTATCGTTATTGCATTGTTCTATACGGACTCGATAGATTGGATTTCTTTGGGAATTTGCGGCGGAATAACTGCTTTATTAATTATTCTCAATAGAATTGGGATTACAAAGATCCTCTTTTACATTATTCCGGGATTATTTCTATGGTATTTTATGCATCATTCCGGAATTCATGCAACAATTGCGGGCGTTATCCTAGCTTTTACAATTCCTACCAATGTTTCTACAACCGAGATTTCGCCATTAGAAAAATTAGAACAAAAACTTCACATTCCTGTCAGCTTTTTAATCATGCCAGTATTCGCTTTGGCAAATACTAATATTACTTTTCAGTCCGGAATATTCAGTCATTTTATCAGCCCATTGAGTTTGGGAATTATCTTCGGATTATTTGCAGGAAAAGTTTTAGGCATCAATTTGTTTTCCTTTTTAGCTATAAAATTGAAATGGGGAAAAATGCCTGCTTTATCTGCCTGGAAAGAAATGATCGGCGTTGGGTTCCTGGCCGGAATCGGTTTCACAATGTCGATTTTTGTATCGCTTTTAGCTTTCCCAAATGAGACCGCAATCCAGAATCTCTCTAAAATCAGTATTCTGTTTGCGTCTGTTTTGTCCGGGCTTACCGGTTATTTGATTTTAAAAATGAAGAAAAATTAGGATTCAATCATTTCTGTAGAATTCATTTCTTCACGAACCAATTTCTCCAATTTAACTTTTTTGATCGCCAGGTTCAGTTCATTACCCATCAATACCAGAAACACGTTTACATTGACCCAAACCATTACCAAAATAATGGAACCAATGGAACCGTACAGGACATTGTATCTTGCAATATTAGCCACATAAATAGCGAAAAAGTAGGTCAGTAGAACAAATAAAACCGTTGTAAGAACAGCGCCCGGATAAGCTTCTCTTAGTCTTGTAATTTTGAGACAGCCCACCCAGTAAAAAAGTGTCAGCAAAATAAAATAAAACAATGGAAACGATATGAAACCGATAATTTTGGTCATGTTTTTAGTAAACCAGCTGATATCATATGTTGGTGTAAAAAGCTTCAGAACAACTTCGCTGTAATAGATCCCGAAAATAGAAAGAAAAACCAATGTCAGAAAGCTGATTGTTACAAGCATTGCCAAAGCATATTCTTTCACAAAGCCTCTCTGTAATTCTGTATTCCTGTTGAATCCGTTAATCAGCGTAAAACAACCGTTAGTAGCAAATACAAAAGACAATAAGATTGTTAAATTACTTATCGACTTCATGTTAGGAATAATATTACCCTGGATATAGTTTGTCACATCACTTTGCATATGCGAAGGGAAAATTCTTGGCATAAGAACTTCGAAAATATAAAACTGAAGTTTATCATAATGCGGCATATAAGGCAAAACCGACAAGAGAAACAGAATCATCGGAAAAAGGCTGAGAAAAAAATTCCATGAAATACTAGCAGCCTGCCGTCCTAATGGATTTTTGAAAATCGCATTGCTATAAATCCCGAACATTTTCCACAGAGAAATTCCTAAAACCGGAATATGAATTCCGTCGAAAAAGTTTTGGATTTTGAGGAAAAAACGTCGTATTTTTTTTGCCATTCATTTATCTTTGCCTCACAAATATACTAAATGCGTATTAATTTGATCTGCATCGGGAAAACGGATGATAAAGAAATTGTTTCTCTTATCAGCTATTACCTGCCAAGAATCCCAAAACACTGGAACTTTGAACTTCTGGAAATTCCGGATGTGAAAAACGCCAGAAACCTGAATCCTGATCAACTGAAAAAAGAAGAAGCCAAACTGTTTCAGAACCAAATAGACTCTTCTGATCTGGTCATTCTGCTGGATGAAAAAGGTAAACAATTTACCAGCCGCGAGTTTGCCGGAAAAATTGATTTCTGGCTTGGAAATTCAGTAAAAAAGGTAAACATACTTATTGGCGGAGCTTATGGTTTTTCTGAGGAGATCTATCAACGTGCTAATGAAAAAGTATCTCTGTCAAAAATGACTTTTACACATCAGATGATTAGGCTGTTTTTCGTGGAACAGATTTATCGGGCTGCAACTATTTTGCAAGGAAAACCTTATCATAATGATTAAAATTGAGTTTTTATCTTATAACAGTTGTTGATTGTTGTTAGGTTTAAACTTTCAAAGGGCTTCCGAATTGCTAACTAGCCCCGATAGTAACGGCATCCTTTTTATTTTTTTTGCTAAAAAAATAAAAAGATATAGTGGATAGCGGGTTTAAGCTCCTAAAAAATAATTCACTTTTTTGCGATAATTTTTTTTGCAAGATTGGCAAAAACACCCCCTAAAAAAAATCCAACAGCCGCTCCATATACAACATCTAAAGGAAAATGAACTCCTAAATAGATCCTGCTATATGAAACCAAAAGTGCCCAGAAAAGTAAGATATAAGGAAGTATTCTATATTTTTCACCAATCAGAATCGATAAAAAACTGACCAGAAAAAAAGAATTTGAAGAATGTGAGGAGTAGAATCCGAATTGTCCTCCGCAGGTTACCAACCGCATCTTTGCCATCAACAGATCATTATGACAGGGTCTTAGCCTGCCAACACCGTATTTGAAAATACCAGCCAGCTGATCGGAAATTGTAATTCCAATTGCGATGAGTATAATGACAAAAATTAATTTTTTTAACGGAAAACTTTTGTAAAGAAGATAAAGCAATATAGCATAAAACGGTATCCAGAACCATTTGCTTGTCATCAGAAGCCAAAAAGGATCGAAAGCTGAGTCTCCTAATCTATTCAGGAATAATAATAATTCCTGGTCCTTTTCAATGAGCCAGTCCATATTATCTGCTTACTGGACCTTCGTGAGAATCGTCCTCGGAAAGGTCGATTTTGGGTGTCTCTTCTTTAAGAAAAGCCTCCGTTTTTTTGTCTGCCAAGGGATTGAATTCCTGCGCAGATTGTTTCACCTTTTCGATCTCTTTTTTGATTTCGGAAACAGGATTGTCCGCTTCTTTCATGATTTCGGTTTTGATATCATCCACTGCCCCACGCATTTTACGAACTCCTTCGCCAAGACCTCTTGCGATCTCGGGTAATTTATCCGGTCCGAACAGAACGACAATTGCCAGAGCAATCATCAGCATTTCTCCAATACTCAATTCCATTTGACAAAATTAAGAAACATTTATAGAATTGATAGAGAGAATTTTATTAATTTTTACTTAAAAATAGCTTAGAAATTATTATTCCTTTTGATTTTAGAATATAAAAAGTAAAACTATCCTTAATAATTTCCCTAAATAAATTTATTTTTTCTTTCTGTTGAAGTTGATATAAACAAAAAAGATGCTTACAATAAATAATAAAAAGGCAAGAAAAAAAGGTGCTCCGGGAAATAAGAAAGGTGCCTCTTTGTGAGTGAAATAATAAAATAAATTGGTCATCATTGGTGGACCGATTATAGACGTTGCACTCATAAGACTCGTCAAAGCGCCTTGCAATTCACCCTGCTCATTGGACGGGATATTTTTGGTAATAATGGATTGTAATGCTGGTCCACAGATTCCACCTAAACAGTATGGGATAGTGAACAGTAACATCATCCAACCTTGCGTCGCAAATGCATATAGGAGCATTCCGAATGAGTATAATAACAGGCCATAGTAGATGCTCTTACGGTCACCGATTTTCGGATTAATCCACCTTATCAACAATCCCTGAACCAACCCAACCATTAGTCCTACAACGCCCAAAGAGATACCTACCATTCTTTCATCCCAGTTGAATCTGTACATGGTATAGAAACTCCAGTTACTTTGTACAGCATGTCCACCAATGTAAATCAAAATCAAGGAAATCACTAATCCCGAAATCTCCGGATGTTTTCTAAGCAGCTTTAATGACCCAATAGGATTGGCACGTTTCCAGTCAAACTCTCTGCGATTTTCTTTAGACAAACTTTCCGGTAAAATAAAATAACCATAAAGAAAGTTGAGCATACATAAAGCTGCCGCCGCATAAAACGGAACTCTGGAACCATAATGCCCCAACACACCACCTAAGACAGGACCAATAATAAATCCCAGCCCAAAAGCGGCTCCTATTAATCCGAAATTTTTTGCACGATCTTTATCCGTAGAGATATCCGCAATATAAGCACTGGCTGTAGTAACACTGGCTCCTGTAATTCCGGCAATGATTCTCCCAACAAAAAGCCACCAGATAGTAGGCGATAATGCTAAAAAAATATAATCTATGGAAAATCCGAAAAGTGATAATAAGATAATTGGCCTTCTTCCGAATCTGTCACTTAGATTTCCTACCAATGGTGAGAATATAAACTGTATGAAAGCATAAGCAAAACTCAGCCAGCCACCATATTTAGCTGCTTCGCTGATATCTGCGTGGATCAGTTCTTCTATCAGTTTCGGTACCACGGGAATGATGATGCCCCAACCTGTGATATCTATCAAAAGTGTGATAAATATAAAACCTATTGCTGCTGATTTTTGATTCTGTTTCATAAGTTGCGAAGATAATATTTTTTTGATTTGCTACTTTGAAGATTTGAAAAATTGATTTTTTTATTGACAAATATTTAAACTTGGCAACCAATGTTATGACCTGCAAAGCGCACCCGAGCTGAGTGGAGCTCTTTTTGTGAGGAAGTATGACTAGCAAAAAAGCGGGAGCGGAGCGTGGAAAAGGTGCCCAAATTTAGAAAATGTTTTAAATAAAAAAGCTCCCAATTACTTGAGAGCTTTTTTTATTAAGTATCGTAAGGAATTACTTCGCTAATTCTACATCGGTAGAAGATTTTCCTGTAACCTTATCTTCTTTTTTCCTTCCTCTCAGGAAGTCATAAGCCGTAGCTGATGCAATAAAAATAGATGAGTATGTACCGAATCCAATACCTAACAATAAGCAGAACATAAATCCTCTCAGGTTATCTCCACCGAAGATGAAAATCGCCAGGATTACCAAAATCGTTGTGAATGATGTGTTGAATGTTCTACCAATTGTACTGGAAATAGAGTCATCAAATAATCCAGCCAGTGTCAATGCTTTTTTCTCACGCAGGTATTCTCTGATCCTGTCAAAGATGATTACCGTATCGTTAATCGAATAACCAATTACCGTAAGAATTGCTGCGATAAAATCCTGGTTAATCTCCATATTGAAAGGCATTACTTTGTAAAATAATGAGTAAACACCCAAGATCACCACTGTATCGTGGAATAGACCGGCAACCGCTCCAAGAGAGAACTGCCACTTATCAAATCTTACCAAGATATAGATGAAAATACCAATCAATGAAGCGATAACTGCCAAGATACCGTGTGTTGTGATATCGTCCGCAACTGTAGGTCCTACTTTTGTAGAAGATACTATTCCTGCATGGCCTTTATCTGCTGCTTTGAAATCTGCCAAACTCATACCTGCCGGCAAATCTTGTTTAAGACCTTCATAGATTTTTTGCTCAACAGTTTGGTCAGCCGCAAGAGATTCGTCATCAATCAGATAATCTGTCGTTATTTTTAATTGAGAAGAATTACCAAAAGTTTTGGCTTCCACAGATTCGTTTTTACCGTCTGCAGTTTTCATCAGCTTAGCAATATTTTCTTCAATTTTACTTGCGTCAACCGGTTTTTCAAATCTTACAACATAGTTACGCCCACCTGTAAAATCGATTCCGTATTTGAAGCCGTTGATTGCAATTGAAGCAATTGAAATCACCATTAAAATTGCAGATACAATATAAGACCATTTTCTTTTTCCAATGAAATCGATCCAGGTATTTCTGAAAAGATTTTTGGTTGGAGCAGTCCAAACAGATAATGATTTACCTTTATTCAATCTATTGAAAATCATCACTCTTGACAATAATACAGATGTGAATAATGTCATAACAAGACCGATCATCAATGTTACCGCAAATCCTTTGATTGGACCTGTTCCGAAGATGTAAAGAATTAATGCTGTAATAAAAGTCGTAACGTGACCGTCAATAATCGCAGAAATCGCATGTTTGAAACCATCTTTATATGCTTCAAGAATACTTTTTCCGCGGAATAATTCTTCTTTTGTTCTTTCATATATAATTACGTTTGCATCTACTGCCATTGCCATAGACAATACAATACCTGCAATACCCGGAAGCGTCAATGTTGCATCTACAGAATCCATGATCCCGAAGATGTAGAATAAATTGACGATCATTGCAATAACTGCGTAAACCCCTGCTCCACCATAATAGAAAATGATGTAAACAATAATTACCGCAAATGCAATAAGGAATGACATAATCCCGTCATTGATAGATTCAGCTCCCAATGAAGGTCCTACAACATCAGCCTGAACAATTTTAGCACCTGCAGGCAATTTACCTGCGCCTAAAACATCAACCAAATCTTTAGCTTCTTCCTGAGTAAAATTTCCGGAAATCTGCGTTCTTCCATTAGGAATGACCTCATTTACCATTGGTGCAGTATAAACTCTGTTATCCAGCGTTACAGCCACAACTTTTCCTTTGTTTTTCTCCGTCATTGCTTTCCAATCACGAGCACCCTGAGAATCCATTTGCATATCTACAACAATACGTCCCAGCTGGTCATAGTTGATATTTGCAGATTCTACAGCACCGTCAACCGGAGCCTTTTGATTGATATTCCCACGGATAGCGTATAATACAAGACTGTTAGAAGTATTATTCTCTGGCTTGTATCCCCACATAAACTGAGTATACTTTAAGTTTACCGGGCGAGCTTTTGTAGCAATTGCACTATTAAGGATTTTATTAACAACTGCTGTATCCGATAATTTTACATTAGCAACAGCATTACCAGGCGTTGAGTTTAACTGGATAAGATTTGTCAAATTTGTTGTTTTAGCAACACCTATTGAATCTCCTTTAACTTTTACCAATTGGTTAAGTTCTGAGAAATATGGTAAAACTTCCTGCCCCATCTGTACTTCCCAAAACTGAAGTTTAGCAGAAGTCGCCAACATTTTTTTAACCCTGTCGATATCTTTGATACCTGGCATCTCTACCAGGATTCTTCCGGTTCCAGGAACTCTCTGAACGTTTGGCTGAGTAACACCCATTTTGTCGATACGGGTTCTAAGAACTTCATAAGCCGTTCCTACAGACGCATCGATTTTTCTTCTTACAATGTTTTTTACCTGATCGTCAGGTGTATTGAATTTAATCTCAGAAAGATTGGTGTTTCCAAAAATTTCCGGATCAGCAAGCTTTAGATTCGTACCTTTCTCTTTGTTAACAGCTTCGAACTGGGTAAAAAAATCTTCGATATATTGCTTACTCGAGTTTTTCTGAGCCTGATCTGTTCTGTTAAGCGCTTCTATCAAAGTAGCGTTTGTAGAATAATTACTAAGATCATTTACCAAATCTCTCTGGTTGATCTCCAATAATACGTTGATACCACCTTTTAGGTCCAACCCCAACTTCATTTCTTTTTGTTTTGCAGACGTATAATTCAGTTTTGTAAAACCAAGATTAAGCGTGTCTTTCGAAAGTCTGTCGAGTTCGGCTTGGTATTTTACCTGATTATCACCTGCAATAGCTCTAGCTTCCTTTTCTATTTTATTGGCATAGAAAGAAGGCAAAAGCTCATTGAGACAAATCAGTCCAAGAACGATGGCAACTAGTGTAACGAGTCCTTTTCCTTGCATTTTCTTACGATATATATAATTTTAGTCGGCAAATATAATGATTTATAACGGAAATAGGAATTTGAAAATGAGAAATATGTATTTACTAAATTTTTAAAATAATAAATCCGCTTTATCTATCCGAAAAATGAAAGAAAATCAGATTTTTTTATGAAAATTAATAATAGAATCACTCAACAGGCATATAATTTGGTAAGGCTATAATTAATTATAAAATAATAAGTTATGGGAAAACTTTTACTTTGGATCGGCTTATTCTTAGCAGCCTGTTTATCGGCTCAGACCATTAGCCTGGAGAACTTTGTTTCCGGGATTTCTAATCCTGTAGAGATTGTTGCATCGCCAACATCTGACAATAGATTATTTGTTGTCCAGCAATCCGGCACTATCAAGATTGTGAATGAAAACGGAACTATTGCTCCGGATAACTTTCTGAATATTTCCAACCTCATCACTTTTGGAGGTGAAAGAGGATTACTGGGACTGGCATTTCATCCTCAGTTTTTAACCAATCGATATTTTTTTGTTTATTATAATAATTTGCAAGGATCAATCAGAGTTTCCAGATTCACAGCAAACTCGTCAAATCCTAATACAGCAGATGTTTCATCGGAAAAAATTCTTTTAACGATCCCTAAGCCTTTTACTAATCATAATGGCGGTAGCATTCATTTTGGAGCAGATGGTTACTTGTGGATATCTACCGGCGATGGCGGAAGCGGTGGCGATCCGAATAATAACGCTCAAAATAAAAATTCGCTTTTAGGGAAAATGCTGAGAATTGATGTCAACTCGGATAATGCTTATAATATTCCGTCAGATAATCCCTTCGTGGGAATTGACGGCGCTGACGAAATTTGGGCTTACGGCCTTAGGAATGCATGGAAATTCTCTTTTGACAGAACTACCAATCAGGTTTGGATTGCTGATGTCGGACAAGGTGACATCGAAGAAATCAATAAAGTATCTGCAGCAACACCAGGAATCAACTACGGATGGAGATGTTACGAAGGAAACACCCCTTATAATACCACAGGATGTGCCAACGCTTCTACAATGACTTTTCCGGTTACTCAATACGATCATTCCGGAGGAAAATGCTCTATCACGGGCGGTTATCTCTACAGAGGTAACCTTTATACAGATCTCGTAGGAAAATATGTTTTTGCAGATTACTGTTCAGCTCAAATAGGTGTTTTGGATACTTCGAATACGATGGTTTGGAGTCCGAGTTTTTCAGCGAATTTTACAACTTTCGGTGAGGACAATCAGAAACAACTTTACGTAGCAGCAGGCAATACCATTTATAAAATCAAAACTAATAATCTTTCCGTTTCTGATATTAATCAAGCTAATATTTTAATCACGCCTAATCCTGCAAAAGAGAAAATCTATCTTCAAAATGTGAATGAAAAAAATATCTCTGCAGAAATTCTGGATTTAACAGGACGAATTGTTCATCAGGTTCAAATGTCTGATACTGATAACAGCATTGATGTTTCTAAATTGCAGCAAGGAACCTATCTGCTGAATCTGAAAAAAGATAATCAAAAGTGGATTTCCAAGAAATTCATCAAAGAATAATAAAAATAAAAACCGCCTCTTTTCGAAGCGGTTTTTAATTATTTAGACCAATTGATTCTCGTTGTTTTAACATTGTGAGAGTCGGTTCCGATCATGATATCGAAATCTCCAGCTTCCCAATCGTATTTCAATTGATTATTATAAAACTTCAAATCTTCCGGGGAAATTTTGAATGTTACTTTTTTACTTTCGCCAGCTTTCAGATAGACTTTTTGGAAACCTTTTAATTCCTTAACAGGTCTTGTATTGCTTCCAACCAAATCCCTGATATAAAGCTGAACTACTTCTGCTCCATCATATTTCCCGTTATTTGTTAAAGTCACATTAGCTTCGATGCTAGTATTGCCAGAAGGTTTAGCGTTAGTTACAGAAACATCAGAATAACCGAAATTAGTATAACTTAATCCATACCCAAAAGGATAAAGCGGTGTGTTGCACTCATCCAGATAATTGGAACGGAATTTTTCGAAATTACATTTGTCAGTATTTTCTGTACTTAAAGGGCGACCTGTATTCTTCGCGTTATAATAGATTGGAACCTGACCTACACTTCTTGGGAAAGTCATCGGTAATTTTCCGGAAGGATTAACTTTTCCATAAAGAACATCAGAAACTGCATAGCCAGCCATACTTCCCGGGAACCATACGTTCAGGATCGCATCAGCCAATTGAGATTCTTCCATCAGAACCAAAGGACGACCTGTAAATAAAACCAAAACAATTGGCTTACCAGTTTTCTTAAGTTCTCTCAATAATTCTCTTTGAGTTTCCGGAATTGTAATATCTGTTCTTGAACTTGACTCACCGCTCATCTCGGCACTTTCGCCAATCGCTAAAACAATCACATCTGCTTTGCTTGCAACATCTACAGCTTCTTTTCTGATTTGATCAGCGGGACGATTATCCCTGTCTGTTGTTTTATTAAACATAGCGGCACGCTGTTCCATCATTTCGGATTCGTAAACGTTGCTTCCTTTTGCAAAAATAAAATTCACATCTTTGCCAACCGTTTCCTTCAAACCTCTCAATAATGAAATAGAATTAGCGTGTTTTGCAGCAACACTCCAGGTTCCTGTCATATTCATCGCGTTATCTGCCAATGGTCCGATAACGGCCACAGTACCTGATTTTTTAAGTGGAAGAACCTGTTTGTCATTTTTCATCAAAACCATAGAATTAGATGCAATCGTTTTTGCTGCTTCTAAATGTTTTGGGCTGAAAACTTCTTTCTGAGCTCTTTTAGAATCTGTATATTTATAAGGATCATCGAAAAGTCCAAGATCATATTTAGCTTCAAGGATTCTTCTTGCAGCATCTGTCACCGTTTGCTCAGACACTTTTCCTTCCGAGATGGATTGTTTAAGTGTTTTCAAGAATCCTTCGCCAACCATATCCATATCAATTCCGGCATTCATTGCTAATGCTGAAACCTGTTGAAGATCTCCCATGCCGTGATCTATCATTTCGTTGATACCTGTATAATCAGTCACGACAAAGCCCTTGAAATTCCACTGTTTTCTAAGAACATCCGTCATCAGCCATTTGTTACCTGTTGCAGGAATCCCATCAACCTCATTGAAAGACGCCATTACAGAACCTGCTCCCGCATCCACAGCCGCTTTATATGGTGGGAAATAAGTGTTATACATTTGAACGTGGCTCATATCAACTGTATTATAATCACGTCCGCCTTCCGGAGCGCCATAAAGTGCAAAATGCTTCACGCAAGCCAGCATCGTATTATTTTTTGATAAGTCATTCCCTTGATACCCATAAACCATTGCTTTTGCAATTTCACTTCCCAGGTAAGGATCTTCACCGGAACCTTCTGCAACTCTTCCCCATCTTGGCTCTCTTGAAATATCTACCATTGGCGAAAATGTCCAGTTGATCCCATCTGCTGTAGCTTCCTGAGCCGCGATCTGAGCTGATCTCTGTATAAGATTCATATCCCAAGACGCTGCCAATCCTAATGGAATCGGAAAAGTAGTTTCGTAACCATGGATCACATCCATTCCGAAAATCATTGGAATTTTCAAACGGCTTTTTTCTACAGCTACTTTTTGTACATCACGAATCTTATCAACACCTTTGATGTTAAATAATCCGCCAACTAAACCTTGTTCTATTTTCTTTCCTATATCAGAACTCTGAGCTTGTCCTGTTGTAAAATCTCCGGATGAAGGTAAATTCAACTGTCCGATTTTTTCGTCCAAAGTCATCTTGGCAATCAAATTGTCTATGAATGCTTTTTTCTTAGACTGATATTGTGCCGACTGGAAAGACTGAGCGGGCTTGGTTACAATGTCCTGCGCTAAAAAATAGGGCGATAATGCCAACGCAGCTAGGATTATAAACTTTTTCATTTATATATATTTATTTTCTTTAACGTTTATTTTTTTAATGATAACATCCAATCCCAAAGTTTAGGATCAGAATAGGTAGAATCCCAGGAGTTATGATTATCATTTGGGAAAATAATCAACTCTGCTTTTGGATTGATTGGGTGTAATTTCTGATAGAAATTAAATGCATTCTCAGGAAGAACTACATCATCCATTCCGCCATGATACAATTTGATATTCAGATCTTTGTATTGATGAATATTAGCAAGCATTACTCTGTCTGTTGGTGCGCAAACTGCTGCAACTGCTGCAAACATTTCAGGGTGCTCACCTGCCAACTTCAGAGTTCCCCAACCACCCATTGATAATCCTGTGAGATAAATTCTTTCTTTATCGATTTTGTATTTTTCCGAAATCTCTCTGATAAGGAAATAAACCGCATCCGTATCCCACCAAGTATTTTCCGGACATTGAGGTGCCAGAATAGCGACTGGTTCCTTTATCAGATTTTTATAAGTAAATGGGCTGTGTGCTTTTACTATTTCCAGATTATTTCCTCTTTCTCCCGAACCATGAAGAAATACTATTAATGGAATTTTTGTTTTTATATTTTGAGGTAAGTCCAGAATGTATGATAGTTTCTTCTGGATTTTAACCTCACTATTAAACTCCGATTTGATTTCCTGCGCTTTTACTAATGGATTAATTACTAATAAAAGAAGTGGGAGATATTTAAGTTTTAAAGCCATTTGATTTCTTTTGTATTGATATACCTTTCTTCAAATATACCTAATGTTCATATTTTACAAAATCTTGTTATCCCGACCAACGCCCTAGCCCTGATTGCAACGGCATCCTTTTTTGTTTTTGTTGTTTGTTGTTAAAAACTACAATTTGTGATAAAACAAAAAAGATATAGTGGAAAGCAGGTATAAGCTCCTCTAAAAACCCATTGAGTCAAAACGAAACAATGAGTTCTGATCCAAAGATAATAAATTAAATCTATTGAATTTTATGCTCCGTAGATTTAAATCCTATTTTTTTGAGTCCGTTTCTGATTTCCGGCGCATTCATAAACAGATTCCATAATAATCCGGAACGATAATTCTCAATCATTGGCGCAATTGTTCCCTGATCAATTGCGAGGTAACGCGGCGTCGTCCAGTCATTAAAATTAACTGAAGTGGCATCGTAAGGTCCGGCTTGTCCAATGAAATTTGGTTTCTCTTCGTACAAGAACTTCAAAAATGCCATAGATTCTTTTGGTGTGTAAGGCATTGAGCTAAGAGCAGCTGTCGGCGTGATCACTCCAAAATCTTCTTTCATCGGCTGATGCGCAGCATATCCAACCGAACCGTCTTTGTTTCTTGTATAACTTGCGGTAAGTCCCCAATATTTTTCTGAATAGCCTTTGTATTTGTAAGGGTTCTCCAGGCAATATTTATAATCTATCAAGACATGATTACGGTTGAGATCCCAATAGCTTTTCACATATTTATCCGAAAGACCTCTTGGATCAAGGCCTAAATAAGAATATTGAGACCAGAATAATGGTCCGCCGAATTCTTCTGCATAATTGTGCTTTACATACAAGGGAAGCCCATATTTTGTACGATCGGTTGTGTAAGTCCCGTTGCGAGTCCAGCCTTTGTTGTAGGTATCATAATCAATCGAATAATCGGGTGAAGATGCAGCTAAAACGTAGGTAATCAGACATTCGTTATAACCCTCTAAAGGAAAGTTCATTTCCCAACCATAGCTGGGCGACCAGTGCCAATACAATACTTTTTGACCGCCTTTTGTGTACCAATTCCATTCTACACCTTTCCACAATTTGTCCATTTTTGCCGCTAAAGCTTTTTCCTCCTCGTTTCCGTTTTTGAAATATTCGCGGACGCAAATCATTCCCTGAACCAAAAATGCCGTTTCAACAAGATCTCCGCCGTTATCCTTTTTTCCGAAAGGGACAACTTTCCCGGTTTCACCATTGATCCAATGCGACCAGGCGCCATGAAAACGGTCTGCTTTTTCCAGAAAATCTGCAATGTGAGTCAATCTTTTAACAGCTTCCCTGCGTGGAATGTATTTCCTGTCAACACCAACCAGAATCGTCATTAACCCAAATCCGGATCCGCCTGTTGTAACTACATGTTTGTCATTGTCCGGATAGATGTTGTCTTCGTGGTAACGTTCTCTTCCTAAGAGTGAATTGGGTTCAGCAAAGTCCCAAAAATATTTGAGCGCATCACTTTGAACTTTGTCCATTAACTGATTATCAGTTAATTTTACTGAAACTGATTTTGTATCGGCAGCAGTATTTGTTAACTGAGAGTTTTTACATGAAAGCAGTACCGCTAATGACAGGATTGATAATGATATTTTATTTTTCATTATAATTTTTTTGTAATTTAAAATCCATGGAATGATGAGTGGAAGCCCAGTTTAATTAAGCCTTGCCTTACATCCGGTGCATTCATAAAAAGATTCCATAAGAATTGGTTTTTGTGATTCTCAATCATAGGAGCAATAGTTCCCTGATCAATCGCTAAATACCTAGGTGTCACCCAATTATACTGAACCGAGTAAGCATCATAAGGGCCTGCAATTCCTATGTATTTTGAATAGTTTTCATTGTAGAGGAATCTTAGGAAATTCATACTTTCTGTAGGTGTATATGGCATATCAGAAATAGCTGCAGTCGGAGAAATAATTCCTAAATCATTATTAGGCTGATGTGCCGAATAACCTGTTGTCCCATCTGCATTTCGGGAATAACTTGCAGTAAGACCCCAGCTTTTAGCATTATAACCCTGATAACCTTTTGGGTTTGCCAAACAATATTGATACATAATCTTCGCATGATTGGATGTTGCATCACCATAATTGACGTAGTCGTCTGTTAATCCTCTTGGATCTAATCCCAAAAATGAATAATGTGACCAAAACATCGGTCCAACCGTTCCCGATGCTCCGTTATGATTTACAATCAAAGGAATTCCAAACTGTGAACCCGAAGTTTTGATAGCACCATTCCTTGCCCAGCCATTTTGATAAACAGATTTATTAATAGAATAATTGGGGGAAGCCGCTGCCAAAACATATGTAATCAACGTTTCGTCAAAACCTTGCAATTTCATATTTATTTGGAAATCATAATTTGGAGACCAATGCCAGTATAATGCATTTTCACCTTTAGTGTACCAATTCCATTCGATTCCTTTCCATAGTTCATCTGCTTTCTGTGCCAATGCCAATTCAGCAGAATTTGTAGAATTCTTAAAATATTCTCTTACACAAATTAATCCCTGAGCTAAAAAAGCTGTCTCTACAAGATCACCTCCATTATCTTTTTCACCAAAAGGAATTACATTACCTGAATTACCATTGATCCAATGTGGCCAAGCTCCGTGAAAGCGATTTGCAGTTTTGAGGAAATCAAGAGCGGTTGTTAATCTCGAAACGGCATCAGTCTGCGATACATAACCATTCTTGATTCCTACTAAAATTGTCATCAACCCAAAGCCTGAACCTCCAGTTGTAACCGTATTGGCATCGTTATTAGGATCATCTGTATGATATCTTTCTCTGGCAAGCTTAGAATTGGTTTGCGCAAAATCCCAAAAATACTTCAAAGCACCTTTTTGGGTCATTTCTATAATCTGGTCATCTGTGTAAACAGTTGCGGGTTCTTGCGGGTTATTAACTAATGTATCATTCGGATCCCAATCACTGGAGTTGGAACAATTGTATGATAAAAAAAGAACAGAAGATAAAACTGTAATTTTAAAAAAATCCTTTTTAAACATTGATTTTATTTTTTATGAAAAACACTTTATGAACGAGTCATAAAGTGTTTTTATTTAATAAATTATTAATAGTTTATCTATAATTTAGAATCATAGATATTCTTAATATCAGAAGCAGATAACGCCTTAGAAAATAATCTAAATTGATCTAATCCTCCTTTCCATGTTGATCTTAACCAGTCATCCGCAGTATCATTATTGACTTGTTTTGGTCCAGCTCCCAATCTGAATTCAGTTGCTGTTGTAACATCCATATTTATGCTGCCATGATTATCCCAAGCGACTTGTTTTGCATTAGCAACACCATCAATGTACAAAGTCATTTTACTAGTTACAGCATCGTAAACCAATGCACAATGTCTCCATTTGTTATCAGCAATTCCTGGTATTGCATCTGCTCCTTCCCAATTAAACCATTTGTCAGCTTTGGTTTTGTCTACTATTGGAAATTTTATCTGAGTACCAGTAGCATTTGTTTCCATTAATAACATACCTTGTCCACCTGACCAATGATCTGTTGTAGTGGGAATACTAAAAATATGTTCCGGGCCGTTACCTCCATTATTATTTTTAGTTTGACCATTTAACTTGAACCAGAATGAAACAGTAAAACTCTCAGCATTCTTTATCCAGTCATTAGGTTTTGCATAACTAATATATTTTAGATTAGCCCCTTGTATACCATTTCCAGAAACTCCAGATGTCAATGATAAAGGGTTACTCGTAGCAGGTGTATTTTGAAGCAAATCTGATACAACCTTCAAAGGATCTGTCGACGGATAATCAAACGGAACAAAAAAAGATTCGCCTTCATATAATGCCTGATATACGTTCGTAACGTTAAAAGCAAAAGTTTTGGTAGTTGTTTTACCCGATAAATCAACTGCATCAACTTTGAAAGTATGATTACCTAATCCCAAATTCTTATATAAGTATTTTCCTGTATAATTTCTATAGTCTAAAAAACTATTATAAGTTTGAAGAGGAGAGCCATCTAGAGAGATGTTTATTGTTTTAATTTCTATATCATCAGAAACCTTAAATTCAAATGTATAGTCTGCTTGGGTGTCAGTAAATGGAATATTAACTGTTCCGGATGCAGGATTCATAATTGTAACAACAGGAGCAACTTTATCTTCACCTTGAGGAATCGACGTTATATCATCAATGTAACCGTCTTTGCAGGAAAATGCACTTATTAACATTGCTCCTGCAAATGCTATGTTTATATATTTATTCATTTTCATTATTTGTTTAATTGGTTAATTATATCCATTTGTGCCAACGGGTAAGGTAAAAATTGTTTGTCCATGGTAAAAGTTCTGCCATCATAACTTAAAGCAGCAGTATTACCTAATCTTACCATATCAAAATATCGGATCCCCCATTCCATTCCCAATTCAGCATACTTCTCATCCATCACTTGATCTGCAGTTACAGATGCTAAATTACCTAAACCAGCTCTTTCTCTTACAGTATTAACGGCACTAACTGCTGAGCCGGCTGTAGGATTGGCGCCTCTTGTTACAGCTTCTGCATACATTAAAAGTATTTCTGCATATCTGGTAACAATATAATTTTTATTACTTCCGTAATCTGTTCTACCAGGTGTAAGAAGTGTTGATGGCATATAGTGTTTTCCACTTGCAAACATTGCTCTGCTATAATCATTAATGACATCTCCTTCTATTGTTGTATTAGATACCCAAGATGGCAATGTTGCAAAAGCAGGATCTTTTTTAATTTCCGTAATTCCTCTATTTGTAAATAGGACACTGGTTTGTAATCTTTTTTGTTCACCACGATTTAACATAAACTTGATGTACTTCATACTTGGCTCATAAAACCCCCAACCGTCAGCAGCACCTGATACCTTTGGAGTCCATCCTTGAGGCCCGTAAAAAGCCCAAAGGTGATTTTTGGAATTAGGATTGGAAGCTGCACCCAAATCTGAGTACTGAATTTCTAACAAGTTTTCATCCGCCAGCTTTCCACCAACTTTGAATAAATTATTGAAATCAGAATACAAAGAGAATTTTCCAGAATTGATGATTGCACCAGTAGCATCTGCAACACCTTGATAATTTTTCAACTCCAAATTTGCCATTGCTTTAACCGCTAAAGCTGTATATTTGGTAATACCCCCTTTTATGTCTGTTCTTTGATTAGGACGCATATCCGGCAGATTTGGAATAGCTGCATCCATCTGCGCAGAAATCCATTGCATTATCTCGTCTTTTGATTTTAATTTCAGTTGAGTCTGGTCAGGTGTTTCTACCAAAATAACCTTCCCCCATAATCTGGAGAGTTCCAAATGCAAGAAAGCGCTCATTACTTTACACTCTGCCTGATATTGTGCAATAGTTGTGGGATTCACACCTCCTGTTTTGAATTTGTCCAACTGATTAATTTGAGTAGTAATCTGAAGTATATGTTGATACCAAACACCCCAAAGAGAGTTATACATCCAAAAGTTATTGTCGTAGATGTATTTGTCTGTATCGGCAAAAGCAGCCTGATCTCCCAGACCTCCGGCATTTACATCATCGCCCAAAACTGAAACTAATGGGATTTGTTCCCAGCCCATATCTTGGAATGAAGAATATGCCCCGATTAAAGCTCCTTTTGCACCATCTGGATTAGTATAGTCGAAAGAATCGCTGGGATCCATTTCCATTTTCTCATCCAGTTTTCTGTCACAACCTGTGAATACAAGTGCACCCGCAAGCAACAAAAATTTTATATATATTGAACGTTTCATTATTTTTTATTTAATATTAATTAAAATTTAACTGTATAACCAAAAGTGAAAACAGAAGGTGTTGGATAAGTCGTCGTATCTACACCATTTGGTCCTACCTCAGGATTCATTAGATTTTTACTTTTACTCCACATAAATGGCCTGTCAGCAGTGATTGAAAATCTCATCTCAGGAATATTACTTTGCTTCAAAGTATATCCCAATTGAATATTCTGTATTCTAACAAAATCACCATCTTCTAACCAAAAATCAGACATTTTTTGATTCCAAGGTGTTCTGTACCCTTCTGAGGATGGAAACTCATTAGTAGTCCCTTCTCCATGCCAGCGGTTGATGGCTAATTCTGCATCAATATTTCTACCTGGTGTTTTGATAACCTCTCCTCTGTTTCTCGCCAGAATTTTATTTCCTCCTTGTCCATAAAGCGCTATAGAAAGATCCCAGTTTTTGTAATTAGCACCAAATGATGCTCCAAAATAATAGGTAGGAACAGGAGATCCTAAATAAGTTCTGTCATCAGAATCTATTTTACCATCACCATTCAGATCCTTAAATTTGAAGTAACCCGGTTTTATGTTTTGTCCAACAGTAGTAGGATCCGCAGCAACCTGAGCTGCATTTTGATAAACACCATCTAATACCCAACCATAGAATACATTAATTGGCTGACCTACAACAAGGCGCTGCTGGAATTCTGGCTCGCCGGTATTAATGAAACTTTGACCATATAAGTCTGTAATATTATTTTTAATATGACTGAAATTCCCATTAATAAAATAGCTCCAGTCTTCCCCAATTTTATCTCTCCATCCTGCTGATATTTCATACCCCCTGTTTCTTAATGATCCAACATTAGTATAGCTTCTTTGATCGCCAACCTTTGGAAGAACAGGAATCACAAGCTGTTTTGTATCCTTCACAAAATAATCTGCATCCAATGTTAATCTTCTATTAAAAAACTCAGAGCTAAGACCTATATTGGTTTCCTCTGTAAATTCTCTTTTTACATTGTCCAGGAAGGTACTGAATACGTAACCCGTATATAACTGATCTGCAAAAATTGCATTGACAGATGCTGGCACTTGTGGTCTGTTGGCACTGATTCCATCATTAGCCAATCTTCCCCATCCTCCTCGGAATTTTAAAAGATTCAGCCAAGAAATATCTTTCATAAAAGATTCTTCGGACACTACCCAGCTTGCACCAAAAGCAGGTAGATTAATTTTTCTCTGAGCAGGGAATTTGTTAGAGCCTTCATTTCTGATGGTTCCATAAACAATATATTTGTTATCAAACTTATAAGACAAACGACCGAAGTATGAAGTTCTGTAGTATCTTTTTGGTTGTAAACTTACATCATCTTTATCGTAATCATTAACTCTAATTTTTGTAGGGTCAAGGTTGTTGAGATACCAAGTAGTTTCGTCATATCTGTTAAATGGTGTTCCGCTGTAAAAATTACCAAAAATTCTTTCTAAATTAAACCATTCATCCGCAAATGAAGTTCCACCCATTAGAGTAATGTCGTGCTTACCGAAAGATTTGTTCCAAGTTAGTGTATTATCCCAAATATAATTTTCGTATGAAGCTGTGTTCCTTGCCATAGAAGCGTCATTGATTGTCCTTTGCAAATTAGCTGTAGCAAAATAAGGTAGAGCCATATTACGTTCTCTATCATTTTGACTACTATATGATAATGCAGACTTAAGGATTAATTCTTTCGGAATCAATGCTGCTTCAGCATAAGCGTTAAAGTTAAGCCTTCTTGACACTGTAAGTTTATCTACATTATCCATAGTTGCAAAAGGGTTTTGAGGATCTCTGTAACCTATTTGCTTTGCATCTGCATATGCATAAGGCCAAGTGCCGGGGTTTGTATAATCATACTTCGGCAAAACTGGCACTGCATAATAAATTTGCGACCATGCACTAGCCTCATCAAGATATCTTTCGCTTCTTGAGTAGTTTATCACAGCACCTACAGTTAGCCAGCTTGTTGCTTTTGCATCAATCTTTGCTCTGATATTGAATCGATCATAACTGTTTTTCATTTTCAGTATACCGTTCTGATCAAAATAGTTTCCACCAAATGAATACGCCACTTTTTCAGAACCTCCATCAACCGATAAACTATGATTCTGAATACTAGCCACCCGAAGTGCCTCTTTATACCAGTCTGTATTTACATTTGGTAAATTAGGATTTACGCGGCTTCTTCCAAAACGTTCTATAGCAGCATTTATACTCGCTATTTCAGATCCAGAACCTGATTCATTTACAAAATTAACAAACTGCTCGGTATTGGCCATCTTCAGAACATTATTAGCCATTTGTGCTCCGTAATAAGTATCATAAGTCAATCGCGGCTTCTTGTTATAACTTCCTCCTTTTGTAGTAATTACAATTACACCATTTGCTGCTTTTACCCCATAAATTGCCGATGCGGAAGCATCTTTGAGTACCGTAAAATCCTGAATGTCGTTTGAGTTTAAGAAACTAATATCATCAACAAAAAGACCGTCAACCACATATAAAGGCTGATTATCTCCTTGTAATGATTTAATACCTCTAATAGTTACTTTAGGTGCTTCACCTGGTGAACCAAAACTACTGATTTGTACACCGGCCACCTTACCTTGTAATGATTGAGTAGCCTGACCTGTAGGAGTTTTAACGATATCCGCTGCTTTTACAGTAGTAATCGCACTCGTCAAATCCACTTTCTTAGCCGTACCATATCCAATCACAACTACTTCCTCAATTTTGTTTTCTTTAGCAGTAGTATCCTGTGTGGATTGTGCATGCAAATCACCGCCAAAGTACAAAGCAGCGATCAACAATGGTAATTTAACATAATTTTTTCTCATAATATTCTTATGTATTATTTTCTTATTCTCCGAATATAAAAATTTTTATTAACACAATGTTAATATTTACTAAAATACATATAAATTTCTGAAAATCAGATAAATAAAATTAAATAAAGGAATTATATCTATTTAAACACCACAAAAAATATCCCCTTTTTTTGGCTCAATATTTGATTTTTTTAGAAATATCAATTCTTATTGCTTCGAAATGAGTAATTAATCATTGCTTACATTTAACATAATAATAACTAATACAAAGTTTATGAATACCAACAGACTATCTAATCAGATGCAAACTGCATTAATTAAACAAATGACCAAAGAAGCGCATGCTTCACAAATCTTTCTTTCTTATGGGTGCTGGGCTGACGTCAAAGGTTACGGCGGAATTGCCAATTTCCTATACAGACATTCTCAGGAAGAAAGAAATCATATGATCAAATTTATGAGATACATATTGGACAGAGGCGGGGAAGCAAAAGTCGAAGCTATTCCTGCTCCGCCGGAAAATCCACAAAATTTAACCGACTGCTTTAATAAGGTTTTTCAGCACGAGGTTGATAATACCACAGCAATTTATAATATTGTGGATCTCGCTTTCCGGGAAAAAGATTGGGCAACATGGAATTTTATGCAATGGTTTGTAAAAGAACAGATTGAAGAAGAAAAATTAGCTTTAGAACTGATTGACAAGCTTAAAATTGCAGGCGGTGACCAGGCAACTGATGAATCATTATTCACTTTGGACAAAGCGTTAGAAGCTGCTCCAGACGAAGTTTCTCTTCCTCAGACAGCAACCGCTGAAAATCCATCATAAAAAGATAAATAAATATAGTAACTTTGATCTCCGAATTTTTTCGGAGATTTTAATTTATTATAAAACAGAATAATGGCAAATATTATAGAAAGCAACCATGCAAATCCAGAAGATTTTTATAAGTCTCTTAAAGAAAAGTTAGAACAACAGCATAATTTCCCAGAAGAATATCTTTTCAAATTCATTATCACAAGTGATTCGGAAAAGATCACAGAAATTCTAAGAGTTTTTGACAATCTCAAATACACTATGGCCAACAGAGAAAGTTCCAATGGAAAATATACTTCTGTATCCATCAATTGCTTTGTATTGGATGCTGACCAGGTTATCAACATCTATAAAAAGGTAGCGGCAATAGAAAATGTAATGATGCTGTGATAAATTATCAACTTCAAATTACGGCGCAGAAATTGTAACTTATTCAAATAAAATAAGTAATATGAAAAAAGCATTTTTCAGATTTCTAAATGGTGTCAACAAACGTATTTTACCAAAATACAGCAAAAAAGATCCTACGAAACTGACAAAAATCCAGAAAGCGATTTTTGCTTACAGGTATATTGTATTGCTCAACTCTCTTGATTAAATATTCAAATTCAATCATAAAAAAAGCGTTCAATTCTGAACGCTTTTTTTATTTTTATGACTTATAATTAAGAATTCTCCAGAATATAGCTGAACATCAAAGGTGCACAGATGGTAGCATCACTTTCGACAATGAATTTTGGTGTTGTGATATCCAGTTTTCCCCAAGTGATTTTTTCATTCGGAACTGCACCGGAATATGATCCGTAAGAAGTTGTAGAATCAGAAATCTGACAGAAATAACTCCAGAAAGGAATATCGTGCATTTCCATATCCTGATAAAGCATCGGCACCACACAGATTGGAAAATCTCCGGCAATTCCTCCCCCAATTTGAAAGAACCCAACCCCTTTTCCATCTGAATTTTTTGTGTACCAATCAGCAAGATAAGCCATATACTCAATTCCAGATTTCATTGTAGAGAATTTCAAATCGCCCTTGATACAATAGGATGCAAAAATATTACCCATTGTAGAGTCTTCCCATCCCGGAACTACGATTGGCAAATTCTTCTCAGCCGCAGCAATCATCCATGAGTTTTCTCTTGGGATCTCATAATACTGCTCAAGAACACCAGAAAGAATCATTTTGTACATATACTCGTGTGGGAAATATCTTTCGCCTTTATTATCAGCATCTTTCCAGATTTCATAGATGTGTTTCTGCAATCTTCTGAAAGCCTCTTCTTCAGGGATACAAGTATCAGTAACCCTATTCAGTCCTCTTTCTAGAAGCGCCCATTCTTCCTGCGGCGTCAGGTCTCGGTAATGAGGAACTCTTTCATAATGCGAATGTGCAACAAGATTCATAAGGTCTTCTTCCAGGTTGGCTCCTGTACAAGAAATAAAATCCACTTTATCCTGACGAATCATTTCGGCAAAGATTTTACCAAGTTCAGCAGTTGACATCGCTCCAGCCAATGTTACCATCATTTTGCCGCCATCTTTCAGGTGAGCAACATAACCTTTGGAAGCATCTACCAACGCAGCTGCATTGAAGTGCAAATAGTACTTTTCTATAAATTCCGAAATCGGCTTACTCATTTTATAAAAATTTTTGCAAAGATAAGTTTTTGCTTCTTTAATGACAATAATTAACATTTCTTTGTCAGATTGAGGTTGTCAAAATCTTATACTAATATTATTTGCGCAGCTTTATCCGCCTTCCGCTCAAACCTAGCGAAGCGGTTCATCGATTCAAATAAAAATAAATAAAGAATCAGAGATAAGTCGGGCTGCGAGAAACTTAGTACTTCAAAAGACTTTTAGTCTCAATTTTCAGAGTCTTCTCTCTTTATTCTTTTCTCTTGATTCATCTCCAATTAAACCCTACTTTTGCCAATTGAAATTTAAACATATACTACAATGATATCGGCACAAGGATTAGGATTACATCACGCAGGAAATTATCTTTTCCGGGACGTCAATTTTACCATCAAAAAAGATGACAAGATTGGGTTGGTTGGTAAGAATGGAGCCGGAAAATCCACACTTCTTAAAATCCTTTCCGGAGAAATCAATTTTTATGAAGGCACGGTAGTGCCTGAAGGAAATATCACGATTGGTTTCTTAAAGCAAGATCTTGATTTTGTAAAAGGAAGAACTGTTTGGGATGAGACAATGCAGGCTTATGAACAGATCAATGCGATGAAAAATGAGCTGGAAGATGTCAATCACCAGTTAGCTATCAGAACCGATTACGAAAGTGACGCTTATTCTGATCTGATTGTCAGAATGACGGAACTGAATGACCTATTAATGAATCATGATGCTTACAATCTTGAAGGCGATGTGGAGAAAGTACTGTTTGGTTTAGGTTTCAAAGCGGATGATTTTCAAAAAATCACCGATGAGTTTTCCGGAGGTTGGAGAATGAGAATTGAGCTGGCAAAACTGCTTCTTCAGAAAAACGATTTGATGCTTCTGGATGAGCCAACCAACCACTTGGATATGGAATCTATCATTTGGTTGGAAAATTTCCTGAAAGATTATCCAGGTTCGATTGTCTTGGTAAGTCACGATAAACAGTTTATGACTTCGATATGCAACAGAACTTTTGATGTTAATAATAAAAAAATCGATGACTACAAAGCCAACTACTCCAAATATCTGGAACTGAGAAAAGAACGCCGAGAAAAGCTGGCACAAGCCAAGAAAAACCAGGATGCAGAAATCAAGCAGATGGAAGACAACATCAACAAGTTCCGTGCGAGTGCGACTAAAGCTTCTTTTGCCCAATCATTAATTAAAAAACTGGATAAAATAGAGAGAATCGAGATTGATAATGAAGATGTTTCTAAATTCAATATCCGTTTTCAACCGTCTGTAACACCGGGGAAAGTAATTTTCGAAGCTAAAAATCTGGGAAAAGCTTATGGTGATAAGCAAATTTTTGACAATGTTGATTTCTTTATAGAACGTGGCGACAGAATCTCTCTTTTGGGACAAAATGGGCAGGGAAAAACCACGTTGGCAAAGATTCTTGCCGGCGATATTAAAGATTATACCGGAGAATGGAATCTTGGTCACAATGTGAGCATCGGTTATTTTGCACAGAATCAGGAAGAAGTTTTGACGCCTGAGAAAACCGTTTTGCAGGAAGCAGAAGATTCTGCGACGGAAGAAACCAGACCACGTGTGCGTGACCTTTTAGGTTCTTTCTTGTTTCAAGGTGAAGATGTGACTAAGAAAACCAAAGTTCTTTCCGGAGGTGAGAGAAACCGTCTGGCGCTTTGTAAATTGTTGCTTCGTCCGTTCAACACATTGATTATGGATGAGCCTACGAACCACTTGGATATCCAGTCAAAGGAGATTATCAAATTAGCACTTCAGAAATATGAAGGAACATTAATCGTGATTTCTCACGACCGTGAATTTCTGCAAGGTTTGTCTGATAAAATCTTTGAATTCCGTGATGGAAAGATGAAAGAATTCCTTGGAAACATTGATGAATATCTGGAATACAGACAAAAAGAAAGCATAAGGGAAATCTCTGCAGAGAGGTCAAAACTCCATAAAGAAGAGGTTGAAGCTCCAAAAGCTAAGGTTCAAGAGTCAAAACCAGCAACTGACAATCAATCCACAACCATTGTCAGCAAAGAGCAAAAAAACATCCAGAATAAAATTAAAAAAGTAGAAGAAAAAATCTCTGAACTGGAACTGAAAATCGAAGAATTCGAAGCATCTTTTGCTAAAGAAAATCCTTCGGAAGAAGTTTTGGAAAATTACAATAAAATAAAAGAAGAGCTGGATTTGACCTTGCAGGAATGGGAGTATCTTGGTAGTCAATTAGAGAATTAATTTTAAAATATTTAATCCATTCGAAATGAATGGATTTTTTATAAACCTGTTTTTAATTCTTATCTTCGACAAAGAAATTCAAAAATGAGCGACAAACTAAGAAAACATATCGAAGAAATCACACCGATTACGGATAAAGAATTCGATTATTTGTTGTCTCATTTTTCTGTCAAAAAACTTAAGAAACATCAGTTTCTGGTTCAGCAAGGCGACATTGTCAGGAACGACCACTTTGTAGTTTCGGGTTTATTGAAAGCTTATCATACTAATCCTGATGATGGCAAAGAGCACATTCTTCAGTTTGCTTGGGAAAACTGGTGGATTACCGATTTTCAGGCTTATTTTAATCAAACCTATTCAACCTTGAATATTGATTGTATAGAAGATGTCGAAGTACTTTCTATTTCATTAGAGAATCGTGAAAAAATATGTGCTGAGCTTCATAAGATTGAACATTTTTTCAGAAAGAAATCCAATTCTGGTTACATTGCGCTTCAGCAAAGAATCCTTTCACTCTTGACTCACAGCGCAAAAGAACGTTATGAGCAGATGCTCAGTAACTACCCTTCTCTTTTCCAACGTGTTCCAAAGTCTCTTATCGCTTCTTACCTTGGCGTATCCAGAGAGACACTCAGCAGATTGTCAAAATAAATGTGACCTATATCACAGAAAAACCTTGATTTACATCCTTTCTTTCGGTCTCGATTTTGTAGAATTTTGCAGTATCAAATTTTAAAATTGTGATAATGAAAAGCAAAGTTTTAATCTTTTCTGTTCTATTTGCATTTGTTTCGATGTTGAATATTGCAAATGCACAGAACAAAAAATCTAACAAAGTTATGAGCAAAAAAATCTTATTCGTGGTAACCAGTCACGACAAAAAAGGCAGTACAAACGAACCAACCGGTTATTATCTTGGAGAAGTTTCCCATCCTTGGGAAGTTTTGCATTCAGCCGGCTATGATATCGATTTCGTAAGTCCAAAGGGTGGAAAAGCACCGGTAGACGGACTTAATCTGGAAGATGCTGTCAATAAAGAGTTCTGGGAGAACAAAGAGTACCGTACAAAAATTGAAAATACGATGAAGCCTTCCGACGTTGACCCGTCAAAATATGCTGCAATCTTCTACGCCGGCGGACACGGAACAATGTGGGATTTTCCGGACAATACAGAATTACAGAATATTGCAAGAAAAATCTATGAAAACAACGGCATCGTAGGTGCAGTTTGCCACGGACCTTCCGCTCTTGTAAACCTCAAATTATCAAATGGAAAATATCTGGTTGAAGGTAAAAAAGTAAATGCTTTCACCAACGAAGAAGAAGCTGCAGTAAAACTGGAAAATGTAGTTCCTTTTCTTTTGGAAGATAAGCTGAAAGAACGCGGAGCAATCTTCGAAAAGTCTGGGCTTTGGCAAAATCACGTTGTTGCAGACGAAAGATTAATTACGGGCCAAAATCCACAATCTGCAAAAAGTGTGGGTGAAGAAATCTTGAAACAATTGAAGCAGAAATAAATTTCACAACATTAATTTATAAAGCAAGACCTGGATGGGTTTTGCTTTTTTATTTTCATTAATTAATAAGTTTGATCTATTTTCATTTTGTTTTTTGTAATTTCACATTAGTTAAAAAACTGAACAATGATCAACGATATAAAGAAATTCCTGAACGAAGACCAAGATCCGAAAGCCGTCGAGAAAATATCAGAAAAAGTCAATGACCTGCTTACCAATGGTGAATCGGTGGAATATATTGCAGTTCAAAACAAGCCAGCCATTAATATATCTCCGGATTCTATCGTTCTTACCAATAAAAGAATCCTATTTTTCCGCTCCAAGTCGTTCGGTCTGGTGACTGATTTCAAAGATTACCTTTGGAAAGATGTTGCTGAGAGTCATATCAGTGAGGCTATCTTGGGTTCCACTTTTACAATGACTGCTATCACAGGATTCATAGAAACAATAGATTATATTCCTAAATCTCAGGCCAGAAAGCTGTATCAATACGCTCAAGGCAAAGAGGAAGAAATGATAGAATACCGCCGACAAAAAGAACTGGAGGAGAAAAGAGCCACAGCCGGAGGAATTACGGTCAATACACAAAACGAAAAACCTGAAGAACCACAAAAGCCACAAGAGGTAAAACCGGAAGTAACAGCAGAAGACCCAATGGAAACATTGATGAAACTAAAGGCTTTTCTGGACAATGATTTAATATCTTTAGAAGATTACGAGACCAAGAAAAAAGAAATATTAGAAAGGATGTAGAACCTTCCGGATATACAAAGCAAAATGTCAATGCCGTTTTGCTTTTTTGTTTAAATTTACAGTCAAATCAATAATCAATGTGCCAAATCTTCAAATCTCATCTTGATAAATTCGTCCAGATCACGGATGAGGATTTTGCGTTGATCATGGATTATTTTGAAATCAAATCGTTTGCTAAAAAAGAAATTCTATTAGAGGAAGGACAAATCTGCAAATCCAATTATTTTGTCCTCAAAGGTCTTCTCAGAAAGTTTTTCATCAATGAAAAAGGGACGGAACAAACCACAGATTTCGCACTGGAAACCTGGTGGATGACAGATAACTTTTCTTTTGAACGCAAAACACCAGCTGATTTTAGCATTCAAACGGTTGAGAAATCTGAAGTTCTGACCATCTCCAGCGAGTCTCAGGAAAAGCTTCTTAATGATTTCCCGATAATGGAAAAGTATTTCAGGATTATTTACCAAAGAGCTTTCGCAGCCAATCAAAGGAGAGTGAAATATATTTTCACTTACTCCAAAGAAGATTTCTATTTCTCATTAATTAAACAATATCCGGCTTTTGTACAACGTGTTCCACAATATCTGATTGCTTCTTTCCTCGGTTTCACTCCGGAATATCTGAGTGAGATTAGAAAAAAGACTATTTCGTAAAATTGATCTCTCACAGATTAAACATATTTTGCAGATTAATAAAATCCGCTCAATCTATAAAATCTGTGAGAAAATATTTTCTTAAACCAGTTTAAGTTTTTCCCATTATCGATTCCCCAACTTTGTATCAACAAATTAAAACAATCAAAACAATGGAAAAACGTATCAACATCAGCAAAACAGCCCCTCAGGCTTACAAAGCAATGCTGGGACTGGAAAGTTATCTGGCTCAGTCAGAGATTTCAAAAACAATCAAAGAACTCATTAAGATCCGCGCTTCACAAATCAACGGATGTGCCTACTGTCTGGATATGCACACCAAAGACGCTATCAAATATGGCGAAACGGCTGAAAGAATATTCCTAGTAAGCGCCTGGCACGAAGCAGACAAATTCTTCACAGAAGAGGAAAAAGTTGCGCTTAAAATGACCGAAGAAATCACATTGATTAGCCAAAACGGTCTTAGTGACGATACTTACCAAAAAGCAAAATCTGTCTTTTCGGAAAAACAAATTGCCGAGATCATCATGGCCATTGTAATTATCAATTCCTGGAACAGAATCGCCTTAAGCACAAGATTAGAAATCGGGGAATAATAATTTCTCAGTATTAATTTCTAAAAAAAGCACGTATCTTTTATTAAAAAGGCACGTGCTTTTTAATACCCTCTGCAAACGTCCTATTCATTAGTCCTACAGAAGATATTTTTTTAACAAAAACGCCTTCAATCCGAAAGCGTTTTTTACAAGTTATTTGATAAAACCTCTGTTTCTAAGAAGCGGTTTGATATCCGGATCGTGACCTGCAAAATCCCGGAAAGCCTGGTTAAGATCTACAGAATTACCCACAGAAAGGATGTATTTTCTGAAACGATCACCATTCTCTCTCGTCATTCCGCCATTAGACTTGATCCATTCCCAAGCGTCGTTATCCAAAGTCTCGGACCACAAATAAGCATAATAACCCGATGAATAGCCACCTCCCCAGATGTGCGCAAAGTAAGGCGCATGATATCTCGGCGGAACTGCAGCAACTGTAAATCCGTTGTCTGTTAACGCTTTTTTCTCAAAATCCAAAACAGGAATCACTTGCTTGTCATCTGTAACAGAATGCCACATCATATCATTCATAGCGGCAGAAACAAGTTCCGTAGTTGCGTAACCTTGGTTGAATTTCGATGCTTTTTTAATTTTTTCTACCAATTCTTGTGGAATCGGTTGTTTGGTTTCGTAATGAACAGCATAATTTTTCAGAACTTCCGGTTCCAAAGCAAAATGCTCGTTGATCTGCGAAGGGAATTCTACAAAATCCCTTGGTGTTGCCGTTCCTGAAATCGAAGGATATTTCTGGCTTGCGAAAATCCCGTGAATAGAGTGTCCAAACTCATGAAAAACAGTTGTTACGTCATCGAAAGAAATCAATGAAGGTTTTCCCGCGGCCGGCTTCTGGAAATTGTAAACATTCACGATGACCGGTTTGGTTCCTAAAAGATAAGACTGGTTCACAAAGTTGTTCATCCATGCTCCTCCACTTTTGGAATCGCGTGTAAAGAAATCCAGATAATAGATTGCCAAAGATTTTCCGTCTTTGTCAAAAACTTCATAAGCAACCACATCCGGATGATAAACCGGAAGATCTGTTCTCTTTTTGAAAGTAATGCCGTAGAATTTTTCAGCAGCAAAGAAAACACCTTTTTCCAGAACAGTAGTCACTTCGAAATAAGGCTTGATCTGATTCTCATCAAGATCATATTTCGCTTTTCTAACCTGCTCCGAATAGAAATTCCAATCCCAAGGTTCTACATTGAAATTACCTCCTTGAGACTTAATCAATTCCTGGATTTCAGATTCTTCTCTCTTCGCTGTTTCTACCGCTGGCTGAGCAATCTGTTTCATCAGATTCATTGCAGCTTCCGGCTTTTTTGCCATTTGGTCCTGTAATCTCCATTCGGCAAAGCTTTTTTTACCAAGAATCTGGGCTTTTTTCAAACGTAATTTTACCAATTCCTGGATGGTCTCTCTGGTATCATTTTTATCACCTTTTTCCGCTCTCAACCAGGAAGCTTTGAATAGTTTTTCTCTGGTTGTTCTGTTTTTAAGATTCTGGAGCAACGGCTGTTGTGTTGTATTCTGAAGCGCCAAAAGATATTTACCTTCCTGTCCTGCAAGTTTTGCATCAGCCGCAGCCGCAGCAATTTCGTCCGGCGAAAGTCCGTCTAATTCTTTAACATCAGATATCAGTAACCCTCCTTGTTTTCTCGCATCTAACAATTTGTTAGAAAATAAGGTTTCAAGTTTTGCTAATTGTTGATTGACTTGCTTCAACTGTTCTTTTTGCTTCGCAGAAAGTGCAGCTCCTGCAATCTCAAAATTTTGTTTGTAGTACTGAAGTAATCTTTTGGATTCTGCATCCAATCCGGCATCGGAAATCGATTTTACTCTTTGGTAAAGCTTGTCATTCAGATATATTTTATCACTGTGCGAAGCAAAAATTGGTGCGTATTCTTCTTCCAGTTTTTGCAAAGTCGGATTGGTATTGGAACTTGTCAGATTATAAAAAACGATGGTCGCCCTGTTCAGAACTTCGCCGCTTTTTTCCATTGCCACGATTGTATTTTCAAATGTCGGCTTCTCAGGATTATTAGCAATTTTATCAATTTCTGCAGAATGTTGCTTCAGTCCAAAATCAAAAGCAGGTTTGAAATGGGAATCTTTTATTTTATCGAATTCCGGCGCCTGATATTGCAACGGACTTTTTGAAAGAAAAGGGTTATTTTTCATAGATTGTTCTGTAGTTGCAGAAGTTTTTTTCTTCTGAGCATTGATCATCGTATTTCCTGCTCCCAATGCAATAAATGTGATGAATAAAGTCGTTGTTATTTTCTTCATTAATAAAAATATTTCGGGGAATAAAAGTAATGAAAACTAAGAGAACAAGAGTCTTTATACCTTATAATTTTTAAAATAGAATTGCTTACAGCCAACTTGAATCGACTCTTTGGGAGCAACGGACCGACATTAGAAACAGAGCATAGATAAAGCGGACCAAATTTATTTATCCTCATCATCGTCATCGCCACTCCAATGATTTTCTTCGAAGGAAATACTGTCTAAAGCCAATAATTCAGCTTCACGTTCAAGGGATTCGCGGAGGGTGAAGGTAATCATATCTTTGTCCTTTTCTTTCGCTAAACGTCTTGTCATTGCTTTGTCTATCAACATAAAACGCTTACCCATTCTTCTGGCCGTATATTTCCTCATTCCATTTTCCTGAAGGATATCAACTGCCATATCGACAGCCGTTCCAAGTGTTTCACGATAAATATAATTGACATTCTTATTAATGAAATCGTAGGCATCCAAACGGTTTTTGGCTCTTACAAAAATTTTGAGTTCAGGAAAATTTTCCTTGGCATAATCTACCAAAAACTTATTTTTCTCCGGATCATCCAGACAAATTACCAGAAGTTCAGCATCTTCGATTCCGGCAGCCCGCAACAATGCAGGTTTTGTTGCATCACCATAATATACATTGAAGCCGTTTGACCTCAATAATGCTACTCTGTCCGGATCGTTATCCAAAACCGTAGAACGGATGCCATTAGCTTTCAGAAGACGACCTACCGTACTTCCAAAAAATCCGAATCCTACAATAATGATTTTACGTTGTTTGATAATCCCCAGCTCAACGTTTTCTTCATTTTTCTGTTGTATGAAATGTTTGTCCAGAACTTTCTCTTTGAAAATCAAAAGTAACGGCGATATACACATCGTTATCGCAACAATCGCCATCAATTCCGAATTAGCCTGATAGTCTATAAGATATAAACTTGCTGCAAAATTGACCAGAACAAAAGCAAATTCCCCGACTTGTGACAGTGCAAATGCCAGGAAGAAACTCTGCTCGTTATTCATCTTATAATATTTCCCAATCCCAAAAAGAACAACAGCTTTGATAGCCAAAACAATGAATGCCGCAGAAAAAATAAAAAATGGCTTCGAAGCAATAATATCGAAATTAATGGTGGCACCAACGCTTACGAAAAATACGGCCAACAATAATCCTTTGAAAGGGTCAATGTCGCTTTCCAGCTCGTGGCGAAACTCACTGTTGGCTAACATTACACCTGCAATGAAAGCTCCTAATGCAGGACTTAATCCAACAGAAATCATCAGTTCTGAAACGCCGATCACTAAAAATAAGGAAGCTGCCGTCAGTAACTCATTCAACCCTGACTTTGATACAAATCTCAGGAACGGAGTAAAAATATACTTTCCTAAAAGTATTAATGCCAAAACACCTAAAATAACTGTAAAAGGCTGTAGCCATTCGGGTAAATATTGCAACAGTATTTTTTCATGCTCAGCTTGAGACAAAGCTTTCTGAGACTTGGACAAGAAAGGTAATAATGCAAGAATCGGAATAACGGCAATATCCTGAAATAATAAAATAGAAAAGGAAGATTCTCCGCTGACGGTGCGGAAAAGGTTTTTCTCTTTCAAAGTCTGCAAAACAATCGCAGTGGACGACATCGCAAAACAGAGCGAAATAATGAGTGCTTTTTTCAACCCGAATCCTGCAATGTAAAACACAATGAAGATACCTGCGATACTTAACAGCATCTGGCTGAGACCCAATCCCAGAATTCTTTTTCGGATTTGCCAGAGTTTCTGAGGTTCCAATTCCAGACCTACTAAAAACAGCAGCATGATCACACCCAATTCCGATGCGTGCATAATATCTTCCGCATCTCTTCCTGTCAGTTGCAGACAGAACGGACCAATCAAAATACCTCCAAGAATATATCCGATAACTGAACTCAATCCAAGCTTTTTCCCTAACGGAACCATAATAATGGCCGCTCCAAGAAAAATCAGGATTGTCATTGCAATGGAACCTTGCATCTATTCTATTTTTAGTATTTCGGATAATTCTTCACATAACAGATCCAATTCTGCGTCGTCAAGATTATCAGCGTTATAAATGATATGTATTTTTTTGAGATCGATATTATTGACATGTAAGGATACTTTGAGCCCGGAAAGCAGCTCTTTCACTTCCGTTCCATATTTTCCTTCTTGCGTATAATTATTTTCTCTTCCACCAACACTTGTAATAATGATCGCATCTTTTCCGGCAAGTATGTTGGTTTCATTCTCGGAAATCCAGCGCATATCAAAAACCTCATCTATCCAAAGTTTTAATAATGGCGGCAAACCAAACCAGATGATAGGAAAATGAAAAATGATCCTTTCATAATCAACAATCCGTTTGCGCTCCCGGAAAGGCTGAATGTGAAAATCGGGATAATCTTCGTACAAATCTCTGAACGTCACATTATCCATACCTTCATAACACTCTAACAATCTAACATTAGTGGTAGAATGTTCGAAGTAAGGATGCGCAAATAGAACCAATGTTTTTTTCAAAGAAATCTCGATTTTCGTAAATATAGTGATTTTTTGGTTTTATATCAAGATCTAGTCCATTACGAAATGGAGAATAATTAACTGCCCAAATTATTTTTTATTAGAAATAGAATCAAAACAAAGAAAAAACCCGAAAAAAGATCCGGGTTTTATTATATATATATATATATATATATATATTAATTTCTCAATTACCATCCACCAGAAGCTCCACCTCCACCAAAACTTCCACCGCCGCCGAAGCCGCCAAATCCGCCGCCACTACTTCCGCCTCCAAATCCACCGCCGCCAAAACTTCCCGGAAACGGAAAAAATCCACCTCGGTATCTTCGGCTTCCGCGTCTTGACAAGATCACATCATCGTCATCATAGTTTCCTCCTTTTCCGTTATTGCCATTAATAATACTGAATAAAATAATTATCACCACAATAATAATGATAATTGAACCAAGACTGATTCCGTTTTCATTCTGATGTTTCTTGACAATAGGTTTGAACTTCCCCTGAACCGCTTCCATAATTGCAGAAGTTCCACGGTCAATCCCATTATAGAACTCTCCTTTTTTGAAAGCAGGCGTTACGAGGTAATCCAGAATCTGTCCTGCTACCGATGCCGTCAAATATTGTTCAACAGCTCGACCTTGTTGGATCGACATAGTTCTGTCTTCTGTCGCAATCAGAAAAACCACACCATTATCAACACCTTTTTGTCCGATTCCCCATTTTTCACCATACATTGTTGCGAGATAATTCACATCTTCGCCACTGGTTGTCGGAAGAATAATAACCTCGATTTCTGTGGAAGTAGAATCGGAGAATTTGATGAGTTTTTGGTTCAGCGCATCCTTTTCAGATTCCGACAACAATCCGGCTTTATCATAAACCGGATACAGAACGTTTGGTTTTTCCGGCACTAGCTGAGCTTTGGAAAATACTCCAAAAATCAGGAATAATGCTAAAATATATCGTTTAGGAGAAGCTGATATCATTCGGTAATTCATTGATATTTTCCCCCGAAATCGGGAAATATTTTTTCAGTTCGAGTCCTGTTTTCAGAATCGCATCTTTCAGACCTTTATAATAATTTTCTTTTGCAAATTCAGAAGTTATTTCGTCATGCAATTGATCCCAAAACTGCTGTTTTACCTTTTTGTGAATACCTTCATCTCCAATAATTGTGAGATAATGCTGTTCAAAATTAACATAAAACAAAACGCCGTTTCTTTCCTTGGTCAGATGCATCTCCAACGAACGGAAAATTGCAAACGCTTTTTTGGCAAAATCATCTTCAGCCGTAGAATCGATATGCACACGAATCTCACCCGAGGAGTGGTCTTCAGCTATTTTGATGGCCTCCACAAGGGAAGCCATCTCTGTATCTGTAAGAAAATGATTCATTATTCTGAAAATACACTTGGTGCTTTTTCTGCGCCGGCTTCAGCTTTGAAATATGGTTTTTCTTTGAAGTTGGAGAAGTTGGCAATCACGTTATTTGGAAACGTTTTGATATTGGTGTTGTATTCCTTCGCAGCATCATTATAGTAAACAGTTTCTGAACGGATGCTGTTTTCTATCGCTGTATATTCTCTTTGGAAGTTGATGTACTGCTGGTCTGCTTTCAGGTTTGGATAGCTTTCTACAACAGCCATCAATCTGCTAAGCGCACCGCTCAACTCGCCTTGTGCAGCTTGGAATTTCGCCATATCTGCTTCCGTCATATTAGTCGGATCTATGTTGATAGAAGTCGCTTTTGATCTTGCCTCAACAACCTTTGTCAAAGTTTCCTGTTCAAATTTTGCATAAGATTTAACGGTTCTTTCCAGGTTGGGAATCAGGTTAGCTCTTTTCTGATAAACCGTTTCCACGTTGGACCATTTGGCATTCACGTTTTGTTCCTGACCTACAAATCCGTTTCTGACACCGACTGCCCAAAAACCTACAATAGCGATTAACGCTACTATGACGATTAATACAATACAACCTTTACCTTTCATAGTTTGATGTGTTTTAAAATTTAATTAAATCAAATATACAAATTAAATACAATGATAGAATTTATTTTTAACTTCTAAAACCAATCAGCCTTCGATGATTTTTTTTCTGTGTTTGAGCCCCCATTCCACAAGATTTTCCGTAAGTGGCGTTACGCTTTTTCCATAATCAGTAATTGCATAGAAAACCATTAGCTGATTTTCATCTTTTACGGTTCTTGTAATAAGAAGATTAGTTTCCAGCTCTTTAAGTTGTTTGCTCAGCATTTTTGCAGAGATTCCGTCGATTTCCCGTTCCATTTTTTTGAAATGAATATCCTGACATTGTCGATTATTAAGATATCTTAAAATCATCAGTTTCCATTTTCCTCCAAGAATTTCCAAGGAATCTCGCATCGCCCGAAGTTCTTCTGCACAAGTTGTTTCTCTTTCAATATTGTTCTCTATTATTTTCATTCCGGTTTCATCAAAGTAAGTAGTTACCTATTGTTAACTAGTAACAAATTTAAAGTATTTTCCTTATAGTTTTGTAGAAATTAAATGAAGATGAAAGCGATTATCCTTAATGAAAATAATGTACTCAAAGATGAAAACATTGATTTAAGACCTATTTCATCTCACGAGGTAAAAGTCAAAATCATTGCTTCGGGGTTCAATCCCATCGATTATCAAATGCGTGAAAATGAACACGAGCGACAATATCTTTTTTCCCCAATCTTAGGAAGAGAGGGCTCAGGAATTGTTATCGAAACAGGAGAAGACGTAACTGAATTCAAACCCGGAGACGAAGTATTCTTCGTTTGCGGAAGTATGGGCAGCAACGGCACATATGCTGAACAAATCATTTTGCCCGAAGCAATTGTTGCTAAAAAACCAAATGTAACCAACTTCGAACAAGCCGCAGGTTTACCATCAATCGGAATTACGGCTTTTCAGATTTTTAATCGAGTTGATTGGAATCAAATAGAAAATATTTTGATAACTGGTGCTTCCGGCGGAGTTGGAAATTTTATTCTTAGAATCTTATTGGGCGAATTCAACAAAAAAATAATTGTCACTGCGGGAAACGAAGAAAGTATTCAGCAATTGATAGAGATTGGAATTAATGCAAATCAAATCATTAATTATAAGCAAGAGAATTTAGCTGAGAGTATTTTAGAAATTAATAATAATAATCAAAAATTTGATATCGTCATCGATGCTGTTGGGCATCAATTCTCAGAAATCTCTGCCGAAGTTCTTAAAGCTAATGGAATCTACATCAATATTACACATTTCATCACACCAAAAGCCAATGATTTACTCTTCGGAATTGGCGCAACGATTCTTAACATTTCAAATTTCATTTATGCAAGGGAGAAGCAATATGATTATTTCAGAAACTCACTTAATCAAATTAGAGAACTCATCGACGGTAAGATTCTTCAACCATTACCCGTAAAAATCGTTGGTGGACTTTCTGCAAAAACAGCGGAAGAAGCTCAGCAAAAACTGAAAAACAATCAAACGCAGGGCAAAAAATTAATAATGCTGAACCAAGAATAAATGAGGAAAATCAAAACAATCCCAAGACGAATCATAACCGGAACCAAAGACGGAAAATCTTACATAGAGAAAGACGAAATAGTAACCAATGTTTCCAAGCATTTTCAAGGATTAATCATCTCCGATGTTTGGCAGACCAGTAAAATGCCAGCTAGTTTTGAGCAGGAAAAACCGGTAGAAAATTCAGCCATTCCGACGGTTATCAAAAACGGAACTTATTTTCGTTATGTTCAGATTCCGCCCGATGAACAGTTAGGAATCGAGGCAACTGCTGGACAACCTCACCCGCTGATGCATCAAACCAAAAGCCTGGATTACATCATCATTTTGTCTGGCGAAATTTATCTGATTACCGATACAGACGAAACACTTTTACAGGCTGGAGACATTGTTATACAAACCGGGACCAATCACGCTTGGAGTAATCGTTCTACAGAAAATTGCATTCAGTTAGCGGTTTTGATTGACGCGGAATAATCGATTAAAAAATCTCGCAGATTAAGCTGATTTCGCAGATTTAATATAGATAAAAAATCTGGTCAATTTGCCAAATCTGCGAGATTATAAATTTCAACAGTAAGATTTATTTTTCAGAAACCTTAGCCTCTTCCCAAAGCTCATCCATTTCTACTAGATTAAGTTCAGCTAGGTTAAGATTTTTGGACACAGCCAACTCCTCCATTTTCTGGAATCTCGAAATGAATTTAGAATTTGTTTTTTCCAAAGCAGTATCGGCATTCAGTCCGGAGATTCTCGCGTAATTGATCAACGAGAAAAACACATCGCCCAACTCCACTTCTTTTTTATCCTTGTTGGTTTCCTGATGAAACTCCTGCAATTCCTCCCGGACTTTTGCCCAGGCATCTTCCGCAGAATCAAATTCAAAACCGATTCCTTTCACTTTATCCTGGATTCTATAAGCTTTGATAATCGGCGGCAAACCTTTCGGAACACCTGATAAAATTGACTTATTCCCCTCTTTCAACTTCAGTTTTTCCCAGTTTTGTTTTACTGTTTCTTCATCGTCTGCAACTGTATCACCGTAAATATGCGGATGACGGAAAATCAATTTTTCATTTAGAGAATTAATCACATCAGCGATATCAAAACTCTCTTTTTCTGAACCAATTTTCGCATAAAAAACCAAATGTAACAAAACATCGCCCAACTCCTTTTTGATCTCCTGCAAATCCTCATTCAGAAGCGCATCAGACAGTTCGTAGGTCTCTTCTAAAGTCAGATGGCGCAACGATTCAAACGTCTGTTTCTGATCCCAAGGACATTTTTCCCGCAAATCATCCATTATATCGAGGAGCCTTCCAAAAGCCTCCATCTTTTCTTCTCTTGTATTCATTTTTTAAATTTTTTGGGCAGCTATTTCCGCCTTCCACTTCCAATCTTTTTTGCAGAAATTTTCAAGTTCAATAGAACCTGAAAACAAGCAAAAAAGGATTTCCGTTCAAGTCGGGCTGCAGCTTTGCCAAATTCAACCTTTATCTTTCCTTACATCCTCTATCACAATATGACTATTGATTTCCAGTAATTCTTTTAGAAATTCATCCTGGTTTTTCGGTGTGATGTAAAGGTCGTTTTTATATTTCGAAAAGATAATCAAACCACCAACCGAAGTTCCACATTTAACGAATCCGCTCCACATTGTTTCCCCGATTCGGATTTTTGTAATTTTAAAAATACTCACTCTGAAAATATCGAAAATGACATTTACTACCAACTCTTCACTGTCAATCCTAATTTTAATAAAGAAAAAACTAATTAGTAAAACCGAATTAGTGCTTAACAAAATTAATAACAACACCAGCCACCCTGAAAATGGCGTATCAAAATAAGATGCAATAACAATCCAAACAAAAAGCAGGCTGATTCCTAAAAATAAAGAACCATAAACCCAATCTCTTTTGCTTGTATAAACTTTCATTAGTGTGATTTATTCTGAAGCATCGGTACAAATTTATAAACCCCAAATTCCTCTTTCTCAAACTGAGTCTCCGAAATTTTAGTAAATCTGTAAAGAATCTGTTCGTCCGTTTTCCCTAATGGAATCACCATTTTCCCTCCGACTTTTAGTTGTTTTAATAACTCCGTTGGAAGAATTTCTGCACCACACGTTACCAATACTTTATCAAAAGGTGCAAATGTCGGCAAACCCTCAAATCCATCTCCAAAACTCTGGAACTTTGGCCTTAGATTCAATTCTCTAAGAATCTTAGTAGAAAAATTGTACAAATCCTTTTGACGCTCAATCGTGTAAACCAAAGCCTTCATTTGAATCAAAACCGCTGTCTGATAACCACAGCCTGTACCAATTTCCAATACTTTTTCACCTTCATTCACTTCCAATAATTCGGTTTGTTCGGCAACAGTTGAAGGATGAGAAATCGTTTGTTTCGCAGCAATCGGGAAGGCGCGGTCTTCGTACGCAAAATCCTCAAAAACACTTTCTATGAAAAGATGTCTCGGTACTTCGTTCATCGCAGCAAGAACAAAAGAATCCGTAATCCCGATTTTCTGATGCAGATAATCGATTAATTGTTTCCTTTTGCCTTTGTGAACGTAAGTATCTCTCATTATTAGTTTTAGTTCTTTAATAAATCTTCTGCAATTTCCGAAGTAAAATTTAAAATTCCAAACAGGAATCATAAAATTAAAAAATTATCAAAATATTACATCATATATAAAATAAAGTTTATAGCTTTGATTGTTTTTTTATTAAAAATTCAAATATATTTTCAATTAACCAATGAAAGAATGGATGTTATGCAGAAAACCCGCGCTTATATCAAAGGAACCGGTTCGTATGTTCCGCCAAAAATTTTAAAGAATGATTTTTTCGAGAAAGTAGGTTCGTCTGACGAATGGATTTTTAAAAATCTTGGAATCCGGGAACGCAGAATTGCCGAAGGCGAAGTGACCAGTGATTTGGCATACAAAGCCGGATTGAAAGCTTTGGAAAACACAGATGTCACTCCAAAAGAGATCGACCTGATTATTGTTGCAACCTCAACTCCGGACAGACAAGCACCTTCAACAGCATGTTTTGTACAGGAAAAAATGGAAGCACCACAAGCCGTTGCTTTTGACATTTCGGCAGTTTGTTCAGGTGGACTTTACGGCATTGCTATTGGTTGCCAGTTCATCGAAACAGGAATGTATAAAAATGTGTTGGTGATTGGTGCTGATACTTTTTCAACGATTACCGACTGGGAAAGAAAAGATTCGGTTTTCTTTGGCGATGGCGCTGGTGCCATTTTGTTATCCTCTACAACTGAAGATAAAGGCTTTTTCGATTTCAAACTGCATGCAGACGGCACAGGGAAATACCATTTTAACATTCCGGCTGGCGGTTCAGAAATGCCGGCTTCGGAAGAAACGTTGAAACAAAGACTTCACTATTTTCAAATGAATGGAAAAGAAGTTTTCGAAACAGCAACCAGAGTTTTACCGGAAACAATCAACGAAATCCTGGAAGCCAACCGACTTACTTCTGACAGCGTCGATTGGGTCATTCCGCATCAACCGAGTATCCGAATTTTACAAGAAACAGCGAGAAAAACCAATATCCCATTCGAAAAAGTGATGACGAATATGGATAAATACGCCAACACTTCCGGTGGAACCATTCCAATTGTCCTTGACGAAACTTACAAAAGTGGAAAAATCCAACCCGGAAATATATTACTTTTCGCAGCCGTTGGCTCAGGCTGGACTTGGGGAACTGCACTTTACAAGGTATAATTGATAATTGATAATTGATAATTGATAATTGATAATTGATAATTGATAATTGATAATTGATTAGTAAAATAAATCTAGACCGGATTATAATCTATAATCTATACGTCTATAATCTATTAAGTCTCAAAAATGTTAGATAATCAAACTTTTTTAATTACCGGAATTGCAGATGAAAATTCTCTTGCAATGAAAACCGCCGAAAAAATCTTGAAGAACAACGGCAAAGTTGTTTGTACTGGATTAGGCGTGACCTCATTTCACAAAAATCTATCCGAAAAAGCAGAATCCTTTCTCAATAAAAATTATGAAGATTTCGAAAATGCCTGTAAAAAAGTATTGGGAAATGATGTTTACACCGCGCCACTTGATGTGACTTTGCCAGAAAGTTTAAGTCATTTTGCTGATGATTTGAAAACAAGAAATATCGAACTGAACGGTTTTCTTCACGCCATCGCAATGGACAAAACCATTAGAAATAAGTCTGTAAAACCAATGCTGGAAGTGACTGCAGAGGAATTCAATGATACGATGAATGTGTCGGCATTTTCGCTGGTGACACTTTGTCATTCGTTATTATCTAATGGTGTTTTGCAAAACGGTGCTTCGATTGTTTCGCTAAGTTATATTGCGGCGGAGAAAGTTTCTTTTTTTCCATACATCAATATGAGTATTGCAAAAGCAGCTCTTGAAAGATTGACGATTGAAATGGCCTATGAATTGGGAAAAAAATACGGAATCCGTGCCAATGCGATTAGATTCTCACCTTATATGGGAAGCAAGGCCGGAAACGCAACGCTAAAAGTGGAAGATGTAGAAAGAGCAAATAGAATCAGTCCGTTGGGAAATGCTTTGCCCGAAGATTTGGCGCATGAGATTGTTCATCTTTTCCGAAAAGAAACCAGAATTACTGGAGAAATCCGTCACGTGGATGGTGGATTTCATATTATGGGATAACAATTATAATTTTAAATTAGAGATTCTAAATTTTAGATTTCCAGAAATAATTAAAATAGATTCAAGTCGCAGGCTTTGTGGCTTGAATTTTTATTTAGTTAAATTGCATCATCAAAATTATTTAAAAATTTATGAGACAGATAAAGACAGCTTTGTTGGCTTATGGTGGTTCGGGGAAGTTGTTCCATGCACCGTTTCTTGAGGTCAATGATGGTTTCCAACTGATTGGAGCCTACGAACGAAGCAAAAAAAATATACAAACCGATTATCCCAATGTTAAAAGCTTTAATTCTCTTGAAGAAGTTTTAGAAAGTGATGTGGAATTAGTTGTTGTCAATACTCCAATTGACACACATTTCGAATTCACAAAGAAAGTTTTGGAAGCCGGCAAACACGCTTTGGTGGAAAAAGCTTTTACGACAACTTCCCAAGAAGCGGAAGAATTACACAAATTGGCTAAAGAAAAGAATCTGAAACTTTGTGTTTATCAAAACCGCCGATATGACAGCGATTTCCGAACCGTGAAAAAAGTTTTGGAAGAGGATTATCTCGGAGAAATCGTCGAAGCAGAAATCCGGTTTGAAAGATACAATCCCGAATTGAGCCCGAAAGCGTGGAAAGAAAACGGTAATCCCGGCGCAAGTATTTTGATGGATCTGGGTTCGCACGTGATTGATCAGGCTTTGACATTATTTGGAAATCCTGAGAAAGTTTTTGCTGATATCAGAAAAATACGAGAGAATACACAGATTGATGATTACTTTGATATCCTTCTTTATTATTCTGATAAACGTGTCAGGTTGAAATCGAGTTTTTTTGTTAAAGAAATGACGCCTGCATTTGTTCTGCACGGTAAGAAAGGAAGCTTCCTGAAACACAGAGCAGATGTCCAGGAAGATGAACTGAAATTAGGCAAAGTCCCGAATCGTGAGAATTGGGGAACTGAACCTGAAGACAAAACAGGACTTCTGGTTTATAATGGCAGAGTTGTCAATTTCCCTACTTTCCAAGGCAACTATCTGGATTTTTATGATGACCTTTACAATGCTATCGTCAATGACAAAAAGGTTCCTGTCACTGCAAAACAAGCTTTCCATACGATGAAAGTGATTGAAGCAGCGAAGGAAAGTTCTGAGAAAGAGGAAGTGATCTTTTTAAAATGAAAGTAATTAAGTTTTAATTTTTTATGTAAATTTGATATAAATAATTTCCAAATGAGCTCTGATGAATTACAATTAAAATTAGATGTTATTAATAAAATAACCGAATTAAAGGAAATTCGAGTGATAAGAGAAATCAAAAGACTTTTGGATCTTGAACTTGATGAAGAAATTTTTGAATTATCAAAACAACAACAAGACAGAATTGCAGAAGCAAGAAAAGAATATGCAAATGGAGACATTGTCACTCATGAAGAAGTGAAAAAAGAAATTGAACAATGGCTAAACGAAAAATAGTCTGGACTAATTCTGCAAAATTCGAGCTTAAAGAAATATTAACTTATTGGACCAATAAAACGAAATCCAAAACTTACAGCAAAAAACTCAATACACTATTTATTGAAACCATTGATTTGTTGTCAAAACATCCAAAAATCGGAAGGACAACAAATAATAAAAACGCTAGAATAAGTATTGTCCGAAATTATTTAATTTTCTACGAAATCAATGTAAAAGAGATAATTATATTATCAATTTGGGATGCAAGGCGAGATGAAAACCAAACGGATTTCGATTACTCTTAATAAAATAAAAATGACAAGACTCAGAATCGTAAAAAATTCCGGGTCTTTTTTTATTTGGATTTGTGATAATTCTTAAATTTACCTCCTTAAGAAAAATAAGCTATGATAAAAGCAGGACTTGTAGGCGCAGGACATCTCGGGAAAATCCATTTGAGATTACTGAATCAATCTGAGAAATACGAACTGGTTGGTTTCCACGATAAGGATGTAGAAAACGGAAGAAAACTGGAAGCCGAATTAGGTTATAAATATTTTGAAAGTTTCGAGGATTTGCTGAACAAAATCGAGATGCTGGATATTGTAACGCCTACAGTTTATCACTACGATTATGCCGTAAAAGCGATTGAAAAAGGCATCCACTTTTTCATAGAAAAACCTGTAACACAAACACTTCAACAAGCGGAAGAAATTCTTTACAAATGCAGAGAGTTTGGAATCAAAGCACAGGTTGGCCACGTAGAACGATATAATCCGGCTTTCATTGGTGCGAAAGATTATATTCAGAATCCAATGTTTATTGAGATTCACAGATTGGCGGAATTCAATCCTAGAGGAACGGATGTTTCTGTGGTTTTGGATTTGATGATTCACGACCTGGATATTTTACTGAGTTTGGTTAAGTCGAAAGTGAAACAAATCCACGCCAGCGGTGTTTCTGTTGTGAGCAAAACGCCTGACATTTGTAACGCCAGAATCGAGTTTGAAAATGGTTGTGTAGCAAATCTCACGACTTCCAGAATATCGATGAAAGCGATGAGAAAATCTAGATTTTTCCAGCAAGATGCTTATGTTTCCGTAGATTTTCTGGAGAAAAAAGCAGAAGTTATCCGAATGAAACCGGCGCCGGAAAATCCGTCCGACTTTGATATGATTATCGAAAATGCGGAAGGCGAGAAAAACCAGATCCTTTTCGAATATCCAAATATTCAACCCAACAATGCGATTCTTGATGAATTGGAAAGCTTTGCGAACGCCATTGAAAATGATGTTCCAGTAGAAGTTTCTTTGGAAGACGGAACCGAAGCTTTGAAGGTGGCTTTGGAGATTATGAGGTTGATACAGAAAGGTTAATTTCAGGATTCTGAAAATATGATATATTTACAGCCGGATCAAAAAATTTAAATTAAATAATAATCTTAGAAACATATAATGAAAAACATTGTTGTAATAGGCGCCGGAACTATGGGGAACGGCATCGCTCATACTTTTGCTCAAAGCGGATTTACCGTTAATCTTGTTGATGTAAAGCAAGAGAATCTTGATAAAGCACTGAAAACAATTACCATCAATCTTGATCGCATTATTGCGAAAGGAAATCTAACGGAGGAGCAAAAAAATCAAACTCTGGGCAACATTACAACATTCACGGATCTTAAAGATGCTGCTCCCAATGCTGATCTTATTGTAGAAGCAGCGACAGAAAATCTTGATCTGAAATTGAAAATCTTTGCTCAGATTGATGAACTAGCTCCAGAAAATTGCATTCTGGCAACTAATACTTCATCCATTTCCATAACGCAAATCGCAGCTGCAACCAAACGTCCGGAAAAGGTGATCGGCATGCACTTTATGAATCCTGTCCCGATTATGAAACTGGTAGAAATCATCAAAGGTTACTCTACTTCTAAGGAAACTTTTGATACGATTTTCGAAATGTCAAAACAACTGGAAAAAGTTCCTGTAGAAGTGAATGATTATCCGGGATTTGTTGCGAACAGAATCCTGATGCCGATGATCAACGAAGCCATTGAAACGCTTTACAACGGTGTTGCCGGTGTTGAAGAAATAGATACGGTAATGAAACTGGGGATGGCACATCCAATGGGACCTTTGCAATTAGCAGATTTTATTGGTCTTGATGTTTGTTTAGCTATCTTAAATGTCATGTATGACGGCTTTAAAAACCCTAAATATGCCCCGAATCCTTTATTAGTCAATATGGTAATGGCAGGCAAAAAAGGTGTGAAATCCGGCGAAGGTTTTTACGATTATTCTGAAAGTAAGAAAGCAGAAAAAGTTTCGAAAATGTTTTCGAATCAATCTAATTAACATTTAATCATAGATTTAAATTACGATATTTAACTTTGTCAAATCGTTTTTTGACAAAGTTTTTTTATTTTTAACCATGATTTCGATAAAACTCAATTCAAAATATGAAAAAATCCTTCAGGTTTTTTTGATCATTACAACCTATGTAATGATCATCCTGAGGTTTCTTTTAAATGAAAAAGGACGTGTAAATCCGGATTCTATCAGATACATGCGGCAAGCAGATATGTTTCCTGTCATAGATAATACAACTGCACCGTTAGGATATTCTTTATTCATAAAATTCTTTACTTTTTTCGGATTGGACGAATTCTGGAGCAGCAAACTGATCGGGATTCTTGCTTACACTTTTATCCTGATCTTTGCTTACAAAAAAAGATTTTTCTTTAAAGAATCATTGATTACCTCTGCCTTGTTCAGTTTTGTAAGCATCTATTCTTACACCATGAGCGAAGCCCTGACATTACCTTTTGTGATCCTTTTTTTTTACACAGCACGCCAAATCATTAAGAACCGAATAAGCCAGGTGAAAGGTATTTTATATCTAAGTCTCTTGCTGATCATACTTCTTAATATCCGTTACAGTGCCTTGTTTTTTTGTATAGGAAGTTTGATTTTCGGTGTGATGAAAATCGGGAAACATTACTGGAAATCCTTCGCCATTTCCGGTTTTTTGGGAATAGGATTTTACGGACTTTACAAAATAATTTTTATCGATTATTTTAATAAAGATTATGTCAATACCTTTTTGGAAATCGGTTTAAAATCTACTCCACAATTGTTATTGGAACTATTCCAGGGATTAACGACAACATTTAATCCTTTTATTCATATCGCAGATCCCAATGGTGGAATTATCAATTACGGTATCTACGGAATTGGCGCAATCACAATAATGATTATGGTTTTTCTTTTTATCAGAGCCAAAATTTCCGAGACAGAGAAATTCATTCTGATTATTTCATCAGTAACAATTATTTTATCCTATTTTGTTCAGTACGTATATTCGGTTAACGCCATAGATTACCGATTACTGGCTCCTTTTTCTATAGGAATTTGGATTGTTTTTTTGAGGAGAATATTTTTATTTTTTGATGACGCAACTTACAGTATTGCTTTTCTGAGCTTACTGACGGGATTTGTTTTTACATGGTTATCAAAGGGCAGTTATCTCGACAACAGAAAATCTATCACACAGTTTTTGACGAGTGAAAAACTCATAGACAAAGAATTAAAATTCTATGTAAAGGATCAATTTGATAATGACGGGCAAACTGCCGAACTTATCAGTACGGTTAATCCAAGGATTTATATCACAGCCAAGGCTTCAGATACTCTTAAAAAAGATGTTCTGACAAGATATAAAGTGGAAAAGAAAATCAATATCAAAAAAAATAATTATCAATAATTTGTTCCGGGAATTTTTCTATCTTTGAAAAATGGAGTGAGAGTCACAAATACTCTGATTTATTTTAAAATTTTATATTATGAAATTACCTAAGTTTTTATTAGCAGACAATTCTGAATTTCCAGAAGATCTTTTTGTAGTACACACAGAGTATCCGCGTTTTATCCTTAATGTAGAAGAAGAGGATGTTGAGTGGTTGGATGACTTGGAAGGAGACGATGAAGAAACTGTAGCTAACGAAGCTACGAAAGTTGTTGAAGAAGCTTTCAAATGGTGTGATGAAGAACTTGCAAAATACGACGACGAAGACGAAGAATAAAATCAAGGAGCTCAAATAAGCTCCTTTTTTATTTTAAATCATAATAATTTTAGATTAAAACACTTAAATCTTTTTAACAATCCCTCATTTGTCTTAATGAGATTGGCAATAATATACACTATTAAAGTTCTTTTGGTACAGATATATTATTTTTTTTTAAGAACTGGAGCAGATCATTGTATTTCTGTTCATAATCATTTCTACCACATTGATCCGAAATGCTGCAAACATCCGAAGGTTTAATATCCAGAATTGCAGATATTTTTTGTAAAATTTCAAAATTGATCCTGACCTTAGAATTCTCGATATCCGAATAGGATTTTTGGGAAATTCCCATCTCAAATGCCATATACTCCTGTGTCAAATCCTTTTCCCTTCTAATTTTTCTGATATTTTCACCGCACAATTTCATAGCTTTTTGTTTTAGTAGTTTTTAGTATAGTTTAGAGGTAAACCTACTAGCCATACACAAAACTACAAAATACCTTTGTGAAAACATATAATCCTGAGGATGATATTCATTTTTTGGGCAGAAAAGCCCTGAAAAAAAATGGATTCCCTCCTTAAAATATGAATATGGAAACACAAAAATTTTATTACGACAATAATATTGTCAGAGCATTTCTGTATGCTACCGTAATATTCGGGCTTATTGGCTTTCTTTTAGGAATTACCGCTGCGCTGATGCTATTCTATCCGGAGTTGCCAGAGTTCTTATTTGGGACAGATGACACAACTATCCAGAGTCTACGCAGTGGAAATATACAAGGTCTTATCAGCACGCAAGGAGCCTTGGGATTTGGAAGAATCAGAATGCTCCATACCAGCGCTGTGATCTTTGCCTTTGTTGGCAATTCAATTTTTGCAGGTATTTACTACTCTCTGCAACGACTTCTCAAAACCAGGATGTGGAGTGATACATTGTCCTGGATTCATTTTTGGGGATGGCAGCTGATGATCCTATCTGTTGTTATTACCTTTCTTTTAGGTATTAATACTTCCAAAGAATACGCAGAGCATGAGTGGCCGATTGATATCCTGATCACTGTAGTATGGGTCATTTTCGGTATCAATATGTTTGGGACTATCGCCGTAAGAAGAGTAAGACACTTATATGTGGCAATCTGGTTCTACATCGGAACTTGGGTTGCGGTGGCGATGCTCCATATATTCAACAACTTAGAAGTTCCATTATCATTTACAACCTGGAAATCATATTCTGCCTATGCGGGTGTTAAAGATGCTTTAGTGCAATGGTGGTATGGTCATAATGCTGTAGCATTCTTTTTAACAACCCCGGTACTCGGTATAATGTATTATTTTGTACCAAAAGCTGCTGACAGACCAGTTTTCTCATACAAATTATCAATTATCCACTTCTGGTCATTAATCTTTGTTTATATCTGGGCTGGACCTCACCATTTACAATACACCGCATTGCCAGCTTGGGCTCAGGCTGTAGGAACAGGTTTTTCTATTATGCTGATCGCACCATCTTGGGGAGGTATGCTGAACGGACTTCTTACACTGAGAGGAGCTTGGGATAAAGTAAGAGAAAATCCGGTTCTTAAATTCTTCGTAGTAGCTGTAACTTGTTATGGTATGGCAACTTTCGAAGGACCACTTCTGGCTACAAAGACATTAAACAAAGTTGGACACTATACCGATTGGGTAATTGGTCACGTACATATCGGTGCACTTGGATGGAACGGATTCATGGCATTTGGAATGATCTATTATCTCGTTCCAATCATGTGGAGAACCAAACTTTGGTCTGTGAAATTAGCTAACTGGCATTTCTGGTTGGGAACATTGGGAATTATTTTCTACGCCGTTCCTATGTACATCTCAGGATTCACACAAGGGTTGATGTGGAAACAGTTCAATCCGGATGGGACTTTGGTTTATAAAAACTGGCTGGATACCGTAACGGCAATTCTTCCTTATTTCAAAATGAGATTTGTTGGTGGGCTACTTTATTTCACAGGATCGATTCTCATGGTAATCAATACCATAGCAACCGCCCGAAATGGCTCATTCCAAAAAGAAGTTTCCGTTGAGGCTCCAGCATTGACCAATACCAATAAAACAAGGAAAAACGGAGAATCATTTCATCTCTGGTTAGAAAGAACACCATTGTATTTTTCAATATTCGCGTTTATTGCATTAGCCATTGGTGGAGCGTTGGAAATATTTCCTACGATCTTTGTAAAAGACAACGTCCCTACGATTTCCGCGGTTAAGCCTTATTCTCCATTGGAATTGGAAGGTAGAGATATCTATATAAGAGAAGGATGTAACGCTTGTCACTCACAGATGATCCGTCCTTTCCGTGATGAAGTGGTAAGATTCAACGGGAAAAATGGACAGTACTCTAAAGCAGGAGAATTCATCTATGACAGACCTTTCCTTTGGGGATCTAAGAGAACAGGGCCGGATTTGCAAAGAGAAGGCGGTGTAAGACCGGATTCTTGGCACTTCAAACATATGTACAATCCAAGATCGACATCTGCAGGTTCCATTATGCCTAGATATCCTTGGTTAATCGAGAATACTCTTGACAGAAGCAAAACAAAAGCTAAGTTGGAACTGATGAAAAATACTTTCGATGTTCCATATACAACAGCACAGATTGATACGATGGACAATTGGATGAATCACCAGGCGAATGCTATTGTTAAGAATGTATTTGCGGAAGCTGATGATGTTAAAAAATCTTTTGCAGAAGCCAAGGCTAATAAGACAAAAGCCGGTGAGCAATTTGTACCGCTTGAAAAGAGAGAGATTGTGGCATTGATATCTTACCTGCAAAGGCTGGGAACCGATATCAAAACAACAGAAATAAAAACTGCCAGCATACAGTAATTAACCGTGAAAATTTATTGAAATGAAAACGAGAACCCCGATTTTTATCAGAATTGCCGCCATTATCATCATTAACATTCTCATCTTTGAAGTATCAGATACCACAGATTATTTCAGGTCACCATTATTTTGGGGAATGTTCATTATATTCATACTGCTTGTTTTGATAGCCGATTCTATAATGGACCTGGTAGAAAGCACAAACTTTAAGATGCTTTCGGAAGAAGAAAAAAAGCAATATCTGGAAGACAAGGCTATCCCTTATTTCCAAAAACTCTGGAACGCTGCATTCAAAAAGCAGACAGACAAGGAAGAAAAAAGTCTGCTCATTGACCACGGCTTTGATGGTATCACCGAGCTGGACAATGCTTTGCCAAAATGGTGGCTGGGCCTGTTCTACTTCACGATTGCCTACTGCTTGGTATATCTCGTCGCATTCGCCTTTACAGATTATGCCCATCCCGACGCTGAATATCAGAATGAAGCCAAAGCTCAGCTGGCGTCCATCAGCGAGTACGAAAAGACAGCTCCTGCAATAGACATAGATAATGCAGTCTACAGTTCGGACAATATTGCCGAAGGAGAACAGATCTTCAAGACCAATTGTGTTTCCTGCCACTCAGCGGGCGGAAAAGGTGGCATAGGTCCTAACCTGACCGATAAATATTGGATCAACATCAAGCAGAAAAGCCTTTTCAAAAATGTGTTCTGGATGTTGCAAAACGGATCACCAAACAACCCTACAATGAAAGCTTTTATAAAAGAAGGCATTATTACAAGTAGAGACGCTGAAAAAGTTGCGGCCTACATCTATCATATCAATCAGGAACAAACACCAATAACTGAATCTCAGGGCGGTGCTGCCCCGCAGGGTCAAGAAGCCACTTGGGAAAATAATAAATAATTACAAATCCATATCCACATGACTTGTTCGACCTTATCCGGACAAGTAAGGCTGCCTTCTTAGGCAGCCTTTTATACAGATGTGCCTTACCGAGGCTATTACTGTTTATTAAACTTTAGCAATAACAGATTATCTTTATAAAGTTCTAACGTAGTATCTGTAACTACATATTTATTAACTTCCTGTAATACGCTCAGGTAACTTGTTTCAGAAGTCATATTATTACACATCTTCTTTGTTGAGCCAATATTTTTTGCCGAGAAATTTCCCGCAGATGTATCAATTGTAGCATCTGAAAAATAGTTGTTGCAGCCCGCATTGCCAGAGATTCTGTTTTGCTCGATCAACAATGTCGGCTTATTGGCGATATCATCTGCCAAAACCCATTGTGTACCAGTAATCGGTGCCTGATTCTTTCCCAGCTTAGATGCATTCCCTACTCTGCTTGTACAAGAAACAATGATTAGTGATAATATTGTTGTTAAAAAAAGATTTTTCATCTGTTCAGATTTATTTTTTATAGTAAGACGTAACACCGTTAAACCTTGTCTTGTTCGGACAGTCTTGAAACCGGTGTTTCATTTTTGTAATAATTACCTTTCAAAGATAATGTTTTCTTTTTAACATATATTATTGTCAATAACTTAAAATTAAGGCCACTCAAAATAATAATTTTATAATACAATTAACTTAATAATAATGAATTAGTTATAATTAATAAATTTTAAAAGTCTAATTTTGCATCCCGAAATTAAGAAATATCATAATGAAAAAAATTGCTGAATACAGAAAACTTCTTGATGTAGATAAAAATGTAACTCTGAAAGATCTGAAAAATATCTACAGAAACACAATGAAGGATACACATCCAGATAAATTCATCAATGATGAAGCGGGAAAACTGGAAGCTGAGGAGAAAAGTAAATCTGTTATAGAAGCTTATCATTTCCTGGTAAGTATCAACGAAGAAACTCAGGAAAAATATAAAGAAGAATATGCGGACACTATTTCAAATTCTATCATTGCAGATTTCTATCTTGAAAAATCCATACTGAAAGTCCAACATCTGAATGGGAAAATGTTCGAATATATCGGCGTTCCAAGAAATACTTACATCAAAATGGTAAACTCCGACTCGCCAAGCCGTTTTGCCAGAAGACACATCTACGGGAATTTTATTTACAGAAAATCCGGCGAAGTAATGGTAGATTAATTTTCGGATATAAAATAATTAAAGCTCTCGGTTCCGGGAGTTTTTTTATTTAAACATCACAAAAAAGACAGCCCGAAGGCTGCCTAAAGTGTATAATAAATAATTGAGATTAATCTACGTGTTTCGGCGTGTAACCGTCTTCGCTGAGTTCTTTGTGAACATAATCAGCTTTCATTTCGGCTTCATAATCCACTTTCTCGTGTTTGCCCATTCTTCTCAAAATCGAATCAAATAAGGAATAAACCACAGGAACGATAATCAGGGTCAGGAATAATGATGACGTCAGACCACCGATAACTACCCAAGCAAGACCTTTGTTCATCTCCGCTCCTGCTCCACTTGCCAATGCAATCGGCAACATCCCGAAAATCATCGCAATCGTGGTCATCAAAATCGGACGGAGACGGGCGTGATTGGCCTGAACCAAAGCATCGTGTGTATTAGCGCCTGCCGCTTTTCGCATATTGGTAAAGTCGACAATCAGGATCGCGTTCTTCGCTACGAGACCAATCAACATAATCATCCCGAGCATCGTAAAGATGTTGAGAGAGTTTCCGGTCAATGCCAGAATCAACATTACTCCAATCAATGCCAGTGGAATAGAGAACAATACCACGAACGGATAAACAAAACTGTCATAAAGCGAAACCATTACCAGGTAAACCAACACGATAGCTGCTAATAAAGCAATACCTAAAGTACCGAAACCTTCGGTCTGGTTTTCCATATCACCACTCCAGATGTATTCTACACCAGCAGGTTTAGTTTTTTCATTATTCATAAACATGGCTGCCCATTCGTTGGCAACGTCACCGACCGGACGACCCACCACTTTTGATTTTACTTTTACAGAAGGTGCTTTATCCCTACGTTCCAGCAAACTCGGACCGGAACCCATTTTAACTTGAGCAAACTGACTTAATCTGATCTGCTCACCTTTTGGATTGGTAAATATCAGGTTTTTAACATCATCAATGGATTGTCTGTTGTAATCTCCAAAACGGATGTTAATGTCATATTCATATTCACCGGCACGGAATTTCCCATCCGTATTCCCGTTGAATGCTGTCTGCATCGTCTGCCCAACGCTGGAAAGATTCAGTCCCAAAGCGGACATTTTATCTCTGTCGATATTCACCTGAACTTCCGGATTTCCTGTATCGGTGGATAATTCCGCATCTACAGCTCCCGGCACTTTTTTCAATAATGCGAGAATTCGGTTAGCTTCTTTGTTTGCTGTCTCGTTATCCTGCGCCGTTACTACCAATTCGATAGGTGCATTGTCCGCTCCCATCAGACCAATTGGTGCAGTTTTAAATTCAACACCGGTGAATTTTTCGGCCAACGCTCTTTTGATTTTGGCTGATTTGATATCGGTACTTTCAGAACGTTCGGATTTATCTGTCAGAATCACCTGGATCTCTGATTGATAAAGTGTTGCCTGTGCACCACCAAAACCGGTGGACTGCTGACCAACTGTCGTAATCAAATCCACAACGTCTTTGTCGTTTCTAAGGAATCTTTCAACTTCCAGGGTTACCTGATTGGTTTTTTCAACTGAAGCATCTTTCGGCAATTCCATCTGAACAAGGAACTGACCTCTGTCCATTTTAGGGAAGAATTCCCCACCAATAAACCCAAATGCCACTAACATAAATGAACCTATCAATATAAGAAATGTTACAATAACGGTCATTATTCTTCTTAATGTCGTTTTCAGACACCATTCCAAGATTCCTGTGATCCAGTGCGTAAATTTGTCCAATTGTTTCTCAAACCAAAGAATGAATTTCTCAAAAGGATTTTTCCCGGTAAGATGAACCAATTTCCCAAATCTTGAAGATAACCAAGGAATAATCGTAAACGATGCCAATAATGAGAATAAAGTTGCAATAACCACCGTGACGCAGAATTGTGCCAGGATATTCGCCACCAAACCTGTACTCATCGCAATTGGAAGGAATACAACCACAATTACCAAAGTAATAGCGGAAACCGTAAATCCAATCTCTGCAGCACCATCGTAAGCGGCACGGATTCGGCTTTTACCCATCTCCATATGCCGGTAAACGTTTTCAAGAACCACAATCGCATCATCCACAAGAATACCTACAACCAATGACAATCCGAGTAAACTCATAAGGTTCAAAGTGTAGCCCATCAGATTCATCCCGATGAACGTTGCAATCAATGAAACCGGAATGGAAACCATTACGATAAAGGCATTTCTGATATTATGAAGGAATAACAACATCACTACAGCCACCAGAATAATCGCCAGGAACAAGTCAAAGATTACGTGATTTGCTGCTTCCAAAGTAAAATCTGTACTGTCATCAACAATTTTAACTTTAACACCCTGAGCAGCGTAATTCTTCATTACCTCATCCACCGTTTTCGTAATGCTTTCCGATACGGAAACTGCGTTGGCATCCGATTGTTTCTTGATTTGCATCAAAATAGTCGGTAACTGATTGAATCTCGCTACTTTTTCCACATCTTTCTGTGAGTCGAAAACTGTAGCAATATCAGACAATCTTACCTGAGCACCATTTTTAGATGAAATCACAAGGTTGTTCAGTTCCGCAACGGATTTATATTTTCCTTCTAATCTGATTGTAGATTTGGAAGTTCTCGTTTTCAGCGCACCAGTCGGGAAGTCAAGGTTAGAGGAAAGGATAGCCTGCTGAACATCAGAAATGGCCAATCCGTAACCTTGCAGTTTTTTCTCATCCAGATTAACCTGAATCTCTCTCTCCTGACCACCAATCAGGTCAACCTGAGCCACACCGTTCACACGGGAAAAAATCGGCTCAATCTTTTTATCAAGGAGATCGTATAGCTGCTTGTTATTCATTTTATCACTAGAAATACTCATTGTGATAATCGGTAGATCATCCAAAGAGAATTTATTCAGTGAAGGTGTTTTTGCATCATCCGGAAGGTCTGCAAGAACCGCATTAACCTTACGCTGTGCATCATTCAATGCATAATTGACATCGGCACCTGCATTCAGCTGAACCATAATCACCGAGAGACTTTCATAAGAAGAGGCTTCCACTTTTTTCACATTCTCAAGAGAACCAACGGCATCTTCAATCTTTCTCGTTACCGAGGTTTCCACCTCACTTGGTGACGCTCCAGGATATACTGTGGAAATCGTTACCATATTGGTTTCAAATTTCGGGATCAATTCGTACCCCATCATAGAGTAACTCAACAGACCTCCCAGCGTGAGAATCGTAAACAATACGATAACCAACGACGGTCTTTTAATGGATATTTCTGCTAACTTCATCTTCTCTTACTTTACGATATTGATTTTAGAACCGTTGTCCAGGTTGATCTGTCCGCTGGTAATTACCTGCTCACCGCCATTAAGGCCGCTCAGGATCTGAACTTTATCTCCATAAACCTTTCCGGTTGTCACTTTTATTAATTTGGCCGTTCCGTTATTAACTATGAAAAGCTGACCTGAGCTTACACCGTTTACAAAAGCTTCTGCCGGAACTGTCAGCATATTTTGGGTTTCTGCACCGTGATTGGTTTTGAAAAGTGCCGTTGCATACATACCGGCTTTCAGGTTTCCTCTGTTCTGAACTTCTATTTCCACCGGGAAATTGAGAGAAGCATCACTTTTCGGCGCAATAAATGTTATTCTTCCCGTGAATTTTTCATCAGGTAAAACATTAACATTAATATCAACTTCCTGCCCAATCTGGATTCTACCAACCTGACTTTCATCAACAAGAACAGAAAGTTTCAACGAATTGATATTGACGATTTCGAACAAAGCTGTTCCGGTTGCAACAACCATTCCCGGCTCTACCATTTTTTTGTTAATCATACCGCTGATTCCGGCTCTCACACTGGTATCATTGACTCTTACACCCTGCGCTCTTACTGCTGACTGGGCATTTTTCAGCTGAAGTCTTGAGTTATCCAGTTGTTGTTTTGTCACACCACCTGTTTTATAGGCATTTTCATAACGTTGGTTATCAATAATGGCATTTTGTAAATTATTTTGTGCCTGGGTAACATCTACTTCTATCGCATCTCTTTTGATTGTCGCCAAAACCTGGCCGGCTGCAACTCTTGAGCCTTCCTTCACGAAGACATTTACTACTCTTCCCGCAATATCAGCCGACTGGTTAGATTCCTGTTTTGGAATGAATGTTCCGTTCGCCGAATACTCCGTATTAACATCCTGTCTGGAAACCGTCACTACATTCACATTGATTTTGTCCACCTGCTTTGCGACCTCTTTTACTTCAGCTTCCTGCTTTTTCTTGTTATCAACAATTTTGTAAGCAGCCAGACCAACCAGAACTGCTGCAACGATGATATATATTAAAGTTTTTTTCATTTGGAATATTTATTTCGTAGTTTATTTTAAATAAGTTTTAAGCTCACCTTTTGATTTGTAATACTGGATCTCTGCTATTTTATAATCAAGAATTGCGTTGGTATAATTATTTTTAGCCTGCACCAAGGAATTTTCAGCATCAAGTAAATCTGTCAATGTTGCCAATCCGTATTGATAATTGCTTTTTGTATCAGCCAATACACTTTCAGCCAGTTGTACATTTGCTTTTTGATTTTCAATTGATGACAAACTATTTTCGATTTGTGATTTTGCATTTTGGTAAGCTTGATCCAATCCAAGTTTGGTATCTTTTAAGTCTGCTTCCAGCTTATCGATCTCGATTTGATTTTGCTGGACTTTGGCTTTGGTAGCAAAACCATTGAAAATCGGAATATTAATACCTAAACCGATTGCAGAATAGTCTGACCAATATACACCGTTAGATTTACCATTAGTTAAAGGAAACTTGGCTCCCAAACCTTGCCAGTTATAGTTAGCAGTCAGGTTAACTGTCGGATAGTATCTTGCAATTGTAGCCTTTTTCTGATATTCGAGAAGTTCCTTATTTTTCAATAAAACCTTTACTTCTGTTCTACTGTCTGTACTTATCATATCTTCCAAAAGATGCGGTGTTACTTCCATATCTCCAGGCACGAGCTGAATCTTAGTTTCAATCGGCATTCCCATATAAAACTTAAGCGCATTTTCTGCTTGAGCAATTCCATTATTACTTTGCTTGATACTGGTTTCGATATTCGTTAAATTAACGTTGGTTCTATCGAGATCGATTTTTTTTGACAATCCGTTATCAAACAAACTTTTGATGACATTCCTTACTTTTTCTGTACTTGCAAAGCTACTTTCCAGAGTATTTTTCTTTTCCTGAGCCGTAAAAACCTGAAAGTAAGCGTTAGAAACCCTTTCGATGATCTGCTCATCTGTAAGATCTGCATTCAGCTGATAAAACTCTTTGGTTGATTTCGCAGCTTTTAAGCCTATAAATACTTGCTGATCGAATAATGCTTGCTGCAACTGGACACCTGCTCCGGCAATCCATTTCTGCCCAAATGGAACCATTACTATTGTTCCTGGCGCGCCAAAAAAATCACCAGGCAAAGCGCTTTTCTGCAAAATTGGATTATAATTAAGATTGGCTGTCCCATTAATCTTAGGAAGAGCTCCGGCTTTTGCTTCCAGAATTTTCGCATCAGCATTTGTAATATCAAGCTTTGCTTTCAGTGCATCAGATTTGTTCTGCAAAGCATATTCTATGGCTTGTTTCAAGGTAATTGTCTGCTGAGAGTACAATAAAGACCCTGTTACAGTCAAAATGCCTAAAGCCAGTTTTCTCCACTTTATCATCTTGTTACTTATCATAATTTATTACATAGTTTAATTTCATAATCGTTTATTTTTTAATCTTTTACTTACTACGGACGATTATATCCGGAAAATACCTTAACATTATTTTAATTTTTGAAAAGCATATTGAGAATAATGTTCTTTCTGTCCGCAATCAGTCTGTCAAATTCCTTATCATCAATCATCATGTTCTCCATAAAAAGTGGTCTTACAGCACTTGGAAATACAAGAAGGGATACCATATTGAAAATAAATTGGATCGGCTCCATTTTTTCTATATTCCCTTTATCCATCTCAATTTTGATATCTTTAAGAATTTGCTCCTTGTGTTCTTCATCAATTTCTTTTCTGTGAAAACTTCCTTTATTGATCTGAGAAACTATGTAAGTTTCCAGATAAGGATACTGCAAACTTGTTTGTAAACCGTTCTCTATAAAATGAGCGATCTTCTCTTTGAATGGTAAATCAGATTTTTGAATGACTTCTGATTTTTCCTTTTCAACCCTTTGTGCTTCTTCAAAAACAATCTGAATCAGATTATCTTGAGAGCGGAAATAATAATTAATCAACGTTCTATTAACACCAGCTTCATCTGCAATCTCTTGTGTTGTAGCATCAAATCTACCCTGAACAAAGAAAAGATTCTTAGCTGTTTCTTTGATTAATTCTTGTGTTTGGTCTTTTTTTGCTTGATTTGACATTTTTGTTAAACAAATTTGTGCAAATTTAAATTAATTTTATTTTGTTGACAAAATTGTTAAACAATAAAATTAAACAATTTTGAAAATTTAATACAAAATTAACATAGTGCATCTCTTCCTCACTTTACATAAGACAAGAATTAGCAATCATAAACACACTTTTCATTAGAATTTATTGACACTTTTATTTTTAGTAGATTTGCAGACTTATTTACTTCATTAATTTTTATGGAACTAATTCACCGAAATCTTTTAATCGGGATTCATGATGCACTTCAGGAAACATTTTTCCAGGAAAAAAAATATGCTGATAAAGTTATAGAACGTCTGCTGAAAGCTCACAGAAAGTGGGGAAGCCAAGACAGGCAGACTGTTTCTGAGATTTTTTACAACATCATCCGCTGGAAAAAACGCCTCGAATATTATATGGGCGAAGGTGTAAAACCGAATAATGTTTATAAACTGATACTGGCATATCTTCTTTGGAGCAAAAGTCATTACAAAAAATTCGAAGAGTTCGATGGAATCAAAATTGCCGATATTCTTACCAAACTCAAAAAAGGCACTGTTCCTACAAAAGCTATTGAATATTCTATTCCGGAATGGCTAGCAGAAACTCTTGAAAAAGAATTAGGCAAAAACTGGGAAAGAGAAATGCTGGCTCTTAATGAGCAAGCACCAACAGTTTTACGAACTAACACTCTTAAAACAACTCCTAGAGAATTAATCGCTGATCTTAAGGATGAAAATGTAGAATCTTTCACGATCAAAAATTATCCGGATGCGGTTCAATTGGAAGAAAAAAAGAACGTTTTCCTTACTTCTGCTTTTAAAGATGGTTTGTTTGAAGTTCAGGATGCCAGTTCTCAGAAAATTGGAGAATTACTGGATGTGAAAGAAGGGATGCGTGTTGTAGATGCGTGTGCTGGAGCTGGCGGAAAGACTCTGCATCTGGCCGCTCTGATGAAAAACAAAGGACAAATCATTGCTCTTGATATTTACGAATGGAAATTAGCAGAGCTTAAAAGACGTGCAAAAAGAGCTGGTGCTCATAATATAGAAACCAGAGTGATTTCTGATAACAAAGTCATTAAAAGGCTCCATGAAAAAGCAGACAGATTATTGATTGATGCGCCTTGTTCCGGATTAGGCGTTTTGAAAAGAAACCCGGATTCCAAATGGAAAATCGATCAGGATTTTATCGACAGAATAAAAGGTGAACAACAGCAAATCTTACAAGATTATTCGAAAATTCTTAAAAAAGGAGGACAAATGATCTATGCAACTTGCTCAATTCTACCATCAGAAAATAATGAGCAAGTCAAAACATTTTTGGAAAACAATCCGGAATTCACTCTCATCAAGGATGAAAAAATAATGCCTAGCGAAGGTTACGACGGTTTCTATATGGCATTAATAAAACGTAATGGATAAAAAAATTCCTGAGATCAAATAAATAATCTGCAGGAATTAAAAACACAAATGATGAAAGTGCAAAACTAAGATATATTTTTAGAAAAAATCTTATCATTTGGTAAGAAAAACAAACTTTTATTATTTAAAATTTAATTCAATATGAATCTTTTACAGCTATAGTTTAATTTAATTAATCGACTATTAATAAATATAAGATACCTTGTTTAATTCATTCTGAGTTACTAATCAATATCATATTTTAGAATCATTCTAAATCATATTTAATACTTAAATTTGTATCCAAAATTTTTATATAAATGTTTGAAACGGATATTATCATAATAGGCGCTGGTCCAACAGGGCTTTTCGCTGTTTTCGAAGCGGGATTACTGAAACTAAGATGCCATCTCATAGATGCACTTCCTCAGCCCGGTGGTCAATTAACAGAACTTTATCCTAAAAAACCGATTTTCGATATTCCAGGATTTCCCAGTGTGGACGCAGGTGTTTTGGTAGATAACCTGATGGAGCAAATCAAACAGTTCGAGCCCCAATTTTCATTGGCCCAAAAGGCAGTTAGCTATGAGAAAACGGAAGAAGGTGATTTCATTGTAACAACAAGCCGAGGCGTAAAAGTTAAAGGTAAAGCCATTGCCATTGCCGGTGGTTTGGGAAGTTTTGATCCAAGAAAACCTGAGCTGGAAAATATAGAAAAATACGAAGAAAATGGTGTCGAATATTTCGTAAGAGAGCCGGAAATGTTCCGCGATAAGAAAATCGTAATTGCAGGAGGTGGTGATTCTGCTTTGGACTGGTCTGTTTTCCTGGCTGATGTTGCATCAGAAGTGACTCTGATACACAGGAGAAATGAGTTTCGAGGCGCTTTGGATTCCGTAGAAAAAGTGACAGAATTGAAGCATCAAGGAAAAATCAACTTGATTACGCCTGCAGAAGTGACAGGATTAATTGGTGATGAAACCTTAACCGCTATCGAAATTGAAAAAAACGGAGAAAGATCGGTTATCGAAACAGATTATCTGATTCCATTATTCGGATTGACACCTAAGTTAGGTCCACTAGCCGAATGGGGATTAGAAATTGAGAAAAATGCCATCAAAGTCAATAATGCCTTGGATTATCAAACCAATATTGATGGAATCTATGCCATTGGCGATATCAATACTTATCCAGGAAAACTGAAGTTAATTCTTTGTGGCTTCCACGAAGCAACCCTGATGGTTCAAAGTGTTTACAACAGACTAAACCCAGGTAAAAAATTTGTTTTAAAATATACTACGGTAAGTGGTGTTGACGGTTTCGACGGAACTAGAAAAGAAGCTGAAAAAGCAGTGGTAAAATCTATCGATTAGAAAATAGTTTTCAATATTTTTTTAATAATATATAGAGAGGATTTTGTAATCCTCTTTTTTATTGGCAATATCGAAACTATCAATTAAATTTCTAACTTCTTACTTCTATTGTCTAACATCTATTCTTATCTTTGCACTATGTCAGACGTTAATATTACAATCATAGACAGAGAAGGCGTTTCTCACACAATTCCTGCACCAACAGATATGGCAATGAGCATTATGGAAGTGGTTCGTGCTTACGAATTGGCAGAGGAAGGAACGATCGGTATCTGTGGAGGAATGGCAATGTGCGCTTCCTGTCAGTGTTATGTTCTAAGCGAAAATGTTCCTCTCCCAGAGATGCTACCGGACGAAGAAGCAATGCTTTCCGAAGCTTTCAATGTGAAACCCAACAGCAGATTAGGCTGCCAGATTCCTGTAACTCCGGAATTGGAAGGACTTGTAGTAGAATTAGCTCCGGAATATTAAATCTAAATATTTGATATAAAATAAAAGAGAAAATAGCAATTCTATTTTCTCTTTATGTTTTCATTTATGTTAAATTAATAATTATTCTAAAATAAACTTCTTAGTAATTACTTTTCCGGATTTGGTTGTAAAAACTGCTAAATAAAATCCATTATTGATTTTATTCAGATCAATTTTTCCAAAAGAGATAAGCTGATGAGATTCTAAAAGCTGTCTTCCGCTTGCATCAATAACAACAACAGATTCCACAGTTTCTTTTCCTAACTGGTAGTTCAGGAATTTATCTTTCACAAAAATATTAACTGTATTACCTGCATCGGAAACCGACAAGACAGAACCTTTTGCGGTTTCAATAATAAACTCCAATCCCAATTTTGCAAATTTGGCAGCGTGTGTTGCGCTGTTGCCCATATTGGAAAGCTTATCACTGGTTGTATGAATATTAGGATTATACTGTGAGAAAGAAGCTTCGAAAGGAAAAGCCGCATCGTAGCCATTATCCGCCCAGCTAAAATGATCGGAACAGCCATAGTTACAAATCGTATTGCCGTAAGTAAAAGCATGTGTTCCGGTTTTGTTATAATGCTCCATCAGTTCGATCAGGAACAGATTAAGGTCATTACTATTATAAGAATCCGTAGTGAGGTAAACATCTTTTGCGGAACCTTTATAATTGGTCATGTCAAACTGAACAAAAGAAATCACATCCTTATTATTCATCGCATAATCCTGGGCTATTTCTGATGAACCAACCAAACCGATTTCCTCTGCAGCATAAGCCATAAACTCAACAGTTTTGGAGGGTTTGTAATTGATATTCAGCAAGACCCTTATCATCTCAGAGATTGTAGCAATTCCCGATGCATCGTCATCCGCTCCGGGTGCATTATTCGTATTATTAGTAATCGAATCCATGTGAGCGCCAACAATTACAAATTGATTAGGTGCTGTAGTTCCGTTGATTGTTAAAACCAAAGAAGGCATTGTCGTTCCGACATGGTCTACAATTCTAACGGAAACATCATTCCTTCCGGAAGCAGTAATCAGATTTTGCCATTTTGCTTTCAGATCCTGAACAGCCGTTTTAGCTTTTGCCGTTGTGTGATGACGTGTTCCGTAATTTTCCAAAGCCTGAATATGAGTCTTGATATTGTCAGCATTAACTTTTGCAATAGCAGAATTTACAATGGCATCCTGGTCAATTGTAAACGCCAAAACTTTGTTTGCTTTTTTTATTTTATTAATTGCTGCTAAAGCCTGTTCCTTGGACGACTTGTAAACATATCCGGGACCGTGTGTAATAACATTGTGATGAAGAAATTCAGCAGCATTTTTTGTAAGATGAATTGCGGACTGGTTTCCCTCCACTCCAACAATTTCAATCTCTCCAGGGAATTTCGCCTTCAACTCTTTTGCATTTTCAGAATCTGTGGTAGCATAGAACTTCTCTGACTGCGCAAAAGCATGGTTAAATAGCACAAGAGAAAGAACAGAAAGTAATTTTAGTTTCATTGATTATTAATTATTTAACTTTTATTTTATGTAAAAATAATCAATTTCCCATTTATATTTCAACTTCGGGATTATTAAACTGCTATGATGGAATTATTTTTGAATAAATCCTGAAAAAAATTTAATATGAAAAAAGCATTCATAAAATTAGCAGTTCCTGTTTCCCTCAGTATTTTAGGAATTTTTCTTCTCAATTCTTGTTCTGTGGGAATCCCTGATAAAGCGACAGCTATAAAGAATTTTGATCCGGATAAATATCTTGGTAAATGGTACGAGATTGCCCGTTTCGATTATCGTTTTGAGAAAAATATGAATCAAGTAACAGCAACTTATTCCAAAAATCCGGACGGAACAATAAAAGTGGATAACCAAGGTTATGATTATGTCAAAAAAGAATGGAAACAAAGTATAGGCGAAGCGAGATTCGTCAATTCTGAAAATGAGGCCAGGCTTAAAGTTTCGTTCTTCAAACCGTTTTGGGCAGGTTATAATGTGATAGACCTGGATGATGATTACAAATATGCTTTGGTTGCTGGAAATAACCTGAAATACCTCTGGCTTCTCTCGCGAGAGAAAACCATTCCTGAAACTATCAAAAACCGGTTTCTGAAAAAAGCTGAAGAAATCGGTTACAAAACTTCTGACTTAATTTGGGTTGAACAGAAATAAATGGCAATATGAACGAAAGTGAAAAGTAGCCGCCTGTTGGTGCTCCTGAAAAATAAGCATTAATAATTTGTCTTTTGGCAGCAAATTGCTAACTTAGAACAACTAAATCCAGATAAAAACCAATTGATAATGGCGTTTATAGATTATTATAAAATTCTCGGCATTGATAAAAATGCATCAGCAGATGATGTTAAGAAAGCCTATAGAAAGCTGGCGCGAAAATATCATCCGGATATGAACCCGAATGATAAGGAAGCGGAAAAAAAATTTAAAGAAATCAATGAAGCCAATGAGGTTCTAAGCAATGCGGAAAACCGTGCAAAGTATGACAAATATGGCGAACACTGGAAACATGGCGAAGAATACGAACGCGCACAGCAACAGCAGAGACAGCAGCAACAATATTCCGGGAACTACGGCAGCGGGTTTTCCGGAGCGGATTTTGGAGAAGGCGAGGATTTTTCCGATTTTTTCCAGTCGATGTTTGGCGGAAGTGGCGGTGGTTTTGGCAGGAGCTCAAGAGGAAGTGCGAGTGGAAAATTCAAAGGTCAGGACGTTTCAGCTGAATTGAATCTCGGTTTGAGAGATGCCGCAAAAACCCATCAGCAAACTTTTGAAATCAATGGCAAAAAAGTGAGAATCACAATTCCCGCAGGTGTTTATGACGGACAGCAAATCAAACTAAAAGGTCATGGCAATCCGGGAATAAATGGCGGACCGAATGGTGATCTTTATATTACGTTCAACATTTCTGAAGATCAAGATTTTAAACGTGAAGGTGATAATTTGAGGACTTCTGTCAACCTAGATCTTTACACGGCCGTTTTGGGAGGTAATATTAATATCCAGACCCTTGACGGTTCGGTTAATCTGAAAGTGAAACCGGAAACTCAAAACGGAACAACCGTAAGGCTGAAAGGCAAAGGTTTTCCGGTCTATAAAAAGGAAGGCGAAGCAGGTGATTTGTATGTGACTTACAATGTAAAAATCCCGACCAACCTGAGCGAAAAACAAAAAGAACTGTTTCAACAACTCAAAAATTCTTAACTATGAACGAAAGAATCTCTATAGAAGAAGTTATCAGGTTATATAAAATAGATTACACTTTTCTTGACCAACTGATAGATTCGGAATTGCTACATCCGGAAACTGAGAATAGCGTCCGTTATATTATCTACGAAGAGTTACCCCATCTTGAGCGTTTTGCAAACTGGCACTACGATCTGGAGGTTAATTTACCGGGGATCGAAATTATTCATAAACTTTTGAGTCAAATGGAAGAATTAAGAAGTGAAAACAGGCGGTTACTCCATAATGTCTCAAAATTTGAAAGCTGGGAAGATGCAGAGTTTTAGCCGTTTTTCTTTGTAAATTTGTGAAATGGAATTATATGATGTTCTTATTGTTGGCGGAGGTCCAATTGGCTTAGCCTGTGCTTTGGAGGCGAAGAAAAACAGCCTGAAATATATCGTTATCGAAAAAGGAACGGTGGCAAACAGTCTTTACAATTATCCCTTATATATGACGTTTTTCTCAACAGCTGACCGGCTGGAAATTGACGAAATACCATTCATCACGGCCAAGCCTAAACCCGGCAGACAAGATGCTTTGGAATATTATCAGGGAATTGCGCGACAAAAAGAAATCAATATAAAACCTTACGAAAAAGTTATCAATATCCGGAAATCTACTTTTTTCCAGGTTGAAACCAGCAAGCAAATTTATTTTGCAAAAAATGTAGTCATCGCAACCGGTTTTTACGACATACCGAATATGATGGAAATCCCGGGAGAAGATTTACCAAAAGTTAAGCATTATTACACAGAACCATATCCTTATGCTTTTCAAAATGTTGTCGTAGTCGGTTCCAGCAATTCTTCAGTAGATGCGGCTTTGGAAATCTACAGAAAAGGTGGCAATGTTACAATGATTATTCGTAACAAAGAGATTTCCAGAAGTGTCAAATATTGGGTAAAACCAGACATCGAAAACAGAATCAAAGAAGGGAGCATCAATGCTTTTTTCGGGGCGGAGCTTTTGGAAGTGAAACCGTATTCCGTTATTTTCAAAACCAATAAAGGGGAAATTCGTGAAATCGAAAATGATTTTGTTCTCGCTATGACAGGCTACCTTCCTGACTTTGAATTCTTAAAAAATCTTGGAATTACTTTAAAAGGCGAATGTCAGAATCCTGACTACAATCCCGAAACTATGGAAACCAATGTGGATGGGATCTATCTCGCTGGCGTTGTTTGCGGTGGAAGGGATACACATCTTTGGTTCATAGAAAATTCCAGAATTCACGCTAAACAGATTATCAAAGACATTATTTCTAAAAATTAAATTTTGTCTTAAATAATATATTGTTCTTATTTTTTCCCATCAAATGGTATTCTTTTTGTAACTTAAAGACGGAGAAAGAAAAAACCATGAACATAAAAACTATTAAAAACACATTTCCTTTATTTATCGCTTTTTCCCTGTTTCTGATTCAATGTAAAAAAGACGAATCTGTGTCTTCGCCGGATAAAAAAAACAATCCGATAACAGAAATTTTGAATCCCGGTGAGAAAAAAGAGGAGGAAAAGAAAGAAGAAAAACCGGAAGTCCCGGATGTTGTAATTCCGAGAAAAGATTTCGGTTTTTTCCCCTGGGTTTACAAAAACAAGGATTCTGTTTCTCAACAAAATAAAAAAGAATTTACCGGCAAAGCCCTTTACACCATCCTGGCACTTAATCGGCTTGACAGAGCCAACATTGGCAATGCAGATACACTGGTTGTTCCTGCAAAAATAGAAGAAGATTTCTTGAGATATTCACCATTCCCAGGCCATGTTACAACTTTGGAAAATGTGAAAAAGTTTGTCTTTTTTTCCTATCCGATTCAGGCGTTTGGCGTTTACGAATACGGAAACCTTATTAAATGGGGACCAACCAGTATGGGAAAAAAATCAACACCTACAAAAAAGGGATTAATGTTCGCCAACTGGAAAAAAGAAGTTGCCATATCAACGGTTAGTGACGAGTGGAAACTCCGTTGGAATGTCAATGTTGCCAATTTTGACGGCATTGGCTGGCATCAGTACGCAATGCCTGGTTATCCTGCATCCCACTCTTGTCTTAGGATGCTGGAAGAAGACGCCAAATGGATGTACACCTGGGTAGACACATGGATCCTGAACAAAGGCGGAGCAACTACCAGGGCCAAAGGAACTCCTTTGATCGTTTACGGTGATTATCCTTGGGGAAAAAGACGTCCATGGAAAAAACTGCTCGATTCGCCAGATGCTAACAATATTTCGGAAGATGAGATGAACAAAATCATTGAACCTCAGCTGTCAGAAATCATTAAGGAACAGGACAACCGAGAAACAGTTGTAAAGCAAATTGAAATGGAGAAAAAAGCAAAAGCTGACTCACTACTTGCTGTTAAAACCAAAGATTCGGCTAGTATGAATTAATTTTAGGGAGCTTAATCCCGCTTTCCACTCATACTCCTCGCGCCAGTGCTTTTCCAAAGCGTGCTGTGGGGTAACCGTTGCAATCGGGGCTATAAAATCCAACATAAAGCAAGATTTGTCAATAAAACAAAAACCGCTCAAAACAAATTTGAGCGGTTTTTTATTTTCTTCAGTCAAGTCAATTTTAAATATTTCCAACCACTGTTTTAACTTGTGTAAATTCCTTCAAAGCATGCAAAGACAACTCAACGCCATAACCGGAAGATTTTGCACCACCAAAAGGCAGCCTTGTATCAGAACTTGTGGCTTTGTTAATAGAAACAGTTCCCGATTCCAGATTCTCTATGAAAAACTGAGCGCGTTTTTTATCCCTAGTCCAAACCGAATTTCCTAAACCAAACGGAATATCATTCGCAAGTTTCAGGATCTCTTCATCGTTTTTTCCAATCATCAGAATAGCTAATGGCCCGAACAATTCTTCCTGCAAAATCGGATTACCTTCCTTTACCAAGATAATTCCCGGACGAAACTCATTCTCTGAAATGCGTTTTAAAGCCAGAACTACTTCTGCTCCATTTTTCAAAGCTTTTTTATATTGATTTTCCAGTTCATCCGCCAGATCCGGTCTTGCCATTTTTCCAAGCTTAGTTTCTTTCTTCATCGGATCAGCTGGTTGGTAAGAATTATATTCTTCAATAAATCTTGGGACAAAATCTTTCTCAACATCTTTATGAACGATAAAACGTTTAGCAGCGTTGCAAATCTGCCCTGTATTTTGAAGCTTTGCCCAGGGTCCGTCTTTCGCTGCTTTCTCAAAATCGGAATCTTCAAGAACAATAAAAGCATCGCTCCCGCCCAATTCCAAAACTGATTTTTTAATATTTTTCCCAGCCAGAGCTGCAACACTTCCACCAGCTTTCTCGCTTCCTGTGAGACTGACACCTCTTACCAAAGGATTTTCCAAAATCTCTTTGATTTCATCGTGCCCGATTTTCAAATTTTTGAAAACATATTCAGGAAAACCAGCTTCTTTAAAGGCCAGTTCAATTTCGTCACCACTTCCAAAACATATGGATGCATGTTTCAAAATGACTACATTACCTGCAAGAATTGCCGGAATCGCAAACCTCAAAACCTGCCAGAAAGGAAAATTCCAGGGCATTACACCCAAAATAATTCCCATCGCCTCGTAATGAACTTCACTTACACTGAACTCGGTTTTGATTTTTTCAGGTTTCAGAATATTTTCTGCGGCTGCATAATATTTTATCATTCCCGCACTTTTTTCAATTTCAGCAATAGCTTGTGAAATGGGTTTGTGCATCTCGGTCGTTATGGTTTTCGCAAATTTTTCCTTATTTTTTTCAAGAACATCAGCGAGGTTGATAAGTAATTTTTGACGATCTTCGAAAGGGACTTTTTTCCAATCTTTAAAAGCATCGCTTGCTGAATCAATATGTTTTGATAAATTCATTTTTAATTTTATTTGATCTATTAAGGTTGCAGTAATTGTACCATTTTTCTACTCGCTAAATGTACAAAGTTGACCAGAATCTCAAAATCTATTTTGATATTTTATTTAAATTTTATTATTAATTTTTATGAATAATGCAATTCTATTTTAGAAATAATTTTAAAACAGAGAATGGCAGCGGCCCGACTCGAACTCTTCGGGACTCAGAGTGACAAGTGGAAACAGAAGGCGGCTAAAGTCGCCCCAATTACCATCTAATGTTTTTTGCTACCTCTGAAAAGCAAAACCGAATTGAGAAAAATAAGAAGCAAATCCAGCGTCACCCAAATGCTGAGCTTGATATTGTCGTACTTGAGCTCTGCTACTTTTTCTGTTGCAACAGCGGACAATTTGAGACTATGATTAATGTAGTTTCTGACCTCTACAATTTGATCCTCATTTTTGTTGGGAACAGCGACCTGAGAAAAATAGACGAGTTTGTCTTTCCCGATGTATCCAACGACCCAAAACTCATTGGACTTCTGCATATTAAGATACTCGATTCGGAAATATTCCGGGCGAATCTGACCAACATGTTTTGAACTGAATCTCTGATTATCATTTCCATCCTGGATCCTGATAATATAAAAATCTATCGGCTGTGGCAAATAATTGACCACCTGGACCGCCAGAGAATTTTCCAAAAATTGTGATAAACTTCTTTCTACGAACCAAAATGTAAAATAAGCGGCTGCCGAAATCGTGATAACAGCTCTGACAATCTTACTCCATAGATTCCACTTTTCTGAACGAAAACCGGACAAAAATAAAGCAACTATGAGAAAAATGAGGATTAAAATGATTATCATTAAAACAAAGATAGTGGTTTATCTTTAATTAAAAAGTGACATTCCATTCTTTGTAGAACTCGTCAAGAAACTGAAGCATGAACTGATGCCTGTGTTCAGCGATTTCTTTAGCCGTATCCGTGTTGAGCAAATCCCTAAGAAGCAATAATTTTTCATAGAAATGATTGATTGTGGTTCCGTTGGATTTTTTATATTCTTCTTTTGACTGATTCAGTTTGGGTTCGATATCGGGATGATACATCAGATTATTTTTATATCCTCCAAAATTGAAAGTTCTTGCAATTCCAATCGCGCCAATCGCATCCAGCCTGTCAGCATCCTGAACAATTTTAAGTTCCAGAGGCAGATCTTTCGGCGCATCATTGCGGTTTTTAAATGACATATTTTCTATGATGAAAATTACTTTTTCAATCGTTTCCGGATCCAGGCTTTGTTCTGTTAAAAATTGGTTAACGATTTTTGAAGCAATCGTTTCATCACCATTATGGAATTTTGGATCAGCGATGTCATGCAACAGTGATGCTAACTCTATAATTAATTGATTACCGCCTTCTTTTTCGTGAATTTTAAGACTCAGTTTCCAAACACGTTCGATGTGAAACCAATCGTGGCCGGATTCTGTTCCTTCTAATTTTTCTTTGACAAGTTCTATTGTTTTGTTAATCAATTCCATTAATTCAGTTCTTTTAGAATAATATTCCAGAGCTTTTTATTATAGCTTCTGAAAAAATTAATATGTCCTATTTCTCCTTTCTCAGATTCCGAAGTTTTGACTAATCTGTAAGTCGGTTTCAGCTTGGGATACGTATTTTCTAATAAAGATTTTACACCTTTTTCCGTCAGCCAAACATCGTCTTCTGCCCTAATAACGAAAACTTTCTGAGTCAAATTTCGGGAAAAATCATCGACTTTTTCTAATAATTTGTTAGTTGAGTTTTTATTAAGAATCAAAGTTCGCCAATCAAAGGCACTTCCGGAAGGCAGACTTTCGCCCAAACCAAACCAATTGGCTGGAAAATAGCCTAATAATCGGGTCGATAAAGGTTGAGCAATTCCAAAACCGAGGTAAGCTTCAATTTTTGTTCTTAATTTTAGATTTCCGACAAAAGCGTTCTGTGTTCCTACAAAAATAAACTCATCAAACATCTCGGAATCCTTATTCATTCCTAAAATCAATGCTCCAACCGAATGTCCGAGGCAGAATTTCTGATCATCCGGAAAATTGGTTTTAATATAATTCGTAACCGCTTTATAATCCTTAGTTCCCCAAATTCTCATCGAAGCTTCAAAACCTTTCATTTCATCAGGCTTAGAAAGTCCAATTCCTCTGTAGTCATAAGTTATCACCGTAAATCCTTGCTCCGAAAAAAATTGAGCAAAGGAGAAATAAATCTGTTGCTTAACACCTGTTGCAGAGTTAATCAACAATAATTTTCTATTGGAATTTTTGGATTCAAAAAGATGTGCGGATAAACTGTAATTATCCTCGGTTAAAATATTAATACTTTGCATTAAAACTGATTTAAGAGAATCACTTTATAAAAGTAGAAAATTCAAACCGATGAGAATTATATTTCGATATGCTGAAAATATTACTTCTGAAAATCCTTGAGATAAGGTAAACCTTTCTGGGAACCTCTGTAATCAGCAGCTTTCAACGCAACTTCATTCCCGAATTTCACACAATCCTCAATCGAATTATTGTGAAGCAGAGCAATAGAAAACCCAGATGTGAAAGCATCACCCAATCCCATGTTGTGTGCATGGCTTTTAGGATCTTTTCGGAAATATTTCATTTCGGAACCATCAAAATAACTTGTGCTGTTGGCACCGTCTCTTACGAATAATTTATTGGGCAGATGTTTGATAATGTCATCATGATTGCCTTTACCAAAAATAACTTCAAGATCTGTACTTTTTGCAACAATAAATGTAGCATAATTTATAATTTCATCAGAAAGCCTGCTCGCAGGAGCAGCATAGATCCCTATTTTTTTTCCAAGATTTTTAGCTTTTCTGAAAAGATATTCAACAGTTTTTGAAGGGATTTCAAGTTGGGTCAGAATCAGATCTGCATTAACCAGATATTTCTCCGCTTCATCAATATTTGAAGGAGACAGGTTATAATTGGCCGCAGGAATTACCGTAATCGAGTTTCCTTCTTCCGAAGCCGTAACATAAGCTGTTCCTGTATCTTCGTCTTCATCCTCGAAAACATAAGCAACGTTCACTTCCTCGTCATCCAGATTTCTTAAGACCTGTTGTCCATAAGGATCCATTCCTACTCTGCTTATAAGAGATGTCTGCGCTCCCAAACGCGACGTTGCAATTGCCTGATTAGCACCTTTTCCACCCAAATAGCTTCTCAGATTCTGAGCAAGAACAGTTTCATTGGCCGTTGGAATTTTGTTGGTTCTGAGGATCAAATCTATGGAAGAACTTCCTACAACTACAATCTGAGGTTTTATATTATTTAGTTTCATTTACAAATACCCGTACTTTTTTTTAAAATCAAGTATAATCACTACACCGATTTCATTTGAGCTAATGTAATCAATTAATCGGTTCCGATTTCAATAAACTCAGAAATTAATTTAACTGGCTTATTTCCAGAAGAATAACCTATATAACTAGCATAAAAACCTTCGCCATAACCAGTCTCGAAAGCAATGATATTTTCCTTCTTTCCGTCGTAAGGTTTGAGAACTGCAAACTGGTCAATCGCTCCGTTTTCATCAAAGAAATGAGAATGAAAAAACTCTTCATAGATCCCCATAAAGTCAGCTCCTTTTTTATGAAAAAGTTCCTGCTCCAATTGATTAAGAGAACTCTGAGCATCTTTGTCCATAAAACTTCCCATTCCTGATTCTACAGGATAGCCGAAGATTTCCCCTTCTTTAAGATCTTCAGGATTCTGATGATCACAAAGTGCCAAAACCCAATTCTCTGCCAATTGATTCTTATCAAAAACAATTTCTGCATAGGCTATGCAATTGGATTCTCTTTCCTTATGTACAAAAACCGGAAAATCACCTTTCGGAAATTCTTGTGTAAATGCAGAATGGTCAGGTGAAATCAAAACATCACTGGCCACAACTTGTCCGGATGAGATATGAATCTTCCCGACTTCGTAGGTTTCCAATAATGGATTTTCTACGAAGTCCCGGGAGAACAATTTTTTAATATTTTCTATGTGAGTCATTACAAACTTTTCAGTTTTTCTTCAAGAAGCGCAATTTTATCCTGCGCATCTTTTTGTTTTTTACGCTCAACTTCTACAATTTCTGGTTTTGCATTGGCCACAAATTTCTCATTGGAAAGCTTTTTATCAACCGATATCAAGAAACCTTTCAGGTATTTGATTTCCTCTTCGGTCTTTGCTTTTTCTTCACTTAGATCAAGATTTTCACTTAACGGAATAGAAAATTCATTAGCTCCAACCAAGAATGTGAAACTTGGCTTGTCCGTTTTTTGATTGAAATTAATTTCTGAAATATTCGCCAATTTCTGAATCACCTCAGCATTTGCCAATCCGGAAACATTCGTGAAAACTTCAACTGCTTCTCTTGGCGAAATCCCTTTGGATTGACGATAGTTTCTAATGCCGGAAATGACTTCTTTAGCAAAATCGAAATCCTTAATTTTATCTTCATTATAAGGTTCTGATTTTTTCTGTTGAGCAATTACCAAGGCTTCGGAAATACTTCTTTCGGAGATATTCTGCCAAAGTTCTTCTGACAAGAAAGGCATAAATGGATGCAACAATTTCATCAATTCCTCAAAATAAGCAATGGTTTTCTGATAAACTTCTTCACTAATCGCTTCTCCAAAATTAGGTTTGATTGCTTCCAAATACCAAGCACAGAAATCGTCCCAAATCAGTTTATAAACCAAATGCAATGCATCAGAAATCCTGAATTTTGAGAATTGATCTTCAATTTCAGCAATTGTTTTATTCAATTGTTCTCCAAACCAATTGATAGTCTGCTTATCAGATTCTTTAGCCTTGATATTTCCATCACGTTTCCAACCCTGGATCAATTTGTAAGCATTCCAGATTTTCGTAGCAAAGTTTCTTCCTTGCAACATTAGATCTTCATCAAACAACAGATCGTTACCTGCAGCAGAACTCAACAAACTTCCGACTCTTACACCGTCAGCTCCATATTTTTCAATAAGATCAATTGGATCGGGTGAATTACCTAATTGCTTAGACATTTTTCGTCTTTGCTTATCTCTCACTATTCCTGTGAAATAAACATTCTTGAAAGGAACATCTTTTCTATATTCCAAGCCGGCCATAATCATTCTGGCGACCCAGAAGAAAATAATATCCGGACCAGTTACCAAATCCGAGGTTGGATAATAATAATTGATATCTTTATTTTCCGGATCTAAAATACCTTCAAATACCGACATTGGCCACAACCAAGATGAAAACCAAGTATCCAAGGCATCTTCGTCTTGTTTAAGGTTCTCGGTTGTCAGTTGTTGATTATTAGTTTTTTCTTTAGCTAAAACCAAAGCATCTTCTATATTTTCAGCAACTACGAAATCATTTTCGCCCGTTCCGTAATAGAAAGCCGGAATCTGCTGTCCCCACCAAAGCTGGCGCGAAATGTTCCAGTCATGAACATTTTCCATCCAGTGACGGTACGTATTTTTGAACTTTTCAGGATGGAATTTGATTGTGTCATCCATCACCACATCCAAAGCCGGTTTTGCCAATTCTGACATTTTCAAGAACCATTGCACGGAGATTTTAGGTTCGATAACAGCACCTGTTCTTTCAGAGGTTCCAACTTTATTTACATAATCTTCCGCTTTCAGAAGAAGATCATTTTTTTCTAATTCTTTGGCGATTTCTTTTCTTACCGTGAATCTTCCCATTCCCTGATAATGCATTCCGTGTTCATTAAGAACTGCATCATCATCCATAGAATCAATGATTGGCAAGTTATGTCTTTGCCCGATTTCGTAGTCATTAATATCGTGAGCCGGCGTAATTTTCAAAGCGCCGGTTCCGAATTCGATGTCAACATAATCATCTTCGATGATTGGAATTACACGATTTACGATTGGAACGATTACATTCTTGCCTTTGAGGCTCTGATATCTTTCGTCATTCGGATTTACACAAACTGCAACATCTCCGAAAATAGTTTCCGGACGTGTAGTTGCAACGGTTAAGAAATCTTCTGAACCTTCGATTTTATATTTAAGATAGAATAATTTCCCATTTTGTTCTTTGAAAATGACTTCTTCATCAGAAATATTGGTTTTCGCTTCCGGATCCCAATTGACAACTTTGTAACCACGGTAAATTAGCCCTTTATTATAAAGATCAACAAAAACTTTGATAACAGACTTAGAAAGATTGTCCTCCATCGTGAATCTTGTTCTGTCCCAGTCGCAGGAGCAACCCAGTTTTTTCAATTGTTCCAGAATGGTTCCTCCGTATTTTTCTTTCCATTCCCAGGCATGTTTCAGGAATTCTTCTCTCGTGATATCTTTTTTGTTGATACCTTCAGCCTTCAGTTTCGCAACAACTTTTGCTTCTGTAGCAATAGAAGCATGGTCCGTTCCCGGAACCCAACAAGCGTTGAAACCCTGCATTCTTGCTCTTCTGACCAATACATCCTGAATTGTATTATTCAGCATATGTCCCATATGAAGAATACCCGTCACATTTGGCGGAGGAATTACAATAGTGTACGGCGGTCTGTTATCCGGAGTGGAATGGAAAAATTTGTTCTCTAACCAGAAGTCATACCATTTTTGTTCAGTTTCCTGTGGATTGTATTTGTCTGCAATCTGCATTTTAAAATATTTTTTTGGCTTGTAATTTGCAAAAATAACACAATGTGAAAAAATTAACAGCACATATTCAAATTATTTATAACTTTGAACTTTAAAAATTTAATTAAAACAAAAACAATATGAAAAAGATTCTTGCAGGATTATTTATGACAGGAGCTATCGCTTTTGCATCTGCTCAAACAATTTCATTCGACAAAACAACTTTTGACTACGGAAACGTGAAAGCGGGTTCTGATGGTCATCGATTTTTCACTGTAAAAAACACAGGCGACAAGCCTTTGATTATCAGCGAAGTTAAGCCTTCTTGCGGTTGTACTACGCCTGAATGGAGCAAAGATCCTATCTTACCTGGAAAATCTGCTCAGATCAAAGTTGGTTATAATACCGGCATCAAAGGTTCTTTCAATAAACTGATCGAAGTTTATTCTAATGACCCTCAAAATAACAGATCGGTTCTTTACATCAAAGGAACTGTTGAAGATCTTGCAGGAGAAAATGCTGAAGCAAAATTAACTGCTGCTCCTGAAGCTAAGGCTGTTGCACAAGTTAAAGCAATTCCTGCTACCGACTCTAACAGCAGAGCTGCTAAAAAGGCTGTTAAAAAAGTTGAAGCTGCTAAATAAATAGCAGATTACAAATTAATATTATAAACCGTTTCTTTTTAGAGACGGTTTTTTTTATTTTTACATTAAATCAAATTTTATGGGTTACAATTTTTCAGATGATTTTCTGGTTAAAGAAAATTCAAAATTCGAGATAAAAAAACAAAGCACCAGTTATAAAGGCAAAATCGATAAAGATGAAGCCAAAGAACTTTTGGAAACCGAAAAAGAAAAACTGCGGCTCTTGCAGGAAAAGTTGTATGCTGATGGAAGTCAATCTTTGCTCATCGTCCTCCAGGCGATGGATGCAGCCGGTAAGGACAGCCTGATAGAACATGTTTTTGGAGGAGTGAATCCTCAGGGCTGTGAGGTGACAAGCTTCAAAACCCCAAGTTCCAAAGAATATTCCCACGATTTTCTTTGGAGGCAATATCAAGCGCTTCCCGAAAAAGGGAAAATCGGAATTTTTAACCGTTCACATTACGAAAGTGTTTTGGTTTGCAAAGTTCATCCGGAGTATAACCTCAGCGAGAAAGTCTGGACAGATCTAAAACAATTTGACAAGAAATTCTGGGAAAACAGATACGAAAGCATCCGAAATTTTGAAAAACATCTTGCCAATAATGGAACCAAGATTATCAAGATCTTCCTGAATGTTTCCAAGGAAGAGCAAAAACAACGTTTTCTTGACAGAATCAATGAAGATGATAAGAACTGGAAATTTTCTGCTGGAGATGTCACAGAACGGGGTTTTTGGAATGATTATATGAAAGCTTATGAAGAGGCAATCAACAAAACCTCTACTGATTCGGCTCCTTGGTTCGTAATTCCGGCTGACCAAAAATGGTTTTCCAGAGTTGCGGCGATTCAAATTATCATTGATAAATTGGAAGAAATGAATCTGCAATATCCTGAACTTGCCGAAAAAGAAAAAAATGCGTTGCTTGAATCTAAAGTGAAACTGGAAAATGAATAAAAAAACCGTCAAAGTAGACGGTTTTTTTATTTATTGATTCAAAAGCTTTGCAACTTCCGGTGCAGCATAAGTGAAGATCATATCCGCACCTGCACGTTTGAAGCTTGTCAGACTTTCTATCAATACTTTATCATTATCCAGCCAGCCGTTTTGTGTAGCAGCTTTCAGCATTGCATACTCACCACTCACCTGGTAAACTGCAATTGGTTGCGTAATAAGCTCACGGATTTTGGAGACGATATCCAGATAAGGCATTCCCGGTTTTATCATAATGATATCTGCGCCTTCTTCTACATCTCTCAACGCTTCATCAATAGCTTCGCGGGAATTATGGAAATCCATTTGGTACGTTTTTTTATCTGCAGGGATTTCCTGCGCATCAACAGGGGCACTATCCAGAGCACTTCTGAAAGGTCCGTAAAATGCACTCGCATATTTTGCCGCATAAGATAAAATCCCGACATCCGTAAATCCATTTTCTTCCAATCCTTCTCTCATTGCAATCACACGGCCATCCATCATATCACTCGGAGCCAAAATGTCAGCACCGGCTTCGGCGTGGGAAATCCCCATTTTCACTAGGGCTTCTACCGTAGAATCGTTATCGACTTTTCCATTTTTGATAATCCCGTCATGACCATAAATAGAATAAGGGTCTAATGCCACGTCCGGCATTACAACTACTCCCGGAACTGCATCCTTGATCGCTTTTATGGTATTCTGCATCAATCCGTTCGGGTTCCAGGCTTCTTTTCCGGTATTGTCTTTGAGGTTGTCAGAAACCTTCATATAAAGATTAACTGCCTTGATTCCTAAATCATAATTTTCTTTAACAGTTTGTACCGTTAAATCTAAACTTTGTCTAAAAACGCCTGGCATTGAAGAAATGGCTTCTTTTTTGTTGTCTCCTTCCATAACAAACATTGGTAGTACCAAATCGTTTGTTGTAAGGCTAGTTTCACGGACAAGACTTCTGATGGAATCATTGGTTCTTAGTCTTCTGTTTCTTGAAATCATCCTGATAAAAATTGTTTATGCAAATTTAATTATACTTTTACGGATAAACTATTGCATAATCAATTTATTTAAAATATATTTGTGTAATATGTTATGTAACATTTGAAAGCGAATGAAAAAATTTCTATTTTTTATTATATTTACGGTAGTTTCAGTTGGATTTTCGGGAGAAATGAAGGCTCAATCAGCTCGTACAATTGCCGGACAAAAGACCGATGATGGTGTTTTGGTGGCATATCCCAATCCTACTAAGGATGTTTTGATTTTGAAATCTAAAGATGATTCTGCAAAAATCAGAATTGTGACCTTTTTCTCAATTTTGGGAGCTCAAGTTGCTGAATATACAATTAACAGCAACAGCGCCGAGCTGAGATTAGACAAACTACGTCCGGGAAAATATCTTATGAGATATGTACTGGATGATAATACTCAGAAAATCACTCAGATTATCAAACAATAAATTCAGTTTAAAATATACAGTGCCGGTTAAACCGGCATTTTTTATTGGTATCCTATAATTCCGTAAATTTGTCCTAACCACGAAATTTAAATTATGAGAAAATTAATTACTTTAGTTTTTATCATTTTCTGCCAGATTATTAATTGTCAATTTAGAAATACTCTATATGACAACCATCAACTGACTGCATCATTACGAGGCGGACTGGATTTCCCTTCTTACGATAATCAAACCCAATTTATTGATTACAAATACAGTATAAATCTGGGAGCTTCCGTTGATTTCTATTTCAATTGGATTGGATTAGGCGTTGATTTCGATTATCTAAGAAACACTACAAAAAACACCTATCCAACTGAGAATCTTTATAATGGATCGGCTCCTCTTTCTAATATTAATTTAAAGGAAAATAAGGTCGAAAGATACTTCCTGGGAATTGGGCCAAACTTCAGATATATTATTAATGACAACTTAAGTTTAGCCTTTAAATTAAAAGGTGGAATCTCTAATATCAAAGGTGGAGAAACATCCTTAGTTTCGAATTCTTACCATCTTAATTATCACAATGGCTACAATGAAAAAAATATCCTAACCGGAAAAGGACAGGTTGAATTGAACTGGTTTTTTTCAGAATATGTTGGGTTGAATGTTGGTGGTTATTATATACAACACTTCCAAGCTAAAGATCAGATTAATAACAATTCTGTTTCCGGATATATACCTTTTTCCGAAAGTAATAATCAATATCATATTAATCCATCAGCTTCTGAAATAAGAAATAACAGTCTTGATCACGAGATCCATTCAGTTGGCGTTTTTGCGGGACTAACTTTTAGAATTCCCACTGGTGGTTCCAATCCTGATTATGGACTATCCGTGATTGCCAAAGATAAGGAAACCGGGTTGGTATTACCCGATACTTTTGTAGAGCTTTATAAAAACGGAAAACGAGCCTACTTTGCGAGAACCAACTCACAGGGTGTGGCTTTCTTTAAAAATATTAAGCCTGACAATTACGAAATCAAAGGAAGCCTTTATAATATTGACCTCATTTCAAACAAAGCCGCTAAAAATGAGTTTGTAAAAAATTCCACAATCAAGAAAGAGATCTCTACAGATCCGGAAACATTCTTTGTGAAGGGGCAGGTTAATATCTGCAATTCTAAAAATCCTTTGAGAGATGTAACAGTCGTTATAAGGAATAATGAAACGGATATCTACCACGAGATGAAAACCGATATTGATGGAAAATTCTATTTCAAAGCAGATAAGAATTCGACTTATAACATCTATGGCAAAAAAGGAAATTACTTTTCTCAGACAGAAACTGTCACTTCCCAAAAAGTGAACAGAAGCGATACGCTTTTTCTTAATCTCCAGGTTTGTATGGAGGAAACAACTTGTGGAAAGCCAATTAACCTGAAGAATATCCACTATGATTTGGATAAATTTTTTATCCGTGAAGAGGCAAAAGCTGAGCTTAACAAATTGGTTCAGTTTATGAAAGATAATCCAAAAATCAATGTAGAATTATCGTCTCACACAGACTCGCGGGCTTCTGATGATTATAATAAAACGCTTTCTCAGAATCGAGCCAATGCAGCAGTAGATTATCTGGTCTCGAAAGGAATTAATAAAATCCGTTTAAAGCCCATTGGTTATGGCGAAACAAAACTTCTGAACAAATGTAGCAATGGCGTAGATTGTACAGAGGAACAGCATCAGTTAAACAGAAGAACGGAGATGAAAGTTATTTGTCCTTAATGTAAAACCACTTCTTATAAATGACAAACCCAATGATTGCTCCTGAAGTATTGAGAATAACATCGTCAATATCAGCATAACCTCTTTTGAAAAAATATTGAGAAAACTCGATGATATTGATTATTATAAAAAATGCAAGTAACAACCATTTGAATTGATTCAGTTTTGGATATAGAATCCCAAGAAAGCCATAGGGAATAAATAAAATAATATTTCCAAAAATATTTTCAAAAGCTTGCGTTTTATTCCATAAAATAACTTTTGTTGAATATTCATTTATTGTTTCAAATGGAACAGTTTTTATTTCAAACAAGACGGCAGGCGAATAACGAAAACTGGCAAAAAATAATAGATACAAAATCCAAACCGTATAAACATTAATAAAAACAGGATAATACCTGTTAACAAATAACCTCATCAATTAAATTATAACGTAAAAATATTTAAAATAAATGAAAACAAGCACAATAAAAGCTTTCGGAACACAGGCTGCCGAAAATGATCTGGAATTATTAACCATAGAAAGAAGAGAAGTCCAGCCAAAAGACATAGAAATCGACATTTACTATTGTGGTGTTTGCCATTCTGATCTTCACACCGCAAGAAACGATTGGGGCGGCACTGTTTATCCGGCAGTTCCAGGTCACGAGATTGTCGGAAAGGTATTGCAAGTCGGATCAGAAGTTACCAAGTTCAAAATTGGAGATCTTGTTGCTGTAGGTTGTATGGTAGATTCTTGCAGAACTTGCCACAGCTGCGAGCAGGATTTAGAACAATTCTGTGAAAAAGGATTCACGGGAACTTATAACGGAAAAGATAAATATTTTGAAGAGACCAGAACTTTTGGTGGCTATTCTGAGTCTGTGGTAGTTGATGAGCATTTTGTCCTGAGACTTCCGGAAAATCTGGACATGGCAGCCGCTGCACCACTTCTTTGTGCTGGTATTACAACCTGGTCCCCTCTTAAACACTGGAACGTGACAGAAAACTCTAAAGTTGCAGTTGTAGGTTTGGGTGGATTAGGCCATATGGCTATCAAACTGGCAAAAGGCTTGGGCGCAGAAGTGACCTTGTTCTCCAGAACTCCCGGAAAGACGGAAGATGCAAAAGCCCTGGGAACCGACCATGTGGTCATCTCAACAGACGAGGAGCAGATGAAATCCGTTTCCAATAAATTTGATTTGATTATCGATACTGTTCCTTATGAGCACGACATCAATCCTTATATGCAGACTTTGACTGTAAACGGAACTTTAGTTCTGGTTGGCTTCATTGGCGAGTTTGAGAATGATGCTGTAAGTACAAGACCGATGATTTATAAAAGACGCTCTGTTGCAGGTTCATTGATTGGCGGTATCAAAGAAACACAGGAGATGCTGGATTTCTGTGGTGAGAAAAACATTGTTTCTGACATCGAAATCATCAATATACAGGACATCAACAATGCTTACGAAAGGATGCTAAAAAGTGATGTGAAGTACAGATTCGTTATCGATATGAAAAGCCTGAAGAATTAATTTTAATTCAATTCAAAAATAAAAAAGAGAGGACATCTGCTGGTGTTCTCTCTTTTAGTTTTAGAGGATTTCTCAGGTCAAAACTTAGACAAGACTAAAGCATCTTAAAAAAACCTCCGTATGTTTTGCTAAAAAGACACGTACGTTTTAATTAAAAGATACGTGCGTTTTGATGAAAAGGCACGTGCGTTTTGAGGCACCCTTGGGAACACCCTATCCATCGGACTTGCAGAAGTCCATTTTTTTAATATCTAGAAGTTACTTTTTAGACTTAAAAATGGTTTCACAACCATCAGTTTCCCATCGATAGGCTGATTAGTTTTTAAGCTTTTTATCTTGAATTGAATATTGAAATTCTCGCAGATTTAGCAAATCGCACAGATTTTTAGTCCTAATTTATTTGCAAAAACAGCTTTATTAGCATGGTGATTTAAAAATAAAATCCCGACTCTTGTGAGAATCGGGATTGATATGTTAAGAGAAATATCTTAAGCCTGAACGTTGTTACCTCCTAATACGAAAGGTTCAACTTCTTTGATCTCTCCGAATTGTTGCTCATAGTTAGCAATATTCTGTTGAAGTGCAGCTAAAACTCTTTTAGCGTGAAGCGGAGCAACGATAACTCTGCTTCTTACTTTAGCCTGCTGTACACCTGGCATCAATTGGATAAAATCCAAAACAAATTCTGATGGTGAGTGGTTTACTAAAGCTAAGTTAGCATAAACACCAGCAGCTACCATTTCATTAAGCTCAATATTGATGTTGTTTGGATCTTGATTTTGGTTGTTGTCCATTTTGTTTAATTTATTTTGTTTAAAATTTGAAATTTGAGATTGTGAAAATATAAAAAATAATTTCAAACCTCAAATTTCAAATGAATTTATTAGTTAATATCTTCGAATTCTTTTCTAGAACCTACGATGACGTTTTGATAATCTTTGAGACCTGTACCTGCAGGGATTCTGTGTCCTACAATTACGTTTTCTTTAAGACCATTCAAGAAGTCGATTTTTCCGGAAACCGCCGCTTCATTAAGAACCTTGGTTGTTTCCTGGAATGACGCTGCCGACATAAATGACTTAGTCTGTAACGCTGCTCTTGTAATACCTTGTAATACAGGTGTAGCCGTTGCAGGAAGCGCCTCTCTTACTTCAACTAGAGCTTGATCTTCTCTCTTCAGCTTCGAGTTCTCGTCTCTCAGTTCTCTTGCAGTAATCATTTGTCCCGCTTTGAAAACCTTAGAATCTCCCGGCTCTACAACAACCTTCAGTCCGAAAACTCTGTTGTTCTCTTCCAAGAAATCATATTTGTGCTCAAGCGCACCTTCCAGGAACTGAGTATCTCCTCCATCAACAATCTCAACTTTTGTCATCATCTGACGAACAATAATCTCGAAATGCTTATCATCAATCTTCACCCCTTGTAAACGGTAAACCTCTTGGATCTCGTTAACCAAGTATTCCTGAACCGCAGTTGGACCTTTGATTCTCAAGATATCGTCCGGTGTGATAGAACCGTCAGACAATGGATCACCAGCATAAACGAAGTCATTTTCCTGTACCAAAATCTGGTTTGATAATTTCACTAGATATTTCTTGATCTCTCCGGTTTTAGCCTCTACGATCAATTCACGGTTACCTCTCTTGATTTTACCGTAAGAAACAACTCCATCAATCTCGGTTACTACCGCTGGGTTAGAAGGATTTCTTGCTTCGAATAATTCGGTAACTCTTGGAAGACCTCCCGTGATATCCCCTGCTTTTGCAGATTTTCTTGGGATCTTGATCAGGACTTTACCAGCCTTGATTTTTTCACCATCGTTTACCATAAGGTGGGCTCCTACCGGTAAGTTGTAAGCTTTTTGCTCAACACCTTTAGAATCTACCACTTTCAAAGTAGGTACGGCTTTCTTATTTCTGGATTCAGAGATTACTTTCTCTTCGAAACCTGTTTGTTCGTCGATCTCCAATTGGAAGGAAACACCCTGGATGATATCTTCATATTCAACCTTACCGGAAGTTTCTGCAATGATAACCGCGTTATACGGATCCCATCTTGCGATAAGATCACCTTTTTTCACTTTATCACCCGGCGATACAGACAATACAGATCCATAAGGAACGTTAGCTACCATGATCGGTGTTCTGGCTTCGTTATCGGCAACTAATCTGAATTCTGTTGAACGGGAAACAACGATATCCGCTGAGTTACCTTCTTCATCTTCAGACTTAATAGTTCTAACTTCATCCATCTCAACAATACCGTCACGTTTTGCAACAATACTTGGATTTTCTGAGATGTTACCTGCAGTACCCCCTTGGTGGAAAGTTCTTAGTGTTAACTGAGTTCCCGGCTCACCAATAGACTGCGCAGCGATTACACCAACAGCTTCTCCCATATGGATTCCTTTTCCTGTTGCAAGGTTACGTCCGTAACACTTAGCACAGATACCTTTTTTAGCTTCGCAAGTTAATGGAGAACGAACTTCAACAGCTTCGATTCCAGCATCCTCGATTTGCTTAGCAACCGCTTCAACGATTAATTCATCAGCGTTAGCCAACAATTCATCCGTTTCCGGGTGGTAAATATTGTGAAGAGAAACTCTACCAAGGATTCTATCAGAGATTCTTTCTACGATATCATCGTTTTTCTTAAGTGCAGTCACTTCTGTCCCTCTCAATGTTCCACAGTCGTCTTCCGTAATGATAACGTCCTGTGCAACGTCTACCAATCTTCTGGTCAAGTAACCAGCATCGGCCGTTTTAAGAGCGGTATCTGCAAGACCTTTACGAGCACCGTGGGTAGAGATAAAGTATTCCAAGATCGATAAACCTTCTTTAAAGTTGGCAACGATCGGGTTTTCGATGATCTCTGCTCCAACAGAACCAGCTTTTTGTGGTTTTGCCATCAATCCTCTCATACCGGATAACTGACGGATCTGTTCCTTAGAACCCCTCGCACCAGAATCAAGCATCATAAATACAGAGTTGAATCCGCCTTGGTCAGACTTCATTCTGCTCATAATCATTTCAGTAAGACCTGCATTGGTATTAGTCCAAACGTCGATTACCTGATTATAACGTTCTGTATCTGTAATAAGACCCATGTTATAGTTAGCCTTGATCTCATCAACATTCTCTACAGCCTGAGCAATCATTGCTTTTTTCTCCGCAGGGATCACGATATCTCCAAGACTGAATGAAAGACCTCCTTTGAATGCGTTAGCATATCCAAGGTTTTTCATATCATCCAAGAACTTAACCGTCGTTGGGAAATCTGTATCCGCAAGGATCTGACCAATTACATTTCTAAGAGATTTCTTAGTCAATAACTCGTCCACATATCCAACTTGCGCAGGTACAATCTGGTTGAACAAGATTCTACCAACAGTTGTGTTCGTTAATTTAGTCACAATCTCTCCGTTCTCTTTGATTGGAAGACGACATCTTACTTTTGCGTTAAGAGACACTTGCCCTTCTGCATAAGCAATCTCAACTTCTTCCGGAGAATAGAAAGCCAGACCTTCACCTTTTACTTTGTAATCCTCAGTAGAATGAGCTTCTTTGGTCATAAAATACAAACCCAAAACCATGTCCTGAGAAGGTACCGTAATTGGAGAACCGTTTGCCGGGTTCAGGATATTCTGAGAACCTAACATTAATAACTGAGCTTCCAAAATTGCTTCTGGTCCTAATGGTAAGTGAACCGCCATCTGGTCACCATCGAAATCGGCGTTGAAAGCCGTTGTTACCAATGGGTGAAGTTGGATCGCTTTACCTTCAATCATCTTAGGCTGGAAGGCCTGGATACCCAATCTGTGAAGCGTAGGTGCTCTGTTCAGAAGAACCGGGTGACCTTTCATCACGTTTTCAAGGATATCATAAACTACAGGCTCTTTTCTGTCGATGATTCTCTTAGCTGACTTCACCGTTTTTACAATTCCTCTCTCAATTAGTTTTCTAATGATAAACGGTTTGTAAAGCTCAGCAGCCATATCTTTTGGAAGACCACACTCGTGCAATTGTAAGCTAGGACCTACAACAATAACCGAACGCGCTGAGTAATCTACCCTTTTTCCTAATAAGTTCTGACGGAAACGACCTTGCTTACCTTTCAATGAATCAGAAAGTGATTTCAATGGTCTGTTGGACTCCGACTTAACAGCAGAAGACTTTCTGGTGTTATCAAACAATGAATCTACTGATTCCTGAAGCATACGCTTCTCATTTCTCAAGATTACTTCAGGAGCTTTGATCTCCAATAATCTCTTCAAACGGTTGTTTCTGATAATAACTCTTCTATAAAGGTCATTAAGGTCAGAAGTTGCGAAACGTCCTCCGTCCAATGGAACCAATGGTCTTAGTTCTGGTGGTATGATAGGAAGAACTCTCATAATCATCCATTCCGGACGGTTGATCATTCTTGTATTAGCCGCTCTAAGCGCTTCTACAACATTAAGTCTCTTAAGAGCCTCTGTTCTTCTTTGTTTAGAAGACTCGTTGTGAGCTTTGTGTCTCAAATCGAATGATAATGAATCAAGATCGATTCTTCTCAGCAATTCTTCAACCGCTTCCGCTCCCATTTTAGCAACGAATTTATTCGGATCAGAATCATCAAGATATTGATTCTCTACAGGAAGTGTCTCCAGAACATCCAGATATTCTTCTTCTGTCAGGAATTCTTTATCATCGAAATCTGAACCGTCTGCTTTCTTAGCAATACCTTGCTGAATCACTACATATCTCTCGTAGTAGATAATCATATCCAATTTCTTGGAAGGAATTCCTAACAGATAACCAATTTTGTTCGGTAAAGAACGGAAATACCAGATGTGAGCCACAGGCACAACAAGGTTGATGTGTCCAATTCTCTCTCTACGTACTTTTTTCTCTGTAACTTCTACCCCACATCTATCACAAACAATCCCTTTGTAACGGATTCTTTTGTATTTTCCACAAGCACATTCGTAGTCTTTTACAGGACCAAAGATCTTCTCGCAGAACAAACCGTCTCTTTCCGGCTTGTGCGTACGATAGTTGATCGTTTCCGGTTTTAGAACTTCTCCTCTCGATTCCTGAAGAATGGATTCTGGTGAAGCTAAACCAATAGTGATTTTATTAAATCGACTTGTTTTATTTTTATTTGACATTTTTTGATCAGATTTTAGATTTTAGATTTTAGATTTTAGATCAAATGCTAATGCACAGAAACTAAGACCATCTAAAATTCATCATTTAAAATTTAAAATTATTCTTCAAGTCTTACATCAAGTCCAAGACCTTGTAACTCGTGAAGTAATACGTTGAAAGATTCCGGAATACCAGGTTCTGGCATTGCTTCACCTTTTGCAATCGCTTCGTAAGTTTTTGCTCTACCAATCACGTCATCCGACTTCACTGTCAGGATTTCTCTAAGGATATTAGACGCTCCGAATGCTTCAAGAGCCCAAACCTCCATCTCTCCAAATCTCTGACCTCCGAATTGCGCTTTACCTCCTAATGGCTGTTGCGTAATTAATGAATAAGGTCCGATAGAACGTGCGTGCATCTTATCATCTACCATGTGTCCTAACTTCAACATATAGATCACACCAACCGTTGCAGGCTGAGTAAATCTCTCACCTGTACCACCGTCATAAAGGTGTGTGTTTCCGAATTTAGGAAGACCTGCCTGGTCTGTATATTCAGTGATTTGTTCTAAGCTAGCACCGTCAAAGATTGGTGTAGCGAATTTCAAACCTAACTGCTTACCAGCCCATCCAAGAACAGTTTCGTAGATCTGCCCGATGTTCATACGAGAAGGTACCCCAAGTGGATTAAGTACGATATCTACTGGTGTTCCATCCTCAAGGAACGGCATATCTTCTTCACGAACGATTCTTGAAACGATACCTTTGTTACCGTGACGACCAGCCATTTTATCACCAACATTCAGTTTACGTTTCTTAGCGATGTAAACTTTAGCTAATTTGATAATACCTGCAGGTAACTCGTCTCCGATAGATAATGCAAACTTCTCACGGTTTTTAACGCCCGAAAGATCGTTGTATTTAATTTTATAATTATGGATCAACTGCTTGATCAATTCATTTTTGTCAGCATCAACAGTCCAGTCAGAACCACTGATGTTTACATAATCTTCAACAGACTGAAGCAACTTCAAAGTGAACTTGGTTCCTTTACCGATTACTTCTTCATCAAGATCGTTTTTCACACCTTGAGAAGTTTTACCCGAAACTAAAGTATTCAATTTGTCAATCAAAATATTTCTTAAATCGTCAAACTTATTTTTGTAAGTATTTTCGATTTCCTCCAACTTGATTTTCTCTTCGCTTCTCTTCTTTTTGTCCTTGATGTTTCTGGAGAACAATTTTTTGTTGATAACAACGCCTCGTAGAGAAGAATCCGCCTTCAATGAAGCATCTTTTACATCACCAGCTTTGTCTCCGAAGATCGCTCTAAGAAGTTTCTCTTCCGGCGTTGGATCAGATTCACCTTTAGGTGTGATTTTCCCGATAAGGATATCACCAGGCTTCACTTCTGCACCGATACGGATCATACCGTTCTCATCGAGATCTTTAGTTGCTTCTTCAGAAACGTTCGGAATATCTGCTGTCAATTCTTCCATACCTAATTTGGTATCTCGAACTTCCAAAGAATATTCATCAACGTGAATAGAAGTGAACCAGTCTTCACGAACAACTTTCTCATTGATTACGATCGCATCCTCGAAGTTGTAACCTTTCCAAGGCATGAATGCAACTACTAAGTTTCTACCAAGCGCTAATTCTCCGTTTTCAGTTGCATAACCGTCGCAAAGAACCTGACCTTTTTCCACTGTATCACCAACTCTTACGTTTGGTCTCAATGTAATCGTTGTACTCTGGTTAGTTTTTCTGAACTTAGTTAAGTTGTAAGTTTTAGTTGCAGAATCGAAGTTAACCAAGTCATCTTCCTCGCTTCTTTCGTATTTAATTACAATTCTCTCAGCATCTACATATTCTACAACACCATTTCCTTCAGCATTGATTAAGATTCTAGAATCTTTTGCGACTTGTTTTTCCAAACCAGTACCAACAATTGGCGCCTGAGGTTTCAATAATGGAACGGCCTGACGCATCATGTTAGATCCCATCAATGCACGGTTCGCATCATCATGCTCCAAGAAAGGAATTAATGATGCAGAGATACCGGAAATCTGGTTAGGAGCAACGTCTATCAAATCTACCTGCTGAGGTTCTACAACCGGATAATCTCCGTCCAAACGAGCAATAATTCTGTCCGTTTCGAAGTTACCGTCATCACTCAAAGCTACGTTTGCCTGAGCAATTACTCGGTTTTCTTCATCTTCTGCATTCAGATATATCGGTTTAGCCTGAAGATCTACTTTTCCATCCTCTACTTTTCTATATGGTGTCTCGATAAAACCAAGGTTGTTGATTTTTGCATACATACCTAGAGAAGAGATCAAACCGATGTTTGGTCCTTCCGGTGTTTCGATCGGACAAATTCTACCGTAGTGTGTGTGGTGAACGTCTCGAACCTCAAAACCTGCTCTTTCTCTTGATAAACCACCAGGCCCTAGTGCGGAAAGTCTACGCTTGTGCGTGATTTCTGAAAGCGGGTTGGTCTGGTCCATGAACTGAGAAAGCTGGTTAGTTCCGAAGAATGAATTGATCACTGATGTTAATGTCTTAGCATTAACCAAATCAAGTGGTGTAAAGATCTCGTTATCTCTAACGTTCATTCTTTCTTTGATTGTTCTGGCAATTCTGGAAAGACCTACACCAAACTGACCTGACAATTGCTCACCAACAGTTTTGATTCTTCTGTTTGATAAGTGGTCGATATCATCAACTTCAGCCTTAGAGTTAACCAATTCGATCAAATGTTTTACGATAGAGATGATATCTTCTTTCGTCAAAACCTGATTATCTTCAGAAATGTTAAGACCTAATTTTTTGTTCAATCTGTAACGACCAACTTCACCTAATGAATATCTCTGCTCGGAGAAGAATAATTTTTCAATGATTCCTCTTGCAGTTTCCTCATCCGGCGCATCAGCATTTCTTAACTGACGATAGATGTACTCTACCGCTTCTTTTTCAGAGTTCGTAGGGTCTTTTTGTAATGTATTCTGGATGATAGAGAATTCGTTGGAATTTTCTTTGTGAATCAGGATAGACTTAACTCCGGAATCCAAAATAATATCAAGGTGCTCTTTTTCAAGAACAGTTTCTCTGTCTAGGATGATCTCGTTTCTTTCGATAGAAACAACCTCACCTGTATCCTCGTCTACGAAGTCTTCGAACCAAGTGTTCAATACTCTCGCAGCCAAAGTTCTACCTTCTACTTTTTTAAGAGCCGCTTTAGAAACTTTCACTTCTTCTGCCAGGTCAAAAATCTGAAGAATCTCTTTATCAGATTCGTAACCGATTGCTCTTAGTAATGTTGTTAAAGGTAATTTTTTCTTACGGTCGATATAAGCGTACATAACGCTGTTGATATCGGTTGTAAATTCCATCCAAGATCCTTTGAAAGGGATAATTCTTGAATAGTACAATTTGGTTCCGTTGGCGTGGTAAGTCTGTCCGAAGAATACCCCCGGAGATCTGTGTAACTGAGTTACGATCACACGCTCTGCCCCATTGATAATAAATGAACCAGAAGGTGTCATATAAGGAACCGGACCTAAATATACATCCTGAACCACAGTTTGAAAATCCTCGTGTTCAGGGTCTGTACAATACAATTTAAGCCTAGCTTTTAGAGGAACTGAATAAGTCAATCCTCTTTCTACGCACTCATCAATAGAGTAACGTGGAGAGTCTACAAGATAATCTAAAAACTCAAGTACAAACTGGTTTCTAGAATCTGTAATTGGAAAATTTTCCTGAAACGTTTTGTAAAGAGATTCTTTTTGTCGTTCTTCAGGAAGCGTGTCTAACTGGAAAAACTCCTTGAAAGACTGGATTTGGATGTCCAAAAAGTCAGGTGTTTCGATTTTACCTTTCGCGGAAGAAAAGTTAATTCTCTCATTACCTTGAACTTTAGGAGCGGCCTGTGTTTTACTCATAAAATTATAAGAAAAAAGGGTTAAAAAATATTTTGTTTAAAAAAAATATCAGAAACCAGATAAAGAGAAAGAAAAAGAGAAAGACTTTTGATGTTTGGCGCTATCAGAAGAAGTCTTGATTCTTGAATCTTTGTTCTTGATTCTAATTTCTAACTGCAACGCCGGTATATCTTTTCACGGAGTAGTGCAAAATATTTTTATTTTCTAAAGGCGTAATTAAAATATATAAACAAGAAATCCTCTTTCATAAAATGAAAGAGTTACATATTGATTACAGTATATTAATTATTAGCGCCAAAAGAACTGCAAATTTAAGTAAAAAAATTCATATATACAAAAAAAACCACTTCGCAAAGAAGTGGTTTAGAAATATTTAGATTTAAAAATTTATGGCTTAGTCCAGAAAGACCATTCTCTACCATTATAAACAGCCAATTGCTGAGGTGTTGTTCCTGTGACATACACCATCATTCCTGCAGTTGGATTGACGATGTCGGTGTAGGAATTCACTCTTGGCAAGACCATCGCTTTATTGGCATCACCTAACACCAATATTCCCGGAGTTGTATCTGTCGCGGGATTACCTCCGATTAAAGTTTTAGCTGCAGAATTTTCAGCATTGGCATCAGGAACATTAGCTGTTATCGGCGTATATGCACCAGCAGACAAATCCGTCCAGCTAGCTACTGTGGTTGCATTAGCTGTTGTGGATGTACCGAATTTAACTTTCTGATCATTGCTATCGAAAATCAAAGTACCAGGAACTGCAGATGCCACATTCGCAGCCGCTGTTACCCAAGGTAAAACTATTCCTCTCGCGCCACCACTAGCATTTCCAAACTCTAAAGACACTGTTGCATTAGCCGGAGTGTAAGGACTTGATTTTCCAATCGTGACCTGGCCAAAGCTAATCCCTGAAATCAATATTACTAATGATACTATATATGTTTTCATATTTTTTTATTGGTTAAAATCGTTACAAGTTTGTTTTGTGTAGCAGAACCATCCTGTACCGTCATACATCTTGAGACAGTTAGCTGTTGTATCATACACCAACATTCCAACCACTGGTGTAATTGAACTAAGAGCAGATGTCGGAACTCTATTGATTACAAAGCCTTTTGTTTTTGCATCTAAAGCTGTATAAGCACCGTTCACTTTGGTCGGCCAATCACTTGCATTGCCTCCTGCTCTGGAAAGAGCCGTAATTCCGTGGTTAGTTGGCAAAGTTGTTCCAGATGTAGTTGCCGGACGGAAACATCTTCCACATTCGGCATCAGTAGCTGCCGCATTTTGGGAAGTGCCTATACCTTGCCCTATATCCGATGTTCCATCCGTATTGTCAACAATACCAGCCAGATTGGAAGGATTTGTAGTAGAATTAAAGTTGTAGTTTGCATAATTAACCAATTGCGGCACTCCGCTAGAAGAAGCAGATGTGCTTATAATCTGAGCTGGCGTGCCCGTAGTCACACCATTATAAGTAGTCTTAATCTGACCTCGATAAGCATAATTTGTGTCGGTATTAGGCAATGTTAATCTATGAACCTGATCATAACGAACAGCTTCACTGCCTTCGATTGCATCGGGGCAACCATCACCATCACTATCTACATCAAATTGATTAGAAATCCCATCTGAATCAGGATCGCAGAATCCATTTTTAACACCATTTCCACGACCTGTAATATATGTAGGCCCCACAACTAACTGACTTAGGACGATAGAGTTGGATCCAGTTCTGTTCCAGGTAATTGTATTAAAAGTATTCCCATTGTATAATTGTAAAGGGTAAAGCTGCCCTCCACTTGTTTTACTTCCATACATACTCACAGAGCCATTCTTGTGAATAATAATTCTAACAAGTGGATTAGTAGCATTTCCTGTCATGTTATAAATCTGAGGAACAGTTCCGTTACCATAAGTTGCCCCGTCAACAAACCTCACGTTATCAGTCTGATCCGGCTGAAACTCTAGTTTCGAAGTTGAAAGATCAACACCATTAATATTCAAATTAAATGAATTATCAAGTGTATAAACATCGAAAATAAAACCTAAATCCGCTGCTGGTGCATTAAAAGTATAAGTATTACCGTCCGCAACACTGTAATTAACATCCACCACACTTTCCGGACATTCGAAAATATCTAGAATACCATCATTATCAGAATCTAAATCCAGTATATCCGGGATACCGTCCCCATCAAGATCACGTTCAATAACAGCATTAAAATCACAGGTAGTTGTACTTCCATTAATATTATAAGTAAGTGTTCTTGTACCATTGCTACCAGTACCATTATAAGTAACCGGAATATCAATATATGTTGTAGTTGAAGTTACGTTAACATCCGTGAAACTGGTCGCAAAATCTGTCCCGGAAATATTAATTCTATATGTTCCCGGACCATAAACTGTAGAAATCGGCACTCTAAGAGTTTTCGTAGAACTTACACCTGCAACAAAAGGTGTAGTTTCCACAATTGATGCGCCACCACAATTAAAAATGAAAGGGATATAATATGGTACCGATGCCAAATCCTGATTAGTTGCATTAAGGCCAGTAAACCCTGTATACGTTCGTAAAAAAGTTGAGGCACCTGTAGAAATATTAATATTGTAGAAATTTAATTGCGTATCATTATTTACCGAAACCGCATATACTAATCCATTCAGATAAGCCAAACCTCTAACATTACCTACGGTCGTACTACTACTGTTAGTTGTTGTAGCTGTATATGTACCAACTGGGCCAGTAATGGTAGTAACTCTTGTAGCAGTTAAAGCAACAGGATCGATTCTATAGAGGTATCTCGTAAACGTTGTACCGTTTGTCGTATTTTGTAAAATAACATATATAAAGTTCTGATAATCAAAAAATGTATCTGTTGCCCAAATAGTTGAAGTATTACCTCCTGTTCCATTCCAGGCAGCATCACCAGTTACAGTTCCTAAATTTGAATATGTAGGATAAATTTGATACAAATTTTTAGTCGTATTACTAAAACCATAAGTTACTCCAGAAGGGTTTCCATCGGTTTTAGGGACATTATTAGTTCCTATACCACCAATAAGTGGACCTGCTGCAGGAATACTCTGACCTGTAGAAACAGTATTTTTATATATTGTACTTCCAGCTGCAGTATTGGAATGAATAAAAACCAAACCTGTAGGGTTACCTGCAGGCGTATCATAACCTACCGCCAAGTTACTTATTCTTTCCGGAGTACCGCCAGAATAGTTAGGTGTTGTTAATGGTGCAGGAAATGTTGCCGGTACACCAGTAACATCGTATACCCTACCGGTAGCAGAAACGGATAAATACAATCTATCAACAGCTTGAGAAAAGAGCAAGTGATTACCCAATAAAAAAGCCACTACTATTAAAAGTAGATTTAATTTTTTCATAAAAGATTATTATTAATAAATGAATAATTTGCTTTGAGAAATTATTCCCAAAGAAAATGTTTAGTAAAAAAGCTTATGATCAATTAAATCTGTGGAGGTGGCCTTACAGAAAAAGCAGCGAGTTTAATCTGTAATGTACAGCTGTCATTTGTAAAAAAATAATTGGTAGAATATAAGAAGTCTAATGATGAACGCGAATAATTTTCATAATAAATTATAAAGTGCTTAGCACTATGATAATCGTTACTGGGAGATATGAAAGAAATATTTCCCGAACCGGTTCCTGTCAGAAACTGACTACCGTCAAGACCATTAGAAATTTTCAGAGCTATTTCTTTTTCAGGTAAATCCGGTATTTCAGTAGTCTTTTTTTCCTTAGAAACTAATAGTTTCTTCTCAGATTTAGCTCTTTCGGAGTTTTGTTTTGTAGAAGACCGTACATCAGAATTTTTTGCAATAATCTTTATTTCATCATCATTAATTTTAATGACTTTGGAATATTGCTGTAAGTTTTTGCTTTTTGATATTTGCTCATTGAAGGCTTCATCTTTGGAATAGATAACGGCGTCTCCAACGATAGTAATCCCCGCTGTAGGAACAGACTCATCATGTTTTATTTCCTGAGCAGAAAGAGAAAGAAATGAAAAAAAGGTAAGTAAAACAGAAAATTGCCAGCATTTAAATGATATACTGGCATAATCTTTTACTTTCTCACAGAAAGGAAATAAACTTTTTTTCACTTTGCAAAATTAATAAAAATAACTACTTATGAGCCAATGATAAGAAAATTTAACATAAAAAAAAGCGACAAGTCGTTGACTTGTCGCTTTTGATATTATTGAGTAATGATTACTTCAATTCTACTTCAGCACCAGCTTCTTCAAGTTGCTTCTTAAGCGCTTCAGCTTCGTCTTTTGGAACACCTTGCTTGATTGGAGCAGGAGCACCATCTACCATATCTTTAGCTTCTTTAAGACCAGCACCAGTTAAATCTTTTACCAATTTAACAACAGCTAATTTAGAAGCACCTGCAGACTTAAGAATTACATCGAATTCTGTTTTTTCTTCAGCAGCTTCACCTGCACCACCTGCAGCAACTACTACTGCAGCAGCAGCTGGTTCAATTCCATACTCATCCTTAAGGATAGCAGCTAATTCGTTTACGTCTTTTACTGTTAAGTTTACTAGCGTTTCAGCTAAATTTTTTAATTCTGACATTGTTGTAATGTTTTTTGTTGAATGTTTTATTTATTTTTTTGAGTGTAATTATTCAGCACTTGGAGTTTCCTCTGTGCTTTCAGCAGATGCTTCTGGAGCTTCTTCTGCTGCCGGAGTTTCTTCTTTAGCTTCTTCTACCGCAGGTGCAGCTTCTTCAGCTTTAGCTTCAACAGTTTCCGGTTTGTTTTGTAGCGCAGAAAGAACGTTTCTGATTGGAGACTGAAGCAATCCGATGATTTCACCGATCATTTCTTCTCTAGACTTGATGTTAGCCAAAGTCTCTAGGTTATTGTCACCAACATAGAAAGTTTCCTGAACAAAAGCAGACTTAAGAGCCGGCTTTTCTTCTTTCTTTCTGAAGTCTTTGATTAATTTTGCAGGAGCGTTAGCTGTTTCTGAAATCATTACAGCAGAGTTACCTTTGAAAGTACTAAACATTTCTGAATAGTCTACACCTTCAATCTGCTCCATTGCTTTTTGCAAAAGTGTATTTTTAACAACTTTTACTTTGATATTTTGTTTGAAAGCCTGTCTTCTGAAATCAGAAGATTTTCCAGCGTTCAATCCTTCCAGATCTGCTACATAAACTACTTTTGCACCCTCAAGCAAATCTTTGATCTCTTGTATTGCTACAACTTTTTGGTCTTTTGTCATTGTCTTTAGGATTTAAATTAGTTAACAGATTTAGTATCAATTGCAATTCCAGGACTCATTGTAGAAGACAAATAGATACTCTTCACATAAGTTCCTTTAGCAGCAGTCGGCTTCAACTTGATTAATGTCTGGATTAATTCCTGAGCATTTTCCTTAATTTTAGCAGCATCAAAAGACACTTTTCCAATTCCTGCGTGGATAATACCATATTTATCTACTTTGAAGTCGATTTTACCAGACTTAACTTCCGTTACAGCCTTACCAACTTCCATAGTTACAGTTCCAGACTTAGGATTTGGCATCAAACCTCTTGGCCCTAAAACCCTACCTAATGGTCCTAATTTACCCATTACAGCTGGCATAGTTACAATAACGTCAACATCTGTCCAACCTTCTTTGATTTTTTGCAAGTATTCATCAAGACCTACATAATCAGCGCCAGCTTCTTTAGCTTCAGCTTCTTTATCTGGAGTTACCAATGCCAATACTTTAACATCTTTACCAGTACCGTGAGGAAGAGATACAACACCTCTTACCATTTGGTTTGCTTTTCTCGGATCTACACCTAGTCTGACAGCGATATCCACAGATGCGTCAAACTTTGCGAAATTCACTTCTTTTACCAAAGCAGATGCTTCGTCAAGATTGTAAATTTTGTTTTTTTCTACTTTGCTTAAAGCTTCTTTTTGCTTCTTCGTTAATTTTGCCATTTCTCTAAGTTTTAAGCGTTAGTTGGTTTAGTTCCTGTTACTCTCAATCCCATAGATCTAGCAGTACCTGCAACCATAGAAAGAGCAGAATCCATTGTAAAGCAGTTAAGGTCTGCCATTTTATCTTCCGCGATTTTCTTTACCTGATCCCAAGATACAGAACCTACTTTGTTTCTGTTTGGTTCACCGGAACCTCCTTTGATCTTTGCAGCATCCATCAGCTGGATTGCAGCAGGAGGCGTTTTGATTACGAATTCAAAAGATTTGTCTTCGTACACAGTAATAACTACTGGCAAAACCTGCCCAGGCTTATCCTGAGTTCTTCCGTTAAATTGTTTACAAAACTCCATGATGTTCACACCCGCAGAACCCAAAGCCGGACCTACTGGTGGAGAAGGGTTAGCAGCGCCACCTTTCACCTGAAGTTTTACCATTTTAAAGACTTTTTTAGCCATTTTTTGTTGTTTAAATTTGAATAATTAATGAGTTTGGAAGCATTTATTATTCAGCGGGATATCCATTCTCACATTAGACAGTCCCACTTTTCAGGTTGCAAAAATAAGAATAATTTTCTAACCTGCAATAACTTAAGCGATTATTTTATTAAAATAGAAAAGCCCTTCAACAAATTGAAAGGCTTTTTAATATTTTTAGTAAGTAATTATACTTTTTCTACCTGCATATAACTCAACTCCATTGGCGTTTTTCTTCCGAAAATAAGAACAGAAACTTCAATTTTTTTCTTATCTTCAAGGATTTTTTCAACTGTCCCGTTGAATCCATTGAAAGGTCCATCTATAACTTTAACATTTTCTCCTACAATGAATGGGATCTCAACATCAGTAGCAAATTCCGAAAGTTCATCCATTCTTCCAAGCATTCTGTTGACTTCAGATTTTCTCATTGGAACCGGATCTCCTCCTTTTGTCAGACTCAAGAAAGAAATTACCCCAGGAATATTCTTGATTGTGTGAGGAACTTCACCTACCAGATTAGCTTCCACCATAAGATAACCAGGATAGTAAGGCTTCTCTTTTGGAACTTTCTTACCATTTCTGATTTGTATTACTTTCTCCATAGGAATCACCACCTGAGTCACATATTGTTCGAAACCTAAACGTTTCATTTCGTTCTCAATGTAGTTTTTAACTTTATTTTCCTGGCCGCTAATAGCTTTCAGCACATACCATTTCAATTCGCTCATGAGGAAAGTAATTTTGGATTAATTAAATAGATTAATAAAAGTCGCAATAAAATTCTTTATAGTAACACTGAATAAAGAATCTACTCCAAATGTAAATAAAGCAAGTATTATAGTTGTAACAGCTACGACTATAGTAGAAGACTGTAAGTCCGGCCATTTTGGCCACTCCACCTTATCTTTGAATTCTGTATAAGAACCTTTTAAAAAATTAATTAATGAGCTCATATTTTATATTTGCACGGGCACAAGGATTCGAACCCTGATCAACGGTTTTGGAGACCGGTATCCTACCATTGGACGATGCCCGTAGATTTAAAAGTTCCGTAAGCTTCCTTACGGAACTTTTATATTTTGATTAAGAATTAATCTAGAATTTCAGTTACCTGACCAGCACCTACTGTTCTACCTCCTTCTCTGATCGCAAATCTAAGACCTACGTTAAGAGCGATTGGTTGTAACAATTCTACAGTGATTGTCAAGTTATCTCCAGGCATTACCATTTCTACACCTTCTGGTAAGAAGATCTCACCTGTAACGTCAGTAGTTCTTACGTAGAACTGAGGACGGTATTTGTTGTGGAAAGGTGTGTGACGTCCACCTTCTTCTTTAGAAAGGATATAAACCTCAGCTTTGAATTTTTTGTGTGGCTTCACAGAATCTTTCTTAGCGATAACCATACCTCTCTTGATGTCAGTCTTTTCAATACCTCTCAACAATAGACCTACGTTATCACCAGCTTCACCTCTGTCTAGGATTTTTCTGAACATCTCAACCCCTGTAATTGTAGAAGTTAATTTTTCATCACCCATACCAACGATATCAACAGGATCACCTGTGTTGATAACACCAGCCTCGATTCTACCAGTCGCTACAGTACCTCTACCTGTAATAGAGAATACATCTTCGATTGGCATCAAGAATGGCTTATCCTGATCTCTAACTGGCAATTCGATCCAGTTATCAACAGCTGCCATAAGTTCGTCGATTTTCTCAACCCATTTAGCATCACCGTTAAGACCACCTAAAGCAGACCCTTGGATCACTGGAGAGTTATCTCCGTCATATTCGTAAGAAGAAAGAAGATCTCTAACTTCCAATTCTACTAATTCTAATAACTCAGCATCGTCAACCATGTCAACTTTGTTCATGAAAACAACGATTCTTGGTACGTTTACCTGACGACAAAGTAGAATGTGCTCTCTAGTTTGAGGCATTGGACCATCTGTTGCAGCAACTACAAGGATAGCTCCGTCCATTTGAGCAGCACCAGTTACCATGTTCTTTACATAATCCGCGTGACCTGGACAGTCAACGTGAGCGTAATGTCTGTTTTCAGTTTCGTATTCTACGTGAGCTGTATTAATTGTAATACCTCTTTCTTTTTCTTCTGGAGCAGAGTCAATAGAAGAGAAGTCTTTCTTTTCAGCTAAACCTTTATCTGATAATACTTTTGTAATAGCAGCAGTCAAGGTAGTTTTACCATGGTCAACGTGACCAATAGTACCAATGTTCAAGTGCGGTTTGTTACGATTAAACGTTTCCTTTGCCATGATTTTATTATTTAATTTATTTAACTATTGTTTTTTTCGGTCTGCAAATATAATGAATTTTTAAATATTAAAAATTATTTTCTATAAAAATTAACGATATGATATTCAATAAAAATATCTGCTCATTATTTTTGCAAAACCGGAAGCAAATTTACATTAACCCAACATAAAAATGATTCCAAAAAAAATCCTGAATATTCTTTCAGGATCTTATATGAGCCAACTACGGGATTTGAACCCGTGACCTCTTCCTTACCAAGGAAGCACTCTACCCCTGAGCTAAGTCGGCCTAAAAAAAAATCACATTCCGTAAGGTTTGTGATTCTTGAGCGGAAGACGGGGGTCGAACCCGCGACATTCAGCTTGGAAGGCTGACGCTCTACCAACTGAGCTACTTCCGCAATTTTTGTTTCCAAAAAATGTTGGTAAACGTGGATGCAAATTTAAAATAAATTTTTGAACTTGCAAATTTTAAATATAAAAAGTGGGGAGAGCAGGATTCGAACCTACGTAGCCGAAGCAGCTGAGTTACAGTCAGCCCCATTTGACCGCTCTGGTATCTCCCCGATACTTTTATATTAGAGCCTCCAGAGGGATTCGAACCCACGACCCCGAGATTACAAATCACGTGCTCTGGCCAACTGAGCTATGGAGGCAAATAGATTTCAAAAGAACTGTCTTTCTGCGCCGCGGTTACTTCCGTTTTGCGAGTGCAAATATGAGACACTTTTTTGAAATCTACAAATATTTTTAGAAAAAAATTTAATTATTTTTTTAAGCCAATTCTTTTTTCTTGATTAACAGTTTCTTAGCCGTTTCAACACATTCGTCTAAACTTTCTTCAAAACTGGCGCAAGTCTTCTTCACTACGATATCATTGCCGGGTATCTTCACAACCAGCTCTATTGTTTTATTTTGTTTCTCTGATGTGTTTTCAACTTTCAGATATACCGCAGACTCAACAATTTTGTCATAAAACGTCTCTAGTTTACTTAATTTTTTTTCAATTCTCTCTTTCAATGGTTCGTGCGGCGTAACACCTGCAGTCTGAATTGTAATCTTCATAATGTCTGATTTTAATGGTTAAACAATGAAAAAAATGTAAAAATCATTTCATATAATTTGTTTTATCAGTTTTCTTTTTCTCTTGGATGTGCATTTCTATAAGCTTCTTTCAACTTCTCTATATTTGCGCTCGTATAGACCTGTGTACTTGCCAAGCTGGAATGTCCCATTATTTTCTGAACTTTAGAAATCTCTGCACCCTCGTTCAGAACGTGGGTTGCAAAAGTATGTCTTAAAATATGAGGACTTCTTTTTTGCTTCGAAGTCACTACACTAAAGTACTTATTAACGACCAGATAAACAAACTTTTCACCCAGTTTTTTTCCATTCTTATTAACGAAAAAATAATGTTCGTTTTCTGCATTAGCCGCTCTTATATTAAGATATGTTTGAAAATCTGAAACCAATTCATCCGAAATTGGAATTACTCTGGCTTTGTTCCCCTTACCTATAACTAAGATTTCTTTCTTGGAGAAGTCCACATGGTTCAATAAAAGGTTACATAACTCAGATTTTCTGATTCCGGTTTGATATAATGTCTCGATGATTAATTTATCAAGAAGCGTCATTTTACCTTTCTCCTCCACTTCTGTCTTCATCAGCTCCATCTCCTCCTTTGAAAAAGGGATTCGTTTTTCAGCATAGAATTTTAAAGAATCGATGGTTTCCATAGGAGAAACCTTAATCTCTTCCAGCCGAAGCATAAAAGCATAGAAACTGCGAAGTGATGACAACTTCCTGTTAATGCTTCTTTTACTCAAGCCAGAACTACTCAATTCCACTATAAAGTTTTTGATCACTTTTTTATGAACATGAACAATATCCTCCAAAGCTTCCGTCCTGAGAACAAAGGCCGAAAAATCTGACAAATCTTTTTTGTAGTTGGTCAATGTGTGTGGTGAATATCTTTTCTCCACTTCGATATACTCCAAGAATCTTTCTACCATAGATATATAAATGCAAAATCACTTCCAAATATAGAAATTCGGAAGTGATTTTTATTATGTTTTGCTAAAAAGAACCTTAAGCTTGTTCTTCTTTGCTCAGGTTTCTTTGTTTGTGAGCTGCTTTAAGTTTAGCTTGTCTCAAAGTTACTGAAGGCTTGATAAATTGCTGTCTAGATCTAAGTTCTTTTACAACTCTAGTTTTATCAAATTTTCTTTTGTACTTTTTTAAAGCTCTGTCGATAGACTCTCCGTCTTTTACTGGAATTATTAACATATTTTACATCTCATTTTGAGGTGCAAAAATAGGAATAATTTATTAACCTACAAATTTTTATGGCTTTATTTTGAAAATTTATCTTGGATATAATTTGAACACAAAGCTTGCTAGATTTTGATATTATTAAAAATGTTTTAAGGTTCGCAAAGGTGCTTACGTTCAGCAAAGACATAATTAAAGTAAGTTTGTATCCCTATCGAAATTTCTAAAGAATAGCAAGATTCTATTTTTATATAGAATTTTGTTTGGATGACAAAATCCCTAGCCCCGATAGGAACGGCATCCTTTTTCTTTTTTTGCAAAAAAAGAAAAAGATATAGTGGATAGCGGGAATTGCTCCAAATAAAAAAACTCCCGAACAATTCGGGAGCTTAGTTATTATGCTTTGACGTACATTGCCTTTTTGATCTCTTCTTTCACTTTTTCCAGCTTCGGGAACCATTCTGCGAACAATGCTGCAGAATAAGGTGCCGATGCATCCGGCGTAGTGATTCTCTTGATTGGTGCATCCAAATAATCGAATGCTTTTTGCTGAACCATATAAGTAATCTCCGAAGCGACTGAAGCGAACGGCCAAGCTTCTTCCAAAATTACCAGCCTGTTGGTTTTCTTTACTGACTCCAATACTGTGTCGTAATCCAAAGGACGAACGGTTCTAAGGTCGATCACCTCAACAGAAATCCCTTCTTTTTCTAGATCAGCGGCAGCTTGCAAAGCCAGCTTCATAATCTTACCGAAAGAAACCAGAGTTACATCTTTACCTTCTTTTTTGATATCAGCTTTTCCGATTGGGATGTAATATTCTTCTTCAGGAATTTCCATTTTGTCACCATACATCTGCTCAGACTCCATGAAAATTACCGGATCGTTGTCCTGGATTGCTGTCTTCAACAATCCTTTCGCATCGTAAGGATTTGAAGGTACAACAACCTTAAGTCCCGGACAATTGGCATACCAGCTTTCGAAAGCCTGAGAGTGTGTTGCTCCCAACTGACCCGCAGAAGCTGTCGGTCCACGGAATACGATTGGGCAGTTCCATTGCCCGCCACTCATCTGATAGATCTTAGCAGCGTTGTTGATAATCTGATCGATAGCAACCATTGAGAAGTTGAAAGTCATAAATTCTACAATCGGACGATTCCCATTCATTGCAGCTCCTACAGCGATACCTGTAAATCCAAGTTCGGCAATTGGCGCATCAATGATTCTTTTTGCACCAAATTCATCCAGCATTCCTTTTGAAGCTTTGTAAGCTCCGTTATATTCCGCAACTTCTTCTCCTACAAGAAATATGGATTCGTCTTTACGCATTTCTTCGCTCATGGCCTGAGCAATTACTTCACGAAATGTATATTCTTTCATTTGATAATGTTTACTAATTTAATTACCAAGTGGAACATCGGATGTTACATCTGATAATTGATTTTGAAAATGTATTATTTAAAATTTCGAAATACAAAAGTATTAATTTTTTTATTATCAGCATAACAAAAAAAGCTCCCAAACGGGAGCCTGTGATTTATCATAATTTCATCTAGTCAGCCTTGAGCCAGGTTTGGGTTCTTCCGATTAAAGAAATTCCCATATAGCCTCTCACATTCAGTTTATCACCATCTTTTGTGATTGTACATTTATAAGATTTTCCATTTTTAGGATCTGTAATTGTACCTCCTGTAAACTCGTTACCATCTTTTTTAAGGTCACGGATAATTTCCATTCCCAAAAGCGGCTTGTTTTTACGGTCGTCCTTGCAAGCTACGCAGTTAGCATGTTCGGGTTTTATCAATAACTGAGATATCTTTCCATAATATTTACCATCAGATTTTTTAAAGATCTCAACGATAGATTTCGCTTTTCCGGTTTCGTCGTCAATCGTTTTCCATTTTCCTTCGATTTGAGCAAATGATAAAACACTGATGAATAAGGCAAATGCTAAGATTAATTTGTTCATTGTCTTCTATTTTTTAATTGTTTTTGTTTGGATAGGCTTTCTCTGTTAACGTTAAATTAACATTGTTAAAAATATCATTTTTTTTTAAACAAACAATACTTTTTGCTATCCAAAGCATAAATAACAGGTTATACCGTGTTTTTCTTATCTTAAACACCTTATTTTATCTCAGTTTTCTATTGATCACACGATCCATATAGTCCTGATACCACGCTTTGACTTTTTCAACACCTGATTTTTGCTCAGAATTTAGGTTCTTTGACAAAATATTTTTTGACAACGCCAGATCTGATTTGTCATAAATACCCGTTACTTCTTTACCATTAAAGATATAAATATAATTACCGATAATCATCTGTTCATTGATAGCATCCGAATTGACAATCATATAATCCTCATTCTTATCCGAAACCAAACTTCTTCCCCAACTTCTGATTTTTTTGTTGTAACCTGTCAGGTCTGCTAAAGTTGGATATATATCAATCTGTTGTGCAAATCTGTTATCAACACCTTTAAGATTATATTTGGGATTGGGAGAGAAAAACAACAGTGGAATTGCAAATCGATTCATTGCTTTTTGATATTCCGGGTAATAAATTTGATTGGTATGATCTGCTGTTATGACAAAAATCGTGTTTTGATACCAAGGTTGTTTACTTGCAGTTTCAAAGAATTTTTTCAGAGAATAATCTGTATACTGGATCGGAATGTGAATCTGTAACGGACCCGATTTGAATTTGTTCTGATACTTTTCCGGAACTTTAAACGGATCATGAGAAGAAGCAGAAAACAAAGTTGACATAAAAGGCTGTTTTTTACCTATACTCTTTGCAAAATACTGAAAAAACGGTTCATCCCAAATAGCCCAAATACCATCAAAATCCTGATCATTATTATATTCGTTTTTTCCAAAATAATGCTTGAATCCCAAAATATTTCCAAATCCCTGGAAGCCCATAGATCCATTTGGAGCACCGTGATAAAAACTCGTATCATAGCCCATATCATTGCATACAGAAACGATTGACTGAATTTTTTGGTTAGAATATGGAGAACTTGTAAACGCATCAGTCAAGCTTGGAATCCCCGCCAGAACTGAGCTCATCCCATGTATTGATTGCCTTCCATTAGCAAAAGCATTAGTGAAAATTAAACTATTATTAGCTAAACTATCCAAAAATGGCGTGTAGGAAACAAAATTTTTGATAGTAGTATTCCTGTTGAAAGCCCCGGAATATTCCTTCGCAAAACTTTCTACAATGAAAATGACAATATTCGGTTTTGGTTCAACTTCCCGCTCATACAATTTATATGGCTTGATTTCTTGCTCAATAAATTTCTCATCAACAAAATGAACCAATTTAAAATTGTTGGTATTAAAGGTCCTGAAAAATGAAAAAACACTATTGAGAACCAGGTTTGCCTGCAACGGATTATTGACATGCTTATTGGCATCAACCAAGTTAATCGGTCTCGTGGAATGCTTAAAATCACCTCTGATTCCGCCAACGACTAACGTCGCAGTGATGCACAAAACAACAATTGAATAAGCAAAATAAGCGATTAAATTGTTCGGTTTTTCTTCTCTTACTTTAACTTTTCTGTAAAGAAAAATCCAAACCACTATAATAACCGTAAACCAAATAAAAACAAATGGATGTTGTAATACCGAGTTCCAGAAAACTCTTCCAAGATTATCCTCATTTTTTCCAACTTCAATCGCAGCAGAAGTTAATCTTGCCTGACTAAATCTATAATAAACAATATCGCCGAAATTGAATGCATAGGTTAGCCCATTTGTGATAAAATACCAGTAGAACAGAAATTTTTGATAACTCTTTTTTGTATTTATAACTATTGGAATGATACTTAATAAGATGAAGACCGAATTGACGTACAAAATGGCAGTTGTGTCAAAAGCAGTTCCATAATAGGATAGTCTAAAATACTCTGATATTCCGTCAACCTTTATAAGATCCTTATTGAAAATCCAGAACAATAATCTTGCGATCTGGTAAAAGAAAAAAACTAAAAAAAGTCTGTAAACAAGCGCAAGTAATTCTTGCCATCTCAAATTCTTCATTTTACAAAATTACTAAAAGTTGGAAGTCAGAAGTCAGAAGAATCAAATTTTTCTCAGAGGTTCCAAAACTTCGGATTCTAACTTCAGGCTTCCAACAAAAAAACTTATTTTTGCGGTATGAATTTCATAAAAAACAACCTAGCGAATGCATTTACTTTAGGGAATCTTTTTTCCGGATGTGTTGGGATCGTTCATTTATTTTCAGGCGATTATCATACAACCGCGATTTGTATTATCATTTCCTTGATTCTTGATTTCTTTGACGGTTTTATTGCAAGAGCAATGAATTCCAGCAGTAATCTTGGCGGACAATTGGATTCTTTGGCGGATATGGTGAGTTTCGGATTTTTGCCAGGCTTTACAATGTTTATAGCTTTGGTTGGAAATCAATACACAGATCTTCCCTGGTATTATTACCTCGGTTTTTTGGTTACACTTTTTTCTTGCCTGCGACTGGCCATTTTCAATCTGGATGAAGAGCAAAAATATTACTTCAAAGGTTTGAATACGCCAAGTAACACCATTTTGATTTTCGGATTATTTTATGCTTACAAAGAATCCGGCAATTTCAGTTTTCTTTTTGAGAACGAAATTTATTTATTGATTTTCACGGTAATTTCTTCCTGGCTTCTAGTCTCTCCGATCAAAATGATTGCGATGAAATTCAAATCGAAACAATTAAAAGATAATTATCCGAAACTGGCTTTGTTAATTGGCGGAATTTCGATTTTATTGATTTTCAAAACGGTTGGAATTCCGTTAATGATTATCTACTATATTTTGATTTCACTCATATTTCAAAAACAACTTAAATAAATATAAATGATGAATGATAAATATGAGTAATCTAATTTGTCATTCAAAATCATCACCATAAAAATGAATTTAAAACTCTATAAACCGCTTTGTGTTTTCGATTTGGAAACTACGGGAACCAATATCGGAAAAGACAGAATTGTAGAAATCTGCATCTTAAAAGTCAATCCGGATGCTTCCCGAGAAAGCAAAACCTGGAAAGTTAATCCTGAAATGCCAATCCCAAAAGAATCTTCCGCAATTCACGGCATTTATGATGAAGATGTTGCAGAAGCACCAACGTTCAAAGATATTGCTCCGAAAATTATGGAAATGATTAAGGATTCGGATCTGGGAGGTTTCAATTCCAACAGGTTTGATATTCCTGTTTTGGCGGAAGAAATGCTGAGAGCTGATATCGATTTTGATCTTGGCAAACATCGTTTCGTAGATGCGCAAACAATCTTTTTCAAAAAAGAGCCGAGAAATCTTGGCGCAGCTTATCAGTTCTATTGTAATAAAACTTTGGAGAATGCCCACTCTGCAGAAGCGGATGTAATGGCAACTTTCGAAGTTCTGGATGCACAAGTCGGAAAATACGATGATGTACCGAACGAAATTGCTGAACTAAGCGATTTCTCCTCACAGAACAGATTTGCTGACTTGGCAGGCATGATTCATTTCAATGAAAAAGATCAGGAGATTTTTGCTTTTGGAAAGTATAAAGGCCATGTTGTAAAAGAAGTTTTCCAAAAAGACCTGGGTTACTATGGTTGGCTTCAGAATGCCGATTTCCCGCTTTATACAAAGAAAATTTTCACGAAGATCCAGTTGAAGTCCAGATTTTAAAATTATAAAATATGAGCAAGATCGTATTAACAATAACACTACTCGTCATTTCCAACGTATTTATGACATTAGCATGGTATGGCCATTTGAAATTCAAACAAATGGATTGGTTTCATAATCTGGGATTGGTTGCTATCATTTTTATAAGCTGGGGAATTGCTTTTTTCGAGTATTGTTTCCAGGTTCCGGCCAACCGAATCGGCTTCAAAGAAAACGGAGGCCCATTCAATCTATGGCAGCTGAAAGTCATGCAGGAAGTGATTACACTAACCGTTTTTACGGTTTTTACCATTGTCTTTTTCAAGGAAGAAAGTTTCCGTATGAATCACCTCATCGGTTTTATCTTTTTGATTTTGGCTGTCTACTTTATTTTTAAAAAGTAATTAATTATGAAAATAATCTGCATAGGAAGAAATTACAGCGAACACGCCAAAGAATTGGGAAATGAAGTTCCGGAAGATCCAGTGATTTTTATGAAACCCGATACAGCTATTCTGAAAAAGGGCTCGGATTTTTACATTCCGGAATTTTCTGATGACATCCATTACGAGCTGGAAGTGGTTTTGAAAATCTCGAAAGGCGGAAAATACATCCAAAAAGAAAACGCCGGAAAACACTTTGACGAGATTGGTCTTGGCATCGATTTTACTGCCAGAGATCTACAATCGAAACTAAAAGGTAAAGGTCTTCCATGGGAACTGGCAAAAGGTTTTGACGGTTCGGCCGTGTTGTCGGATTTTGTTTCAAAGGAAAGTTATGATTTACAGAATCTGAATTTTTCTTTGACTAAAAATAACGAGCAAGTCCAAAACGGCAATACAAAAGACATGATTTTCAGCTTTGATGATATTATTGCATTCGCTTCACAGTATTTTACATTGCGAGTTGGTGATTTGATTTTCACAGGAACACCGAAAGGCGTTGGCAAAGTATCTGAAAACGACCTATTGGAAGCTTCTCTTGAAGGTCAAAAGCTATTCGCTCTTAAAATACAGTAGAAACATCATAAGATGTTCATTCATTAATATTAAACTGATAATTGATTGTTATCAGTTTTTTATTTTTACCTTTATAATGGCTAAATTTTTGCTTTCTTATAACTATAAATCTCGATTATGAAAAAAATTATCTTACCCGTAGATTTTTCTGACAGCTCTGATAAATTGGTAGATTATGCTGTTGGATTTGCAAAAGACATTAATGCTGAGATTGCTCTGATTCATGTTGCTGCTTCTGATATAGGTTTTGTGATTGGTGATATGGGCTTCCAGTATTTCCCGGAAGTGGAAGAAAACGAAATCAAATATGAATTGCGAGAACTAAATAAGCTGGAACAACGCGTTATCTCACAGGGAGTAAATTGCACACATATTTTGAAGCAGGGAGTTGCCGGTGATACGATTCTGGAATTCGCTGATGAAAAAAATGCGGATTATATTATCATTGGTTCGCATGGCAGAAGTGGCGTTTACGATGTTTTTATTGGAAGCCTTACTAAAGAAATTACCAGGAAGTCCAAAATCCCTGTTTTAGTTGTTCCCTGTCATGATGAGAATTAATCAAACATTCAATAAAATAAAAGAACCCGTCTCGTTAAAATAACGAGACGGGTTTTTTATAAATATAATCAATTTATTTAACCTTCGTTTTTGTAGATTTTTGGGTCATAGTAAGGATGTTTCCCTTCTGTTGGGGAATGATAATCTTTATCCTTCTGAGCACCTAATGTTACTACCAAAATATAGCACCAATAACAGAAAAATCCTGTAGCGACTAAAAATAATATCCAATTGAGTACGTTTGCTGAAAAATCAAAAAACCCGAAAGACCATTTGAAAGCTGCGCTTAGGGCTAACCAGAAAGATGTCATCTTTTTTCTTTTTTTAAATTAACTTTGCACAAATTTATAAAAAATGTTTCGATTACTTTCTAAAGAAAGCAATATTTTTTCGGTTCCCGTGTACATCGGGTTTTTATTTCTGATATTTTTATCACTTAATCTTTTAGATTTCAAATATATAGATGTATTTCCCGCGATAATTACATTCATGGGAATCAGTTTGGGATATTTTTTATTCAATGCTATTGCGCTCAATCAGTTTTCGCATCTTCCACTATTCCTTTATACCATTTTTGTGGCTTCATTTTATGACGGAACGATTGAAGTTGGATTAGCATTTACTTTTTTGACCAGTGCCATTATTCTCTTGATTCTTACGAGCCAGAACGATTATCTCAGAAAAAGTTCCTTTATGCTTGTTGGTTCTATTCTGGCTTTTAATTATCTGGTTTTTCCACCAAGCTGGCCAATGGGTGTTTTTGTAATTTTTCATATTATCGGAACTTCCGGAAGAATAGGTCTTAATATTTTCAGATTATTTTTTGGTATAATCCTGATTGTCCTGAGTTATTTTGGGTTGATGTATCTCATCCATTACACAACTTGGGATAAAACATATTTACCTTTCTACGGGAAATTCGAATTATTGGATTCTTATTTTCCGTTGTATATCTTGACTCCGATCGCATTGATGCTTTTATACTCGCTTTCCGATCATTTCAAACATTACAATGAGAAAAGCCCTATCAGCAGATATAAATATACCTTTGTACTGGTTTTTTCCCTGGCCCAGCTTATCACCATCATTTTTTATATGGGGAACAACTACGAATATTTATTATTACTAGCTTTGCCGGTCAGTATTATCCTCAGCAGGATGTTACGCTTTTTACCAAAATACTGGATGCAGGAATTGGGACTTTGGATAATTGTCTTTACACTTGCATTCTTTAAAATTGCTATATTTTTTAAATTTTAAATTAATGATGTATGATTCAAATAGATGATAAATTAATTTCGGAAGATGTTTTTGCAGAAAGCTTTGTCTGTAATCTTACGAAATGTAAAGGTGCTTGTTGTGTAGACGGAGACACCGGTGCTCCTCTGGACAAAGATGAGCTTCCCATTTTAGATGAAATATTCCCTAAAATAAAATCTTACTTAAGACCTGAAGGTGTGAAAGCTATTGAAGAACAAGGAACCTGGGTCATTGATAATTATGATGGCGGTTATGTCACAACCCTGGTCAACGGAAGCGAGTGTGCCTATGTAATTTTCGATGAGAAAGGAACGACAAAATGTGGTATCGAAAAGGCTTATGAAGACGGCGTGATTGACTGGAAGAAACCGATCTCGTGTCACCTTTACCCAATCCGCGTGAATGAATATAAAACTTTCGTAGCCCTAAACTACCACGAATGGAATATATGTAATGACGCCTGCACTTTAGGAAAAGAGCTTCAGGTAAGAATTTATCAGTTTCTGAAAGAGCCACTTATCAGAAAATACGGAGAAGAGTTTTACAAAACACTTTGTGAAGCGGCGGAAGAATGGGAAAAAGAATATAATTCGTAGATAATTATATTCTAATCATGTCAAAAAAAGGATTCAAAATTTTGAATCCTTTTTACTTTATTTTCAAACACCGTTATTTAAATTCGTCATCAGAAACCGGCTGATTGATTTGGATATCGGAATTTTTAACATCTACATGTTGCCCGGCTGCATCTATAGACATTTCTTCTACAAATTTGATTCCATTAACATCCGCATATTTATTAATCGTCATCGTTCCTTTATCGCCTTCTGTTTTGTAAAGCAAATTGGTTTTTGCATCAAAATAATATTTGCTGTCATCAGAAGATAAAACGATGTAATCCTTACCATCAATTTGCTTTTTTTCAACGGTTTTCATTTTGTCAGGATTCATTCCAAGAGCGTCCATCAACTTTGATTCCTTCAGCTTTGCAACCTGGTCAGCGGGGAAATCAATCTTTTGTCCCATTTGATTTGCAAAACCTTTTTCACCGTCAAAAACCTGAACCATTTCTTGTCCCATCATACTTTGGCTGGACTTGAATTTGTTATCTTTTTTAACCGTCTTCCCATCCATTTGCATTCCCATTACGCTAATGGTATTTTTCATGGAAAGAGTTTTTACAGACTCCAGTTTTTGCTTTCCACCAAGAGCCGTAATATAGTTATCAATCACTTGCTTAGCTGTTTGAGCAGATATATTTGCTACTGTCGCAACAGAAAAAGCAAATGTCAAAATCAATTTTTTCATTTTAATTTATAAATTTTATTATACGAAGATAGTTAATTCAATGAACTAATACTTTTCTTAGTTAATCTTTCGTAGGTTTTGTTACAAAAAAAATAAAACAACTTCTCCAATGGAAGTTGTTTTAAATTATTGAAGTTAAAAACTAATCTTTCTTTTTGATATCGTCTTTTACATCTTTGTAGGTATCACTTACTGCATTAGCGCCTTTTTTGGCTGTTTTTTCAGTCCATTTTGCAGCGTTCTTAACACCTTTTTTGGTTGCTTTTGCGCCTTTAGTAGCTGTTTTACCAGTCCATTTTGCAGCATCTTTTACACCTTCACCAGTTGCTTTTGCACCTTTCTCTACTGCATTGCCAACTGCTTTTGCATCTTTTTTAACTTCCTGTTTTACAGTTTGAGCGTTCATTGCTACAGCTACCAATACAACTGCCGCTAATGATAATAATCTCTTTTTCATCGTTTTTTAATTTTAAAATTGATCATACAATATTAGCATAAAATGAGCCAAAAATATTCATTCATATTTTAATTTTTAAAAATAATTTTTCTTTTATCCATTCAAAAGGTAAAAACGATATTTTTGCAAAACTTATGACCAAAATAAACCCTGCCTCTAAAAGGAAAATTCACAGGAAAAGAAAAAAAACGTTTTTCAGGAAACGTTGGATTCTTCTGATAATACTTTGTATTTCTTTATTGGGGACAGGATTTTATCTGAGACAAAAAATCAATTACTATTTCGCTTATTATTTTGGGAAGCATTTTGAGCACAAAAACCTTACAAATCCGGAAAAAGAATCTCTTAGAATCGAAAAAATAACTGGATTATATTCCAATCAGACTTTTGGCTTTGATATTTCCCACTATCAAAGAAAAGAAGATATCCAATGGGATAGCTTGAGCATCGGCAACAGAACAATTCCTTTAAAATTCGTTGTTCTGAGAGCAAGTATGGGAAACCGAAAACTGGATAAAAACTTTGATCATTTTTGGGAAACGGCAAAACAACATCAATTGATTCGTGGCGCTTATCATTTTTATCGCCCGGATGAAGACCCCGTGATGCAGGCTAATTCTTACCTTTCTGTTGCAAAATTAGAATCCGGTGATCTTCCGCCAATTCTCGATATCGAAAAAGATCCAAGGAAAAAATCAAAAGAGCAATTGATTTCCGATCTCAAAGTCTGGATAAAAATAATGGAAGATACCTACGGCGAAAAACCGATTATCTACACTTATTACCATTACTATAAAGATTACCTGAAAGGCGAATTTGATGATTATCCGCTTTGGTTAGCGAATTATAATGATGTTCCTACACCTTCGCCAGATGATGAATGGCAGTTCTGGCAATTTTCAGAAAATGGCATTGTTTACGGCATCAATTCAAAAGTCGATTTGGATATTTACAATGGGAATCTTTGGAGTTTGAAAATGCTGACGATTGATTAGATTAGTTTTATCAAAGACGCAATTGTAATCACTCTTTTAAAATTATAAAAAAGTCGCAAAGTTTTATTGCTAAGCCCTTTGTGACTTGAATTAAGAGTTGGATTTAAAAAAAATTGTGTTTTGGCATTTACTATTTTTTACTTCTTAATAAAATCAATCACATCCTGGCACAATTCTTCCGCCCTTTCCACAGGAACACCGTGAGATGCGCCTTTGTAAATTTTCATTTTGGAATTGGGAATTTCCTTAGCGATATATTCAGTGTGAGATCGGAGAATCAAATCATTTTCTCCTGCGACAATTAACGCTTTCGCACTTATCTTATTGAGTTGTTCTTTCGTGATTTTAGGTTCATCAATCATCAGTTGCTCCAGGCGAATATCTCTTTCCGGCTTGTGTTCTGCTTTCATTCTGGCAACATCATTCTTCATATCTTCCACCATTTTCTCTCCGACACCATTAGGGAAAACGTTGGCACCACTTGTTATGATTTTATTTGTCATTTTTGGATATTTTATGGCAAATTCAATAGCTGTGTTACCACCATCGCTCCAACCCAGAATATTGATTTTTTTCAATTTTAATTCGTCAGCCAAAGCCTTCACATCTTCCGCAAATTTTTTATAAGTCAAAGGCTCTGTTGATGTATCTGTACTTTTTCCCTGCGCTCTTGTGTCCATTGCAATGACCTGAAAATGTTTTGACAACTCAGGAATCTCTTTTGTGAAGGCGTCAATGCTTCCGCCATTACCGTGAAGCAAAAACAACGGCTCTCCTTTTCCATAAATCTCATAATAGATATCAGCATCTTTCAAATGAAGAACTCTTCCTGTTAATGTATTTTTACCAAATCCTGATTTTCTGGCTTCTTCCAAAAATAGCGTATAATCTTGTAGTGAAGCAGAAACATTATCGAAAACATCTTTTTCTGCACTCTCGTTCACAGCACTTTTATCAACTTTCACATCAATATTAATGGCTGGTGCAGCGATAGACATTTTCTGCCAATCCTGATAAAACTCTCTTATATAACCCGTTTTAAACAAAGCTGCGCTGATTCTTATATTACCGTCAAAAGCTTTCAGAAACTGGATTCCGACGTAGAATTTTCCTTTCACCCAAATATTCTGGTTGTTGACATCCAAAGAAAAAACGCCGTCTTTTATTTTATCCGAAGTTAGTTCTAATGTGATTTCTTCATCCAAAAGACTTTTCCCTGGCAAACCATTCTCATCATTGTAAATTGTATAGCGCATCACTACCGGTTCTTTGGAATTAAATTGCGCTACATTCAGATTAATAGTTCTGAGTTTTGCTCTTTTTTTGGTATTGAACTGTATCGCCGTTTCACCCAGAAAATTGGTTTTATCAAATTCCGGATTGACACTATAAGTAACACTTTTGCTTTTGGTATTTACGCCCCAGTTTTTATCCACCAGTTTTTTCGGTGTCAGTTTAACTTCTTTGATGGTCTGAACTTTCTCCTGAAGAAAAATCTGTTGAGGATTTTGTTTGATAAAATTCCCAACATTCATAGAAAAAGGTTCGTAACCCGAAACTTCGATTCTGACATTTTTATTAGTATTGGTTTTTGACAAATCCAGAGAGAATTTTCCCGATTCATCAGAAACTGTTCCCAGATTATCTTTTTCAACCCCAATTTTCACATAAGGAATCGGCTTGTTTTCTTCCTTGGAAAATATAGCTCCGGAAATCACTTGTGCCTGAAATGCTGAAAATAAAAAGAGAAAAAAAGGAAAGTTGAGTTTTTTCATTGAATTAATTTTGAGCAAACTTCTGAAATTTTTCATTCCGATTATCTCAACAAAAGGTTAAATGAAATGTTTGTTTAGTTAAAATTTTCAGAAAACTAAGATTGGTTTAATAATCATAACAATTATATAGAAACAGTGAATTACACATAGCCCAATCTGGTCGGACTTTTTTCTTTTTGAAAAAACAGAACCTTCGACAAACTCAGGATAAACTTTGTGCGGATAAAGCAGCCCAAATTATTCTCTATTGAATTTTCAATTTTGTACTTTCGCACATCATTTATCTTTATTAATTATCATTTGTCATAATGAATTACGTTTCTGCAGAAAATCTTACCAAATCGTACGGCGTCAAAGTCTTGTTTCAAAATATCAGTTTCAATGTGAATGAAGGCGACAAGATTGCCATCGTGGCCAAAAACGGCAGTGGAAAATCCACACTTCTGAAAATCCTGATGGGAAAAGAGATTGCCGATAGCGGAACTGTAGTGATTAATAAAGATATTCAGGTGGTTCTGTTCGACCAGGAAATTGATTTCGATTCCAATCTCTCAATCGAAGAGTTTATGATGACGCTCAATTCGCCTCCGATTTTGGCTTTGAAACAATACCACCATTCTTTGATTTCCAATAATCCGGACGAAATGGAAAAGGCCATTGCTGAAATGGAAATCCAGAAAGCCTGGGATTTGGAAAACGAAATGAAGCAGATTCTGTCACAGCTGAAAATCACCGACCTAACGCTGAAAATGGGAACACTTTCCGGAGGTCAAATCAAAAGAGTTGCACTCGCCAAACTTTTAACCGAAACCCGGGCGGAACACAGACATACGCTTCTAATCATGGATGAACCGACCAACCACCTCGATGTGGAAATGGTGGAATGGCTGGAAAATTATCTGAGCAAAGCGAAAATCACGCTTCTTCTGGTGACGCACGACCGATATTTTTTGGATTCAGTGTGTGATATCATTTGGGAAATGGAAGACAAAAATCTCTACGTTCACAACGGTTCTTATGCGACTTATCTCGAAAATAAAATGATTCGGGAAGATAATCTGAATGCAACGATTGACAAGGCCAACAATCTCTACAGAAAAGAATTGGAATGGATGCGACGCCAACCGAAAGCGAGAACAACGAAATCCAAATCCAGAATCGATGCGTTTTACGAAACCGAAAAAGTTGCTAAAACCGATACAAGAAAAGAAGGTTTGGAACTGGATTTCGAAATGAAACGTCTCGGCAATAAAATTCTGGAACTGAAAGACATCAATAAAAAATTCGGGAATAATGTTTTGCTGAAAGACTTTTCTTATTCTTTCCAACGAGGAGAAAAAGTCGGGATTGTGGGGAAAAACGGTGCCGGAAAATCGACATTGCTGAATATCATCCAAGGTTTTGAGCCTAAAGATTCTGGCGAGATTGAAACCGGAGAAACCATAAAATTTGGATACTTTTCTCAGAAAGGTTTAGCTTATAAGGACGATGAACGCGTGATTGATTTCATCAAAGAAATTTCTGAAAATTTTCCATTAGCCAACGGAAAAACCATTTCGGCTTCGCAGTTTCTGAGGTTATTTTTATTTGATGACCAAACGCAATATTCACCGATATCTAAACTTTCGGGAGGTGAAAAAAGACGTCTGCACCTAATGTATGTGCTGTATCAGAATCCGAACTTTTTGATTTTTGATGAGCCCACGAATGATTTGGACCTGCCAACGCTAACGGTTTTGGAAAATTTTCTTCAGAACTTCCAAGGCAGTCTGATTATCGTTTCGCACGATCGTTATTTTATGGATCGTATTGTGGATCACGTTTTAGCTTTTGAAGGTGACGGAAAAATTAAGGATTTTGTTGGGAATTTTTCGGAATATAGAGAAAGCAAAAAGTCTCAGGAATCAAAAGACAAGAATCAAGAATCTGCTGTTTCTATTGCAAAAGAAGAGAAACCAACAGCCATCAATCAACAATCGTCAACTAAGAAAAAACTTTCATTCAAGGAACAGCGTGAGCTGGAAACGATTGAAAAGGAAATGCCAGAACTGGAAACACAGCGAAGCAAAATCCTGGAACAACTCAACAATGAAAGCGATTATGAGAAAATTTCCAAGTTATCCGCAGATCTAGAATCGCTTTCTGAAAAACTGGAAGAATACGAAATGCGCTGGCTTGAATTACAAGAACTATTGAACTGATAAAAATCAGAATAATTTATAACACTAATAATCAATGCTTTAAAATAATAACGTTAGGTTTATTTAGAATTATTTAAAATAATATTGGGAAGTATTAACACTTTCCATACTTTTGCACTGTTTTTAAATATTCTAAATAAACTATGAAAAGAAATGCTGTTGCTATAGGTTTTATCACACTATCTGTTTTTGGTTACGCTCAAGAGGCAAAAACTGATTCTTTGAATGTAAGAACCATAGAGGATGTCAAACTTCATAAAGCAGGAAATCCGAACCGTGCAAAGGTTTTCACTACAAAGTCCAACCTGGATGTGATGGAAAATCCACAGGCTACTGCAATTGTTACTCACGAAATTATTGAACAACAGCAGGCCCAGCAGCTTTCGGATGTGATCAGGAATGTCAATGGAATGTACATTACCTCTGCAAGAGGCGGTTCTCAGGACAGCTTTGGTGCAAGAGGTTATATATTCGGAGCTGAAAATATTTATAAAAATGGTTCCCGTGTCAATAGCGGAATCTTCCCAGAAGTTTCCGGGATGGAGCGTGTAGAAGTGCTGAAAGGTGGCGCAGCCATTCTTTACGGCAATGTAGCTCCCGGTGGCATCCTAAATATGGTGACTAAAAAACCGCTTTTTAACCAAGGTGGAAGTATTGCCTTGAGCGCAGGAAGTTGGGATAATTACAAAACTACTTTGGATTTTTATGACGCTTTGTCAAAAAGTTCTGCTTTCCGCGTGAATGGCGCTTTTGAAGATAAGGGCAGTTTCCGCGATAATGTGACTTCTCAAAAATACTATTTCAATCCAAGCTTTCTTTTCAATATATCCAATAAAACGCAATTAATTGTTGAGGGTGATTATCTCAAAAATTATTTCACGCCGGATTTTGGTGTAGGTACATTGGTCTTGGATAAAAATACATCAAGATCTGTTATTAATGATTTAATTGACATTCGTAAAAATCCAGGTTCTGATTTTCAATATCAGAATACACAGATGGCTACAAGCACAGTTACTCTAAATCATCAGATCAATAGTAACTGGAACCTGAATGTTGTCGGTTCTTATCAGAATTACACCAAAGATTTTTTCGGAAATGAAAGAATGCAGTGGGAGTTTCAACCCAACAACGGTTCTTACCTTTGGAACAGAAATCTGACAAGAACTTATAATGAACAGAATTATGGCTCTATTCAGGCCAACTTGAATGGTGAATTCAGTACCGGAAAAGTAAAACATAAACTGCTTTTTGGTGCCGATGCGGATTATCTTCAATCAGATAATTATACTTACTATTTTCAAAAACAAGATGGTAGCTGGGAAAACAGTGGTTCTATAGGATATGGTACTAATGGTACTAACGGAACCAAGTTAAATCCACCAACAATCAATCTAGCTGATGAATCTACTTGGGCAAGCGGTTACGAACCTTCAACTGCAAAGAAAAATCTTACAAGAACACCTACAAGACGTGTTGGCGTTTACATTCAGGATTTAATTTCTGTTACAGAAAAATTAAAAGTTCTGGCTGGTATTAGATGGTCATATCTGGAGAACATCAATCCAATCATCACAAATTATGAGTTCTCAGGACCAGGTATAACATCCGTTGCTTATGGGAAAAGCGGAGAAAAAGGAAAGTCAAGCCAAAATGCGCTTTCACCAAGGTTAGGATTAGTTTACCAGTGGAATGATACTTTTATGACGTTTGCAAGTTATACAAACTCATTTACACCAAATACAGGAACTGACGTTAACCTAAAAGCTCTTGATGCATCTATTGTAGATCAATGGGAAATTGGATTCAAGAAGAACTTATTTGCCAATACTATTGCGTTCAACGCTACAGCTTATCAAATTGACAACAGTAACCTGGCACAGACTGCACCGTTTAATGACCAAGGTAATGTCAACACAAATACCAATATAAAAGAACTGACTGGAAAAACCAGAAGCCGTGGTGTGGAATTGGATATTACCGGGAATCCTTTAGCCAATTTATCAATCATTGCCGGTTATTCTTATAATCATATGACATATTTGGATACTCCAAATACCCTTAACAGTTTCATAGAAGGAGAAAGAATTGTAAGAACACCACTTAACACTGCCAATGCATCAGTTTTTTATACATTTGACAGATATGTCAAGGGATTGAAAATTGGAGCTACTGCATTCTATACAGGCAGCAGATATGGTGGATGGAATAACCAGAAAGATGCGAACGGTAATCAGAAGACGGACAGAATGATTCCGTTGACAGATTTTACTCAGGTTGATTTCAGTATCGCTTATCAGTATAAAAAATTCCTTCTTCAAGGAAAATTAGGTAATGCGTTCAATGTATTGAATTATACCGTACACGAGAACTATTCCGTCAACCCGATTATGCCGAGAAACGTTTATGTGACTTTGACCTATAAATTGTAAAAAACATCAAATCAAATTTCTAATAATAGAAGTGGAGTCATACATTTGTCTCCACTTTTCAGATTAATAAAACAAATAAAAATGGATAAAATCAGGAACACAAAAACTTTTATGAGAATCACACACCGTTACCTCGGTTATTTTCTTGCCGGGATGATGGCGGTCTATGCAATCAGCGGCGTGCTTTTAGTTTATCGTGATACGGGTTTTCTTAAAAAAGAGAAAAGCTACGAAAAGAAATTTGAACCCAATCTGGATGAGAAAAAACTGGGTAAGGAAATTAAAATCAAAGGCTTCGAAATAGAAAAAACAGAAGGCGATGTGATGTATTTTAAACAGGGAACTTACAACATCAAAACTGGTGAAGCCAAATATAAGAAGAAAGAATTGCCTTTTGTTCTGGACAAAATGACGAAACTCCACAAGTCCCAATCCAAAGACACATTGTCTCCGCTTAATACTTTTTTCGGAATCTCACTATTCTTTTTTGTGATTTCCAGCTTCTGGATGTTCAATCCGAAAACAAAAGCGTTCAAAAGAGGAATGGTTTTTACAGCAATCGGATTGGTGGTTGCTTTGATTCTGACGTTTTTGTAAGATTTATAATGGACTAATTGCTTTTGTCGCCAAGAATTTTGGCTTCAACATAAATGCTGAAGCCTTTATTCCATTAATTTTCTGATGATTATACAAAAACAATTGATTTGCACTGCTATTATTCTTTTACAATTTTTTTTGTACTATTTCCTATTTTAAGAATGTAGGTACCCGGCGGTATATTTTTTATATCTATTATATTATTTTTAATCTTCCCTTGTAATATAACTTTTCCAGTCAAATCAAAAATGTTATAATCAGTATTTATATTATTGTAAATATGTAAAATGCTTCTGCTGGGGTTCGGTGAAACTTGGAATGTTCTGTCTAAATCATTTTCCAAAGTTTGTAAAACATTACCCGTAGTAAATTTGTAAGTAACATTATTACTGGCTTGATTGGCCGAAGTAAATGGTATTACATTAAGATAATATGTCGTGTTGGGTTCCAATAATGTTAATGGTTGTAAATAATTATTACTGGTAATAGTTCTATAAAAAGTATCAAAAGAACTTGTTTTACCTAAACTTACATAATAAGCTTGGGCATTATCAACGGCTTGCCATTTGAATGTAGTATTCAGAGGAACATTTGTCTGGTTGTTTAGAGGATTGGTTACGTTAGTAGCTGTAGGTTGTGGATGGTATTGATAATAAGCATGTCCTTTTGTTGCAAAACCACTCTTTTCATTAAACATATATACGTACTCAAAATTCTGATTGTTAGTTTCTTTAGTCCAGGTTACTCCGCCATCTGAGGTTCTATATATTCCCCATCCTCCAGAAAGCCAGCCTTTAGAATCATTGATAAAGTATATATCTTCTAACGAACAGCCTCCCAAGGCATCGATATTCATATCACTCCAAGTTTCTCCACCATCTTTTGTTCTGGCAACGCTTCCGTATTCTAGTGCAAATCCCAAACTGTTATTCACAAAAAATAATTTTCTAAATCCTCCGCCGGATAAAGAAGGTTTCACATATTTAACAGCCCAAGTCACACCGCCATCATAGGTCTTCAAGATTTCACCTTTAGAATTAACTACAAGCCCATTGTTTTGGTCGAAAAAATGAGCATCGCTGTAAAATGTATTTTCCTCAAATTGCTTAATTATGTCCCATGTGGTACCCGAGTTAGTAGTTTTTAAAATTTTATATTGATCACCTATATAATTATTGCTAAGCGCAATACCATTATTATCATCAAAAAATTTAGACCTGATGAATCTGTAATTAAGTGTTGGTTGTGAAGAATTATATAAAGGAGTCCAAGAATTTCCTTTATCTACTGAACGAAACGGTAAGGTATTTAAAAACCAATATGAATTCTCGCTTTGAAAATTTAACTGAGAAATCACACTGCCTGAATTTGTTACCGGTATCCCCGTTTTCTTTAATTCATACTGCGTGCCATCACTTTTTATTTTAGAAATGTAATATTCTGTTTGACGTGAAGAAAAATCATAAGCGTTACTCACTCCATACAGATAACCACCTGCTGAAATAAGCCGTGTATTATATTGATCAAAGGTGTTAGAAGAATTACCTAATCTCATTGAATAATCCCACTGGCTTGGATTCTCAGTTTTCATGTGAAGTCCATTAATCCCAGAAATATAAAATACATCATCAAAGACATCTGCTGCACTTGTGGTATCTGGATAATAGGATGAAGCATAATCCCATGTAGATCCAGAATTCCCTGTTTTATAAATTCCGTTTCTGCCAACAGCAACGCCAATAGAACTATTTTTAAAAACCAAGTGATTAAATTTTACAGTAGAGTTATTATAAATTAAATCCCAGCTTGACCCACCATCATCCGTTTTATATAACTTGCCATACTCTCCGGAAATACTGCTGTCGCCTGCCAAGAACCATCCATGTAATGAATCCACAAAAGACATTTCTGTATAGGCCTTAAAGAGAGTATTATTGGTATATAGCAGCTCCCAGGTAGTGCCGGCATCTGTCGTTTTGTATAATTTACCAGTAGCAGAATTACCAATCCATCCTGTCTTATTATCCTTTAGAAAAAAAATATGATCTCCAAGTATCGTTGTAAGTCTTGTCCATTTCAAACCGCCATCTGATGTTTTGAATACATTATTGGACGAATCTGTTGAATAGCCTATATTTTCGGTGAAAAAACATAATTTTTCTTGTCCATATGCTGTAGTTTTGGGGCTTATGTCGTGCCAAGTTATACCACCATCTTTTGTTTTATACAGAAAATTATAATTATCTATAAGATATCCAATATCATCATTGACGAAGTAAAAATCCTTTATTTGATTTTTAAAAATTGTGATTTCCATAAAAGAGATACCACCATCTGTTGTCTTTATTAATCTATTACTATCAGAAGTAGAAAATCCATCATCATTATAGATCGAGTAATAGCCAATATTTTTGGAAGTATGCTGTATCTTTTTAGTAGGTCCATAACCCCAATAGTATGACCACAAATTTGTTTGTGCAAAAAGAAAAGTGGAAATTAAATTAAAAAAAAGAAATAGTATTTTCATAGTTAGTTTTGAATATTTGCAAATATATTAGATTAAATTCAGTATTAATAATAAAATAAAATCTATAATTAAATTAATCTTATAAGAATTAGAATAGATTCGAAACTACCATAATTTAGTCTCTGATTTTACGTAACAAGTGGTAGGTAGCTTTAAAATTTTAAATAAGCTTTATAAAAAGAATATAAAGGTTTTATAATATAAGATAGTTATTTATGATACTAGAAGCTTGTTTTTATAAAAGAGTTTATATATAGTATTTGAACTCGTATTCAAAAATATCGCTCAAATAAGATCTACAACTTTCAATAAAACATTCAGACTCCAAATTATCACAAGCGAACCAACACCTATGAACATTACTTTCAGTGGTAGTCTACCTGCTAATTTTGCTGCAATTGGCGCTGCTAAAACACCACCCAGAATCAAAGCTACAATCAATTGCCAATGGCTGATGCCGATGACGGAAAAGAAAGTCAATGCACTTGCGAAGGTTACGAAAAATTCAGTCAAACTAACAGTTCCGATGATGTAGCGTGGAGTTTTACCTTTCGAGATTAAAGTGGAAGTGACTAATGGTCCCCAACCACCACCGCCGAAAGAATCCAGGAAACCGCCTGCGCCTGCCAGCCAACCTACTCTTCTCGTTTTTTTCCTTTTTTTATTTTTCCTGAACGCATTGAAAAGGATTCTCAACCCGAGAATAAATGTATAAGCTGCTAAAATAGGTTTGATAATTCCGGAATATTTTTCCCCGAAATAAGATAATAACAATGCGCCCAAAACCGCTCCGATGACGCCCGGAATCAAAATATTCCTGAATAATTTTTTATTAATATTCCCGAATTTGTAATGGCTGAATCCCGAAGCACCGCTTGAAAACATCTCTGCTGTATGAATACTGCTGCTGATTGCCGGCAAAGGGATACCAATATACAAAAGTGCCGCTGTACATGTCACACCATAACCCATTCCCAGGGCGCCATCAATTAATTGTGCTAAAAATCCAACTAAAAACAGCCAGAAAAATCTTTCATCCGTATTGTAATTAAGATAATGATAAGCAACTTCCAGATCTTTGAAACCAATGTAAAATGAGAGAATATTGACTATCAAAAGAAGAACAAACGCAAGGAAAAAGAAGGTAGCAATTCTTCGCCATTTTTGTTCATTATTGATTGGGAAGAGTAGTTTTTCTTCTTTCTGTTCAGAATCTGATTCGAAGAAAAAATCACTTTCTGATGGAAAATTTGGAGCATAATAAAGATTTTTATGTTCCCTTAGTTTTGAAATGATTAATCGATCTTTAACCGAATCTTCTGTTGCAACAATGAATAAATCCGCCAATTCCAAATACTCGTCCTTGAAATCATCATTAATAATTCTGACAGACGTATTTTCCAATAAAAGGATTTTAATATCATCTGACAGCCTTTTGGCAACCACACTGATATTCGCATCCGGAATATTCTGCATCAAATCATTAAGCTGTTCCGATGCCAATTTTCCACCGCCGACAATCAGGATTCTGTTAGACGATGCTTTGATGAAAACCGGAAGTGAAATTTTTGATGTCAAGTTCTTTTCTTTTTAAATTTACTGAATCAATCCGGCACCAACAGTTACAAAACTTGTCTCATCGATAAAGATAATGCCACCATTGGAAGCCAAATCTTTGTAAGAATCGTAAGCTAAAGGTCTTGCGGTTTTGAGCTTAAGTTTTACAATTTCGTTGAGCGAAACCTGCTCTACCTCTTGCTTTTCTAAAGTATTGACATTCAGTTTATAGTCAATTTCTTTGATAACAGCTTTGACTTGCGTTGTATTATTTTGAATTAGATATTTTGCTCCTGATTTCAAAGGTTTGTCGCCCATCCAGCAAGCGAGAACTTCTAATTCCTGCCCGAGTTTTGGAAGGTCATCAGATTTTACAATCAAATCACCACGGCTGATATCTACATCGTCTTCCAAATGTAAAATCACACTTTGAGGCGCAAAAGCTTCTTCTACTTTTTGCTGGTTGATTTCAATGGCTGAAATCTTACTCTCGGTTCCAGAAGGTAAAATCGTCACCGAATCTCCAACTTTGTAGATTCCACTGGAGATTTTCCCTGCATATCCACGGTAATCGTGGAGTTCTTCTGTCTGAGGGCGAATCACGTATTGAACAGGAAATCTCGCTTTGTCCAGATTGATAGTATTTGCCAATTCCACAGATTCCAGATAATCGAGTAAGGTTTTTCCTTCATACCAATTTAGGTTTTCGGATTTATCAACGATATTGTCACCGTCTAAAGCTGAAATTGGAATGTAAACGACGTTATTCAGAGACAGCTGTTCTGCCATTTTTGAATAGTCATTTTTGATATTTTTAAAAATGTCTTCGGAGTAATTGACCAAATCCAGTTTGTTAATCGCCACAACAACATTCGGGATGTTGAGCAATGAGGCAATAATCGAATGTCTTTTCGTTTGCTCGATGATTCCGTTTCTGGCGTCAATCAGGATGATAATCAAATCGGAATTGCTGGCTCCTGTAATCATATTTCGGGTGTACTGAACGTGGCCCGGCGCATCTGCGATGATAAACTTCCTTTTAGGTGTGGAGAAATATTTGTACGCCACATCGATGGTAATACCTTGTTCACGTTCAGCTCTCAAACCATCTGTCAGCAAAGCCAAATCCAATTCGCCGTCATTCTTGAATTTGCTAGCGCGTTCAACGGCTTCCAGTTGGTCTATCAGAATGTTTTTGCTATCGTACAATAATCTGCCTATCAGTGTGCTTTTTCCGTCATCTACACTTCCTGCAGTGATGAATCTTAATATGTCCATTGTTTTGATAATCGATAATTGATACTTGATAAATGCTTTTGAGAAACTTTTCCCAATCTCATCATTTATCATTTATAATTCATCATTAATAATTAAAAGTAACCTGCTTTTTTTCTGTCTTCCATTGCAGCTTCAGAAGTTCTGTCGTCTATTCTTGTTTCGCCTCGTTCGCTGGTTTTGGTCGTGATAATTTCGGCAATCACTTGCTCCAGATTGGTCGCTTCCGACAAAACTGCCGCGGTGCAGGTCATATCGCCAACCGTTCTGTAGCGGACTTTTTCTTTAGTTACAACATCGTTCTCATCCAGATTGACGAACTCGTTCATTGCGATGAATTGGTTATCAAGATTGAGAACTTCACGTTCGTGAGAGAAATAAATGGACGGCAATTGGATATTTTCTTTCAGGATGTAACTCCAGACATCTAATTCTGTCCAATTACTAATTGGAAAAGCTCTAACCTGTTCACCTTTGTGGATTTTACCATTGTATGTATTCCAAAGTTCTGGACGCTGAAGTTTTGGGTCCCATTGTCCGAAATCATCACGAACGGAGAAAATACGTTCTTTGGCTCTGGCTTTTTCCTCATCACGTCTTCCGCCACCGATGCAGCAATCGAATTCGAATTCTTCTACCGTATCCAACAATGTAAAAGTTTGCAATGCGTTTCTGCTCGGCAATTTTCCTTTTGGTTCTCTCAATCCTTTTTCTTTGATAGTATCTTCTACTTTTCTGACGATGAGTTTTTCTCCAATCTGCTCAGCTAACTGGTCACGAAATTCCAGAACTTCGGGAAAATTATGACCTGTATCAATGTGAACCAACGGAAATGGAAATTTCCCCGGGCGAAAAGCTTTCAGCGCCAAATGAACGAGTGTAATACTATCTTTTCCGCCACTGAAAAGCAAAGCCGGACGCTCGAACTGGCCAGCAACTTCCCTGAAAATATGGATGGCTTCGGATTCTAACTGCTCCAGATAATCCAAATGATATTTTGACATTTTTATCGTAATTATTTATTGTAGCTTTTGATATAATTTAAAATTTTAACCCAAAGCCCACAAAGATTTTTAAACTAAATTCTTATTAGGTTCACAAAGTCGATAACGCTTATATAAGATAAAATTTCCTTTACGGATATTTTGAAATTTTACTTGTGAACGTGAAGTCCGCATTCCTTTTTACTGGCATCTTCCCACCACCAGCGACCTGCACGAAAATCTTCGCCCGGTTGAATAGCTCTTGTACATGGTGCACAACCAATACTGACAAAACCTTTATCATGCAAAATATTATAAGGAATTTGATTTTGTTTGATATAATCTCTCACCTGTTCCGTTGTCCAGAAAAGAATTGGATGGTACTTGATGATTTGGTTGGACTCGTCCCATTCCAATTGGGATAGATTTTCTCTTGCTGCAGAATGTTCTGCTCTAAGTCCTGTAATCCAAACGTTGTTACCTTTAAGAGCTCTTTTCAATGGATGAACTTTTCTGATATCGCAACAAGTTTTTCTATTCTCTACAGACCTGTAAAAAGAATCCGGTCCTTTTTCCTGAATGAAAGGTTCCAGTTCTTCAGGATTTGGGTAAAAGGCTTTAATATTGACATTGTACTTTGACCTTGTGAGATTCCATGTGTTGTAAGTCTCTTCGAATAATCGACCCGTATCTAGTGTGAAAATCTTAATCCCAGAGTTTTTGACAAAATCTGTTATGACCTGATCTTCGAAGCTGAAACTTGTAGAAAAGCAAACTTCATCGGGAAAAGTTTGTACCAGAATCTCCAGAACTTCTTCTATTGATTTCTGTTCTATATTCTCGTCAAGCAGTTTTTGAAAGGTTTCTTTTAAATCGTTCTCCATCATTCAATGTAATCAGGTACAAATGTAACAATTCATTCAATTTTGACCAAATTAGTATAATTTAAAATGCGTTAAAAATTCAATAGAATCTTTTAACATCAATTTCAGACTCCAGATTCAAATTATTCTCGATAAAATCAAACAGTACTTTTGAAAAATAACTTCCATTATAAACACCACGAGCTCCTAGTCCGTTAAAAATATAAAAGTTGTGATGTTCCTGATGCCTTCCTAAAATTGGTCTTCGGTCTGCAACAGTTGCACGAAATGCTACATTAATATCCTGAATTTCAAATTTATTTTTATAAATCTCCATGAGTCCTGATTTTAATTCTTCGACTGATTCATCATTGATATTATTAGTCTTATCAAAACGGTCATAAGTTCCACCGTAGTAATATAGATCGTTTCGAAGATTGAATAAGAAGTGTTTCTTCTTGATAATGTAAGAATCAGGAACTTCATTCAACGTAATTTTCAGGCAATGGCCTTTGTTGGGCTGAATTGGAATGTTACAGAAAAAAGGATTGTTATTAGTTGCAACACCTTCACAGAAAATTATATTTTTGAATGAAATATTCTTGTAAGAATTGTCCTTTATATCAATTAACTGATGATCGAATTTTTCTTTGATTAAATAATTATTTTCATCCAAATAATTAAACATATCACTAAAGAATGCTGTAACATCAACTCTGCAGGATTGATTGACTTTTCCAGCTTCGAAAGCATTATTAACGGATTTCAACTCTATAAAATCCGGGTCAAGGTAAGACTTCAGATCTTCTTTTTGAGAATTTTTTGTCCATTGCACTTTCTCGGATTCATTATGAAAGATTCGAACAACATTTTCATTAATCAAATAATTTTTGAAAGTATAGGCTTCTATTTCTTTGAAGATGACATTCAGATAATCGATCTGTTCCTGAGACTTCCAAAATGTGTTGAACCGTTTCAGAATAACCGGATTGCAGACACCTGCTGAAACTTGGGAAGCAGAAATATTGTCATCATAAAAAATCTTAAATGTTTTTTTTTTCTTAATCAATTGATGAGCGAAAAAAACTCCTGCATATCCAGCTCCAACGATGATGTAATCTACATGTTCCATAAAAAATAAAAAACCTGAGTAAAGATACTCAGGTTTTTTTATTTGGACTATGAGAAATATTAGTAATTCCACATATCATTTTCCATTTGAAGAATCTGGGCTTTGATTCTGTCACTTTCCTCTAATTGTCCTTCTGCATCGTTCGGAATATATTCATCAATTACACCGCTTCCGCCTCTACCTAAACCATTATCAGCTTTATAAATGATCGCAGAAAATCTCCTTGCATTAAGAACGTCATCAAAAGTAATATCAGAAGTTGAATTCTTAGCATTGAAAATATAATTGCTGGATAGAACCTGTCTTGCATCGGGATAGTAAATCCAGAAAAGATCTATAAGATCATCAGCACCTCCACCAAGAGAGGCTGCATCAACCGGCTGGCCAGATTCTGCTAAAGCCTGAGCTTGAGATGCTCTCAGTTTTGCAGCATTCGGATCTTCACCCATTGCAGCAATACCAAGCAATCTGTATCTCAGCTGAGTATCTCTTTTATCGATGTACCACATCCCCATTAGTTTCAGAGCTTTTACTTTTTCAGTTCCTGTTACAATCTTATCAACATTAGCAGAGATATCATTTCTGTTAATTTTGTACCAGCTTCCGTCCAGTTTAACAAGGATTGTATTAGGTGCTATATTGATTTTAGCAGGGGCCTTTTTTGCAGGGGCTTTTTTCTTCTTACCTTTTTTAGTTGTAGTCGGCTCTGCAGCAGGTTCATCTGTTGTAACAGGAGAACTACCGTCATTATACAACAAAACATCTTCTAATCTTGTTCCATAATAAGCCTTGATAGAGCTAATATCGGTATCAGTAGAATTAATAATCGAAGTAAAATACTTCTTCAAATTGTTAGCAGTTGCATCTTCAATCTTATTCTCATTCAAAGTCTGGGAAAAATAGTCCGCAACCTGAATTGCAGAAGTTGCAGAAACGATTTGCTCAGGAGTAAGCCTCGTCATAAAATCATCACTCTGATAGACTTCTTTTATTTTTCCGTTATTAACTGCATCCAAAAGAACCTGATAAAGCGATTTATTTTGTGATACAAGACCGTCAGAATTGTGATAAAAAGGCTGATTGATTTTATCATTCATATCAATTATTTCCCACACAACCATACTTCTCAAGATATCTTTATCCTCTATAAAGGCATACTTGATAGGAGTACCAAGACTATCTTTCTTGATCTCGCGATCTTCTCTGAACTTCTGAGGCGAACCAGCATTTAGAATGCTATTCTGAGCAAAAGCCATTGCTGAGGAAAGACAAAGTAAACTATATATAATCTTTTTCATAATAAAAATTGAAGTATAAAATCAATCAGTTTTAATATTTTTTATAAACGCAATTAAAAGTTGTTTATTATAATACGTTTATGATAACGTTACCAATATTTGGAAGTACAACTCCATTCAATCCGTTAGCTTTTGCCTGGATATCAAATATTGTAACAACATCTCCACTTCTAAGCCCTTTTGTCAAAGATTCTACCTGTCCTAATGAACTGCCATTAATCGGCATTACAGGCTTACCAGATACTTTAACTTTGAAACTTACTACGTCAAAAGATACAGGGAAATCAAAGTCTGGCAATGTCGCTGTCAATGTCTGTTTAGAAATTGACGGAGCTGGCATAGAAACATAACTAGCACCTCTGATCTGTCCTTTTGGTGGAGGAATATTTTTAATTCTAAAGTCAAATCCTTGTGAGATAACTTTTCCACTAGGTGCTTTTCCAGAAATTGTTAACTTAACAGTACTTCCAGCACCAGGTGTAACCATCCACTTCCCTTTGCCACCGCTTACAGAAGCTCCCGGTGCAGATAATGTTGTAGCAGAAAGATCTGCTCCCAAAATAGCTCCCGAAACAGGATTTTGTAATCCTCTGTAAAGTACCATCATTTTATCAGCTTGCAATATAGCTCCATTTTGCTCTTTCAAAGCTTCTTGTCCTGATACAACATTTAATGTATGAGAATAAGGTAATGTGATAACTTTTCCATTTTTATCAGTGAAAGAAATTTCACCACCAAATTTCTGTTCTCCGGTTGTACCAGTGTTAGGTGTGATAATACCTTGTCCATTCTCAACTCTTTGTACTCCAGTAATTTTCAATCCCGGAACATTACTTGCAAATGTTCCGATAGCAACTTTGATCTGTCCAGTTTCACCTTTCATGATTGAACTAGGACCAGATACCAAAGCTTCATAAGCATTGAATTTGATATCAGCATCAACTTTTTCCTGTAACATAGAAGAAATAGCATCAGCTTGAAGATTTCTTGCTTCCGACTCTATTAATTCAAGATTAGAAAGTGCAGCAATTAAAGGTTGATTATAAAATTTGTACTGGAACCAATTTTTACCTCCTTTAGCTCTTTTATCATCTTTGGGAAATTCTGCCCAAAGATTTTTCTGAGCTCTTGCCGCTACGTCTTTTAATTGAGAATTATTAGCAAAATTAGAAACAATAAAATTTCTAAGATCATCGACTTTGCTTTTCAAATCGGTAGATTTTGAAGAAATATTTTTTTCATCACCATCTTTGAAAAATAAATTAGTCGCAGGTTCTGTATTATTAAGAGCAGTAAAACTTTCCTCAACCGCTAAGTTAGGATCGTATTCCGCCTGCTTACTCATCTCACCTTTATAACCTTCAATAAGGTTAACAAGGGCATCTGTTTTTCCAGATAAACCCTCATACTGTGATAATAATGGGCCGTATGTTTCAGGAGAAGTTTTAGCTTTTTCCTGTAAAGTAGCATAGAAAATCTTATTTTTACTCTCGACGATCGTTTGTCTTGTATTAGTCAAAGAATCATTGGTATCTTTATATGATCTGATGATTTCCTGATCGATCTGCATTGCAAGCATCGCAATGAAAACCAGGTACATCAGGTTAATCATCTTCTGACGTGGTGTCTGTTTACCTCCTGCCATTTTAATAAAATAATTTAAATGTTAAACAATAATTAAAATGATAGTGATTAAGACTTCATTGCGCTAAGCATACCACCATAAACTCTGTTAAGGTTGTTAAGATTAGAAGTTAAACCTTGTAATTCCTCATTGAATTTTTCTGACTGAGCAGCAGATTTCTGAATATCTTCAACATATTTTTTGCTGAATTCCGATTGCTTTTGACCTTGCTCAAGTTGAAGCGCATAAAGTGCATTCATGCTTTCAAGGTGAGAAGCGGCAAGATTCAGTTGCTCATTATATTTGTGTGTAGAAGCAGAAACGTCAACTGTTTGGTTGATTTGATCTACAGACGAAGAGAATTTATCAATTCCGCCTCTCAATCTTTCAAATAAACTCACATCCAATTTTGCGTCAGCCAACATTTTGTCCAGCTTATCAGATAATGAAACTTCCAGTTCTTTATTTTCTACTTTATTCACGACTTTTCTTGGTTGTCTTTCAGCAGATTCATCCAACAATTCAGGATAAACATTTTCCCATGCATAATGTTCTTCTTTTGCTGGTGGATCAAACGCGAAAAATAAGAAGATTAATGCTTCTGTAATCAAACCGGCAGCAAGAGCAACGTTACCTGTAATAGGACCAACGTGCCAGTGTGTCATTTTAAATAAAGCTCCCAGGATTACGATAGCTGCACCAAATGAATAAACAAAATTTGTTATTGATTCTTTAGTTTTAAACATTTTTTTGAATTTTTAGTTAGTAATAGTTAGTTAATTATTTAGTTGTTCTTTTAAATTTACCTGCTCCAGCCGGAATGTCTTGTATTGTTCTGAATCCGATATAACTCCTAGCTGAGTCCTTTCTTTCCCAATCTCTATAGCCAGTCATTAATAAATAGCCTGCATCTTTCCAAGATCCACCTCTAACAGTCTTTTTAACTTCTCTGTAAGCTTGGTTTGACAAGTATGGGTTTAAAGTCGATGAGAATTCATATGTTGAATTACTATATGGAGATTCAGTCCACTCAGAAACGTTACCTGCCATATCATATAGACCAAATCCATTTTTCGGGAACTTTTTAACAGGTGCTGTATAAGTATAGTTACCTTTTTTCTCATCTTCTATATATGAACCTCTTTTAGGTTTGAAGTTTGCCAGATAACAACCTCTGTCGTCTTGCAAGTATGGCCCTCCCCATGGATAAGTAGCGTTTTGTATACCTCCCTTGGCAGCATATTCCCATTCAGCTTCTGTTGGCAGTCTAAAACGCATTGATTTTTGTTTTTTCTTTTTAAGACTGTTATTATAGTCAGTCTTTAATTTAGTTTTGAAATCACAATATGCTCTTGCCTGATCCCATGTAACACCTACAACAGGATATTCTTTATAAGCATTATGCCAAAAATACTGGTCAAACAACGGTTCATTATAAGCATAACTAAAATCTTTCACCCAAACAGTAGTATCCGGATAAACAGCAATACTTTCTTTTTTAAGATATTGAGCACCTCTATTCTTATCCTTTACAGCACTTGCAATGTCTTCCCATTGATAATTATATTTTATCTTAGACCAGTCAATAATTCTCTCATTATTAATTCTTTTATCTGCCGGCAAATACATTGACTCTAATACTTCAGCGTATTTTTCATCCGGATAGGCGGAAGTATTGTAAGTTAATGGTACTTTTTTATCTAATTTTTTAGACTCATCATAGCCATCTCTTCCACCCTGAGATTCCAAAAATTTTTGGTAAGGTGTAGCCTCCTCTCCAGTTTTTTTAGATGCATAAGCATAATCAGCAATAGATCCGCCATTGCCTCCCTCTTCGCCACCACCGCCTTCTCCGGCAGCTTCAGCCAATAATCCTCTGGCAATGGAATCTCTCACAGCATTGATAAAAAGTCTATATTCTGCATTAGTAACTTCTGTTTCATCCATAAAAAAGGAAGAAACAGTCACTGTTTTAGGCATTGCTTTTTCCGGAGTACCTGCGAAATCCTGATCTGCCATACCCATTACAAAAGAACCGCCAGGAATTGGAACCATCCCGTAAGGTCTTTCTGCAATAAATGATTTCGACGATCCTCTTGGGACAAGTTCTCCTTTGACACCAGGATTACCCGTTATCCCTTTTCCTCCACCTCCACCGGAGCAAGAGATAACAACCGACGCTGACAATAATATAAGTAATATCCTTTTCATCCTATTTTAAAGAAATTAAGCGGTAAATATATAATTTTTTTTATGAATAATTATCAATTTTTAATGAAAACGTAATTTGTTAAAGAATATTTCACAAACTACAAAATTATTCTACAGTTACTGATTTTGCAAGGTTTCTTGGTTGATCAACATTAGCACCTCTTGCAACTGCAATATAATATGATAAAAGCTGTAACGGTATAGAAGCTAAAATTGGCGAGAAACATTCTGACGTCTCAGGAATCTCTATAATATAGTCTGCCATTGCAGAAACCTGAGTATCTCCTTTATTCACAATTGCGATAACTTTTCCTTTTCTGGCTTTTATCTCCTGAACATTACTAACTATTTTATCGTAATGTCCAACCTTAGGCGCAATAATAACAATCGGCATATTTTCATCGATCAAGGCAATAGGTCCGTGTTTCATCTCTGCTGCAGGATAACCTTCGGCATGGATATACGAAATTTCCTTAAGCTTAAGTGCTCCTTCCAGAGCTGCAGGGAAATTATAACCTCTACCTAAATATAAAAAGTTAGTTGCGTCTGCAAAATTAGAAGCAATAGTTTTCACTGTCTGATCAACAGAATTTAATACATCTTCAACTTTTTTAGGAATAGCATCAAGTTCGGTAATCAATCTCATAAAATCCGCTTTTCCAAGATTTCCATTATGATTACCTAATTTAATTGCAATTAATGACAATATAGTCAATTGGGCTGTAAAAGCTTTTGTGGAAGCAACACCGATTTCCGGTCCAGCATGGGTATAAGAACCCGCATCCGTATAACGTGCAATTGATGAATCCACCACATTACAAATTCCATACACGAAAGCTCCTTTTTCTTTAGCTAATTTGATTGCAGCCATCGTATCGGCAGTTTCACCTGATTGAGAAATCGCAATCACAACATCCTTAGAACTGATGATCGGATTTCTGTATCTGAATTCTGAAGCATACTCTACTTCTACAGGAACACGTGCAAACTCTTCAATAAGATATTCTCCGATAAGACCTGCATGCCAAGAAGTTCCACAAGCGATAATGATAATTCTTTCTGCATTAGTTAATCTTTCCAAATGATCCCAAATTCCGGCCATTTTAATGATTCCTTCATCTACTAGAAGACGACCTCTCATGGTATCAAGAATAGATTTTGGTTGTTCGAAGATTTCCTTCAGCATAAAGTGTTCATAACCTCCCTTTTCTATCTGTTCAAGATTTAGTCTTAATTCCTGGATAGCCGGTTCGATTTTAGCATTTTCCTTTATAGTTCTGATATCAATTCCACTTTCTAAAGAAATTGTAGCCATATGACCTTCTTCAAGATAAACCGCTTCTTTTGTAAACTCAACAAAAGGTGAAGCATCAGAAGCTACAAAATATTCATGTTCTCCAATACCGACAGCCAAAGGAGAACCTAATCTCGCTACAACCAGTTGTCCGGGAAAATCATGATGCATAACTGAAATTGCATATGCTCCGTACACTTCGTTCAAAGCATATCTTACAGCTTCTGAAAAATCCAAAGTTGGTTCTTTATCCATGAAATATTGAATAAGATTAACCAGAACTTCGGTATCAGTTTCAGATTTGAACTCGTAGTCTTTATTGATAAGCATTGTTTTTATAGTATCATAATTTTCTATAATACCGTTATGAACAATCGCTATTTTACCATTGTTTGAAAGATGTGGATGAGAATTATTATCGCTTGGAACTCCATGAGTCGCCCATCTTGTGTGCCCCATTCCCAATTTTGCTGTTTCTTTTAAACCTTTTGAAATAGCAACAAGATCATCAACTTTTCCTTTGGTTTTTTTGAATTCCAAATCACCATTCTGGGACTCCAAAATAACCCCGGCACTATCATAACCACGATATTCCAGACGACGTAATCCATTAATTACAACATCATACGCATCTCTAAAACCTGTATATCCAACGATTCCACACATAGTTATATGTTTTTATTTTTTAGTATATATTATTCTAAGCTGAGCATTCTTAGATTTTTGTATTTCATGCCCAATATTATTTATATTATTTTCATCTATTCCTTTCAGTACGATTCTAAAAGGATTATAAGGCCTGTCATTATATGTTTGTCCCAAAAGAGCTCCGGTAGAAGAATTACTCAAATAACTTCCAACATTAATTATAAAATTATCATGCTTAGAATTCTTTTCGATAATATCTTTTAATGAAGCGGTTATTCCTATATCATAGTAAGCTTCTTTTGTAGAAAGATTAGTGGTTTTCACAAGAGTATACCCAGCAGAAGACAAAGTTGTCATATCCGGAAGAAAACGCACTGTATCTTTTATAATTTCTTGAACTAGCAGACTGGATGGCTTTTTATAAGAATTATCCCAGGATTCATCATTATATAAACGAATTTTTGCAGAAACAATCCCAATTTTATCGTCTTTATACTTTTGCTTCAATGCATCGATTGTATATTGAGGAATTTTTATTCCTATACTGCTTCCACCCATACCTTGCATATATAATTTAGGTGCAAACTTATCAGATGTAATAGGATTTAAAATATTCTTAATATCAACCGCTTTCACCATTGCTCCACCATAGTTGCTTCCTGCTCTACTATAAATTACCTGACTCAGATGGACATTGGAAGAACCCAGATTCAACGTAGTTTCTTGCTTTGTTCTTGTAACATTTCCTGTACCATCGGTTGCAGTAACATCATTTTTATAATAGATCGTAATTCCTGCATCATTAGGTGCCATTGAGAACAAATAACCATCGTTCTGTTCTACAGAAATGCTAATTCCTCTAAAATATCTGATAAATGAAGCAGCATCTTTAAGAACCTGATTACCTTGTTTTGCAATGATTTTATCTTGAAAAAAAGCATTATCCAATTTCATTCTGAACGAAACAGCACGATTTAATAGCTCTGAAGCATCAGAATCTTTAGTAATTACAACTGAATTAACTGTTCCATTAAAAGCCTGTGATCCTAAAACTTTATCTGTGTTAAGAGTAAACGTTTTATTAGTATTAATAGAATCGGCAGGACTACCTAAGAAATCCATTACCTCGTGAACTTTTATCGTTAATGGGGCAACATCTTTTCCTATTTTATATTTACCATATTTTCTAACCGGATAAGTTGTAACTACTTTTTTAGCTGCCACATTACCGTCCGGATAAACATAATCTTCAGTTGTATTAGTTTTTACAGAATCCGTAGCGGTTTCATATCTTGGCTTAAGCGTTAAAACTACAGAATCAATTACTGGATTCTTACCGAAATCAGGGTTATAAGTATTTAATCTTAACTGCGTTATATAGGATACTTTCTGACCGCCAAAAACATCTTCGTTAAACGCACCTATCCTTACACTGTCATATTGAGAAGTAACAACTTTCTGCACATCATGGTTATCAACATTATATGCAATCAAGCTATATGCTTTGTCATAACCTTCAGATGCATTGCCATCCACTAATTGAGAACCAAAATTATCTAGCTCACCCTCACAAGAATTTAATACAATTACTCCCATTAATACTAGCGGAAATAATTTCATTAATGTTTTTATTTTTATCATTATAAACAATAGTAGTAATTAATAAACCTTTGCTATAGAATCTGCGTTCAAATAATCGGATTTATCAGCTTCCGCCTTTCCGTAGGCCTGATCCAATTTTTCTTCCAAAAATTCATTCCCCTTCACGATAACATCCACATAGTTCATACTATCGTTTACAAAACTCAGAAAGGTTGGATTATCTAACGATTCTAAATCAGAAATATTATCAAACTCCAAAATTTCTTTTGTATTTTCTTTCAAAGGAATATCTTCTTCATTATAAACAGAAAGGACAATTTTGGTATCCTTGAAGTAAGAATCATCCTTATAATAAGTTTTTAAATAAATAGGAATAAGAGAAGCCATCCAGCCATTCAGGTGAATGACATCAGGAACCCAATTCAGTTTCTTGATCGTTTCTATAACACCTCGGGCAAAGAAAACAGCCCTTTCATTGTTATCTTCAAAAGGCGCACCTTCGTCATCAAAGTAATATTGCTTTCTTTTAAAATACTCTTCGTTGTCTATAAAATAAACCTGAAGACGCTCACCAGGCAAAGAAGCTACTTTTATGATTAATGGCTGATCCAGATCATTAATAATGATGTTCATCCCAGAAAGTCTGATAACCTCATGCAACTGAAATTTTCTCTCGCTGATTTGACCGAATCTAGGCATAAAAACCCTCACATCGTTACCTTCACTATGCATTTTCAGCGCCATTTTGTGTACCAAACTCCCCATATTTGTATCTTCTTGGTAGGGATACATTTCCGTAGTAACGTATAAAATCTTTTGATTAGGCATAAAATTTACTTTAAACGAAGTACAAAAACTTCATTTTGCAAAATTACAAAAAATTAAATCAAAACATTTATTTTAATTAATATTAATATTATTGTTTAAAACTTATTAAATATCAAATACTTAATAAATTATAAATGTTAAATCTCATCAAAAAATAATGATTTTTTTAACTTTTCAAATCCCCAAAGCATAATTCCAGACAAAAACCACATTTACAGTTAAAACAGAAGACAAGCTATAATTAAAGTAAAAACCGTTACCTTTGAGTTCAAAATTATCAGGCTAATGCAGGTTTTTTATGACAAACAGTCGTTTTCCAACTATATAATCCAACAAAAAAAGGAAAATAAAATAATAGGATTTGCTCCTACAATGGGGGCTTTACATGCGGGACATATTTCTCTTTACCAAGAAGCCAGGCAAGAAAATGACATCGTGGTTTCATCAATTTTTGTCAATCCAACACAATTTAACAACCTCGAAGATCTGGAAAAATACCCTCGAACGATTGAAGATGATATCAAAAAACTGGAAACATCAAAACTGGTTGATGCCGTTTACATCCCAAAAGTTGAAGACATCTATCCTAACGGAATGAAAAAAAAGCATTACGATTTTGGCGGAATTGAGAACGAAATGGAAGGCGCTGCCAGACCGGGACATTTTGACGGTGTCGGAACTGTGGTTGAAGAATTATTTCTGCAAGTAGAACCAGACAATGCTTATTTTGGAGAAAAAGACTTCCAGCAATTGAAAATTATTGAAAAACTCGTTGATATATTGAATCTGAATATCAAAATCCACGGCGTAAAAATCCATAGAGAAGAAAGCGGATTAGCAATGAGTTCTCGTAACATGCGTCTTTCTGACACAGAAAAGAAAGCTTCTTCTGTTATATATAAGACATTGAAAAAAGTGAATGATTGGTTTCGGGTTGTGTCAATCCCTGAAATCAAAAAAAGGGTGGAAGAAATTTTCCGACAAAACCAGATGGAACTGGAATATTTTCTGATTGCCGATGAAGGCACATTGAAAGAAGTGGATTTTTTTTCGAAAGATAAAAGTTACCGTGCTTTCATTGTAGTGAATGTTGGAAAAGTAAGACTGATTGACAACATGCATCTGGAATAAAAAAGAAGCTTCTTTTTCAAGAAGCTTCTACACCAAATCACAAAATATTAATATGAAAAAAATTTACTTGCGTAAATTGTGACCTGGCTGGGATTCGAACCCAGGACCCATACATTAAAAGTGTATTGCTCTACCAGCTGAGCTACCAGGTCTTGAAAATATAAAATATCTTCAGAGTTTGTACTGTGCCTGCGACTGGACTCGAACCAGCACATCCTTAGGAAACCACCCCCTCAAGATGGCGTGTCTACCAATTTCACCACGCAGGCAAAAAAAAACCGTATAACTACGGATTTTTCTGCTTGTGACCTGGCTGGGATTCGAACCCAGGACCCATACATTAAAAGTGTATTGCTCTACCAGCTGAGCTACCAGGTCGGCCACATTCAAAACTTTATAGATTACTATTCCGTTTTAAAGTGGTGCAAAGATAAGGCTTTTTTTAAAATCTCAAAATTTTTTTAGAACTTTGTTTAAAATAAAATTATGATAATTTCTCTCCTCGGATATATGGGAAGCGGTAAATCTCACGTTTCCAAAAACTTGAGCAAAAAATTAAATTTCCCGCTCATCGATCTTGATCAGAAAATTTCTGAAGAGCATCAGCTTAGCATACCCGAAATTTTCCAAAATAAAGGAGAAATCTTCTTTCGTAAGGAAGAAAAAAGAATTCTGGAATCGATCTTAAACGAGAGAAGCAATGTTATTCTGAGTCTTGGTGGAGGAACGCCTGTATATTATAATAATATGGATCTGATCAATCAATTCTCAAAAAGTTTTTTTCTGAGAGCTTCTGTTAAAACCCTTACAGAACGCGTCATGCTTCAGAAGAACTCTCGTCCGTTGATTGCCAGATTGGAAGACAATGACATCCCTGAGTTTATTGCCAAACATCTCTTTGAACGAAATCCTTTTTATGGAAAGTCGCATTTTACAATCGATACGGATTCCAAAACCGCCAGTGAGATTTCTGATGAGATCATCAGGTTGTTGAAAATTTAATTCTCATCATCATTATCTGAGAAAAAAACATCCCAATCGTCACTATCCATTTCTGAGGAAGCATCGCTCGTGGAAAAATCATCCATTTCCCTTCTGTCTTTTTTGGTAGGTCTTCCAAGTCCTTTTTGTCTGTAATAATCCTGAGCGGACTTTCTCATTTTCAGGATTTCGTACTGTTCTTTCTCTGTCATATCAATAACATATAAAGAAACCAATTTAGCTCCTACTCTGCTTTTGGGGATATCTGTAACTTTTATTTTATACTCGATTTGATTTTTTTTAATTTTAATAAGATCGCCGGTTTTCACTTCTTTAGAAGATTTCACGGCATTTTCTCCAATGCTGACTCTGTTTTTCTTGATCTCTTCCGCTGCGATGTTTCTTGTTTTATAAAATCTCACACTCCATAAAAATTTATCTATTCTCATAATTTTTTATACTTTTGTCACGTTAAAATTAATTGCAATTTAACATTAAATAAAAAATGAAAAAAATACTTTTGGGAATTGCTCTTTCTGTAGCTGTTTTACAGGGATGCAAGAAAGACAATAATGATGATGAAGAAGTTGTACAGCTTACTGTAGAAGAGCAAAAAGATTATGACGATGCTGCGGCTCTGGATTTTCTGAATACACATTACCTTAACAGCAAAGGAGTCATCACTGCTTTTGATGACACTACTGACACTGACAATAATGAAAAAAAACTGGCAGATTATAACTATGTCAAGTTACCATCTGGTGTAATTTATATTGTAAGACCTGGTGCACAACCTGACCCGGGGAAAGAAATGGCAACTGATGACATCATTAGTTTTTTCAATGTTACAAAAACTTACACCGCTTCCAAGGTTAATGATAAATTTGTTTTCAACAATGAAATTACTTTTGTTAATAATGTTACAAATACCGGTGTTCCAAGTGTAGATCCTGCTTATTACTATGTAAAATCATCTGTAATAAAAAACTATAACGATACCAACAAAACAAATATAGGCAGAGATTTCTTCGAAATCGAAGGACTGAAAGAAGCATTAAAGTTCTTCAAATCTTATGACAATCTGGACGTAGCTTCAGATTATAATATGCAGGGCGTGATTATTGTTCCGTCCAGAGCAGCTTATGCAAGAGATAACTCGATTTACGGAACGGTATATGCCAACAGAAGTTTTGTTTTCAATTTTCAGCTTTATAATACTAAGACAAGAGTTAAACCCGGGGAAGATTAACCCTCAATATCATACAAAACAAAAAAGCGTGGTTCAAATTTGAATCACGCTTTTTTATTTGATATAGCTTCGTTTTAAACCTTGGCCAGAAAATCCTCAAATTGAGTTTCTTTAACAGAAACATTTCCGTCTTCCTGGATTTTATCCAGGATTATATGTTCTATCTGATTAATTGATTTTTCATCAAAAGGTTTTGAAACTCTGACATAGTTTTCCGTGAAGCCATACATCATTCCGTTTTTGTTTTCATGTTCCCAAAGAACCGGAAGCTTTTTGCCTAACTGGGTTCTGTAGAATTCCATTTTCTTTTTTTCGGAAAGGATTCTGAGCATTTTATTTCTTTTCTTTCTTTCAGAGATCGGGACTGCACCTTGCATATCAGCAGCCTCGGTATTTTCTCTTTCGGAATAAGTGAAAACGTGGAGATAGCTTATTGGCAAATCATTCAGGAAATTATATGTTTCCATAAACAATTCTTCAGTTTCCCCGGGAAATCCGACAATCACATCAACGCCAATCGCCGCATCTGGCATCACTTCACGGATTTTATTAACCCGATTATAATAAAGCTTCGTTAAATAACGGCGTTTCATTTTTTTCAGTAATTCATCACTTCCCGATTGAAGTGGAATATGAAAATGCGGGACAAAACTTCTGCTTTTGGAAACCAAATCGATGCTTTCGTCTTTCAAAAGATTAGGTTCAATGGAGGAAATTCTGATTCTTTCGATGCCTTCTACTTTGTCCAGTTCGGAAATCAGATCAAGAAAAGTGTGTTCGTGTTTTTTGTTCCCAAATTCTCCCTTTCCATAATCTCCGATATTAACACCTGTCAAAACGATTTCTTTGATATCTTTTGCCGCAATTTCTTTTGCATTATTAATCACATTCTCGATGGTGTCGGAGCGGGAAATCCCTCTGGCCAAAGGAATGGTGCAATAGGTACATTTGTAATCACAACCGTCCTGAACCTTCAGGAAAGCTCTCGTTCTATCGCCAATAGAATAAGACCCAACAAAGAAATCTGTTTCGTCAATCTCACAGGAATGGATCTGAGCATAACTTTCCGACTTTTCTAAATCATCCAGATAACTCAGAATATTGAATTTTTCTTTAGCACCCAAAACCAGGTCAACACCTTCAATCCCGGAAATCTCTTCCGGTTTCAGCTGTGCATAGCAGCCGATAACTGCAACCAAACCTTCGGGATTAGCTTTCGCAGCACGCTTCACGTGGAGCTTACATTCTTTATCCGCATTTTCGGTTACAGAACAGGTGTTGATAATATAAACCTGTGCCGGCTCATCAAAATTAACTTTCTGATAACCCGCATCCGTCAATTGTCTTGCAATAGTAGAAGTTTCTGCAAAGTTCAGCTTGCAGCCAAGTGTGTGAAAAGCAACGGTTTTCGGTTGTGAAATAACATCTGACATAAGGCTGCAAAGTTATTAATAAAATTGCAACCCTTCCAAATAATGAACTTAGCACAAAAAAATCCGGACTTACCGGATTCTGTTATTTAGATTTCTTTTGTTTCGGAACTTTGAGTCCTTCTTCTTTTGCTTCGGAAATACCGATAGCAATGGCCTGTTTCCTGCTTGTGACTTTGTCACCTGAGCCGGATTTCAGTTTTCCTTCTTTGAATTCTTTCATGACTTTGCCCACTTTTTCCTGGGCTTTATCGGAATATTTTTTAGTCGCCATTTTTTTAATTTTTTGATTTTGGAACTTCTACAGCCAGTTCATAGACTTTGGCATGCATCAGATATTTTGACCTTTCTCGTGAAGTCACATTTTCAACTTCGCCTTTGTATAGAACAATAACCGCATCTTCTTTAATTAGAGGATCCGAATCCGAAAAATATTTCTCGTCCGGACTTTTCTCCGTCACTTCATTCTGTCTTTCTTTCAGTTTGTCAGCAATTTCCTGAAAACCCTCATCCGAAGAATGTAATATCTTGTAATCCGGTCCTGCGAAAGCTTTATAATATTTATTCTCTGCAATAAGATTCTGAGAATTATCTTCAACCGGGTTATCGTTTCCGTCCAAAAAACCAACTTCGACTAATCTTCCATTCCTTTCATCTGCAAATTTCTTCGCTTCGCCAACAGAATTAAAACCTGTGTAAAGATTGGTATTTTCAAATTCGTATTTTGTAAGTCTTTCTACAATATTTTCTGATTCCATAATTTATTTTTTGTAATTAACATTTACTTGAAATCAACTTAATGGTGTCTTACACCTTTATGATGATAATTGGCATTTTTAAAGTGCTGGCTTCCTGGGGTAGCCTTAGTTTGATTCTGGTATGTATCAATATGATGATTTGCCTGCGAAAGAAGTTCCGGCGTTTCAAAATGAAGTTGCTTACCATTTTTGAAAATCTCACCTTGAGAATTCCTGTACATCTCGTTCTCTTTGTAAGAATTTCCATCCGGAGCTGTAAAAAGCTTTTCCTTGTTTCTTTTATTTCTGATGATTTGACCTGCTAAAATTAAAGTTCCGCCTGCAAGAAAACCTAAAACTACTTTTACACTGTTTTTCATATCTTTCATTTTTAAGAATTGAAAAACAAAATTGTTGCCAAATAGAATTTTAAAATTTTAAGAAGTTTCAAATTAATTCGAAAACTTTAGTGACATAAGTGACATTTTGTCAATGCTGATTATACCAAATTGATAATCAATAACAAAATCAACAATAATTCTGTTAATTTTAGTACAATTCAAACATTTAATTTACTATTTGGACCAGATTTTTATTAATGTATTTTTAAAATTGGTTAAACTTCGTTAAAACTGTAACACTAATTTTTTAGTTCATACTAATTTAGCATTAAATTTGTCTAACAGAAATCAAAAAAAGAAAAGAATATTAAAATGAAGAATACATTAAAAAAACTAATGCCATTTGCATTGACCGGTGTTATTTCCGGTGCAACGGTTTTCGGAGCGAGTCAATATTTCAGTTCAGAAAACAATGGAGAAGATTTCTCTTATTTTACAAAAGCTTCTAAAAATTCTGCATTTGCCGGAATGAGTTCTGCAGTTGGAGACGACTTCGTTAAGGCTTCTAAAACCACGGTTCCTGCGGTTGTAACAATCAAAAATTATCAGGACAGAGCAACTCAAAGAATGCCTGACAATGATATGTTTGATTTTTTCTTCGGACCTGGCAACAGTCCTTTTGGTGGTGGTCAACAAAGGCAACAACAGCAACCCCCTAAGAATATGCCCTCCGGATTAGGTTCAGGAGTCATTATCTCACCAGATGGTTACATTATTTCCAATAATCATGTCGTTGCTGGTGCTAATAAACTGGAAGTGGTTCTAAGTAATAAAAAATCTTATATCGCAACATTAATAGGAACAGATCCCAACACGGATATTTCCCTTTTAAAAATCGAAGAAAAAGGTCTGCCTTACCTCAACTTTGCCAACTCTGATATGGTAGAAGTAGGACAATGGGTTTTAGCGGTAGGTAATCCGCTTGGGCTTAATTCTACGGTTACAGCAGGAATTGTTTCTGCAAAAGGCAGAAGTATTGATATCCTGAGCCAGCAATCCAGAACACCAATCGAAAGCTTTATCCAGACGGATGCTGCGATCAACCCAGGAAACAGTGGTGGTGCTTTGGTCAATGTCAACGGAGATCTGATCGGGATCAATACAGCAATCCAGTCCAAAACAGGCTACTACGAAGGTTATGGGTTTGCAGTTCCTTCCAACTTAGCAAGAAAAATTGTTGAGGATATCAAGAAATTCGGATTGGTACAAAGAGGTTTCCTCGGAATCGGAAGCTTAGATCTGTCTAATGATATGCAGGTTGCAGCTTATAACCAAAAAAACAAAGCTAACTTAAAAGTTGGTGACGGTGTTTATGTGACTGAAGTCACAGGAAAAAGTGGTGCCGAAGATGCAGGAATCAAAACAGGTGATATTGTAACTAAAATTGATAATACAGATATCAGCAGCTTTGCAGACCTATCTTTCGCAATCGGAAGTAGAAGACCTGGTGATAAAGTGTCCGTAACTTATACCAGAAACGGGAAACCAAACACAGTAACTGTTACTCTGAAAGACCAGAAAGGCGGAACTTCTTCAAGAAGTAAAGAAGACCTGACTGTTACTGAAAAGATCGGTTCGGAATTCGAGCCACTGAGCGACAGAGTGAAAACCGATTATGGTCTGGAAAGCGGTGTTATCGCTAAAAATGTGATAGAAGGCAGCGAAATGGATAAAATTGGTGTAGTGGATAATTACATCGTAATGGAGATCAATGGAAAACCTGTTAATTCTCAAAAAGATGTCGAAAAAATATTGAACGGATATAAAGGTAATGTCCAGGTAAAATATGTAGACAGCTACGGCAGAATTACCACGAGAGGTTTTAAAATGCCTTAATTCTCCAAAACATAAAAACAAAAACCCAACCTGTTGAATGGTTGGGTTTTTTATATGGATTTTTTCTAACTTTGGTTGATATCAATGGTATGAAAAAAATAAGATGCATCGTAATAGAAGATCAGGAAATCGACAGATTGATGTTACAACATCTCATCAAGCAACATGGTATCCTGGAACTTGTTGCTGCAGTTGATTCTGCTGAAAACGCAAAACCCTTTCTTGATGATTCAATAGATCTGCTTTTTCTTGATATTGATTTACCGGAAATGTCAGGAATAGAAATCAGAAAATCTTATCAAAAAATTCCTGCCTGCATTTTCATAAGCTCGCACCCGGAATATGCCATTGAAACGTTTGAGCTCGACACACTGGACTTCATTTCAAAACCTTTAAAAAAAGAACGTTTTGATTATTCTATCAATAAGTTATTGGATTTTTTCAGTATGAAAGAAAAGTCTGAATATTTCGATATTCTTACCGGTTCTCAATTTTTAAAAATAAAAGAAGGCCATAATGTTGTACAGATAAAAATTTCTGATATCATCTATCTGGAGGCATTGAAAGATTATACAAGGCTGATCACTACACAAAAAAAACATTGCGTTTTATCATCAATCGGTCAGATTTTAAAAGACGACCATTTTTCAAATTTTGTCAGGATCCATAAAAGCTACGCCGTTCCAAAACATCTTATTACCAGAAAAAACAGTTACGAAGTTGTTATCAATAGTAATATCAATCTACCAATCGGCAGAGCTTACAAAGAAAATCTAAGCTTTTTTGAATCTTAAAATGACTTGAGTCTCGCCCATCAATTGATTGCTTTTAACTTCGATATTACATCGGATTGATTTACAAAGATCACGAATCACATGTAACCCCAAACCTTTTTTGATGCCTATACTTGTATGATCTTCGTATAAAGCTCTGAATTTTTCAAGATTTGCGCCGCCTCCGTTATCGGAGATCTCAATAAAGCTTTCATTATTCTCTTCCCAGGCTTTACAAATAATATGAGCGTCAGGTTTTCCCTGTACTACTTTTACACTATTATTGATCAAATTTCGAATGATGGTTTTCAAATATTCTTTGTCAGTAAAAACCCACATATTTTCTGAGAAGTTAAAGGAAATCCGAATGTCATTGACCCAAACAAATTCTTTTTTAACATCGGAAAATATCTCTTCTATCTTATAATTTCTGAACGACGGCTCAAAATTTTCCATCTGTCCTTTGCTCCAAAGCAAAAGGTCTTCCATCTGTTCCAGAAGCTGCTCGGTTGCTCTTGTAGTTTGTGTCTCGAGCCGGTCTTTGGTTTCTTCGTCCATCATTTCGGGTGCTTCTTTCCGAAGATGGAGAAAATTAATCAAGGAAATAACAGGACTCCGTAGGTCATGATTCAGAATTCCAAAAAACTGCATTTTGGTTTTATTAGCTTTATCCAATTCTGAATTAAGTAACATTAATTTCTGATTGATTCTCTTTCTGTTCCGACTCTGATAATAAAGTAACCCTCCAATAATAGCAATAGCAACTAAACCTGAAATCAGATAAATTCGTTGTTTTTTAGAATTTTTGATTGTCAATTCATGGATAGTATTTTCATTCAATAATGATTTGATTTCCTGCTGTTTACTTTTATTTTGAAATTTTGCTTCAGCATTAGCAAGACTTTGCTTCCCAGATTCTATAGAAAGAGAATCATTGGTTTGACTGTAAGCTTTGTAATATTGATAGGCCTTGTGCCATTGTTTTTGAGCGGCGTAACTTTCAGATAACTTTTTATTGATCTCTGCAAAAAAACGTTTGTCATAGATGTAAGCAAAGTTCAACGCTTTATTAAGGATTTTAATCGCTTCCGCGTATTTTCCTTGTCCAACCAATACTTTTCCTTTGGCTGTATTGGCTTCCATCAGGATCTCTTCATCGTTAGATTTTTTGGCGAAAAGCAAGGCCTTATCAGCGTAGTCATCTGCGAGTTCCAATCTGTTTTTCTCAAGATAAAACTCAGACATATTCCGGTTTGCATAGCTTACATTAAGGAAAAGCATCTGGTTGTGCTGTCCGATTTCATATAACTCTAAATAGTATTTTTTCGCTAAATCGATATTCCCCAAATGGGTGTAAGCCTCGATATAAGTATTGTATAAAAAAGCAATTCCATCTGACCTATCTTTGAGATAAGAGCTAGCATAATTTGTGTATTCTATAGCCTTTTCATATTGTTTCATATCATTATAAGCATCGGCAATCTGTAGATATGAGATGCCAATATTATTTCTGGTCTCTTTTTTCTTTTTATCCAGCAACAAATAATCAATAGCTTTCAGCTTATAATTAATGAAATTTTCAAACTCAGATCTATCCAGATAATATTCTCCGATACTCCCTAAAAGTGTGGCTTTTAAGTTCTTAGCTTTAACCGTGTCGACAATCTTTTTGACATAATTGATGAGTTCCTCTCCTTTCTTGTATTCTTTTATAGAATAATACATATAATTGAGCCTCATCAATGCTAAAACTTCTTGCTCCAAATATTTATTTTGTGCGAGTTGCAGTGATTTTTCAAAGTAGACTGTTGCTTTTTCGTATTGGTTATTGGTATATTCATAACCATAGCCTTTGTAGAAATAGAATTTTGACAAGTATTTTTTATTATTCTCTGAAAGCGCAATTCCGATATCTGCTTCTTTGATTAATAAAGGATAATTTTCAGTTTCTGTTAATGAATTACAGTAAGCATCCCAGGCTTTGATCTTTTGATCATTGGTTTTATACTGCAAAAGATCAGGTTGTTTCTGTGAGAATAGAAACAATACCAAATTCAACATTATGAAAACCCATATTTTCCTCACCGATAAGACTTTATAATATCTTATTAAAGCTACAATTATTTTTTAATAAATGTCATTGGTCTATTAAAATTGTCGTTTATCTATTTCATCTTTTCATCAGTACATTCTCATTTTACCTTTGGAATAGAAAAATTCACTCTATGAAAAATAAAATATTAATTCGCTTTTTAATTCTGCTCATTGCACCGACTGGATTATTAAAAGCACAAAAAACAATTGCTTCGACGGGGATTACTGCTATTGGAAGCGGTGGCAGTTCATCCTATACCGTCGGACAGATAGATTACCGGCAAAAAGGAGCTAATGCCGAGGTAATGGAGGGTGTTCAGCATGCTTATGAAATCATAACGTTAGCTGTAGAAGATTTGAACAACAAAGAGCGAAATATACTCTTATATCCCAATCCTGTGAAAGATTTTTTATGGATTGAATTCAGTAATAAAAATTATCAAAATTCAAATTATACCCTATTTGACTCACAAGGGAAACTGATCAAAAAAGGAAACCTGAATCAACAAAAATCTGAGCTGGATTTCTCATTGTTACCCTCTTCTGTTTATATCATCAGGGTTTTCCAGAACGATCAAACTATCAAAACATTTAAAATCATCAAAAAATAATATTTATGAAAAAAATTGTATTAATTGCAGCCTTTGCCTTAGGAACTTACATGGTTTCTGCTCAGGCTCCGGAAAAAATGAGCTATCAGGCTATTATCAGAAATAATTCCGGACAACTTTTAACCAATCAAAATGTTGCCGTAAGAATAAGTGTATTACAAGGTTCAGCAGGAGGAACAGCTGTTTACTCAGAAAGAATAACAGGAACGACAAACGCTAATGGTCTTGTTAGTCTAGAAATAGGATCCGGAACAATTTTAAGTGGAACATTCAACACCATCAATTGGGGTGGAAATTCTTATTATCTCAAAACCGAAACCGATCCCGCCGGCGGAACCAATTATACTATTACGGGCACAAGTCAATTATTAAGCGTTCCTTATGCTTTATACGCAAAATCCTCCGGTGGCGGAGGCGGTGTGACATTGCCATATACGAACACTCTAACCAATGCTTCTGATCTTTTTACATTGGCTAACAATGGTGATGGTAGTTCTATTGTCGGGCAAAATTCTACCACTACATCCAGTATTTCCGCAATAAGAGGAGAAGTAACCAATACAGCTCCTGGTGGATTTTCTTCAGCAGTCAGAGGTATCAATAATGGAACCGGCGGATTAGGAATTGGAGTTTGGGGCTCACAGGCAGGTTCTGGTTGGGGCGTGTATGGGGTTACACCAAGCGGGTTAGGAGTTTATGGTAATTCTTCAGCAGCAGGAACTGGAGTTTACGCCAATAGTAATTCCGGGACTGGTCTTACAGCAACCAGCGTGAACGGAAATCCGGCCAGTATTGCTGTTTTCAATAATGCTAACAACAACAATGCTTTGAATGCATCTACTGTTGGTAATGGAAATGTAATCAACGCCTCATCAACAGGCAACGGAACAGCAATACAATCCAGCAGTACTGGAGGTTCAGGAATTGATGCCGCTACTGCTGCACAAACTGCAGCGGGTGTTATTGGCCGTAATAACGGTGCGGGTGAGGCTGTTGTAGGTCTAACAAATAGTGATATTGCTGGCGCCGTTGTAGGACGGAATGACGGTGGAGGTTATGGTGTGCGAGGATTTGTTGCTACTAATACTTCTGGCAACGCAATTGGAGTTTACGGACAAGTTGGGATTAATGGTAGTACTGGTAGAGCGGGACGTTTTGAAAATACCAATACTTCTAATGATAAAAACACATTCGAAGTAGAGTCTAACAGTCTAGGAAACATTCCTGATAATACATTAGGAAATGTATCATCTTTTCTTTCAAATAATACGAATAGTGTAAGTGCAGCTGTCAGAGGGGAAGTTAAAACCATTTTCGGAAACTTTGGTGCAGCCGGTATTTTTGGAGTATCTTCAGGAACTGGAGGATTTGGAGGATTGTTCTACGCGTCCAATACTAATGGAAATGGCAGAGCCCTCACTGCGATCACAGATGGAAACGGCGATGCTTTTCTAGCTAATGCAGGAAAAAATGGTGACGCTGTAGAAGCCAATGTTGATGGCACTGGGCGAGCTATTTATGGTTGGGTACCTTCTTTCAGTGGTGGAAAGGCGGCAGAATTTAAAAATTTCAATACATCCAATAATAATACAGTAGTTACATCAACTAATACAGGTAATGGTAATGCGGGAGACTTTATTGTAGATAATACGAATGGAACTTCTGCCGGAGTCATGGGTGTGGTTAATTCTAAATTTGCAAACTTTGGAACTGCTGGCGTATATGGTCGTGCAGACGGAACAGGAGCTACCGCAGGGTTATTTTATATTTCAAATACAACCAATCCAAGACCTGCATTAATTGCACTCACAGATGGAACCGGAGAAGGAATTATTGCCAATGCCAATGACGGAAATGCTGTTGAAGCTACCACTGATGGTTCAGGAACGGCAATTTATGGTTGGGTACCAAATTTTGGAACCGGAAAGGCAGGAAATTTTAGAAATTTTAATACATCTAACGGTAATCCTACTGTTACAATAACAAATGCAGGAACAGGAAGTGATCTCTTGGTCAATCATACCGGAGCTTCTGGGAATCTCGCCGTTTTCCAGACTTCGGGCTCAAATATGGCGCGTATCAATATGGCAGGAAGAGGTTTTTTCAATGGTGGAACACAAAATTCCGGGGCAGATGTTGCAGAAGCTTTTGATGTAGAAGGAAATATCTCTCAATATGAAGCTGGAGACATATTAGTAATTTCACAAGACTCCGACAGAACTGTCGAAAAGTCATCCCAACCATATTCTAATCTGGTGGCTGGTGTTTATGCTACAAAGCCGGGTGTCCTTTTAACTGAGGAAAGTGTCGACACCGATATTTCTGGAAAAGTTCCAATGGGTGTCATCGGAGTAATTCCTACAAAAGTTTGCTTAGAAGGAGGTACAATCAAAAGAGGAGATCTATTGGTAACCTCATCTATTGCAGGCGTTGCAATGAAAGCCGATCCGAAAAAATTACAAATCGGGCAAGTTTTGGGTAAAGCGCTTCAGGATTATGATTCGCAGTCTATCGGAAAAATCAAAGTATTAATAAGTATTAAATAAAAATTAAGCAAAATGAAAACATTATACATCACAATTCTAATATTAGCAGGAAGCACATTAACTTTTGCACAGCAAAACAAGCAGGAGGAAAAGCAAGGCGATATACAGGAAACTTTAGGCAAATTTGCCCAGATGAATGAATCTCAAAAAGCAACGAAATCCGATTCTAATGGAAAATTAGCCTCTCAACAAGGGCTTGATCAAAAAAAACAAAATTCAAATTCTGTATCGAAAGCCACTCCCGGTAAACTGCTATCAAATACTGCCAGTACAGAAGAGATGCTTGCAAGTATACCAAACAGAAAAAAAATAATAACTAATATCTCAAAAGTAAGTAATAGCCAAGGTTTGCCAAACACAGCTACCCTGGAAGAATTCAAAAAAACAATTCCCAAAAACTAACTATATAATTGAAAAAGAAGACTTATCGAAATTTGGTAAGTCTTTTTTATTTATTTTAAAATTCATTCTGAATGTAGGAACAAAGTAATATTTTTGCAATCTAAATTGTTCCAGTGAAATTCCTCAACTATTACATCAACACTTTCAAAGGCCTTTCCAGAGAAGCATGGATGCTGTCCATTGTGATGCTCATCAACCGTTCCGGATCAATGGTATTGCCGTTTTTGGGTGTTTATATGACAGACCATTTGAAGTTTTCTTTGGAACATGCGGGAATCGTTTTAAGCTTTTATGGCATTGGTTCTGTTGCCGGATCGTGGTTGGGCGGATTTTTGACGGATAAATTCGGGGAATATTATATCCAGACCTGGAGCTTGTTTCTCAGTGCGCCTATATTCCTCATCATTCCTTTTTTTCCGAGTGTTGAGATGATGGCTGTCCTGATATTTCTTCAAAGTACGATCAGTGATACCTTCCGGCCGGCTAACTCTGTGGCGATTACCAAATACGCAAGACCTGAAAACCTTACGAAAGCTTTTTCATTGAACAGAATGGCCATCAATCTTGGGTTCTCTATTGGCCCGGCTTTGGGTGGAATCCTTTCCGGGATATCCTATAATTTTCTTTTCGTTGTGAACTTCTGTGGAGCTATGATTGCAGGAATTATCTACGTTATCTTTTTCCGAAAGCGGAATAAAATCTTCCGGGAGAAAAAAAAATCTGGAACTGCTGAAGTCATTAAAGAAACAGGAAAATCCCCTTACAAGGATTATCCGTTTTTGGTTTACAGCTTTTTGTGTACTGTGTTTGCGATCTGTTTTTTCCAGTTTTTCAATACAATCCCGCTATTTTATAAAGATGTTGCCAAGCTGAGCCAGAGCACGATTGGGTTCATCCTGGGTTACAGCGGTTTCATCATTGTATTGCTGGAAATGCCTTTGGTAAGCATTGCTGAAAGGACAATGAGGATTCCGCAGATTCTGTTTGCCGGTGTTTTTCTGTCCGGGTTATCTTACCTGATGATGGTATTCGGGAGTAATATCTCCTGGCTGATTGTGGCGATGACCGTTTTGTGTGTTGGAGAGATCTGGGCGCTTCCGTTTATGTCAACCGTTACGGCGCTGCGTTCGGAAGGTGGTAACAAGGGTGCTTATATGGGACTGAATGGGATTGCTTTTTCGTTTTCGTTTATCATTACACCGTTTTTGGGAACTTATGTGGTGAGCCGATTCGGATTTGACAGTTTGTGGTATGGTTCTTTTGCGGTTCTGGCTTTGTCAGCTATTCTTCTTTATATTGTTGTGAAGAAAATGCTTCCGAACAGATAATGATTGTTTAGTTTTTTTTCGTTTGGAATATCATTATTAGGTCACTCCTACGGAGCTGGGATTCTGTTGGTTTTTGTTATTCTATTAACAGAGCCATCCTATGGAGCTGATTCGAAGACTTTGTCAACTGTAGTTGTAAGAATATTGTTTGCAGTAACGAAAATATTGTCTAAGGATGGAAGAATATTCAGTCGCAAGACAAGAATATACTTTTACATCATAATAATATTCAATCACATTGCAAAAATGTAACTTCACATCACGAGAATATCTCTTTACAATGCCAGAATATCCAGTTACAATGGAAGAATATATTATCACATCGTAAAAATATCCGACAACATCGCGAGAATATCCGGCAACATCATGAGAATATCCGGCAGCATCGTGAGAATATTAAATTACGTCTTGACTTTTTAGATTTTATTTGATCGATGTGGCATTTGGTCGGATTGTGCACAGGCTGATGCGTTCTCCGTAATTAATTACTTCACAAATCAATAAAAAAACTATTTTTGTTCCACTCAAATCTGAACAATGAATCCGGGAACAGTTTTATTATTATTCGTTTTTGCCTATTTTATCGGGCTTTTGGTCATCTCTTATTTTACGAGTCGTAACTCCGACAACCAGTCTTTTTTTATCGGCAATAAGAAAAGTAAATGGTGGCTGGTGGCGTTTGGGATGATCGGGACGTCGCTTTCCGGCGTGACTTTTATTTCGGTTCCGGGAACGGTCGGGAAGTTTTTGGGAGGCGAAAATCCATACGGCGGCTTTGAATATTATATGATGGTGATCGGGTTTTTCATCGGCTACTTCATTGTTGCTGGCATTCTGCTCCCACTCTATTACCGGATGAATCTGACCTCGATCTATACCTATCTGGGGAAACGGTTCAATGTGGAGGCGCATAAAATCGGTTCTGTATTTTTCATTATTTCGAGAGCGATCGGAGCGACTGCGCGATTGTATCTGGTGGTGAATATTCTTCAGATTTTCTTACTTGAAAGTCTGGGCGTTCCGTTTTGGGTAACGGCTTTTGTACTGCTTCTGATGATTCTGCTTTACACGTTTGAAGGTGGTGTGAAGACGATTGTGATTACGGATACTTTGCAGACGTCATTTATGATTATCAGTCTTTTTGCGTGCATTGTTTATATCTTATCCAATCTTAACCTGTCTTTTGGAGAAGCTTTCACGATTCTGGAGCAGAAGCAGTACACGCATTTTATCAATACGGATATTAATTCCAAAACATTTTTCCTGAAAACGATTCTGGGCGGGATGTTCATCACGATTGCGATGACGGGTCTGGACCAGGAAATGATGCAGAAAAATATCTCTGTGGACAACCTGAAAAACTCGAAAAAGAATATGCTGACGTTTGCCGGAACGCTGCTTTTTGTGAATCTGGCGTTCCTGTTTTTAGGCGGTCTGCTTTATCTTTTTGCAATGCAGCACGGTGCAGATTACGGACAAATCTCGACGATGGTGGATGGAAAAGAAGTGGTTACGAATACTTTTGGTTTCAAAGATTCTGCTGGTCAAATCAAAAATATAATGGGTGACGATCTATTTCCTGCGTTGTCTCTGAATCATTTTCCAATGGCACTTTCTGTGATTTTCATCATCGGTTTGATTTCGGCGCTGTTTCCTTCTGCTGACGGGGCTTTGACAGCCGTTACGAGTTCTTATTGTGTGGACTTGCTAAACCTGAACGAAGACCAGAAAAAAACCGAGAAACAAAAGAAACGTTTGAGAATGAAAGTTCATTTGACTTTTACAGTGATTTTCTTTGTCTTGATAATGGTTTTCAAAGCGTTGAATGATAAGTCAATTGTTTACCTGATAATGGAAATAGCGGGTTATACTTATGGGCCGCTGTTGGGACTGTTTGCTTTCGGTATTTTGACGAAATATCAAATCACAAAGAAATATTCGATTTTGGCGGTGACGATTTTGGCGCCTGTAGTGACTTATCTGATCAATTATCTGGTAACGAATAACACGGATTACAGAATTGGTGTGGAGCTGATTATCCTGAATGGATTTTTTACGTTTGTTGGGTTGTGGATGGTTAGGTCTAACAACTTTGAAAGTAGAGCCGAAATTCAATAATTAAAATTACTATTAAAATTATTATGAAAAAAAATATCATTCTCTTTAGTTTACTCTTAATTTCAATCATAAACTTTGGACAAACAACGTCAGTATTAATTCCTGGAACAAAATATTCAATTATTCCTCCTGAAGGGTTTGCACTTTCTACCAGTTTTTCTGGATTCCAAAATAATGAAACTGGTGCTTCAATAATGATTATGGATATTCCAACTTCTTATTCCTCGCTTTTACAAGGGTTTACAAAAGACGCCTTAAAAACCAAGGGAATGGACTTATTATCCAAAGAAAATGTTAAGTATAAGAACTCTGATGCAATGCTTTTTAAAATTAGCCAAAAAGCAAATGGAATTAATTATCTAAAGCAAGTTTTATTATTTGGTGATAAAAAAATAACTGTTATGGTTAATGGTATTTATCCTGAACAATCAAAGGATAGTGAGAATGAAATAAAAAAATCATTGTTTACTATTGAACGAAATGAACAATTAGTTGAAAAGCCTTTGAAATCAGTAAATTTTTCAATTAATGTTGATGGAACAGATTATAAACTTGTAAAATCCTTGGCTGGGTCTTTACTATATAGTGAAGATGATAAAATTCCGACGGATAAAGGTTTAATAGGAGTTTCATATTCTTTAGGACATAAAGTAAATTCTGACTACAAACAGTTTTCTGTTGAGAGATTAAAAAAATTACCTGACGCAAGTAACTCAATAATCAAAACAATTGATAAGGTTTCCATTTCTGATATGGAAGGTTATGAAATTGTTGCTGAAGATAACAGTAAACAACTGATTTATTTAGTTATGTTATTTACTCCAACTAATGAGTATTATTTAATTGTTGGACAAGCAAAAGACGACAAAGAAAAAAATCTAGATGTTTATAAAAAAGTTGCGCGGACATTTAAATTAAAATAATTGTATTAAGGCATATACCAATGAAAACCCACACAACCAATTACGCCAACACCCTCATAGAAATCGCAGAAGATTCTCCGGTTTCTGCATCGGTAATTCCGGTTGTGAAAAATGATAAAAAGACGATTGCCCATTATCAATACGAGAAACTTTCCAAACATCCTTTGAAATATACTTCCGACGAATTGCTGTTCGAGATTTTTGCGGAACGAAATGATATTTCGCCCTCAGAATTGGAGGAAGAAAAACAAAAGTTTTTCTCCAAAGGACAAGCTTGTTTGCGCACGTCGCCATTGACCAAGAAAAATGGATTCGGTATTTTTCATAATGAGGATTCGAAAGTCAGTTTGATTCCTGCTGAGTCGGAGGAATATCAGCAACTGTTGAAAGATGATGCTGTGAAAAAGGTTAAGGCGATGAAGTCTAAAAGGTAATTTGTTTGGAGGGCTTCGAGAGCCTGGCCTGACATTATATAAAGCCTTGATTCCGCTCAGCCTGGCATCGATTAACGTTTAATATTAGAAGTGTCACACTGAGCGGAGTCGAAGTGTCTTTTTTTAAATTATCAAATGAATTACAATTTTGAAATCCATTCTAATGGCGAAATCTCGCAATTGTTCCTGAAAAATCAATGTTCAAATTTTCTTTCGGCTTCAGAGTTTATCAGAAATTTACCTTACCGAAGAAACCTAAACAAAGATAATCTTGCGACAGTTTTCATTGATGAATGTGGAACTTGCAGTACGAAACACGCCATTCTGAAAACGTTAGCAGAAGAAAATAATCAGACAGATTTTAAATTGATTCTCGGAATTTTCAAGATGAACGGAAACAATACGCCTAAAATCAAATCGGTTTTAGAAACGTATAATCTTGATTACATTCCGGAAGCGCATAATTATCTGAAATTCAAAAATCAGATTCTGGATTTCACAAAAAAGAATTCGTCAGAAAATGATTTTATTGACGATCTTATGGAGGAAATCGAAATCGAACCTCATCAAATCAACCAATTCAAAATCGAATTTCATAAAAATTATCTCAGTAACTGGCTTGCGAAAAATCCTCAAATCCAATATTCCCTGGAAGAATTATGGCAAGTCCGCGAACAATGTATTGAAGCCTTGAGTTAGATTCTATGAATCATCCGCAATGTATTAATCAATCTGCAAGGCACCATTATTGTTGCAGAAAAGCTTTATTATTGCTTTATGAAAAAGTTTTTCGCCCTCACATTCTTTATTATTTCAGTTCTTTTATTAAGTCAGGAAAAACGTCCGGTTCCGGATATTATGCTGACAAATTATCAATATCCTTATCCAGTTCAATTCATTGATTTCAAAAGTCAAAATCAGGATTTGAAGATGGCGTATATGGACATCAAACCGGAAAAAGCCAATGGGAAAACGGTTATTCTGCTTCACGGCAAAAACTTCAATGGTGCTTATTGGAAAACAACGATTCAGGCATTGACCAAAGAAGGATTTCGGGTCGTTGTTCCTGACCAGATTGGATTCGGCAAATCGTCCAAACCGACGGAGTATCAATTCACTTTTCAGCAATTGGCTCAAAATACGAAAGCAGTTTTGGATGAATTGAAAATCGATAAAATCTATCTTCTCGGACATTCGATGGGCGGAATGCTGGCAACAAGATTTGCATTGATGTATCCTGAAATGGTGGAGAAATTAATCCTTGAAAACCCAATCGGTTTGGAAGATTGGAAATTGGTTGCGCCTTATACTTCTATCGATAAAAATTACGAAACCGAACTGAAAGCCGATTACGAATCTGCCAAAAAATATCAAAGTAATTTCTACTACGACAACCAATGGAAACCCGAATATGACGAATGGGTTTATCTTTTGACAGGCTGGACCAAATCACCGGATTATCCAAAAGTCGCTCTTGTGAACGCCAAAACTTCTGACATGATCTTCACGCAACCTGTGGTTTATGAATTTCAAAACCTGAATGTCCCTACGCTGTTAATCATCGGAACAAGAGACCGAACAGCGATTGGAAAAGCCAATGTGAAAGATAAAAAAGTGGCTGACTCAATGGGAAGATACGACTTGTTAGGCAAAGCTACGCAACAGAAAATAAAAGGCTCCAAACTGGTGGAACTGGACAATGTAGGACATCTGCCACACATCGAGGTTTTTGACCGATTCATCCAACCGTTAAAAGAATTTTTAAAATAATGAGCGACATTTCTTTAAACTCCGAGTCTCAACTTTCCAAATTTCAGGTTCTCGGAATGGCTGTCGTTGCGGGGATTTGCGTTTCCAATATCTATTACGCACAGCCGATTCTGCATCAGATTGCAGAGACATTCAAAGTTTCCGAAAGTAAAATGGGCATTATGGTTGGTTTGGGACAAGTCGGTTATGGCGCAGGATTATTGACTTTGGTTCCGCTAGGCGATAAAGTTAATCGTAAAAAACTGATCCTGATTTTGCTGGCTATATTATTCTGTATTCTTGCAGGAATCGGAATTGTTTCCAATTATTATTTCATCTTTTTATTCAGTTTATTGCTTGGTTTGACTGCCGTTGCAGCGCAGGTTATTTTGCCAATGGCCGCCGAATTATCGGGCAATGAAAAAGGAAAAAATGTCGGGATTATTTTCACCGGAATTCTTGTCGGGATATTAATGGCAAGAGTTTTCAGCGGTTACATTGCCGAATGGAGCAATTGGAAAATGGTGTATTATATTTCGGCTGGATTCACAATTTTGTCATTAGCTTTCGTTTATTTCAAATTACCTAGTGTCAAACCAAACTTCAGCGATTCCTATTTTAAATTGCTTTCATCCTCATTTTATCAGTTAAAAAGATTTCCACAACTGAGATTATTAGCGTTGATGGGTGGAATTGCATTTTCTATTTTTTGTTCATTCTGGACGACTTTGACATTTCTTTTAGTCGAAAAACCTTACCAATACAGTTCTGACACCATCGGACTTTTCGGAATGCTGGGAATTGCAGGCGCACTAGTTGCACCAATGATTGGAAAAGCGTCTGATAAAGGCGGTTCCGGCAAAACACAGCTGATTGCAAGTATTATTTTGTTGGCGGGCTCAGTTATTATCTTTCTTTTTCCAAATTATTTGATATCAATTATTTTAGCTGTTATTTTTATCGATGTTGGTGTTCAATCCATTCAGGTGACAAACGTTGCATTGATTTACAGATTAGACCAAAAAGCGAACAGCCGAATCAACACCATTTATATGACTTCCTATTTTGCTGGCGGTGCTATCGGAACATTTATCGGTTTGAAGTGCTGGGAACTCGGTGGCTGGCATTATGTCGGGTTACAATTGGTCATCTTTAGTTTAATCGTATTTTTGATGAATATCTTCAAAACATTTAAATCAAAATCAAATCAATAATAAAGAATATTATGAAAATCTCATTGACAGTATTAGCAGTATTGTTAGGCATCCAGACCGGAATAGCTCAGCAATTAAAATCCGTGGCTTATAAAGACGGAAACCAAAAACTGAATGGATTAGTAACTTCCAATGCAGGAAAAAAACTTCCCGGAGTTTTGATTTTACCAGCCTGGAAAGGCATCGACAATGAAGCAAAAAATGCTGCAATCGAATTAGAAAAGCAAGGTTATATTGCGTTTGTGGCCGACATCTATGGCGAAGGAAACATTCCTGCTGACAACGCTGCAGCTGCAAAAATCGCAGGACAATACAAGCAGGATTACAAAGCTTATCAGCAAAGGATTTCTGTTGCTTTGGAAGAATTGAAAAAACAAGGTGCAAATCCTGAAAGAATTGCGGTCATTGGTTATTGTTTCGGAGGAACAGGTGCTTTGGAAACGGCCAGAGCTGGGTTTCCAGTAGCTGGCGTTGTCTCTATCCACGGCGGATTGGCAAAAGCAAACGATCGAGTAAACGTCCCTATAAAAACCAAAGTTTTGGTAGAAAATCCTGCCGAAGACGAAAGTGTAAAGCCTGAAGATATGACCAATCTGATTGCTGAACTTAAAAACGGAAAAACGGATTTTCAAATCATCACTTACGCCAATTCAAAACACACATTCACCAGTCCGGAATCTGCGGATTATAATGAAGTAATGGCAAAACGCGCCTGGAATCACACTTTGACTTTTTTGAAAGAAATTTTGAAATAGAAATCAGATATTAGAAAGACAGCCTTTGAGCTGTCTTTTTTTATTTTTTGATCAATAAAGAAACAATGTCCTGAATTACTTTTTGCGAAACAAAATGCATAAAATCCAGCCGTTCCAAATGTGGCAGAAATAACTTAGAAGTTACTTCTTCATTTCCGATTCTAATCGTATAAAAAACCGTTCCGACATCTTTTCCATCTTCGCCTTTTGATGGGCCAGCAACGCCAGTTGTAGAAACTGCAATATTGGTTTTGAATAAATCCTGACAACCGATTGCCATTTCAGAAGCAACTTGTTCACTTACGACCGTGAATTCTTCAACCGTTTTGGGATTGACATTCAAAATGTCGATTTTCTTTTGGGTGGCATAAGTCACAACACTTCCCAGAAAGTAATTAGAACTTCCGGAAACCGACGTTATCAAATGAGCTAATTCTCCGCCTGTGCAACTTTCCGCAACGGAAATTGTCAGTTGTTTATCCGTTAATAATTCGCCAAGGATTTTTTCGATTTTATCTTCCTGTGTAGCAATGATATTTTCTTCGATTAAAGGAAACAGCTTTGTGATTTCGTTTTCCAGTTCTGCATTCAGCAATTCCTGAGAAGTTCCGGAAGCTGTCAATCTCAATTTCACTCTTGTTCCAACTGGCAGGTAAGATAAGCTGATGTGTTTTGGTAAAGCCAATTCCCATTCTTCAATGGTTTCTGACAAGATACTTTCCGGAATATCCACCACAGAAACAATTCTGGTTACGATATGTTCAAGCGATAATTTTTCTTTCAGGAAAGGAATAATCTGGTCTTTAACCAAAGGTTTTACCTCGTAGGGAACACCCGGCAAACTGAAGCAATAAGTTCCATTTTTCTCCAAAACCATACAAGGTGCCGTTCCGAAATAGTTGAGAAAAATCTTTGCTTTGAACAAAACCATTGCCTGGTCTTTGTTATGTTCCAGAATCCAGAGCCGTTTTCTTTTTTCGAGGTAAACCCTTAGATGTTCATATATTTCGTCAGAGAAAATCATTTCATCTTCGAAGAAATTGGCGTAAGCTTTTTTGGTAATATCGTCTTTCGTTGGTCCCAATCCGCCGGTTGTAAAAACCACGTCAGCCATTTCAAAAGCCATTCCTAAAGTGGAAATAATCGCCTGCTCCTCGTCCGGAATTGTAAAAATAGAAAGCACTTTTATTCCAATTTCTTTGAGCTGCGTTGCAATAAAATTGGAGTTGGTATCAACGGTATTTCCCGATAGGATTTCGTCGCCGATAGTAATCAGAACTGCTGTTTTCATAGAGACAAATCTCGGAAATAATTCTATTACTTAAGTCAAAATAAAAAGTTTTTGTTAAACCACAAAAGTAACAAAAGCTTTTGTCAACCTTTACTTTCTTTTGTTTCTTTTGTGGTTAAGAATTAATTATCTTTGGTTAAAATTGGGAAATGAAATCGTCTTTCTGGAACAACTACAGCAACATTATTCTGCTTCTCATCGGGATTTTCATCGGGAGTCTTGTTGGGATTTTCGCTCCTGGCTTCGTGACTTATCTGAAACCTATTGGCGACATTTTCTTGAATTTGCTGTTCGTAACGGTAATTCCATTGGTGTTTTTTGCGATTGTTTCAGCCATTTCCGGCATCGAACAACAAAATCAACTGGGCAAAATCATCGGAACAATGGCTTTGACTTTTTTAAGTTTCATTTTGATTTCGGCCACGTTTTGTATCATAATGGTCTATTTTTTTCCAACCGAAACTCCGAAAAACATCAGCGAAACTATATCAGAAAATCTCCAGAATAATGCCAATATCAATGACCAGATCGTAGGATTCTTCACGGTCAGCGAGTTTTATCACTTGTTTTCCCGACAAAATATGCTTGCTTTGCTGGTCTTCTCTTTTCTAGTCGGGATATCTATCAGGAAGTCAGGAGAAAAAGGGAAATTGTTCCAGAACTTCATCTTTTCCGGTAACGAAGTGATGAAACAGCTTTTGTTATTGATAATGAAAGTTGCCCCAATTGGATTAGGTGCTTATTTCGCTTACCAGGTTGGCACCATCGGACCGCAACTTTTCGGGTTTTACGCCAAACCTTTGGGGTTGTATTATATTGCCGGAACGATTTATTTCATCGTATTTTTCAGTCTTTATGCTTTCATTTGGAAAGGAGGAAATGGTGTGAAAGCCTTTTGGAAAGAAAGTCTTTTGCCCACTGCAACCGCTATTAGTACTTGTAGCAGTCTCGCAACAATGCCTGTCGCGATCGAGGCTGCCAAAAGAATGGGGATTCCTGCATCTATCGCTAATGTCGTCATTCCGATTGGAACAACCATTCACAAAAATGGTTCTTCCATTTCATCAATTATCAAGATTTATGTCGCATTTCAATTGCTTGGTTGGAACTTCTTTGAACCAATGAACCTGATAATGGCTTTGGGAATCACAGTTTTCGTAAGCGCCGTCGCTGGCGGAATCCCGAATGGCGGTTACATCGGGGAAATGCTGATGATTTCGGTTTACAAAATCCCACCCGATGTTGTCCCCGCAGTTATTATCATCGGAACTTTGGTGGATCCTTTGGCGACCGTTCTCAACTCGGTTGGGAATATTTTGGCGAGTATGATTGTCTCCAAATTTGTTAAAACGGAAGTTGTTTAAATTTTTTTAGGAGCTTTATCCCGCTGTCCACTATATCTTTTTTGTTTTCACAACATTTGTCATTTGATTGAAGCGAGAAACAAGAAAACAAAAAAGGATGCCGTTCCCATCGGGGCTAGTTAGCAATTCGCTGGATTTTTTTGATGTCGTTGCTTCGCACCTTGGAATTAGTTTTTCTACCAACATTTCGCCACTTCGTGGCTTCCTAAATCTTTAGCAAACTATTCACTGCGTTTCACTGGTTCCAGATTCTGCAATTCTTCTGGTGTGAACAATCTATAATGAACTTTAAAGGTTTTGCCCAATGGTGTTTCCAGAGAGAATCCGCCTGGTCCCCATCCGTCCAGAACATCCAGAGTGAAATGGGAATATTGCCAATATTCGAAGAGGTCGCGATCTATCCAGAACTCGTGTCCATTGATGGTTCCAATCATGGCGTCATTCATTCTCGGAAAATAGCCTCCTTTCTCAAAACATTGCGGCTGTGTCCCTTCGCAACAGCCACCCGCTTGATAAAACATCAGTTCGCCGTGTTTTTTTTCTAGCTCCCAGATGACTTCCAAAGCTTTTTCGGTTACGGAAAGTCTTGAGATTTTATCTTTGGTTTCCATATTTTTCTTTTAAAATTAATGATTAATTTTCATAAATATCTTTTTGAACACAAAGGTCACAAAGTATTTGATTTACAATTATAGTTTCACAAAGGCGTAAAACTTAAACAAGAACACAAATCTTATCTAAACGAAGTGGCTTTGTGAACTTGATAAATTTAAAACTATGTGACCTTTGTGTTCAAAGCAAATATCTTTAATTTTAACAAAAACCCGACAAACAAATCTGCCGGGCTCAAAAACACAAATAACAATAAATTAATTTTGTCCGGCGATGTCCAGAACGATCCGCCCGTCGATTTGTCCTGCTTTCATCTTATCGAACACCTCATTGATATCTTCCAGCTTAGCAGAAGTTACCGTAGCTTTTACCAAACCTTCGTTGGCAAAATCAAGCGCTTCCTGAAGATCTTTTCTGGTTCCGACAATAGAACCTCTCACCGTAATTCTCTTAAGAACCGTTTCGAAAATCGGAAGTTCAAAAGAGCCTGGCGGAAGTCCATTGAGTGCAATAGTCCCTTTTCTTCTAAGAACATCGATTCCTTGTTTGAAAGCAATTGGAGAAACAGCGGTAATCAATGCACCGTGCATTCCTCCAACTTCTTTGTGAAGATATTCTCCCGGGTCGGTTTCTTTTGCATTTACGACCAGATCCGCACCTAGTTTTTTAGCCAATTCCAATTTATCATCTGCAACATCTATCGCTGCAACGTGCATTCCCATTGCTTTTGCATATTGTACAGCAACGTGTCCTAATCCACCGATTCCGGAAATGGCAACCCATTCTCCGGGTTTTGTTTCGGTTTCTTTCAGACCTTTGTAAACCGTTACACCAGCACAAAGAATCGGAGCAATTTCCAGAAAATTCACATTATCTTTCAAATGTCCCACATATCTGGAATCTGCAATCACATATTCTGCAAATCCGCCATCTACGCTATAACCTCCGTTTTGCTGAGCTTCACACAATGTTTCCCAACCCGTGATACAATAATCGCAGCATCCACAAGCCGAATACAACCAAGGAACGCCCACTGCATCGCCCTCTTTCACCATCGCTTCCGGACCGCAAGCCACTACAATTCCGACACCTTCGTGTCCCGGAATCAGAGGCATTTTTGGCTTTGCCGGCCAATCACCGTCCACAGCGTGTAAGTCTGTATGGCAGACACCGCAGGCAATTACTTTTACTAATACTTCATAACGTCCGGGTTCTCTTACCGGAACTTCCATAATTTTCAATGGCTGTCCGTAACCTTGTACAACGGCCGCTTTCATTGTTTTTGGAATCATAATTTACTTTTTAGATGGTTAATTATTGTTGTTGTTATTATTGTTATTTGATGTTCCAAATTTCTATCAATGTGTCATTTGCGTGAGGGATTGTAAGGGTCTCGCCGCAGGCGAGAGTGCGGAGCGCAGCGGAGCACCGGATACGCCTGCGGCGGAGGAGCCCTAAAAAGCCCGACCGCCGCCCCGGACAAAGCCAAGGCAAGCGGGCACGCCCTTAAAAAACACAACTATTTTTATAATTTCTCGCAGATTAAGCAAATTGCGCAGATTCTGAGACATTCATTTGCTAAATCTGTCAAATCTGCGAGAGAAATAATATTCTAATCTTATTAGAAGAATCCTAATTTGTTTTTGTTGTAGGATATCAACATATTTTTGGTTTGACGGTAGTGGTCGAGCATCATTTTGTGATTTTCCCTACCAACTCCGGACTGCTTGTAACCTCCGAAAGGTGCTCCGGCAGGGTAAGCGTGATACTGATTGACCCAAACTCTACCTGCCTGCACGTGACGAGGAATCTGATACAACTGATGCGCATCTCTAGTCCAAACGCCGGCTCCAAGACCATAAATCGTATCATTAGCAATTTCTAAAGCTTCCGCTTCATCTTTGAAAGTTGTGAACGCCAGCACCGGACCAAAAATCTCTTCCTGGAAAATTCTCATTCTGTTATTACCTTTGAAAATGGTAGGTTTGATGTAGTAACCATCTTCCAAACCTTCGATGTGGTTAGCTTCTCCTCCTGTTAGCACTTCTGCACCTTCTTCTTTCCCCAATTTCAAATAACCTTCGATTTTATCTTTTTGAATTTTAGAAGCCTGCGCTCCCATCATTACGGTTTTATCTAAAGGATTTCCTACTTTGATAGCCTCGGTTCTTTCGATTACTTTGGCAATGAATGCGTCTGCAATGTCTTCCTGAACCAATAGTCTTGAAGGACAAGTACAGATTTCACCTTGGTTTAAAGCAAAAAGAACGGCGCCTTCAATTGCTTTATCCAAGAATTCGTCGTCTGCATCCATCACGGAATTGAAGAAAATATTAGGTGACTTCCCTCCTAATTCCAAAGTCACGGGAATGATATTTTCTGTTGCATATTGCATTACAAGACGTCCAGTTGCTGTAGAACCAGTGAAAGCCGCTTTGTTGACTTTTGGATTGGTTACTAAAGCTCTTCCTAATTCTGCGCCGAAACCATTAACAATGTTGACAACCCCTGCCGGAAGCAAATCTCCAATCAGTTCCATCAAGACCATAATTGAGATTGGTGTACTTTCTGCTGGTTTCAGAACAACGCAGTTACCTGCAGCTAAAGCCGGAGCTAGTTTCCAAACGGCCATCAGGATTGGGAAATTCCAAGGGATGATTTGTGCAATGACGCCAAGTGGTTCGTGCACGATTAATGAAACGGTGTCTTTATCCAACTCGTTATGCGAACCTTCTTCTGCTCTGATTACCGATGCAAAATATCTGAAATGGTCAATCGCCAAAGGAATATCCGCAGCTAAAGTTTCTCTCACTGCTTTTCCATTATCAATGGTTTCTACAGTTGCGATGTATTCCAAGTTTTCCTCGATTCTGTCTGCGATTTTGTTTAGAATAATGCTTCGTTCTGTTGGAGAAGTGTCTTTCCAAATTTTGAAGGCTTCTGCTGCCACATTTACAGCATTTTCCAAATCTTCTTTGTTGGAGTGTGCAGCTTGCGTGAAAACTTTTCCGTTAATCGGAGAAACTACATCGAAATATTGCCCGCCAGCTGATGGTACAAATTTTCCACCGATGTAATTATCATATTTAGATTTGAATTCTGGCCAGGCTAATGTTGTCGAGTTTTGTTTTTCTACTGTTGTGCTCATAATAATATTGTTTTGTAATTAATAATCAGTTAACATTTGATTAAGACTAAGTTAATTCCATTATTAACAACAGAGTAGCACAATTGTCCAAAAAAATAGTAAAATCCTACTTTTAAGATTCTTTATCATTTCGTTAAGAAAAAATTATGTTTGGCTATAATTTTAAATTTATTATATTTGAGAAACAAGATGTTATAAAAATCTTGAGTAATGAATCCAAATCATTTCCAACTTAACAAACCTAATCTGACACAGGAACATAAACTGAACACATTGGTGGAAAATCAAACCAAGTTCAGTTTAAATAATTGTGAATTCAGTATCTATGAGACGCATAAGAGTGCATATGACGTGAAATTACACTTTGAACATCTGGCGTTCACAGGAATGTTGAGAGGAAAGAAATGGATGAAGCTCCAAGACAAGAGCAATTATTTTGAATACCTACCTGGAGAAAGTGTTTTGGTTGCGCCTGGAGAAACAATGGTGATTGATTTTCCTGATGCTGATAAAGATGCTTCGCAGTGTATTTCGTTGACATTGAATCCTGAATTTGTGCAGCAGTCATTAGACCATCTTAATTTCAATGCGACAAAGGTGGATGATTCTTCGCAATGGAATATTTCTTTGGAAGAATTTTATCTGCTTAACAGCAAAGCTCTGGCTTCTGCAACTAACAATATTATGAGAATTGCAATGGACGATAATTCTTATAAAGATGTAATTGCAGATTTTGCTTTGAAAGAACTTTTGATAAGACTGATGCAAACTCAGGCGAGAAATCTGGTTGAGAAAAACACTTTGAAAAACAAATCAAGAATTGGTTTTGTTGCGGATTATATTAAGAAAAATCTTCATCAAAAATTATCCATTGATGCGATTGCAAAAATGGCTTATGTCAGCAAATCGAATTTCTTCAAAATGTTTAAAGAAGAATTGGGACTTTCTCCTAATGAATTTATTATTCAGGAGCGGATTAAAAAAGCGAAAGAATTATTGATTCGTAATAATTCTGTGAGTGAAGCGGCTTTCAGTACTGGTTTTTCGGATACGAATTATTTCATCCGGGTTTTCAAGCAAATGGAGGGCGTAACACCAAAAATCTTTCAGTCTAAAAAATTATTTTGAATTAAGTTAGTAGTTAGTTATAGATTTTCAAAAGAAGACGAGCAAATACATCATTTGCTCGTCTTCGCTTTTTCATAAATACTTTAAGAATCTTATTTTTGATAAGAATAATATCTAGCGCCCTTCAGAACAGGACTTTCTTTTTCAACTCTTGTCAATCCGAATCCTTTATAATCCGGATTCACAGAAGAATCTAGTTGTTTGCGATGCAATTTCTCGTAAGTATCAAAATCAATTGCTAATCTGTTTTTCAAGCTTTCGAAAACGTTCCATTTTTCTACAACACATTTCCATTCAGGAGAAATTTTCCCTACAAACACTTTTGATTTGGAACCACTTCCGTAAGCTAAGAATCCAATTTCTTTCTCAGTTAAATCTTCATTTTCGTTAAACGAAGTTTGTAGTGCAGACAGCAATGCCATAAAAATAGAAGCCGTGTACATATTTCCGATTTCGGAAGAAGCTCTTTGAGATTTCTCAATTTTTTCATTGATGAAATTGATATAATCTTCGGATTTCGCAATTGCTTTTTGTTTCTCGGCATCAGAAAAATCAAGATGATTTTCTAAACTATAAATCTCGGTGAAGACTCTTTTCCCGTGAAACGCATAAGGCAAATGGAAAATCAAATATCGCCAATCCTCATAAGGCCGAACGGTGAAAGTCTGTTCTTTATAATGCTGATAAGCTTCACGGATTCTGTCCTGATAACATTGATTGGAATATTGACCGTCAAAAACCGGTTCGTCTGTAAAAACTTCGATTTTGTCCGGATAATTTTCTGGTGCAGAATTAAATTCTGATTTAGAATGATGACGTCTCGGCTTGAAAAAATCGAAAACGCTCTCTGTTGCAACGCCCCAATTATTATCAATCTCAATCAATCTTGGATTGGCAGAAACCAAAAGTGCCACGGCTCCTCCACCCTGCGTATATTCTCCAGAAGAAGCCAACTCATATTTAGCATAATCACTGGCGATGACGATAGCTTTTTTCAAAGGATTAGCTCTTACAAAATCCAGCGAATTATGAAGTGCATCAACTGCTCCAACGCAAGCGAAAGTCATATCCACAACATCACAGTTTTTGAAACTTCTTTCCCCAAATTCAGCACTCAGCAATTCTTCCACCATTTGAACGGCGTAAGTTGCAGTTGGTTTTGCAGCGTCCAAAGCGCTTTCAGTTCCGAGATAAACTCTTGATATTTCTTTCGGATTGATATTATAGTCTTGAATCAATTTTAGTAAAGCTTCCGCCGCAAAAGTCGCTGCATCCTCGTGAACATCGGCTAAAGCCATTTTATGTAAGCCCAAACCTTTTTCCAATTTTGCTGGTTCTATTCCTCTTTTCTCTGCAAGTTCTTTGATTTCTAAATATAAAGAAGGCACATAAAAACTGGCCGCATCCACACCAAATTTCGTCATCTTAAAAATTTTAAGACACGAATTTAGAGATTTTTTGGCGGAATTAAGTTGTATTTATGGCATAAAATTTAGAATTATTTTAAGTAATTTCTCATCAATAAAAAACCTCGCTGTTAAAAAAACAAACGAGGCTCTCTTCATATCAAAATCAAAATTTCTAATTAAATGCAGCTTTCATCATGCTGTGATAAATCCAGACCGATATTTTCTGAATCTTCCGCAACCCTCAAAGGAATTATCATATCCGTTAATTTATATAAAATCAGAGATCCTAAAAATGTAAATGCGGAAACCAAAACCAGCGCCATCATATGATGTGCAAACACTTCAAATCCGCCATGAAGAAGACTTGCGTTTTCGCCTTGAGCTAGAATTGCTGTGAGAATCATTCCCATAATTCCGCCAACGCCGTGACAGGCGAAAACATCCAAAGTGTCATCTACTTTTTTCAGTTTTTTCCAATTGCACATCATATTGGAGACAATCGCTGAAATGAAACCTATGAAAATGGCGTGAGGAATCGTCACAAAACCAGCAGCAGGCGTAATGGCGACCAAACCAACAACCGCGCCGATGCAAGCACCCAGAGCAGACACTTTTCTTCCGTTCATCCTGTCAAAGAAGATCCAGGTCAGCATTGCTGTTGCAGAAGCAACCGTTGTTGTTCCAAATGCCATTGCCGCTGTTGCATTAGCTGATAAAGCTGAACCAGCATTGAAACCAAACCAACCAAACCAAAGCATTCCAGTTCCAAGAATAACAAACGGAATATTGGACGGTTCGTGATGTGGATTTTTACGTTTTCCAATCATCATAGCTCCGGCCAAAGCAGCGAATCCTGCACTCATGTGAACGACAGTTCCTCCCGCAAAATCTTTCACTCCGAAATATTTATTTAACAAGCCGTCCGGATGCCAAACCATGTGACAAAGCGGTGTATAGATAATCAAACTGAATAAAACCATAAACAGCAGATAAGAAATGAATCTCACTCTTTCTGCAAATGAACCGGTTATCAAAGCCGGAGTAATCACCGCAAATTTCATTTGAAATAATGCGAACAAAATAAAAGGAATGGTTGAAGCCATCTGACTGTGGGGCAAAACACCAACATTGTTAAAAAACAGATATGAACCGGGATTCCCTATCAATCCATAATGCTCGCCATTAATCTTAATCCCAATTGAATCGCCAAACGACAAACTGAATCCAATAACAACCCAAAGAATACTAATCACACCGAGGGCAATAAAACTTTGCAACATCGTAGAAATGACATTCTTTTTCCCAACCATTCCGCCATAAAAGAAAGAAAGACCTGGTGTCATTAGCAAAACTAATCCGGAAGAAGCAAGGATCCAGGCTACATCAGAACCTACAATATTATCCTCTTTTAGAAAAGTCCCGGGTTTTGGCAAAGAAGTTTGTTCCGGCCAGAATAATGCCGCAATTGAAATGAGACTAATTATCACAAATGAAATCACCCAACGTTTTTCAATTTTCATACATTTTGAATTTAACCCTGCAAATATATGGGGTTAATTTCAAATAATCATAAAAATTCAAAATCAAACCCTTAATTTTTCATTAATAAAAACAAATACACTCACAGTTACTAATATCTTGAAAAATTAAAACAACAAGGCATCAGTTTTGATATATTATCAATAAAAATAAATTATGAGACCAGATATTCCAAAACCTGACAGTGAGACCAACAAAGGTCCCATGATGGCAATTATCATTATTGTCGTTTTATTCCTTTTAGGATATTTTGCGTATATGATGTTTATTCCGCAACAAGTGGAACAGATGAACCAAACTGATAAAGTACAGCCAGTGGAACCAAAAGTAAAAGACTCCATATAGGAGTCTTTTTTTATTTTGTATATGAAGTAAATTCTTAGTGAATATGTTTCTCTGCGTGATAAGAGCTTCTTACCAAAGGTGAGCTTTCCACGTGACGGAATCCTAAATTTTTTGCAAAATCTCCATATTCATCAAATTCTTCCGGAGAGATAAATCTCTGAACAGGAAGATGTTTTTTACTCGGCTGAAGATATTGACCTAATGTAATCACATCTACATTAGCATTTCTGATATCTTCGATCGTTTGGAACACTTCATCTTTTGTTTCACCTAAACCAAGCATCACACCGGTTTTTGTACGGTTTTGTCCTGCTTCTTTCAGATATCTTAAAACCTCCAAGCTACGTTCATATTTTGCCTGGATTCTCACCTCTCTTGTCAGACGTTTTACTGTTTCCATATTGTGGGAAATCACTTCCGGAGCAACTTCTACCAATCTATCGATATGTTTTGTCACACCCTGAAAATCCGGAATCAGTGTTTCCATAGTTGTTCCGGGAGAAATACGGCGAACAGCATTCACTGTTTCTGCCCAAAGAATCGAACCCATATCTTTCAAATCATCTCTGTCAACCGAAGTCAAAACCGCATGTTTGATTTTCATTAATTTGATAGAACGTGCTACTTTTTCCGGTTCGTCCCAATTGACATCCATTGGTTTCCCGGTTTTCACGCCACAGAAACCACAACTTCTGGTACAGATATTTCCCAGAATCATAAATGTTGCCGTTCCTTCGCCCCAACATTCGCCCATATTCGGACAGCTTCCACTTTGGCAAATCGTGTTAAGTTTATATTTATCAACCAAATTTCTTAGCTCGCGATAATTCTTACCTGTTGGCAATTTTACACGAATCCATTTGGGTTTTTGAGTCACTGTTTCTTCCATTTTGATTTTTTGAAATTAAAAATCTGTTTCGTCTTCTTTTAATAATTCGGCCAAGATTTTCTTAGCTCTCATTATCCTTACTTTTGTGTTGGCTACGGAAAGATTGAGTTCTTCCGCTATTTCTTTGATGCTCTTTTCTTCAAAAAATCTCAGACGAATAATATCCTGATTTTTAGCATCCATTGTTTCTATGATTTTGATGATTTTCTGTTGGTCTTCTTCAGAAATCATCAGTTCTTCCGGCGATCTTGCAAATTCGTTCTTTACATTCTCCAATCCGTCACTTGCATCTTCATTCTCTCTGTTTTTTCTTCTCCAGAAATCAATGATTGTATTTTGAGCAATTGTCAGAATCCAGGTTTTGAATTGAAAATTAGGGTCAAATAAATCCAGCTTGTTAAGAACTTTTGAAAAGACCGAAACCGTAATCTCATCAGCATCATTTTCATCCTTTACCCTATTCATTACAAAAGAAAAAACATCAACCCAAAACATATTGATGAGTTGTGTCTGAGCCTTTTGATCTTTATCCCTGGCTTTTATAATGAGAGCGAGTAACTGTTCTTCCTTCATTTTCAATGAACAAAGATAGCTATATATTATTAAAAATTATTAATATCGAGAGATTGAGAAATTCTATTATTTTGATTCCAACTCTTTTGAGATTTAGAGCGAATTTAAATAACAAATATCAAGATTGTAATCCTTATAAATTGAGTATTTTTACTGGCTTGATTTTGGATTAGAAAAATCAAAATAAATATTTAAAAATCAGACAAATAAATAATGAAATTTTATAAATATCAAGGAACAGGAAATGATTTTGTGATGATAGACAACCGTTTAGGAGAATGGGATGATCTTTCTATCGAAAACATACAAAAACTTTGCGACCGCAGATTTGGCATTGGTGCAGATGGATTAATTAAAATCAATTCCGCAGAAAGTGTTGATTTTGAAGTAGATTATTATAATTCTGACGGATCCAAAAGTTTTTGTGGAAACGGTGCACGCTGCTCTGTTGCCTTTGCTCATTTTCTGGATATGATCGAGGATAAAACGACTTTCATTGCTATTGACGGAATCCACGAAGCGGAAATAAAAAACGGCACTGTAAAATTGAAAATGGGCGATGTCAACAACATTCATACGGATGGAAATGATTTTGTTCTGAATACAGGATCGCCACATTATGTTAAGTACGTAGAAGTGTTAAATAATTATAATGTTTACAAAAACGGTAACGAAATCCGAAATTCTGAAACTTATAAGCAGGAAGGAATCAATGTTAACTTCGTAGAAAAATTGTCTGACAAAGAACTTTTTGTGAGAACCTATGAACGTGGTGTCGAGGATGAAACCTACAGTTGTGGAACCGGAGTTACGGCTGCAGCTTTAACTTTTATGAAAAATAATAATCAAACGTTTGTTGGAATTAAAGTAATGGGCGGCAACTTGAAAGTTTATGCCGAAAAAAATGGAGACGGATTCAAAAACATTTGGCTAGAAGGCCCTGCGGTTCAGGTTTTTAAAGGAAATATTAATTTGTAAAAGCCTGAGATTTCAAAACTATGAAAAAAATAATTCTTATCATATCTGTTGTATTTGTGGCAATCCTGGTTTTTTTTGGATTGAGATTTTACAATAAATATCTTGGAAATAATGTAGAAAAAGAAGGATTTGTTTTGATTCCGCATCATTCTTCTTATAAGCAAGTTCTGGATTCAATCTCTCCATTTATCAAGAATCAGGACAATTTTGCAAGTATTGCTGACGATAAAAACCTTAAAGACAATTACAAACCCGGCCGATACGAACTGAAATCCGGAATGAACAACCGCGAAATCACAAATATGATCATCGCCGGCAATCAGACTCCAAATTCTTTCAGAATCAAGGACTTTGACGATGTTTACCAAATGGTGGGAAGAGTTACTAAAAAAACAGAAATCGATTCTGCAACGTTTGTCAAAAAACTAGATGAAATTGCTGTTAACAAAGGCTATAAGAATGCTGAAGACCTTAAAAAATATTTCTTTAACAACACCTACGATTTTTTCTGGACGGTAACGCCAAAAGAATTCTTTGACAAATTCGAATCAGATTACAAAGATTTCTGGACCGCCGAGAGAATCGAAAAAGAAAAACAATCTGGATTGACAAGAGATCAAATCTATGCTCTCGCATCGCTGGTCTATAAAGAAACAGGGGGCAAACCTGATGAGCAGAGAACAGTTGCCGGGCTTTATATCAACCGCTATAAAAAAGGAATGAAGCTCCAAAGTGACCCGACTGTGATCTACGCTGTGAACAAAGCTAACAACTTCACCCAGAAAATCAAACGGGTCTATTATAAATACCTGAAAGAGCCTTCTCCTTATAATACCTATGCAAACAAAGGCATTCCGCCGGGACCAATCTGCATCGTAGATAAAAACTCCCTGAACGCTGTTTTAGATGCAGAAAAGAACAACTACATCTTTATGTGCGCAGACCCGGCAAGACCCGGTTATCATAAATTCACGGATAATGATGCGGAACACGCCAGAAATGCGAAAGCTTACCAAGACTGGCTGGACAGCAGACAAATAAAATAAAGAGCAAAAAGCGAAAATAAACAATAATGGAACGAACGGAAATTGTAAATGTAATTCAGAAAAAAATCTTCGGACTGGCACTGACAGTCGGTGCTGCAAGCTTTATTATGGCACAGCAGAAGATTACTATTTCTGGAAATGTAAAAGACGCAAATGGTGGTGTTGGATATGCATCCATAACTTTTAAAAATCAACAAAATTCTCAATTGAGTGATGCTGCATTGGCAGATGCTGACGGAAACTATAAATTAGATTTGGCTCCAGGAAGCTATGACGTAAGCATTGAAGCGGTTGATTACAAAAAATTCACCCAAACCATCAGAGTAGAGAAAGCTGGCGCCATTGCACCTTTCGTTATTGTTTCTGACGGAAAAGCCAACCTTAATAATACAACCGATATCCAGGGTGTGGTAATTACTGCCCAATCTACTAAGCCTTATAAGGTGGAATTGGATAAAAAGACTTATGACCCTTCTCAGGATTTGGTAAGTAAAGGAGGAAGTTTACAAGATGTTTTGTCTAATGTACCTTCTGTAGAAGTTGATACGGATGGAACAGTCTCTATGAGAGGAAGTTCTAACGTCAAATTTTTGATCAATGGAAAACCGTCTGCCTTACTTGGTATTTCTGATGGAAGTAATGCTTTACAAACTATACCTGCGGATCAAATTGAACGAATTGAGGTTATTACCAATCCATCCTCGAAATTTGAAGCGAGTGGAACTGCCGGCATTCTTAATATTATCCTCAAGAAAAGTAAAAAAGTTGGGTTTAACGGTAGCGTCATTGGAACGCTTGGCTATCAACCAAGAACTAATTTAAATGCAAATCTAAGTTGGAGAAAAAACAAATGGACATGGTTTCTTAATGGTGGTGGTGGTTACACAGAATCAACTAGAACTAATAGAAACAGCAACTTAAATTATGATAGAAATCAACTTTATCAATTATTAAAATCTGATCAAGAAACCAAAAATAAGAATTATGGTAAAAACTATAATGCTACAGCAGGTTTCGTATTTGATATTAATGATAGAAACTCTATTAATCTTTCTGGAACAATAAGGACTTTTGAGGAAGAATCTGATGGAAGGATTAATTATAATTATTTATATAATAACCCGCCATTTCCAAATCCATACACTTTTAGAAAAAGTGATGGATTGATGAATAATCTTGCTCTTCAAACGGATATGGGTTGGGATCACAAATTTGATGACAATGGACAAAACTTATCTGTTTCATTAAGTCTTCAAAGAAATAAAAGTGACAACTATACGGATATTTCTCAAGAATCAAATTTTGTAATTACAAGAGATGCTTCTGGAAACATTGCTAATATCCTACCTCAAATGAGTTATGAGTTTAGCAATAATTCACAATACTCTCTTACAAAAACTTTGATCGGGAAAATAGATTACGAGCTCCCTATTGGTGAAAACTCTAAATTAGAAGCTGGTTATAGAATTGACAGGAATGATAACTTCTATGATAATACAGCTAATGAAGCATTAGGATTAGAGATTCCATTTGCTCCACTCGGAAAATTCACTAATGTTACCAATTATGATGAATTGTTTAATGCCTTTTATCTTCAGTTTCGAAGCAAGATTGGTAAATTTGGATATCAATTAGGACTTCGTGACGAGATATCTAACGTTAAGGTAAATTATAGAAATTTAGAGGGCAGCAACCCTATTAATGAAAATAAAAACTACAATAATCTTTTCCCAAGCGTATTTTTAAGTTATGATCTGGGCAAGGACAATCAGTTTTTAGTTAATTACTCAAGAAGAATAGACAGACCTCGTTCTTGGTTTTTGATTCCATATTTCTCCATAACTGACAATCAGAATTTATTTTTAGGAAATGTTAATCTTAATCCGTCATATGTTGATTCATATGAAATTGGCTATAGTATTTCTAAAAAGAAATTTACTCTAAACCCTACTTTATTCTACAAAAGAACAACTGACGATGATAAAATAGTAGCTTATCAGGATGATGAAAGAACCAATATTTATTATACAACTCCTGTAAATTTAGGAACTAATGAACAATATGGTTTAGATTTTAATGGTACAGCAGATGTTTTCCCTTGGTTGAAATTAATGGGAAATGTAAGTTTATTTGGTTATAATACAAAAGGGACCTATACATACAAAACAATTGATACAGAAGGGAATAAAGACGTCACTAGAACCCAACCTTATGATGGCAATGGTTTCTCAACTAGGGCAAGATTAAATGCAACTTTCAAAGTTGATAAAACATTTAGTTTCCAATTACAAGGCTTTTACAGAGGCCCACAAAAAACGACAAGTGAAGACAGAAAAGCAATGTATGCTATGAACCTTGGAGCTTCTAAAACTATTTGGAATGGAGATGGAATTATTTCTTTCAACTTACAAGATGTATTCAATACACGTTCAATGAGAAGAACAATTTATTTAGCAACGGGAATTAGAGAATCGTATATGCAATGGCAGCCAAGACAGTTTGCAATTTCATTGACATATAAATTCAAACAGGGAGAAAAAGTAGAGCAACCTAAACGTAAAAAAGATATCAATGCTAATGATAACGGCGGTGATGAACAAGGCCCAATGTAATATCGGATCATATACTAAATCTTAAAATAGAAAATCGCAGCCAATTAATTGGCTGCGATTTTCTTTTAACAATTATAATTTAAAGATCTATTTCTTTTTGTCTTTCAGTTCTTCCTTATCTTTATCGGAAGGATTCCAAACTTTTACTTCAGCATTTTTATCGATTCCGGATAGGATCTGGACATTAATACCATCACTGGCGCCTAATTTCACATAAGTTTTCTTGAAACTTCCGTTAGGCTGTTTGACTTCTACAAAAGATTTATTATTTCCTTTTTCGTACTGAATCAATGATTCATCTAAAAGTAATGCATTTTTCTGAGAGCTCAGCAAAATCTCACCATTAGCACTGAATCCCGCTCTGATGTATTCTCCGGTTTTGTTGAAAACATCACCTTCCACAGCAAATTTAATTGTACCGCTTTCCTCTTTTCCTTTTGGCGCAATTAAGGTTACTTTACCTGGGAATTTTTTGTTCTGCAAAGCACCTATTACAACATTCATATCCATTCCTTGCTTCAGTTTTCCGGCTTGGGCTTCATCAATGTCACCTTTAAAAATCAAAGAATTAAGATCAGCAATAGAACAGATTGTAGTTCCGGCATTGAAGGAGTTAGCTTCAATCACTTGGCTTCCCACTTTCACAGGAATTTCCAAAACAGTTCCGGCGGCTTTTGCACGGATCTGAGTGGTTGCCATGCTTTGCAATTCCGGTGTAGCGCCTGTTCTTACGATTTGTAGTTGCTTTTGAGCCGCATTCAATTGCTGACTTGCTAATTTCTGCTGCTGCAATGTTGTTTCCAACTGTTGCTGAGCCGTGATATATTCCTGCTTGGAAATCACACCTTGCTTATACAATTTCGCCTGCATTTCATATTGCTTCTGCTGATTTTCGACATTAATTTTTGCATTCGCCAGCTGAATCTGAGAGTTATTGATTTGCATTGTTGCATTATTGACCTCGGTGATATTAGGGACAATTCTGATGGTTGCCAACAGCTGCCCAGCTTCTACTTTATCGCCTTCCTTTACATTAATAGTCTGGATGATCCCGGCAATATTCGGTTTGATTTCGATCTCTTCGCGGGGTTCGATTTTTCCTGTTGCCATAACTTTATCGTCAAGATTCTGGATCGTTGGTTTTCTCGTTAGAAACACTTCATTCTCCTTAGAATTGGATTTGACAAGATACCCGATTCCGCCAACCACAGCCAGCACAAAAATCAATCCCAGAAATATGGAAATCGCTTTTTTGAATGTAAATTTTTTCTTCTTTTCCATTATGTAGAAATATAGTTTTTTTAATTATTAATATTTAATTGTTAATTATTAGTTTTACTCTGTTCTTAATGCTTCGATAGGTCTGATTTTCACCGCTCTTTGCGCCGGAATCAATCCGATAATCAATCCAAGGAAAATCATAATTCCCATTGCCGTGAATACATTGCTGTAATCAACCGTCGGATTATAAAATGGGAATGAATCGTTGTTCATCGTGGCAATATTCAGAATCATCAGCAAGAAAATTCCGGATAAAAATCCCAGTAATCCTGATGACAAAGTAATCACGACACTTTCCAGAAGAATCTGGTTTCGTACTTCCGCTGGTTTTGCGCCCAACGCTCTACGGATTCCGATTTCCTTAGTTCTTTCCTTTACTGTGATTAGGAGAATATTTGAGATGGCAATAACACCGGCCAAAATCGTTAACGTCCCGACAATAATTGTTAATAATTGCATCCCTGTAAGAAATCCCGTGAGCTTCTTAAATTCTTTAGCGAGATTAAAGCTTCCAAAGGCATTGGTATCTTCCGGCGAAACGTGATTGATCTTTTTCAACTCGTCTTTTACCTTGTTTTCTATGACGGAGACATCGGCATTAGGTTTTCCGACAATGGCCAGGAAACCAACTTTGTCGCCCTCATTATAAAGTCCTGAATATGTTGAAAACGGGATGTACGCTGAACGGTCATTCTCCATTCCGCCCCCTTTTCCCACACGGAAAACACCAACAACCGAGAAGAAAATCCCTTTGAGATTCACCGACTTTCCTATCGGGTTTTCATTTTTCTTGGCATCGAAAAGATTCTTATAAACCTCCTCTCCTATCACTATGACGTTTTTCTTGCCACTGATGTCAGCATCATTAATATATCTTCCGAACAATAATTTTTTCTTGGAAATCTGGTTACCAACTGGAAAATCACCCGTAATCATATAGGTATTTTTCTTTCCGTTTCTGGAAATCTGGTCGCCCGGCGTCCCGAAGTTTCCGCGTACACTTTGCGGAGAAATGTAGTCTATATCCGGAATCTTTTTCTGAAGATAATCGATATCCTTGAGATGAAGGCTCATTGCTCTGCCTTTCGGAAAACCTTCATACGGAATATTGGTACTTTGTGACCAAAGAAAAATAGAATTGGTAGCAAAGCCGGAAAACAATTTGTTGAAGCCGTTCTCCATTCCTTTTGCCGCACCCAAAAGACTGACATACAAAAACATACCCCAGCCCACGCCTATCATCGTGAGGAAAGTCCTTAGCTTATTATTCCGAAGGGAATAATAAATCTCCTGCCAGGTATCTCTTTTAAAAAGTATATTCATCTTTAGTTGATAATTTTTATTATTCCGCTCTCAAAGCTTCAATAGGTTTTATTTTGGATGCTCTGTAAGCCGGAACAAATCCTGCAATGGTTCCTGAAAGAACAAGACAGAAAAACGCCGCTATAATAAGCCCCCAACCAACAGAAGGTTCTGTAATGAAATATTCTTCCAGCCGGTTACCGATGAGATTTAAAGCCAAGACTCCAAGTCCTACCCCTATTAATCCCGAAATTACCGTAATAACGATACTTTCCTGTAAAATCAAAGCGACTATTCCGGCAGGTTTTGCACCAATTGCCTTTCGTACACCAATTTCCTTGGTTCTTTCTTTGACGATATAAACCATTATATTACTGATACCGATGATTCCTGCCAATAAAGTTCCAAGTCCGATAAATCCTACAACAACAGTAATTACAAATACGAATGCAAAAGAATCTTTGGTATTGACCGCATTATTATTAACGAAAATTCCCTGCTGATCGTCCGGAGAAATCTGGTGTCTTTTTCTGATATTTTTTTCTATTTCTTTACCATATTCCACGGCTTGGTCTGGTGTCAGTTTTTGGTCATAAGACAGCATTATCGTGCTAATAGTGTCCGAACTTTTTTTCATCTGCTGAAGTGTGGAAAGCGGAACCGAAATATGTCTCTCATCCCAATCGCCACCAGGATCTTCAAAAACACCAACGACTTTGAACATTGTCCCGTTGATTTCCAGAGATTTTCCAATCGGGTTTCCGTCGCGTATCAAATCCCGCCAAACCATTCTGCCGATAGAAGCGACATTCTGCTTACGTTCGTTATCCATTTGATTGATGTAGCGTCCGTCTATCATTGTACGGTTTTCAAGGAACTTTTCGTCACCCAGAACACCATTGATCTGATAATTGCCACTTTCTTTTCCATATTTAACGGTAAGATTGGTGGTATATCTTGGCGAACCGTACTCCATTTTTTTACCACTTTGTTTTACAACAGCATCAAAATCATCATTATTAAATGAAATCTGCCTGTCAGATTGCAGCCCGGCATAAGGAATCGTTGTCTTTCCGGCAAAAACCATAATGAGATTGGTCGCATCTCTCATGAAAGCTTTCGAAAATGAATTGTTAAGCCCGTTTCCAATCCCGAACAATACAATGAATATGAATAATCCCAACGCCACCGTAAAACCGGAAAGCACCGTCCGCAATACATTACTGCGAATAGAACTGAATATCTCCTGCCAGCGGTCTAAGTCAAACATACTTTGGTTTTTGGTTGATGGTATATAGTTGTTATTTTTGTCAGGTCGAGGATCTCGAAGCCTTATAATACAATTTGATTGATGAATTCGTCGCTCTCTATTCTTCCGTCTTTCAGGACGACATTTCTTTTGGTTTGTGCCGCAACATCGGGTTCGTGCGTTACAACAACAATCGTTTTTCCTTCGTTGTTGATATCCTGAAGCAGCTTCATAATATCGTGAGTCGTCTTAGAATCCAAAGCTCCGGTTGGTTCATCTGCCAAAATCAGTTTTGGGTCTGTGATGAGCGCTCTTGCAATAGCAATTCTCTGTTTTTGTCCTCCGGAAAGTTCGCTGGGAAGATGTTCTGCCCATTGTCTGAGGCCTACTTTTTCCAGGTATTCTTCCGCTTTTTTCGTTCTTTCTTTTCTGGAAACATTCTGATAGTATAAAGGGAGCGCTACATTTTCCAACGCCGTTTTATAATTAATCAAATTGAATGACTGGAAAATAAATCCAAGAAAACGACTTCTATATTCAGCAGCTTTTACTTCTGTCAAATGTTTAATAGGAAATCCATCTAATTCATAAATTCCAGAATCTGCCTCGTCCAGAATTCCAATAATGTTTAGCAACGTTGATTTTCCTGAACCGGAACTTCCCATAATAGATACAAACTCGCCCTGATTAATATTAAGATTAATACCTTTCAGCACGTGAAGCTTGCTTTTTCCCGTATCGTAAGATTTGTTGAGGTCTTCAATTTTCAGAATCGACATTGCCTGGATTTTACATTATAAGTAAATCCGAATATCAAATTGTTACAGCCAAATAAAAAATATTTTTGACTTTTAAATTCAATCGAAATTTAAAAAAATTTAATTGCAGTCGTAACATTTTTGTAATTCCGATGTCTTATTGGGTATAATTTTTCTTTTATGCTAAAAAAAGTTTTTTGTATCTCGCTTTTGTCTTTGGGCATTTTGGGGTTTTCTCAGAAAAAATGGACAATTCAGGAATGTGTGGATTATGCAATTAAAAATAATCTGCAAATCCAGGCGCAGGCTTACAACAAAGATGTACAGACAAAAAATCTGGAAATGGCGAAAAAGGAATATCTGCCTTCAGTTTCCGGAACGATTTCAAATACTGCAAGTTTTGGAAACTCGCAGTTTGTAAATACGAGTGTTAGGAATGACAACTTCAACAATAATGCAAATGTAGGCGCTAATATTTTGGTTTATAATAATGGAAGGCTTGAAAAAAATATCCGAAAAAATAGTTTTGATTTAGACGCTAGTTTACAGGATATCGAAACCATTAAAAATAATATTTCTCTTCAAATCGCTCAGCAATATCTGAATGTGATGTTGAACAGAGAAATCAAAAAAATCTCTGAAAGTGCAATGGAAAATGCACAAAGATTATACGACCGAGCTAAAATAACAACAGATGTTGGAACCACAGCTCAGACCGTTTTGGCAGAAGCGACGGCGTCTCTTGCAAGAGAAAAACAAAATGTGAAAACAGCCCAAATCAATGTGGATAAAGCATTGTTTGCAATGGCTCAGCTTCTTCAGCTTCCTAATTATAAAGATTTTGATGTCGTTGATATTCCAGTTCCCGATGAATTGACGCCACAAACCGAATCTGTCGAAGAGGTTTTGAATATCGCTTACACATCTCAACCAATCGTGAAAGCTGCGGAAATAAGAATAAAAGCTGCAGAAGCACAAACGGAAGTTATTAAAACTAATTTCTGGCCTACTATCTCTGCAACTGCCGGAATTGGATCCCTTTACAACAATCAGTTGTATACAAATAACCTAAATTTTGGAAATCCGACTGCGCCTTATGTAAAGGAACACAGTTTCTTTGAACAATACAAAGATAACTTCGGGCAGCAAATTGGCTTGTCGGCTAACATTCCTATTTTCAATAAAGGAATTACAAAACTTCAGGTTGAACAGACTAAAATCAACGAGACAATTGCTAAAAATAATCTTGAACAACAGAAATTCCAGTTGAAGCAGGATATCCAGCAGGCGCAGTTCAACGCTGATTCTAACTATGAAGTCTATCTGGCTGCGATAGAAGCTGAAAGAAGCACTAAACTCGCATTAGATTTTGCGGAGAAAAGTTACGCAGCCGGACGCTCTACAATCTATGATGTAACGATTGCCCGAAATAATTATGTAAACTCACAAGGTTCTGTCGCCCAGGCAAAATATAATTATCTGTTCAGCATCAAGGTTTTGGATTTTTATGCAGGACGTGGAATTAATCTTTAATTTTTTCTATCGCAAAGACGCAAGTATAACAACAATTATAATAAAAGTCGCAAAGTTGAATCTTTGCGACTTTTTTGAGTTTTATAAATCAAAAAATTTGTGCCTTTTGATAAATACATCCTCAAATCTACAATTTTCCTTATCTTTGAGATATGCAGATTTTTGGAAAAGATTTACTCAGAGATATCAAAGCAGCGGAATTATTGGGCGAAAATGCACACAAAATTTATTCTCCGCCTTATCGTCCTGTTTTCAGTTACGAAGATATCCTGACCAAAAATCCGAAGTTTGCAGCCGTTAATATTCTGCTTTATCTAAAGAATAATGAATGGCATTTCCCTCTGATTGTAAGAAGCGTGAATGAAAACGACAGACATAGCGGACAAATCTCTCTGCCTGGTGGAAAAAGAGAAAAAGAAGACCCGGACTTTGCTTACACTGCCAAACGTGAGACTTCCGAAGAATTGGGAATCGATGAACATTATGTAAGAATCATCCGCGAGATGTCTCCGATTTATATTCCGCCAAGTAATTTCTATGTTCATTCGTTTGTTTCTTATACCAAGAAAAATCCGGAATTCTTTTTACAGGAAACCGAAGCCGTTGAATTGATTGAATTCCCGATTTCATCTTTACTTAATCTTCCGGACCGGCCAAAAATAATGGCTTTACCCTCTACGAAAGGTTATGAAGTTCCTGTGATCGATTTCAATGGGTATATCATTTGGGGAGCTACATCAATGATTTTGAGCGAGTTCAGCAACTTGTTAAAAAATGTTTAATTTTGCAGTAATTTCCGACCTTAGAAATTATAATCAAATATCAATGGCAAAAAAAAATATTTTTACCGATTCTTTTGGAAACATCTATATTCTGAAGAGGATAATCATTTTCATTCTGGGATTAGTTTCTTACAGAAGATTCAACGGTTTTAATAAACTGAAAATCTCAGGAACGGAAAACCTTACGGATTTGCCTGATACCAATGTTCTTTTCGTCTCCAACCACCAGACTTACTTTGCTGATGTTGCAGCGATGTACCACGCATTTTGTGCCGTAAATAATGGTTATCACAACACCATAAAAAATCCTGTTTATCTTCTGAATCCAAAAGTAGATTTCTATTATGTTGCAGCAGAAGAAACGATGAATAAAGGAATCCTTGCAAGGATATTTAAAATCGCCGGTGCAGTAACAGTAAAAAGAACCTGGAGAGCAGAAGGTCAGAATGTAAACAGGATGGTCGACCTTACCGAAGTTGAAAATATTATGAAAGCCCTGGATAATGGCTGGGTTATTACTTTTCCTCAAGGAACCACTTCGGCTTTTGCACAAGGCAGAAAAGGAACTGCAAAATTGATTAAAAATCAAAGGCCTGTTGTAATCCCGATTAAAATTAATGGATTCCGAAGAGCTTTTGACAAAAAAGGTTTGAAAATAAAAGTGACTGGTGTGAAGCCCACGATGGAGTTCAAACCGGCTTTGGATATCGATTATGATAATGAATCGGCAACACAGATCCTGGACAAAATAATGCACGCTATCGAGCAAACTCCGGAACACAACCTTCTTCACGATTATGATGTCAAACAGAAAGAGATGAAATCTCAGTCTCAACAATAAAAAACGGCTACTGAGAAGTAGCCGTTTTTGTGTTTATTAATGAGACTGAAAAATTCTATCATCTATCAGTCCTATTATCTCTAAGTCTAAAATCTAAGCTTCAATACTTGGAACTTGTACGTTCTCGTTAGCATCTTTCTCATAATCGATTCCATCCAGTTCGAAACCGAAAAGATTGAAAAATTCTTTTCTATAACCTTCTATATCACTGATTTCGGAAAGGTTTTCTGTGGTTGTTTCGTCCCATAATTTGGCAACCTCAGCCTGAACATCGTCTGCCATTTCCCAATCATCCACACGGATTCTTCCGGCTTCATCCAACGCCACTTCTCCATTTTCAGTATATAATCTGTCAGCAAATAATCTCTGCATTTGCTCAATGGTTCCTTCGTGCGTTCCTTTAGCTTTCATCACTTTGTAAAGTAAGGAAATGTACAATGGAACGACAGGAATTGCTGAACTGGACTGTGTTACCAAAGCTTTGTTCACAGAAACATAAGATTTTCCATTCAAGTCTTTCAATAAATCATTCAAAACCGGAACGGTTGCCTCCAAATCATTTTTCGCCTGGCCGATGGTTCCGTTTCTATAGATTGGGAAAGTCAATTCAGGGCCGATGTAAGAATAAGCTACCGTTTTAACACCTTCTGCCAAAACACCTGCCGCTTTCAAATCTTCTATCCAGAATTTCCAGTCTTCGCCTCCCATAACAGCAATCGTGTTGGCAATATCTTCGTCATTTTCAACCGGGTTAATTGTAATATCAGAAACTACACCTGTATGAAAATCAACTGTTTTATTAGTAAATGGCTGGCCAATCGGTTTAAGGACTGACGCATAAGCTACACCGGTTTTTGGGTGTGTTCTTCTTGGGGAAGCCAAACTGTACACTACCAAATCCACCTGGCCAAGGTCTTTTTTAATCAGCTCAATGGTTTCTTTTTTTACTTCGTCAGAGAATGCATCGCCGTTGATACTTTTGGCGTAAAGTCCGGCTGCGTGTGCTTCTTTCTCGAAAGCAGCAGAGTTATACCAACCCGCTGTTCCCATTTTGCCTTCAGATGCCGGTTTTTCGAAGAAAACACCAATTGTTGATGCGCCTGAACCGAAAGCAGCAGCAATTCTGGAAGATAAACCAAAACCTGTGGAAGCACCAATTACCAATACTTTTTTAGGCCCGTTTTTGATTTCGCCTTTCGACTTTACATATTCTATCTGGTTTTTTACAGCCTGATGCGCTCCGTCCGGATGTGCAGTCAAACAAATAAATCCTCTTGTTCTAGGTTGAATAATCATTGTTGAAATTATTTTTAGCATTGCAAATTAAAGAAATTTGAAGCAATTAATAAGAATTATGTGGAAAAAAGCGTATTCCGATTTTGAGTTTCCTTAGGTTTAATAATACTTTCCGAGTGTTGTTATTTTTTATTTTGCGCAATCGATTGCGCAATTCGTTATTTTGTTTAATTTTATCCGAAATCTTTCAATTATTATGAAAGACGCTTCGACTCCGTTTAGTGTGACAAACCTAACACTAACTGTAATAAGATAAACATTGTCAGTCGGAGCAGAGTCGAAGACTTTAATTTGACATAGAATTGCTTGCAGCCCGACTTGAGCGGAAATCCTTTTTACGCAACGAAGTGGAATGAAAAGATTGACTTCGTCGAACCACTCCGTTAGGTTTGGGAGCCTTCGACAAGCTCAGGATAAACTCCAGGCGGATTAAGCTGCCCAAATAATTATTAATGGTGAATTATTAATGATAAATGATTTTCATTAGAAGTTTTTATCATCAATTTTTTAAATATAAATTTCAATATAAACAATGAGAAAACTACTAATAGGTTTTACGTTTTCTGTAGTATCGATGATGTCAGCACAGAAAAACGACATCAATTATTACATCGAAAAAGCGCCTTTCAAATTTGGAGAAATGGTTTTGCCTACGATTCCGCAGAAGGATTATAACATCAAAGATTTTGGAGGTGTCGGCGACGGAAAAACATTAAACACAAAAGCTTTTGAAAAAGCGATTTCCATGATTGCTCAAAACGGTGGCGGAAGATTAGTTGTTCCTGCCGGAACCTGGTTAACAGGACCAATCGAATTGAAAAGTAAAATCGATTTTCACGTGGAAGAAGGTGCGATTGTGCAATTCAGCAGCGATATTAAGCAATTCCCAATGCGAGAAACTTCGTCTGGGAAATTTGAAGTGACACCACCGATTTGGGGAAATAATCTGAAAGACGTTTCGTTTACAGGAAAAGGAATTTTCGATGGAGCCGGAGAAGCGTGGCGACCTGTGAAGAAATTCAAAACAACGGCAGGACAATGGCAGGAGTTGGTTGCAAAATCAGGAAGTGTTTTGAGTGACGACGGGAAAATATGGTATCCAAGCGAATCGGCAAAACGTGGGGAAGAACTGGCCAAAGTGATTACCAAAATGCCGAATGCAACGCTTGATATGTACCAACAATTGCACCATTATCTAAGACCAATGATGTTCACGCTGTCCAAAGTGACGAATCTTTTGATTGACGGACCAACATTCAGAAACTCGCCGAAGTTTGTTATCAATCCGAAACAAATCACGAATTTGGTTATTAGAAATACAACCGTTTATAACCCTAGCTGGGCTCAGAATGGTGATGGCATCGACATCAGTGCTTCAAAAAACGTGATTATCTACAACACAAAAGTGAATGCCGGCGACGACGGCATCTGTATGAAATCCAGTGGAACGCCGAAAGACGATGAAGCACTCCTACAAAACATCATCATCGCAGAATGTACTGTGAATGAAGGTCACGGTGGTTTTGTCATCGGAAGTAACACGGATGGCGGAATGAAAAACATTTATGTTACCAACTGTACTTTTGACGGTACCGATATTGGCATCCGTGTGAAAAGTAACTCCGGAAGAGGCGGTGATGTGAACCAGATTTTTATTGATAATATTGAAATGAAAAACATCATCAAAGAAGCTGTTTTGTTTGATACATTCTATGCTGATGCGCCCGTGGGAAGCACAAAAGAGAGTGAAGCAGCACAGCATACCGGCGAAAAAGTGCCTTACTTTCACGATTTCTATGTAAGCAATGTGAATTGTTCTTCGTCTGAAACAGCTTTCAGTTTTGCAGGATTACCTGATAAATTGATTGAGAATCTATATTTCAAGAATGTGAATATCACAAGTAAAAAAGGAATTGTCGGGAAAAACGCCCAGAATATATTTTTCGACAATGTGAAAATTAATAATTCGACTGATTATAAAATCGACAGTGGTCTGAAAAAAGCGATTGTTGTGAAATAATTATTTCTCGCTGATTTAGCGAATTTTGCAGATTCATCAGCCTAATCTGTAAAATCTGCGAGATAAAAATATTATAAACCCTTCTGGATATTAAATCTGGAAGGGTTTTATTTTAGTAACTATTCTATTTTAAAGTGATAGAAAAATCTTCGTTAAGAGTTAAAACGCCTTCTTCCTGTTCGCCTGTAAAGCCTTTCAGTTTGGACGTTTTGCTTTTCAGAATCAAATCTTGAAGTTGTTTTTCTGATAATTTTTTTCCGAATATCTCGAATGGAACTTTGAAACCACAACCTTTGTAATCCGAACATCCGACTGCTGTTTTGCCTTTCATCAGGTTATTAGATTTACACTTTGGGCATTGTGTTTCTTCCCAGACAATCTCGGTTTTCGCTCTTGGCTTTTTTTCTTTTGGAGTTACTTTTTTCTCCTCGTGAAATGCGATAATTTTGGATTTCCCATTGACAACTTTATTCGTCAAATCCGTAACCATTTCTATCAATTCTTCTTTGAATTGATTAGCCTCATACTCCCCTTTTTCGATTTTTCTGAGTTTCGATTCCCATTCTCCGGTGAGCTCCGGACTTTTAAGAAGTTCGTCTTCTATCGTGTCGATTAATTCGATTCCGGTTTGTGTGGCGATGAGATTTTTACGTTTCTTTTCGATGTATTTTCTTTTGAAAAGTGTCTCGATGATGTTGGCGCGTGTTGATGGTCTTCCGATTCCATTATTCTTGAGCATTTCACGCAATTCTTCATCTTCAACCTGTTTACCCGCAGTTTCCATTGCACGTAGTAAAGTTGCTTCTGTGTATGGTTTTGGTGGCGAAGTTTTCCCCTGATGAATCAATGGCTCGTGGTCACCTTTTTCTCCTGCAACAAACTCGGGAATCGTCTGTTCCTCGTCTTTATCTTTTTCGTCCTTTTCTTCTTTTTTGTCTTTGGCATAAATGATTCTCCAGCCCGGTTCCAAAATTTGTTTTCCCGAAGCTTTGAAAGGAATCGTTCCAACCTGACCTTCCACCAAAGTATTTGAAATCTTACATTCAGGATAAAAAACAGCAATGAATCGTCTCGCTACCAAATCATAAACCAGCTTCTCTTCTCTACTAAGATTGGACGAAGGCGGAATCTCTGTCGGAATAATGGCGTGGTGGTCGGTCACTTTCGTATCATCAAAAACTGCTTTTGTTTTCGGAATAGGCTGAGCCAGCAACGACGCTGTAAACTCCGAATAAATAGTCATACTTCTAAGAATCCCGGCAATTTTCGGATAAAGATTTTCGGATAAATAAGTCGTATCAACCCTTGGGTAAGTTGTATATTTTTTCTCGTAAAGACTTTGGATGTAATTCAAAGTCTGTTCTGCGGAAAAACCATATTTTTTGTTGGCCTCGACCTGAAGTCCTGTCAAATCAAACAATCTCGGATTTTTTTCTTTTCCTTCTTTGATTTCAAAAGAGACAATCTCAAATTGATTCTGTTTGAGATATTCCAGGCCTCGTTCTGCTTTTTCCAACGATTTCAATCGGTCAATTGACGCACTGAAAAGCACATCGCGATATTTAGTTTTGAGTTCCCAATAGTCTTCCTGCGTAAAAGCGTCAATCTCTTTTTGACGCTGAACAAGCATCGCCAAAGTTGGTGTCTGAACGCGCCCAATCGATAAAACCCCCTTGTTTCCTCCAAATCTTTTCGTGAATAATCGTGTTGCATTGATTCCCAAAAGCCAATCGCCGATTGCCCTTGCATTGCCTGCCAAATAAAGATTTTTGTAATCATCAGCCGGTTTCAGATTTTCAAAACCCTCTTTGATGGCATCTTCTGTCAAAGATGAGATCCACAAGCGTTTCATTGGTTTGTCACATTTCGCTTTCTGCAAAACCCAACGCTGGATGAGTTCCCCCTCTTGACCGGCATCACCACAGTTAATGACCTCATCGCATTCCTGAACCAGTTTTTCTATAGTTTGAAATTGTTTCTCAACACCATTATTGGGAATTAATTTTATTCCGAAGTTTTTGGGAATAATCGGTAAGAAAATCAAATCCCAGGATTTGTAATGCTCAGCGTAATCGTGCGGTTCTTTCAAAGTACAAAGATGACCGAAAGTCCAGGTAACGCAATAGCCGTTTCCCTCCATATAACCGCTTTTGGGAGTTGTAGCGCCCAAAACTTTGGCTATATCACGGGCAACGCTTGGTTTTTCGGCAATACAAAGTTTCATCTTAATTTTTATTGTTTTTAAAGTCAGATGGAACGTCAAAACGTTTCATTGATTTATGCTTGAGAAGGTTTGCAAAAATGCGATTTTTAAATTTAAAAAGCGAGGGATTTTGAACACAAAGTTCATAAAGATTTTATTAATTGATTGAAAACATTTTAGGGTTCACAGAGGCGGTTCGCTTATAAAAGATTGATTATAAATTTATTTTTTTAACGCAAAGTGCACAAAGGTTTTTTTCTCATTCGAAAAAAACTAAAATGTAGAAATTGACTTCGTCGAACCGCTTTGTTAGGTTTCCTACGGAATGCCAAACATTATGTACTATGACTAATGTTGTTTTATGCTGAATTTGCGCCCCGACTTGAGCGGAAATCCTTTTTACGCAACGTAGTGGAGTGAAAAGATTGGGAGCGGAAGGCGGATAAAGGCGCCCAAACCCAACGAATTGATTCCACAAAGTCAAATAATTTTCAATAAAAAATCCCTCCAAAGTGTGAGTCTTCGGAAGGATTCATAAGAAAATAATAATAAGAATTTTTTGATGAAAGTCTTCGACTCCGCTCAGACTGACATTGTGAATCTAAATGTTATAAGCCAGCTTCAAAAACTTTAAGCAGTTCTGTTTGCTGGATAACGTCATTTTTGCTATTAATCAAGTTGTAATTCGCCTGAAGCCAATTGTTCCTTACTACGAAAAATGTGTAGGCATCCATTAATCCTTCTTTGTATTTTTCTTCGGATTTCTGGAATGATAATTTTTGGTTTTCGAAATTGGCTTCCAAAAGATTGTATTTTTCCTGAGCATTCAGGAATTGTGCTTTGATGGAATTGATGCTTTTTGTCAAATCATTAATGACAATATCTTTATCATAATTGGAATTGATGACATTCAGTTTGGCAATCTCGACATTGTTTTTAACCTGCAGTTTGTTGAAAATCGGAATATTGAGTCCGAAACTTAATTGCTGGTTTTTGTTCGTTTTAATTTGGTCTGAAAAATTGGCCGGAGCTGGCTGTCCCAAGACTTTGTTATAAAAACTTGACCAGATGTAAGAGCCGTTCAAGGTTGGCAAATAGCCGGATTTTGCAACCTCTACACTTTTCTGCTGGGCTTTGATTTCTGCGAGAGTCGTTTGATAAGCCGGATTTTTTTCCAGAAGATTTTGGATAAAATTAGCATCGTTGAAATTGGAATCAGCCAAATTTTCTTCAGTCATTTTGAAATCCAGAGTATCTTTTGTAATTGCCAATGCATTGAGCAAATTAATCTTTGAAAGGTCACGCTGATTTTTCGCAGAAACCCACTGTTCCTGCATTGTTCCAAGGTTGGCTTTGATATCGTAAATATCACTTTTGGGACGATTGCCTATTTCCACTTCTTTCTCCGTGCGTTTAATTTGGTCTTCGATTCCGGAAAGTTGTGTTTCTAAAACCTCGAGCCAGCTTTTGCTGTTCTGATAAGTGAAAAACATCTGAATGACATTCAGTTTAACTTCATTCTGAGCCTGTTTCATTTTGAAAGTTGAACTTTCCTTGTTGATTTTGGACAAAGAAATATTGAGGTAATTTCGCCAGTTCATCAGTTCCCAATTGGCTTGCGCGTATAGATTATCGGTTTGCGTATTGATGGCTTCGCGCTGGTTATTCTGCTGATTGATTCCGTTTCCGAAATTATAATTATGATTGGCTCCAGCATCCACAGACGGCAACAAAATTCCTTTTGCAGCAGAAATCTGTCTTTCATTTTTCTGAATATTAACCGCAGATTGTTTTACCAATGGATGATTGGCTGAAGCATAATCCAGACATTGTTGGAGTGTCCAACTCTGCTGAGCGGGAAGAAGATTGATTAATAATATGAAGAGTAATTTTTTCATAATAGTTTGTCGTTGACAATTTTAATTTTTTGGATATGGAATCGCTTTGTCCAATTCTATCGGATTATAATAATTTTTGATGCTCTCCTGAATGAATTTCCTTTTCTGGTCAAGCTGTTCCTGACTTGTGATTTTCTCTCCTCCAATAATCACCGTTCCGCCAGTTTTCAGATTATTTCTCATCTCGGCAACCGGGTCACTGTAATAATCGAGCTTTACTTTTTGGAATTGTTTCAAATTTACTTTCACAGGCTGATTCCCATAATGGGTTTCCAGAAAATTAGTGGTTACGAAAGTCTCCGGAAGATTGATGCTTTTTGACAATGTGTAATTGTAATCACCTTTATCATCCTGCAGTTCGAAAATCAATCCTGGCAAACCTCTGAATTTGTAAGGTCCTTCGTGAAAAGGAATAGCTGAACAAAACCAAGCAGTCCATTTTCTTCCACCAAAATCTGTAGTCGCTTTTTGTAATGAATATTCAGCACTTTTTTTGGTTTCTTTTTCGATTTTCCAGTTCATTTCGTCTTTGGAGTCAATTACAAAATAATCGAACATATTGTCGTGAAAAGCTCTGTTCTCGTTGGAGTTAGCTTTTCTCAGAATCAACTGGTCAGATTGTGTATTGGTTTGCCAATTTTCCCCGGTTTTTTTACTGATAGAATCATTTTTTAGAAAATCGTAATCGTAAAATTTTGTATAATCTTTATCAATGTCCAAAACCATATTCATTTTCATTGGTTTATCCTTAAGTTTCATTTCCATTTCGTAAATGAATCTGTTGGTTTGTGCGAAAAACAGATTGATAATTAATGTAAATATTAAGATGATTATTTTTTTCATTTTATTCGTATTTCAAGTATTTAACAAGGTTGATTTTGGTTGCTCGGTAAGCTTTGAAACTCACTACTATAAATGTTAAAATCAATAATAAGAGTAAACTCAAAACATAAGGCCAGACCGGCATATCGATTCTGTAAGCGAAATCCTTCAGCCATTCATTCATCGCATAATAACCGAAAGGCATACTGATTAAAACCGCAATCACACAAATCAGTAAAAACCTTTTAGTCAAATCCCAAACAATTGTTTTTTCGTCCGCGCCTAAAGTCTTTTTGATAGCAACGTCTTTCAGTTTTTGTTCGATTAATAATGATGACAATGCGAATAATCCTAACAACGCGATGACGAGAACAACGATGTTTAAAGCTGTAAATAAAGTCTGTTGTTTCAGGAACTTCTCATATGTTTTGGCGAACTGTTTATCTACAAATTCAAAATCGTAAGGATAGCCTGGTTCTGCTTTAGTTGTCCAGAATTCTCTGATGCGTTCCAATGTTCCGCTGATATCGTTTTGATAAATCTTGATCTGCAGGTTGCTCATATTATTTTTCGCCCAGTTTCTGTCGTAATTAAAAAATAACATTGGCTCTATCGGTTTATCCACACCATTGATGTAGAAATCTTTGATGACACCAAGGATTTGATATTTCTTTTTGTGTTCCCAGCCTGGAATCACTTCTTTACCAAGTGCCTGATTCTGATTCCAGCCCATTTTTTTGATGAATGTTTCGTTGGCAATTGCTCCGGAAATCGTATCAGAAGCAAAGCGTAAATCTATGTCTCTTCCCGATGTAAATTTGATCTTGTAAAATTTAAAATAATTATAATCAATTCCGCCAACCAAGACGCTTTGTACAGACTTCATCGTATCTTTCGCGTTTTGAACTGTAGAAGCATTAGCTAAACCCATTCCTATCGAATTAACGGAACCTGTAACATCTTCAACACCTGCAATTTTTAAAACTTCATTTTTCAAACGATTATATTTTTTTGAGTTGTAATCGTTCCGCCAATCAGTTTTCTTAAATTGAATATGAATTACCTGCTCACCTCTGAATCCCAAATCTTTATTCAACATATACTTTACTTGTGTATGTATGATCAATGAGCAGATAATGAAAAATGAAGAAATAATCAGTTGCAAAGCCAGAATAGAATTTCTCAGCCAGACTCCGCTCTTACTTCTTGAAAAGTTGCCTTTTAACGTATTGATCGGTTTGAAATTAGAAAGATAAATTGCCGGAATCAATCCTGAAATCAATGAAAAAACAAACAACAATAATCCTGTGTAGATAAACAATGTAAAGTCATTCAGTTTGATGTTTTTGTTAAGAAATCTATTGTATGGAGATAATAGTAACTCTACCATTGCAAAAGCGACAATATAAGCAGCAAAACAAATCATAAAAGTCTCCAGTAAAAACTGTAAAATCAATTTCGATTTTGTGCTTCCCACTACTTTTCTTATTCCAACTTCCTTTGCTCTTTCGGAAGCCTGCGCCGTTTTAAGATTGATCAAATTGATTCCTGACAATATCAAAATCAAAGCAGATAAACCCAGCAAAATCATAATGGATTTTTTATCTCCTTTTTCTACACCTTCGCTTTTGGCGTCCAACTTCATTTTACTAATCGGTGTAAGATAAACCTGAGGTTTGATTCTAGCATTATATTTTTCTCCCCAGCTTTCTACTGCCTTTTTTTCCTGTTCGGCTTGTTGATCAGAAAGTTTTTTCTCAAGATTTTTAACATCTGTTCCTGGCTTAAGTTTAAAATAGCCAACATAACTATAGTTTGTCCATTGTTGGTTAGATTTATCATTATTATCCAAACCTTGATTTCTCATTATAAATCCCGGTTTGAAAACAGTATTGATCTCAGGATTTTTATAAACTGCTGTTACAACAAGTGGTGTAGCATCTGGCGTATCCTGAGTGATTGTTTTTCCAACGCAGTTTTTAAATTCATCACCAAAAAGTGTCTTTGCGGTTTCTTCTGATATGGCAATTTTAGATTTGTCATCAATAGCATTTTTAAAACTGCCTGCTACTCTTTCCACAGGAAAAAAATCAAAAAAAGAATCTGATGCTCTACAAGATGATGCAAAGGCAGATTTACCTTCTGACATTAAACGGACTTTATATGATATCCAAAGATTGGCAATACAATAATCTTCAATTTCTGAAAATTTTTCTTTAGAAACGGTCAACTGAGGATAGCTGGAAACAACCATTGTTCCGAAATCCGCATTTTTATTTTCTATCAGATAGATCTTGTCCTTATTAGGATTATGCTGCTCGTAAGACTTCTCATCCTGCCAATGGATAAATATCAATAAGAATACACACAAGCCGACACTCAATCCCAAAATATTGATGACGGTGGAAAGCCAGTTTTTTCTGTAATTGATGAATGCTATTTTGAGCCAGTTTTTCAGCATAATCGTGTTATTATTAGTTTACTTTTTTAACTGAATATTGAGGTTTAGATTTGATGCTCAGATCCAATACAATATCATAAAACCCATCTTCCTTAATTATGATATTATATCCGTCGTAACACATACTTTTATTATCACCGTTGAGTCCCAAACTATTCGCCCAGTCATTGTTTGAACGAAATCTCAATTCCCCAGCTTTCAATTTATAGTTCTTGAGATAGTAAAAATCAGGATTGCTTTTTTGAGTTTCTAAAACAATATCTTTCCCTTCCCAACAACTTGGAGTTGCCGTTCCTATGATTCCCCAGGAAAAAATATCCGCTATTTTTTTAGCTGTTTTTTTTCCCTGCGTATTAGTTATAGTAACTGATCCTATTTTTCCTGTATTGTCTGCATTGAATTTTAAGTCAAAATTTTCGAAAAGCTTGTAGTCGATTTTAGTAATTGGAGCCAAAGGCATTCTTGGAATTCCACCTCCGTTTAAAACCACTGTCCCATTAATGACATTGATATAATAGTTTTCCGAATTGAAAGAATAGATACCTTGCAATTTTTGTAGATCTTTCGCATCAATTTTGCTCTTGCTCATTGCAGTATAAGGTCTATTATAAATAATATCTGTGATATTATCTGCTGCTTTTGCTGATATCATCTCGGAATTGATCAATATAATAATGGTAATATCATTTTTCAAATCCTTAACAAATCTACACTTGTAACCCGGACCGCCGCCGCCGTGCCCAACCTGAATGATATCAGAATTCGGAGTTTTGTAGATTTCCTGTGCAAGACCATAATGGTCATTAAGATATGGCGTGTACATTCTTTCCACCATTTGTTTGCTGATAATCTTACCACCATATAAAGCTTCACTGAATTTGTATAGGTCTCCAACCGTAGAATAGATGGCTCCCGCTGCAAAAGGGTGGTCTGTTTTGAAAAGTAACGCTCTGTTGGAATTCTTTCCATCAATAAACTCATATCCTACAGCCTTATTCTCACTTTTCAGTTCATTAAAGTGAAATCCGCTTGATGTCATTTTCAAAGGTTTTAGTATAAATTCTTCAATGGCTTTGTCATACTCCAATCCCGTTACTTTTTTGATTATATAACCTAATAAATAATAGTTGGAATTGGAATAACCCCAACTTTTGCCAGGTGAGAAATCCAATTTTTTCGAAGTAATATATTTTAAAAATGTTTTTTCGTTTTTGGTATTGTCTGAGTCTTCTGCTTCTGGTATTCCAGATGTATGGGAAAGCATATTTTTTATAGTAATGCTATCTGCTTTTGGAAAATCCGGATAATATCTGGATAATTTATCATTTATGGAAAGTTTACCTTGTTCTTCCAGCATTAGAACAACTGTTGCAGTAAACATTTTTGTGGTAGAAAAAATTTTGTATTGACTGTCGTTTGTATTCTTTTCTCCGTTTTCCGCATTTCTGTAGCCATAGCTTTTCTCAAAAATAACTTTCCCTTTTTTTGCAACCAAGACAGAGCCGCTAAACTGATTGGCTTTTTCGTATGTTAAAAGTAATTCGTCTATTTCCTTAGTATTTTGAGAATAGCCAAGACCAATTCCGAACATTAAAAATACCGCTGTTAAAATATATTTCATAAAAGAAGATTCTAAAATTTTATTCATATTTCAGGTATTTTACCAAATTCACTTTCGTTGCCTGATAAGCTTTGATACTTACCACTGCAAAAGTCAGTATCAATAAAGAAATCAAACTAAGGACGAACGGGAAAACCGGCATATCAATTCGGTAATCGAAATCCTTGAGCCATTCGTTCATCAGATAATAACTGATCGGAATACTTATTAGAACTGCAATTAACGTAATCCAAAGGAATTGCTTCGTCAACCCAAAAATTAAAGTTCCGTCTGATGCGCCTAAAGTTTTTCTGATTGCCACATCTTTCAGCTTCTGCTCGATCATTAATGATGACAATGCGAATAATCCTAATAAAGCTACCATCAAAACCATTGCGTTCAGGATGGTGAAAAGTGTTTGTTGTTTCTGATATTTAACAAAACTTTCAGCGAATTTTTTATCGATAAAATAAGAATCAAAAGGATAACCCGGTTCTACATTTTTCTGCCAATAAGACTTTATTCTTTTTACCGTTCCATCGATATCGTCCGGTTTTATTTTCAGCTGAATGTTATAGACATTATATCGTTTCCAGTCTGTTTCTCTGTAATGGAAAAATACAATGGGTTCAATAGCTCTTCGGGGATTCAGAACGTTGAAATCCTTTACAATCCCTACAATATGGTAAGGTCTGTTATCGAATCCCGGGCGAACTTCATTCTTAAATGCCTGATCATCTGTCCAACCGAATTTGTTCACAAACGCTTCATTGACCAAGACATTGGTAATAGTATCGGAAGCAAGATCCGGATTGAGCCAACGTCCCTTTTTAAGCTTCACATCCATAAACTGGAGGTAATTATAATCCATAGAACCGTGCTGCGCAAAGATGCTTTTGTCCATATAATCCATATTAGAATTGCTGAATCTCCCGCTTCCCGGAACCGCTTCTCCGTAAGACACATCAGCGACACCTTCTATTTTTCTCATTTCATTTTTGACGCGCTCATATTTCAGCCAGGGCTTGTCGCTATTTTCACTGAAATTAATCAGGAAAACCTGCTTCCCGCTGAAGCCCAAGTCTTTATCCATCATATATTTCACCTGTTTGTTAACGATTAAACCACCAATGATAAAGAATGACGAAATGATTAATTGCAAAGTCAAAATCCCGTTTCGCAGCCAAATGCCGTGTTTACTTCTGGCGAAATTTCCTTTCAAAGTTTCAATAGCTTTAAAGTTGGCTAAATAAGTAGCAGGAATCAATCCCGAAATCAATGTAACCGCCAAAACCATCAAGAATGAATAGAAGTAAATATGCCAGTCATTCATCACGATTTCCTTGTTGTAAAACTTGTTGAAGCTTGGTAAAAGAAGCTCTGTTAAAGCCAAAGACAAAAGATATGACGCCAAACAAATCACAAAAGTTTCCAACAAAAACTGAAGAACAAGATTGGATTTGGTACTTCCTATCGCTTTTCTGACGCCGATTTCTTTAGCACGCTGAGATGCCTGAGCGGTTTTAAGATTAATAAAATTAATGGCTGATAAAACAACAATCAAAACAGAAAGCGTAAACAGAATCATCATCGTTTTGAAATCTCCATTTCCAAACCAAGAGGCTTTGGCGTGCAGTTTTATCTTGTCAATCGGAGTAAACAAACTTCCTGTAGGACCGTACAATTCCAGATATTTTTGCGGTGTAACCCCTGCACCTTGCGCACTGATTTTTGCTCTGTACAAAAAGATATTGTCGTAGAATTTCTGTTGTAAAGCTTCTACATCTGTTCCGGGTTTCAGCAAAAAGAAACAGCCGTAATTGAAATTCCCCCATTGTTCTTTATCACCTTTCATCTGCTCATACGGCGAGAAGATAAAATCCGGTTTTATCTGGCTGTTCGCTTCAGGCAATTCATAAACTGCGGTTACAACAAAACTTTTATTATTGATTTTCACAGTTTCTCCTGCAACATTGGTTTTACCGAAGAGATTTTTGGCTGCTTTTGTGGAAAGTGCCATTACTTTATCACCCTTCAAAGCATCTTTATAGCTTCCGGAGACCAATCTGAACGGGAAGAAATTGAAAAAACTTTCTGAAGCCGACATTCCTTCGCCCTGATAAACAGTTTTGACTTTCGTGGTCATTTTATAACCCATCCCCGAGCCATTGAACAAGACAAAATCCTTAACCTCCGGAATCACTTTTACAGCACGCTCTGCCATTGGAACAGAAATATTATTTCCGTAGGTATTTTCTGCTTTGTTATGAGTTTGGAAAGCGTAGATATTTTCCTTTTTAGGATTCCATTTTTCGTAGGATTCTTCATCATTCCAATGCATCAGGATGAGCATAAATCCTGTCAGTCCAATCGTTAATCCAAACAAATTAATGATGGTAGACAACCAGTTCTTTTTATAATTGATGAAGGCAATTTTGAGCCAATTTTTAAACATAGTTATTTTTTTGTTGCAGGAAGGATGCTGGATGTCGGAAATTTTTCACCTAACATCCATCATCAGACATCCTTATTTAACAATTATTCGAAGTTTTTTGCGTCTGCTTTTTCGAAAACATCTTTTCTTTGAGAAGAATGTTCTTCGGAGAAAATTTCACCATCTTTCATATTCACGATTCTGGAGGCGTAACCTGCATCGTAAGAAGAGTGCGTTACCATTGCAATTGTAGAACCTTCTCTATGGAGTTCTGCAAGGAGATTCATCACTTCATTTCCGTTGGAACTGTCTAGATTTCCTGTTGGTTCATCGGCCAGAATTAATTTTGGTCTAGTCACCAAAGCTCTTGCAACCGCTGCTCTCTGTTGCTGACCGCCGGAAAGCTGCTGTGGATAATGTTTTGCCCTGTGAGCGATATTGATTTTCTCCATAATCTCTTCCACTCTTCTTTTTCTTTCTGAGGAGGAAACACCGTTGTAAATTAATGGTAATTCAATGTTTTCGTAAACTGTCAGTTCATCAATCAGATTAAAATTCTGGAAAATGAAACCGATGTTTTTCTTTCTGATCTCTGATTTTTTCTTTTCAGAAGTTCCAATAGTTTCAACCGATTCAAACTGGTAAGAACCTGAAGAAGCGCTGTCCAAAAGTCCAAGAATATTAAGAAAAGTAGATTTTCCACAACCGGAAGGTCCCATTATCGCAACGAATTCGCCTTCTTTGATTTGCAGGCTTACATTGTTAAGCGCATTGGTTTGAACATCTTCTGTTTTATAGACTTTTGAAAGGTTTTGAATGTTTATCATTGTAGTATATTTTTTTAAATTATGATTCCGAATTTTTTATTTTTAAAGTCAATGACTATTGTTTTATCGAGGAAAAAAACATTTCCCATTACTCCGTCGAGCCCCTGTTGTTCAAAGGAAAAGTAATCTTCGTCTGTAAACCAAAACTCTTTGGTACTAAATGACGATTTTCCGATGATCACATTTTTATTGGTTTCTATTGCTTTTACAACCAGAGGATTGTTAAAATTTCTGATATTAAAGTTTTCAATAATTTTGGATAAATCAATTAAGTTTTGAAAATTCTTTTTATAAGAAACTATTGGAAAAACACTCGCACCCGTATCATATTGGAAATGATATACTTTGCCATCAATCTCTAAAGGAAGAATCGGTTTGTTATTGATAATCTTGATGTCAACAAAATCAATTTTTTTAGTGGTTTTTAATTGTTCACTTACAGTTATTTTTTGGTTAGGAAAATCAATAATCAGATATTTATTTTGAAACAAATCTGCCCCTACGACACCGCAAGCTTCCTCCTGTTCGAAGTTCAAAAGCCCGTTAAGTTTATAATTCTCAATTTTTAATTTTCCAACACTGAAATTCTGATGATCGACAGTGAAAACTTTATGTCCAGCTGCTTCCATTGCTTCATCTACCTTCTTATTCTTAATAAACTCTGTTTTTTCAAAGCATTTATCATAGATTAAAGTCGTATTGGCGCCTAAATCAAATTGAAACCGATACGTTTTGTTTTCGATAGTGAAAGGCACGCTCATTGCGATTTTATCAACTAATTTCCCGTTAATAGAATCTTTTTCCCATTTAAAATCAATACTTTGCCCTTTAACAAAAAGACCTATAATGACTGTAATTAAAAACAATAATCGATTTTGCATTTTAGTTTATTGATTATTTAATTATTGTTTCCAGTTTTTCACCGTGTAATTCAGACTTGTATTTTTATCCAGTGACAAAGAAATGTCTTTCCCTTCTTCGATCCCGTCGATTTTCCCTTCTGTTTCCCAGCTTCCTTTGGTTAATTTGAATTTCAAATCAGGATAAGTTTTGAATGTAATTTGTCTGGTTGTTTCACTAGTTTTATTAAGTTTAATGACATTAGGATTCCAATTCCCGATGCTTGACTGATTACCTGTAATATAAACATCACCGCTGTTTTCGGGAACATTTACCGTTAAATTCACTTCGTATTTTACATTAGATAAACCCAATTTTGTTCTCACTTTTTCGACACTGGTTTCATCCAAAACATTTAGTAATTCAGGAACAAATTCTTTAAACGATTGATATTTTTTCCTGTTGTTTTCATATACTTCCATTTTCTTTTCAAATTCAGGAATCAGAACAAAGGAATAGTCATTCATATGTTGTTTTCGTAAATTTTCAGCCAATTTCTGATTGCCATCAGCCAGCGCAATTCGGATTTCTCCTGTTCTTACGATATGCTCGGCAACGCAAGACGGCCAGTAAGAATAACCGTGCATCGCCATCTTATCAACAAGAGCCTCAGACATCAGATTACTGCTCTTGTTAATCCTGTCTTCATATTGTCCCAAATGCTGGTTGACAAACGAATGACCGAACTCGTGCGTAATTAAAAAGTTGAGCGTCTCCGGATGATTGAAACCAAATTCTTTATACTCCCCGATATTATTTTTCTTTTCCAGCGGAAGATAAGGACTGCTGATCATATTGGCAATCTGCCCTTTGTCAGACTTAATCATTGGGCCGTTGCCGTGCCAGAAGACCGGAATATTAGGCATAATATCCAACGGATTAATCCAGAATCTGTAAGCCAGAAACTTCTCACCATAATATTGCTCCATTTTAGCCATATAGCCAGCCGGAATATTTTTTCTGACCTCATTCTTTGCGCCTTCTAAAAAACGGTTTTGGTCTTTGAAGAATTTTCCCAGATTTCTTTCGATATAAAACTCTCTCAACTGTTCGGCGAATTTTTCCACCGCTTCTTTCTTTGCATTATCATTTTCCTCAATCTGGTAAGCGTAGCCTTTTGCCGGAAAAATATTGTGCTTCAGTAAAACCTGATAAGTCAAATCCTGTTGCTGGCCGGCAACCTGCAGATAATCCTGCATCGCTTTGATGATTTTCGAATTATCATATTTTTCCATTTCCCTGTTCGCCAAATCAGCCAAAGGTAAATGACCGATGTCCGCTTTCCCGTCGATGTAGAAAAGTCTTCCCTGATGCTTCGCTACAAGATATTCAACAATGGAATACGTGGCGATATTGGGATTGAATTCCACATCAACTTTTGATTGAGATTTCAGATTTGCCGCCAATAAAAACATCATCAAAGTCAAAATGCTTTTATTAATCATCTTTAAGGTCTTCATTTTAATCTGAGTTTTCTAAGTTTATAGTTTATTATTTTAAATTGAATCGATTGTTCCTCCAGAACTTCTGCTTGCAGAAAATTTAATTCCTGATAATGTTTTATATCTGATTTTAGCTAATGAACTTGCAGAAGCGGTTAGTTCTTTTGAAACACTCAAAGTTATCGATGATGTCGCACTTGCAGTTGCTTTTGCAGTTTGAATATTCATATTTTTGGCATCCACAGAACTTGCGCTATCCACATTGATTTTCGCATTATCTGCAGAACCGCTGATTTTCACCGAACTTGCAGAATTAGCATCAACATTCAGATTTTTCGTATTGATTTTTCCTGAAAATCCACCTGCACTATCGGCGTTGATATTAACAACCGAAGCTTTAGAATCCGCAACAATTCTTCCGCTTCCATTGCTTTCAAAAGTTTGTTCAGCAGTTTCAAAAACACTTTTCACTTTTATAGAAGAGGCATTTCCGGCTTCTGCTTTTACAAGGTCTTTTGCGTAAATAACCACTTTTGTATCGGCATTCTGAAGCGAAACATTAGGTCTGTATTGGATGTAAAGCGTTTTATTTTTCACTTCGATTTTAAGTTCTGACAAATGCGTGCTTGTCGCAACCGCTTTTTCTTCGTTTGATTTTACAATTTCCACTTCAATCGCCTGGGAAGTTTTCACAGCATTGAATGAACCCAAATTAAAAGTCTTTGTTTCTGATTTCTGAATCCCATTCGAAAAATCATTTCCTTTCAATCTCGTAGAGGTCAAAAAAAGACCGATAATCATTGTTATTAATAGTAATAATAGTTTTTGCATTGTTATATTTTTTTAGTTTTATTTAATAATCAGTCTCTGATTGTTATTTTTGAATATCTAATAATTCGTATTTTTTCAATTCAGAATAATCCGAAGTAATGACAGACTCGCCTTGCTTCAGTCCGGAAACCACTTCATAATACAGAGGATTTTCTCTTCCCAGACTGATGTTTCGCTTTTCAGCTTTGTTATTTTTCACTACAAAAATCCATTTCCCGTTCGTGTCTTTATAGAAATTTCCTTTCGGAATCATCATACTTTGTGTATCGGCAGATAATTTCAGTTTCACTCCGAAAGTCATCCCGATTTTCAGGGTTGAAATTTTTGCATCAATGAAATTCAGTTCTACAGAAAACTGTCCGTCTTTCACTTCCGGAAGAATTTTAGTAATGATAACTTCATATTCTTTTCCATTATTATCAAGCGTTCCTTTGATTCCGTTCGTTAATTTATTAATATAATATTCATCCACTTTTGCGACCAACTTGTAACCTCCCATCAAATCGATTTTCCCGATGCTTTCTCCACTTGTCAGATTTTGTCCGAGAGAAATATTGAATGACGACAACCTTCCCGAAGCCGGCGACATTATGAGGAAATTATTTTTGTTAGAACGAAGAATATTCAAACTTTTTTCCATCTGATTAATGGAATTATTAATCGCCGCAAACTGGGCATTTCTCGAAGTTTTCTCATTAGAAGCTCCTTTTTCAACAATTCGTTTTCTGTCTTTCTGATAATTCAGATTTTGTAAAGCAATATCATAATCGGTTTTCTTTCCGATTTCCGCATCGTACAATCTTTTCTGAAGATTAAAAGTCTGCAACGCCGTATTATAATCATTCTGAGACTGCAATAATTCTTTATCCTGACTGAATTCCTGATTCTTTAACTCTAAAAGCGAACTCCTCATCTGGCTGATCTGCTGCATAATTCCCGTTTCTTGATTCAGATAATTAAATTCTGTATTCGGATTGTAAACTCTTGCGATGGGTTGTCCTTTTGTCAGCATTTGTCCGTCTTCCGCAAAGATTTCTTTTACCGCGCCACCTTCCAAAACATTCACAAGAGAAGAATTAAGAGATTGCGTTTGTGCAGTTACCATCAACATATCTTCGAATTTTCCATTTGTCACTTCATCAATCGTGATATCTTCTGATTTTACATTATACGTTTTTTTCTGATTCAAAAAATACCATCCGAAAACCGAAACCGCTAATGCAGATATGATGATAATTGAGACAAATTTTAGTTTAGATTTCTTTTTTACTATTTTCGTATCCATATTTAGATAACTGTTTTACTTACAGACAATTACACAATGTGGATGCCACAAATTTATAATCTTGTAACACTCTGTAAATGTGGTTAAATATAATTTTATTAATTTTAAAACTGTTCATTATCGGACACTTTTTGTACGGAAACGGACAGATTAATTATTAATGATGAATTGTAAATGATAAATCAGCATTAATATCAATAGGAATGGGCTTTAGCTCATTTAAAAAGAGGACAAAACAAAAAGGCTTTAGCCAAAATTTAAATTTTAAATGCGAAAAAAAGAAGCTCATATTTTAATTGTGGATGATGACGAAGATATTTTGTTTTCGGCGAGAGTCTGGCTCAAAAAGTTTTTTACGGAAGTGAGCTGTCTCAGTCAGCCTAAAAATATTCTGAAATTTTTATCCGAACAGCAAGTGGATGCGGTCCTTCTGGATATGAATTTCCGGAAAGGTTTTGAAAACGGACAGGACGGATTGTATTGGATGCAGGAAATCAAAACGCTGGAACCTCAGCTTCCGATTATCTTGATGACGGCTTACGGTGAAGTGGAATTAGCCGTTGAAGCCTTAAAAAATGGTGCTTCCGATTTTATTCTAAAACCCTGGAATAACGAAAAATTATACGCTTCCGTAAATTTGGCTGTCGATATTTCCCGAAAAAATAAGAAGCTGAATCAATGGGAAAATATCAGCATCAAAACCAATCAATATCAGTTGGAAACCCAATCGCCAGCAATGCGGGAAGTAATGGACCAGATTGAACGGGTTTCTGCAACCGACGCCAATGTTTTGCTTCTGGGAGAAAACGGAACCGGAAAATATGTTTTGGCAGAGCACATTCACGAATTGTCGGAAAGGAAGAATCAGCCCTTTGTTCATATCGATTTGGGAAGTCTTTCGGAAAATCTTTTTGAATCCGAATTATTCGGTTATAAAAAAGGAGCGTTTACGGATGCGCATCAGGATTATGCCGGAAAAATCGAAAATGCCGAAAACGGAACCGTTTTTCTTGATGAGATCGGAAATCTTCCGCTTCATCTCCAAACTAAATTGTTGAGTTTGATTCAAAACAGAAAACTTTCGAGAATCGGAGAAACTAAGGAACGAATGTTGGATGTGAGATTTATTTTTGCAACCAATGAAAACCTCAAAAAAGCCGTTGCTGAAAACCGTTTCCGAAAGGATTTGTATTACAGAATCAATACGGTTGAATTGAATATTCCGAGTCTGAGAGAACGAATTGAAGATATTTCAACTTTAGCTGATTATTTTTTAGAAAAATACAAACAGAAATATCATAAACCTGATTTGGTTTTAAATGAGAATTTAATTTCTGAATTAATCCATTACTCCTGGCCTGGAAACATCCGTGAGCTCGACCATTGCATCGAACGAAGCGTAATTCTTTCCAACGAGAAAAATCTTAAATTGCTGATGCCCCAAGATGAAGAATCAGAAAATACAATCGTGAATCTTAACATCGAAGAAATGGAAGAAATCCTGATTAAAAAAGCATTGAAAAAGCATCGGGGAAATATTTCTCTGGCGGCGGAAGATTTGGGATTGTCAAGAGCTGCGCTTTACAGAAGAATGGAGAAATTTGACTTGTAATATAATTAACCGCAAAAGTCACAAAAGATAATTATTCCGTTAAAAATAGAAGTTCAAAAAAGAAAATGAATAACTTTTTGAACTTTTAAATAAATTGATCTACAAAAACTTTGTGCCTTTTGTGGTTAATAAAAAAATAAATGAAAAAACAACAAATATTCTGGATTATATTTATTCTATTGGCAATTGTCAGCGGAATTTTTGCTTTTGATTTTTATTCTCAAAATAAATGGATCAATTGCGTTTTGTTTTCATTGGTCGGTTTGGTCTGCATTATTTTGGCACAGACCTCGGCTTTGTCTTACATCCAGAAAACAGAAAAACTGCTTTTGGCGATTCAGAAAAAGGATTTTTCATTGTTTCCAAAAACTGAGGAAAACGGCCTGGTTGATAATGCTGTGAAATTGTATTATCAAAGTAAAGAAGAGCATCTTTCGTTATCATCTTACCAACTATTATATGAGGAAATTTTGAATCAACTCGAAATAGGTTTGATGATTTTGTCAATGAAAAATGATGATTGGGAAGTTTTTTATGTGAATCCTATTTTTCTTGAAATTCTAGAAATCCCGAAGTATAATTCGTGGAATCTTTACGAAAATAAAGCGCCCGATTTCTACCAAATCATCAAACAAACGAATTACGAAAACTCTCAGGAATTTTTTGATATTTCGATTAATGAAAATACAAAACAATCGTTTTCATTAAGGACGAAAAAAGTTCAGAATGTAAAAAACCGCTTTTGCATCATCAGTTTAGAATCGGTTCAGAAAATTATTGAACAAAAAGAAAAATTAGCCTGGAATAACCTAATGAAAGTAATTTCCCACGAACTTCTGAATACTTTAACGCCTGTTAACAGTCTGATTCAGAATCTTGAATACATTGCCAATCAGGAAATTATCGAAAAGGAAGACCAGCAGGATATGAAGGAAAGTCTGATGATTATCAATTCCAAATCAAAACAATTATTAAATTTTGTAGACGATTACCGCCAAGTTGCCGAACTTCCAAAACCTGTTTTTAAAATAATTTCTATATCTAATATTGTAGAATCTTCACTCAATTTTCTTAAGCCTGAATTTGAAAAAAAACATATCACAATTATCAATTCATTGGAAAATCATCTGATTTCTGCTGATGAAAAGATGATTGAAAGATGTTTAATTAATCTTTATCTCAACGCAATCTACGCTGTTTCCGATAATGTTGAAAGAACAATTAAAACCGAAATCAAAACTCACAACAAACGTATCATTCTAAGTGTGGAAGACAATGGAACCGGAATCTCAAAGGAAATCCAGGATAAAATTTTCCTTCCGTTTTTCACGACAAGAAGCAATGGTTCCGGAATTGGTTTAACGCTCAGCAAAAGCATTATCGAAGCCCATAAAGGCTACTTGAATTATAAACCTTTGGAACAGGGAAGCCGGTTTGAGATTTGGTTTGTGGAATAAAAGAAAAAAAGACTTTAGATTCGAAAAAAAATTATCGCAAAGGCACAAAAATTTATTAAATTCTAAGTTTAAAAGACGCAAAGATTTTATCTTCGATAAAATTCATATTGGAAACTTTGCGATAAATTCAAAATATAAATTATGAAGATAAAAAACAACGCTGGAGAAACGGTCGACTTCGAAATATCGAAATTGGAAAACTCACTTCGGAACTCCGGAGCGGACGAACAATCCGTGAAAAAAGTTCTGGAAACGGTTTTGCCAAAATGTTTCGAAGGCATCACAACCGGCGAACTGTACAGAATGGCTTTTGAGGAATTGAAGAAAATCTCAAATTCTGTCGCAGCAAGATACAGTCTGAAAAAAGCGTTGTTGGAGTTGGGACCTGCAGGATTCTATTTTGAACAATGGATTGCCCGAGTTTTTCAAAACATCGGCTACAAAACTGAAACCGGGCAATTGATAAAAGGCCATTCGGTGACACACGAAGCAGACGTTATCGCCAATAAAAACGACAAAACTTATTGGGTAGAATGTAAATTTCGAAATGCGGAAGACACGAAAATATCAGTAACAACGCCAATGTATGTTTTATCCCGAATAAAAGATATTTCTGATATCCAATACAATCTTTTCGGAACCAAAACCGAATTTACTGACGGCTGGCTGATTACCAATACTTATTTTACCAAAGATTCTGTGGCTTTTTCAGAATATTATGGATTGAGATTGTTATCCTGGGATTATCCGAAAGATAAGAACATCAAAAGTTTGGTGGACCAAAATGCGCTTTATCCAATCACTTGCCTGACGACTCTGGACGGAAAACAAAAGCAAAAACTATTGGAAAAGAAATGTGTTCTGGTAAAGGAATTATTCAGCAATCACAATTTGTTGAATGTTTTAGAACTTAATCAACAAAGAAAATCCGAAGTTCTAAAAGAAGTGAAAGATCTAATGACAACAAAAATATCGGAATAAAAAAAACCGCAGATTTTTTGCGGTTTTTTATTTGGTTAGCATCTAGAAAAATAGTAGTAAAAGCTATTTAGTATAAAAAACAATATAAATATTGAAAGTTGTAATAACTGAAGTCTTGTTACATTCTTAACAAAATTGAATTTGTCAATCCTTCTTTCAACAATAATATTTAAAAGTGTTGTAACTATAAATACTAATAAAAATAATTGACTGTGAAATTTTATTGCTCTTAAAATCATTTCCCAAAAATAATCACATTCAACATCTGTGATGAGAAATAATGCAGTAACAAAATATATTATAAATAAACTAGCTACAGAATTAATAAAAATCTTTATTATTTTCAAAAGTCTCAATTCTATCAGTCTATCATCTTCTAATGAAAACTATTTCCCTTTTTGCGGCGGATAATTAGCCATTATCTCAGCTACAACCTGCGGGATTTGTTTTTGTTTTGACTTTGGCGAATCTACAGAAATTCCGCTTCCGGCACCTTGCCAGACCAATTTTTGAGTTTTCGCATCGATGATATCAATCACAATGGTTCCGCTGTTGTAGTTGTTGGTCCAGGTATTTCCCATACCGAAACCGCCGCCCCAGCCCCAAGGTCTTCCCCAACCCCAGCCATAGTTCATACTTGTTGTTACATCCTGAACTTTTTTGTGAGACGCTTTGACGTTGATGATCAAATCAGGATTTTGTGCCGATGTCAATCCTTTTGCCTGAACTTGCTTGGACAATTCATTCAAAACTCTGTCTTTATCAAGATCGTTCAGTTTCAAATCATCTGTTCTTAGCAGATAAGTTTTGTAATTGGCGAAATTTGCTGTCGCCGAATAATCAGATTTAACTTGGAAAGGGCTGCAAGAAGTCACTCCCAAAGAAACTGCTGCCATTAATATGAAGAAATATTTTTTACTCATCGTTAATATATTTTTATTTTGGAATTCGTGAATCGTCGATTTCATAATATTAAGATTATTTAGGTTTTTTAATAAAAGTATCTGTCTTTTTATCATAACCGTACGGGCAGAGTCTGCATCCGCTTTTACAGCAATAACCACGCTTCAGATGGAATTTTTCCGTAAAAACCTTATAACCCTGCTCGTTATAATAAAAGTCTTCATTCTCTTTGATGTCATTTAGTTTCATAAGTTAAAAAACTGTACCAAAATTTTTATCTTTGATTTATGATAATCATCGTCTGTAAAAAATTACTCAAAAATATGAAAATTTCGGGGATAACTTTATTTCCGTTTATTTTTGTTCAGAGAAAGGAAGACAGCAAAAATAAGATTCTCATTAATCACGAAACCATTCATATTCGCCAGCAATTGGAATTGTTAATCGTTCCGTTTTACATCTGGTATCTCTCCGAATATTACCTGAAATATCTGAAATACAGAAACCCGCAACTTGCATACCGCAACATCAGTTTCGAAAGAGAAGCTTACGCCAATGACCAAAATCTGGATTATTTGAAAAAAAGAAAATTCTGGAGCTTCATTAATTATTTATAAGTCCAATATGAGACACGATTAGAAAAAGTAATTCCGGAGTTGATTTTTTCTCCAATATTACATTTTCCAGAAAAAAATTTCTCAGAATATAAAATAATCTAAATTTGCAGAATTATTTTCAAGACAACACAAATATGTCGCAAGATAGCAGCGGTCATTTTGACCTCAAAAAACTTTCGTGGATTGGAGTTTTAGTTTCGTTAGGAATTGTTTTCGGAGACATCGGAACATCGCCTCTTTATGTGATGAAAGCCATCATCAATGCTGGAAAAGCAGGCGGAATTATCTCCGAAGAATATATTGAAGGTGCATTGTCCTGCATCATTTGGACACTGACTTTACAAACCACTATCAAATATGTTATTATTGCTCTTAGGGCTGATAACAAAGGTGAGGGTGGAATCTTGTCCCTCTATTCTTTAGTCAAACGGTTCAAGAAAAAATGGTTGTACATCATTGCAATTATCGGAGCGGCGGCTCTTGTTGCAGATAGTATTATCACGCCCTCGTTGACGGTAATGTCAGCCATAGAAGGTCTTGAATTGGTAATGCATAAACCACCGGTTGTTCCAATTACACTGACTATTTTGGTGATTATTTTTGTCGTTCAGCAATTCGGCACCAGTTTCATTGGTAAATTTTTTGGGCCCGTTATGGTTCTTTGGTTTCTGGTTTTGGGTGGATTCGGTCTTGTTCATTTAGTTGAACATCCAATGATTATAAAAGCTTTTAACCCTTATTACGCCATAAAATTAATTTATAATTCTCCTAGCGCAATTGTTATTCTTGGAGCCGTTTTCCTTTGTACAACAGGAGCAGAAGCATTATATTCTGATCTTGGTCACTGCGGAATCAAGAACATCAGAGTGAGCTGGATTTTCGTGAAAGCAATGTTGATCCTGAATTATCTTGGACAAGGCGCTTGGTTGTTAAGCAATTATCACGAAGTATTCCGTGGCAAAAATCCATTTTTCGGTATTATGCCGGAATGGTTTATTATTCCAGGGGTGGTTATCGCAACAGCTGCTGCAATTATTGCGAGCCAGGCTGTAATTACAGGTGCATTTACAATGTTTTCAGAAGCTATGTCGCTCAATTTCTGGCCTAATCAGGAAATCGAATATCCTTCCGGAATCAAGGGACAGATGTATATCCCGAAAATCAATTGGGGAATTCTGCTTTTGTGTTTTGTGGTTGTGATCTATTTTAAAGAATCCGGAAGAATGGAAGCAGCCTATGGGCTTTCCATTACCGTGACAATGCTGATGACAACTATTCTTCTGGTTTTCTGGTTTTTGAAAACGAGAACAAACAAACTCTGGATCGCACTTTTCGCATTGATTTATATTGTGATAGAAGGTGGTTTTTTCAGTGCCAATATCATCAAGTTTTTCGAAGGCGGTTGGATGTCCGTTCTACTGGCCGGTTTCATAGGTATCTGTATGTATGCCTGGTATAATGGGAGAATTATCAAGACGACTTTCATTAAGTTCGTAAAACTTCAGAAATATATCTCTACAATAAAAGATATGAAACTGGATGAGACAATTCCGAAATATGCGACCAATTTGGCATTCTTCAGTCGTGCAAAACGGGATGATGAAGTAGAATCGAAGATCATCTATTCCATTATCAGAGCGCAACCTAAAAGAGCCGATCATTACTTCATTCTAAACATTGTTAATCAGGAAGATCCATATAGTTTCAAATATCATGTGGAAGAAATTCTGCCCGGAACAATTTATAAAATCAGTTTCTTGTTAGGATTCAAAAGAGACCGAAGAATTAATGATTATTTTCAGCAGATTTTGGCTGAAATGATGGAAGATGGAACAATTCCTGCAAGAAGCTCGCACCCTTCCTTAAGAGCACATAATATCCCGCCGGATCTGAAATTCGTCATTATTGATAATGTTTACATCAATGATTTTCTTCTCACCATCAAGGATAAAATCATTCTTAACATTTATAATTTTGTAAAGAAGCTGGGAAGTAATGATTTCACCGCCTATGGTGTTGCAAGTCATAATGTTGTAGTAGAGTCTGCTCCACTTCTAGACCAGAAAATCAAAATCGAGAGAATCGAAAAAGTCGAAAACAAGCATTACGAATAATCCCGAAAATTTCTTTAATTTTGTACTATGGATACGAAACAAAAAGATCTGAATATTGCAACCATAAAAGACGTCCTTAGACAGTATCTTATGGATAAAGGTTTCCGTAATACACCGGAGAGATATACGATCCTTGAGGAGATTTACAATATGGAGCACCACTTCAACGTGGATGACCTTTACCTGCTAATGATGCAGAAAAAGTATCATGTAAGCAAAGCAACGATTTACAATACAATTGAAATTTTCCTGGATGCCGGATTGATCAGAAAGCATCAGTTCGGGGAAAAAACATTGAGCACATCTTCCTACGAGAAGTCTTACTTTGATAAGCAGCACGACCACTTGGTTATTTATAAAGAAAATTCTGATAAAGAAATCGAAGAAATCATTGAGTTTTGCGATCCAAGAATCCAAGGGATCAAAGATTCTATCGAGAAAGCATTTGGCGTAAGTATTGATACGCACTCTTTATACTTCTACGGACACAAGAAGTCTGAAAATTAATGAAGAAATCCTTTTTTGTTGTTCTAGTTCTGATTTTTGTTAGAATATTTTCCCAGGTTACACCACCAGTCCAAAACCAAGGTCTGGTAAAAGACCCTTTTTTTAGCAATTCAAATCCTGGTTCTAACACTGATGCTTCCAAAAAAGTAAAACATATCCATTCTGATACTGCCGGTGTAAGCCCTGACAAATATGATGGAAATATGGTTTTCTCAGGAAATGTTCAGTTTGAACATCAAGGCTCTGTTCTTACAGCCGACGAAGTTGTTTTTTACCAAAAAGAAAATTTTCTCAAAGCGATTGGAAATGTTGTTTTAACAACACCGGACGGAAATAGAATCACTGCCGAAGAAATGGAATACGATGGCAACACACAACGTGGAATCGCCAGAAGAAATGTAGTCCTTACCGACCCGAAGCAAACCATAAAAACAGAAACACTTTATTACGATAAAATTCCTAACACGGCTTATTTCAACACCGGCGGAACTATATACAGTAACGATGGAAGTGTAATGTACACCAAGACGGCGACATACTATCTCAACACCAAAATGATTGATTTCGTTGGCCGTTCCAATATCGAAACAGATAAATATACCATTGTCAGCGACAATATTAAGCAAAATCAAAATACAGGAGTTTCAGATTTTTTTGGGCCGACCACCATCAGAAATAAAGAAAACCCTAGAAATTATGTTTATACAGAACAGGGAACTTATAATTCCAAAACAGGAGAATCTTTCCTTAACAAAAACTCCAGAATTCATTATAATGACAAAATTCTGACAGGAGACAAATTATACTTCAACAGGAATACAGGCTTTGGAAAAGGGAACGGCAACGTGACCTTGGATGATCCAAAACAAAACCGCTACATCAAAGGTGGTTACGGTGAAATCTACGAAAAGAAAGATTCGGCTATGATTACCGACAAACCTTACGCTGTCAAAATTCTTAGCAAAGATTCGGTATATATGTCGGCAGAGAAATTTCTGACATTTCAAAGGCCAGATTCTGCCAACGCTTTGAAAAAGAAAAGCTTTCTGAGAGCCTTCAGAAAAGTACGGATTTTCAAAACCAATATGCAGGGCCGCGCAGACTCATTGAGCTTCAATGAGACCGATGGCGAAATGCATCTAATGCGCAAACCAATTCTCTGGATGGGTGCAAAACAGGTCACCGGCGACGAAATCCGGGTTTACAGCAATCCTGAAAAAGAAATCACCGATTCCATCCGTGTTCTTGGAAACGCTTTTGCCATCAGCAAAGCCGACTCATTGAATTTGAAAGATGAATTCAATCAGATCAAAAGCAAGAATATGATTGTCTATCTCAAAGATAACGCCATAGACATTGCAAAAGCAGTTGGCAACGCACAGGCCATAACTTATGCAGACGACACCAACGAGAAAACAAAAGAAGTGACCAGAATTGGAGTCGCATTGTCCACTTGCGGTGAAATTGTGGCCCATTTCATAGAACGAAAACTGGAACAGGTCGATTGTAATATCGGTGCCAATTCGGATATTTATCCAATGAGTAAAATCTCCAAAGATGAACGTTTCTTCAAGGATTTTAACTGGAATACCAAAGACAGGCTGCAGAAATGGGGCGATATTTTTCTAGACACGCCGAACTATCCGGAAATTGTTTATCAATCCGACAATTCTCTTTTTGAACGCGCCGAAGCAGAACGTAAAAAACTCGAGGAAAAAAACAAGCCAAAAACACTGGTTCGGGTTAAGAAGTAAGAATATCTGTCTCATTGAGTAGAGTAAAAATGTGGCGCCTTTATCCGCCTTCCACTCCCGCTTTTTTCTGTCATTGCGAACAAAGTGAAGCAATCTGTAGAACTTTTCACAATCGCAATGACAAAAAAAAGAGCTCCGTTCAAGTCGGGACGCGCTTCACAAAGTTGAAAATTTTGTCTTTTCATAGCATCGAAACTCAAAATTCCCGAACTTTGCAAAAGTCAAGAAGTTCAAAAATCCCCGAAAGTACGACTTACGAATCTAACTTCTAAAATCTAACATCTATCCTACCAATGAAACAAAATTTCTTCAAATATCAAGCTCAAACAACACCTTATGCAGCAGGTTTCGAAGTGGAAAAAGCGGAAGGCAGCTACATCTATGGAAAAGACGGACGCGCCTATTTAGATTTTGTAGCCGGCGTTTCTGCCAATACTCTTGGACATTCTCATCCAAAAGTTGTGAATGCGATTAAAGAGCAAGCAGACAAATACTTGCACGTCATGGTTTACGGCGAATATGCTCAGGAAAAACCTGTTGAGCTTTGCAGACTTTTGGCAGAAGCCACACCAGAACCTTTGGAAGTCACTTATCTTGTGAACTCCGGAGCGGAAGCGATTGACGGGAGTTTGAAATTAGCTAAACGTCACACTGGAAGAGAGGAAATCATTGCCTTCAAAGATGCCTATCACGGGAACACACACGGTGCGCTTTCTGTTGCAGGGAATGAAGTTCACAAAAGAGAATTCCGTCCTTTGTTGCCAATGGTTAATTTTATCGAGTTTAATAATGAAAATGATTTTGATAAAATCACGGAGAAAACGGCTTGCGTCATTGTAGAAACCATTCAGGGAGCGGCTGGATTTATTACTCCGAAAGACAATTATTTCATCAATCTCAAAAAACGCTGCGAAGAAGTTGGTGCTTTGTTGATTTTGGATGAGATTCAGCCTGGATTTGGAAGAACAGGAAAGTTGTTTGCATTCGAGCATTATGGCATTGTTCCTGACATTTTGGTAATGGGAAAAGGAATGGGCGGCGGTGTTCCGGTTGGCGCTTTTATGAGTTCGAAAGAAATTATGACAAGCCTTTCACATTCTCCTAAATTGGGACATATCACGACATTCGGAGGAAATCCTTTGATTGCTGCGGCTTCTCACGCTACTCTGAAAGAAGTTTTGGAAAACGGACTGATGAATGAGACAGATAAGAAGGAAAAACTCTTCCGGGAATTATTGGTTCATCCGAAAATCAAAAACGTCAACGGGAAAGGACTGATGTTAGCTGTGAATCTCGGCTCTCCGGAATATACTCTGAAAGTCGCTTCAAAATGTATGGAAAAAGGTCTGATTGTTTTCTGGCAACTATACAGAAATGAATATCTGAGAATTTCTCCTCCACTCACAATCTCCGAAGACGAAATCCGAAAAGGTTGCGCGATTATTCTGGAAGCTTTGAATGAAGTGGAATAGATTTTAAATTAACATCCAATTTGTCATTCCGTAGGAATCTAAACGTCGCTGTCGAGATTCCTACGGAATGACAAATTTCGTTTTGAGGGAAGCCTTTGTTTTTATGACGAATCTGCAGCCCGACTTGAGCGGAAATCCTTTTTTGCCAACCATCAAGTTCTATTTAATCTGAAATGATCTGCAAAAAAGATTGGGAGCGGAAGGCGGATTAAGCTGCCAAATCTTTAGGTTGGATGATGTCAAATAATTTTAAAAATTAGTGTTCATCAACGGTACAAAATCAGCTAATAAAAATCATATTTATTTTCTATAAAAAATTTGAATTTCCATAGACATTTTGATTTGGAAATAAGAAATTAATTTATATATTGCGCCACAATTAGAATTAGTATATGGCGAAAACGAAAGTGCAGTATGAATACAATATGCATTGTCTCTCGGAGATTTTGTATGAGTATCTGGCAAGTGCAGAAGGATTATCAGAATGGTTTGCAGACGACGTTGTAGAACGTGGAGACGATTTCTATTTCAGCTGGGGCGGTGGCCCTGCTGAGAAGGCGACGCTGATCCGTTACAAGCCGGAAAGTTTTGTGCGTTTCCGTTGGGAAGAGGATGAAGGGACAAAATATTTCTTCGAGCTTTCTATCGTCATTGATGAAATAACGGATGACCTTTCGCTTAACATCACTGACTTTTGTGAGCCTGGCGATGAGGAAGAAAACAAACTCTATTGGGAAAACCTGATAGAGAACTTACAGATAAAATTAGGCGCCGCTTAAAAATAAATGGATGAACGATTTTATCGTTCATTATTTTTTTATACTACAATGCAAAAATTAGTTTATACCGAAGATAATCTCCAACTCATCAACCGTTCTTTTCTTTATGGCGATTCGGTTTGGGTATCGTTCTTTGTAAGAAACGGAAATCTCATAATGGCCGAGGAATCTTATTTTTTTCTGATGGCATCGATGCGGAAAATGAGACTGAATATTCCGCTGACATACACCTTAGAATTTTTTCAGGAACTGTTTCAGAGAGAAGTTTTGAGTAAGGGTATTCAGAATGGAATTATCCAACTGATGGCTTACAGAAAGCAGGAAGACAAACCGCTTCCGAAATCTGAAACCGCTTTCTATTTTGAAGTGGAAGAATCGGGGGACATTCTTTATATCCAAGGTAATATTGAACTGGATCTCATTAAAGAAATCAATGTTAATGCGAATCTTTTGAGTAACATCCGTGTTCATTCTGCCGAGAATATCTATGCTGAAATTTATGCCAAAGAAAATGATTTGGATGACGTTATTCTTCTGAATCCGAACAAGAAAATTGCTAGAAGTATCTTCGGAAATCTTTTGTTTCTCCAGAATAATGTGATTAAAATTCCGAAACAAACGGAAGGTGCTTATATTTCACCATTAATGGAAAACTTTGTCACTTTTGTTCACAAAAATAAACTGGCAGAAATTGAAGAAGCAGAAATCATCGCCTTCGAATCTCAAAAAGCTGAAGAAATCCTGAGAATTTCCGATGAAAAAGGCATTCACACAGTTTCAAAAATCAGAAATAAAACTTTTGAGAACACGAGATTTTCAGAAATGATTACCCAATGGAAAAATAGTTTTAATTAATTTTTTTACATAATTTTATAATTATTTAAAAATTAGTTCTACATTTGTCCCAACAAAAAAGCAATAAATGTCTATACAACTTATGCATCATCATCACCATTCTCACGTTCAGGCGGGAAGGTAATGGTATGTCATAACTTCAAAATAATATTAACCGTCTGAGTAATCAGGCGGTTTTTTGTTTTCCAATTTTCCTTGTCGTTTACTCAGACCTTATCTATAAAATCAAAAATGAGTAAACTAAAATTAGCCATACAAAAAAACGGAAGGCTGAGCGAAAAGTCTCTGAAACTGCTGGAAGAATGTGGCATCAAAATCTCCAACGGAACCAGAAAACTAAAGGCTGTTTCCACTAATTTTCCTCTAGAAATCTTATTTCTTCGTGATGATGATATTCCGCAATATGTAGAGCAAGGCGTTGCTGATATCGGAATTATCGGTCTGAATGAAGTTTTGGAACAAAAGAAAAATATTGAAATTGTTCAAAAGCTTGGATTTGCCCAATGCAGATTGTCTCTGGCAATTCCGAAAGAAGAAGATTATAACGGAATCCCATATTTTGAAAATAAAAAAGTGGCAACTTCTTATCCAGAGATTCTTTCAAACTATTTCCAAGAAAATAACATCAATGTACAAATCGAAAAGATTGGCGGAAGTGTAGAAATCGCACCTGGAATCGGACTTTCAGACGGTATTTTTGATATCATCAGCACCGGTTCTACTCTACTGACTAATGGTTTGAAAGAAGTTGAAACTGTTCTGGAAAGTGAAGCCGTTTTGATTTCCAATGAGAATCTATCTAATGAAAATCTGGAGATTTTAAACAAACTTTTATTCAGAATCAATGCCGTAAAAGAAGCTTCCGAAAGCAAGTATATTCTTTTAAATGCACCTAATCACAATCTTGAAAAAATTATCAATCTCTTACCCGGAATGAAATCGCCAACTATTCTTCCTTTAGCCGAAAGTGGTTGGTCATCCATTCATTCAGTCATCAAAGAAGATCAATTTTGGGATGTGATTGAGAACCTGAAAAAGGAAGGCGCACAAGGAATTTTAGTTTTAGAAATTGAAAAAATGATATTATGATTAGGCAATATAAATATCCACCAGTTTACGAATGGAAATCACTTTGCGAAAGACCATTGCAAAATCAGGAAAATCTTTCTGAGCAAGTGAAATCTGTTTTTGACAAAGTGAAAATCAATGGCGATAAGGCTTTAAAGTTTTACACAGAAAAATTTGATGGCGTTATTTTAAATGATTTCAAAATTTCAGAAGCAGAAATCCTTGAAGCAAGCAAGCTAGTTTCTGGCGAATTAAAAACTGCGATTAAAACTGCTTCTGAAAATATCAGAAAATTCCATAGTTCTCAAGCAGAAGAAAGGAAAATTATTGAAACAACCGAAGGCGTTTTCTGTTGGAGAGAAAACAAAGCTATAGAAAATATTGGGATTTACATTCCAGGAGGAACTGCGCCTTTATTCTCCACAGTTTTGATGTTAGGAATTCCAGCAAATATTGCAGGCTGTAAAAACATTGCGCTTTGTTCGCCACCTGATAAAAATGGAAAAATCAATCCTACAATTTTGTTCACCGCAAACTTAATTGGAATTAAAAACATTTTCAAAGTTGGAGGAAGTCAAGCAATTGCAGGTTTGACTTTTGGAACAGAAACGATTCCGAAAGTTGATAAGATTTTTGGACCTGGGAATCAATATGTGACTTCGGCCAAACAGCTGGCTCTGAATTATAATCTTGCCATCGACATTCCTGCTGGTCCAAGTGAGGTTTTGGTCATTGCAGATGAAAGTTCTGTTCCGGATTTTGTTGCTGCGGATTTGCTTTCACAAGCCGAACACGGAACAGATTCTCAAGTGATTTTATTAAGTAATTCTGAGAAAATTATTAATGAAATTAATATTGAAATTAAGAAACAACTAAAGGATTTACCAAGAAAAGAAATCGCAGAAATTGCTTTACAAAACAGCAAATCTATTTTGTTGAATTCTATTGATGAAGCCATTCAATTTTCAAATATTTATGCGCCGGAACATTTGATTTTAGCTGTCGAAAACGCAGAAAATTTCACTGATAAAATCAAGAACGCAGGCTCAGTATTTCTTGGAAATTACAGTCCGGAAAGTGCAGGTGATTATGCTTCCGGAACCAACCACACCTTGCCAACCAACGGTTTTGCTAAAAATTACAGCGGTGTTTCTCTGGACAGTTTTGTGAAGAAAATCACATTTCAGAATATCACAAAAAAAGGAATTCAAAACATTGGAAAAACCATTGAGTTAATGGCGGAAGCCGAAGAGTTGATGGCTCATAAAAATGCCGTTTCGGTAAGATTAAAATATTTAGAAAATGAAAGTTGATATTCAAAAATTAATCAGAAAAAATATCCTGAATCTTGAACCATATTCTTCAGCAAGAGACGAATTCAAAGGTGAAAACGGTATTTATCTGGATGCGAACGAAAATCCTTTCGGAGAACTGAACCGTTATCCCGATCCTTATCAGAGCAAAGTAAAACAGAAATTAAGTGAAATAAATCAAATCTCAACTGAAAATATTTTCTTAGGAAATGGGAGCGATGAAGTGATTGATTTGGCTTTCCGGATATTTTGTGAACCGAAAAAAGATAAGGTTTTGACATTTTCGCCAACTTACGGGATGTACGAAGTTTCAGCCAATATCAATGATGTAGAGCTAATCAATCTTGATTTGGGCAAGAATTTTCAAATCGATTTTGGGACTTTAAAATCCTATTTGAATGACGAAAATTTGAAAATTATTTTCATCTGCTCGCCAAACAATCCGACAGGAAATTCCATTCGAGACATAAAATATATTCTTGAAAATTTTAAAGGAATTGTTTTCATTGATGAAGCTTATATAGATTTCAGTCTAGAAGAAAGTTTCAGAAATCAAATTAAAAATTATTCAAATCTAATTGTTAGCCAAACTTTTAGCAAAGCTTGGGGAATGGCTTCTGTGAGAGTTGGGATTGCTTACGCTTCCAAAGAAATCATCAAATTTTATAATAAAGTAAAACCTCCTTATAACATCAGTACGCTTAATCAAGATGCGATTCTAAATACACTTAATAATGAAAAAATTAATCAGGTTTCAGAAAATATAGAAATCATTCTAAAAGAGAAAAAAAACCTAATTGAAAATTTAGAAAAACTGAATTTGGTAAAAAAAATCTTTCCTTCCGACACCAATTTTCTTTTGATTGAAGTTGACAATGCAGATTCAGTTTATCAAGAATTAGTTAATCAAAATATGATTGTCAGAAACCGAAATTCTGTCTTCAAAAACTGTCTGAGAATTACAGTTGGTTCTCCCGAAGAAAACAAAAAATTGATAGAAACGCTTAAATCCATTGAAATTGAAAAATGAAATTGAAAATTCACGAATTCCAAAACAAAATAAATTAGTAATGAGTAAAAAAATATTATTTATAGACCGTGACGGAACTTTGGTTTTAGAACCAGAAGATTATCAAGTTGATTCTTTTCAGAAACTGAAATTCTATCCGCAAGTTTTCACTTATCTTTCAAAAATCGCCAAAGAATTAGATTATGAATTGGTAATGGTAACGAACCAGGACGGTTTAGGAACAGCTTCTCATCCGGAAGAAAACTTCTGGCCAGTTCAAAATTTCATTATCGAAACCTTTGAAAGTGAAGGTATTAAATTCGAAGATATTTTCATAGATAAAACATTCGCCAAAGATAATGCGCCAACCAGAAAACCGAATATAGGTCTATTGACGAGATATTTTGATAAGGATAGTTACGATTTGGAAAATTCATTCGTGATTGGCGACAGAATTACGGACGTGAAATTGGCAAAAAATCTCAGCTCAAAAGCGATTTTCATTAATAATGACGAAAGTCTTGGAGCTGACGAGATTTTAGAAAATGATGATTTGGAAAATGTTATTGCTCTAAAAACGACTTCGTGGAAAGCTATTTATGAATTTCTGAAACTCAAAAACAGAACTTCGGAAATTATCAGAAATACCAACGAAACTAAAATCAAAATCAAGCTAAATCTTGACGGAACAGGAAAATCCAGCATCGATACTGGAATTGCTTTCTTCGACCATATGCTGGATCAGATTGCAAAACACGGCCAAATGGATTTGGAAATCAAGGCTAACGGCGATTTGGATGTTGATGAACATCACACAATTGAGGACACAGGAATTGCACTTGGCGAAGCATTTAATCAGGCTTTAGGAAACAAATTGGGAATCAAACGTTACGCTTTTGTTTTGCCGATGGACGATTGTCTGGCGCAGGTTGCATTGGATTTTGGCGGAAGAAATTGGATAGTTTGGGAAGCCGATTTCAAACGTGAAATGATTGGAAAAATGCCAACCGAGATGTTCTTTCATTTCTTTAAATCGTTCTCAGATGCAGCAAAAGCAAATCTTAATATCAAAGCCGAAGGTAACAACGAGCATCACAAAATTGAATCGATTTTTAAAGCTTTTGCAAAGTGTTTAAAGTCTGCAGTAAAACGTGATTCGGAAAAAATGATTTTACCATCAACAAAAGGAATGTTGTAATAGACCAATAGATGACAGACAGATAGATAATAGATTTTGAATCTTGCATCTGTTATCTATCCGTCTTTTATCTATCATCTCAAAATTAAAAAATATGAAAACAGTTATTATAGATTACAAAGCCGGAAATGTGCAAAGTCTTCTGTTTGCGATAGAAAGATTAGGATTTTCAGCGAAACTCACCAATCATCCTGATGAAATTTTCAAGGCTGACAAAGTGATATTTCCGGGCGTTGGAGAAGCGTCTTTTGCAATGAATTCTCTGAAAAAAACCGGCCTGGATTTACTGATTCCTGAATTAAAACAACCACTTTTGGGAATCTGTCTTGGGATGCAATTGCTCTGCAAAGATTCGGAGGAAAGTAACACAAAAGCTTTAAGAATTTTTGATGTTTCGGTGAAGAAATTTCCTGATTCTGTGTTGGTTCCGCAGATTGGCTGGAATCAGATTTATGATTTGAAATCGGATTTGTTCAAAAATGTTCCTGAGCAAAGTTATATGTATCTCGTTCACAGTTATTATGCTGAGAAAAATGAAAATACAATTGCCACAACCGATTATTACGAAACTTACAGCACAGCTTTGCAAAAAGACAATTTTTTCGGCGTCCAGTTTCATCCAGAAAAAAGTGGCGTTTTCGGAAGTAAAATATTAGAAAATTTTTTGAAATTATGATTGTTTTAAAACCACAAAAGGAACAAAAGCAACTACTGAAAATTATACCTTACAAAAGAAACAGATTTTTTTAAGATTTTGAATATCTAACAAATATGAAAAAAATCTTTTGTGACTTTTGTGGTTTGAACTTTTTAATCATTAAAAATCAAAATAGAAAATGAGAATAATCCCAGCAATAGACATCATCAACGGAGAATGCGTCCGGCTTTCCAAAGGCGATTACAACAAGAAAACAATTTACAGCAAAAACGTTTTGGATGTCGCCAAAAACTTTGAGGATAACGGAATCCAATTTTTGCATTTGGTTGATTTGGACGGCGCCAAACAAAATCAAATCATCAATCAAAAAATATTAGAAGAAATCTCAACCAAAACCAACTTAATTATAGACTTTGGGGGTGGTTTGAAATCCGAGGAAGACATCAAAATCGCTTTTGAAAGTGGCGCAAAACAAGTGACTTTGGGAAGCGTTGCCGTCAAAAATCCAAAATTATTTTTAGAAAGTTTGGAAAAATACGGTTCAGAAAAAATCATTTTGGGAGCTGATACCAAAAAAGAAAAAATTGCAGTTTCGGGTTGGTTAGAAGAAAGCGAAATGAATATTTACAATTTTATCAAAGAAAAAATGCAAGTTGGAATCCGATATGTGATTTCGACAGACATCAATAAAGACGGAATGTTGGAAGGCCCTTCTTTCGATTTATATAAAAAAATAATTGATGAAAATCAGACTGTAAAACTGATTGCTTCTGGTGGAATTACTTCTACTAACGATTTAGTTCAATTAAAATCTTTGAGCTGCGAAGGCGCGATTATCGGCAAAGCGTTGTACGAAAACCGGATTACACTTAGCGATTTAAAACCTTTTCTCTAATGTTAGCAAAAAGAATAATCCCTTGTCTCGATATCAAAAACGGACAAACAGTAAAAGGCGTCAACTTTCTGGATATCAAAGAAGTTGGAAATCCTGTGGAAATGGGCATCAAATATTCTGAACAAGGCGCAGACGAATTGGTTTTCCTCGATATTTCTGCAACCGAAGAACGTCGGAAAACCTTGATTCCATTGGTAAGAGAAATCGCAAAATATATCAATATTCCATTTACAGTTGGCGGTGGAATCAATGCTTTGGAAAATGTAGAAGAACTTTTGAAAAACGGAGCGGACAAAATCACGATTAATTCGGCTGCAATTTCCAATCCTGATCTGATAACAGAAGTCGCCAAACGTTTTGGTTCGCAATGTATGGTTGTTGCGATTGACACCAAATTTGTGAAAAGGCAGAATAAAGTCTTCAGCAACGGCGGAAAAATTGGAACCGAAAAAGAATTGTTTTCCTGGGCAAAAGAAGTGGAAAGTCTTGGGGCTGGCGAAATTCTCCTGACATCGATGAATACAGACGGAACAAAATCCGGATTTGCGATAAAAATCACCAAACAACTTTCGGAACTGGTCAATATTCCTGTAATTGCTTCGGGAGGAGCTGGAACAATGCAGCATTTTGAAGATGTTTTCACACAAACTAAAGCAACAGGAGCTTTGGCAGCCAGTATTTTTCACTTCAATGAAATCGAAATTCCGGAACTTAAAAATTACCTTAAATCTAAAAATCTACCGATAAGATGACCATACGATTTGATAAAAACACAGGCTTAGTTCCCGTGATTATTCAGGATTACCTTAATCTCAAAGTCCTGATGCTTGGTTATATGAATCAAGAAGCCTTAACTAAAACTTTAGAGGAAAAAAAAGTTACGTTTTTTTCCCGTTCTAAAAATAGACTTTGGACAAAAGGCGAAACGTCAGGTAACTTTTTGGAATTAATTGATTGGAAATTAGACTGTGACAACGATACGATTCTCATCAAAGCAAAAGCTCTCGGACCGACATGTCACAAAGGAACGACAACTTGTTTTGCAGAAGAAAATGACAAAGGTTTTTTATACGAATTGCAAAAAAAGATTTCTGAAAAGATTGACACTAATGATGAAAGTTCTTATACCAATGAACTTTACAGAAAGGGCATCAACAAAGTGGCTCAAAAAGTAGGTGAAGAAGCCGTGGAATTGGTTATCGAAGCGAAAGATAACAATAACAAATTATTTTTAAATGAAGCTTCAGATTTGATTTATCATTATTTGATTTTGTTGAAAGCCAAAGGTTTCACGATTGAAGATGTTGAGAAAATTCTGAAATCGAGGAGTAAATAAAAAAATCCAGCAAAAGCTGGATTTTTATGGAGCCAATCTTGAAATTTTCCATTCAATTTTTTTTGTTAAAGAATACAAAATCCTGTCGTGAAGACGATTTGGCCGGCCTTGCCAAAATTCGATTTCATAGGGTTTTGCAATGTAACCGCCCCAGTTTTCAGGTTTTGGAATTTCTTTGTTTTCAAATTCGGTTTCTAAACTTTTCAACTTGCTTTCTAAAAATTCTCGATTTGGGATTTCCTGACTTTGTGGCGAAACAACAGCGCCTAACTGACTTCCTTTTGGACGGGAATGAAAATAGCCGTCACTTAGATTTTCAGCAATTCTTTCAACATTGGCTTTGATGATAATTTGTCTTTCCAGGCTTGGCCAGAAAAAATGAAGACAAGCTTTGTGGTTTTTCTCAAGCGATTTTCCTTTTCGACTGTCGTAATTGGTGTAAAAAACAAAGCCTTCCCAATTATATGACTTGAGCAAAACCATTCTGACTCTAGGGCAACCGTCATCTTCGACTGTGGAAATAGCCATTGCATTAGCTTCGGAAACATGTGGATTTTCTTCAGCCTCCAGAAACCAATTTCGGAATTGCTCGATGGGGTTTTCTCTGACTTCGCTTTCGATAAGCTGGGATTTGTCGTAGACTTGTCTTTTATCGTGTAGATTTTCGTTGTTCATTTTATGATTGAGATGTTTTATAATGTTAAAGCCTTTGAACGCAAAGTTCGCAAAGTTTTTTAAAAACTACTAATTGTTTTTAAGAGTCACAAAGACGCTTCACTCATCAAAGGAAATTATATGTTGAATTTATGACAACTCTTCCTTTGTGCGAAGCGCGCCCCGACCTGAGTGGAGCTCTTTTTGTTTTTCTAAAAAACAAAAAAGCGGGAACGGAGGGCGGATAAAGGCGCCCCAATCCAAAAGATTCGACGAAGTTAAATTATTAAAATCTGAATCAATTTAACTTAAATTTTCATTGAATTCTTTTTCAAAAAAATATTTTTTTATAGCTTTGATAGATGAATTACTCTTACAAAGGTAAAATTTTAATATCAACTCCCGATGCTTCCGGCGACATATTTTCCCGCTCGGTAGTGCTTATTATTGATCATAATGAGAATGGTGCTTTTGGCTTGATTCTGAATAAAAAAAATCAGAATATGAGTTCGCGTCTTTTGAGCATTTTTGGTTTTCCGGTGGAGCTTTATGAAGGTGGACCTGTGGAAAATGACAAGGTTTTCTTCATTCTTAAAGGTGAAAAAATCACGGAGCAATATTCTGAAATCAATGATGAATTTTACATTACTGAAGATATTGATTCTGTAGTCTCATCGATTGTTGAGGGTTCTGTAACTATTAATGACATCAAGGTTTTTTCCGGATATTCGGGTTGGTCTCCTTTACAGCTGGAAAGTGAAATCCAACGAAAAATGTGGACGATTGTGGATGTTTATAATCTGGATTATACGCTTCCGAATGACCAGAATCTCTGGAAAAAAATCATGCAGAATCTCGGTGGCGAATTTCTTCTCTGGGCAAATGCGCCTGAAGATGTGAGTTTGAACTGATGAGTTTTACACAAAGACACAAGGAATAATTTTCTTTTAGAATGTTTTACTGCACTAGGGAAACGGAAAATATTCGATTTTTTTTGCCTTTGTGATTACTTTTTTATTTATATCGGGATCTGTTCTTCAAAAATAACTGTTCCGGCTTCTGTGTAATAAGTGCATGTTTTTGCATCAATATCAACAATCCATTTGTAAACACCGCTATCTGCACAATCTTTACAAAATTGGAAAAAGTCGGTTCCGCCTTGTTGATGATTTCGTAAGTCAGCTAAAAATTTTTCAGCATTCGGGATTCCGTAAATCAATAATGGTGCATATTGTTGTGGTGCGGAAACTTTGTAATCGTCGTTTCCTAAATAATTAGTAGAACCGTCTTCTACGAAAGTTTCCAAACTTTTAACGCCTAATTCTCTAATCGTTTTTGCGAATTGTGGGAATCCTTTTCCGCTTTCTACGTTGGAATGCGCATCTTGAATCTGTTGTAATGTAAACATCATTGTAAGTTTTTCTGTGTTTTTATTTTCTTAGTTAATTCTCTGACTTCTTTTTTTAATAAGTGAAAAGCCGGCTGAGCCATACTCACGTGGTCGAATCCGTCTTCCTCCAATAATTTGGTTGAAGGATGTTTTACGAGATTCAACATTCTTGCCAAATAAGCATTTTCTTCATACCGTCCGAACAATTCTAATTCTCTGTCACCGGTAATTAAAACAATTGGTGGCGCATCCTTTCTGACGTGGAACAAAGGCGCATATTGGTCAATTGTCGGTTGTAATTCTGGGATTCCTTGTTCTTTTCTGATTTGAAAATGCGTGATTGCCTGTCCACTAAATGGAATAAGTCCTGCAATCTGGTCTGCATCAATTTTATATTTTTGAAGATATTTTTTATCCAGCGTAATCATCATTGCCAGATAACCTCCCGCCGAATGTCCGGACTGGAAAATCAGATTTTTATTCCCACCGTATTTTTCAATATTCTCAAAAACCCAGGCCGTTGCTGCAGCGGCATCTTCTATGTAAGCCGGCGCCTTCACTTTTGGAGCTAAACGATATTCGACACTTACAACGGCAATATTTTCATCTAATAATTCTTTTGGCAATTCATTATTGCCGCCAGTTAAACCTCCGCCGTGAAACCAAATCACAGTCGGGAAATTTTTGACATTGATTGGATAATAGAATTTCAGTTTGCATTGGGAACTGATGTAAGCATCGGCATTACTGATTTTTTCTGGGTAATAAGAAATATTGCTTTCAGTTTTATATTCTGTCTGAGCAAAACTGAATGTGAAGACTAAAATTACAATAAGACTGATTGGTTTTCTGAACATAATTTTACTTTTATTTAAACGCAAAGTCTGCAAGGATTTTTTTGTTCAATTCAATTTTTTAAAGTTACACAAAGTCGTAAAACTCATTAAAGAAAAACGATGTAACTTTATATTTCATAAAAATTTGACTTCGACATTTCCGGATTGATGATAGAAAAATCCGTCGCTGTCATATTCTATATTGGTAAGGCCTTCCAAAACATCATAAACCATTTTTTGCAAAACGCCATCGCCTATTCCGTGGATAATCAACAGATTTTTAATATGATTTTTTCTACAGAAATCAATCGTTTCCAATAATTTTTCTCTCTGAATCATCAATCTTTCAAAAGCTTCATAATCTGCAGGGTTTTTGACCAAAAAATTAAAGTGAAGGTCTAATTTCAACGGCGCTTTATTATGCTTTTTCGAAATGATTTTTGGACTTTCTTTTTTCCTGATAATTGGAGAGTTCTCGTATAATTCGGAATCAATGATTGTTAATTTATCCTTAGAAAAATTATACGTAAAACCGTGTTCATCTTCAATTTTCACTTGATTAGCAATAATCTTTATAACTTTTCCTCTAAGATTTTCATCAATCACTGAAACTAAATCTCCAATTTTCATTTTGTAATTAATAATATTTTTAACGCAAAGGCCGCAAAGTTCTTTTTTAAAGACCAAATGCTTTTAAGGCCGCAAAGGCGTTTCACTCAGCAAAAATAAAACCCTAATTCTCTTTAATTCTAAAACTATCAAATCCGACTTCCGAGTTCTATGATTTCCAAATCTTTGATTTCATCCTTATGGATTGTGAAACGCATCATCGTTCTCACTTTATGCCATCCGGATTTTCCGCAAGCGCCAGGATTAAGATGAAGAAGATTATTCTTTTTATCAAACATCGCTTTCAGAATATGGGAATGTCCGGAAATAAATAATTTCGGTTTTCTTTCTGCGATCTCTTTCTTGGCCAAAGGTGAATATCGCTCAGGATAACCACCAATGTGAATCATCAAAACATCAACTTCTTCACATTTGAAACTCAAAACTTCAGGGAAAATTGTCCTGATTTTTGCTTCGTCAATATTACCGTAAACACCTCGGATTGGTTTTATTTTTTCTAATTCTTCAATCACAGCCATATTGCCAAAATCTCCGCAATGCCAAACTTCATCGGCATCTTTCGCATAATCAATAATCCTGTCATCAATGTAGGAATGGGTGTCTGATAAAAGAAGAATACGTTTCATTTTAAATTAGATTCAATTACAAAAGTACAAACTGATTTTTCATTAATTCTGAAATGTCAAGCCATATTTTAAAACATACCAGATTGTTATTGCGCCAGCAACACCTATCAATCCCAATAAAATCAATAGCCAAAACGCCCAAGTTTTCACTCCTTTTTTATACATTATTACAAAAACCAACTGCAAGATGAAAAATAAAAATAATAGAACAGCCAAATTTATAACCATCTGTTCTTGTGATATTTTCTTGCTAAAAAGAAAAACGGATACGAAAACTAAACTGACAACCATCATTTTTATAAATTCTGACGGCTGAGAGAGTCTATTTTTTTTGACTGGTCTCATTTTTAATGATTTTAGAATTACGAAATTACGAATTAACATTTTCTTTATAATTAAAAAAAAATCAGGAAATTTACAGCCGACATGAGATATTTTATAGAGTTTTCTTACAACGGTTCTGCATATTTTGGTTATCAGATTCAGCCCAAACAGATTTCTGTTCAGGAGGAATTGGAAAAGGCGTTGTCCACCATTCTTCGCGAACCCATCAAAACAACCGGAGCAGGAAGAACCGACACTGGTGTCCACGCAAAGAAAATGTTTGCCCATTTTGAAACCGAACAAACCCTTGATGAAAACTTAGTTCATAAACTCAATTCTTTTCTGTCAGAAAATATCGCCGTTAAAAGGATTTTTGAAGTTCCTGCGGATTTGCACGCAAGATTTGATGCGACTTACAGAACTTATGAATATTACATTTCATTAGAAAAAAATCCATTTTCCAAGGATTCTTCATGGCAATATTGGCGTCAAAAACCTTTGAACATCGATCTAATGAACGAAGCATGCAAAATCCTTTTTGAATATGATGATTTTACCAGTTTCGCCAAACTCCACACCGATAACAAAACCAATATCTGCAAAATCTACAAAGCCGAATGGGAGCAAAATGGAACCCAATTGAAATTCACAATTTCTGCTGACCGATTCCTGAGAAATATGGTAAGAGCGATTGTCGGAACAATGGTTGAAGTTGGAAGCGGAAAAATCACACCGAACGATTTGAGAAAAATCATCGAGGATAAATTCCGGAATTCTGCCGGCGTTTCTGCGCCTGCTCAAGGACTCTTTTTGGTAGATGTTGGGTATGAGTTTTAGTATTTGAGAGTCGGAGCGTTTGAGAGTTTTTTATTGAGAAGTGAAATTATTTTTATAAATTTAACTGATTGATTTAAAACAAATAACCTCTTAAAACCGTAAATTGATGACCGAAATTGACAAGCTTGCATTCGCATTAAATCAATTTGCCGGACTTTCGGAAGATGATTTCAAAATGTCTTCGGATTTTTGGTTGGTGAAGAATTACAAAAAAGGTGAATTCTATAATCTTCGCGGAACGGTTTGCACTTATTTCGGATTTATTGTTGACGGCGTTTTCCGCTCTTACACGATTGATGAAAAAGCGGGCGAAGAAAAGAACGTTTTTCTCTATTCTGCGAACGGATTTGTGGTTTCTTTCAAGAGTTTTATCAATCAGATTCCTTGTGACTATTTTACACAGGCGATGACGGATGCTTCTATTATTTATATTCGTTATACGGATTTGCTTTCCTTATATCAAAAATCTCATCAATGGGAAAAATTCGGACGATTGTTGGCTCAGGAAGCTTTCAATGTGACAATGACAAGAATCGAAGGTTTTCTCTTGAAATCTCCTGAGGAACGTTATCTCGACCTCATCAAGCAACATCCGGATATTTTCAATAATGTTCCTTTATATCATATTTCATCTTACTTGGGGATTCAAGGGCCGTCTCTTAGCAGGATTCGGAAAAGACTTTCTGGGAAATAATTCTGAATTTTATTGAAACGTTGAATCTTACGCAGCCCGACTTGAGCGGAAATCCTTTTTACGCAACGTAGTGGAGTGAAAAGATTGACTTCGTCGAACCACTTCGTTAGGTTTGGGAGCCCTTCGACAAGCTCAGGATAAACTACAGGCGGATTAAGCTGCCCAAATAAATATCATATAATGAAACTCTCGCAGATTTTTCCGATTGAGCAGATAATTAATTACTTCATAAATATTTATTTATCAAAATGATACGATTTTAACTTGGGTTAAAGTTTTACAAGTTCAATCTTCTGAACTTTGTCTTATAATTTAAACATCAAAATATTATGAAAACAAAAACTATCGTATTGATTCACGGATTATTCGTCAACAATACCAGCTGGAAAGAATGGAAAACTTATTTCGAAAACCAAGGTTACACGGTTCACACACCTTCAAATCCGGGACACGAAGGGAACCCTATCGAATTGAAAAGAAACATTCCTTCCGAACTAAGAACTGTAAGCTTTGAACAGACCTTGAACAATCTCGTGAAATTCATTGACACGCTTCCTGAGAAACCGATTGTTGTAGGACATTCTTTCGGTGGATTATTGGTTCAAAAACTGATTGAACTTGATAAAGCTGTTGCCGGAGTTAGCATAGACGGCGCACCACCAAAAAATGTAATGGCGCCTTTTTCAACGATAAAAATCGTTTGGCCGGTTTTCAATTTTTTCAAAGGAAACAGCCCGTATCTTGGAACAAAAGATTGGTATCATCGTGCGTTTTTTAATAATTATTCCCAAGAAGAAAGTGATAAATTGTACGAAACTGTTGCTGCTCCGGAAAGCAGAAGACTGGCGAGAGACCCGCTTTTGAAATCGATTGGCAATGTTGATTTTAATAAAGCTCACAATACGTTATTATTCATCGGTGGTGCAAATGACGCTATTTTTCCGGCTGACTTCACTGTGAAAATTGCCAATTCTTACAAAGACAAAAACAGTATTCTGGATTTGAAAATCTTTGAAGGGAGAAGTCATTTTATCTGTGGAGAAAAAGGTTGGGAAGAAGTTGCCGGATACGTTTTGAACTGGATTGAGAAACAATAAATCTTATTCGTTTTGTCTATTAATAAATTTGGTTAATGGTCGGCGTTTCAATTTTTAAAGTCTTATTTTTGCAAAGATTTTTTTCGAGAGTGAAAAAAACTCCGGAATTCTAAGAATAAAAATGAAACACCTCTTTACCAAATTTGCTTTTAATGATAGTTTTATGATTAAAGGTGTTCCATCTGACCTTAGAAAAATTAATAGAAACAGATGAAACAACAAAATACCTGGGACATTGTCAAGCGATTATTTTTAATCGGAATGAAATTTAGGTCGTGGTTTATTTTCACACTGATTATTTCAATTTTTCTCGCCATAGTTTCCACTTACAGACCGATTCTTACCAAAAATGTAGTCGATATAGACATTGTTAAGCTAAAGGATAAGGCCCAGCTGATGAAGCACATTTATCTGCTGATCGGATTGGTAATTGCGGAAACGGTTCTTAACTTTTTCCTGGTTTATTTTTCGAATTTCATTTCGCAGAATGTTATTCGTGACATCAGGGAAAGGTTGTATCACAAACTGATTTATTTCAGAACTGCGTTCTTCGACAAAACCGCAATAGGAAATCTTGTAACAAGAGCTGTCGGCGATGTTGAAACGATTGCTACGGTTTACACAGATGGATTTTTGATGGTCTTCGGAGATATTCTGAGAATCGTGATGGTTCTTTTCGCAATGTTCCAGGTGGATACACATCTGAGTATGATTTCGTTAGCGATTCTCCCGATAATGGTTGTGATTACGAGAGTTTTCCAGAAGAAACTGAAAGTCGCATTTGGTTCTGAAAGAAGCTGGACGGCAACACAAAACAGTTTTGTGCAGGAACGTTTGGCCGGGATGTCATTGATTCAGGTTTTTAACAGAGAAGAAGCCGAGTTTAAGAAATTTGATACAATTAATATTGAGCTAAAAAAAGCTTTACTGAAAACGGTTTTTATCTTTTCCTTGTTCTTTCCTGTTGTTGAATTGATTTCGTCGCTTTTCATTGGATTTATCTTATTTTATGGTGGATTTATCAAATCTACGCCTGGAGTCATTATTGCTTTCATTCAGTTCATCAATATGTTGATTCGTCCTTTGAGACAGATTGCGGATAGATTTAATAATATCCAGAGAGGAATCGTTGGTGCAGAACGTGTTCTCGGCGTGATGGATGAAGACCAAGCGATGCCTAATAACGGAACGATTGCCAAAGACCATTTTGACGGAAAAATTGAGTTTGATAAAGTTCATTTTGCTTACGATGACAAACAAGAAGTTCTGAAAGGCATTGATTTCACAGTAAATCCTGGCGAAACTGTCGCTATTGTCGGTGCGACAGGAGCTGGTAAATCGACGATTATCAGTTTGATTACCAGATTGTATGACATCAATTCCGGGAAAATAATGCTGGATGATGTGGATATCCGAGATTATGAATTATACAATTTAAGAAGTCATATTGGTGTTGTGCTTCAGGATGTTTTCCTTTTCCACGGCAGTATTTTTGAAAATCTGACTCTGGGCGATGAAGATATCACGCTCGAGAATATCAAAAAAGCGGCCCGCGAAATTGAAGTCGATGAGTTTATCGAAAGATTACCAAACGGCTACGATTATGTGGTAAGTGAAAGAGGTTCTTCTATTTCGTTGGGACAAAGGCAATTATTATCATTTTTGAGAGCTTATCTTTCTGACCCGAAAATTCTGATTCTTGACGAAGCCACTTCGTCCATTGACCACGAAAGTGAAAAACTCATCCAAAGAGCGACTGAAAAAATCACTAAAAACAGAACTTCAATTATTATTGCGCACAGACTTTCTACAATTGAAAAAGCTGACAAAATCATAGTAATGGACCACGGACTGATTGTGGAAGAAGGAACGCATCAGGAACTTTTGGCTATGAATGGTTATTACTCTGTTCTTTATAAGGCTCAGGTTGTGAGTGAGGATGGAGAGAAGACGATTTAATTAATTTCAATTTTGATTAAGAATAAATTTGTAATTTTGATTAAACCTTTTAAAAATGAATATCGAATCGAGAAAAATAGAATTTGTTCAGGCTTTTCTGAATCTTCAAAGTGAGGAATTAATTTCTCAATTCGAAAAGCTTTTAAAGAAATCCAAACAGGTTGAAAAAGAATTGAAGCCTTTTACGATTGAAGAACTTAACGAAAGAATAGCCAAATCCGAAGAAGATTTTGAAAATGGAAGATTCAAAACAACCGAAGAACTTCTTTCAAAATATGGTTTATAAAATTGTCTGGTCAAAGTTTTCTGAACAACAAATCGATGAAATTTTTCTTTACTATCAAGAAAAATCTAAAAGTTATGAAGTTGCACAAAAAATCATGGTTAAAATTCTTTTAGCTCCTGATAAGTTAATCAATACTCCAAGAATTGGACAAAGAGAAATCTCCTTGGAATATAAAAATATTGAGTACAGCTATATTATAGAATCGAATTATAAAATAATATATTCAATAAACGATGAGAGTTTACAAGTAAGAATCGTTGACATTTTTGACACTCGTCAAAATCCGTTGAAAATTGAACGGGAAAAATAATTGCTAATCTCTGATAATCTTATACCTGAAACTTATCAATCCCGAAGCCGCTATCAGACAAACTATGATGATGATTTTGAGATTTTTAATCCATAAACAAAGGTCTCTGCCAGTTAAGAGAGAAATGCAATCTTTCGGATTTCCAGTTTCATATTTCAGACTGATTTCAGTATTAAAAATACCAATTACAGAGACTGCAATAACCAAAATCAGCATAGTGATAATGGCTTGATAAACCGATTTCTTCATCATTTTTTGTTTTTAGTTTTTTTAGCGTTTTAAATTTTCAGGACATTCCAAGCATTTTCAATATTGTTATTTCTTAAATGATTTTGGGCTAATAAATGTACATCTTTTTCAGAAGAGAAATTCCCAATCGGTAAAATTTCTACATTGGCAAGCATTCCCAAATCGTTGCCTGTAAAAATATCACTTTGTCTGATCTCGTCGGGAAGCTGGTCGTAACCGATTCCTTTTGTAACTAAGGGTTTAGGAACTTCGAAGATATTATTTTCGTTATTTCTGGAATAGAAATTACTTCCCAATCTTGCTACCAAATCCAATTGTTTTTGGTCGAGATTTCCAGCTTCATCCAGATATTTTTCGTTGATATGAATCTTGACAATCTCTGCAATTACCAGATTTCCTGAACCTCCAAAATTACCCAGTGATTTAATTTCTAAAACCTTACACTCGAAATTAACTGGCGATTCTGCAATCAAAGGTGGCTTTACGATGTCAGCAGGTTTCATTGTTAATCCGGATTTGATAAACTCATTTACGCCATCTTCATATTCCGTACTGGCCAAAGAAACCTGCTGAACCATATCGAAATTGACGTTTCCAATAACCAATTCCGGCACTTCTTTCAGATTTTCCAAAGTATGTTTTGTGGTATTGTCACGCACTCTTCTGGAAGGAGAAATAATAACAACAGGCGGAACAGTGCTGAACATATTAAAAAAACTGAAAGGCGAAAGATTGATTTCTCCTTTGCTGTTAATCGTACTCGCCAAAGCAATCGGTCGTGGCGCAATCGCGGTTTGCATTACTTGTTGCAACTGAACTGCTGAGATATCGGAAGGAATGATAGTTTTCATTATTTAATCGTTAAAAAGTTTTTAAACACTAGGAACACAATGCTTTCACAAGGTCCACAAGAAGAAAAACATTGTGAACTTTGTGAAATCTTTGTGTCTATTGTGGTAAAACAGCCGGCAAAATCTTTCCAGAAACTTCCCCAAATCCAACCCGGATTCCGTCTTTTTCTGACCAGGCTTTCATTGTGATGGTATCGCCGTCTTCTATGAATTTTCTCTCGATTCCGTTTTTGAGTTGCAATGGTTTTGTTCCTCTCCAGGTTAGTTCCAGCATAGAACCATAGGATTTTTCATCTTCTCCGGAAATAGTTCCACTGGCATAAACATCACCAACTTCAACATTACAGCCATTCACAGTGTGATGCGCCAACTGCTGACACATATTCCAATACATAAATTTGTAATTGCTTTCAGAAATCAAGTTTTCTTCAGAATTTTCTGGCTTAAGATAAACCTGAAGATTGATGTCATAATTTTTATCACCTTCGAATTTCAGATAACCCAAAACTTCCGGCTCTTGTTTCGGAGACTGTGTTTTGAATGGCTGCAAAGCTTCCAAAGTCACAATCCAAGGTGAAATGGATGAACCAAAATTTTTCCCCAAAAATGGTCCAAGAGGAACATATTCCCAACTCTGAATATCTCTTGCGGACCAATCGTTGAAAATCATCATCCCGAAAATCGCATCTTCCGCCTCAGAAACAGAAATCCTTTCTCCCAAATCTGTATTTTTATTCACGACAAAAGCCATTTCTAATTCGAAATCCAATTGTCTGGATGCGCTGAAAATCGGTTTGTCCGAATCAAATGGCTTGATTTGCCCGCAAGGTCTTGTGATATCGATTCCTGATAAAACAATCGACGAAGCACGACCGTGATAACCAACCGGCAAATGTTTCCAGTTTGGTAACAACGCATTGGCCGGGTCACGGAACATCATCCCGACATTGGTGGCGTGCTGAATACTACTATAAAAATCGGTATAATTCGGGATGTGTAAAGGCATCATCATTTGAATCTCATCCAGATTGTAAAAGCATTCCTCCAAAGCTCTTTCGTCTTTCGACAACAAAGAATCTTCTAACAACAATTGCTGAATTCTCTCACGAACTTTATTCGTAATTGGTTTTCCTAATTCTATAAACTCGTTGATTGTGTAACCTTCGAATACATTTTCTTCAAAGCCTTTGATATCTTCAAAATAACCAAGGTCAAATAAGGTTGCCAAATCGATAACAATATCGCCAATTCTTGTGGCACAAGCAATAAATTCTTTGTTGAAAACACAAACTCCAAACGGAATATTATAAATTGAAAAATCGGAATCTGATGAATAATTGATGAAGGATTTCATTTTTTGAATTTAGAATTAGATTAAAAAATTAAAGCATTAAAAATAATGCTTTAATTGTAAAAATATAAGAAAATAATTTGGGTTTAAAGGTTTCCGCGTTTTTCCTGCTCCCTTTCCAAAGCTTCGAAAAGTGCCTTGAAATTCCCAGCTCCGAAACTCTGAGCGCCGTGTCTCTCGATGATTTCGTAAAACAACGTTGGTCTGTCTTCCACAGGTTTTGTGAAAATCTGAAGTAGGTAACCTTCTTCATCGCAATCCACAAGAATTCCAAGATTCTGAAGTTTTTTGATATCTTCATCAATATCTCCTACTCTTTCAGGGATCATCTCGTAATACGCTTCCGGTGGCGGCGAAAGAAATTCGACGCCCCGATTTTTAAGCTCTGTTACGGTTTTTACAATATCCTTTGTAGCAACTGCAATATGCTGAACGCCTTCACCTTCGTAAAAATCCAGGTATTCTTCCACCTGCGACTTTCTCTGACCTTCGGCCGGTTCATTGATTGGAAATTTGGCATAACCATTGCCATTAGACATTACTTTTGACATCAATGCAGAATATTCTGTATTGATTTGTTTATCATCAAATGAAAGAATATTCACGAATCCCATTACTTTTTCGTACCATTCAACCGTGGGAATCATTCTGTCCCAACCGACATTTCCTACACAATGGTCAACATACAACAACCCAACATCGGAAGGGTTATAATCGCTTTCCCACTTTTCGTAACCAGGCATAAAAGCGCCCGTGTAATTTTTGCGTTCTATGAACATATGAACGGTTTCGCCGTAAGTGTAAATACCCGACATCCTCACCTCTCCGAATTCATCCGTTATTGTCTTGGGTTCCAAATATGGTTTTCCGCCACGTTTTGTTGTTTCTTCAAAAGCTTTGTAAGCATCATCCACCCAAAGTGCCAGAATCTTAACGCCGTCACCGTGTTTTCTCTGATGTTCACAAATCGGAGAATCTGATTTAAGACCCGAAGTTAAAACCAATCTGATTTTTCCTTGCTGCAAAACATAAGAAGCTCTGTCTCTGACGCCAGTTTCAGGACCAGCATAAGCAACAGACTGAAATCCAAACGCTGTTTTGTAAAAATGAGCTGCTTGCTTGGCATTTCCTACATAAAACTCTATAAAATCGGTACCGTTGATAGGGAGAAAATTCTCTGCTTGTGCGATTTTCTCTGCAAAAGTGAGTGTTGACATTTTACTTTTTTACTTATTAATCTCAGTTGCCAAGATAAGCATTTTTCGAAAATAAACTAACATTTGTTAGTTTTATTATATTTTTGAATATATATTAAAAAAAACAGAGCATATATAATAATATATCAAAGAAGATTACAATAAATAAAATGAAATCGATTGCACTATGCTATATTATGAAATAATCCATGTTTTATACTATACAATAAATAATAATTAAAAAAACTTAACCTTTGTTAATTATTTTTATACAAACAATAAAAAATAGTAAAAAAAACGCAATATGTATTTTTAAGTATATTTAAGTTCGTGTATATATCAATTAGATTTCTACTTTTGTTTAAGAATTATGAAGATTCTAAGAACATAAGTGTAAGAATGAAGTCATGAAGCCGTCCGCCTTATGGCTTTTTTTGTATCACCTGATTAAGTAATCCGGAATTAGGATTATAATTATCCCAGATTTTCCAGGTATTATCTATTTTTTTGATAAAATAGATTTGTGTATCCAATTCGTTAACAATATATTCTTCATCAGAATTTTCCACTACAAAAACCAGATTCCAGAATTCCTGCGTTTTTACAACTACCATTTCTTTTTCTTCAGAAATAACATCAATATCAAAAATCTCGAAATTCGAACGGTTGTTATTAGTGAAAAGCATCAGTTTTTTTTCACAAAGCTGCGAGCTGTAGTTTTTTATTCTTTCTATAAAAGGGGACTCCTTAAAAACATGATCATCAAAAATATCTATTCTTAGTTTTGGAAAAATTTTAAAAAACTCAAAATTCGCTTGACAATATTTGTAAACGATATCCTTGGTAAACTCTGTTCCAACCCCGGATTCGATATAGCTGCTAACCCCTTTTACACTTTTCACAAAAGAATTAAGATCTTTGAAACCCAGAAAAATGCAGATCTTGTCAAGCGTTTTGAGAAAGCGTAAATCATTATGTGTTTTATAATCATAATCACTTTCAAAAAAACGCTGTAGAGTAATATGAGAAATACTTGTTCCTAATTCAAATTTCCTCTCATTCTGAAGTTCTTCTTTTTTAGAAAGCTCATCCTTAATAATCTCGGACAAAATAATAAAATGGCTTCTTTTCCAAGGGTTCGAATTTCCCAATATAGAATTCTGGACAATCGGATGCTGACGGATTTTTTCTTTAATTAAATTGTAAATTGACTTCAAATCATCATTTTTTCAAGCTCAATCAAATATACAATAAATGGACAAAACCGGTTTCAAAAATCGTCAAAAAGTGTTTAAAACCTCAATATTAATAAGTTAGTTTGAAATTTATTATTTGAAACGATCATATGCAGCTTTATCCAGCATCTCCCTATCGTCCGGATGAGAAATCTCAATCAGAGCCTTTGCCCTTTGACGCAGGTTTTTACCATACAAATAAGCTGTACCGAATTCTGTTACCACATAATGAATATGGCCTCTGGTTGTAACAACACCTGCGCCTTGTTTAAGAAAAGGAACAATTCTCGGAACGCCTTTTTTGGTTCTGGAAGAGATTGCCATAATTGGTTTTCCACCTTCGCTCAAGGCAGCACCACGCATAAAATCCATTTGTCCGCCTATACCGCTGAACTGATAAGTTCCGATAGAATCTGCACAAACCTGGCCAGTCAAATCAATTTCAATAGCTGAATTAATGGCATGCATTTTTTTATTTTTCATAATATTAATAGGAAAATTAACGTGCTGAACATCCATAAAAGCAATCGATGGATTATCATCTACAAAATCATACAGTTTTCTCGTTCCGAAGCAGAAACTGGTGATCGTTCTGTTGGTATGTGTTCCTTTGTATTTATTATTAACGATATCATTTTTAATCAAATCAATAACACCGTCACTTAGCATTTCCGTATGAACACCAAGATCTTTGTGATTTCCCAAGCATTTCAAAACCGCATCAGGAATGGTTCCGATTCCCATCTGCAACGTCGCTTTGTCATCTATTAATTCCGCAACGTTTTTTCCGATCAGCATTTCCTCAGCACCTACTTTTGCACCATAATCAATGGTTAAAAGATCTTCTTCGCTCCAAACCATTTTCTCGATTCTATTGATATGAATCATTCCATCGCCATGTGTTCTCGGCATTTTTGGATTAACGATAGCAATAATGGATTTAGCCGTATCAATAGCACTTCTTGCTACATCCACAGACGTTCCCAATGTACAATAGCCGTGATTATCCGGTGGAGAAACCGTTATCAAAGCCACATCAATCGGCAGAATTCCGTTTTTGAAAAGAATCGGAATTTCGCTAAGGAAAATCGGCACAAAATCACCGTGATCAGAGTTTACCGCTTCTCGCACAGGCGTTGATGTAAATAAGGAATTGATATAAAAACTATCCTTATAATCATGTTTAGCGATCTCTACATTCCCTTGTTGTGTGATGGAAACCATTTCTACATTTTTCAACCGGGAAGACTGTTTAGCTAATTCATCATACAAAAGATTAGGTGTACAAGCACTACCATGTCCGAATATCCTGTCACCACTTTTAATAATTGAAACCGCTTCTTCTGCACTAACGTAATTGATCATAACGAGTTAATTTTTTACAAATTTACTTTCTAAAGATAAGCAAAAAAATGAGCGTTGTCAGTTTGGTAAAAAGTCATATAAATTAGAGTGTGGAAACCAATCGATCTATAAACCAATCGTTTACTAATAAGTCAACAGCCTTTTTGAAAAATAATTGAAAATAAATTTTCAAAATTCAAATAAAATTTATTTACTTTGTAATTCAAAGTTCTTTACAATTGTTTAATTTAATATTTTGAGCTATGATTACAAAAAGTCAAAGAAACAATATTCTATTTTTGATTCCGGCTGCATTGTTAAGCATTCCATTGGTTGCGATGCAGTTTACTAAAGAAGTCAATTGGTCGTTTTCCGATTTTGCTATTGGAGGTTTTATACTTTTCGGAACAGCATTCATCATTAAGTTAATTTTGGAGAAATTCAAAACAACCAAAAGCCGATTGATATTGATTATGTTAACATTTGCAGTTCTTTTTTTGGTTTGGATAGAATTGGCAGTTGGCATTTTCGGAAGTCCGTTTGCCGGAAGCTAAGATGATGATTGATAACTTTCTTAAAACCTGGTGGAAACCAATTGTTCTGTATTTAATTATTTATGGAATCTACCTGAGTAGTTTATTATATGTCAACAAATTTATCATAGAAGTATTTGAATGGTTATTATATTTCCCAATCATCATTGTAATAATTTCATCAGTGTATCTTGTTTTCAAATCGAGATGGTATTACAGCCTTTTACAATTAGGAATTTTGGGAGTCACAATAATTTATTTGATGACTTTTTTAATGTTTTATTCTAATGATTTTTTTGCTGATGATTTAGAAATTCCTAAAAATATAAAGTTTGAAAAACCGAAGATTGAAATTGATACATTAACTATCAGAGAACAAAATACTTTAGAAATTAAAAATGACTCTCAACCTGGGATTTATGAATATTATTTCTGGTACAAACCGAGTGAAAAAGGGAAATTATATGTGAAAGCATCCGAAATCACACAGAATATTCCATTATCTAAACAACAAATAAAGGAGAAAAGTTTGATAAAAGTAAAACCAAACGACAGCTTACAATTATTCCATAAAATTTTTACAATTTATGAAGGAGATTGGGGAAAACCTTATGGCTCAAAAATTTCAGTTTATTTTAAACCAGATAATAAACCTGAACAAAAATTAATTGAGAAGAATTATATGGTAGAAGGCTGGATGAGATAATAAAAGCTAACACAAATGTTAGCTTTTATTGTTTTTTATATTATTCCAACCAACTTGTTTTGTAAGTCGGGTCTTCTACTTTTATGGCTTCCTCTGTCAGTTTCAAAGGTCTGAAGGGGTCCACCATCACCGCATATTCATCCGTGAATTTTTTACCGATGCTTCTTTCCATCGCACCGGGATGCGGGCCGTGAACAATTCCGCCCGGATGCAGCGAAAAATCCATCAGATCCACGTGATTCCGGCTCATAAAATCGCCTTCCGTATAAAACAAAACCTCATCGGAATCAATATTGGAATGATTGTAAGGCGCAGGAATAGCCTGTGGGTGATAATCATACATCCGCGCACAGAACGAGCAAACCACAAAGTTGTGCGCTTCAAAGTTCTGATGAACCGGAGGCGGCTGATGAATTCTACCCGTAATTGGCTCGAAGTTTTTGATATTAAATTTATAAGGATAAAAATAACCGTCCCAGCCAACAACATCAAATGGATGTGTTGCATAGACGAAATCGGTAATTTGATTTTCTTTTTTGACTTTGATGAGAAAATCGCCTTTCTCATTTTTTGGTTCCGCAAAAGTCGGCGGAATAATATCTCTCTCGCAAAACGGCGAATGTTCCAGCAATTGCCCAAACTCGTTCCGGTAACGTTTTGGCGTATAAATAGGTGAATGCGCTTCTATAAAAAAGAAAACATTGTTTTCGGATACCAATTCCAGCTGATAAATAGTTCCTCTCGGAATGATGAGATAATCGCCCACCGAAAACTCAATATTACCGAGCATTGTTTTCAAAACACCTTTTCCTTCGTGGACAAAAAGCAGTTCGTCGCATTCAGCATTTTTATAGAAATAATCAGTCGATTTTCTCGGTTTTGCCAATCCCATTTTGAGGTCGTTGTTTAGCATCAGAACTTTCCTGCTTTCCAAAAAATCATCCTCAGCGGTCACTTTTGCTCCTTTTATCATTCTGGGCGTTACGTTTTTTTCCACCGCAATTTTTGGTGTGACGTCTTTCACATTGCCAATCGATTTGATTTGAGTCGGACGATGCGTATGATAAAGCAACGATGCAATCCCGTGAAAACCTTCTGTTCCAAAGAGTTGCTCATAATAGAATTGGTCATCTTCGGATTTGAAAATCGTATGTCTTTTTTGAGGAACTTTCCCAAGCTGAACGTATCTCATTTTATTAGATTTGGCTTTTCTCAAATGTAATATTTTTTTGAGAATTGATAAGGTTAATATTTTGAACGCAAATGATACAAATTTATAATTATTGAAAAGATTTTAAAGGCTGGCAAAGACGCTTCACTCAGCAAAAATGAATGGTAAAACATAATGCTGTTCTGTCTGGATGTTAAAAACTCTAGCCCTGATGGTAGCGGCATCCTTTTTTGTCATTGCGATTGTACAATGTTGAACAGATTGCTTCACTATGTTCGCAATGACAAAAAAGATATAGCGGACAGCAGGTTCCCGGCTTCTGAAAATTCCGGCTTTAAAAAGAATTATGAAATCGTTAAGACTCATTTTTAATAGAAAATGTTATCTTTGAGAATATTAAAATTAATACAGATGAATGATTCATTAATGGTTTCTCAGTTGTCAGAAATCGAAAGAGCAGAATTTTACAGGAAAACATATATGCACGTTGCAGTCGCTATTTTGGCGTTTGGAGCGGTGGAATATCTATTATTGAAAACCGTACCGCTGGAAACTATCCTAACTATGATTTCCGGAAAATACATCTGGCTTTTGGTCATCGGTGTATTTTGGTTAGCGTCAATGCTGGCAACTAAATTATCGTTTTCAGTTTCAAGAAATACACAGTATATGGGATTGGGACTATATGTTCTGATAGAAGCCTTGATCTTTCTGCCGATGTTGGGAATCGCAAGTTTGTATGCACCACAAGTCATCACTCAGGCCGCACTGGTAACGCTTTTTATGTTTGCAGGGTTGACTGCAACCGTTTTTTTCACCAACAAAGATTTTTCTTTTCTTAGAAACATCATTGTTATCGGCGGATTTGTAGCTTTGGGTGTCATTGTCGCAGGTGCAGTTTTTGGTTTTAATCTGGGACTTTGGTTTTCTTTGGCTATGGTGGGATTGGCAAGTGCAAGCATTCTTTACGAAACATATAACATCAAAAATATCTACAATAAGGAGCAATATGTCGGCGCAGCTTTGCAGATGTTTGCTTCGATTATGCTTTTGTTCTGGTACATCCTGAGAATCTTTCTGAGCAGAAGAGATTAGTATAGTAATCTTCGAGAGCCTCAGACTGCATTTTATAAATTCAGACAGATATAAATAATTAACTCACCAAAATTTGGTGAGTTTTTTTATGCAGAAATTTTAATCTTAAAACAAAATTTTAATTTTAAAATAAATTTGTTAGCTTTGTCTAACATTTTTGTTTTAATGAGATTAATTCTGTTTTCTTTTGTCGTTTTATCAAATTTTATTTTTGCTCAGACAGATTCTATCAAAATTGATTCTGTGAAAGTTAATGTTGTTGATTCTATTAAAAGATCTAATGAAATTGATGAAGTCACAATCACCCAATTTTCTGTAAAGAAATTGAACAGTCCGATCTCGACAGATGTTTATTCGCAACAGTTTTTCAGGAAAAATCCAACGCCCAGTATTTTTGAATCTATAGCAATGGTGAACGGCGTAAAACCGCAGCTGAACTGTTCGGTTTGTAACACCGGCGATATTCATATCAATGGTTTGGAAGGGGCTTATACAATGATTTTAATTGATGGAATGCCGATTGTAAGTTCATTGTCCACAGTCTATGGATTGAGCGGAATCCCGAATAGTCTGATCGACAGAATCGAGATTACGAAAGGACCGGCATCCTCTATTTTTGGTTCTGAAGCGATGGGCGGTGTTATCAATATCATCACAAAAAATGCGTTGCAGGCAACGGATTTTTCTACGGATATAATGACGGGAAGTCAAGGAGAAATCAATTTAGACATTGCGAAAAAAGTGATTGACAACAAAAATTTTTCGAGTTTATTGAGCTTAAATTATTTTTATTTTGGGAACAGGATTGACCAGAATAAAGACAATTTTACCGACACCGCTTTGCAACACAGAATCTCCTTCTTCAACAAATGGAATTTCAAAAGAAAGGAAAGTCGATTGGCGAGTTTTGCTTTGAGGTATTTTTATGAGGACAGATTTGGCGGAGAAATGCAGTGGAAAAAGAAAAACCGAGGTACGGACAATGTTTACGGTGAAAGCATTTATACTAATCGGTTTGAACTGTTTGGGATTTATCAACTCCCGATGAAAGAAAAATTCCTGCTTCAATATTCCTATAATTATCACGATCAAAATTCTTTCTACGGTAACACGCCGTATATGGCGACTCAAAAAGTGTTGTTTCTGCAACTGAATTGGGAAAAGCAATTGGGAAAACATAACCTGAAATCAGGAATCAGTTATAAATCAAATTTCTACGATGACAATACACCTGGAACAGCCAATTTATCAGGAGAAAATCAACCAATGAAATCACCGATTGCTGGAATTTATGTAGAAGATGAGTGGGAAATCAATGACAAAAACAATTTATTGATCGGTTATCGTTATGATTATCACAAGATTCACAAATCTGTGCATTCGCCACGACTGGCCTGGAAATTTGAGCCCAATCCATACAATACTTTGAGATTGAGTTTCGGGACTGGTTTTCGTGTTGTGAATCTTTTTACAGAAGACCACGCAGCGCTCACTGGTTCAAGGGAAGTTGTCATCAAAGAAGATTTGAAACCGGAGAAATCTCTAAACACGAATCTTAGTTATTTGATGAAAATTCCGGTAAACAATTATTTTATCAATGTTGATTTGAATGGATTTTATTCTTATTTCAATAATAAGATCATTGGTGATTTTGATTCGGAGCCGGACAAAATCATTTACAACAATTTATCTGGTCACGCCATTTCCAGAGGAATTTCGGCTGATGTGAGCACTAATTGGACTTTACCATTCCAAATGATGCTTGGTGTAACTTATATGGATGTCTATTCTGTGAACGACAAAGAAAAAACACAACAATTGCACGCTCCGAAATGGAGCGGAACTTATAATTTGACTTATCAATTTGAAAATCAATTTTCGCTGGATTTAACCGGGCAATTGTACGGACCAATGCGCTTACCGACGGTTCCCAATGATTTCCGGCCGGAATATTCGCCTTGGTTTACGCTGATGAATATCCAGCTGAGTAAGAAATTTGAAAATGGTTTTGAAATCTATGGTGGAATCAGAAACCTGTTGAATTTTGTTCCAAAAAATCCGATTTTGAGACCGTTTGATCCGTTTGATAAAAATGTAGATGATGTAATAAATAATCCTTATGGTTACACTTTTGATACGACATACGGCTATGCGCCAATGCAGGGAATCCGAAGTTTTATTGGTATTCGGTATCAAATCAGATAGTTAATAAACCACAAAGACACAAAGGAATCACAAAGTTTTGTGTTCGTTGTGATTCCTTTGTGACTTAGTGTTAAGAAAATAAAAGATGAAACTATTAACTTCTCTACTATTAATGACTTTTGGAATTATTCATTCTCAGGAATTGAAAACTTATTCATTCCAAAATTTACCTGAGAAATTAGAGAAATCGACTTTGATTTATATGAAAACAAGTTGGTGTTCGATTTGTAAAATCCAGATGCACCAGATTGAAAAAGATCCCGAATTGAAAAATCAAATGAATGAAAAAGTTTATTTTATCATCTTCGACACAGAAAAATCGAAAGAGAAAATTGAATTCTTTGGCAAAACTTACCAGTATATCTCGAATGGAAATGCAGGTATCCACAAATTAGCATTAGAATTGGCAAGAAACAAAAAACCGGTTTATCCAACCTGGATTTTCATTAATTCTGCAGGAAAGGTGTTGTTTTATCAGGAAGGATTGATTGATAATAAGTCGCTGAAAACTATGATAAGAAAAGCCTTTTGATTGATACAAAAGGCTTTGAGTATTTTTAAAGATTAACGCCACCGGAAACTTCAATCCTTTGTGCGTTAATCCATTTCGCATCATCGGTACAAAGAAAAGCGACAACACCGCCAATATCAGACGGGAGTCCAACTCTGCCAAGCGCTGTTGTTCCGGCAATATGCTGATTGATCTGGACATTATCTCTTACTACGCCACCTCCGAAATCGGTTTCAATAGCGCCCGGAGCAACAACATTGACGTTGATTCCGCGCTTTCCAAATTCCTGAGCTTCATATCTTGTCAAAACTTCGATAGCGCCTTTCAAAGCACCATAAGCACCGTAACCTAACATTGAAAACCTTGCTAATCCGGAAGAAATATTAATAATTCCACCACCGTCATTCATTAGTTCAAGAGATTTTTGAGTCAGGAAAAAAGGGGCTTTGAACTGGATATTAACCAAAGCATCAAAATCAGTTTCATTCATTTCCGCAATTGGTGCATTGATCCCGATTCCTGCATTGTTTACTAGATAATCAAATCTCTCAACACCGAATTTTTCTTTTAAAGCTGTTTTGAGTTGAGAGAAAAAAGAATCAAAATTTTTGGAATCAGAGACATCCAGCTGGAGCGCTAACGCTTTTTGACCAGCTTTTTCGATTTCAGAAACTACAGCTTCCGCTGCTTCTTTTTTGCTGTTATAAGTGATAACAACATCCAAGCCTTTTTCTGCAATCCGGAAAGCCATTTCCTTTCCAAGTCCACGACTTCCGCCAGTAATCAGTGCAATTTTGTTTTGTGACATAATGTAAATTTTATATCACAAAGTTAGAATTAAACCAATAAAAAAAATGGTGACTGTTTCAGTTTAAATGGTGACAGTTTCAGATTTTTCCAGATGTGCTTCACGATATTGTTTCGGCGTCATTCCTGCAAATCGCTTGAAAAACTTAGTAAAGTTGGAAGGATCGTAAGTGAGCATTTTGGCAATTTCTGCGATGCTGATTTTGTTGTCTTCGAGATGTTGCTTGGCAATATCAAGAATTTTATCTTCAACAAAAGAACACGGCGAATTACCCGTGACTAATTTTATGGTATTACTAAGATGTCGCGGATGGATATGCATCAACTCCGCAACATCTCGTATTTCGTAGATATTTTCAGATTTTCCGGATAAAACATCAGCCAGATTCTGGTCAACAATTTTCAGAAAATCATTGGTGATTTCTTTTTGTCTGGCTAATATTTTTTTAGGAAGTGTTGTCATTATTATTTTGTCAAATCCAAGCCACCGAAATTACCGGAACTCATCATCAGAAAAGCGCCTTTTGATTTATCCAACGTTTCCCAATATTTATGCAAATCTTCTGCATTGGTAAAGACTTTAAGGTTTTCATTTTTAAATTTTTCTTTGATCAATTCAGGAGAAATCGGATCCATTCTTTTGATTTTTAACGCATCTTCCGAATAGAAAACGACTGCATTATCCAATCCATCCAAAGCATGATCATATTGTTCCAGAAAAACCGGGTTAAGACTTGAGTAAGTGTGTAATTCTAAAAAACCGAATGTTTCAGTTTTTGAAAACTGTTCTGCAAAAGCAGCAACTGTCGCCTTCACTTTACTTGGTGCGTGGGCAAAATCTTTATAAAGCAAACCGCCATCTTGTCTCTCTACTTTTTCCAATCTTTTGGAAGCGCCTTTGAAGCTCATAATAGCTTCATAAAATTCTTCTTCCATTATGCCCAACTGAGAACAGATAAATCTTGCGCCTTCCATATTCAGCAGATTGTGCTTACCGAAAATGGATAACGGAATGTCACCCATATCAGTTTTAAGGTTTACAATGCTGTTGACGATTTCATAATCAGGTGTTTTGTAAGGGATTTTCCGGAAGTAATTTTCGGCAGACTCAACTACTTTTACAACTTCAGCATCTTCTTCGTTGTAAACGAGAACGCCGCCTGGTGTGATACTCGCCACAAACTTTCTAAATTGTTCCACATAGTCATCAAACGTTTTAAACACATTGATATGGTCCCAGGCAATTCCTGAAATCAAAGCAATATTGGGCTGGTATAATAAAAATTTGGAACGCAGATCGATTGGGGAAGACAGATACTCGTCGCCTTCCAGGATCATAAAATCATTATCCTCTGTAATTTTAACCATACAATCGAAGCCTTCCAATTGCGCACCAACCATATAATCGATGTCTTTCTGATGAAAATTCAGAACATGAAGAATCATTGATGTAATGGTTGTTTTGCCGTGCGAACCACCAATCACAACTCTGGTCTTTTCTTTGGATTGTTCGTAAAGAAACTCCGGATAAGAATAGATTTTCAGTCCCAATTCTTTTGCTTTTGCCAATTCCGGATTATCAGTGTGGGCGTGCATCCCGAGAATCACGGCGTCAATATCCGAAGTCAGTTTTTCCGGAAACCAGCCCATTTCTTCGGGAAGAATTCCTTTCTTTTCCAGTCGGGATCTAGAAGGTTCAAAAATAGCATCATCGGAACCAGTGACCTGATAGCCTTTATCTTTGAGTGCAATAGCGAGATTATGCATCGCAGAACCGCCAATCGCAATAAAATGGGTTTTCAATTCTAAACAATTTTACACAAAAGTAAGGAGTTTTCTTTGAAAGATGTTAGAAATTAGAAATGAGAAGTGAGATTTCCTTCATTATTAATAAAATAAAAAAACCTGACTTATAAAAATCAGGTTTCAAGAATATTTATGATAAAGTGGTTTGGATCTTGGGAGATTTATGCTCTATTTTGAGCTCTTCACCAGTTAATGTAAAATAGATATTCTGAAGCTGATGAAGATAATTACACTTGATATAATTGCCGAAGAATAAAAATCCTTCCAAAATTTTGTTTGAATCCAAATCAAAATCATAACGGCAACAATTTGGCAAATCGAATCTGATTCTGCTATTGGAGCGATAAGCTTCTTTGAATCCCAATTTTGAAAACCAATCAACCGTGAGTGCAATCGGTTTTAACTTTCTATAATCAATCGCAGTATCTTCATCAATTTTGACCAAGAAACTCTCGTTATTATTTTCGACACCCATAATCGGGACAATCGAATCCCCGTACATCAGCAAATTATTAAGTCTAAGTTCTGTGGCTTCCATTTCAAAAAAGTATTAGTGATTATAAATTCAGTGTCCCTAGCTATAAACAAAAGCTTTGCCAAGATGATAGAAACTTGATAATTAATTTCAATTATTATTGAAGAGTTGATTTTTTGAAATCGCACTTACCGCTCTAAGATGTCTCCGTCCTTTCTTCGCCCATTCTGCGTCAGTATGTTATTATCAATTACTTAATTTTTTTATTTTAACAACTATGAAAAAAGAAGAACTCTGGTGGTATGCTCTTTGAAGTTGACCTAACCACAAAATCAATTCTTATGAAAAATACAGAACAACCAGTGTCCATTAGTCAGAAAACGGTTGTCATTACCGGCGCATCCAGTGGCGTAGGATTGGCGGCTGCCGAAGCTTTTGCAAAAGAAGGCTGCAATCTTGTACTGGCCGCCAGAGGAAAAGAAGCCCTGGACGAAACTGTAGCAATCTGTGAGGCGCTTGGTGCATCTGCCATCGCAGTTCCAACCAACGTTTCGGAGTTCAAAGAAGTTGAACATCTGGCAGAGAAAGCGTTGGAGGTTAATGGGAGTATTGACTTCTGGATCAATAATGCGGGAGTAATGGCAACCGGAAAATTCGAAGAAACACCGATTGAAGTCATTGATCAGGTTATCAAAACCAATCTTTTGGGATATATGCATGGCGCAAGAACCGTTCTTCCTATATTTAAAAAACAAAAACATGGTGTTCTCATTAATAATATCTCGATTGGCGGCTGGATGCCGGCTCCTTATGGAACAGCTTACTCCGCTTCAAAATATGGTATCCGTGGCATGGTAGAATGTCTGCAGGGCGAAGTTTCTGATGAGCCGGATATCCACATTGTAGGGTTGTATCCAAGTATCCAGCGTTCTACAGGTAATATGCACTCCGCAAAATATTCTGGTCTAGACTTTAAAATTCCGCCCACTGCATCGGATCCTAAAAAATTAGCCGCAGCAATGGTTGAAATGGCAAAAAATCCCCGAAAAAGCAAGTTTACAGACTGGTCGTCTCTCCTTATGAGAACTGCTTATGGGCTTTTCCCAAAAACCGTTATCAATTCTACTTCCGCTGCTTTGAGATTGCTGATGAAAGAAGATAACAATACAGATACGGACGGTAATGTTCTGACACAATCCAAGAACCCGATGCGGATCTACGGCGAAACAATTCTGCCGGTCCCATCCAAAAAAACAAAGAAAATAATGTTGGCAGGATTGCTTGGAGCCGCAGCTCTGGTCATCATTTCAAAGTCAGGAAAGAAAAAGTAAACCTACATTAGATTCTTATATCGAAGGTGAAAGCATTAGCATTCACCTTTTTAATTGGTCATTGATTATTTATTTTGAATTCATTCAAAATTTCTTCTAAATTCGAATGATAAATTAGCCGGATGTTATTTCAGACTATGAATAAAAATAATGACTGATGAAAATCCTGATTATTGAAGACGAAACCGAATTGGCGAAAAGTGTTGCAGAATACCTTTCGGAGGAGAACTATTTGTGCGAATTTGCTTTTACATTTTATGAAGCTATGTACAAGATAGAAACCTTTCAGTATGATTGCATTATTCTCGACATCATGCTTCCTGACGGTAATGGCCTGAAGATCCTGGAAGAGCTGAAAAAACAAAACAAGCAAGACGGCGTTATCATTGTTTCAGCAAAAAATGCTCTGGAAGATAAGATAAAAGGCCTACAATTGGGTGCAGATGATTACCTTACTAAGCCATTTCATTTGTCTGAACTGATGGCGCGTATCTACTCTATCATCCGCAGAAAACAATTTAATAATTCTAATATCATCAATCAGAATGAATTACAAATAGATCTTTTAGCTAAAACAGTTTCAGTTAATAATGAAATAATTGCGCTGACAAAAAAAGAGTTCGACCTGCTGATCTACTTTATCGGGAACAAGAACAAAGTCATTTCAAAAAGCACATTAGCAGAACATCTTTCCGGTGATTTCGCAGATATGCTGGATAACCACGACTTTGTTTATGCACACGTGAAGAATTTAAAGAAAAAACTGAATGATGCCGGCTGTGACAGGTATTTAAAAACCGTTTACGGAACGGGGTATAAATGGGAGAATTCATAACTTATAATTAGTGAAACCGCTTTTAAATAAAACAACCAAACCATTCATTATTTATGTCCTGATCATTCTGGTCATAAGTGTTCCCATCTATTATCTTGTTGTTGATGCCATTTGGAAACACGAATTAGATGAGCATAACGAAATTGTCGCTAAAAAAACGGCTTTTCAAATCAATAGCCTGAAATTATCCGATCAAAAATTACTAGAAACCATAAAGCTTTGGAACGAAGTCCAACCCACCACAAACATCCAAAATGTAGAAAAAAATGATAATTTCAAAGACAGCATTTTCATTATAGAGAAACCTCACGACTTTCTTCATTTTGAAGAGATTGACAGATTCCGATGTTTGTCAAAGATAATATACCTCAACAAAAAACCATATCGTTTCAATATCGAGACTAATATCGAAGAGTCCCAGGAAACCATATTTTTCATATCGCTGACGACAGTTATTCTTTTCATTCTGATTGTCGGCGGATTATTAATTCTCAACAGCAGGCTTTCAACATCGGTTTGGAAACCTTTTCGTGAGACTTTGGATAAATTAAAAACTTTCAGCCTGAACAATGAGACAAAAATTGAATTTTCGCCGACCGATGTTGCTGAGTTTGATGAGCTGAACCAGTCGCTAGGTAAGCTAATAGAACATAACATTTCGGTCTATAAGACCCAGAAAGAGTTTACAGAGAATGCTTCGCACGAACTGCAAACACCTTTAGCAATTTTAAAAAATAAACTTGATATTCTTTTGCAAAACGAGGATTTGACAGAAAAGCAATATCATATTGCGGAAGAGATGAATCGCGCATTATCCAGAAGTTCAAGAATCAACAAAAACCTTTTATTGTTAGCAAAAATTGAAAACAATCAGTTTGATAATTCTGAAATAAATTTTGATGAATTACTTAATCAAAGTATGGAAATCCTGCAGGAACATTTTGAGCAGAAAAACATTTCTGTCCATAGCGAAATTTCGTCGCCGGTAAAAGTCAGCGGAAACATTGGATTAACCGAAGTACTGATTAACAATTTGATTTTAAACGCCATCCGGCATACTCCGGCCAATGGTTCAATTGGGATCAAACTGAGTCAATCTATTTTTGAGATATCAAATTCCGGAACAGAAAAACTGAATCCGGATCTGCTATTCAAAAGATTTTCGAGATTCTCAAAAGATAACAACGGAAGCGGCCTTGGACTTGCTATTGTAAAAGAAATTTGTAAATCTCAGAACTGGACAATTGATTATCAATTCGGGAATAATTATCATATATTTTCAGTAAAAATTTAAAATTCTAAATTTCTTCCAAATTGATTTATTATTTTACCGTTTCAAAAAACGCGTAGCTAATGAATCAAAAAAGTGAGAATTCAAAGCCATTTAGCAAAATTTTCAACAGCAGATTTTCTGTTCTAATTTCTATTTTAAGCTTATACATCCTATTTTCTGCGGTAATTAGAATTGTATTTCTGTTTTGGTCATCAAAGGATTTAGACTTTAATATTCTCTATATTCTAAGAGCATTTTTCACAGGATTCTGTTATGATTTTGCTGTCGGAACGTTATTCTTATTATTGTATTCTGTCTATCTTTTATTATTTCCGAAAAGGTGGATTGGTTCCGGATTCGATAAGATTTTCACGTATGTTTATCTGGCGATTGTCCTTTTAATCATCTATTTCAGTCTTTTGGCAGAAATCCCTTTTTGGGATGAATTTGGCGTGAGATTCAATTTTATCGCTGTTGATTATTTGATTTACACTTACGAAGTTGTCTCAAACATCAACGAATCCTATCCTTTGCCGCTCATCATTTTCGTATTGGTTGCACTGATTGTTCTGACATTTGTTTTCCTGCATAAAAGAAAAATATTCCAAAGAACATTTTCAGACAAAAGACCAATTTCAAAACGTCTGGTTTTTTTCTCAATATTAGTTTTTCCGGCTTTGGTATTAAGCTTAATTATGAGAAACAAGCAGGCGGATTTCACGAACAATTTAGTCATGAATGAATTAGGTAAGAACGGAACATTCTCTTTTTTCGCAGCTTTCAAATCCAACCAATTAGATTACGAAACTTTTTATCCGAAAATTGATGACAAAGAAGCCTACTCGGTTCTGAAGAAAAATCTTTTGCAAAACAATCAAACTTACGCTTCCAACCAATGGGACAATATCTCCAGAGTTACAAAATCTGAAAATGAACAACGCCCGAATGTCATTCTGATTGCCATAGAAAGCTTCAGTGGCGATTTTTTAAAAGCATTTGGTAACAAAGACAATCTCACTCCTAATTACGATAAACTGGCTAACGAAAGTATTTTCTTTACCAACCTTTACGCAACTGGAACACGAACTGTGCGAGGAATGGAAGCTTTAACATTGTCTGTTCCGCCAACGCCTGGAAACAGCATTGTGAGAAGACCGGACAATCAGAACCTTTTCTCTGTAGCTACGATTTTTGAAAAGAAAAATTATCAGCCTTACTTCATTTACGGTGGTGATGGTTATTTTGATAATATGAATAATTTTTTCGGAGGGCAAGGCTTTGATATTGTAGACAGAAACCGTGGAAATCCTTTGTCAGACGAAATCAAAACACAACGATTCAATATTCCGGACAACGAAGTGAGTTTTGAAAATGCCTGGGGAATCTGTGATGAAGATCTTTACAAACAATCCATTAAATATGCAGATAAAAGCACTAAGCAGAACAAACCGTTTTTCCAGTTTGTAATGACAACTTCCAATCATAAACCCTACACTTTTCCAGCAGGAAAAATCGACCTTCCGCAAGGAGATAGAAATGCGGCTGTGAAATATACCGATTATGCTTTAGGAAAATTCTTATCTGATGCGAAGACAAAACCCTGGTTCAAAAATACAGTATTTGTAATCGTTGCAGACCATTGTGCAAGCAGTGCCGGAAAATGGGAAATCAATATCGATAAGCATCACATTCCTGCGATTATTTATAATCTTCCTCAAAAAGCGGAGAAAATCAATCGTTTAACTTCACAGATTGATCTGATGCCGACATTGTTTGGTTATTTGGGATGGAATTATACAACCAGTTTGTATGGGAAAGATATCAATCAAACTAAAATTGGAGACGAACGTGCTTTCATAGGAAATTACAGAACTTTGGGAATGCTAAAAGGCAATACTTTCACACAAATCGATGACAGAAAAAGAGTAAAACAGTTTACTGTAAAAGATTCGGACAAATCTTTGAATGAAATTAAATCCAAAAATCAGCAGTTGGTTTCCGAAACGATTTCTTATTATCAGACTGCTAGTGAGAGATTCAAAAATGGGAAAATGAAAGTGAAATAAGGTCTTCTAAATATCTTCTAAATCAGGTTGCACCTTTGTCAAGTGAAATTGATGGTGTAACCTTTTTTATTGATAAAAATGATTATTGAAGTTGTTTTGTTATTCTTCGGGACCATTTTTGCATTCTGGCTGAGTGCCATTTGCGGAGGCGGCGCAAGTCTCATCCTGATTCCGATTCTGAATCTCTTGTTGCCGGCTTCTGTTGTTCCATTTTCCCTGACCGTTGGAACATTTACGAGTTCTGTATCAAGAATTGCCGTTTTTAAAAAGCATATCAACTGGAGGATTTTCTTTTGGTTTGTCCCGTTTTCAATTCCTGCAGTTTTGATTGGCGCTTACCTCATCAAATATATCAATCCGAATTATCTGCAATTGATCGTCGCTTTTTTCCTCATTGCCAACATTCCACAGCTTTTCAAAAAGATAAAAGCTAACGAAACCAATGAAAAAGCTTCGCCAAAATATGTTCTTGCGATTATTGGGTTTCTGGCAGGATTTGTTTCCGGAATTACCGGCGCAGTTGGATTGTTGTTTAATCGTTTTTATTTGAAGTTCGGACTCAAAAAAGAAGAAATTGTGGCAACCCGCGCAGCAAATGAAGTCTTTCTTCATCTTATCAAATTGGTGATTTATATTTCACTCGGCCTTTATTCCAATCTCGCCTTGTGGTTGGGATTGGCGATTGCTGTTGCAACAATTATCTCGTCTTATACAGTCAGATATATCCTTCCTTACCTGAGTGAAAACCTCTTCAGAAAAATTGGATACAGCGCAATGGTTATTGCCGGAATTGCTTTATTAATCGGGACTTCTGATAAAATTATCCAGGAAGATAAACTGGGAGTTACGATCACAAAAAGTGAATCCATAATCTCGTGGCGGTCAACAGATTTTGTAATTGAGTTTGCCTTCGATGACGGATTGGAAATTGAAAGACCGATTCATCGGGAAGAATTACCCAATTATCTAAAAACTAAATATGATTCTTTGAAAAATCATTACGATGTAATTCGTCTCGAAAAAGTTTTCACTTTCCGTAACAAACCTTACTATGAGTTTTATTGCTACAAAGACAATCAGCTTACCAAATTTGAAAGTTAATTTTTAATTCAGAATTTTCTCCGATGAAATACTTATTCTCAACCATATTGATTATTTTATTAAGCTCCAAAAACCTTTTGGCTCAGGACAGCATAGCCGTAAAAAATAATTCTACAGACAGTATTTATGTACCAGAATTACACTCAGATGATACGCATCAATTCAGTTATAAAAAACTGATCATTCCTGCAGCTTTTATAAGCTATGGAGTTGCAACTTTGAAAATTGACCAATTAAAACAACTCAATTTCTCAACAAGAACCGAAATCAATGAACACAAACCCGACCAAATCCGGCTGGATAATTACACGCAGTTTGCGCCGGCAGCCTTGGTCTATGGACTGAATGCTTTCGGAGTTGAGGGAAAACATAATTTTCGGGACCGAAGCATCATTTACGGTACATCATTATTGCTTGCCTCAGCTGTTGTATTGCCTACAAAACATTTGGCAAAAGAAGAAAGACCCGACCAATCGAATAACTTATCATTCCCATCTGGACATACGGCATTCGCCTTTGCATCTGCCCAATTCATGTATAGAGAATATAAAGACACTAATTTTTGGTTGGGAGTTTCTGGCTATTCTTTTGCAGTCTTTACCGGTGTTTACAGAATGCTGAATGACAAGCATTGGTTCAGCGATGTGGTTGCCGGTGCAGGAATCGGGATTTTGTCAACAGAAGCCGCTTATTGGTTATATCCTAAAATTAACTACTTGTTATCCGGAAAAAATAAAAATTCTTCAACGATGATTATGCCTTTCTACCAAAACAAAACAGCCGGAATAGGATTGGTGAAAAATTTCTAAAACCAATATTGGCAAAATACTTGCTTATAAAACTGTAAGTAGGGGGATGCTTCGTTGGTCTTCCTACTTTTTTGTGGATATATGAAAACAAAAAACCCTAAAACATTGTCTGTAAATGAATTAGGGTTTTATTGTGAGGTGCCTAGCGGATTCGAACCGCTGTAGATGGTGTTGCAGACCACTGCCTAGCCACTCGGCCAAAGCACCGTTTTATTGGTCTGCAAATTTAGTGTTTTTTTTCAAATTTCAAATTTTATCTTCAACTTTCTTGGAAAAATTTGGAGTTACTGATTTTACTTACTTAATAACCATCGAATTGCATCATAGCCCTGATGGTAACGGTTACCCCGCAGTTGGATTTGAAAAGCGGAAGGATAAGGCTGGTGGGAAGCGCCGGCACGAGGAGTATGAGTGGACAGCAGGTTCCCGGCTCCTGAAAATACGTTTTTCGCATATTTTTAATTGATTATTACAATGTTTATTTAGGTTCTAAATAAGTATCTTTGCAGAAATTTTTTGAAATAATGGATAAATTCCAACTTAATACGATAGAAGAAGCGCTGGAGGATCTGAAAAACGGAAAAATGGTCATCGTTGTAGATGATGAAGACCGTGAAAACGAAGGCGACCTTCTGGCTGCTGCCGAACTGACAACTACTGAGATTGTTAATTTTATGGCAACTTATGCAAGAGGTTTGATTTGTATGCCGTTAACCGAAAAACGTTGTGATGAACTGGAGCTTCACTCGATGGTGGCCAACTCTACCGATCCAAAGGAAACAGCTTTTACCATTTCCGTAGACCTTCTTGGAAAAGGTGCAACAACGGGAATCTCGGCAAGTGACCGCGCGAAAACGATCCAAGCCATTATGGACCCCGATACAAAACCCGGTGACCTGATGAGACCGGGACACATCTTCCCACTCCGTGCCAGAGAAGGCGGTGTTCTGAAAAGAGCCGGCCACACGGAAGCTGCTATTGACCTGACAAGGCTGGCCGGGCTGAAGGAGGGCGGAGTCATCTGCGAAATCCTGAACGAAGACGGAACCATGTCCAGATTGCCACAGCTTCTGGAGTTTGGTAAAAAACATAATCTGAAAGTGGTTTCTATTGAAGATCTGATCCATTACCGATTGAGACAAGGTGACCTTGTTGAGAGAATCGAAGAGCGTGATATCAAAACCCATTTTGGCGATTTCAAATTTTATGTTTTTGAAGAGAAACCAACGGAACAGATACATTATGCCTTAACGAAAGGAACCTGGTCTGCAGATGAAGCGGTTCTTGTGAGGGTGCAGTCTTCGGGAACTTACTTCGATGTGTTCAGCAGATTGTCTAATGGTGAACATCCATTGATGCAGAAGGTAACAGACCTCATCAACGCGGAAGGAAAAGGTGCTGTCGTTTTTATCAACAATGTTTCTAACAAAGAAAATACATTAAGCAGAATCAAACATTTTCTTAATTTCCAGGATGGAACCAGCGAACAGCCGACGATTGCGCCAAATTTCCGGGATTATGGCATCGGTACTCAGATTTTGAAAGACCTTGGAATCAATAAATTTAAAGTAATCACCCAGAATCCTAATATTAAACCGATCCTTTCCGGTTATGATGTGGAAGTCACTGAGATGGTTGCATTGTAGACCTGAAATAATAGACGATGGAAAATCCGTCGCATCAATAAAATAAAAAACGCGTTCCAATTGGAACGCGTTTTCTGTCTATATTCTACTGTCTATCTAAATTTTAATTCGCCGGCCAAAAATTATTTTTAGGATTGATATCCGGAACGATAGACTGCGGGTCAAGCTTTACATTCGTTACTTCTTTGTTAGAATCGATTTGGAACGTCCATTCCGTATTACGTTTCCAAACCTCAACCGGTAATTTAACCGTCTGGGTCGTTCCGTCTTTGAAAGTTATAAGAACTGTTGTCGGCATTGGCAATTGTCCAATATTTTCAACGGTGATCTGAGCGCCGTTTTTGAAATCGCCATTGACAGGTTTCACATTTTTCACCGCCTGATCTACTTTCCACTTGTTCATAAACCAGCCTCGCCAGAACCAGTTCAGCTCCTCGCCAGAAACATTTTCCATCGTGTGGAAGAAATCCCAAGGTGTAGGATGTTTGAACGCCCATCTGTGAACATATGTTTTGAATGCTTTATCAAACTTCTCAGGACCCAAAATAGTTTCTCTCAAGATTCCCAATCCAACGCCAGGCTTGAAATACGCCAAAACACCAATGCTTCTTTCCTTCATATTATCCGGACCAACCATAATCTGTTCAAAGTTATCGCTCTGAACAAAAGGTCCGATTTTGCTGATATCTTGCTTATGGTAATATTCGCCTTTGTTGAAAGCTTCCGTCGAAAGTTCATTGATAAATGTATTGAATCCTTCATCCATCCAGGCAAACACTCTTTCATTGGAGCCGACAATCATAGGAAACCAGGTGTGTCCAAATTCATGGTCTGTGACACCCCAAAGGTCAGCACCTTTTGATGCTCTGTGACAGAAAACGATTCCCGGATATTCCATTCCGCCTTCGTTTCCGGCCACGTTGGTTGCGGCTGGATAGGGATATTCAAACCATTTTCCGGAGTAATGTTCAATGGCGGCTTTTGTATATTCGGTTGAGCGCCCCCAAGCTTTGTCGCCTGCGCTTTCTACAGGATAAGCCGAGATGGCCAACGATTTTTTTCCACTTGGAAGATTGATTCTCGCTGCATCGATAATGAATGCCGATGATGAAGCCCACGCGAAATCCCTCGCTTTTTCTATTTTGAATTTCCAGGTTTTTGTTCCTGAATTATTTCCTTTTCCTAATTCTGATTCCGGGTGAATCATCACAGTTTTATCGCTCTTTCTTGCGTCGTTCCAACGGTTGACTTCTTCTTTAGAATAGACTTCTTTTTCGTTCAATAATTCTCCTGAAGCTACAACGTAATGATTAGCCGGAACCGTGATATTAGCCGACAAAGTTCCGTATTCCAAATAGAATTCTGAAGCACCTAGATATGGCAAAGTGTTCCAACCCATCACATCATCGTACACGCACATTCTTGGATACCATTGCGCCAATGTGAAGATCTTCCCGTTCTTGGTATCTTCCACACCCATTCTGTCAGATCCGTACTTTGGAGAAATAAAAGAATATTCGATTTTTAATTTTGCAACACCGCCATTCGCTTTCAGTTCGTTGGGCAGGTCAATCTGCATTCTGGTGTCGGTGATAGTATATTTAACATCTTTTCCATCGTATTTTACCGACTTAATTTTGTAACCACCGTCAAATGTTTCGCCGTGTGCGCCATTTCTACTTCCAGACAAAGGCACTACAGCATTCCCTCTGGAATCTTTAGCAAAAAGATTTTGATCAAGTTGCAGCCAAAGGAAACCCAATTGGTCAGGGCTATTATTGGTATAAGTGATTTCAGCCGAGCCTGTTAATTCATTGTTAGCTTCGTTAAGGCTGACATTCAGTTGATAATCGGCCGAATTCTGCCAATATTTATGTCCCGGTTGTCCACTTGCAGAACGGGTTTCGGTTCCGGTCTGAGGATAGAAAAACGGTTTGAAAGCTTCTGTATAGTCATACTTTGGAGATTCCTGAGCGTAAGAATTGCCGACAAAAGCAAATATTGCTATAGCAGAAATCAAATTAGGGAGTTTGAATTGCATTAATGGAAAGATTTATTATTAAATAAGATTAGTCAAAAAAATCAAAAGGTTGTTACATTTTAACTTTAAGTATAGCATGACCAAAAAATAAAATTGATTTTCTAATCATTAATTAATGCGGCAACTTATCTCTCAAATATCCGTAAACCCAAGTTCCTAAAATTGCACTTAATAAAGTAATGATCACAGCAAAAGCTCCTGTTCCTATCTGAGCAAAAAGTGGTCCCGGACAAGCTCCCGTAATCGCCCAGCCAAAGCCGAAGATCAATCCTCCGTAAATTTGTCCTTTGTTAAACTTTTTAGGTGCTATTGTAATCGGCTCTCCATCAAGGGTTTTTATCTTAAACTTTTTAATCAGCCATACGGAAATCACTCCTGTAAGTACCGCACTGCCTATAACTCCATACATATGGAACGATTGCAAACGGAACATTTCCTGAATTCTGAACCAGCTGATAATTTCAGCTTTTACAAAAACAATCCCAAATAAAATTCCTACTAAGAGGTATTTAAGGTTATAATACCATTTATTTTGAACAGTAATTTCATTATTGCAAACTGCATTATTATTTTTCATTGTTTATTTTTTATAGTGAAAGAATAATCGGCAACACAACATTTGCCACAAAAAAACCACCGATCATGAAACAGATTGTTGCCACTAAAGACGGCCACTGCAGATTGGAAAGTCCCATAATAGCATGACCACTTGTACATCCTCCTGCATACCGGGTTCCAAAGCCTACTAAAAATCCGCCAACAACAATGGTTAGAAAGCCTTTTAAAGTCAATAAGCTTTTAAAATTCATTAACTGGGTGGGAACAAGATTGCTGTAATCTGTAATTCCGTAACCGGCTAATTCTGCTTTAAGCTTTGGATTCACGATAATTTCTCCAGGATTCATCAGAAAATGGGCAGAAATCATTCCTCCAAAGAAAATTCCTAAGACAAAGAATAAATTCCAGCTTTCTCTTCTCCAGTCGTATTTAAAAAAATTAATATTTCCTGGTATGCAGGCTGCACAAATATGTCGCAATGATGAACTGATCCCAAAAGATTTGTTTCCTAAAATCAGTAATATCGGAACGGTAAGTCCTATTAACGGACCTGCAACGTACCAAGGCCAAGGTTCTTTTATAATATCAAGCATAAGTTATTTCAATTTATTTCTTTTTGAACTGACAGAAAATAAAGTTCTGAACGGTATTAAATGGGGTAATATGGTCTTCTGTAAAAGATTTTACCAGTTCAAAGCTCTCCGAAAATATAGATTTCAGATCATCCTCATTATATTGTACAATTGGCAAACCGCTGCATTTTTGTGGACCATTTATAGAAAACGTACCTATAATCAACGTATCGGAAACTGCATTTTTTACAATCTCTACGTATCTTTTTATCTCTTCTTCTGTTGTCAGAAAATGAAAAGCCGCTCTGTCATGCCAGATGTCATACGTTGTTTGCGGTTTAAATTCTGTAATATTTGTAACAATCCAATCTACATTTCCAGCTAGGGATCCTAATCTTTCTTTTGCTTTTTCCAGTGCTTTTGAAGAAATATCCAGAACGGAAATATTTTCAAATCCTTTTTCCAATAAAAAATCGACCAAGTTACTGTCTCCACCGCCAATATCTATAATTTTTGAAGACTTGTCTTTCGAAGCCTCTTCTATAAGATCCAAAGAAGTTTGCGGGATTTTTTGTGTCCACCTTACTTCATCCGGATTCTTGGTTTCATATACATTTTCCCAATGGTTTTTATAATCCTGCTGTTCAAAATTTATCATTATTTCGTTCTATTTTTATGAATAATATACTTTATAAGTAACGTAGATTTTAACTAATATAAGGAAAAACCTTAGTCTGACATACAAAATCACTTTTAGGAATATCAGTTTGGGCGATCGCTTTAAATCCTCCTTCAATTTCGGTAAAATTTCGGTAGCCTCTTGCCTGAAGAATGCTTGCAGCCATCATACTTCTGTATCCACCCGCACAGTGCAGATAAAAATGTTCTTCAGGATCAATCTGACTGATCCATTCATTGATATACGCTAAAGGTTTATTATAAGCTTCATCGATGTGCTCTGCATTGTATTCGCTTTCTTTTCTTACATCGATAACTTTTACTGCTTTGTCCTTAATTTCATCTTCAAACTGCTTTGCTGAAATCCTGTGAATTGAATCCACCTCTTTTCCGCTATCTTTCCAGGCTTCAAAACCACCTTGTAAGAAACCTAAAACATGATCAAACCCAACTCTGCTCAGTCTGGTAATTGTTTCTTCTTCCTCATTTTCATTGGTCACTAATACAATCGGCTGTTGTACATCTGCAATTAAAGCTCCTATCCAGGGTGCAAAATCTCCATTCAATCCTATATTAACGGATTGCGGAATAAAACCTTTTGCAAATTCAAGATTGTTTCTTACATCAAGAATTAAGGCACCGGAAAATTCTACCGTTTCTTCAAATTCATCAGGAGATAATGTTTTTGAGCTATGAGATAAAACCTCATCAAAACTCTCGTATCCTTTTTTATTCATCGCTACATTCATCCCAAAATAAGCAGGAGGCGGCAAAAGTCCGTCAGTTACAGCCTTTATAAAACTTTCTTTATCTTTTTGATTTAAGGCATAGTTGGTTCTTTTCTGATTTCCTAAGGTATCTACCGTTTCTTTCTGCATATTTTTACCACAAGCCGAACCTGCGCCATGAGCCGGATACACAACAATATCATCATTTAAAGGCATAATCTTCTGATATAAGCTGTCATACAGCAGTCCTGCCAATTCTTCCTGAGTCAGATGTGCAGCTTTCTGAGCTAAATCAGGACGACCTACATCGCCAAGAAATAAAGTATCTCCGCTGAATAACGCCGTTTCTTTTCCATTTTCATCCATTAATAAAAAGGAAGAACTTTCCAACGTATGTCCCGGAGTATGCAACACTTTAATTTTAATTTTTCCAATCTCAAAAACCTGGTTGTCTTCGGCGATAATCGCTTCAAATTCCGGTGTTGCAGTGGGTCCATAGACAATAGGGGCTCCTGTTTTTTGGCTTAAATCTACGTGACCGCTTACGAAATCTGCATGAAAGTGAGTTTCAAAGATATATTTAAGCGTTACTTTGTCTTTTTCCAAACGGTCCAGGTAAGGTTTTGTTTCTCTTAGAGGATCAATAATAATGGCTTCCCCATCAGAAATAATATAATAAGCTCCCTGAGCCAAACATCCTGTATAAATCTGTTCTATTTTCATTTTTAATAAATTTTGTTTTGTTGAGTACAAATTTCTCTTTTTAGTATTTCCTGCACAGCTACTTTTGTTACATAAGGTTTTTAGAGAAAAATTTCTTTAATGATGATATAAATTCCCATAACCAAAATAAACCATCCGAATGCAGGCTTCAGCTTTTTCCCATCAATCTTTTTCGATAAATATGAACCTATTATAATTCCGACAACAGCAATTACCGATACCGATAAAAGAAATCTCCAGTCAATGGTAGCATTGTGAACAGATGAAAAAAATCCGATCAAAGAGTTTAAAGAAATGATGACAAGAGAAGTTCCGATCGCCACTTTCATGGGAGTTTTCAGAAGATTAACCAATGCCGGAATAATCATAAATCCTCCGCCTGCTCCGACTAATCCTGTTAAAACTCCGACAACAGAGCCTTCTCCTGCTGCTAAAAGGGTATTATTTTTATTTTCTTGCTTTTCGTCCGGCTGTTGCACATCTTTCCGGATCATTTTGTAGGAAGCTACCATCATTAATCCTGCAAAAATCAGCAGCAGAAAAATATCTTTGGTAATCATCAAATTGTTGATTCTTAAAACTTCCTCCGGAATGAGAGGCAAAAGATAGTTGCGGGTAAGAAAAATGGAAATTACAGACGGAATTCCAAAAACTATGGCGATTTTAAGATTCACCAATCTTTTTTTGAAATACGCCATGGAACCGGCCACACTGCTTATTCCTACAATAAAAAGCGAATATTCTGTAGCCAATAATGCATCTATCCCGAAAAGATAGACGAGAACGGGAACGGTAAGAATACTTCCACCGCCGCCAATTAATCCTAAAGAAACACCAATTAAAACTGATGCGATATAACCAAAAATTTCCATTTTTACTTCCTTCAATTTGAAAGCAAAAATGGAAATTCCATTATTTCTGTACCGCTACTTTTGTTACATAACTTAAAATAAAAGCTGAATTTTATTTCTACCGAGTTTCAGCTTTCCTTCTTCTTCCAGCTGTTTCAGTAACCTGGAAACAACAACTCTGGCTGTTCCCAATTCATTGGCCAACTGTTCGTGAGTAATGATAATGGTACTCGAATTTGATAATTCTGATTTTTTCTGGAGCAGATTCAGCAATCTTTCGTCAACTTTCTTAAAGGCGATTGCATTAATAATATCCAACAGTTCTTCGAAACGTTTATGGTAAAGACGGAAAATATAATCCAACCATTCCGGATATTCTTTAATGAAAAGCGAAACTTTATCTATGGGTAAAAACAGAATCTCGGTATCTTCTTCCACTTCTGCTTTTACAATGCTTTTTTCATTGTGCATTCCTCCCAAGAACGACATAATGCAGCTTTCTCCGGCTTTGATATAGTATAATAAAATTTCACGCCCGTCTTCTTCGGTACGAATAACCTTCATCATACCTTTCATCACGATAGGAATCGAACGGATAGAGGAATTTTCATCTAAAATGATATCTCCTTCATGATAGGTTTTGGTGATTCCATACTGATAAAGCTTTTCAACCAATTCAGGAGACGAATTAAACTCTGTATTAAGAACCGAGCCTGACATTATTAACTATCAATTTGATTTTTTCGCTTTTATCATCGCTTCCAAAGCATCCCACATTTCCTGAGGAATATCCTCCAACATATTGAATTCTCCTGCACCTTGTAGCCATTCTCCACCATCGATTGTGACCACTTCACCATTCATATAAGCAGAATAATCGGAAACGAGATAAGCGGCCAGATTCGCCAATTCCTGATGCTCTCCCACTCTTCTGAGCGGCACTTTTTTGCGCATATCAAATTTTTCCTGCAAATCTCCAGGTAATAATCTGTCCCAGGCACCTTTCGTTGGAAATGGTCCCGGCGCAATGGCATTAAAACGGATGCCATATTTCGCCCACTCCACCGCCAGACTTCTGGTCATTGCCAGAACGCCCGCCTTTGCACAAGCCGACGGAACAACATAAGCTGAACCTGTCCAGGCGTAAGTTGTCACAATGTTAAGAACTGTTCCAGGAATTTTGTTGTCAATCCAATATTTTCCGACAGACAATGTACAGTTCTTGGTTCCTTTCAAAACTATATCTAAAATTGAATCAAAAGCCGAATGTGTTAATCTTTCGGTTGGCGATATGAAATTCCCGGCAGCGTTGTTTAAAAGAATATCGATTCTCCCGAATTCTTTTAAAGCCGCTTCTTTCATCGCTTCCACTTCTTCCCAATTTCTGACATCGCAAGCCACACAAAGCACTTTTCCACCAGTTTGTTCTTCCAGTTCTTTTGCTGTCCCCTGCAGTTTTTCCAAGTTTCTTGAAGTGATAACGACTTTCGCTCCGAGTTCCAAAAAATATTTGGTCATTGCTTTTCCAAGACCGCTTCCGCCACCAGTCACAATAGCGACTTTATCTTTGAGTGCGTCTTCGCGCAACATTGGTTGTGTATATAGATTCATTTAGTAAGTGATTTTTGATATTAATAAACGATGATTTGCGTCTGTGGTAAATTTAGATTTTTATTTTGTTTTGAGAATTAACAAAAGTTATGCACAAAATATGAACGTCATACGATTGCGCCCCGGCTTGAACGGAGCTCTTTTTGCGGAACGAAGTGGAGCAAAAAAGCGGGAGTGGAAGACGGAAAAGGCGCCCAAAAATCCTTCATCGTAGTTTTGGCTACAACAATCTTTGATTTGGTCACACCGTTCCGTTCATCATTTTTCAACTTTGTCCTGTAAATAATTAACCCCTTAAAAACAATCAAAATGAGTACAAAAAAAGTATGGTTCGTGACTGGCGCTTCAAAAGGTTTAGGTCTGACATTAGTAAAAAAATTATTAACTGAAGGTTATTCCGTTGCAGCGACTTCAAGAAATGTTTCTGAATTAAAGAAAGTCATCAGCGCAGAAAACTCTGATTTTCTTCCATTGGAAGTGGATTTGGTTAATGAAAATTCGGTTTCAGAAGCGATTTCTAAAACAGTTGAGAAATTCGGAAAATTAGATGTTATCGTGAATAATGCGGGTTACGGACAATTGGGAACTCTAGAAGAATTAACAGATAAAGAAAGCCGTCAGAATTTTGACACCAATGTCTTTGGTTCTTTGAATATCATCAGAAAATCAATGCCTTACCTCACAGCACAAAAAAGCGGTCTTGTGATTAACATTTCATCAATTGGCGGACTTTCAGGAGATTTTCCCGGTTGGGGAATCTATTGCGCTACCAAGTTTGCCGTTGTCGGTTTCACGGAAGCTTTGGCTGCGGAAGCGAAAGAATTTGGAGTGAATGCAACCGTTGTTTATCCCGGTTATTTCAGAACTGACTTTTTAACCGGCGGTTCTCTTCGCACACCTGAAAATGAAATTGCTGCTTATGCAACGGCCAGACAAATTCAAAAAGCGCACGAGCAGGACATCAACGGCAATCAGCCCGGCGACCCGGAAAAAGCAGCGGTAGCCTTAATAGAATTAGCGGCAATGGAAAATCCACCTGTTCATTTGGTTTTAGGTTCCGATGCTTTTCAAATGGCGAACAACAAGTTAAGCACATTTCAAAATGAAATTTCTGATTTCAAAACATTAAGTATTTCAACAGATTACTAACTTTGTAAGGCAGCAGTTTCCGGATTGTTGCCTTTAATCTTATTAGATTATGAGTAACAGGAAATTATATACGATTGACACCGTTGCTGAATTTCACAGGATTTGCGGATTGTCTCAACCTCAACACCCAATGATTAGTCTGGTGGATTACAGCCAGGTGGAATATCAAATCGAGGAATCGGAAATCAGCTGGGTTCAGGAATTGTATTTTATGGGTTTCAAGCGTGATATCCAGGGAAAATTGCATTATGGACAAAGCCAGTATGATTTTGACGGTGGTCTGATGTGCTTTATTGCGCCGAGACAATTGGTAAAAATGATTATTGATAAATATGATACGAAACCGTCCGGATTTCTTTTAGCTTTTCATCCCGATTTTATCTGGAATACCTCTTTGGCAAAGACCATTCACAATTATAAATTCTTCGGTTATGATGTCAATGAAGCGTTGTTTCTTTCTGAAAAAGAAGAAGAAACGTTGATTGGACTTTTCAAAGGCATCGAACGCGAATATCAGTCAGGAATTGATGAATTCACACAGAATATCATCATTTCTCAAATTGAAGTGATTCTGAATTACTGCGAACGATTTTACCAAAGACAATTCATCACCAGAAAAAAGAGCAATCATCAGATTTTGGATAAATTGGAACATATTCTGGAAGATTATTTCAAAAATGAAGTCTTCAATAAAGGTTTGCCAACCGCGAATTACATAGCAGAATCTCTGAATATTTCTACTAATTATTTAGGAAGCTTATTAAAATCCCTGACCGGACAAACGACCCAACAACACATCCACGAAAAACTGATTGAAAAAGCCAAGGAAAAGCTTTCTACAACTGAGCTTTCCGTAAGTGAGATTGCTTATGAATTGGGCTTTGAACATTCACAATCTTTTAGCAAACTGTTTAAAGCCAAAACGGACATTTCGCCTTTGGAGTTCCGGAAGTCGTTTAATTAATTATAAAAAATCCTCTCGCAGATTGAGCTGATTACGCAGATTTTATCTGACTAATTTGCCTAATCTACGAGAGATTAAATTTTGGCTAAAGCCCACTCTTATTGATAATTATTTTTCAAAAACATCTTCCCTAATGTTTTTTTTGTGATTTTTACCCCAATCGGAAAGTGACATAATCACATTTTTCAGCGTTCTGCTGTAATCTGTGGAAATATATTCTACCACAACCGGCGTCATTTCTGCGTGCACTACCCTTTTCACAAACCCATTCAGTTCCAAATCTTTCAGTTCATTAGACAAAACTCTTGCGGAAATTCCGGGAATCAATCTTTGCAATTCGTTGAAACGGATATTTCCCATTTCCTGCAGAACGATAATGATTTTCAGTTTCCACTTCCCCGAAATAACGTATAATGCGTCTTCAACAGCCGCGAGATTTTCGCCACAAGTGATTTTACAACCAGCTTTATAAACCTCTACTTCGTTTTCCATAAGATTAAAATTAAAACTGCTAATAAAAAGGTTACTACTAACCTTTTGTTCACTACTTACTTTTGATAAGCAAATGTACATAATTTTGCTGAAGAAATTTTAATTAATAAACAATGAAAAAAATACTTCACATTATTTCAAGTTCAAGGACGAAAGATTCAGCAAGCAGAACTTTAGGAAATGCCATCGAAGAAAAATTACAGGAAGCTTATCCGGAACATTCGATCACAACTTTGGATTTATTGAAAACTCCGTTTCCACATTTGGGAGAACAACAGGTCGATTCCTGGTTTATTCCGGCAGAAAACAGAACTCCTGAACAAAATGAAGCCGTCAAACGTTCGGACGATGCGATTGCGCAATTGCAGGCTTCGGATATTATTGTGATTTCGGTTCCGATTTACAATTTCGGGATTCCTTCTGGTTTAAAAGCGTATATCGACCATATTGCTCGTGGCGGAATGACTTTCCGGTATTCTGAAAATGGTTTTGAAGGTCTGGTTAAAAACAAAAAAGCTTATATCGCAGTGGCAAGTGGCTCTATTTTCTCTGAGGGCGATTATCAGTCTTATGACTTTGTGGTTCCTTATTTGAGAAGTGTTCTTGGTTTTATCGGAGTTACAGACGTAAGCGTTTTCCGGGCTGAAGGTTTGAATCTTCCGCATCTGCAGGAAACAGCTTTAGAAAAAGGAATTGAGAGTATTGTGATTGTTTAATTTTAATTAATTGTTAGAAATAAAAATCCTCATCAAGCTAAATTTGATAAGGATTTTGTTTAATAAATTCTTATTGTAATATGAAAGATATTTGTCATTCTGACAAAGCAAGAATCTCAACAACTTAAGATTCTTCACTACATTTTATTTCGTTCAGAATGACATATTCAAAATTTTAATCATTTAATTTATTCCTCAACCTCAAAAAGCAACCGCTCACCGAATTTTCCTTCATTGATTTTTCCATTCTCGTAAACCAGATTTCCGTTGACGAAAGTGTGGGTAACTTTAGAATGAAATTCAGTTCCTTCCAGCGGACTCCAACCACATTTATAAAGAATATTTTCTTTTTCGACCGTCCAGTTTTGATTCAAATCAACCAAAACCAAATCCGCTTTGTAACCTTCTCTGATGAAACCTCTTTTTTCGATTCTGAATAAAATTGCAGGATTGTGAGCCATTTTTTCAACGATTCTTTCCAAAGAAATCTTTCCGTTTTTGTAATTTTCCAACATCACCACCAAAGAATGCTGAACCAGAGGCGCTCCGGAAGGACATTTTGTATAAACATTCTGTTTTTCTTCCCAAGTGTGCGGCGCGTGGTCGGTTGCAATCACATCGATTCTATCATCCAACAACGCTTCCCAAAGTCCGTCCTTGTCTTTTTGTGTTTTTACGGCAGGATTCCATTTGATTAATCCACCTTTTGTGTCGTAATCTTCGTTGGTGAAAGTCAGATGATGAACACAAACTTCCGCCGTTATTTTTTTATCTTTTAAAGGAATATCATTTCTGAAAAGCTCCGTTTCAATCGCTGTTGACAAATGGAAAACGTGAAGTCTTGCGCCGGTTTTCTTTGCCAGTTCAATCGCTTTTGATGAAGATTTATAACAAGCCTCCTCACTTCTTATTAAATGATGGAATTTCACAGGAATGTCTTCACCAAATTCGTCCAAATATTTTTGAGTATTTTCTCTAATGGTTGCTTCATCTTCACAATGAACGGCAATCAACATTTTGGTATTGCTGAAAATATTTTCCAGAGTTTCCGGATTATCGACCAACATATTTCCTGTTGACGAACCCAAAAATAATTTGATTCCCGGAACATTTCTCGGATTCGTTTTTAAAACTTCTTCGAGGTTATCATTTGTGCCACCCATCATAAAACCGTAATTGGCGAAAGATTTCTGAGAAGCGATTTCATATTTATCTGCTAATAACTCCTGTGTTACAGCATTTGGAACCGTGTTTGGCTGCTCAATAAAACTAGTCGTTCCACCGGCAATTGCAGAACGTGATTCTGTTTCAATGTCGCCTTTCCAGGTCAAACCTGGCTCGCGGAAATGAACCTGGTCATCAATCACTCCAGGTAAAAGATATTTTCCCGAAGCATCGATAATTTGGTCTGCTTCTTCGGAAATATTGGATTGAATTTTAGAAATCAAATCGTTTTCGATGAGAATATCGCTTTGGATAATCTTCCCTTCGTTGACGATTTGGGCATTTTTTATTAGGATCTTCATTTCACTTTTTTAGATTAAAGCAAAATTAAGTTTTTGAATTTATAAACCACAAAAGTCACAAAAGAAAATCTGATTGTTAATTCAAATGAAATCGAGCTTATTTTTCAGAATATTTAAAATGAATAAAACTTTTGTGCCTTTTGTGGTTTTAACTAAATTGCTTCAAAATTCCAAAGAATGTCTCTAAGAAAATTCATTTTAATTCTTCCCGTTTTAGTTGCTTCATTATTCAATTCTCAGAAATTAGAAAACTTAGTTAAGTTCGTTAATCCAATTATCGGAACTGAGAAAATGGGACACACCTATCCTGGAGCAACAGTTCCTTTTGGAGCAGTTCAACTGAGCCCTGAAACTGATACGCTGTCTTATGAAATCAACGGAAAATACAATCCTGATGTTTATAAATATTGCGCCGGATATCGTTATGAGGACAAAACTATTGTCGGATTTTCGCACACGCATTTTAGTGGAACCGGACATTCGGATTTGGGTGATTTTCTGATAATGCCGACTGTTGGAAACTTAAAATTGAATCCCGGAACTGCACAAAATCCTGAAAGTGGATTTCGTTCCAGGTTTTCTCATCAGAATGAAAAAGCAGAAGCCGGCTATTATAAAGTGAAACTCGATGATTCTAATATTTTAGCGGAATTAACAGCAACTACAAGAGTTGGATTTCATCAATACACGTTTCCAAAATCTGATGATGCGCATATTATTTTGGATTTGATGTCAGGCATTTACAATTACGATGACAAGAATATCTGGACTTATGTAAGGATAGAAAACGACCGCAGAATTACAGGTTACAGACAAACCAACGGTTGGGCAAGAACAAGAACAGTTTATTTCGCAATGGAATTTTCGAAGCCTTTCAAATCTTACGGACAGAAAAATTTTGATTCAAAGCAAGCTTATAGAGGATTTTGGAGAAAGTGGAATCAGGATGATAATTTCCCTGAGATTGCCGGAAAGAAAATCAGAATGCACTTCGATTTTGATACTCTGGACAATGAAAAAATTCAAGTCAAATTTGCGATTTCGCCAGTCAGTCAAGCCAATGCTTTGGAAAATTTACAGAAAGAAACTCCGGACTGGAATTTTGAAAACGTGAAAAATCAGGCTCAAAATAATTGGAATAAAGAACTGAGTAAAATCGTTGTCAATACTTTAAACGACGATGATAAAGTGAATTTTTACACGGCAATGTATCATACTTTCATCAATCCGACGACTTATATGGACATCAACGGTGAGTATAAAGGTCTCGACCAAAATGTTCATCAGGCAAAAGATTTTACAAACTACACCACATTTTCGCTTTGGGACACTTACCGCGCTTTGCATCCGTTTTTTAATATTATTCAACCAAAACGAAATAATGATATGGTTAAATCAATGTTGGCACATTATGACCAGTTCAGCCTGAAAATGTTACCTGTTTGGTCGCATTACGCCAACGAAAACTGGTGTATGAGCGGTTATCATTCGGTTTCTTTGATTGCTGATGCGATTATTAAAAATACATTTACAGGAAATTCAGAAGAAGCTTTGAAGGCTTGCATTGCCACTTCCAACAAGAGAAATTACGAAGGCATCGGCGAATATGTTGACAAAGGTTATATCTCTGCAGAGAAAAACGGAACATCGGTTTCCAACACTTTGGAATACGCTTACGACGATTGGGCGATTGCACAAATCGCTAAGAAACTAGGCAAAACCGATATCTATAATGAATATCTGAAACGTTCCGAAAACTGGAAAAATGTCTTCGACAAATCGATTGGTTTTATGAGACCGAGATTATCAGACGGAAGTTTCAAAAAAGAATTTGATTTGCTGAGCACGCACGGACAAGGATTTATTGAGGGAAACTCTTGGAATTACAGTTTCTTTGTTCCACACAATCCGAATGGTTTGATTGATGCGATGGGCGGGAAAAAGAAATTCAGTGAAAATCTGGATGAATTATTTTCGATGCATTTGCCCGACGAGTTTTTTGCCGATACTGAAGACATTACACGAGAAGGAATTATCGGTGGTTATGTTCACGGCAACGAACCTGCGCATCACGTCGCTTATCTCTATAATGTTGCCGGGCAACCTTGGAAAACGCAGTCTCAAATCCGCAAAATTCTGGAAATGCAATACAAAGCAAAGCCCGATGGATTAGGTGGAAATGACGATTGCGGACAAATGAGTGCGTGGTATATTTTCAGCAGTTTAGGATTCTACCCTGTGTCGCCGGGTTCTGATGAATATCAAATTGGAAGTCCAAGTGTGAAGAATGCAACTCTGAATCTTGAAAACGGAAAATCATTCGAAATTGAAGCTAAAAATCAGTCTGATAAAAATGTTTACATAGAAAAAATAGAACTGAATGGAAAAGCCATAAAAGATTTTACAATCAGACATCAGGATATTATGAATGGCGGAAAGCTGACATTCTATATGACCGACAAACCGAAGAAATAAAATTGAACTTTAACAGAATCCATTAATTTTGCAAAAATTTTCGAATCGAAATTAAAATGAAGAAACTTCTCGGACAAACCGCGCTTTATGGATTAACGACTGTGATTATCAGACTCTTCCCATTCGTTATCAATCCTATTATTACGAGAACTTTTGGACCAACGGCCTACTCTCCTTTTGCCGACTTCTATTCGGTAGCAGGTGTTATTGCTGTCCTTTTGACGCACGGTATGGAAACCACTTTTTTCCGATTTGCTCTGGACGAAAAAGATGATAGAAAACTGATTTCAACTTCATTTTTCAGTGTTTTGGCTGTGACTTTGGTTTATCTTTTTTTCACATTGATTTACAGACAACCTCTTGCGAATGCTTTCAAAACACCAGACCAGGTTGACTTATTGGCAATCTTAACAGTAACTTTGGCTTTGGATGCTTTTTGTGCAATGCCTTTTGTAATGCTGAGGAAAAATGAAAGACCTTTGAAATATGCAGGAATCAGAATCACAAACGGAGTTATTAATTTTCTTTTGGTTGTATTTTTCATCATTATTCTGCCAAAATATCCAAATGGAATTTTCGGATTAAAATACAGTCCGGAATTTGGAATCGGTTATGTTTTTGTAGCCAATCTTGTTGCAAGTTCAATCACATTTTTGATGTTATCGCAAGAATTATTAATCGCAAGGATAAAGTATTTCTCTTGGGAACTTTGGAAAAAGATGATAAAATATTCCTGGCCGATTACCATTGCAGGTTTGGCTGGAATCATCAACGAAACATTTGACAGACAGTTTCTTAAATTTCTTTTACCAGAAGACATCGGTCGTCACGAATTAGGTGTTTATGGTGGTGTGGCAAAGGTTGTTACATTTGTTATTTTGTTCAGACAAGCTTATTCTTTAGGAATTGAACCATTTTTCTTTAGTAATTCCAAAAAAGATAACGCTAAAGAGATGTACGTAAGGCTAATGGATATTTTCGTCGCAATCAATTGCCTGATTGTTTTATTCCTTTCTGTAAATCTTGATTGGATCGCAAAAGTTTACATCAACAATCCTGAATATTATGAAGGTATTGGAATTCTTCCGATATTGTTTTTTGCCAGCTTGTTTTTAGGGATTTATCTTAACCTTTCGATTTGGTATAAATTGACTGATAAAACCATTATCGGTGCTTACATTTCTGGAATTGGAGTTTTGATAACAATACTTATTAATTTTTATTTCATTCCAAAATATGGTTACTGGGCTTCGACCTGGGCAACCATTGCGAGTTACTTTGCCATGATGGTTATCTCGTACATTTGGGGGCATTACAAATATCCGATCCCTTACAATATTTACAAAAATATTACAGTCATTACCATCACAATGCTAGTGTCTCTGGTATGTTATCAATATTTAAAAGAAAACATTTGGCTAGGAAATGTTATATTTCTAATTTTGGCAACCTTCTTATTAAGAAAGGAAAAATTGATTCCGGCAAAAATTCTTAATAAAATTAAAAGGAAATAATAACTCAAATTTAGTATTAACTAACTAATAACCAAAAATTTAACAATAATTTTATGAAAATAATAGTTCCAATGGCTGGACGCGGATCCAGACTTAGACCTCATACACTGACAGTACCAAAACCATTGATCCCGATTGCAGGAAAGCCAATCGTACAAAGACTGGTAGAAGACATTGCAAAAGTAGCTAATGAGCCCATAGAGGAAATCGCCTTCATCATCGGAGATTTTGGACCGGAAGTAGAAGCATCATTAATAAAAGTTGCTGAAAATCTTGGAGCAAAAGGAAGCATATATACACAAAACGAACCTTTAGGAACAGCTCACGCTATCAATTGTGCAAGGAAAAGTATGAGTGGGCCGGTGATTATTGCATTTGCTGATACATTATTCCGTGCAGATTTCCATTTGGATACCAATGCGGACGGTGTAATCTGGGTAAAAAAAGTTGATGATCCATCTGCTTTTGGGGTTGTGAAACTGGATGATTATGGTTTCATTACAGATTTTGTAGAAAAACCGAAAGAATATGTTTCTGATTTGGCCATTATCGGCATTTATTATTTCAATTCTGCGGAGAAATTGATGGCAGAAATTGACCATATAATGGATAATCATATTCTTGAAGGTGGCGAATATCAATTAACAACCGCATTAGAAAACCTCAGAGCAAAAGGTGCTAAATTTTCTTTAGGAAAAGTTGACGATTGGATGGATTGTGGAAATAAAAATGCCACTGTAGAAACTAACAGCAAAATTTTGCAGTACGAAAAAGAATGTATGGCAAAATATCCGGAATCTGCTAAAATCGAAAACTGCTTAATTATCCCGCCATGTTTTATTGGAGAAAATGTTAAGATTTCTAATTCTAAAATTGGCCCTAATGTTTCTCTTGGTAACAATACAATTGTCATTAATTCAAATATTGATAACTCATTAATCCAGGAGAATACCATTATTGACCATGGGAATCTAAGCAATTCAATGATTGGTAACTCTGCCAAATATTTTGGTGTAGCAAGAGAGATTTCTTTAGGTGATTATTCAGTTTTAGATTTCCTTTCAAAAGATTAATTTGTACAAATTATAATACAGACTTTGTCAGACATCTGGCAAAGTTTGTCATTTTATTTAACTAAGTTTTTAGAAATATTAATTCCTATTTGGCGTTAATATTGTTAGATTCACTTGAAAAAAGTTTATGAAAACCTATCTTCTAATCATATTTTCAGCGTTACTGGTGGCATCATGTAGTGTTCAGAAAAAGACAACTCCCGAACAACCGGTAAGTACTACAAAACCAATTGAAAATAATTCTCAATTTTTCTCGGCAATAGAAAAAAAATCAACCTTTGATGCTGTAAAAATCAATAGTAAAATTGACGCAAAAACAGGCTCGTTTATTCCGACTCTGGATGCAGTGATCTATGTGGAAAACGGCCAAAAAATATGGATGAATTTAACTGCAGTTATTCTTCAGGCGGCAAGAGGTGTTGCAACTCCCGAAGGTATCAAAGGTTATTATAAACTTGATAAAACTTATATCGATTCTGATTTTAGTTATCTTAACAAACTATTGAATGTCAATTTCATAGATTATAATGCTTTACAGAATTTGCTGTTAGGAAAAACTTTTCTGCCGGTTTCCGACAATCAGTATAAACTGACTCAAAATGCTCAGGGTTTTAATCTCTCATCAAAGGAAACTCAAAAAATTACAGAAAACGGAAAAACAACCGAATATAATATCTCATTGGATTACGATAAAAACCTGGAGCTGAATCATGTATTACTTACCAACCCGAGGAATAACGATCAGTTAGAAATCACTTATTCTAATAGAGAAATCCTTAATAATGAAAGCTTTCCAAAAAGTGTTAAAATAATTATAAAAGCAAAGAAAACAGACGAAATATTGATTGAAAACACGAAATTTGATTTTTCCCGAATGGAAACTACTTATTCCGTTCCTGCCAATTATACAAAGACAGAAATTAAATGATTAAGAAATTAAGTTTTTTTATAAGTATTTTAGTATTCGGAATCGCTTTTGCACAGAAGGACAAAGAACAACTGCAGAAACAAAATGCAGAGCTCAAGAAACAGATTTCTTCTCTTAATGCAACTTTGAATCAGACAAAACAAGAATCTAAACTTTCTATAGCTTATCTCAATGCAGTGAATCAAAAGCTGACGCTCAGAGAAAAAGTTTACAACAACACCCAAAAAGAAAAGAGATTTATAGAGGATGATATTTACAAACGTCAGCTAGAAATCAATAAGAATAACCGAGAACTAAAAGTCCTTCGTAAGAATTACGCAGAGATTCTTGTAAAAGCCTATAAAACAAAAGGTGTCCAAAACAAAGTCACTTTTATCCTCTCTTCCAAAAACCTCGGGGAAGCGCTTAAAAGGATAGAATATCTGAAAAGATACTCCGAATATCAGGACAAAAAAGCAGCGGAAATTTCTAATAAAGCCAAAGAAATCCAGAAAAACATTGCACTCAAGAAAAAATCTGTGAACGAAAAAGATAATCTTCTCCTTTCCCAGAAAAAAGAACTGGCGGTAATTGAAGGTGAAAGAAAACAAAAGCAGGAATTACTGAATGAATTCAAAAAGAATGAAGCACAATTAACCGCAGAAATAAGACAAAAGCAGGTTCAGCAAAAAGATCTGCAAAGACAGATCGCCAATATTATTGCTGAAGAGATCCGAATAGCGAAAGCCAAAGAAGAAGCAGAGAAAAAGGCTGAAGCTGAAAGAAAAAGGTTAGCAGAAATTGCCGCTAAAAAAGAAAAAGAAAGAATTGAAGCAGAAAACAGAGCCAGGCTGGCAGCAGCTGAAGCTGAAAGAAAAAAAGCAGAGGCTGAACTGAAAAAAGCTAATGAATTAGCTGCTAAAAAAGCAGAAGACGAAAGGAAATTAGCAGAATCTAACAAAGCAGCAGAGAAAAAGGCAGCAGCAGAAAAAGCAACAAGAGAAGCTGAAGAAAGAGCAAAAGCCGCTAATGACAAAGTAGTTGCCGCAAAAGCTAATGAGGCAGCAATCAACAAGAAGAATGAAGACGCCAAAGATGAGGCGGAGAAAAAAGTAATGAAAAGTTATGGCGTCGGCTCTACTGTCGGAAGTAATTTTGCCGATAACAGAGGACATATCACTTTTCCTGTTGACAGAGGAACTGTAACGCACCGTTTTGGGAGACAGCCACATCCTGTTTTCAAAAATATTGTGGAAGAAAACATTGGAATCAAAATCGCTGTTTCGCCCGGAACAAAAGCCCGTTGTGTTTTTCCTGGAGTGGTTTCCAGCATCCAGGCAATTAATGGAAGCCGAACAGTTGTTGTAAAACATGGCAATTATTTCACTGTATACTCTAACTTAACCAGCACATTGGTAAAAGCTAACCAGCAAGTCTCTGCAGGAACACTGATTGGAGAGGTTGGCAGTGATTTTGACGGATCTATTACATTAGATTTTCAGATTTGGAATGGTACGACTCCGGTAGATCCTCTAGGTTGGGTTTCGTATTAAAAAATACTTTAACTTTGCAAAAAAATTGAAATGACACTAGCAACTGTTATATTAAGTCTTTCTTGGCAACATATATTAATTGTAGCTTTGATATTGCTTTTATTATTTGGAGGTAAAAAAATTCCCGAATTGATGAAAGGTTTAGGCTCTGGCATTAAAGAGTTCAAAGATGCGGTAAAGGATGAAGATAAGAAAAAAGATTCATCATCTAATCCGAATGATCCTTCTTAAAAAGAAATAATTAATGAATTTGACTGAAAAAGCGTGGGAAATCTTTAACCAGTCGGTTAATGACTACCATATAAATGACGATGTTAATTCACAAGAAAACAATCCATTCCAAGCTAATAGTTTGGAATGGATTTTGTATTCAAAAAACTGGATTGATACCGTTCAGTGGCATCTGGAAGATATAATTCGAGAAGAAGATATTGACCCGACAGAAGCTTTAAAAATAAAAAGAAGGATTGATAAGCTCAATCAGAAAAGAACAGATATGGTTGAACAAATCGATTTTTGGTTCTATAAAACTTTTGAAAATATTGTTCCTGATCAGGATGCCAGAATCAACAGTGAAACACCAGCTTGGTCTATCGATAGGTTTTCTATCTTATCATTGAAAATATATCACATGTCTATAGAAGCTTCCCGAAAAGATGCTTCGGAAGAACACAGATTACAATGTTCTCAAAAACTACAAGTCCTTCTTGAACAGAAAAAAGACTTGGAAACCGCAATAGATCAGCTACTTTCTGACATAGAAAACGGTAAAGTTAAGATGAAACTTTATAAACAGATGAAGATGTATAATGACGAGAGTCTTAACCCAATCCTGTATCAAAAAATGCAGAGAAAATGAAAAGTTTGTACAAACTTTTAGCCGTTATATTTATCATTAATCTTTCAGACTCCTGTTCTACCAGTTCGGCAGCCTCAGAGGAATTGCATTCGGATAGTTTGTCAGATACATACGCATATCTTACACCGGAAGCCATTGTATATGCTTCTTCTATCTCCAACCTTATTTCAACTTTTCCTAAATTCAGAAATGATGCTGTAAATAGGGAAGTTTCCTCTTTAAAAAATTCGCTTACCAATTATCTTCTTGCAATCCGTAATTTTAACCTGGCAGATAAACATAACTCTCTCAGAGAATTTGAAAAGTATTATAAAAAGATACAAAAATTACGAAAGTTTATGACTCGTGATGATGACGAAGTGCTTAACAGATATATGGTAAAGATAAAAACCAATATGAATTTGCTGGAAGCATCTCAAAGCAAAAGTATAGAGTCAACTTCTATGTCTTCTAATTAACACCTTTTTATTTAATGTTAAAAACACAAGCAGAAGCGAACGTTCCCACAGATTTTGGGGAATTCAAAATGATGGCTTTTTCAGAAGATGATAAAAATTGGATGCCACATATGGCTCTGATTGCAAAAAATACAGATCTAGAAAAACCTGTTAATGTGAGAATCCATTCCGAATGTATCACCGGAGAAGTCTTTCATTCTCAAAAGTGCGAATGCGGACAGCAATTGGATTCAGCAATGAAATATATGCAGGAAAATGGTGGTCTGATTATCTATCTGAGACAAGAAGGAAGAAATATTGGCATCATCAATAAGCTTAAAGCTTATGCACTGCAAGAGAAAGGACTGGATACCGTTCAAGCTAATTTGGAATTGGGCTTACCTGCAGATGACAGGGATTTTGGCGTTGCAATAGAAATGCTGCAAAAATTAGGTGTCAAATCAGTCAATCTAATGACCAATAATCCTGAAAAAATACAGATTATCAAAGACAGTGATATCGAGTTCAATTCCAGGATACCATTACAAATTAAATCTAATGAAGTCAGTGCATCTTACCTCAAGACAAAAAAAGACTTTTTCGGGCATCTTTTGGATGATGAAAACCAATAAATCTCGAATTCTATAAAAAAATAAAACCCGTCAAATGACGGGTTTTTTTATTCGATACAATCAAATAAAGTATTATTTCTTTTTAGCACCAGCAACAGCAGTAGCTAAATCAGCACCAGCCTTGAATTTTGCAACTTTTTTAGCAGCAATTTTGATTGGTTTTTTTGTAGCAGGATTGATACCTTGTCTTGCAGCTCTTTCAGATACCGAGAAAGTTCCAAATCCTACTAAAGATACTTTACCTTCTTTTTTCTTAAGAGTTTCTGTTACGTTAGAAACGAATGATTCCAAAGCTTTTTTAGCAGCAGCTTTTGTGATTTCTGCATCTTTTGCAATAGCGTCGATTAATTCAGACTTGTTCATAATATTTATTAATTAAAGTTATGTTGTTATAGCAAATATAAGACAATTTTAATATCACGCAAATATTTTTATAAAATTTAGTGAAAAATATATCTTTTATTTTATTATGATGAATTTTTACTAAAATCAATATTAACGAAAATACTCACTTTACAGCAATTCATTGCATACAATTTTCCACTATTCATCAACAATTGAGCCAAAACAAAACAACTAATGTCAATATTCATAAATTCATAATAATCGCCGTTTATTTTGCGAGGTCTTATATAAGTTTTTAAGGAACAAATTTTTCAAACTTTTATTTATTTAACGTAAATTTGTACCTATGTTAATTGAAGTTTTTAAATCGAAAATTCACAGAGTTCGCGTCACAGAATCGGACCTTAATTATATTGGAAGCATCACTATAGACGAAGACCTTATAGAAGCGGCCGGTTTAATTGTTGGTGAAAGAGTCTACATTGTGAATGTGAATAACGGTGAGCGCTTTGACACTTATGTTATCAAGGGCAAAAGAAAATCCGGAGATATTTGTCTTAACGGTCCTGCAGCAAGAAAAGTTCATAAAGGCGATATCATCATTATCATTGCTTATGCACAGATGACGCCGGAAGAAGCAAAAAATTTCCAGCCAAAAATAGTTTTTCCGGATGAAGCAACCAATCTTCTAACATAATTTCAACTCATAGCTCTTGGAAGAAAAAAAGTCATCAGCATTCAAAAATGCAATTACAATTCTGATTTCTGTTGCTGTTGCAGGAGTTTTTCTTTGGGTTGCTCTCAGAGGTCTGGACGTTGACAAAATCAAAAATTCTTTACAAAAAGCCAATTATCTTTGGGTATTGTTCGCAGCAGTTTTTGGTATTTCCGCTTATATTTTCAGGGCAGTTCGCTGGAACCTTCTACTGGAACCAATGGGTTACAAAATCTCTAACAGCAATTCGCTCTGGTCAATTTCTTTTGGATATCTGATGAATCTTACGATCCCAAGAAGTGGTGAAGTGGCCCGCTCAACAGCCCTTTATGGTGTCGAAAAAGTTCCTGTTGACAAATCTTTTGGAACTATTATTCTGGAACGGGTTGTGGATTTGGTTTGTATGGGAATCTTTGCATTATTAACATTGATTTTTAAATATGATGCTTTAATTGCTTTTTACAAATCTGCAACTGAACAAAAAAATCAAGCAGCACCTCAATCCGATTCTAACATGAGTTATATCGTTTTAGGCTTTATCGCTTTTCTGGTCATTTTATTGTTCATCTTCAGAAAACATCTACAAAAATCATCCATTTACAACAAAATTATTGGGTTTGGAAAAGGAATTTTAGAAGGTCTGAAATCCATTCTAAAACTTCGTCAAAAAGGAAAATTCATTCTTCTGACTGCAGGAATCTGGATCTGCTATTTCTTTGCATCATATTTAGTTTGCTTCTCACTTCCGGAAACCTCAGATTTTACTCCCGCTGACGGATGTTTCATTTTGGTTGTCGGAACATTAGGAATGATTATCCCTGCGAGTGGCGGAATCGGCGCTTTTAATCTGGCTATGAAATTTGGATTCACAGCATTATTCATTTCTATGGGAAAAGACGCTGTGGAAGGCGGAGAATTAGGACTCGCCTACTCTTTCATCACATTGCCACTACAAATCATTATTATGCTCGTAATGGGACTTATTTCTATTCCGATGTTAGCTAAGAATAGAAAAATTTAACTCAACTTTCTCTTTTAAAGTTTACGGCTTTCCGTATTTTTTCTTCTTACAAAATTGTATTTTTGAAGAATGGAAATCTCTTATCTAATCATTGGTTTTTTTGTGGGCGGTATTTTAGGCGCTGCTATAGTTTATTTTGTGCTTAAGTCTTCTTCAGTTGCCAGGAATCTATATGATGAACTTAATAATAACTTCATCAAAATCAATTCTGACCTACAGAATTCTCAATCAAAAATTGATGAGCTTAACAGGTTCTTACAAGAAGAAAAATATAATAATGCTCAGCAATCTGATGTTCTTAATCAGTTAAAAAATAATGTCGCGACACTTTCTGCAGAGAACAATGCGCAATCACAGAAAATAACGGAACAGCAGGAACTTAATCAAAACCAAAATTCGGAAATACGAAATCTTCTGGACGAACTGCAAAAACTGATTGCTGTAAAATCACAATTATCAGCGCAAAACGAAACACTCCAGAAACTTCTCGATTCCCAGAAAGAAGAAATCACTAAAATCCAGGAACAGGCAAAAGAACAGTTTGAAAACCTGGCCAATAAAATCTTAGAAGAGAAAACTGAGAAATTCACAACACTTAATCAGACCAACTTGAAAACGATTCTTGAGCCTTTCCAGGAAAGAATTGTTGAGCTGAAAAATCGAGTGAACGAAGCTTATGAAAAGGAAAATAAAGAACGCTTCTCTCTCGCTGAAAAAGTAAAAGAATTGGCAGAACTGAATCAACAGATTTCTGATGATGCCAAAAAATTGACCCGAGCTTTGAAAGGCGAATCCAAAACGCAAGGAAATTGGGGAGAAATGATATTGGAAAGTATTTTGGAAAAGTCAGGGTTGGTAAAAGGAAGAGAATATTTCTTAGAACACGAGCTGCGTGATGAGGATAACAAAGCCTTGTTCTCAGAATTTTCCGGCAAGAAAATGCGTCCCGATGCGGTTGTGAAATATCCGGATGAACGGAATGTTATCATCGATTCCAAAGTTTCTCTTTCTGCTTTTACAGAATTGGTGGATGAGACCGATGCCAACATCATCAGCATAAAACAAACACAGCATCTTAATTCAATCAAAAATCACATTCAGCAACTGTCTCAGAAAGCTTATGATGATTATGGAAAATCCCTTGATTTTGTAATGATGTTTATTCCGAGCGAACCGGCTTATATCGCTGCAATGCAAATCGATCAGAACCTTTGGAACTTTGCCTACGAAAGACGGATTTTGTTACTAAATCCAAGCAACCTCATCACTTCTCTCAAACTGATTGCCGACCTTTGGAAACGCGAATATCAGAACCGTAATTCTATGGAAATTGCATCACAAGGTGCAAAATTGTATGACAAATTTGTAGGTTTTGTAGAGAATCTTGACAAAGTTGGAAAAAATATCGATCAGGCAAAAACCTCTTTTACTGATGCGTACAAACAGCTTTACACAGGAAACGATAACCTTGTAAGACAAACTGAGAAGTTGAAAAAGCTCGGCATCAAAAATAAAAAAGAAATCCCGCAAAGCTTGATAGATAATTCGGAAAACAACCTTATTGAACAATAAAAACTCATTCAATAAAAACGCAGTTTATTATTAATGTATGCTTAGGTTCAGAATTCCGCGGCATTGAAATTTAATTTCAAAGAAACATTCCGTAAATTTGTATTGTGAATTCCAATCTAGAACTTCAGCTCAAAACTCTTCCTTCGGAACCCGGCGTTTATCGTTATTATGATAAGAACGACCAGCTTTTGTATGTAGGAAAAGCCAAGCATCTCAAAAAAAGAGTGCTTTCTTACTTCAACAAAAACCAGAACGGTTACCGGACACGGATTATGGTTTCCAAGATTCACCGGCTGGAAACTACCGTGGTGAACAGCGAGTATGACGCTCTTTTACTGGAAAACAACCTGATAAAAGCACATCAGCCGTTTTATAACGTGATGCTGAAGGATGACAAATCCTATCCTTGGATTTGCATTAAAAATGAAGATTTTCCACGAATTTTTCTGACAAGGACAAAAATCAAAGACGGCTCTGAGTATTATGGACCTTACGCCAAAGTACGTCCCGCAAGAATACTTCTTGACACCATTAAGAGTCTTTATAAAATAAGAACCTGCAACCTGAATCTCGCTCCCGAAAAAATTGCGGAAGGAAAATATCGCGTTTGTCTGGAATATCACATCAAAAACTGTAACGGGCCTTGTGAATCACTCGAAACCAAGGAAGATTACGACGAAAAAGTAGAAGCTATCCGAGGAATTATAAAAGGAGATTTCCGTTTTGCAAAGAAATATCTGGAGGAAAGGATGTATCGTTTTGCGGCCAATCTTGAGTTCGAGAAAGCGCAGATGCTAAAACAAAATATAGAGTCTCTGGATGATTATCAGGCGAAGCATACCGTTGTGAATCCAAGTATTGACGATGTGGATGTTTTTGGAATGACAAGTGATGAAACGGCGGCTTATGTCAATTATTTCAAAATAAGAAACGGCTCTATTGTTCAGAGTTTTACAACAGAAATCAAAAAAGTTCTGGAAGAGACGGATGAAGATATCCTGGAAGAAGCGCTGGTAGAAATCAGACAGAAATTTGATTCTACATCCAAAGAGATTCTGATTCCTTTTCATTTGGGAATTGAAATTCCGAACGTTAAACTGATTGTTCCCAAAGTTGGAGACAAAAAACGAATCGTAGAACTTTCCGAAAAAAATGCTAAAGAATACCGTCTGGAAAAATTAAAACAAGTTCAGATCGTTGATCCGGAAAGACACACTAACCGGATTATGTCTGAGATGCAGAGAATTCTCAGAATGCCTGTTGAACCAAGACACATAGAAGGTTTTGATAACTCAAATATCCAGGGAACCAATCCGGTTTCGGCTTGTGTTGTTTTCAAAGATGGAAAACCGAGCAAAGCGGATTACAGAATTTTTCATCCAAAAACAGTGGAAGGTCCAAACGACTTTGCCACAATGGAAGAAGTCATCTACAGACGTTACAGAAGATTGATTGACGAAGGCGAACCTTTACCTCAACTGATTCTGATTGACGGTGGAAAAGGTCAATTATCATCAGCTGTCAAAAGTCTGAAACTGCTTGGACTTTATGGAAAAATTACAATTATCGGCATTGCTAAAAGATTGGAAGAAATCTATTTCCCCGAAGATTCGATTCCATTATATATTGATAAAAAAGCGGAAACACTGAAAATTCTTCAACGTGTAAGAGACGAAGCACACCGCTTTGGTGTGAAGCATCACAGAACACGAAGAAAAAATTCAACCATAAAATCTGAACTTGAAGAGATTCCGGGAGTTGGAGGAAAAACCATTGAATTGCTTTTATCAAAACTGAAATCTGTGAAACGAGTGAAAGAAGCGGACATTGTGACGCTGGAAGAAATTCTCGGAAAAGCTAAAGCTAAAATTGTCTGGGAGTTTTTTAATAATCCACCAAATTCATAACACCGCAACTATCGGAATTCTTATCCGTAATTCTTATCTTTGCAACCTAAAATTTAAAAATGAACAAATACATAAAATTTGTAGCAGCTGCAATCATTATCGCTTTAGGCGTTTATCTGATGTTCAATCGTAATATCGGTTGGGGAATCGTTTTGGTTGTGCTTTCTGCAATTCCAATCGCACTTTTCTTCAAAAACGAAAACATCCTTTTGGCTTTTTGGCAATTGAGAAAACAAAATCTCGAAAAAGCTTCTAAGTTTTTGTCTAACATCACCAATTACAAATCGCAGCTTCACAAAAGTCAATACGGCTATTTCCATTATCTGCAGGCATTGACTATTGCTCAGGACAATCCTGCAAAAACAGAAGGATTGATGAAAAAAGCTTTGGAGTATGGCTTGAATATGAAGCACGACAGAGCAATGGCAAAACTTAATCTGGCAGCATCTGCACTTTCCAAAGGGAGAAAAGCGGAAGCCCAGAAACTTTTGGACGAGGCTAAGCAGTTGGATTCTGCAGGAATGATGGCTGACCAAATCAAAATGATGAAGGAACAGATGAAAATGCCGACAATGCAAAAACATATGCACAACCCGCATATGAGAAACAGAGGAAAGTTTTTCTAGTTATAAAATAAAGAGCAAAATTAGTTTTGCTCTTTTTCTTTACATTTCATCATTATTCTCATAGCCATAGAATTTTGGAATTCTCCAATGGTATTTGACAGCCAACGTCCTGATCGTAACAATTAAAATTATTGTAAAAATCTGAACCAGCGTGTAAGATAAGCCTGTAAATTTTGACATTAGCAAGAAAATTCCACCTCCTACGATACAGGCCGTTGCGTAGATTTCTTTCCTGAAAATCAATGGGATTCTGTTCAACAGAATATCCCGGATAATCCCTCCAAAGCAACCGGTAATAGTTCCCAACGTGAGACATATCAAAGGATGCAGACCAGCTGTCAGCCCTTTCTGAATACCGATAATAGTGAATAATCCCAATCCAAAACTATCGAATATAAACAGCGTTACTTTGAAGTTTTTTTCAATGGATTTAAAAATCATAGAAAATAAACAGGTGAAAAAGATCAGTGAGCAGGTCATCATATCAGTCATCCAAAAAACGGGAACATCCAAAAGCAAATCTCTTACTGTTCCGCCACCAACAGAGGTAACGAAAGCAATAATCAATACACCGAAAGGATCAAGGCGTTTCTGCATCGCTGCAAAACTACCCGACATTGCAAAGGAAATCGTTCCGAGGATTTCTATGATAAGATTAAATTGTTCGTGCACGTTTTATAATTGACTATTGATAAATGATAATCGATAAAATCTAAATATAATAATTAATCATTCATGAATTATTATTTATCATTTATATTCCTAGTTCTACCATTACGGGACAATGATCAGAATGTTTGACTTCTGCTAAAATTACAGCTCTCGTCATTTTATCTTTCAATGGTTCGGAAACAAAATTGTAGTCCAAACGCCATCCTTTGTTCCTTGCTCTTGAACCCGCTCTGTAACTCCACCAGGAATACTGATCCGGCTGATCATTAAAATATCTGAAACTGTCTGTGAGTTGATTCTCGCGCATAAAGCTGGTCATCCATTCCCTTTCCATCGGTAAAAAGCCAGATGTATTTGCCAGACCAATTGGATTATGAATATCAATCGCCTGGTGACAGATGTTGAAATCACCGCTGATGATTAAATTAGGGATAGTTTTTCTGAGTTCTTTAATATAAGCTAAGAAATCGAAACAGAATTGCATTTTAAAATCTAATCTTTCGATATTGGAAGCAGAAGGAACGTAGACGGAGATCACGGAAAACCCGTCAAAATCTGCACGCATAATTCGACCTTCGTTATCGTAACTTTCGATACCGCAACCAAACTCCACGTGATTAGGCTTGACTTTGGAAGCAATCCCAACGCCACTGTAACCTTTTCTAACTGCCGAATGCCAATAACTATGATAACCCAACTTTTCGAAACTTTCTATATCGATTTGATCGTTTCCTGCTTTACTTTCCTGGATACAAATAACATCCGGGCTTGCAACATTAAGCCAGCCTAAAAAATCTTTGGTAAAGGCTGCCCGGATTCCGTTGACATTATAGGAAATGATTCTCATAGTAGTATGATGATAGATTTTTAAAAACTTTAGTTTTTCAAAGTTCGGGATTTTGAATTGAATGGTCAAAAGAAATACGAAACTACTTTCTAGCCCCGATAGGAACGGCATCCTTTTTCTTTTTAATGAAAAAAGAAAAAGATATAGTGGATAGCGGGTGGGAATGGTGAAATAGTCGCCAACCTTGTTGCTTCTATAAATAAAAAAGGCGGAAAAGGTAATCAATCCTTTCCGCCCAATAAACCCAAATCAAATAAACTATGAAAAAAACTATTTGGGCTCTAATATGCTTATCGGGATGATGACCTCTTCCAGAGAGATTCCCCCGTGCTGATAAGTATCTTTGTAATAGTTTACAAAATGGTTGTAGTTTTTCGGGTATGCCAAGAATGTGTTGTTCTTTGCAAAAATATATTTTGAACTCAGGTTTCCTTTTGGCAGAAAGAGTTTGTCGGGATTGTCAATCGCCCAAACATCCCTATCATCATAAGTCAAACTTCTTCCGGTTTTATATCTGATGTTGGTTGACGTTTCCCTGTCACCTACAACTTTACTAGGTTTTTTAACATAAACCGTGCCGTGGTCTGTTGTAATTACCAGCTTGAAGCCATTTTCTGCGGCCGCTTTGATAATCTTGATTAATGATGAATTTTCAAACCAGTTATATGTTAAGGATCTGAATGTTTTATCATCTCTAATCAATTGATTTACAATATTATTATCTGTTTTCGCATGAGACAAAATATCAATAAAATTGTACACAATCACCAAGAGATCATTGTTCTTATGCTGATTGAAGTCGTCCAGAATTTTTCTTTCGAAATCCGCATTCAGGATTTTCAGATATTTCATTGATTTTCCGGATAAACCGATTCTCTTCATCTGGTCTTCCAGAAAGTCTCTCTCATGCTCATTCTTGTTTCCTTCTTCATTATCATTAAACCAATATTCGGGAAATCTTTTTTCGATCTCTGACGGCATCAATCCAGCGAAAAATGAGTTACGTGCATATTGAGTCGCCGTCGGCAGAATACTGAAATAATAATCTTCTGAGGTCTTGTTGTAAAACCTTGTGAATAACGGTTCTATGACCTTCCACTGATCGTATCTCAGGTTATCAACCATCAGCAGGAGAACTTTTTCTTTTTCAACTTCCGGCTTCACTTTGTCTTTGAAAAGTGTATGGCTCATCATCGGCTTTTCATTGCTGTGTAACCAATCTTCATAATTATTCTCAACAAATTTTGAAAACTGGATGTTTGCTTCTTCTTTCTGATTCTGCAGAAGATCAGCAAACTCATTGTCAAAGACCTTATCGAATTTGATTTCCCAGTTCAGGATTTTCTTATAATATTCCGCCCAATCCTGATAAGTTCTGAGATAGGACAATTCCATACTCAGATTACGGAATTCCTGCTGGTAATCAACAATTGTTTTTTGTTCTACGAGCGTTTCACTCTGCAAGTTCTTTTTCAGAGACAAAAGCACCTGATTGGGATTCACCGGTTTTAAGATATAATCTTCGATCTGCGAGCCAATTGCCTGCTCCATGATATGCTCTTCTTCACTCTTGGTGACCATAACAATTTTAAGAGCATTGTCTTTTTCCTTGATCATCGGGATCGCTTCCAAACCGGATATTCCGGGCATATTCTCATCTAGCAGTGTTAATGCAAATTTCTCTTTTTCAATGATTTCAAGAGCCTCGTTCACATTGTTTACGGGCGTGACTTTATAACCTTTATTCTCTAAAAAGACAATATGAGGCCTTAGTAAATCCACTTCATCATCTATCCATAAAATTTTTCCTGACATATATATTTGTATGTTTGATTAATCTCTATCAAAATTATTACCAAAATATCTTAATAATAATTAATTAACTAAATCTTGACGTTAAATATTAGTTAATGCCAATAAAAAATTGCTAAAAACGTTTTCAAAATCGAAACCGCAATTAGCAATTAATAGTTTAAAATATATTATTAAAGTACAAGTGCAGCAATAAGTGCAGCAATTCCGGCGTAAATTGTAACGGTGATTATATCGGACATAGGCTGTGAGAAACGTTTTTCCAAAATAGCATCTTCTTCGATCTGGTTTTTATGGAATTTCATTTTCTTTTCAGGTTTATTCACCCGATGAACCACCAATGAATCACTTTCCCATTGGTCTACCTGGATCTTGTATCGCTTGTCGGCAACTTTTATTTTGTAGATCTTATCTGGCTGCAACTTATCTTTTATTCCTAATTTTATAGATTGCTTCGGCTTTGAATTCGTTTCAATTTTTTCGGTATTAGCAATTTGCATTTGACTTTTTTGAACATGAGCTATCGCAGCATTATCATTTGCAGCCATTGCCATTTCGGAACTTTGAAGTCTTGTTCGTGGATTTTTATTTGTTTCGATCTCTTTTTCATCAGCAACCGATCTATATGTGTAACAGCTTGTAAAAAGACAAAATATAAGAAGCGCGTAAATGTTTTTCATAAAACCAAATTTAAGAAATTAAACGGATAATATCTATAATAAGTATTTGATGAAAAATAAAAGTCTGCTTAACAAAATTAAACAGACTTTCAAATTATAGATCCTTGAAATTGTTATTCCAGAAATCAGTTTACTTTTCTAATTAGAGTAGCTCATCAATTCTTTTTTGTTAGAATTATAGAGATGGAATTCCAGCATTTTGAAGGAATCTCTCGGGATGATGGTTACCCATTTTTTGTATTTCAAAAACCACTTGTTTTGGATACTTGCCAGTCCTTTCGTAAGATAGGCTTCCAGAAAAGGATGTACGTGAAGGTACAATTTGCCTTTTTCTTTTTGAATAATTGTTCTGATGGATTCTTCCATTCTTTCCACAATTACAATTGGAGCGATGATTTCGCCGTCCTTATTCGGATTTTCTTCGGATGTTTCGATGTGCTTTTCGGAACGGACACGTTGTCTTGTCATCTGGATCAGTCCGAATTTTGAAGGTGGCAAAATCTTATGTCTAGCTTTGTCACGCTTCATTTCTTCACGGAAGTGTTCGTATAGTTCCTTCCTGTGTTCCGGATCTGTCATATCAATGAAATCCACCACAATGATTCCGCCCATATCCCGCAGACGCAATTGTCTTGCAATTTCTGTAGCTGCCATTTTGTTGACAGTCAAAGCGTGGGTTTTGTTGGTAGAAGATGACGAGATATTATTTCCGGAATTCACATCCACCACGTGAAGCGCTTCTGTGTGTTCAATTACCAGGTAAGCACCTTTGGAAGCCGGGATGTTCACATGTTTACCGAAACTCTGTTTCAGTTGTTTTTCTACATTATAGTATTCCAAAAGAGGAATATGAGAATCATAAAACTGAACGATATTTTTACGTTCCGGTGCAATTACTTCGATGTAAGATTTCATGTCCTCCACCATTTTTTCGTCATCACAAATGATGCTTACGAAGTCCTGGTTAAAGTTATCTCTTAAGATCGAAGACGCTTTGTCCTCTTCGCTCAGAACCTTACTAGGAACTTTATTTTTCTGAATATTCTTAAATGTGGATTCCCATTTTTTCACCAGCTGATTCATATCATTATGAAGCTCAGCCACTTTTTTTCCTTCTGCAACAGTTCTGATAATCACCCCAAAACCTTCCGGACGAATACTTTCTATCAAAGTTTTCAATCTGTTTTTTTCTTCGGGGTCTCCAACTTTTTTGGAAACAGAAATTTTGTTATCGAAAGGAATCAGAACCAAAAAACGACCTGTAAGAGAAATCTGTGTAGAGATTCTAGGTCCTTTTGTAGAGATTGGTTCTTTTGTAATTTGCAGCAAAACAAGATCACCGGCTGTCAGAACTTTATCAACAGTTCCCAGCTTATCAATGTCCTTTGCTGTTTCAAAATTTTTAAGACTAGATGTCTGTTGTTTTTTGGAAATCGTATTTTTCAGAAACTTCTGATACGATAAAAATTGCGGACCAAGATCCTGATAATGTAAGAAAGCATCCTTATCCGTACCGATATTTACGAAAGCGGCATTAAGATTGGGGGCCAGTTTTTTGATCTTTCCGAGAAACAAATCACCAACAACAAAATCGGTTTTTGTTTCCAGCTCGTGAAGTTCAAAAAGGCGACCATCTTCCAATAAAGCAATTTTTGAAGCGTCTCCCTCATTGGAAATAATCAGTTCTTTCTTCATAACTTCATAAAAAGGTTTTATTAAGATTAGGTTGTAAATATAAAACAAAAATATAGCTGGCAAAACGCCAACTATATTTAATATGTTTAAGACTCAAAAAGGCTAAATTATTTTTTCTTCTTGTGTCTGTTTGCTCTTCTTCTTTTCTTTCTTTTGTGCGTTGCTACCTTGTGTCTTTTTCTTTTTTTTCCGCTTGGCATAATTTATATATTTTTTTACTGTTAATATTCAACTAATTATTTTACTGCAACTTTGGTCTTTACTTTTTCCACAAAAGTTTTTGAAGGTTTGAAAGCAGGAATATTATGAGCAGGGATTTCTATAGCTGTATTCTTAGAAATATTTCTACCTGTTTTAGCCGCTCTGGTTTTGATAATAAAAGATCCGAATCCTCTTAAATATACATTATCTCCATTATACATAGAGGTTCTGATTTCTTGCATAAAAGCTTCGATAACTTTCTGTGTATCATTCTTTTCTACTCCCAGCTTGTTCGAGATGGTATTTACCAATTCTGCCTTTGTCATTTTCTAAAATTCTTTATATTTTTGGTGTGCAAATATAAGACATATTTTTGAAAACAAACAAACAAAATGCTGATTTTCTTCACATTGGAAAAAAGCTTACGAAGTGGTACGATACCAATGCCAGACAACTTCCCTGGAGACAAAACCAGCTTCCTTACAATATATGGATCAGCGAAATCGTCTTGCAGCAAACCCAGGTAAAACAAGGCCTTAGTCATTATCTCAGATTTATAGAAAGATTCCCGACCGTAAAAGAGCTTCATCAAGCATCGGAAGACGAGGTATTATTGTATTGGAAAGGTTTAGGATATTATTCCAGAGCGATTAATCTTCATAAAGCCGCTCATCAGGTTGTAGAAGATTTCGGGGGTGAATTTCCGAATCATTATAATGATATCTTAAAATTAAAAGGGGTCGGAAAATATACTGCTGCTGCGATTGCAAGCATTTGTTTCGATGAAAAAATACCCGCAGTTGATGGTAATTTCTATCGTGTTTTGTCAAGAATTTTTGCGGATGATTTTGACATTTCCAGTTCTAAAGCTTTTCAATATTTCTCAGATTTGGCTTTGTTAGTGATGCCGGACGAAAAACCTGGGGAATTCAACCAGGCTATAATGGATATCGGATCTGAAATCTGCCGACCGAAGAATCCGCTTTGTATGTTCTGTCCTGTAAATGAAGATTGCATGGCTTTCCAAACCGGAAGAGTTTCGGAATTTCCTGTGAAAACGAAAAAGGTTAAAGTGTCAGATTTGAGTCTGAAATATTTTTTTGTGAAATATCAAAATCAATTTCTTATTAAACAACGTGGTAATGATTTTATCTGGAAAAAGTTATACGAATTCCCAACTTCTATTTCTGAGAATTGGAACGAGTATATCATTAATTCAAAAATCGTCAATCATAAACTGACGCATAAAAATCTTTCTATTGAAATCAATCTCATCAATATAGATTCTAAAAAAGAATTTGAAAAATTTGCTTCTGATAATGATTTTTTGATCGTTAATGAAAAACAGGCCGATGAAAAATCGTTTCCAAAACCATTAGAAAAATATTATTTAAAAAAAATATGAAAATATTTTTAAAACTACAAAATTTTATTCCTAATTTAGCATTAGTAACATATTATTTATTAAACAATTATCTATGAAAAAATTTTTACTTTCTTCATTAACGGTTTTTACCTTATTAATGAATGCTCAAACAAATGTTTACAGCTATTCATTCGATTCAGACTTCCCTGCTACATGGATTAAAACTAATCAAAGTACAAGTCCAAGCACAACATCATTATGGTCTAAGGCAACTTATACCACTGCCAGTACTGCGACGAGTGGTATATTTGGAAGTGGTGTAGGAAATATTCCTGTAGGTCAAGCAGGTGGTCAAAATTCTTTTGCACTTGTAAATTATACTAGTACAACATCTACAGCAACCAATGCAACGATAAGCAACTGGCTTTTGTCGCCGGCTGTGAACGTAAAAGATGGTGATGTTGTAAGTTTCTATACAAGGAAAGGAACAGATGGAACAACAGATTACCCAGACAGATTAGAGGTAAGGTATAGCTCCGCAGCAACTACCGTAAATCCATCTGGAACAACTGGCGTTGGCTCGTTTACTTCACTAGGTGTTAGTGTTAATCCAAACTTATTGGCAGGATTTGTATATCCTAAGGTATGGACAAAATATACTTTTACTATTACTGGAGTTGGTTCCAGCGAAGTTCCTGTCAAATTTGGATTTAGATATTTTGTAACAAGTGGTGGTACAAATGGAAGCAACTCAGACATTATTGGTATAGATACATTTTCTATTGACAGAGAAACACTTGCTGTTTCCGATGTTAATAAAAATGCTATAAACATCTTTCCAAATCCAGCTAAAGATGTCTTAAATATCTCTTCCAAAGAGAATTACAAATCTGTGAAAATTTTCAATTTATTGGGGCAACAAGTAATGGAGCAAACGTTTAACAAAGAAATAAATATTTCGAAGTTAGAAAAAGGCGTATATATGCTTAATTTGACTAAGCCAAACAATACGGTTGACAATATTAAGTTTATTAAAGAATAAATAAACTCCAACAAATGTATAGGCTGTTTCTAAACGAAACAGCCTTTTTTATGGATTCAATTGAAATCGTGATTATATCAATATTCTGGACTAAAATTGAATCAGAAAATTGCTGATGCTCTGAGACTCCTCCAAACCAAGCTTTTTTCTCAGCCTTGACCTCGCTACAACAATACTGTGCGGACTTTGCTGCGTAATGGCCGAAATCTCTTTAGAAGAAAGATTCTGCCTTAGAAACACACAGAGACGAAGCTCGTTTTTGGTAAGTGACGGATATTTGTCTAATAATTTTTTATAAAAATCCTCATCAGTTTCTATAAACAGTTTCTCAAACTCAGATTTATTGAGCGCTTGTGACCCTTTTTTGAAGTCCATAATAATCCGGGAAATCATCTTCCTGTCGTCTTCGTACTTCGGGTCCATCTCTTTCAGCTCCTTTTGTGTGGTCTGGAAGATCTCGGAAGCCTGCATCATTTTGATCGCGTTATTGGCCAGTTCTTTATTTTTCTCGTCCAGTTTTTTGGCAAGCAGCTTATTTTCTGTCGCTTTTTTCTCGGATTTACTTTTCTGTAATTTGAACATCAGAAAAACAATCACCGAAAATAATAATAACAGCACCATTCCGGAGATGAAATAACGCTCCCTTTTTTTCTGCTGCTGAAGGAGTTCTTTCTGCTTATTCTTTTCCTCAAATTCCGATTCCAGCCTGGAAACTTTCTTAGCATTTTCTTTGTTGATGGTTGCTTCCGACAAAGATTTTGCAATGTGAAGATAGTATAATGCGCTTTTATAATCTTTTTGATTCTCAAAATAGGAAACCAGCTTTTCCGATGAAGATAATTTGATGTCAGAAAAATCGCTTCTGTTAGCAATATTGAAAGCGCTGGAAAGATAATAATAAGATGAATCTTTGCGCGATGGCTGCGAAAGATAGATATTCCCTATGTCTGTATAGAGACTTGCAAGGTCATAATCTGATTTGATTTTCTTAGCGAGACCGATGCCTTTTGACAGGTTAGAAATTGCCAGATCCTGTTCTTTTAATTTGACATTGACATCCGCAATATTTTCATAAGCAATAATAATATTGAAAGTATCTTTCAGTTTTTCATTTCTTTTCAGGAATTCCTTCAGCATTTCCAACGCTCTGGCGTAATTACCGTGCTCTTTTTCCAGGACCGCAAGATTATTATAGATAAGGGAGCCTTCAACATTTTGGCTTGATTTATTAGACTCGAATTTTTTAAGTGCCGATTCCCAGAAATACCGCGCTTTTTTATAGTTACCCATAAAATAATAACAGCCTCCAATATTATTCAAAATACTAAAAGAACGGTTGGATTCTTTCTCGTTTTTAATCTCCAAAGCTTTATAATAATAGCTAAGAGCCAAATAATAAGACTCCTGGTCTTTATAACAATTACCGGCCGTCACATAAAGCTCAATCCGGGTTGAGTCCGCTATTTCTTTCTCAAAACGAAGCGCCTCCTGGATATAACTCATAGATTTGATACGGTTATTGTTATTTTCCCTAATCAAATTCACAAGGCGTTTCACGTAGGCATCAGAATTTTTAGAATCATTCTGCGCATTGATAAATGTCATAAAAAGTATAAAAAATAAAGCTAAAACAGTCCGCATCCCGAGAAGTAATAATCAAAGTTAAGACTATTTTTCGATTATATTAAACCCTACTTTAAAAGCATTGATAATCAGAAATTTAAATCAAATGTATATAAAATGTTACTCGGCAAAAAACAGAGTATTTATAATGTTACCAATCAAAAAATTGAAAAGTTCTCACTTACTTGTAACATTGCATCAATTAATCATAAAAAATTAAATAAATGAATGTAAAATTACTATTAAAAAGCTTGTTTATTTTATTTTTCGGGCTTTTCAATGCCCAACACATTACATTAGATACCTCATTAGTATCTGATACACAAGGAACCATAGATGAATGGTGGTATTGGTCTGGTGGATTTCCTGTTTTGGGAACCGGATTTACCCCTAATTCAAAAGTAACTGTCTTTGCAACTGACCCAGATGGTAAAAGATGGAGAGATTTTGAAGGGACGGCCGACAGCGAAGGGAAATTCTCTATCCAGATAAGTGCTAAGAAAAACAAATCGGTAAAAGGAGTGCACATTGTAAAGGCGACTGATGAAAATGGTAAGACCACCACTGCTAATCTAACTGTGGTTGCCAATCCAAATGAAAGAATCGTCACCAGTACTAACTTCAAGTATCTGACAATGGACCAATTCTTTAACTTCGGTTTAAAACTCCACGCTACTAATGTACAACCTAATGCACAAGTTGTTGTTCACTTGTTCTCACCAAATGAATCCGGCTCAGGGATTACAGGACAGTATTATGCTGATGAAAATGGAAATTTTGATATTTCTTTCAATGGAAATACCAAAACATATCCTTGGGGAGAAACCATGCCGGATATAGCCGGAACCTGGAGAGTCAGCGTAAGTGAGTACAACTCTAATTATTTTGGAAGTACAGAATTCAGAATATTGCCAAATAACCCAACCCCGCAATCATACGACCCAATAAATAAAGTAGAAAATTTTATTCCATCTACACCAATAACGCGTTTTGAAGTGAATGGCGTTGGATATAACAGCGACCCGAACAGTTTAGATTTTTATGAAGATATGACTGACAAAATTTTTAATCTGCAAGCCGGTCAGACCTATAATGTCAAAATAAAAGGTGAAAACCGTACAGATTACGCACCGGACACCTACACTCTTTTCATTGACTGGAATCATAACGGTATCTTGGATGAAGATAATGAAATCATCAGCGAAGGTTACATTTTCGGATCTACCGGTGTTGACGACAAGTTTACAGAGTTCCCGATTACTATTCCGCAAAATGCAATCAATGGAAATACAAGAGTGAGAGTTCTGAAAATGCAGTCTGTAACAGAATATTCTATGTTTTGGCCGATTGGCGCATCGGGATATTATTATAACTCCGGACAGGCAGAAGATTATACATTTAATATTACAAATGGAATGACTGATCCTGGCTGTGAATTCTCTTGCCCTGCAGACATCAATGCCAATACCAACCCTGGCGGAACTACTGCAAAAGTCAACTATACTCTTCCTTTTGCATGTACCGGAAACTCTACGGCGTCTTGCAGTATCAATTATCCGAGTAATAATTTTCAAAGTTTAGTTAGCTTTAGTAATGTTTTGGTAGCAAATGATTTCATTGTGCCGGCAGGACAAACAATGAAGGTGAATAAAATTGTCCCTAACTTTGTTAGATTCTCTTACGGAACAAGCGTTTACATCTATAAAGACAACAACGGTCAACCTGGCGAGCTTGTAAAATCTTTTGATAACCTTACTTATGAATCTCAAAATCAGGTTGGAACAGCTTCAAATGGATTTGCGGTTTATGAAGTTTCCATAAAATTACCCGAAACAGTAGAGTTACAAAGCGGGAAATACTGGGTGGCAATGCAAGGACAAGGACCTTTAGTTTCCTGGGAAGCTAAAACCAACGACGGATCAACTTCAAACACTTATATTTCCGGCAATAGCGGTAATAACTGGACCGTAAAAGACGGGTTAGACGGCGTTTTCAAAGTTTATTATGAGTGCGCATCTGCTGCTCCGACAGTAGTTTTGGTTCAGGGAGCGGAGTCTGGTTCAGACTTTCCAATCGGTGACAATGTAATTGTCCACAATCTGGTAAAAGACGGTGTGATTATAGATACCTGTGTTTTTAATATTCATGTTAAGGAGATATTAGCGACCAATGATGCTGTTAAAAATACAGTGAGAGTTTATCCTAATCCTGTAGGAGATCATCTTAATATTGAATCCGACAACAAACTGAACAAAGTTGAAGTTTATGACATGTCGGGTAAAAAGGTAATTGAACAAGATGCAAATTCTAAAACATCAGTTCTAAACACCACAAAATTACCGAAAGGAAATTACATCCTGAAAACTAATAACGAAAAAGAAAGCAAGTCTTTCAAAATAGTCAAAAAGTAAATTCATCTTTCATAATTATTTTAATAAAATGCTGTCTCACGTATGAGACAGCATTTTCTTTTCAAAATACCTTTTTACTAATTTAATTATAATTATCTTTGCCGGACTTTGGTTTCCGAATGTTTTTATTCGGGATTAAAAGGGAACGGAGTGCAATTCTCCGACTGTCCCCGCAACTGTAAATCGCAATCCAATATTTTGCAATCTTGCCATTGCTCGCCAAAAATCGAGTGAGAAGGCGCAAAATCAGCGAAAGTCAGGAGACCTGCCAAGGATAATTTTTAATAAATGCTTTCGGAGGAAAGGCAGGTTATGATGAGACGTATTGTTACTTTTTTTTTAATCAGCTTATTGCATCAGGTTTCCGCCCAGGAATCTTTGATCGACACTGTATTCATTGATAATCAATTCAGTAAAGTTTCAAAAACTGCAAAAACATCAAACCTCACTTCTGATAAAATCCTGGAAAATTCAACTTCTTTATCAGATTTGTTGAGATTCCAGTCCAATATTTACATCAAAGAGAACGGAAGGGGTTCAACTTCATCACCCTCTTTTCGGGGAACACTGGCTTCGCACACCGCTTTTGTCTGGAACGGAATCAACATCAATTCAATTTTTCTGGGGCAAGGCGACATTAATAACTTGAATCCTTTGAGTTATGAAAATGTCGGAATCAAATTCGGAGGCGGAAGTGTAATCTACGGAAGCGGTGCCATTGGCGGATCAATACATCTCAACAATAGCCTGGATTATAACAAGGGTTTTGAAGGAACTGTTTTCTCAGAATATGGTTCATTTGCAACTATTAATTCTTTGGTTCGGGGGAAATTTAGTAATGAGAATTTCAGCTTCAATGCTGATATCAATCATTCACAAAGCAAAAATGATTTTGAAATTACTGAAAAAAAATTCATCAACCGAAACGGCGAATACCAGAACACCAGTTTCAATCTTGGTTTAGGTTATAAAATTAATCCGAATAATGAACTCTACTGGCAAAGTCAATATTATGACAGCGATCAGCACTACCCTATTTTTTCGGAAAATCAAACCAAAACAAAATATCAGGTACAGACAATCCGAAATCTGGCGGGTTGGAAATTACGTTCCGGACAATTTAAAAATAATTTGAAGCTTGCTTATATAGAAGACAATTTCCAGTATTTCAGCGATATTGATAAACCAAAAACAAGCAGCGGAATTGGCAAACAATATATTGTAAGAAATGATCTTGACTTTTTGGTTTCAAAAAAATCATCTTTTAACCTTATTACAGAATATCAGTATAATGAAGCAGAAGGTTTTGGTTCGGGTATTCAGAATCCAAAAAGAAACGCCGCTAACTTTTCTTTACTCTACAGAAACGGAAACCTTGAAAAATTCTACTGGGAGCTGGGCGCAAAACAGGATTTTGTAGAAGGTTATAAGAGTCCGTTTCTGTTTTCTGCCAGTGCAAAATATCTCGTCAACAACTGGTATCAAAACTCAATTAATATTTCCAGGAATTTCAAAGCCCCAACTTTCAATGACCTGTATTGGGAACCTGGCGGAAACCGGGATCTGATTCCGGAAACTTCTTATCAGGCAGAGATGTCGCATTATTTTAGCTATCACAATTTCAAACTGGGAATTACGCCTTATTATATCAAAATGACTGATATGATCCAATGGGTTCCTGTAACTCCTGCCATCTGGTCTCCAAAGAATGTAAAAAAAGTTGATTTTTATGGCTTGGAAACCGAACTGTCTTTTAATAAAAATTGGAACAATCATAAGGTTGACGCCAAGATTAGCTATTCGCACACCAGATCTGTAGATTTGGAAACCAAAAAGCAGCTAAGTTACGTTCCGTTTCATCAGATCAATTTCAACAGCAGTTATCAATACAAAATCATTGGATTATTTTTCCAGGCTTTGTATAACAGCAAGCGTTACGTTGATGACAGTGAAATTAATTTTCTGGAGAATTATTTTGTTCTCAATGCAGGAATCAAACTGAATCCAACGAAACACATACAGTTAGGATTTAAAATCAATAATATAACTGATGAAATCTATCAAACAGTGAATTATTATTTTATGCCGAAAAGAAATTATGCTGTCAATCTTAACCTGAATTTTTAAATAAATAATTTTAATACATATGAAAATCAACAACCTTTTAACTTGTTTTTTTGCATCGGCATTATTGCTGGTTGCTTCTTGTAATGACGATGACTTTGATTTCGAAAATCAGGAAAAGTCATACAGCGGAATCCTTGTTTCAAATGAAGGTAACTTTGGAACACCTAGCGGTGAAGTTTCTTTTATCCCGGCCGATTTTTCTACAATAGAAAACGGAATCTACAAAAAAGTGAATAATGCCGATCTTGGAGATGTTGTTAACAATATTGGGTTTTCCGGAGATCAAGCCTATATTGTTGCTAATAATTCTAACAAAATCGAAGTTGTCAATCGTTTCAGATTCAATAAAACGGCAACTATTACGGACAATGTAAAGCAGCCACGTTACATTACTTTTGCGAACAACAGTTTTTATGTCACAAACAGCACCTATAATGGAGACCAATATGTTGCGGTTTATAATTCTGCCAACAACAATTTCGTAAAAAAAATAAACTTTACAGACACTGTAGAAAGGATTGTTTCCGCTGGTAATAAGGTTTTTGTTCAGCATGCTTCTTATGGATTTGGAAATAAAATTTCGGTTATCAACAGCGCAAACGAAGTAGAAAAACTTATTACACTTCCACACGGACAGATCACTAAAACTGTTGCAGCTGACAATGTGGTATATACATTAACCAATGATTATGTGGATACTTATTTATATCAAATCAATGCTGCGGGTGAAATCACAAAGGAAACCAAATATGCAGGAATTCCAAATGGAGAAAACCTGAGTATTGGAAATAACAAGGTTGTTTTCAATTCAAAAGGAAACGTTTATGTAACCGATTTATCAGGCACATCTACGCCTGTTCCCACTTTTACGATTGCTCCGTTTACAGATTATTCTACAATTTATGCTTTGGAAGTTCTTAATGGTAAAATTTTCATTTCCGATGCTAAGGATTACAAAGAAGCATCTAAAATTTCTGTTTACTCTCTTACCGGCAATCTTGAGAAAACATTTTCAGCTGGCATTATCGCCGGAGGTTTTTATAAAAATTAATTTTTTCATCATTTGTGTTTTTATAAGCTCTTCCTGGTATTTGGAAGAGCTTATTTTTTGGAAATAAAAATCAAATCCAAACTGTTAAGCACAATTTTTGCATAGCAGAATTCGAAAAATAAAGCTTAATTTTATAAAAAATTCACAATGAGGGAAAAGATCGTCATCATCGGAGGAGGTTTTGCAGGTTTACAGCTCGCACGTCATCTTAACAACAATCCAAAATATAAAGTAATGGTCATCGACAGGATGAACCACCACATGTTCCAGCCATTATTCTATCAGGTTGCAACCGGGCGCATTGAGCCTTCCAACATCTCTTTTCCTTTCAGGAAGATTTTCCAGAAATCGAAAAACATCCAGTTCCGGATGACAGAAATTGAGAAAATTATTCCTTCAGAAAATAAAATTATTGGTAAAGATGGTGTTTTTACCTATGATAAATTGGTGATAGCGACAGGCTGCAGAACTAATTTTTTTGGTAATCAAAAGATGCAGGAACTGACATTGGGAATGAAAAATACTCAAGAAGCGATCACCATCAGAAATCACATTTTAATGACTTTCGAAAAGATGATTATCGAAAGAAAAGCGAGCGATGACGGCAACTGGAATCTTGTAATTGTAGGAAGCGGGCCGACAGGTGTTGAGCTAGCCGGTGCATTTTCTGAAATGAAAACCTACATAATGCCGAGAGATTATCCAAGAATGAATTTTTCTGACCTCAACATCATTCTCATCAGTTCCGGCGACAAACCGTTGGAAGCAATGAGCCAGGAATCTCAGGACGCTGCGGAAAAATACCTGATTCAGCTTGGTGTGAAATTTCTGAAAAATGAACGGGTAACAGATTATGACGGTGACAAAATCTATATGCAAAGTGGCAACTCGATTCCCACAAATAATGTGATCTGGGCAGCAGGTGTTACCGGAAATATCATTGATGATTTCAATAAAGAAAATCTTGTGAGAAACCGATATATCGTTAATCGTTACAATCAGGTAAAAGGTTACGATAATATCTTTGCAATTGGTGATATCGCTTATATGGAAACACCAAAATATCCGCAAGGTCATCCTCAGGTCGCGAATGTTGCAATCAATCAAGGGAAAAATCTCGCTAAAAATTTCAAAAAAAATTCAGAAAAAGACTGGCAGGAATACGAATACATTGACCGCGGTTCTATGGCTACCATCGGGAAACACAGAGCGGTTGTTGATTTGCCTAAATTTAAATTTCAGGGTTTTCTTGCTTGGTATTTCTGGATGTTCTTACATTTGATGCTGATTCTGAGCGTCAGAAACAAAATTGCGATTTTCTTCAACTGGATGTGGAGCTATTTTAATAAAGACTCATCTCTGAGATTGATAATTGCACCTTCCAACAAAAACCCAACAGAACAATAATATAGATGATAATCGATGATTGATAATTGATTACAATTCGTCGCTCATCATTCATCATTTATCTTTTATCAATTATAAAAAAATATGCGAATCGATATCATCAGCGTAGTTCCTGAACTTATGGAAAGTCCGTTCAAAACATCAATCCTCAAAAGAGCGATGGAAAAAGGACTGGCAGAAGTTCATTTTCATAACATCAGAGACTGGAGCATTAATAAACATCGCCAGATCGATGATGAACCTTATGGCGGCGGCGCTGGCATGGTGATGATGGTAGAACCGTTGGACAAATGCATCTCCGAACTTAAATCTCAAAGAGATTATGATGAAATCATCTACCTGACTCCTGACGGCGAAACATTGAACCAAAGAATCGCCAATACCTTATCAATTAAAAAGAATCTGATTTTTCTTTGCGGCCATTACAAAGGTATCGACCAGAGAGTTCGTGATCTGCACATTACAAAAGAAATTTCCATTGGTGATTATGTTTTAACCGGCGGAGAATTAGCAGCTTGTGTTTTGGCAGATTCTGTTATCCGATTATTGCCTGGTGTTTTGAATGACGAACAAAGCGCTCTGACAGACAGTTTTCAGGACGACCTTTTATCACCGCCAATCTATACAAGGCCTGAGGTTTATAAGGATTTAGCTGTTCCGAAAATTTTGTTGAGCGGTAATTTTGCAGCGATAGAAGATTGGCGTCACGATGAAGCTGTGAGGATCACGAAAGAGCGAAGACCCGATCTTTTGGAATAATTAATGATATAATCACACATAACCTTTCTAATTTCTAGAGAGGTTTTTATTTGTTTCTAAAATCATTATCTTTATTTAAAATTGGATTTATGCAGAAGACTGTTTATGATAAAAGTGAATTACGGGATTTTGTGAACGACAGCATTTCGGGGAAAGTGAAAACTTTGGAATTTTACCTCAACTTCTCTCTGGAAGCCAGCCGTGACATCAAAAAAACATCAAAATATGATTCGATAAGAGAGGAGATTCAGGAGGAGATTTATCACTTGGATAAGCAAATGGTTTCGTTGAAAAGTATGCAGAACCAGATGCGAAAAGTCCTGAATTCGGAATCCGATGTTGTAAAATTAGGTTCACTGGTTATTACCAACAAAGCCCGTTTTTATATTTCTGTTTCTTTGGGAGAATTTTTCTTTCAGGGTGACCGTTTTTATGCCATTTCTCCCGAAAGTCCGATGGCGCAGACAATGATGGGAATGAAACCCGGCGATTCGTTTATCCTTAATAGAATCAGTCAGGAAATTGTGGAAATTTTTTAATCGATTTTGATTTTCAAAATTAAAGATTACCTAATTCTAATTCGTAATTTTACGGAATGGAAAACGCAACAATTCTCAAACACATTATAGAAGAGCGCAGAAGCATCTTCCCAAAAGATTACTCGGACAAAGAAATTCCACAGCATATCATTGACGAAATTCTCAGCAATGCCGTCCTAGCTCCGAATCATAAACGTACAAAACCTTGGCGCTTCAAAGTCTTCAAAGGAGAAGAAAAACAAAATCTTGGACAGGAATTACAAAATATTTACAAAGAAATCACACAAGACTTTCAGTTTCTGCAAAAAAAATATGATGATATTAGTTTTAAAATTTCGAAAGCCAACGCTGTCATTTCAATTGTGGTCGAATTCAGCGGATTAGTTCCGGACTGGGAAGAAATTGCCGCAACATCTATGGCTGTACAAAATATGTATCTCACTTGCACCGCCTACAGAATCGGCTGTTATTGGAGTTCTCCAAAAATCGTAAACAACTTGAAAGATTCTTTGAAAATTGAAGAGAATCAACAATGTTTGGGATTGTTTTATCTGGGAAGTTTGGAATAATTTTTTATTGATTTATTATAAAATTATCAATGCAAAAAATCTCAATATTCTGGTTTCGGAGAGACCTTCGTTTGGATGACAACAAAGGCTTGTCCGAAGCGTTGAAAGCTGATGAAAAAGTAATCCCCATTTTTATTTTTGACAAAGATATCCTTGACCTTCTCGAAGATAAATACGACCGTCGTGTAGATTACATCCATCAAGCTGTCGAAAGAATCAATAACCAATTGCACGAGATTGGAAGTTCATTCTTGACATTCTATGGAATACCTTTGGATATTTTCAAACAATTACAAAAAGAATATGATATCCAATCGGTTTATTGCAACAGAGATTATGAACCTTCGGCAATCAAAAGAGATGACGAGGTTAAGGATTTTCTCCATTCAAAAAACATTGAGTTTATCGATTTCAAAGACCAGGTGATTTTTGAGAAAAACGAAGTTGTAAAAGATAATGGCGAGCCTTACACGGTTTACACACCTTTTTCTAAAAAGTGGAAGAAATTGCTTTCAGAAAAGGATTACAACACAAATAATCTGAAGAACGACCAATTTCAAAAACTACCAAAAAAGAAAATCTTAACCTTAAAGGAAATCGGATTCGAGAAAACAGACTTGGAATTTGAAGAGCCAAAACTGGAATCCAAAATCATTGATGTTTACGATAAAAAAAGAAATTTTCCTGCTTTGGATGCGACCACACATTTGGGAATTGCATTGAGATTTGGAACGATTTCGATTCGGAAGTGTGTGAAATTTGCTTTGAGTCATAATGAAACCTGGCTGAATGAATTGATTTGGAGAGAGTTTTTCATGCAGATTCTTTTTCACTTTCCGAAAGTAATGAAGCATTGTTTCAAGGAAAAATATGAAGATATCCAATGGCGCAACAACGAATCTGAATTTGAAAAATGGTGCAAAGGCGAAACAGGTTATCCAATTGTAGATGCGGGAATGCGGCAACTGAACCAAACCGGGCGAATGCATAACAGAATCAGAATGGTAGTCGCCAGCTTTCTCACCAAACATCTTTTGATAGATTGGCGTTGGGGCGAAGCTTATTTTGCTAAGAAATTGTTGGATTATGATTTGTCCGCCAACAACGGAAATTGGCAATGGGCAGCAGGTTGCGGCTGCGATGCAGCGCCTTATTTCAGAGTTTTCAATCCGGATGAGCAAACAAAGAAATTTGATAAGGATTTGAAATATATCAAAAAGTGGAATCCTGATTTTGAAAACAGTGTTCTGAATAACAGAATCGTGGAACACCAATTTGCGAGAGAAAGAGCTTTGGCAGTCTATAAGAAAGCTTTGAGTTAATAAAATATTTGTCTTAAAGTAAAGTTATTTTTAGTTTTGCAAAAAAATAAAACACGTAACTCTGATGAAAAAAATTGCAATCGTTATTTTTCTTCTAATCTGTAAATTATTTTTCACGCAAAACCGCGAAGCTAATGATTGCATTAATTATATTCAAATCTGCGGAAATCAAACCATTACATTAAATCCAACAGGCTATGGCGTACAGGAATTGGACAGCACCAAAGTATGCCATAGTATTGAACATAATTCTCTTTGGCTGAAATTCACAGTAAAAACCAGTGGAACTTTAGGCTTTGATCTTATTCCGACAAGTTCTGCCATTGATGTCGATTATGATTTCTGGATTTTTGGGCCCAAGGCTTCTTGCAGCGCATTGGGAAGCTCTATCAGATGCTCTACCACAAATCCTGAAGCAGCTTTTTTGGCTGATAATCATACAGGGATGAGAGATTCAGAACCTGCCGGTGATTTCTCTGAAGGTCCGGGCGAACTTGGCGATGGTTATATAAAATCTCTAGATGTTCTAGCTGGTGAATCTTACTTTTTAGTTATTGACAGACCTATTGGCAACGGTTCATTTACTCTTAATTGGACAGGAACAGCAATGCTGGAAGACCCATTCAGTTCTGCACCCAATCCTTTCGGAACAGTTCCAGATATCGCACTATGCAACACAAGTACAGTTTATGATTTTTCTTCTTATACATCTAATATATTAAATGGTAATCCTGATTTTGAGGTAACTTATTACGATACATACGAGGATGCTACTTATGATGAAAATAGAATTACCCGGCCTTTAACACTTAACAATCAAAACTATTTTTATAGGATTCAAAGTAAAGTAACAGAATGTTTTCGGGTAGAAACAATCAAGGTCGAGTGGAAACCACTTACACTTTTAAATCCTGATCTAAAAGTTTGTAAAAACAACTTGGACCAAGGAGTCTTTAATCTTAAATCTGCAGTTCTTACCAGTGAACCGACATCAAGCATAAAATATTATCTGACATTACAGGAAGCTCAGGATCATATTCCCGGAACAGAAATTCTAAATCCTTCAGCTTACACTTCAGCCGGAGGTTCTGTGTTTGCCTGGGTGATGACAACCAATGGGTGTGAAAACTCTGCAGAAATATTTTTAAATTTCTATCCTGTTCCCAATGTAGATACAAGCTTATACAATGCTAATCTTTGTGATAATGATCTGGATAATTCAATCAGCTTAAAACTATCTGATATTACTCCTATTATTGTTAATAATCCTAACAATTTTGAAGTCTATTACTATCTTACATCTAACCCGGCAACACCTTTATCTGACAATTTCACTTTCACAAGAAATACTTCAGTCATTATTGAAGTAAGAAGTAAAAATGCTTGTCCATCAGTTTTTGGAACAATCAATTTTAATATTGCCCCACAGATTTTACTGAATAGTGTATCACCAATAGAAATATGTGATACAGACCGCTCCGGAAACGAACCAATTAACCTGATTGATTACATCAATTTATTTACTACACAGGCATCTAACATTACTTTCTATGAAACCTCGAATGATGCAAAAACAAAACTAAATAGTATTTCTAATTTACAAGATCTTAAAACCAGCAAAAGTTTTTTTTTCCGCTTTGAAAATAACATCGATTGCCCAGCAGTCGGAGAATTAAAATTAATTTTCAAAAATCCGAAAATATCAAGTATGCTACAAGATGTTACTATCTGCAAAGAAAACAATATAATCTTGGATGCCGGATCAGGTTTTGATGGTTATTTATGGGATTCTGGATCTACACTCTCTACTTCTGGATCATTAAGTGTGGGTGAACATTGGGTTGACCTTACATTTGATGGCTGTACAACCAGACAAAAAGTGAATGTAATTGCTGAGGAAGAAGTTGTTATCAAAATTTTAGAAATTGAAAATAACATATTAAAAATTACCGCAACCGGGGGAACCGCTCCATATGAGTATTCTATGGATGGAATAATTTGGCAATCTTCAAATACTTTTAATAATGTTCCAAAAGGAATTCAGAAAGTGTATGTAAGAAGTGCTAAAAAATGCATTCCCTCTGTGAGAGAATTTTCTAATATCAATCTTGTTAATATTATAACTCCTAATGGCGACGGAAAAAATGATATACTGGATTACTCAAGCTTGAACCTGAAAGACCATGTCACATTTAAAATAGTTGACCGTAACGGTCAAATCGTTTTTGCATCAAAAGACGGAAAATATATTTGGGACGGAAAACATAACGGACGAATTTTACCAACTGCATCATATTGGTATATGCTGGAATGGACAGAACCAGACACAGGAGTGATTCATAAATACAGCTCCTGGATTTTACTGAAAAACAGATAATTCTTCAATAGCCTGATTGTAGTGGAAATCCCGCAGCGAGGTGGCGGAGCATAGCGGAGCCGACCCAGCGAGGAATTGCAACGGAAAGCAGTTTCCCGGCTCCTAAAAATTGAAAGTTTAAAGTTCTATTCTTAAGGTTTTTAGATTTTTTAATTCAAGCTATTGAACATTGAACTTTTTTTGTATCTTTGCGCACTTAATATTTAATCGGGACGTGATCCCACAAATTTAAAATTTATGTCAGTAAAAATCAGATTACAAAGACACGGATCAAAAGGGAAACCTTTTTTCCACATCGTGGTTGCAGATTCAAGAGCTAGAAGAGATGGTAGATTCATCGAGAAACTAGGAACTTACAACCCAATTACTAACCCTGCAACTATCGATTTGAACGTTGATTCTGCTGTAAAGTGGTTAAACAACGGAGCTCAGCCAACTGATACTGCAAGAGCTATCCTTTCTTACAAAGGTGCTTTGTACAAAAAACACCTTCAAGGTGGTGTTGCCAAAGGTGCTTTTGACGAGGCTGAAGCTGAGAAGAGATTCGCTGCTTGGGTTGAAGCAAAAGATGCTAAAGTACAAGGAAAAGTTGAAGGTTTATCAACTGCTAAAGCTGATGCTAAAAAAGCAGCTCTGGAAGCTGAAGCAAAAGTAAACCAGGCAAGAATTGATGCTGCTGCGAAAGCTGAGGCTGATGCAAAAGCTGCTGAAGAGGCTGCTAACGCTCCTGCTGAGGAAGTTGCAACAGAAGAAGCTGCTACTGAAGAGCCAACTGCTGAGGCAGAAGGAACTGAAGAAACTCAGGCTTAATTCTTTAACAAAAGATACAAAACAAAGACACGAAGTTTTCGTGTCTTTGTTGTTTAATAAAATTCATCATCGGAAATAATGAAAAAAGAAGATTGCTATTTTTTAGGAACGATTACCAGAACACACGGATTACAAGGGAATGTTATCTTAAAACTAGACACTGACCAACCTGAGATGTACAACAAACTGGAATCGATTTTTGTGGAAGTCAATGGTTTACTAGTTCCTTTTTTTGTGGAGAAACAATCCTGGTCCAAAGCAGACACCAAAATTATTTCTTTCAAAAATTCTTCCGAAGCCTTGGTGAATCAATCGCTTGGAAAAGGTGTTTATCTTCCACTTTCTACTCTACCGCCATTGACCGGGAAAAAATTCTATTACCATGAAGTGATTGGTTTCGAGATCCGTGAAGCTGATGGAAAAACTTGTGGAAATATTGTTTCTATCAATGACCAGACCGCTCAGAATTATTTCATCCTTGACCTTGCCGGAAAAGAAATCATCATTCCGATTATCAGAGACTGGATTCTGGAAGTGAATCGTGAAGAGAAATTCATCAAGATGTTTTTACCAGAAGGTTTGATGGATGTGTTCTTAATTCCTTCTAAAAAGGACGAATAAAAAATCACTCATTCAAAACAGAAGGAAGTAAATATTCCTGAACAATTTTATCTACCTGCGAATGTGCATAAGGTCTGTTATAAGCTTTTGCTGTAATAACCATTACAATAGGAAGATCTTTAAAAATGATAATTTTGTTCCCGCCATTTCCGCTGGATTGATAAGATTCATAGCTTTTGTTTCCGACCTTGTAAACTTTTCGCCAAAACAGATAACCGTAACCTTCTGATTCCTTGTTATCAGCAAAATAGTTGGTGAAAGTTTTCTGAATCCAAGTTTTGTCTAAAATTTGCCTGCCATTCCAAATTCCATTATTCTTGTAAAGTTGTCCGAACTTGGCAAAATCCAAAGCTCGCATTCGTAATCCACCTGCTAAAGAAGGTTTGTTTTGAGGTGTGAACTGCCATTTGTAATTCGTAATGCCAAGTGGTTGGAATAGTTTTTTGTCTGCATAATCCTTTAAACCTTTAGGAACAGATTTGTCCAGAATATCTCCGGTAACAACGACTCCTGCGGTGAAATAATGCCAAATTTTTCCAATTTCATTCTCAGTCATTGGCAAATCCAAAGTGAATTTCACCCAATTATCCGTTGGATACATATTTTCTTCATTTCCAACAGAATCGTAATCAGCATCATTGCCATCAAAAGCAGAACCCATTGTCAATAAGCTTTTAAGCGTAACACTATCTTTTTTCGGAGAATAATTTTTGAATTGTTTCAAATCATAAAAATCTTTCAGAGTTTGATTTTCATTTTTGATATAACCATCTTTGATTGCAATTCCCATCAAAGCTGAAGAAAAGGATTTCCCGACCGAACGTGTATCATTTAAACTATCCCTATTATAGCCATTAAAATATTCTTCCAACAGCAATTTTTCATCATTAATCACAACAATTCCTGTAATCTCTCTGAATCTATTTTCAGCAATTTTCTGATTGAGAAGTCTGATTTTCTCTTGGTCGATTTTTTCATTAGAAATTTGCCAACCGCTGTTCGGTTTGATTTTTTGAACAGCGATTTGTTCTTCGGAAATATTCTTTTTTGGAACAGTTAATTGGATTTTGCCGGATGCAATCACGCTTCCAACTTTCAATGTTGAAGTTTTCAAATATGGTTTGATTTCGATTTTCAAAATATGATTTCCGACTTCCAAAGCGTCCATTCCGCCATTTGCAAAGAAAAACCTCATCCAAAGATATCTTCCCCAAGAATCTTCATTTTGGGTGTTCAGAAACGGAATTCTAAAATTGGTTTTAATTTTTTTATCTTCCATTTTTCCCGCTCCGGAATTAAGATTTTCGGTATAAATCAATTTTCCGTCAACATAAAAATTGAATTGGTAATTTCCTTTTTTAAGCAACTCATCAACAGTCAAAGAATCATCAAGCTGATAAAGATAATTGACCAAAGAATTATCCAGAAAAACCCGAATATCAAAATCTTTGTCCTCCTGAAAAGTCATAGTTTTAAGAAAATCAGATTCCTGGAGATTGTCAATTGAAACTACTTTATCTAAAAACAGAATTTGGTTCAAATGCTTTTTCTGAATGGGATTTTCGATTTTTTCAGGCTCAACGATATTTTCGATTTGACTTTGAGAAAATCCGAAGACTAAAATTAGGAGAAATAAAAAAGTTGATTTCATTGTAAATTTTATCTGACAAAATTAAACTTTGAATTTCGGAAAAAATAGAATGAAATTAACATCGTTGTGATTAACCACAAAGACACAGAGATTTTCACAAAGAACACAAATTATTTTAATATTTTACGAAGTCAAGCCTTGTGATCTTTGTGTTATAAAAATAAGCTTTTGTGTCTTTGTGGTAAATCAAAGTTTTTTCAGAATATTTTTAAATTTAAATGGCGTGACTCCAATATTTTCTTTAAAACACCGGATAAAATGACTTTGATCCGCAAATCCGCATTCCAAAGCAACTTCGGACAAAGAATCATTTTGATTAAGTAAAATCAATGATTTTTCGACTTTAAGTTTTCTGATATATTCTCCCAAGTTACACTGAAAATATTTTTGAAAATCACGACTCAAATGCATCGGATGAATATTCAAAGTTTTAGACAGTTCTGTGAGGTTTAGTTTCTCAGTAAAACTTTCGCGGAGAATTTCATCAATCTGGCTGACCCAAACCGGTTTCTTTCCAGAGTAACTTTTCTGATTGGACAATTGGCTGAAAAGATTCAACAAAACTTGATTAATACTCAATTCAAAAGAATTATCATTCAATTTTGATTCTTTGAAAATCTGGTAAATCAATAATTTGAAAGCAGGATTTTTGATATTGAAACTGCCTTCCATATTTTCTTTCGAAACATGAAATTTCTCAAACCATTCTTCTGTAATTTCGATGTGGAAACCTCGCGTAAAAATGTCAGGTTTGATATTGTAGTGCGCGTCTTCCCAATGATGATAAAGCAAAGTTACTGCAGAACAATCGTAGATTTCTTTCTTGTTCCCTTCCGTCATATTTCCCTGAAGCAGAAAAGTGAAATAAGGATTCTCGTGATAATGCCAATCGACATAAGGATGCGTGTATTCTGTGTCCGTAATGGTCAATCCATCGAAGTTGAGCTTTTCATTGGTCCGTCCAAAAAATTCGCCATTACGAAGTGTGTTCATTTTTTGAATTTAAAATAAATATCGGGATTTACATCAAATAAACAAATTTATATTTAATTCTATATCAATATGGTAGTATTTATACATTCAGGTTGTCTTTTTTTTCTAAATTTGCACTCACTTAATTTTAAAGAAGGAACTTTACAAAGTTTATACGATGAAAAGACAGACGATTAAAGACTTATTAGCAGATTACAAAAAAGTTTTGCATCACGACATTACCGTTCAGGGTTGGGTAAGAGCGTTCCGTTCTAACCGTTTTATAGCTCTTAATGACGGTTCTACAATCAATAATCTGCAAGTGGTTGTGGATTTTGAAAATTTCGACGAAGAAACTATCAAGAGAATCAATACTGCTTCGTCTTTGAAAGTTGTAGGTGAAGTGGTGGAAAGTCAAGGTGCAGGTCAAACTGTAGAAATCATCGCTAAGAAAATCACTGTTTTGGGAGATAATTTCTTTGACGAATTACAAGCAACCATTCTTCAACCTAAGAAACACAGTTTGGAAAAATTGCGTGAACAAGCGCATTTGAGATTCAGAACCAATTTGTTTGGAGCAGTTTTCAGAGTGCGACACGCGGTGAGTTTTGCGATTCACTCCTTCTTCAATCAAAATCAGTTTTTCTACATCAATACGCCTGTAATTACAGGAGCTGATGCAGAAGGCGCTGGTGAAATGTTCGGCGTTACCAACTTCGACCTTAATCAAATTCCAAAAACAGAAGAAGGCGAAATAGATTTTTCTCAGGATTTCTTTGGTAAGAAAACCAACCTGACAGTTTCCGGACAATTGGAAGGCGAAACTGCGGCAATGGGATTGGGAAGAATTTATACTTTCGGACCAACGTTCCGTGCAGAAAACTCGAATACAACACGTCACTTAGCTGAGTTCTGGATGATTGAGCCGGAAGTGGCTTTCAACAATTTGGAAGATAATATCGATTTAGCAGAAGATTTTCTGAAATATGTAATTAAATATGTTTTGGATAACTGCAAAGACGATTTGGATTTCCTTGACAAACGTTTTGCCGAAGAACAAAAACAAAAACCAGAAAAAGAAAGAGCAAAAGAAGGTCTTATCGAAAAGCTGGAAAATGTGATTGCGAAGAGATTCAAAAGAGTATCTTATACAGAGGCGATTGAGATTTTGCTGAATTCTAAAGAAAATAAAAAAGGGAAATTCGTTTATCCCGTTGAAAAATGGGGAACCGATTTACAGTCTGAGCACGAGAGATTCTTAGTAGAAAAACATTTCGAAAGTCCGGTTGTTTTGTTCGATTATCCGAAAGAAATCAAAGCGTTCTATATGAAACTGAACGATGACAATAAAACGGTTGCAGCAATGGATGTCCTTTTCCCTGGAATTGGTGAAATTATCGGTGGTTCTGAAAGAGAAGCGAGACTGGATGTTTTGAAAAAGAAAATGGCAGAAATGCACGTTGACGAAGAAGAACTTTGGTGGTATCTTGACACTAGAAGATTCGGTTCAGTTCCGCACGCCGGATTTGGTTTAGGATTGGAAAGACTGGTTCTTTTTGTAACAGGAATGACCAACATCAGAGATGTAATTCCTTTCCCAAGAACACCGAAAAGTGCAGAATTCTAAGCATTATTCAGACAATAAATAAAAGCAAAATTCCTTCAATTAAAACTGAAGGAATTTTTTTATGAATATCGATAAAATTTAAAATCATTAGATTTGAAAATATTAAAAATAAATCTTTAATGAAAAAGTTAAGCATTTACCTGATGACAGTCGGCGCCACCTTTTATGTTGGCAGTACTGTCACGGCACAGAACAAAACCGCAAGCCAGAAATCCGTACAAACCAACACGCCAAAAGATGAAGGCATCAACCTTTCCTATATGGACACTAATGTGAGACCTCAGGATGACTTCTATAATTATGTAAATGGTGGCTGGATGAAAACCGCAGTAATTCCTTCTGACAAGCCAAGTTGGGGCTCATTCAACGCTTTGAGAGAGGATGTGGACGTGGCATCTTTGGATATTCTGAACAAGGTGCTTTCGGAGAAATTTGCACCCAATTCGGAAGGCGAAAAAATTCAGGCACTGTACGGAACTTTCATAGACTGGAAAAAACGAAATGCAGAAGGTATCAAGCCTATTCAATCACAATTAGGGAAAATTGACGCCATTAAAAACGTCAAGGATTTACAAAAATATCTTATCGAAGCTACACCTTCCGGAGATAATCCTTTTTATGGATGGCGAGTTAGTGCAGACATGAAAAACTCCGTAATGAACGCGGTTTATCTGGGTGGACCAAGTTTAGGTTTAGGCAAAGATTACTATCAAAAAGTAAATGATGCCAATACCAAAACTTTAGCTGAATATAAAAACTATGTTGCCAAACTTGAGACGGTTTTAGGCAACAAAAATCCTGATGCAACAGCTCAGCAAATTGTTGATTTCGAGAAAAAACTGGCACAAGATCTTTTGACTCTGGAACAAGGTCGTGATGCAAATTTGCGTTACAATCCGAAAACCGTTAAAGAATTAAAACCTTTGGTGAAAAACATCAACCTTCCGGATTATCTTAAAACGGTTGGCGTTAACACAGACAAAGTGATTATTGGCGAATTGAAATATTATCAAAATATGGATTCTTGGATGACAGACAATAATATCGGACTCATCAAAGAATATATGAAGTATGACCTTCTTAACAACAATGCAGGCAATCTGGACCAGAATCTGGACAATATCCGCTTTGATTTCTATTCCAAATATCTGCAAGGTCAGCAGGAGCAGCGTTCTATGGAAAAACGTGGACTTGGAGTAATCAACGGCGTTTTAGGAGAAGCTTTTGGAAAACTTTACGTTGAGAAAAATTTCCCAGCGGAAGCCAAGCAAAAAATGGAAACGTATGTAGATTACATCAAAAAATCATTCAAACTCCATATCGAAAATCTTGAATGGATGTCGCCAGTAACCAAGGAAAAGGCATTGGAAAAATTATCAAAATTCAAAGTGAAAATCGCTTATCCGGACAAGTGGAAAGATTATTCAAAATTAAATCTTAAACTCGCATCCAATGGCGGAACCTACTTTGATAATCTCGAGAAAATCACAGAGTGGACATATGCGAAGAATCTGGACAAAGTAGGAAAACCGGTAGATAAGACGGAATGGGGAATGTCGCCACAAACCGTGAATGCCTACTACAGTTCTTCGAATAACGAAATTGTCTTTCCGGCAGCGATATTGCAACCGCCGTTTTTCAATTTCAAAGCCGATCCTGCTGTTAACTTTGGCGGAATCGGTGGTGTTATAGGTCACGAGATTTCTCACGGATTCGATGATAGCGGTTCCCGTTTCGACGGCGATGGAAACCTGAACAATTGGTGGACAGACAGCGACAGAAAGAACTTTGATGAAAAAGTGGGACAGCTGGCAGCGCAGTATGATAAATACGAACCAGTGAAAGGAAGCTTCGTGAATGGAAAATTCACTAGTGGAGAAAACATTGGAGATTTAGGCGGAATTAATGTTGCTTACACAGCTTTACAAATGTATCTGAAAGACCACGGAAATCCTGGAAAAATTAGCGGTTTGACACAAGATCAAAGATTCTTTATGAGCTGGGCAACCGTTTGGAGAACCAAATCTACAGACAAGTATATGACCAACCAGGTTAAAACCGATCCGCATTCGCCGGGATATTACAGAAGTTTTGGACCACTGGTGAATATGGATGCATTTCAAAAAGCATTTGACATCAAGCCTGGAGACAAATTGTACGTAGCTCCGGAAAACCGAATCAAAATCTGGTAAACAAAAAACCTTCAGACCGCAATCTGAAGGTTTTTTATTTTACTAACTATTTAACTTGAAAGTAATACATCAAAAATCGTGCTAAACTTGTTGTTTTTAAAAAATATTTTTCTAACTTCGTAAAGTTGATCATTAAATTGACAATTGAAAAATTATGCTAAAGCAAAATCTACAACTTAAACTCGGTCAAAAACTAGCGCCTCAACAGATCCAATTGATGAAACTGATACAACTTCATACTTTGGAGTTCGAAGAGGAATTGGAAAGAGAACTGGAAGAAAACCCCGCTTTAGAAAAAGTAGCGGATGAAAATGCGGAAGAAGACTATTCCAAAGCAGACGAAGAATACGAAAGTGAGGGCAATGAAAGTATCGAAACAGATTTTGATGTTGATGAGTATCTTTACGATGACGAACCGAGCTATAAAACCGCAAGCAGTAATTATTCCGCCGATGATGAAGAATTTGACAATCAGTCCCTTTTAACAGAAGGTCAGACACTTTACGATTATCTCTTGGAGCAAATTCGACTTTCTAATATTGATGAAGAAGATTTGAAAATTGCAGAGTATATTATCGGAAACCTTGATACAGACGGCTACCTTAGAAGAGAAATCAAATCCATCGTTGATGACCTAGCATTCTCACAAGGTATATATACAACTATCGAAAAAGTAACAGATATTCTTGAAAATTATGTTCAAAAACTGGATCCGCCAGGTGTTGGCGCAAGAGATCTGAGAGAATGTCTTCTTTTGCAGATCGAGAAAAAAGTAAGCTCTGACTCCGCGGTAATTTTAGCAGGAAACATCCTGCGAAATCAGTTTGATGCATTAGCAAATAAGCATTACAATAAGATTCTTCAGAAGTATGACATCGAAGAAGAGGATCTGAAAGAAGCTTTGGACGAAATCTCAAGATTATCACCAAAAGTTGGAGGAAACTTTGATACACAAACGATCACTATTAATCAAGAGATTATCCCGGACTTTGTGATTCAAATCAAAGACAACCAAGTTATTCCTTCTTTGAATAATAAAAATGCGCCGACTCTAAGGGTATCTGAAGAATATAAAGAGATCCTATCAACTTATTCTCACGATAAAAATTCTGCAGAACATAAGCAGGCAGCACTTTTCATCAAACAAAAACTGGATGCTGCAAAATGGTATATTGATGCAATCAACCAAAGACAAAATACACTACTGCAAACTATTACTGCGATTGTAAAACTTCAGAAAGATTATTTCCTGACCGGCGACGAGAAAAATATCAAACCGATGATTCTGAAAGATGTTGCTGACATTACAGGCTTCGATATCTCGACCATTTCCAGAGTCGTAAAAAGCAAATATGCAGACACTCCTAACGGAATTGTTTATCTTAAAAACCTGTTTTCTGATTCATTAACCAATGATGATGGCGAAGAGGTTTCTACAAAAGAAATCAAGCAACACCTGCAGGAAGCTATAGACAAGGAAAATAAGAGAAAACCTTATACAGATGACGCTCTTGTGGGAATCCTCAAAGAAAAAGGTTACAACATTGCAAGAAGAACAATTGCAAAATACCGCGAACAACTGAATATCCCGGTAGCAAGATTAAGAAAAGAATTATAAATCCAACCTCGAATTATTTCGAGGTTTTTTATTGATTTTACAAACAGAGTATTATAAATTTTGAAACATTCGTTAACATTATTTTAACGTTATTTAGAAAGATTACAAACTATATTTTTCTGACATTTCTCAATGTTATATCACTCAACTATTTTCTAAATTTGTGAAAATTCAAATAACAACAGAATTATGGCAGGTATTACGTCTTCTATAGGCAGAAAATATGCTATGGCACTTTCAGCAATGTTTTTGCTGATTTTTTTGGTGATGCACTTGTCCACCAATTTTATTTCAATCTTCAGCGAAGATGGATTCAACACGGCATCTCATTTTATGGGATACAATCCTGCCGTTCAGTTTTTGATGCAGCCAATCCTGATTTTTGCAGTGGTTTTCCATTTTGTAATGGGCTTTGTTCTGGAAATCAAGAACAATAATGCAAGACCTGTAAAATATGCGATGAACAATGGTTCTGCAAACTCTACATGGATGTCCAGAAACATGTTGATTTCCGGCGCTGTTATTTTAGCATTTTTAGCTTTGCATTTTTATGATTTTTGGTATCCGGAAATCAGTTATAAGTATATCCAAGGGAACAATCCTGATGAGTTGAGATATTGGGAAGAATTGCACCACAAGTTCCATGATATATGGAGAGTTGTTCTGTATGTAATTGCTTTCGTATTATTAGGCCTGCACTTAGCACACGGATTCCAGTCTTCTTTTCAATCTATAGGAGCAAGACATCCAAAGTATACGCCTTTTATCAAAGCATTTGGAAATTGGTACTCCGTTATCATTCCGCTTGGATTTATCATCATTGCAATTTATCATTTCGTTACTCAATAATATAAAAGTTAATTATGGGTTTAGATTCAAAAATTCCTGCTGGTCCGCTTAAGGACAAATGGAAACATCATAAAGATCATATGAACTTGGTTGCTCCAAACAACCGAGACAAAATAGATATCATTATTGTTGGGACAGGATTAGCCGGCGGTTCTGCTGCTGCGACTCTTGCTGAACAAGGCTATAATGTAAAAGCATTCTGTTATCAGGATTCTCCTAGAAGAGCACACTCAATTGCAGCTCAGGGAGGAATCAATGCGGCTAAGAATTATCAGGGCGACGGTGATTCAACTTACAGATTGTTCTATGACACGATCAAAGGTGGAGATTACCGCGCAAGAGAAGCTAACGTATACAGATTAGCTGAAGTTTCTGCTAATATTATCGACCAGTGTGTTTCTCAGGGAGTTCCTTTCGGGAGAGATTACGGTGGTCAGCTAGATAACCGTTCGTTTGGTGGGGTTCAGGTGAAAAGAACATTTTACGCAAAAGGACAAACGGGACAACAGCTATTGTTAGGTGCATACTCTGCAATGAGCCGTCAGATCGGTAAAGGCAGAATCAAGATGTACAACCGTCATGAGATGATGGACCTTGTAATTGTTGACGGAAAAGCAAGAGGAATCATTGCAAGAAATCTTGTAACCGGTGAGATCGAAAGACATTCAGCCCACGCAGTTGTTATTGCTTCCGGAGGTTATGGAAACGTGTATTTCCTTTCTACCAACGCAATGGGATCCAACGTTTCTGCAGCCTGGAAAATTCATAAAAAGGGAGCCTATTTTGCAAACCCTTGTTACGTACAGATTCACCCGACTTGTATTCCTGTTCACGGAACTCAGCAGTCTAAACTGACTTTGATGTCAGAATCTCTTAGAAACTCAGGAAGAATCTGGGTTCCTAAAAATATTGAAGATTCTGTAGCGATCAGAGAAGGAAAACTTAGACCTGAAAATATTAAAGAAGAAGACAGGGATTATTACCTTGAAAGAAGATATCCTGCTTTTGGTAACCTGGTACCAAGAGACGTTGCCTCCAGAGCTGGTAAAGAAAGATGTGATGCAGGTTACGGAATTGAAAATAACGATACGAAAGAAGGCGTTTACCTGGATTTCTCTACAGAAATCATGAAAAAAGGTAAAGAAGCCGCTATCGAAAAACATATCCATAATCCAACGGAACAACAGATATACGATCTTGGTAAAAAGTGGATTGAAGAGAAATATGGTAACTTATTCGTAATGTACGAGAAAATTACCGCTGATGACCCTTACAAAACGCCAATGAAAATTTATCCTGCTGTACACTACACAATGGGTGGCGTATGGGTAGATTATAATTTGCAATCTACAATTCCCGGATGTTTCGTAATCGGAGAAGCTAACTTCTCAGATCACGGTGCTAACAGATTAGGAGCTTCTGCTTTGATGCAAGGTTTGGCAGACGGATATTTCGTCTTGCCTTATACAATTGCTGATTATCTTTCTGCTGACATCAGAACTGGTAAAATTCCGACAGAATCTGCAGCCTTTGACGATGCAGAAAAAGAGATTAAAGATAAGATCAATTTCTTCTTAACTAATAAAGGAACGCATTCAGTTGACTATTTCCATAAAAAACTAGGCCACATCATGTGGAACAAAGTTGGAATGGGAAGAACGCCTGAGGGCTTAAGAGAAGCCATCAAAGAAATCGAAGAAGTAAGAAAAGACTTCTGGCAGAATGTAAAAGTTCCCGGTGAAGCCGATAATCTGAATCCTGAATTGGAAAAAGCTTTCAGAGTTGCTGACTTCCTGGAACTAGGACAACTGATGGCAATCGATGCGCTTAACAGAAACGAATCTTGTGGAGGACACTTCCGTGAAGACCACTCTACTCCGGATGGAGAGGCAAAACGTGATGATGTGAATTACAAATATGTTGCCGCTTGGGAATATAAAGGTATGGACATCAATGCCGAAGTAATGCACAAGGAAGAGCTTGTGTATGAAAATATCGAAGTTAAAGCAAGAAGTTACAAATAATCTCCATTCAAAAATATATAAAAATGAGTGCAAAAAAAGGCTTAAATCTTACGCTGAAAATTTGGAGACAAAAAAATAATAAATCGAAGGGACAATTCGAAACTTATAAAATTTCTGACGTTTCAACAGATTCTTCATTCCTGGAAATGTTGGATATCCTGAATGAACAACTAATCAACGACGGGAAAGACCCGGTTGCATTTGATCATGATTGTCGTGAAGGAATCTGTGGTATGTGTTCGCTATATATCAATGGTAGAGCGCATGGTCCGGACACTGGGATTACCACTTGTCAGCTGCACATGCGTCATTTCAAGGATGGCGAAACGATCCACATCGAACCTTGGAGAAGTGTTGCTTTTCCGGTAATCAAAGATTTGGTGGTTGACAGAAGCGCATTTGATAGAGTAATGGCTGCAGGCGGCTTTATTTCTGTGAACACATCCGGGAACACCACCGATGCAAACAATATTCTTGTTCCAAAAGAAGATTCTGATAAAGCAATGGATGCCGCTGCCTGCATAGGATGTGGAGCTTGTGTAGCTACTTGTAAAAATGGTTCTGCAATGCTATTTGTGGGTGCCAAAGTTTCTCAGTTTGCATTATTGCCACAAGGTCGTGTAGAAGCGAAAAGAAGAGTCCTGAACATGGTGAAAGCTATGGACGAAGAAGGTTTCGGAAACTGTTCCAATACCGGAGCTTGTGAAGTAGAATGTCCAAAAGGAATCTCTCTGGAAAACATTGCAAGAATGAACAGAGAATATGCCGTAGCTAATCTTACTACAGCTAATTCTTAATCTAAAAAACAGAGCATAAAAAAATATAATCCGGTTGCAATTCAACCGGATTTTTCATTTGGAATAACTTACAAATCAAAAACACTCGGCCTTTTGGTAATGATACAATCCTTTACCCAAAGCATAAAAGCCAGGCCAAGATAAAACAAAAAGAAAATCCCTGCTGTTGCAAAAGTAGAATATATAAAGAAAACCCGTAATTTGGAAACAGGAATACCGAGTTTGGTTCCGTATCTCGTCAAAACACCAAACCACTCCCTTTCCATCTTATGTCGTAAACCGTTAACAACTCTAGGCTCTTTCATTTCTTTTAAATCGAATTTTAAGCATCCGTTTTCAGCAATTGAAAACCAATACTGCAATTTAAGCATTTTTTCTGACTGCAAAATATTTTGTACTGATAAAGAAAGGCCTGGGTCTGTAAGGCATTTTCGAATTTCATTCCTAATACTTTCCATTCAGCAATAATCGAATTTTTTTCAGATTTCATCTGCTTATAGAAATCAAAAATATCATCGACTATTTCCGGATTGTGATTTTTATGATAGAAATATTTCAAAGGCAGAATTGTATTAATGATTATCAAATCAATGAAATCTTCACTAAGATATTTTTTATTTTCTACCGTCGAAATCTTTCCGAAATTGAACCGATTGTCCCAATACCCGGAAGCTTTGACATTATTAAGCAGACTGTACAAATCATCAATCGTTTTTGCTTCAATCAACTTTGAAAAAAGATTAGGTTGAGAATGATAAAGATTGGCTATTTGGGATAATCTTATGGTTGGGAAATTCGGTGGACGAAGTTTGGAAAATTTGGGATAAATCCGGACATCCGGCAAATTAAATTTCAAATTCAAAAAATCAAATTCCCGTTTCCAGATTTGCATAATTTCATCTTTCGGAACCTCCAAAAAACCGCAGATTCCAAAAAACAGAGCTTCCAGATGTATATCATTTTGCTTGATTTTCTGGACAACTGCAAAATCAAGACTTTCCGCTATTTGAAGAAAAATTTCGGCATTCACTTTTAATCCAAAAGTGTAAAGCAGATTTTGGAATAAAACAGCTTCATAATTGTTATGATTTTTGTGTAGTGATTCCTCGAAGATTTGGGATTTGGCTTCTAATTTCTTAAGCAAAACCGTTTCTTCAAAAAACAAAGGGATTTTATTCTCATCAAATAATTCTTCGCAAGCAATAAAGGCGTGTTCTGCTTTTAGATTTTGATGGGTCTGAATCAGCTTCTCATCAATATAATTTTTGAGTTCCAAAGTCGGAATATTCTGCCGTTCTAATTCCGGGATATCACAATCGTTGATATAAACCACATGAAGAATAAGGTTTTCAAACTCAGGATTTCCGGAATGATTGTGAAAAAACCAATCGGACGCTTTGGTGTGAATCTCGATATTTCCTGCAAAAATAATGTTGTCAATTTTAATTTTGGCAAAGAGAAAATCCGGACCAGAATTCTTATTCCATTCTCCGAACTCCGGGATTTCAATAATTCGCCCGTCAGTAGAGATAAAATCGAAGTTCAGGAATTTTTTGTAATTCCAGATGTATTGTAATATTTCTTCATTCATTTGTGTGGACGTTTTATATAAAAATTTTCAAGCAAAAAACCCTTTCAAAGTTTGAAACTTTAAAAGGGTTTTAAGTTACAGAAATATTTTAAATGTAGATTCGAAAATTTATACAATAATTTCAGACTATCTTTTATAAAGCGGTGTTCTTTTCGCCAGATATTCTAAAGTGGCTTTGTAAGCATTCTCATAAGGCCAAAATGAATTATGGTTTTGAGTGAAAAGGTTATCGCCATTAACGGAAAAGATGTTCATCGTGATGCTGGTATTGTAATTCTGATACGTTGTTGAAGAGGACGAGCCCGTGGAATTAACCTTTGCACCATTGTTCTTCTGCGAAACATCTGTATTGGAGCTGTCGTAATTGGAGGTATATGTATTCGTCTTTTCTATGGAAACCAATCCGCTGATGACATATTCTACATTCAGGATGTGGGCAATTTCGCCCATGGTGAAGCCTTGCATATTACTTTCATTGATTCCGGCTTTGTACAATAGCGCGTTGGTTTCCGTAGGATCCTGGAACTTAAGATTCTGTTTTTTGGAATTGAAAATTGTATAAGTTTCCTGCTGGATTTTTTTGGTCATTGTCTCATTGCTTTTTTCCTGGTCTCTTACATAGCTGAAAGGCAAGATCGCTACTTTGTTCTTGTAATCTATGGACTGTGAAGTGTTCGGCGTAGTAGCAGTCGCATTAAGGTACTCTATGCGGCCGGAAGAAAATGTGATTTTGGAAATGTCTTTTTTGTTGAGCGTGTATTCCAAAGTCTCGTTCTGATGAATAAACGTAATGTCATTCGGATTATACTTAACGACTTTTCCGCGGAGCTCGCTGCCGTCGGTCATTGTAATGGTATCAGTTTGGGAATAAACTAAGAAGCCAATTAACAAAAAGAAGATTGTAAGAAAGTGTTTTTTGATACTCATAATGTTGTGCTTTTGATGATTCAATAAATTATCAGAAATATTTTTCTCTAATTTATAAAATAATTTTTAACAAAACATTAGTCCTCAAATAATTATACATTATAATATTTCCCTAAAACACTTCGATTCCGCTCACTGTGACAATTGTAATATCCATAATTGTCACACTGAACGGAGTCGAAAGACTTTTTTCTTAATTTAGATTTTTATCAAACTTCTTTATACTTCGCTTCTTCAAATTTAGCGATGGTCGTTTCGTACATATCAATGTAAATCGGAAGAATATTTTTCAAATCAAATTTTATTGCCTGAGCCTTGGCATTATTCTTCATTTCCGCCAGAAGGTCATCATTACTCAAAAGTTTGATTGTATAATTACTCATTGCTTCTACATTTCCAATCTCGGCCAAAAACCCTGTTTCCCCTTGCATATTAACTTCCGGAATTCCGCCTGCATTACTACTAATAACTGGTGTTCTAGCAGCCATTGCTTCCAAAGCTGCCAAACCAAAACTCTCCTGCTCAGATGGTAAAAGGAAAACATCAGACAACTGAAGGATTCTATACAAATCATTGACTTTCCCCAGCAATTTGATTTTACCAATCAAGTCCGGATTGTTTTCCATAAACTCCGAAATCTTCTCCATATCCGGACCTTCGCCAATGATTATCAGTTTGGATTTTATTTTCTTGTTGACATTCTTGAAAATCTCCAGAACATCCTGAATTCTTTTAACCGGACGAAGGTTGGAAACGTGAATCAGAATCTTCTCATCATCACTTGCAAACTGCTCCCTTTGACAAGTTTTGCAATCTTCGTCAAAAACAGAATTATCAATAAAATTGGTAATCACCTGGATTTCTTTCTGAATATTGAAAAACTGTAATGTGTCTTTCTTCAGACTTTCGGAAACAGAAGTTATCGTATCACTCTGGTTGATAGAAAATTCCACGGCGTGTTTATAACTCGGATGTTGACCAACCAAAGTAATATCCGTTCCGTGAAGCGTTGTTACCAAAGGCACATCTTTGTGTTCAGCCTTTAACATTTGCTTAGCTGTAAAAGCCGCATAAGCATAAGGAATCGCATAATGGGCGTGCAAAATATCCAATTTGTAAAGATTCACAACGCGATAAATCATCGATGACAAAGCGATATCATAAGGCTGATATTGAAACAACGGATAAGTCTGAACGTTGACTTTATGGAAAAAAATATTCGGATTCGTAACATCCAAACGTGCCGGCAATGCCGAACTTATGAAATGAACTTCATAACCTTTGTCGGCCAAAGACATTCCTAATTCTGTTGCCACAATTCCGCTTCCGCCGTAAGTGGGATAGCAAAGTATTCCTATTTTCATTTTACTTTCTTATTGTTTTACACAAAATGTGAAAATTTATTTTTAAAATTCTCACCGATTTCACTAATCAGCAGATTTAAAATAAAAATCTGTTATATCTTATAAATCTGCGAGACGAAAATTCTTAAGTTTTTGTGGTTATAAATTTACTCCATTACAATCTTAGAATTTTTAGTTTCTGAACTATTTTTTCTATCAGTTTGATTTTGAATTTTAGCCTCGACATCCATTCCCATTCCGAATTTCAAATTGTCGTTCACCAAAACCGGAAGTCTTCCCGATATTTTTGTTTGTCCTAAAATTCCACTGGCTGTTGCTTTCATAGAATCGTCATTGTTTTCATAAGAAACCAAAACCGTAGAAACTTTAGAAATATCAACATCTTTCAAAGCATAAGGACTCCCGAAAACATCCAGAATCACATTCTGATTTTTGCTCAAATCCACTAAAATCTTCTTGCTTGTGTCCGAAATTTTGTAAGGTTTGTAAGCCGTAGAATTATCTTTATGAAAACCAACAATCACTTTTGAGTTAGCAGGGATTGTATTGATTTCATTAGCTTTTTTAAGAATTACAGTTGTTCCTGTATTGATTTGATTCAGGAAAGTGTCATAGGGCGCTTCTTCTAACGGAACGTAATAATAAGTTTCTTTACAATCCAATGGCAATAACTTTTTATCATCTTTGATTAATGTCAAAGCATTTGCATACATTTTCTGAACCAAAGCCGAATGTGATGCATTATTCAAATCTTCGTTAACGTTTTCAGGATTGATGCTGTTGTATTGGTTCAAACCAAGATAATATTTGGTCAAAAGAATTTTCTTAACACTCTCTTCTACTCTGGTTTGTAAAATTTCTCCTTTATCAATCGCTTGCTGGATTAGTTTTTTTCCGGTTGCAACATCCTGTGAAAATAACATAATATCATTTCCTGCTTTGAAAGCTAACGCATCTAATTCTCCAGCTTTGAATTTATTGGCAACAGCTCCCATATTCAGTGCATCCGTTATAATCAAACCTTTGTAACCAAGCTTTTCTTTTAGAAGCCCTGTAATTATTTTTTTTGAAACCGAAGCCGGAATGCCTTTTTCGTTTTCCAAAGTCGGAACATACAGATGAGCAACCATGACACCGCCAACGCCTTTATTCATCAATGCTTTGAAAGGCGCGAGTTCTACTTCTTCCAATCTTTTCATATCGTGTGGAATCAATGGTAAATCCAAATGTGAATCCGTAGCTGTATCCCCGTGACCAGGGAAATGTTTAATCGCTGCCAAAATTCTGTTATCCTGTAATCCATCGGAATAAGCCAAAGCAGAATTCACAACATTATTGACATCAGAACCAAAACTACGGTTTCCGATAATCGGATTATTCGGATTGGTGTTCACATCCACAACCGGTGCAAAATCCCAGTTGATTCCCATTCTTTTACAATCCTCGGCAATCTTAGCAGACATCTCATAAATCAGATTTTTATCCTGTATTGCTCCTAGTGTGATCGCCCAGGGAAACTTGTGTGCTTTTGCAATTCTTTGGAATAACCCCCATTCTGCATCCATCCCAATCATCAGCGGCACTTTTGATTTGGACTGAAACTCATTAACCAGATTAATTTCTCTTGCGGCGTCATCCTGCATCAGAATCAATCCCCCGATTTTATCATTGACAACAATGTTCCTGATCTGATTAATAAAATCTTCACCTTTGTTGGTATAAAGCGCTACGATAAAAAGCTGTCCCAATTTTTCATCCTGAGAAAGTGAGTTATAAGTTATATCAACCCAACTGTTTGCTTTTTTAATATCTATAGAAGATAGATTTTTAGGCTGATACTGAGTGAAATAAAATTGTGAAATAAAAGTTATTATAAATAGACTTAACCTTTTCATATTTTGAAAATCTAAATTTTAGAAAGTTTCCATAAAGATATTAATTCCACGGAAATTAGCTATTTTTATGGTCTGCAATTTGCAATTAAAATTTAACGTAAAATATTATACCTATGAAAAAGTTTTTGCCCCTTTTATTATTGCTAGTTACTAGTGTTTTTATTTTCAGTTGTAAGGACGATAATGATGATGTACAAGTCAATGTTGATTATCCTGCCGTGTATGATCTCAAAAATGTTAACTTTACCTACAACCAAAATGATGGTTGGAATTATTTTCAATCTTTTACAAGACCGATGCTTAGTCAAGATATTGTTTTGATATATCTTCAAACAGACACAACTTCTAATGGAAATCCTGTATGGACAGCACTTCCTGCAAAATTTAATCCTGCTGTAGGTGAAGAAGTTTACTATGACTTTGATTTTACAGTGAATGATTTTAAAATTTATACCAGAGCAACATTTGATCTATCACAACAGGCTTCATTATATCTGAACAATAAGACTTTCAGAGTTGTACTTGTGCCAGCAGTGTTTGGTAATAAAAATACGAACGCTACAGATATTCATAAAATGACTTACGAAGAGGTTATTAAAAAATATAATATTAATGACAGCAAAGTTGGAACATTATAATCCAATCTTATAAAGAAATTAAAAACCACAGTTTTTGTGGTTTTTTTTATAATTAAAAATAAATAATACTAAATTAGTATGAATTAAACTTTTATTACTAAATTTGTTTTCCATTAATTACAAAATTTAAAAAATATGTCTATTAAACTTGGTGATACAGCTCCGGATTTTGACGCAGAAAGCAGTCTTGGAAAAATTAACTTTTACGAATATCTTGGCGATTCCTGGGGAATCTTATTTTCTCATCCCGCAGACTACACGCCGGTTTGTACAACCGAACTGGGAAAAACATCACAATTAAAACCCGAATTTGACAAAAGAAATACAAAAGTTTTAGCATTGAGTGTTGACGGACTTGACAATCACAAAGGTTGGATCTCTGATATTAATGAAACTCAGAATACAGAAGTTGAATTCCCGATTATTGCCGATCAGGACAAAAAAGTTTCAGAATTATATGATTTCATCCATCCGAACGCCAGTGCTACTTTAACTGTAAGATCTTTATTAATTATCGATCCCAACAAAAAAGTAAGATTAATTATTACTTACCCGGCTTCAACGGGAAGAAATTTCACTGAAATCCTTAGAGTTTTGGATTCTTTACAATTAGTGGACGGTTATGGCGTTGCAACACCTGTTGACTGGCAAGACGGCGAGGATGTGATTATACCGCCGGCAGTTTCCCAGGAAGATGCTGAAAAGAAGTTTACAAAAGGCGTGAAGGTCATAAAACCTTATTTACGATATACTCCACAACCAAATAAATAATTCTGGATTTACAGAAAAAGAAAGCTCAGATTACCTGAGCTTTTTATTTTTATTTGAAATACTGCTTGTTTAGTTTGCTATAAAAACTTCTTTGACAAAGTCTCCAGTATTTAAAGGGATTTCTATAACGATATTTCCATTTTCATAATAGCCCAAAGTAGACTCGCCAGACGCAAGTTTAACACGAAAAACATCATTTTTTGCGGTGGTTTTAAAAGTCGCAAAAGGAACACTGCTATTCCCATCAACCAAGATAAACTGAGACTCATCAATTTGTATTTTTTGTAATGTCAGGTTACCTTTAGAATATTTTTGGGCAGATTTTTTAATATCCTGAGCTTTGCTGTTAGCAGCAGAGTTATTTGTTTGCATTGCAATGGTTTCATTTGCGGGAGCTGTACCAACAGATGTATTGGCAGGATTGGAAACAGGAATTTTTGCAGCAGCCTGTCTCATAGCATCTTGAAAACCAGGTTCGAATTCTTTGATTGTGCTGCTGGATTTTTCGAAGTAAATGATTTTGTTATTACAATCCTTGAATTGTAAGGAAATCTTGTTTCTCAATAAACTTTTTTCATTAAGAACATCAGCATTCAAAATTTTACATGGATTAATCAATGCATCATTAGGCCAGTTACTTTTTTCAGCAGATAACACTATATATTTTTTGGATTTCAGAGAATTTCTCAAAATCGTATCCATTCCGTAATTTTCTTTCAGTGTTGCAAATTCAGATGGAATCATGACATATTTATAATCACCAACAGTCTGAGCATTGATCGCAACAAGTAAAAAAACTGATAATAAGCCAAGTATCTTTTTCATAATTCGAATTTAATAATTTTTCTAATTTCTAAAACCATGCATATCCAATTTCAGAGAAAAGAAATTGGAATAAAAATTAGAACCGCCAATTCCGGAATTGGTAATAGCATAATCCAGCGTCAAACCTTTGTAACGGATTCCTATACCTGCACTAGGCTGGAAAGAAACTTTTCTTTTAAGGTCTTCTATATCAGTAATTGATTGGAAACGATTCAATCCCAATCTTACAAAAATCATATCCTGGAAAATCAATTCTCCACCCAAATAAGGGGTGATACTGGCAAAATCGGTGGAAATAAGTGCAGCCGTTTTAGCAAAATCTATGTTGACACCTGCTTCCGGTAATAATTTTAAATCTCTATTAAACTCATAAGTTCTGCTGACACCAAGATTCAGTTTTGGCATCGTGATTTCCATTTTGTCCGTTGGCGCCGGGTTAAATTCTTCCCCATTCACAACTGCCGATAATTCTTTCTGATTAATGGTCCAAAAATTGACCGTTGTTGTAGCATCTCTTAGCATAAATCCATAGTTCCAATCGGTATCTGTATGGTAAATAGCTCCTAAATCAAATCCAAAACCATAACCACTTGCAAATTTTCCAACATTTCGGTAAACCACTTTTGCTGTTGCCCCAACATCTAATTTTTGATTTCCGTTGGGATGAAAGGCGTAAGAAAATAATGCTGCGTAATCTGATGTTGAAAACGAACTGATTTTATCATAATCAATATTTCCCTCAGAATCTATCAATTGAGTTGTATTAAGAATATTATCAACACCTAATCTTACTAATGAAATTGCGAAAACGCCGTTTCCGTAATCCAAAGGCTTCGCATAGGCGATATAATCGTATTTGGCAATGGATTCAAAATATTCTGCATGCATCGCCGCAGCCTGCCAGTCGCGGTCAATTTTCATCAATCCTGCCGGATTCCACATAGGGGAATAAACATCATCCTGGTTAGAAACAACTGCTCCTCCCATTGCCAAACCTCTGGCACCGGCACCAATATTCAAAAATTCATTAGAATATTTCCTGATGATTTGAGCATCAACAAGTTGCGAAAAAACAATCAGTAAAAAAAATAAAATTCTTTTCATCAAAAGCTGTTTACAGATGGTTGGTTTCTGTAGTTATATCTTCTTTTTTCCGTCTTGATTTTATAATGCCGTTGATAACAATTGCTATAATCATCACCAAGGAAGCAATATAAAAAACAGGACTCATATGTTCTGATGCTCCAAAGATAAAAAAAGCCAGAATAATCCCATAAACAGGCTCCAGATTTACAGTCAAAATCAACGTGAAAGGTGAAATAAACTTCATCAACTTGACACTTTCAAACATTGGATAAGCAGTAAAAACAGAAGCCAATAATGTTATTAACGCAATATCTGTATAACTTATTTCACTGACAGAAGAAATTTGTCCTGTGAAAATAAAAAACAAACTGATGATTAACCAACCGCCGGCAATCTCATAGAAAATAATATTCCCGGAACTGGTTTTACCAAAAATTTTACCATTGAAAACAGAAAAGATCGTCCCGAAAAGTGCGCAAAGAATGCCATAAAATATGCCTTCTTTATATTTCAGCTCGGCATTGAAAATCATAGAAATACAAATCACAATAATAACGCCGATAACAATTTCCACCCAATCCGGTTTCCTTCTGAATATCAAAGGTTCTATCAATGCAGCAAATAACGTTGATAATGATAAACATGATAAAGCAATCGACACATTAGAAACCTTGATAGACTGGAAAAAGAACAGCCAGTGAAAAGCCATTACGCTTCCGATCCCTACCAATTTTAATAATAAGCCTTTTGTCACTTTGATGCTTTCCTTTTTTACAATCCGAAGATATAAGTAAAGGAAAACCGCAGCAAATGACATTCTGTAAAAAACAAGGATGTGTGCATCAGCCGAAATCAATTTTCCTAAAATAGCCGTGAATCCCCATAAAAAAACGATAAAATGTAACCGCAGCAAATAAGAATTCTTCATTGGAAATATTGATTTAATTTGCAAAACTAAGATAAATTTATGGGTTCACAGAGCATATTTTCTAATCAATACATGAAAAAATCCGTATAAAATTTTATACGGATCTTTTAATAAGAAAACTTATTAAAAATAAACATAAACTAACTAAAAATTTATCTCATTTAATCAATAAAACGCCAAAAATCAAAAAATATTACAAAACGAATATTAAATTTTAGTACCCATCAATACGATTGTATAATTAATAAACTCTTTCGTTTTGGTATATGTCAAAAAATTTTATCTTTAGGCCCAAAGAAAACCCTTATGGATTTAGAATTCAATAAAAGAGAAGATATCAACAAACTGAAACTTTCTGACATCAGAGCAGCTTTGGCAAAAATCAAATTAGGCGGCGGTGAAAAAGCACTTCAGAAACAACGCGATCAGGGAAAAATGACTGCCAGAGAACGTGTTGAGTATCTTTTTGATAAGAATTCTGACTCTATAGAAATCGGGGCATTCGCAGGTTATGAAATGTACGATAAAGAAGGCGGTTGTCCAGCAGGCGGCGTTGTTGTAAAAATCGGATATATCTCTGGTAAACAATGTATAGTTGTTGCGAATGATGCTACTGTAAAAGCCGGAGCATGGTTTCCGATCACAGGCAAGAAAAATCTGAGAGCTCAGGAGATCGCTATGGAAAACCGTTTGCCAATTATCTACCTTGTTGATTCTGCAGGTGTCTATCTTCCAATGCAAGATGAGATTTTCCCTGATAAAGAGATGTTTGGCAGAATTTTTAGAAATAATGCGAAAATGAGTTCTGCAGGAATTATCCAGATTTCTGCCATTATGGGAAGTTGTGTTGCCGGTGGCGCTTATCTTCCGATTATGAGTGATGAAGCAATGATTGTGGATAAAACAGGAAGTATTTTTCTGGCAGGAAGTTATCTTGTAAAAGCGGCAATTGGAGAAAATATCGATAACGAAACACTTGGCGGAGCAACTACACATTGTGAAATCTCTGGTGTTACAGATTATAAAGCCAAGGATGACAAGGATGCTTTGGATCGCATCAAAAATATAATGAAATCTATTGGAGATTTCGAAAAAGCTGGCTTTGACAGAACCGAAAGCTTTCCTCCAAAAGAAAATCCGGAAAATATTTTCGGAATTATGCCGGCCGTGAGATCTGAGCAATATGATACTTTTGAAATCATCAAATGTCTTGTAGATAATTCGGAATACGAAGAATATAAACCAGATTATGGGAAAAGCATTATTTGTGCAACAGCCAGAATCGATGGCTGGAGTGTAGGAATTGTTGCTAATCAAAGAAAACTCGTGAAAAGCGGCAAAGGCGAGATGCAGTTCGGTGGTGTTATCTACTCTGACTCTGCTGACAAGGCGACCCGCTTTATTGCGAATTGTAATCAACGAAAAATACCGTTGGTATTTCTTCAGGACGTTACAGGTTTTATGGTTGGTTCTAAATCCGAACACGGCGGCATCATCAAGGACGGTGCAAAAATGGTCAATGCTGTATCCAATTCGGTAGTTCCGAAATTCACTGTGATTACAGGAAATTCTTATGGTGCTGGAAATTACGCAATGTGCGGAAAAGCTTATGATCCTAGATTAATTGTCGCCTGGCCATGGGCAGAACTGGCAGTAATGGGTGGTTCACAGGCAGGGAATGTTCTTTTACAAATCCAGGAATCAGCACTCAAAAAACAGGGAAAAGAAATTTCGGAAGAAGAAAGAAAAGATATTCTGGATAAAATCCTGAAGGATTATAACAAACAGACCCAACCTACTTATGCTGCAGCAAGACTTTGGACAGATGCTATCATCAACCCAATTGATACAAGAAAGTGGATCAGTATGGGAATAGAAGCAGCCAACCATTCTCCAATTACAGAAAAATTTAATCTAGGTGTGATTCAGGTATAAAATTTATTTTATCTTTGCAGGACACACTTATAAAGATGAAAAATTTATTTATTCCGATTGCCGGATTCCTGGCGATCACAAGCTTGTATGGGCAATGTACCATCACTGCAAGCAAAATTCCGGTTCAGAACGAAACAACAACTTTCACAGTTGACACAAAAGCACAATGTGAAGAATGTTACTCCTGGAAAGTATCAAATGATGACGTTGTTAAAATTGAAGAAAACAGTAAGATCAATAAGATCAATGTCACAGGAAAAGGCACTGGTAAAAGCACAATATCCGTTTCTGTTTTAACAGCTAAAGGATTAGTCCAATGTGAGAAAGATATTAATATTATTGATTCCAGGCAACAACTTGTTGAAAGCAGCTGCGGAATCAAAATCGATGATTTCAAAGATGTGAAAGTTAATGAATCCATTATTTCATTCTTTCCCAATGCCAATTCTTCTGATTATCTTTACAAATGGACTGTTGCTTATTCTAACGGAGAATCCAGCGAATCCGATGATAAGATTCCACAATTCAATTATTCAGACAGCAATTACATTACTTCCGTAAAAGTTAAAATAACCAACAAGGCGCTTTTGTGCTCTATTACACTGATGAAAAAATTTGATCAGAATTACTGGAGAGCTACAAAAAACATTGTAGAGCAAAAAGCTTATTCGCCAATCAGCTACAGTGATTATGTAAAACCCGAAAATAAAACTAAGATCACAAATTAATTATAAATTGTATTTATGTAAGTGAACCTCTCAATAATGAGAGGTTTTTTATATTTAAATAAATATTTAATAAAATTGAAATATTTTTTAACTTTATTAAAATTATCATTACATTTGTAAAACAAAAATAGAATAAATGAAACTTCCAATCATATGTCCAAGCTGCGACCATACTCTGAATGTAAGCCAGATGACTTGTCCATCTTGTGCAACTCAGGTGAATGGAGACTACGAATTACCTGTTCTTTTGAAACTGAACAGGGAAGAGCAAGAGTTCGTCCTCAATTTTTTTCTGTCCAGCGGAAGCATCAAAGAAATGGCAAAACAGGCTGAGTTGTCCTACCCAACAATGAGAAACAAAATGGATGATCTCATCGAAAAAGTAAAAAAACTTCAAAACTAAACCTATGACCTGGAAAACTATATTCAATCCGTTTGGGAAATTTAATGATATACATCTGCTTATTACAGGAATTATATTTTTCATTGTGAACATCTTTGGTTGTTATTATTCCGGAAATGTAAATGACAGTATTTTTCATCTTTCTCATTTAGATGAAAATCAAACGATTTGGGATGTTGCGAGAATTAATTCTTTAAGCTTTCTCTTTGCAATTATTATTTTATTTATACTTGCCAAATTCTTTAATAATAGAACAAGAATCATCGATATCATTAATACTATTCTCATATCTGCCATTCCATTAATTATAATAATGCCAGTCTACGGAATGTCATTTTTTAAGAATGCTACGGATAGTGTTACAAAAAGCGCGGGCGATCCAGGTCAAGTGGAAACAATTAATCTAATTATAGTTACGGCTTTTGCATTAGCAACTTTACCATTGATGATTTACAGTTTCGTATTGTATTATAACGGATTCAAAACGGCTACCAATATCAAAAAGTGGCAACACATTGTTCTCTTCGTAGTTGTTTCATTGATACTAATAATCGCGAGCCAGACTATACTTTAAACAAAATATAATTTTATGAAAACCAAACTTTTATTGGTGCTGATTTTATTGGCACAGACTTTTTACGCCCAGGATTTAACAGGTTCCTGGAGAGGAGAAATCGATCTAGGCGCAATGAAACTGCCTTTGCTTCTTGATATCAAAAAAGAAAACAACGCTTATGTTTCTACTGCGAGAAGTCCAAAGCAAGGAGACAAAATTATTACAGTCGATAAAACCGAATTCCGTAACGATGAATTGATTTTTGAAATGAATGAGCTGAAAGCTTCTTACAAAGGTCTATACAAAACCGATCATTTTGAAGGAACCTTCGAACAGAATTCAAGATCGTTCCCGTTAAATCTTTACCGAAATGACGGCACCGTTAAGTCAAGTCCACAAGATCAAAAAATCAAAGACATCGGCAACAGAGAAATCAATACTAAGAAAATTGATGATTTCTTAAACTACCTGACGGCGAACAAACAGTCTGTTGGAAGTATTTCGATTTTCAGAAATGGGAAAGAAATTTATCAAAGAAATTTCGGACAAGACCAATTACCAAATGTCAAATGGAATCCCGACACACAGTATCAGGTTGGATCTATCAGCAAATTGTTTACAGCTGTAATGCTGATGCAACAGGTAGAAAAAGGAAAACTGAACATCAACGACAAGCTGTCCAAATATTGTCCTGACATTCCAAATGCAGACAAAATCACCATCGAAAAACTAATGAATCACACCAGCGGTCTGGGAGATTATGTTGGAGAACATTATCAATGGTTATTCAAAAAACCAGTCGGAGACAAAACAATTCTTGACACGATCAAAGCACAAGGCGTAGAGTTTCAGCCGGGAGAAAAAACGAGATATTCCAATTCCGGATATTATCTTTTGAGCAGGATTCTGGAGAAAATTACAAAAAAACCTTATAATATTCTCTTAAAGGAAAACATCACGAGCAAAGCGAATATGAAAAATACTTTGTCAGTTTTGGATAATCCTACCAATGTTTTCAGATCTTACAAGAATAAAGACGGTAATTGGACAGAAATAGAGGATTTCGATTTTCACAATTGCATCGGTTTGGGCGATATTGTTTCAACACCTTATGATCTAAATCTTTTTATTAATGCCTTATTTAACAATAAATTCGTTAAAAAAGAAACACTGGAAAATATGTTGCCAAAGCCAAGTTCAGATTTAAAATTCGGATTAGGAATAATGCCTGTTCCGTTTTACAATCAGGTTTCTTTTGGACACGGAGGTGATACAGCCGGAAGCCACTCGATCACCTCTTATAATACAAAAGAAGATTATTCGGTTTCTATGATTATTAATGGAGAAGAATTTCCCCACAACAATCTGGCTATCGGGATCCTGAGTTTGATTTATGATGCAGGTTATGAATATCCAAAATTTGGAACTCAAACTAATGATATTTCTAAAACACCTGAGAAATTCCAAAAATATATTGGTAATTATACTTCGCCTGATATTGCTATGGGTTTGAAAATCTATTCGGAAGATGATCAATTATTGGCGCAGGGAAAAGGACAATCAGCATTTCCTTTGGAATACGTTGATAAAGATCTGTTCAAATTCGCACCAGCTAACATCGAGGTGGTTTTCTTCCCGAATCAATTGCAGCTGAAGCAAAACGGCAAAACATACTATTTCACGAAGGAATAAAATTTAAAGGCTTCTTTTTTTGAAGCCTTTAAATTTCAGCAACTTCGGGAATTTTGCCTGTAATCTTTTTCCTGTGCTCAATGCCCCATTCTGCAAGATTCTCAATGATTTTTTTCAAAGTTCGTCCGTAGTCCGTTAATTCATATTCCACACTAATTGGTTGTGTGCTGAGAACTGTTCTTGTTACCAATTGATTGATTTCCAAATCTTTCAGTTCGCTGCTCAGCATTTTCGAAGAAACACCTGCGATTTCTTTCTGCAAATCAGAGAATCGCATTTTGTCATAACAAAGCGCCGCAATAATTTGAACTTTCCATCGGCCTTTCAAAATATCCATTGTATCCTGTACAGCGAGAAGGTTGGTTTTACAACATTTAATTTTCATAAATAATATCTTTTATTGAAGAAATGTAAATTAAATTTACGTTAATTCAATTTCACAACTTACTAATTATCAAATAAGTTACCTTTTTGTAACAGTAACTTTTAGTAACTTAATTACAAATATAAACTTTTGTTTTTTAACTTTGATGCCTCAAATCAAGAAAATTATAAAAAATGAGTTTATTAGAAGACTTAAACTGGCGATACGCAACCAAGAAAATGAATGGACAAGCCGTCCCTCAAGATAAGGTAGATTACATCGTAGAAGCTGCAAGATTGGCACCTTCGTCATCAGGTTTGCAACCTTACAGATTATTCGTCATTTCCAATAAAGAATTATTAGAAAAAATCCGGCCGATTGCTTTTGACCAGGCGCAGATTACAGACGGTTCTCATCTTTTGATATGGGCAGCCTGGGACGGTTATTCTCACAACAGCATCTCCGAAGTTTTTGAAAAAACAACATCTGAAAGGGGAATCCCTAAAGAAGCAATGGATGACTACAAAACCAGATTATGGGGAATGTACGAACCGCTTGGAAAGGAATGGCATGCGACACACGCTGCAAAACAAGCCTACATTTCTTTTGGATTGGCAATTGCTGCAGCTGCTGAGCAGAAAGTAGATGCAACACCAATGGAAGGTTTTAATAATGCTGCTCTTGATGAATTGTTAGGATTCCCTGAGAAAGGTTTGAAAAGTGTTGTGATTTTACCGCTGGGCTACAGAGAAGAAAATGGCGACTGGCTGGTGAATCTTAAAAAATACAGAACTCCAAAAGACGAGTTCGTTACTGAAATCAAATAAAAAAATATTTCTCTCGCTGATTAGACAGATTACGCTGATTGTAAAAAATCGGTTTAATTCATAAAACCTGCGAGAAAAAATCAAATAAAAAGCGGAAATAAATTTCCGCTTTTTCTCGTCTATTATCTTTTATCTAAAAGTCTATTGTCTGAATTTAATATCCCAAAAGTTTCAAAACATCTTCTGGTCTTTGTTCTTCCCGGAATAGTTCGTAAGTGAAGTTTCCGTCTTCATCCTTATCAATCAGAATATGTTTTGGCTGAGGCATCAGACAGTGGTGAACACCGCCGTAACCACCAATAGTCTCCTGATAAGCGCCTGTATGGAAAAAACCAATGTACAAAGGTTTCGTTTCGTTGAAAACTGGCAGATAGATCGCATTCGTATGCTGCTCAGAATTATAATAATCATCTGAATCACAAGTCAATCCACCAAGAAAAACTCTTTCATAAGAATCATCCCAACGATTCAACGGCAACATAATGAAATGACGGGAAATCGCCCAAGTATCAGGCAAAGTTGTCATAAAAGACGAGTCGATCATATTCCATTTTTCCCGGTCGTTCTGACGTTTCTGAGAAATTATTTTATAAAGATGGCCACCACTTTCTCCAACTGTGAAGCTTCCAAATTCTGTATAGATATTTGGCTCTTCAACACCTTCTTCTTCGCAGAATTTTTTGATTTGAGACACGATCTCGTTAACCATGTAAGCATAATCGTAATCAAAATTAAGTGAAGTTTTGATTGGGAAACCACCACCGATATTCAACGAGTCAACTTCTGGCGCAATCTTTTTCAATCTAGCATAGACGCGAAGACATTTGTACAATTCGTTCCAATAATAAGCCGTGTCTTTGATTCCGGTATTGATGAAAAAGTGAAGCATTTTCAGCCTAGCATTAGGATGCTCCGCAATTTTTTGGCTGTAATAAGGAATAATATCCTTGTATCCTATTCCTAATCTTGAGGTATAAAATTCGAATTTCGGTTCTTCCTCAGAAGCAATTCTGATTCCGATGTCAAAAGTCCTGTCGATACTTTCCGTTAGCTTATCCAACTCTCTGTAGTTATCAAGAATCGGTGTAATATTTTCGAAACCATTATTAATAAGCTCCGAAATTTTCGCCAAATAATCATCAGTTTTGAAACCGTTGCAAATGACTTCGATATCTTTAGTCACTTTTCCTTTGTCGTAAAGCGACTTCACGATATCCATATCATAAGCCGAAGACGTCTCCAGACTGATGTCATTTTTCAACGCTTCTTCTACAACAAATGCAAAATGACTGGACTTTGTGCAGTAGCAATATCTGTAATTTTTCTGATAATCGTTCTTTTCAAAAGCTTCTTTGAACCAGAATTTTGCCCTTTCTATATTCTGAGATATTTTTGGTAAATAATTGAACTTCAAAGGAGTCCCGAATTTTTCCACAACTTCCATCAGATTAATGTCGTGGAACTTCAGATTATTTTCTTCTACACTGAATTCCTCAGTTGGAAAATAAAGCGTTTGGTCAATTAGTTCAGAATATTTTATTTTCATTTCTGGCTAAAAAAGTTTAATTGTTTTACGATGCAAAAATGATGAAATAAACTGAATATTCACGTTAATAATTCCATAAAAATTAATGAATTAATTCCCAACAAAAATCAGCAGGTCACCTTGTTTATACTCAATTATAACATCTTTATTTTCAGCAACATTCCGTGTTCCGATCCGTTCTCCCAAAATTAAATCTTCTTTATACAAAGGCCATTTCAATCCTTTTGTTTCGATATTTTTTGCTATAGGAAAAGGCATCAAAGAAATCATCTTCCCTTTAACATCAGAAATTGCGAATTTTTTCGGAATAAAGTAATATGAAGAGTATTCATCAAAAAAACGAAGATTCACTTTATCCTTAAAAGCAAAAGCTACACTCAGATTCCCGAGAAAATGGTCTTGTTCACCTCCACTTCCACCGTAAACATCAATTTCATCAAATCCTTTTTCGATAATGATTTCTAAGGCTTTATGAAAATCCGTTTTGTTCTGGTCAGGCGTTTCTATGATTTCAAAATTGTCATTCTGAGCCTGTCGAAGAATCTCTTCCTCAATTTTATGAGAATCGAAATCGCCGGAAATAAAGTCCAGTTTGTCCAATGGAAATTTCAGTTGTTTCAAATAATGAAATGCACCATCTGTACAAGCAATCAAATCATAACCTGACAAATTCGGAATTGATTTCGGAGAATCTCCGTTGATGAAAAGAAGTGCTTTATTTCTCATTATCTTTTTTATGTTTCCATTTAAAGAAAAAGCCTTTATCAGTCTCATTCGTAGGTTTCGAAACTGTGCAAGATGATAGAAAAACAGCACCAATTAAGATCAAAATTATCTTTATCATCATCTTAACTTCTATCATTCGGATTCCAATATTCTTCCGGCTCATTATGAAGTTTCGAAACATATCTTGCCAAAACAAAAAGGTAATCTGACAAACGATTCAGATATTTGATTAATTCCGCTCGTACTTCTTCGGATTGATTGAGAAAAACCAAACTGCGTTCTGCACGTCTGCAAACCGTTCTCGCTACGTGAAGAAAAGTCGCCGCTTTTCCGCCGCCGGGTAAAATGAAATATTGCAAAGGCTCAACTTTCTCTTCCATTTCGTCCATCCAAGTTTCCAATTCTTCAATTTCTTTATCAGAAATCACAAGTGGAAGCCGTGCTTTTCCATTAGCCAAAAACAATTTATCAATCGGGGTCGAAGCTTCGGAACCAACCGTAAACAAATCAAACTGGATTTTTTTGAGCTGAGAAATCACGGCTTCATCATCGATATGAGATTTCGCAACGCCAATATTAGCATTCAGTTCATCGATGTTTCCATAAGATTCTACTCTTGCGCTGGCTTTGGAGATTCTACTTCCGCCATAAAGTCCGGTTTCACCTTTGTCGCCGGTTTTTGTATATATTTTCATTGTTTCTTTTTATGAAAGTTTAAAATTAACTTTTTTTATTTGAATATTGAGGTCAAACACAATGGCACAAAGAATTAATTTGAAGTATTCTAATGTTTTTAAGGCACAAGGTTTGACTTTGTCAGAAATTAAAATCTTTGATTTTTCTTATGCCTTAAAAAATCATCAATGAGAATAAAAACTTTTGTGTCTTTGTGTTAAACTCCAATATTTCCTAACTTGCTGATATGAAAAAACCTTTTCAGAAAACAACCAACCTTATCCATATTTTCAACCAACTGAAAAGTTTTATAAAACCTTACAAATGGATGGTTTTCGGGACTTTGGCTTTGACTTTTATCGGTGCTTTGTTCGCTCAGGTCAATCCGATTGTCTTGAAATATACGGTTGATGAAGTAACTAAGCTGACGCAGCTTCCACATCCGATGTCGGAAGGGATACATATTTTGATTCTGATTTCAATTATACTTTTAGGAAAAGAATTAGCCAATATTTTCATTCAGTTTGGTCAGAAATTTTATGGCGAAAAGATCCGAATTAATGTTAGTTCAGAATTGGCACAAGCGGCGATTGACAAAATTCTAACCTACCGAATTGCTTATTATAACGACGATAGACACGAATCAGGAAAACTTCAAATCCGCATCGACAGAGGAATTGAAAGCTTGACAAAATTGGTTCAAAATTTTTTCATTGATATTTTGCCCTTATTTTCAACTGCCATTATTGCTTTGATTGTAATGTATATGCAGAATCTTTACGTTGGTTTGGTTTCGACTTTTGTAATTCCGATTTACTTTTATGTAACCTCGAGGCAAGCTAAAAAATTAGGAAATGTAAGACGGACTTTAAGAAATCAACGGGAACAAAAAACATCCGGACTTCTGAATCTTATCAATTCCATAATGGTCATTAAGAGTTTTGTCCGTGAAAAATTTGAAGGCAGAAAACAGTACAATCTCCAGATGCATTTGATGGAAAGCCAGTTGTACACGCGCAGAACGAGTTTTATTTTCGATGGTTTGAAAACTTTTATCGAGCAATTTGGCGTTGTTCTGATTATCCTTTTGACCGTTTATCTGGTGCTTGACCAGCAAATGACGATTGGTGCGATTATGCTTCATATTATGTTGTTCAATAACGTTTCTGCGCCGATTCGCCAGCTTCACAGGATTTATGATGATATGAATGATGCGTTTATCTATGCCGAAGGTTATTTTGAAATCCTAAATGACGATGAGGAAACCGAACCAAACGGAACTATTAACAATATCCCAATTCAAGGTAATTTCGAAATCAAAAATGTAGATTTCACTTATCCTAACGGTATGAAAGCCTTGAAAAATGTTTCTCTAAAAATCGAAAATGGGAAAACAACGGCTTTGGTTGGATTGAGTGGCGCCGGAAAATCAACAGTTATCAATTTGCTTTGTAAATTTTACGAACCGGATTCGGGAGAAATTCTTTTGGATGGCAATAATCTGAATGATTTTGACAATGATTATTTGCGTGATGACCTTGGTCTGGTGCTTCAGAAAAATCATATTTTCAAAGGAAGTATTGAAGATAATATACGCTACGGCAATCTTGAAGCCACTTTAGACCAAATCAAAGAAGCAGCTACAAAAGCTTATCTTCACGAGCAGATTTTGGATTTGCCGGATGGTTATAATCACGACGCTACGCAACTTTCCGGCGGCCAGCAACAGCGGATTGCAATTGCAAGATTATTCCTGAAAAATCCACCGATTATTTTTCTGGATGAACCGACTGCAAGTCTGGACGCGATTGCAACGGAACAAATCAAAAACTCTCTGGATGCGATTAAAAAAGACAGAACTGTGATTATTATTTCGCACTCGTTGTCGCAAATTTTGGATTCTGATATGATTTACGTGATGAAAAAAGGCGAAGTTGTGGAAAACGGAACGCACGAAGAATTATACGAAAAAGATGGAACTTACCGAGAAATTTTCGATGCGTCTGCCAGGAGTCTGAATCTGGATAGATTGGTGAAAACTTATAAGGATGAATGAAGACCATTACATTAAAAAAATAGACCGAGTTACTTCGATTCTAACACAACTGCAAACCAAATCGATTGTCCGAGCACAGGATTTGGCTGAGAAATTTGATGTCAGTATCAGGACGATTTACAGAGACATCAAGACTTTGGAAAATGCCGGCATTCCGATTTTTGGGGAAGCTGGTTCCGGTTATTCTTTGGTGGATGGTTACAAACTTCCTCCTGTGATGTTCACAAAAGAAGAAGTTCTAAGTTTCATTACTGCAGAAAAACTGATGCAGAAGTTTTCTCACGAAAGTCTCGATTCTCATTACAATTCCGCAATGGAAAAGGTAAAAGCAGTCATCAGAAACTCGGAGAAACATCTGGTTACGACTATTGAGAATCAAATTGACATCTATTCCTATCGCCCGAAAAATTCTGACAATGTCAAAAATATTATTCCAATAATTCTGGAAAGCATTGCCGAAAAGAACCAGTTAAAAATCAGTTATAAAAATGTAAAAGACGAGGCTAGCGAAAGAATTATCGAAGCGGTTGGTATTTTCTACGAAGTCAATTACTGGTATATGATGGCGTTTTGCACAATGCGAAAGGATTTCAGACAATTCCGGATTGATAGGATTTTGAAAATCGAGAAAACTCAGAATTCCTTTCATCAAGAATATGGAAATGTTGGAGATTACCGAAAAAAATCAAAGAATCAAAAAGTGAGTGTTAAACTTTTGGTTGAGAAAAAAATCCTGCCTTTTCTGGTTAATTCTAAAAAATATTATGGATTGATTTCTGAAGAAGAAAGTGGTAACCGGATGCTGATGACCTTTGAAACGGAGTGGATCGATGAAGGTTTTCCGCGCTGGCTAATTACGTTTGCAGATTTTGCGGAAATCCTTGAACCTGAATATCTCAAAGATACGATGAATGATTTAATTGCTCAGATTTCTAACCAATTGAATAAAAAATAAAGCCTGCTAAAAGCAGACTTTAAAATCAAATCAAGCGTATAAAATTATCTTTCTCTTTCCCAGAAAAACGGAGGTTCAATTCCCAAAGCTCTCAGGTAAACATAACCTTGTCCTCTGTGATGAATCTCGTTGTCCACAAAATAAAGAATGTTTTGATAAACCGGAAACTCATATTGTCCAAATAAATTGAATGTCTCCTGAAATCTTTCTTCTGTAATTTGGCTAAAGTATTCATTAATCGTTTCCGTTTCTTCGTCCCATTTTGCAAGAAGTTCACCTTTAGTTGTCGGGTTGAAAGTTTCATCGAATTCATTAATTGTTCCTTCAACAATGGATTTCAGGGCTGGTCCGCCAATAGCAATCAGTTCAAGAGCTAATTTTGAAAACGGTCTCATTCCGCCAATCGAGAATTCGAATAAATCTTTCTCGGGAAAAGCTTCAATCACTCTTCTGGTCAGATTTCTGTGGCCTTGCCAATGGATTAAAAGTTGTTGTGAGTCAAGGACTTTTGCGTTTGCGTTCATAATAGTTTGTTTTATTTGATACAAATTTACAACGCTGTTGTGACAATAGTTTGTCAGTAGGATTTTTGAATAATTTTTTTTTCGCTAAGGCGCAGAAATATTTGATTTGAACAATAAAAAAGCCGCCAAGTTTTCCTTTGCGACTTTATCTATTTATAACAAATTTAAAATGTCCGTCTTTGCGATACAATCTAAAACTTTTCAAACCTGAAGTTTTCTCCAAGATAAGCCTGTCTCACCTCCGGATCATTGGCAAGATCTTCCGGCAAACCTTCTTTCAGGATTTTCCCTTCGAACATAATATAAGTTTTGTTGGTAATCGCCAAAGTCTGCTGAACGTTGTGGTCGGTGATTAGAATTCCGATATTTTTCTCTACGAGAGACCTTACAATTTTCTGAATATCTTCCACCGCAATCGGGTCAACACCTGCAAAAGGCTCATCCAGAAGGATAAAATTCGGACTTGTTGCCAGACAACGTGCAATTTCCGTTCTACGTCTTTCACCTCCGGAAAGCAGATCACCTCGATTTTTACGAACGTGTTCCAGGTGGAATTCTTCAATCAATTCATCACATTTTTTTCTCTGCTCCTTTTTAGATAGCTTCGTCAGTTGCAAAACACCCAGGATATTATCTTCAACAGATAGCTTCCTGAAAACCGAAGCTTCCTGCGCGAGATAACCGATTCCTTTCTGCGCTCGCCTGTACATCGCATCTTGTGTGATATTCTGATCATCCAGAAATACATTGCCCAAGGTTGGCTTCACCAATCCTACAATCATATAAAAAGATGTTGTTTTTCCTGCTCCGTTTGGCCCCAAAAGTCCGACAATTTCACCTTGTTGAACCTCCAACGACACGCCTTTTACCACCTTTTTCGGTCCGTATTCCTTGATTAAATTTTCTCCTCGTAAAATCATAAAACAAAGATAGATATTTTTTATCTTCTCATTATAACAATTTGGACGTGTCCCTCGCCTTCAGCAATGCAACAGCTCGGGCCGGGCTATCCACTGCAATCTTTTTGAACGCATGGGCGTTCAAAAAGGATTTCCGTTACTATCCCTCACGCACTGCGCAGAGTTAAATATTAGTCAAAAATTCATTTCACGACTCATAACGCATCATTCATAACTACTTTGTACATTTGCAAAAAATATAAAAATGCTCATAGAAAGCCTTCAAAACGAAAAAATAAAAAGATTGACACGACTTCTATCCAAAAATCAGGACAGAAGAAAAGCCGGTGTTTTCATCGTAGAAGGTCAGCAGGAAAACGAACGCGCATTACATTTCGGAAAACCGGAAGAATATTTTATCTGCGAAACTATTTTCAAAGGAATATTGCCCGATTCCAAAATTCATTTTGTCTCGGAAAAGCTTTATGAAAAAATCGCCTATCGCGGAACAACCGAAGGAATTATAGGAATTTATAAATTAGAACAAAGGAATCTTGATGAATTCAAACCGAAACAAGATTCGGCAATCATCATTTTAGAAAGTGTGGAGAAACCGGGAAATCTTGGAGCAATCCTAAGAAGTTGCGAAGCATTCGGAATAAACGCTTTGATTGTTACCGATACAAGAACGGACTTCTACAACCCAAACGTTATCCGCTCAAGTGTTGGCTGTCTTTTCGGGATGAATATTTTCCAGGCTTCTAATGAAGAAACTTTAGAATTCTTAAAAATCAATGATTATAGCATTTTCACTACTTTTATGAGTGATGATGCAAAACCTATTCAGGAGAAAGATTTGACTGCCAAATCTGCTGTTTTATTCGGAACAGAACATTCAGGTTTGAGTGACTTCTGGAAAGGGAAAGGAGAAAATGTGTTGATTCCAATGTCCGGAACTATTGATTCTCTTAACCTGAGTAACGCTGCTGCCATTACTTGCTACGAAATTCTGAGACAGAAATTAGACAAATAAAAAAACCGCCTCTAAAAGAAGCGGTTTATAATTCTTAACAGGGTTAAGATTATTTTTTAGCAGCAGCTGAATCAACTTTTTTAGCAGCTCCTTCTACTTTAGCAGCAGCAGAATCAACTTTTACAGCAGCAGAATCAACTTTAGCAGCAGCAGAATCAAGAGTTGCAGCAGAAGAATCTACTACAGCAGAATCAGCAGATGCAGTTTCTACGTTTTCAGTTTTTTTACAAGCTACAAGAGCAACAGCAGCGATAGCAGCTACGAATAATGACTTTTTCATAATAATTAAATTAAATTGTTAGTTAATAGATTGTCCTTATTTGAACGGGACAAAATTATGACAACAAATAAATCTTGTTTTTGAAAATTAATTGTAATATATTTGTAAAACACGATTTACAAATAAGAACAACTGTAAATCAACAAATTAAGAACAAAATACAACTTTGAGCGATATAGAATTTTCACATTTTCAATCCTTAAAAAAGGCCGTTCAGGAAAAATATCTTGAGACACACTCGCCGTCCTATGATGACATTTCCAAATGGAAGGGTATTGACATTATATATTTTCAAGAGGACTTAAGACAAAAAGCCAAAGGAAATATTAGCGAAAAAACCTTTTACACTTATTTCAAAAATAATGCTCAGGAAAAAATCCCGAGAATCGATATGCTGAATATCCTTTCTGTCTATGCAGGCTATAATTCCTGGTTCGAATTCAAAAAGAAAAACCCAATCGTAACAGCAGTCAATGATAGCTTTCAGACATCTTTACCTGTCGAAGTTCCTTCAGAGAACAAACCTGAGGTAATAGAGTCAAAAGTTCCAGTTACAATTGCTGAAAAACCGCCGGTCTCAATCGACAATCAGGCGTTTGACGAGATTAATCAGAATATCAATTTTAATAAACCTAAACAAAATTTCCTGAGAACATATTTGTGGTTAGGCATTTCTGCATTTTTATTTGCTGTTGTTTTGATTTTGGTATTTTATGACAATTTATTTTATAAAAAATACACTTACGCTTTTACTGACGCTGACAGAAATTCTTCTATAAAAGGAGAATTGGATGTAAAAATCATCAGAGAAAACGAATCTCCCATACTTTTTAAAGTGAAGCCTAACTCTCCCTTTGTTTATGAAACAAAAAGCAAGAAGCTTAAGATGATCATCTCTTCCCCTTTCTACAAGACAGACACTGTCAGCAGGGATTTGACAAGCGCTCCGGAATCAGAAAATATTGAATTGAAGCCTAATGACTATGCCATTCAGCTTTATTATTATTCAAAATCAATCACGGACTTTAAGAAAAAAACTAATGAACTCAACAGGCTTATAAGCGACAACGCATTGATTTATCAGGTTGTAGATAGTGACATCTATGGCATTGAAACAATGGATAAACAAAAATACATCTCGCTGGTTACGCTTCCTACAACATCACTGGAAAATTTGGAAGTGATCGATTCTCAGATGAAAAACGGTAAAATAGTCATGATTAAATTCAAAATTACTGATGATGGAAAAGAAAAATAACTTATATAAATGGTTGTTGATACCAGCTCTGCTGATTATCGGAATTATATCCTGTAATAAAAAATACGAAGGTGATGATAATTCTCTGGAAACACTCAGAAATGCTAACAATAACGTAACCTATTCCAAAACAAAGCTGGATAGTTTGCAGGCTACTAATGTGATTACTTCGCAAAAAGTCCAGGATCTATTAGATTTATCGGCACTTTATACATCCGGAAACAAGGATACTGAAATAGATTCCGTTATCTATACACAGATGCAAGCTCATTTTCTTACAAAAGATTCAAATAACCTTAAGCCTTTGTTAAAGGAAATGGATAGCCTGAAAGTAAGATATGCAAAAGTCAATAACCTAATGACATCAAAAAAAATTAAGGAAAAGGATACGCTTGACTTTGCAACTTTTGATGTAGAATATTATGATAACAAGAGAACTTATATTACTACAGTTAATAGAAAAGCACAATATATGCTGAAGGCTTCGCCTGTGAAATTCCAGAAAGAATTCAAATTCTATTTTACAAGTTTTTATCCAAAAAATATAGACAGTATCAAATAAAAAAAGCCGCTAAATAGCGGCTTTTTTTGTAATAATTAGATTCTAATTATTTTTTGATTTCTTCTTTTGCAGCTTTTTCGTCAGCTTTTACTTCAGCTTTAGCAGAATCAGCAGTAGCTTTTACAGAATCAACTGTAGCAGTAGCAGTAGAATCGATAGCAGCAACAGCAGAATCAGCTTTTGCGTCTACTGAATCAACAGCAGCAGCTTCTACGTTATCAGTTTTTTTACAAGCTACAAGAGCGATAGCAGCGATAGCAGCTACAAATAATGACTTTTTCATTTTCTAAAAATTTAAATTAATTATTGTGATTATATTATCTTTTAATATTGAATCATATTAACAAGACAAAATTAGGACGGTCTGATAAAAATCATTTAGAAATAACTTGTAAAGCGTTTGTAAAGCATTTTACAAAAAAATATTATTGATTTTCAGTTAATTAATATTAAAATCAATAAAATTATAAGGCGTTATCAAACCATCTAAAGCTATATCTGATTCAAAAACATCAGCAACATCTTGATCCGGAAAAAAGAAGTTTAAACCAATTTTATTATGAATCCCAAAATCCCCTGAAAAGAAAGAATCATAAAAACCTTTTCCATAACCTACTCTGTTTCCAAATCGATCACAGTATAATAAAGGTGCTAAAACATAGTCCAGATCAACATTAGAGTCAATATTAGAAACCGGCTCCTTGATTCCCCAATTATTAATTTCAAAATCCGAATCAGGAAAAATCTCTACAGATATCATTTTATCGCCTTTAATTTTTGGCACAAAAACCTTTAATTTTTTATCAAAAAAATAATCAATAAAAATCCGAGTATTGATTTCATTCATTTTTCCAATCGGTAAAAAAACATTAACCTTTTGATTTTCAAATACATTAAATTGTAAAACGAATTGTTCAAAGATTTTTTGAGACAAAAAATTGACCTCATCTTGTGATAAGGCCATTCTTTTTGCTTTATAAATCGATCTAAGTTCTTTTTTTGTAAGACTGAGATTCACCTTTAAATTGTATTAATTTTCTAAAATCTTGTAAAGTTTATCCGACAAACGGACTCTGAAAGGCAGCTCAAAAGTAATCTGATCTCCCGCTTTCGCCGTATCGCTGAAATCACCGTTTACAAAAATCTGAGTAACCGTAATTTCCTGATCGCCTGTTGTTGGTCCGGAAATTAAAACCTTATCTCCTACAGAAAGTTCATTATTTTCAATGAAGAACTGCGCGATTTTTGATTTTGAATAATAATGCTCCGCTTTTCCGATCAAAGTTTTTTTGATTTTTATTTTCTGGCGGATATCCTTTGTTTCAGCTTTAGTCGCTTTTGCTAAAGTCTGTGTCGACAGATCTCCCGAATTTTTAAATTTTAAAGCTTCAGATTTTCCTTTTCTGAATACCTTATTTCCAACCTGAAGGCCTTTTCTTAGTTTCACCTGCTCTTCCCAAGGTAAATGAATGGTTTCCAGACATTCCGTAGAACATGTATTTTCCATTGCTGCCTTACATTCATCACACTGGATGAAAAGTAAATGACAGGCATCATTGGCACAATTGGTATGATTATCACAAGGTTTTCCGCACTGGTGACACTGTGCAATAATATCATCTGTAATTCTTTCTCCTAAACGATGATCGAATACGAAGTTTTTACCGATGAATTTACTTTCGATTCCCTCTTCTTTGATCTGACGTGTATATTCTATAATTCCGCCTTCCAGCTGGAAAACATTTTTAAAACCCTGATGTTTGAAGTAAGCGCTTGCCTTTTCACAACGGATTCCGCCGGTGCAGTACATCAAAAGGTTTTTATCTTCTTTAAAATCCTGCAACTGCTCGTTGATGATCGGTAAACTTTCTCTGAAGTTTTCAACATCCGGAGTAATAGCCCCTTCAAAATGCCCTACTTCACTTTCGTAATGGTTTCTGAAATCCACCACGATCGTATTCGGATCTTCCAACATATTGTTGAATTCCTGTGCTTTCAGGTGAATTCCTTTATTGGTAACGTCAAAAGTTTCATCATTCAGACCGTCTGCAACGATTTTGTGTCTTACTTTGATGGTTAGTTTTAAAAAAGAATGATTATCCTGCTCCACCGCCACATTCAGACGGATACCTTTCATAAAATCATAAGCCTCCAGCGTTTCGCGAAATGCCTCAAACTGATCCGCAGGAACACTCATCTGAGCGTTGATTCCTTCATGAGCGACATAAATACGACCCAATGCATCAAGAGCATTCCAGGCTATAAATAAATCGTCGCGAAATTTTTTGGGATCTTCAATTTTGGCATACGCATAGAAAGATAATGTAAGGCGCTCTTTTCCGGCCTCATCTATAAGTCGAGCTCTTTCTTCTGCGCTTAAGGTGTTGTACAGTTGCATGCTATAAACGTTTTAAGTGAGAAAATAATGGCGCAAAGATAAGAAATTTGGCCAATATTTTTGGGTTGATAGTTGTCAGCTATTCAGTAGGTCATCAAACGATATGATTAAACAGTCAAAGTAATTAAGTAAACCGTCAAGAGCCTTCAGTAGATAATAAAGGCTCTTAAATAGACAATCAAAGTGCTTCAGTAAGCAATCAAAGGTGTTGAGTAGACTGCCAAAGGAGTTAAGTAGACAATCAGAAGAGTAAAGTCGACTGTCAGAGAAGCAAAGTAAATTATTACAGAAGTAAAGTAAACAGTTACAAGACCAAAGTTGGCAATTACAGAAGCAATGTTGACTGTTACAAAAGTTAAGTACACTGTTACAAGATTTGAGCAGACTATTACAGATACAATTAACCTTATATGGACTAGCCTCAAAACAATTAATCTTTATTATATTTACGTCATTAAAATTTGAAAAATGAAGAAAATTCTCTTATCTGTTGTTTTGATGGCAGCAGTTTTTTCCCAAAACATTAGTGCACAGGAAATCACATTAGATAAGATCTATTCCGGATATTACCGTGGAAAAGGAATTTCAGGAATTGCATCGCTGAATGATGGTGAAAATTATGCAACCATAGAAAAAGACGGCATCGCAAAATACAGCTACAAGACTTTCCAGAAAGTTGGAAACATTGTGGATGGAAGTTATGAGTCTTATATTTTTTCGGCGGATGAATCCAAAATTTTGCTTCAGAAAGAAAGCGAACAGATTTACAGACATTCTTTTTTAGGGAAATTTGATGTGAAGGATTTGAAATCCAATAAAGTAATGCCCCTTAATAACGGCAATTATATCCAGGAACCTAAATTTTCTCCAGACGGAAGCAAAGTCGCTTTCATTGTTGACAATAACTTGTTTTATCAAGATTTGACTTCTGGAAAAATCACGCAAATTACGAATGACGGGAAGAAAAATTCTATCATCAATGGGCTTGGAGATTGGGTTTATGAGGAGGAATTTGGTCACGCTGATTATTATCAATGGAACAAAGCAGGTGATGCGATTGTTTTCGTGAGGTTTGATGAGTCCAAAGTTCCGGAAATCTATATTCCTATCTACGGAAAATCACTATATCCAAAGGAGATGCGCTACAAATATCCAAAAGCAGGCGAGACGAACTCGACGGTGACGGCAAATCTTTATCAATTAAATTTGGCAAAGACTACAACTTTGAATTTGGGAAGTTTTGAAAATTATTATATCCCACAACTTTGGCAGACGAATGGCAAAGACGAAATAGTGTTGGCGACCAGCAACAGACACCACAGCAAAGTGGATTTGCTGAAAGTAGATACAAAATCCGGTAATTTGACCAAATTATTTTCAGAAACAGATAACGCCTGGATAGAAACAGACAATCTGACTTTAGAATTTCTGGATGACAACTCTTTTCTTTGGGCTTCGGAACGTGATGGCTACAGACAATTGTATTGGTACGAAAAAGATGGAAAACTGAAAAAACAGGTCGCAAAAGGACAATGGGAAATCACAGATTATTACGGTTACAATCCGAAAACTAAAGAAGCCTATATTCAAACCACCGAAAAAGGAAGTCTTAATAAGGTAGTTTCAAAGCTAAATATCAATTCCGGAAAAACAACTTTGATTTCTTATCCGGAAGGGAACAACTCAGCGAGTTTCAGCAAGTCATTTAATTATTTCATTAATACCAATTCTACAGCAGCTTCGCCTTATAAATATGTATTGAAAGATGCAAACGGAAAAGAAATCAAAGAACTTCAAAATAATAACGAGTTGCTTTCTAAGCTTCAGAAAGATAATTTTGTAACGAAGGAATTCATTACCATTCCAAACTCGGTTGGCGACCAGCTCAATGCCTGGATCATCAAGCCGAAAAACTTTGACCCGAACAAAAAATATCCATTGTTTATGTTCCAATATTCCGGTCCTGGTTCGCAGCAGGTTTCCAATTCGTGGGACGGCGGAAACGGAATCTGGTTCGAAATGCTGGCTCAAAAAGGCTATGTCATAGCTTGTGTGGACGGACGCGGAACCGGTTACAAAGGTTCTAAATTCAAAAAAGTAATTTATAAGCAATTAGGAAAATACGAAATCGAAGACCAGATTACTGCTGCAAAATGGTTCGGGAATCAGTCTTATATTGACAAATCCAGAATTGGAATCTTCGGATGGAGTTTTGGCGGTTATATGAGTTCTTTGGCTTTGACAAAGGGTGCGGATGTTTTCAAACTGGGAATTGCTGTTGCACCAGTGACAAACTGGAGATATTATGATACAGTTTACACAGAAAAATTCTTACAAACGCCACAGGAAAACCCGGAAGGTTATGACCAAAACTCGCCAACCACTTTTGCAAATCTGTTGAAAGGGAAATTTCTTTTGATTCACGGAACAGCTGATGACAATGTGCATTTCCAGAACTCTATGGAGTTTTCTGAGGCATTGATTCAGAATAAAAAACAGTTTGAGTTTATGGCTTATCCGGATAAGAATCACGGAATCTATGGTGGAAACACCAGATCTCAGCTTTATGAGAAGATGACGAATTTTATTTTGGAGAATTTGTAAAACTTAATCTAAATTTTGAAAGGCATTCTGAGATTTCAGAATGCTTTTTTTATAAATAAAATTTGGGATTAATTCGACTATGTAAAACTGCGATTATAATAATTTGGTCATCTTTCAAAACGTAATGTAAATGATAAGGAAATTGTTTTAGTAAGACTGTTCGAACTGATTTGTATTTTATTTCGAATCCTAATTCGGAATTAACTATTCTCGATTTTGCTTCTTCAATTCTTTCAAGAAATTTAGCTGGTAGTTTTTGATTAATTTGAGAATAATATTCCAAAATCTCTTCGATATCTTTTAATGCCTGAAAACTTAATTCAATATACATTTAGGAATATTTTTTCTTCAATTCTGCAATTGTATTATCAAAATCTAAAGTATTATTAGGATTTTTTTCAAGATACAATAATCTCTCATCCAAGATTTCTTTTTGCCAATCTTCCAGCCTCATATCATTTGAATCTTGTCTGTGCTTAAATTTTAAAAATGCCACATAATCGCTCACCTGCTGAAGAAGTTCCGTCGGCAGCGATTTCAAATCCTTTTCTAAATCTTTTATTGTGATTTCCATTGTTCAAGTGTTTAGCCTTATCAAAGTTAGCAATTTTTTTAATTGGCTGAAAAAAGCTATCTTTAATCACATCCTAAATTTATGAATCGCAAAATCATCGTCCCCATTCTATTTCTATTTAACATTATGATTTTTAGTCAAAGTGATAAAGAAGTATTGTTGCTGTACAAAAATGTCATTGAAAAATCGGATTCATTATTAGCGGTTGGGAAAATAGCGCAAATTGATTCCAAAAAAGTTCTTTCGGACGCCAAATTATCTGATAAAGAATATCCTGTGAAGTATTTTGAAAAATCAATGGAATATTTCAGGAATCATCAATATAACGAAAGTGGATTTCTATTCTATCTCGGGAAAATGAGAACAGAAGACCTTAATAATCTGGGACAGGAACATTATACTACTGGTAGTGAATATGACACCTTGCTGGAGGAAGGTCTATTTATATATCTGGCTGTTGATGCTGACAATTATGCAAAGGTTTTGAAAATGACGCAGGATTATTATGAGAACAATGATTACACCTACATCAGCAAAACCAAAGGTTATAAAAAGCTGAAAGACCCGAAAAATTATTCGCAAATGATTAAAGCTCTGCAGGAAGACAAAGGAAAAATCCAGGCTGAGTTGAACGCAGAAAGAGAAGAAATGAAGAAAAGGATTACGCCTTATTTTCAAATGCTTAAAGAGTAAATACAACAAAAGCCTTTCAAATAAGAGAGGCTTTTTCGTATATTAATTTAAAATCCTATTTTTGGAAACGTTGTGAAAAATTAAGTTATGAAGACTAAGCATCCTAAAGGTTTACCTTATTTGTTTTTTACCGAGATGTGGGAACGTTTCGGTTACTATTTGATTCTGGGCATTTTCGTTCTCTATCTGATAGAGCCACAAGGTGTTGCCGGTGGATTGGGAATACCGGATAAAGATGCTGATGACATTTTCGGAACCTTCATTGCGCTCACTTATCTTACACCTTTTCTTGGCGGATTTTTGGCAGACCGCGTTTTAGGTTACATCAGATCCATTTATCTTGGCGGTGTTTTGATGGCAATTGGGTATATCGGCGTTGGTGTTTTTAAAGAATTGCCTCTGTTTTACGGTTCGCTTGCATTAATTATTATTGGGAATGGCTTTTTCAAACCAACCATTTCTACACTTTTGGGAAATCTATATTCCGAAGAACCTTATAAAGCTAACAAAGACTCCGGTTACAATATTTTTTATATGGGAATCAACATCGGGGCATTTATCTGTAATATCATTGCGGCATTTATGCGTAACAAATTCGGTTGGGGCGAAGCATTTATAACAGCAGGAGTTGGGATGTTGCTTGGATTGGTCATTTTTACGATTGGCAGAAAGCACTACATCCATGCGGCACAGATGAAACCGAAACAGGAAGGTGACACCAAATTGTCTGAAATCCTGATGAAAGTTTTTGTTCCTGCGATTATAGCGGGTGTTATCGGCTGGTTTGTTCCAACAATGGTTTTAGGAACTAATATCTTTGGAAGCACAAACACAGATGCCTTTATTTTTGCTTGTGTTCCTGTTATTTACTTCTATGTTTCACTTTATTTCAAATCCAATCCATTGGAGAAACCTGCGATTGGCGCTTTGCTTTCGATATTCCTCATCAGTATGTTTTTCTGGGCGGTTTTCAAGCAGAATGGAACGGCTTTGACAAGATGGGCCAATTATTACACAGACAGAAGCGTGTCTGAAAAAGTCGAAAAGCCTTTGGCTTCGCTATATCTTGTCGAGGAGAAAAGTTATGCTGATAAAGAGACACCTATTTTTGATGGGCAATTCCGTTCTCAGAAAGATGCTGACGGAAAAACCTTAAAAGAAACCGGAAAAGATATTTACTTTAGAAATGTTTCCGCTGAGAAAAAAGCTGAATTAGAATCCAATCCCGACAAACCTGTTTTCCTGTATAATACAGAATTATTCCAATCGATAAATCCATTTTGGGTAATTGCATTAACACCTGTAATTGTCGGAGTTTGGGCAATGCTGAGAAAACGAGGAAAAGAACCTTTGACACCCACGAAAATCGTTTTGGGATTATTCATCACCAGCTTATCTTGTCTTGTAATGGTTGCAGCCGTTTATGCTGGAAATAATGGTGCAGAAAAAGTCTCTTCACTTTGGTTGATTGCGGGATACGGCGTAGTAACAATTGGGGAACTTTGCCTGTCGCCAATGGGATTATCATTCGTTTCAAAATTATCTCCGGCAAGATTGACAGCCTTGATGATGGGAGGATTCTTCTTAGCCAATTCTGTTGGGAACAAATTGTCGGGAATCCTTGCAAGTACCTGGTACAATTATGAAAACAAAGCCAATTATTTCCTAGTCAATTTTGGCTTATTGATATTTGCAACATTGCTAGGATTAATGATGCTAAAACGACTGAACAGAATAATGAAAGAAAGTGGACATTAAATCGACAAAGACCTATTCATAGAAATTCATAGAAAGCAAAAGCGAAATTAGTCTAATTAATTTCGCTTTTTATTTGCTTAAATTTCAATAAAGTCATAATACTTTTTCAAAAGCTTTCCTTGCACTTCCCCGGAAATGAACTTCTCCACAATATTGGTAGCCTAATTTATCCAGAATCGCCAGCATTGCCGGATTATCAAAGTTGGTATCCACTTTTATACTGAATGTATTATTCTGTTTTGCAACATCTTCGATAAAACTAAAAATCTTTTTAGATAAACCTTTCCCCGCAAATTTATCTGAAATCGCAACTCTATGAACTACCAAAAAGTCTCCATTAGTCAGCCATTCACCTTCGATAGCGTCATAAGCCGGCTCATCATTGAAAATAAGTGCACTGTAACCGGCAATAATCCCGTCAACCAGTAAAACATAACCCAATCCTTTTTCGATATCAGATTTTACAGTTTCTAAGTTCGGATAACCATCCTGCCACTGCCGGCTGCCGTCGTTTTTTCTCCTTGTAATAGCGTCCTGTAATATTTCCCAAATCACCGAAGAATCTTCGGTAATTGCCTTTCTAAATTCTAAATACATTTCCATAAAAAGACAAAATTAAATCAAATCTGTAAAATATGGATTATTAAATCTTGCATAAACAGCAACTTGAATCACTTACGTTGATGAAAAAAAACTATATTTGTTACCTTTAAGAAAATTTAACAATTAATTTATATGGAGACAGTTCAGACTAATTCAAAACATCCTAGAGGTTTATGGGTCCTTTTTGGGACGGAGATGTGGGAGCGTTTTAATTTCTATGGAATGAGAGCTTTACTTACCTTATTTATGGTAAACTCTCTCTTAATAAGGGAAGCCGATGCTTCTATCATCTATGGTGGATTTTTAGCATTGTGTTATTTAACGCCGCTTTTAGGAGGTTTTATTTCTGATAAATATCTTGGAAACAGGAACTGTATTATTCTTGGAGGAAGTTTGATGGCAATTGGACAATTCTTACTTTTCCTAAGTGCATCTACTTTTTCTGACAATCTTGGAGGTGCAAAAGGCCTGATGTGGCTGGCGCTTTTCATTATAATATTTGGAAATGGATTCTTCAAACCGAATATCTCATCAATGGTGGGAAGTCTTTATCCAAAGCAAGAAAAATCTAAACTGGATTCTGCTTTCACGATTTTCTATATGGGAATCAATATCGGAGCATTTCTAGGTCAGTTCATTTGTCCATACGTAGGTGATGTCAAAGATGCTGCCGGGGTAAGAGATATCTTTGCTTTCAAATGGGGATTCTTAGCCGCATCTATTGCGATGATCATCGGAACAGTGACATTCTTCATCCTTAAAAACAGATATGTGGTAACACCGGAAGGAAGACCAATCGGAGGATTACCAAAGCATAATACAAGCGAAGACTTTGAAGAAGGTGAAGCCCAAACAGCAAAATTCACAGGAAAAGCGATGGGAATAACAACGGTATTATTTGTGATTTTGTTTTTTGTCTTCAGATATTTTTTAGTAGGCGAATTTGGATTCAATTCTGTGGAAATGGGACAGCTGATTAAGGGAATCATTTATCCTTTCATCTATGCAGCCGGGATTTCATTAGCATTCCTGATTATGAGTTCTGCTGAAAATAAAATCGAAAGACAAAGAATCTGGGTGATCTACATTGTTTCGTTTTTCATTATTTTCTTCTGGGCGGCTTTTGAACAAGCAGGTTCATCACTAACCTTCATCGCAGATAATCAAACTGACAGAAATATTTTTGGCTGGGATATGCCGCCTTCAATGGTTCAGATTTTCAATGGGCTTTTCGTGGTGCTTTTGGCTTTACCATTCAGTTTACTTTGGGATAAATTAAGAGCTAAAGACAAAGAGCCGGTTTCTCCTTTGAAACAGGCGATCGGTTTAGCTTTGATTGCACTATCTTATTTCATCATCGCTTACAACGTAAAAGACCTTGGAAACTCAGGATTATTAGCAATCAAATGGTTGATTCTACTGTATCTGATCCAAACAATGGGTGAACTTTGTTTATCGCCAATCGGATTGTCTTTGGTTGGTAAATTAGCGCCAAAAAGATTCTCATCTTTATTATATGGTGTATTCTTCATCGCCAATGCTGCAGGTTACGCGTTAGCCGGAACTTTGGGAGCAATCATCCCTGCAACTGGAGACAAATTTGCAAAAGCGCAGGAAATTGGTGTTAATCTTCAGGATGTTCTGGATAAAAAAATAACACTTAATCCTGAACAGGCAAAGGCTTTTGCTACAGCACAATTGCCGACAGAATACACAACATTCGCAGGTTTCACCATTCATAATCTTTTCGAATTCTTTATGGTATTCGTGGTTCTTTGTGGAATTGCAGCCGTATTATTAGCCTTCTTATCGCCAATTCTTAAGAGAATGATGCACGGTGTGAAATAAAAATTTTCACATTGATTATAAATTCAAACCACCGGATATTCGGTGGTTTTTTGTTAAATTCGTATAATGGAAATCTCAGAAGACTCTTTGTTTCTTTCCGTAAAAGAAATTATTAATCAATCGCGCGAACGTGTTTTTCGAATGGCGAACTCTACTCTGTTGATTTCTTATTGGCAAATTGGACAACTCATTGTAGAAGATGAACAAAAAGGAAATGAGCGGGCAGAGTATGGAAAATTTGTTCTAAAAAATCTTTCTAAAAAATTGACTCTCGAATTCGGGAAAGGCTTTGACTATACGAATCTTTCTAATATGAGGAAGTTTTATAAAACTTTTCCAATTCTTGACGCAGTGCGTCAACAATTGAGTTGGACTCACTATAGATTACTATTAAACATAGATTCTACCGCAAAAATCAATTATTACATTGAGGAATCTATACAAAATAACTGGAGTTCCAGAGACCTCAAAAGACAAATCAATTCTCTGGCTTACGAAAGAGTTTTGGAACATAAGAAATCTCCTGTTGAGAATATCCAAAGCGTTCTGAAGGACCCATACATTTTTGAATTTTTAGGATTAAAAACGAATGAAAAGATTTCGGAAAAAGAAATCGAAACTGCCATTATTGACCACATTCAGAAATTTCTGCTTGAGTTTGGGAAAGGTTTCGCCTTCGTAGCTAGGCAGCAGCATATTTCTACAGATACTTCAGATTTTTATATTGATTTGGTCTTCTACAATTACATTCTGAAATGCTTTGTCATCATTGATTTAAAAACCGGAGAACTTTCTCATCAGGACATTGGACAAATTGATATGTATGTCAGAATGTACGATGATTTGAAACGTAACGAAGGCGATAATCCGACAATCGGAATTTTGCTGTGTTCTGAAAAAGATGAAACCATTGTAAAATATTCTGTCCTTAATGATAAGAATAATCTCTTTGCCAGTAAATATCTGCTCTACCTTCCAAAAGAGGAAGAACTGAAACAGATTATAGACCAAGATAGAATCCGGTTTGAACTAGACAAAGAAAACAATAATTAAAATTTAATATCATAAACTTATTATGAATCTTACCCTCGAAGAAATTCAGAATTTCAAAGGCAAATACCCTAAACAGATTTGGTCTTTATTTTTCTCAGAAATGTGGGAGCGTTTTTGCTTTTATGGAATGCGGGGAATGCTCGTTTTCTTTATGATTTCCCAATTAAAATTTGGCGATGAACAGGCTAATCTTCAATATGGCGCAACGCAGGCATTTGTTTATGCATTTACATTTGTAGGCGGTTTGTTTGCCGATAAGATTCTTGGATTCAGAAAATCTTTATTTTGGGGCGGAATTCTGATGATTATCGGAAGCCTTATTCTTGCGGCCAATCCTCACGATTATTTCTTTTTAGGAATTTCATTCACTGTTGTGGGAACAGGATTTTTCAAACCGAATATCTCCACAATGGTTGGAAAACTATATAAGCCTAATGACAGCAGAACAGATGCGGGATTTTCCCTGTTCTATGCAGGAATCAACCTTGGAGCGCTATTGGGAGGCTATCTTTGTATTGCTATTGGAAAGGGCGAAATGTTTTCGGATCTGATTCCGGAGTATAAAAGATGGAATGTAGCTTTTGGATTAGCGGCTATTGTTATGGTCGTTAGTCTGATTAATTTCATTTTTACACAAAGAAGCCTTGGGCCAATTGGACTTCAGCCTCAAAAGCTGAATGCTGATGGTACATTTTCTCCACTGGACAAATGGAAAGAATATGGCGTTTACATTTTATCATTAGTTTTCATTCCGTTGATTATGATAATGGTTTCCGTTCCGCAATACACGGATTATTTTATGTGGACGGTCGGACCATTGACACTGCTCTATCTTTTTTACGAGATGACAAAAGTGAATTCAGCCGAACGCAAAAAACTTTGGGCAGCGTTGATTTTCATTATTTTCTCCATTTTATTCTGGGGAATCTACGAACAGAGCGGCGGTTCATTAAGTATTTTCGCAGCGAAAAACCTCAACAAAGACCTTTTCGGATTGGATCCAAATGGCGTTAACAATTCTGGTGGTGCTTTCTTTATCATTTTTCTGGCACCTCTGGTTGGATTACTTTGGATCTGGTTAAATAAAAAGAAACTGGAACCGAATACTATTAATAAATTCGGGTTAGGCTTTATATTCCTGGGACTAGGTTATTATATTCTTTTCGGAACCAAATTTTTCGCTAATCTGCAAGGGATCACCTCGCTTAATATTTTCACCATTGCATTATTAGTAATCACTTTCGGAGAACTATGTTTATCACCAATCGGACTGTCTATTATGACAAAACTGTCTACAGAAAAACTACAGGGAATGATGATGGGAATGTGGTTTCTTGCCTCTGCTTATGGACAATATGTTGCGGGACAAATAGGTGCAGGAATGGCAAAGGTAAAAGCCGGCGCCAACAACTATGATGCGCTCATCACTTATACCGATGGATATAAACAATTGGGATTATACGCTCTAATTGCCGGAGTAATATTAATTTTGATTTCACCTTTTGTAAAAAAACTAATGCAAGGTGTAAAGTAAACTGAATCATTGAAACGTCTATAATTATGGAAAGCTAACTGAATATAAACACAGATGAAAAAAATACTATTATTAACCTTATTTCTAATTCAAGCTTCGGGTTTTGCACAGGTCCGCTGGATGACGATGACGCAGGCTTTGGCTGCGCAGAAAAAAGAGCCTAAAAAAATCCTGATTGACTTCTATGCTGATTGGTGTGCGCCTTGTAAAGAGATGGACAAATTCACGTTCAATCATCCGGAGATTGCGAAGATTATCAATGAAAAATTCTATGCTGTTAAGTTCGAAAGTGACGGCAATGAGACGGTTAGTTTTGCCGGACATACATTCATCAATCCTGACTATAAAAGCAAGAAAACAAAAAATCCGCTTCACCAGTTTTCCAAGTATATGAACATCAATATGATTCCGACAATGGTTTTTCTGGATGAAAAAGCTGATCCAATCACCAGCCTTTCCGGAGCGCTCAAAGCCAAAGAAGTGGAACCCTATTTCACAATGATTGCTTCCGACGAATATAAAAACATCAAGACCCGAAAAGAATGGGAAAGCTACCAGAAAAAGTTCAGGTCGAAGATTAAGGATTAATTTAAATTCAAAAGAAAATTAATGCTACATTCTTTTCCGGTGACAAATTTTGCGTTTTTCTTTTGTGACTTTTGTGGTTTACTTTAATTTTCCCGAAATTCGTCGGAACAAATTTTTCTTGTTTGACTTTAGAAACTTCCATAGAATTTCTCAAAAATATCGGAACCGAACGCGCAAAACTCATCAAAAACGTGTTGGGAATCTCGACTGTGGAAGATTTGCTGACCTTTTATCCCATACGTTATATTGATAAAAGTAAGATTTACAAAATCGGTGATTTGACAAAAGAGCCGGATGCGGATATTCAGTTGAGAGGAAAAATCACAGATATCCAGGAAGTTGTTTACGAAAAGGGAAAACGTTTGTCCGCAAAATTTCGGGATGAAACCGGAACGATGGATTTAGTTTGGTTCCGATATACGAATTGGATGAAAGATTCGATTCCGTTAAATAAAGAAATCTTTATTTTTGGGAAAGTTAACCTGTTCAATGGGAATTTTTCGATGCCTCATCCAGAGATTGAAGCCGATGAAAAAAAAGCGTTGTCAGGTACGCTTTTACCGGTTTATCCTGGAAGTGAAAAACTGAGTAAACGAGGCATTAATAATAAGTTTTTTCAAAATATCATTTTCAACCTTTTAAAAGATCTGCCTCAACTGATTTCAGAAAATCTGCCGGATTATCTTTTAAAATCGATGAAATTAATGGGAAGGCTGAATTCCTATTACAACATTCATTTTCCAAAAGATTTCAAACATTTTGAAGCAGCTGACAGACGATTGAAATTTGAGGAAGCTTTTTTCTTGCAGCTAGGCTATGGCTTGAAAAAACTGCATCAGAAAACAAAATCATTTGGAAATCCGTTCCCAATTGTCGGTGATCATTTCACTAATTTCTATAACAATAATCTTCCTTTCGAATTAACGAACGCTCAAAAACGTGTTCTGAAAGAAATCAGAACCGATATGAAACGTTCGACTCAAATGAATCGTCTTTTGCAAGGCGATGTAGGCTCAGGAAAAACGATGGTTGCTTTGTTAACGATGTTGATCGCGATGGATAACGGATTCCAGTCTTGCCTGATGGCTCCGACAGAAATCCTGGCTCAGCAACATTTCAATTCGATCCAAGAATTATTACAAAATACGGATATCAACGTCAGACTTTTGACCGGCTCATCCAAAGCTTCGGAAAGAAAAATCATCCACGAAGAATTAGAAAATGGTCAACTATCTATCCTGATCGGAACACATGCAATCCTTGAAGACAAAGTGAAATTTCAAAAATTGGGATTGGCAATTATTGATGAACAACATAGATTTGGAGTAGCTCAACGTGCGAAACTTTGGGCAAAAAATAATATTCCGCCTCATATTTTGGTAATGACAGCAACACCGATTCCGAGGACGTTGGCGATGAGTTTTTATTCGGATCTGGATGTTTCTGTGATTGACGAAATGCCAGTTGGAAGAAAACCAATCATTACAGCGCACAGACGGGAAAAAGACCGGCTTTCCGTGTATCAATTTTGCAGGGATGAGATTGAAAAAGGTCGCCAGATCTACTTTGTATATCCGCTCATCGAAGAATCGGAAACCATGGATTACAAAAATCTGATGGAAGGCCTGGATCACGTAATGACTTTCTTCAAAAGCTATAATGTAACAATGGTGCACGGAAGAATGAAACCTGCAGAGAAAGATATCAATATGCAATTCTTCGCTTCCGGAAATGCCCAGATTATGGTTGCAACAACCGTAATAGAAGTTGGCGTCAATGTTCCCAATGCTTCTGTTATGGTGATTGAAAGTGCGGAAAGATTTGGGTTGTCACAGCTTCATCAGTTGCGGGGGCGTGTTGGAAGAGGTGCTGAACAAAGTTATTGTATCCTGATGACAGACGACAAACTGAGCAAAGAAAGCCGAACAAGAATCAAAACGATGGTTCAGACGAATGACGGTTTCAAAATCTCGGAAGTTGATATGGAATTGCGTGGTCCTGGTGATATTCTCGGAACTCAGCAAAGTGGTGTTATCGATTTCAAAAAATTAAGCCTGATAGAAGATTCTGCAATTATCAAAGCTTCAAAATCAACTGTTGAAAAAATCCTGGAAAAAGATTCTCTTCTCAATCATCCTGATAATCAAGTGATGAAACAATATTACATCAGGCAATATAAAGGAAAAAATAAATGGTCGCAGATCAGCTAATTGGTAATTCCATCAGATAGTCATCCATTACATAACCGTTTCCAACATCCAAAATTTTTTCTTCATAAATTTTAAATCCTTGATATTCATAAAATTTTTGAGCAGAATTATTTTTATTAACCGTTAGAATCAGTCTTCGGTTTCCATTTTTCTTAGCTTCATTTTTCACAAATTCCAAAACTTCTTTGCCTAAGCCTTTTCCTTGTGCTTCTTTCAAAAAGTAAATCCTATGGAGCTTTGTAGTTTCCGGTTCTTGATGGAATTCAAACCCAACAAAACCTAAAAACTGATTTTCTTTCCGGATCAGATAATAATGAAAATTGGGGTTTTCAAAATGTTTTTTCAAAGCTTCTCCAGAATACATCATATCCAACATGTAATCAATCTGATCTTGTTTCAAAATATCGGCATAAGCATCAACCCAGGACTTTTTTGCTAAATCCTGAATGGTGGGAATATCTTTTTCTTTTGCTTTGATAATCATAATTAAAAAATTTCTTTAATAATTTCTAGGGATTTTGGCTCTCTGAAATCTGCTAAATGATAATGGTAATATACTAAAATAGAGTCCAGAAAATTTTGTTTTACAATCCTGCTAAATTTAATGTCATAAGGATTTTCTGACACCAACAATTCTTTCCAAATGGCTGAAATATCCTTATTAAAAAAATGATGTGATTCAGTTTCTTCGAAGTTTCCGGACTCAGGGTTCAAAAAAACATGTTGGTTGAATAATGGTTGTAAGCCCTGATGCTTCAGTAACTGGAAAATAAAAACCAAATGTGACTGGAAATTTTCTGTTTGCAATTCATATAGAAAATTAGTTATTTCATAAAAAATATTCTGATTCTGACTTTCATTTCTGAGAACCTGATTCAGCAGATCCGATACAAAAAACAAAATGGAATTTTTTCTGATATCAGAACTGAAGAGATTAGCATTCTTTTGTTCTATTTTCAATATATTCCGCATATTCTTCTTTCTGTCTGATGTCTGAAGAAATAGCTGGTTCAAAGGAAACAGGAATGCTTTCTTTTTGTTCTTTGGGGCATAAATTCCTTTTGCAAAGAGACTTTCGAATCCGTTTTCCTTACAAAAACAATGGAGAACAGCATCGTGATCTCCATATTTTGTATATGACAATAAAAAAACTTCCTGTGTCATTGATTAGTTCACAACGGCAATTTTTGCGGTAGCCTTATCTGTTCCGTCTTCGTTTGTCATCAAGACATAATAGATCCCCGAAGCCACTCTCACACCACGTTGATTATTAAGATTCCACTCAAAATAACCACCATTCGCGACTGCGGAATGTACAAGATTACCAGCAGCATCAGTAATTCTGATATTTGTTTTTTGCGCTAATCCACGGATTCTAACATTACCTTTGTATTGAGCATACACTACCGGATTTGGATAAACCAATACATTACCAAAATTGGATGTAACTTCAGAAACATCACCTTGATAAACCACAATACCATCTGTAGTCGCAAAATAAACTTTGCCTGTTTTTTCATCAATTTTGATATCTGTTACACTGTTGTTGGGTAATGATGAATTAGACTTAGTAAAATGATAAATTGTTCTATCACCATTGGGTGTGATATAAAAAACACCACCACCATCAACAGAAATCCATTTTTGATTTCCGGAATCTACTACAATCTGTAAAATTTTCGCATCCCTGAAAAGTTCTTCGGCCAATCCATTTTCTTCAATAACAATAGGATCGCTCTGCGGATTTTCTTCCAGGATAGCAGATTTGGGGCTAGATAGAATTCTAAGCCCTTCTCCATTCCCTATCCATACATCATCATTATTATCCACAGATACAGATGATGTTCCATTGATAGGTAAATTATTAGTGGTTTTTAAAACTTTGAATTTGTCATCCGATGTTGATGCCGCAGTATTATTGTAGTCATACATCAAAAGCCCCCCATCCGAAAAGAAAGGTGCAGGAATATATATAATACCGTTTTTCGTAAGCGGTTTTTGTACACCCCCGATATTAAAAGTAGTAAAAGGATCTGCCCCAAAAGCATCTGCGGTTTTATTAAACAGATAAAAACTGGAAACACTACAGTTACCGCTTAATGCCGGGATGGTACATTGTACACTACAGAAAAGGTTATTTTGCTCATCAAAAGTAAGCCCTACAGGTCTGTAATAATAAGCACTACCATTATTAAAGTTATATCTTTTTACAAACTCATTATTTTTCATTTTGTAAACACCCTTCTCAGCTGGAGCAGATTCATTACTAATAAAGTTTGTAAAATAAACGGTGTTAGGATCAGATGGATCCGGAACTACATCCAAAATATTAAAAAGGATGGACGAATTGTTAACAAAATATTGCGGGTAGTTCCACTTTGTGCCATCGTAATGATAATAACCAATTTTTTGTTCATTAGGTTTTGTAGGCGTAGCAACAGGGTCTGCGTCTCTGTTTCCGGAAGATACCCATATCTGATTATTGAGAAGGGATAATTTATAAGATCTATTATTATAGGGTCCATCCGGTTTAAAACTGCTTTTCTGTTCATTATACATCCCGGAAACCTTGGTTCCTGTAAATAAAGCAGTATTATATACCAAAGCAGTATTGATCAATTCTCCCGCATTAAAATTCTTCTGCTGAATTCCATTTGTACCATAAACATAAACCTGTGATTCATCGGATACGATGATCTGATTATTTGTAACTTTCACATCCTGAATATTGGTGAACGTTCTGGGAATTGTTGAAAAAGTTGTCCCTGTACCATATTTGACCTGATTATTACTTGCAAAAACAATAACAGCATTTGCATCTACTTTTTTAAAAGCTCCCGACTGAAAGTTTGCCCAACTGGAATATACGGGAAATGTGGAATTAACCTCATGATACTTTAGTCCTGCGTCGGTCGCTGCATATACAACGTTATCCTTTAATACTGCTGCATTTACAGCCTGATAAACTCCCCCTACAGCAAAAAATGCAGTATCCCCAAATTCTCTTCTCGAAACATTAAAAATTGATAAGCCATAACCTGATGAAATAATTGCTCTATCACCATTAATGGATATATGATTTATATTTTTACTACCATTATAACCTGTTGCCAAAGGAATGTCAACTACCATAAAAATACCGTTAGGAGTAATTACATCAAGTGAACCACTTTGATAACCCACAATGCCCGTTTGAGTTTCTGCATTATAATCAAAGGCGGAAATTTTAACTTCATGCAAACCATTGGCTTTTGATAGCTTTTTAATCTCTCCTGTTCCTGGATAATAGTAAAAGATGCCATTCTCGGTAGCCGCAATTATACGATCTCCATCTTCACGTATTACCAAAACGTTATTGTACGAAAACAAATCACTCCATTTGGTTGTCTGCGCCTGAGAAATCAGAGTTATAAAAATTGATATAAGTAATAAAATTTTTTTCATCTTAAACTATTATGCTTTCATCTATTAACTGATTATTCCACGAAATATTTTTTATGTTTTTGTTTTTATCAAAATAAAAATCTAATCTTCCTAATAAAATCCCTGCCCATCCTACCTGATTGACAATGACATTTTTACCGTCTTTATTCTGAAAGTTTAATGGTTCTTTCAAAAAAGTATGTGTATGGCCTCCTAAAATCAAATCTATTCCGGAAGTTTTTGCTGCCAAATGTTTATCCGACATTTTCTCAGGCTGATCCTGGTAATCAAAACCAATGTGGGACAAGCAAATTACCAGATCACATTTTTTCTCGTTTCTTAAAAAATCGGCATAATGCTGAGCCACTTCAATTGGATCGTGATAAACCGTTTCTGCATAGTTCTTCTTTCCAACCAAACCATTCAGCTCGATTCCGACTCCAAAAATTCCTATTCTGACTCCGTCTTTGTTGAAGATTTTATATTGCTCGGTTTTTCCGTCAAGGATTGTATTTTTGAAATCATAATTAGAGCAAATGAAAGGGAATTTTGCATTCGGAAGGACTTTCAGAAAACCTTCCAAACCGTTATCAAAATCGTGATTTCCCATTGTTGACGCATCATACTGCATCATACTCATCAGTTTAAATTCCAGTTCACCGCCAAAGAAATTGAAGTAAGGTGTTCCCTGGAAAATATCGCCGGAATCCAGAAGAAGAACATTTCTTTCCTCGCTTCTGATTTTCTTGATTAATGAAGCTCTTCTTGCAAAACCGCCCTGGTTGGGATTACTTTTAAACGAATCAGCAAAAGGTTCAATCCTGCTGTGCTGATCATTGGTATGTAAAATCGTCAGCTTGTATGCAGATTCTTTTTTCAGTAGATCAAATTGTTCTGCTAACAAAAGATTAGGCGCTAATGTCAAAGCAAGACTTCCGCCTCCAATATATTTTAGAAACTCTTTTCTTTTCATTATTCCTGCATTTTTTTATTTTTGAAAATCAATCTGACGTCATCAGGCGCAGAAATTTCCGGATGTTGCTTAAACTTTTCCAGAAACAGATCACGCATTTTGATTCCGGTAGGAATCATTTCGCCTTTGTTAAAGAAAAACATATTATCTCCTCCCAAAGCCAGATAATCCGATGTTGCAATATAATACGTTTTGTTCTCATCAATTGTTTTGCCGTTGATAAGCTTTTTCGAGATCATATCACCTCCGTCTGTTTCTATTATCATATGAGAAACTGGGTTATTTTGCTGCGTTTTTAAATAATATTGAAACATACCATCAATAACCTTTCCGGACATTTTTACAATTACAATTTCGTTATTGAAAGGCATCACTTCATAAATATTTTTCAGAGTAATATCTCCTTTCGGAATTATATTTCGGATTCCTCCGATATTGATCACTGCCGCATCTATTGCAGGAATATTATTCTTTTTCGCCCATTCGTCAGCACCTTCGAAAGTATAATCCGCCAGAAGGTTTCCCAGGTTGCTGTTGTCTCCTGATTTATTAAGTTCCGTATTGGTATGAGAAATTTTGGTATTCATTTTACCTTCCAATTCGTGTTTGTAAGGTTCTATGATAGCAGCCATTTCTTTATCCTCCGTGAGATCGCTGGTGATGTAAATATTCTTTTCGGTATGGATGTTTGCTATATTGAGCGGTGCTTTACAACCAATCAACAACAAACTGATGATACCAAATCCTAATAATTTATTTTTATTCATTTAATTTTTATCTTAATTACTGAATCGTGAATCTCCGATTTCATTTAAAAATAATATGGATACAAATCTAATGATTTTCGGGTTTTAAAACTAAATTAATCCTGTTATTGATTCTTCAAATTGGATTCTTAATTATAACATTTTGAGATGTTGTTTTTATGAAATGAATTGCACGCAGCCCGGCCTGAGTGGAGCTCATCCGCCACAGGCGGATAGCGGGAACGGAGGACGGAAATAGCTGCCCAAATAAAAATATTAATATTGACAATTTAACAGCAACATCAATGTTTTTAAATAAATATTGTGAGTGAGTTCTATTGTCTGTTTATCAAAATAAATTAACTTTGAGAAATTTAATTTTCAAATAAAAATGGGTCAGCTAAAAGGCGTAGGTGTAGCTTTGGTAACACCTTTCAATGAAGATCTATCCGTAGATTTTGATTCTCTTACGAGATTAATCGATTATAATATAGACAACGGAACCGGTTTCTTAGTTGTTTTAGGAACTACAGCTGAGGCTGCAACACTTTCTAAGGAAGAAAAAGACAGAGTTGTTGCTCACATCACCAAGATCAATAATAACAGATTACCACTAGTTTTAGGTATTGGCGGAAATAATACCGCGGAAATTGTAAAACAAATCAAGGAAACAGATTTATCAGATTTTGATGCTGTTTTATCCGTTTCTCCTTATTACAACAAACCAAATCAGGAAGGGCTTTACCAGCATTACAAAGCTTTGGCGGAAACTGGCGAAAAAATTATTATTTATAATGTTCCCGGAAGAACAGGTCAAAATGTTGAAGCTTCTACAACTTTGCGTTTAGCTAACGATTTCCCGAATCTTTTTATGATTAAAGAAGCGGCGCCAAATATTTTGCAGTATTTCGATATCCTGAGACAAAAGCCAGAGAATTTTTCACTAATGTCCGGCGATGACGAATATACTTTGCCAGTGACTTTGGCGGGCGGTGACGGTGTGATCTCTGTAATCGGCCAGGCTTATCCCAAAGAATTTTCTACAATGGTAAAATTGGCTCGCAACAGAGAAGTGGATGAAGCTTATAAAATTCACAATTCTTTGGTAGAAATCACAAGATTGATCTTTGCTGAAGGTAATCCTTGCGGCATCAAAACTATCCTTGCGGAAAAAGGTTTGATTAAAAATTACTTGAGACTTCCATTAGTTGCGGCTTCGGAAGGACTTCAGGAAAAAATAAGACAAGAGATGCAAAAGCTTTCTTAAAAAATAAAAAGGTTCAGAAATATCTGAACCTTTCTTGTTATATATCCAATTTGATTTTATATACATCAGAAGAATTTCTTACAATACCTTCCTGAAAAAATCCGCCATTCTGAGGAATCAATTCGATAAAATCAAAAACGAGGCAATCTTTTGGTAATCCTGAGAAAATCAATGTAAACCAATATTCTTTTCCATAAGGGACATCTGTCCAATCCGGGAACAAGCTGATATTCTCAAAATGAATCAGCTTGGAAATATGTTCAGAATGCCTGTCAACCAAATAAGTTGAAGACCAAATTCTGATTTTCTCCTCCAAAAACACATCTGATTTGTAACAGCAATGCAATATGACTTGCTTTTCTTCCAGGATTTCCGTTTTCAGTTTCAGAAGAAGGTCTTCGGAGATATTCGGTTTTACTTTTGTTTCACTCATTGGTTGAGTTCTGTATTAATAGTCCAATTCCAGTTTTTCTTTAGAATAATCTCTGATGTGATGAATCAATTCCGGATGCTCAGCTAATTTTTTACCATAACTTGGTATCATTTCCAGAAGTTTATCATACCAGTCTGTTGTCAGTTTCTTTTCAAAACATTTCTCCAAAACCATTATCATTGCAAATGCAGATGTACTTGCTCCAGGCGAAGCCCCTAATAATGATGCGATATTTCCTTCTTTGTTCACAACAACTTCTGTCCCGAACTCTAGTCTTCCACCTTCGAAACGGTCTCTTTTAATAATCTGGACTCTTTGTCCTGCATGTTTCAGTTCCCAGTCTTCTTCTTTTGCATCTTTCACAAAATCCCTCAGATGTGACATTCTCTGAGATTTGTTCATCGTTACTTGCTGAATCAAATATCTCGTTAAAGGCATATTGTGCCACCAAGCTCCGAACAAAGAACGGATATTTTTGAAGTTAACACTTTCCGGCAAATCCAGATAACTTCCTTCTTTTAGAAACTTAGTTGAAAATCCTGCAAAAGGCCCGAACAACAATGCTTTTTTTCCGTCAATAATTCGAAGATCAAGATGTGGAACTGACATTGGCGGCGCACCAACCGTTGCCTGTGTATAAACTTTAGCGTGGTGTTTTTCCACCAATTCCGGGTTGGTTGTAACCAGCCATTGCCCGCTTACAGGAAAACCGCCATAACCTTTGCTTTCCTCGATGCCTGAACTCTCCAAAAGTGGTAAAGCATAACCGCCGGCTCCTATGAAAACAAAGTCAGCGTTTACAGTTTGTTTATGAAGATTTTTCCTGTCATTGACCTGCAGTTCCCAGCCACCTTTTCCATCGGCATCAATATCTTTAACCTCGTGGTAAGTGAAAACTTCTACAGATTCAGTTCTGTTGAGATGATCAATTAATTTCGACGTTAATTTTCCGAAATCGACATCGGTTCCCATATCCATTTTAGTTGCAGCCAGTTTGTCCGATGGCATTCTTTTATGCATCATTAGCGGAACCCATTCGTTCAGTTTTTGATGATCATCAGAATATTCCATCCCTTGGAACAGAGGCGACTTTTGTAATGCTTCGTGTCTTTTTTTAAGATATTCCACATCTTTTTCACCAAAAACAAAGCTCATATGTGAGCAGGAATTGATGAATTCTTTCGGCTTATCAATAATACCTTTATTAATCAGGTAAGACCAGAATTGCTTAGAAACTTCGAACTGTTCAGCAATATATTCCGCTTTTTTGATGTCAATTTTACCTTCTTTTTCCGGCGTGTAATTCAGTTCACAAAAAGCGGAATGTCCTGTTCCTGCATTGTTCCATGCAGATGAACTTTCTTTTGCCACTTCGCCTAATCGCTCAAAAATTACAATTTCCAGATTCGGGTCAAATTCGTGAAGCATTGTTGCCAAAGTTGCACTCATTATACCACCTCCGATCAATGCAACATCATACTTTGGTTTAGGGGTCATTTATTTAGATTTTTCGGTTACAAAATTACAGATTAATGTCAAGTTTTGTGCCTCATTATTTTCAAAATAACTTATCATTTGTTAAGAAATCTCAAATCTGGTTGTAAAGTGTTATCTGAAATTTTAAATCATTAATTTTGCAAGGACTTTGGAAAATCGGAGTGTAAAAAAATGAAAGCTTTAAAAACACTGAATCCATATTTCTGGAAACATCGCGTCTTACTTTTTTGGGGATTTTTATTCATTGTCCTGAGTAATTTTTTCGCGATCTACAAAATCCAGTATATCGGTCAGACCATTAATATCATTGAGAAAAATTACTCAACACTTAACTTATCATCAGACCTTAACATCATTGATAATGTTAAGAATAACTGGACTTATTTCAGAGTAATTTTTATCAACTCAGGAATATTAATTGGGTGTTCGTTACTTTCGGGCTTCTTTACCTTTATGATGAGGCAAACTATTATTGTAGCATCCAGAAGGATTGAGTACGAACTAAAAAATAAAATCTATCGCCATTATCAGGAATTGTCGGTCACAGATTATAAAAAGACAACCATTGGAGATCTGTTGAATCGCTTGAGTGAAGATGTTGTAGCCATCAGAATGTATCTTGGGCCTGGTGTGATGTATGTTGTGAATTTGATTATCTTATTAATCATTACCAGCGTTTACATGTTTATGACCGATCTGCAGATGACACTTTGGACTTTGATCCCGCTTCCGATCCTTTCTTACGGGATTTATAAAGTGAGCGACATCATCAACAAAAAATCGAAAGTCATGCAGAAAAGCCAGTCTGCAATTTCGACATTTGTACAAGACAGTTTTTCCGGAATCCGGGTTGTAAAGTTTTTCAGTAAAGAAAGATATATTGAGAAAAATTACGGAATCAAAGTAAAAGATTATCAGGACAAAGCGCTTGATCTGGCTAGAACTGAAGCTTACTTTTTTACGATTATCATTTTCGTCATCGGGCTTCTGAATGTTGCGATTCTTTACATTGGCGGGCAAAAATATATTGCCGGAGAAATGAGTGTAGGAACCATTGCCGACTTCTTTATGTATATTAATATGTTGATTTTTCCTTTCTCTATGTTGGGTTGGGTAACGTCAGTCAATCAAAGAGCGGAAGCCAGTATGCAGCGTGTGAATGAGTTTCTGGATTTGAAATCTGAAATTATTAACACAAATAATGAAGTTTATCCGATAACAGGCGACATCGAATTCCGAAATGTAAGCTACACTTATCCAAATACGGGGATCAAGGCTATAGAAAATCTCAGTTTTAAAATTAATGCCGGAAAATCGCTTGCAATAATGGGTAAAACCGGGAGCGGAAAATCAACAATCGCACAATTGCTTTGCCGGTTAATTGATCCGGATGAAGGTGAAATTCTTATCGACGGTAAGAACCTAAAAACTCATAATCTGAAACTTTACCGAGACCAAATCGGTTATACGCCACAAGAAAGTTATCTTTTTTCTGACACGATAGAGAACAATATTGGATTCGCCATTGACAATCCAAATCATAATTTGGTAGTAGAAATGGCGAAAAAGGCAGATGTTCACAAAAATATTGAAGAATTCAAAGAGCAATATCAAACGATGGTTGGTGAACGCGGTGTAATGCTTTCTGGCGGGCAAAAACAGAGGATTTGTATTGCCAGAGCAATGATAAAACAGCCCAATATTCTGATCTTTGATGACTGCCTTTCCGCCTTGGATACCGAAACGGAAGAGAATATTTTACAAAACATTGATAAGGATATCAAAAATACAACTTCCATCATAATAACTCACAGAGAATCAAGCGCAAAAAGAGCAGATGAAATTCTATATTTGAATTAATCGACAAATAAATTCAACTCATTTTTTATCAATATTTTAAGAAAAAAGAGGATTTAACAGATTTTTTTAACAAAATATTTTGAAATTCCGAGAATTCTGTTATATTTGTTAATACAGATTTCTAAAAAATATTTAACAATGAGTGAATTTAAGGAACGACATGAGAATGAGATTTTCACTAAAGTGTTGAAAGCAGGCAGAAGAACTTATTTCTTTGATGTGCGGGAGACAAAGGCGGGTGATTATTATTTGACCATTACAGAAAGTAAGAAAAACTTCGGGGAAAATGGCGAAGCAACTTTTGAAAAACACAAGATCTATCTTTATAAAGAAGATTTCAAAAGTTTCCAGGAATTATTTAATGAATCGACAGATTTTATTATCCAGCAAAAAGGTGAGGATGTAATTTCTGAAAGACATGATAAAGACTTCAAATCCAAATCTTTTACGATAGATTCTGACGACGAGGTTTAAAAAGAAAAAGCGCATTATATAATGCGCTTTTTTTGTTTATAATTCTTTATTAATTCTGTTGACAGATATGCTGCTAAAATAAGCTGATACCATTCAAAATCTAACTTAAATCGAATGTTTGCTGCATGACCTATCAGATAAGGAAAGGTAAAATTGGCAAAAAATAAAAGAGAAAAATAAAATAATAATTTTGATCGGCGGTATAAAAATACGAGTGAGATTATGGTTAGGATATTTAATACAATAATGTACAATTTTCTTGTTACCAATACTGATAAAGAATTGTCATTATAATATTTCAAAGGCACATACCAAAGACATATAAAATTGCCCACAGCTTTCTTTACGAAAAAATGAGGCTCAAAATTAGTTACTTTTCTTACTTCATTTTTAAAAACCTTTTCATATAAGAATTCATCATGCTCGCTTCTCATTTCATATAAGGTTTCATCTCTTTTAAGAGGGATCAATTTCAAATCATCAAAAAACTGAACATTATCCTTGAATCCAAAATAAATGTTTTGCCATACCGGAGTCTTTGAAATAATAATTTTGTCAAATACAACATAATTTCTAATAACCCAAGGCGAATAAAACAAAACTGTTCCAAAAGAAATTAATATCAAATTTTTGAAATTAATCTTTTTGAAAATCAGTAATGATAAAATTAAAATTCCGGCTATTGGAATCACAACAACTTGTGTCAGAAATAATATTCCGCTTATAAAACTGAAAAAAATATAGCCTTTAAAACTACCGGAATCCCGAAACCAGATTTTTAAATATAAATAAATCCAATAAAGAAATAACGGAACAAATATGTTAGTCGCCTCTATTATAAATGAATAAAAATAGTAAGCCGGAGACAATAAAAACAAATATCCTGCAGCTATCCCAACTTTTTCCTGATTAAAAAATCTCGTGATTTTGCACATTAATACAGGCACTAAGAAAAATAAAACGGATTGCGCTACAGCAGCATATCTGAGTGCTTCACTGTCGAACAAATAGACAAATATGCTGACAAATAAAGGATAAATCGGTAATTTATAAGCAGTAGAGCCTAAATTAATAAACTCGGAATATTGATGATATTTTATGAGGTTTACAGCAATAGTATAATCTTCAAAGACCGAAAATTGTTCTTTAAAAAATAGTATGACTATACACTTAGAAAGTAATACAAGAATATTTGCTATCAATAATCTTTTATAATTAAAAACAAGATTAAAGTAATTTTCCATATATTAATTATAGCCTACAATATAATAAAAAAAACGCTTCTCTATGAGAAACGTTTTAGTTTTGGGTGAATGATGGGTCTCGAACCCACGACCTTCGGAACCACAATCCGACGCTCTAACCAACTGAGCTACAATCACCGTTTTGCGTGTGCAAATATAGAGAATTTTATCGATTACTAACAAACAATTCCGTCAAAATTTTTGAAAGCGAGCAATTTTTCTGTTGTGAATCCTTCAGCGTACTCTACTCCTGAAAGTCTTCCGAGATCTTGTGCTCTGTAAGTCAGGCTCTCCAAAAAGTCTTTGGTTGCAATTGGTGTTATCGGTTCGTTGGATTCGGGATTATAAAATTGAGTTTTGTAGGCTAGACAGGCTTCAATTTTTTTGTTCAGAAAGCCAGATATATCAACTACAAAGTCCGGTGTTATATTTTTCCATTGGATATAATGAAAAATTTGCTTCGGTCTCCAGACATCCTGAATGTTTCCTTTATCAAAAGTTTCTATCTTTCTCAATCCTGCCAAGAAACACGCATCGGAAACTAGCTTTGCAGCTTTTGCATGATCCGGATGACGATCATCTATAGCATTAGCCAATACTATTTCCGGTTGATACTTTCTTATCTTTTCAACAATTTTCAATTGATACTCTTCAGAATTATTCAGGAAGCCATCTTTTAATTTAAGATTTTCTCTAATGCTGATTCCCATAATATCTGCCGCGTTTTTCGCTTCAACAGCTCTGGTATCGCGTGTCCCTCTGGTTCCTAATTCACCTTCGGTTAAATCAATAATACCAATTTTTTTACCTTCAGAAATCAATTTCACAATGGTTCCGCCACAGCCCAACTCTACATCATCAGGATGAGCTCCGATTGCTAAAATATCACATTTCATTTGAATCTAATTTTTATACAAATTTACTAAAACAAAACTTCCCAATTTTTGAAATTGGGAAGTTTGATAATGAAAATAATTTTAAAAAATTATTTGTTTAAAGTCTTTTGAAGATTAATTGCATCCTGATATGTCGGCTCATATTCAAGTGACTTCGCAATCGCTTGTTTTGCTTTTTCAGGATTGGCATCTTTTTCCATATAAGCTATAAAGAAATAAGCATAACCTAGACTCTGCTTACTCGCTTCTATCTCAGCCGGCTTCACAAGAGAAATAAATTTTTCGTAAGAAGATTTTGCCATATCATTATTTCCTGCCTGCTGATAAGCATAACCCTGGCTATAATAAGCAGGAGCCCAATCTGGTAACGCAGAAGACATCTTGCTCCAGGTTAATATAGCGCCATTCCAGTTCTGAACATTTTGATATTCCTGAGCAAGTTTATAAAGTGAGTCGGTATCTTTAGGATTAGCTGCTACTTTGGCTTTTAATGCCTCTATGGTAGCATTTGTTGGACCTTGATTAGCAGACGCATTACTGATTCCGCCTTTTATTTTAGCCAATTCTTCGTCCCATTTCAGTGTTTCATCTTTTGCGGCTTTCGCAAATGCAACTTTCTGTTGAGCCACTGCTTCCAGTTGTGCTTTTACAGCAGCATCCTTTTCAGTTTTTGCTAATCCGGCAGCAATTAAACCTTGTAAACCTTCATCAGAAGCCTGTACTCTACTTTTCTCAGCCTGAGAAAGGAATGTATCCATATTTTGTTTCGCACCAGCATAATCACCATCTCCATATTGAATATAAGATCTTAATTTATATTTGATCGGGTCATTAACCTTATCAAAAACCTCGTCTAAGGTTTTTTTAGCATTGGCATAATCTTCATTGGTAAAGTAAAGTTTTGCAATTTCCAATTTGGTATATGGATCATCGTCCGCATACTTTGTATAATTAATAAGGTTTTGTGTAGCCTCAGCATTTTTCTGATACTTGATATTAAATCCAGCAAGAGCTTTGTAAGCCGGTGCATAAGTAGGATCTACGGCAATTGCTTTATCAATATTCTCTTTAGCTTGTTGCCATTGTTGTGCAGCAATCCAAAGAGTACCTTTTCTTGTGAATACAGAAGCTTTATTTTTGGCTACAGCTTCTGCTTTATCATAAGCAGACATGGCATTTCCCGGATCTTTTTTCAAACGGTAAGCGTCGCCTAAAGAATAATAATAATTGGCAGGAACACCTCCTTTTTGTGCTTTTTCAATCGCTTTATTAAGATATGTAATAGCTAGATCAGGAGAACTGTTTTTTTCAAATAAAGTCAAAGCTTCTCCCGCTCTGAACAATACTTCCGCATCCTTTTCTTTAGAGTCTTTTACAATCTGTTGAATTTCTGCGATTGCTGATTTGTCACCTTTACCAAGTTTTATAGAAGCCAACCCGATTTTGTTTAAATAACTTTTCGGATCAGCGGCTAAACCTTTATTAAAACTTTCCTGAGCTTCTGTGAAGTTAGGATCGAACTGTGTTAAATATGTGTTACCTAAGTAAAAATAATTACTTGCTTCCTTAGGGTTTTGATTAATTAAATCAGTGAAATTTTGTTTTGCCTTAGCATACTTTTGACTGTCTACATAATTGATACCGTCCTGGACACTTTGTCCAAAAGTTAGATTTACAAAAAAACCTACTGCAGCAGTTAAAGCAATTTTCTTCGTTAAATTCATTATATACTTTGTTTTCATTATTTTTTCAAAAAATTAAATCGCTGGTATGAATCGCAATATTCAGACCATTATTTTATAAAAAAAAGTTTTTTAAGTTAAAATAATATTAAAATTTAATATTATCTCATTTGTACCTCCCTTTTGAATATATTGTAAGGCTGTAAACCTTCTTTTTCAACAATGATCTGCCCTAATTGTTGACAGGAAAATCGTATAAATCCATTTCCTAATCCGTAATAAGCTTCATTGGTTAAAAAATAGAGAACCCTTGTAAAGGGATATCTCATATCTCTCAAATTATCAAGAGAAGCTTCATAGCTTTTATTTCCTTCTGTAATTTTGAGAACTTTTAATTGGGCTCTTAATTTTTGAGCTTCTTCCCCAAAAGGGCGGCTAATCGTATTAAAACTAATAACGCCAATTTTGTCGGGATAATTCTTCAATTGCTCTACTACATTTTCATTACCATTGATAATTGAAAATTTCAGATCAGATGGATTTTTATTAAATTTTTGAGCAATGAAATTAAGATTACTGGAGTTGGTACCATCAAAAATCAACCGTTTTTTATCAGACATCAACTCAGTATTAATTTCATCCATAGAAATTGATTCTAAAGGAGAATCTTTGGGTACAACAAAAAGAACTGCATCCGCAGCAAATTTGGCAGGTTGCCAAGGCAAATCAATTTTGGCATCGTACGCTTTTTTTTCGTCGTCAGAAAGCTCACGAGACATTACAATAACCCTAACTTTTTTATCTAAAAGATCAAGTAAACCTAAGTCTTCTTTTTTGATAACAACATTGATTTTTGTTTCAGGATTAAGTGCAGTATATCTTTCTACTAAAGCTTCTGTAACGCTTTTAAAAGACTCATCTGCCTCAAGGATAATTTCACCTTTGTTAGGCGTATCAATTTCTTTTGTCTTTTCTTTTGAACAAGAAAAAGCAATAGCATAAATAGCCACTAGTAAGAAAAATATTTTTTTCATTTTAATTATCATTTTTAATTCTGAAAATAGCCCGTACTATTCTGAAGATACCATAAGCTATTAATAAACCTCCTAATGGGTAAGCCACATTAGGTTCCAGAATAATGATGAAGAATTTATAAAGTATAACAACGATTCCTAAAACTATGTAGAAAATTCCTGTTATCAAAGAAAGCCAATTAAACATATACAAATCTAATAAAAAAAGAGAAGTTATAAAAACTTCTCTTTTTAATATGATATTACAAAAAAATTCTATTGGAAATTCATTGTAATTGGGAATCTAAATCTAGATCTTACAGGCTGTCCATTAACTTTACCAGGAGTCCATTTTGTCTTGATTCCTTTTACAGTAGCTTCAGCTTCTCTATTAAAATCAGCATTAGATCCATTGGCTTTTACCTGAGTTAGTGTACCATCTTTTTCAACTACGAAAGTAACTTCCGTTTTAAGAGTACCTTCACCTTCCAAGTTACCAGAGTCAAAATTATTTTGAAATTTACTTCTGAAAGAATTAATACCTCCCGGGAATTCAGCTGATTGATCAACCGATTCATAAACTTCGTTTGTTACTGGTTTTACCTCAGCCGTTGTAGATTTACCTGTGGACGGCGGCGGTGGCGGTGGCGTATAAGTTGGCGTTTTCACACCTTCCTGATTCTGCAACCCCGTTGTAGTTTCCAATTGTTGTGTAATTGGTGGTGGTGGTGTTTCAATCTTTGGAACTCTTTTCGGCTCCGGAACAACATTCTGGATTACCTCCTGTTTTTCTTCCTCTTTTGGTGGAGGTGGTGGAGGTGGTTCTTCTTCTTTCGGTTGCTCAATGATTGGTTCTTCTTCCAGGATATTTACCAGATTTGCATCCACTTCGGTTTTTTCCTTAGCATTCATTTGTTGAATCTTAAGGTAAATCAGCGGAGAAACAGCCAAAAGAAGAAAGAAAGCTGTCCCAATTAAAAAAGACCTTGTAAGCAACTTAGGATAAGTAGTCCTTAGATCATAAGCTCCGTACTCTTTATTTCTATTTTCAAATACAATCTCATCAAGAGTCAGATCGTATTTTAGATTATCATCTGCCATTGTTTATATTTTTAACATGATACTTGTAGAGAGGTTATTCCCCAACTTTCTTTTTATAAACAGCCAATTCCCAAGGTTTGATATCGGTAACCCCATATCTCTCATTTTTGGTAATAGCCATTTCATCAAGAATATCTACAAAGTTCTTATATACTGCATCGTCAGTCGGCTTGATAATTACGGTGAATTTGTCTTTATCAGCTGCTCTAGCTTTTGCTTGCTCAATTACTTTTCTAATTCCTTCTCTATCAAAGTTGGTTTCAACAAGAGTCTGATCGTTAAGACCTTGTTGATCTTGCTGATGATAAAAAATCTTATTATCCTTGCCTATGATGATAGAAATTGAATTACTTAGTTTAATCTCTGTATCTGGTGGTTTTTGGTTTTCCTTCGGTTTCGCAGGAAGACCAAGATCCATTACGTTTGGTTTGCTAAATGTGGTGGTAAACATAAAGAATGTAATCAAAAGAAAACCTAAGTCTACCATCGGCGTCATATCTACGCGGGTGTTCTGCTTTTTCGAACGGACTTTGCCGCCTTTCCCGCTATCCTCTTTTACTTGAACTTCTGCCATTTCTATTGATTATTCAGATTTTTCTTGTGATGTTATCAACCAAAATTTAAGAAAGTCAATATCTCTTAAACCTTCAAACAAACTTTTCACCTTCGGGTATTTTGTAGTTACATCTCCTTTAATTGCTAACTTATAGTTAGGATTAACGGCTAAACTTTGTTGAACCCAGTCAATTAATTGCTTGTTTGTACTATCCATTGGAATACCATCTTTCGCCTTAAAAGTTTTTTGCTGATCTTCTGGAAGATTCAAATAACTTTTTAGCTGCCCCATTGGTACTCCTACCGCCTGTACTTTTGTAAATGCTACTTTCTCAGGATCAGTGAAACTCATTCCGTATTTCTGACCCATTTTATCCAATAGTTGTATTCTTTCTGTCCCGTTTTCAACCGGTTGAAAATAGAATACACCATTCTGAGTAACATTAATCGTCATAAGACTTGCATCAGGAAGCAATTTCTCTGATATAGAAGAAGGCGGTTTTATCTGCTCCACATCAGGTTTTTTGAACTGTGTGGTTAATATAAAGAATGTAAGTAGCAGGAACGCAACGTCGCACATCGCGGTCATATCCGTAACTACTCCATGTCTTTTTGGTTTAATTCTCGCCATTATTTAAATGTCTTTGTTAACTAATTTATGATGATTTTAAAAATGTAAGTTTTACATTTTTATTTATTTCCAATTGCTATTAATTTCTTAGTGAAACTCAGCAAAAGACTGTTGAATACTCATAGAGATTTCGTCAATCTTATAAGTTAAACCATCAATTTTAGAAGTAAAGAAGTTATAAAGGATAATTGCGATAGCAGAAGTACCAATACCCAAAGCTGTGTTCATCAAGGCTTCTGAGATACCAATTGATAATGCAGCAGCATCCGGAGTTCCACCTCCACCACCTAAAGCAGCGAACGCTCTGATCATCCCGATTACCGTTCCCAATAGTGCTACTAATGTTGCAACTGTTCCCAAAGTAGAAAGGATCATCATGTTCTTTTCCAACATTGGCATTTCAAGAGTTGTTGCTTCTTCTATAGCTTTGTTAAGAGCCGCCATTTTTTGTTCTTTGTCTAGTGTAGTATCTTTCGCCAGTGCTTTGTAAGTAGTTAAACCTTCTTTTACAACATTACCTACAGATCCTTGTTGTCTGTCGCACTCTTCAAGAGCTTCGTCAACTCTGTTTTGGTTCAATAAACTTCTAATTTTTAAAACAAAATTATCAAGATTACCATTACCAGAAGCTTTGCTCAAAACGAATGCACGCTCGATCGCGAAAACTATTACTGTGATCATGAATGTAATAAGGATTGGTACAATAAACCCTCCCATGTAAACCATCCCAAGACCGTGTGGGTGCAATTCCTTACTTTCGATATCTGCAAATGCAACCGAAGCTACACCATTGATACGCGCATCTTCTTGAAAGTTAGACGGGTTACCACAAACAAATAAATAAATGGCAATACCTATTACTAATAAGATAGGAATAATTACCGCTGGGTTAAGACCTCCTTTTTTCTTAGCAACTACTTGCTCATCCGTGTTTGAAACATTCATTTCCATATTAAAACTAAATTATAATTGTTAAATTTTATCGTGTAAAATAAAGTCAAATTTTTGAAAAATGCAAAATTATTTTCCGTTTGACTTGCAATTTTTTTATCTGCTAAAATAGCAATTTTTAATTATTAATTAAATTAAAACAGTGTTTTTATGAATTCATTATCTCTTTTAGAAACATTAATGGAAGATATATAAAATTGATTTACATAAATTATGATTTTAATTTTAATAAATTCCAATGTAAAGAATGATAATTTTTCTTAACATTTCTTAAAACCGTAAAATCACATAACAATATTAATGATTTTCTTCGGAACAAAAATGAAATTTTTAACTGATTTATCTCCTAAAACCTTCTTTACGTCATCATTCTCCATCATCAATTTTTCAACATCTTCCTTACCTAAGTCGGCCGCTAATTTGATTTTAAATTTCATCTTACCATTGAAACTTACCGGATAATCTATCTCATCCTCAACAAGATAGCTTTCATCAAGAACAGGAAATGGTTCAAATTCAACAGAATCATTATTTCCCAGCAAATTCCATACCTCTTCGCAAATATGTGGCGCATATGGTGAGATTATAACAGCTAAAGGCTGCAAAATATTGCGTTTGTTGCATTTTATTTTTTGTAATTCATTTACAGCGATCATAAATGAAGATACAGAAGTATTGAAAGAGAAGTTCTCGATATCGTAAACCACCTTCTTTATTAATGTATGTAAAACTTTGTATTCTGCTTTTGTCGGTTCTTCATCAGAAACAGAGAAATTATCTCCGTCAAAATACAGATTCCAGAATTTTTTAAGAAAACCGTAAACTCCGCTTAAACCTTGTGTATTCCAAGGCTTGGATTGCTCCAACGGACCTAAGAACATCTCATATAATCTTAAACCGTCTGCTCCGTATTCTTCACAGATGTCATCAGGATTTACTACGTTATATTTAGACTTAGACATTTTTTCTACTTCACGGCCTGTGATGTATTTTCCGTCTTCCAAAATAAATTCTGCATCAGCATAATCCGGTCTCCAGGCTTTGAATGCTTCTGTGTCTAATTCATCAGAAGTTCCTTTTAATAAAGATACATCAACATGGATAGCCTGCGTTCTATAATCTTTTGCTAAATTTTTAGAAACATATTGATTCGTACCATCAATTCTGTAAACAAAAGCACTCATCCCCAAAATCATCCCCTGATTAATCAACTTTTGGAAAGGCTCATCATGATTAATATATCCCCTATCTTTTAAGAACATATTCCAGAAACGGGAATATAATAAGTGACCAGTTGCGTGTTCGCTACCTCCTATATACAAATCTACTTGTCCCCAATAATCTGCCAATTCTTTTTTTACAAAAACCTCATCATCATTTGGATCCATATATCTTAGGAAATACCATGAGCTTCCCGCCCAACCCGGCATTGTAGATAATTCTAACGGGAAAACCGTTTTTTCGTCAATTAAATTCGTATCAACAACTTTTTGATTTGCTTCGTCCCAGGCAAATGTTTTTGCATTTCCTAATGGCGGATCTCCGTCTTCAGTTGGCAAATATTTTTCAACTTCAGGAAGTTCCAAAGGCAACGTAGAAGTTGGCAATGTGTAAGGCATTCCATCCTTATAATATATAGGAACAGGTTCTCCCCAATATCTTTGTCTTGAGAAAATCGCATCACGTTGTCTGTAATTTGTAGTTCCGTGACCGATTCCTTTTTTCTCAATAGCTACAATAATCGCTGCTTTTGCATCATTATAATTAAGACCGTTTAAGAAATCAGAATTTACGCAAATCGAATCTTTAGAATCGAAAGAAGCCTCCTGAACATCTTCGTCCGTTTCTACAACTTTTTTAATTTCTAAATTAAATTTCTTCGCAAATCTGTGATCACGTTCATCATGCGCGGGAACAGCCATTACAGCTCCTGTTCCGTAGCCCATTAAAACATAATCTGAAATATAGATTGGCATTCTTTCTCCACTGAAAGGATTTAAAGCATAACTTCCCGTGAAAGCGCCGGAAACGTTTTTCACGTCAGACATTCTGTCTCTTTCAGATTTTTTGGAAGTTTCTTCAATATAAGTATCTACTTCAGCTTTTTGTTCTGCCGTAGTAATTGTTTCTACTAAAGGGTTTTCAGGAGCCAACACCATAAAAGTTGCTCCAAAGATTGTATCAGGTCTTGTCGTGAAAACCTCAACAATTTCGTCATGACCATCAACATTAAATTTCACCTGTGCTCCCTGAGATTTTCCGATCCAGTATTCCTGAGAATCTTTCAAAGGCTGCGGCCAGTCCAAAGTTTTTAAACCCTGTAATAATCTTTCAGAGTAAGCAGAAATTCTCATGCTCCACTGCATCATTTTCTTTTGGAAAACAGGGAAACCTCCTCTTTCGGATTTTCCGTCTTTCACCTCATCATTAGCCAATACTGTTCCCAATGCAGGACACCAGTTCACAGTCGTTTCTGCTCTATAAGCTAAACGGTAATTTAAAAGGATGTCTTCCTTATCTATTTCAGAAGCTTCTTTCCATTCTTCTGCGGTGAAATTCAATTCATCGTTCTGATTGGCATTTAAACCCTCTGTTCCTATTTCTTCAAAACGTTTAACTAAAGTTGAAATAGGTTCCGCTTTATCTGTATCTTTATTATACCATGAATGGAACAATTCAATGAAAATCCACTGTGTCCATTTATAATAAGAAGCATCGGAAGTTCTTACTTCTCTGCTCCAGTCGAAAGAAAAACCGATTTTTCTTAGCTGTTCTTCGTATCTTGTAATGTTTTGCTCAGTGGTAATCGCAGGATGTTGACCTGTCTGGATTGCATACTGTTCAGCAGGAAGCCCGAAACTGTCGTAACCAACAGGGTGAAGCACATTGAAACCCTGATGTCTTTTATATCTTGCATAAATGTCGGAAGCAATGTATCCAAGCGGGTGACCTACGTGAAGTCCTGCTCCGGAAGGATACGGAAACATATCGAGAACATAAAATTTGGGTTTGTCTGTGTTATTGGAAGTTTTATACGTTTGATTGTCTTCCCAGTATTTCTGCCACTTTTTTTCTATCTGCTGATGATCGTAAAACATTCTATGAAGTAAGAATTAATAATGATTTTTTTTAAGATTCACAAAGTTAAGATTTTGAGAGGAAATGACAACTTTAAATTTAACACTATTAATTTTCGAGTCCTTTCTCTTTATTCTTTTATCTTACATGCTTTATTTATCTTTGCAAAAAATCGCAAGTGGCAGAAATTTCTATCATCACACCGAACTATAATTCTTCAAAATATCTGAATGAAACCATCCAATCTGTTCTCAATCAAACTTTCCAGGATTGGGAATGGCTGATTACTGATGATTGTTCGACAGATGATTCGGTAGAAATTTTACACAATCAAAAAGATTCCCGAATCAAAGTTTTCAAAGCCGAGAAAAATGGGGGTGCGGGTCACGCTAGGAATATTTCGTTAAAAAATGCGACAGGAAGATTCATTACTTTTCTGGATGCAGATGATTTTTGGGAACCCAATTTCCTTGAAGAAATGGTCAATTTTATGAAGTCCGAAAATGCAGAATTGGCTTATTCCACTTATTCTCGTTGTGATGAGAATCTAAATCCTACAAAAATTGGTGATTTTGAAGCAGACACCATTGTGACCTTCAGTAACCTTTTGAAGACCTGCCGATTATCGCTTTTATCATCTATGTATGATTCTGAAAGAGTGGGGAAATTCTATTTTCCGGAAGGTACAAAACGTGAAGACCACGTGATGTGGCTGGAATTATTAAAAAAAATCCCACAAGGAAAACCTCTGCAAAAAACTTTATCAAAATACAGAATGCTTCCCAACAGTGTTTCAAGGAATAAATCTAATATTATGAAAGACCAATATCTGGTTTATAAAAATTATATGAAATTTTCAACTTTGAAATCTTTGTATTACACAGCCAATTGGGCTTTTAACGGATTTATGAAATATTCTAAACTATTCAATTAATGGAATATTCAAAAGAATTTAAAGCCGCGCTCAGTCAGTTTTCGCATTCGGAAAAGGATAAGTTGATTTTCAGATTACTGAAGAAAGACAAATTACTGTCCAAGAAATTGTATTTTGAGCTTATCGATGAGGAAACAACAGATGACAAGCGCAACACAATGGAAGCTTACATCAAGGAAAGAATCTTAGAAATATCAAAATACATAAGCAATCCGAAATATTTCCTGGTTTTAGTACGAAAATTAAGCGCTGAAATCACAGAACATGTCAAAGTGACAACGGATAAATTTGGAGATGTTTATTTGAATTTATTTTTGATTAATGAAATTTTGGGACACAACGATAAATTACAAAAACAGAGATTCGATGCGGTTTATAAACTTTACATTTACCTTATCAACAAGATTTTCAAAGCCTTAATTCAAATTAAAAAATTGGATGAAGATTATTGGTTGGAATTTGACGAAATTCTATCAGATATCGATTCCAAAATCCATAATAATCTTTATTTTGAAAAGCTTTGCATCAATAACGGTTTAGATTTCAACTGGCTGAAATGTGAAAATATCCCAGACCATTTTGAATTGATTGTGAAGGAGATAAAAAGTCAGGGATTTTTGAAATAGGATTTTTAACCACAAAGACGCAAAGTTTTCACAAAGAACACAAAAAATACAGCTCAATTCGTTGTGAACTTTGCGACAAGCCTTGTGAGCATCGTGTTTAAGTCGACGATGTTTTGTTCAGAATTTTCTTTATAATAATCTCCGTCGCATCAGGCTGAGAATTCACAAAATTGTAAGCATTTTCGGACATCTGTTTCAGGAAAGATTTCTCTTCATCCTCTGTCTGCGAATCTTTATTAATCAATTCTGTGATAAAAGCTGAAGCCGCAACAAAGTCGTCAAAACATTTGGCGCCTTTCGCCTCAATCAGTGTATCTGCCTCCGGGTTCTTTTTGTACTGATTTCCAAAAATCACCGGAACACCATAGACCGCCGCTTCCAGAATGTTATGCAAACCCGCCGAATGAAATCCGCCTCCAACAACCGCAAGATCCGCATAAGAATACAATTTGGAAAGTTTCCCAATGCTGTCTATGATGAGAGTTTGAGAGTTTGAGAGTTCAGGGATATGAGAATTTGTAAGGGAACTGTATAATATAGCATTCGGAAATAATTTCTGCAGATGCGGAACTCTGTGCAAATCGTGTGGAGCAATGATGAGTTTCGTTTTGGGAAGTTTTTTTGCCACAACCTGAGCAATATCTTCCTCTGCCTGCCAACTGCTTCCGAAGACAATCAGCTTTTGACCTGCTTTGAATTCTTCTATGAATTCCAGGTGATTATCTCTGTCTAAAAATTGCTTCACCCGGTCAAATCGTGTATCACCAGAAACCGTAGAATTGGTCAATCCTATTTTTTTTGCCAAAGCCTGTGATTTGATAGTCTGATGAAAAAACCAGTCGATGTTTTGACGAAGCTGTTTTGCAAACCATTTTCCATAACTTTCAAAAAAAACTTGATGCTCATAAAACAAAGCCGAAATCACATAGATTTTCACACCCCGATTCTTCAACTCTTCCAGAAGATTGTACCAATAATCATATTTAACCGTGAAGAAAATCTCCGTCTCAAAAGAGGAAACAAAGTCTTTCACATCTTTTTTTCTGTCAAAAGGCAAATAGCAGACAGCATCAGCAATCTGTTTTCTTTTCTTCACATTCTCATAACCGGAAGGTGAAAAAAACGTCACTAGAGTCTTATGTTCCGGGAATTGTTCTTTCAGCTTTTCAAGAACCGGAAGTCCCTGCTCATATTCGCCAAGACTTGCAGCGTGCATCCAAAGCACTTTTTGTCCCTGGATGTTGTCCCGAACGATTTTCAGAGATTCTTTTCTTCCCCTGACTCCTTTTTTTGTTTTGGAATCGAAGAGTGAGAAAACTTTCATCCCGAAAATCATTAAGTGAACGAAAAGATTGTATAGAGATTTCATCCTTTATTTTTCTACTGCAAATCTATCATTATTTGTTGAAGGATTCGATATGACGAGAAATTCCAAATTAACATCTGATTGATTTTCTATCAGGTGATTTTTATTTGGCGAGATATGAAATCCCGAATTTTCAGCAACCTCGGAAACTTCTCCATCAACAGTAAACATTGCTTTTCCTTTTAAAATAAAGAAAAATTGTTGGGCATTTTTATGGAAATGCAATTGCTCTTTTGAATTTGGAGGCATCGTTTCCTGCTTAATGGAAAGATTATTTGAGTTAAGCAAAATCCAACTGTCGCAGTTTCCACCCCAGATATAATGTTCTGTATTTTGTTTTGATTTTATCATCGCTTGTTTTTGATTAAGACAAATTTAAAGATTAGAAATTATAAACCGTAATTTTGTCATTCTGAAAGAATCTCAACCGTCTAGATTCCTCCGGAAGACAATATTGGATTTTTGCAAACTGTTGTTTTTATGTTGAATCCGCAGCCCAACTTGAGCGGAAATTCTTTTTATGCAGTGGAGTGAAAAGATTGACTTCGTCGAACCACTTCGTTAGGTTTGGGAGCGGAAGGCGGAAATAGCTGCCATAATTATTGAAATAAACGGGAAGTGAAAAATTAACATAAAAAAGTTTTTAAATATTTGCCACTCAAAATAAAATCCCTATATTTGCAGTCTGAAAATAAAAAGATAATTACGAACTAAATATATTAGTGATGAGTAAAAGAACATTCCAACCATCTGAAAGAAAAAGAAGAAACAAGCACGGTTTCCGTGAAAGAATGTCTACACCAAACGGAAGAAGAGTGTTGGCAGCTAGAAGAGCGAAAGGCAGAAAGAGCTTAACTGTTAGTGCATCTCGCGCTAAGAGATAATTTTCTTTAATTATCATATACAAAAAATGCTTGAAAAATTTTCAAGCATTTTTTGTTGTTAAAATTTCCCAAAAGTAAAAGCGGAAAAATAAGTTTTTGCTATTTTTGACTTTCACAAACTTTCAATTTTCTAATTATGCCGCACAGAAATGATCCGGGTATCGATATTATAGATTTGAGCAATGCTAAGATTGTACAGAAAAACTTTACCGTCCTGAATGATGTTGATCTTCATATCAAAAAAGGAAAATTCTGTTATCTGATCGGGAAAACAGGTTCCGGGAAAAGCTCTCTTCTGAAAGTCCTTTACGGGCAACTTCCCTTGCAAGGCGGAAGCGGACAAGTCGCAGGTTTTGATTTGAAGAAACTGAAACAATCTGACGTTCCAAACCTAAGAAGAAAATTAGGAATTGTTTTCCAGGATTTTCAGCTTTTGCCGGATAGAAATATTGAAAAAAATCTTCTTTTTGTCCTCCAGGCAACCGGCTGGAAAGACAAACATAAAATGGAAGCAAGAATTGATGAAGTCCTGTCCAGCGTTGGGATGAAAACAAAAAAACACAAGATGCCACATCAGCTTTCCGGTGGTGAGCAGCAACGTGCCGCGATTGCAAGAGCTTTGTTAAATCATCCAGAATTGATTCTTGCAGATGAGCCAACAGGAAATCTTGACCCGGAAACGTCAAACGATATTATGACGCTTCTTAAAAATCTAGCGGAAGAAAACCATTGTGCAGTTGTAATGGCGACACACGATTATCATATGATTCAGAATTATCCCGGCGAAGCCATCCGGTGCGAAAACGGACAGGTTTCTGTTTTGGACACAGCGGAATTATTCGAATAAGAAAAATTATTAGTTATAGATAAAAAAAGCTCTTTGAAAATTCAGAGAGCTTTTTTGTTGAATATATGGAAATCTTTTGTCAGCTCAAGATATTCATCGGAATAAACTCTTGGTGACTTTTCAATAACAAAATTCTCTTTTTTAGTTCCCGATTGTTGGAATGAATATTCTAAAACTACTCTTTTCGGTTCAGCCGTTTCGATTCCTTTAATAATGACCTTTCTTTTGAGAAACAGATTATTATTAAGACAAATCTGAGTGAATTGTTTTTCGGAATCAATAGGAATAACAACAGAAAACAAACCTTCATCAGAAAGTAATTGTGAAGCCTTCTGGATCAAATCAGAGAAATCCAACTCCAATCTTTGTCTTGCCAGGATATCTTTGTCAGAGCTGTTAATTTCAAAATAAGGCGGATTCGAAATAATTAAATCAAATTTTTCCCCGGTTTCAAATTGTTTAAAATCCTGAAGTTGACTTTTGATTCTATCTGAAAAAGGAGAATTCAAAAAATTAGTTTGAGAGATATTAACAGCTTCGGAATTTATATCAATGGCTAAGATATTGGCATCAGGATTTCTCTGAGCCAGCATCAGGGAAATAATTCCGGTTCCGGTTCCGACTTCCAGAATTTGTTTTGCTCCCATCACATCAGATAAAACACCTAACAAAACGGCGTCTGTCCCAACCCGGAAAACATCAGAACTCTGCAGGATGTCGAATTGCTTAAATCGAAATGGTTTCATCTAAAGATTGGAAGGCATTGAGATAGTGAAAATCGCTCCTTTATCAATAGTTGAAACCACTGTAATCGTTCCGTTATAGTCTTCAACCATTCGCTTCACCATTGTTAGTCCGATTCCCATTCCGCTGTTTTTTGACGTGAAATTCGGGTCGAAAATTTTGTCGAGTTGATCCGCCGAGATTCCTATGCCATTATCTTCCACTGTGATTCGGATTCGTTTTTCAATTTTCTCCAGATCAACATTAATGACCGATTTTCTACCATCCGCTTTGGCCTGACTGGCATTGGTTACAAGGTTGGTAATGATTCTTGTCAGATAATCCCTGTCGATCTTCATCATTATGTTGTCATGGTTGGCATGGACAAAAATATTTTCATCACTGAAAATCGTCAGAACATTTTTGATTTCTTTATTAAGATTGATTTCCTCATCATTTCTTTTAGGCAGTTGTGCAAACTCCGAAAAAGCACTTGCTACTCTACTGATAACATCAATTTGCCCGATGATGACCTCGCTCAGGTTTTTGACTTTCATTTCGTTATTCGGATCATTGGGATCAAATTTTCTTTCAAAATTCTGCATCATCAGTTTCATTGGCGTCAGAGGATTTTTAACTTCGTGTGCCACTTGTTTTGCCATCTCTTCCCACGCGGATTGTTTTTCGATATAGCTAAGACGTTCCCTTTGGTCAGCAATTTCAGAGATCATTTTATTATAAGCTTTTACCAATGCGTTTAGCTCATCGTTCTTATAGTATTTAATCGGCTGGAGATTTTTATCAAACAGATTAATCCTGCTAATCATAGATGTGAAACGTGTAATTGCCTCTGTTAGGTTATTTGAAATAATCCAGCTAAACCAGATACTGAACAGAATAATCAAAAGATTAACACCGATGATGTATGCAAAATAATGTTTGAAAACCTCCATATAAGCACTCTCATTGTGGTAATAGGGGAAATAAACATAGGCAATATCTTCCAGCATGTTATTCTTCAGCACCATATAAGAAGAGACAATTGTCGCTTTCAATCTATCATCATAGGATTTATCATCATATTGTTTTCCGTTTTTTCTGATCGCCTTGATGACATCAGCAGGCATTTTTTTCTGGATGACAAGATTCGGTTCCTTGTTGGATAAAAGGTAATTCCCTTTCAGATCATAGATGATAATATCGTGTTTGTTGATATCGGCAATCTCATAGATTTCGTTTTCAAGAATTTTAGGAATGTCATTAGTTTCTACCTGAGAATGACTAAGTGCATAATCCAGAGAAGACATCAGCGCTTCGGATTTATTCTGCATATCCGTTTTGCTTTGCATCTTGGCATTGTCACGCAAAATCACAAACGACAAAGCAGCCGAAGTGATAACACTTAGGAAGCAAATCGCTAAAAATCCAATAAAAACCCTATTTCTTAACCGGTAACCTTTATAATCACTTAATGGCATTTTGCTTTTTCAAAAGTTTCGCAACATATTTCCCAATGATGTCGAATTCCAGATTCACCACATCACCTATTTTCAAATGCTTCATATTTGTAAACTCCCACGTGTAGGGAATTATTGCAACAGAAAACCTATTTGTATCGCTCTCGGCAACCGTCAGACTCGTTCCGTTTACAGTAACAGAACCTTGCGGAACCGTTGTATATTCTGTAGTTTCTTCGTAAGAAATTGTAATAAAGTAACTTCCATTCTGGTCTTCGATACTTTCTACAACTCCGGTTTTGTCAACGTGACCCTGAACGATATGACCATCCAATCTTCCTTCGAATTTCAAACAGCGTTCCAAATTCACTTCCGTTCCCACATTCCAAAAATTAAGATTGGTTTTTTCCAGTGTTTCGTTGATCGCCGTTACCTTGTAAGAATCGCTGTTGATTTCCACAACAGTCAGGCAACAGCCGTTATGAGCCAGGCTTTGGTCGATTTTCAACTCCTGTGTGAAAGGACAACTCAGTACAAAATCGATATTACTTTCGTTCTTGTCAATTTTCTCTACTTTTCCCGTTGCTTCAATTATTCCTGTAAACATTCTTTTCTTTTTTATTGATTTTTTTAGGAGCTTAATCCCGCTTTCCGTTGCAATCTTTTCCTTTTCAAAGAAAAGAAAAAGGATTTCCACTACAATCGGGGCTATGGCATTTGTCATCAATATAACATTTAGTTATAGAACTAGTATGCAACCAACCTAAAAAAAACTAAATTTGTAAAATTCTTTTAAATGTCAAAGATAAACAAATGAGCTCCAAACATCATAAAATCAGAGTAGGAATTTCAATCGGCGATTTCAACGGAATCGGACCCGAAATTATTCTGAAATCTCTGAAAGACAAAACCATCACCGATTTTTTCACGCCAGTTATATTTGGATCGGGTAAGTTATTTACTTATCAGAAAAACGTTTTCAAATTGCAGACAAATTTTAATTATATCAATTCTGCAAAAGAAGCTCAGGGTGGGAAAATCAATATGGTAAACCTTACAAAAGAGAATAGTAATATAGAATTTGGTGTTCCTACAGAAGAATCCACAAGAATGGCGATCGATTCTTTGGAAGCCGCAACAGAAGCTCTTCTTAAAAATGAAATCGATGTTTTGGTAACCGCTCCTATCAATAAGGATGAGATGATGAAGTACGGCTTTGCTCACGCCGGACACACAGGCTATTTTGAAGAGAAAGCGCAGAAAAAAGCGGTAATGTTTATGGTAACAGACGATCTGAAAGTTGCTGTTTCCACGCATCATATTCCAGTTGCTGATATTGCAAAAAACATTTCGAAAGAAAAAATCAAGAAGCAGATCAGACAATTAATAACAACTTTGAAGGAAGACTTCTGCGTACAAAAACCGAAAATTGCAGTTTTAGGACTTAATCCACACGCTGGCGACGGCGGCGTCATTGGCAAAGAAGAAATTGAAATCATAGAACCTGCCATTAAAGAACTTTTTGAAACTGGCGCTCTGGCTTTTGGTCCGTATCCTGCTGACAGCTTTTTCCAGCCGGAAAAATACAAGGCTTTTGATGCAGTTTTGGCAATGTATCACGACCAGGGATTAGCACCTTTCAAAACCATTGCTTACGAAGAAGGCGTCAATTACACTGCCGGCTTACCTTTTATCAGAACTTCGCCGGATCACGGTGTTGCTTATGACATCGCAGGGAAAAACCTGGCTGATGAAACTTCATTTTCGGAAGCTATTTTTACAGCCATCAGGATTTTTAAGAACAGAACCGAATATCGGGAACTGATGGAAAACCAGCTTCGTCCAAAAGCCATGCATATTAATAACGGCGTGGATGAAGACCTTCCAACCGAAGCTGAGTAAACAAAAATATTGGAAGTAATTTTTTGCATTTCAAGTATTTCCAAAAAACATTTTGTTATTTAAAAAAATTAAATTATTTTTGCACACCATTTTTTATGGACAGATTTAGAAACTACGATATTGCTTTTTCTGGTCTTAAAACCGGAAAGCACGATTTCAAATTCGAAATCAATCAGGAGTTCTTTGATTTATTTGAGACTGAACAAGAGTTTTTTAACCCAAAAATCGACGTCAATGTTCACTTGGACAAACACACCACATTTTTGGAATTCTATATCAACGTTTCAGGAACAGTTCAATTGATCTGCGACATCAGCAACGATGAATTTTCTGAAAACATTGAGAATGATCTGAAGGTTCTTGTAAAATTTGGTGAAGAATATGATGATAGTAATGAAGATATTATCACGATTCCTCAAAAAGATAGTGAGTTCAACATAGCCAATCTTGTATATGAAGCCGTTGTTTTATCGATCCCGATGAAAAAACTGGCGCCATCCGTAAGAGACAATGATGAATATCAAAAACTCCTTGACCAATACAGTCCAAAAGAAATTGAAGAAGAGGAAGAACAAAGCACCGATCCAAGATGGGAAGCTTTGAAAAAGTTAAGAGACAATAATTAAGTATAACTATAATTCGTTTGAATTTTTAAAATAATCAACAATGGCACATCCTAAGAGAAGACAGTCGTCTACAAGAAGAGATAAAAGAAGAACTCACTACAAAGCTGTAGCGCCTCAATTAGCAAAAGACGCTACTACTGGTGAATTGCATCTTTATCACAGAGCTCACTGGCATGAAGGAAAACTTTACTACAAAGGAAAAGTTGTATTAGAGAAAACTGTAGAAACAACAGAAGAAAACTAAGATTTATCTTCCGATAATCTTATACACAACATAAAAAACCACTCGGATTTTATCAATTTGGGTGGTTTTTTATTATATTTGGCGTTCAAAACAATTTAAAAATTTTATGGATATAAAAGACATTCAGAATCTTGTAAGATTTGTTGCAAAGGCAGGTGTTTCCGAAGTAAAGTATAAAAACAAAGACTTCGAAATCTATATCAAAACTCCACTTGGAGGAGAACCTGTAAGTTATGTAACTCCTCAAGTTGCTTACCAGGCTCCTGTTTCCGCACCAGTTGCAAATCCAGGATCTGCTCCTGCAGCTTCTGAAGCAACAAGCTCTGCTGATGACAGCAAATATATTACAATCAAGTCTCCAATGATTGGTACTTTCTACAGAAAGCCATCTCCGGATAAAGACGTTTTTGTAAATGTTGGTGATGCTGTAACAGAAGGAAAAGTAGTTTGCGTGATCGAAGCAATGAAGCTTTTCAACCAAATTGAATCAGAAGTTAGCGGAAAAATCGTGAAAATATTGGTTGATGACGCTTCACCTGTAGAGTATGATCAGCCATTATTCTTAGTTGATCCATCTTAAGGAATTTTAAGGTAAAAAGATTATAAATTTTAGATGAAATTCTTTCGTTTAAAATTAATTTAAAATTCAAAATTTATAATTTAAAATTTCGAACAGATGTTCAAAAAAATATTAATCGCAAACCGTGGTGAGATCGCAATGCGGATCTTGCGTACGGCAAAAGAAATGGGGATCAAAACGGTTGCTGTTTATTCGACAGCTGATAAAGACAGTCTTCACGTGCGTTTTGCAGACGAAGCTGTTTGTATTGGTCCACCAATGAGTAAGGACTCTTATCTCAAAATCCCTAATATCATTGCTGCTGCAGAGATCACCAATGCAGACGCCATCCATCCAGGTTACGGATTCTTGTCGGAGAATGCGAATTTCTCCAGAATCTGTGCTAAAAACGGCATCAAATTCATTGGAGCAACTCCTGAACAGATAGAGAAAATGGGCGACAAAGCGACGGCCAAGGCAACAATGAAAGCTGCCGGAATCCCTTGTGTTCCAGGTTCTGACGGATTAATCGATTCTTACGAAGATGCTAAGAAAACAGCTAAAGAAATCGGTTATCCCGTCATGATCAAAGCTACTGCTGGTGGTGGTGGAAAAGGTATGAGAGCCGTTTGGAAAGAGGAAGACCTAAAAGACCATTGGGATTCTGCCATTCAGGAAGCAGTTGCTGCTTTTGGAAACGGCGGAATGTATATGGAAAAATTGATTGAAGAGCCTAGACACATTGAGATTCAGATTGCCGGAGACCAATATGGAAAAGCTTGCCATCTTTCTGAAAGAGACTGTTCTGTACAGAGAAGAAACCAAAAACTAATCGAAGAAACACCTTCTCCTTTTATGACAGATGAGCTCCGTGAAAAGATGGGAGCTGCCGCTGTAAAAGCCGCTGAGTTTATTGGTTATGAAGGTGTTGGAACCATCGAATTCCTGGTAGACAAACACAGAAATTTCTATTTCATGGAAATGAATACCAGAATCCAGGTTGAGCATCCGATTACCGAACAAGTTGTTGACTACGATTTGATCCGTGAGCAGATTTTGCTAGCATCAGGAACACCAATCAGCGGAAAAAATTACTATCCGAAGATGCATGCTATAGAATGCAGAATCAATGCAGAAGATCCTTATGCCGATTTTCGTCCATCTCCGGGAAGAATCACCGGACTGAATATTCCTGGCGGGCACGGTGTAAGAGTTGACACACACGTTTATTCGGGATATGCGATTCCACCAAACTACGATTCTATGATTGCCAAGCTTATTGTAACAGCTCAAACCAGAGAAGAAGCAATTGCAAAAATGAAACGTGCTTTGGAAGAGTTTTATATCGAAGGTGTAAAAACTACCATCCCGTTCCACAGACAATTATTGGAAAATGAAGATTTCTTAGCAGGAAATTATACTACGAAGTTTATGGAAGACTTTGTAATGGACAGAAGTTTTGATAATCATTAATCGTTTTCATATTAATAAAATAAAACTACTCTAGAAATGGAGTAGTTTTTTTATTTATGTAATTATAAGTTTTCATTAATTCATATCTGCAAAAATTAATAAAAGTGCAATTGGTTCATATTAAAAATCAACTATTGAAATCAAGAATAAAATACACAATTAGATATGATCTTTTGAAGAATAATATTCTTAGATTTGTAAAAAATAAAATTTATGTCAACAGCAGAAATCACAAAGAATTCTCAATATTTTATCGATCTCGAAAATCAATTTGGCGCTCACAATTACCATCCGCTTCCTGTGGTACTGGACAAAGGTGATGGCGTCTATGTTTGGGATGTCGAAGGTAAAAAGTATTATGATTTTTTGTCTGCTTATTCCGCTGTTAATCAAGGACATTCTCATCCAAAAATTGTGGATGCTTTGGTAGAACAAGCCAAAAAATTAGCTTTGACATCAAGAGCTTTCTATAATTCTAAATTAGGAGAATACGAGAAAAAGATCACTACTTTATTTGGATTTGACAAAGTGCTTCCTATGAATTCCGGAGCCGAAGCTGTAGAAACAGCGGTTAAACTAGCCAGAAAATGGAGCTACGAAATAAAAGGCATTTCTGAAAATGCTGCTAAAATTATTGTTTGTGAAAATAATTTCCATGGAAGAACAACGACAATTGTTTCTTTCTCTAATGATCCTGATGCTAACCAAAATTATGGTCCTTTCACACCCGGATTTATAAAAATACCTTATAATAATCTTGCTGCTTTAGAAGAAATCCTGAAAAATGATTCTGAAAATATTGCGGCATTTTTAGCAGAACCAATACAAGGTGAAGCCGGGGTTTATGTTCCTGATGATGGATTCTTAAAAGGCGCATCGGAATTATGTAAAAAATATAATGTTCTTTTCATTGCGGACGAAGTTCAGACCGGGATTGCAAGAACAGGAAAATTAATCGCTTGTCATCATGAAAATGTTCAGCCAGACATTTTGATTCTTGGAAAAGCACTTTCCGGAGGAATGTATCCTGTTTCCGCAGTCCTTGCAAATGATGATATTATGAATGTTATCAAGCCCGGGCAACATGGTTCTACTTTCGGAGGGAATCCGATTGCCTGTGCCGTTGCTGTTGCAGCTCTTGATGTAGTTGAAGAAGAACATTTATCCGAAAGAGCTGAGGAATTGGGTCAACTTTTCCGTTCTGAGATTGAAAAATTAATTCAGAAAACAGATCTGATCACAAAAGTTCGTGGAAAAGGATTATTGAATGCTATTCTAATCAATGATACGCCTGACAGCAAAACAGCCTGGAATCTTTGTTTAAAGTTAAAAGAAAATGGACTTCTTGCAAAACCTACGCACGGCAACATCATCAGATTGGCACCACCTTTGGTCATTACTGAAGAACAGTTGCTGGATTGTATTAAAATAATCGAGAAGACTATCTTTGAGTTTAAAAAATAACTATGCCGGAAAATAGGGAGAAAGTTAGTGGTTTAATTATAACATATAACGAAGAGAGAAATATTCGGGAAGTATTGGAATGTTTTGATTTTTGTGAGGAAATAGTTGTTGTAGATTCTTTCAGTACCGATAAAACAATAGAGATTGCAAAATCTTTTCCTCAAGTTAATATTTTTCAGAATCAGTTTGAAGATTTTACAAAACAAAGAAATTTTGCATTGACTCATGCTAAAAATGACTGGGTATTGTTTTTGGATGGTGATGAGAGAATAACTCCCCAGCTTAAAAAAGAAATTATAGAAGAGCTGAGTAAGCCTGATAAAAAAGATGCTTACTTCTTTTATAGAAAATTCTTTTTTGCCGGGAAAGCCATCCATTATTCCGGCACACAAACCGATAAAAACTTCAGGCTTTTCAGGAAATCGAAAGCCAGATATATTTCGGAAAAAAAAGTTCATGAAACACTTCAGGTACAAGGAACAATAGGAGAACTAAAAAATAAGCTTCTCCACTATTCTGTTACAGATTATGATTCATATAAAAAAAAAATGATTCATTATGGAGCTTTGAAAGGAAAGGAGTTGGCTGCTAAAGGAAAAAGATACAGCTTTTTAATTCAATATATTAAAACAGGTTTCAAATTTTTTAAAGCTTATATAATGCGACTTGGTATTTTGGATGGAAAAGAAGGCTATCAATTATCATTATTACAGTCTCTAAGCGTTTTTGAAACGTATAAATCATTAAAAAAAGAGCAAAATTAACTGAATGAAGATTTGTGTAATCAGTTTTGATTTTTGGGGATATGATCAGCATATTGTAGATACATTATGTAGTAAAGGTATTGATGCACATCATATTAAGATTGGAAATATCACCCATACAAACTTCCAGGAAAGAGTTGTCAATGCTTTGAGCAAAATTATATTCAACAAAAATTTAAAGACAGAGAAACGTAAGCAATATGTTCTTGACACCCTTAATCAATTGGGTAATCAGGATCAGATTCTGGTTTTAAATCCTGATATATTTGATATTTCTACCCTGAAAGAGATCAAAAAGCACACAAATAAACTTATCACTTACCTTTATGATAGCTTGGATCGGTTTCCAGTAGAAAAAGATAAATTAAAGCTTTTTGATAAAATTTTTTCCTTTGATATTTCAGATGTACAAAAATTTGGGTTCGAAAAACTAACCAATTATATTTATATCCCTTACCTTTCCAATGAACATCAGAACCCAGAAATGGATCTTTTTTATATCACTTCTTATGATGCTAAAAGAGTTTCTATTATAAAGATATTGGTCCAAAAATTAATTGAGCTGAATTTAAAATTTCAGATACTGGTTATTGGAAAAAAGGGTTGGAAACATCAGGTAAAAAATATATTCAGAGGTTCGAAAAATGTATCTCTTATTTTCAGTATTAAAAAAATTAATCACAAAGATGTTGCCCAATATTATAAAAATTCCAAAGCATTATTAGATCTGACACGTGAAAATCAATGTGGATTAAGCTTCAGGGTTTTTGAAGCAATGGCATTGGAGAAAAAAATTATTACTGATAATGAGAATATAAAAAAATATGATTTTTACAATCCTAAGAATATTCTGATTTTAAATGATAATTGCAGTAATCTCAATATTTCTTTTTTTGAATCACCTTATGAAAAAGTTCCGGATGATATTTATAAATATTATACACTTGATTCTTGGGTGGAACGGGTTTTTAAATTATAAGGAATGGATATAAAGAAGAAAATTTTATTTGTCGCTCCGGATTATTATGGATTTCATGATGTTATTTTTGATGCTCTGAAAAAATACAGTGGACATGAAGTCACCATGGTCATTTCCAATCCAATTTATAAGTATAAGAATGCCGGCGAAAAAATTACCAATTTTTTTATGAAGACTTTTCTGAAAAAAAATTTAAAAACAATTAATAATCAGAAAAACTTACTTTCGCTTCTTCAGTCTAGCAGTGACATTGATCTTGCAATAATAAACAGACCTGATATTCTTACCGATGAACAGCTGAAAATAGTAACCGGGAATGCAAAAAGATCTGCAGCAATCTATTGGGACAGTTTCGCCAAAATCCCACAGGAACATACGCTGCATTTCTTTGATAAGGCATTCAGCTTTGACGAGACAGACTGCAAGAGATATCATATGGTAAAGAATAATAATTTCTATTTTGTTACAGAAAAAAAAGATCACGAGAAATGGGACATTTTCTTTATTGGGACCTACGATAAAAGATTTCCCGACCTTGTAAAAATATTGAATTATCTGAAAGAGAACTTCTCACATTTAAAGGTAAAATCTCAGATATATTCTTATCACACACAGGAGATCCCTGATGATTTAAAAGAAAATATTATATTGACAAACACAATTGTTCCGTTCAATGAAGCTTATGTATATAATCAGGATACAAAAGTAATATTAGATCTTGCACATAGGCATCAGAAAGGATTATCTTTCAGACCATTTGAAGCAATGGGATTAAGAAAAAAACTGATCACCAATAATCCGGATATTGTCAATTATGATTTTTACAACCCAAATAATATTTTGGTTATTGACACGGATACTATTAATATTCCAAAAGGATTTTTTGAAACTCCATATGAAGATTTGCCAGAAGATATTTATAAAAAATATAGTATCGAAAGTTGGGTTGATCATATTATAGAAGAGTCTTATGAGTAAAAATTATAAAAAAATTTATATTGTCTGCCCAGATAACAAAAAACCCAGTGGTGGAGTAAAACAACTTTACCGTTTTGCAGATGTACTGAATCAGAACGGATATAATGCTGTAATACTTCATAATAAAAAAAGCTACAAAGTAAAATGGTTCACCAATACAACAAAAGTAGAATTCAGCAATTATTTTTTCAAAATTCTCAATAATACCTTACGAGGCAAAAAACCTAATGCTTTTTCAAAAATTAAACTTCTTGCCTATAAGAAAACTTCACCCCAAATAGAGAAAGATGCTGTAATCATCGTTCCGGAAATTTACACTTTTGCTATCAACAGCATCGAGCCGGAGGTAGACAAAATCATTTTTAACCAGAACTGTTATTATACATTTCGTGGAAATCCTATTAATACAGATAAGGTTATCAATCCTTATGAAAGTAAAAAAACAGTGGCAACAATTGTTGCTTCTGAAGATGCAGAGAATTATATAAATTATACATTTCCCGACATTAGAACATACAGAATGCGGCTGGGAATTAACGCTGAAATTTTTAATTTTTCAAAAAACAAGAAGCCACAGATTGCTTTTATGCCACGCAAGTTGAGGGATGACGTGGAACAGGTAATCAACATTCTTAAAATAAGAAATAATATTAAAGGCTGGTCTTTTGTAGAAATTGACAATATGAGCGAAAGTGAAGTTGCCAGAATTTTAAAAGAAAGTACTGTTTTCCTGAGCTTCAACCACAGAGAAGGTTTTGGTTTACCACCAGTAGAAGCAATGGCCTGCGGCTGTGTTGTCGTTGGTTACGAGGGCGGAGCGGGAAAAGAATATTTCTTAGATGATTTTTCTTTCAGAGTTGAAGAAGGAAACATTATCGATTTTGTAAAAAAAACAGAATATATAATCAATCATTTTTCTGACAGAGAATTATCTGAAATGGGTAAAAAAGCATCTGATTTTGTATTACATAATTACAGCATAGAAAACGAAAAAAATGATATCATTACAATCTGGAAAGATATCATTTCGAACTAAAAAAACTACATGATCTCAATTAATAACAATACTAAAATTTTCATACTCTGTCCTGCCAATCTGTCAACGGGAGGACCGGAAGAACTGCATCAGTTAGGGTCACAGCTTAACGCAATCGGTAAAAAGGCATTCATGTGCTATGATCAGTATGATGCTGAAAAACATACAACTCCCGTTCATGATAATTATGAAAAATACAATGTTCCTTTCTGTTTTGAAGTAGAAAATACCAAAAATCATATTGTTATTTTTCCGGAAACCTATTCCTATAAATTATGGGATAAAGAATTCTCTGAAACACAAAGAGTAATATGGTGGTTGAGTGTCGTTTTTTATTTAAAAACTTTAGAAAACACACGGGAACGTTTTGAAAAAAAGAAATTCTATTCCATAAAAAGGCTTTTTAAGAATTATCCAATTCCCACAATCAAAAGATTACAGGAACCAGGCATATCACATATTGCACATTCTTATTTTTCTTTGGATTTCCTTAAAAAGAATAATATAAAACCACTTGGCCAAATTTCAGGATATATGGACGAGATGTTTCATATAGATGACAACTGGAAGGCAGAAAAAGAAGATATCGTGATTTATAACGCCTTAAAAAACGGAGAATTCTTACAGAAAATTATAGAAAAAGCCCCTCATCTGAAATGGCAGCCTTTACAAAATATGACTTTGCAGGAAATTGCCGGCTGGATGAAAAAGGCAAAAGTATATATTGATTTCGGCTTTCATCCCGGAAGAGAAAAAATGCCAAGAGAAGCTGTTTTGCTAAACTGTTGCCTGATTGCCGGAAAACAGGGTTCTGCAAAATACAAAGAAGATATGCCGATATTGGACGAATATCATTTTGGAGATACAGAAGAGAACATTCCTTTAATTATCTCTAAAATAGAAGACTGTATGTATAATTTTGATGAAAAGATTAAGGATTTTGAAGATTACAAAATATTGATTTCCAATGAAAAAAAGTTATTTGAAGAATCCGTAAATTTTGTTTTTAATACCAATCATAATTTATGATGTATGATTATTTAATTGTAGGATCGGGCTTGTTTGGAAGTGTCTTTGCCTATGAAGCAACCAAAAGAGGAAAAAAATGTTTAGTGATAGACAAAAGGGAGCATTTGGGTGGTAATATTTATTGTGAAAATATTGAAGGAATCAATGTTCATAAATATGGTGCTCATATTTTTCATACCAACGATGAGCGAATCTGGAACTATGTAAATCAGTTTGGAGAGTTCAATCACTATGTTAATTCTCCGGTTGCCGTAGCAAAAGGTAAACTGTATAACTTACCTTTTAATATGAATACGTTTTACCAGCTTTGGGGAACAAAAACCCCTGAAGAAGCTAAAAAGGAAATTGATAAACAGATCAAAGAATTTGGTACAGAAACACCTTCCAATCTTGAAGAGCAGGCAATTTCATTAGTAGGTAAAGATATTTACGAAATACTGATCAAAGAATACACAGAAAAACAATGGGGCAAAAAAGCTACAGAACTTCCAAACTTTATTATTAAAAGGCTGCCTGTCCGTTTTACTTTTGATAATAATTATTTTAATGATCGCTATCAGGGAATTCCGGTTGGCGGGTATAATACAATAATCGAAAAATTACTCGAAGGAATAGAATGCCGTAAAAACACTGACTATTTCAACGATAGGGAAAACTTTGACAAGCTTGCAGAAAAAATAGTTTTTACAGGAAGAATAGATGAGTTTTTTGATTATGAATATGGTATGCTTGAATACAGGTCATTAAGATTTGAAACAGAAGTTCTCGATAAAGAAAACCATCAGGGAAATGCTGTCGTCAATTATAATGATAAAGAATATCCTTATACCAGAATTATTGAGCACAAGCATTTCGAATTCGGAAAACAGAAAAAAACTGTTATAACCAAAGAATTTCCGCAAACCTGGACTAAAAACAATGAAGCATTCTATCCTGTTAACGACAAAGAAAATCAGGACAAATATAATCTATACAAACAAAGAGCAGAAAAAACAGGTCATGTAATATTTGGTGGCAGACTTGCAGAATACCGATATTACGACATGCATCAGATCATTGCATCCTCTTTGAAGTCTATAAAAACCGAATTCAATGAATCATAACGTAAAAATTATAGTCGCAACCCACAAGGACCGTGCTATGGTTGAAAACAACATTTTCCACCCCATTCAGGTAGGTGCTTCTATCAATCCATACATTATAAAAGACTCTTACTTTAGAGATAATGATGGAGATAATATTTCAGAAAAAAATAGCTCTTTTAACGAACTAAGCGCTTTATATTGGGCTTGGAAAAATTTAGATTTCGACATTATCGGTCTTGCTCATTATAGGAGATATTTAGATATAAACTATAAAAAGTCCTTTTTAAAAAAGGATAAATCCCATGTTGTCAGAAACATTCAGGAAAATGACCAACGGCTGATTAATCTTAGGAATGAAGCGTCATCAAAAAGAAAGATCATACAATTACTAAAGACATATGATATTCTTCTACCACAAAAAACTTTTTGCACGTTTGATAATGGTGATTTTGAGTCATTAACAGACCAATACAAGCGTTTCCATATAGAATCGGATTGGCAAGCCTGTGTGGAGGTCATTATTGAAAAATATCCTGAGTATAAATCAAGTATAGAAAAAAATTTTGATAATGGAAATATTTTCTATCTGTGCAATATGTTTATCTCGGGAAAGAATTGGTTTAATCAATATTGCACTTGGCTTTTTGATATTTTATTTGAAGTAGAAAAAAGAATAACGGTATCCGAGGATGCCTATCAAAGAAGAGTTTTCGGTTTTTTATCGGAAAGGTTATTCACGCTTTATATTCTTCACAATAAATTCAAGATAAAGGAATTACCTATCCTTCTCATTGAAAACTAAAAAAAGAACTTATTAGTTCTTTTTTTAGTTTCTATCATATTCATCCTCCAACCTTACGATATCTTCTTCTCCAAAGTAAGTCCCGGTCTGGACTTCTATAAAAACAACAGGTTTATCCGTAAGATTCATAATTCTGTGTTTCGCACCCAATGGGATAAAAACGCTTTCCCCATAACCCAAAGAGATTTCTTTGTCATCTAAAACAATTGTTGCGTTGCCCTCAACGATTGTCCATTGCTCCTGTCTTTTATGATGATACTGATAAGATAATTTTTGGCCGGGATTGACTTCTATTCGTTTCAATTTATAGTTAGGTTCATCCGCCAAAACATAATATTTACCCCAAGGTCTTTCGCCAATTTCTAACATAGCTATTATTTTAATCTTCAAAAATACTATTTCAGATAAGATTAACCAAATTCAAAAAAGTAAAAACCATTAAAATTTCTTAATTTTGCGCCACAATTTTCAGTAAACAATGATTCCTGAAAAAAAATAAACGTCTATTTATGAAAAAAGTAAGAGTGCGATTTGCACCAAGTCCGACAGGAGCTTTACACTTAGGAGGAGTCAGAACGGCTTTATATGATTATCTGTTCGCAAAAAATAAAGGTGGCGAATTCGTTCTTAGAATCGAAGATACCGATACGGCAAGATATGTAGAAGGCGCGGAAGATTATATTATGAATTCCCTGGAATGGTGTGGAATCGTTCCCGATGAAAGTCCAAAAGTAGGCGGTCCATATGCACCTTATCGCCAGTCTGAAAGAAGGGACATTTATGACAGATATAAAGAGCAGATTCTGGCAACAGATTATGCTTATATCGCTTTTGACACGCCTGAAGAATTGGATGCTATCAGAAAAGAATTCGAAGCAAGAGGTGACGTTTTCTCTTACAATTATCAGACAAGACAGCAGTTGAGAAACAGCATTTCGCTTTCTTCTGAAGAAGTTCAGAAATTGTTGGAGGATAATGTTCCTTATGTTGTGCGTTTCAAAATGCCGATTGACAGAGTTCTTAATCTTCAGGATATTATCAGAGGAAATTTCTCAGTTAATACTAATACTTTAGATGATAAAGTTCTAATTAAAAACGATGGAATGCCAACCTATCATTTTGCAAATGTTGTAGATGATTTCGAAATGAAAATCTCCCACGTCATTCGTGGTGAGGAGTGGCTGCCGTCAATGCCATTGCACGTTTTATTATACGAAGCAATGGGTTGGGATGCTCCCGAGTTTGCTCATCTTTCTTTGATATTAAAACCGGAAGGCAAAGGAAAACTAAGTAAAAGAGACGGTGCAAAATTCGGATTTCCGGTTTTTCCTATGGATTTTAAAGATCCGGAAAGTGATGAAGTATGGAAAGGTTATAAAGAGTCAGGCTATTTTCCAGAGGCTTTCATTAATATGACAGCACTTTTAGGTTGGACACCTTCGAATGATAAAGAAATTGTTTCTTTGGACGAAATGATTGCCGAATTTGATCTTCATAAAGTTCATAAAGCCGGCGCAAGATTTGATCCGCAGAAAGCTAAGTGGTTCAATCAGGAATATCTTAAACTGAAATCTGATGAAGAGGTTTTAGTTTTATTAAAAGAAGTTGACGAAGTAAAATCATTGAACATTTCTGATGAAAAATTATTGAAAATTGTTTCATTGATGAAAGACAGAGCAACTTTTGTAGTGGATATCTATAACGATGGAAAATTCTTCTTCGCAGCACCAAATTCCTATGACGAAAAGGCCTTGAAAAAAGCCTGGAATGATACAACCTCAGCAGTTTTAAAAGATCTTTCTACAAAACTAGAAATAACAGAATTTCACCCAGAAGTTCTAAAAGAAACGATACATCATTTTGCGGAGGAACATTCTTTGGGAATGGGAAAAGTCATGATGCCGCTTCGTTTGGCTCTTGTTGGAGAGCTGAAAGGTCCTGATGTTCCGGATATTATGAATATCATTGGCAAAGAGGAAACGCTGGCAAGAATCGAAAAAACAATTAATTCAAATTAATTATATAATTCAAAACCATTTGTAAAAAAAAGATTATTTTTGAATTTGGTTTAATCCAAACAGAATATGGAATATTTAGAATTTGAGCAACCTGTAAAAGAACTGATCGAGCAATACGAAAAATGTGTACAACTAGGTACTGAGAGTGGCATTGATGTAGATGAATCCTGCAAAAAGATCAAGGATAAAATAGAAGATACCAAGAAAAAAATATACGGAAACCTTACACCTTGGCAAAGGGTTCAGCTTTCCAGACACCCGGACAGACCATATACGTTGGATTATATCAATGGTCTGGCAGATGAAGGAAGCTTTGTAGAATTGCACGGTGACAGAAACTTCGGTGATGATCCTGCTATGGTTGGCGGCATTGCCAGCATCAGCGGTAATACAGTGATGCTGATCGGAACTCAGAAAGGTAGAACAACCAAAGAACGTCAGCACAGACGTTTTGGGATGTCTAACCCGGAAGGTTATAGAAAAGCTCTTAGATTGATGAAATTGGCGGAAAAATTCAATATTCCTGTAGTAACTTTTGTGGATACACCTGGAGCTTATCCTGGTCTGGAAGCGGAAGAGCGTGGACAGGGTGAAGCAATCGCCAGAAACATCTATGAGATGTGCCAACTGAAAACACCGATCATTACCGTAATTATTGGTGAAGGTGCAAGTGGTGGTGCATTAGGAATCGGTGTTGGAAACAAGGTTTATATGCTTGAAAACACATGGTATTCGGTAATATCTCCGGAGAATTGTTCCGCAATCCTATGGAGAAGCTGGGAATACAAAGAAACAGCCGCAAACACAATGAAGCTTACTGGTGAAGACATGCTGAAACAAAAGCTGATTGACGATATCATTCCTGAACCATTGGGCGGTGCACATTATAATCCTGAAGCAACTTTTGACAACGTGAAGAAAGTCCTTCTGAAAGACATCAAAACATTGTCCAAAATGCCGGTTGAGAAACTGGTTGCAGAGCGACAGGATAAGTTTATTGCGATGGGAGAATTCAAAGGGTAAGATTAATTATTCTTTTGATAATTATAAAATAAGCCCTTTCAGAGTTAAAAACTCTGAAAGGGTTTTTTCGTTGTTTTGTTTGTATAAATGTTATTATATCTTCAACATCGATCGCAGTCCGACTTGAGCGGAAATCCCTTTTACGCAACAAGATGGAGTAAAAAGATTGACTTCATCGAACCACTTCACTAGGTTTGGGAGCGGAAGGCGGAAAAACTGCCATTAAAAAAAGCGATTCAATAACTTGAACCGCTTTTTATATTTAAGAAAAAATCCTCTGATTATTCCGCATCGAAGTCAGCGTCTGCATCAGCAGAAACTTTTTCTCCTTCTTCTTTAGACTTTTCTTTTTCTGCTTTTCTTTGAGACTGACCTTCTTTTACAGCGTCTGCTACAACAGAAAGGATCATATCGATAGATTTTGAAGCATCATCATTTCCTGGGATTACGAAATCCACTTTTCTTGGATCTGAGTTAGTATCTACAATACCGAAAACTGGGATACCCAATTTCTTAGCTTCTGTAACCGCGATGTGTTCTCTCATAATATCAACTACGAAAATAGCTGAAGGCAATCTCACCATATCTGCAATAGATCCTAAGTTTTTCTCAAGATTAGCTCTTTGACGATCTACTTGTAATCTTTCTTTTTTAGATAAAGTTTCGAATGTTCCGTCTTTCTTCATTTTATCGATAGCGTTCATTTTTTTAACCGCCTTTCTGATAGTTACGAAGTTCGTCAGCATTCCTCCTGGCCATCTTTCAGTGATGTAAGGCATGTTAAGTTCTGCAGCATGTTTTGCAACCACTTCTTTCGCTTGCTTCTTAGTCGCTACGAAAAGAACTTTTTTACCTGAAGAAGTAATTTTTTCTAAAGCGCTACAAGCTTCGTCCAATTTTACTGCTGTTTTATGTAAATCTACGATGTGAATACCGTTTTTCTCCATGAAAATGTATGGAGCCATATTTGGATTCCACTTTCTGGTCATGTGACCGAAGTGTACACCAGCCTCTAAAAGGTCTTTTACATTTGCTTTTGCCATGTTTTCTTGTTTTTTGTTAGTTTACTTTCCGCTTTTCGGCAATCAATTTTACTTTAGATGGGAGTAAAATTTGGATGCTAAACGTAACGGGCAATTTTTTGTTAGATTAATAGATTTTAAGTAATAGATAACGAACCAAAAATAGTTCTGAAATCTGAAACCCAGAATCCGAAGTCTGATAATTAACGTTTTGAGAATTGGAATCTCTTTCTCGCTTTTTTCTGACCTGGTTTCTTTCTCTCTACCATTCTTGCATCTCTGGTCAACAATCCTTGTGGTTTAAGAACCAATCTGAATTCTTCGTTGATCTCGCACAATGCTCTTGAAACACCTAGTCTGATAGCTTCTGCCTGACCAGTGATTCCTCCACCAAAAACATTAACAGTCAAGTCATACTGACCTAAAGTTTCTGTCAATAAAAATGGCTGATTAACTTTGTAAACTAAAACATCTGTACAAAAATATGTTTTAGCATCTTTTCCGTTTATAGTAATGTTACCAGTTCCTGGCTTCACATAAACTCTTGCAACAGAAGTTTTTCTTCTTCCGATTTTGTGTACTATAGACATACTCAATTATTTGAATTCGTTAACATTGATTACTTTTGGCTGTTGAGCTTCGTGTTTGTGCTCAGTTCCTTCATATAGATAAAGGTTTTTGAATAAAGCCGAACCTAATCTGTTTTTTGGCAACATGCCTTTTACAGATTTTTCCAATACTTTAAGAGCATCTTTTTTTCTAAGCTCTTCAGCAGTCATAGACTTCTGACCACCTGGATATCCAGTGTGCCAAATGTAAGTTTTGTCTGCCCACTTGTTTCCGGAAAGTGTAACTTTCCCAGCGTTCAAAACGATTACGTTATCTCCACAATCTACGTGCGGTGTGTAATTCGTTTTGTGCTTACCTCTCAAAATCTTTGCAACAGTAGAAGCTAGTCTTCCCAACGGTTGCTCAGCAGCGTCTACCACAACCCATTCTTTATTAGCGGTAGCTTTGTTTGCCGATACTGTTTTGTAACTTAATGTATTCACAATTTATCGTTTACGATTAAACATAATTTTCCCCTAAAGGGTGTGCAAAGGTAAGAATTTTTTTCCGGATGAAAAATTTTCCTCAGAAAAATATTTTAATTTTCTAAAAACTAATACGTTAACGAATCATTAATTACCTGAAAACTTTCTGAAATTTGTCAAAATAAGCTTTATTTATAATTTGGGATTTTTATATTTTTGAGGAAAATTCTATAAAATGAGCCACGGAAAACTGAGAGAAGAAAAAGATTGCCTTAATTGCGGACACCATGTTGAGGAACATTATTGTCCGCATTGTGGACAACAGAACATCGAGACCAGGCAGCCTTTCCATTACCTTTTCACTCATTTCGTAGAAGACTTCACCCATTATGACGGTCAGTTCTGGGGAACTCTTAAAAATCTTCTTGTCAAACCCGGCAAATTAACCAATACTTATCTGGAAGGTAAAAGACAAAAATTTGTTCCGCCGGTTAAGCTTTATATTTTCATCAGTTTCATCACATTTTTCCTGTTTGCCGTATTTCCGCCATTCAAGATTAATTTTGAAGGTAAAAAAGAACATGGAAAAGAAAAGACAATCTCTTTGAACAGACTGGCTGAAACTTCCAAAAAGCTCGATAGCATCAGAACGGAAGAAAAAATAAAAGGAACAGATTCTGTAACTATTAGTAAAGTAAACACTTTGCTGAAAGATTCCGCAAGATTAAGTGATATCGAAGACAGCTTTGACATGAGCAAGAAGCTGGATGATAATTTTGAATATAATGGTTATACAAATCAAAAATCATTTGATTCTGCAAAAGCAAAAAATCCTTCGTTCTTCGATTTCATCAATGTGCCTGTTGCCCATAAGTTTTTCGAACTGAAGGAAAAAGGTATTACAAAAGGAGAAATTGTAAAAAAATTGGGTGAGACCTCTTTTCATAATCTGCCAAAAGCTTTGTTCATTTATCTTCCGATTTTTGCATTCTTCCTGTGGATTTTCCATAACAAGAAAAAATGGTGGTATTTTGACCACGGGATTTTCACGTTACATTATTTCAGTTTTTTATTATTGACCATTTTGTTATTTTCCTTTTTATATAAATTGGCAGACGTAACGCATTCTTCAATCAGTGTCATCATTTATTTATTGATGAATGTGATATTCTTCTACAGCATCGTATATTTTTTCATAGCCCATTATAAGGTTTACCATACACACGGTGTTATCAGTTTTATCATCGGCTGCATTTTGTTTATGTTCAATTTCTTTGCATTTATGCTTTTGGTAATAGGCTTAGGCGTCATCAGCTTTCTGATGATTCATTAAAAACAAAAAGCCGGACTTTTCGAAGTCCGGCTTTTAAATCATATAACCTAAAAATTAATACCTCAACGATTTGCTTTCCCGGAAGCTGGCAATCATATAATACGCTACGAAAACCGTAGAGAACTTGATAATCGAAGGAACTGCAGTTTCAAAATTGAAACATAACAATCCGACAGCAACCAAAAAAACAATTCCAATAAAGGAAATTCCCATTTTCTTTGGAAGTGACCATTCCGGGTGGTCCACAAAATAAGCCAATCCCCAGCCAATTCCAAAAGCCGAAGCGACGTAAAGTTCAACCCAAAATTCAGCAGGTTCCCCTGTTAAACGTCTTAAGAAAAAACTAATCAGAGTTCCAACTACGAAATACATCAGCGCTTTTATCATTTCAAAGAATTTTGACAAAAGTAAGAAATGTAATTTTTATAATATATTTGATGCAACACTTAAAGACTCGAAGAAATATTTTCCTCTAACTATTTTATTTTAAGGCAAAAAATCAAAGATCTTTAAATTAACGAAGTTAAACCTTTGTGCCTTTAAAACATTAAGCAAGTAAAAATCCTTCATGCCTTTGTGTTATTTTTTTCCTCATTAAAATCTGCCTCAACAAAATTCCTTAGATTTGTTTAAATGATATTTTTATGCGCGAGGTAAGACTCAATTCGATTCTGGACAATGACTTCTACAAAATCACAATGCAAAACGCAGTAGTAAAGCTTTTTACCAACGAGATTGTAAAATATGAATTCATTAACAGAGGAAAACACAGCTTCCCAGAAGGTTTTGCGGAGGAACTGAGAAAATCCGTCAATGCAATGGCTGAATTGAAGCTGACCAAAGACGAAAAAAAATATCTGAAAGTCACTTGTCCTTATCTTGCTCTACCCTACCTCGATTTTTTGGAAGGTTTTCATTACGACCCTTCGGAAGTGAAGATCGAACAAAACGGAAATGAGCTAAAAGTTTCGGTTGAAGGCCTCTGGTATAGAACAATTCTCTGGGAAGTTCCGCTCCTGTCGCTTATCAGTGAACTTCATTACGAAATGAATCACATGGAGCGACAGACCAATGAAGAAGTTATTGGCAAGACGCTGGAAAAAGCCGCACATCTTACAGAACTCGGCGTTCCGTTTGCGGAATTCGGAACAAGAAGAAGGCATTCTTATAAGGTTCACAGATTGGTGATGGACGCCTTGATTCAGGATAAAAAATCAACTTTTACGGGTACTTCCAATGTCCATTTGGCGATGCTTTACAAGGTAAAACCAATCGGAACACACGCACACGAGTGGTTTATGTTTCACGCAGCTGAATTTGGGTTCAAGATGGCTAATTCCATTGCGTTAGAAAACTGGGTTAATGTTTACCGTGGAGATTTAGGCGTTGCACTGTCTGACACTTATACAACTGATGTTTTCTTCCAACAGTTTGATAAGAAATTTGCGAAGCTGTTTGACGGTGTTCGTCACGATAGTGGTGATCCTTTTGAATTTGCTGATAAAACCATTGCACATTATCTGAAGAACGGCATCAACCCATTATTCAAATACATTATTTTTTCTGACGGTCTTAATCTCGAAAAAGTAGAGGAAATCACCAATTACTGCAGAGGAAAAATCGGGATTTCTTTTGGGATCGGAACTAATCTTACCAATGATGTCGGACTCAAACCAATGAATATCGTCATGAAGCTCATCAGCGTAAAAGGCATCAATAACGAGTGGATCCCAACAGTAAAACTCTCTGATGAAAAAGGAAAATATACCGGAGACCCAAAAATGATTGAGTTAGCGAAGGAATTTCTAAGAATCAGCTAAATTGAATTTTATCTTTTTAACCGACTTATAAAATTCTGTTAAATATTTTTAATAGCCATTGTCGCATCAAAAAAGTTTTTAATTTTACTAAAGACGAAAGTTGAAATTAAAATGCGATTGGTGCCCGCTTTGTTTGGCATCAATTTTAATAGTTATAAAACACAACCTAAATAAATTAATTTTTATCCTATGAAAAAAACATTTAAAATTGCGGCTCTTGCATTGATGGTATCAATGACAGCCGTTTCCTGCAAAAAGAAAGTTTCTGATGCGGAACTGACTTCCCAGGCAACCACAGCAATCACGGCTTATCCAGGAACATCTGTTGAAGTGAAAGAGGGACAAGCTCACCTAAGCGGAGTTTTTGCAACCGAAGCTGATAAACAAGCTGCTATCGACGCTCTTAAAAAAGTTCAGGGTATCAAAGATGTTCACGATATGGCAACCGTAGCCCCAGCAGCCGCGCCTGTGGAAGTGAATACTGTTGACGCCGCTGTTTTACAGAAAGTGAATGATGCGCTTAAAGATATCCCGGGCGTAAAAGCGGAAGATGTTGCAGGGACATTAACATTGACAGGAACTACAACTGCTGCTAATGCAAGAAAAGTAAAAGAATCTGTAGATGCGCTTAAAATTGGTAAATACGATAACAAAATCACTGTAAAATAATCACAAATGAGTTTACAAGACAAATATGCAAGTGTAGTTTCTGCTGCTCAGTCGGCAGGACTTTCCGACCTTTCTGTTCAGGAACAGGACGGTGTTTTATATATCACAGGAAAAGCGTCTAGCAGCGCAGCAAAAGATTCAGTTTGGAATGCTTTGGGCGCTATTGATTCTTCTTATACAGCAACCGATATTAATATCGATGTTCAGGTTTCCGGATTGGCAGCTGGCGCTTCTTTGACTGTTGCAACTGATGAGTCTAATCTTAATATCAGACAGGAACCTTCTACGGAAGCTGCAGTTGTAGGAAAAGCAGCTAAAGGTGAAGTGGTAACTTTGGTTGAGCAATCTTCTGACGACTGGTGGAAAATCAAAACGGCTGACGGCGAAGAAGGTTATGCTTATGCAAGATATTTGAAAGCTTAATTTCAAACTTAATAAAAATTAAAACCTCTGATGTTTCAGGGGTTTTTTCTATTTTTGGTGCCGAAAACTATAACATTTGATGAAAAAATTCTGGCTTATTTTCATTCTCGCTTTTCTAAAACTGAATGCTCAGACTTACAGCCTAACCGGAAAAGTGACGGACGAAAATAATAATCCGTTGGAAAACATCACTGTTTCTTTGATGAAACAAAAAGATTCGGCGATTATCAATTACATTGGAACAAGTAAAAGCGGAAACTTCAGCATCAAAGTTCCTCTACAAAACGAAGCCTCATTTCTACAGATTTCCGAAGACAAATTCAAAGCGTTCTCTCGAAAAATTGAATCTATTCATCAAAATGAAAATATCGGAACAATCAAACTCAGCAAAGAACTTGTAACGAATATAGAAGAAGTCAAAGTCACGGTTTCACCTATTAAAATTAAAAAAGATACAGTTGAGTACAACGCTTCTTCTCTGAAAGTAAAACCTGATTCCAAAATTGACGACTTGGTGAAAGAAATTCCTGGAGTCGAAATCGATGCGGATGGAAAAATTACGGTTAACGGAAAATCTGTGAGCAAAATCCATATCAACGGGAAACCATTGTTTGATAAAAATGGAAAAATAGAGTTGGAAACGATTCCTGCCAACATCATCAAAAAAATTCAGGTTACCACTTCCAAAACCAAGGAAGAAGAACTCACAGGAAGAGCACCAATCACAGACAGCCTCACAGTGAATTTTGAAATGGATCCTAAAAATAAAGTTGGGGTTACAAGCAACATCAGATTGGGCTACGGTTCGGATGAGCGTTATGACGGTGCTATTTTCTTTACAAAAATAAAACAGGATTCCCGCCTTTCATTAGCGGCGGGTTCCAATAATATCAATGCAGGATTATCCGGAAAAACGGGTTCCGGAGCAGGAATTTTCAGTACAACAATTGTGAATGCAACCTACTCTAACACGTTTGATAACTTCGATTTGGAGAGGTTGAATGCCAATTATTATGAAAGAAATTCCGAAACTTTCTCCAAATCTGCCCGAACCACCTTTCTGCCCGACTACAAATTAGACAGAAACACAGAACGTACTGGCGACAGGGATTTGCGAAGATTGGGATTCAGCGCCAATTCGATTTTGAAATTGGATAAGTTCACAAATATTATTTTCAATTCCAATTTTAATAACAATACCACCGAAAGCACTTCTGATAATCAGTCTTTGACCTTGCGGGATGATGTCCTGCTCAATTCAAGCTCGGGTTCTGTGAAACAAAAATCTGTCAATAATGGTTTTTCACAATCGTTAGGGATTACAAGAAGATTCCTGAAAGAAAGACGAACTTTTTCAGCGACGGTTAGCAGCAATGTGATGGATAACAACGGCACCGATTATAATCTGACAACGACCATTTTTCATCAGTCTCCCGAAGAAAATGATTATCGAAATCAGCGCTCAATAACCAAAAGTCAAAACACAGATTTTGCCTTCAATGTAAGATACGATGAACCAATTTCCGACTCGGCTATCGTTTCCACAGAAATTACTTACAAATCTCTGTCATTCAAAAATGATAGAAAAGTTCACGATTTTGATACAGTGACGGGAGAATTTTCTACATTCAATTCTTTGTTGTCTAATACAATTAATCAGAACATCAATTCACTTTATGCTGTGATGGGTTATGATTTGAACAAAACCAAATTCCGGTTTTTCTTCAATGCTAATCTGGAAATCAACAACAACGATTTTCATTCTTTCTTTAATAATGACAATATCGATTTCAGAAAAAACTTTATTTTCCCGAATTATAACACAAGATTCGTTTACAAATTTTCCAGTAGCAAATCCTTGGAACTATCCAACCAAAGCGATTTCACAGCTCCTCAGATGACGGCGGTCAATCCTTATATAGACCTTTCCAATCCGTTGCTTACCACACAGGGGAATCCTGATTTGAAAAGCACCTGGAAAAATACGAGCTCCATTTATTTTGTGAATAAGAATCTTCCGAAACATATTACTTACTCAACTTCACTGAAATTCAGTTATACGGATAATAACGTTTCCGATTTTTCTTACTATGACGATGCGGGAAGGCAGTTCAGAACTTTTGCCAACATTAGTGGAAACAAAACCCTAAGTTGGGATAGCCGTTTTTCAAAAACCTACAAATGGGATAAAAATGAATTCCGGATTTCGCCATCATTTCTGACAAGTTTCACCCACAGAAAAGGTTTTGTGGATGATGTCCAATACACCAACACGATTTACAATATTGCGCCGAAGATGACTGTGAGGCTTAACTTGAGAGATATTTTGGACCTGACTGGCTCTGCCAATCTCAATTATAATTTCTCCAATTACACCAATTATAGGATTGATAGAACGCGTACAGCTCAACAGAATTACACTATCGGAATGGTGAATTACTTTTTGAAATCCAATCTTTATTTCACAAACGACATCAATGTGACCAAGAATAATAACATTTCGGCAGGTTTCAACAGGACTTCCTATTTCTGGAATTCCAGCGTGAATTATAAATTCTACAAAAAACAAATGACACTGCGATTCAACATGAATGATGTTCTGAATCAACGTCAAAATGCTATCAGAAATATCGGCGACAATTACATCGAAGACAGAGAAGAACTTGTCCTGAAACGTTATTTTATGCTATCACTGATGATGAATCTAAATAAGTTCGGAGGCAAGAAAAACTGATTTTATTTTTGTAAATAAAACCTATTGTGACTATGTGGCTTAATCAATACAAAACCTCTTTCGTCAAAATACTTTCGATATTATCAGGATAATCCACTTCTATCATCTGGTCAGAATTAATCCATTCACGAATTTTAATTGGATCCAATTTATCCGAATTCGCAACACCCAATCTGTCCAGCGCAAAAGCATTACACTCTTGTTCATATTGATTTTCTATTGGGATAACGAATAGTTTTTTGTGCATAAACAATGCTTCAGCAGGCGTTTCGAAGCCGGCATTACAAAGAATTCCTTCACAAGATTCGAACAGTTCCAGGTATTTTCTCTCATCAATCGGGAAGATTTCTACGTTGCTGAATTTCTGATGTTGCTTGGCATATTTAGAAAAAACTTTCCATTGAACATCGATTCTTGTCAGAAAATTTGTGATGACTTCATCAGAAAAACTTGGTAGATAAACCAAATAATGGCCTTTGTTTTCAGGATTCAGCTTTCTGATTTTTTGTCGGATAACCGGCTTTTTGATATGGGAGTTATAATTTTCAAAATGGAATCCGATTTTCTTCTCACAAGGCACATAATGTTTCAGGATAAAATCTCCAAACCAATCTTTTTTATCCGGTTTCGGTGTTTCCTTAAAAGTTAAAGATGCCTGATGACTTAATTCTACAATCGGTAGGTTTTTTAGTTTCGCAGCCCAACCAGTCAACGGTTCAAAATCGTTGATGATTAAATCATACGCACTTAAATCCAAATCTTTGATGACTTTTGCCGCTTTGCAGAAATTATTCTCAAGAAAGGTTTTTTTGTAAGACAATCCACCTGTTTTATTATAAAGCAAAGAAATCCCTTTGAATCGAAAATCGATATCAAAATCAGACTTCAACTGGGTCTGATGTCCGCTGATTAAAGTGTCTACCAATGCGTGTTTCTTCAAAATCGGGATGATTTCCTGAGCTCTTGCAAGATGTCCGTTTCCTGTGCCTTGGAAGGCATATAATATTTTCATATGGATTAAAAATTAAATATTTGTGTTTTTTATTTTAATCGCAAAGGCGCAATTATTTTTTAAATTTTTACTATAATTCGCAAAGTATGACTGAAAAATTTGCGATTTAAAAATTAGTTTATTTCATTTTCCGCCTTTGCTGTCGTAAAAAATTAAACAATCTGCGTCACGATTTTCATCAGCTCTGCACTGTCAATTTCTTTCATTTCTTCTGGTTCTTCATCGATTAAATTATATTTCTCATCCTCATAAACAAAAAGTTTCCAGTCGCCATTATGATATTCCAAAGCCGAAAGATTTTCCACCCAGTCACCGGAATTCAGATACATACATTTTCCTTTTTTACCAACTACTTCCCGGATTTGAGGCTGATGAATATGTCCGCAAATCACATAATCGAAATCATTTTCAATCGCCAGTTCCGAAGCAGTCAATTCAAAATCACCGATATACTTCACAGCTTTTTTGACATTATTCTTAATCTTTTTGGAGAACGAATATTTCTCCCGACCGATTTTCTCAAGAAACCAATTGACCAGATTGTTAATTGCAATTAGTAAATCATAACCTTTTCCACCCAACTTTGCAATCCACTTAGAATGCTGAACCGATGCGTCAAAAACATCTCCATGAAAAATCCATGCTTTTTTTTCGTCCATCTTTAGAACGTGTTTGTTGCACAATTTCAGTTTTCCCAATTCGAAATCTGTGAAATTTCTGAATGCCTCATCATGATTGCCAGTGATATAAAAAACCTCTGATTCTTTCGTAGCGAATGAAATTAATTTCTTGATCACCTTGAGATGGGACTTCGGAAAGTACGATTTCTTGAACTGCCAGATGTCGATGATATCGCCATTTAAAATCAAAATTTTGGGGCGGATAGAATTCAGATATCTCAACAGCTCTTTTGCCTTGCAACCATAAGTTCCAAGATGCACATCCGAAATAATAACAATTTCCACATCTCTTTTCATTAACTATCAGATTTGTACAAAGAAATAATTCTAATTTGAACTGTGCGTGAATGTTATTTTATTTTTGTTGATCAGAATCGGCAGTTTTTATTGGAGTTCTTAATATTAATTTAAAATATTAGTGGTTATTCTCTCAAAAATATTAGTTTTGTTCAGTTTCAATTTATATCAGGACTTATAAAGCTTAGATTAAATACAAAGCTGACAAAGATTTTTTTTGAATGTTGAAACTGCTTAAAGCTCACAAAGCTACTTCGCTTAGAAAGATTTGAACTTCTTATTTCAGCGAAACGCCTTTGTGAACTTTAAAACATTAATAATAAATAGATTAAAAAACTTTGTGCACTTTGTGTTCAAAAAATAAATTAGTTATGAAAGGTCAGAATAAACTGTTTTTCGCAATCATTATTGCACTAATCTTAGGTGTTGTTTTAGGAGGAATTGTCCACACCAATTATCCCGACTCTTCCGAAAATTTTTCTAAGAATATCAAACTGTTGGGAACAGTTTTTATCCGACTGATTCAGATGATTATTGCGCCTTTGGTTTTCTCGACTTTGGTGGTTGGGATTGCTAAAATGGGCGACATCAAAATGGTTGGTCGTGTAGGCACAAAAGCAATGCTTTGGTTCATTACGGCTTCCTTGGTTTCCTTATTGATTGGCTTGGTTTTAGTGAATTGGTTAGAGCCTGGCCACGTTACCAAGTTACCAATTCAAGATGCTTCTTCAGCTTCCGAAATCGTGAGTAACAGCAAAGGATTTTCTATGGAAGACTTTGTAAAACACGTGATTCCGAAAAGTTTATTCGAAGCTTTTGCAAGCAATGAAGTTCTTCAGATCGTTGTATTTTCGGTAATGTTTGGGATTGCGTTGTCAGCAATGGGTGAAGAATATGCAAAACCTGTCATCAAAGGGCTAGATATCATTGCTCACGCTATTTTAAAAATGGTCGGTTACATCATGTGGGTTGCGCCGCTTGGAGTTTTCGGAGCAATTGCGGCAGTTGTTGCTACCAATGGTTTTGAGATTTTTAAAGTTTATGCCATTTATCTCAGAGATTTTTTCTTTGCTTTGGCTGTTCTTTGGCTGGTTCTTTTATTAGTTGGTTATATGATTCTTGGCAATCGCCTTTTCGAATTATTGAGAAGAATCAAAGAACCTTTGTTGATTGCATTTTCCACCACAAGCTCAGAAGCTGTTTTCCCAAAATTGGTAGAAGAACTGGAAAGATTTGGATGTAATAATAGAATTGTTTCTTTTATTTTGCCATTAGGTTATTCTTTCAATCTGGACGGAAGTATGATGTATATGACATTTGCTTCGATTTTCATTGCTCAGATTTACGGTATTGATATGCCTCTCGGGCAACAAATCATAATGCTTTTGGTCTTGATGTTAACGAGTAAAGGTATTGCCGGCGTTCCAAGAGCGAGTCTTGTCATCATTGTTGCTGCGTGTGGAATGTTTGATATTCCTGTTGAGGGAATTGCTTTGATTTTACCGATTGACCATTTCTGCGATATGGGAAGAAGTATGACGAATGTTTTGGGTAATGCGCTTGCGACGTCTGCCGTGAGTAAGTGGGAAGGGCAGTTGGAGAGTTAGATATTTATTTTACATTATATATAAATACAATTTTGTCATTCCGGAGGAATCTAAACTGCTGAGATTCTTTCAGAATGACAAAATTTCTTTTTAATGATGTAATAAATCAAAGCTCATAGTTGTCCTTATGTCGTAAACCTATAACTAATGAAACAAGCCTTCTTAATCTTATTCTTTTTAAATTTTTCATTTTTAGGATTTTGTCAAAAAACTGAACAAACAAAAGCAATCGATAACTATCTGACCAAAGTAATTAAAACTTACGGCATTCCTGGAATGGCGGTTGGAGTTGTAAAGAATGATAAAATTATTTTCCAAAAATATTACGGTAGAGAAAACTTAGAGTCTGAGAAGAAAGTAGATGCTAATTCTCTTTTCAGAGTTTATTCTACTACAAAACTAATTACCAATGTTGCCGTTTTCCAATTGATTGAGAAAGGACAACTGTCTTTGGAAGATAACATTTCAAAATATCTCGATAATCTTCCCAAAGAATGGCAAAATGTCAAAGTAAAAAATCTGTTGTCACATTCATCAGGCATTCCGGATTTTGAGCGTCATAATTTGCCTACAAACATTTCCAACTCTGAAGTTTTTGAACGACTTTCCAAAGAAAAAATGGAGTTTGAGACGGGAAATCAGTATAGTTATAATCAGACTAATTATATGATGTTAGCAATGATTATTGAAAGGATAAGTGGACAAAAATTTGAAGATTTTGTTCTGAAAAATCAATTTTCTGATGCAAAGAACAAAATCATAATCAATTCCAATTCTCTTGAAGAAATCCCCAATCGAATCCAACTTTACAGATATAATGATTCTCTGAAACAGTTTAAAAAATCTACACACGTTGGTGGTTTGAGAGCTCATCCTGCTAATGGTTTAGCCATTTCGCTTCCTGATTTTTTACAATGGAGCATTAATCTTGACACCAACAAATTCCTTACAGACCAAACAAAAAAGTTGATGTGGAACCCTTTTGATTATACCAATAAACAAGATATTTTTGCGCACGGTTGGGAAATTACCAAAACTGGAAATGTAACGTCTTATGGTTTTTCCGGCGGAAACATCAATGCTTACAGTATTTTTCCTGACAATGATTTGTCAATCATTTTTATGTCGAACGGCTACAAATACAATTCTTTTCCCCCAATTTATTTTATAGTCAATCATATTGCAGGATTGATTGATAAACAATTAGCAAATCCGTATTGGTCAAGAGAAGAATCAGTTGCTTCTGAAATTATTAATAAACCTAATATTAAAAAGGAAATTTATGGTTATAGGATTGAGAATGATAAAGTGATTTTTGCTTACAATGTTCCTAAAAATTTAAATGCTGAAGCGATAACGAAAATAGCTGTTGCTGGTTCATTCAACGATTGGAATCCTGCTAATACAATGTATCAAATGATTAGAAAAGACCGAGACACTTTTGAATTGGTTTTGTCTAAATCTCAGTTTGAAAAAGGAAAAACTTATGAATTTCGGTTTGTGATGAACAAAAATGGTTGGTTCACGACACCTTACAGCGCACTCAACACAAATGGAAAACCTGATGATAATAATCTGACTTTTAAGGTTGATTAAAATTTAATCTTTGAAAGCACTTCGACTCCGCTCAGTATGACAGCTCTAGTAAGATTCACTTTTCCGGCATTGTCAGTCTGAGGCTCTCGAAGACTTTAAATACTAAAAATCCATTAAAAGTGTAGATTCAGATTCCTTCGGAATGACAAAAATTTATTTTTATTGACAAAATTCAAATTGTAGCCCTGATTGTAGTGGAAATCCTTTTTTGCGTTAGCTTCGAGACCTCAGTCTGACAAAACGTGATGCAAAAAAGATTGCAACGAAAGCAGGTTCCCGGCTCCTAAATGAGTTGGAGAGCTCGGAAAGCTGTAAAGCTCTTTTTGTTTTATGTTTACATCAAAACTTCCCAACTCAAAAAACGCTTTAACTAAATCCATGTCAAAAAATCATTAGCATAGACAAAATCACAAATCCTATTGATTCTAAATTAATTTTTAAATCCGTAAATTTGTTGTCTCAAAGATTAATAAAATTTTATGCTGACGAAATCAAAAGTTCAGGATTTTCTGAAAGAGATAGAAGTAGATGACCTCGTAAGTAATTTCCAGGTGATGGGTGACGATGTCTATATCGATATGACCGCACATTCACCTGCGATGCACGAAAAGAAAAAGCTGGAAGTTGCTATGAAACAAGCTTTTGCTTCGGAATTCGGTGAACACATCAACTTAAAATTGAAAATCGTTTCTCCCGAATTGCCTGCAACACCTCCAACTAATGAAATCAAAGGAAAACAGATTCCGGGTATTCAAAACATCATTGCTATCGCTTCCGGAAAAGGTGGCGTTGGAAAATCTACTGTTGCAGCAAATCTTGCGGTAACGTTAGCAAAAATGGGGTTCAAAGTCGGACTTTTGGATGCAGATATCTACGGACCGTCTGTTCCGACGATGCTTGACACAGAAGGACAAAAACCAATTTCTGTAGAAGTGAACGGTAGAAATCTGATGAAGCCCATCGAAAATTACGGCGTAAAAATGTTGTCTATCGGATATTTTTCCGGGGCTAACCAAGCTGTAGTCTGGAGAGGACCAATGGCTTCCAAAGCCTTGAATCAGATGATTCGTGATGCGGATTGGGGAGAATTAGATTTCCTTTTGATAGACCTACCTCCGGGAACTGGCGATATTCATCTTTCTATTATTCAGGAAGTTCCAGTAACGGGTGCTGTGATTGTGAGTACACCTCAGCACGTTGCTTTGGCTGATGTAAGAAAGGGAATTGCTATGTTCAATATGGAAAGTATCAACATTCCGGTTTTGGGACTGATAGAAAATATGGCTTATTTCACACCGGAAGAGTTACCTGAGAATAAATATTATATCTTTGGAAAACAAGGCGCCCAATTTATGGCAGAGGATTTGGGAATCCCGGTTTTGGGAGAGATTCCTTTGATTCAAAGTATCAGAGAAGCAGGAGATGTAGGAAGGCCAGCAGCTTTGCAGGAGAATTCCAAAATCTCTGAAATCTATACCAAAACTGCTCAGAATATGGTTGAAAGCCTTGTGGAAAGAAACACCAATCTGCCGCCAACTGAGGCTGTGAAAATCACAACTATGGCTGGTTGCTCACCTAAGAAAAAATAACTTTATGAGTAATATAAATCAAATTCAGGAAGAACTGGCAACCAAAGTAATGGAAGCTTTGGATAGTATTCGTCCATTTCTAAACAAAGATGGTGGCGATATCGAGCTTGTAGATGTACAGGGAACTACTGTGATTGTAAGACTACTGGGACATTGCTCAAGTTGTGGGATCAGTAGCTCTACCATGAAACTGGGTGTGGAAAACACCATCAAGCAGTTTGCTCCGGAAATAGAAACTGTTATTAATATAGAATAAAAAAAATCCCGATTCAGATTTGAGTCGGGATTTTTATTTGTTTCAAATTATTATTCTACAATTTCTGCATCAATAATTTTAGGATTATCCTTCTGGCTTTCCCAAAGCAGAAACTTGTCCACTTCTTTCATCAGCATCGGGATGGCAAAAGCTAAGATTGCCAGATCATCCAAAGCACCAATTCCCAAAACAAAATCTGGAATAATATCAATTGGAGAAATTACGTAAAGCATCGCTAATGCCGGAATCAAAATGTCGGTAAACTTCATTTTATATTCTCCTTTCCGCCAGAGTTTAATCATTCTAACAGCCGCAGGAATCTTTTGGAGAAATCCTTTGTGTTTTATAGCTTCCTGAGCTATTTTGAATTTTGAATGTTTCATTTTGTGTTTGATTTTTTTCATTTTAGACTGCAAAATTTGCAAATTCTATTCCATTGTATTTTTATAATTGTTAATTAACTTTCTTTAAGGAAAATACGATTAAGTTAGTTTATCAGTCAGTTTTGCAAATTGTTTCTCTGCATTTTTTCCTTCATACAAAATATCATAAACAGCATTGATAATAGGAAGTTTCAGTTTCTTTTCTTTACAAATAGCATAGATTCCGTTAGTTGCATAATAACCTTCGGCAACCATACTCATGGACTGGATTGCAGACTTTACCGTATAACCTTTTCCAATTAAGTTTCCAAGGTTTCTGTTTCTGGAGAACAAAGAATAAGCTGTTACAATCAAATCTCCCAGATAAGCACTGTCGTTTACATCTCTCGGTTCCGGATAAATCGCTTCCAGGAAAGTTTCCATTTCACGAATTGCGTTAGAAACGTACACTGCAATAAAGTTATCTCCATAACCCAAACCGCTCGCAATTCCGGCACCGATGGCATATATATTTTTAAGAATGGCAGAATATTCGTTTCCGAGAATATCGCTGCTTGTATTCACTTTGATATAACAAGATGACAGGATCTCCTGCAAAATTTCCGCATCTTCCTGCTCTGCCACAGCCACTGTAAGATACGATAAACGCTCCATTGCCACTTCTTCCGCATGACAAGGACCGGCAATAACTGCCTGATTTTTGAATCCGATTTTGAATTCGTCGCGAAGATAATGTGCCACAATATCATTATGTTTTGGGACAATTCCCTTAATCGCTGAACAGAACAATTTGTCCTGATACTCGCATGTCAGTTTTTCCATAGATTCTGCAAGATAAATGGAAGGAACTGCCAGGATAACAACATCCGAATTGGAAACCAACTCATTGATATCTGTAGTGATTTTAAGTTTTTTTAGGTTGAAACTAACGGTGGTGAGGTAAGTCGGATTATGTCCGCGCTGCTCAATTGCACCCTTTACAAACTCATTCCGAACACACCAGTTGACCGTTTTGCAGTTTTCAAGAAGCATTTTCACGATTGCTGTCGCAAAACTTCCGCTTCCCAAAACGCCAACCCGTACATTCTTAGATGATTTAGTCAATTTCTTAGCCATTATTTGTCGTCTTTTTCATTGCTACAAATCTAAGGTTATTTATGAATTTACCTCAATGTAAATTTTCTTTAACAATTAATTAAGAATTATTAACTTTTGTTAAATAAAAATTCGCTCAACGTTGATTAAAATTGAAAAATGTAAAAAATTCTTACTTTTGCAGTCCATTTTAAAAATCAATTAATGGTCCAATTTCTAAAATCAAAGAAGAAAACCAATATTGTTCTTATACTTCTTCTAGTCGCTTGCTTTGTTCAGGCTATGATTATTGCAAAACTCTATACTGGAAAAGACGATAAAGTCTATGAAGTGAATCTTGTTAAAATCAATAATGAAAAAGACAGCATCGATCATCTCCAGCTGAAAACCGACCTTGCGATTGTTGACCAAAGTATACGGAGTATCGACGGATTCCTAAAATCAAAAAATGTTTCTGACCTTAGAATAGAAAGATTAGCAAAAGACAGCCTGGAGAATGAAGTTTATCTTGCCAAAGTCAGTAACCGCTACAGCCAATACCTGGTCGATCTGGAACAACGGTTACAGCAGGTTCCGCTAGGTATTCCTACGGATGGCTATATTTCTTCGAATTTCGGGATCAGAAAAAATCCAATTCCTCCAAAATCTACGGAAATTACAAATAATTCTAATGTTGCCGAAGAAAAGGACAGCCTTGGAAATGTCGTGAAAAGACAGGCTATTGTAAAGGAAGATAAAAATGCATCCAGTAATGCTCCGGCCGAGAAAGACCAAATGCAATTCCATAAAGGATTGGACATCGCTGTAGCTTACGGAAGTCCTGTAAAATGTGCAGCATCCGGAAAAGTGATTTTTGCCGGTGTGAAAGGAGGATACGGCAATTGTGTGATTATAGAGCACAGTAATGGATTGGCAACTCTTTATGGCCATCTTTCCGAAGTTTTGGTAGAAACTAATGATCGTGTAAAAGTTGGTCAGATCATCGCAAAATCAGGAAATACCGGACGTTCTACAGGTCCCCATCTTCATTATGAAGTTCATAAAAATAACCAACCCATCAATCCAAGATTATTTTTGAATTTCTGATGATTTGGATTTTCGAAAACATATATATTAGTTTGATAAATTGTGGAAAAATAAAAAACGCTCCAGAAACCTGGAGCGTTTTATTATATAAGAATATCAATTATTTTTTCAATTCTTCAAGAAACTCATCGTGAGAGATTTTGGTTTCTTTCTTTTTAGATTTTTCAAGGATAACATCTTTCAACTTAGCCATAGCAACTTCGGAAGAAATTTGTCTCACCTGATTCTCATCTTTCAGCATTTCTGCCGCATATTTCTGAACCTCATCATCACCTAGATGGTGGATTCCGTAGATTGCTAACTGGTTTCTTACCAATTGCTCAGCTTGTCCAAGAACCTCTGCATAATCCAATTGGATATCGTTATCATTCATCAGTTTTCCTTCTAGGATCTGACCTTTGATAATATTTTTCTCGTTTTCAAGGATTTCTTTTGCCTGCTCTTCAGAAGTGATATTCTGGTTGGAGAACAATAACCACTTAATAAGAAAAGCTTCCGGTAGTTTGATTTCTTCTTTTTCGTTAATTTGTTGAAGGATTTTATTTACGAAATGTACATCAGCATTTTGTTGGAAATACTCATCCAATTCAGATTTCACTCTCGCTTTCAATTCTTCTTCAGTTTTGATAACATCTTTACCATAAACTTTATCGAAAAGCTCTTGATTAAGCTCTGCTAAGTTCAAACCGTAGATATCTTTTACAGTTACTTCCACTTCGTTGTGGTGAAGGTGTTCTGCTTCTTCTTTGCTGAATCCTAATTGTTTTGCCAACTCTTCCTTAGCCTGAAGATCTTCTTTAGACACTTTTACAGAATCGTCTTTCTTCAGTTTTTTAACCAGATCATAAGCTTCTTTCTGTTCTTTGGAAACAGTTACGTTTTTTGGTGCGTGGTGGTGATCACCTTCAGCCTCAGCTTCTACAACTTGAGAAACTTCCAATGCCACATAAGAATCTTTACCGATTTTTTCCTCAGGAACTCTTTCGGCAAAACGCTTTTGCATATTTTCTACACTTGTAGAGATTTCTTTGTCAGAAGCTTCAACTTTGTAGTGAGGTGCTTCATATTTAGTCAAATCTACAGTGAATTCCGGCTCATATCCAACTTCGAAAGCTACGGATAAAGAATCTGCATTATGGTTAAAATCGTTTACCGGCTGAGGAACCGGCTGCCCGACTAATCTTAGTTTATTTTCATTAACGTAGTTATTCAACGCATCAGAAATTTGCTTATTGATTTCCTCGTAAGCAATACCTGCTTCATATTGTTTTCTAACCATGCTCAATGGTACTTTTCCTTTTCTGAATCCAGGAACCTGTGCATTTTTCGCATAGTTGATCAATTGCTTTTCTACTTTTTCTTTATAGTCTGATTTTTCCAATGTTACTGTAAGCAATGCACTTACTTCATCATGGTTTGTCGCTGTAACGTTCATTAATTGAAATTTTTAGGTTGCAAAAATAGAGAAAATTTGAGGAAATGCAAAATTTAATCTACTCCTGATTTTTATAAAAAATCATAAATTTTATAACAAAAAAGATGCTTTATAAATAAAGCATCTTTTTTTTAACTGTTTTGAAAAATCAGTTACTCAAACCAAATGTAGCCTGAGCGTCGGTTTCACCACCGGTTACACTACCCCAGGCTGTTCCGTTTTGTGCTTCATTGGCAGTCGCAGGCTCATGAATCAATGTCAGCTGTAAAAGCGGAGATGACGATTTCACGACTTTTTCAATCTCCCATTTCGTTTTCAATCCTACTTTACCAAGCTTTCCTGTAGAACTTTCATCATCCAACCTGGTGAGATTGATGGTAGATCTCGGAAAATCGAAGATTAGAAAATGTTCATCTTTAGCATCCTTGATTTCCTTTGTTACATCTTCACTTCCGTTCCAGAAAGTGGTTGTAACTTCGTAGGACTTTCCATCAGTTAAAGGAATTACAGGTGCAGCTGATCCGATGATATAACTATAATTGGCACTTGCTCCGGTGGCAATATCTTTTACATTAAGCGTAATTTTTGTCAATTCCTCCTGAGGAAGATCATCCGCTGCAACATCTTCGTCCCTCTGACAAGAGATCACATTGAAGATTAAAAATAATACTGCTAAAAGACTTATTAATTTGTTAAGATTGAATTTATTTTTCATTGTTTTAAATTTTTTAATAATTGATTGATTTTTTAATTAAATGTTAGAATTTATATCTGAAATTAAGAATGAAATTTCGTCCCATGTCATAGGCGAAAAACCGCATTCTATTCAGATAATCTCTGTAAGAAATATTAAATATATTATTAACGGTCAAACCTGCAGAAAAGTTTTTTGCCAGATTGATCCCTGTCTGTACATTCCACAGAGAATATTGTTTTGGAGGTGTACTGATGTCCACAACCTTTATAACTTCCTCTTCATCAACATAGTCTGTATATTCCAAATTATGTATTGGGAAACGATTCTGATATAAGAAAGTCTGATTCTCAACATTAAGATAGAAACCATTCCATTCGTTTTTACTGAATTGTAATGCATTCGAAAAATTGACAGGCATCATTAGAATCAACGGTTCCTTATTGGTTTCATCCTGACCATAAACATAAGCACCTCTTCCTTTGTAAGTCAAATTTTCTGTGAGATTGAAATTAACATCCACATCTAATCCATACATTTTGGCATCGATTTGCTGATAGACCCAAACCGGAAAAGTGCCTGCCTGTGTGTATTGCAAAGTGCCATTTGGAATCTGGTTGATGAAATTTTTCGTGATAAAGAAATAGGGATTTGCAGAAATCTCCAATCCGTTCAGAACGTCAAACTTAACATCTGCAATCAAATTGAATTGATGACCTTCCTCATTTTTGATAGCCATATTTCCTTTCTCAATAATCGCTGCGGAATGATGCAACCCGTCCGAAAACAATTCAGCAATGTTAGGCGTTCTACCAACTTTTGCATAATTGAATTTCAGATTAAAGTTTCCTGAAGGATGATATTCTAAACCTGCATTATAAGACAAATTCTGATATTCTAATTTCGGGCGTGTCAAAACTCTGTTTGCATCTGTCATCACATAGAACTGCGGATAAGTGGCTGCGTAATAATCTTCCCAATCACTTTTGTTATACCACTTCGTTACATCATAATAATTATAATCATAACGGATTCCGGCTTCTGTATTCAATTCAGGAGTGATTTTATATTTGAAAACCGAGTAGATTCCTGCAGAATATTTATCATAATTTGGAATCAATCTTCTGGCCTGTGTTGCAGGATCGGAATAATTGTTTTGAAAGCTGGCATCAATTCCTGTTTCCAAAGACCATTTTTCTCTTTCCAGCAAATCATTGATATTGAACTGGTGTGTCATCAAAGCCAAATCCAAAGAAGGAATGGCACTTAAACTGCCTCTTCTTAAATCAAACTCCTGCCGATGATTATACTGAAAACTATAAGTTGCCGACACTTTCCCGATATTCTCAAATCTGTTGAAAGCAGAAACTTTCATCAGATGATGTTCAACCAGCTGTCTCGGATTATCAATATCATAACTGAAATTTCCGGAGTAAAAAGGCACAGGCGTATTCATCGCCGCTTCATATTCCTTTGGTATAGACACATGCGAATCGCGCAAGATTCCAAGATTCTGATTGGTCAAATAATAATCAAAAGAAATCCCATTTTTGAATGTATTCTTCTGCAACGTAAAATTGAACGAAGAGAAATCCGAGCCTGTATTTTTCAGATTATAGTGTGGAGCACTTTGATCTCCCAGTTTCTGAATGTTACCTCCCGATTTCACAGCCCATCCATTTTTCCATACTTTAACCAGATTGACATCAACACCTAAACCTCTTCCGTTAGAAATTCCCGACAAACCGACACTTCCTTTCAAAGTATCTTTTTTAGGAAAAATTTCTGGTTCCAAAACCACGACACCACCAATCGCATCACTGCCATATCGTAGAGCCGATGCGCCTTTGATAACATCGATGTGCTGAAAATTATTGACATCAATATTAGGTGCATGTTCCACTCCCCATTCCTGTTCAGCCATTCTCACACCATTGTTGACAATCGAAATTCGGCTGCCGTAAAGCCCATGGATCACAGGTTTTACAATATTATTCCCGGTTTTCAAACCACTGACTCCCGAGATATTTTTAAGAAGATTTCCAAGATTTTCTGTAGAATTCCTTTCGATTTCCGAATGATCAATCGTTTTCACAACCATAGAACCGCTATTCTTGTGATTGCCATGAACAGTCACAGATTCTATCTCGTTCACATGATGTTCCAATTGGATCGTCAAATGCAGATTCTTATCCACAGACAAAGATTCTGAATAATCATTACAATCGGGATGAGAAGCTGATAAAGTGTATGTTCCTGCTGAAACATTCTTGATTTTGAACGCTCCTTTTTGATCTGTTTTTGCAGAATATTTCCCAAAAGAAACCAAGACATTTTCCAGTGGTGTCTTGTCATGAAAATCCTGGACAGTTCCTTCTACAGAATAGTTTTGCGCAGATCCTAATGCAAGTCCAAAAAAGACTAACATCAGACTAATAATATATTTCATAATTGTTTTTCTAAAATGTACTTTGTACAATATAAAAAGTTGTAATTGAAATAATTAAGCAATGATTTTTAACAACATTTCAAAACTAGATTTCTAGAAAATCAGATTTGAATCGCCAATGCAGCCCGACCTGAGTGGAGCTCATCTCGCCAGAGGCGGAGCGGATAAAACGGTCTAAAGTCTTCAGTGTCGAAGAAGTCAAATCACTAAGTAATTAATATTTCAAATACGCTCAGGTATTCTTACAAATCCCGAGAACAAAATAATGTTGCTTCCGCAAGACAGTCGCTCCGGAAGAACACAAATTACGAAATAGCGGGTGGACCGCGGAGTTGAAAGGTAAATTTGGTCTGAGACCATATTTTTTCCTGTACAGAAAAAGTTTGCTGAGCTTCGTTGGTATGGTTTTCAAACTGAAAAGCAAATTCTTCCGGAACCAAAGTGTTGCCTGTCGCCAGAAAATGACATGCCAGACAATCCCCGGACTGATTTTTTGAGACCGCTTTAGAAATGCTTTTCTCCGTTTTTTTAAAACCTGAATCTGTATAGAAAGATTCGCCGTTGTGATGATGCAATTGTGAAGAAAACAAAGCCACAAAAAGATACATCACGGCAAAAAATACCGAGATGAAATTCTTAATAACCCTGTTTTTTCTGATCAACATAGTTGCAAATGTAGAGATTTTTTATAATAGAATCAAGATTATGTTAAATTCTAAAAATATTAAGAGTTTAAAATGAATGCAAAAAAAATTCTCGCAGATTTAACAGTTGATACAGATAATTCAAAAATCTGCTTAATTTGCCAAATCTGCGAGAGATATTTTTTAAAGAATTACAAACTTTTATTTCTCTTGTTCAAAATATAAACGGTAGTATTTCCCCTTCTCGTCCTGTCCCGTTTCTATCATTTTGCGGTCGCCATGGATGTAGATATGGAAATTTTTATCGAGTTTAATAATCGATTTAAAATGTCTCTGTTGCTTTTTAACCGCTTGTGTGTTAATCGGGAAATCTTCAGAAATCGAGATCTGCATATCCTGCTCATAATCAGATTTGAAGTTGGAAAAACTCTCGATAACACTTTCGTCCTGCAAAACTTCATTGACAAAATCATCATATTTGAACTCTTCTTTTTCTTTGAAGAAATTGATAGACTTGTTGAGAAAATCCGCCTGGTCAGCTTTGGAAACTTCAAACTCTTCCGGTAACTTTTGTGTGATAAAATCCTTATAAACTGTCAATGTTTCCTGGGTGTGGAAGTATTCGTCGTCGCGTTGTTTTACTTTCAGGAAGTCCTCGAACCAATAATACATATCGCCGTTTTTGTTGTTATCAACCACAGACAGGATATAGCCGGTTTCTTTGTCATTGTTATAGATCAAAGCCGCTTTGTCGATTTTTGACAAGCTGATCCCAAAATCTCTTTCGATTTCAAAAGATTCATCCTGAGGATTGATTTTAAGGAAACCTTCCCTCTTTTCAGTTTTGAACAGCCCGATAGAATCTATTTTTTTGTCACTGTTGTCAGCAGACTCGATAACATCGCCTTCAAAATAAACGACGAACAACTCCCCGGCCTGAACGCGCGGATTTTCTGCCGCATCATAAAGATGTTTGGCAATATTCTCAGATTCCCATTGGAACTTGGCCTTGTCTTCAAAAATTTCGGACACAGAACTGTAAACAGGGTTATTCACCAGATAAGAGTCGCTGTAGAACTGGAACTGTTCTTCGGATTTGAAAGCACTCATAAAATAATTTCCGAGCAACTCCTTCATCTCATCTTCCAGCTGTAGCTCTTCCTGGGAAAGCGTTAAAGATTCTCCATTGATTTTATTCCCGACTCTGTGAACTGTAATTTTTGAAAACATTTGTTTTTGTTTTAGGATTGCAAAGATAAATTTATATTATAAAATCAATGAATTATCTATTCTTTTTATGAACCTGCTTTCTGTAATTTTCCCTCCCTTTAATTCTTAACATATTCATCTTTGATTCATCTTGCATATCAAATTCTTTTGTAACTGTCATCCTACCTTTTTTAATTAAAACACCAGTAATTATACAGCTACCTATCCTATAAGTTGTTTTTTTTCTACTAATTTTTACGCCTCTATCTGTAATAATTCTAATAATATCAAGATTGAGATACTTCATATCTTCTTTAGATGAAAAAGTCAAATCGTCTATCCATCTAGAGTAAATAATATTTCGATTCTTGATTAATTTTAGAATTTCAATATCGATTTTTTCAAAAACTAAGTTTGCTAACATTGGGCTTGTTGGAGCGCCTTGTGGTAATGTAAAATCTCTATGACCATCTTTAGTCGACAGAACACAAAGATTAGCGATTTTTTCCGCAACAGCTTTAGAAAATCCTTTTGCAACTAAGGAATTAATAATCATAGCTTGGGAAACAGAAGGGAAAAATTTCTTCAAATCCGTTTGAAAAAAATATTTGTTTTTATAATGTAATTTTGCATTATCAATATTACTCCAGCCCTTCACTCCTCCTAAAACATTATCTACCAAAACAAGCTTACTCAAAATTCTACCTTGAATTTTATTTTGAATATCTTTCAATTTATTAATACTCGGATTAAAATATCTTTTCGAAATCCCATCAGATTTAATTTTGGAATATTCATAATAGTACTTTGTAATTTCTGAAATTATTTCATTTATTTCAGTTTCGTTACTATCAACAATTCGGTAGAAGGAGTTTAAGGACTTTAATATCATTTTTCATCAAGAAATACCGAGTTAATGATTGTGTCCAAAGAATTAAAAATAAACTTTTTATCTTCTTTGATATCAGTCTCTTCAATAGACTTAAAAAATAAAATAGGTAGTGGGATTTGTAAGACTTCACTTATTTCTTTCAGAACTGAAAGATTTGGCTCCTTTTTATTTTTTTCGATTAGAGAAAGATAAGATTGAGTCTTTTGAATCTGCTTAGCCAACTCTCCTTGACTCATCCCAATTATCTTTCTTTGATTTTTTATAGCGTTTCCTAAATTCATACAAAAAATTAAAAGCGGGTCAATTACAAATTTTTAAAACTATCAAGCATTTCACTAAAAAATTTCCAAGTCTCAGGATTTAAAATAAATCTCATTAAATCTGGAAGAATTTTTGCAAATTCAGCCTTTCCATCGATAGCTTCATTATCAGTTTCTAAATTTTCTAGAAAGAATAAAATTCTCTCTAAAATTTCTAAATCCTCAATTGACAAAGAACTGTGGTTCTTTTCTTGTAAGGTCTTTAAATCAAATATAAGACCTTCGAGCTGGTTTTTGTTTCTCATAAAAAATTAAATTAAATTAAACAATAAGATTAGGAACGAACGTGTGAGACACAATTCGCTCCGCTTTTTAATTAGGAGGAAACAAATCTGGAATCCTTGATTCCATATTTCGTTTCCGTTGATTTACTACTTCTCATTGTTAAATGGTTGTAGCGGCAAAATGGTTGATGGAAAAACCGTGGTAAAAACCACTATTTAATCATACGCTCCTAATCTTATATTTTTTATGGCCAAAACCTTAAAGAACTATTTCTATTGCAAATGTATAAAAATAATTATTACCTACAAATAAAAAATAACAAATTTTAATATTAATTTATAACTAGTAAATAAAAATCCCCAAGCTCACACTCAGGGATCCATCATATAATTTCAAAGCTTAAGGATTAGGATTCTCCTCTTGCCCTTTCTTCTCCGCCCTCACCTTGGTCAGCAATTTCGAAATCGTATAATCATCCTTTTTCACAGTATTCTTGAAAACCTTTTTACCATTGTTGCTCACTTTGGAGATATAGCTGTAGGCATTTTCGAACAAAAGCTTATTAGCCTCTACAAGAGATTTTCTGTTACTCACGATGGCGATTTGCTCCGCATTCCAAGCTTCCATCTGAGGAAGTATGGGCGGAAAATAGTCCAAAAATTCCTTTGGCATATTACCAGCATCCAGCTCAGCTTTATGACTTTCCAGATAAGGCAGCACTTCTCTCAGGTCGTACACAGCACCTTCGATATTTCTTGTGGTCAGCTTGCTACGGATGCCGGATATAGAGGCTGATTCCAGTCCCGCGTCTTTGACATAATCCAGCAGAAAAAGCAATTTTTTATTCGCTTCATCAGCCAGTCCATACAACTGTTTTGTAACACTTTTCAGTTCCTCCGTTTTCGCCAGAACAGATGCCGTTCCTCGAACTGCATCAATAGCATTCTGAAATTCGGTCACAAAATCCGAATCCATCATCTTGTAATGTCCCGCCAGTTCCGCTTGGTCTCTGTTAAAACTCGCAATCAGCGCATCGCCAATCGCCGGATACTCCTCATAGTTTAAATTGTTATTTCCCATTTTTTATGTTTTTGAATTAATTTTATTTATGGTTTGATTTACTCTTCTGATTATCTACTCGACTCTTCTGATTGTCTACTCAACTCCTCTGATTGTCTTCTTAACTCTTCTGATAGTTTTCTCAAGCCATCTGATTGTCTATTCAAGTCATCTGACTGTCAACTTAACTTCTCTGATTGTCTACTTAACTCTTCTGACCGTCTACTCAACTTCTCTGATTACTTTCTCAATTCTTCTGACAATCTACTTTATTCTTATGATTATCAACACAACAACTAAGACACTCAAATATATTTATATTTTCATTCACAAACAGACATTATTTAAAATAATTTTCATATAAAAATCCTATTTAATTTATTTTTTAAACAATTAAAAACCATTACAATTAACAAAAACCCTTCACCTATAAAATTATGATTGAATTCTAAAAATCGATAAGCCATTATTAAAACAAATAATCACAGATACCCAGAATATTTTATCTTTGATACAAACCTTGATCAAAATGACCTCAACCTTACAAAAATATAGCCTGTTCTTAGTTTTATTAATAACATTCTCTCTGTCAAAAGCCCAAACCATAGAGGAGGAAGTAGCGAAAAAGTCCTGCGAATGCATTGATTTGAAACTAAAGGAATCCAATATCGTATCCAAAGAAGAAATCAACAATTGTATTGGACAAAGTCTAGATGTTGTTTTGAAATCCAAAACGGAAAAAGAAGCAAAAAAATACATGAGAAATATGAATGCTTTTGTCGAAAAAGCCAGAATAATTTACAAATCTGTTTCAGAGAATTGTTTGCCAAAGACAAATTAAGAAACAAAAAAACCCAGCCGAGGCTGGGTAAAAACTAATAACCATGAAAACTCAAATTAAACATGAGAATCGCTTCAACTAGAAGCAATAAGTAAGCCATCAAATTTTAAAAATCTTATAAAAAATGTTATTTTATGTTAAAAAAATCGATTAATGATTTTGTATTTTCTGCTTTGAATATTTCAATATAAAAAAATCCCCTCGCTTACGCTCGGGGATTTATATTTAATCAGTCTCTGACTGCCTATTTTACTTCTTCAAAAATAACCATATATGAAAATCAATTAGTTATAGTTTTATGGTACAAATGCGATACAGAAATGGCGTTTTTTTTATACGATCAAGTGTTGAGCAGCAATCTAAATCTGTTCAATGTACTTAATTAAATCTGAAAGCTGCCTGCATTAATTCTTGTTCTGATCGTGAAATACCAATTTGATGAGCAATTTCTTTCCACTGGTTTACTGAATTGAAAACTTCGTTCAATATGTTGTCCATTTCAGAATGATTTAATCGAAAAAAATCGCCTACGCTTTTAGCCAATTCAAAATCTAAAGCATTATTATCCATATCAATATTTAAAGCCAAACCATCTTTATCAATGGAAGGATTTAAATCATAAGCCGGAGATAACACCCAACCTTCGTCAGTCAAAATAAATCCATGATTGCGAAGATGGTCGTCCGTATTGGAAACAGCAATATTAAAAACAATTCTTCGCCATAACTGGTGTAGATTTTCATTAACCTTACAACCATAATTCTGAATAAATTCCACTATATCCAAATAACTCGCAGGTTGATTTTTAATCGTGTCTTCATTGTTTCCAGTCATCGTCATTGCCGATGAAAAATGAATTCTTTCCTTACCCATTCGATCAAAGCGTTTGGTGAAAAAGGTGTGATAAGTTCCACTTACTTTCTCCATTTTACATTCTGCCATTTCGATTCCTGCTTTTATCGCTAATTGGTAGGTTAAATATTCCCAAGCGGCTTTATCAATTGTATCATATTTGGAAGGGAATTTCGCAATCCAAAGTTGATTTTTTTCGTCTAAAACATTGGCTTTGGGTCTTGCACCTCCCAAGGAAGATCCTGGCACAATTAGCACTTTCAACCATTTGTTTATGGCTTCGTTATCCGTATCATTTTCATAATGAACAACGGCTTGCTGCAATTCCCGAACCGTTGACCAAGGCGGTGTAGATTTTTCGGAATCATTATCTAAAAAATCACCGTTAGGATCCAATTTAAATCGAAAAGCACCCATTCTTGTTTCATCAAAAACGCCCAATAAATAATCAATATCATACAATGTTTTAGGATTTTCGCCTTTCGTTTTGGCTAACTGAATTTCACGACGTTTCATTAATGTTCGTCCCCAAGTATCGGGCATACTGTCTAAGAAAATTCCGAAATTCTCTTTATTATTTGGAAATTGTTGCCCGGAATAAAATTGAATATCCGGATCTATCAACCGTTGAGCATTGGATTTCAACCAATTTTTGTCATATTCAAAACTAAAAGCCTTTCGTCCTTTGGCTTGATGTGCAGACAAAATACCCAACAACACTGGTTCGGCTAATCCAAGCCAATGTGCATAAACATAGATGTCGGTTTTATTTGTTGCCATTTTATAAGAGATCTAAATCTTGTAGTTTTCTGCCCATTTCATCATCAGCTGCCAACTTTAAGAAATCGTTTTGCAAGCCCAATACACGCAACACATTAAAATAAGCACCCATTGCCACACTACTATCTCCTTTTTCTACTAAATATAAGGTAGAACGAGCAATACCTGCACGCTCGGCAACTTGTATTGCCGTAAGCTTTCTACGCTTCCGAGCTAATTTTATGTTCTCACCCATTTGCTCTAAAAGAGCAGCGTATTTGGGTAAAAGGATTTGCTTTTTCATTTTAAATGATTGCTATTTCATACAAAAATAAATAAAACGATTGAAATAACAATCATTTAAATTGGTGATGTTTTTTAATCATTACATTCTGTCACAAAAACAGTAACTATTTGTGACAAAATATAATATTAAATTAAGACTGATATTCACCTCAACGCTTTAAACATCTGTTCTATGGCTTTTTTCTTTTGTTCCATATTTGGGTGTACGTAGAGATTAAGCGTTGTACTAATGTTAGAATGTCCCAATAAGACACTTACCGTTTTGTAATCACAATTACTTTCAATACATCTTGTTGCAAAGCTATGTCTCAGTCCGTGGAATTTTAATTTAGGCATATTCAATTCCTTCATCAAATTTTTATAATAACTGCGATAAGTTCGGGGTTCTGTTGGTTTTGCATCATTGGTTATAACAAAAAATGAAGGGTTTACAATTTTTTTAAAAGGCTTAAGTATTTTCAATAAATCTTTGCTTATTGGAATTTCCCGAATAGAATTTTTTGTTTTGGGTGTGTCTAAAATAAGTTCAGTTTTTCTATTTCCATCTTCAATAACATATATCCTCTGAATCGTTCTGTTAACACTAATTATTCCGTTGTCTGTATCCACATCTTCCCAAGTCAATGCACATATTTCGCCGATACGCATACCTGCACTCAAGCAGATATATACACCTAAGTTCCGAAATGTAAAGTGTTCTTGTATATAATTCATAATTTTCTTTTGATCGGTTTTACTAAGAACTTCGATGCTATGTTTTTCACGTTCTGTGGGAAACTGTATGTCAAAAGGAGTATAATTTAGCCATTTGTGCTTTGCTCCAAATTTGAGGATCATTTTCAGTACGATTAAAATATCCTTGATTGTTTTATGACTTAAGCCGGATTCTAATTTTTGGAAAACAAAATTTTGTACATCAATTTCTTCAAGTTCATATTTATCACCAAATGCTGGTAGTAGATGATTTTCAATAAGGAGCGTATAAGCCGAAAAACTTGACTTTTTTACATACTGCTTTTTGTCTATTTTCCATAGATCGATTACTTCTGACAATTGCTTTTTGTTCATTTTATTTGAATTAAAGATTAAAAAGAACAAAGGAAGAAAATAAAGGATTGAGGATTTTAAATCTTTTGCATTGAGCTTCAAGAATCTTTAATCTAAATGTTCCCCATTTACGATTTCCGGGGTTTACTGATGAGTGGGAACTTACTTCAGTAGATGAAAATTGCTTACTAAAAGGAAGAATAGGATATAGAGGATACACTACTGGAGATTTGGTTGAAGAAGGCAAAGGAGCATTTGTATTGGGAGGCAAGCATATAAAAAATCAAACGATTGATTTGTCTGAACCCACTTTTTTGAGTTGGGATAAATATTATGAATCACCTGAAATTATGGTTAAAGTTGGTGACATCATTTTTTCTCAACGAGGCACATTGGGAGATTGTGCAATAATCGAAAAGGAAATTGGTTTTGCAACAATTAACCCAAGTATGGTCTTGTTGAAAGATATAACTTGTAATCCGAAATTTCTGTACTATATTTTAATTGGGGAGAATATCCAAAATGAGGTTCAAAAAAATAAAGCTTTAGGGGCAATTCCAATGCTTTCGCAAAAACAAATCAAAAATTTCCCCTTTCTTATTCCAAAGAATCCTAATGAACAACAAAAAATATCTTCATTCCTGTCTCTGATAGACGAAAAAATCCAAACCCAAATTAAAATAATTGAGGAACTTAAATTGTTAAAGAATACGCTTAGCAAGAAAATATTCTCTCGTCAATTGACGTTTAAAGATGACAATGGGAATGATTTTCCAGAATGGCAACATAAAAAACTCGGTGAACTAGCTACAATAACAACAGGCTCTTCTAATAGAGAAGATTCAATTTTAGATGGAGAATATACGTTTTTTGATAGATCTCAAGATGTTAGAACAAGTAAACGATATTTATTCAACAAAGAAGCAGTAATAGTACCAGGAGAAGGACAGAAATTTACACCTAAATATTTTATGGGAAAATTTGACTTACATCAACGAACGTATGCAATTTTTGATTTCATTGAATTAAGTGGAAAATATTTATACTATCATATAGATATTGATGAGAAGTATTTACAATCTCAAGCTGTAGGTTCAACTGTAAAATCTTTGAGATTACCAATGTTTCAGTCTATGCCGATTAAATTTCCACCTCTTGAAGAACAAATGAAAATAGCTAATTTTCTTTCATCAATCGACACAAAAATTGATATCGAAACAGAACTCTTAGAAAAATTAGAAGAACAGAAAAAATATTTATTACAAAACCTATTTATATAAACAGGTTTTGTAATAAATAGAGCTTTTGCTTAGTCAGTAACGTATAGATATCGAATTCCATTTTTACCTTTTTATCAATTCCTAACAATATATTTGCAATCTGATTTTGTTTATGATGATTAGGTAATGAAATTTCTATTGGCTCAATTTCAGAAATATAATGTCGTTTGTGTTCAGCAGATGATAATCCTAAAAAAGACAAATACTCAAACATAAATTTCAGATTTACATTAGATTTGGCAGTTAATATTTTAATCGCTGATGATTTTACTTTAAAAGGAAAATTTACAAATTTGGTATCCATTGTAAAATCATCAAAAATGATACACTCACCTTTATCATAAATCCCGAAATCTTCAGCTGTATATCCTAGTACAAACGCTTTATTTGCCGTCAAAACAGGAATCAAAGAATTATCTGAAGAGTAATCTGTATTTGATGCTAAATATTTAGTTGGTTGTTCGTAGTTTAAAACCTCCTTAATCTGTACTATTTCATTTTCTTGATTAAGAATTTGTTCATATAGTTGATAGCGAAGCGTATTCAAACAGGATATTAAATCTTCAATTAAAGGACTAAGTGAAAAACTGTTTTCACAAGAAATCAGATTCAAAGGATTCACAGAAAAATGGACAGAAAAAAAACTTGGTAAATTAGCAACTTTTTATTCAGGTGGAACTCCGCTGACATCTAAAAAAGAGTATTTTGATGGAAATATACCTTTTATCCGATCAGGTGAAATAAATTCTAATGTAACAGAGCAATTTATTAATGAATTAGGTTTAAAAAATTCATCTGCTAAAATGGTTGAAGTTGGTGATATTTTATATGCCTTATATGGCGCAACAAGTGGTGAAGTAGCAATTAGTAAGATTAATGGAGCAATAAACCAAGCAGTGCTTTGTATAAAATCTCAACAAAATCATTATTTCATTTACTCTTATCTCTTTCATAAAAAAGAACACATTATAAATAAGTACTTACAAGGTGGTCAAGGAAATTTATCTGCAGACATTGTGAAGCAGATAGAATTACCCATTCCACCTCTTGAAGAACAAACTATCATTGCCAACTTTCTTTCTGCTATTGATACAAAAATTCAAACAGAAAAAAATATTTTGGAGAAGTATCAATCTCAAAAACAATATCTATTGCAAAACCTATTTATATAAACAGATTTTGCAGTAGGTGTTTTTTCTGATCTTTTAATTTTTTTAACAAAGTATTTTCAAGATTTATTTTTTCATCGATAGACGAAAGTAATTTTTCTATTTTATTTTGTTCATCCAAACAAGGGCAATAGATAAGAGCCTCTCCATAATCTTTGAAATAAATATGAGGAATACCAGAACCAACTTTATACGTGTTAAAGTTAAAGAATTTCAAACAGAAGAAAATATATTTCAAATTAACATAAGATTTTATTGTCAGGTAGTTCAATGTTCCAATAACTGAAAATTTTCCTGTTCCATACTGGACTTTTCCAACTCCAGAACCATCTTTGATTATCATAATTGCATCTTCATCAATTAGATAATTTTCTGAATAAGAAATAATACCTGTTGCACCAAAAATTGGAAAAACTCCTCTTTCATTTAATATTTCCGCTTCAGTCAATGATGATGAATGGCAAGAAACACAATCTTTCAATTTTACATTTGGAGTTTGTGTAAGAATTAACTTTTGATGAAGTCCTTTAATTAAGGTTTCTAATTGTTCAATTATTTTAATTTGAGTTTGGATTCGCTCATCGATTAGGGACAGAAATGAGGCAATTTTTTGTTGTTCTTTTACAGCAGGAAATGACAACTCAATTTTTGAAATCCGTCCAACATTAATACTAAGAACTTTTGTTCCTTGTGATTCTCTTTGGATTTGCGTTCTAACACGATTGGATTTAAATAAGTAAGCATTAAATCCTAAATGGAAAACATTTTCCTTAGGTCTTGCTAATAGTGTGTGTAATCCAGATAGCAATCTTACATCATTTAGATTTATAACTTCAATGCTTTTACCAACATCTTCTAAATCTTCAGACGCATCTGCAAAAATTATATCTCCCTCTTTACAAAAATTTTCCTCTGAAATCCTACGAATATTTATATCTTCATTGATAAAAGGAACAACTTCATTTCTAATATCAAATAATGCCTGAAATTTAGTATGAATATCTCCATAATGAATGTTTTTTACTGTTCCATTTTCATAATTCAAATTTTCTCTTGAAAAAGAGTTAGTAATTTTAAAATCCATTATCTCCCCCAACTTCTTCACTTCCCACTCACCAGTAAACCCCGGAAATCGTAAATGGGGAACATTAGCGATATTTTTATTATCTTTTTGTATCTCGGTCATAGTATTATCTTCTTATTCAGCATTAAGGATTTAATCTATTTGCTTTTATATTTTTATTTTGTATCTTTGCAACAGCTCAGTGACCATTTCTTTATTGAATGTAAGTGTTAAAGGAGTTTAGAAGCCGTTTAGTTCCACTAAGCGGTTTTGGCTTTTATATAAGTTTCATACTCTTTTAATTTCTTTTTTAAAGTATGGTTGTCGGCTATATAAAAAGCAGTCCAAAACAATAAATAGCCATTTCTTTTGGTTAATACTACCAAATATCTTTCAGATTCATTCAATATATGAATCCGAGTATCTCTTCCAAGTACTTTCTCCCAAATTAATAGTTCTTTATGTGGACAATTTGATATAATGAATTTAGGAAAACGTATTCGTTCCATTCTTCTCATATCAGGTGTACGGTTTTGTTCATCCTCACCCTCATGTGTGATATGATAAAAAGTACGATGTAGTCCATCTACTTCCGGATGCTTTTGTGCTGACACTTTCATGCCTTCGTAAATTGGCTGTGTTTTAATAAAATCATTATGAAAAACCAAATAAATGGCTTCAAAATATGATGTAAAATCACCGCCAAAATCACTAAACGGTATTAATTGGGGAAAAACTAAACTCATACAAAATATGGTTTTTGAGGTTCCCAAATAAAAACATTGAACTTCCGTTCTTTTAATAATGTGGATTTTGTAAGCGAATATTTAGAGCGATGTTTAATAAGATTGATTAATTCATTCTTCGCCTTATTATTGTTTAATCCTCTGTTTACATAAGCCGTAGCACCAATTAATAAATCGGCGAGTTGTAATATCTCTACTTCGTGCGACCGCACTTGTTGTACTTTTTTGATTATTTCTTTGGAATAATCATATTTATCATTCCTCAGAACCTGCTCAAGCTTATGAACTTTTTCCTTACTTCTGGTATCCTTAATATCAATATAGATATGATGTGAATTTTCAGGATTTAGAATGGCTTTTAACATTCCAAAATACATTTTGTAGTAAAATGTATCGTGTGTATGATTAAATTTTTCGTAATTAATAGCGGATTTATCTGATACTACAAGAGTTCGAAACTGTAAATCATCATCATCAAAAAAATAATTGATGACATCTTTATAATATTCAATTTTTGATTTTGAAACCTTGTTCCATTTCAACTCATAGTAAGTACGATTATCCTTATCATTCTTTTTATTTTTAGGAATAAGATTATGCTTGATTTTAAAACTATATAATCTTTCAAAAATTTCTTCTTTCTTTTCAATTGGGCAATAAACAGCACCTAAAACCATTATAGGTTCTTTGTCATTCAGCAAATGACAACTTTCGTCGCAATATATATTGATTGTTGGTTTCATCACTAAAAAAAATTAAAAAACAAGCCCCAATTCTTTAAAATATTTTTGAATTTCAATATCCAATTCTGCACGTTTCGCTTCTAAAGATTTGATTTCTTGCATTACAGTGTGAATATCAACAGGCTCTTCTTCAACCTGCGTGCTTACATATCGGGAAATATTAAGATTATATCCATTTTCTTCTATTTCACTTATTGGAACTCTACGAGAATAGCGTTCTTCTTCGTTTCTAAACTGATAGGTTTCTACAATTTTGTCTATATCATTTGGCTCGCCATTTTCACCTTCACGTAAACGATTTTGTCGTTTGTCTTTTTTATAACATTCGCTGGCATTGATGAATAGTACATCATCAAATCTTTTGCATTTTTTCAAAATCAAAATACAAACAGGAATACCCGTTGAGAAAAATAAATTTGAAGGCAATCCGATTACGGTATCTATATGGTTATCTCTTAATAATTTGGTTCGGATACGTTCCTCGGCACCACTTCGGAACAATACACCGTGTGGAAGAATAATTGCCATTGTTCCTTCGTTAGAAAGATAATGGAAACCGTGAATTAAAAAGGCAAAATCAGCAGCGGATTTAGGGGCTAAACCATAGCTTTTGAAACGAAAATCGTCAGCTAAACTGTCGTTTGGTTCCCACTTTAAGCTAAAAGGAGGATTGGCTACAATTCCGTCAAATTCAATTTTTTTCGCAGGATTCATTTCGTTCAACATATCCCAATCATTGGAAAGGGTATCACCATGGTGAATCTCAAATTCTGTGTCTTTTACCCCATGTAAGAGCATATTCATACGGGCAAGGTTATAGGTAGTGATATTTTTTTCCTGTCCGTATATTTTTCCAATATGCCCTCCGCTTTCTTTTAATTGTCTACGTACATTTAATAGTAAAGAACCTGAACCACAAGCGAAATCAAATACTTTATCTAATTTTTTCTTTTCTCCCAATGCGGGGTTCTGACTATCTAAAATTACAATTTTAGATAAAATGGTAGACATCTGTTGCGGAGTATAAAATTCGCCTGCCTTTTTTCCAGAACCAGCTGCAAACTGTCCGATAAGATATTCGTAAGCATCTCCTAAAATATCTGTATCAGTAGAAAAAACAGCAATTCCTTCTGCAATTTTCTGAATGATAGTACAAAGCTTTTTGTTTCTTTCAGGAGCTGTTTTACCCAATTTTTCGGAATTGAGATTGATTTCCGAAAATAATCCCTGAAACGCACTTTCAAACGATTCATTTTCGATATAGCGGAATCCTGCTTCCAGTGTTACTAGTAAATCACCGTTTTGTGTTCGGGCAAGTTCAGAAATGTTACTCCACAGATGTTCTGGTTTGATGACATAATGGATTTTCCGACGCATCTGCTTTTCGAAATCAAGTACATCTGCTTCGTTTGCTTTATACCAAATTTTTAAGGCAGTAGACTTATCTCCTTCTTTTAATTGGGGATAATCTTTCCCTAATTCTTTCTTTGCCGCTTCTTCATAATTATCAGACAGATAACGAAGGAATAAAAACGAAAGCATATAATCTCGGAAATCATCTGCGTTCATTGCTCCGCGTAGTTGATCGGCTATTTCCCAAAGGGTTTTACCCAATTGCTGTTGTTGCTTTAATGTCATGATTATTTTATTTCTTCATCGAGTACTTCCGGTAAATAAAATTCATATTTTACAAGAAACTCGTTTAATATATTTTTGAAAAGTTCTTTATTATCAACACCCATCTCTACTGGTTCATAAATAGAATATTTGCCATGGCTCAAAAGATTGAGGGCACGTGCATATAATACTTCATCATTTATACCATGTATACACTTAGAAAAATCGTCAAACCCAAAAAAAGTTGCTGTCTTTTCCAAAGTACTCCTTAACATATTAAAATGATAAGTGCTGATTTTATTTGATTCTGCAACACGCTTCAACTCACTCAAAAGAGCTACATGGTGAAAAAATGGAGTGTCATCAGTTGCTCTCAACGTATGTCCTTCTGTTCCATTTTTGTGTAGAAAATATCGTTTATGATTATTCTTTTTCAATTCATTACACATCACATTAAAAAAAAGATTATGATGAGAAGACAGAATCATTTTAACTTTACCAACTCCTTTTTTCAATATCTTAACTAAATCACTTGCTACAGCAATTGTATTATTATCATCTAAAGAAGAAATGGGGTCATCAATATAAATATATTTAACCCAATTGTAAGCTTCGTCACCATCTATAGTCAATTCACAAATTACCAGGAAAATACACCAAATGAAAATATTTTCCTCTCCACGAGATATTTTAATATTATCCTGAATAATATATTCTGGTTCTTCTGTGTTTGTTTTATATTTTGGATTTTTAATGTTTTTACTGAATACTACTTGCCATTTTTCATAATCAATTTTAAAATCAAAATCAACATACCGTTCTAAATAGACGAAAATTTTTTCTTCTAAAGCCAATTCTCTGAATCCATTAAAAAAATTTGACTTCGAATTTATTTTAAGAGTTCGCTCTTTATCATTATCCAAGTCATTATCCCAATAAAAAAGATCCTCGGTAAAAGCATTAAAATAAAGTGTATCAGCAGTTCCTTTTAGCTTTCCTTTATCCTTAAATTCCATCGAAATGCGAGTTTTTCCCGTACCATTATAAGCATATAGCAATACAAAGTCTACATTGTTTAAATCATCTCGTAATCTTGTTACCAGACCTGACATTGTTTTGTATTTATATATTTTCGGTTTATTACTCATAAGCTGCTAATCCGGATATTTCGAGACCTTGTGCTTGTTTCTTTAGAAGAGGAACCAAATCTTCCATCAATGAAAGCTCTTTTGTTCTACGTTCTTTCCAACTTAATTCCAACGGAGCTAAAAGGTCGGTCAATTTCTCTCCATCAAAAATCATCCGATTCAGTACTTGGTCTATAAAATCCTTTAATGTTGTTACAGGGACACTATGCTTATCTGCAATGGATAATAATTCTTTGTTGTTTTTTTCTATTTTAAAAATCTCATAACCATTTTTCAGTGTTTGTTCGTCTTGTCCGCTATTCCAGTCCAAGCCATTAATATATTCAGTCAAATCCTCTTGTTCTTCCATCATATTAGAGCTTGAAGTAAGCAGGTTGATGACTTGTAATTTTGTCATTTTTTGCTTAGTTGGTTTTTTCTGCATATTATCAGCAATCAATGACATTATGTAGTCATAATCAATCAATGTTGAAGCAAAAAGAACAAATTCAAAATCAAGTTGCTGTATATCATCGGGAGCATTACTACCTTCGTCTTGCTGTATTTTTTTGAACTGTTTAGCTGTTTCTATATATGAACTTTTGAAGGAACGCAAAGTATCTTCAGGCAAAATGGTTTCAATGATTTCTTTCTGCTCAATGTCTAAATCTGTATATTGGTCGAGCTGAGTTTTTAACCTTTGTACTTCTTTAAAATTTTTCACAAAGGCAATTTTAGCAGCATCTCCTCTCAAATTATATACTTCTTGGGGTTCACAAACCAAATTGTTTTTCGCCATAAAATCACCTAATTGTGCAACTGCCTCTTTATATTTTTCAATCACCACAGGAGCTGGCTCAACTAACCAGATTTCTTTGGCTTCTTCGTCAGATTTCTCACCAGAAAACAATGTTATAGCAGCATTTACAGCATCTTGCTGATGACGAAAATCCAAAATATTCCCATAGGGTTTAGTGTCATTAAGCACACGATTGGTTCGGGAAAATGCCTGAATCAATCCGTGATATTTCAGATTCTTATCCACGTACAAAGTGTTAAGGTATTTTGAATCAAATCCTGTAAGTAACATATCTACCACAATGGTAATGTCAATCTTATTTTTGTGTGGATAGTCCTTGTTGCTATACTTATGATCCTTTATGCGTGTTTGTACATTTTGATAATATGAATCAAATTCGTTGATATTGTGATTTGTACCATATTGAAGATTGTAGTCGTCAATGATTATTTTCAATGCCGCTTTCTTTTCGTCAGGATTTTGTTTATTATCTTCTTTTTCCTGTTCTAAATCTTCCTGAATTTGCTGAATATCCTTATTTCCTTCTGCCGGCGGAGAAAATACACAAGTAATATTAAGCGGTTCATAATCCTCATTCTCTGCTTTCTTCTTTTGCTGTATTTCTTTGAAAAGGCGATAATATTCTATAGCATTATTGATAGATGCAGTTGCAAGAACCGCATTGAATCTCCTGTTATTTGTTGCTACATCGTGTTTTTCTATAATAGCCTCTGCCACGGCTTGTTGGGCTAAGGTTTCGCCAGGTTTAAGCTGTACATTTCCTTGTCCTTTAAAATAATCGATATGAAAACGCAGTACATTTCTATCATCAATAGCGTGAGTAATTGTATATGCGTGTAGTTGTTTTTCAAAAATATCATCGGTTGTTTTATTGAAAGCCTGATCTCCTTCTCGAATGGTATAACTGGAATTATCAGGAAAAATAGGCGTTCCGGTAAATCCGAAGAGCTGTGCATTTGGGAAAAACTCTTTTATAGCCTTATGATTCTCTCCAAATTGTGATCGGTGACATTCATCAAAAATGAAAACCACACGTTTTTTACTCAAAGGCAGCAAACGTTCTTTATAATTTTTACGATTACTATCGTCTAATGCCAAACCTAATTTCTGTATAGTGGTAACAATTACTTTATCCGCATAATCGGTAGAAAGCAATCTATTCACAAGAGTTTCGGTATTGGTATTTTCTTCAACACTTCCTTCTTGAAATTTATTAAATTCTTCTCTAGTTTGTCTGTCCAAATCTTTACGATCGACTACAAATAAACATTTTTCAATATCAGGATTGTCTTTCAATAATGTGGAAGCCTTGAAAGATGTCAATGTTTTTCCACTTCCTGTTGTATGCCAAATATACCCGTTTCCACGATTTTGCTGAATACAGTCAACAATGGCTTTTACTGCATAAATTTGATATGGACGCATAATTAGCATTTTCTGCTCACTCTCTACAAGAACCATATACTTGCTGATTAATTCTCCCAGGGTACATTTAGGAAGGAACTTTTCAGCAAAAGAATCTATGTGGGTAATTTTCTTATTTTGTTCATCTGCATACTGATAGACAGGCAAAAATTGCTCATCAGCATTAAAACTAAAATGTTGATTTCTATTATTTGCAAAATAATAGGTATTTGTTTTATTACTTACAATGAATAATTGCACAAAACAAAGCAGAGAATTAGTGTATCCATTACCTGAATCATTTTTATAATCTACGATCTGTTGCATGGCTTTACGTGGCGAAATTTCCAATGTTTTCAATTCAACCTGAACTATGGGTATCCCATTAATGAGAACAATTACATCATATCGGTGATTACTGTTTTGCGTATTTATCCTCAACTGGTTGATGACCTCATATTCATTTTTACACCAATCTTTAATATTTACCAAAGTGTAATGCAAAGGAGTTCCGTCTTCACGTTGAAAATAGTTTCTTGCACGTAGCAATTTGGAAGCATTGAAAACATCAGGATTTATAATATCACTTTTCAAACGTTCAAATTCACTATCTGTTAATTTCACTCTGTTAAGAGTTTCAAATTTTTCCCGAAAATTTTTCTCTAAGGTATTTTTATCGTGTATGTCTTTCCGATATGTATATTTAAGATCTTCTAATTTTTTTATAAAGAGATCCTCAATTTGTGCTTCTTTGGTCATCATATTTCTTAGCGAAAATTAGTTTTTACAATAGTTATCAAAGATACCAATATTTATGTATAAAAGAGTTTGGATACTCAATGATTTTTCTATCTGCCTTTGAATTAGTTCTTCTATTTGTTTGAATTCTTGGTAATCTTTATCCTTCTTGTTTTCGTTCTCTCTTTCATAGAGAAAAACTCCTTCATAACATACAAAGACATTTAAATTACAACAGCTCGAAAAAAGTAGAAATATGAAAATCAACGACAAATTACAAATAATCATCTACTTTCAAACCCCTCTTTGAACCTAAGAAAATTCTCGGAATCTTTTGGGTTTTTCTGTATCCATTTATTCATTATAATCGTGTTGTGTTTGAGTAGTTCAAAATCGGCAGTTTTGTAGACATTTTTTCCTTGGTTTTTGATTTCGGTAAAGAGTTCTTCCCTAATTTCGGTTTTGGTTTTTATGCTTTCGGAATACCAGTTCTTAGCGAGTTTTCCAATTGAGAAAATTACAATAATTGAAAGCAACAAAATACCAAGGCTACCAAAAATTAAATATTTTACTCCTTTGGATTTCTTTTGAAAATCTTTCAAAAAATTTAATGAATCTTCAGAAAGCTCGGCTTCAATAGCTTTTGGTATTCTTTCTAAAAACTTCTCTCTTTCTTGAGTTTCCTTTTCTAGCAATCCTACTAATTTCAGATTTGTTGTGTTCAAGCCTCGCATCGTAGATTCTGTTTCTCCTTTTATAAACAATAAATCTTCGTAGAGAAACTCTATTTTTATTCCTTGTTCAATGTTTCTTTCGTTAGTTTCAATTACTTTATTTAGTAATTCCAAACCGTTGTCCTGATTGTTTTCTTTGTTTTCCATTTTGTTTAAAGTTTACGTTTCTTTTTTCTAAATAATTCTTCGTCTGGTGTTGTGAAAGTGGGTTTTAAAAATTCTTTTGAAAGATTTCCGATTTCATTCAAAAATGATGTTGCATTACTTTTTGTATCATTTTCAAACGATTGCGAATCCGAATTTTGAGATAACTCGCTTTTTGAAATTTCCTTTTCCTGATTAGTATTGAGAATATTTTTAATATCCGCAATTTTCAACTTATTCGTGATTTCAGATAATTTATAACCGGGGAAGTATTGGCGAGGTGTATCGAGATTGATGTCTTCATGACAAACAATTCGCATTCCTGAAACTCCAACCTTTACATTCTCTGAAAGTGTAATTCTGTAACCCAATTCATCCATTTTTACGGTGAGTTCATCAAAATTCTTTGCTGATTTGAGGCAGAATTTCAAATCGCTTAGCATTTGTTTTTTCTTTTCAATGCCAATTTCAACATCTGTTTTCAGGTTCATTTCTTTGCAAACTTCACGGACAGCTTTACCGAAATTTTCGCCTATTTTATGGGCTTTTATAGTATTGTTTCCGTGAATATCAATTCTGTTTACTACAAAATGAATGTGTTTTTGCTTCGTAGAAGAATGAATATCCAGTCGAATTTGGTTTTGTTGGGTTACACCAACTTTTTTCAATGCTTTTAAAGTTAACTTCACCAATTCTTCATTTGACAATTGATCTCCAATTGATTTTTCGGGCGAAATATATCCTGTGAACGCCCATTTCTTCACATTAGAATTTCTGTCAGCAATCGTTTTCATTTCCAAAAATTGTTTTTCAGGATTTTCATTGAGCAGATTTTGACTGAAAACCATTTCTGCTTTTCCTTTGTCGTTTCCATTATATTCCAAAGCGATTTTTGAGATTCTTCTTGTGGTTGCAGAATTATTCATTTTTGAATGTTTTTTTGATAGAGATAGTTTTTGATTAACCTCAAAACCAATTCTATTTCGGTCAAGATTTCTTTTTTATTTTCAAAAGCAGTCCATTCTGCATTTCTCAAAAGATTTCGGATTTTTATAAAATTGTCGCCATATTTTAGCAAAATTTCGTCCGTTTGAAATTCATTAATTTTTAACTCTTTTTCTGTAAAAATCAACCTCAAGTATTTTGAAAAAGTGAGCTTATATTTTTCCGATTCTTTTCTAATTTCTTCAAATTCTTTCTCTGTAAACCGTACCGAAATCACCTTAGAAAATTGTTCCGAAGTTTTCTTTTTTAGTCCCCCTTTTCTGCCCAATTCTTGGAAGTATTTTCGCTTTTTTTGTTCAGCATTTTTTTGTTCTTCCACTTTGGAAACCTGCTGAACAAACGTTTTCAAAAAACCATTTTCCATTTTTTTTTGTCTTTAATTATTGGTTTTAAAATCTGTTTTTGACGATAGGAAAAAACCAAAAAGCCGAAAGGTTTCAATCAGCGGATACGCTTATTGTAAACTTTGGGTACTTTTTGCACTCACTATCTGCCGAATTTTGGACGATGTTCTTCTTTAATTTCATTGTTCATCAAAAATGCATTCAAATCCTTGTGATTTTTGTAGAGCAAACGTTCGTCTGTGATGTTTTTATGAAAACTCATTAATTGTTCTGTTGCCAAATTTCCTGCTTTATCATTATCAAAATAGAGTTCAATTTTTGGATAGTTTTCGAGTTCAGTTTTGGCTTTGAAAAGCATAGAAACGGAGTTTAAAATCAGATAATCCGTAGGTTCTTTTTCGAGCAATTTTTCCAAAATTTTGAATGATAAGTAATCGGTGAATCCTTCAAAAATCCTCAGGGTTTCACTTCCGTTTTTAATCGTGGAAATATCTTTTTTTCCAAGACAAATTTTAATGAATGGATTTCTAATTTCATATCCTTCAGAATCATTTTGAAAAGCCAGTCCAAAATATTTTTTGTCATTCAGTAAATAATGAATTTCCTTGAGTTCTGATATTTGACTTTCCAGATTTCGGGATTTTAAATAGCTTAAAAGTGGAGAATTTTCTACATTTTTTATTTCCAAAATCTCATAATTGGGTTTTGATTTTTTATCAGAATTTTGTTCATTTTTCTTATTTTGATTCTTTTCAAAACTTGAAAATTTAAATTGCTTTAGATACTCCAATGCTTCGGAAACACTGCATTTTTTGATTTCTTGGACCAAAGAAACATTATCGTATTGCTTCCCAGTTCCAAAATCGAAAGCGGTATTTTTTCCAAAATTGACGATTACACTTGGTGTCCGTTCTTTTCGGTCAAAAGCAAAATAAAATGCTGATTTCAAATTTTCTTTGCTTGGGAAAAGAGAAAAATTATCCAAAATTTCCCGAATGTTGATATTTTCGTTTGCGGTTTTACAGTTCATTTTTTTATTGTTTTAAAGTTTTGTAATTTTTTTCAGAATCTTCTTACCTGTTTACCAAAGTCTTTGTTAAAAGCAGTTTCGGCTGAATTTTAGCAATTACCTTTCTTTACCTTATTACCTTTTAATGGTTAATTATTTAGGTAACTTAGGTAAGTTGTATTTTTAACATTACCTTATTGAAAAACCTTTATTGATAGTAGTTTTCAAAGATTTTAGGTAAGTTGGTAATTGAGGTAAGTCGTGTTTTTACTATTCGTTTTTTGATTCTTCGATTTTTCGTTTGATTAAGTAGCCATAGACTTGTCTTTTGGAATGTTTTATCCGTTCGTAATTTAATATCGTCAAAGCTTTTCCTATTTTTATAATGTTTAATCGAACTCCCAAAGCGTTGTTCATCGCCAACATAATATCTGTAGCGGTTAGGAAATCATTTTTATTTTCCGATTTTTCGAAATGGGTGATAATAATTTCCTGCTCTAAACCGACCTGCTTGTATTTTTCATTCCGTTTCTCGTTTTCCAAAATATCTTCGGCAGTGAGTTCCGGATTGTAATTTTTCCTTTCAAAAGCATTGAAATATGCTTGAGCCCAAACTTGATTGATATTGATTTCCTTTGAGTAATTGAAATTGATTTCCAACACTTCAAAAATTTGCCAGCGAACGCTTCCTGTTTCATCCGTCAGAAAATCAGAACGGTTGGTTGAACCACAAAACGAAGCGGTTCTGTGCATTAATGACGATTTTCTGTCATAAGGTAGTCTTGCATTAATGGTATTTTTGGAAATGAAAGATTTCAGCGTATTCACATCTATTTTTGACATGACGGATAGTTCATCTATGTTAATTATTAGTGATTTACAAAGCGAAATCAATCCGTCTTTATCAATTCCAATATCTTCGGTGTAATATTTTTCTAGTTCGGTTGGAATCAGGAATCTCAAAAAGCTGGTTTTTCCAGAATTTTGTTTGGTATTGAACAAAACCAAGCATTGTTTGTTGACGTAGCCTTTCTTCAATGAGCATAAAACTGCTCTTGTCAGCCATTTTTCAAAATGCTTTTGAAATGATTCATCGTCAGTCGTTGTTATGTGATTCGCTAATTTTTGAATGTGATTTTCGCCGTTCCATTTTGGTAGATTTTCAAAGTAATTTTGAATCGGATTGTATTTCTCTATCCAATGACTTTTCAGTAAAATTTCCAACTTATTCAACGTAATATTAATCCCGGATTGAATCAATTCAATAAACAGGGAATTGATATTCAATTCGTCCCAATCTTCGTTTTCCGTTCGGATTTCAAATTCCAAAGCAATTTCGTTGTATCGGACTTGATATTTGTGATTCAGATATTTAATCACTTTATCAAATACCGTAACAGAACCTGTTTCGGTTTGATACCGTTTTTGTGGCGAATGCATCAGAATTATTTTAGATTCTTATAATTCGCTCTCGCTTCGGCTTCTATCTCTTGAATGGTTTTCTTTTTACCTTTAGAAATCCAATCTAAAAGTTCCTCTTCAAAAAAATAGAGTTTCTTTCCGTTTTTGTAACAAGGGATTTTTCTTTCCCGAACAAGCGTATAAATAGTCGGTTTTGCTTTACCTATTATTTTACAAGCTTCGGAAATGTCAATAGGAATTTTTTTGGTAGGAACTGTAGAAACTTGTTTTTGCTCTACAATTGATTTGATTTCGGCAATTTCATTTGCCAAATGTGCGACTGCTCTTGGCAGGTTTTCAAAGTTGATTTCGTGCGCATCCATAAGTATCGTTTATGATTGTTATGGTGCAATGATAATTTATGTTCTGTGTATGTTTTTTGTATGATAAAGAATGTTTAAATCATACTGATATCATAGGAGGTTTATTAATCAATATTAATTGTATTTTCCTTTATTGAAGCAGGTTATCTTCAATTTTTATTAATCCTTCATTTTTTCTTGAAGTAAGTTGTTTTTCTATTGTTGGCAGCACCGTATCATTAAAAGTATAGGGGAATACTGTCTTTAAAAACTTCGCAACATCTTTTCTTTCATTTTTTCCCTTGTAATGATTCCAGACATTCCATCCGAAATGCTTTAAATCAATAGTACCAAGAACTTCTACCTTAATTGGATTTACATTCTCAATTTTACCATCCTTAAGGAAATTTACAAGATACGTGCAAAATCTAAGAATTTCTTCATCAGAAGCGTACGGTGCAAATTTTTGTTTTGTGTATTGGACAATAAAATCTAACTTTCCCTGAAGGATCTTTTCGTTGTCAGATTTCGCTTGAATTCTTATTTTTTCAATATCAGAAAGTTCAACTGGCTTTTCAGCTTCCAATAATGTATTTGAAATTTCATTTTCAACTTCAGAAGTTAGTTTTTCTTCTTCAATAATAGTTGGGAGATTTTGTAAAGGTTCTTCATTCAATTCTAATTTCTCAAAATTATCTATACTAACATCATTTGGAACAGCTTCTTGTTTTTCAACATTATTCTTATTATAAAATTTCTTTTTTATTTGTTTGAATATTTCTATAAGAGAAATCCCAAAAGTAACAAAAGCCAAATACAATAAAATAAATACGAAATTGATAACCCAAAAAATACTATTTGCAGTAAATTCATCAGCTCCTTTTTCAAGCACTATCAACCTTACTCCTAAACCTGTAATTACTCCACCAATAATAATAGCAAGATTTTGAATTAAAATATCTCGATAATCCTGTTTCATTTTCTATTTTTTGAGAGTGTTTTTAATTGAATAGCTTCAGCTGCTTTGTTTTTCTTTTCATCTATCACTTTTGCATAAACTTGAGTCGTTTTAACATTCGTGTGACCAAGCATTTTACTAACGGTATATATGTCCGTTCCATTGGATAATTGCAAAGTGGCAAACGTGTGACGAAAACAATGGAACGTAATATTTTTATTGATTCCTGCCTTTGCTACCCAATTTTTCAATGGACGATTAATCCAAGACGGATTCGTTAAATTCTCAAAAACTAGATCATTGGGAGATTTCGGTTCTCCACAAATCTCTAAAGCTTGCTGAGAAATCGGCATATATTCTACTCCTTTTGTCTTTTTTTGCGTGAAGTTGATTCGTGGCTGATTACCTTCAAAACTTATTTCATTCCACTTCAATTTCTGAATATCGGAATGACGTAAACCTGTCAATGCAGAAAAAAGAGCGGCACGTTTCAAAACATCATTTTCGCAAGGTGTTTCCACTAAAGAATTTAGTTCTTCGATAGTTAAATATTCTCTTCTTGTTTCCTGAGAAGGAATGCTTTTGATTTTTGCAGAAATATCTGTGGTAAAATAGCCATCAATAAAAGCTTGTTTTAATGCGGCTTTGAAAACAGAAAAATACGTGGAGGCTGTATTTTGCGAAAGTATTCCATCTTTGTTTCCTCCTCTTTTAGCGGTCAATAGAAACGATTTAAAATCCTCACAAAATTTAAAGTCAATTTGAGAAAACACTATCGTTTCTCCAGCAAAATCTTTCAAAAATTCGATTGATCTTTCCCAATTTATAATAATTGAAGTTGAACTGTTTTTATGTCGCTTCTTTACTACAGCTTCAAAATACTTGATAAAATTTTCCTGAGACTTTTCTTTCTGTTCCGCTTGAATAGTATCTAATTCACTATAAAGTTCAGCGTTGTCGTATTCTTTTTGCCGTAATTTCCTTATTGCATCGGCATACAACATCGTTTCAATATCATGATCACTCTTACAAATAATGATTCCATTATCATTTCTTTTTGGTTTGTAAGAAACAGAAGTTTCTGTAGTTCTTGCTACTCTTTTTTTATCAAAATCAACGGTTGTTACGCTTCTGTTGAGATATTCTCTAATTCGCTGAGGCGACTTCTTTCCGATAACCTGAACCGGATAACTTTCCAAGTAAATATACCATTCCTTTCTATCTTCTGCTTTTCGAAGGCGAACTGTGACCTTTGTTTTGGTTAATTCTTTCATCTGTTTGCGAATATTTTATCGATTTCATCTTTTGGAACGTAAACAAAACTGCCCACTTTTTTTGTCGGAATTTTGTTTCTCCTAATTACATTGTTTACAGTTCCAGGATCAGCATGAAATTTCTCACTGATTTCCGTAATCGTGTAGCAATTCCCAACTTCAAAATTAGGTTTTGATTTCTCTTCTTTTTTCGGTGGAAGTTCTACCGAAGTAAATAAAGCTTCCAAATCTGACCTTCTAATTCTAGTCAACCTTACACCTAAATTGACACTCGTTATCATTCCTCTTTTTATTAATCTATGCAAAGTATCTTTTGAAATTCCAAACATTATTGTTGCTTCAGCTACGGAAATAAATTCCCTTGTTTGAACTTCAGCAATTTTATTTGAGTATTTTTTAAGAAGAGTTTCCTTCTCTTTTTGTTTTTTTTCCAATTTTTTGCGTTCTTTTCCTGCTTTATTAGCACAAGAAACACTACAAAAACGAGTTGTAACTGTCTTTGCTTCAAATGATTTTGAGCAATGCTCACATACTCTCGGTATTTTTAATTTACTAAATCCCATTCTGAAATAACATCCTGAACATTGTCAGTTTTTTGAGTTCTGAAATAAAATAAGACGCATAAGACGCACATTACATCCAAATAACGCTCGGTACAAATATGATACAAAAATAGGATAAAAATCAATCAAAAACAAGCAAAATAAAAAATGATCAAAAAACAAAAACCGCTGCAAACATTACGTTTACAGCGGTTTAGTGATTATAAATAATTAATGTTAATCAATCATTACTTGACTTCTTCGAAGTCTGCATCCTGTACATCTTCACCTCCTGCATTTCCAGCATTCTGAGCTCCTGCATCTGCACCTTGAGCACCTTGTCCCGCTGCATACAACTCTTCTGAAGCTGCCATCCAAGCTGCATCTAAAGCTTCTGTTTTAGCTTTTACGTCGTCTGCATTTTTAGCTTCGAAAGCGGTTTTCAATTCTCCGTGAGCTGCTTCGATAGCTGCTTTTTTGTCCGCAGATAATTTCTCACCAAACTCTTTCAATTGTTTTTCAGTCTGGAAGATCAATCCGTCAGCTTTGTTGAAAATCTCAACTTCTTCTTTTCTCTTAGCATCTGCTGCAGAGTTTTCCTGAGCTTCTTTTTTCATTCTTTCGATTTCTTCATCAGAAAGACCTGAAGAAGCCTGGATTTTGATAGACTGCTCTTTACCGGTTCCTTTATCTTTAGCAGATACACTTAGGATACCATTCGCATCAATATCGAACGTTACTTCGATTTGAGGAACTCCTCTTGGCGCTGGTGGAATATCTGTAAGATCAAATCTACCAATCTCTTTGTTATCGTTGAACATTGGTCTTTCACCCTGTCCTACTCTGATGCTTACAGCCGGCTGGTTGTCAGAAGCTGTAGAGAATACTTCAGATTTTTTAGTTGGAATCGTAGTGTTCGCTTCAATTAATTTCGTGAAAACAGAACCCATCGTTTCGATACCTAAAGAAAGCGGAGTAACGTCAAGAAGCAATACATCTTTTACATCACCTGTTAAAACTCCTCCTTGGATAGCTGCACCAATTGCTACAACCTCATCCGGGTTAACTCCTTTTGAAGGTTTTTTACCGAAGAATTTTTCTACTTCTTCCTGGATGATCGGGATTCTTGTAGAACCACCTACCAAGATTACTTCGTCGATATCTGAAGTTGATAAACCTGCATCTTTCAAAGCTTTAGCAACCGGCTCCATAGATCTTCTTACCAAATCTGCAGATAATTGCTCGAATTTAGCTTTAGTTAAAGTCTTCACCAAGTGTTTAGGACCTGTAGCTGTAGCTGTGATGTATGGAAGGTTGATTTCCGTTTGTGGAGAAGAAGACAATTCAATCTTAGCTTTTTCAGCAGCTTCTTTCAATCTTTGAAGAGCAATCGCATCAGCTTTTAAATCTACTCCTTCTTCAGCTTTGAATTCGTCAGCCATCCAGTTGATGATCACATCATCAAAGTCATCCCCTCCTAAGTGAGTATCTCCGTTTGTAGACAATACTTCGAATACACCATCTCCTAGATCAAGGATAGAAATATCGAAAGTACCACCACCAAGGTCATACACAGCGATTTTCTGATCTTTATGATTTTTATCAAGACCGTAAGCTAATGCTGCAGCAGTAGGTTCGTTGATAATTCTTTCTACTTTAAGACCAGCAATTTCACCCGCTTCTTTAGTAGCCTGTCTCTGTGCATCGTTGAAGTATGCAGGAACAGTGATTACCGCTCTTGTTACTTCCTGACCAAGATAATCTTCAGCAGTTTTCTTCATTTTCTGAAGGATCATTGCAGAAATTTCCTGTGGAGTGTATTCTCTGTCGTCGATTTTTACTTTTACCGTATCGTTTGGTCCTGATACTACTTTATAAGGCACTCTTGAGATCTCAGAAGCATCATCTTTAAAGTGTGTTCCGATAAATCTTTTGATAGAATAAACAGTTTTTGTAGGGTTCGTTACCGCCTGTCTTTTTGCAGGATCTCCCACTTTTCTTTCGCCATCTTCTGTAAATGCTACAATAGACGGTGTTGTTCTTTTACCTTCTGCGTTAGGAATTACAACAGGGTCTTTACCCTCCATTACAGCAACACAAGAGTTGGTTGTTCCTAAGTCGATTCCAATTATTTTACTCATTTTATATGTTATTTTTTGTTATTAAAATTTATAATCACGAAATCTCAACATTTATACCACGGCAGTAATTGTGACAAATTGTCATCAATAAAAAAACTCCGCAATAGCGGAGTTGTTATAATAGGAGTTGGTTTTACTGTAACTAATTTTTGATAAATTTCATTGATTTTATGAAAGCTCCATTATCATAAGTTCTTACAAAATAAGTTCCTGCAGGAAGATTTTTCACATCAATTTTATCTGTTTCATTTTTAACAAAAGCTTTTTTTACTAGTTTTCCATCATTGCCAAAAATCTCAACTTCTGAAATCTTAACCAATGGTGAGGCAATGGATATATAATTGACCGCAGGATTTGGGAAAATATTGATTGAGTTTGATTTTTCTACTTCACCAACGGCCAAAAGAGAGCAAGCATTAGAATTCAGTAGGCTAGCTCTTGGACCCGCCATTGTGTTTTGGGCAATTGTTTTTTGACCATTGGTAAAAAACGCCATCTGACTATCCTGAACATAATCCATATAATTCATAAACATTGCTCCATTAGATGTACTTACGCAAGTATATTTATTAACATTACTAGGCTTATCAAAATGAGGATAATACGTTGCTGGTGTATCAGCACAGAAGTCATCCCAGCCTGTTTTTCCACAATTATTTTTATTTGGAGTTGTTCCGTAATCTTCAACAGATCCCCAAGGATGTTCTAATCCAAAATAATGTCCAATCTCGTGAGTTGCAGTTCTTCCTTTATTATAAGGAGAAGCAGCTGTACCGTTTGTTCCGAAACAGTAGTATCCAATACACAGTCCATCATATGCTTGTCCAGCAGCGTCTGGCAAATAAGCCCAGCCTAATAAATCAGTATCAGTGAAAGGACCTACCCATATATTAAGATATTTTGTAGTATCCCAGGCTTTTAACCCTGATGTTGTATAATACTTAGTATCAAAGTCAAAACCCGAAGCAACAGATTTTCTCTCTATTCCGGTTGTAGCATTTCCATTAGGGTCTTTAGTTGCCATACAGAACACCAATTCCATATCGGCTGCATTACCTTGGAAATAAGATGGCACCACCGTACCGAAATCTGCATTCATTTTTCTAAAATCATCATTCAATACTTTTAACTGAGAGGCAATCTGAGCATCAGAAACGTTTTGAGTAGAGTTTTTATAAATTACGTGTACTACAACAGGAATGGTAATAACCCCAGCCTTTCTGTTGACCTGAGATTTATTGTTGACTAAAAAATATTTTAAAGATGATCTGTTAGCCGCAGCTTCCGGATTGGCAGCAAAAAATTCTGCCATTTTTTTATCTGTCCCGCAAGTTCTCTGTCCATAAGCGTTTAGAAAAAGAGCACTTACCAATGTTAATAGAATTTTCTTCATAATTTTTAAATTTCCAATAAAAGGGAAGCAAATGTATTATTTTTTTTAAAACCGCAATAGAATTTTAATTAAAACTTAAAACAATTTCCATTTTTATTGATTCCGAAGCATTTACAGTCTATTTAAAAATTAATTGACATTTAAGAAACATACAAAATTGTCAAAACATTGTAGTTTGCGTCCCACAAATTATTCCAATGGATTTTATTAATTTTGAGATCATCAAAACCTCATCAATGCCACAACAATTCAATCCGCGCGATGTCACCTGGCTGGGCTTCAATGCCAGAGTTCTTCAGGAAGCAATGGATAAAAGCGTTCCGATACATCTCAGAATTCGTTTTCTTGGAATTTTCTCCAACAACCTGGATGAGTTTTTCCGTGTTAGAGTTGCCGGATTGAAACGTGCAATGGACTTCAAACAAAAGGTTCTTGCAGAATCTTTTTATGATGCGCCTTCAAAAATCCTTCAAAAAATCAATAAACTTGTAATTAATCAGCAGGAAGATTTTGACAGGACATGGAAAGATGTTCAGCGCGAAATGGCTAAGGAGAAAGTTTTCATTAAAGATTATAAGCATCTGACTACTAACCAGAAGGAATTTGTCATAAAATACTTCGATGAAGAAGTAGAATCTAATGTGATTCCGATATTGCTTCATGACAATAAGCCGATGCCTTATCTGAGGGAAAAAAGTCTTTTTATAGGTGTCGCCATGCGAAGAAAAGAATGGCAGTACGAAAGCCAATATGCCATCATAGAAGTTCCGGTAACGGCCAACGGAAGATTTGTCCTGCTGCCAACAGATGACAAAGAGCAGAAAGATGTAATGCTTCTGGAAGATGTGATTATTTACAATCTTCCGCACATTTTTTCCTATTTCGGATATGATGAATTCACAGCACATTGTTTTAAAGTGACCAAGGATGCAGAATTTGACCTCGACAATGACATCAAAACAACCTTGGCAGACAAAATCGAAAAAGGTGTCAAAAGCCGGCGAAAAGGAAAACCTACACGTTTTGTTTTCGACAAAGAAATGGATAAAGCGCTCTTGGAATTTCTTATCAAGAAATTAAATCTCACCAAAAGGGACAGTATCATTCCGGGGCAGAAGATTCACAACTTCAGGCATTTTATGGATTTTCCGGATGTATTCAAAGCTTACCAAAAACCTGTTGAAAGATCTTCTTTCATCCATCCGGAGTTTGCCAACAAACAGAGAGTGACAGACGTTATCATCAAGAAAGATGTTTTGCTGACTTTCCCTTACCATTCATATGATTCGGTTATCGATCTGTTGAGAGAATCCGCAATGGATCCGGATGTAAAATCGATCCAAATCACAGCTTATAGATTAGCCTCAAGTTCGAAAATCGTGAATGCACTGATTAATGCGGTCCGAAATGGCAAAGAAGTGACAGTAATGCTGGAACTGCGGGCAAGATTTGATGAAGAAAATAATCTTGAATGGAAAGAGAGACTGGAACTGGAAGGCGTCAAAGTACTTCTCGGGATTCCTAATAAAAAAGTACACGCCAAACTATGTGTCATCAAGAAAAGAGTAAACAACAGGACCATTCAATATGGCTTTGTGAGTACCGGCAACTTTAATGAAAAAACAGCCAAAATCTATGGAGATCATTTGCTGATGACTTCCAACAGGGTAATAATGGCAGACATCAATAAAGTGTTCAATGTTCTCAGCAAACCGAAAGCCGACCCAACTCCGGCTCTCAAAACCTGCAAAAGCCTGTTAGTCTGCCCACAGTTTATGAGAGAAAAAATCATTGCTCACATTGATAAAGAAATTGAAGAAGCCAAAGCCGGACGCAAAGCAGAAATGATTATCAAAGTTAATTCCCTGAGTGATAAAACTTTGATTTTGAAACTTTATGAAGCTGCTGAAGCTGGTGTTGACACCAAAATGATTGTCCGTGGAATCTACTGCGCCGTTAATCAGAAATATTTCAAGAAAAAAATCTACGCCATCAGTATTGTGGACGAGTATCTGGAGCACGCCAGAGTGATGTATTTTTACAACAAAGGTGCAGAAAATATGTACATCTCTTCAGCCGACTGGATGACAAGAAACCTGGATTACCGTATCGAAGCAGCAACACCCATTTTGCAGAAAAACCTGAAAAAGGAACTGAAGGAACTCCTCGAAATCCAGCTACAGGATAATGTGAAAGCCAGAATTCTTGATAAAAATATGAGAAATGAGTATGTAGAATCTGACAAGAAACAAAAAATCAGGTCGCAGATAGAAACCTATAATTATCTCAAAAGCCAGAAATATTAAGAATTTACTTTAAATTTATGCTTTAAATTCCCCTCAAGAAATGATAATTGCTGCTATAGATATCGGAAGTAATGCCGCCAGACTGCTGATCAATGAAGTAAAGCCATCCAACGGAAAAGCAGAATTCACTAAGCTGAATCTCCTGAGAATCCCTTTGAGACTAGGTTTTGACGTGTTCAGCAACGGTGAAATCGGCGCCGAACGAAAGCAAATGGTCATCAACACGATGAAGATCTTTAGCCAACTGATGACTATGTACAAAGTGGACCATTACCGCGCCTGTGCTACCAGCGCAATGCGCGACGCCAAAAACGGACAGGAAATCATCGACATTGTAAAACAAGAGGCCGATATCAATATAGAAATCATTTCTGGTGATGAAGAAGCAACTTTGATTTATGAGAACCACGTAGCAGAAGGATTAGATAAAGATTTTGCTTACCTGTATGTTGACGTAGGAGGCGGTTCTACAGAGCTCACGTTCTATGAGAACAACAAAATGAAGTATGAGCACTCTTTTAACATCGGAACCATCAGATTGCTCAACGGATTAGTTTCCCAAGAGATGTGGGAAGAGATGAAGAATGAGATCAAAGACAAAATCAAGAGCAAAAAGCCTGTCGTAGCTATTGGTTCCGGGGGAAACATCAATAAGATTTTCTCTCTGAGCAAAACCAAAGATGGCAAACCAATGCCTGTTTCCGTCATCAAAAAATACCTCAAAGAGATGCAAAATCTTTCGGTGGAAGAAAGAATGCATTGCTATCAATTTCGCGAAGACCGTGCCGATGTTATTGTACCAGCATTACAAATCTTTAACAATGTGATGACCTGGGCAGAAATCAAACACATCTATGTTCCGAAGATTTCTGTGGCAGACGGGTTGGTGAAAAGCATCTATTACAATCTGAAGAAAAAAAATAAATGAGTTTCCCAAAAGTAAGCAGGATACACTTTCATACATTCGACTCATTAAGATTCTTATCATTTTTATTGGTATTCCTATACCATTCTGCAATTCCTGAAAATAATTTTCTACACTATTTTTCGAAGGCTGGCGGAATCGGAGTATCGTTCTTTTTTGTTTTGAGTGGCTTCCTGATTACTTACATATTGATCCTAGAAAAAATTAACCATCAGAACAAGGTTCCCTTAAAGAAATTTTTTATACGAAGAATATTACGCATCTGGCCGCTATATTATTTGATGGTACTATTTGCATTTTGTACGCCTTTTATAATTTCTATGCTGAAGCTTCCTTATTCAGATGAAGGTTATTATCCGAATTGGTTTTTCACCCTTACCTTTATGGAGAATTACGTCATGATGTATAAAAATATGCTTCCTAATGTGTCGCCTATAAGTGTGATGTGGTCACTTTGTGTAGAAGAACATTTTTACGTTATCTGGGGGCTGATCTTTTATTTCATATCACTCAAAAATATTCCTAAATTAATTATTACCTGCATTATAATTTCCTTTGTTTTTAGAACAATATATAACAGTTACGGTATAGCTTGTGCGGATATACTGACCAATATACATTATTTTGCTTTTGGAGCTATACCTGCATATATTTTTACCTTTCATAAAGAAATAATCAGAAGCATCGAAAAAATCCCTGCGGTTTATAAATACATTTTTGCTATCGCTGTTCTTGCTTTTATCGCACTGATAAGCAATACTAATCTTATTCAGGATAAAAAGTTTATTCCTATTATTTTGGGGTTATTATTTTCTGTTTTAATCTTATCAACACTGGGTGAGAAAAATGTTTTCAAGATTTCAGATCAGAGTATTCTCGCCTGGCTAGGGAAATATACTTATGGACTATATCTCATACACATCATATGCATCCATTTTTTCAATAAAATAGGAATCAGCCTTAATCTGAACTGGATTATTATTATTCTTTTGTCCTTCGGATCCAGTGTAATCTTGTCATACTTATCGTATCACATTTTTGAAAAACAATTTCTAAAACTTAAAAAAACGATATAGTTTAGCGGTTCAAATTACCCTACATCAATGCCGGGCAAAATCCAAAAGTCTAAATTTGTATCTATAAAAATGAGATTATTATGGAATTAGGAATAGGGATGTTCGGAGATGTTTCTTTGGACAACAAAACCGGAAAATATAGAGATGCCAGCGTAAAACTTAACGAGATCCTTGAACAGGTAAAATTGATGGACCAGGTTGGTCTGGACGTTTTTGCGATGGGCGAGCATCACCGTGCAGATTATGCAGTTTCTTCTCCCGAGATTCTTCTGGCTGCCGCTGCAAGCATCACGAATAATATAAAACTAGCAAGTGGCGTAACAGTTCTAAGCTCATCGGAACCTGTAAAAGTCTATGAGGATTTCTCAATGATTGATCTGATTTCAAAAGGTAGAGCAGAGATTTTTGTGGGAAGAGGAAGCTTTATTGAGTCTTTTCCATTATATGGTTATGATCTGTCGGATTACAATCAGTTATTTGAAGAGAAATTAGATCTTTTACTGAAGATCAATAATGAAGAAAATGTCAGCTGGAGCGGCATCCTGAGAAGACCGATGGAAAACCAAACGGTTTACCCAAGAGCTTTCAACAACGGCGTGCTACCAATTTGGATTGCTGTTGGCGGAACTCCGGAATCTGTTTTGAGAGCTGCTAAATTAGGATTACCATTAATTGTCGCAATCATTGGCGGAATGCCGAGACAGTTCAAAAACCTCATCGAGTTTTACAAGCAGGAATATCTGAGAGCAGGACACGACGAGAGCAAAATGCAGATTGCCATCCACTCGCATACCTTCGTAAGTGATGATCAGAAAGATATTGATCAATACTTTTTCAATTACAAATCCCAGATGGACAGAATTGGCAGAACCCGAGGATGGGCACCTTACACCAAAGAGCAGTATGATGGCGGAAGAAGCAAAGACGGTGCATTATTCATTGGAAGTGCAGATGAAGTGGCAGAAAAAATCAATGAGGTGAAAGAACTGTTTGGATTGACAAGATTTATCGGGCATATGGATGTTGGGGATCCGGCACACGACGTGATGATGAATTCTATCGAATTATTCGGGGAAAAAGTAGCGCCAATAGTAAGATAAGTCAATAAGATTTTTTCAATTCAACCCTTTCAGAGTTTGAAACTCTAAAAGGGTTTTTTATTCTTTTTTTAAATGATTTTTTGACTTTGATTAGTCCGATGAACAGGACGTTTGAAGAGGTGGTCAAAAACGTCTTGATGTTTTCACTAAAACAACTTGATGTTTTGGTAAAAAGGTCTTGATGTTTTCGTTAAAACGTCTTGACTTTTTGATATTCATAAGGACGAAAATTACTCTCTCTGTAAGTCCGATGGGCAGACATTTGTAAAGGTAGTCAAAAACACACGTGTCTTTTCATTAAAACACACGTGTGTTTTTACTAAAACGTCCGTACCTTTTCAGAGAAGGATACGGACGTTTGTTATAATTGATGAAGTTTTATATTAATAATTACTTTCAATCAGTAAGATTTAATAAATTGTTTCCTGCAGACTCTACATAAATTTCATCAAAATCTACCGAATCCAATATACCAATTCCACCTTGCGGTTTCAATTCTACATTATTATCAAGAAAAATTCTAACATTAAAGTCTTCCATATTAGAAACTCCTTTTTCTTCATAATGCTTTTGGATAACTGTCTGGTACTTTTGATAATTATCATTTTTAATCAAATCTCCTCCAATCACTCCCATACTTTCATCTATAATAGTAAAGAAAACTTCTCCTATTTGCTTTTCATCAATATATAAATAGCCTTTCATTTTTTAATATAAAAATTAAGAATGCCCTGCGCCATCTTCCGCTTTCGGAGGTGTTTCAGTTTTCAATTCTTTCACCTCAACGACTTGCTTTCCATCTTTACCTTTAAGGTAAGCTGGTAGCTCTAATCCAGCCATATTGAACAGATCATTGAGTGGCGGAACAGTTTTCATCATTCCCGAAACGAAGTTGGCAGTTGAGGTATTGCCATCCGGATTGTTGCCGCTGTCCCAAACGGTTACTTTATCAATCTTGATATTCTTCACCGCTTCAACCTGAGTTTTAACTAACTCCGGCAATTTCTCAATCAACAATAACTGGAAGGCGCTGTTGGTATCGCCACCTGCAGCCTGAACCACTTTGTCGTAACCTTCTGCTTGTTTCGTCAGGATTTCGAATAAACCTTTTGCTTCAGCTTCCATTTTAGCAAAGATCGCATCAGCTTCACCCTTTGCCTGCAATCTGATTTTTTCAGCTTCGGCTTGCGCATCGATGATTGCTTTTTGTTTTGCAATTTCCGCAGGAACTACAATGTTAGCCTGTTGAGTGGAACGTTCTCTTTCAGCTCTGGCAGTTTCCGCTTTTTGTTCAGCCACATAGGATTCTTCCAAAGCTTTCGCTGCCTGCACTTTCTCGGCGGCTGTTGCAATTCTCAAAGCTTCTGCTTCTTTCTCTCTTCTTTCCGCATCGGAATTGGCTATTGTAATTTTTGCTTCGTTCTCCCCTTTTACCGCCAGTGAATTGGCTTGAGACGTAGCGATACGCGCATCCCTTTCAGCTTCGGCTTTACCAATGGATTCATCTTTCCCGGCTGATGCAATGCTGATCTCCCTATCTTTTTGAGTAATCGCAATCTTAACGTCTCTGTCTCTTTGCGTTTCGGCGATCTGCGTATCTTTTTCCCGGTCGGCAATTGCTTTTCCTGTTTCCCCGATTTTAGTTTGTTCTGCTACGGAAATAATCGCTTCGTTAATTGCTTTAGCTGCTGCTTCTTTTCCAAGAGCCTCGATGTAACCGGACTCGTCTCTGATATCGGTAACGTTGACGTTGATTAATTTAAGACCAATTTTCTTTAATTCCGTATCAACGTTTTTAGAAATATTGTCTAGGAATTTATCTCTGTCTGAGTTGATTTCCTCAATCGTCATCGTTGCAATGACTAAACGTAACTGACCAAACAAAATATCTTTTGACAACTCCTGAATCTGCTCCGGAGATAATCCCAATAACCTTTCTGCAGCGTTGCCCATAGAGTCCGGCTCGGTAGAAATCGCAATCGTGAATCGGCAAGGCACATCCACACGGATATTCTGTCTGGATAAGGCATTAGTTAAATTAGCTTCAATTGAAATCGGTTTCAAATCCAGATAAGCAAAATCCTGAATCACCGGCCAGACAAACGCACCACCACCGTGGATACACTTGGCAGAGCTGCCGCCGGTCTTTCCGTAGATGACCAAAATCTTGTCGGACGGACAACGCTTGTAGCGCGAAATCAGCGCCAAGAATGTTACAAATAATACGAATACTCCGACCAAAATCAGAATAAAAGTTCCATTAATCATAGTTATGAATTTTTAAATTTTTTCAACAATTAGTATTTTTTCTTCGATGCGGACAATCTTAACCATGTTTCCGGAAGGGATTTCTTCAGTTTCGGTTATCGCCAATAGTTCGTGATTGGTACCATTCAGTGACACCTGGACTTTGCCTTTACCTGATTTGTTTGCAGGAATTCTTAAGTAAACTTCCGCTGTTTTGCCAATCAGTTTATCGATATTGAAGGTATTGTCTTCTGTCAATTTCAAAATCTGTTTGATAACAATAAAAAAGATAATCACAAACAGACAACCGACAATTGCAGCGAGAATAATTAGAAATGTTTGGTTTTGAAAACTGTTATAAAAAGCCACACCTGTCCATCCAAATCCCATCAGAAAATTGATCAAATTCCGGAACGAGAATAGTTGGAATGGCCCATGAACGGCATCAAAATCACCATTAAAGTCAGCGTGCAAACCGTCGGTAAAATCGGTACCAACAATCGTAAAAATCAATTGAATAAGGAAAATGAGACTGGCAATAATAGCTACCCACCAAAAGGCCTGCTCTAAAGTACTCATCCCGATAAAGAAATCCATCATAGTTTTTGTTTTTCCTAAAAATACATATTTCTTATGAAAAAGACAAGACTTTATTTATAAAAACTATAATTACTTAAAATCATATTGTTTTCCCTGATAAACGAAAGCTCCCGAATCCGCAGGAATATAATTGATTTTAAAATCCTTAATTCGTCTTGAAGTCATATAAGGCTTGATAACAAAATCTAAAATCTTGTCTTCGTTTTTATTTGATTTCATCCAAAATGTAACTTGGTCTTTGTCTTTGACGCTCACGATTTTTTCTTTGTAAAAGCTGTGAACCAGCATTTCTTCTTTATTGTATTGATGAAAATTAAATGCAATTCTAAGTGCGAAAAATAGCATTAGACAAAACCCAAACCTCAACAGATTCTTCGGATTGAAACAATCTTTTATTACGAATTTTAAAAAGTAAATTATTAAAAGTAAAATGCTTAATTCTATCAAATTAACTGAGATATTACGGCTCATCAATGATTCAAAATCGGAAAACCAATGAATGAGTTTTAGAACATAGTCAACGAAACCATCAAAAATAGAATACAAATACGGAATATTATTGAATCCAAAAGCAATCAAAATCACCATCAATAAAGAAGAAACAATGATAATCTCGGACAAGGGAATAATCAAAAGATTCGCAACAATTGATATAAAAGAAAACTGATGAAAATAATAAATTGCTAAGGGTAAGGTTGCAATCTGCGCCGCAAAAGTCATTGCTGAGATTTCGTAAAAGAATTTTTCCGCTTTGAATCTTGGTTTTCTGAACAGTTTTTTAATGGGATTCGTCAACCACCAAATGCCCAAAACCGCTCCATAACTCAATTGAAATCCGACATCAAATAATTGATTTGAATCGATAATCAAAAGAATAAAAGCCGATAACGCCAAAGAATGCAGCAAGTCGGATTTTCTCTGTAACAAAACCATAATATAATAACACGTAATCATCAGACAGCTCCGCATCACAGAGCTCCCGTAATCGATAAAAATGGCGAATTTCCAAATCAGGAGAATACTCAGAACGATTGAAACTTTTCTAAATTTTACTGGGAGAATTTGATTAAAAAACAAAAGTGTGAGCCAGAAGATAATCACCATGTGCGAACCTGAAATCGCCAAGAGATGCACCAAACCGGTTTGATTAAAATCCTTAACGGTCTCAGCATCCATTTCCGTTCGGTCCGCGAGAATAATGCCTTTCAAAAACTCCTGGATCTTCGGAGATAGAGACGAATGATTGATTTGATTCAGAATATCCAATCGCTTTTGTTTGATTTTATCTTCAAAATCAATCGAGTGTTTTTTGGTTTTCACAATGTCATTTGGAAGATAAGCCTGGAAATAAACACCTTGTCTTGCTAGATATTTTTTATAATCAAACTGAAAATCGTTCCTGACCTCTTCCGGTGTGTGGATGTAAACTTCAGCTTTATAATAATGTTCAAAATCTAACGCTTCAACATCTTTCGGAATGCTGATAACTGTTTTGAAAGGGAAACTCTCTTTTTGTTTTAAATCCGAAACGTCAAGAATATCAACATAATATTTCCTGTTCTTTTCATTGGAATTGAGCTTCTTATCCACTTGAAAAACAATAGTTTCTTTTTCTTTTAAAGTTGGAAACTTGGGTTGTTGAGAATTCTGAAAATGAACAAATATCCCAATCGAGAAAAAGAAAAATCCTAAACAATAATATTTGATGCGTTGAAAAAAATGATTTTTGATTAATAAGGAAATTAGTGAAACTGCCGAGATTATTAGAAATGAAAAGACGATCACCTGGCACATAATCAGGTGTTCTTGAAATAGAATCCCGAAAATGAAACATAGCAGCAATATAAGTAATGGCTGTTTTTTCATTGAAGTTCATTTGTGTTTTTAATTTGTTTTATGAAAGGCTTTGACTCCGATCAGCCTGACATTTTGACATTCTACAAGTTCAATATAACAGCGGTTATTATTAGAGCTGTCACACTGAGCGTAGTCAGAAGTATCTGATGATAAAGATAATAAATAAAAAAGAAAGTTTGTCATTCCGGAGGAATCTCTGTAAGAATCGATAAAATGTTTAGATTCCTCCGGAATGACAAAAATGCTACAAAGCCTTTTGAATGAGCTTCGGAGTATCTATACCTTTATCATTTCTATGCCTTCAAAAATATCATCAATAATTTTAAGATGATGCTTCGTATGAAGACCTAAAAATTTGAGTGTTGTTTTTTTATCGAGGTCACCGAGAAAAGGATGCGTGATGAATGCTTTCTCAGGTAGATTTTTTACGGCTTCCAGTCTTTCTTTCGCCAGATTCAAAAGCTTTTCGATACTTTCTTTAGTTGGTGTTTCCAGTGGAACAAATTGTTTTGGAGACTTGATTTTCCCTCTCGGAATCAACCCAAAATTGAGAAACACAAACTTTTTGATGCTGAATTTCGGATTATAATTTTCCGGATTGGTCATTGTCAATCCTTTCAGACTTCCATTGATGATTAAAAGGGAATGTTCCAAATGCCAGCCGACAGAGGCTTTGGAAACTGATGGGTTTTCCTTATTAATTTCAGGAAGCAATGATTCTATTTTTTGTAATAATTTTTCTAATGTCATTATTTCAGATTTACAATAAGTTCTGCTGCGTTCTGACTGGCGCCACTTCCTCCTAATTTTGTTCTCAAAACTTCGTAATTATTCAGAACTTCGTCTCTTTTATTAGTATTGAGGATTTTATTAAGTTCATCAACGAGGTTTTTAGTATTCAGTTCGTTTTGAATGAGTTCGGTCACTACTTCTTTGTCCATAATCAAGTTGACCAAAGAAATATACTTAATATTTTTCACCAGTCTTTTCCCGATTTCGTAGGAAATTCGGCTTCCTTTGTAGCAAACAACTTCCGGGATATTGAGCAAAGCGGTTTCCAGAGTTGCTGTTCCGGAAGTTACCAAAGCAGCTTTGGAACATCTCAGCAAATCGTAAGTTCTGTTGGAAACGAAATGGACATCGTCATCTACAAATTGTTCATAAAAATCTTTGTCAAGACTTGGTGCACCGGCAATCACAAACTGGTAATCCGGGAAATCATTTCTCACAGACAACATGGTTTGCAGCATTTTTGAAACTTCTTGTTTTCTGGAGCCGGGCAACAATGCAATGATATCTTTATCGTTAAGCCGGTTTTCTTTTTTGAATTCCTGAATGTCAATGGGTGGCAAACCTTCTATTGCATCCAATAATGGATGTCCGACAAAATGCGCTTCAACCTGATGTTTTTTATAAAAATCCTTTTCGAACGGAAGAATCACCAGCATCTCATCGACATATTTTTTGATGGTTTCAACTCTACCTTCTTTCCAAGCCCAAAGCTGAGGAGAAATATAATATACAACTTTAATTCCCAATTCTTTAGCAAATTTCGCAATCCTCAAATTAAATCCCGGATAATCCACTAAAATCAAAACATCAGGTTTATTTTCCAGGATATCTTTTTTACAGAATTTGATATTGTTGAGAATGGTTCTCAGATTCTGAACCACTTCCAGGAAACCCATAAAAGCCAGATCGCGATAGTGTTTGACCAAAGTTCCTCCTTGTTTCTGCATCAAGTCGCCGCCCCAAAACCGGAATTCGGCATTTTGGTCTTTCTGTCTGATGGCTTTCATTAGGTTGGAAGCGTGCAAATCGCCGGAAGCTTCACCTGCTATTATATAATATCTCAAGGTTTATGGATTTTAGATTTTGATAGTCTGCCCGATAGATAAATCTAAAGAAGTTTTCCGTTCAAAATAATTAACTTTGAGCAAAATTAAAGTTTTTTGAGCGATTAGGATTGTGAAAGTTCTGATATGGGGAAATTTGTTTTACACACCAATCCCTAGCCCCGATAGTAGCGGCATCCTTTTTCTTTTTTGCTAAAAAAGAAAAAGATATAGCGGATAGCGGGATTAAGCTCCTAAAGAATATAAAATTACAAAATGGAAGAAATCGTAAATAAAGTTGCAGGAAGCGGATTGGTGAATTTTGATATTTCCGACCTGGTTCCGAAAGGGAAACGTTTGGGAATTGACATCAAGGATTTTCTTTGGGAGGGACAGATTTTGAGAGAAAAAGATTTCCGTGAAAAAATCAAAAACATTGATGAAGAAATCTATAGAGACGCTTATGTTTACATCTATTGTTCTGAAGATGTGATCATTCCACTTTGGGCATATTTTCTCATTACTTCAAAAATTACGGATGCTGCGAAGAAAATTGTTTTCGGAAACCGGGAAGATTTGGAAGTTTTGCTAATGCACAACGCCATCCAGACCTATGATTTTTCTGAACTGAAAGACAAGCGTGTCCTGGTGAAAGGCTGTAGCGATGAACTGATTCCGAACAACGCTTATGTGGAATTGGTGGAACAGCTCAAACCACTTGTTAAATCTCTGATGTTTGGGGAAGCATGCAGCAATGTTCCGATTTTTAAAAACTAATCCTTAATGAATAAAAAAACGATAACCTTTCTCATTTTTCTTGTCTTTTTAGTTATCTATTATGCCGGTAGTTTTTCCAAAATTTCTTTTGGGGATTGCATCGGTTTTGTTCTGGATGTAGAAAAAAGGGAATTTTTGCTTGATTTTATGCCGCTTACTCATTTTCTTTATATGAACACGGCAATCTTTTTTTCAAAATACCTGGCAATGGACAGTGTGCTGGTAATGCGTTTGATGTCTGTTGTTCCCGCTGCAATAACCGTAAGCCTGGTTTTTGTTTTGATTAAGGAATTTGTTGAAGAAAACTGGATAGCCCTGATGTCAACATCCGTTTTTGGGTTTTGTTTTACTTTTTGGCGAAGTGCGGAAACTATAGAAGTTTATACGTTTAATGCCTTTTGGATCATTCTTTTTTTAATATATTCTGTCAAGTCATTGAAGAACCGATCTAAAAACTATCTTATTATAGCCGGCTTTGTATTGGGCTTAAGTCTTTGGGTTCATATTCAGAATATTATGTTGATCCCTGCCTACATGGTTTTGCTTTATTTGTTAAAGTCTGATCACAAAAAAGTAATAATCTCTTTCATTGTTTTTCTTGTTCCTCTTTTCTTTATGTTTTGGGTCAACTATCTGCAGGGAATTGACATAAAATATGCTTTCTTCTCCAAAAAAGGACCTTGGGTAGAAGATACATTTAATCAAGGTATTAAAGATCTGTTAAAAGACATTGCAAAAGCTTTTGCTTTTTTAATTTATAATTTTAACGTGTTCATTTTGTTCAGCTTTGCGGGAATTATTTATCTGTATAAAAACTTCAAAACCGAATCTTTCTTTCTTTTTACAGCTTGTCTTTTCACGCTGGGTTTTGCAACTTTCTATGCGGTTTCTGACAATTATGTTTTTTTTATTCCTTTTTATATAATTTTTACGGCATTTATTGCTTTAGGAATCAAGAAACTTAGTTCCAAATATGCTTTGAAAAGACTAATGCTTACTCCATTACTGATTCCTTTATTTTATATTTTCAGTCTTTATATAGTCTCATTAACACCACAGGGGAAAAAATTTCATCAAGAAAAATTATATAAAGACGGGCTCTGCTATTATATGCTTCCTTGGCTTAATAACAACATTGGCTGCATCGAGTTTACGTTGAACAACGGGCAGACAAGAGATAATGTCATTGCTTTGAAGCTGGCATCCAAAGAGTTTATAGAGCTCAGAAAAAAGTATCAGACCATAGAGGAAATCCGCGATCTATAAAAAATACAATTTTTGTTTTTTTATTGAGATAAATTTATCATCTTTGGATTTACACATTTTAAAAACATAAATTATGAGTCTATTAGACCTTATCACTGGAAGCGCCGGTAATCAAGTCGCTGAACAGGCTGAAAACAAATTCGGGATCAGCAAAAATCAAATCATTGCCTTATTGGTTGTAGCTGCACCTTTGGTGATCAGTTACCTTAAGAAAAAATCGGAAAATGCAGAAGAAGCAGACAAACTGAATGCTGCTCTCGACAGAGACCATGACGGAAGTATCCTCAACAATCCTGCTCAGGCACTTGACAGAGAACAAGAAGGCGATTCTATTTTAAGTCATATCTTTGGAGGAGAAAAAGCCAACGTAGAAAATCAATTATCACAAAATACAGGGATTTCTATGGACAAAATCGGGCCGGTTTTGGCAACTTTAGCTCCTGTAATTATGGGTTATATCGGTCAGCAAAAGCAGGCAAACAATGTAACTTCCGGTGGAGGCTTAGGAGATTTGCTAGGCGGAATACTTGGAAGTTCTTCCCAGCAAGCGCAGGCATCGGACAATCCTTTAAGTAACATCCTCGGAAGCGTTCTTGGTGGCGCTCAACAATCTTCTAGTGGTGGTTTGGGCGATATTTTGGGAAGTGTTCTTGGTGGCGGAAATCAACAACAATCTCAACAAGGTGGACTTGGCGGATTGTTGGGAAGCATTTTTGGAAAATAAATTCCTTATAAAAAAATGAAGCCGAAGATTATTCTTCGGCTTTTTTTGTTCGTTTTGCTTTTGGTTTTTCTTCAGTTTCTTCAGCTTTTTCTGCTTTCGGTTTTACTGCTTTTGGTTTTGGTTCGGCCTTTACTTTTGCTGGTTTTTCAGCAACTACTACAGATTTGGAAGATTTTTTCGGTCTCGTTTTTCCATAACTTCCGCGTACTCTTTTTCCTTTGGTGGATTTTTGGTCACCTTTTCCCATAATAATTAAGTATTTGATTATTACGAATTTATGAATTAATTTTTAATTAACCAATACTTAGGCGTATCCCTCGCCAGCGCATGTCCCTCAGCCCGGGTCGGGCTATCCGTTCCTATCTTTTCCTGTTCAGAGAACAGAAAAAGGATATCCACTACTATCCCTTACGCGCTGTGCCAAGATTCAACCTCTGACATCAAAAAACCTTTAAACATCAATCAAAATTATTTCTCGCAAAACCTTATCTTTGCACTCGGAAATTAGCCTACTAAAAGTCTAATATCTAAAGTCTAACAACTAACATCTAAAAAAAATGTTCCGTACACACACAAACGGCGAACTGACGCTGGCAAATCTGAATGAAAAAGTAACACTTTCCGGTTGGGTACAAACCATCCGTGACAAAGGTTTTATGATTTGGGTCGATTTGCGGGATCGTTACGGCATTACACAATTGGTTTTAGACGAGGAAAGAAGCTCAAAAGAATTGTTGGAATCGGCTAAGAAATTAGGCCGCGAATTTGTGATCCAAGTAGAAGGAACTGTTATAGAACGTGCTTCAAAAAATCCGAAAATCCCAACCGGCGATATCGAAATTTTGGTTTCCGATTTAAAAATATTAAATGCTTCTGAACTTCCGCCATTCACTATCGAAGACGAAACTGATGGTGGAGAAGAGTTGAGAATGAAATACAGATATCTGGATATCAGAAGAAATCCTGTGAAAGACAAACTGATTTTCCGTCACAAAATGGCGCAGAAAGTGAGAAATTATCTTTCTGATAACGGCTTCATCGAAGTTGAAACACCTGTTTTGATTAAGTCAACTCCAGAAGGTGCGAGAGATTTCGTAGTTCCAAGTAGAATGAATCCCGGACAGTTTTATGCGCTTCCTCAATCACCACAAACTTTCAAACAATTGTTGATGGTTGGCGGAATGGACAGATATTTCCAAATCGTGAAATGTTTCCGTGACGAGGATTTGCGTGCCGACAGACAGCCGGAATTCACTCAAATCGATTGCGAAATGGCGTTCGTAGAGCAAGAAGACATTATGAATGTTTTCGAAGGCATGACCAAAACTTTATTGAAAGACATCACAGGAAAAGATTTCGACAATTTCCCAAGAATGACATTTGCTGATGCGATGCAGAAATATGGTAACGACAAACCGGACATCCGTTTCGGATTGGAATTCGTGGAACTGAATGAGTTGGTAAAAGGAAAAGATTTCAAAATATTCGATGATTCGGAATTGATTGTTGGGATTAATGTTGAAGGCATTGCGGATTACACCAGAAAACAAATCGATGAATTGATTGATTGGGTAAAACGCCCGCAAATCGGAGCAACCGGAATGGTTTGGATCAAATTCCAGAACGACGGTGTTATAACTTCATCCGTTAACAAATTCTATTCTGAAGAAGACTTAAAGAAAATCGCTGAGAAATTTGGAGCAAAAGCCGGAGATTTGATGTTCTTAATGAGTGGAAATGCTGATAAAGTAAGAACTCAACTTTCAGCTTTGAGAATGGAATTAGGAAATCGTCTTGGACTCAGAAAAGGGAACGAATTTGCACCACTTTGGGTTGTAGATTTCCCATTACTGGAATTTGATGAAGAAAGCGGAAGATACCACGCAATGCATCACCCATTCACCTCTCCGAAAACCGAAGACTTTGGTTTATTGGAAACTGACCCAGGAAAAGCCAGAGCCAACGCATATGATTTAGTTTTAAACGGAAACGAAATCGGTGGTGGTTCTATCAGAATTTTTGATAAAGATTTACAGTCAAGAATGTTTGATTTGTTAGGATTCTCAAAAGAAGAAGCAGAAGCACAATTCGGATTCTTGATGAATGCTTTCAAATATGGAGCGCCGCCTCACGGAGGTTTAGCTTTCGGATTTGACCGTTTGGTAGCTATTTTAGACGGAAACGAAGTCATCAGAGACTACATTGCTTTCCCGAAAAACAATTCAGGAAGAGATGTAATGATTGATGCGCCAGCACCAATTCATCAGGAACAACTTACCGAGTTGGAGCTTAAATTGGATTTAAAATCATAAATTAGAAGCGAGGAAAATTTTTCTCGCTTTTTTATTATCAAAAATGTACCGGGATATCCGGAATATCATCCAAAATGTGTTTTCCTTCGATTTTATCGATTGCTTTTTGAGCTCTTTTTTTTGCGACAGAAACTTTATAATCGAACCATTTTTCCTTGAATAGCTCTCTCATCAGGTTATCGAAATGTCTCGTAAATACCAGATTTCTAAATCCTCGCCACTTTTCAATCAATTTTGATGGCAAAGCTCTTACTGAAATAGAATAACCTTCCGTTTCATATTGGATAAAATGCCACCAGCCAGAAGGCATGTAAAGCGTTTGTCCCGGTTTTAGAACTGCTTCATAGCCTTTAAGATATTTCAATCCTGGAAATTCTTCTTGGGTTGAAGTTTTAAGATTGGCAATGCTATGAAAATTGTAAGGCAACTTGTAAAGTAAATCAGATTGGTTGAGTGGAAATAACCAAACTCTTTTAATTCCCTGATATTGTGTCAGAAAAACGTGTGACATATCGATATCAACGTGATTTCTGGTATTGGAACCTTCGCCTCCGAAAAACATAAATGGAAGCCAATGAAGAACTTTACCTTTCGTGATATCTTTATACTGAATATCCTTTTTAAGTTCAGGTTTTATGGTGAGCAGATTAAAAAGAAACAATCGATATTCTGGTGATGAGATCGAGATATTCTGCAAAAGTCATTTTTGCAATCGGTTTGCTGGCTGCTCTGTTGAGAGAATGGATTTCTCCACCATAAACATCCACTTCTTTTTCCCCGGCAATTTCCTTGAAATAATCATAATTCCATTTTTGGAATGCAACACTCTCTGAATCAACAAAATCTTCTAAAATAATCGGAATATTCTGTTTCATATATTGAGAAACAAACTGGTCCGGAGTAAGATTACTGACTTTATCTAATGATTTCAGTTCCATCAAAAATTATTTTATAGGACAAAACTATAAAATAATTTTTAATTCATACTAAAAAAGTATGAATTAAATTTTCATATCTTAAGGCAATTTCGCCACCAGAAACTCCGGAGATAATTTTAGAATCCAATAGATGATTTTCCATTTCCAGTTGGGAACAATTTCAAATGAGTTTCCGGCATTAATAATAAATTTAGCAACATAATCAGGTTCCATTATTAGTTTTTTGCTAAGCTCTAATCCAGCATTGATTTTGGTATTGATATAACCGATAACCAAAACATTTACAACAATTTCTCTTGAAGCTAATTCTTGTCGAAGTCCGGCCAAATATTGTGTAAAAGCAGATTTTGTACTTCCATAAACGAAATTACTTTTTCGCCCACGAACGCCTGACAACGATGACAACCCGATAATCCTTTCCAGATTTTTGTTCGAATTATCCATCGCAATGATATTAAGAATAGAAACTGCGCCGATGTAATTAGTTTTCATCATTTCGAAAGTGCCTACGAAATTTTTTAAAGCTTCCTGATTTTCCACTAGGAATCCTGCGGCGTAAACAACGATATTGGGTTTTACAGATAATCCATCATAGAAATCCTGATGCGAAGAAAAATCTGTGGCATCGAAGTATTTAATTTCGATTTTAGATTTATCCAGATGATGTTCATCAGCAAATTTTTCCAGAGATTTTAGATTTCTGGAAGCGGCAACTACAGAATAGCCTTTATTGATGTAAAGTTTGATGGCTTGTTTTGCAACATCCGAATTAGCGCCGAGAATCAGAACAGTTTTACTAGAATTCATTTTGCAAAGATAGATTTTCAGATAATAGACTGATGGATAATAGACTGTCAATTTATTTAAAAATAAGTTTTTAATCAGTAAATTTGTAACGTTAGACGCAGATTAAAATCTATCATCTATTCGTCTATTATCTAACTTCTGTTTATGTTTAATGTTTTAGGAAACTTTTTGACGCTTTCTTCCTTTGGCGAAAGTCACGGAGAAGCTTATGGCGGAATTATTACCAATTTTCCCGCTGGTCTGGAAATCGATATTGAGAAAGTTCAACAAGAACTGGATCGCAGAAAACCAGGACAATCTGCTATTGTTACACAAAGAAAAGAGGGCGATAAAGTTCGTTTTCTGTCAGGGATTTTTGATGGAAAAACGACCGGAACGCCAATCGGCTTCATTGTTGAGAATGAAAACCAGCGTTCCAAAGATTACGATCACATCGCACAGGCTTATCGCCCTAGTCACGCCGATTATACTTACGACCAAAAATTCGGAATCCGGGATTATCGCGGCGGCGGAAAATCGTCTGCCCGTGAAACTTTGAATTGGGTCGTTGCCGGAGCTTTAGCCAAACAACTTCTCCCGGAAATTGAAATTAATGCGTATGTTTCTTCGGTCGGTGAGATCTTCTGTGAGAAACCCTATCAGGCTTTGGATTTTTCTAAAACCGAAAGTAATATTGTTCGTTGTCCGGATGAGGAAACCGCTGAAAAGATGATTGAAAAAATCAAGGAAATCAAAAAAGAAGGCAACACGATTGGCGGAACGGTAACTTGTGTTATCAAAAATGCTCCGACTGGTTTGGGTGAACCAATTTTCAACAAACTACACGCCGAATTGGGAAAAGCAATGCTGAACATCAATGCCTGCAAAGGTTTTGAATACGGAAGCGGTTTTTGTGGTGCAAAAATGACAGGAAAGGAACACAATGACCTTTTCAACCAAGACGGAACAACTCAATCCAATCTTTCCGGAGGAATCCAAGGTGGAATCTCTAACGGAATGGACATTTATTTCCGCGCAGCATTCAAACCGGTGGCAACGATTCTCCGCCCGCAGGAAAGCATCAATAAAGATGGCGAAACCGTAACCATTGAAGGCAAAGGAAGACACGACCCTTGTGTAGTTCCAAGAGCTGTTCCTATTGTAGAAAGTTTAGCCGCTTTTGTTTTAGCAGATATGTATTTAATTAATAAAACCAGAAAAATATAATGAACATCAAACAATATTGGGACAATGCTGTTTCTTACACAGAATATCTTCGTGATGCCGGAGAGAGATTAGGCAATCCAAAAGACACACAAGAAGCTGATTATGCAGAATATTACAGATTAGGTATCCAAAGAATGAACAGAATGTGGGAGAAATACCTTCCGAATTCTGAACAGGTTGAAAAGTTTGCACAAAAAAACTTTCGGGGAAAAATCCTGATTATTTCTGAATCCTGGTGTGGTGATGCAAGCCAGGTGATTCCTGTTGTGGTAAAGTTTTTTGAGCAATTCGAAGTCAGGATAACTTACCGTGACCAGGAACCAAGTTTGATTGATAATTACTTGACCAATGGTGGCAAATCGATTCCGATTGTTATTTTCCTGGATGAAGATTTTAATGAAATCGCCCATTGGGGACCGAGACCAAAACACGGGACTGAGCTTTTGAACAAACATAAAGCGAATCCGGAAGAATTCACGAAAGACCAGTTCTATGTGGAATTGCAGACTTATTATGCTAAAAACAGAGGCTTCGATACGATTGAGGAACTTTTGGAATTACTTTAAATTTAATCCGGATGAAATTTCTGAAGAAAAATCTGATTTATATAATCATCATCTTTATTTTGTCAGCATTTGCCTTGATAAAACCGCTTCGTGATTTTGTGTCGGAACAGATCGCGATGAGCCCAACTGTAGCGAAAATCAATAATGAAACGATGCTTTCTGAAGATGTTTTGAATATTGATCTGAAAGGAATTAACACAAGCAGTACCAATCTGAAAAGCTTAAGAGGAAAGGTGCTTTTCCTGAATTTTTGGGGAACCTGGTGTCCGCCTTGCAGAACGGAATGGCCGACGATTGAGAAGCTCTATCAATTGAAAAAAGATAAGCTTGAATTTGCCCTGATTGCCATGCAAGATCAAGAGGAAGATGTGAAAAAATTTTTAAAAGAAAATAATTATACAGTGCCTGTTTACATAGCGGAAAGTCCTTTGGATCCGAAGATTTTACCTGTTGCTTTTCCTACAACTTATCTGATTGGAAAAGATGGGAGAATCCTGAAAAAAGAAGATAGTTCTATGGATTGGAGCAAGGATTCGGTATTGGAGTTTATTGATCAAGTGACGAAATGATGATTTGTTAATTTTTGAAAACCGTTGATTTGATGATAAAATAATCGCCCGAAATCTTCGATTTCGGGCAATTAATATTTAGATAATAATTATATATTATTTCTTTTTATCTACTCCAAAAGTTTCCGGGAATCTGGCCATTGTAAAATCTCTGGAGATTGCCGCTTTTTCGAATTTTAGTTTTCCGCTTAAAGTTTCTAAAACCACACCGTCTTCATTAACCGAAAAGATCGTTCCATGCATTCCGGAAGTAGTAACTACTTTTGCGCCCGGCTTCAATGCTTCCTGGAAAGATTTCTCCTGTTTCTGTTTTCTCATCTGCGGGCGGATCATCAGAAAATAAAATCCGACGAACATCAATCCGATCATCAAAAGTGTTGGTGTCATAGACTGCGCCGGGGCTGCCTGTAAAAATATTGTTAGCATAATCTTATGGTAAAATGTTAGCTGAGAATGTTAAACGAACCGGTGCTTTTTCTACATTCAGGAAAACATCAGCTATTTTATTAACTGATCCGTCGAAGTTTGTAGAATCGAAGTGTAAAGTGATTTTACCTTTTTTCCCTGGTAAGATCGGCTCTTTTGTATAATCTGGAACTGTGCATCCGCAACCTGGTTTAACATTAGAGATAATCAACGGATTAGTTCCTGTGTTGGTTACTTCGTAAACATGCTCTACTTTTTCGCCTTTTTTGATGTCGCCAAAGTTGTGGTCAGTTTCGCTGAAAGCGATCGTTGTCAATGGCTTGCTTTGGGCTTCTTTCAACATCTCAGATTCTTCCGGCGTTTCATGTTGGGAAAGTGCGTCAACCACAGTTTTTGCCTGGGCAGAATCTAAGTTTTCTGCAGAAGAAGCTGTTTCTTCTTTTTTGTTACAAGAAAAAGCCAATGTGCAAAGTGCAGCTACTGCTAATATTTTGATTGATTTCATATGTAATAATATTTTTAGTTATCTTATATTATCGCTTTTGTGATTTCTAATATATTGGGCTATATCCGATTAATATCTTTTGTGTATTTGTCTAGAATCCCATTGATAAAAACATTGGACTTGTCTGTTCCGTACACTTTGGAAACATCAATATACTCATTAATGATAATTCTTGAAGCTGTCAATGGGAAACTGTCCAATTCCGTAATTGCCGCAACCAGAATAATTCTGTCAATTAAAGAAATCCTTTCCAGATCCCAGTTTAATAGTTTCGACTCCAATTTTTTTTCGGTTTCGTCCCAGTTATTAAGCGCCTGTCTCACTAGTTTTCTTGCAAAATCTTCATCTTCATCATCTTTCAGCATTTTGATTAATGTGTGAGAAGCTTCTGATTCCTTCATAAAACCAATCGTTTTCTGAATCATTGAATTGGCAATATGGAAATCATCCGCCCAAGACATCTCTTTCTCTTCAAATCTGTCATGCAGATCTGTATTTTCCGCAACATATCTCAGGAACAACTTACCAATGAATTTTTGGTCATCTTCGAAAGAAATTTCGCTATCAGCCATATAATCCTGATAACGTTTTCCAGCTTTGATTCTTTGAAAAGTTTTTACCAAAATTTCATCATTCGGATCCCAGATCAGTTCTTTGTGTTTCTCGGAGAAACTTCTTCTTTCTTCGTTATCTTCTAACTGAATTAAGATTTGATTTCGAACAAATTTTTGATTAGGATTTTCATCTTCATTCGTTTTGAGGAATTTGTTTTTCCCGATTTCGATCTGATCTTCTGCTAAACGCTTCAGACCTACCAGAAAATTAAGTTCGTAAATGTAAAGATGATAGATTTTGTTGATTTCTGAGAACATATTTTTCTCCAGAACATCATACTTGATGGGGTTTTGATAATAAGAATAGAGCGTTTCTACAACTTTTTCGCGGATTTGTCTTCTTCCCAGCATTTTCAAAGAACTTTTAATGGGTGCAAAGATAGGGAAAAATGTCGCAACGTCATAATTGAAAACTAATTATACTTGAAACAATCTGATAGATCAAACTGCGCGAGCCATACATCGAGGTATTTTAATTAATAGTCTTTTTGAGAATCTATGGTTTCTAACTGCTTCAAATTCTTAGAAAGTCGCTTCAATATAATTCCGTAGGCAATTTTGTAATAAAGCAAGATGAGAACAATACACACCAAAAGACTGAATATCACACCTGTTATTAATCCCCAGAATGTTGGATTATCAATCTGAATATTTTGCTTTTTAATGGTGAAGATAATAAAAGCTGTAAAGCTTCCAATAAATAAAAACAGCAACAATATATTACTGAAAATAAACAAATTAACTGTTTTTTTAAATTTGATAATGTGAATAATGAATTTTTTGAGATTCGATTCTACATTGATTTTTTTATAATTAGAATAAAAAATAACAACAAAGACACCTGTTATCACAAGACTGGCAATCTTCATTACATTATAAATTTTGTCCAAAGAAAACTCCACCTCATTTTGATTTCTGATTTGCAGTTTATTAAGAATATTGGTAAAATCTGTATGGAAGCTATTCGAGAACAAGGCTATAAAATTGATGATTCCGAAAATTACAAATTCTGTAACACTGATCCACAGAATGTATTTTACATAATTTCTGGATTTTTTATTCAGCATCACTTCGATTTCCTCCTGATTATAATCATCAGAAATCACCTGGTCTTGCCAAGATTTTTTCAGAGAATCTATATCAAAGTCTTGATTAGGCATGCTTTATCATTAGTTCTTTTAATGTTTTTTTTAATCGGTTCATTTTCACCCTTGCATTCACTTCTGTGATACCAAGCGTTTCCGCAATTTCTTTATAAGGTTCATCATCCAGATACATCATTACAATAGCCCGCTCAACATCTGGCAGCATTTTGATCACTTTATATAACAAAGAGATTTGCTGTTGCTTTTCGTCCGAATCTTCTAAATAGTTTTTGCTGTGAAAATCCTGCAATTCATCTGTCTGTGGTTGTTTTGTTTTTTTTCTGAACAAAGTGATAGCAGTATTCAGCGCCACACGATACATCCAAGTGGATATCTTCGAATTGCCCTGGAATGAGTCGTAAGATTTCCAGAGTTGTAACACAATCTCCTGAAAAAGATCCTCCTGATCTTCCAAAGAATGGGTATAAAGACGCGAGACTTTTATGATAAGTCCCTGATTATCTTTAATTAACTTAGAAAATTCTTTCTGTTTGTTTTCCATTCCGGAAACGAAGATAAGAATTTATTCGTTTGGGAGATATTTATTGAGATTTAAATTATTTTGTTAAACAAATGTTAATTTCATTATATATTATTGATTATATTTGACTTATGATTAACAATAAAGTTGCCAATTTCTTTTTTCTTTTCATTCTGATTATGAGTTGTACCAATCAATCAATTGTACGGTCAGATCCGGAAATGGATAAAAAGAATGAAAAGCCACAATCCAAAATGGTTTACCTTTTCTTTGAAGGAGAAAAAACGGCTGACGGGAAAGAAATCATAACACTAATTGATAAAAAAGTATCTGATGGCTTTTTTAAAAATGAAGAATTTGGAACAGCAAAAGACATCACCAATACATTTTATAAAATAGTCCTTTTCGACAGGAATAATCAGGTATATAAAACCGCTAATATTGATAATCCTTTCTCACCGGTCTTTGAATCTTATGGACAAGAATCTATGGAAAAACAAATTGGACAACTTAATAAAGCTGAGTTTTTTTACCGTTACAATGACTATGGCAATATCTCAAAACTGGAAATCCATAAAACAGAAAATGATCGCTCTACCCTACTTTTCACTCTAAAACTATAATTATGAAAAATTTCTACTTATTATGCTTTCTGATCTTCAATTTATCATACAGCCAGATATTTGATTTGGTTCCTTTATTAGAAAACGGCACAAAGGACAAAAGAATCAATCTGGTAATCTTAGGAGATGGCTATACAGCCAGTAGGCAGGCTGCCTTTATGCAAGATGCAACTTTTGTTTCGAATTATTTAATGAATAAACCGCCTTATTCCAACTATAAAAATTATTTCAATGTCTACGCCCTGAAAGTGATTTCTCAAGAAAGTGGTGTAAAACATCCTGGAACTGCTTCTGACGTTACAGAACCTGTTATTCCCGTCTCAAACCCAACCAATTATTTTAATACTTCTTATGATACTTCCGGAACACATCGCTGCATCTACGGAAACACGACTAAAGTGACTCAAACTTTGGCCGCAAACATTCCTGAATTTGACATTGCTCTAATTTTAGGAAATGATACCGAATATGGTGGTTGTGGTGGGACTTATGCTTTTCTTTCCAGAAATGATCAAGCTCCTGATGTGGCATATCACGAGTTAGGGCATTCATTCGGCAAATTAGCGGATGAATATTGGTTCTCCGGCTCCGGCGAGTCTCCGAATAAAACAAAAACATCAGACCCGGAAACGGTTCGTTGGAAAAACTGGCTCAATACAGGAAATATCGGGATCTATCAATTTACAGAGAATACAGCTTGGTATCGTCCACATCAAAATTGTGAAATGCGCTACCTGAATAGACAATTTTGTAATGTCTGCAGAGAAACATTAATCGAAAAAATACATACTGTAAAAAATCCTATCGATAGTTTCACACCTTCTAATTCTGCTACAATTAATACGAACTCAAATGTTGATTTATCAGTAAACTTAATTTTACCAGTTCCTAATACTTTAAAATCTGAATGGAAAATCAATGGAACTACTTTTCAAAATGATGTCAACAATATTACAATTCTGCCAAGTCAATTGAATATTGGAAATAATACGGTTCTCTTCAGCGTTTATGATAATACGACAATGGTAAGAACCAACAATCATAGTACAATGCATCTTTCTACAATTTCCTGGACTATTAATAAAACTGAGTTAGGTATTTCAGATTTAAGGTCAAAACAATATGATTTTACTTTATATCCAAATCCGGCGGAAGATTTCATAATTATAGAAAGTAAATCAGGCTTTACAGAGAAAACAGAAGTGAGAATAACTGACAACTCTGGTAAACTTATCAAAAAACAAACTATCGATCTGAATAAACGAGAAAAAATAGATGTTTCAAAATTAACTTCTCAAATTTATTTCATTAATGTATATAATAAAGGTGAAATGATATTATCCAGAAAAATGATCAAGAATTAAAAAGTTATTAATTATTTTTGCAAGTGAGAAGCGTGGCTTGTTGATTCAAATTTCAATTTGGGTAGGAAAGTCCGGACACCGTAGGGCAGCATAGCGGATAACATCCGTCATTTGAGAGAATAGGACAAGTGCAACAGAAAGTATGTACAGTTCGGCTGTAGTGAAACCAGGTAAACTCTATGCGGTGCAATGCTAAGTATATCATCAGCCAAGGGCGGCCCGTCCGTTGATGAGGGGTAAGCAGCTCAAGTTTTGTAGTAATGTAAAACGTAGATAAATAACAAGCTTTAACAGAATCCGGCTTATAGCGCTTCTCTTTTCTTTGATTTAATTCACTACCATCAGAATTAATTTTTAAAACTATTTTCCATTACTTCTAAATGTTTTTCTATTAATAAAACTAGAATTTAAAATCATTAGTTCTAATTACTTTATCATTTATAAAATTGATTAAAGTTTATAATGATAAGTTAGATTTAACTAAAATGCAAAGATTGTAAGCAATGAATAAGATTGTTTTAGGCTTCCAAATATAATCGAATAGGATAATAAAATGTTATCAGTTATTGGTATAAAGATACAGTTTTGGCTATATATAAGGCATAAAAAAAACCTTCACTCAAAAAAGAATGAAGGTTAAAAAAAAACTGGCGGCGACCTACTCTCCCGCTTATCGCAGTACCATCGGCGCTAGAGGGCTTAACTTCTGTGTTCGGAATGGGAACAGGTGAGCCCCTCTGCTAAAACCACCCTAAAGGTTGTATATAAGGTTCAGGTTGCAGATTATAGGTCTCAGGTAATAGCTTCACTGCTACCTGCTACCTTGTATCTATCATCTGATACCTGTTTTAATCGATAAAAACTTTCACAAAGAGCAAACCTTGGTTGCGCAATAACCGCTTGGTTTAATGTAACCAATAGGCTATAAATCTACGGGTAATTAGTACTACTCGGCTATGACATTACTGTCTTTACACCTGTAGCCTATCAACGTCGTCATCTCCAACGACCCTTAAAAGATGTCTCATCTTGAGGCGAGTTTCGCACTTATATGCTTTCAGTGCTTATCTCTTCCAAACATAGCTACTCAGCGGTGCACCTGGCGGTACAACTGATACACCAGAGGTTTGTTCAATTCGGTCCTCTCGTACTAGAATCAAGTCCTCTCAAACATCTAACGCCCGCAATAGATAGAGACCGAACTGTCTCACGACGTTCTGAACCCAGCTCGCGTGCCACTTTAATGGGCGAACAGCCCAACCCTTGGGACCTTCTCCAGCCCCAGGATGTGACGAGCCGACATCGAGGTGCCGAACCTCCCCGTCGATGTGAGCTCTTGGGGGAGACTAGCCTGTTATCCCCGGAGTACCTTTTATCCTATGAGCGATGGCCCTTCCATACGGAACCACCGGATCACTATGTCCTGCTTTCGCACCTGATCGACTTGTTGGTCTCACAGTCAAGCACCCTTATGCCATTACACTCTACGCACGGTTACCAAGCGTGCTGAGGGTACCTTTGAAAGCCTCCGTTACTCTTTTGGAGGCGACCACCCCAGTCAAACTACCCACCACGCAATGTCCTTCTTTCGAAGTTAGGCTCCAAGTAAACAAAGGGTGGTATTTCAACGTTGGCTCCACCAACACTAGCGTGCCAGCTTCACAGCCTCCCACCTATCCTACACATTGTTTACTCAAAGTCAATACGAAGTTATAGTAAAGGTTCACAGGGTCTTTTCGTCCCATTGCGGGTAATCGGCATCTTCACCGATACTACAATTTCACCGAGCTCGTGGCTGAGACAGTGCCCAGATCGTTACACCATTCGTGCAGGTCGGAACTTACCCGACAAGGAATTTCGCTACCTTAGGACCGTTATAGTTACGGCCGCCGTTTACTGGGGCTTCAGTCAAACGCTTCGCTTACGCTAACGCCCTTCCTTAACCTTCCAGCACCGGGCAGGTGTCAGACCCTATACAGCATCTTTCGATTTAGCAGAGTCCTGTGTTTTTGATAAACAGTCGCCTGGGCCTCTTCACTGCGGCCAACATTGCTGTTGGCGTCTCTTCTTCCGAAGTTACGAGACTATTTTGCCTAGTTCCTTAGCCACGACTCACTCGAGCACCTTAGGATTCTCTCCTCGACTACCTGTGTCGGTTTTGGTACGGGTTGCTTCACTTCGGCTTTTCTTGGAAGCGAGTTCACTACAGCAGCTTCGCCCGAAGGCTAGGCCTTGACTATTCCGTCAGTCTTCAGCAGCTACGTCACTCCGTCCCCTTTTTAGTGTGAGCAAGTATGGGAATATTAACCCATTGTCCATCCACTACCCCTTTCGGGTTCGCGTTAGGTCCCGACTAACCCTCAGCTGATTAGCATGGCTGAGGAAACCTTAGTCTTTCGGTGAGGGGGTTTCTCGCCCCCTTTATCGTTACTTATGCCTACATTTTCTTTTCTATCCGCTCCACAATACCTCGCGATACTGCTTCGGCGCAAATAGAATGCTCCCCTACCAGATATAATAAATTATAAATCCATAGCTTCGGTAATATGCTTATGCCCGATTATTATCCATGCCGGACCGCTCGACTAGTGAGCTGTTACGCACTCTTTAAATGAATGGCTGCTTCCAAGCCAACATCCTAGCTGTCAATGCAGTCCAACCGCGTTGTTTCAACTTAGCATATATTTAGGGACCTTAGCTGTTGGTCTGGGTTCTTTCCCTCTCGGACATGGACCTTAGCACCCATGCCCTCACTGCCGTGGAACATTTATTAGCATTCGGAGTTTGTCAGGAATTGGTAGGATTTGACTCCCCCGCATCCAATCAGTAGCTCTACCTCTAATAAACTTATCACGACGCTGCACCTAAATGCATTTCGGGGAGTACGAGCTATCTCCCAGTTTGATTGGCCTTTCACCCCTACCCACAGGTCATCCGAAGACTTTTCAACGTCAACCGGTTCGGTCCTCCACTTTGTGTTACCAAAGCTTCAACCTGCCCATGGGTAGATCACAAGGTTTCGCGTCTAATCCTACTAACTCATCGCCCTATTCAGACTCGCTTTCGCTCCGGCTCCGGACCTGAAGTCCTTAACCTCGCTAGTAAAATTAACTCGTAGGCTCATTATGCAAAAGGCACGCCGTCACACCATATAGGTGCTCCGACCGCTTGTAGGCGTACGGTTTCAGGTTCTATTTCACCCTTCTATTCGAAGTGCTTTTCACCTTTCCTTCACAGTACTTGTTCACTATCGGTCTTTCAGGAGTATTTAGCCTTGGAGGATGGTCCCCCCATATTCAGACAGGATTTCACGTGTCCCGCCCTACTCATTTATCATCTATGTATGCCTTTCGAATACCGGGCTATCACCGTCTATGGCTGTTCTTTCCAGAACATTCTTCTAAACATATAAAGACTTTTGGGCTAATCCGCTTTCGCTCGCCACTACTTACGGAATCTCTTCGATTTCTTTTCCTCCGGGTACTTAGATGTTTCAGTTCTCCGGGTTTGCTCCTCTTACGAGGTAATACATCTTCAATGTATTGGGTTGCCCCATTCGGACATCTGCGGATCAATTCGTGTGTGCCGATCCCCGCAGCTTTTCGCAGCTTACCACGTCCTTCGTCGCCTCTGAAAGCCTAGGCATCCGCCATACGCCCTTAACGATTTCTTTCCTATTTTTAGGTTACTCAAGCGCTTATTGCGCTCGGTTTTCTCTTTGTGATGTCTTTACCGTTAATGTCAATGATCTTATTTCTTTCTATTTGTCTGATGAACGAATATTGTTTTTGGCTCTATCCGTAACTTTTAAACCAGACTCATAAAACAGTGGAGAATAAGGGAGTCGAACCCTTGACCTCCTGCGTGCAAGGCAGGCGCTCTAGCCAGCTGAGCTAATTCCCCCTCTAGTAGAAATTTTAAATTCTAGATTATAAATTTTAAATGAAACATATGTTATAATCTAAAATCTATAATTTTTAATCTATAATTCCCTTCAATTAGTAGTCTCGGGCAGGCTCGAACTGCCGACCTCTACATTATCAGTGTAGCGCTCTAACCAGCTGAGCTACGAGACTTCATTATAATTTTAAATGTTAAATCGAAAATTTTAAATACTTTTAAATCTAAAATCTATAATTTATAATCTAAAATCTCTCTATCCCTTTACTAATTTCTAGTGGGTTTATTTTTTTATATAATCAACCGAGTAAAAAACCAAAGCTTTATTCTTTGTATAAGGCTCTTTTAATATTTTTTGACGTATAGTCTCTAAAATGAGATGTTCCAGCCGCACCTTCCGGTACGGCTACCTTGTTACGACTTAGCCCTAGTTACCTGTTTTACCCTAGGCAGCTCCTTTTACGGTCACCGACTTCAGGTACCCCAGACTTCCATGGCTTGACGGGCGGTGTGTACAAGGCCCGGGAACGTATTCACCGCGCCATGGCTGATGCGCGATTACTAGCGATTCCAGCTTCATAGAGTCGAGTTGCAGACTCCAATCCGAACTGAGACCGGCTTTCGAGATTTGCATCACATCGCTGTGTAGCTGCCCTCTGTACCGGCCATTGTATTACGTGTGTGGCCCAAGACGTAAGGGCCGTGATGATTTGACGTCATCCCCACCTTCCTCTCTACTTGCGTAGGCAGTCTCACTAGAGTCCTCAACTGAATGGTAGCAACTAGTGACAGGGGTTGCGCTCGTTGCAGGACTTAACCTAACACCTCACGGCACGAGCTGACGACAACCATGCAGCACCTTGAAAATTGCCCGAAGGAGGATCTATTTCTAAATCTGTCAATTCCCATTTAAGTCTTGGTAAGGTTCCTCGCGTATCATCGAATTAAACCACATAATCCACCGCTTGTGCGGGCCCCCGTCAATTCCTTTGAGTTTCATTCTTGCGAACGTACTCCCCAGGTGGCTAACTTATCACTTTCGCTTAGTCTCTGAATCCGAAAACCCAAAAACGAGTTAGCATCGTTTACGGCGTGGACTACCAGGGTATCTAATCCTGTTCGCTCCCCACGCTTTCGTCCCTCAGCGTCAGTTAAATCTTAGTGACCTGCCTTCGCAATTGGTGTTCTAAGTAATATCTATGCATTTCACCGCTACACTACTTATTCCAGCCACTTCAAATTTACTCAAGACCTGCAGTATCAATGGCAGTTTCACAGTTAAGCTGTGAGATTTCACCACTGACTTACAGATCCGCCTACGGACCCTTTAAACCCAATAAATCCGGATAACGCTTGCACCCTCCGTATTACCGCGGCTGCTGGCACGGAGTTAGCCGGTGCTTATTCGTACAGTACCTTCAGCTTTCCACACGTGGAAAGGTTTATCCCTGTACAAAAGAAGTTTACAACCCATAGGGCCGTCGTCCTTCACGCGGGATGGCTGGATCAGGCTCTCACCCATTGTCCAATATTCCTCACTGCTGCCTCCCGTAGGAGTCTGGTCCGTGTCTCAGTACCAGTGTGGGGGATCACCCTCTCAGGCCCCCTAAAGATCATTGACTTGGTGAGCCGTTACCTCACCAACTATCTAATCTTGCGCGTGCCCATCTCTATCCGCCGGAGCTTTCAATATCAAGTGATGCCACTTAATATATTATGGGGTATTAATCTTCCTTTCGAAAGGCTATCCCCCAGATAAAGGCAGGTTGCACACGTGTTCCGCACCCGTGCGCCGCTCTCAATTGCCCGAAAGCAATCTACCGCTCGGCTTGCATGTGTTAGGCCTCCCGCTAGCGTTCATCCTGAGCCAGGATCAAACTCTCCATTGTATGTTTGTTTGTCCTTATACTCAAACTCAATTTAAAATTGACGCTTTGGTTTTTTTCCTTACTTGGTTGTTATATCTTATGTCAATGAACTTTGTTCTTTTCGCTTCCTCAGGAATCTTAATCTGTCATCTTGTTCCTGATTTGCGAGTGCAAAAGTAAAAAGTTTTTTCCAAACTACCAAAACTTTTTTGAAGTTTTTTTCGTAACCTCGAATCCGTTTCCGTTATGTTTTTCTTATCATCTCCTGCGCTCCCAACATCTCTCGATTCGGGACTGCAAAGATAGACAAACTTTTTATTACAGCAAATTTTTTGAAATGTTTTTTTTAACCTGCTCCTAAAAACATTTTAACCAAACCACCACTATATTACTGCTCTCCTGCGCTGCTCATCACTTCTGATTTGCGGTTGCAAAAGTAGAGCTATTTATTTAATCCGCAAATTATATCCGCAAAAATTAAACAGGTATTTGATAACTACACTGACTATCAACCTAATTATTTTTTAATTAATGGCGAATTTAATTTGAGTTATTATTATTAACACCAATTTTATCTTTATTATCAACAATTGATAAAGATTCAGATTTGTAGAAATATTAAAGTCCCAAATAGATTTTTTTCAGACAATTCCTTGTTGTTATAGATTACATGGGAAATAAAAAAATGGCAACACTTTAAGAATTGCCATTTTTATTTTATATCCATTATTTTAAAACCTATAGCCGAAAGAAATTCCAGACCTAACCCCAAGCCATTTAGAATCCAAATCTATTACCGCACCACTCGAATTTGTAGTCACTTTATAATCAAACAAACTGACATCCAAATCTTCAATGTCCTTCCTTAACTGATTCTGCTCATATAGACTTAAAGGCCTTCCGGATCTACCTGTGATAGTACCCGTAGCACCTCCATAATGACCGCCGATAAACCAAACATCTAAAACCCAGTTATCTTTTCTTCCTAATAACCACTGCGCTCCAATCATTAAACCAACATTATTCGAATTGGTTTTTCCGGTAAATGCAATCGGAATCTTTTCACCCAAATGTTCAGGGTCTTCCGATCTGTAATTATAGGTTAGATTATCTATATTAAAATGGGAGTATCTATAATAAGGTGCTAAATAAAAACCGTGTCCGTAGCCCCGACCAAGATAAATCCTTGGTTCTAAGGTAAAATTACTACTACTCATTTTTATATTGTTGATATTCTCATCTTTGATATATTCGTCGACTAACGGAACCTGCCCAGTTGGAATAAATCCATAAGAAACCTGTACACCAAATCTTTTGGTAATAGTTCGCTCATAAGCAAACTGGAAATTACGAAAAGCAATGGAAGTAAGATTTACTTTTATAAGATTTCTCTTCTCATCCTGATTATCAACATCATGCTGTTGAGATTTTGCGACAAATGAACAAATTAGAGCCATTGCAATTAATAGCTTATCCATAACTTCTATTTTTTGCCAAATATATAAAATATTTGCTTTATTAATAAAAATCACATTAAGACTACTTTGATTTTAAACTGGAAAAATAATTTTCCAAAACCATTCTTTGTTTTGAGGTAAGATTTGCTGAAGGATGATAACCAATATAAGAAGGTAATGGCATTTGAAGATCACGGACTGAACTTACCGTTTTTTCGATAGCGTTTTCCTTAAGTTCTTTATTATAAATCCCCCATTCAGAAAAGTTGAGATGCTCACGACCTTCATTAATATGATCTTTTATCGTCCAGGAAATTGGAGCAACGTAAGCGTAATTAGGATATATCGTTTCGTTTGAGTGGCAATCATAGCAAGCATTCTTAAGAATGACTTTGATATGTTGCGGCGTTTTGTAGATGTCAACAAAGTTATTTTTACTATCGATAGATTTGTTTTCCCTATCAACAGGAATGAACTGTATTGCCACAAAAACTACGGCGATCCAAAATATTATTTTTTTCAATTGACAGGTTGCTCTTCTTTAGTAATATCCCAATTCTCATTAATCTCCCACATTGGGCGGACATTAATCTTACTCATTACCTCTTTATCTCCTGCTTTTTTAAATAAGTAGGCATCTTCCGGCAAAGTACCTGTTGCAAAATCTGCACTATTCCAATAGCCGTTATTATTATTATCAACCAACATCCTGAGTCTGTATGAGCCCGGTTTTAAATTAATGAATTTCACAACAGACTGGTTGGTGTATTGCTGGTAAGCTGGTTCGTTCTTTTCATTAAGCAACTGAATCCAAAATTTCTGAGTCGGTGGATTGATGACATTGGCGGTAAAACTTCCAAATTCTTCCGGCTTCGCAGCTTCGAAATCAAACCGGACACTTTCACTGAGTCTATTATAAAAAGATATGACTGTATTTTTCGGAACCGTTAATTTGTATTTTTTCCCTGAAACAAAATTAGATTTAATAATAACTTGTGTAGAATCCAATTCTGAAATTCTTGCAGTAAAATCCTGAGCGGTGCTGTCAGCTTCTAATTTCCAGTTTTCAGGCTGAATTTTATTAATGATATAATTGGATGAGAATCTGAAATCCGTTTCTGGAGCCAATTTATTAGAAAAAGGATTGGCAATCGTCATATCTTCTTTTGCCGGTTTTTTATAAAATACAGACATTGTATCTTGTTTGGAACCTGCATCGTAAGAGAATTTCAGATTTTCACTGACTGTCGCGCCGATATTTTCTTTCGCCGCATCAAACCAAATTCTTACAGAATCCGATTTGGCTTTGTGCGTCACTTTGTAATCAGCAGGTTTGTCACCAACGGTTTTCACCACTACTTTTTCCGGATTGCCTTCGAAGGTCATCAAAACCCCACCAGTAGAAACCGACATCTCTTTATACTTAACCGTTTTTTGAGAAGGAAAAGTTTTAAGCTTGAGACCCGAGATACTATTTTCAAGATTAATTTCTTCTTTTTGAAAGGCTATACCTTCTTTTCCTGAATCGTAAATCGAGTTGTTATTCTCGTCATCAAAACCAATAATTCTGTACTTTCCCGGAGTCAGATAATTCAATTCAAAATAGCCGTCAGGGTCAGCTTTGGTAATGTAATACGGCTTCTGACGGTAGTTCATTGTGTCTTTTACCTGATAAAGGCCAATCACAAGATTTTTTTCTTTGCCCTCGGAATTTTTGTTATCTCCTAAAGCGTCCGAAATAGTTCCGCTGATGTACAAATCGTCGATCTTTTCACCCGTCGAAAAGGCAAAATTAAAATAAGGCAGAGCATTACTCTCATTAAGGTCAACAACCGAATTTCCAAAATTAAAATTATAAGTTGTATTAGCCTGAAGGGAATCTTTCCATTCGATCTGCAGGTATTTGTTACCTGTAGATGAAGGGATAATCTTGGTATATTTAATTGGTGGAGAAACAATCAGGTTTTTGCTGATATCCTTCAACGTAATATATTCATCGAAATCAATTCTGAGCTTTTTGATATCTCTTGGCACATTGATTCTTGCCGAGTCAATATTCGATCCAATCATTTTTGGCGGAATCGTATCCTTATTTCCTCCCACAGGGGAACCAACTCTGGCACAACTCACCAAAAACAATGCTGCAAAAAGCCAAAGAAGAAACTGCTTCATTATAAGATTTAGATTTTAGATTTTAGTCATTAAGAATAAAATCAATTTTACTTAACCGCAAAAATAAGGAAACTTTGAGATAAAACTGTTTTACCGATTATAAAGTAAGTTAAATTGAAAACAAAAAATGAGTTTTAAACTAAAACTCATTATAGATATGCTTCAAAATCTCTTTATCGGTCTCGGTAATAGCAATTTTTCTGCGTTCCATTGCTTTTTCTGCGACTTCGTAAGATTTTTCCAGTTTGAATTTTTCATCGCCTTTCATTCCGCCCCAGGAGAAGTTATCAATTAAGTTTGGTGGAAATCCTGATTTAAAAATATTAGCTGCAACTCCGACAACAGTTCCTGTATTCAACTGCGTGTTGATTGCTGTTTTAGAATGGTCACCCATTATCAGTCCACAAAATTGCAAACCTGTGTCCAGAAATCTTTTCTTCCTGTAATTCCAAAGTTTTACCGATGCATAATTGTTTTTAAGGTTGGATGAATTGGTATCTGCGCCAAGATTACACCATTCACCAATCACCGAATTCCCTACAAAACCGTCATGACCTTTATTAGAATAACCAAAAATTACAATATTATTGACTTCGCCGCCCACTTTGGAATGCGGTCCAATTGTCGTTCCGCCATAAAGTTTGGTTCCGAGATTGATCTTAGAATCCTCACAAAGTGCTAATGATCCACGGATATTGGAGCCTTCCATAATCTCGGCATTTTTCCCGATGTAGATTTTCCCGGTTTTGCAATTCAACGTTGAGAATTCTACCGTTGCTCCTTCTTCTATGAAAAGGTTTTCTTTTTCTCCAATGAATCCGTTGGTAGAAGATAATTCCTGAGATTTTCTTCCTTCCGTCAACAATTTAAAATCGAAGTCAATCGCTTTGTCATTATAAGAAAAAATATCGGTAGGCTTCTCAATGAAAAATAATTTCTCGTGGATGTCGGTCATTTTGGAGATTTGATTCAAAGAGAAATTGTCCATATTGATATTGGCCACCAACACTTCGTTCTCATAAACCAAAGCTTCGCCGGGCTGAAGTTCTTTAATCTGTTTCAAAACCTCATCTGAAGGAAAGAAATTCGGAACAATGAACAAGCTTTGTTTAGGCTCCGGTTTTTTATATTTGTTCTGAAGGTAATTTTCTGTGATGTAGAAAACATCATCAATCTCAAGCAGTTTTTTCCATCTTTCTGAGAAAGTCAGGATTCCCATTCGCATTTCTGCAACTGGTCTTGTGAAAGTAAGCGGAAGAAAATCTTCCCAATATTGTGCGTCTGAAAATACGAGTTGCATCTTTGGTTTATCGTTGTTAGTTGATAGTTGTTGGTTTTACCTAACTTGGTACAAAAATAATAAAAAAAGCCTCTCGGAACTCCGAAAGGCTTTGATATTTGTACAAATTAACTAAGATTACTTAGCGAATTTTTTGTATTTGTTCATAAACTTATCAACTCTACCTGCAGTGTCAACCAATTTAGTTTTACCTGTGTAGAAAGGGTGAGAAGTAGAAGAGATTTCCATTTTGATCAAAGGATATTCCTGACCTTCGAACTCGATAGTATCTTTAGTTTCAGCAGTAGATTTGCAAAGGAACATTTCGTCGTTGCTCATATCTTTGAAAACTACCAATCTATAATTTTCTGGGTGTATGCCTTGTTTCATTTTCAGAAGTTTTAAAATTTGTTATAATATGAGCATCGGATGTAATGGATCCTAACTCTGGTTTTGAGGATGCAAAAATAGGAATTATTTTTCATTATGCAAATTTTTAGTTTAATAAAATAAGAATTTACTCTGATTTTAAAATTCATTGAACAATTGACATAATTCATATCTCATATTTATTAATAATCACTTATTGATATTGCCTCTTTAAAATTGTTTGTATATTTTTATCCCCAAACTAAAATTATATAATAACTTATGGCAATCTTAACTCTTGAGGATTACACAACTGCTGTTCAAAGATGGGCAGAAGTTAAGTCGAACTATTCCGAAATACAAAAAGTAATCTCACCTGAACAGGTCTTTATCTTATCCCGCGAACAGATAGAGTGGTTTGATAAAGAAAATCAAGAAGAAACTTATTTCCGTGCAGATATTGGTGTCTGGGAAAATCAACTGGTTCTGATTTTAACACCAAGGACAAGCGCCGGCGATGTGATAAAATTAGACAATTATGAGTTTTCTCCTTTGCAATATCTGGAAAGTGACCTTACGTTAAAGCAAACCAAAACTTACACTTTAACGAGCACTTATACCCTGACAAAAGACCTGAGCAAAGGCAAAGAAGATTCTGATATTGATTTTCCAATTATGGATAAACCAATTACAGGGCAGTTAAAAGCTGTGGAAGAAATAGAGTCCTGGAAAGAAAATGCAATGGATTATCTGCAAAGAGAATCTTTGGAGTTCAAAGGACAAAGACTCTTCCAAAGTTTCTATATTCCTAAAGCTGATCTTATACACAACAAAGAAAGTATACACGACATTGTATGTGTTTTTGGTTTCAAATATTCTTTAGTTTATCAGAGATTATTAGCGACTTTAATTTTTGTTGCCAATGAAAATGACCCAAGAATCAATGCTCCCGGAGGTGTTTATGCTGTACAACCAGACCCGTCGAACACTTACGACTGGACAAAACCATATCCTCCGTACACTACTTCACCAGGTGGATAATTTATGGGAACATTGTATGATATTTTAGGACAGCTGTCAGTTGTCCTATTATTTATAGCACTTATCATTGGGATTGTTAAATTCGGAGTCTTTACAAAGAATGAAAAATGGTATATCTATTATATCATTTTCATTGCTTTTATTGAGTCCAATTCGTATATTTTCATTCCTTTGTTTGGGATTAAAAGCAATATTTTCCTATATCCAGTCTATATTGCAGGGGAATTTTTCACCGTCACAGGAATATTTATTACAAAATTAAATCTCAGTAAAAAATCTTTTATAGTAACCGGGCTGTTAAGTTTATTTTTTCTGACAGCGGACAGGATCCTGGCTCAGCATCAATATAATAATGATTATTCCAAAGCCATTTCCAATATAATAATGATTAGTTTGATTAGCTATTCTTTGATCCAAGATATTAAGAATGTGAAAACAAAAAGTCCGTTCCAACTGAACGATAAAATGTTCTTTTTATATTTTACAGTGAGCATATTTATGTTTCTGATCCAGAACCAGCTTATTTTTTTGTCAAAAGATCAATTCGCAACAGTTTGGGTGATCAATAACTTACTGGTCTGTATCGTTTATGCTTTATTAATTAAAACATTTCTACAATTAAAGAAGTAAAACTTAATATCATTTTTCTGGTTGTGTTGATTATTGTTTTAATCATCATCATATCCTTTATATTACTCGCTTACAAAAGTTTCATACAAAGGATTATCCAGGAAAAGGATCTACAGTTTCAGGCAGAGATCGAACATCAGAAAGAATTAACTTTGGAAAATATAAAAGGACAGGAAGACGAAAGAAAAAGAATCGCCATTTCTGTCCACGATGATATCGGAAACCGGCTGAACATTCTTTCGCTTTGGCTGAATAATCTTGAACCAGAAAACCAGGAAGCTTCTAAAAAAGTGATTACCTCACAAATTACAGAACTGATAGATTCAACCAGAAATATTTCACATTCTCTTTATCCCGTTAATCTTGAAAAACTGGGATTAATCCTATATTTGCAGGAATTGGTGACCAGTCTTTCCAATAACCTCAATCTTATCCTTAATATAGATTCGAAATATGAGAAAAAGGACATTTTTACAGAGGTACAGATCTATAGAGTGATTCAGGAGTTTACAACCAATGTGCTCAAACATTCTAATGCTAATGAAGTGATTGTTTATATAAGAAAGCACAAAAAAAACCTTACAATAATCCTTTCTGATAACGGACAAGGATTCGATTATCAAAAAGCCAGCAAAGGAATGGGTCTTAAAAACATCGAATCCAGAATTGTTTCTGTGAAAGGCTTCTACAAATGGAAAAACAGGATAGGTTTTGGAAGCCGTTTAATTATTAATATTCCTAATTAAATAAATGATGAGTGAAAAAATTAAAATTATTTTGGTTGATGATGAGCAACTGATTTTGGAAGGAATTAAAATGCTGCTCTCAGCAAAAGATAATATCTCGGTAGATTTTATGGCAACCGGAGGTGCAGAAATATTGTCTCATCTGGAAAATACCACATCCGATAATTTTCCGGATATTGCCATGATTGATGTACAAATGCAGCCAATGGACGGTTTCGAATTGGTAGAGATCCTGAAAAAACGTTATCCAGAGCTTAAGATTATTATTCTTTCATCTCATTACAAAAGCAGTGTTCTTGGTTATATGGTAAAGTTAGGCGTCTCTGCCTTTCTACCAAAAAACTCCAGCAAAGCTATATTCATAGAGGCTATTGAAGCTGTTTACAAAAACGGAATGTATTTTACAAAAGAGGATCATCAGATGCTAAGTACTTATCTGAATTCCCCGGCAAGAAAGAAATCGCTTTTCGAAAACGAAGAAACGCTGACCGCGCGTGAAATAGATGTGGTAAAGCTGATATGTAAAGAGAAAACCAATCAGGAAATTGCCGAGATCCTTTTCCTGAGTCCAAGGACTGTGGAAAGCCACCGCCAAAGAATCCTTGATAAGATCGGGGCAAGAAATACGGTTGGGATCGTTATTTATGCGGTTATCAATGACATCCATCCTGTTCCAATCAAGTTATAACCACAAATTCAGTATTTCTACTCTAACATAATCTTCATATTTGTTATTACTTTGACATAAGAAAATGTAAAAAATAAATTAATCAACATTTACCTTATGTCTACCCCATTAGAAATAATCAATTCGACGGACTATATCATTACAGGTGAGATTTCATATATGACAGTTTTCTGTTCCAATCACTATTTTTTTGTAAAGCCTCACACTATTTGGAAATCAGAAAAACGTGGAATTTGTCCGATTATCGAAGTCTCTGCAACAGTGAGAACGCCAAGAGGAACCTTCGTTGCAAAGCCATTTATTTCTATCGGGACAAGTCATAGCTTGTTCGAAGTAATCCAAACCAGGGAAAATGTTTTCAAAGTCATGCGGATGAGAAACGGTAAAAATGAAAAACCGGCAGTCCTGAAAACTTACAACCACAATTTTCTGGAACAAATCTGAAAAACCAACCAATCCATACATTTTTAAGTCTCATCATTTTTTGATGAGGCTTTTTTTATAAAATAAAGCCTATTACGTATAAATACTGAATTTTAAAATTGGTAATTTATACACTACCAGAATCAGAAATGTCTTACTAATTTTGGTATAACAAAAGCGAACCATTTGATCAAAAAATTAAGATAAACTAATAATGATGAAAACTTAAGTAAAACTAATAGTTTTAGTTAGTTTAAATTAAAACCGCCACTCAAAATGAATGGCGGTTTTTTATTTATTCTTAAATTGATTAATAGCATTCACAGTAAAATCTGAGAGAACAAGATTCCCACTAATTCCTGCTCTTTCCGATAATAAATCATCCCAATGTTCTGTTCCTTTCCAGAAAATCTCTTTCAGTTGAGACATTGCTTCTGGATTTGATTTAGCCAATTTTTCTGCCAAGAGATTGATTTCCGCATCCATTTCCTCTGGCGTTTCATAAACATCTTGGTACATATTTTTTTCTCTCGCCCATTCTGCAGAATAGAATTCGGTAGCATTAATTGCCAATTGCGCAAAAGACGAAGTCCCTATTTTCTTTTCTACAACAGGTCCGATGACGAAAGGTCCAATTCCGACCGCCAACTCGCTCAACTTAACCGAAGCGTTTTCCGTTGCAAATGTATAATCCGCCGCACACGCAATTCCAACTCCGCCACCAACAGCCTTCCCGTGGATTCTTGCTATAATCAGTTTTGAGGATTTTCTCATCGCATTGATAACATTGGCGAAACCTGAGAAAAAAGTTTTCCCAGTTTCGAAGTCTTTAATGGAAATTAATTCGTCAAAAGATGCGCCAGCACAGAATGCTTTTTCGCCGCCACTTTTCAGAATAATAACTTTGACCTCATCATTTTTACTGAGGTCATTAATTTCTTCTACCAGATTTTTAAGTTGAGAACTCGGCATCGAGTTGCTTTGCGGATGAAAAAACTCAATAGTTCCGATTCCGTTTTGTATGGTTGATGTTACGTATGCTTCCATTTTTGTTGTTGGTTGATAGTTGTTAGTTGATGGTTATTCATATATCAAATCTGCAGCCCGACTTGAGCGGAAATCCTTTTTTGCTTTTCTCAATTTCTATTGAATGTGAAACTTTCTGCAAAAAAGATTGGGAGCGGAAGGCGGATTAAGCTGCCATAATAGATTCCTCAATTACTTCTTGATTCTTTTACTTTTATCTTGATTCCTGATTTATTCCTGATTAAGTTTTTTTACCATTGTCAAAATCGTAGCAATCGCGACAGTCTCTCCAGTCTCATCATAAACATCGACTAGCCATCGCACGATTCCTTTGGCGATATCTTCTTCATCACGTTTTTCCTGACTGATTTTTTCTTTACAGGTAAACTTCACGCCAATTGTCATTCCTGGATAAACAGGTTTTACAAAACGGCATTCGTCCAAACCATAATTCAGTAAAACCGGACCTTTTCTCGGGTCAACAAATAATCCTGCGGCTTTGCTCAGAATGAAATAACCGTGTGCCACTCGCCCTTCGAAAATCGTTCCTTCCAGAGACGTTACGTCCATATGCGCATAGAAATTATCGCCGGAAACATTGGCAAAATTGGTAATATCTGCTTCCGTAACCGTGTGTTTTGCCGTGATGTAAGTTTCGCCAATTTTCAGTTCTTCAAAATGTTTTCTGAATGGATGAATGTTATCTTCCCATTGTTTTCCGCCATATTGATATTGTTGTGTAATGTGCGTCAATGTCGTTGGAGAGCCCTGAATCGCCGTGCGTTGCATATAATGAAGAACACCGCGTTTTCCGCCCATTTCTTCACCACCGCCAGCTCTTCCCGGACCGCCGTGAATCAGCATCGGTAAAGGCGAACCGTGACCTGTACTTTCTTTAGCACAGTCTGAATTGAGAATCAGAATTCGGCCGTGCATAGACGCAGCTCCGATGACAAAATCTCTTGCAAAATCATCATCAGCCGTCACCACCGAACAGCAAAGAGAACCTTTTCCCATTCTTGCCAGTTCAATTGCTTCTTCCAAATTATTATAAGGAATTAAGGTGCTGACTGGTCCAAAAGCTTCGATATTATGACAATCCGTGTATTTAAAAGGGTCGGAATTAAGGAATAAGATCGGGGAAATGAATGCGCCTTTGTTTTTGTCCGCACCTTTGACCTCAAAATCATTCAGGTTTCCGAAAACAATTTCCTGAGTTTTGGATAATTCCTGAACTTTCTCAGAAACTTCCTTCACCTGGTCTTTATTAGCCAAAGCGCCCATTCTCACGCCTTCAACATTCGGGTCGCCAATAACAATTCCGGAAAGTCTTTGTCCAAGCGCAATCTGAACATCTTCCACCAAATTTGCAGGAACTAGTAATCGTCTGACCGCCGTGCATTTTTGTCCGGCTTTAGTTGTCATTTCACGAGCGGCTTCCTTGATGAACAAATCAAATTCGGTTGTTCCAGGCTTTGCATCTTCACCCAAAACCATTGCATTAAGAGAATCTGCTTCTAAATTAAAAGGCACGGATTCTTCAACAATTTTTGGATGCGCTTTCAGCATTTTCCCTGTAGAAGCCGAACCTGTAAACGTCACCACATCTTCCATTGTCACATGATCCAGAATTCCGTTGGCTGAGCCGCAAATCAATTGAAGACTTCCTTCCGGTAGAATTTGGGAAGCAATGATTTCTTTAACCACAACTTCCGTCAGAAAACTTGTCGCCGTTGCAGGTTTTACAATGGCCGGAACGCCAGCCAAAAGATTGACCGCAATTTTCTCCAACATTCCCCAAACCGGGAAATTGAACGCATTGATATGAATCGCAACACCACGTTTCGGAGTACAAATGTGATGACCGATGAACGTTCCTTCTTTTGAAAGTTTCACCGCATCGCCATCTATATAATAAGGTAAGTCGGGAAATTGTCTTCGCAAAGATGCATTAGCAAAAAGATTTCCTATTCCTCCTTCAATATCAACCCAGCTGTCTGCTTTGGTTGCGCCGGTTGCCCAACTCACTTTGTAGAAAATATCTTTCTTTTCTAAAAGATGAAAAGCGAGTTTCTTCAACATCAATCCTCTTTCCTGAAATGTCATTTTTCTCAAAGCCTGACCACCTACTTTTCTGGCGTAATCCATCATCTCACCAAAATCCAAACCTTTGGATGTTGCCGTTGCCACCAATTCTCCGTTGATGGAGTTATATAAAGCCTGCCCTTCTCCTTCTCCTTTTATCCATCTGCCGAGCGCGTAATTTTCTAGTTGCATAATTTTAATTTTTAGACTTAGAGATAATAGACAGATAGATGATAGAATTTAAATTAGTCTATATTCTATTCGTCTATTATCTATCCGTCTGATTTAAACTTTCTCAATAATCACTGCAAAACCTTGCCCCAAGCCTACACACATTGTTGCCAAAGCATATTTTTTATTTTGGTTATGAAGTTCATACATTGCGGAATTCAGGATTCTTGCGCCACTCATTCCGAGTGGATGTCCAAGTGCAATTGCTCCACCATTTGGATTGATTCTGGAATCATTATCCTCCAATTCCCAAGCTCTGATGCACGCTAAACTCTGAGCAGCGAAAGCTTCGTTCAATTCAATAATATCAATATCGTTGAATGTCAATCCTTCTTTTTGCAAAGCTAACTCTGCCGCTTTTACAGGACCAATTCCCATAAATTTTGGTTCGACACCTACAACGGCACTTGAAACAATTCTTGCTTTTGGTATTAATCCAAATTCTTTAATCGCATTTTCAGAAGCTAACAAATTAACTGCGGCGCCGTCATTCAATCCAGAAGCATTTCCTGCGGTCACTGTCCCATCTTTTTTGAAAGCGGTTCTTAATTTTGACAAGCCTTCCAAAGTTGTATCATTTTTCGGAAATTCATCTTTATCAAAAATCAAATCTTCGCCTTTTCTTTGAGGAATATTAACGCCAACAATTTCTTGAGACAATCTTCCGTTTTCCTGAGCAAATTTTGCTTTTTGTTGAGAATTAAAAGCAAACAAATCTTGGTCTTCTCTGGAAATATTATCTCGTTCAGCCAGATTTTCTGCAGTTTCGCCCATTGCGTCCACGCCGTACATTTCTTTCATTTTCGGATTGATGAATCGCCAACCGAAAGTCGTATCATAGATTTTAGCATCGCCACCAAAAGGACTTTCAGATTTTGAAATGACCAATGGTCCACGCGTCATATTCTCCACACCGCCGGAAATCATCAAATCCGCATCACCAACTTGAATGGCTCGAGAAGCATTGATTGCTGCCGACAAACCGGAAGCGCAAAGTCGGTTGATCGTTTCGCCCGGAACGTGATAATCCAAACCAGAAAGCAAAGCTGACATTCTTGCGATATTTCGATTGTCCTCGCCGGCTTGATTTGCGCAACCTAAAACGATATCGTAGATTTTACTTTGGTCAATGTTTGGATTTCTTTCCAATAATTTTTTGATGACAAAAGCCGCCATATCATCGGGACGAACGGAAGATAAACTCCCTTTCAGTTTTCCGATTGGCGTTCGAATGCCATCTATTATATATACTTGGTTCATTTTTTATGATTGATAAATGATAATCTATAAATGATTTTAATAAAATTTTTTATTTTGTTTTACTAAATTTCTGATAACCGGACTGCATCTGTATCTGTCTTCGTGGTAGAAATCATAAAGTTCGTCAAGTTCGTTTTGGAGATTTTTTAATCCGAATTCATCTGCCCATTTTAAAAGACCTTTCGGATAATTCACGCCTTTTGTCATTGCCAAATCGATGTCTTCTGCGGAAGCGATGTTTAAGAAATAAGCGTCAGCGGCTTCATTCATCAGCATTACCAAGATTCTTTTGAATATTAATTCTAATACTTCTGGATTTTCATTGGGTTTTATTTGCTCCGCATTTGAGGAGTAATCATAAAAACCTCTTCCTGTCTTTTTCCCGAAAAATCCAGCTTCGAATAATCGTTTTTGAGTGAATGACGGTTTGAATTTCGGATCGTAGAAAAATTCTTTGAAGACACTTTCCGTCACCCTGTAATTCACATCGTGACCAATAAAATCCATCAGTTGAAACGGTCCCATTTTGAAACCTCCCAGACTTGTCATTGCAAAATCAATCGTTGCACAGTCCGCAATACCTTCTTCTAAAATCCGAATTGCTTCGCCATAAAATGGTCTTGCGACACGATTGACGATGAATCCAGGTGTATCTTTTGCAATTACCGGAAGCTTTTTCCAACTTTCTACTAAGCTTTTTACTTTATAAATTAAATCTTTATCCGTCTGAACAGCAGGAATAATCTCAACCAAAGCCATCAAAGGTGCAGGATTGAAAAAATGAATTCCAATCACACGTTCTGGTTTCTGACAAGCCGATGCAATGGATGCAATGGATAAGGATGACGTGTTTGTCGCCAAAATACAATCTTCGGAAACAAGACTTTCCAGCTTTTGAAACAATTCTTTCTTGATTTCCAAATCTTCAATAATCGCTTCGATGATTAATTCCGAATCTTTTAGTTCTGATAATTTATCGCTCAATCGGATATTATCGAAATAAGTTTCTACTTCTTCATAAGTAAATTTCCCTTTTTCGGCTAATTTTTGGAACTGAGCTTCGAGATTTTGTCCGGCTTTTTCTACGGCAATCGGATTGCTGTCGTACAACAAAACCTCGTTTCCTGCTGTTGCCAAAACTTGTGCTATTCCGCTTCCCATCGCGCCGCTACCGACTATTCCTATTTTCATTTTTTTTGTACAATGTATTTTTTGAACGCAAAGTGCGCAAAGTTTTTTACTACTAAATGTTTTTAAGTTCACAAAGGCGTAAAACTTAGCCAAGAACTCAAAGACTTATTATTAAATCTAACAACTATAAATCATCAACTAATAAATATCTAATGGCATTTAAAATAATCAAAAGGTTCTTTGCAATCATCGCATTGGTATAATGCTTTGCACGCTGTGGAACCAAACTGGCTTACCAAATGCGTATGTTTCGAACTACAAAGTGGACACTCGACCTCATCTGTTTTTAAGAATAATTCTTCATTATTTTTTGAATAAACAGGTGGTGCGATGCCGTAAGCTTTCAGTTTTTGTTTTCCTTCTTCCGTCATCCAATCGGTGGTCCAAGCTGGACTTAATCGATTGGTAATTTTTATGTTATTGAAACCTTTTTCAATCAGTTTCAGTTTAATCGACATATTAATCATTGATGTGGCGGGACAGCCGGAATATGTTGGCGTCACAATCACTTCGATTTCGTCTTCATTAAGATTCACATCGCGGATGATTCCCAAATCCAAAAGATTGAGAACAGGAACTTCCGGGTCGGGAACCTCCTTTAAGATTTGCCATATGTCGTTTTCTGTAATTGTCATTTTATTTTTATCGCAAAGGCGATAAATAATTTTAATTAATTCAATGTTTTAAGTCGCAAAGTTGTGCGCTATATTTTGCGACTTAAGGCAGTTTTCTATTCACAACTCTTGCGCCTTTGCTTATAATTCTACCATTCCATATTAGGATAAGTGCGTTGCATCATTTGCATTTCGGCTAAGATGTAACCCATTTTTTCGGTGTGTTTTCCTTCTTTTCCGCCTGTTAATTGTCTCGATTTTGAGAAATCAACAGACAAAGTTGCTTCATTCAGGATTTCCAGAACTTTTGTTTCCCATTGGGTTCGGAAAGTTCGGATATCCGGAATGATGTTTTGTTCAATTAATTCTAATTCCCAGTTTGTCGGAATGAACATTTCGTCTGTGAAATCCACCAAATCATTCACTGACTTCTGGATTTTGTTGTGACTTTCTTCTGTGCCGTCGCCTAAACGAATCATCCATTCACTACTCCATTTTAAATGATAAGTGACTTCTTTCAAAGACTTTTCTGCAATGGAAGCGAGTTTCAAATCGGAATGATATTTCAGTTCCATCAATAGAAGATGATGATAGGCATCGAAAAAAAATTGTCTTACAATCGTATCTCCAAAATGTCCATTTTCTCTTTCAACTAAAAGCAAATTCTTGAACTCACGTTCGTTTCTCAGGAAAGCTAAATCATCTTCTGTTTTCCCTTCATTCTGAATTTCGGCTGCATACTGATAATAGTTGGAAGATTCTCCCAACAAATCCAGAGCAATATTTGACATTGCAATATCCTGTTCCAAGACTGGACCTTTTCCACACCATTCGCAGAGGCGCTGACCGAGTATCAGGCTGGTGTCGGCGAGCTGTAATATATAATTGAGATAATTATTGTTCATTGGTTTCATTTGTAATTGGCGTTATAAACCACCCCGAATTTCAAAATATTTGAAATTCTGCCCCTCCAAGGGAGGGGAATTTTTTTACATATTTTTCACCTCTTCCGGAACGTGGTAAAAGGTCGGATGACGGTAGACCTTGTCTTCCGAAGGTTCGTAAAAGGCTTCGGAATCATCGGGATTAGTAGCATGGATGTGCTTGGATTCTACAACCCAAATGCTGATACCCTCTATCCTTCTCGTATAAACGTCACGTGCATTTTGGATTGCCATTTCTGCATCAGCAGCGTGAAGACTGCCCACGTGCTTGTGGTCCAAACCTTGTCTGCTCCTGATAAAAACCTCCCAAAGTGGCCATTCTGTATTTTGCATAATATTTCAGATTAGAGACAGATAGATGAGAGATAATAGTCTTTCATCGTTCTGCTTATTTTAAACTGTTTTTCTGTTTTGTTCTTCTCTTAGTTTTCTTTTCTCGTGATAAGCGGTTGCGGCTTCTCTTACCCAAGCGCCGTCATCGAAGGCTTTTTTGCGGGTTTCGATTCTTTCTTTGTTGCAAGGTCCGTTGCCTTTGACCACTTTCCAAAACTCGTCCCAATCGATTTCTCCGAATTCGTAATGTCCGGTTTCTTCATTGAATTTCAAATCTGGGTCTGGAATTGTCAATCCCAGATATTCTGCCTGTGGCACGGAAACATCTACGAAACGCTGTCTCAGTTCGTCATTAGTGAAACGTTTTATTCGCCATTTCATTGATAGTTCTGTGTTTCCAGAGTCGGCATCTTTTGGTCCGAACATCATCAATGTTGGCCACCACCAACGGTTGAAGGCATCCTGAGCCATTGCTTTTTGCTCCGGCGAACCTTGAGCTAACTTCATCATCAGCTCGTAACCTTGTCTCTGGTGGAAACTTTCTTCTTTACAAATCCTCACCATTGCTCTGGCATATGGACCATAAGAAGCACGACAAAGCGGAACCTGATTCAGAATTGCAGCACCGTCAACCAACCAACCGATTGCTCCCATATCTGCCCAAGTCAAAGTCGGATAGTTGAAAATGCTGGAATATTTGGCTTTCCCGGAATGCAAATCATTAATCGTTTCATCTCTTGTAACGCCTAAAGTTTCGGCAGCACAATAGAGATAAAGTCCGTGTCCAGCTTCGTCCTGAACTTTTGCCAGAAGGATTTTCTTCCGGTTTAGAGTTGGAGCGCGCGTAATCCAATTGGCTTCCGGCAGCATCCCGACAATCTCGGAATGGGCGTGCTGAGAAATCTGACGAATCAGAGTTTTCATATATGCTTCTGGCATCCAGTCTTTGGGTTCGATACGGATTTCGCTGTCTATTTTATTCTGAAAATGTTCTTCTAAATTGATTTCTGTTGTTTCCATAATGTCTTTATTTAATGGAATTTATTTAAACGCAAAGTGCGCAAAGATTTTTTAACTACTAACTGTTTTTAAGTTCGCAAAGCCGCTTACGCTTAACCAAGATTTTAATTTTAAAAATTGTTTTGATTACGACCTCTCTTTTTTATACCGAATCCGCAGCCCGACTTGAGCGGAAATCCTTTTTGTTTTTTTGCTAAAAAATAAAAAGATTGGGAGCGGAAGGCGGATTAAGCTGCCATAATTATTATTTATTTAATATCAAAATTCACCACTACTTGCTCCGAACGCGGGTGTGCCTGACAAGACAAAATAAATCCTGCGGCAATCTCGTCCGGTTCGAGAGAATAATTGATGTCCATTTCTACTTCACCTTTTTCTAATTTACATTTGCAAGTGGCACAAACACCGCCTTTGCAGGCGTAAGGCAAATCGGCGCCATTTTGTAAAGCCGCATCCAAAATCGTTGGACCGTGATAAGCCAAATCTAGCTTCAAAGCGGTTGCATCTAATTTCACAGTGACTTTGCTAAAATTATCATCAGATTGATTGATTGCCAGCTCGTGTTCTTTTTTCTTTTTCGCAGATGCTGCACTGAAGAATAATTCGAAATGAATTTTCTTGGCTTCAACACCGCATTGGATTAGAGTATCTTTCACACTCAAAATCATTTCTTCCGGTCCGCAAAGGAAAACTTCATCGATTTTTCCTGCCGGAATAATATTCTTTATAAAAGATTCTGCTTTTTCGGAATTGATTCTGCCACTCAGCAAATCTGCATCTGCAACTTCTCGGCTGAGAATGTGATAAATACTCAATCGTTGCATAAAACGGTTTTTCAAAGCTTCAATTTCTTCTTTGAAAATAATCGTTCCTTTATTTTTGTTTCCATAAATCAAAATAAATTGACTTTGTGGCTCATTTTTCAAGACTGATTTGATGATAGAAATAATTGGCGTAATTCCACTTCCTGCAGCAAAAGCGACATAAGTTTTTTTATTTTCAGGGTTGAGTTCCGTGTAGAATTTCCCCATTGGCGGCATTACTTCTAGAACGTCACCTTCTTTCAGATTTTCATTCATAAATGATGAGAACAGACCTTCGGGAACTTTTTTCACAGCAACTTTCAATTCGCCTTCACACGGACTTGCGCAAATCGAATAGGAACGACGCAGTTCTTGCTCGCCATTCATTTGCCGGAATGTCAAATATTGTCCTTGTGTGAATTTGAATTGTTCCGATAATTCTGCAGGAACATCAAAACTCACCGAAACACAATCCTGCGTTTCTTTCTTGACTTTTTTTACTCTTAAAGGATGAAAAACTACTGACATTTATTTTTAAACGCAAAGTGCGCAAAGTTTTTTGATTAACTATATATTTTCAAGTCCGCAAAGCCGCTTACATTTAGCTAAGATTTAATTAATTATTTAAACCATTCATTAGCAAAGTTTTCAAGTCTTCTTCCAATTCCTGAGGTGTGATGTCGCGGCTTGGTTTGTACCAAAGTTCTATCCATCTTAAGGAAGATAACATTGTGAATAATGCAACGGAAACATTCATTTTTTTGAATTCTCCGCTTTCCATTCCTTGTTCTATGATGTTGGCAAAGCTTTTTTCATAGGATTTTCTGATTTGTTTGTATTGATTTTTCTTCTCTTCGGAAAGATATTTCCAATCATTGTTCGCTACAGAAACCGACGCCGAGTCTTCAATAATCAACTGAACGTGAAGCCCTATAATCGCTCTCAGCTTATCCTGAAAACTTTGATTCGTATTTTCAATTTCCTGTAATTGGGAAATATATTGGTTGGCAATTTTGAAACAAATCAATTCCAGAATTTCGTCTTTGGATTTGATATGATTGTACATACTTGCGGCTTCCATTCCCACTTTTTCGGCCAAGTCGCGCATACTTGTTCCGCCGAAACCTTTTTCTTTGAAAAGCTTGGCGGCTTCGGATAAAATCAATTCTTTTTTATTGATTTTTATTTTTTTATCTGTAATTAAATCTAATTCCATTTTATTAATCTTGTTTATTTAACACAAAGTCCACAAAGATTTTTTTTGACATTATTGAAAATATTTTAAGGTTCACAAAGGCGCTGGCGCTCAGCTAAGTTTTTAAACCACAAAAGTTATACATATTTCTTTAAGTTTTTCAAAAGTCCAAAAAAGACAAAATGGTTTGAGAATTATCTTTTTTGCTCTTTATATCATTGATTTTTAAAATTCCTTTTGTACCTTTTGTGGTTTAATTAATATTTCAATAATTGTTCTATTTTTTTAATTAATTTTTCTGTGTTCGGCAGCATTTCTTTCTCCAATTCAGAATTGATAGGAATTGCAGGAAGATTTTTTGCACCAACTACTTTTACAGGCGCATCCAGATGTCTGAAACAATTTTCACTGATTCTCGCTGCCAGACTTTGTGCAAAGCTATTGTTTACAGGCTCTTCTGTCAAAACGATGCATCGGTTATGTTTTTTCACACTTTCGAAAACACAGTTTTCATCCAAAGGTGCGAGTGTTCTTAAATCGATAATTTCTATTTGATTATCAAATTGTTTCGCTGCATTCGAAGCCCAATAAACGCCCATTCCATAAGTAATGATTGTCACAGTTGGCTTATCTTTTTGATTATCACAAAGCAAAACTTCTCTGGCTTTTCCAAACGGAATGATGTAATCTTCGTCCGGTTCTATCGTTTTTGCTGCTTCTGTTCCTTCGATTTTTGACCAATAAAGTCCTTTGTGCTCAAGCATCACAACAGGATTGGGGTCATAGAAAGCGGCTTTCATTAGACCTTTTAAATCTGCGCCTGTTGAAGGATAAGCGATTTTAATACCTTTGATATTCGTCAAAACACTTTCCACAGAACTCGAGTGGTAAGGTCCGCCACTTCCGTAAGCGCCAATCGGAACACGCAGAATCATTGAAACCGGCCATTTTCCATTAGACAAATAATAGCTTCTGGAAACTTCGGTGAATAATTGATTCAAACCTGGCCAAATGTAATCTGCGAACTGAACTTCGACAATCGGTTTCAATCCAACGGCGCTCATCCCAACTGTTGAACCAACGATAAATGCTTCCTGAATTGGTGTATTGAAAACCCGTTTCTCCCCAAATTGCGCGGCTAAAGTAATCGCCTCACGGAAAACACCGCCTAATCTTAAACCTACATCTTGCCCATACAATAAAGCTTCCGGATGTTTCTGCATCAATTCTCTGATGGCGAATAATGCGCAATCTACCATTACGGTTGGGATTTTTCCGCTTGGAGAACGTTCTCCTTTTTCTTCGGTAATTGGTGTTGGTGCGAAATCGTGTTTGTAAGTATCTTCAGGCTTTGGGTCTTCCGCTAAAACAGCATTTTCAAAATCGATTCGTACCAGTTCAACAACTTCTTTTTCAATCGATTCAATTTCAGAATCTTCTATACTAAATTCTGAAAGTTTATTTCTTAATTTGATTAAAGGGTCATTCTTTGCGCATTCTTCCAAATCATCGCGGTACCATTCTTTTCTTACACCAGAAGTGTGGTGATTGAGCAAAGGAACTTTTGCATGAATCAACATTGGTCGTCTTTCTTCACGGATGATTCTGATACATTCTTTTACTGTTTCGTAAGATTTGATAAAGTCTGTTCCGTCGATGGTTCTGGTTTCGATGCCGTTGAAACCTCGCATATATTCTGTAATATCCTGCGCACGGATTTCTTTGGCGTTGGCAGAAATATCCCATTCGTTATCCTGAACGAGGTAAAGAATCGGCAATTGTTTTAAAGCCGCCATTTGGAACGCTTCGGAAACTTCACCTTCTGTACAGCTTGCATCGCCGAGTGAACAAACTGCGATTGGCTTTTGTTCAAAATTATCATCAATTCCGATTTCCTCTTTATATTTCATTCCCATTGCAATTCCTGTGGTTGGAATCGCTTGCATTCCTGTTCCAGAACTTTGGTGAATCATTTTTGGAAAATCATCTCGTCTTAAACTTGGATGAGAGTAATAGGTTCTTCCTCCGGAAAACGGATCATCCTTTTTGGCTAAAAGCTGAAGCATCAATTCGTAAGGCGTTAATCCAACGCCCAACAAAATTGAATCGTCTCTATAATAGGGACTCACAAAATCCTGTGGTAACAACTGCATTCCTACAGCCAATTGAATAGCTTCGTGTCCGCGAGAAGTGGCGTGAACATATTTGGAAGTGATTTTTTTTTCCTGTTCAAACAAATCGGTCATCGTTTTGGCTGTAAACATCAGACGATAAGCTGATTTCAGTAAATCAGTCAGGTTAATTTCTTTGTTTAAAAAATGTTTTTCAGTGATTTGCATATTTAAACATTTGACATTCAATCTATTGTTCTCAGTTTTGATAATTGAATGTGATTTATTCAAAAATACACTTTTTTATTAAACTAACAAATGTTAGTTAGTTTTTTGTGATTGTTTTATATAAACCTACATTCCATTGAATAATTATTAAAATTTTGAACATCAGATATTAAATCACATCATTTAAAATGCTATATTTGAACTAATTAAACTAATACTTATGAAAAAATATTTCCTTTTTATTTTTACAATTATTGCTTGTAATTTAGTGGTTTCACAAACGAATCCTGTTCAAAATCTTAATTGGTATCACACCCATATATTTCCTTACAATAATATCTTCTCCCTTTCTTGGCAAGAACCAGAAACACCTCGTAATGAATTGATTGGATACAATATCTATCGTGGCAATGAATTATACCGATTTCAAACTGAGACTTCTTTAGGGTGTGATTCACGTTGGGGGATTACTGATGGGTGTGATTTTCTCACTAACGCATTTACGGTTTATGTAAAAGCTGTTTACGCAGGAAATATAGAATCAGAAGCTGTTTCATATACAGTAAATGGTCCTGCTTTAGATGCTAAGGATATTTCTTTGAAATCCATCACTATTGCGCCAAATCCCATAAAAGACAACATCAACTTCTCAGAAGAACTTTTAAATATTAAAATTTGTGACCTTTCTGGTAAAATTTTAAAACAGATTTCCAATTCTGAAAAATCCATTAATGTTTTAAAATTGGCGAAAGGAACTTACATTATTTCTGGAACTACGAAGACAGGAGAAAAAATTAACAAAAAATTTATAAAAGAGTAAACTGCTTTTTTTTAAATATTTAATCCTTTCAGCAGTTGAAAGGATTTTTGTTAATATCATTAAAATATCTTTGTCTTCACAAAATAAAAATTTAAATTTTGTAGTTTTGAAGATTAAACAAGATTAATGAAAATTAAAATACTTTTTGGAATTGCATTTTGGTCACTTTTGCTTTTGGCGGGCTGTAATCGTGATGATATTTCTTTCGATTCACCAACTCAGCTTTTGAGATTCTCTACTGACACCGTTTTTTGCGATACAGTTTATAACCAAATGCGTTCGGAAACTTATGCCGTGAAGGTTTACAATAATGAAAATAAGGATGTTTTGATTCCAAGAATTGCGCTTGAAGGTGGAAATTCTTCTCTTTACAGAATCAATGTGGATGGAAAAACAGGAACGAGTTTCGAAAACGTAGCCTTGAGAAGAAAAGATAGTCTATATGTTTTTGTAGAAATTGCGCCGGTTGCCAATGCTCCGGAAGCAATTGCCGAAGACAAAGTGGTTTTCACCTCACCTGCCGGCGAACAAAAAGTAACACTATTCTCTGTCGTTCAGGATGCTGAGTATTTTATTCAAACTGGAGAAAACCCTGTAACAATTAACGAAAATACAACTTGGACTAAAGACAAAGTAAAAGTAATTTTCGGTAATCTGAATGTTGCAGAAGGTAAGACTTTGACAATGGAAAAAGGCACGAAAGTCTATTTCCGGAAAAACAGTGGTATGAATTTCGCAAAAAATTCCGGATTGACTGTAAATGGTGAATTGAACAACGAAGTAATTTTCCGGGGCGATAGAAGTGACACCAAATATGACACGCTTCCTGCCAACTGGAACGGCATCAAAATGGAAGAAGGATCTCTTCTTAATATGAATTACGCCAGAATCTTTGGCGGTAACGTCGGCCTTCAGTTGAAAAAGAATGATGCAAAAATTAATAATACAATCATCCATACTTTCCAAAACATAGGAATCTATGGTATTGCTGCTGATATTACTGCTAATAATTTAGTGATGAACAACTGTGGTGAGGCTGACCTCGCAATTGCCGGTGGTGGAACTTATAACCTTAATTATTGCACCATTGCAAATTATTGGGACCTGAATTCGTCAATGCCTGCTGTTGGAATCTTTGCCAGTAATATTTATCAAAACGGTGATGAACGAGTTGTAGGAAATCCGGTTTTGAATGTAAAAAATTCTATCGTGTATGGTGATGTTCCAGATATGATTGCATATACTAAAGTTGATGGCGGAAGTTTTATTACAGATTTTAAAAACTCTCTATTAAAGTTCACTTCTAATTCCGGCCTGAATCCTGATAATTCTAATATTAAAAATGAAGATCCGAAATTCCAGAATTATTTCACCCAGAAAATGAATCTTAGAGTGAAAGATGACTCCCCTGCAAAAAAGAAAGGCAATCCAACTTATAATACTGTAACGATAAAGGATATTGTTGGTGTTGCAAGGGCTTCTAATCCAAACATCCCAATTCCTACAATCGGAGCTTATCAATAATGGAAATCACAACTCTTCAGAAACAAGTTGACGAATGGATAAAAACCATCGGCGTCCGTTATTTCAATGAGCTGACAAATATGGCTATGCTGACAGAAGAAGTAGGGGAAGTTGCGAGGATCATCGCCAGAAGATATGGTGAGCAGTCAGAAAAAGAATCCGACAAATCCAAAGATCTGGGTGAAGAATTGGCTGATGTTCTTTTTGTAACACTTTGCTTAGCTAATCAAACTGGGACGGATTTGCAATCGGCTTTCGATAAAAAAATGAAAATTAAAACTGATAGAGATAAAGACCGACATCAGAATAATGAAAAATTAAAATAATTGTACAACGTATTAATGTAAAATGTATTCACGAATTTGAATCATTAATACTATAATACGTTTTACATCAATGCAGAAAAATGATATTAAAAAAATCAGAATTAATAGACGGAAAAAATATACAAATTACCGGTTCGAAAAGTATTTCGAACCGTCTTTTGATTTTAGGGAAACTCTTTGGGAATATTGATATGCTCAACCTTTCTAATTCTCAGGACACCACTTTGTTGAAAAAAGCTCTGGAATCGGACTCCGAAACCATTGATATCCATCACGCCGGCACAGCGATGCGATTTCTGACTTCGTATTATTCCATTTTTGAAGGCAGAAAAACCATTTTGACTGGCTCTGACAGGATGAAAAACCGTCCTATCAAACCTTTAGTTGATGCGCTTCAATCTCTTGGCGCGGACATTACTTATCTCGAAAAAGAAGGTTTTCCGCCGTTGCAAATCATCGGAAAGAAGATTGAAAACAATTTGGTTAAAATCTCAGCCAATGTTTCCAGCCAGTTTTTGACTTCTTTGATTTTAATAGGAGGAAAGTTAGAAAATGGATTGACACTGGAACTGGAAGGCGAGATCACGTCTCGACCATATTTGGAAATGACTTTGAAAATTCTGGACGAAATCGGGATCAAGTCTCATTTTGCAAAAAGTAGAATCGAAATTTTACCTCATCCGGAAAATGCAAGAATAGAACATTACGAGGTGGAAAGTGACTGGTCTTCAGCTTCTTATTTCTATTCTTTGGCAGCAATTGGCAGAAAATCGATTAATCTTAGAAGTTATCATACATTGTCCTTACAAGGTGATAGCGTGATTAAGGAAATCTATTGGAAATATTTCGGAATCAATACGGTTTCTGATTATGCAGAAAATTCGATTTCTTTGCTGCCCGAGCCAGCTTTCGAATATCCTGAATTGATTTCTCTTGATATGAACGATTGTCCCGATATTGCGCAAACCCTTTGTGTCACCGCAACTGCGCTGAAAATCCCTTTCGTCATCACAGGACTTCATACTCTGAAAGTGAAAGAAACCGACCGATTGGTAGCACTTCAAAACGAGTTGTTGAAAATCGGCGGAAAAACGCACATCACAGTAGAAAAAATTGAATCTTCGGAATTCATAGAACCGGAAGAAAACGTTTCGATTGCAACTTACAACGACCACAGAATGGCGATGGCTTTTGCGCCGTTTGCTTTGATTAAAGAACTGAATATCGAAAATGAAGATGTTGTAGAGAAATCGTATCCTGAATTTTGGGAGGATTTTAAATCCGTAACTAAAGAAACTGAATAATATGTCAAAAGTTATCATCATCACAGGCGCTTCATCCGGAATTGGATTCGCATTGGCAGAATATTTCGGAAAGAAAGGAAACAAAGTTTACGGTTTGAGCCGAAAGGTCGTGAACTCTGATTATTTTGTTTCAATTCCAACAGACATTACCGAAAAAGACCAAATCGACAATGCGATTTCTGAAATCCTGAAAACTGAAACCAGAATTGATGTTCTGATTAATAACGCCGGAATGGGAATGGTTGGCGCAGTTGAAGATTCAGCAAAAGAAGATATTACGAAGTTATTCAATCTTAATTTGATTGGCGCTGTTCAGATGATGACAGCGGTTCTTCCAAAAATGCGGGAACAGAAATCAGGAAAAATCATTAATGTTTCCAGCATCGGTTCCGAAATGGGATTACCTTTCAGAGGATTTTATTCCGCTTCCAAATCGGCTCTGGACAAAGTGACGGAAGCAATGCGTTACGAAGTTTATCCTTGGAACATCCACGTTTGCTCGCTCCATTTAGGCGATATCAAAACTAATATTGCCGAAAACCGTGTCAAAACAAAAGTTTCCGAATCTTACAAAAATGTCTTTGATAAAGTTTATGCTTTAATGAATTCACACGTTGGCGATGGAACAGAACCTTTGGATGTTGCAGTTTATGTTGAACAACTTTTGGGCAAATCCAAATGGAAAGCGCATTATTATTTTGGAAAATTTGGACAGAAAATCGGCGTTCCTCTGAAATGGATTCTTCCTCAGAATACTTATGAAAATCTGATGAAGAAGTATAATAAAATGGATTGATTTTTTGTTATATAACCACAAAGACACTAAGTTTTCACAAAGTTCACAATGAGCTTAATAATGGTGTTCTTTGTGTAAAATCATTGTGAACATTGTGGTTAAAATCGATTATTTAATTGCCATTATCTTTTGTTTTTTCTGTGTTCTTTTTAACGCGCAGAAAAAAGAATATTGGCTCATCGATAAAGAAACCAATGTTAAAAAAATCGTTTCCGATTCGGCAAAAGCAGTCAAATTCCTGGATTCTTTGGCTGAGAACTCTTACTTCTTTACAGAACTGAAAGACGTCAAAAAAATAGACAATCGGACAGAAATCTATTACGACAAAGGTCCCAATTTCAATCAGGCTAAAGTCCAATTTTCAGATTCTTTAGTTACAGATTTGAAGTTTCAAAAGAATGAGATTTACACCAAAAATTTAGACTCACTCAAAAAAAACATCAATCAAAAATATCGGGACAAAGGTTTTGCCTTCAACCGCGTGAAAACCAAATTCCGGAAAATGGAAAACGGAATTCCATCGGTTAAAATCTCAGTTGTTCCGGCTTCTCAAAGAAAAATTGACGCCATTGTTTTCAAAGGCTATACGCATTTACCGAAACAATTCGTTAAGAACCTCAACAAACAATATCTCGGCAAAAACTACGATGACAGGAATCTGGTTTCTATGAATCAATCTTTGCAAAATCATCAGTTTGTGTCGTTGGAAAAGCCGCCTCAGACATTATTCACCAAAGATTCGACACAGGTTTTTCTCTTCACCCAAAAACGGAAAACCAATACATTTGACGGAATGATTGGCTTTGGAAATGATAAAACTGAGAAATTTACGGTCAACGGAACCCTGAATGTCCAGATGAAAAATATGTTCAACAGCTTCGAAAGTATTGGCATCTATTGGCAGAGAAATCCCGACAAAGGCCAGACTTTTGATTTGCAAACCGACATACCGTACACGTTCGGGAGCAATGTTGGACTGAATGTGAATGTCAATATTTTCCGTCAGGATTCTACTTTTGCGAATGTGAAATTTTTACCCGCCATTTATTATCATCTTTCACCGAAACAAAAACTCGGTCTCAAAGGAACTTTTGAGTCTTCTGCGATTTTGGATTCACTGTACACGAGTGGTCGGGATTACAGCAAAAAAGGGATTGGCGTTTATTATCAGTATCAGGAAGGGAGCGACATTCCACTATTTATAAACAAAAGCAACATCCGTCTGGAAGCCGATTTCCTGAAAACGACTTACGACGACACGCAGGAAAAATTTGACCAAATTCGGTATTTCATTTTTGCAGAACACAACTTCAATTTGTCCGGAAATCACTTTCTCAATATCAAGGGAGAATCTGCGTTGCTCAGTTCCAAAAACGAATTATCAACCAACGAACTTTTTCGGTTTGGCGGCTGGAATTCACTGCGCGGTTTCAATGAGCAAAGTCTCGTCAGCGATTTCTACGCATTTGCCGGCGCCGAATACCGCTATCTTGTCAATGATCAGGCCTTTTTCGACATCTTTGCGCAGTACGGACAAATGTCCAACAAAGCATTGGGAATCACACCCAAGCTTTACAGTTTAGGGTTGGGTTTCAATTTTTTTCTTCCCATTGGTTTGATGAGTTTCCAGATTTCCAACGGAAATGAGTTCGGTAATCCTTTCAAATTCAACGAAATAAAAATCCATTGGGGAATTCTCAGCAGGTTTTAATCAGTGATAAGCGATAAATGATAGTTGATACTAATAAGAATTTGAAAACCATTTATCAACCATCAATTATTTAATTCGTCATCATTTCTCTGAATATTAATTATTTATCAAATAAATTACGATATTTTCAAATTCCATAAAAATAACTTAATTTTGCAAAGAAAGTAAAGATGTCTATTCATAACAAAATTGTAGAGACAGCCATCACTTTCGATGACGTGCTTCTAGTCCCTTCTTATTCAGAAGTTTTACCTAATCAGGTTTCATTAAAATCAAGACTTACAGACAAAATTTCGCTTAACGTTCCGATTGTTTCCGCTGCTATGGATACGGTTACGGAAGCTGATTTGGCAATTGCATTGGCGAGAGTTGGTGGTCTTGGATTCATTCACAAAAATATGCCAATTGCAGAACAGGCTGCGCAGGTCAATCGCGTAAAACGCTCAGAAAACGGAATGATTTCTGATCCGGTTACATTGTCCAAAGATCACACTTTAGCAGAAGCCAAAGAACTGATGGCAAAATATAAAATCTCCGGATTGCCTGTTGTTGACAAAAACAACACATTGATTGGAATCATTACCAATCGTGACGTTAAATATCAGGAAAATCTTGCCGCAAAAGTGGAAGAAATAATGACAAAAGACAATCTCATTACTTCTGACAAAACCACCAATCTGGAAAAAGCCAAAGAAATCCTTCTTAAAAACAGAGTTGAAAAATTACCAATTGTTGACAAGAAAAACAGACTGGTTGGATTGATTACAATTAAAGATATCGATAATCAATTAGAATATCCAAATGCCAACAAAGATCAAAGCGGAAGACTGATTGTCGGCGCTGGCGTTGGCGTTGGTGAAGACACGATTGAAAGAATCACAGCATTGGTAAAAGCCGGTGTTGACATTGTTGCCATCGATTCAGCTCATGGCCATTCGAAAGGGGTTTTGGATAAAATCTCAGAAATCAGAAAAACTTTCCCTGATTTGGATATTGTTGGTGGAAATATCGTAACAGCAGACGCCGCAAAAGATTTGATAAAAGCGGGTGCAAATGTCTTGAAAGTTGGTGTTGGACCAGGTTCCATCTGTACAACCAGAGTTGTTGCAGGTGTCGGCGTTCCTCAACTTTCCGCAATCTACAACGTTTACGAATTTGCCAAAAAGAAAAATGTAGCGGTTATTGCTGATGGTGGAATCAAACTTTCGGGAGATATCGTAAAAGCCATTGCAAGTGGCGCCGGTGCAGTTATGTTAGGCTCACTTTTAGCTGGAACTGATGAAGCTCCGGGAGAAGAAATTATTTTCCAGGGAAGAAAATTCAAATCTTACCAAGGAATGGGTTCTCTTTCTGCAATGAAACGTGGTGGAAAAGAACGCTATTTCCAGAGTGAAGCTAAGAAATTTGTTCCGGAAGGCATCGAAGGCAGAGTTCCTCACAAAGGAAAACTGGAAGATGTGATTTTTCAATTGACCGGAGGTCTTCGTGCTGGAATGGGATATTGCGGCGCAAAAGATATTGAAGCGTTGCAAAAAGATTCGAAACTGGTAATGATTACAGGAAGCGGATTGAAGGAATCTCATCCACACGATGTTATTATCACACAGGAAGCGCCTAATTACTCATTATAAAACCACATTTTCAAAATAACAAAAGGCTGCAAAAATGCAGCCGTTTGTTATTAAAATAGAATGATATCTATTTTTTTATAAATTTCAAGCTATAAGATTTCCCATAAGTGTCATTAATTCTAAGAAAATAAACTCCTTTTTGAAGCTGAGTTACATCTAACCGATCTTTAAAATCAGTTTTTAAAATTTCTTGACCCTCCATATTAATAATTACAATATTTTTAGCATTGTCAACTCCTTTTATATTAATATAATCCAAAACAGGATTAGGAAACATTTGTATCTGCCCTTTTGAAAAATCGTTTACTGCAAGTGTAGATGTATGCAAATCGCCAGTCATCACAGAGTTAGAAGGTGTAAGATTTCCTCCACATGCATTTTCAGTAACTAAGACATTCTCTACCCATGATCCCGTCGAAGTATTCGGTGGATTAGCTGCAGAATTATTTCCTGTTGAATTATAATAAATTAAATATGGATTAATAAAATCTCCATTTCCAGAATCTGCCAAAAATTCCCATCTTGTAAGTGCATTGTTCCATTGAATTTTGAATTCACAAGTTCCCAATCCACCACAAGATTGATCACCATCTACAGGCGTTGTTATGTAGATTTTTTTACCATTACCATCTGTAGCAGTATTATTAAATATAAAATTCTGGTCATTAAACAAACCATGGCATCCGTTAAAAGTAATTATTTGTGCAGAAGTTGAGCACAGTGAAAAAACCATTGTTAAAAGAATGTATATTTTTTTCATGACTTTAATTTTTAGTTTCTGGAAGGGAATATCCCTTGCAGAGCAATGATACATTTAAAAGTTACATATGGCTGCAGATTATTATGTGGCAGGTTTCCTCCGGTTGGACCTACTACTCCGTTATTCATTGTTGTCATATTTCCACTTCCATAACTTGCATATTCTTTATCAAGAACTTTAGTATTTGCCGGGAGGTTCCCTTCCGGAGAGCTTTTATTACCGTCTGATGTCACAGCATTTACCAAATGATTATGAGCCGGCATCTCATTAAGTGTTAAAGTATGATTTTCTTCACCAGCGTTTTGTCCCAATGTATAGGCGCCTCCATCACCAAGAAGAACCCGGCTTTGGATGTTAGGCAAGGCAAAAGTTGTCGATCCGTTCCCACCATAAGTTGTCCCCAGCAAAGAAAACAACGCTTGATTTTGGGCAATTGATAATATTTGCCCATTGCAGTCTGCCCAGCCTTTAGGTGCAAAATTGAATGAAACAAATAATATCTGACCCAGAAAAGGCGTACCATCACCTTGTGCTTTTAATTCTCCGGAAGAAAGTCCTAAAAGAATTATCATTAATAAAATATATTTTTTCATGATATTTTAAATTACTGATTATAATTAATGCTTATGGTCTCTGCGGATAAACACCTTGTAATGCAATAATACATTTTAAGGTTCCATAAGGTTGCATATTATTGTGAGGCTGTCCACCACCTGTAGGATTAATCATGAGGGGGTGCATAGTTGTATTAGCCACAGCATCCGAATACTCCGGATCGCCTGCTTTTGTGTCTGCCGGGAAATTTCCTGAAGGAAGATTTTGGTTCCCTTCTACTTTTACGGCATTTACAACATGAGTATGTGCAGGGATTTCTGTAGAGAGTAATGTAACATTAGCCTCACCAGTTGTTGTTCCTGTAGGATAATCAGCACTATCTCCCATTATAGTTCTGCCTTGCATATCTGGTAATGCAAAAGTTGTCTGTCCATTCCCCCCAAAAGTAGTACCCAATAAAGAAAATAACGCTGTATTTTGAGAAATAGGTAATATTTGTCCTTTACATTCTGCCCAGCCTTTGGGTGCAAAATTATAGGGAACCCACATAATTTGTCCTAAAAAAGGTTCACTTCCTTGTGCGGACAATTTAAGAGATAACATCAATAAAAAAACCAATATTTTAATTTTTATTTTTTTCATGATAATTAAATTTATGATTAATTATGTGAAGGAAAAATTCCATATAAGGAAATAACACATTTCATAGCCAAGCTAGGCATCATGTTATTATGTGGCTGGGATCCACCTGCAACAGTTAACATGCTAGATTTCATAGTCGTTTTGGATTCTGGTGCATTAGAATCAGAATACTCTTTATCCAATACCTTAGTATTGGCAGGCACTCCGTTTGCAGGAGAATTTTGATTACCTTCTACCGAAGTTCCCATTACTGAATGATTATGACTCGGTAATTGATTGACGGTTAAGGTAACTGTTTCTGAGCCACCCATTTGCCCCAATTGATAATTACTCAGCCCAGGTCCTTGTCCATCATCAATAATTACTCTTCCTTTAGCATTGGGAAGCGCAAATGTAGTCTGCCCATCTCCACCGTAAGTTGTTCCTATTAAAGCAAATAAAGCCTCATTTTCTGATATAGCCTGCAAAGAACCATCACAATCGTGCCAGCCTACCGGAGCAAAATTGTAAGGAACAAACATAATCTGACCTATAAAAGGTTGCTGTGATTTAATTAAGATAGAAAAAGAAAATCCTATCATAATGAAAATCAGAATAGATAATTTTTTCATATGAATTATTTCTATAAAATTAATAAAAAAACGAACTGGAAAATTTATTTTTTAAAATTATCAGATGTTAGAAATTTTACGCCAGTTTTACCAAAAAACAGTTAAAAAAACATTTTTATAATGAAACATTTTCTAAATTTGCAACTTAGTTTTTTGCAATGAAGAAGACGACACTTTTCTCGCTATTATTTTTATCACTTTTTGTGTTTAGTATGCTTTCTTTTACTTCGAATAAGAAAGTGATAGCCGTTGTTTTCAACAAAGAGATGACAAGAAAAGACCTGATGAGTCTTCAGAAAAATCTGAAGGACAAAAACATCATCTTGGTATTCAATAAAATGAAATTTACCAAGAATCGATTGAGTTATATCGATTTCAGTATCGATTTTGGGGATGGTTTTTCAGGAACATCAAAATCTGTGATTACAAAAAATACAGAAATTGGCTTTATGAGAGATTATAATGATAATGCCGAACAGCCTTTTGTTGTGGGTAATTTAAAATAAAAAGCTTCCAATTTGGAAGCTTTTCTTTTATGTATTATTTTGATGATTTCGTTTTCTTTCTTTCCGGATTTTAAGGTCATCCTCAAAATCATCAATTCGATAATCCGTCAATGAGTTTCCTTTTCTGATCTTCTCTTTAGAATAAAGCTTGAATTCATTTTCAGTTTTTTCCAGAAGATAATCATAAGGGCCAACCGAAGAAATTAGTTTAATCAAAACCGGCGAAATTTCCAAAACAATAAACAATCCCATAATAAAGCTTGCTGCCAACGCTATGATTGCCGAATTTTTGCCCAATTCATCCAAAGCTTGTAATCTTGCAGCAAATCCATTGAATTTGTCTTCAATACCTTCAGTTGATTTCCTTTCGGTTTCAAGGTTAGAATAAACTTTGGAAATTTCTGTATCCAAGTATTGCAATCTCGGCTGCATTTGTTTTTGATAATTTTCCAGGTCGGCACGTTTTTGCTCTTTCAGTTCTGCTTTTCTTTTAGCATTAGATCCGTAACCCACTTTTCCGCTGGTTAAGCCGGATTGTTTTCCCAGAATTTCTTTCTCTAATTCTACAGAAGCAGAATCGTAAGCCATCTGATAGTTTTTGATTTGGGTCTGGATCTGTTTCTTTTCCAGATCAAAAGGTCCGGATTGTTGCAAAATTCTTCCGCTCATTTCTGCCTGCAATTGTTTCTTATTCCTTTGAATGATTGTATTCAGTTGCTTGTTAACTTCCTTCTCAAAAATCTTCAGTTCCAAAGGTTTTGAAATAATGATCCCAAGAAATGTCGCTAAAATCAAACGCGGAATGGTCATCAGAATCTGATTCCACCAGGTTCCGGTTTTCTTTATTGAAGACACAATATATCTGTCCAAATTAAAAATCATCAGTCCCCAAAGAATACCGAATCCTACAGATGCCCAAAGATTATCGAAAACCGTGAACATTGCATATCCTGCAGACAACGTCGCAAAAATAGCGGTAAATAAAACGATACCTCCGATTCCGGCAAACTTGTTCCATTCGGATGGTGACTTTTTCAGCAAATGAATATTCCCTCCGGAACAAATCATCAGAAAATGCTGAAACCAATTCATTTTATGAGTGTTAGTATTTTTCATTTATTTAAATTCATCATAATTTGTATTTTAAAACGTTAATTTGTTACAAATAGTATTAGGTAAAACCTAATAACCAAATCTGTACCAACATCTATTTTATAATAATCCTGAAAAGCAATTAGAAGTTGATTTATATCTCTTTTTGTTCAGAATCTCTATAGAGTTTTTCTTTACTCCATTTGGCATGTTTGGACGGAACAATCTTGTGTCCTTTTTTATAGGCAAAAATTTTAGTGAATTCTGCTCCGAAAAACACCAGCTGACAGGAATAATTAATCCACATCATCAGCAAAATTACAGTTCCCGCCGCTCCGAAAATAGAAGTTGGCTTTGATAAATCAAAATAAAAACTCATCAGCATTTTGCCAACATTGAACAATAATGCTGTAACAACAGCTCCGATCCACACTGATTTCCATTTGATTTCCACATCCGGTAAAACTTTGAACATCAATGCAAACAGAACCGTGACAATGGCTAAACCAAGAATAAAATTGGTTGCCTGAACAATCACATAAGTTTCTAGCCCAAAATATCTGGTAATCCAATCATTAGCCAGACCGATAAATGACGAAAGAAGCATGCTTACCAAAAGAAGAAATGCAATAATAAGAATCATTCCAAGCGAATTAGCTCTGTCAAGGATAAATTTTTGCCAGGCTTTTTTGGGAGCGGCCTCAACATCCCAAAGATTGTTGAGCGTGCTTTGCATCTGGAAAAACAAGCTGGTTGCACCAAAAACCAAAGTCCCCACTCCAAGTGCTTTCATCCAGAAATTCTCTTTATCGATCATCGCACTTTTGATAATATCCTGGATACTTTTGGCACCATCATAGCCCATTATTCCCTGCAGCTGACGGCGGATTTCACCATTCACCGCTTCCTCACCAAAAAAATGTCCCGCAATCCAAATAATGATAATCAACAGCCCGGGCAAAGAAAATATGGCATTGTAGGCCATACTTGCGCTATCTTTAGCAGCCGATGATGACATCCATTCTCTAAATGTTTCTTTCAGAATTTCCCAAAAAGAATTTAGATGTTTCATTCTTTACTTTTTGATGGAAAATTCAATCTTTATACCAACTTAGTCTTCTTTATACCAACTGGAGTACTTCACATAATTATTAGCAATGCGGTTGATTTCGCCTTCGATTAAATTCAAAGAAATATCTTTTACTTTTTTTGCGGGAACGCCAGCCCAGACTTCACCCTCACGAATATGCGTATTGGCAGTTACAACCGCACCTGCAGCCACTATCGAGTTACTTTCTACTAAGCAATCATCCATTACAATCGCGCCCATCCCTATCAGCACATTATCTTTTATTGTACAGCCATGGACAATAGCATTATGTCCAATCGACACGTTACTTCCAATCGTTGTCGGACTTTTTTGATAAGTGCAGTGTATCATCGCATTGTCCTGAACATTGACTTTATCGCCCATTTTGATATAATGAACATCGCCTCTCAATACCGCATTGTACCAAATACTACAGTCTTTTCCCATCGTCACATCGCCGATAATCACAGCCGTTTCCGCCACAAAAGTATTCTCTCCAAGTTGAGGCGTTTTGCCTAAAAGTTCTCTGATGATTGCCATATTTTTATAATTGATAATTAATAAATGATAATTGATTTTCTAAGTGATATTTATTTGGGCGCCTTTATCCGTCCTCCGTTCCCGCTTTTTTGTGCCGAAGCTTTCCTCGCGAGAACAAAAAGAGCTCCACTCAGGCCGGGGCGCAGATTGGTCTTTCAATCCAATTTTAACATTCATTCAGCCAAAATCAAACCAATAGAAAAAATCGAAAATCCGCAAAGCTTCTCATAATCAAAACTTAACATAACATTGGGATTTATCAGCTTTTTTCTTCCACCAAATTACGATAATTTTGTAGTTCAATATACTTAAAATGAGAGAAATCATTATAGAACCTACGGAAAACAAGAAAGTAATGAAGTTCGTCACGGATTACACTTTGATTCCCGGTTCATTGGAACTGGACAGAGATTCTGACGTTTCCGAAATTCCGTTAGCTCAGGAATTGTTCAACTATCCTTTTGTAAACAGGATTTTCATCACAGCCAATTTTATTGCAGTAGCAAAAGAAGATACTGTGGAATGGGAACACGTTGCAGAAAGTCTTAAAAATATCATCGAAGACGAATTGCTGGCCAACCCGAGAATCTATCTTCAGAAAAGAAAAGAAGCTTACCAGATCTATTCGGAAATGACACCGAATCCTGCGGTGATGAAATTCATCTCCAGCAAGATGCTGATGGATGGTTTTATTGAAGTCAAGTCTAAGGAAGAATCTGACGGAGTGCCTTTGGCAAAGGAATTATACGACGCTTTCGATTTTGTGAAGGAAGTTTATGTAAGCGACAATTTCGTTGCGGTTACCAAAGATGAGCAATTCCAATGGCACGAGATTATGAATCAGGTTCGTTCTTTCATCGCAGAATTTTTGCAGGCAGGAAAAACGATTTCCAATCTGGATCCTCATCAGCACGAAAATCCTGTCTTGAAAATCATCAACAGAGAATATACGGACGACGAGCAGAAAATCAGTGATATCCTGAACGAATATGTAGCGCCTGCTGTAGAAAACGATGGCGGGAAAATCTCTTTAATTGAGTACGATCAAGAAAACAAAACCGCCAAAATGCTTCTTCAAGGTGCTTGCAGCGGTTGTCCATCTTCCACTGCAACTCTGAAAAACGGCATCCAAAGTATTCTGAAACAATTCGTTCCGGAATTGGTGGAGAATGTGGAAGCTGTAAATGGATAAAATAGGTTCTCGCAGATTTGGCGAATTTTGCAGATTTTTAAAGTAAGATTTATATCGGCTATATCGGAAAAATCTGCGAGAATTAAATATTTTTAAAAATTATTAAAAACTCATTTTGGAAAATAGCAACAAAAAAGGAATTCTCCTAGTCAACCTCGGTTCGCCGAAATCTACTGATGTCAAAGATGTTAAAGAATATCTTGATGAGTTCCTGATGGATGAAAAAGTCATCGATTACCGCTGGATTTTCCGCGCATTATTGGTCCAGGGAATTATCCTGAAAACCAGACCAAAGAAATCAGCAGAAGCTTACAAAACGGTATGGACAGACGAAGGTTCGCCTCTGATTGTGATTTCCAAAAAACTGCAGGAAAAACTTCAGGAATTGGTGGATGTTCCGGTTGGTCTGGGAATGCGCTATGCGGAGCCATCAATCAAAACCGGCATTCAGGAATTGGTGGATCAAGGCGTTACAAATATCACGTTGTTCCCGCTTTATCCTCAATACGCAATGAGCACGACGGAAACAGTGATTGACAAAGCCGAGGAAGTTCGACTAAAATTCTTTCCGGACATTAAAATTAATTATGTAGAACCGTTTTATGACCGCGAGATTTACATTAATTCTCTGGCAGAAAGTATCAGAGAGAAACTGCCTGCAGATTTTGACCTGTTGCAGTTTTCTTATCACGGTATTCCGGAGCGTCATATTTACAAAACCGACCCCACGAAGACCTGCAATATGAATAATTGCTGTCAGAAAGAAGACAATCCTTCGCACAAATTCTGTTACAGACACCAATGTTATAAAGTGACGGAGTTGGTTTGTGAGAAATTGGGCATTCCAAAAGAGAAAGCATTGGTGACTTTCCAATCCCGACTGGGAAAAGACAAATGGATGGAACCTTATACAGATGCTACTTTGGAAGGTCTTGGCAAGAAAGGCATCAAAAAACTGGCAATAGTTTGCCCGGCTTTCGTTTCCGATTGTCTCGAAACCTTGGAAGAAATTTCTGAAGAAGGCAAGGAAATCTTCCTCCACGGTGGAGGTGAAAGATTCGATTATATCCCGTGTTTGAATGAGGAACAAAGTTGGGTGAATGTGGTGAAAACACTTTGTGAAGAAAAGCTGGACGATTTTTATTTTCATTAATTTCTAAATCCAATGGTTTTCCGATACGCAAGACATACTCAGAATCTGGAGAAGTTGATTGGCTTTTATACTAAAGTTTTGGACTTTAAAGTTCTTGGAGATTTTAAAGACCATAACGGTTATGATGGTGTTTTTCTTGGCAAGCACAATGAAAACTGGCATTTGGAATTCACTCAAGATAATAATATTCCGGAATCTCAATTTGATGAAGATGATATTTTGGTTTTCTATCCAGAGACTCTGGAAGAATTTCAGAACATTGTTGCAAATCTGGAATATCATAAAGTTCCCATCATTGAACCAAAAAATCCTTACTGGAAAGAAAACGGCATCTGCTTCGAAGATTGTGACCATTACAAAATCATTGTTTCTGATCTTAGAATCAAAAATTAAAACCGATGTTAAACGAAACTTTAATCTCACTTTTTAAAAGAGACCTGAACAAAGTCATTGAGGAACTTAATCTTTATCAATCGGAATCTAATATATGGAAAGTGGAAGGCAGCGTTTCTAATTCGGCTGGGAATCTTGCTTTGCATCTTATTGGCAATCTCAAAACTTACATTGGAAAAGAAATCGGAGGAGTTGCTTATGTAAGAAACCGGGATTTGGAATTTGCTGATAAAAATGTTCCCAGAGAGAAACTAATTGCTGATCTTAAGGATACCATTGCAATAATTAAAGACTCTCTGAAGTCTGTATCTGATGAGGATCTGAAAAAAGAATATCCGCTTTTGGTTTTAGGTAAAAAAACGTCAACGGAATATTTCCTTGTTCATCTGGCGACGCATCTGAATTACCATCTCGGGCAGATCAATTATCATAGACGACTGGTAGAAAAGTAATACAAAACCACTTCAAGAATCTGAGGTGGTTTTTGGTTGAGATTCAGGAATTATTTTTGCCGTCTTGACAGTAATATTTGATATGCTGTTCTGTTACCTCGGTGTTACATCTCTGGTTCCTTCGATTATTTTTTGTTTTTTAACCATATAGATCGATATCAATTGGGCAGATAAATTTATAATTTTGAATGCTTATATTTCTCGGTATTAATACTTTAATGAATGGTAACATATAAGATAATTAGCTGACTAATAGTTAAAACAACTTTATGACAACTAAGCTTTCTTTATTCGCAATCTTGTTTTCTATGATGACAAGTATCGTCTATGCCCAGGACGTCTTCCAGACACCGGCGCACAACAACATAGACCACTCACTGGTCAAGGATGAAACTTATAAGATGAAATGGTTCGCTGTGAAAGATACAGCCAAAATAGAAATTGGCGAAGTCTCTACTCAAATCAGTAAAAAAGAAAAAACGTTATCTGTAACGACTACTGTTACAATGAAAAACCAGCCGGATTGGGTGGACGAGTCTGTTAGCGAAATCAAAAATTTTCAACCAGTCAAACATACGTCCTACAATATGCAGCGGGATATTGAACTTAACTTCGCGAAGACCAATGTTACAGGTTTCTATCTGGATAAAGCAGACAACAATAAAATCACCATCAATGAAACTGTCAAAAACGACTATTTCGACAGCAATCTTTATCCACAGCTTATAAGATGGATGCCACTGAAACAAGGCTACAAAACAGAAATTTCAATTTTTGATTATAATCCAAAAACAGCAATAGGTGTCATCAAGGCTTATGTTCTGGATACAAAACAAGACAAGCTTAACAATATAGATGTATGGGTAGTGACAGCCACCGATGACATTTCCTCTAAACAGGCTGTCAGCAAGTATTATATTGATATGAAAACCAGGGATATCTTGAAGCAGGAAATAAATATAGGCCCAAGAAAAATGCTGATGGAGCGCGCCAAGTAAAAATTCTTTCTGCCCATAAAAAACAAAACCCTTTCAGAATTTGGAACTCTGAAAGGGTTTCTATAATAATAATTAAGAGATTATTTTTTGTTGAAATCTCCCGCAAAAACTGAAGTCATCTTGTCTTCGCTGATGTATTTTCTAAGGACATCATTGACTTGAGAGACTTTAAGCGCAGAAACTTTTGTTTCTAAAGCATCGTACTCGTCCAAAGACTGACCATATTGAAGTTGAGAATTTACCAATCCCATCAAGGTATTATCGTTTCCAAGACCGGTTTTTCTGGAGTTAAGCCAAGACGTTAAGTTAGATTTGAATTCTTCTTCTGTGAAACCATCTTTAACTGCTTTGTTCACTTCCTCTTTCAAAGCTTTGTTCACTGCTTCTTTTTTTGTCGGATTGAAGAACGCATACCAAGCCCAAGACGCTACGTTGTTATCAATTGGAATGTTGATGTAAGAGCCTGCACCATAGCTGATTCCTTCTTTCTCACGAAGTCTTGTCGGGATTCTCGCCGTTAAGAAACCTCCACTTCCTAACATTTCGTTGGCAATCACAAAGGCTGGATAATCCGGAGATTTTCTATCCATAGAGAAACTGATCTTCCCAACCGCTGCTCCGTTCTCTTTATCCGGAGTAAGGTAATCTTTGTCTTGTTTTTTGGTAACGAATAATTCTGGTTTGATGAACTCGTAAGTTGATTTTGAATTCCATTTTCCAAAAGTTGATTCTAATAATGCAGCTGTTGTTTTGGTATCTACATCACCAATCACAGAACCAACACCATTGTTACCTCCCAATATTTTGTTGTAGAAATCAACCAGCTGTTCTCTTTTCACTTTCTTATTGTTATCAATCTGTTCCTGTGTAGAAGCTGTGTAATAGATGCTTTCTTTAGGATAATTCTCAGTGATTTTTTCGATCTCTGTGAAAGCGATAGACTGCGGATCGTTCAATGAACTTTCCAAATAAGTATTATACTCGTTCACAGTCTTTACTAATTCAGCTTCCGGGAAAGTAGATTCGGTCAGAATTTCTTTGATTAATGATGTTACTTTTGGCAAACTTTCTTTGTACGTGCTGAAATTCACAAATAATGTCTGGCCACTGAATCCGAAATTGATGTTAGACTTCCATTCATCAAGCATATCCTGGATTTGTTCCTTGGTGTGAGATTTAGTTCCGGTTTTAAGCACCTGAGCCATTAGAGAGCCGACATCAGCCTTTCCATTCAGATCCTTCGCATTACTTACAGGGAAACGGAAACTACCAAGTACTTTGCCACCTTTGATGTCTTTTTTGATCAAGCCATATTTCATTCCGTTGCTCAATTTCCCTTCTGTAAGATTGGCTTTCAGATTTTTGATGCTAGCTTCGAAAGGAGCTGCTTCTTTTTCCAAAGCTTTCCCTTTATAATCCTTGGTCAACGTTGCGATCTGATCATCGGTGTACTCGATATTTTTAACTCTAACCTCATCTTTTGAAGGGATGAAAACACCCACCGTTCTGTTATTGGTTTTGAAATATTTGGTCGCAACTCTCTGGATATCTGCAACAGTCAGTTTTTCTACCGTATCACGATAAAGCATTCCGAGTTTATAGTTCCCGGCACCAACGATCTCTGTCAGATTAACAGCATAACCAATCGTATTATTTTTGACGTTCTCTATTTGCTTTAGGATTTTAGCTTTTGCTCTTGCAACATCCTGTTCTGTATATTTGATGGTAGCGATTTTATCCAGCTCTGCACGGAAATCATTCTCCGTTGTTTTCAGATCTTTATCCGCCGGTATATCCAGACCAAAATACATATAACTTGCATCTCTAACCAGCGGCTGATAAGCGTAGACTGACGCTGCTTTGTGAGAGTCGATCATCGCTTTGTAAAGATATCCGGACGGATCAGCGGTCAAAATCTCTTGCAAAGCGTCCAGCGCCGCGTAGTCTTTATCCGCATAAGGGACAGTGTGGTACAATGCTCCAACTACCTTGCTGTCACCAGCACGCTTCAGTTCCACAAAACGTTCGCCGTCCTGAGCCGGTTCTACTGTGTAAGGGGTTTCCAGAACTCTTGCAGGCTTTGGAATGGTGGAAAAATATTGCGCAATATATTCCAACGCTTTTTTCTCATCGAATTTTCCTGCAACAATCAAAGTCGCATTATCCGGCTGATAATATTTTTCATAAAACTTTCTAAGTGTCACAGCTTTTACTCTTTCAACATCTTCCTTGCTCCCAATCGTACTGTTTCCGTAATTATGCCAAAGGTATGCAGCAGAAATAATACGCTCCATTAAAACTCCACTTGGGCTATTTTCCCCAATCTCGAATTCATTTCTTACAACAGAAAATTCTTTATCCAGATCCGACTGAAGAATTGTGGCATTTACCATTCTGTCGGCTTCCATTTCCAGAAACCATTTCAGATTCTCATCATTAGAAGGGAAAACCTCATAATAATTGGTTCTGTCATACCAAGTTGTTCCGTTAGCGTTTCCACCTTTGTCGGACAGCATTTTTTTGATATCGCCTAACTTTTTGGTGCTTTTGAATAACATATGCTCCAGCAAGTGAGCCATTCCTTTTTCGCCATAACCTTCGTGCTTGGAACCAACATTATAAACAATGTTTACAACAGTGTTACTCTGAGAAGGGTCAGACATCAGAAGGACCTTCATCCCATTACTCAGGGAATATTCTTTGATTCCCTCCGTATTACTAATAAATTTTGGTGTTTCGGCTTTTTGAGAAAACACAGGTGTTGCATAACCTGCGTAGAATACGACTGCCGCAGTCAGTAAAAAATCCTTCATGTTTGATTGTTAATTTTTTGGTTTCTAAATTTAATAACTTTTATTGTGAAAATATATTGTAAAGACAGGTTTTTATGAAAACATTAACGTAATTTTGCCATTATGCTAGTCGAAAAAATAATTTTGGGTATCGATCCGGGGACAAGTGTTATGGGATTTGGAATTATTTCTGTTAAGGGAAATAAAATGGAACTAATTGCAATCCACGAATTGATTCTCAAAAAATATGAAAATCACGAAACCAAACTTAAAATTATCTTCGACAAAACCTTAGCTTTGATTGATGAATATCATCCTGATGAAACAGCTTTGGAAGCGCCTTTCTTTGGAAAAAATGTTCAGAGTATGCTGAAACTGGGAAGAGCTCAAGGCGTTGCAATGGCCGCAAGTCTTCACAGAAATGTTCCGATTACAGAATATTCTCCCAAAAAAGTAAAAATGGCGATAACCGGAAATGGGAATGCCAGTAAAGAACAGGTTGCAGGAATGCTGCAAAATCTCCTGAAACTGAAAGAATTCCCGACAAAATATCTGGATGCATCTGACGGATTAGCCGTTGCCGTTTGTCACCACTTCAACTCAGGAAATATCTCTACTGATAAATCTTACTCCGGATGGGACAGCTTTTTGAAACAAAATCCGGATAGGATTAAGTAGTAGTTGGTTGACGACTGATAGATTTTTGTCAGACTGAGGCTCTCGAAGCATTTTTGTTTGAAATCTTCTGTCTTTTCCCTGTTTCTTCTTACTTGATTCCTGTTTCTTTTTTTCCGTATTTTTGAATCGATGAATGACTCTCTTTTTGAAATCGTAGAACACACCAACAGAAGCATTTTCTTAACAGGAAAAGCCGGAACCGGGAAAACTACATTTCTGAATGATTTTGTAAAAAAAACCAAGAAAAAACACATTGTTGTAGCGCCAACCGGGATTGCTGCCATCAACGCTGGTGGCGTAACCATTCATTCTATGTTTGGTTTGCCGCTCAGGACTTTTCTGCCAACCACGGAAAGAATCGACCAGAATCTTGCCAACAACATTGCGGATCTGATGCCGCATTTCAAATACCGGAAAGACAAACTGAAACTTCTCCGTGAAATCGAGATCATCATTATTGATGAAGCATCAATGCTGCGTGCCGATGTTCTGGATATGATGGATTTTGCATTGAGACATGTCCGTCGGAATCAGCAAAAGTTTGGAGGCGTTCAGATGTTATTTATTGGTGATCTTTACCAGTTGCCGCCGGTTGTAAGAGATGAGTACATTCTTTCGATGTATTATTCTTCACCTTTCTTTTTTAACGCCAAAGCTTTGGAAGGAAGTAATTTTATCACGCTGGAGCTGACCAAAGTTTACCGACAAACCGATGAACATTTCCTGGAAATCCTAAATGCCATCCGAGACGGAATAATAGAAGATATCGATTTTGAAGCTTTGAACAAAAGGTATCAGCCCGACTTCGATCCGAAAGATGAAGCCTATGTTTATCTCTGTTCGCACAACAAAATGGCGGATGATATCAATCAGAAAAAATTAAAAGAACTGGGCGGAAAACTTCATTCCTATGCAGCCGATGTCGTAGGAGAATTCAAGGAAACACAATATCCGAATGATGAAGTTCTGGAACTGAAAGTCGGTGCGCAGATCATGTTCATCCGAAATGATACTTCGTCCGATAAAAAATATTACAACGGAAAATTAGCACAAATTTCTTATCTCGATGAGGACGAAATCTCTGTCATTCTCGACGGAAGCGAAGAAGAAATCACACTAAAAGCGGAAACCTGGGAACAGAAAAAATATTCTTTGGATGATGAGAAAAATATCAAAGAAGAAGTTCTGGGAAGCTTCAAACAGTTTCCAATCCGTTTGGCTTGGGCGGTTACGATCCATAAAAGTCAAGGTTTGACGTTTGACCGATTGATCATCGACGCAGGAAAAAGTTTCGCTTCCGGACAGGTTTATGTTGCATTATCACGTTGTCGAACGTTGGAAGGAATCGTCCTTAAATCCAAAATCACACCTGAAGTTATTTTCAGTGATAAAAGGGTTTCGAAATTCCAGGATGAAACGCATGCCAATGCAAAAATTGAGGAAATCATTAATGCGGAAAAATACGATTACAGCATCCAAAAAGTCATTAGAAGGATTGATTGTGTCTGGTTTCAGTCCGCTTTGGAGAACTGGATGGTGATTAGCCGAAGCAGTAAGTTCATTGACAAAGAAAAAGCAGATTATCTCTATCATTGTCTGAAAGCTGACATTGAAAATTATATCACTATCTTTCAAAAATTCGAGAGAATCTTAGTTCAGAAAACTCAGAAATTCTTGCAAGGTGAGGAAGAATGGATTGAGATTGAAATCAAGGCAAAAGGTGCGGTTAATTTCTTTTTCACGAATGTGAATGAGAAGGTGTTTTCTCCACTCAAGGATTTCTATTCGGAGACCAAAGGTGTTAAAGGGTTGAAAGCTTTCAATGAAGATTTTCGCGTATGGCTGGATGATATTGAAGATTATCTGAAAGATTTGAAAGAGGTTTTCCTATTGGAAACGCCTTTATTCGATAAAGAAAAAGATATTGAAGTCTCTATGACCATCAAGAAAGTTCCAACTCACGTTTTAACTTACCAACTATTCCAAAATGGGAAAACTGTTGCTGAAATTGCTAAAGAAAGAGGATTGGTGAACTCTACAATTTTCGGTCATCTTTCAAAATATGCCGAGCAAAATTTATTGGACAGAAATGACTTGCTGAGAATTTATCCAAAAAGTAAAATTGAAGCTTTCGAAAAACAATTCAAAGCTGAGCCTAAAGAAAATATTAACGATTGGAAATCTGTCTTGCCTTCAGATTTTGATTACGGAGAAATCCGATTGATCTGGAATTATTTTTTGAATTTGAAGAAATAATTTATTCTAAACGCAAAGTTCGCAAGGTTTTTTGACATTCTTGAAAATATTTTTAAGGTTCGCAAAGACGCTTGCCTCAATAATACTTTTGCATTAAGTTTGTCATTCCGTAGGAAATCTAAACTTAACTGTCGAGATTCCTTTGGAATGACAAAGATTAGTTTAATATAAATACAAAAAAGTCGCAAAAGTACAATTTGCGACTTTTAAGATTTATGTAAAATAGAATTTTGTGCCTTTGCGATAAATTCTAATTCCTCAAATTAATTAATCAATTCAAATCTCGCATACTCTGCGATTTTCTTTGGTAATTTGATACCTTCCGGCGTTTGGTTGTTTTCCAGCAAAGCTGCCATAATTCTTGGCAAAGCCATTGCAGAACCGTTAAGGGTGTGAACCAATTGGGATTTACCTTCATTACCTTTATAACGGCATTTCAGACGGTTAGCCTGGAACGTTTCAAAATTGGAAACAGAACTTACTTCCAGCCATTTTTCCTGCGCTGCACTCCAAACTTCGAAGTCGTAAGTCATTGCTGAAGCAAAACCTGTGTCGCCACCACAAAGTCTCAGGATTCTGTACGGCAATTCCAGATCTTCCAGAATGGATTTGATGTGTTCTACCATTTCTTCCAAAACAGCATAAGAGTTTTCCGGTTTCTCGATTCTCACAATTTCCACTTTTTCGAATTGGTGAAGTCTGTTCAAGCCTCTTACGTGTGCACCATAGCTTCCTGCTTCTCTTCTGTAACACTGCGAAAAAGCAGTGTTCTTGATTGGCAAATCTTTCTCATCAATGATCACATCTCTGTAGATATTGGTAACAGGAACCTCAGCTGTTGGGATCAGGTATAAATCATCTGCGCCAACATAATACATTTGTCCTTCTTTATCAGGCAATTGTCCCGTTCCGTAACCGGAAGCTTCGTTCACCACGTGTGGCGGATTCACTTCCAGATAACCGGCATCTGTATTTTTGTCCAGGAAATATTGAACCAAAGCTCTTTGCAAACGTGCGCCTTTTCCCAAATAAACAGGAAAACCTGCGCCGGCAATTTTCACGCCCAGTTCAAAATCGATTAAATTATATTTTTTAGCCAATTCCCAGTGTGGAATGGCGCTTTCGCCAAGACCTTCTACTGTTGTAGATTCATAAACGATTTCATTATCATCAGCAGAAACGCCGGCAACTACTTTTTCGTTAGGAATATTTGGAATCTGGTAGAGGATGTTGATAAGGTTTTTCTCAACTTCTTTCAGTTGGGATTCCGATTCTTTGCTCGATTCTTTGTATTGCGAAGTTTTGGATTTTGCAGCTTCAGCTTCCTCTTTTTTACCGTCTTTCATCAGAATTCCGATTTCTTTCGAAATTTTGTTCATCTCGGAAAGTTGTGAGTCCAGCTCAAATTGCAGTTTTTTTCTTTCGTCGTCAGCATTGATTGCCGCATCGACCAAATCTAATTCCTTGAAGTTTCTTTTCTTCAAGCCTTCCAAAACGCGCTCTTTGTTCTCGCGCAAAAAATTAACCTGTAACATAGTTGGGTTGTTGGTTGATAGTATTTCGTATCAGAATAATTTTTTCTGACAATTGCAAATTTAAGGATTTTATTTCACGATTCTGACAATGTTTGGCTGTCCCTGAACTTTTGTGAATTTGAGTTCGTTATTGTACCAAAGTTTGGATAATTCGAACACAGAAGGTGTCCATTTGTATTCAATCTCAATGATGTCATCATCATTTACGGTTTGAGAATTAGCCGTTTTTGAATATCTGATTATAAACCGGGATTTGTAAGTTTTAAGTTCCGGACTGATCGAGTCTTTTAACAGCCTGATAGCGCCCGCAGCATAATCCATATAAACAACAGTATCTGCATCTTTGAGCAGAGAATAGCCGGAGATAGGCTTATTGGCAGTTATTTCATCCAATTGATCCAATAACGTAACGGAAGAATATGAACCAGGTATTTTAGAATTTAAAAGATCCTGACCTGTAGAATTTTTCACATAAAGTCTCAGAACCTGATCAATTGTCTGGACATCATCACCGTCTCCTCTACAAGAGAATAAGAGAACTATTGCCGATAAAATTATGGATATTTTTAGTTTCATCCCTGCAAAGATAAAATACTTTCATGACAATTTTCGGATGTAAGAAAAGAATCCGGACATTAATAATAATCCTGTTGTCAATAATGTTACCGATTGTGCGGTTGCCATTCCTTCCACTCCGTATTTTGGAACTAAAACCAATGATAATCCTAATAAAATAACTAATGCTAAAGCAGAGATAATCGTGTTATATTCCATTTTTCCAACCGCAGAAAGAAGATTTCCGTAGAGATTTCTCAGCAACATATTGAGCAAAAATGCTGACGTTAAGATAATGAATGCCGGTTCAATTCCTTTATATTTTTCGCCAAAAAATAAAACTACAATATCATCTTTCAAAAAATATAGGACTCCAAAAATCGCTACACATAGCGGAATGAATATTTTATAATAATTGGATATATAGTAGCTCAGAAATTTTTTATCGTTGTGATTTTTGGCTAGTTCAGGAAAATCGCTCTGCATAAAAGTCAATGCAATGAATGTAAGATTGGAAGGGATCAGAATTGCCGCTTTGTAATCTGCAACAGAAGATTCGGTCATCAAAAATCCCATTAATATAATATCCAAAGAAAATAAAGCATCACTCAAAACGGCTGTTCCCGCTGTAAAAAGACCATATTTCCATAGTTCTTTTCTGGGGAAACCAAAATCCATATCTAATGACAGATTAATATCTTTAAACCAAAACAATGCAGTGAACGGTGCCAGAACTAGCGCTATCAAATATCCCGTAATTCCAAAAAAATAAGTAAGAATAATAATCAGGAGCAAACCTGAGATATTAACGATATTATTCAATCTTGCAAATTCTTTGTTTTTTCCACTAATTCTTAATTGTGACTGAATATGATTGTAAAAAAAATAGCCAATTAACCTGATTGCAAACGCCACAAAAAGACAAATGATTTTTTCAAATTTGTCCAGATAAAAAAGTGATGTGATAAGGAAAATAACACTCAACAAAATCTGATAGAAAAAGCCTTGTTTCAGAAGATATGAAGACAGTTTGTTCTTTTCTTCTTCTGTTTTTACAATAGATCCGTATCTGAGAAGAATCTGCTGGCTGCCAAATCCGCTGAAGGCAAAAAAAACAGCAAATAACGAAGCGACAATACTTATCAAACCAAAATCTTTTTCAGGCAATAATCTTATGATTACAACAGAACCTATAAATCCACAAATTTTAGCAATAAGCAATGATCCAAAGACGAAATGACCTTTGTTTTTCAAAAAATTTCTAAGAAAGTCGGATAAGTTTCCCACTAATTGAAAAATAATTTAAAAATAGCCAAAATATTGATTCCCTGGCTTTTCTGAAAAAAATCTTTTTGCTCAAATAATTGCCGGACATCATTTTTTAGTTCAGGATAGTTTTCCAGTCGCCAGATGTTGTCCGAATAATAATTCTGATAATAATTCTGGATATCCCGGGAGTTATTATAATAAAACTCATAAGGATACATACTTGTTTTATTAGGTTTCTTAGTGATTTTGGTATTCCATATTTTGGAAATTCTTTTTTTCACTTTCGGACCGATCGTACTTTTCCATTGGGCGTTAGGTTTCATACCCGTTTTTTCCCAGATATAATCAGCAGCATTTGGCATGCATTGATTCAACCAATCCAGATAGAGTTTTTGATTGATTTTCCACTTTTCGGGAAGACTGATCGCAAATTCCAATATTTTTTTGGACATAAACGGTGATGTCTGGTAACCGAATTGCTGTATCACTCTAGATCCAAGAATAGTCCTGTTATAAGCAACATTTCTGAGATAGAAAAGTTCTTCGGACTCATATTGATTTAGAATCTTATCGAAATCTGACTTAACTTTTGGAAGAAATTTTCCATTAATAACAATCTTAAATTCTCCCGGCTTTTGTTTATAAGGAACTGTATTAAAACCGCCTAAAATACCGTCTCCAATGGATCCGCTATGAATAATTTTAAAATCTTTGTTTTCTAGATTTTCAAAAGCATATTGGATATGGATGCCACCAGTAAAAAGTCCGCAACCTTGTGATAATTCCGTAAGCTGATCGATATAGTTCAGATAACTTCCTCCGTCCAAAGACTGAAAAGTATAAGGAATGTCATTATCTTTTGCTATTTGTCTTGAGATTGTTTCGTCAAGATATCCAGATTGTGAAAAACAAAACGCTTCATCCGGCTTTTCTCCAAGCTGATTCGCATACAGTAAAGCGATTCTACTATCTAATCCTCCACTTAGTAAGGCAAAATGCTTTGAATTCAATTCGTTGTCCTTCTCATATTCCATAAGAATATTGTCTGAAAATATTAAATCCAGATCGTGAATTGCATTTTCTCTGGAGCTTTTATAATAATCGATTCCTTCCAGATCAAAATATTTTTTTTCAACGATTGTAAGATTATTCAGGTCAACCTCTATAAAATGGCCGTCCAGTATTTTGAAAATATTTTCTACCGGTGTATCGTTTTCCAGCATATTTCCGAAAGTCAATAGCTTGTAAATATTCTGAATATCCGGCGTAACAGAGATTTTATTTTCCTTAAGAGTTTTGGTTAGCCGAACAAGAGAGGAATCTATAAATATCTGCTGATCATGCTTTGTGTAGAAAACACTTTGCGTAGAAGTCGGATTAGTAAAAACAAAAAGTTTATGTCCTAATTTATCCCAAATATAGCCACGGAATTCTCCGTCCAGTTCTTTAATAGAATTCACATTCACTTTTTGATAAAGATCCAGAAAAAAATCTGTGAAATCCGAGAATCCGGAATTTTGTAAAAGTTTTTTTTTATTGAGAATGACACCTTCAACAGCAATTTCAACCTGGTCATCATTAATCACAAAAGAGTCATAATCCTTAACAAAGAATGACGACGTCTTGACATGATTATCAACAATATGAATCCTGAATCCCGGCATTAACGCATCACATTTTTATAAATCTCCGTGAACTGTGTTGCAATACTTTCCTTAGAAAAAGTCTGTTTTGCATAACTTGATATTTTTTGAACATCTTTTGGAGATTGATCTTCAATTAATTGTTTCATCGCTTTTTCCAGAAGAATTTCGTCTGGCCCATCGACAAGTATTCCGAAATTCTCCGGGAAAAATTCCGAAATCCCGCCAACGTTTGTAGAAATCACTTTGATTCCGGAAGCAAAAGATTCTGCAATCACACAAGGCTGATTCTCATCATTACTGAAAAGAATAAAGCAATCCGAAGTTTTTAGTTTTTGAGAAACTTCGATTAGCGTTAACGTATCAAAAATCTCGATGTGATTTTCAAAACCTTCTTTTTTCACAATTTCCCGTAATGGTTTCGTATCGCCGTCGCCACCAATTTTTAGCTTTAACTGAAAGCCTTCTTTCAATAATTTTATAGCAACTTTTAGTATTTTATCTGCATTTTTTCTCGGAATCAAATTGGAAATATGAACAAAAGTAAAAACTTCTTGCTGAGAATTATTTGGTTCAAAAAGGCTGGTATCTACAACATTCGGCACAACTTTCATCGACGATTTGATTCCCAATTCTTCAAGGCTGATTTTCAAATCATTGCTTACAGGCAAAATTACTGAAGCTCGATTTCCAATGAATTTTGCTATTTTTTTGATCACTGAAGATGTCATTGCCTGATTGATTTTTCTAAGCGCTGTCCAATGTTCGGTCACCACGAAAGGAATCTTATACTTGCTCTTCAGATAAACTGCAAAAAGCATATTATTATGAAGAACATTCGCATGAACCAAATCAGGTTTTTGCATCTTAGCAAATCCTAATTTATAAGCTTTCATTCTCCGCAAAAAATTCTGAACAGGATTTTTCGAGTTTTTATAATATACAATGAGAGTTCTGATTCCATTTACTACTTTATCATCAAAAACAAATTTTCCTTTTTGGTCAAAATCTCCGATTGCATGCAATATTTCTACGTCATGCAATGTTGCAACGGCTTCTGCATGTCGCTGCACAAAGTTACCGTTGGTTGGTTCCAGCTTATTGGGAAACCAGGAAGAAATGAAAAGGACTTTGAGTTTCATGATTAAGTTTTGAAAACTACCTGTATCTTAAACCAATGTAGATATTTTTTAATCTATTCGATATTTTTTGAGTGATGGTTCTTTTTTCGCTGAGTAAAACTTTCTTATAAGGTTGTTTTTTCCGGATGACAAAAAATTGATAATCATTCTCCACCCAAATGCTATAAGTATTAAAATTAGAAACCTGAAGACCATTAGATTCTGAGTTAGCTACAACGAAATGCAAAGGAATCGGCTGGTCCACAATTTGTAGCCACGCAGACTCATCGTGCATATGGAAATCAATAAAATCCGGGTTAGGAATATTAATCAAGATCTTCGTATTATCATCAGCTATTTCTGACAAATTCCTGAAAAGATCAGGATGAAGTTCCAGAGGAATATGTTCTATGACATCAAATAATGTTATGAAATCAAACTTTTTTTTCTTTGGCTGATAGCTTACTACATCATCTGTATAAAATGATACGTTTTGTTTGTGTATTTTTGATTTTGCTAATTCTATTGACTTATCACTCAGATCTACTGACTCTATATATCCGGTTTTAACAGAATTGGTCAACAGCTTTGTCATTACTCCAATTCCACATCCTAATTCCAGAATATTGGAATCAGAATTAAGGCCTAGAGATTGCATTTTTTTATATAAAGTATAGATTCTTTCGTTGACTCCTGATTGGGTTTGATAGCTTACGAAATCATTGTAAAAATCCTTGATTTTATCATTATTCATAGAAACTGAATATGTATTCCCAATAAAATTATTTGATTGATGATGCCCAGCTTCTGCTAAATGGTTGCAAAAAATGACTTAGAAAATCGAGATAAGTATTTTTAGAAAAATCAAAAACTTCAATATCCGTCGATAATTCACCGCTTCTTATCTTGTTTTTGAAGTCTGATAATTTGAGGGTTTTCACCTCACCATTTTCAACATAACTAGCTTTCATCCTGTCAAATAATCCCAAATCAAATTCTGCATCCAATTCTCTCATTACCTTTCCAAGCGCATCAATACTACAACCCGAAGCCGCTTCTTTTTCCTCATCAACGCAAATAATGATGAATTGATTTTTTTCAATCTTGAATGATGAAGACAATGCTTTGCCATGAGCTGCCCAATCGCCTAAAAAATCATATAATTTTTCTGCAATGGTCTTACTTTCTTTTGCCGTAAAAGGTCTTGATGCTGGATATATAATAACGCGGTAATCGTTTGTTTCTACAATATTGGATTCCTCGATTTTCATAATAATGAATTTATTTTTACAAAATCGCCTGACTGCAATTTTATTTGTTGTTTCAATTTATAAAATTACGGATTTTTATCTAAATCCCTTAAAACGAAAACCTCAGAAATTCTGAGGTTTTTAAATTTTATTTTTACGCGATTTTATAAATCTTCTGCTTCCGCCAAAAGCTCTACAATATCTTTGACTTCAACCTCTGTATTTTTATTGAAGTGTTTCACACCATCGGTCATCATCGTATTACAAAACGGACAGCCAGTTGCAATTACTTTCGGCTCGAAGGAAAGCGCTTCTTCAGTTCTTTCGATATTGATATCCTTATTTCCTTTTTCCGGTTCTTTGAACATCTGCGCACCACCAGCTCCACAGCATAATCCATTGGTTTTGCAACGCTTCATTTCAACCAATTCCGCATCCAACTTTTCCAGAAGCATTCTCGGTGCTTCATACTCGTCATTACCTCTTCCAAGATAACAAGGATCGTGAAACGTAATTTTTTTCCCTTTGAAACTTCCGCCTTCGATTTTTAATCTTCCTTCATTCATTAAATCTTTAAGGAATTGGGTATGATGCAAAACCTGATAATTTCCGCCAAGACTTGGGTATTCATTTTTCAAAGTATTGAAACAATGTGGACAAGCTGTAACGATCTTTTTGACATCGTAAGCGTTAAGAACTTCGATATTGGTCAAAGCCATCATTTGGAAAACAAATTCGTTTCCGGCACGTTTTGCAGGATCGCCGGTGCAAGATTCTTCCTGACCAAGAACAGCAAATTCTACATTGATTTTATTAAGGATTTTGCAGAATGCTCGTGTGATTTTTTTCGCACGATCATCGAAACTTCCGGCGCAACCAACCCAGAAGAGAACTTCCGGAGATTTGCCTTCCGCAGCATAATCTGCCATTGTTTTTATAGTGAAATCCATTTGTTGTAAAATGTATTTTGTATTAATGTAAAATATCTTTGCTTCAAGATTAATCGTTGGCCCAATTCAGTCTGTCAGCCTGATTATATTGCCAAGGTGCGGCATTATTCTCGACATTCGTCATCATCAGATTTAATTCCTGTGGCGCTGCAGACTGTTCCATTACCAAGAATCTTCTCATCTCGAAAATGATAGACAAAGGATCAATCAAAACCGGACAGGCTTCTACACAGGCATTACAGGTTGTACATGCCCAAAGTTCTTCTTTGGTAATGTAATCGTTCAGTAACTTTTTACCATCATCGACAAACTTACCTCCATTTTTATTAAGATTTTTTCCTACTTCTTCCAGACGGTCTCTGGTTTTCATCATAATCAATCTTGGAGACAGTTTTTTACCTGTAATATTTGCCGGGCAAACCGAAGTACAGCGTCCACATTCTGTGCAGGAATAAGCACTCAAAAGCTGATGCTGATTCAAGTCAAAAATATCTTCCGCTCCGAATTTTGAAGGAGCTTCTGCTTCACCTTCCGCAGGAGCTGCATAAGGATCGGCATTCGGATCCATCATTAATTTGATTTCTTTGGTTACTGAATCCAAATTGTTGAATTTTCCTTTTTTCTCTAGATTAGAAAACCAAGTATTCGGGAATGCAAAAATGATATGAAGATGCTTAGAATAATAGAGGTAATTCATGAAGAACAAAATCCCTACAAAATGAAACCACCAAGCCGATTTCTCAATTACATGAAGTGTTTCCAAGCTGAAATTTCCAAAGAAAGGAAACAAATGTTCTGAAATTGGAAAGTTACTTGCAAAACGAGTAGAATCCGCATAATAATCAGCTCCGTTCATTGTGAAAAAAGCGACCATCAAAGCAAATTCGATAATCAGAATCCAGTTAGCATCTTTTTTTGGCCAACCGAACAGTTCTTTCATTGTCAATCTCTTGACACCATAAAAATTTCTTCTGATAAAAAATATAACTACTGCAAATACAACCAATGCCGCAAGAACTTCCAATGTTGAAGTAAAGAAAGAGTAAAAAGAATCTCCTAAAATTCCCTGCAAAAATCTATGCGTTCCGAAAATTCCATCAATGATAATCTCCAGCAATTCTATATTGATAATAACAAATCCAACATAAACGAAAATGTGTAAAATCCCAGCAATTGGACGTTTTACCATTTTGCTCTGTCCAAGCGCTACTCTGGTCATAATTGCCCATCGTTCTGCTTTTCTGTCGGTTCGGTCGCTTTCTCTCCCGAGTTTGATATTACGGTAAAGCTCTTTCAGACTTTTTCCGAAGAGTCCAAAGCCGGCAATCAATAGAATTACAAAAATAACATTGTCAATGTATTGCATAAATTACTTTTTATCTGAGTTCTTACCAAAAACTGAGAAATTAACATATCTTTTTGGATTCGCTTTCACATCTTCTACCAGCTGATTAAGATTGTTTGAAGTTTTTGTTAGATTATTGTAAAGTTCTTCATCTTTCATCAATTTACCAAGGGAACCTTCTCCGTTTTGTATGCCGGAAATAACGTTATTTAGCTTGTTAGCTGTCTGGTTAAACTGATCGATTGTTCCATTCAGTTTGTTGATATCGACACGTTCTGCAACCGAACCATATTTGTCCAAAGTTTTATTGGCCGTTAATAATGTCTGATTGGCATTGGCAACTACTTCATGTAATCCATTCTCATTAGAAGCTAAAATTGCATTGGTCCTATCGGATGTTGCTTTGAAGGATTCGATTGTTTTGTTGAGATTAGCTAACAGCAATTTGATTTCTCTTCTGTTTTGCTCATCGACAATTTTGTTGGTACTTGCTAAAGTTGAATCTAATTTTAACAAGACGCCGGAAAGCTGATCTTTAACCGGTTTTACCTGAGATGACAGGGAGTTAAGCATCGACAGCTGATAATTTCCTTTCAGCGTATCTCCGTCTTTTGCAACTGTTCCGCCATATGACAGATTGATTCTCATTTCCTTGCCGGACATTAATCCTGGTTCAAAGATCTCAACAGTAGATTGGTTGGAAAACTGAAACGTATTATCAACTGTTAATTTAACTACAAAATGTAATCTTCCGTCTTTTGAAGTAATCGGTTTTATCTCGTCAACCTGTCCTACTTTCAATCCATTGATTGAGACCGGATTAGATACTGATAAGCCTTCTACATTATCATATTTTGCAAAAAAAACATTATCTGTAGTGAAGAGATTTTTCCCTTTCATAAACTGATATAATATCACGAAAGCAATAATGGCAAAAATTGCAATCAGTCCTGCTTTTAATTCTTTACTTAACTTCACGTTTTAATTGGTTTACTAATTAGCAAATATAAGAATATTGGAGTTATAATTATTATAAATAAAAAAACAACAAAAGCGACAATTGTGCCGCTTTTGTTGTTTTTCAATATTATGCCAAATTATCGTTGAGCAGTTTTGTCCCAAACTTCAATTCTGTAATCTTTTATGTTAGCATTATCCTGAAGACTCTTCAAGAAAGCTCCTGTGAATTGCTGAGAATTCTGTTGTTTGATAGACTCAGTAATTTGTTTGATATCTCCTGGCAGCTTGTTCGTTTTAACAGATTTTTTAACCACAAGATATACACCTGTCATTCCTTCAACTGGCTGAGACAATTTGTTTGTTGCAACACCGAATGCAGCTCCCGCAACTCTTGGCTCCATAGCACCGTTTACAGAAGGATTGAAAAAGTTGACATCCGCATTTCCTTTTGTTGTTCCAAAAGCTTTTGCAGCCTGATCAAGCGATGTATATTTTCCGGCATTGATTTTTTCAATAATTTTCTTCGCAAGAACTTTATTTTTCACAATTGGTTCAATCTGATCTCTTACAGTTTCAGGGTCTGCAAGACCTTCGTCTTGTTTTCCGACAACATAAGCAACAATTCTGTCACCTGTTCCTTCTACCGTGAAAATATCTGTATCACCAATTTCTCTTTTTTTATCAAAAGCCCATGCAATGACATCAGCATCTTTATCCGTATTAAGTCCCGGAAGCGTTCCTTGGAAACGGCCTACAGTTTTAGGATTGTCGAATCTGTATTTATTTTTTTCAGCTAAGTTTTTGAATTGATTAAAGCTCTTTCCTTCTGTTTGCTGTATAAATCTTGTAGCCTGGGTCAAAACTTGATTTTCAGTTTTGTCTGATGCTTTTACATTTTTCGCCAAGTGAGCGATTTTGTAAGTCATAGAGCCTGATTTTTTGTCAAGGATATTGATGATATGATAACCGAACTGTGTTTCTACTACACCAGTTGCACCTTTCGGAGAATCATTCACAAACTTCTGGAATTCCGGTACAAATTTCGGCTGAGCTGGCGTGGTCCATCCAACGTTACCACCTTGTGCTGCAGAACCTTTGTCATCAGAGAATTTCAAATCATCTGCAAAAGTTGCCGGATTAGCTTTCACGGCCGCATAGATACTGTCTGCCAATTTCTTAGCCTGTTCCTTGGTTCTTGTAACAGATTTATCTTGCTTCCCGATTTCTGTGTCTTTGTAAGAAATCAAAATATGTCTTGTTTCTGTAGAATCAGACGGTTTTTTATCTAATAATTTTGAAACTACATATAGATTCTGCTCTTTGTATGGTCCAAAAATCTGTCCGATAGCCGCTGTTGCAATTTTATCTTTCAATTCTGCCGGCAATTGCGTTGGACTAACATACTGAGGAATGAATGGCACATCAGAATTCAATTCAACGAACATAGAATCGTTCTTTGTATTCTGGAAGTTTTCAGTCCCGTTAGAAGCGTCCGTCCCTTTAAGGTATAGCTTATTCAACTCGTTCAAAGTTGCAGCATCATCCTGAGCGCTTGGTGTCGCAGGAAAATAAGCATAAGCTAAATTTCTGCTTGCTGTAGCTTTGAATCTCGTCGGATGTTGTTTGATATAATCTGCAAGATCTTGTGTTGTAACTTTTACATCATTCTTTTTAGAGAATTCTAAATAATCAACTTTTACAAAATCGATGTTTGCCATATCATCACGGAACTTCATCATCAATTCCGCTTCTTTTTTGCTTGCAGTGATTCCTGATGTGATGTTACCAAACAGCATTCTTGCCATCATTCTGTACTCTATAGCTTTCTTACTTTTTAGCCAGAAATTGTATTGTTCAGGATTTGTAGCTTGCCAATCCGAAATCATTTTCTTGAATTCCTGAGTTTTGAAATTCCCTTTTTCATCAAAAGCGCCTTGATTTTGAGCGAACATTGGATCATATTGCAACTGACTCCAGAATACCTCATCAGTCAGCTTAAGCCCCATTTTTTCAAATTGTTGCTTGATTAATTTTGATTGAACAAGAATCTGCCAAGCCTGCTCTTCAAGACCTTTTGTCTGTTGTCCTTGTTGCTGGGCTTGTTGCTGCATAATGAAAAGCTGGTCATTGAATTCATCTCTTGTAATTTCTTCGCCGTTAACCTTACCAAGAATATTCGGGTTTTTACCAAAAACCTTATCTATTGTATCAGGATTAACCAAGAAAGCCAAAAGTGCTAATGCAATAACGCCTACTAACAGCCACGACCTTTTTCTAATTTCGCCTAAAATTGCCATCTTTATATTAAGTGTTTATAATCAGTCTGCGAAAATACATATTTTTAACAGAATAGGAAAAATTATTTCGAAACATTTGTGAATGTGAGATATAAAACAAGAAAAACCTCTAAAATATAGAGGTTTTCGGTTTACTTGTCATTTTTTTTATCGAGCATTTTTTCACGCATTTTCCCTTCATTCTGGAAAAGCTTAAGAACCTGTTGCGGTGTAAGGATTTTCAAAAACTTATCTGCATACGCTCTTCTGTTATTAAGCAATTGCTGTCCTACATCAAAACTTTGATTCAGCCGGCTTGTTGCTTCTTCATCACTCAATTTATCAAAATTCTTATCCGAATGAAACTTTTCCTTTATCAATCTCTGATTACTCTGATATTCGGTAAAAAGATTTTTGAATTCTTCTTGCTTATCAGCAGGAATATCAAGATCATCAATAGTGATATTCTCTTTCATCTTTTGTAAGAAAACAGAACGTTCTTTTACGGACATATTACTTACAGCCGCTCTTTTCTCATCCATATTCATAGTTCTCCACTCAGACGCCCTGGGAATATTCTGGCTCTGTTGTTGTCTCATAGCTGTTCCTGCTGGTGAAAAAGATGATGTAGGTGCACTCCTGAAAGAAGAATTTCCCGTTGATCTCTGAACTGCATTTCCTGATCTTCTTTCCTGTCCTCTTACAGTATGGGCAGAGAATAATCCGGCGATGAAAATAGTCAATAACAATTTTTTCATTTCTCTCTGTTTTTGTTATTAATTATAAAGGTCCAGGTAAACATCCTGTTCGCTGTTTCTGTCGATATCTTTTATCTGGTCTGGCGTGAAAGCTGCAAGAACTTTTTCCACTTCCGCTTCAGGCTTTATTTTTGTTTCAGCGGCATAATCCTGTCTGTCGGTATTGTCAAAACTGCTGTTTCTATGCTTTTGAGGTCTGGATAGATTTGCAATAGACGGATTCTGTTTAAAATGCTCTTTATGTTCTACCGTTTGAATCTGGTTTGGAACAGCATTATTATCAGCCATTGAACTAACTGATTGTTGTTCTGTAGAATGGATTTCGTAAATGCTGTCAACAATTGGCTTTTGCTGAGCCATCTGCATCTCCGGGTTATCATTAAGTCCTAGAAAAGCTGTAATCCCTCCAATCAGAACAACTGCAGCTGCAGCCATCCATTTGAAATTAAGAGAAAAGACTTTTGTTTCTTTCTGAACAACAGGCTTTTTTTCCTCCGTTATTTTCGAAATTACTTGAGACTGAATCATCTTAAAAAACTCATCCGAAGGTTCCGGATAAGGTGTTTTTCTGTTCAGTTTTTCTATATCAATTTTCATTTCTTCTTATTTAATTTTTCATTTGTGGAATGGAATGTCGATGACATTTCATAACTATTCTCTTATTTTTCTAAAACTCTTCAGAGTAATTATCTTTAATGTATTGTTCTACTTTATCTTTGGCATAATGATAATTCGTTTTCAGTGTCCCGACCGACATATCTAATATCTTGGAAATCTCCTCATAAGGCAAATCATCATAATACCGCATATTGAACACAAGCTTCTGTTTCTCCGGCAATGTCTGAATTGCTTTTTGCAACAGAATCTGAATTTCCTCCGCATCTTTCCCGGCATTATCAGCAACCAGATTCTGCATATGGTATTCTGCATCTTCATCGGTCTTTTTCATCCGGTTCATTTTATTGAGCTGCTGCAAAGATTCGTTGGTTGCAATTCTGTAGAGCCAAGTGTATAATTTGCTATCACTCTTGAACTGGTGAATGTTCTGATACGCCTTGATAAATGTATCCTGCAAAACATCCTGAGCGAGGTCATGGTCCACAATCAGTCGCCTGATATGCCAATAAAGTCGGCTCTGATAGGCATCCATCATGGCACGCAGACCTTTTTCCAGCGTTTGTGAGGCCAATAAAAGTTTTAAAATCTCCTCATCTTTGAGCTTCATTCAGATGTTTCGTAGTTTTTGATTAAAAAATAAGACCAAAGTTAAATTTTTTTTTGAATTTTATTTTTAGTTTAACACAAAGACTCAAGGTTTTTGCACCAAGTTCACAATTAATCAATAATTATTCCGCTTAAAATAAATATTCTTTGTGCCAAGCTTTGTGAACTTTGTGGTTATATAAAAATTATCTTTGTTGTATGAAAACAGTTATCATCGGCTCTGGAAATGTCGCTTACCATCTTGTGAAAGCTTTTAAACAAAATCATATTGACATTCATCAAATATTTGGAAGGAATGAAGCTGAATTATCAAAAATTTCGACTGAATTCAACATTCCTTTTTCAACGAATCAATTGAAAGATGCGGAACTATATATTATTGCTGTTTCCGATTCTGCAGTTGAAAACGTTTCTGATTTGATTAAAAATGAAAATGCATTGGTAGCTCATACTTCCGGTTCACTTCCTATGGAAATCCTGAAAGGCAATTACAGAAAAGCAAGTTTTTATCCTTTGCAGACTTTTTCTAAAACCAAGAATCTGGATTATTCCAAAATCCCGTTTTTTATTGAGGCCGAAAATCAAATTGATGAAAAATCACTATTTGAACTCGCTTCAATTATTTCTGAAAATGTGGAAACCTCGGATTACGAAAAGAGAAAATACATTCATCTGACCGCCGTTTTTGCCTGCAATTTCGTGAACCATCTGTTTGCGAGGGCGAAGGAAATTTCGGATTCCCAGGATTTACCTTTCGAATATTTCATCCCTTTGATTGATGAGACTGTAGAAAAAATCCATCATCTGGAACCAAAATCTGCCCAGACAGGACCGGCCGTAAGAGGAGACGAGAGGATTCTGAAACTTCATGAAGATCTGATTACTGATGAAGAACATTTGAAAATATATCAGCTGATGAATGAGTCTATAAAAAAAATGTACAACAAATAATGTAACATTTCTGAGAATCCTGCACTAATTAATTGAAAACAGAAAAATAAAAAACATGCAATCTCTCAAAAAATTAGTCATTCTTCCTTTACTATTATTAGGATTAATGATTTCTGCACAAGAAACTGCCAATCGTTTCTTTTATGAACTTTCTTTCAAACCAAAAAAAGATTCAGTAAAAATTGATAAGGTAATGGCAACTTTGGATATCACCAAAGACAAATCTATCTACCAGGATTTCACAATTACTGCACAGGATTCTATCATAAAAATAGCTGTGGAAGAAATGCAGAAAAGCAAAACTTGGAAAGACTTATCGAAAACGATAAAAATGCCAAAATTCGCTTTCAAGATATATAAACTATATCCTGATATGAAGGAGCAATATGTGGACAGAATAAGCAAAAACCTTTTCGCTTACGAAGAGAATATAAAATTCGACTGGAAAATCCTTTCTGACAAAGAAAAGATCGGAGAATACAACACTCAAAAAGCTACAACAGAATTTGGTGGCAGAAAATGGACAGCCTGGTTTTCTACAGATATACCTTTTCAGGATGGACCTTACAAATTCTACGGATTACCTGGATTAATCGTGAAAATTGAGGATGAAGGTAAAAACTATTCATGGCTGTTGTCCGGAAACAAAACAGTGAAGGATTGGAAAGAGTTTTCCTACGTAGAAGATATCCAGGCCAAATCCGGCATGACAAGCAATGAGAAAAAAATTATCCCTAAGGATAAATTCGAAAAAGCCTATGCTGCTTTCAAGCAAGATCCGATGGCAGAATGGCGTGCACAGGTTCCCCAAAACATGCTGACGATGAAAATGCCGGGCAGCGATATCACAATAGGTGAAATGATGAAAAATCAAGAAAAAATCGCAAAAGATTTTTTCAATGCGAATGACAATCCAATAGAAGTCGTTCAGGCCACAGAGAAAAAGAAAAAATAAATAACAAACCGGAAATTAGTTTCCGGTTTTTTTATGACAAACATCTTATTTAGATTTATTTAAAATAAGCTATCTTTGTAGTCCAAAAATTTTAGTCTTGCAAACAAAACACATCGATAAACTCTGTTGTTTTCCGAAAAACAAAATCGGGAAAATTCTTGGTTATGATAATGAAAACCTTCAGATGCCAACAAAAATCATCGAAATGGGACTGCTTCCGGAAACCACTTTCAGAGTTCTTTATCAGGCTCCTTTTAACGGTCCGCTTTATATAGAATATGGCTCGGACAAAACCAGAATTGCCCTGAGAGAAGCAGAAGCAAGATTTATTCAGGTAGAAGTTTCGGAATGATGCAGGAGAAAAAACAAAAACAGATTCTATTGGTAGGAAATCCTAATGTCGGGAAATCCACACTTTTCAATGTTCTTTGCAACAGAAAGCAAAAAACAGGTAATTATGCCGGGGTTACAGTGGCCAGCCATTCCGGAAATTATATTTACAAAAACGAGGAAATCGAGGTTATAGATTTGCCTGGTTCTTACAGCATCTACCCAACTTCCGAAGATGAAGCTATATTTTCACGTTATCTGATTCAGGAAGATTATTCCGGTGTTGTTTACATTGCTGATGCGATTAATATGAGAAGAAGTCTGCTTCTTTTTCAGCAGATTCAGGATTTGGGAATTCCTGCGGTTTTGGTAGTCAATCAAGTGGATGAGGCCGAAAAACGAGGAATTAAAATTGATATTTCCAAGCTTTCAGAGATTCTGAACATTCCGGTTTTTGAAACCAACGCTAAAAATAATGTCGGAATAGAAACAGTTCGGGAAGCGGTTTTTAATAATGAATTCAAAATTGCGGAGACTAATTCCTTCGAAATTCCTTTGGAGCAAAAAGCTTTGGTTTACAAGGTTTCATCAAATACGTCAGAAAAGAATCTTTACAAGATCTGGACACTTTTAGCCGCAGATACTTATCTCGGAAAGATTGAAAACATCCACGAAATCATTACTCAGGAAGACACCAAATGCAGTGTTCCAAAACGTTTGCAGATTACCGAAACGGTAAGACGCTATCAGAATATTGATAAAATCACCTCTGAAATTACTGAGAAAAAACCGCAGTTAAAGGAATTACTGACAGAAAAATTAGACAAGATTCTAGTTCATAAAGTTTGGGGATATCTGATTTTTTTATTGATTTTATTATTGATTTTCCAAAGCGTTTTCTTCCTTGCAGAATATCCTATGACCTGGATTGAAGATTTTTTCACCTGGCTATCAGCTTTTTCAGCGGATCATCTTCCGGAAGGGCCGGTCAATTCTTTGGTTTCCAGTGGAATTATTCCGGGAATTGGCGGGATTTTGGTTTTTGCACCGCAGATTGGAATCCTTTTGTATTTCCTTTATTTGTTAGAAGATTCGGGATATATGGCGAGAGTTGTTTTCCTGATGGACAGGATGCTAAGACCTTTTGGACTGAATGGAAAAAGTATTGTTCCATTAGTGTCTGGGACAGCTTGTGCGATTCCTGCGATAATGTCCACAAGAAACATCGAAAATGTCAAAGAAAGATTGATTACAATTCTTGTAACGCCTTTTATGACGTGTTCTGCAAGACTTCCTATTTACAGTATTATCATCGGATTGATTATTCCTGACGAGAATTTTTATGGTATCAAATACAGAGCAATTGCCTTAATGATAATGTATCTGTTGGGTTTTCTAATGGCTTTGTTATCGTCATTTATATTGAAAAGTTTCATCAAAACCAAAATCAAGAGTTTCCTGGTAATGGATTTACCGACTTACAAAATGCCGTTGTTTGGTTATGATTTCAAACTGGTGTTAGGAAAAGTCTGGGAATTCATTTCAGGAGCTGGAAAAGTGATTTTCACCGTCAGTATTATTCTTTGGGCTTTGAGTTATTTTGGTCCGCCACAACATAAAAATGAAATCCTAGCAACCAATTCTTCATTGGACCATTCTTATCTGGGAAGAATCGGAAGAACGATGGAACCTGCCATTGCACCACTCGGTTACGACTGGAAAATGGGAATCGGAATCCTGACCAGTTTTGCGGCTAGAGAGGTTTTTGTTGGAACATTATCCACACTTTACAGTTTGGACGATGAGGCGCCTGAAGGAAAATTGATCGAGAAAATGAGACTGGATGTTAAACCCAACGGCGAAAAAGTCTTCAGCTTTGCGACTGGTGTTTCGATTTTGATTTTCTATGCTTTTGCAATGCAGTGTATCTCAACTATTGCAGTTGTTTATAGGGAAACGAGAAGCTTGAAATGGACAATGTTACAAACTGTCTCAATGACATTTTTGGCATACTTTTCGGCTTTGATTGTTTATCAGATTTTAAAGTAAATTATACGTGGACAATTCGTTAATCATACAATATGTTATCGTGGGCGTCATTGTTTTAGCCGCCATCTATGCTATTGTCCGAAAATTCTCAAAAACATTTTCTAAAAAAAACAAAGGAAAAAACTGCGGTCCGGATTGTGGCTGTTCTTAAAATAAAAAGTGTTCATATCGGACACTTTATTTTTTAGCAAATGTCAGATTATTGTATTTTTGCCAAACCTTAAAATTAGAAAATGTCATTAATAAAATCAATCTCCGGGATCCGCGGAACTATTGGCGGAAAAGTCAACGATAACCTGACGCCGCTTGATGTGGTGAAATTTGCTTCGGCATTCGGAACCTGGCTTCAGAACAATAAAAATAAAAAAGATTTAACCTTAGTTATCGGAAGAGATGCGAGAATCTCCGGTCAAATGGTTTCTTCTTTGGTTACTGCCACTTTGCAAGGTCTTGGGATCAATGTGGTTGATTTGGGACTTTCTACAACGCCAACTGTTGAAGTTATGGTTCCTGAACTGAAAGCTGACGGCGGAATCATCCTGACGGCTTCTCACAATCCAAAACAATGGAACGCCCTGAAATTGTTGAATGACAAAGGAGAATTCATCAGTGGAGAAAACGGCGCAGAAGTTTTGGCTTTGGCAGAAAATGAAGACTTCAATTATGCGGAGGTGGATGATCTGGGAAAATATGAAACCAGAGAAGATGGTTTTGATATTCATATTCAGAAGATTTTGGAATTACCAACGGTAGATGTTGAAGCGATAAAAGCTAAGAAATTCAAAGTGGTTTTGGATGCGGTTAATTCTACTGGAGGAATTTCTATTCCACCACTTTTGGAAAAATTAGGCGTCGAAGTTGTGAAATTATATTGTGAACCGACCGGCCATTTTCCTCATAATCCCGAACCTTTAAAAGAACATCTCGGTGACATCTGCGAATTGGTAAAAAAAGAAGGTGCAGATATGGGAATCGTTGTGGATCCGGATGTTGACAGACTGGCTTTGATCGATGAAAAAGGCGAAATGTTTGGCGAAGAATACACTCTGGTTGCTGTTGCAGATTATCTTTTGAAAAATAAAAAAGGGGCTGCTATTTCCAATCTTTCTTCAAGCCGTGCCTTGAGAGATGTTGCTAAAAATCTGGATTCAGAATATTTTGCAAGCGCTGTCGGTGAAGTTAATGTAGTTAACCTGATGAAAGAGAAAAATGCTGTAATCGGGGGCGAAGGAAATGGTGGTATTATCTATCCTGATTTGCATTATGGAAGAGATTCTTTGGTTGGTGTTGCATTATTCTTGACTCATTTAGCAAAAGAAAATAAAACGGTTTCTGAACTGAGAGCAGGTTATCCGGCTTATTTTATGGGCAAAAAGAAAATCGAATTAACGCCTGAAATTGATGTTGATGCTTTGCTGGTGAAAGTTCAGAATGAATTTAAAAATGAAGAAATCTCTACTGTTGACGGTGTGAAAATTGATTTTGCAGAAAATTGGGTTCACTTGAGAAAATCTAATACAGAACCGATTATCAGGATTTATACCGAAGCTTTTTCGCAGGAAGAAGCTGATAAATTGGGCAATGATATGATTGCAAAAATCAAAAGTTTGATATAAAATATTTTTATTAATTTTAATAAAAATTAGACAAGATGCTTACCCTCAATACAATTCTTGAAGAAATAAAAGATGTTCCGGTTAATAAATTGGAAGAGCTTCATCTTTTTATCAAGACGTTAATTTCAAAGAATGAAAATTACGACGAAACAAAGTTAACGGATTGGCAAATTGAATTAATCAAAGAAGGAGAGAAAGACATAGAGGAAGGCAGACTAATATCGCACGAAGATTTTTTGAAATCGTACGGTAGATGAGAAAAATAGAATGGACAAATCGAGCAAAGAAAGAGTTTGATAACACATTCAATTTTTGGATTAATCACAACAAATCTGATAGTTACTCTGAAAAGTTATTAGACGAAACACTTCGAAAGATAAATATTATTGCAGAAAATCCTTTTGTTGGCGAAGTTGTTTCACGGAATTCAAGAAGAGTTTTGGTGCTTGAAAATTTCTCAATTGTCTATCGAACAACAAAGAATACAATAAAAATTAACGCTTTTTTCGACAACCGAAGAAATCCAAATTCGTTATAAAATTGAAGGAAGCAAAATTTGCTTCCTTTTTTAATTAGTTACAATCACGCTTGTTTTTAGGATTCCGCACTTTGTATTTGGTTTCAAACAGACTTGTTTTTGTATTTTGCAGACTTCAATTTTGGCAAAATCTGCTTAATACTCCATATTCCTCAGCTTCTTAGAAGTTGTGCCAATGAACAAAGCTGTTAAAACCGTCATCGTCCCACCGAAAACAACAGAACGTACAACACCCATTAATTTGGCAGTCAATCCACTTTCAAACTGCCCCAGTTCATTACTTGACATAATGAAAATCGAGTTAACGCTAAGAACTCTACCGCGGATTTCTTCTGGTGTTTTCAACTGAACAATCGTTCCACGAATCACAACACTGATGCCGTCCAACATCCCACTTAAAACTAAGAATCCAAATGACAGCCAATACATTTTCGACAATCCAAATCCTATAATACACAGTCCAAATCCAGTTGCTACACAAAGCAAAATTTTTCCTTGGTTTTTCTTCAATGGAACTAATGACAAAGTAATAATAATCAACATCGAACCAATATCAGAAGCCGCATTCAAAAGTCCGAAACCTTCTGAGCCCACCTTCAGAATATCGCTTGCAAAAACCGGAATCATCGCAACTGCACCACCAAAAAGGACCGCGAACATATCCAGCATCTGAGCGCCGAAGATCTCTTTTGTTTTATAAATGTAAGCCAATCCTTCCTTCATACTTTCGAAAACTTTCACATCCTTATTTTTATTTTCAGATTGCTGTTGGTGTAAAGTCCAAAAAAACAAAGAAGCCAAAAACATACTGCCAATAATTACCACTAGTGTCCATTTTATTGTTATCAGCGCAATCAGAAAACCGCCTAAAGCGTGACCGGAAACCGAAGCAATTAAGAAGGTTGCCTGGTTCAGCGTCACAGCATAAGGCAGATTTTCTTGCTTCACAATTCTCGGAATCATACTTGGAACTAATGGACCGAGAAACGAACGCGAAATTCCCGTAAAAAAAATGACCGCATAAATAAAATAAGTAATCTCGTGTCCTGTAAAATGCATCCTGTGTCCAAAAAAAGCCGGAATCAATAGCAAACTTATCAGAACCACATAGGCATAATTACAAATCAATAGCAGTTTTTTCTTCTCGTTCATGTCAATGATATGACCGGCATACAGTGCGCATGAAACCGCAGGAATCACTTCCGAAAGTCCAATTAATCCAATAGAAAACGGGTCCTTTGTCAACTGATAAACCCACCAACCTAGCAAGGTTGCGAGCATCCTGAAAGCGATGATAAGGAAGAATCTTCCTGTCAGGAGATGGCGGAATTCTATATTTTTTAAAACGCGAAGTGGTGTAAAAGAAATCATTATACAAAAGTAGTCGTTGTACGCCAATTACTTTCACATAAACTATAATTTTTTAGGAGCTTCAACCGATTTACATTGCAATCGCAGCGGGTTCAGAATCATCGTCAAACCTGAATATTCAAAAAGAATCAGATTGTATTACCTATGCTTTTAAATCTTAGTAGTAATAATAATTAGTAGTAGAACTGTTAACTAATGACACAATTAATGCGACAAATGCCGTCACACCAACAACAGAACCTACTACAATAGCTGTTGTCCCGCCCGGATTATTTTTTTTAATAACCCTTATGTCATTCTTTGCAATGGTTAATTCCTGACTATTAGCAATTCCAATTATTTTATCTTCCTCCACACTGGAAAGTCTAATCTTATATTTAGGTTTATTGTACTCATAAACTGTATAATTCTTTCCTACCTGAAGTGAAGAAAAATCATTTTTATTCACATTATTCCTATAGATAGTCGTAGTACAGGATTGTAACAAAAGAAGCAGACAAATAATAAAAGAAAAAGTTCTCATTGTAAATTTAGTTTTGCCAAATATACTGCAATTTTTCTATCATTCGCCAAACGAGGAATTTTATTTTGTCCCCCCAATTTCCCTTCAGATTTGGCATAATCCTGAAACGCATTTTTTTTCAGCTTCGTAATAATCAACGGTTGTAGGATATTTCCAGAAATCAAATCATCATAATAAGTATTCCGTTGTCTGAGTTGTAAATCAAGTTCAGATTTGAAAGCACTAAAATTCTCAGGTTCTTTTTCAAATTCGATAAACCATTCATGGTAAGGTAAGCCTTCTTCGGGATTAACTTCTGGCGCGAGGTGAAATTCGGTAATCTGAGCAGGAAACTTTTCAACCGTTGCTTTCAAAGCTTCTTCAACTTCGAATGCGATCACGTGTTCTCCGAAAGCCGAAGTAAAATGTTTCGTTCTTCCCGAAACCAAAATCCGGTAAGGATTTTTATCGATAAACCGCACAACATCTCCAATAGAATACGCCCAAAGTCCTGAGTTAGTCGTCAGGATCAATGCATAATCTTTGTTAAGCTCAACATCTTTTAATGTCAATCTTTCTGCATTGGGTTTTCCATATTGTTCGAGTGGAATAAACTCGTAAAAAATCCCGTGATTGGTCAACAGCAATAATCCTTCTTTTGTATAATCATCCTGGAATGCAAAGAAACCTTCCGAAGCTGGAAAAGTCTGAACAATGTCGACAGGTTTTCCAAGCAATTCGTTCATCTTGTCACGGTAAGGTTCGTAGTTCACGCCACCTGTGATGATTAACTGAAGATTCGGGAAAATTTGTGTAATTTTTTTGTTGTGTCTGTCAATGAGTTTTTCAAAATACATAATCAGCCAGGGCGGAATCCCGGAAATCAGGGTCATATTTTCCCTCTCGGTTTCTTCCACGATTTTATCTACCTTGGTTTCCCAGTCTTCGATACAGTTGGTTTCCCAGCTCGGCAATCTGTTTTTTTGAAGATAATTCGGGATGTGATGAGCGACAATTCCTGACAGTCTTCCGGTTTTTACACCGCTGATTTCTTCCAGCTCCGGAGAACCTTGAAGGAAAATCATTTTTCCACCAACAAAATCGGCGTTATTTTTTTTCCCGATGTAATGGAAAATCGCACTTTGAGCAGCAGCAACCTGAAAAGGCATTGCTTCTTTGGAAATCGGGATATACTTGGAACCTGATGTTGTTCCGGAAGTTTTGGCGAAATATTCTGGCAAATCCGGCCAAAGGATTTTGGATTGTCCTTTTTTGACTTTCTCTATGTATGGTTTCAGATCTTCGTAATCTGCAACAGGGACATTTTTTTGGAAATCTTCAATCGATTTTATAGCTTCAAATTGATGTTCTCTTCCGAATAATGTTTTTTTCGCTGTCTTTACCAAATCTAAAAGCAATTCCTGCTGATCTTTGATCGCTTTGGTTTTAAAACTTTTGGATTTTTCGATATGTTTTTTTGCCCAGATGAGCGCAATCTTTTTCTTAATGAAATTTAGCATTGATAAAATTTTCAATTGTCAAATTTATAGCTTTCTTGTGTAAAAGTTGTGTATGTCTATATATTTTAACGCAAGGTCCGCAAAGACTTTTTGTTATTATTGAAAATAGTTTTAAGGTTGCAAAGCCGTAAACTTAGTAAAAAATTTTTATACGCTCTAAATCTAAACTGTTGAAATTGATTCATCGAACCAGTTCGTTAGGTTTCTTACGGAATGACAAATGCTGTTTTTATGTTGAAAAATTGTTTTTGTTTTGTATCTGCAGCCCGACTTAAGCGGAAATCCTTTTTGTTATTGCGAGTGTACAAAGGTTCAACAGATTGCTTCATTTCGTTCGCAAGACAAAAAGATTGGGAGCGGAAGGCGGATTAAGCTGCCCAAAATAAAATTAAAGATTCTGAGATTCAAAGATTTAAAATTTTCAAAGAAGTATTGTGATTTTCAAAGAAATTGTTTACTTTTGCACCTCGAATAATTATAAAAATTTATAAACAATGTTTGCAATTGTAGAAATAGCAGGGCTTCAATACAAAGTTGAGCAAAACCAAAAGTTGTTTGTGAACCGTTTGAAAGGAGATAAAGGAGCAAAAGTTTCTTTTGATAAAGTTCTTCTTACTGTGAACGGTGCAGTAACTGTAGGTGCCCCGGCTGTAAGCGGTATCACCGTAGATGTAGAAATTCTTGACCATGTTCAGGCTGACAAAGTAATCGTTTTCAAAAAGAAAAGAAGAAAAGGTTATGCTAAGAAAAATGGTCACAGACAGCAATTAACTCAAATTCTTGTAACTGGTATTACTGGATTTGACGGTGCGAAAAAAGAGGCTAAAAAAGCTGCTCCTAAGAAAGCTGCTAAAGCTGAAGTAACAGAAACCAGCGAATCTGCTGAATAATTTTTAATCCAAAAAAGCTTAAAATAAAATGGCACACAAGAAAGGAGTCGGTAGTTCCAAAAACGGTAGAGAATCTCACTCTAAAAGACTAGGTGTTAAGATTTTCGGAGGTCAAGAAGCTATTGCCGGTAACATCATCATCAGACAAAGAGGTACGCAACACCACCCAGGTGAAAACGTTGGTATGGGTAAAGACCACACTTTGTTTGCATTGGTAGACGGTAAAGTAGTTTTCAGAAAGAAAGCAAACAACAGATCTTTCGTTTCTGTTGAACCAAACGCATAATCAACAGCGTTTTATAAAAATAAAAGATCCCGGCTTTTCAGTCGGGATTTTTTTTACGATTATGTTCCTCTTTTACATTAACTCTAATTGTTCTTCTGTGAACTCCATATTGTGGAATACGTTCTGAACATCATCATCTTCTTCAAAGCGCTCCAGCATCTTCATATTGGCCTTGAACTGGTCGTCGCTCATTCCTTTGGTATTGTTCGGAATTCTTTGTAATTCGGCACTTTTTGCTTCGATTCCAAGTCCGTCTAATTTATGAGACATAGAACCGAAATCTTCGAATGCTGTTGTAATCATAACTTCATTTTCGTCCTGGTCGATTTCTTCTGCGCCACCATCAATCATTTCCATTTCGAAATCATCCCAATCGGATTTGATCTGAGCTTTATCGATTGTGAAAATACCTTTTCTATCAAAGATAAAAGCTAATTCACCATTCTTACCAAGATTTCCATCGAACTTATTAAAAATCGCTCTGACATTAGCTACAGTTCTTGTTGGATTATTAGTCGTACATTCTACAAAGAAAGCAACTCCGCCTTGTCCGTAGCCTTCATAAGTGATTTCCTCATAGTTTTCCGCATCTGCACCGCTTGCCTTTTTTATTGCTCTTTCGACATTGTCTTTTGGCATATTGGCACCTTTAGCATTCTGAATGCATCTTCGCAATGCTGGATTGGATTCCGGATCAGTTCCGCCGGCTTTTACTGCCAAGGCAATATCCTTTCCTATTTTTGAAAATGTTTTGGCCATTTTATCCCATCTGGCCATTTTTGAAGCTTTTCTATATTCGAATGCTCTTCCCATTTTTTGTGATTATTTATTTGTGCAAAAATACTGAATTATAGAAATAAAAAAAATACCTCCAATTACTTGGAGGCATTTTTATTTAGAAATAATGTTTAATTATTTTCTTTTTTTAGTTGATTTTTTAGCTGGAGCTTTTTTCACAACTTTTTTCTCAACTACTGGAAGATCTGATTTTTGAAGAGCGTCCCAAGCTGCACCATTCACAGCTTCAACAACAACTTTTCTATCAGCTTGTCTTTCAGCATCAGAAGCTGTAGCAGGAACTTTAGCATCTCTCTTACCAACTCCAACTGATTTCAATTGGTTAGCATTTACTCCTTGTGCTTCAAGAGCTTTAACAACAGAAGCTGCTCTTTCTCTAGATAATTTCAAGTTGTAAGCTTCAGAACCTTTAGCATCCGTGTGACCAGTTACTAAGAATGTAGCCTCTTTAGCACCTTTAAGGATTTCTGCAGCTTGATTAATTTTACCAGCAGATTCTGGTCTTAATGTAGCTTTGTTGAAATCGAATAAGATATTTTGAAGAGCTCCAGTCGCTTCAGTAGCATAAGCTGCTGCTGGCTTAGGACATCCTTGATATTCTGGAAGTCCAGGAACTGTAGGACAAGCATCATCTTTATCTAGTACACCATCACCATCTGTATCTGGCCAAGGGCAACCTTTGTTTTCTGCTGGACCAGGAACGTCAACACAAGCATCATCTTTGTCTAGTACACCATCACCATCTGTATCTGGCCAAGGACAACCATTGTTTTCTTTTGGACCAGCTACGTCTGGACATTGATCATCGATATCTGGAATACCGTCTCCATCTGTATCAGGACATCCTTGGAACTCAGGTAAACCTGGCGTATCAGGACATCTGTCATCTTTATCTGGAATTCCGTCTTTATCTCTGTCAGTATTACCAAATCTGAACAACAATGAAGCGGAAGCTTGCCAGAAGTTGGCAACATTCGACTTATCAACTGGCGTAGTAACATAATCTCCTTGAACACCAAGACCGAAGTTCTTAGTTACCCAGAAGTTAATACCCGCACCTGTACTAACAGTAAAGTGGTTTGCTTTTCCTGTTAAATCACCATCATCATTATAAGCTGCATAATAATCGCCATATTTTGGATCAGCAGTTCTAGGGAAAGTAAGCCCTGTATAGTCGTGTCTCAAATAGTTAGCACCAACTCTCAAATACGGATCAAACCAAGATTCTTCATCCCAAAGAAGACCAGCTGCTTTAAATTGAATACCAAGCCCGGTCATCAGGAAAAATTCTTTATCCATTCCGAATCTCTTGTTATCTACATTCCCAACGGTAGTTTGCCAGTCAAGAACTAAACCTTTACCAAGGCTTCTCGCAACAGTTAATTTAGATAGAGGTGGTGTAATTGAATATTTGGACACTCCAAATAAATTGTCTTTAAAATTGTTGAATGAGAACGTATTGCTAAAATTGTTTCTTTGAGCAACGTGATTCACTCCATGAGCACCTACTCCTATTACCCACTTATTGGTAGTAGTTTGTGCGAAAACAGTAGAGGCAACAGTAAGCGCCAATGCTGAAATTCCTAATTTTAGATTTTTCATAGAATTAAATGATTAAATAATTGATAATGCAAAATAAATATAATTTTTCTTTATAAACAAAGTTTTTTTAGTTTTTCTTTAACAATCGCTGAATGTTGACTTTATTTTCTCTGTCTTTTATTGCCTCTCTTTTATCATACAGTTTTTTTCCTCTAGCAAGGGAAATTAGCAATTTTGCTTTCCCATTATTATTGATATATAACTTCAATGGGATTATAGTATTCCCAACATCCTTTAACTTTTTTTTAAGTTTTTGCAATTCGTAATTATGCAGTAGCAACTTCCGTTCCCTTTTTGTTTTATGGTTGTAAAAAGTTCCTAATTTATATTCATCAATCATCATATTAATGATATACAATTCATCTTCAATAAACTGGCAAAAGCTTTCTGTAATGGATGCTTTGGAAGAACGGAGCGATTTTATTTCTGTTCCCGTCAATACAATTCCGGCTTCATATTCTTCCAGAATCTCATATTCGAAACGGGCGCGCTTGTTAAAAATATTAACAGATTTTTCGATTTTAACTTTCATATGTTAATGCTTGGTGACACTTCACTATCCCAACTTATTTTCGTATTTTTGCTGGCAAATTTACAAAACTATATGTTAACAGTATCTAATTTATCATTACAGTTCGGAAAGAGAGTTCTCTTTGACGAAGTTAATATAAAATTCACGAAAGGAAATTGTTATGGGATAATCGGTGCCAACGGTGCCGGGAAATCTACATTTCTTAAAATATTAAGCGGAAAGCAGGAATCCACATCCGGTAACGTTTCTTTGGAGCCGGGAAAAAGAATGTCTGTTCTGGAGCAGGATCACTTCGCTTATGATAACTTCACCGTATTAGAAACCGTTCTTAGAGGAAACAAAAGGCTTTTCGAAATCAAAGAAGAAATGGATGCGCTTTATGCTAAAGAAGACTTTTCTGATGAGGATGGAATCAAAGCAGGAGAATTAGGCGTTATCTATGACGAAATGGGCGGCTGGAACTCCGAAGCTGATGCGCAAACAATGCTTTCTAACGTTGGAATCAAAGATGACATGCATTACCAAATGATGTCGGAACTGGAAAATAAGGACAAAGTAAGAGTTTTGCTAGCTCAGGCATTGTTCGGTAACCCTGACGTTCTAATTCTGGATGAGCCTACCAATGACCTGGATATCTCAACAATTGCCTGGTTGGAAGATTTCCTAGCAGATTATGAAAATACCGTAATTGTAGTATCTCACGACCGTCACTTCTTAGATGCCGTTTGTACACACATTGGAGACTTAGATTATTCAAAATTAAACCTATACACAGGTAACTACTCCTTCTGGTATCAGGCGTCTCAGTTAGCAACAAGACAAAGAGCTCAGGCTAACAAAAAAGCAGAAGAAAAGAAAAAAGAATTACAGGACTTCATCGCACGGTTCAGTTCCAACGTAGCGAAGGCTAAACAGGCAACTGCACGTAAAAAGATGATTGACAAACTGAACATCGATGATATCAAACCTTCTTCAAGACGTTATCCGGCCATTATTTTCGATATCGAAAGAGAAGTTGGCGACCAGATTCTGGATGTGAAAGGTCTTGAAAAAACAAAAGACGGTGAATTGTTGTTCTCAAACATCGACCTAAACCTTAAAAAGGGGGATAAAGTAGCTGTTATCTCCAGAAATTCATTGGCTATTACAGAGTTTTTCCAAATCATTTCCGGAACAACTGAAGCGGACAAAGGAACTTATAATTGGGGTGTAACCACCAACCAATCTTATATGCCTTTGGACAACACAGATTACTTCCAGGATGATGTTAACCTGGTAGACTGGCTGAGACAATTCACAAAGAATGATGAGGAAAGACACGAAGAGTTTATGCGCGGTTTCTTGGGAAGAATGCTGTTCTCCGGAGACGAGGCTCTAAAATCTTGTAAAGTACTTTCCGGTGGTGAGAAAATGCGTTGTATGTTCAGTAGAATGATGCTTCAGAAAGCTAATGTTCTTCTTTTGGATGAGCCAACCAATCACCTGGATTTGGAAAGTATTACAACCTTGAACAACTCTTTGAATAACTTCAAAGGTAACATCCTGTTATCTTCTCATGACCACGAATTGTTGGAAACTGTCTGTAACAGAATCATCGAGTTGACGCCGAAAGGAATCATAGACAGAGATATGACTTACGACGAATATCTTGGAGACAAAAAAATCAAAGAATTACAGGATCAGATGTATTCTTAATCCTGATTGGAAAAATAAATTTCATATAGGCATCTCAAATTTTGGGATGCTTTTTTATTTTTATACAGCCGATGCTTTGTTGGACTGAAACGATGCTTTGTTGAATTGAATCTGCGTTTTGTTCGATTGAAACCATTCTTTGTCCGATCGATACCGACCTTTGTTTTCCCAGAACGATGCTTTGTTGGATTGAAACGAACCTTTGTTTTTTTTGAACGATGCCTTGTTTGGTTGACACGACCTCTAGTTGGGTTGAGACTTTGGCTGCATTGAAATTAATGAGAGAAAAAATATTAAAATAAATTAAAAACATAGTGAAGCATTTTTTTAATTTTAATAAAATATATCAACCTTATGAATTCATTAAAATATCTTCTCTTGATTCTGCTAATTCCGTTTCTGGGAATGTCACAGAACAAAGATTCCCGTTATCAGCCAAAGCCCTACGTGCAGCTCAAACATCCGGAATGGAGCAAAAATGCAACAATTTACGAAGTTAATATCCGACAATATACCAAAGAAGGTACTTTCAAAGCATTTGAAAAACATCTGCCACGACTCAAAAAAATGGGTGTTGATATTCTTTGGTTGATGCCGATTCATCCCATTGGAGAAGTACATAGAAAAGGAAAATTAGGAAGTTATTATTCAGTAAAAGATTTCAAAGGGGTTAATCCTGATTTTGGAACTTTGAGCGATCTGAAAAGTTTGGTTGACAAAATCCATTCGATGGGAATGTACGTCATTATCGATTGGGTAGGAAATCATTCTGCCTGGGACAATCCTTTAGCAAAAGAACATCCGGACTGGTACACAAAATCGAGAGAAGGAAACTTCCAACCGACACCTTGGTACGATTGGGATGATGTCATCGATTTCGATTATAACAATCCGGACTTCCGGGAATATATGACTGACGCTCTTAAATATTGGGTGAAAGAAGCTAACATCGATGGTTACAGATGTGATGTTGCGGGTTTTATTCCGGTTGATTTTTGGGAAAATGCAAGAGAAGAGCTTGACCAGATCAAACCTGTTTTTATGCTGGCCGAATGGGAATCCCGCGATCTTTACAGAAAATCATTTGACATGACCTATTCCTGGTCGCTTTGGGACAAACTAAAACTGGCGACAACTGGCGGAAAGGGCGCCAATGCTTTATACGAATATATGGCGCACGATGTTGGGAGCTTCCCTTACGATTCTTACCGAATGTTGTTCACAGATAATCACGATAAAAATTCCTGGGAAGGCAATCAGTTTTCTAATTTCGGAAAAGGCCTGGAAACGGCAATGGCTCTTTGCGGAACTGCCAACGGAATGCCTTTGGTTTATAGCGGACAAGAAGCAGGATTGAACAGAAGTCTTGCGTTTTTTGAGAAAGATGAAATCGTTTGGAAAGACCACAAATTCTATGGTATGTACCAGAAATTATTTGATCTGAAACATAATAATCAAGCGCTCTGGAATGGAAAATGGGGTGGAGAAATGATCCGGGTAACCAACAACCAGATGAATGATGTATTATCTTTTTACAGAGAGAAGAACGACGATGCAGTTTTATCTATTTTCAATTTTTCCGATAAAAGTCTCCCCACTTCTGTTGATACCAAATATTATTACGGACAATATAGAGAATTATTTACCGGAAAGATTTTTAATATTAATTCTGACAAAACGGTTATTAATCTGAAACCTTGGGAATATCTGGTTTTGGTTAAGAATTAATTCAATTTAATTATATAAAAAAACATTCAGCTTCGTTTATACGAGGCTGTTTTTGTCTGCGTAATTGAGTTTAAAGAAAATAAAAGTCATAATGGAAAATGCCAGAAGCGAACTTCCACCGTAACTGAAAAATGGCAACGGAATCCCAACAGTTGGAAAAAGTCCCATAACCATTCCAAGATTTATGGCAAAGTGAATCAATAATATGGATGCAAAACAATAGCCGAAAACACGGTTGAAGGTGGATTTTTGCTGTTCCGCCAGATAATAGATCCTTCCGATAAAAATGGCATAACAAAGTATAAGCATTGTACTACCAAGAAAACCCCATTCTTCACCAACAGTACAAAAGATATAATCGGTTTCCTGTTCGGGAACAAATTTGCCTTGTGTCACAGAGCCTTGCTTATAGCCTTTTCCCGTAAGTCCACCTGAACCTATTGCTGTTTTTGAGTAGAGCAAATTATATCCCGATGTATCACGAAATGCTTTTTCACCTTTGTATAAAACTTCAACTCTCTCACGTTGATGCTTTGGCAACTTTGTTAATATATAAGGTGAGCCGTAAGATAGCGCGCTCAGAACACCAACTGTAAGAACAATTGCGATGATGTACATCACATTTCCCTGTATAGAATAGAAATTAAGGAAAACAAAAATGGCGGCTATAATTAGAATTGCAATTACGACATATAACGGATTAACAGCAATTGAAACCAAAAAAACGGCTGCAAAAATAAATATTACACCGAATAACCAACCGGAAAGTCCTTCTCTGTAAAGTGCCATTAAAAATGCAAAAAATACAAGAAGAGAACCAACGTCGGGAATCATCAAAACAACAACTCCGGGAATGGCAACAATTGCCAAGGAGGTATAAAGAACCTTTCTGTTCTTGAGATTAAAATCAGGGTTCGAGACATAATTTGCCAGCATAAGAGCGGTTCCGATTTTTGCAAATTCTACCGGTTGCATTGTAAATCCTCCGAACTTGTACCAGTTTTTCTGTCCCAGGATTTCCGTTCCAAAAGGAAAAAGCCCGACCAGTAATAAAACGCCTCCAACATAGATAATCGCTGACATATTCTCGAAAAACTTTGTTCGCATGAAGAATATAATCAATCCGACAAAGCATGAGATCCCGAAGAAAATCATTTGTTTCTTTCCTAGACCTGCATCAACACTATTGATGTTAACTATTGCGAAAACACATAAAAGGATGTAAAGTCCAATCCCTAATTTATCTATACCTTCTGCCCACTTCATCTTGTACCGGATTTTAAAGGTTTAACTTTTGAGCTGTCTTTTTTCAGTTTTTTTTCATTAATTGCCTGCAGGCTGTCTTTGATTCTCTTGAGTTTCACAGAATCTACGGGAGGTTCTTTGTACCAGCCTTTTCTTTTCATATCGGCAATATACTGACGTTTATACTCCGGCATAAAACTGGAGGTAATCATTTTCTTGTAAAGGTGTTCTCTCTTCAGTTCTCCTGTGATATATTTTTCAGCAATCGTTGTACAAGCCGGACCAGCCCAGGTTGCACCAAATCCTGCGTGTTCCATAACGGCAGCTACAACAATCTTTGGTTTATCTGCCGGCGCAATTAAAACAAAAATAGAGTTATCCTTTCCTTGCGGAACCTGCGCTGTTCCTGTTTTGGCCAATTGAGTGAAATCTTTGGACATCAGCCCACGCCCTGTTCCTCTCAGCATTACGGCTTCCATACCCTGAATTACAACATTATAAAACTGAGGGTTCTGAACCAATGTATAATGCTTTTTCTTGAATCTTGGGTCGGGATTTGGTTTTCCGTCAATCGATTTGACAATATGAGGCGTATAATACCAGCCTTTGTTAGCAATAGCAGCCACAAAGTTGGCCATTTGAATTGGAGTAAGCAATACATCGCCCTGCCCCATTCCGTTGAATATTGCTCCCGTTGCTAATGGATCCCAGTTTTTAGGATCTTTTTTAGAACCGCTGGCTTTATAGATGTGTGCCATTCTTTTCTCATAGAATTCTCCGGATGGAATTCTACCTTTTGCACCGACCGCTAAGTCATTATTTAAAAATTCTCCAACGCCGAAGCTATTAAGGATCTTTTTCCATTCATCAACGCCTTTCGATGGATTTCCCGGGTATTTATTAATGATATTAAGGTAAGCATAACTAAAATAACAGTTGCTAGAAACCTGAATTGACGGAATCAATGGGTCTGCGCCACCATGACCTTTGATTCTTAGACCTCTATAATTAAAACCACCTCCACAAGGAAAAACCGTTTTGTCTGTCATTACACCCATTTGCATAGCGGCAAGCGCAGTCAGCAATTTGAATGTGGATCCAGGAGGATAAGCCGCCTGAACAGAACGGTCAAACGTTGGTTTGTTTTCGTATATTGTATCGTTAGCCAACCGATAGAGATTTCTGGATTTATTTGGTCCTGTAAAAAGATTCGGATCGATGTCGGGGCCGGTTGCCATTGTTAGAATCTCGCCATTATTAGGATCAATTGCCACGATTGCTCCATGTTTGTTTACGAGCATTTCTTCGGCCATTCTTTGCAGATCGTAATCGATGGTTAAAGTCAAATCTTTTCCTGTAACCACTTCTTTATCAAGTTCTCCGTTTTTATATGAGCCGATGCTTCTTTGGCGAATATCTTTCTGGATATATTTCATCCCCTTTTCACCCCGGAGTTCTTTTTCGTAAGCTTTTTCTATTCCACTTTTTCCAGCAATATCTCCGGGTAGATAATACAGTGAGTCCTTCTTGATATCACTATCATTAACCTGATTGGTATAGCCTAAAAGATTTCCAGAAGTGTTGATTTCATATTGTCTTTGCGGACGGGGAACAATACTAAAAGCAGGGTATTTGAATATCAATTCCTGAATTCTCGCCATATCCTCACGACTCAGATTCTTCATAAAAGTCATTGGTGTCAATCGGGAATAATATTTCTCTTTCTCAATATTTTTCATCGTTTTGATGAATTCCGGTTTTGAGATGTTAACGAGCTTACAGAATCCAAGCGTATCAAAATCCGGTTTTAATAGTGCCGCTGTGTAAGAAATCTCAAATGCCGGCTGGTTACCTACAAGAATTTTTCCGTTCCTGTCAAAAATAACACCTCTTGGCGGAATGACATATTCGATTTTAATGGAAGTATTGGCTGCATTAAGCGCATATCTGTCTGTAAATAATTGCAAATACGACAACCTTGCAATAAATATTAGTGCAATGACAGAAAGGGCGAGAATAATTCTGAGATATTGTGATTTCATATGTACCTTTCTATTTTTTTAAGAGGACATATGCAACCTCCATGTCAAAGAAAATTTGGATTGTTTTTTTATACACATTTTTCGGTTTCAGACTTTTTGCTTGATTTTAAATGCTAATGTATAGGCTAATATAAATACGAACGAAATTATACTGGTTACTATTACATTAAATAAAATTTCAAAGAACCTGTTGAATTTAAAAAATTCGATGAACTGTACCAAAAATTGGTGAATAAAAATACTCGTGATAATAAAAAATATGAACTGTGTCCATTGGATACTTTGGAAAGAGAAAAAATCCGTCGTTGTATCCGTAGATGTCCGGAATATAATTGTTCTAAAATACGCGATAACCGTTGTTGCAAAAGCATTAATCCCCCAGGTTCCTAAAAACGCATCCACACATAATCCTAATAGAAAACTCAATCCTAAAAACTGGAACTGATTTCGGAAAAACGGATAAAACATCACAAACACAGGATAAAGCACAGGAATGTATTGACCAAACAAAGCAATTCTGTTCAGAATGAAAACCTGAAAAGCTGTAAGCAATGCTATCAGAAGCAAGTCGGATGCAATGTTTCTACTGACCATCTTTTTTAATTTGAGCTTTTAAAGTATCATCTATTTTCTGAACTTCTGATTTTTTGAGATTTCTTACAACGTAAACCGTACTCAATTTTCCGATTTTTTCGCTTAACTCTACAGACACATCCCAGAATCCTGTTTTGCTATCAACCTGGTAACCGGCAACCGTACCAACCATAATTCCTGCCGGAAAAATGGATGATTTTCCATCGGTCACAACAGTATCGCCAACTTTTAGCGGAACATATTTAGGAATATCTGATAAGGTCATCGTTCTGGAATCATCACCTTTCCAGGATAACGTCCCGAAATAGCCGGACTTCTTAAGCGAAGCACTGATTTTGATTTTATTGGTACTCAAAACCGATTGTACCAAAGAATAATTATCCGTTGTATTAATGACGATTCCGGCAATTCCGCGAGGCGCAATAACACCCATTTTGGAACTAACGCCTTGCAAGCGTCCCCTATTGATTGTAAAGTAATTATCTTTTCTATTGATGCTATTGAAAACAACTTCACCATCAACAAAGGTATAAATCTGCCCACCTCCGATGGTATCATAAACTCTTCGGAAAACAGGTTTGTCCAACTTTTCCTTTCCGTAAAGTTCTTTCATCAAAGCTTTGTTCTGAGTAACAAGGTCTTCATTGATTTGTTTTAATTTCAGGTAAGATGTTCCTTCATCAATGTAACCTGAAACCCAGGAATTAAAGGCCGCAGTTTTTGCCGCCAGGAAACTTTGTTGCATAGAGTTCTTGCTGAATATCAGTACAATTGCCACCAATTGTAAGAATATAAAGAACACAAACAATGCATTCTTTGAAAAAAATCTCAGCAAAGCACCCATCTAAGTTATAAATGATAATTGAAAAATTATAAATGACATGTTATTTGACACTGTCAAACTTCATTCAAATTTTACAGATAATTGTATTATTTAATTAAGAAATTGAATTTATCCATATTCTTAAGAGCAATCCCTGTTCCTCTTACAACAGCTCTCAACGGGTCTTCTGCAACGAAAACAGGAAGTCCGGTTTTTCTGTGAAGTCTGTCTGCCAAACCTCTCAGAAGAGCACCACCCCCAGCAAGATAAATACCCGTTTTGTAAATATCGGCAGCCAGTTCCGGAGGCGTCAAAGATAAAGTTTCCATTACCGCATCCTCGATTCTTATAATCGATTTATCAAGCGCTTTGGCAATTTCTTTATAGTTGACCATAATTTCCTTCGGTTTTCCGGTAATCAAATCACGACCTTGTACAGGAATATCATCAATCGGAACATCCAATTCTTCAACTGCTGAACCAACTTCCAATTTGATTCTTTCCGCTGTTCTTTCGCCGATATATAAATTGTGATGCGTTCTTAAGTAATAAGCAATATCGTTTGTGAAAACATCCCCTGCGATTTTCACAGATTTGTCACAAACAATCCCGCCAAGTGCAACCACGGCAATTTCTGTTGTACCGCCACCTATATCGATAATCATATTACCTTCTGGTTTCTGAACATCAATCCCAACTCCTATTGCGGCCGCCATCGGCTCATAAATCAAACGAACTTCTTTCGCATTAACTTTCTGGGCAGAGTCTCTCACCGCTCTTTTCTCAACCTCAGTAATGCCGGACGGGATACAAATAACAATTCTTAATGCGGGTTGAAAAAGCTTCCCTTTGATACCAGGAATCTGTTTGATGAATTCCTTAATCATATGTTCGGAAGCGTGGAAATCGGCGATAACGCCATCCTTCAACGGGCGGATTGTTTTTATATCCTCGTGAGTTTTCCCCTGCATATGTTTTGCCTGTTCTCCAACAGCAATCGGTTTCCCGGAAGAGCGCTCTATCGCAACGATAGAAGGCTGATCTACAACAATTTTGTTGTTGTGTATAATTAGCGTATTCGCCGTACCTAAGTCAATCGCAATCTCCTGCGTGAACATATCCAATAAACCCATTTCCGTTCAATAATTGTTAAGTTTACAAAGATATAAATTTAGACTCATTCTATATATTCAATTCAAAATAATTTGGTTAAAATTTTATTAAAATTTGAAGCCGCAGGTTTATAAAAATTTATAAAAAACAGTCCAGAATATTTCCATCATATCAAAACTTCAACAACTTAATTACATCTTTGAAAATCTGTTGTTAATTTTGATAAAGTTTATAGATTTTGTCAATTTTTCAAAATGATATTCATAAACGCTCTTAGTTTTAAAAATTGTAAATTTGCCAACTGAAAATGAGCCAAAAAAATAAATTCCATCAAACTTCTGATTTTGCCGTTCTCAGCATCAGTTATGAAAAAGCTGATGCACAAACTCGTGGAAAATTTGCATTTTTTGATGAACACATCAAGTCGTTTGTCAACCAAATCCACGAGCAGGACTATGGTGACGCTTTTGTGGTTTCTACCTGTAACAGAACGGAGATTTATTCAACGACCAAAAATTACCTTCACATTGCAGAGCTATACTGCGATACGGTTGGTGTCAGCCTCTCAGATTTTTTACAATATGTGAATGTGATCCAGCGCGAAGATGCACTTTTCCACCTTTTCCGCGTTGCAGCAGGTCTGGAAAGTCAGATTATCGGTGATTTTGAGATCGTTTCCCAAATCAAAAATGCTTATCAGCGGTTCAAAAAATATAAGGACTTTTCTAATCCATATCTTGAGAGAGCAATTAACTCATCGATTCAAATATCCAAAAGAATCAAGAATGAAACCGGAATCAGTACAGGTTCGGCTTCTGTTTCCTACGCCGCCGTTCATTATATATTGAATAATACAAGGCATATTCACGAGAAGAATATTCTTCTTTTGGGTGTTGGAGAAATCGGACAAAATACAATTGAAAATCTCGTAAAACACATCTATCAGCCAAAAATCAAAATAGCCAACCGTTCTTTTGAAAAAGCTGAGAAAATTGCTGATAAATATAAAATCCCACAAATTGATTTCAATCTGTTTCCGGAAGAGCTGAAGCAAACTGACGTTCTGATTGTAGCAACAGGCGCGCAGAAATATATTATTGACGAAACCAATTTTCCAAAAGATAAAGAAATGCTGGTCATCGATTTATCGATTCCGAATAATGTTCAGAAGGAAATAGGTGAGCTGGAAAATGTAACCCTGATTGATGTTGACCAACTTTCGCAAACCATCAAACAAACGATGGAACAGCGAAAAAAAGAAATTCCGAAAGCCGAAAGCATTATCAAAGAAATGGCAAAGGAATTTGTAGATTGGGAAAAAAAGAGAAAACTGGCTCCGAATATCAATCAGTTCAAAAACTCTTTGAAACAGATTGAGGAACATGAAATGCACAACATCCATAAAAAATTCAATTATGCTAAAATTGAAGATATGGAATTATCTAACAAACTGGTGCAAAAACTAACCAATCGATTTGCAAAATACATCCTGGAAAATCCTTTGCGTGCGAACGAAGTCACTAAATTAATGGAGGAAATTCTGGATATTCATAAACAAGAATCTTATGAAAACAATAAGAATAGGAACGAGAAATAGTCCGCTTGCACTTTGGCAGGCTCACGAAGTTGAATCAAAACTTAAAGCATTGGGTTTTGAAACCGAGATTGTTCCTATCCTGAGTTCCGGAGACAAAAATCTTGACCAACCGCTCTATGCACTGGGAATTACCGGTGTTTTCACGAAAGATTTGGATATTGCCTTATTAAATAAAGAAATAGACATTGCGGTTCATTCTCTGAAAGATGTTCCTACCCAATTGCCACAAAACATTCGGATTTCTGCGGTTTTGGAAAGAGATTTCCCTGAAGATGTGTTGGTAAGAAATAATGATGCGGAACCTTTGGATTTGGAAGTTCTGAAAATCGCGACCAGCAGCTTGAGAAGACGGGCGTTCTGGCTGAAGGAATTTCCTGAAACCGAATTCACGGATATCAGAGGAAATGTTCAGACACGTTTGAAAAAACTGGACGACGGCATCGCCGATGCAACTATTTTTTCTTTGGCAGGAATCAAAAGAATGAATCTGGATATCCACTACGAACAGATTCCGTTCTTATTGCAAGCACCTTCGCAAGGGGTTGTTGCGATCGCAAGTTTGTCTGATAATAAAGAATTAAACGAATCTTTAAAATCGATTTCTCATAAAGAAACAGAAATCTGTGTAGCGATAGAAAGAGAATTTCTAAAAACGCTTGAAGGTGGTTGTACTGCTCCGATTGGCGCAAAAGCTGAAATGGTTGACGGACAAATCCGATTCCTGGGAAGACTTTGTTCCCTTGATGGGAAAAACTGCATCGAAACCGATGAAATTTTTGATTGGAACGATTCTGAAAACTTCGGAGAGAAAATTGCTTTGGAAGTTCTGAAAAATGGAGGCAAGGAATTGATGGATGAAATCCGAAAAAGCCTGTAAAATATTAAACCGCAAAGGGCACAAAAATTTTACACAATGTTCACAAATAGATTCATTTATTAAGTATTAATATTGTGTTCTTTGTGAAAAAACCTTGTGAGCTTTGTGTTAAAAATCCGCACAATGAAAATCCTTTTTACAAAATCATTGGACAAAGAAAAAGTTTCCGAGAAATTGGGAACAGATTTTTCGGTTGATTTTGTTGAAGTCATTCATACTGAAATTTTAAAAACTAAAACTTTCGGTTTAAAAAACAATTCGCTGATTTTTACAAGCGTGAATGGTGTTAAAGCCTTTTTTAAGAATGGTTTCGAACCTAATGAGAATTTTACAGTGCCAAAAAATTATAACAAAATCTACGTTGTCGGTTCGCAAACGAAAAAAGAATTGAGGAAACATAATTTCGGGGCTTTTAAACTTTGCAAGAATGCGAGTGAACTTTCGCAATTCATTGTTGAAAATTCTGTGAATGAAAAATTTCTGCATTTTTGCGGTAATATTGCGATTGATATTTTGGACAAAAGGCTTCCTCTGCAGAATATTTCTTACAAAAAACTCCCTGTTTATAAAACGGAACTACTTTACCCGAAAATCGATGAGAAATATCAGGCGATTGTTTTTTTCAGTCCGAGTGGAGTTCGTAGTTTTGCAAAGTTTAATAGTTTGGATGGCGTGAAGATTTTTTCGATTGGAAAAACAACGACTTCCGAATTGGAAAAGCTGACTGATAATAAAATAATTACAAGCTCGAAAAACACTTTAGCTGACTTATTGAATTTGATTTTAAAAGCTACTTCGACAGGCTCAGTATGACAATGCTGATTTGATTTGAAAGGCTAAAGCTGTATTTTGCGAAGCGCGCCCCGACTTGAACGGAGCTCTTTTTCTTTTTGTATAAAAAAAAAAGCGGGAGTGGAAGGCGGATAAAGGCGCCCAAAATAATATATAAAATGATTAAAAACGATCTATATTTAAAAGCGCTTCGCGGGGAAACCGTGGAAAGACCGCCAGTCTGGATGATGAGACAAGCAGGAAGATACTTGCCGGAATTCATCGCTTTGCGTGACAAATACGACTTTTTCACAAGATGTCAGACGCCGGAACTGGCTTCGGAAATCACGGTTCAGCCGATCAGAAGATTTCCTTTGGATGCCGCGATTTTGTTCTCCGACATTTTGGTGGTTCCGCAGGCAATGGGCATCGATTTCAAAATGAAAGAATCCGTTGGACCCTGGCTGGATGAACCTATCAGAACCGCCGAACAAGTTGATAACGTCATCGTTCCGGATGTAAATGATACTTTGGGTTATGTTTTTGATGCAATAGAAATGACTTTGGAAAAACTGAACAATGAGATTCCTCTGATTGGTTTTGCCGGTTCGCCTTGGACGATTTTCTGTTATTGCATAGAAGGCAGAGGTTCTAAGGATTTCAATATTGCGAAGTCTTTTTGTTTTCTACAACCAGAAGCGGCGCACAAACTCTTGCAAAAAATCACAGATACTACAATTGCTTATCTGAAAAGAAAAGTTGAAAAAGGTGTTTCTGCGGTTCAGGTTTTTGATTCTTGGGGCGGAATGCTTTCGCCTGCAGATTATCAGGAGTTTTCCTGGCAATATATCAATCAGATTGTTGAAGCGCTTGCTCCGTTAACTCACGTTGTAGTTTTCGGAAAAGGTTGTTGGTTTGCATTGGAAGATATGGCAAAATCTAAAGCTTCTGCTGTTGGTGTTGATTGGACAATCACTCCGGAATTAGCGAGACAATTCACGAATAACGCAGTGACTTTGCAAGGGAATTTTGATCCATCAAGATTACATTCTAAGCCTGAAACAATAAGAAAAATGGTTCACGAAATGATTAATCGTTTTGGGAAAGACAAATACATCGTCAACCTCGGACACGGGATTTTACCAAATATCCCTGTAGAAAATGCCGAAGCTTTTATAAAAGCGGTGGTTGAATGGAAAGCATAAACAAAAAAAGGAGCAATTGATTTGCTCCTTTTTTTATCTGGTTGTCGGCTGTTGCGACTTGTTCCAGACTGTGTCTTTTTTGGTTGTGGTTTTAGGCTGATTCCAATTATTATTGCTATTCTGCCCTGTTGTATCAATCGTTCTGTTCATACCATTGTTTGGCTGAGCAGTTTGCGGAGATTTTTTATTCATCTTTTTCTCCGATTTCGTTCTTGTTGTGTCTTGTTTTGGTGTTACTTGCGCCGTCAGAAGTACAGTTCCGAAAATCAACATAGCGCCTGCCATTAAATTTTTCATAATAATTATTTTAGTGTTGATTATCAAGACCAAACATCAAACCAAGATGATATTGAATTTAGAAATTATAAGATTTTTGGGAAAACTTTAGTATATTTTATTTTTCCAGTGCCTTTCTCATTTTTTCAACAAAAACATAAGTCGCAGGACAGATCAAAGTATTTTTGATTGTAAGATTATTGATTTGATAGATTTTCTTTCGATCTGTATGAGGATACTCCCGGCAGGCTTTTGGACGGACATCATAGATGGAACAAGTGTTGTCTCCATTCAGGAAAAAGCAAGGCAGATTCTGGAGCACTTTGTCATTATCTTCATCAATCCTAAGGAATTTTGACTCGAAATCGGCTTGCTTCATCCGCAGATGTTTTGAGATTCTTTCGATGTCTTTTTCTGTATAAAGCGGACCTGTGGTTTTACAGCAGTTAGCACAACTAAGGCAATCGATCTCTCCGAAAGTTTCTTCGTGTTTTTCTAAAACAACATAATCAAGGTTTTTAGGTGGCTTCTTTTTGAGCCCATCTAGAAACTTTTGGTGTTCCTTCTGTTTTTGCTGTGCTAGTTTTTTATAGAAATCAAGATCCATTTTGCAAAATTAGTAGTTTTCTCAGGAAAACACTAAATAATATATTCCGCCCCAAAGAACTGAGAATCCTAATACAAATAGAAATGAAGATTTTAAATCTTGCTTGTTTTTCTTTACAAAATGTTTATACAGTGTAATTGAAATAAATCCCAAAACAACTAAAGTCGGTAAAATAGTGAATGTGTACATCCTGATGCTTTTATCAAATATACAAAAAACTGACATTAATCTTATTTTCAAGCCGTTGCGAAATCCGTAAATTTGTAATTATGAATGATATTACAACGCGAGAAGATGTGGAATATCTGGTTAAAGAATTCTATGATCGGGTTATAAAAGACGACCTCATCGGATTTTTTTTCACAGATATTGCAAAGATTGAGCTCAACCATCATCTTCCAAAGATGTATAATTTTTGGGAAAGTATTCTTTTAGGAAACCCCGTTTATGAAGGTCAGCCGATGGCAAAACATTTTCCAATTAATGATATTGTTGCTATGGAAGAAAAACATTTTAACCGTTGGCTACAGGTTTGGGAAAAAACGATTCATGACAATTTTGAAGGTGAAAATGCTGAAAACGCCATTACAAGAGCACTCAATATTGCCAGAATTATGCATCTCAAAATGACCAATGCAAGAAATCATTAGTATTTATTTTTATTCGATTCAGTTTTCAGCTATTAGCTCTTTTACATTACCTGTTCTTTTCAGGAAACCCCAAGTCTGCATCTCACCTTGCAATGCGTGTTTCACACTTCGGAATAGCACAATATACATCAGCCAACGGTAGCCAAATCTCTGCGGAATGATGTAGAATAGATCCGTCCATTTTTGCCTTTGCATTACGAAAGCTACAAATGCCAACGAAGCATCTACCAAAAGAAATATCAGGTAATAAATAAAAATCTTGTACCCATTTCCCGATAAAACCCCAAAGAACATTATCAAATCAGCCAAAGGTGAAAATAATGGAATAATATATTGAAACAGTAAAATATTAGGCATTGCCCAAAGTCCAAGCCCTTTATATTTTGGGTTCAAAAACGTTTCCTTTTGTTTCCAAAACATTTGCATGATTCCATAAGTCCAGCGGAAACGCTGCTTCAGGAATTGCTTAACAGATTCCGGCGCTTCGGTTACAGCCACTGCACGGTTTTCATTCGCGATGTGATAACCTTTTTTCAAAATCCTGACTGTCAAATCGCAGTCTTCCGCCAATGTATCAGAAGAATAACCTCCAACCTCATTAATCACCGATCTTCTAAACGCACCGATCGCTCCCGGAATTACTGTGATTGCATTGATATTTGCGTAGGCCAGACGATCAAAATTCTGACTGGTTGTATATTCTATTGACTGCCATTTTGTGAGCCAGTTCACGCGGTTTCCCACTTTCACATTTCCTGCGACAGCAGCAATATTTTCTTTTTCCGTATCTAAAAATCTTGCGATGAGATATTTTACCGCATTCTTTTCAAGTTTTGTATCCGCATCTATGCAAACAACATATTCTGCATCTGTGTGAGAAATACCAAAATTAAGCGCGGTTGCCTTTCCGCCGTTCACCTTGGTCAGTATTTTTATTTTTTCGGTATCAGCAAATGATTCTTTTACTTTTTGCAAAGTATTATCACGGCTTCCATCATCCACAAACACGATATTGTAATCCGGATAAGTCTGGTGCAATAGGTTTTGTAATGATGAAACAATATTCACTTCCTCGTTATAAGCCGGAACAATGATCGAAACTTTGGGATAGTTTTTTTGTTCTGACAGATTATTAAGCTTTTTTTCCTTTTGATATTCCCGTATTGCCCAGTAGATCATCAGGATTAATCGGACAATTCCTAATCCGATAAAGATCATAAACAATGCGACCAGAAAATGACTAACCCCATAGATGACTGTTGCAAGCAATAGATTAAGCTGCATGATATAATAAGCCTTGGTTTTTGGAACAGCCGGCATCAATTCATTTTTACTTTTGTGAAGGATATTTGTAAGACTTGTAAAATGATAACCTTGTTTTTGCAGCATTGGTATCAGAACATTCAAAGCTTTTACGGTTTCTGCTCTCGTTTCTCCGCCTGCATCATGAAGTAAAATAATATTACCTCTTTCTTTTCTAATTCCATCCAAAACCCTTGCAATAATCTGATCGGCTTTTACACCGGGCTGCCAATCTTCCGGATCAATATTTTCCCCAATATCAAGATAGTTTTGTTGTCTCGCTAATGCCACAGGTATAATCTCTTCCGGAGTAGTCGGTTCGGAATCAGCATTATAAGGTGCACGGAACAGAATAGTACTGTGTCCCGTAATACATTCTATTAATAATCTTGTAAGCTTCAGTTCAAGCAGTGCGCGTTGTGGATCAACCTTCGCTATATTTTCATGGGTAAAGGTATGATTCCCGATTTCGTGGCCTTCACGATAAATCCGTTTTACCAAAGGCAGATTTTTCTCTGCGTTGATTCCTACCAGAAAAAAAGCAGCAGGAACGTGATATCTGGACAGTATATCCAAAATTTGAGGCGTATAAACATCGTCAGGACCATCGTCAAACGTTAACACCAATTCTTTTTGAGATGCCGCTCCGTATTTTTTGACTTCATAAGAACTTGGATAAGAAAGATAATTCTCATCGGTAATAATTTTCTCATTCTTATCAACCTCAAGAGCAATTTTTCCATTATGTGGCGTATTAAGAACATCCAAAACTTCTCCATCACCGATATAATCAACCATCGTCTGACCTTTTACGTTTTCGAGGTTTTTAATATTAAAATTACTCAAACTATTGGATGTCAGGTCTTTATTATAAAAATTCCAGATACGGCTGTCCTCACTTCCTAAACGCCAGAGTGCTGTCCCGGCAAGCGGGTATTCCGAAGTAAACCGCATTGTATTGAAAATAGATGCGGCATCATTGAAAAAAACTGTATGTGTATTGTTATTATTATCGTTATATGAATAATTGAGATTGAATGTATTGTCGTCAAAATTGATGGTTGCTTTGCTGGCATTGGCTTTGGTAATAGCCTGCATGTAAGTTACCGATGTATTCTGATCCGGATTACTGCTCCAGTCATATCCATAGGCTCCAAGTCCCAATATTATCTTTTGCGGATTGGTTTTATCTGCCATTTTATCTGTTTGCTGCTCAACCCATTTTTGAGAGGAGATAGGACCTGAGTCACTATCGGCAGAATATTCGTCATAAGCCATCAGTACAAAATAATCTACAAACGGATCCAGCTTTCTGATATTGTAATCATCATTATCTGTCATCACATCCATTGATACCAGAAGATTATTTTTTTTGAAAATCCTGGAAAGATCTGACATAAAATCTACAAGAACCTGATCATTATCCAGATTCAAGTCCTCAAAATCGATATTAATTCCTTTGAAATGGTATTTGAGACATTGATTTGCAACTTTATTAATCAATACCATTCTTTTTTGGGGATCATTCAGAACTTTTCCAATCCCTTCCGAATGAAACTCCTGATTGGAATTATTACTTAGAATCGGCATTACGGCAACACCGGTTCTTTTGATGACTTTAAAACCTTCCGGATCCACATTGGTTTTCAGGTCTCCTGTTTTGGAATCTATAAAAAACCACTCAGGAAATACCAGATTAAGATGCCTGATATTTCTCCGCAAAGACATCAGAGACTGCGGATCCCAGGCTACATAAAATGCAGAACGGATTCCTGCCGGAAACAAATTCCAGTCCCTGCTTTGATTCTTTATTTTTTCTGCCCGGGATTCTGCTATTTTTTCTTCATTTGTATGCATTTTTTTTGCATGAATGAAGTTTCGGAATCCTTTATATTCTTTAGAAATTTTATTTTCCTGAAGATACGGCTTACTGGCTGTCATTACAGCTTTATAGTCTTCGCGGAAAGGAAGTTTCGGATTTTTGTCCATCTTCATCATCAAGATCAAAGCCGAAAAAAGCAGAATAATTACGAAGATAATAACCCTGCTGCTCCATTTCACGCTTTTCCAGCGTTTTTTATTGTCTGTCTGGAATATTTGTTTTGCCTTTTCCACTTATAACTGATTAGAAAACTTATGCAAAGTTTTTGAAATAATGTGAAAAATTGCTTAATTTCTACTTAAAAAAAACTTAATTCTTTACAACCAGAGTGAGTCTGTCCAATCCGTCAGTATATGGAACAGTAATCCGACGCCTATGATCCGGGGAACACCTTTGAAACATAACAATAAAACATAAACACCCATTGCCCAATAGGTATGAAACGGATGAAAATTGATGCTACTCCGGTCAGGAGCAAAAATTGGCGTACTGAGTAAATGGTCTGTATCTATCAACATTGTCGCCAACATTATGAAATAAGCTTTTTTCCAATTGTCCCTAAAAAACAGATATGCAATTACAATGGGAAAAACGAAGTGTAGGAAATAATGCAGAACTGTCCTTAGCCAAAAGTAATCCATTATATTCTTCCTTTTAAATAATCTTGTCGTAACTCTTCATCCAACTTTTCAATCGCATAACGGAGGCAAGTTCTTGGCATTTCTTTGTAATGAAGATTAAGAAAATCAAGCAATTCCTTTTCATTCTTGTTTCCCATTTCGCGAAGCAGCCAGCCGTTGGCTTTGTGCATCAAATCGTGTGGATGCATCAGATTTTTGAGCGCAAAGGTTTTGGTTAATTCAAAATCTCCTTTCTTGATATGATGCATCGTTCCGACAATTGCCATCCGTTTTTCCCACATATTTTCGGAATGAGAAAGTTTATTTAAAATTTTAGAATCCTGATTTTCAAAACAATATCTTCCGATAATTTTATAGCACGATGTATCAACCAAATCCCAGTTGTTGATATATTTTGTGTGTTTCAAATAAAAATCCACAATTTCTTTTTGTTGAATTTTATCTTTAGTTTTCTCAAATTTATAAACTAACATCAGCAAAGCCGTCAAACGATGTTCATGGATTGAGGAAGATAACAATTCGCTTAACTCTTCAAGAGAAATTTTATTGTAAAATTCTTTCGCAACACTTCTTTGATCTGGAACTGTTACGCCGATAAATATATCACCTTCACCATATTCGCCTTTCCCGGTTTTGAAAAATTTAGGAAAGAATTCGGCTTTTTCCGGAATGGAAAGATCCTGAAGTGCTTGTTTAATATCTGAAATTATGATTGAGTTTTTCATTTATTCAGCGGTTTTCATAATTTTTTCTTCCGTCGCAATCTTTTTCGGATTTGCCACTTTAGCGATTGTAAGTCCTTGAACGATAATTGAAAACACCACTACGCAATAAGTAATGCTGATGATAACCTGGCTGTAATCATTCATTGGGATCGATAAAGCCAACGCAATGGATACGCCACCACGGATTCCGCCCCAAACCAAAACCTTCACTGTCTGCGGACTGAACCGGTATTTAAAAGCCATAAATTTTGTTGGAAGAAAAATCGCGACCCAACGCGCCAATAAAACGATCAAAATACAAATTCCACCAGCAACCAGATATTCATTTAAATCTTTGATTAACAGCAATTCAAAACCGATAAACAGGAATAAGACAGCATTCATAATTTCATCAATCAGTTCCCAGAATTTGATGAGATAATCCTGCGTTTCGGATTTCATTTTGAAACTTTCGCTGAAATTTCCCATGAATAATCCGGCGGCAACCATTGCTAAAGGCGCAGAGATATGCATCTCGCGGGCAATCAGATAACCGCCCATAACCACTGACAATGTGATCAATACGGAAATAATATAATCATCCACGACACGCATCGCTCTGGACGCCGAATAACCGAGAAGAACCCCCAAAAGCAACCCTCCTCCAGCTTCCCGAAGCAACAATAATCCGATGTTTTCGACATTCAGGTCAACTTCTTTACCTATAGCCAATTGTAAAACGACAGTGAAAACCACCACCGCCATTCCGTCATTGAATAAAGATTCGCCAGCTACTTTGGTTTCCAATGACTTAGATACATTCGCCTGTTTCAGGATACTAAGAACCGCAACCGGATCAGTAGGGGAAATTAAAGCGCCAAAAACCAAACAATAAATAAAAGGCATCTGAACGCCAACCAAAGGCAAAAGATAATATGTCCCAAAACCAACCGCAAATGTTGAAATAATAACTCCCACCGTCGAAAAAATAACAACTGGTCCGAACTGTTCCTTCAGATCTTTGATGTTAACATGAATTCCACCCGCAAAAAGCAGAAAGTTAAGCATCGCGCCCATCAGTACTTCAGTAAAATCGAAGTTGTTTACTAGTTTTGTTAGATGTGTTGTGGTTTTAGGTAAAAAATTATCACCTGATGCAACCAAAGTTACGGAAACAATAATGGCGATTACCATAATCCCGATTGTGCTGGGTAATTTCAGCACACGGTAATTGATATAGGCAAACAAAGACGCTAAAACGATAAGAACTGAAAATGAGTAATATAACTCCATTTATTTTTATTTTTAAACACAAAGACTCAAGGTTTTCACAAAGGTCTCAAGGTTATTTCTAATTATTAATTATGATAAATTGCGATTGATAACTCTTCGGACACCATTTTTGAATAAATTAATATTGAAATTAATGAGTAACTCATAGGTTTTGCACAAAGTTCACAAATTACGTCGCGCGCTTTGTGCAAGCTTAGTATCTTTATGGTTTTCTATTCTTCGTCATCAAAATATTCGAACAAGAAATCATTATAAGGAAAACGGGAAATATGAATTCTGTGAACCTCATCATAAATCATTTTCTTCATTTCCGGGAAATTTTCTTTGGTCAAAGCCGAGATAAAAACCGTCGGATGTTTGGATTTTGCCATCCAGGTTTTTTTCCACTCTTCCAGAGAAATATTTTTTTTGGATGAAGGTGTCAAATCATCTTCATCTTTTTTCTCGTAACTAAAATCGTCAATCTTGTTAAACACCATAATCATCGGTTTCTGATGTGCATCAATCTCCTGAAGAATCTGATTCACAGATGCAATATGGTCTTCAAAGCTCTCGTGCGAAATATCCACAACATGAATCAGCAAATCCGCCTCACGAACCTCGTCCAAAGTCGACTTAAAGGATTCAACCAACTGCGTCGGCAACTTTCTGATGAAACCAACCGTATCCGTCAAAAGAAATGGAAGATTTCCAATCACGACTTTTCTAACCGTTGTGTCTAAGGTTGCAAAGAGCTTATTTTCTGCAAAAACTTCCGATTTGGACAACGCATTCATCAAGGTTGATTTTCCAACATTGGTATAACCAACCAAAGAAACTCTAACCATTTTGCCACGGTTTTGTCTTTGGGTTGACATTTGTTTGTCGATGGTTTTGAGCTTGTCTTTCAATAGAGTAATTCGGTCGCGGATAATCCTTCTGTCGGTTTCGATTTCCGTTTCCCCAGGACCACGCATCCCGATTCCCCCTTTTTGTCTTTCGAGGTGGGTCCACATTCTGGTTAAGCGTGGTAAGAGATACTGATATTGAGCCAACTCAACCTGAGTTCTAGCATAAGAAGTTTGTGCTCTTTGCGCAAAAATATCAAGAATGAGATTGGTACGGTCCAGGATTTTGACTTCCATTTCACGTTCCAGATTCTTTAATTGAGAGGGCGATAATTCGTCATCAAAAATCACAGTTCCGATTTCATGTTCCTTAACATATTCTTTGATTTCCAATGCCTTTCCGCTCCCAACAAATGTTCTGGAATCTGGCTGAGATAATTTTTGAGTAAATCTTCGGTCCACTGTAGCGCCGGCTGTGTAGGCCAGAAACTCCAGCTCGTCCATATATTCTGTCAGCTTATCTTCGTCTTGGTTTTGAGTGACCAGGCCAACTAAAACCGCTCTTTCATACTGATGTTCTTTTTTTTCTAACATTTAAAATTAATAATTTTCTGATTCTGACAAGATACTATTTTTGAACAAAAAAACCAAAGAATATCTTTGGTTTTGAATTTTTTGATTGTATTAAATCTGTGCTTTACAATTTTAATTAACAAGAGTGGCTGTCAATGTTTTCTCAAAACTGAACGCCTGACTTACCGGGCAATTTTCCTTGGCGTCTTTCGCTATTTTCTGGAAATCATCTTCTGAAATTCCTGGAATTCTTGCATTAAGAGTTAATTCTGATAAAGTGATTTTACCGTCAACCAAACTTATTTTGCAATCGGTTTCCAAAGTTTCAGGATTATAACCAGCTTCCGTCAGCAGAGCAGAAGTTTTCATTGTAAAGCATCCTGCATGAGCAGCTGCCAACAATTCTTCCGGATTGGTTCCGACACCTTCTTCGAAACGGCTTTTGAAAGAATATTGTGTGTCATTGAGTGTCGTACTCTGGGTTGTTAAAACTCCGCTTCCGTCTTTTACAGTGCCTTTCCAGACTGCTTTTGCACTTCTTTTCATAAGGTAATATTTTAGTGATATTTTAAATTCTTGAATCTTTTAACTTTAATCTTGAATTTCTCTTAATCCCAATCTGCTGCGACAAATTTCATTGAGGTTGTCCCATCCGTTAAAGTTAAGAAATGTCCTTCAATTTTGTAATGATTCATTTTAGGTAAATCTTTTCCGAATAATTCCTCCAGTTTCATTCTTCCTTCGCAATACATCATTGTAGAACCAACTCCTGAAAATTTAGCTTTTCCTTTGTTGAATTCCGCTGTGAAAAACATTCCGTTACAGCCCATTTTTGCAGTGTAACGGTTGGGCGCTTCAGATTTTTTCATCAAATCCATATTGGCTTCTAATTTCACAAGTTCATCTTTTGTAAAATCTTTGTATTCAACCAACATCCATTTTCTGTGAATATTTTCCATTATTGAACCGGATTGATTCGAGGTTTTACAAGAATACATTAAAAGCATTAACAATGATAAAACACCGATTGTCTTTAGAAATCTCATCTTTTCAAATTTACTGAATCTCTCAGCCAAATTCATACCATTAGATTTAAAATAATCATTAAATTAGCCAGCAAAATAATATTCTCAATGAAAAAAATATTTTTAGCATTAACCCTGATTCTGGGCTATGCACAAATGAGAGCTGACGAAGGAATGTGGCTTCTGATGCTTATTAAACGTCTGAACGGAGTTGATATGCAGAAAGAAGGCCTGCACTTGACGCCGGAAGAAATTTATTCTGTTAACAATTCCAGTTTAAAGGATGCCATCGTAAGCTTTGGTGGTTTCTGTACCGGTGAAATTGTTTCTAACCAGGGTTTGATTTTCACCAATCACCACTGCGGTTACGACGCTGTTGCTGCAGCTTCTACGCCTGAAAAAGATTATCTGAAAAACGGTTTCTGGGCAATGAAACCGAATGAGGAATTCAATGCTAAAGGTTTATACGTCAGATTTCTGGTGAGAATGGATGATGTTTCTGAGAGAATCAATTCCAAGCTGAATAACAATATGTCTGCAGCCGATAGAAAAGCGGTTATCGATGCAGAATATAAAGCCATCCAGGCAGAAAATTCTGAGAACGGGAAATATACTGTTGTAGTAAGAGATTTTTTCAACGGTAATGAATTCTATTATTTTGTTTACCAAGATTATAAAGACATCAGATTGGTCGGTGCGCCGCCTTCATCATTAGGAAAATTTGGTGGTGATACAGATAACTGGGAATGGCCAAGACACACTGCAGATTTCACAGTCTTCCGTGTTTATGCAGATGCTAACGGAAATCCGGCAGAATATTCTGAAGCCAACACACCATTGAAACCAAAACATTTCTTACCCGTTTCTCTTAAAGGTTACAAACCAGGAGATTTCACAATGATTTTGGGTTACCCAGGAAGAACCAACCGTTATTTGACTTCTTACGGAATCGAACAAATGGTTGATAAAGATTATCCTGCCTGGGTAGAAGCTTCTAAAGTGGCAATGGATGTCATGAAGAAATATATGGACAAAGACAAAGCGACTCAGTTAGACTATGCTTCTCAGTACGCCAGTGTTGCCAACTACTGGAAAAACAGACAGGGAACTATTGATGCGGTAAAGAAAAATGGAACGGTTGCTGAAAAACAAAAACTGGAGGAAACTTATAATCAATGGGCAGCTCAATCTCCAAATGAGCAAACTTATTACGGTGTTTTACCAGAAATCAAAGCTTACTACACTCAGGTTTCGGGCAGAAATGTAGAGAGAAATTACGCTTCTATTTTACAAAGAAATGCACACTATATTGGAACTGCTTACCAGTTAGGCAGCCTGTTCAAAACTTATGCTGACCAGGACGATGCCGGGAAAGCTGCTATGAAACAAAAAGTTCTTGATGCTGTTGAGAAAGCTTACGATGGTTTCCACGACAATGTCGAAGGTGATATGCTTGTAGCTTTGACTTCCCTTTACAAAGCAAGAGTTGCTAAAGAATTTGCATCACCAACTATTATGGCTGCTGATGTGAATAACCTTTCAACAATAGCTTACGAATCTATTTTCGCTAACAAAAAGTCTGCTTTAGCTTTCATAGAAAATCCTGACAGATTGAAAATCGATGGTGATAAATTGAGACAATTCGCCAACGGCATTGTTGAAGATCAAAAATTAGGAATCGAAAAATATTCTAAAGTAGATGAGAATTTTGCCAAAAACAGCAGATTATTCTTGGACGGACTTAGAAAAGCGCAACCAGAGAAAAAATTCTATCCGGATGCCAACTCTACTATGAGATTAACTTACGGAACGATTGAAACATTACCTGAAAGAGCTGACAGAAACTACAAAGGTATCAAGGAAAATTATTATACTGACATCAACGGTATGGTTGCCAAATACAAAAAGGGTGACGAAGAATTTGACCTTCCTCAAAAAGTCCTTGATCTTGCCAAGAAAAAAGATTACGGACAATATGCGGATAAAAAAGGCGGATTTATGCCAATCAACTTCTTATCAAATAATGATATCACAGGCGGTAACTCCGGTTCTCCAATCATTGACGGAAACGGACATTTGATCGGTCTTGCTTTTGATGGAAACAGCGAAGCTTTGAGTGGCGACATCGTTTTCGAGCCAAAATTACAGAGAACCATTAACGTAGACGTTCGTTACGTCCTTTGGATTATCGACAAATATGCTGGTGCAACAAGACTTATCAGCGAGTTAACTTTGGTAAAATAATTTATCATCAAAAATATTCTAAGCCACCATGATTTTGGTGGCTTTTTTGTTGCCGTATTCTCTTAAAATCATTTTCAGTAATTTTTTGTAAATTAGAGAAATCATTTTCTATGAGTTTAAAATCTTTATTTCATTGGTCTTATATTTTCCCTATTCTGTCATTGATTTATTACACTCTTGGTGTTGCTGATGACAGTCCTCTGCTCGCTGTTTTGGGAGGTGCACTTTTGATTTCGTCTGTTTTAGGCGCTGTTCATCATGCCGAAGTTGTAGCACACAAAGTTGGAGAACCTTTCGGAACCATTATTCTTGCGATAGCCATTACTGTTTTAGAGGTTGGGCTAATTGTTTCATTAATGGTAGCTGGCGGAAAAGAAACCCATACACTCGCAAGAGACACCGTATTTGCAGCAGTAATGCTGATTCTGAACGGAATTCTCGGTGCATGTCTGCTAGTTGGCGGGATCAAATTCAAAGAGCAATTTTTCGCCAGAACTTCAGGAAATATGGCTTTGATAAGTCTTGTTGCAATTGTGGTGATGACTTTGATTCTACCTAATTATACCACCAGCGAACTCTCAGCAACATTCAGCAAGACACAATTAATATTTTTCTCAATCGCTTCTCTTATTATTTACAGCACATTTTTGATGGTTCAAACCGTAAGGCACCGAAATTATTTTCTTCCTGAAAATGACGACCAACCGCACGCAGAACCACCAAGTAATTTCGAAAGTATAATGAGCCTGATTTTCCTGATTATCTGTCTAGGAGTTGTAGTATTCTTGGCAAAAGCGCTTTCGCCTCAGATAGAAAAAATGGTCCATAATTTTGGAGCGCCACAAGCATTAGTCGGAGTTATCATTGCAGCAGTCGTCCTATTACCAGAAGGAATGGCGGCGATCAAGGCCGCAAGAAGAAACCAATTTCAGACGAGCCTTAACCTTGCACTAGGTTCTGCTATTGCTAGTATCGGATTGACAATCCCGTGCGTTTCTGTAGTAGCGATTATTTACGATTTCCCATTTGTTTTAGGACTTGACATCAAGTCTATGGTTCTGTTAGCATTATCACTTTACACCGTGATGTTGTCTTTAAACCGTGGAAAAACCAATATTCTCTATGGTGTTGTTCTATTGGTCAATCTTTTTGCGTACATTTTTACAGTTATTGTTCCGTAAAATTTTTATTTTTAATGAATGAAAACCTTTGAAACTGAAAGATTGATTCTAAAACCTGCAGCAGTACAAGATGCAGATTTTTTTCTTGAATTATATAATATGCCATCGTTCATCAAATATATTGGTGACCGAAATCTTCGCACCAAAGAAGATGCGGAAAATTACATCACCAATCGCTTTCTTCCTCAGATTGAAAAATTGGGGTTCGGAAATTATGTTGTGATCCTGAAAGAGGACAACACGAAAATTGGTGCAGTTGGGATCTTTGAAAGAGAAGGTCTGGATGTTCTGGATATTGGCTTTTCCTTTTTTGAAAAATACGAAGGTAAAGGGTTCGCTTATGAATCTGCCCACAAACTGAAAGAAGTTGCCGCTAAAGAATTTGGAGTTAATAAAATCTCTGCAATTACAACCAAAGACAATTTTTCATCCCAAAAATTAATTGAAAAATTAGGCTTGAAGTTCCAGAAGATGGTAACCATTCCTAATGATAATGAAGAGTTGATGTATTATGAAAACTGAATTCGATCTACCTCATCGTATTGAGGTTGTTAAGTCAAAAAAGTTAATTGGATTCAGCATTACGACTTCTTTTCAGGATAACAAAACACCGATGGTTTGGAAGAAGTTTATGATGAGAAGAAGAGAGATCCCAAACCGAATTTCCAACCAATTATTCTCGCTTCAAATCTATCCCGAGAATTTCACGCCCGATCAGTCTTTCATCAAATATGCTTTGGCCGAAGTTCCTGATTTTGATAATATTCCCGAAGGGTTTGACATTTTCGAATTAGAAAGTGGAAAATACTTGGTTTTCAGCTATAAGGGTAAAGCGGACAACGGGCCGGAACTGTTCAGATATCTATTTCAAAATTTCATTCCGGAAAATCAATTTGAGGTTGATCACAGACCACATTTTGAAATTTTCGGTGACGATTACAACCCGAATGATAATTCTGCTGAGGAAGAGATATGGATTCCCGTAAAATAGAGCTCCATAGCTTCATAGAATATATCCAGACCTCATAAATACTATTCGGTTGGCGTTCCACAGTCATCTGTTGTGGTTCCTAATAGGTCTATAGAGGTAATGAAGCTTTCCGGATAGGTTAAGTAACGTATAATTTGAGGTTTCGAACCTCTCGAAACACAAACGCCACGCCACGCGACATGTGTATAACCGTAACCGACCTGTTCCTAACCCCACGCGACCATTGCCGAACGTCAACCGATGGCTAAAGAACCTATCCTTTATATCGTTTAAGCCAAAATCTGCGCAGCGTGGTCTTTGGTTTTTACTTTGTCGATAACCTGAGTACAAATTCCGTTTTCATCGAAAACAAAAGTCGTTCTCACGATTCCCATAAATTCTCTCCCCATAAATTTCTTCAACTGCCAAACACCAAATTTGTCAATGATATCGCGATTTTCATCTGCAATGACATCAAATGGTAATTCATTTTTTACAGCGAAATTTTTCTGACGCTTCACAGAATCTGCGCTGACCCCCAATAGCTGATAACCTTTCTGCTTCAAAACTGAGTAATTATCTCTCAAATTGCAGGCTTCCGCTGTACAACCTGGCGTGCTTGCCTTCGGATAAAAGAAAACAACCAGCTTTTTGCCTTTCAGCTTTTCAGAATCGATTGGTTCTCCGTTTTGATTAGTTCCTATAAATTCCGGTAAAGAGTCGCCAACGTTCAACATAATTTCTATTTTTGTGCTACAAATTTACCATCAAAATGACGAAAAAGCAAAGAGCCAAGATTGTTCAGGAAGAATTAGAAAAATTATATCCTGAAGTTCCTATTCCACTGGATCACAAAGACGCTTATACTCTGATGGTTGCCGTTGCCCTTTCTGCACAGACGACAGACAAAAAAGTAAATCAGGTAACGCCTTCTCTTTTTGCCGTTGCTGATACGCCTGAGAAAATGGCCAAGTTGAGCGTTGAAGAAATCAAGGAATTAATCAAAGAAATCGGACTTTCGAATTCCAAAGCGAAAAACCTTAAAAAAATGGCGGAAGTTTTGGTGGAAAAATTCAATTCCGTAGTGCCACAAACTTATGAAGAGTTGGAAAGTCTGGCCGGTGTTGGTCACAAAACCGCTTCAGTCGTGATGAGTCAGGGATTTGGTTTTCCTGCGTTTCCTGTTGATACGCATATTCATAGACTGATGACACAATGGAAACTGACCTCAGGGAAAAATGTCGTTGAAACCGAAAGAGATGCTAAGAATCTTTGGGATGAAAGTGTCTGGAACAAATTACACCTTCAGATTATTTTTTACGGAAGAGAATATTCGCCTGCGAGAGGTAATAAGGACAAGGATTTTATTCCGAAACTTTTGTTTCCGGATAAAGCCTAATGATTTCTCTTTAGCATTCTTCTCATATGGAAATATTTGGTTTGTCTGATATGATGCGGATACTTCCTTCCTTTTGGAATATTATTGAAAATCAAAGCCATCGTTAATAAAATCAAAACGCCACTCAAAACCGGAGATATAGCATACCAATATCCCAATTCCTGAATTTTCCCGGCCGGAAGAACAGCAATCAAAGCTGTTGCACCACCCGGCGGATGCATCGTCTTGGTAATCTGCATCACGACAATAGAAGAAGCGACTGCAATAGATGCACTCAACCAAAGGATATCCGGCAAGAATTTATAGGCTGTAACACCAACCAATGCTGATAAAACGTGTCCGCCAATCAAGTTTCTTGGTTGGGCTAAAGGACTATTTACGGCACCGTAAATCAAAACGCTGGATGCTCCGAATGAGCCAATCAGAAAAATGTTTTCAACCCCGGTCAAATGTTGAGACTGCAAAAAAGCAATCAATCCGATTCCGAAAAAAGCACCGAGAAAAGACCAAAAATGATCTTTGAAGTCAACAAGGGTTTCCTGATAAAAGATATATTTCGTATGTCTTAGTCTTTTTTTGATTTGTTTCTTCATCATTTATTTCTTTGCCCAAAGTTCCATTTTACGTTCCAAAACTTCTAACGGAAGACAACCTTGGCTCAAAATCTCATCGTGGAAAGCCGCCAGATTAAATTTCTTTCCCTGTTGTTTCTGATATTTATCTCTCAATTCTCTTATTTTCATCGAACCAGTTTTGTAGCTCAGCGCTTGTCCCGGCAACGCCATATAACGCTCCACTTCTGCAGTTGCTCCAGCTTCGTCATAAGCTACATTACTCAGGAAATATTTGATGGCTTCTTCTCGTGACATTTGTCCTGTGTGGATTCCTGTATCAATTACCAGACGAACAGCTCTCAACATTTCATCACTCAAAGAACCTAATTTTTGATACGGATCAGTATAAAGCCCGAATTCCGGACCAAGTGATTCGCAATATAAAGCCCAACCTTCGCCGTAAGCACCGATCCAGCCGAATCTCATAAACTTAGGCAACTTGGTGTTTTCCTGCTGCAAAGAAACCTGATAATGATGACCGGGAATGGCTTCGTGAAGGAAAAGAGATTCCATCCCGGAAGTCACATTAAACTTTTTTGGGTCGGGAATCGGTATGTAAAAAATCCCGGGACGTTTTCCATCTGCACTTCCCTGTATGTATTCTGCACTTGCACTTGCTTCACGGTATTTTTCGGTTTGACGAATTTCGAAAGGACTTTTCGGAGTCACATTAAACATTGTTTTCAGCTTCGGAGTAATTTTATCCAAGATTGATTGAAAGCCCGCTAAAACTTCTTTTGAGGTCTGATAAGGCATTGCTTTCGGGTCAGTTTTTACGTGATTCAGAAACTCTTCTAGAGAACCTTTGAAGCCTACTTGGTTCTTCACTTTTTCCATTTCCTTACGAAGTCTTTCCACTTCCTTTAGTCCTGTCTGGTGAATGTCGTCCGGGGCTTTATCTGTCGTTGTCCAGCTTTTCACGTAATATGCGTAAACATTATTTCCATTTGGCAAGGCATTATAACCATCTGTAGTTCTGGCCTTTGGCAGATATTCTTTCTCAAGAAAATCAGCCATTTTCACGTAAGCAGGAATGATCTTATTTTTGATCGCATCCTGATAAAGCTTCGCATATTTGTTAGCAATAACCGGCTTGAAATCTTTTGGCAGATTCCTGATCGGCCCGTAAAAAATATTTTTTTCGATTTCGAAAGTTGTGATTTCTTCGGCTTTCATTTGTGGAATCATTTTCACAACCAACGATTTTGGAAGTACAACATTATTTTTGATTCCGGCGCGGAAATTTTCAATAGCAGAATCCATCCAGACCGGAAACTGTTCTATCCTTTTCAGCCAATTGTCATAATCTTTTTCAGTTTTGAATGGCTGAACGCCCGTTCCGCTTCCCAACATCGGAAAAGTCAAAGGCAAACCATCAAACTGTGTAAAAGGAATATATTCCGGGTGATAGGCGTAACGTTCCTGTTTGTCGATCAATGTATATTCCAGAACATCAAAAACCACTTTCTGGTCGTTATCCAAACTATTATAATCGATTGATTTTAATTGATTCTGAACCGAGTTATAAAATGCAATTTCTTTTTTGATAAAATCCTGGCTCAGATTATCTGGTAAAAGATCATTATATCTCTCATCACCTTGCGATGTTGCTTCCAAAGGATATAATTTCAAATATTCTTCGTAATAATTGGCGGCAATAGAGTCCAGATCAGATGATGAAGGATAAGTATTTTTAAGAATTGGAGAATCTCCTTTTTTACAGGAAATAACAGAGAAAACCAATGCGAAAAGAAAAGTAATTTTATAAAAAGAATTCATCCTATAAAGATTTGATACTGTAAAGATAAGATTTTAATGGTATAAATTTTCCTGACTAATTCTATCAGTATTAATACAATATCAAAAGATTTGATGATTTTTGATATTAATATTAAAATTAATTAGCAAAAATTTTCCAAATTCATTCAATTTTTTATCTTTGTTCAACACAATTTAAAAATTTATCATTTCATAATTTATTATCCTTACAATGAAAGGAATATTAAAGATTTATCATCCAGAGGAAACTCTGAAATATTTTATCAAGAGTACTTATTGCAAATCCGTTTATAGCAACAAGCAGAATTTTTTGGAGGTAGAAGTTATAACAGATGATTCTCTCGATCACGTGGATGATGATTCTCTACAGTATAATTTCCCACAGATTTCACTTAACGTTTTCGATTTCCCGATCACAACTTCTGAACTGGAAGGGCAAACCTTTGTTGTAGAAGACACGGATGATGACACTTATACAGAAGCAGATCTCTTTGATGATGAAGAAGCTTTCTTATATGATAACAAATTAGTCTTTGATAAAAACGAAAACGATGACCTGCAACTTTGCTGGACAGGAAACATTACCGATTTTTATACGGGCTCTGATGATCCAATCGCATTCAAACTCAAATGTAATTTCCGCCAGGACGACATCGAGGTAGACGACTAATTTTTTCCGGAAAATAATATTTATATTTACTAGTCGTTATAAAAGTTAAGTTATAACGTAAACAAGCTATTTCCAATGTATCAGGATCTGGATGATATTATTTTCGAAGACAGACATAAAGCTTATGGCGCTTATGCGTTCCGTAAACATTATGATTTCACGCTTACCAAAGCTTTGGTTGTAGGGATTTTTTTGTTTTCGGTTTTATTTTTTATCCCTATTTCCTTTATAAAAACGCAAAAGAAAACCGCAGCAAATAGCGAGAAGATCATTCCTATTGATTTGACAGAAATGCGTATCAATTATGGCGACAACAGAAACGGAAAAGGACTTGAAGAACCAAAAGAGGAAGAAGGAAGTCCGGCTCCAGTCGTAGAAAAAAAACAGGAGAAAGAAATCGTTACCGAAGTTGCAAAAGCTGCCAAGGAAAAAGTCGAAAAAGATATTCCTGAAAATACAGTTCCCATCCCAACCAGAACTAAAAATCCACCTGTAGCTACTAAGAAAGCTAATGATAAAGCCAACACTCCGGCTGTTGCTAATTCCACTAAAAATACGACCGGAAAAACCAACGCAAAAGGCGATATCAAAAAAGAAAATGCAACTGGTGACGGCCGTGGAAATGCGGCAATCGGTAATCTTTTAAAAGGCAGAGGAACAAAATCCGGCTCACAAGGTAACGGAACCGGACCTGGCAATTATGGCGATCCATTAGGCGGTGATGGTGACGGAACAAGTCTGATTGGTGTGGATAGAAAATTAGTCGGTTTCATTCCCGGAACTATGGGAAGAGGCGGAGCACAGCCTAGTCACGATTGTTCTGCAAGCGGAAGCATTACAATTTCTTATACCGTTGACAAATCCGGAAAAGTGACTTCTGCAAGACGATTAAGCGGTGTTTCCGATCCTTGTGTAATGAATACCGCTGTAAGCTGGGTAAAGCAATATGTAAAAGCTGAGGCTGCCAGCGTCTCTTCGAAAGGAACTTATAAAATTGTTTTCTAAAATTCCTATTAATAATCATTTTTCGTAAATTTTTCCATAATCTGTTCGGGTTAATCATCAACTAATTCATAAATTTGAAACTGTTAAAAAGCAAATAAAAAACTATGGTAAATCAAAATATTTCTATCTGGGAATTCTTATTTGGAGGAGGCTTGTTAAGTGTTTCTCTTATCATTATTCTTATATTTTCGGGAATTGCTGCCATCGTTTTTTTTGGACAGAAATTATATTCGCTTAATCGGGAAAACCAGGTTGATCCTTATTTACTTAAAAACGTCAACGACCTTCTCAATGACGGAAGAATCCAGTCGGCAATTGATTTTTGCAGAAGAGACAATTCTCCCGAATCCAGAAGCGTGGAAAAAGGACTTTCCAGATTGGGAAGACCTGTAAGTGAAATTGCCAACGCAATGGAAACCCACGCACAAATAGAACTGAACAAGGCTGAAAAAAATATCGGTTTCCTGGCAACGCTATCCGGTGCTGCGCCTATGTTGGGACTTCTTGGCGGTGTTCTGATTCTGGCCTCGACTTTCGGAACATTATCAAAAACAGAAACTGTTGTTGCTCAGAATCTTTTAGCAGCCGATTTTTATAAAGCTTTGGCGCCTTCGGTTGTAGGCCTGATTGTCGGATTTTTAGCTTATATATTTCATAATATTTTAGTTGGCAAAGTGGATTATCTGTTGATGAAAATTCAGTATCATACCAATGAGTTTTTAGACATTATCAACAAACCTTCCTAAGAGATGGAATTCCGAAGAAGAACCAAAAAATTATCCGGATTGCCAATTGCGTTTTACGTGGTTGCGCTGTTATTTTTTGTGCTTTTATTTTCGTTCAATTCTCTTTATTACAAAGCATCTGAGCAACCAAAACCTGTTGTTGTAGAAACTCCAAAACCAATAGAAGAACCAAAAGCGGATTCTATTATAAAGCCACAAATCTATGTTCCAGATGTGGAAGTTTTATCGCCTGATACCGTTTCTATTGCTAAGGAAACTCCTGTTGTTAAAGAAGAAGAAAAAAAAGAACCTTCAAAAGCTGAAAAAGCAGATACGAAACTTTCCAAAAAAGACGATAAAAAAGAAACTGCAACTCCGGATTCAAAAGATGACAAAATCACCAAAATAGGAAAAGACCGTGCCCTTACAGCTTTTATTCCCGGAACTATGGGAAAAGCAGGGAAATTACCGTCGCATAATTGTAAAACTAAAGGTCAGCTTGTTATGTTTTTCACGGTGGACAAATCCGGAAATGTGACTAACGCAGGACGAAGCAGCGGAATCAAAGACGCCTGTAATATTACAGCTGCTGTTATCTGGATGAAACAATATGTGAAAGCTAAAAAATCTCAGAATATTTCTCAGGGAACTTATACGATTAATTTCTAATTTTTGTTGAATATATAATCAATGAAAATTGCAACGCTCAACATCGACTGGTGCAAAAAGGTTAAATCTGCGAAGGTTGAAGCATTTTTAAATCAACAAAATTTTGACTTTTTGATTTTGACAGAAGCTATTAATCTCAAGCTGTCTCAATTTCCATTCAAATATTTTTCTGAACAAATTCCCGAAAACACAGTATATGAAGGTTTAAATTATTCCAAATATCTGAGCGGAGAAAAAGCTTATCGAACAATTATTTATTCTAAAGTTCCTTCAACAAGGATATTCTCTGTGATTGACAATAAGACAAGTCTGGCCTTGGAATTCAAAACAGAATTCGGAGATCTGGTTATTTACGCAACCATTATCGGAACTCAATTTAAAAGAAAACCTTTTGCGAAAAACGAATTGGAAAATTGCATTAATGATTGCAATAGAATTTCGAAAATCAATCCCAAAATTTTAATCATCGGCGATTTGAAAACTTCTTTTCTTGAAAATGAAAAACATTACTGTATTAATTCCGAAACTACCGAAGTTTTAAAATCACTATTTGAGAAACTTAATCTTATTAATTCGACTGAAAAAATTAAGAAAAATATCGACCACATCATTATTCCGAAATTTTTAGTAGAAAATATTACAGAAGCGAAAACATTTGTTGAAAAAGAAATTTTAAGCGACCATCAAGGTGTTTTTGTCTCAATTAATCCAATCTTCTAAATTTATTTCCTTTGATTTCATCTTATTTTTAAATTTGTATTTCATTTTGAAATATGACTTCACAAGAATATCAGGAAGCTATAGACTGGCTCTTTGTACAGATGCCGAATTACCAGATTGACGGGGAAAAAGCTTACAAGCCGGGACTCGATAACATCAGAAAGCTTTGCGACTTTTTCGGAAATCCGCAGGACAAAATCAAAACGATTCACATCGGCGGAACTAATGGAAAAGGTTCTACAAGTAATATGCTGGCTTCGGTTTTACAGGAATCAGGCTACAAAACCGGACTTTATAATTCGCCCCATTTGATTGATTTTACGGAAAGAATCAAAATCAATGGCAAAAATTGTGATAAGCGTTTTGTTTATGATTTTATACAAAAATTGAAGCATTTACCAGAAGATATTCGTCCTTCTTTTTTTGAGTTCACGACGATTATGGCTTTCGAATATTTTTATCAGCAACAAGTTGATTTTGCCATTATTGAAGTCGGTTTGGGCGGAAGATTGGATTCAACCAATATTATTAAGCCTTTAGTTTCAGCTATTACCAATGTTCAGCTTGACCACCAAAATATTCTAGGTGATACGATTGAAGAAATTGCAATAGAAAAAGCGGGAATTGTCAAGGAAAAGACTGCGATAATTTCGGGAGATGAAAATCCTGTTGTAAAGGAAATTATCCATCAAAAAGCAACTAAAGTCACAGCTGATTTCATTGATGCTACAGAAATTAAAACTGATTTAATCTCAGATTTAAAGGGTAATTATCAAAAGAAAAACATCCGGGTGGTTTTAGCTCTGGTCAATGAATTGAGGAAGCAAGGTTTGGAAATCAGTGATAAACATTTACAACTGGGGCTTTTGAATGTTCATCAAAATACAAACTTCATTGGACGGTGGTTCGAATTTTCAAAAGAACCTTTAACCATTTGTGATACAGGACACAATCAAGCCGGATTGGAAGAAGTTTTCAATCAATTAAAAGGTTATTCTCAACAAAAGCATATTATTCTTGGTTTTGTGAATGATAAAAAAATTGATGATGTAATTCCGGTGTTACCTTCGGAAGCTCGATTCTACTTTGTAAAGCCAAGCGTTAGCAGAGGAAGACATCCGGAAGATTATGAATATCTTTTAAAAAACTCTGATCTGAATTACAATATTTTCGATTCGGTTCAGGAAGGCTATCTTGCTGCAAAACAGAATTGTAAAGATGGCGAAATGATTTTTATCGGTGGAAGCAACTTTGTAGTGGGAGATTTTTTAGAAAAAAATTTGTGAATATCACGAGAAGTTGTATATTTGCACCACTCTAAACGAGAATTAGAGGGTTCTTAGCTCAGTTGGTTCAGAGCATCTGGTTTACACCCAGAGGGTCGGGGGTTCGAATCCCTCAGGACCCACAAAAAAGGAACGAAACCTTTTAAAAAAATTCGGGTTCTTAGCTCAGTTGGTTCAGAGCATCTGGTTTACACCCAGAGGGTCGGGGGTTCGAATCCCTCAGGACCCACAAAATCTTCCAAATTATTGGGAGATTTTTTTATATTAATTCTGAAAAGGGCGATTAGCTCAGTTGGTTTAGAGCGTTGCGTTGACATCGCAGAGGTCACTGGTTCGAATCCTGTATCGCCCACTTTCTTAAACTTTTCTTAATTTATTAATTCTTACTTAACACAATCGTTAAATTTTTTATAAAAAAATTAATCGTCTGTTTAATTTTCTGATTGCGGAAAGATTTTTGCTGCAATATTGACTTGTTATTTTCCAATAATTATTTATGAACTAGAAAATTCCTTTTTATTACTAATCCTCCAAAAGGAAACCTATGAAAAGATATTATGCTGTACTGATTTTTTTCTACACAGTTTTTTTGTTATACATGATGTTTTATGGTTGTGGCAGACATCCCGAATTCGGATTTCTTCAACTCAACCCTTTTCAGAGCATCAAATACTTTCTTAGCTATCACCAGGTTTTTTCTCAAAAATTCTTGGTAAATATCGTTGGAAACATTTTGGTATTTATTCCATATGGGTGGTTGGGTATTCTGGATAAGCGCCTTAATAATCTTCCGCTTTTGTTCTTCCTTTTTATTTCCTGGATATCAATGATAGAACTTGCGCAGCTTTACACCGCAAGGGGTACCGCTGATATAGATGACGTTTTTCTTAATACATTTGGGATGCTTATTGGATATACAACATTGAAATTAGCAACTTGGCTTAACGTTGCTAATATAAAACTGGAATTGGAATTGGGGTATGAAAATGTCAATTCTTATTCATATAATAGATAAGTTGACCCAATTTGTAAAAATCAAGAATTCTTAATGAGGCAGTGCCTTCTAAAAGTTTTTTTTGTATGAATGGCTTCAATAGCCTGTAAAGAAGCCTGTAAAGAAAAATACCGCCTGTCTTTTTAAGTCTGAAATACGCTTTAGCTAATTTGATCTTAGAACTTTTCTCGACATCCTTATCTGTTTTTATAAGATGTGCAAGACTTTTCGCTGATTGATCAGCTTTCTCGAGAAAAATAGCATTGGTTTCTACATCATTATTAAAAATCGGGTTTTCAATATGGTCAATTTTGACCTTTGCTTTATAAAGATCTTTAGCAAAAATCAAATCTTCGTAGCCATACTGACCTATGGATTCATCAAACGGATTTTGTTTAAGAATTGATTTTTTTACAATAAAATTATTGGTTTGGAAATCCAGATAAGGTGATTTGATGCGAACTTTTACCGGTAGATTTTCTCTTTCCACAGCAAATCTCCACCTTAATCCGAATTCCGGTTTTGGTTTTGATTTATCAACCTTTCTTCCTCCATAAACGACATCCGGTCTTTTTTCATTAATAAAATCTAAATAATTCTTAACAAAATTTTTGCTGATTATTTTCCCGTCACAATCCAGAAAAAGCAAATATTCTGATATAGCATATTTTGAAAATAAATTCCTGATTTTGGAACGTCCAATATTGTTATCCAAAAAAATAAAATGATTAACAATATCCTCCAAAGGCTTATTTTTCTGAACAAATTCAGCGTCAGAAGCATCATCAATCAGGATAATTTTAGCATCAAGATTATGGGATACAATTTGATCATTCAGATCATTAACCAAATCATTGACATCAAAATTATAAACAGGAATACAAATACTTAGCTTCATACCCTATCGATAATTTTTTGTATGTCCAATTCTTCGAGACAAGCGTAATCTCCCCGGAAACATTCTTTATCACCAAATACAGAACAAGGTCTGCATGACAAATCTTTTACCTGGACAATGTCATCTTCACTTTGTCCATAACCCAGAAATCCTGCGTAATGGTGTGTAGAACCCCAAACAGAAATACATCTGGTTCCCATAAGACTTGCCAAATGCATGTTAGCCGAATCCATGGAAATCATCAGTTTTAACTCAGAAATCTTTTTCAGCTCTTCTTTCAATGAAAGTTTTCCTGATAGACTATGGGTGTTGGGAATTTGCTTTTCCCATCTGGTAAGGATTTCGTTTTCTTCTTTTCCACCACCAAAAAAATAAATCTTGTGATTTTTAGCCAAAATTCTTGCTAATTCGAAAGATTTCTCTTCAGGCATCATTTTACCTTTGTGTTGTGCAAAAGGTGCAAATCCAATATCTTTTTTGTTATCTGATTGATTTCTTAATTGATGTGATAATATAACATCAAATCCCATACTTCTGAAAACATCGGCATATCTTTCAACCGTTCTTTTTAATTGAAATTTATCCAGATTCCAGACATCAGTCAGTTTCTCTTTCTCGTCTTTACCTTTATCAATTTGAAATATCTTGTAGCCATGTCTGAAGAAAATCGAATTAATCATTTTTGTCCTGATCACATCGTGAAGGTCAGCAACATAATCTGGATTGAACTGCTTAATCAATTGTTTTGTTAACTTTCTGATTCCGAAAATCCCTTTGTATTCATCGAAACTTATTCCGTGGAATTTCAGTCTTGGATGTTTATCAAAAAGGTCTTTGAAGTTGTCTCTGCTGACGAATACGATTTCTACATCAGGATTCTGTTCCAGAAACTCAACACAGACAGGAACAGTCATTGCTACATCCCCGAATGCAGAAAAACGATATGCCAGAATTCTTTTCACCTACTTCTTTAGTTGAAATGCAACTGCATAAAATTTGATTTGCTTGGTCATTGCCATCAAGCCATTCGCCCTGGACGGAGACAAAAATTCCTGCAATCCGATTTCTGAAATAAAATCAAAATCAGAATCCAAAATCTCCTGTGTAGAATGCCCACTATATATTCTTACCAAAAGTGAAACAATTCCTTTGGGCAAAATCCCGTCAGAATCTGCATTGAAAAACAATTTGCCATCCTTGAATTCTGCATCAATCCAAACTTTGGACTGGCAACCTCTAATTAGATTTTCATCCGTTTTTTTCTCTTCAGAAAGGCCTTTTAATTCCTTCCCCAGGTCTATGATATATTCATACTTCTGCTCCCAATCGTCCAGAAAGGCGAATTCATCGATGAGTTCCTGTTGTTTTTCTTTGATTGTCATTCAGAATTGATTTCAATTAAAATTAAATTATATTATTAAACCGCAAAAGGCACAAAGCTATTAATGCTTGATATAATTAAAGAACAAAAAATCTATTTTACTTTTATGAAGCTAAGCTTAAAAAAATATGCTAAACTTTTGTTTCTTTTGTGGTTCATATTATTTTACGGACTGCGCAATATTCACAATTACTTTAATTGCAGCCAGCATACTTTCCAAAGGTACAAATTCGTAAGGCCCGTGGAAATTGTGTCCGCCAGCAAAGATATTAGGGCAAGGCAATCCCATATATGATAATTGCGCACCGTCTGTCCCGCCTCTGATGGCTTTGATTTTCGGCTCGATCCCGGAATCTTTCATAGCCTGTTCTGCAATATCAACAATGTGCATTTTACCTTCGAACTGCTTTTTCATATTGAGATATTGCTGCTTGATTTCTATCTCGGCCGTTTTATCGCCATACTTTTTGTTGATTTCATCAACCTTATCAGCAATCAGTTTTTTTCTTTCTTCAAATTTTTGGTCATCATGATCACGGATGATATATTGAAGCTTAGCTTCGGAAACATCACCTTCAAAATCTGTTAAATGGAAAAAGCCTTCAAAACCTTTCGTTGTTGCAGGTGTTTCATTAGCTGGAAGTGAATTGATGAATTCTGATGCAACTAATCCCGCATTCAGCATTTTTCCAAAAGAATAACCTGGATGCACAGATAATCCGTGGATTTTTACCACAGCCCAGGCTGCATTGAAGTTTTCAAATTCCAGCTCACCGATTTCTCCGCCGTCCATTGTATAGGCCCATTCAGCTCCGAATTTCTCAACATCAAAATGATGCGCACCTCTTCCAATCTCTTCATCCGGATTGAATCCGATCGAGATTCTACCATGTTTGATTTGCGGATTGGCCAAAAGGAATTCTGCTGCTGTTACAATCTCTGCAACGCCGGCTTTATCATCCGCACTTAGTAATGTTGTCCCGTCCGTTGTGATGATGGTTTGCCCGATATACTTTTTTAAGGATTCAAATTTTGTTGATGACAAAGTAAATCCGGTTTCTTTGTTCAGTAACAAATCTTCGCCATCATAATTTTCCCAAATTTGCGGATTCACATTCTCGCCATTAAAATCCGGTGAAGAATCGTAATGGGCTATGAATCCAACCTGCGGAACTTTCTCCTCTTTATTAGAAGGAATGAATCCAAAAACGTATCCTTTTTCATCAATACTCACATCTTCCAATCCCAAATCCTGCAATTCTTTGTATAGATAATTGGCGATATCCCACTGCCTTTCTGTAGAAGGTGTGGTCTCACTTTCTGCGTCGCTGGTTGAATAGATTTTGATGTAAGTGATGAATCTGTTAAGAAGTTTTTCTCTCCAAATCCCGTCTAATTGGATGTTTTCCATATAATTTGCTATATCTCCGCAAAGTTATATATTTATGCAGTGAACGACAAATAATATATGATGATTGATAAGTTGTGAATTATCAAAAATCTGAGATGTTGTTGTGCGCGAGCGAAGCGAGCGCCGATTAGTATTATTGGAACGCCGAATCACAGCAGCCCGACTTGAGCGGAAATCCTTTTTACGCAACGTAGTGAAGTGAAAAGATTGGGAGCGGAAGGCGGATTAAGCTGCCCAAATATTTAAAATTAAAAGACAATGTTCTTAACAGAATGTCCACGGGACGCTATGCAGGGTTGGGGAGAAATGATTCCCACGCAGAAAAAAATAGATTACATCAACCGACTGATGGAAGTTCGTTTTGATGTTCTGGATTGCGGAAGCTTCGTGAATCCGAAAACGATACCTCAAATGGCTGATTCCGGAATTGTGGTGGACGAGATTGACAAATCGCTTTCCAACACAAAACTCTCTGTGGTTGTTGCGAATCTACGTGGTGCTGAAAAGGCTTTGAGTCACGAGCAGGTTGATATTTTGGGTTTTCCGTTTTCAATTTCCGAAACTTTTCAACACAGGAATACTAACAAAAGCAGAGAGGAAGCTTTTACCGAAGTGGTGAAAATCCTGGAGCTGACAAAATCCGAAGGCAGACAACTGAATCTTTATTTCTCAATGGCGTTCGGCAACCCTTACGGTGAAAGCTGGAAATGGGAAGATGTGGACTTTTGGGCAAAACGCTTCGAGGAAATCGGCATCAAAGATGTTCTTTTATCGGACACAACCGGCGTTGGTGATGTGGAAAGGATTTCGCTTTTGTTTAATAAAATTCCTGCGAAATATCCCGGCATTAATTTCGGGGCGCATTTTCATAATCGATACGAAGATTCTTATATCAAACTGAAAGCGGCTTATGACGAAGGCTGCAGAAGATTTGACAGCGCTATAAAAGGAATTGGCGGTTGTCCGATGGCGAAAGATGATTTGGTGGGAAATATGCCGACTGAAAAGGTTTTTACATTTATGTCATCTGAGAAAATCGATATTCATCAGAATTTACTTCATTTTGAAAGTGCTTATAACATGGCGAAAGATATTTTTCATTTTTAATAATTATTTTATAAGTCTACAAGGATTTTTTATAATTCTGTATTGCCCATATCAGTAGCGCATTTTTTTCTTTTGGAATCCCTAGTTTTTCTATAATTCTGGTACGGTGTCCCTCTACCGTTTTTTCGGATAGGAAAAGAAGTTCTGCAATTTGCTTGCTGGTTTTTTGAGAAGCAATTAATTCTATTATTTTTCTTTCAGAAAGCGTTAAGAGATTTAGTATGGCTAAATCATCTGTTTGCTCTATTGTGTAATTTTGAAGTAAGGCTCCGGAATAATACTTCTTTCCTAAAGCAATTTCTTTCATACATTTTTCTAAATCGGGACAAGCTTTTTCTTTTAAAATATAACCATCCACGTCAAATTCTTTTGCTTTGTTCAGAACGCCAATTTCATTGTGCATGGTAAGGATTATCACTTTAGTACGCCATTTATTTTCCATTACTTTTTTTGCCACTTCCAATCCGTCCAAACCTGGCATATTTAAATCTAATACTGCTACATCCGGTAAATAAACCTGAATATAATTAAGCGCCGAAGTTCCATTAGAGCAAGCACTAACGACATTATAGCCCAAATTGGTAAGGTAAGAAACAGTTCCATTCAGAGTTAAGGGATGATCGTCTGCGACTAGAATTTTCATTGTATTATTTTTTTATTTGCACCACTATTTTTGTGCCTTTGTCAGTTGACGTGATGTGAGCTTGCCCACCAATTGCTTTGCTTCTTTCTATAATATTGTGCAAACCAAAAGCATCTTTTGTTTCCATGGTTTCTTCTACGTTAAACCCTTTTCCATTATCAATAATTTCCAAAGTAACGGTGTCTTTGTTTTCAGTTAAAACTATTTTTGCGGCGATGGCCTCTGCATATTTTATAATATTTGAAACAGCTTCCTGCACAATTCTATAGATTTGTAATTCTTTTTCAGTCGTGAGACCATCCTGATAATTGATTTCTGAGGTGATCATAAAACGATGTGTACTCTGGATACGTTCTACAAATTGTTCCAAACTGGCTTCGAGTCCTATTTTTTCAAAAAGGACGGGATGTAAATTTCTGCTGATTGCTCTGATGTCATTAATAATATTATCCACTTTTTCGTTTAATTGAAGTTGGCTTGCCTCAAACGAATGCTTAAGAGACAAAAGTTCATGGCTTACGCTATCGTGCAGATCAGATGCAATCCTTTTACGTTCTTCCTCGGTTTTATCCAGAAGGTTTTTGGTAAATTGCAATGACCGTTCTTTTTCTAAAGACAACTTCTTTTGTTTTTGTTTTAAATAATAGATAATAATTATTAATAATAATGCAATAAAAATAAGTATTAAAGCCACAATAACAGCATTTTTATTGATTATGGTTTTCTGTTGAAGTTTAATTTCCTGTTCTTTTTCCTTAGTTTCATATTTTGCTGCAAGTTCTAAATTGATCAGCCTACTTTTTGCGCTCGATAAGCTGTCCTTTGTACGGTAAACTTCATTATTATAAAAAACAACCTTATCCAGATCTCTGCTTTGAATTGCTTTTTCCAGTAAAACATCGTAAAACAGGTTGGCTCTTTCGTAGTTTTTATGTTCAAGCAAATTCGGAAGTGAATTTTCTATGTATTTTGTGTTACAAGTTTTAACATCTTTATTGATTTGATATAAAGCTAATGTCGCCTGGTAATCCTTTTGCCAATTTTGAGAGGTATTTTTTTCTGCAACTGGCTTTATTTTTTCTAAAACTATTCTGGCTTCGTTTAGTTTATTTTCTTCAATTAAAGCTTCTATTTCGTAATCAGAAATACAAAGAAGAAGAACATCATTATCGTATTTGCTGTCTGTATATTCTTTGTAAGTTTGGTGGATATACTTATTTTTCAACTGACGTTTATTAAAAAAACCGTAGACAGAACATTTGTTATACTTAGCCATGAAGTAATCATAAGTGTTACCTGTTTCTTTAAATACTTGTATAACATTATCTGCACTTGCAATAGCCTTCTCAAAAGAACCATTTGCTTTATAAATATTGATATAATTCAAATCAATAGATGCTATACTTTCCTTATCTCTAATTCTTATGGAGTATATTCTTGATTTTTCATTTGCTTCTATGCTGTTTTTTAAGTCACCTAAAATAAAATAGGTATATGATAAATCATAATAAGCACGGGCTATTTTGTAACAGCTTTTATAATCATCAGGTTCTAAAGCGGTAATTTTTAAAAAGTAATCTCTAGCTTTTTTTAAATTGTCTTTGTCAAATTCTAAATTGGCGAGATAATTATCAATATGAGTGGTTTTTAATGGTGGTAATTCACTCCTATACTTTTCATCAAATTCTTTTACAACTTTGGTGAGACGAGGATCAAAATCATAAAAATAAACAAATTTAGTGGTAACCACATCTAATATTTTTGAAGCATTCAAGTAATCTTTTTTAGAAATTTTACTTTGATAATAATCTAAAAAAACCTTTATGTAATGTTCTCTATTAGCGTTATAGTTTTCATTTTTTCTTAACCAAACTTTTGTAGGCTCTTCTTTTGGCGGAGTTACTTTTTCAAAATAAAAATCTTCCTTTTTTTCTTTACACGAAAAAATAATATTAAAAATAAATAATAAGAATATAATTTTCTTAATCGTAGGCATATATTCATTTTTCTACAAATGTATCATTTTCTAATATTGAAAATTATACAATCCTCAATTCAAGGGTTTCCCCTTGTATGAATCTCCGGAAGAATGATACAATTTTGTGAGGTAATTAATAAAAATTATTATTATGAAAAGAAAAATACTTTTAATGCCGTCCAAACTAAACTTTCAAAAACTTTGGTTTGCATGTTTTTTTATGATTTTCCAATTCGGATTTTCCCAGCAAGGATCGGCGCTGGATTTTGATGGTGTAAACGATTATGTAAACTGTGGAAACATTTTGCCTACAAGCTATACCAAAGAGGCCTGGATTTATGTGAAAAGTTTAAGCACCCAAAACAACATTATCTCCGGTGGTGATTCAGATGGGATGCACGCTTTCTGGATACCCAATAGTTCCGGCAAACTTTCTGCGGGACATAATGGTGATTGGTTTGCTGTAGAAGATAGTGTCCCAATATCTATTAATACCTGGCATCATGTTGCTGTAACGTACGATGCTGCAACTACCACCCTGAAATTATACAAAGATGGAGGATTGATATCTACCAATACTGATGTTGATCCAGTTGACGGGGGAAATATGGTTAGACTAGGTGCTTTTAGTGATGCAGCAAATAGTTTTACAGGAACTATGGATGAAGTAAGAATCTGGAATAGAGCTTTGTCTCCCGTTGAAATAGCAAACACGATGAACTGTGAACTTCCAGGCCCAAAAACAGGATTAGTTGCATATTATAAATTTAATCAGGGCATCAGTAATGCGAATAATACTTCCGTAACAACTTTGCTGGACAGCAGCGGAAATAATTACCATGGAACTCTTAATGGCTTTGCGTTGAACGGAAACTTCTCTAACTGGGTGGGCAATAGTACTATCAATACCGGAACTACCTGTACTACTTATTTAAGTGTATCTTCGGTAGAAAAAACGACTTTTAAATTCTTTCCCAACCCTGTTACAAACAAATTGTTTCTGACGTCCAAGCAACCGATTTTAAATGTTGAAGTGATTAACTTTCTAGGGCAAACCGTTTTAAACCAGAAAGGAAACAGCAATGAAGCAGAAATTAATTTGTCATCTCTTACCCCAGCATCTTATTTGGTAAGAATAAAAACTGAACAGGGGCTTGAAACAATAAAAATTATAAAAAAATAAACGCAGCCCTTTCTGCATTAGAAATTCAAAGGGTTTTCATTTGAAAGTGTTTGACAATATAACAAGGACATTTTATTTTTAATTTGAAGTCCAAAATATAAATTTTATCATATTTTAACAATTATTCATAAATGAAATTCGGAAATTCAAAAAAATGATGTAAATTTATTACAGAAAAAACAATTTAATATCCACGTTATGACTTCAAAAACAACTTACTTAGGCGAATCCAAAATCGAATCTGTACACGAAGCCTCTGGTGAAGTTTTCTCAACTTACATTCCTTCCAATGATTTTACTGTGAGAGAGCATTTTTCTCCGACAGACATTTTTGCAACCGCATTGGCAGAGAGTGTATTTGCTTCCCTGGTTGTTTTGGGTAAGGATAGAAACATCGACATTACCGGTGCAACTTGCGAATTAAAAAAAACAATGTATTTTGAACCAAGAAGAATTGGAGAGATTTTCTGTGTTTTTAAGTTCCCTCACTCTTACTCTTTGGGGGAAAAAGAATTTATAGAGCATACTGCAAAAAACTCTCCGGTCTATCTGAGCCTTCATCCAGACATCAAGAAAATTTTCCTTTTCGAATATCAAGATTAACATAAAAAAATCCTGCAATTAGCAGGATTTATTTTTATAACATACCAAGTTCAAACTTGGCTTCTTCACTCATCATTTCTTTGGTCCAGGTTGGTTCAAAAGTGAGTTCGATTTTCGCAGATTTCACGCCTTCTACGCCTCTCACTTTCTCTTCCACTTCTACAGGCAGTGTTTCTGCAACGGGGCAGTTTGGTGATGTCAGAGTCATTATTACCAAAACTTCACCTTCATCCGAAATCTGAACATCATAAACCAATCCCAGTTCATAGATGTCAACTGGAATTTCAGGGTCAAAAACCGTTTTAAGTTCCTTGATTATTTCTTCACCAATATCAGCTATTTGGTCATCTGTATATTTCATTGTTAATCTAATCTTTTTAATAAATCTTCCTGACGCATCCGTCTGAAAACATTTGCCAAAGTTAAGACATCTTTTTCACAATAATGAATGATTCTGTCTATATCACCGTCTTTGTAGTATATATCGGCAACCATACTTCCGTCAATGTCGTCCTTTGGAGTGGGAATTCCGAAGACGTGAGCTAACAATTCCAGGGAAATATAATTTTTCCAGTCTCCGAATTTCCAAAGTTCCATTGTATCGATATGCGGAATTTCCCAAGGCTTTTTTCCGAACATTTGGAATGGGACAGGTGGTTGGATCCCATGAATTAAAAGTCGTCTTGCGATATAAGGAAAATCGAATTCTTTTCCGTTGTGAGCACAAAGAATAATATTATTCAAACGAGGACTATTGAATAACTCGCAGAATGAAATTAATAAGTTTCTTTCCTCGCCAGAAAATGTTTTGATTTTTAGTTTTCCGGTGTTGTTATCGATCATCCCTATCGAAATGCAAATGATCATTCCGAATTCAGCCATTATGCCAGCACGCTGCTCATAAAAATCAGAAGCCTCAACTTCTTCTTTCCTTTGATGTTTGGTTTTCTTATCCCAAAGATATTGGGTTGTAGAATCAAGATTATTCCAGGAATCAATTTGAGGAACGGTTTCGATATCTAGGAAAAGAATATTTTCGATGGGTATTTTATGAATCATCTGTATTTTAATTTCATTTTAAATTTAATAAAAAAACCCAACATTGCTGCTGGGTTATATTTTGATTTCTAAATTAATTAGAAAGGATATTCATAAATCTCCGATTCGTGATAATATGGATTTCCTGTTGGCATCAATTTCAATTTCGCTAAAGCTGTCATTACAGTGAATGTAAATAAACCTACTACGAAAACAAATGAACCTAATACCAATAATGCGTTAGAAGCATTGTTCCAATATGGACCAACCGTTCCAGGCATTACCATATTGAAATAATCTACAGCGTGACCAAAAATTACCAGGCAAGCCATAAAGGTCACCACTTTGTAATTTCTCTTGATGCTGCTGCTTACTAAAACCAATAGCGGCGCCAAGAAGTTGATGATCAGCATCGGTAAGAATGTCGGTCTGTAGTATTCGAATCTACCGAAGAAATAGTTAACCTCTTCCGGAACGTTCGCATACCAATACAACATGAACTGACAGAACCAAAGGTAAGACCACAACATACTTGTTGCGAATAAGAACTTACCCAGATCATGAAGGTGATTATTGTTGAATTGAGGATATACACCCTTTTTCTTAAGATAAACACTAATCAGGATCATTACTGCAATAGAAGTTGATAAACAACTAACCATTGAGTACCAGATATAAAGCGTAGAATACCAGTGTGGGTCAATTGACATCAACCAATCCCAAGCCCAGGCTGCAGATGCAAACCCGAAGAATGCGATGTAACCAACACTCCAGCTATATAAGCTTGCGTAGATCTTTCTGTTTCCTTTGTTCTCATCTACCTTCTTAGAAAGACTTTTTAATTTCCAAACAAAGAATGATGCACCCACAACGTAGATAAACGTTCTGATAGCATAGAAAGGAATATTAAGGAACCTTTTCTTTTCGAATAATATAACGTCAAATTCTGGTGAATTTGGATCCGTCAAATTGGGATCCATCCAATGAAAAAGATGTCCTTGATGGGTAATATTAAGTAACATTATAATAACCAAAATTGCACCTCCGTAAGGAATATATGATGCAATAGCCTCCATTACTCTTGTTACAATAATAGACCAGCCAGCGTGTGCCGCGTGTTGGATACTGTAAAAGAATAATGCACAACAGCTGATTCCAAAAGCAAATACTGCAAAGGTGTGGATAGCTGCTAAAGGCTGATTGTGAATCTGATGCTTAGCGTGTTCTAGGTGTGCATTATGATCCTGAGGACCAACTAACTCACTAGAATGTGAAGGTGCTTCATGTCCTTTGGAATGAACCGACTCCATCCAATGAGAGATTGCAGTATCATCCAATCCGTGGTTAAGTGCATAACCAATACCGAATAAAACAACTCCTACAACAATGAGTATAATTGAATATAATCTTAATTTAGGTGAAAAACTATACATTTTTTTCTTTTTTTATTTAGCATTGGTTTTAGCTTCAGCTGCCGCTGGAGCAGTAGAAGTTTTTTCTGTCGCAGCTGGAGCAGCTGTTGTCGGAGCTGTTTTAAGAGACGGTGCTTTGAATGTATTATAAACATAAAGAGCTACTCTCCATCTATCTCCAACATTCAATTGTCCTGCATAAGATCCCATTGCATTTCTACCATTTGTTAGAACATAATGGATAGATCCTATCGTGATATCCCTATCAGCATAATTAGGAACTCCGGAATAAGCACCACTTTGTACAATTGGGCCTTGTCCATCTCCTCCTGTACCATGACAAGCAGAACAGGTATGATCAAACAATACTTTCCCTCTGGCCAAATCTTTTTCAAGATTTTCAGGCTTCAGTGGAGAAGTTGTAATTGATTTTGAAGCATCATATCCAGCGTTGTATTCATCAACATTTTTAGGTAATGTTTCCTCACTTACGATTCCATCTTTATTTTGAGAAACTGTTCCTTCAACAGGGGACAAACCAGTTTCGCCATTACGAGCAACAAAAGCCGGAATTTCGTTTTCATGATCAGAATAAGCATCCTTAGCTTTCATCAATGGATCATAAGCCACGGGGAAATACATATCCGGAAAATATACCAAAGGTGGATTATCTTTTGGGCCACAAGAATTCAGTAAAACAGTTGTTAAACCAAAGATTGCTGTCAATTTTAATATACTATTCTTCATCTTAGGCATCTTTAACAGTTATTTCTTCAACACCTGTATCAATCAACAGTTGTTTAATCGTTTCAACATCATCAGACACAAACTCCATCATAAATTTGTCATCCGTAGTTCTTGGATCTGGATTCTGAGGTTTTGCACCAGGATACATTTTATTTCTTATCAAGAAAGTCAAAGACATAAGGTGAGCAGAACAGAATACCATTAATTCAAACATTGGGTCTACGAATGCTGGCATATTATGAGCCCAGTCAAATGCAGGCTTACCACCAATATTCTGTGGCCAGTCATGATCCATTATATACCATGTCAGTGTGATCCCAATTGTAACTCCGTAACAAGCATAGATAAATGCTGCGTCAGAAATCCTGGTCTTTTTTAAGCCCAAAGCTTTATCTAGTCCGTGAACCGGGAATGGCGTATAAACTTCGTTTATCTTAATCCCTTTATCATTGAAGGCTTTAACGCCGTGCATTAGATCATCGTCGTCGCCGTAAAGTCCATATATAATCTTAGTGGTGCTCATCTCCTTCTTTTGCTTTATAAGTTTCACCGGAAATTTTCAAAATACTCTTCAATTCAGCCTGCGCAATTACAGGGAATGTTCTTGCATATAAAAGGAATAATACAGAGAAGAATCCAATTGTTCCAAGATATACACCAACGTCAATTACTGTTGGCTTAAACATTGTCCAAGATGACGGTAAGTAATCTCTTGACAAGTTGATAACGATAATATCAAAACGTTCAAACCACATACCGATGTTAATGATCAATGCGATAATGAATGTCCAGAAGATATTAGTTCTAACTTTTTTGAACCAGAACGCTGCCGGTACAACCAGGTTACAGATAATCAATGCCCAGAATGCCCACCAGTAAGGTCCAACAGCCGCACCAGGAGATAGATATGTAAAATCTTCAAATCTAGAACCTGAATACCAGCCGATAAAATATTCGGTTGCATAAGCTACAGTTACCATACCACCTGTTACAACGATTACGATATTCATAATCTCGATATGGTACATTGTGATATAATCTTCTAAGTGACAAACTTTTCTTGCTACTAACAATAATGTCTGTACCATTGCAAATCCTGAGAAAATCGCTCCGGCAACAAAATATGGTGGATAGATTGTCGAGTGCCAACCTTTGATAACCGATGTCGCGAAGTCAAAGGATACCGTAGTGTGTACCGAGAATACAAGTGGCGTTGCTAACCCTGCTAATACCAAAGACAATTCTTCGAATCTTTGCCAGTGTTTTGCTTTTCCACCCCATCCAAAAGCAAGGAGCGTATAAATCTTTTTATTGAAAGGCGTTTTTGCTCTGTCTCTGATCATTGCAAAGTCAGGAATCAATCCCATAAACCAGAATACAACTGATACCGAGAAATAAGTTGAGATTGCAAATACATCCCAAAGTAACGGCGAGTTGAAGTTGGTCCAAAGTGTACCAAATTGGTTTGGTAAAGGGAAAACCCAGTATCCAACCCAGACTCTACCCATGTGAATTACCGGGAATATAGCCGCCTGACAAACAGCGAAGATCGTCATCGCCTCTGCAGAACGGTTAACAGACATTCTCCATCTTTGTCTAAATAATAATAGTACCGCCGAGATTAGTGTTCCTGCGTGACCGATACCTACCCACCATACGAAGTTGGTGATATCCCAACCCCAGTTGATAGTTCTGTTAAGTCCCCACGCACCGATTCCGGTCCCAATAGTGTAAGCGATACAACCAAATCCGTAAACGAACAGAATCAAGGCTGCATACAAAGATGCCCACCATAGTTTACCTGCACGTTCTTCGATAGGTCTTGCGATATCTTCTGTAATATCGTGATAAGTCTTGTGACCAATAATTAAAGGTTCCCTTATCGGAGCTTCGTAATGTCCTGACATTTTTTACCTATTTATTATTTAAACTTTCTTTTCTGTTTCTGATTTTAGTATGGTAGAATACATTTGGTTTTGTCCCAATTTCTTCTAACAACGTATATTTTCTATTACTGCTGAACAAGCTACGAACTTCCGAATTAACATCATTCATATCTCCGAATTTCAGTGAGCCTGTAGAACAAGCATTAGCACAAGCCACCTGGAATTCTCCATCCTGAACTCTTCTGCCTTCTTTCTTAGCTTCCAGAATAACGTTCTGAGTCAATTGGATACACATAGAACATTTTTCCATTACCCCTCTTGTTCTTGTTACAACATCCGGGTTAAGAACCATTCTACCAAGGTCATTATTCATATTGAAATCGAATCTGTCATTCAATGCATAATTGAACCAGTTGAACCTTCTTACTTTATATGGACAGTTGTTCGCACAATATCTTGTACCAATACATCTGTTATAAGCCATTTGATTCTGACCTTGCTTACCATGAGATGTTGCAGCAACCGGGCAAACTGTTTCACAAGGAGCGTGATTACAGTGTTGACACATTACTGGCTGGAAAATAACATCCGGATTCTCAGCCGCATTTTCCAATGCACCCTCAATACCCAAAAGGTTACTTCCGTAAAGTTCAGGAACTGCCATTCCCTCTTTAAGACCTTCGTAAACTTCAACTTTTTGTTCTGTAGAATAGTAACGGTCAATTCTTAACCAATACATATCTCTCGACATTCTGACCTCTTCTTTTCCTACAACTGGAACGTTGTTTTCAGCCTGGCAAGCAATAACGCACGCGCCACATCCTGTACAAGAGTTAAGATCCACTGATAAATTGAAGTGAGGACCATCTGTATCATCATAAGCATCCCAAAGATCCACTTTTCCAATTGGAAGTTCCCCTCCAATCGTGTGCATAGCCAATGGTTTGTTCCATTCGTCAACTGGTTTATTAATGAAATCATCCAAACTTACTTCTTTAGCGATCTCATAACGTCCCATCAAGGTATTCTGAAGCTGCATTCCTGCAAATTCATAATCTTCTCCTGATTTTTCAATTTTTACGTTGGTAAGAACCGTATTGTAACCATCAAATAATGGATAAGCATTAACCCCTGTTTCTGCCACTTTTCCGGAATCCTTTTTACCATAACCAAGCGCTAATCCCAACGAGCCTTCAGCTTGTCCTGGCTGTATAAATACCGGAACATCCTTCAGTGTAACACCATTTACAGTTAAGTTCACTGTATCACCATCCAACTGCATTCTTGCATTAAGCTTATTCTCAAGGCCTAAAGATTTTGCATCTTTTGGAGAGATTGTCAGGTAATTATCCCAGGATAATCTTGAGATTGGATCCGGAAGCTCCATCAACCAAGGGTTGTTAGATTGTGTTCCGTCACCAATAGATGGTTTTGTATAGAGTTGTAATTCTAATTGAGCGGGTTTGAAAGCTGATAATTCAGCAATAGCCTGAGCAGCATTTCCACCAGAGTAAGCTAATCCTGTAGAAAGACCGCCAGCAGTGAAGCCGTTATAAAGGTTTTTGTTGAAAGAAAGTCCTCCATTTAGCGTTAAAGCATTAGCTTTAAGATAATTGTAATAATTATTAGCCGGGTTGTTTTTACCATTGATCCAAACCAATAAAGATTCCTCAACTTGTCTCGAAGTATAGATTTTCTGGATAGTAGGCTGCATCAATGAGTAAGCTCCAGTTTCCGGAGTAATATCTCCCCAGGATTCTAGCCAATGTGCGAAAGGAATAACTGCCTTAGAAGCTTTATATAATTCGTTTTTCTTATCTGTGATTGCAACAGAATAAGGTACTTTTTCGATCGCAGATTTTAAAGCCTGTCCTTTTGCATGAGAATAAATCGGGTTGATATTGTTTGTAATAAGAACACCAACCTGTCCGCCATTCAGCCAAGAAACAAATTCATTGAATCTTGCGTTGTCATATTCTTTAAGGAAATTAGCTTTACCAGTAAAAGCTTTAGATCCTAATTTTTGATTAATCAAATGGGCTAAAACATAAGCTGCTTTGGATCCGTCTGCAAAAACAACTGCATTGCTTCCTTTTGCCTGTAGCTCTTTTACGATTTCTGATGCAATTTTATCAGAAGTTCCGCCATTCAGTCCATTATAAACTTCTACTAAAGTTTTGAAAACTGAACTTGGCTTCAATCTGTATCTTGAATCGGCATTAGCACCTGTCAGACTCATATTGGATTCAACCTGGATATGTCTCAACATATTTTCTCCCGGTTTTCTCGCAGCAGCATAAGAAACTTCTAAGCTAGAAGCATTAAAATCTCCTAAAAAATCTGCATTGAAAGAAACAACTAACTGAGAAGTGCTAAGGTCGTAAACTGGCAATGCTCTTTGTCCGAAAACTTCCTGAGCTGCATCTAATGCCGCTGCATAAGGAAAAGCATCATAAGTTACTAGTTCAGCTGAAGGATATTTTGTTTTGAAATCTCCGAATAATTTTTTGAAAGTCGGGCTAGGAAAAGAATGAGATAATACAACAATCTTTTTACCGGTAGCCTGAGATTCTGTCAAACCTTTCAGGATGAAATCATCGACTTTGTTAAAATCTTCCTGCTCTTCTCCGTTCAAAGCCGGCTTCTTCACTTTATCATTATCGTAAAGAGAAAGAACACTTGCCTGAGCTCTTGCATTGGTTGTACCAAGAGAACCAGCCGCAGGATTAGCATCAATTCTGATTGGTCGACCTTCTCTTGTTTTTACTAAAACACTTGCAAAGTCGAAACCATCAAAATAAGAAGATGCATAGAAATTAGGAATCCCCGGAATGATATCATGCGGTTTAACCACATAAGGAATTGTTTTGATAACCGGAGCCTCACATGCTGCCAAAGTTACTGCAGCTGTAGAGAATCCCAATAATTTAAGAAAATCCCTACGAGAAGTTCCTGAATTATTCTCAGAATTATCTAAGAAATCTTCAACCGGAATTTCATTCTGAAACTCTTTAGCAGCCAACTTTGCATTCAAAGTCGGATCTTTTAGTTCGTGAATACTTCTGAATTGTATTTTATTTGAAGCCATTTATACTTCTAATTTTTGTTATTAATAATGACATTTACCACACTCAAGACCTCCAATCGCATCTACGGTAATTTTAGCACCTTCACCATATTGTTTTTTCAACTTATCATGCAGATTTTTGAAGTATTCTTTATTGTAACCATTGTTCATATCTACTTCTGTAGTTCTGTGACATTCTATACACCAACCCATGGTGAAGTTGTTAGCCATTTGAACAACATTCATTGTATCAATTTTTCCGTGACAAGCTTTACAAACAACATCTATTTTGTTAGCAGCATCTTTCTGCTTAGCATTGAAAGAGTTGATAATTGCCTGCTCACCAGCTATAACGTGTTGAGAGTGATTGAAATATACAAAATCCGGCATGTTATGGATTCTTGTCCATTCAACAGGTTCTGTTTTGCCAGTGTAAGCCTGCTTAGACTCATCCCAACCTACGTGAGCGTACAAAGTTTTGATTTGTGAAGTATAGAACTCTCTGTCTTTCCCTGGTTCGATATATTTACCTTTATATTCAGATATAGACCTGTGGCAGTTCATACAAACGTTAAGAGAAGGGATCTCTGAAACTTTTCCATACTTAGCCCCTGAGTGGCAAAGCTGACAGTCGATTTTATTTTCCCCTGCGTGGATCTTGTGAGAGAAGTAGATCGGTTGTTCCGGAGCGTATCCTTTATAAACCCCAATCCACATCAACCAGTTCCAAACGCCATATGCAGCAAATAATGCCAGTAATCCGACAATACCTTTTCCTACAAAACTGTATTTTTCGTACAATGCGGAGAAAGAGGTAATTCTTGTGGAATCAAGCTCTGACAACTCTGGCGATTGCTGAATTTTTACTAGTTGACGAATCTTCAGTAACAGCCAGAACAATAAACCTGCGATCGCAATCAAAGCAGCAATCATGATTTTAGAATTTAGCTGTTGCGCTTTTGCAGCTTCAATGGATGCAGTACTATCAACGGCAGTTTCACCAGCCTTATCAGCAGCCGGTTCTTCAGCCGGAGGATTACTTGTGTATGCCAGGATATCATCAATATCAGCATCCGAAAGCTTACCTTCGAAGACCTGCATTGCAACCTTTCCATTTTCTTCATACACTTGGTTGGCATACTTGTCGCCTGATGCTCTGAGTTTTTCATTATTGGTGATCCACTTATGAAGCCAATCTGTATCAAGATTCTGCTCTTTTTTAAGTTTATCAACAATGCCGCCCAAAGCAGGCCCAACAACCTTTTTGTCCAATGCGTGACAAGCGGTACAATTTGCCTTAAACAAGTCTTGTCCTTTTTTTGGATCGCCTTGTGCATAAACTGAAGCGCCGGTTGACAACAATAAACTAATTGCTATCAGACCCTTTTTGTAATGCTTTCTCCAACTAATCATTTATATAATCTTGGGTTAGTAAAATTTATTGAGTTTACATTCAATTCCGCAAAAATAGCACTTTAACAAAAATTAAGAAGAGCAATTTGTATGGATTTTCTCATTTCTTTTTAATTTGTAATAGTTCTAAATAACAGCATTTGTGTTTCGTCTAATTTATTTTAAATTTGCTGAAAATAATTTTTAAATGAACAATCTGCTCAAGCTTTTCATAATCTCAACGTTATTTTGTTTTTACAAAATTGACGCTCAATACGTTGTAAAAAAAGATACTTTATCGGGAACCGAACTTTCTTTTGCTTTGGATGAACGTATCAATGATGCTCTGGAAAAAATAGAGGGCAATTGCAACCGTTCTACGGACGCTCCTGTAAAAACGCCAACAAAAATTCTGGTTCCGAGCAGGGAACTCACAACTGCAGAAATCTGTAGAAAAAACCCAAAAATCATGGGATACAAAATCCAGGTTGTAGTTGTTAAAAGCAACGAAGAGGCAAGAAAAATAGGAGCTGAGTTCAGGAGTAATTTTAGAAGCTTGAAAGTAGAAACAGATGCTTCATTGAGGCCAAATTATAAAATATTAGCCGGAAGCTACTTTTCTAAACAAAGTGCAGCCGATGATCTTAAAAATGTCAAAAAAGCCTACCCTTCGGCAACAGTCATTCCTTACGCTGTTTTTTGCGTAGAAGCCAAATAGAAATAAAATCCTGCAAATTGCAGGATTTTTTTATTTATAATAAGTTTCAATAAACTGATAGAATTCTGACATTCTGTAAAAATTATTAATTCCAAGATAAACCGTAATTATTAGAAGTAAGCCATAAAATAAGCTTAGAGCAAAACTTTTATCCCGGTAGCTATAAAATAACCAACCTATCAAAAGTGGGTAAACAAAAACAAAATGCCCACCATAAATATAAGATGTATGAAGCCCGAATTTCAAAATACAGTGAACCAAAACATCAAATAAAAATGTAATCACAAGAATCCAAACCAGTTTGTTTTTATAATTCTTGAAAACACTCCAAATCATCATCAACACAATCAATCCGACGAAGACATAAGGAACAACAGAACTATAAACATCCATAAACAATGCTTTGTATTCAAATCCCTTTTTATTGTGATAATCTCTGATAACCAAACTCGGAAACAATATATTCCCGCCAAAAAACCAGGAATAAATCATATCCCAAAGCGGCGTTACTTTTGGCTGAGAGAATTTGTCGTACTGTTCTTCGGTTTTATTGAGGAAATTTTGGAAATTAAAATTCAGTCTCAACATAAAAAGAAATGCGAAAACAACAACCGAAGCCACAATTTTCGCCAAAGCTATTCCGATTTTTTTCCAGTTCCAGAAGATTTTTTTCTCAAACAAAAATGGGATGTAAACTTTAACAATATTCGTAATCGTCAGCCCACCGATGAAAACAGAACCGAAAATAGTTCCTCCGAAAGACATTGGCTTTTCTTCATTAATTTTCTTTGCCGAATAATAATTGAAAATCGAAAGAAATAATAAGGTGTAAGTGTAAGTTTCCGGTGTAAAAGACAAAAGAATATTCGTAACAAACAAGCCGTAGAAAGCTATAATTAACAAAGTGATTTTCAGTGGAAGCCGGATAATATTACTCAGGTATTTAAATATCTGGACATTAGCCAAAGAAATCACAACAGTTGAAAACAATGACAAAACAAGCCTGAAAACTGAATCATACCTGTTTCCGGAAATCCATAACGCAAAATCCCGGATACAATCAAAAAAATAATTGGACAAAGGATGTCTCTCAAAACCGCCGCCAGTCTGGATAATCGCCCTGTTATCAAAACTGAAATAACCATCCCAGGGGATTCTGTCATCATAAACAATTCTGAAATTTTCTGCAATGAACCATGCGTTTGCGCCATAAAGAATCACAAAAAATAAGAAAATCAGTAATTCTGTTTTGGTTGACGGAAAAATGATTTTCAGGATGGATAGAATTTTATTCAGGATTTTCAAGTTTGGAATATTTTTGCAAAAATAGAGAAAACCCTTTCAGAGTTTGAAACTCTGAAAGGGTTTTTTGAGAATTATCAAAATATTTATACAAAATATAGATCAAGAGCTACAAGACAATTGACTACAGCCAGTTTGATTATCATATTTCGAAGGACGTTTTTGATTGAACTCGGGAAAGCGGTTTTCATAAGGGTTTTGCAAAGCTTCTTTCAGTTTGAAAAACATTTTATAATCTCCATTTTCAGCATCCTGAATAGCTTCGAATAACAGATAATTTCTTAGAATGAATTTTGGATTTTCCTTTGACATCATTGCTAAAGATTCTGTTTCTGAGATTTTATTTTTACGTTTTCGTTCTTGATATTTTCTGATGAAATTAGAAAGCCTGGTCATTTCGTTTTCACTCAGGTGACGGTAAAAGGAATCAGAAAAATCATCGGTTTTAATTTCTGAAAAAGGCTTTTCAAGGCTTTGAAAAAATAAAGTATAATCGAGATTCAAATCCTGCATCAGCTGTTGCCATTCTGTGAAGAATCTTTCATCTTCTGGCAAAACCTCATCAAATCCAAATTTTTTGGCTAATATTTTATCATGTCCTGTCCAGAATTGTTTTCCGTAATTGTCCAGGATTTTTTCCAAAACTTCTGAATCATTAATCAAAGGAAAAACAGCGTTGGCTAGAGCAGCCAAATTCCAATGCGAAATCTGCCCCTGTTTTCCAAAAGCATATCGTTTTCCGGGTAAATCTGTTGTGTTTGGCGTGAACTCCAAATCGTAACCGTCCATCATAGAATAAGGGCCGTAATCGATTGTTAATCCTAGAATCGACATATTATCAGTATTCATCACACCGTGAACAAAACCCACACGATACCAATCGATTATCATTTTCAACGTTCTGTCGCAAATAGCCTGAAACCAATCAATGTACTTATTGGGATTATTTTCTGAATTATTTTCCTTGTAAAAATTCTCAATCGTATAATCAGCTAATAGTTTTAATAAATCCGTTTGATTTCTGGCTGATAACAATTCGAAATGCCCAAATCTCAGAAAAGACTCAGCCGTTCTTACAACAATTGCACCTTGCTCTTTCTGCGGATTCCCGGAATATTGAATATCACGGATCACATCTTCTCCTGTTTTCGAAAGACTCAAAGCTCTTGTTGTAGGAATACCAAGATGGAACATTGCTTCGCTCATCAGATATTCCCGAATCGAAGAACGCAGAACTGCTCTTCCATCTGCATGTCTGGAATAAGGTGTTGCGCCTGCGCCTTTCCATTGGATTTCGGTTTGCTTTCCCTGATTGAAAATTTCGCCGGCATAAATCGCTCTTCCGTCACCTAATTGTCCTGCCCAGTTTCCGAACTGATGTCCTGCATAAGCCGTTGCATAAGTTTCGATATTGTTAGGAAGATTTTGCGCAACCAGGAAATCTTTATCATTTTCTAAATTTCCTAAACCAATCTCGATTGATAATTCTTCGTTAAAATCAATTAATTCAGTTTGGTGAAAATCTGCAGGTTTTACAGTACAAAACAAAAAGTCCGGTGTTTGTCTCTGCATCAGATTCCCTGAAAAATCGCCGGGAAATTGTTCTGTGAAATTATGGGTAATGTTTTTTGTGTTCATAATTAAAAATCCCGTCTCGCATTCGGACGGGAACATTTTATTTATTAAAATCTATATCATCCGAAGAATTAATAGCTTCATTAGAATGATCTTCTTTTTTCACCGGTTTGTCAGGAACTTCCTTTACCGGATTTTTGAGCTCGTCAATGGTTTGTAATCCGCCATCGTCTCCGTATCCGTTTCTCAGATTATTAAGATCGGAACAGCTTCCTGTCCAATTGGCAGGTTTGATAAACTTATCTTCCATTGATATATTCAGCGCTTTGTCAGCAAAAACTTTCTTCATATAGATGGCCCAAATCGGAAGCCCCATTTTAGCACCTTGCCCTTCTCCTGTACTCCAGAAATGTGTTGCCCGGTCTTCCCAGCCTACCCAAACGCCGGTTGCCAGTTTCGGAACAATTCCCATAAACCAACCATCTGAGTTTTTCTGTGTGGTTCCCGTTTTACCTGCAATTTCTACATTGGCCGGAATGCCTCTTCTTCTCAATTCTCCAGAGGCTGTACCAAACTCTGCAACACCTTTCATCAAGTCAATCATCGTGTAAGCATACATCTCATTCATCACTTCTTTCACCACAGGTTTCACTTCCTTAATAACTCGTCCGTTAGCATCTTCTATCCTCCAGATCATTTCGGGTTTTGTGTAATTTCCAAAATTCGCAAATGTGCTGTAAGCTCCCAACATCTCATATATAGTGATATCAGAAGTTCCTAAAGCCATTGGCAGATATGTATCTATATGATCAGTAACACCAAGATCTCTTGCTAACTGAATTACATTTTGAGTTCCTGCCATTTCTGCAAGTCGTAAAGCCACCGGGTTTTGGGAATGCGCCAAAGCATCTTTCAAAGTTAACATCCCACCTCTTCCGGGAACGTGATAATTCCCTTTATTAAAACTTGCATTCGAAACGGTAGAACAAGGTGTCATACCAAGATGCATAATTGCCGTTGCATACACAAATGGCTTAAATGTGGACCCAACCTGTCTTTTTCCTTGTTTGACATGATCGTATTGGAAATGTTGCCAGTTGATACCTCCAACCCAGGCTTTGATATCTCCTGTTGCCGGTTCCATAGACATCAATCCTGCCTGTGCGATCTGCTTATGATAACGGATAGAATCCCAAGGTGACATTTCCACTTCTTCTTCTCCCTGCCATGTAAATCTTGTCATTTTTACAGGTTCATGAAACTCCATCATGATAGAATCCTCTGGCATACCTTCGGCTTTGAGTTGCTTATAGCGCCCCGTTCTCTTAACCGCCGCCATCATCAGATCATTGATCTGTGTTTTTGTAAGATTATAATATGGTCGGTTGGGATTCCGTTTCATCTCTCCATCAAAACTTCTTTGAAGATCGATCAAATGTTCCTTGATGGCTTCTTCTGCATATCTTTGCATTCTGGAATCCAGTGTTACGTAAATCTTGAGTCCATTCTTATAAAGATTCAGTTCCTTTCCTGTTTCTTTTTCATAAGCATCCAGGTACTGCTGGATTTCTTTTCTGAGGTAATATTTATAATAAGCTGAATAACCTTCTTCTACCGTTTTGATCTCATGGAAGTCAACAACGATAGGGGTCGCGACCGCTTTTTCGTAAGTTGCATTATCAATGTAACCGGTATCCAGCATTTGTTTTAAAACAACGTCTCTCCTTGTTTTTGCTCTTTCCGGGTTTCTGTAAGGATTATTTCTTCTCGGTGCTTCCAACATCGCTACAAAAGTCGCAGCTTCCGGTAATGTCAGCTGGCTTGTAGACTTATTGAAGTAAACTCTCGAAGCCATTTCAATTCCTTTTGCATTGAAAAGGAAATCCATTTTGTTGAAGTACAAAGCGACAATCTCTTCTTTCGTATATCGTTTTTCCAAACTCACCGCAACACACCACTCTTTCAGTTTCTGGAATGCCCTTTCGATTTTATTCTGTGAAGCATTTCCTGTAAACAATAATTTTGCTAACTGTTGTGTAATAGTAGAACCACCTCCTCTTTCACCACCAAATCTAATGGCTCTAAGAATTGATTTGAGATCAATTCCGGAATGTTCCTTAAAACGTTCATCTTCTTTAGCCTGAAGCGCATAAACCAAAAACGGCGGAAGTTGTTTGTATGTAACAGGTTTTGTCTTTTCTTTTTCGAATTTTCCTAACAAAACGTTATCCGAAGAATAGATCTCCGATGCTACGTAAATATCAGGATTTTCAAGCTCTTTTACATCAGGCATATCGCCTACAAAACCTTGAGAAACGGCAAAAAACAATGCGGAAATCCCCAACACAACTGCAAAAAATCCTATCCAAACAAATTTGATCCATTTTTTTATGAAAGGTTTGGACTTTTTCTTCTCTGGTAAAGGGAAAGTTTTATTTTCAGATTTTTTATTTTCCATTAATATCTATTAAGGCTTTATATTTTGAATTTTTACGCCAAGATCTTCGATTCCCGGCAGTATATTTTGTCTCATTGCCTGCACGACTTTTACAGAATAATTTCCATTCTGAGGAAATTTGTAATTCAATTTGTATTGAAATAAAATCTCCTTTGTGTCACCAAAACCAGATCCAATCCATTCGCCATTCGGTTTTGCCAGAACATAATTGAGTGTATCGGTCGAGATCGTCTTTTTATTATGTTCTATACTTGCAATCAGCCTGAGATTACTGTAAGGATAATCATTATTATTTCTCACTATAAAAATAATATTTTTTTGATTCTGTACATCAGTTACATCAAAATCAAATTTCTGAACATCCTTTTTATTCCATTTGCTATCAATATCCTTTGTCAGGATTTTATCATCACTATTTTGACAAGAAAAAAGTGACAGCAATAAAACAAGGTTAGCAAATATTCTAAGCATTACCTTCATTTTTAGGTGGCGTTTTCTTTTTCGCTTTCTTGAACGGTTTTTTATGGTTTTTATTTTCCTGTTGCTGATTCGAATTTTGATTTTGATTCGAATTCTGGTTTTCTGCAGGTTTTTGTTTAGAAGTATTTCTGTTTTCTGCAGATCTTTGTTCAGAAGAGCGGTTTTTATTTTCTTTTTGATTCGGATTTCTATTATCCTGAGGTTTGGAATTCCTGTTCTCGTTTTGACTTCGTTCCTCGTTTTGTCTTGAATTTCTGTTGTCTTGATTTTTGGAATTTCTATCTCTGTTATTCGGTCTCGGTTTTCTGTTCTTTTTCTCGAAACGGTCTACACTGTTTTCCTGAATAAGGTCAGACGTTACCAATGGATTTTCAACTACCCTAAGTTCCTCTAAAGCTGGTGTTTTTTCACCTTTCTTGTTTAATGAAACCAGCTTCTTTACTTCAAAAATATCCAGATCGTACCAAGCCATTGAGTTTTCAACATATGCAAACCACATTTTCTTTTTGAAAACATCGATTTTGATACAGAAGGCTTTTCCTTTTTCGGTATTCAGAACAGTATTTGACGAAGGGAAATCTTTCAAAACATCCAGGTAACTGTCCAGTTCATAATTAAGACAACATTTCAGTTTACCACATTGTCCAGCCAGTTTCTGAGGATTGATACTTAGTTGCTGATACCTCGCAGCATTGGTATTCACAGAACGGAAATCTGTCAACCAGGTTGAGCAGCACAATTCTCTTCCACAGGATCCAATTCCACCGACTTTTGCAGATTCCTGGCGGAATCCGATCTGTTTCATATCAATCTTTGTACGGAAAGTTCCGGCATATTCTTTTATCAGCTGACGAAAATCTACACGATTATCGGCTGTATAATAAAATGTTATTTTGGAACCATCACCCTGATATTCAACATCGGTGATCTTCATTTCCAGATTGAGGCCATAAGCGATCTTACGCGCATCAATCTTGATATTATTTTCTTTTTTTCTAAGTTCCTGCCAGGTTTCTATATCTTTCTGATTGGCAAGTCTATAAACCTTGAGTATATTATCTTCGGAGACGTTTTTCTTTTTCATCTGGATTTTTACCAGTTCGCCTGCAAGACTTATTACCCCTATATCATGACCCGGACTCGATTCTACAGCAATGATGCTACCAATATGTAAAGGCAGGTTGTTGACATTTTTATAATATAATTTACGATCGTTTTTAAAACGAACTTCTACATATTCAGAGCTTTTTGATCCGGATGGATTAACATCGGAAAGCCAGTCAAAAACACTTAATTTATAACTATTACCACAGGTATCTACACTACTACAACCATTTGCGCTTTTTGTGCCGCAAGAATGGGAAGAATCGCCGGATGTTTTGCATCCACAACTCATATGTTATTTTTTATGTCTGATTGCAAAGTTAATATAATTTTTATTTAAGCCTGATGATTATATTTTTTAAAAATATTTTTTTATTAATTTTAAATTAATACTTGGTTAATATTGACAATTAATTATTAAAATTAAAAATTCGTTAAATATAAACCAAAATCAAAAGCATCATTTTAACAGGGTTTACAATAGATCGTTTAAAGCTAAACTAAATTAGTTTTTTTTCAAAATCAAACAATAAACAAAAGATTATCAACAACTTAAACAAATCATCAAATCAAACAATTATTCTACGAATAGCAATGTTTAACTTTTTTTAATAAATTTTATAATTGTTATTAAAATAATTATAAATTTGGAACATTAATAATAATTATATGAGAAAAATTTTAATAACCACGGCATTAGCTGCCGGTGTAATGGCATACGCAGGAGGATTCCGGGTATCTCTTCAGGGCGTTAAGCAGCTTGCAATGGCTCATACAAGTGCCCACGCTGAAGATGCAAGTGTTGCGTTCTTCAATCCGGCAGGTATATCCTTTATTCCTTCGAAATTAAGTGTTGCAGCAGGTGGATTTGGAGTATCCAATAAGATTACTTATCAAAATACAAGCACTCTTCAACAGACCGAGACGGATAATCCGCTAGGGACACCGATCTATGCTGCAGTAGCTTACAAAGTTTTGGATAATCTTTCCCTTGGTTTTAGTTTTTCCACACCTTTCGGAAGCACTATAGAATGGCCAAGCGACTGGGAAGGCAAAGAAATTGTTCAGAAACTGGAACTTAAAAGTTTCTTTTTCCAACCAATGGTTTCTGTAAAGTTAGCACCTTGGGTATCATTTGGAGCCAGCTATATCTACGCAAAAGGAAAAGTAGACTGGACAAAGGCTTTGACACAATACAACGGACAGCTTAATCTTTTGGATGATACTGCTACAGGCCATGGTTTTGGATTTGGTTTCTATTTCCAGCCTGATAATAAATGGGATGTAAGTATCGCTTACCGTTCTCCTGTAGATATGAAAGCTAAAGAAGGAAAAGCCACGTTTATGGTTCCAACTTCATTATTACCAAATTTCAATGGTGGTACGGATAATTTTAAAGCTACACTTCCTTTGGTTGATGAATATACGCTAGGGGTAACTTATAAAATAACTCCAAAATGGCTAGTCTCTGCAGATTATAACTACCACGGATGGGAAAGATACAGCAAGCTGACGCTTGATTTTGACAAAGTAGCAGCAGGAAACCAGCCGAATGATCCAACAGTTCTGGTTTCGCCAAAAAACTTTAAAAACACATCCACTGTGCGTGTAGGAACACAATATGCATTTAACGATATGATTTTTGGTAGATTGGGTTGGTATTTTGACCAATCTCCTTATGATGACAAACACTTCATCCCTGAAACACCTTCTTTTGATAACTACGTAATTACAGGAGGTATTGGTTTAAAGTTCAACAGATTAGGTGTTGATCTTTCAGGTGCATATGCAATGCCGAAAAGCAGAGCGTTCAACAATCCTAACATAAGCTTTGCCGGACAAGCAAAAGCTAAAGTGTTCTATTTCGGACTTGGATTATCTTACAATGCATTTTAAAAATTGAATCTATTATGAAAAAATTATATATATCAACAATAGCAGCAGCTTTGCTCTTCACGGTTAGCTGTCAGAATGATTTTGAAAACAGCACAGAAGATGTCGTTGTAACTTCGGGAGAGGCCAATTTCTCTAAGTATATTGCTCTAGGAAATTCATTAACCGCCGGATATAGAGATGGTGCTCTTTATTCAAGTGGTCAGGCAGAATCTTATCCAAGCATGCTTGCAATGCAAATGAAACTTGCTGGTGGAGGTGAGTTCAAGCAACCAATGATGCCTAATAATACCGGAGGTTTTATAGGAATACCCGGATTTGGAGGAAAATATACTTTACAGGTTGTAGGTGGGGCCTTATCCCCAGTTCAATCTGCCGCGGCAGCCAATTTAGATAACATATCTGCTGCAGGACCTTATCAAAACATGGGTGTCCCTGGCGCCAAATCTTTTCATTTAATTACCCCCGGATATGGAAGCGCTACTAATCTAGCTTTGGGTAAAGCCAATCCATATTTTGTAAGATTTGCCTCTTCTGCTTCAACAACTGTTCTAGCTGATGCCATGGCACAGAAACCGACCTTCTTTTCTCTTTGGATTGGGGCGAATGATGTATTAAGTTATGCATCAAGCGGAGGAATGGGTGTTGATCAAAAAGGAAATACAGACCCTTCTACTTATGGATCTAATGATATTTCGGACCCTAATGTAGTAGCTGCTGCAATCAAAGGAATTCTTGATGGATTAAAATCTGTTGGCACCACTAAAGGAGCTATCTCTAACATTCCTTATGTTTCTTCAGTTCCTTATTTTACAACGGTTCCTTATAATCCTTTGACTCCTGAAAAATTAGGTTCTAACCTTGCCGTTTTAAATGCAAGTTTGTATGGACCCCTTAAACAAGCTTTAACAGCATTTGGCGCCGGAGATAGAATTAATTTATTATCTTCAACTTCTGCTAATCCTGTATTGATCAAAGATACGTCTTTGACTAATCTATCTGCCCAACTCACTGCAGCATTAACTCCTTCCTTAGGAGCCGCTACAGCTGCTGCTTTTGGACAAATATACGGACAAGCCCGACAAGCTACATCAGCAGATTTTATTTTACTACCTGCAAGCTCTGTAATCGCTACAGCTAACCCTAGTGCCCCTGCATCAATTAATATCAACGGAGTTTCTTATCCATTGGAAAACCAATATGTTTTGACAAAAACAGAGTCGGCTTTGGTTACGGCAGCAACAGATGCATATAATGCCAGTATAACAAGTCTAGCAGCATCATATGGCTTAGCTTTGGTGGATTCAAAAGCTAAAATGATTGAATTAAATTCAGCTTCCGGAATCCAATGGGATGGTGTAAAGTATACATCAAAATTCGTAACTGGAGGAGCCTTCTCTCTTGATGGTGTTCACCCGACAGGAAGAGGTTATGCAATCATTGCTAATGAATATTTAAAAGCAATTAATTCTAAATACAAATCTAATCTTCCTATGATTAGCCCGAATTCTTATTCTGGAGTTACTTTTCCATAATTAGAATAAAATATTACCATAAAAGCCGTTCTTTGTAAGAACGGTTTTTTTATTGAGTATGGATATTATTTCCGAAATATAATTTTTTGATTATTTTTACATCCGTAAGATCAACCAATGCTTTCAAAAAGAGTCAAATACGCCATCAAAACCTTGCTGTTCCTTAACCGCAAGGACAATGCTTCCTTATTTTCCGCGAAAAAAATTTCAGAGAGCGAACGTATTCCTTTGAAATTCCTGGAACAGATACTGAGGGAACTGAAGCAAAACAAAATCCTCAAAAGCGAACGTGGTGCCGAAGGCGGTTACACTTTTATGAAAAGCCCGTCAGAAATCAAAATTCTTGATGTTATCCGCATTGTAGACGGACCCGTAGCAATGCTACCGTGCGCTTCTCTTAATTTTTACGAAAAGTGTGATGATTGCACAGATGAAGCCACTTGTAGTATCAGAAAGCTTTTGATCAATGTCCGTGATAATATGCTGCCTATTTTGGACACAAGCATTGCTGATATGACCAAGTCTGAGCAAACACCTTTCTAATGTTCACCCACGACTATTTTATGAAAATGGCTTTACAGGAAGCCGAAAAAGCAATGGAAAAAGATGAAGTACCGATTGGCTGCATCATAGTATCCAATGACAGAATCATTGCAAAATCCCACAATCTCACCGAAACCCTGAACGACGTTACGGCCCACGCAGAAATGCAGGCCATAACCTCTGCTGCTAATTTTCTTGGAGGGAAATATCTTCAGAACTGTACCTTGTATGTAACTTTAGAACCTTGTGTCATGTGTTCCGGAGCATTAGCTTGGTCACAGATCACAAAAGTGGTGATTGGCGCAAGAGATGAGCAGAGAGGTTTTATCAACAAAGGTTTATCCCTTCATCCAAAAACGGAAATCGTGACAGGTATTCTGGAAAACGAATGCTCTGCAATCATAAAAGATTTTTTCAGGAATAGAAGATAGCTTATAAATCCTTCCCAAGAAAATATAATCCTTTCAAAGTATGTAGTCGGTCAGCAATATTGATTTTGTCTGTCAATGGTTTATAAACGTGGCTCACGCCACCGGTTGCGATGACGAAACAATTATCATTGACCTCATCATTAATTCTATCTATAAAGCCTTCCACCATTCCAAGGAAACCGTAAACCATTCCACTTTGCATACAGCTGATGGTGTCTAGTCCTAAAACCGATTTTGGTTTTACCAATTCGATTTCTGGCAATTGTGCAGTTCCTTGTATTAAACTGTTCAATGAAGTCACAATTCCCGGAGCAATGATGACGCCTAGTGTTTCTCCATTCTCAGCCAGACAACTTGCTGTGAGCGCTGTTCCAAAATCCAGAATAATTTTTTTCTGACTCGGATACAGATTGTGCGCCGCAACCAAATTGGCATAAATGTCCGTTCCCATTTGTTTGGATTTCGGGATGACACCGGACGCTGTGTTCCTATCCACAATCACAGGGATTTTATTATGAATTTTCTTAATGGCACTCGCTACTACCTTCGTCAATTGTGGAACTACGGAACCGATAATGACCTTATCAATTTTATCAACCTCGATTTTATAGGTCTGATAAAGCATCAGAACCTGAACAAATAATTCGTCGGTGGTTTTGTATGGTTTGGTATTGATGACCCAGGAGATGTCACAATTATCATCATCAAACAGTCCGAAACGGATATTTGTATTTCCTATATTGATTACAATGGAGTTCATTACTTACTTTTTTAATATACTAATTTCAAGAATTGGCCTATCCATAAGGAAAACGAGTCTTTTATACTCAACAACCAGTCTTTTTGCTTCTTCGTTGAGCCTTTTACACTGGAAAACCACCCTTATTGCATCAACGACAAGCCTTTTTGGATCAAAAACTACCCTTTTTGACTGGATGACGAGCCTTTTTGCTTCATCGGCGAGTCTTTTTCCCTCGACATCCACGCTTTTTGCCTCGTTTAAGATTCACCGATTCTTTTGCCTTCAATCCTATCTCTTATTTTACTTCCAGATAATTATCTTCAGGATTCACATCCGCCAATCTTTGACTGAAATCGATTCCCATTGCAGACAATTGTGCTTTGGTGTAAGGAATCGTAAAACTATATTCCTGCTGAGTCCAAGCCCAAAAAGGCAGGGTCTGGATATTACCGTAAATGTCCTTGGTTTTCCAAACTCTTGTCAGGTTTAGTGGAATATTATAGTTGATGACTTTTTTATCTTTTGTCAAAATACTGAAATCAATCGGCATTGGAACACCACCTTTATTCACTAAAGTGATTGTTGTTGATTGTGGGTCATATTTCACATTCTTGATGCCATAATCGATAGTTTTTGTCGTGTTAATCCAATAATGCTGGAACCACTTCAAATCCATTCCTGAAACCAATTGCGCAATATGAATGAAATCTCTTTCTGTCGGATGTTTCATTGCCCATTCGTCGTAATATTTGAGCATAATCTTGTTCAGATTTTCTTCTCCAACTATGTATCCTAATTCAACCAAAAACGTTTCACCTTTGATATAACTAGCATAAGTATAAGCTGTTCCGTTGTCGTGATGGTCGCCCAACCAAACTGCAGGTTCTTCTTTTCCGGATTTGGCAAAATTAGCATAAGCTTTCAAAGCACCCACAAATGGATTCGGTTGAGATTCCTTTGGTGGAAATAATCTGTAAGACACATAATCTTCCGCATACTGTGTGAAACCTTCGTCCATCCAAGGTCTTACACTCTCGTTGGTCGCCAGCATCTGCTGAAACCAGGAGTGCGCTCCCTCGTGAAACATCAATCCAGAAAGACCTTCCACCGAATTTGCTTCTCCCAAAATCATAGTACACATTCCGTATTCCATTCCGCCATCACCACCTTGAATGAATGAGTAACTTGGCCATTTGTAACGTCCAAAAGTAGCGTTCATCAACTGGTAATATTTTGTGATATATGGTTTCATTTCTGACCAATATTTTGTCTTCTCAGATTTCTGATAAACCAAATATACTTTTGGTCCATCCAAAATTGGAAAACTCTCTACCGAATAATCTCTGTCAGCCGCCCAAGCAAAATCAAGGATATTTTTCGCTGTCCATTTCCAAGTTACTTTGTTAGAAATATCTTCTTTTATAGTGGCATTGCTGTCATAACCTTTTACTTCTGTTGGGTTTTCAAGATTTCCTCCAGCTCCGATGACATAATCTTTATCGATTTTGATATTCACTTCATAATCAGAAAATGGGGCATGAAATTCTCTTCCCACATAATCAAATGCTGCCCAACCGTCATAATCGTACTCAGCAATTTTCGGATACCATTGTGTCATCGTCATATCTACACCTTCGCGGTTGTTGCGTCCGCTTCTTCGGATTTGCATTGGAATATTAGCGTCCCATTCCATTGTAAAAGTGGTGGAAGAATTTGGTTTAATAGCTTCTGCTAGGAAAACTTTCATCACAGTTCCCTGAATCTCGAATTTCAAATCTTTTCCGTTTTGCTTTATCCAACGGATATTTTGTGCGCCTTCTTCATTCTTTGGAATTTCGGATAATCTGGAAACCACTGTATTTCCAACTCTTTTTGACAATCTTCCATCAGCATTCACACCCTGAGACTGCACACGCTGATCCATCATAGAACCCGGTTTGAAAGCGTTCCAATATAAATGAAAATAAGCGACTTTCAGCTCATCCGGTGAATTGTTTCTGTAATCCAAAGTCTGTTTTCCTTGGTAAGTAAAGTTAGCTGCATCCACATCAATATCCATTTTATATTTGGCGTATTGTTGATAATATGGAGTTTGCTGAGCCGACAAGATGAGAGAAAAAAGAATTGAGAATAGTGAGAATTTCAGTTTTTTCATAGATTCATTTTTATCAACCTTTTCAGAGTTTTGAACTCTGAAAGGATTTTTATAATAATTTTATCAAAAATAGGAAGTTTTTGTTGAATGACAAGTTTACTTCAAAATCAAAATTTAATTTTTACGTATTAATTTTTTATATTTGTACGTAAATTGTTTTTATGGACTCCAAACTCACTTTAAAATTAAACGAAAACGTTATCGAAAGGGCCAAAAATTATGCTTCCAGCAAGAAGGTAAGCTTGTCCAGACTGATTGAAAATTATCTTGATTCTATCACACGTGAACAAAATGATGATTTCGAAATTTCACCTTTTGTGAAAAGTATTTCCAGTGGAAAAAGCGTGCCTTCAGATTTGGATTGGAAAACTTTGAGAGATGATTATATAGATGATTTGGATAAAAAACATCAGTAGATGAAAAAGATATTTTTAGACACTAATATCATCATAGATTTCCTTGGAGAACGAGAAGGTCTTTATGAAGCATCTGCAAAAATTATGACTTTAGCAGATAAAAAGAAAATCCAAGTTTATACTTCTCCAAGTTCTATCGCTAATGTCTTCTATGTCTTAGCAAAATATGAAAGCCCCAAAATTGCATTAGAAAAAATCAGAAAGTTCAAACTTTTATGTTCGATTTCTGTAATGGATGATGAAGTGGTAGAAAAAGCGATTCATTCTGACTTCAAAGATTTTGAGGATGCGATGCAATATTTCAGCGCGCTGGCATCTAGCTGCGATATTATTATTACCCGAAACGAAAAGGATTTTAAAAATGCTTTGATTCCTGTGATGAATGCAAAGAGCTATTTGTTGAGTTTGAGGAAGTAATTAATTAACCCTAAAAACCGGATAAAGCCGATGCGTTTTTTCGTAATATTCCGAATGTTTGTAAACCCAATCCAACTGCGCTTGTCCGTCTTCTGCAAATATTGGATTATTAGCTTTTTCCATTTCAAAGGCGGTTTTCAAAGCTTTGTTGTCTTTCAGAAGTTTGCTCGCTGTATCTTCGAAAACATAAGCCGAGTAATATTCTTTCTGACCGAGAATCGCATCAAAGAAATTCCAGTTGAAGTAAGAATCTACAGCTTCTGGTTCTAATGTTTCTAGGAGAAATTTCACACCATCTTGATTTAGCGGAATAATAAAATCGCCTTTTCTGAATTTGGTTTTTCCGGATTCTCTGGTCACAAATGTATCGTAATGCAGATAATGACCTTCGTAAGGATTAGGAACGGTTTTGAAATCCTTGATTCTGTATTGTTCAACCAATATTGTAGAGTCCTGTTTTATCCGCGTCATTTTGATTTGGTTGAGTTTCAGCAAATCGATGATTTTCCATTCTGATTGTGGAATGACGTAATATTTAGGAATCGTGATTTCTTTGCCTGGAAGATAAGTATTATAAAATTTGACAGGTTTTGAAAATTTGGCATTTCTGTCGTACCAAAGTCTGGTTTTTCCCGAAACATCGCTTGGTTTATATTTAGCTTCAAAGCCTTTGAAATCGATATTTTCGTATTTTGTAGAATCTAGTTTCCAAGATAAAGCATATTGATTTCCGACTTTGTATTGTTTCAGATTTTCGGCTCGTTTTTGCTGAATGGTTTTATAATTGTCATCGATATAATTCAGATTATCTACCATATAATCGTAAGTGACTTTTACGCGATCTTTATAAGGTTTCAGCATATGCGTCTCGACAACCATTCCGATGGCATTGAACAAAGTTGTATAACCCGTCGCATATCTTGGCGAATCCACAAAAGCGGGAAAACCGCCGTCCGGAACATCGCCGTGGATGTTGACATAAGGAACGGAAATCACGCCTTTTTTCTCCATATTTTTCAGAAGCGTTTTCTGCATCTCGTCATTGAAATAATTGCCGAGAATATTACCCAAACGTTCTTTGTTCGTAGAAATATATGTGAAAGTGTATTGATAATCTGCACCGTTGCTGACGTGATTATCAATAAAAACATCAGGCTTTAGCCATTGAAAAATCTGCTGGAAACTTCTGGAGTTTTTTGAATCGGTTTTGATAAAATCCCGGTTCAAATCAAAGTTTCTCGCGTTGCCACGGAAACCATATTCTTCCGGACCATTTTGATTGGCTCTGGAAAAACTTCCACGGTTCATCATTCCGCTGACGTTGTAACTTGCAATTGCTGTGAAGATGACGTTTTTCGGTGCTTCGATTTTTCCGGTTGCCAAATCCCGCATCAACATCATCGTTGCATCGATTCCGTCTGGCTCGCCTGGATGAATGCCGTTATTGATAAACAAAACTGACTTTCCTTTTCTGGCTTCCTCAAATTTTTTTCCTGAAGGATTAAACATCACAACATCGATTGGGGCACCGTTATCATCTTCGCCTTTGGTTTCAAAAATGATTGATGGATATTGTTTTGATAAATCCTGATAGAATTTTCGCATCTCCTCAAAAGTTGTGGTTTGGTTACCGTTGCCTTTTTCGAAAGGTGTCTGGATTTGAGAATAACCGAAAACCGAAATTAGGATGAAGAGAATGGAGAGATTTTTCATAGTACAAATGTAAAGAATCGGTTTTTATGAATCATAACTTATATAAACATTGACTAATTCTCACGACATATTAAAAAATTACATTTTTAAAGCATTAATATAGTATATTTTTTAATAAATTAGTAAATTGTTTTAAAACTTCAAAAGCTAAAACATAAATGACCCCATATGAAAAAAACTGAAATATTTGGTGCAGAATATTATGCTTATCTAGATGATATAATCTGGTATGTAAAGCAAAACAACGGAACATCATCTGATGCAGAAGATCTCTATCAAGATGCACTGATTGTATTGTTGGAAAAGCTTAGTCAGGATAATTTTCAGTTATCTGCTTCGCTTAAAACTTACATTTTTGCTATATGCAAAAACCTTTGGCTAAAAAAATTAAGACGTGTAAAGACCATTGTGAATTGGGAGCATATAAACCAAAGTGATTTTTTTGAAGAAATATCCGATGATATCGAAAAGGAAAAATCTGAAAAGGAAAAAATAGATGCCTTTTTTCTAGAGATCACGGATCATTGCAAAGAACTTATAGAAGAATTATTTCTAAAGTCTGCCACTCTGGATGAAATTCAGAAAAAATACAACTATGCAACGAAACATAACTTAAGCAACCAGAAGTACAAATGCATGCAACAAATTAAAAGATATAGAGAAAAGAACATCGAAAAATAATTTTTTACATCTGATTATCAATCATTTGTAAACAAATTTTATTTTATTGCAATTTAATGGGTGATTTTAAAATCTGAACTGGTATTAATATAAAAATATCATTTAATAATTTTAAAATTCATCAAAATGAAAACAAAATCAATTTTAGTAGGCGCAATTGCATTAGGAGCTTTTACAATGACATCGGCAAAAACTTTTTCAAGCTTAGGAACGGGAGATCATTTAAGAACAAACCTAACTAATTCTTCATCAGAAAAATTAACATCCGACTCTACTTGCGGAACAGGAACTCACGGTGGAGGAAATGCTGCGGATGCTAAAACGAAAGATGCCAAATGTGGGGACAAAAAAGCTACAGGTAAAGCAAAAGACGGAAAATGCGGCGATGGTAAATGTGGAGACAAAAAAGCGAAAGGCAAAACAAAAGATGGAAAATGTGGTGATGGTAAGTGCGGGGACAAAAGTAGCAAAAAGGCTAAAAAAGCAACTGCTGCCAAATAATTCGATTATCTATTAACCGCAAGTAACAATCGGGATTCTTACTAAGAGTTCCGATTGTATCTTAAATTCACTTAATCAAACAGCTATGATAGGAATTGGTTATCGGAAAGATTTTTCGGATGCGTTTTTAGAAAGCTCTATTCTTAAACCCGATTTTATAGAGGTAGCACCCGAAAATTGGATGGAAATTGGCGGTTTTTGGAAACAGCAATTAAAAAAAGCTGTTGAAAGATACCCATTATTTTGTCACGGATTGTCCCTTTCTGTAGGAAGTCCTGAAGGAATAGATATAGGCTTCGTAAAAAAAGTAAAACAATTTTTAGAAGATTTTCAGGTTTCTGTATATTCCGAGCATCTCACATTTTCTAAAGTAGATAATGCTCATTTATATGATCTTTTACCTATACCCTTCACGCAGGATGCTATAAACCGGGTTGTTGAGAATATCAAGCAGGTTCAGGATCTATTAGGCAGAAGATTAATCTTAGAAAACGGAAGTTATTATACAGTTTTAAAAGCCGAAATGTCGGAAGAAGATTTCATTAATGAAATTGTGAAGCGTAGCGATTGTGAATTGCTTTTGGATGTTAATAATGTATATGTAAATGCATTCAATCATCGATACAATGCAAAAAATTTCATCACAAAAATGCCTTTGGATAGAGTAAAATATATTCATATGGCGGGACATCTTAAGGTAAACGAAAATCTGATTATTGATACGCACGGAAGCAAAATCATAGACCCGGTTTACGAATTGTTTGAATTTACAATGAGAAAGCTGAAGCGAGACATTCCGGTTCTATTGGAAAGAGATTTTAATATCCCCGAATTTTCTATTTTGCAAGCTGAAATAGATGCTTTGAGGAAAATCAAGAAAAATGCTTTAAAAAAATCTAAAAATGTTGCTCTCCCAAACTGATACATTTGCTCTTCAGCAAGATTTGGGTCTTTATTGCAGAACTGGTTTAGAAGCGCCTAAAACCAGCAACCAAGAAAACACACCAGAATACAGAAGAATAGTTTTTAGCATTGTAAAAGACACCTTGAAAACCGCTTTCCCAATTGCCCGAAAATTTGTGGGGAAAAAGAAATGGAAAAAATTGGTTCATCATTTTTTTGCCAATCACAAATGTAAAACGCCACAAGTCTGGAAACTACCATCAGAACTATGTGACTTTTACAGAGAAAATCCGTTTCCATTTAAAAAACAATTTACTTTCTTATTAGAGCTTTTACAATTCGAATGGCTTGAGATAGAAGTTTTTATGATGGAAGATGCTGATATTCCTGGGTTTGTGCCTGAGTCAACATCTAAACAAAAAATACTTGTTGGGAATCCTGAAATAAAAATTTTAGGCTTGCAATATCCTATTCATACAAAAAAAACCAAGGATATTACAGAAGCAGATATAGGTGAATATTTTGTAACCATCCATAGAAACAATATTGATAAGCAAGTATATTTTAATGATTTGTCGTATCCATTTATAGAGATGCTCATACAGCTCAATGAAGAAAACACTACTTTGAAAGAACTAGAAAAAGTTTATTCCAAATATGAAAATGACAAAACTATCGCCAAGAAAATAACTGCAGAGTTTGTTGCCTTTGCCATAGAAAACAACCTTATTTTAGGTTATAAATAATTAAATTGATAAAAATGCTGAAAAAATTAGAACTATTACTAAACAAATTACAAGATCTGCCTTTATTAGCTATAAGATTGGCGTTGGCTTACGGATTTTATGAACCTGCCATGAAAAAACTTCAGGATATCCATGCCATTGGGGATTGGTTTGCAAGTCTTAACATTCCCGCACCATATTTCCAGGCTTATCTTGCGACGGGAACAGAAATTCTGGGTGTTATTTTATTAACTTTAGGACTTTTTACAAGAATCATTTCCTTTCCACTTATAGTTACAATGATTGTTGCTATAGTAACTGTGCATTGGGAAAACGGATTTTCTTCAGGGGACAATGGCTTCGAAATACCATTATATTATATTATTATGCTGATTACTTTAATATGTTTTGGTTCTGGTAGGATAAGCTTAGATCATTTATTATTCAGAAAAAACGCAAAAGCTTTCGATTAATAAGAAAGCTGCATCAATTAAGACGCAGCTTTTATCATTTTTATTGTTAGTCGTTGAGCTTCAAAACAGCCATAAACGCTGATTGCGGAACCTCTACTCTACCAATCTGCTTCATCTTCTTCTTACCTTCTTTCTGTTTCTCCAAAAGTTTACGCTTTCTGGAAATATCACCTCCGTAACATTTTGCGGTAACGTCTTTTCTTAGAGCTTTAATCGTTTCTCTGGCGATAACTTTTGTTCCCAAAGCGGCTTGAACTGCAATATCAAACTGCTGTCTCGGAATCAGTTCACGCAATTTTTCACACATCTTTTTACCAATGTGATAAGCGTTGGAATCGTGAATCAATGAAGATAAAGCATCCACCATATCGCCGTTAATCAAAATATCCATTTTAACCAGCTTAGACGCACGGAAGCCAATTGGATGATAATCGAATGATGCATAACCTTTGGAAATAGATTTTAATCGGTCATAGAAATCGAAAACAACCTCAGCCAAAGGCATATTGAAAATCAGCTCAACTCTGTCCGATGTCAAATAACTTTGATTGACAATTTCTCCTCTTTTTTCTATACAAAGTGTCATTACAGATCCTACAAAGTCCGATTTTGTAATAATTGAAGCCTTAATAAATGGTTCTTCCACACGATCCATCGTTGTTGGATCCATCATTTCGGATGGATTGTTAATTAATATTACTTCTTCTGGATCCTTTTTTGTAAATCCGTGGTAAGATACGTTCGGAACTGTCGTGATGACATTCATATTGAATTCTCTGTCCAGGCGTTCCTGAACGATTTCCATATGTAACATTCCCAAGAATCCGCATCGGAAACCAAAACCAAGCGCTGCTGAACTTTCCGGCTCGAAAACCAGCGAAGCATCATTTAACCTCAATTTTTCAAGAGAGAATCTTAGTTCTTCAAAATCTTCAGAATCAATCGGGTAAATCCCTGCAAAAACCATTGGTTTCACTTCCTCAAATCCTTCTATTGGTCCTGCCGCAGGTTTTTCAAACGAAGTGATTGTATCACCTACTTTCACTTCTCTTGCATCCTTAATCCCGGAAACCAGGTAACCTACATCACCACATTCAACCGTTTTCTTTGGAACCTGCTTCAATTTTAAAGTACCAACTTCATCAGCACCATATTCTTTCCCCGTTGCGAAAAACTTGATTTTTTCATTTTTAGAAATACTCCCGTTCACGACTTTAAAATAAGCCTCGATTCCTCTGAAAGGATTATAAACCGAGTCAAAGATCAATGCCTGGAGCGGCGCGTCCGAATCTCCAACCGGAGCCGGAATTCTTTCTACGATTTGTTCCAACAAATGGTGAACACCTTCTCCTGTTTTCCCGGAAACTCTTAAAACATCTTCATATTCGCAACCGATAAGATTCATAATTTCATCAGTTACTTCTTCCGGATTGGCAGAAGGAAGATCAATTTTATTCAGAATCGGAATGATTGTCAAATCATTCTCCAATGCCAAATATAAGTTACTGATCGTCTGTGCCTGAATACTTTGCGCAGCATCAACAATCAAAAGTGCTCCTTCGCAAGCAGCGATGGAACGGGAAACTTCGTAAGAAAAGTCAACGTGTCCCGGTGTATCAATCAGATTAAGAATAAATTTTTCTCCTTTATATTCATAATCCATCTGGATCGCGTGAGATTTGATCGTAATTCCACGTTCTTTCTCAAGATCCATATCGTCCAGTGTCTGAGACTGCAGTTCTCTCTGCGTGACGGTGTTTGTATATTCTAAAAGACGATCTGCCAATGTGCTCTTACCGTGGTCGATATGTGCAATAATGCAGAAATTCCTGATATTCTTCATTTATAACTCTTGTAATTTGCAAAGATAAAAAAAGAGACTGAAAAGTCTCTTAAAAATATCATTTATGAAATTTACTTTTCAAAAATGTAATCGCCTGTAAGTGGATCAATGTAGATATTATACTTTTCGGCTTTTTGTAATTTTTTATTCTTTGCATTGGCATCTATAGCTCCGGCAATACCTCCTACTAGCCCAAACATTCCATATGTTGAATCCATTTGAACCGGGAAAAGTGTGCCATAATTAGTAAAAATATAAAATCCTTTATCATCTTTTATCATTTCTAAAAATCCACTGAATGTATGATGATACATCTTCCCATTTTCTACATAAACAAACATTTTGTGTGCAGGTATTCTTTCATCACCTTTCTTAGCTCTTAGCACTTCACCTTTAGAATTTTTAACCAGCTCGTAGCCCTCTAACGGCTTTGCGTCAAAAAAAGATTTGTAATCCGGATAAACACCATCTTTAATTTGATTATTTTTATATGCAGGTAATTCTTTAGTAATTATTTCAGCATATTGTGGGAGCTCATTTTCAGTAATCTTAATTTCCGCAGGTTTAGTTTGATAAGAATTTTTGATAAACTCGTGTAATAGATTTGAAAGTGTTATGGATAAGCCAAAAGGAGATTTTGGAAGATTTGGACCGATATTAACAACTCTATTAATTCTATCCAAATAATAATAACCTCCATTTTTTGATATAAATGAACTTATAACAACATCTGCTTTTGGTAATGAAGTTCCCAGTTCTTCCTCACTGAATATTTTGAAATTTTCTAAAAGAATAACAATATCATTATTCCCAACAGCATTTTTATTGGATGAAACAAACCAGTTATCAATACTTTTCTTAGCATCATTATCGGGAAATTCGAAACGGTATGTTTCTTTTTTATGTGTAATTGTTCCTACTTCTTTATCTCCACGATTATCTATAACTGTCAAAGATTTAAATGTTTTTGTATTGTCCCTTATCGACTCACTCAATTTTATTGTTACAGTTTTCTGCGAGAAAAATAATACAGGAAACAACAAAAAGAAATATTTGATTTTCATTTCAACTAATTTTTCTGCAAAAGTAAAGTTTTAGCATTTATTACAATCAATTTTTACGGTAAATAATCCTATTAATAAAATAAGCTAAGCATTATAAACGTTAATCTTTCATAAAAAAAAGAGAATGATGAAAAAAGTTTTATTTTTGCAGATTATTATTAATATTCAATATTTCAGAATATTCTGACAATTGCTATGAAGAAATATATTAGTTTGCTGATGATGTCGGTGGTTTTGCTGTCCTGCAAAACAGAAATGGATAGAGCAATGAAGAGCGCTGATAAAGAGTTTATCTTGAAAGTTGCCAACGAAAAATTTGCTAAAAAGAAATGGAGCGATGCGCTTGCTTTATATGATAGATTGCCTAATCTTGTAGCCGGTACAGATGATGCACCGAATGTAGTTTTCAATTCTGCATACGCTAACTATTATGACAAGAACTACAGACTGGCTGCGAACCAGTTCAAAAACTTCGTGATCAGTTTCCCGCAAGACCCGAGAAAAGAAGAAGCAGCTTATTTTTCTGCGCTTTGTTATTACGAAGGATCTCTGGATTACAACCTGGATCAAAGCAATACAGAGTCAGCAATTACAGAATTACAAAATTTCATCAACGATTATCCGGATTCTGAACGTTCTAAAAACATCAGCCAGATGATTGATGAATTGAGTTATAAACTAGAATTCAAAGCTTTCGAAAACGCAAAGCAATATTATAAAATGGCCGAATACAAAGCAGCATCCGTTGCTTTTGAAAATGTTTTGGAAGATTTTCCTGCGACTAAACTCAGGCCTCAGATCTATGATATCATTTTGAAATCTAAATACGAATTGGCCGTCAACTCCATCTATGATCTTAAAAAGGAAAGGCTGGATGCTGCAGCGGCATATGCAAAGAGAGTTGCAGCAGAAATCCCGAATACTGATTATGCCAAAAATGCTAATGATCTTTATACAAAGCTGGAAGATGAAAAAGTAAAATTCGCGAAAGTCCAGGCCGAAGTAGAAAAAAGAAAGGCGGAATACGAGGCCAAAGTGAAAGACGCCCAGGCTAAAGAAAATGCTAAAAAAGAGCTGGCCCAGGAAAAAAACCAGCTGGATATGCAAAAGGCAGCAGAGCAAACCAGAAGAGACAGCGCGAAGATCAATTCGCCTGAACCTCAAGCTACTTTCAAGTTTAAAAGATAATTACTATATTTGCATTCTCAAAATAATTTCGCCCAATGAGTGTTAAAGATACAAAAGCTGAAGTAAGCACAATCACTTACGACAAAGATAAAATCGAAGAAAAAGTAGGTAGCATCTACGAAGCTATCGTGATTATGGGTAAAAGAGCAGAACAGATCAATGCTGAAATCCGCTCTGAACTTCATGGAAAATTGGATGAATTTGCCGTTCATAACTCTACTTTGGAAGAAGTTTTCGAAAACAGAGAACAAATCGAAATCTCCAAGCATTATGAAAAACTTCCAAAACCAACTTCCATTGCAATCAAAGAATGGTTGGATGATGACATCTATTTCAGAAAAACTGAAGAAAGAAAATAACAGAATCCCTGTTGATTAAAATACAAAACCGTCTCTATTATCTAGAAGGCGGTTTTTTTGTTAATAAAATTATTAATACTTTCGTTAATAAAAATCAAAGCAAATGAGCTTGCAAGGCAAAAAACTGATTCTAGGAATTACTGGCGGAATTGCTGCTTACAAAATAAATTATCTCGTTCGGGATTTTATAAAATCCGGTGCAGAAGTCAAAGTTATTTTGACCAAATCTGCTGTAGATTTTGCATCACCGCTAACATTCTCAACACTTTCCAAGAATAAGGTTTATACCGATTTTTATGATGATAGCAAAACGTGGAATAACCACGTGGAACTTGCACTCTGGGCAGATCTCATCCTGATTGCGCCTTGCACAGCCAATACACTTGCCAAAATATCTTACGGACTTTGCGACAACTTTCTGATGGCAGTTTACATGTCTGCAAAATGCCCTGTCATCATTGCGCCCGCAATGGATCTTGACATGTATATTCATCCAACAGTGACCAAAAATTTACAGACAGCTGAAAGCTTTGGCCATCAGATCATTCCTGCGGAATATGGAGAGCTGGCGAGTGGGCTCGTTGGGCAAGGCAGATTAGCCGAACCGGAAACGATTTTTAAATTTGTAGAAAATCAATTTTCTGATTCCAAACAGAGTTTTGCGGGAAAAAAATTCCTGATTACCGCTGGTCCAACTTATGAGAATATTGATCCCGTGAGATTTATTGGAAATCATTCTTCAGGTAAAATGGGATTTGACCTGGCAAAAGAAGCCGCTGAAAGGGGCGCCGAAGTGATTCTGATTTCCGGTCCATCTTCTCAGAAAGCTAATAATAAAAATATAACGCTTCACAGAGTAACTTCGGCTCAGGAAATGTTTGATGAAGTTTTCAAATATTATGATAACGTTGATGTAGCAATAATGAGCGCTGCGGTTGCAGATTATACACCAAAAGTCAAAGCCACAGAAAAAATCAAGAAAAACGAAAACGAATTAACGATTGAACTGGTCAAAAACAAAGATATCCTTCGAACAATGGGCGAGAAGAAAACGCATCAGTTTCTAGTTGGCTTTGCTCTTGAAACCCAGAACGAAGAGGAGAATGCAAAGGGAAAATTAGTCAAGAAAAATCTGGATATGATTATCCTGAATTCTCTGAGAGACGAAGGGGCTGGCTTTGCAAATGCCACCAACAAAATCAAAATTTTCACACCGACTGAAGAGCAATCTTTTTCATTGAAATCTAAGGAAGATGTCGCCAAAGATATTTTGAATTTTGTTGAGCAGAAATTGTAAGAAAACAACCTCTTTTCCGTTATGATTTTATGGGGATTTTAGATGTTGATCTTTAGCAAAGATTCCTTATTTTTACAAACATTTTTATTTGGAATGAAAAAACTACTTTATATAATTTGTGCATTATTTTTTGCTCAAACAGCATATTCTCAGGAGCTTTTGGCAACCGTACAAATTAACAATCAACAGATCGCAGGAAGTAACACCCAGGTTTTCAGAACACTTGAAAAATCACTGCGTGACTTCATCAACAATACAAGCTGGACAGGAAAGAAACTTCAAAACTTCGAAAAAGTGAAGTGTAATTTCGCAATGGTTATTTCTGAGCGTCCTTCTAATAATACCTTTAAAGGGACTCTAGTAGTCCAGGCAACACGACCTGTTTTCAATTCGCAATATGAAACACCTTTGATGAACATTAATGATACCCGTCTCACCTTCGAATATAATGAAAATGAGAACCTTGTGTTCAACGAGAGACAATTTTCGGGGAAAAACCTCATCGATGTGATTAGTTTTTATGTTTATGTCATTCTTGGTTATGACGGGGATAGCTTCCAGTTAAAAGGCGGACAGCCCTGGTTTGATAAGGCTTTCAAAATTGCTCAAAATTCACAGAATCAAAATTATGACGGCTGGAACGCCATCGAAAGTCAGAGAAACAGAGGCGCACTGATCTCCGGCCTTCAGAACGAAAATACATCTACACTGAGAACCGTTTATTACAGCTACCACAGATCCGGATTGGACAACTTATCCAAGCCTGACCAGAATCCAGCCAAAAAAACAATTGCCGAATCTCTGATGCAGCTTAAATTCTATGAGAATAATTTCCAGATGAATTATCCATTCAATCTTTTCTTAGAAACCAAGAGTACGGAGATTTTTAATATTTTTAATTCCGGGCCAAATACCTCTGTAAATATCAGCGAATTAAAAACGCTGATGAGCACATTTGCTCCAAAAGATATCGATTCCAAATGGGACAAATGGAAATAATGATTTTAATTGTTAGTTATTAATTTCGTTATGCTTTCAAGGATTTTTATACAGAATTTCGCATTGATCGATCGATTGGAAATTGATCTCAAAAACGGACTGCAAGTCATTACAGGAGAAACCGGTGCGGGAAAATCAATTATTCTAGGTGCACTTCGCCTCATTATGGGTGAAAGAGCGGACACCAAGTCTTTTGCTAAGGCTGACACCAAAAGCATCGTTGAAAGCGAATTCAGTATTAATGACAGCTTTAAAACGTTTTTTGACGATAATGATCTTGATTTCGAAGAACATACCATTATCCGGAGAGAGATTCTTCCGGGCGGTAAGTCCCGTGCTTTCATCAATGATGTTCCTGTAACACTGGATGTACTAAAAGAATTATCTTCCAAATTAGTTGATATCCACTCACAATTTGAGACGTCTAACCTGTTCACAGAAGAATTCCAGTTTGGGATTCTGGACGGATTGGCCAAAAATAAAACGCTGTTATCTGACTATCAGGATATTTATAATGATTATCAGAAAACAAAGAAGGAAATTGAAGCTCTTAAAACCTCACTTTCCGAAAGTAACAAAGAGTCAGATTATAAACACTTTTTGCTGACAGAACTTATAGAAGCGGATCTTGATAATCTTGATTTTAATGATCTTCAGAATCAATTGAATATCCAGGAAAATGCGGATCAGATCAGTGAACAACTGTCTCAGTCACTTTCCAAACTGAATGCAGAGGAATTCGGCGTTTTGACCAGCCTTTCCGACATCAGGAACAAAATTGCTAAGCTATCCGAACTTTCACCAGACTATGAAGAGTTAAGCCAACGATTGGAAACGGCTTATCTGGAAATTAAAGACATCAATTCTGATCTGGAAAATAAAGCTGAAAACCTGGAAATCAATCCGGCATTGCTACAAAATCTTTTATCTACAATTAATAGAATCAATGCGCTTTTCCTGAAACATCAAGTGGAGAATATAGAAGAATTATTAGCTATCAGAGAAGAATTATCTGCTGGTCAAAATTCCTTAGAAAGCATTGAAAATCAAATTGAAGAAAAAGAAAAGTTGATTAAAACTTTAGAACTTCAATTAGAATCTTTCAGTAAAAAACTAACGGATAACAGAACTAAATTTTCATCAACTCTTGAAAATCAGGCAAAGGAAATTTTTCAAAAACTAGGTCTTGAAAAAGCGATTCTTAAAATAGAATTAAGTAATTCTCCGGCATTTAATTTATTTGGAAAAAATAATATTCAGATGTTGTTCCAGGCTAATTCCGGCTTTCCTTTAAAACCTATCCAAAGTGCTGTTTCCGGCGGGGAAAGGTCAAGGGTGATGCTGGCGATTAAAAAGATAATGGCGGAAAACAACGCGCTCCCAACTTTAATCCTTGATGAAATCGATACAGGAGTTTCCGGAAGAATTGCTGAAGAGATGGGAAAACTGATGCAGGAGATGTCTCAGGATCTTCAGTTAATCGTGATCACGCATCTTGCACAAGTTGCCGCAAAAGGTAATGAAAATTACAAAGTGGTAAAGTTTGATGAAGACGGCATTACAAAAACTACAATTGTAAAGCTTTCGGAAGACGAAAAACTGAAAGAAATTGCACAGCTGATCTCCGGTTCCAAAATTACGGAAGCTGCTATTTCTCAAGCCAAGGAATTAATTGGATAATTCTTGATTAAGAATCAGTAATGGATCGATATACTCGCGGTCGTTGCTCAATCTAGGGACTTTATTCTGTCCACCCAGCTTTCCACGGCTAGCCATCCATTCATAAAACAAATTTGATTTGGCCGAGTGCACGATTGGTTTTCTCAATGTGATGTCATTATAACGTTTCGCCTCGTAATCTGAGTTTAACGTTTTAAGCGTTTTATCAAAAACGTCTGTAAATTCATCCAGACATCTTGGTTTTTTGGTGAATTCGAAAATCCACTCGTGACAGCCTTTGCTCTCGTTGGTCATAAAAACTGGAGCACCTGTGTAATCAGAAATGTTTGCGTCCATATGTTCACAGGCAATCTTCAGAGCCGATTCTACATTATCAATCATCAGCTCCTCTCCGAAAGCATTGATGTAATGCTTGGTTCTGCCCGATATCCTGATTCTGTAAGGGTTAATGGAAGTAAATTTTACCGTATCGCCGATCAGGTAACGCCAAAGTCCACCATTTGTGGTGATGACAACAGCATAATTCTTACCTACTTCCACTTCCGAAATCGGGATCGCTTCGCGACTGCCAGCATAATATTGATCCATTGGTATGAATTCGTAAAAAATCCCGTAATCCAGCATCAGTAACATCTCGTCACTTCCCGATTGGTCCTGAATCCCGAAGAATCCCTCGGAGGCATTATATATCTCGTAATATCTGATATCTCTGCCAATAATATCTTTATACTGATTTTTGTAGGGCTTGAAACTGATTCCACCGTGGAAGAAAACTTCCAGATTAGGCCACAATTCTCCGATATTATTTTTTCCTGTTTCCTGCAAAGTTCGCTGCAAAAGCACCATCATCCAACTCGGGACACCGGTAAGGCTTCCGACATCTTCGTTTCTGACCTCGCTGATAATGGCTTTCATCTTGCTTTCCCACTCGGACATCAGGGAGATTTTCTTGTTAGGTGTATTGATGATCTCTACCCAAAACGGGAGATTCTCAATCAGAATCGCGGACAGATCTCCAAACTTGGTGTTAAAATCCTGATACATCTCCGCACTTCCTCCCAATCTAAGATTCTTGTGCTGGAACAATTCGCTTTCCGGATGATTATTGACATAAAGCGCCACCATATCTTTCCCGGCTTTGTAATGGCAGTCTTCCAGACTTTCTGCAGTAATTGGGATGTATTTGCTTTTGGCATTGGTGGTGCCGGAGGATTTGGCAAATTGCTTAATAAGCCCGGGCCAAATGACATCTTTCTGCCCCTGTCTTGCTTTCTCGATGTAGGGCTCAAAGTCTTCGTAACAGACAATCGGAACTTTCTTTTGGAAGTCACGATAATTTGATATAGAGCTGAAACCATATTTCTGAGCATATTCGGTTTCTTCTGCATGGAAAAGCTGGGAAAACAAAAGCCCCTCCTGCGTCTCTACAGGATACTTGATAAAATGTTCGATCTGATCCATCCGCTGCAGGATAAACCAATTGACGACTGTATTAAAAAGTGCTTTCGTTGCCATTCTTCACAAATATAATAAATTTTGAGAATGGAAAACGGGTTGGTGTCCGGATTGCAAGAATTATTGATCTGATAAGGGATCGTCGTACTGGCTGATGGATTGTTTCAGGGTTTCTTTGATCTTCTCCATCAGGCTTTTAGGCTCAGTGACTTTAACCTGATTTCCATAGGATAAAATCTCCTGAATAAAATCATAGGTGGGATAGAGATCATAGGTAAAATAGACCGACTTTTCCGTTTCCTTCTGGATCTGCTGGGAATGATGAAGCGGCGAGCTCTTGAGATATTCTGCCTGCTCTTTGGTGGATCTGATTACGACTTTTTCCGGTTCCTCTTCCAGATTCATGATTCCGAAAGCGTTTTTGAAATGTTCTTTGAGGTTGAATCTCTGCTTTAGTTTGAATCCAGCCTTGCTCACAACCAAATCACTGATCCTGTCTAACCCGAAAGCTTTCAGCTTCTCATCTTTGGTGTCCAGGGCAACAAGATACCAACGGTCTTTGGATTCTTTGAGTGCCAGTGGATGGACTTTTCTGGAGGTGATGCTCTGGTCTTTGTATTTGAAGTGTCGGAACTCCAGTACTCTTTTGTTCCTGATGGCAAAAAGCAGGTCATAAAAATTCTGAATCCCTCTGGGCGTGCGTGTTTCCGGATAAACAAACTGTGCAAGATCCGGCTGGGAGTTGACGGCATTCATGATCTGGAAAGATTCCAGCAAACGCTGGTTGTACTCGTCCACCTCCATTACCGGGCGGCTTTCTATATAGTAACGGTTGTCGCCTTTTTTCTTGTTGTGAATATCAAAGTTAAAAAGATTCGCGATGTCCTTGATATCTCTCTGCAAGGTACGAATGGAATAGCTCACGATGTTGGCATCCTGGAACTCAAAAGAGCTAAGGAGGTAAGACTCCAGCTCGGGATAGGTCGCAGGGGAACGTTCCAGTCTCTTGATGATGAGGGCATATCTGGTTAAATAGAAATCTTTTTTCATTGGTGATCTTGGGGATACTTAGTTTTTAAAATTTGTTAAACAAATATAAATTCTTAATGCGACAAAAGGTGTCGTGTTTTGGATTTGTGGATAAGTTTTGGTTTACTTTTTCTCAAACAACTGAGAGGTAATCTCTTTGAGTTCTTTGTAAGGAATGTTCGCCAAAGAATCTTTTATACTTGTGTGGGATATTGTTTCTTTTCTCAGATTATTGAGAGGATGCGTCTCGGGAAGAGTGGTTTGAGAGTCCGGTGTGTAGGACAGCAGATCGTTGGGTTCGCAGATGAGGATCCTGCAGAGCAGTTCTATATGGTCTAAGCGGAAGACGCGGGTCTTGCTGTTGAGGATATTGTGGGCGGTTGCGCGAGAGATGCCGGCTTTTACAAGGAATGTGTAGGGTCTTTCTATTCCTCGGGCATTGAAAATAGGCTTGAGATTAAGATTTAGCATTGTGTGTTTTTGTTTAAAGATAGTAAGATTGTGTCAAATAGCTTAATTGATTTTAAATTTTGATGCAAAATTGAGGTAAATGAGAACAAAAGTGATGAAAGTTAAAACTAAATTGGCGTAATGTAAAACTATATTGATAAAATGTAAAATTGTATTGTCAGAATATAAAATTTGTCTGATATAAGTTATAAATATGTTGGAATAATATAAAATAGATATAAGGAAATATAAAACAATATCGCAAAAGGTGAAAATTATCTCGTTAGAATATAAAACGGATCTGCAAAAACCTAAAAATAAAAAAACAATAACACATTGTGCGACTGCTTTACTTTAATTATTGTATAAACACGGATTGCAAATCCGCGCTATTGGATCTATTGGAGCTTTAGAAACCCTTTAATAATTTATAGAAAAAGAGTTTTAAGAGAGAACTCTGTTCTTTAATTCGTAATTTAGATCCGTTGTACAAACTATGGATAATATCTGCTGTTGAATCCGATAGGTTATAGTTAGTCCAGACATAGGAAAATATTCAAATCCAAATGAAAAAATTACTAATCATTATAACAGTTATCTTTGGTTTAACAGTCTGTTATTCTCAGGAACATCCTGTCAAATTCACCATAGAAAATTTTGAAAACCAGATACTAAGCTACAATCCGAATAAAAACCAAAATGTTTCAGATAAAGATTATCGGTACGGTACTATGATTTTAGAAGAAACAAGGAATGCCGTAAAAAACAAGCCTGAAAACTTTAATTTGGCAGATTATTTTAATGTACTGAACGCTTTTCTCAGCCTGAAAGAGACAAAGGAAAATATTGATCTCGCATTTAGAAAATTTGTTAACACCACAGGAAGTTGCGAATATATTTTATCTTTTGAAAATTCAATTAAAAATAATTCAAAGTACGATATTATACGAGGCGATTACGACGAACAGTTACTTCAATGCAAATCCAATATTACTACTGAAAAATTTGATATATCACAATACTGCAGGACTTATAACTTGAATTGTCTCCTTGCTGAAAAAATATATAGCATCAATCTTAATGACCAAAAATACAGATCCTTAAAATTACAAAGCAAGCAGCAGCCTTTAGATGCAGAAAACCAAACAATGATTGATGCACTCTACAAAAAATATGAAACCTACATAGGAAGAAGTTTAGTGGGGAAGAAATTTGAAAATGTCATGTGGGCCGTTATACAACATTCTAATATTGATATGATGGAAAGATATCTACCTGTTATAAAAAAAGCAGTGGCTGATAAAGAAATAGAAGCTGGGCCTCTAAAAATGCTGATTGATAGATTTTATGGACTTAAGTATGGTTATCAGATCTTTGGAAGCCAGGGTGAAGGATTCGGATTCAAGTTAGCTGATGAAAAAACGAAAAATGAAATTAAAATAATGTATGGAATTGAATAAATCTTAACTGTACCAAATAGAATTTTTATCCATAGCAATAATCTTTTACATCCCGGTGCTGGCGCGAGCGTCTCGCTCGTGCCAGCGGGGGGATATTAATTAAATCGAGAAATTTATGCCCTCTTTCTGAATTTTTATTTACTGTGGATTTTAATGCTGTATTAATTAAAAAAGCAGTGATTCGTCACTGCTTTTTTTATTGACTGGATAGTACAGATTGTAGATCTGAGCTTTCGTTTTTTTAATTCGTACTAGTTACAATTTTTTTTGAAAAATAACTAATATCGGAAGAATAACTTTCTGATGTATAAAAATTACAATTAACTTTAATTGAATCGAAATGCTTCTTTAATTGTAATTCTTTAGATGATAATAGCATATAATCACTGATACTTTTATTAAAATTTATAGAATCCTTTCTGTACGAAACTGTATCTATAATTTTTATATATATATCAAATGTATTACTTAAACTTTTAAAGCTCTTATCCTTTTCGATCTTCGCAATGTCATCTACATTATAATAATATATTATAGTAATATTTTTAATTTTATGTTTAAGGAAATCATCTAATTTTTCAATTTTTGAAGAGAGATTGGAAGACAATTCAATTGGCTCTTCCTTGTTCATTCCTAAAGAGAAACAACCTATTTTAGCTAATATGAAAAGAAACAAAAAAATACTAATTACGCTTATTGTCGCAATTTTTAGGACTCTGAAAATTTTTATTTTCATAATTATTTTGGAATATTTTCTGTTATAAAAGTATCATTTATTTTATAAAATTCAGATTTATTTTTTACTGCTCCTTGTGAAGTATTTGTACTAATAAATACTCTTGCTTCTTTTAAATCATCAACCCATTCGAATAAGTTAGGATTTATTAAGCAAGTATGTATTGTCTTCCAATTGCCTCCTTTTTTGATAATGATTATTCCATATTTTTTGACGTTTTTTAAATAAAAATCTCCTACCATCCAATCTACAACGGCATAATAATTACCATATTTTTTAATTTGTTGGCTATGTGATGCAAATCTGATAACATTAGCTATCTCTTTCAAGACATTTGAATCTTTTGTAAAATAAACAGGACTGAGTTGATATGTGGGAACTTTGACATTTGCTTCAAATTCATCGGCTTCATCACACGATAAAGTAATATGTTCTCCCACCTCAATCCCATTTTCGACCAAATATTCGGCAACTCCAGAAGCAAAAGCACCACCTTCACTGTGTGATATGAAATAATATTTTTTCCCTTTCATCGTATCAAGCAATTTTCCAAATTTTTTCTTCGCCTTTTCCTTTCCTATTTGTTTCCTAGCATTTCCGCTGGAGGTGCCTCCGCCAAAACTACTTCCGTCAAAGTAAAAAAAATTTTTATTGGTCTTTATTCCATAATAACTACAAGCATTGTCTTTTAAAATATCAAGATTTTTCACCGAAAAAAAATTTTTCCCAATTTTTTTTCTTGATTTGCCTAAAAAATAATCCCAATAATACTCTCTTCCTCCTCCTGGAGCTACATTAAAAATTTCCAATGTTCTATCCCAATGACCATTTACTAAAATTAGTTGTGGAATATCTCTAAGTTCTACAGCCAATCTACCTCTACCATTGAATGGCAATTTAACAGTTTCCCCCCAATTTGATATCTGACAATATAATTCTAACTCGGCACCCTCTCCTATTTCATCTAATATATAATCCCAATCATAATTAAGAAAAAGTTCAATACTCCCAAATTTGTTTTTCCCATTTGACTTAACAGTTATATCTTTTACTTCCCCTAAACTTACATCTTTAATTCTATTTTCTTCATAAGGCTGTAGTAGGAATGTTGTATTTTCAGGAACATCGTTAGAAACTAATAAATTAAACTTTACTATATCTCCAAACTTTGCTCTTGTTACTTTTTGCCCAGATCTGTTTGTCCAATAAGCATCTAATATGTAATCCTCCAAATTATTAATTTTGTCAGAAATATTACTTTGTTTATTTTGCTTTTTTACAGAAGTCCCAAAAGGATTTTCTAAAGTCAGTCTCTTTATTTTGTTTACACCTAAAGGTTTTATTAAACTCATTGCTTTATTTTATATTGTTAAAAAAAGAAATGGCGACAACATATGTCGCCATTAATAAATTATCCTAAAGTACTAGTATCTGCTCCATGTTGCATTACAGCATCTACAGGTTCAAAAGCACTTTCGTATTCTAGCTCTAATGGATTTTCACAATTTTCTCCGTTATCTTTCTCCGGGAAAATCGGCAAGGCATCTGTCACTTCCAGACCTACAGATTTTGCCTGCAAAATGGTTAAAGCTGTTGGTACTCGTGTGATCCAATACTTACCTTGAGGTTTACCCGTTGGCTGTTTCAATTCCTCAACGATTGACATGTACATCGGGTCACCAATGACAGGAACTTCACCGCCATTCCAAATCCTTCCGGTTGTCATAAAGAAGTTAACGGCATCTTCAAAACCAGGTTTAACGGTTACAATAATCCTTGCCATACCAGCCTGTAGGAAGCTTCGGAACAAAGGATCAGTCTCCTCTGTAAGATAAAGATCCTGCCAGTGTGCTTTGTTTGCCCAATAGTAAGGATAGAAGGTATAATCCATAATGCTCCATTCAAACGCCTGCTCCATAAATTTGGCTAGGGATGTGTAGTTGTCTAGATTATCCCCAAATAGCATATGGAAACTTTGCATTGTCTTTGAGTCTTCTGAAGTAGTCTGACCAAGCGAATCATATCCCAGTTGGTTTTGCAAGAGGTAAGCGATACAATTGTGCTTCAGAACATTGGCTTCCGTATCTCTATAGAAAAGAGATACTTTCTCCTTGTTGTCGGCTGTAGCTGCCGCCGCAGCTTCTGCTGCTGCTTTTACATCGGCATCAAATTTTTCTTTGGCTACGGTATAGGCCGCAATGATAGCTTCGAAGTTGGTTTGTCTCCACTTTAACATAAAAGCATCGGAAAGTGTACATTTAATTTTAAGAGCTAATGATATATTAGTCGTTCCATTACCTCCGTGATATTTCTGGTCATAATTACCTTCAATATGTAAATCTTTTGTTACAACTGTCCCACTATTCCAACTTTGTGTTATTGGTCCTGGCTTATCGATTAATTTCCCTGTTAAATCATCGAATGTAAAATGTGCAACATTTTTTTTAAACCTATTATAAAAAGCATAATTTATTTCCGCCTCATATGCTTTATAATTATTAGGTATTACAAGATTTAAAAACCTTGTAATATCGCTATTGTCTAAATCTTCTTCTTTACTTGTAGAATACAAAATGTCTTTTTGAGGCAAATCAGTTAATTTCACACTATAATAATCTGCCCAGTGTTGTAAAAATAATACATCCACATTAGCGTCTTTCATTTGCCACTCTTTTGCTTCATTACTTCTAGGATCTATCGGAGCGGTAAGCTGCTCTTTCACTGCATTTGTTGCCAGAGCGTGCAGTCTTGCCGGCTCGGGAATCATAAACTCAAACATCGTACGCTTGCCATAGTTGTAAATCTGATTTTTCATCTTCTTGTCCACCCATCTGTAAACACCAGTAATATGTTGTGGTTTTGCTCCTTGAGAATCTGTAGTTGTAGTTACCTTACCACGATTATCAAACTCATGCACATTGGTTTCCGTATGTTCTTTGATAATTTTTTGGATTCTTTCTTCTGAAACTTTGGTTAGTACGCGCTCCATAGCCCTTTCCGTTAGCTCCTGAGATTTAGCAACAGCTTGTCTTGTACTGTCGTGCTGTGCCGTGCTGTTGGCATAGCTGCCTCCTACCTCAAGTTTCCATTTAGCTCCCCCGGCAGAAAAAGAAGTATGAGCTTCCCAGCTTTGCTGCTTCTCTATTTCTTTTGCTACTTCTGTTTGCATGTCAGTTCTTGTAGCCTTGGTTGTATCAGACATTTGTTCTGTTTCCTGAGATTTTGAAGTGGTATCCGTGATCTCGGAATAGTCTCTGGAAACTGAGGACTTATGTCTCAGCTCACTCGCCATAACATTTTCAATATTGGACACTTCTCCAGGAACGTAAGCATGAACAGATTGCTGTACCTTAAGATAATCTGCAATACCCAATCTTTTCACTCCAAAATGTTTTGGGGTCATGCCATTTCCTGAGATATTGCCATTTTGAGATTTTAGAGCCAACAATCCTGTATATTCAGCATTATCTAATTGAGAAAGGTCTAAAACCGCTTCTCTACCATTATCGAAATAAATTTCAATTTTTAGATTATTCAGTTTTTTAAATTTATTTTGAAATGTTAGAGGAAAAGTTACTTTATTATCAATTACAGGAATTTGTAAATGCGTTTGCTCAAGTGAATCTCCCGTAGAGTTTTCTCCAGTAACTTTAGCTTTTGCCACAGACCAAGAATCATTCTCAACATTGAAGCTAAATTGTAAATAGTTAAATACAAATAGCCCTACTTTCATATAAAAAGGATATAATAAATATGAAAGGGGTGTCACTAAGGATGTCTTTGCAACCGGCACCAATGCACCTCCCAGATTCACATATTGTTGCTGAGGCATTTCTACAGTAGATAATACCGTTTTGGATTGTGTAGAAACTTCTTCATTAACTTTCTCGAAAATATCCCGAAAAGAAAGATCATCATCCGATAAGGTAACCGTCTCACCATAAAGCCTGATCTCAGTATCTGAAATGATTTGTAAATCCTGTGGAATATTGGCATCAATATTATTGGAAATGGCCTCGGAATCATAATCCGCAAATAATTCGATAAAAAGATTGAATGACTCTGTGCTTAATTTGGCGTTCAGATCATAAAAGTTAATCGCATTTTTGAAATTAAATTCAAATTTTGGTACTTCAGCTAACTCTAATTGCTCATATGCTGCTTTCTTTTCAGCTTCCGTCGTATTCTCATCGAAGGTTGCTTCCAGATCACTCAATAAAATGTTATTACTATCGATAATTGGTTTTATAATGATTTGGTACTCATCATAAGCCGATTGATATGCGTTATTATAAGCTTTGTTGTAGGCTTTTTGCAGATTTTCCAATTCTTTTTTCAAGGATTGTGTCATATCTTTTTTTAACAAAGCATTTGTAACGCGCAGATTTTTCTCAGCTTCTACTTTCAGCCTACTTTCCTGCATTACAGACAAAGATCTTTGCTCTTGTACCGGCAAAATTCTGGCTGCAGAGCTTTCGTCAGTGATGTGATCGCCGTTGCCAATAACTGTTTTATCAATCGTAAAAATATCATCACCAGTTTCTACCGGCGCATCTTCTACGAAAAGCTTAGCCGGTAAAACAACTTTTGCTGTTTTTGCCAGATCAAGCCTCTTTTCTAATTTATCCGCTTCGGAAGTTTTATAAGTGTCGATATAGTGCACTGCTTTTAAAGTCTGGATAACCGCTTCTTTCACATAGAAATCTTTTTGTGTAACGACCTGATAAATGAGATTGTCCCAAAGAGAAATCATTGCAGAATTATCAATCTTCAGTGCCTCTGTTGTCGTTAATCTATCTATGATATCAGAATCCGGATCTTCATTATTAGCTAAGGATTTTCCTAATTTGTAATAGTCTGAAACAGAGGGAAGCAATTCTATACTCTTTTCTTTTTTAAAGGCATGCTCTTCAAAAGTGGCAGCAGCCAATTCTAATTCCTGGAACTTTGTGGTATTCTTTGGGTCCTGCGTAGACCAAGACTCTATCTGAGTGTCAAAAACTCCTTCGGTACCGTTCGGTCTTATAACAAATCCCTTGTTTTTCTCACTTGTGTCTGCAAGCTGTGGATTTCTAAGGCTCACAAATCTAAAAAGAGTTTGTGAAATTTCATTTGGTGTTTTTTCGTTTGTTGTGTTTGTGTCGCTCATTTTGTTAATTATTTAATTTTTAGACATTTCTCTAGCTGTTCCAGTAATTTTTATTATTGGAATGCTTAAGAATCTATTTTTGTTATTGATTTTTCCTCCTATAAAAAGGAGCGTTGATTATTCTACAAGATTATTTTCTGAGATGTAATCTTGTAATTCCTGTTCTGTGTCGAATTCTGCGTAAAAAGTTTCCATGCCAGGATATACTTTTCCTGTATTACTAACTTCATTAACAATAAGGTACTTTTCTTTATCCCAAACTAAAATACATTTCTTAGTCAAGATTACTGAATTGACATCATTTACTTTTTTTGTTGATTTGATCATTTGTTTCATTTTAATTTGTTAACAGTGTCACATTTTTGGGAGCAGATGTTAAATTTGCTCTTGCAGCTGCGCTCGCTGATGAAGGTGGCTGGCAATTACCTTTTAATGTTATTCTTTTAGACCCAGACCAATTTGTAACATCTCTTGCTAAATCTATCAATATCTGATCTACCATTGTGCTTGATAAAGTCGCTAAGCCTGTAATATCAAGAGTTCCCATATTAGAAGGATATGTTTTACTATTATAAGCATTCATTGTATTATTTCCTGCAATGACGATTGAATTGGCATTAGGGCATTTTGATAAAATATCTCCTGAAATAGTATTCTGCCCACCTATGCTGAAAGTACTACAATTAGAAAAAACTCCACTAATTGAAGAAATAGTATTTTCTCCTCCTATTTGTATATTGCTCGTTGCAGAATTTATTTGAGTGAACAAATCTCCGGTTATTTTGTTCTGACCAGAAATAACAACTCCATTTGATTTTGGTAGATTTAAAGCAGTGATTGTATTTTGTCCTCCTACGGTTATTAATGTAGCATTAGGAAGATTTAGAACACCATTTAAAGTATTATTACCATTAACTGTGAATTGAGTTATTGAATTTAGAACAGGAACTGATCCTGTTAGATTATTTGATCCGTTTATCGTTAATAAAGTTGTATTAGGCAGGTTAGGAATATTACCTGATATCGTGTTCATTCCTGTTATAGAAATGGTTCCAGCAGTTGAAATATTTATTAAATTTCCAGAAATTGTGTTGTTTCCTCCTAGATTAATATAAGTTAAATAAGGAAAGGAAGGTAAAACCCCTGAAACAGTATTGCTTCCTAAAAGATATAAATAGCGAAAATTAGAAGAAAAAGTATTAATATTTCCAGATATTGTATTTCTTCCTAATCTCGATAGCTCTTCAACCGATGGCGAAATATTACCCGAAACTGAGTTAGTTGTGCCCGTTTTATCATTACCCAAATATATTATTTTACAACTTGATGGCAAGTTATTTAAACTGCCCGATACGTTGACAAAAGAGTTATTAACAGCATATCCACTACCCAAATACAAAGATTCCAATACAGAATTAGAAGGTATTAAATTTAGATCAAAAGTTGGATTAGACTGTGGATAATCATTATTCCTTAGTTCTAAATTTTTTAACTTATTTCCACATTTAGTAGCCCATTCGCCAATCACTTTTCCCTGAAAAGATAAGTCTCCAGAACCATAACAATAATGATTAAATAATAATTTTTCACAATTAGGAAAAAAATCTAAAATATCTGGAGTTAAATCAACATTTTTTATGTAGCCTAATGGGTTTGTTTCTGTACCTAAATTGGATATCCCAAGGTCAAATATGATTTCTTTAACTTTTTTAGGATTAGAATAAATTTTAATTTTCCCTGTATAATTATTCGAATAATTTTTAGCAGAATAGTTTGAAGTGCTAATTACATTATTTGAAGTTCCGTCTCCCCAATCTGATTTGCTCTTGTATATATTTTCATCAATTGTACCGAAATAAAGTTTTTGTATCTGAGTGCAATTATTAACACTAATAGGATAATAAACATTATTCGCATCATATTGTTCTATTACATTCATATTTTTAAGTATTAAAGATTCTTATATAATATACATTATCAATTCTTTGGATTTTTGCAGTACTGCCAATCCCTCCGTTTAATATATTTGTATAATCTACTTGATTAATTGTCACTCCAGACCCATTCGTAAAAGTTATGCTTCCTGTACCCGCTTTTGTAATTGTACACATAAAGTCCGAAGCAGAACTTGTCAAGCATTGTATGTTGATATTGCTGGATCCATTCTTTACTACCACATTTCTTCCATGCATTTTTACACCGTTTACATCTTTATTTGTATCAATGCTTAATGTAGTCTCGATTGTAATCTGTGACGGTTCAATAAGTTTTGTTTTCCAGCTTGCGATATTTTCTGCAGAAAGATTTTCCGCTGTTTTGTCTGCTTTGGAAGATACATCAATGTTCAGGCTATCCATAGGGATTTTTTCATCCTTGTGCCAATAAGAATCCAACCACTCGTGGAAATGTTCTTGTGTAGGTTTATCTCCAGTTTCGAAAAAACCTTTTAAGTCTGTTTTTGATTTCATAAAATTTTAATTTTAAAGATTAATAAATAATGTTGTTGTCAAAGTCTTCCCTGAAAAAGGTTTCAATCTCATCCAGGTAGAAATCATAGTCTGATTCCTCATTCTCAATATCTTCCCAATCGATACTATAGATCGGGTTTTGGGAAAATTCTTCGTTTATTGTTTCTGTTCGGTTTTCCATATTATATTTTGTGTTTGGGTAATAGTTGTCCTTACCAGCTGTTTTGCTGATATCATAATTGGTTTTCGTTAAAAAAATAATTTAGATTAAATTGAGGCCTTAATTATAATCCAAAAGTAGTTGGTCGTGACGCCAGAACTTGACGTATCAAATTTTATTTTAACTTGCTGTTGCCGGAGTTACTGAAACACCTTTTGCTTGTAAGTTGGATACAGCTTGATCAGAATCTGCTGATCGTGTTCCTCTTGTATATATCGTTTTAGTTCCTACCCAACTTGATATGTAAGATAAATCATTTAATAATCTATCATTATCTGCTTTGGAAAGATATTTTGTAGTAACAGATCCAGAAAATGGCTTTTGTCCAAATAAAAATATATAGTCCATTGTTGCATTCCAATTTCTACCTCCAGAATATGTTGGAGCCGTTTCTCTAGAATACCATAATCTTACCTGCTGAATATTTGGTGGCAATTTAGCCAGATCTCCCAATATATTAAACCTGAAAACCCTAGTTCCTGTCCCTATTGTACCATCACCATTATTGTCATAAGCACTATCATAACACACTAAGAGGTTCTTAAGGTTACTGGTAGGAGAAAAATTGCTACAGTTAATATTAGGAATAGAATCTGTGTTAATCATAGGTAATGATAATGTTTCCAGAGAATCAGGGATATCAGACCAATCTCCACTAATTTCTACTCCGGCATAACCACTATTGTCATGATAATAATAAAGATAGGCGTGAAAATAAACGATATTAGGAAATTGTTTTACAAACTCATTGGAAAATCTGTATTGTGTACATTTTGACGCTCCGGTAGGCCCAAAAAATTCTCTGGCATCATCAACAAATGCAATTGAAAGTACATCACTTAACCCACCTAAAGGATATATTTTAACATCACCTGTATAATTAATACTATATTGATGCTTAATGTATGTCATACTTCCATAACCTGTTTTGTTTTTACTTACTGTTACTATCTCTTTTGTTCCATCTCCCCAATCAATCATTACATCACTTTTTCTGGTAGATAAATGAAACCAACATCTTGGAGAGTTCACCAAAGAAAGCTTTGCAAAAGGCTTATTTATTGGATAAAAAACTGCTGAATTCATTATAGATTATTTATGAAGATTAAAAATTCATTCGTGTTACCTACTCTGGAAATCATAAAACGACTTCCTCTTGCTCCATTCAAAGCTAATGTATTATCAATACGAGTTAATACCGGAGTTCCCGATCCAGCGACAAAAGTGACGACTCCTGATCCTAATTTTACACCTGTAATAAGAAAATTTTCTTCAGTGTCGGTTGCCAGATTTATTTTATAGTTGATAGGTGTACTGCCATTATCAATCAAAACATTTTTCCCATTTTGTGAGAATCCGTCTGAGGTTTTAGTCTGATTTGTAATTTCAGTTGTAGAGTTAATCTTTATTTGGGAAGATTCATCCTTATGCCAATAAGAATCCAACCACTCATGAAAGTGTGTTTGCGTGGGTTTATCTCCAGTTTCGAAAAAACCTTTTAAGTCTGTTTTTGATTTCATAAAATTTTAATTTTAAAGATTAATAAATAATGTTGTTGTCAAAGTCTTCCCTGAAAAAGCTTTCAATCTCATCCAGGTAGAAATCATAGTCTGATTCCTCATTCTCAATATCTTCCCAATCGATACTATAGATCGGGTTTTGGGAAAATTCTTCGTTTATTGTTTCTGTTGGGTTTTCCATATTATATTTTGTGTTTGGGTAATAGTTGTCCTTACCAGCTGTTTTGCTGATATCATAATTGGTTTTCGTTAAAAAATAATTTAGATTAAATTGAGGCCTTAATTATAATCCAAAAGTAGTTGGTCGTGACGCCAGAACTTGACGTATCAAATTTTATTTTTAATTAATTTTTCAGCAATCTGATTGAGCAATTCATTGTTCTCATCAACATAGCATAAACCTGCCTGTATCAATGCTTCCAGATTTTTCTTTTTCACATTATCCATCTCGGGAGAAGCCGTTTTAAGTGAAGGATTAATTCTGTAATAATTCTGTCTGTTTCTTTTGCCAAGAGTCATAAACATTTGGTTCAACTGATAATCCACAGTTTCTGCATTGGCAGAAAGCAGGATATCGATGATCGGACCAATCCAGGCTAATTTGCCAACATTTTTATATTTGTTGATCGGGTAAGATTTCATTTCCGTTCCCGTTCCCAAAGAGACTATCATCATATCATTTACAGCCGGGTAATTAGGTTTTTCAGGATTTTCAAAAATATCTGCAAAAGGAATTTTTCTAGCTTCTGCATATGCGCAAAGAGCAGGATTGTTGGCAAACATTCCTCCATCTATCAGGCTAAAACTCTGTCCATAGGATGATCTGATCTGAGCCGGAGAGAAATAAGTGGGTGCAGCAGCTGTCGCCCGACAAATGTCTCTGACCAAAAAATTCTGCTGGGCTTGTTTTGCGTTAATGGTATTGAATAATTTGGCCCGTCTGTTTTCGATATCATAACTCGTGATGAGAGAAGGTTTTATAAAGTCTTTGATCTCAAGTCCTCCAAAAAAATCTTTGAGCTGCCTTTCCAGATTATCCTGCGAAATTTTCTCACTGAATAATCCAAACGGGTTAATCAAACTTTCCCATAGTGAAACATTAAAAATATCTTCACCTTTCTCTGTATAAAGCTCAAATGCTTTTTTAATAGAATATCTGGCTTTTTTGTTGTCATCAGGATAAAGTAGAACCGAAGCCAGGATTCCGCCGGTGCTGCTGCCTGCAATCATATCAAAATAATCGCCGAGCTTCGCATTCGGATGATCTTTTTGCTGTAAAATCTCTTCAAGATAACGGAGAATGATGCATGAAATAATGCCCCGGATTCCGCCGCCGTCTAAAGAGAGTATTGTGATCTTTTTCATTTGCAATAATTTTAATGATTTGATAAAGCAAATGTAGATGCGGGCAGCGACAGAACTCGTCGTGATATTTTTTCTTTACTAAAGTTGAATTACCGTATTGTATTAGTGACTAAGAAACGTATTGTTTACAATAGTGAGTTTGGAATGACATTGCTAATTTGATACAAAATCAATCAATAATCAGTTCCTCAATTTTTGATTGGATTTCTTGACTTTTTAATTTTAGAATGATAAAATACAATTCCGGAAACTGCAGAGCAATCTCACTCCAGTTTTGATTCAGTTCATAAATATTGTCAATTCCCTGTAAAAGACTCGCTAAAAAATGTGATTTTCTCTGGATCAGGCCGCGGAACCCATATGCGCCTAAAACCTGAAGAAAACGCATCATTTTCAGCCAGTTAAAAGATTCCTTTAGGTTATTTTTGTCCGGTTCCAGATGCCACAGTGATAAATAATAATCCAGCATTTCTTCTTTGAAATTTTCAGGAAAATTGGCTTTGGCCTGATAAAGAAAAGAGATCACATCGTAACCTGCAGGCCCTTCCATGGCTGATTGATAATCGATAAAGAACACTTCATCATTGTCATTCAACAATATATTCCTGGATTGGAAATCGCGGATCATCAATGTTCTTGGCTCAAGTTTCTGAATCTTTCCGGAAATCGTTTTAAACTCTTTCAGCAAAGTAGATTTATGATATCCGATCTCCAAAACATCGATCAGGAAATTTTTGAAATAATAAAGGTCATGTGTAATTGGCAGATCATCATAACTTTCATATTCGAAACTCTTTGTGAAATCTGCCTTACCTAAAGTTTTGGTTTGCAGTTCGAACAATTTTTCCAAACTTTTTTTGACGAAATCTTTAACTCTTTCTGATAATCCTTCTGCAGCAATAACCTCCGAAAGTGTCTTGCTTCCAAGGAATTCCTGGATATAAAGATCTCTATCAGAATTGATTTTTAAGATTTTTGGGGTATTAAGATCAAGGTTTTGAAACAATCCGGAGAAATAAAAAAATGCTTCATTTTCCAGAAGATTTTCATTATATGTCACTACATATTTTTGATCATTCGAGCTTGCGATGTAGTTGATTCTGGAAGAGCCACTTTGTGGAAGCGCAACAAATGTATCCGGTTTCCGATTCAAAAATCCTTCTAAAAAATCCTGATGTTCCTGCATAGAACAAAGTTAATTAATAATAGAATTTGAAACACGAAAAATTGTAATTTTACCTTATGAAAGATTTTCTGCCGGTTCTGAAGATTCTGTTAAGATTTGTGGTCATCTATATCGTGGTGGTATTGCTGTACCAGTTTTATCTTAACGCATATATGGATGATGTGGTAGATCCTTTCACAAGATGGGTGGCTGTACAAGTGGCTCTTGTCCAGAATGCATTAGGTTTTCCCACTGTATTGGTAGACAGTCTGAAACTTCACAGCGTTTTGTTTCAGACTTCCGGAAAATTCACCACAAGAATGGTGGAAGGCTGTAATGTTTTCTCCGTTGCGATCCTGTTTTCTGCTTTTGTTTTTGCTTTTTACAAAGGTTCTAAAACATTTTTGTTTGTCCTGGGCGGATTAGTTTTATTACATATTCTCAATGTTTCCAGAATCGTATTACTCAATATTATTTTTCTCAAATATCCTCAATACGAAAAAATCGGGCATGACTATATTTTCCCTGCGATTATCTATGGCGGAGTCATCATTCTCTGGCTGATCTGGATTCAGTTTTTTGCTTTAAGAAAAGCCGATAAATAATAAGTTACGATTAATATATTTAATTTTTTCAGACATTAACTGCTGATTCTTAGCAACTAATAATAATTATTTTGTAAATTTGCATCCTAACACAGTATTCAAAAATGAAAAATAAATTTATTATTACCCATTCCGGGATTATTGACAGCACCTTACTGAATCAACCTGATTCTAATACCTTTCAATTCGTTTTATAAAATTTACTCTCGTAAGTAAATAATGAATTTATGATTTTTCAATCTGTGGATTGAACAATTCATAATGCATTTATCTATTCAAAGAATCTATATTTTGTAAAATGATTGTTCGCATGTCAATTTTGCAGTGCTTAAAATTTCCAAAAATCCTAAGGTGGTTTTTGGTTATATGTGGTATTTTAGGATTAATCGCTATTCGCGGTTTGGAAGACAAATTATTCTACGATCCGTTTTTGCATTTTTTCAAATCTGCCAATCAGAACGAAGTTTTTCCTAATTTCATTTGGGAGAAATTAATATTGAGTTATCTTTTAAGATTTGGACTAAACACTTTTTTTTCATTAGTAATTGTTCATTTCCTTTTTCAGAACAAAGATTTGACAAAGCAGGCTTTTATATTGATTGCACTGGTTTTTCTGATCGTGTTCCCAATCTATCTTTATTGTATCTATGACCGGTTCCAATTCGGATATCTATTCTCTTTTTATGTGAGACGGTTTGTGATCCAGCCATTGACAGTTATTCTTCTTATTCCTGTTTTTTATTACCGGAAGAAAATCACTCAGGCTTAATTTTTCAGCGTATGCTTATCCGGCTGGGAGATATTCTCACCGTTCCATTCGATTTTTTTGGTAAAAACGTGTTGACGAACCGGGCATTCAAAAATCTGGCAAATAGCGCAGGATGTTGGCTTACAATCATCCATATGGAAATTAAATTCAACTGAACGATCCGTATTTTTAGCAATGAGTTTGATCACTTCTTCCATTTCATCGTGAGCAGTTCTCAGTTCAAAATACCAGGGCAACGTCAAGTGAGCATCGATATGCAGCTTACTTCCGAACTGCTGTATTTTCATATTATGCACATCAATCCATTCAGGCTTTCGATTTTCATTAAGGAATTTGGCTAATCTTTCAAGCATTTCGGGATCAGCTTCATCCATAATGCCGCTGAGCGATTTACGGATGATTTTGTAACCAATCAGAATGATATAAATTCCTAAAATCAAAGCCACCACAGAATCAATCCAAACGATTTTTGTAAAGTAAACCAAACCTAGACTGACAACGACACCCAAAGTTGTAATCGTATCGGATTGAAGATGTTTGCCGGAAGCAATCAGAACTATCGAATTCTCCTTCTTTCCTTTCTGAATCGAAATGTAACCGATAACGTAATTGATAACAGCCGTTGCCGCAATAATCCAAATTCCTAAGTCAAGCTTACTCAGAACCTTTCCCGAAATCAAACTGTTGGTTCCTTCATAGATAATCAACACCCCGGCAATACTGATCAAGGAACCCTCAATAGCAGAAGTCACAAACTCAACTTTTCCATGACCGTAAGGGTGGTTTTCATCCCTTGGTTTTGCAGCAAGATACAAGGAATAAAGTCCTAAAAAAGCACTGATGACATTCACAATACTTTCCATTGCATCGGAGAAAACAGCATCAGAATTGGTCAGTTTCCATGCAATCAATTTTCCGATGAAAAGGAGAACACCAACAATGGCAATCCATTTTTGGAAGGCAATATTGGCCGTTTGTTTTTTTGTTTCCATTCTAATAAAAAAGAATCTTCGAAATTTCGAAGATTCTTTAGATTTTGTTAGTTTATACTAAGTTGTTTGCTACAAGGTATTCAGCAATCTGAACGGCGTTGGTCGCAGCTCCTTTTCGCAGGTTGTCTGCCACAATCCAGAGATTGAGCGTTTTCGGCTGTGAAAGGTCTCGTCTGATTCTTCCCACAAAAACCTCATCTTTTCCTTCGGAATATAATGGCATCGGATACTCGTTATTTTTGACGTTATCCTGAAGAACTACTCCCGGCGTTTCGGAAAGGATTTTTCTTACTTCTTCCAGATCAAATTCGTTTTCAAACTCGATGTTTACACTTTCAGAGTGTCCACCTTGTACAGGAACTCTTACTGCAGTTGCTGTCAAATTGAAAGTATCATCGCCCATAATTTTCTTAGGTTCTTTCATCAATTTGATTTCTTCCTTAGTATAATCATCATCCGCAAAAACATCACAATGTGGCAATGCATTTTTGAAAATCTGGTAAGGATAAACTTTCTCAGGGTTTTCCCCTCTAATTTCAGAATTCAGTTGATCAACAGCTGCTTTTCCTGTTCCGGTAACAGATTGGTAAGTTGAAACAATGACTCTTTTGATATCATATTTCTGATTCAGCGGATGAAGAACCATTACCAACTGGATTGTAGAACAGTTGGGATTAGCAATGATCTTGTCTTCTTTTGTCAGAACATTAGCATTGATCTCGGGAACTACTAACTTTTTAGTCGGATCCATTCTCCAAGCTGATGAGTTATCTATCACTACTGTTCCAACCTCGGCGAATTTTGGAGCAAACTCCAAAGATGTTCCACCTCCAGCTGAAAAAATAGCGATCTCGGGTTTGACTGCAATAGCGTCGTTCATGCTAACGATAGTAAATTCCTTGTCCTTGAATTTGACCTTGTTTCCAACAGATCTCTCTGATGCTACGGGAATTAATTCGGTAATTGGAAGATTTCTCTCTTCCAAAACTTTCAGCATAACTTGTCCAACCATTCCGGTTGCGCCTACTACAGCTACTTTCATTGTTTTTTGATTAATTTAAATTGTTAAGTAATTTATCCGAAAACTCTTGCCCAAGGGAATGCAAATACGAATAATGCAATTGCAACCAATCCTAATGATACAAGAGGAATTGTTAATTTGTCGTTAGATTTTACTTTTTTGTTGATGATGGTCATTAAAATTGCTGCAACCAGCATAGAGAAAGGATGTTCCACATATTGGAATCTGAGGTCTGCGTTTTTCATTACAGCGCCCATATCCAATCCTTTTGTAATGTTCGTAATCAGCATAGTGATTCCTACTAAGAATTGAACGTGAAAAAATATCATTGTAAACAATGTTACTTTTTTGAGACCTTTTGAAATATTACCGCTGTAACCAAACATCGTTACAAGCAAAAGAACTAAAAATGCAGCTACCAGCAAAAGTTCGAGGTAAGCGAAACCTTTGTGCGCGTGCAAAAGAATGTTATAAAATTCCATATCCAGATTTTTGATTGACAAAGATAGAAAAATCCCGACAGATTGCCGGGATTTGAGATATTAATTAAACTATTATTAGTTGTTTTAGAAATTGAAAGATAAAGTAGCCGCCCATGTTCTTCCGAAACCAAAATAAACTCTGTTAGAAGTGTCTAAACCTTTATAGAAGTTGTTTGGATTATTGATATAAGCATCATATAATGCCTGAGCTTGCGCGTCCGTATTGCTGGAAGTCTTAAAGTCTGATACTTTTTTAACGTGATTGTTGGTAGCAGATTCTTGGATATAAGTTGTATCAAATAAATTATAAACGTTACCTCTGATAGTGAAATATTGCTTATCGTTATTTAATCTAATCTTATAAGATAATCCTAAATCAAAAAGGTTGAAGCTTGGTAATTCTAATGTACCTTTTGCAGCAACAATAGGATCAGTGAAAGTATTCACATCAATATTAGCATAGTTTCTATCAACATATCTCCATTGTGTATCAAAAGATAAGTCCTTAACTGGTTTTATATTAAGTCCTAGTGCAGCTGTGGTTTGAGGCGCATTTCCTACTTTAGCTTTATCTAGGAATAACTCAGATGAATTGGATGTTGAGTTGTTGAATGATACCGGATTGTTATTATCATCAAATAATGATCCATTAGCATTGCCTTTATAATAATAATCACCATAAGAGAACATTCCTGTTATTTCAAGGATTTTTACCGGCTTAATTACAAAATCCAATTCAACACCCTGATGCACTTCTTGAATGCCGGACATTTCCACATACCCAGTTGTAGTACTAGCTCCTGCACTTGGATCAAAGTTAACACTCTTTCTCTGCCATCTATCAGCCCAAGAAGTTCTGTAGATATTCACATTTGCAGAAAAAATACTGCTTCTAAATCCATATCCAAGTTCTGCAGAAAAGATTTTTTCGTTAGTAAGATTTGGATTTACAACTTGGTAATTACTTGGATAAACAGAATTCAGGAATGGCTGTTTAGAATAGAATCCAATATTTGCGAAAGCGTTATTATGATCATCAAAATTATAATTAACACCTCCTTTTATATTATATCCAAGTATATCTTTGAATCCTGTTTTAGTATTTACGATTTGGTTTCTTTGTACAGTAACACCATCCTTCACAAAGTTATCAATTCTTTGAAATCCTTGGTTTGAAACCGCCCCTTGAACAAATGCCGATAATTTTTCAGTAGAATATTCTGCCTGGCCAAAAGCACCATACCATAATACTTCTCCATCATTGCTGTATCCTATTCTGTCTTCAATTGGATCTATTTTTCCTCCGAAAGGATTCCAAGTCGGATTTGTTGAATAAACACTGGAAACAACATTCGGAGCAATGTTAGAGTTCTTATCATCTTTGTAACCTCTAGCTCCCATCAAATTAGTTATCAGCTGATAATGATATCCGTAGTAATATCTTGTGTCAATCCCTGCAGTGAAGTTGAAATTCTCATTCACCCTGTGGTTAAAGCTTGAAATCAAACCAAACCAGTTGTGCGAGTTGATAGACGTCCTTCTGACCAAAGTAGATCCAGCTGCAGCGGTATCAGGATTTATTAAGGCATTTGCGGCATAGACCTGATCCAAATTCATTTGCCCATTACTATCAACACCCCATTGTGTCAAAGTTTTTCCTCCTACTTTTCCAATGTCTCCAGTTCCTCCACCTCTACCAAAAGAACCATAACCTACAGTATTTAACTTGGAATTTTCAGAGATTTTCCAATCCCAATTAAGTGAAATTACTGGCTTATGATAGTAATTAACACGCATTGGGAATGCTTCACCATTCATATAGCCCCAGTCAGAATTATATTGTCTGTATGGAGTATTATCATGATCTGGATTGTATTTTATATAATTTGCAATTGTAGGTGCAAACGTTCTTTGATTATGTGTTTGTGGAGCACCTGTAATAGTGAATTGAAAATCATGTTTCGCATTTGGTTGGTAACCAAGAGCAAAATAATAGTTATATCCTTCGAATTGTGTATTGTCAATATAAGTTCTACCTGCTGTTCTGGACATCAAAAAAGAAGAAGACCATCCTTTGTCATTTTTTCCCGTGTTGTAAGCAAATAATGACTTGTGATAATCATCATTTCCTACTCCAAGAGAGACAATACCACCTTGTTTTTTATCCGCAGCTCTGGTAAGAATGTTTACCGTTCCTCCTACTGAAGCAATTGCCAGTTTTGAGGAGCCTAAACCTCTTTGTACCTGCATAGCTGAAGTCACATCAGATAATCCGGCCCAGTTAGACCAATAAACAGCACCAGATTCCATATCATTTACAGGCACACCATTTACCATGATTGCAATATTTCTTTGATCAAAACCTCTAATAATAAGATTTGAATCTCCAAAACCGCCGCCACCTTTAGTAGCATATACAGAAGGTGTAGAATTCAGAACTTCCGGAAATTCCTGATTTCCTATTTTTTCTATGATCTGAGCTTCTTTGATCGTAGAAACAGCAACAGGAGTCTTTCTATCTTTTGCGATATCAGCGACTCCTGCTATTACAACTTGTTCAATTTCGTTGGTTTTCGATAGTGTATCCTTTGTTGATTGGGCAAAGTAAAAACTTGCCGTTGTCATTGTCAGCATCAGGGCCAAAGCCGGCTTCTTTGATAACATTTTCATTTTTTTAAGATTTATGCCGCAAAAGTCCTAAAAAAAATGATAAGTATTGTTAATAAACTGTTAATTTTTTAAAGCCTTGAGACTCAGATCAATATTGTTCGAAGAATGGGTTAAAGCGCCAGCCGATATAAAATCAACACCGGTTTTCGCTACCGAATTTAACACTTCGCGGGTGATGCCGCCGGAAGCTTCCGTTTCGGTTTTCCCGTTAACTATTTTTACTGCTTTGGTCATGGTTTCCACATCCATATTATCAAACATAATCCTGTTTGCACCAGATTTTACCGCCTCTTCAACCTCTTCCAGATTACGTGTTTCGACTTCAATTTTTAGTTTAAGTTTGTTTTTTTTGACATAATCTTTCGCCATTTTTACAGCATTAGTAATGCTTCCATTGTAGTCAATATGATTGTCTTTCAACATTATCATGTCATAAAGTCCATATCTGTGATTGGTTCCGCCACCTATCGCAACCGCCCACTTTTCACAAACTCTGAAGTTTGGTGTGGTTTTCCTTGTATCCAAAAGCTTTGTTTTGGTTCCAACTAATCGGGAATCCCAATCGTGCGTCATTGTTGCAATACCGCTCATTCTTTGCATGCAATTCAGCACCAGACGCTCAGTTGACAAGATCGATCTGGCTTTTCCGGAGACTATAAAAGCAACATCTCCTTTTTTTGCAGATTGACCATCTTTAATAAAAACTTCAACTTTTAAATTTCTATCGAATGTCTTGAAAATAATTTCCGCCAATTCCACTCCGGCAAGTATGCAGTTTTCTTTAACCAAAAGTTGTGCTCTTTGTTCCAAATCTTTTGGAATTGTGGACAATGTCGAATGATCGCCGTTTTGGATATCTTCTTCCAGAGCTGTTTTTATGAATTCTTTTAAAACTTTATCGCTGGCGTAAGCTGGTCTTTTCATACTTTGAAAATTTGCGTAAAAATATAAAACCTTTCAGAGTTTCAAACTTTGAAAGGGTAATTAAATTAAAAAAAGGATTTATTCGTTTATAAGCAACGGTTTCGTAGCTAAATCTTTATTATAGAATGCGCCTTTATTTTCTTTCATCTCCAGAGAATGTTTTATAATAAGGTAAGAAACATTCACAAGATTTCTCAATTCCGAAAGCTGAGGTGAAAGTATGGAATAATTATAAAGTTCCGTCACTGCTTCGTAGATTTCGCGTTGTTTTTTCTTGGCCAATTCCAATCTCGCATTGCTTCTTACAATCGCAACCAGGTCACTCATCATCTCCTGAAGTTGTTTTCTGAGGTAAGTTACAAGAACCATTTCGTCCATCATTTTCATCCCTTCGTCATTCCATTCGGGAACTGCTTTCAAATCATCAAAATTGAAATCATTTTCTTTTAACAATTCAACGGTTTTCATCGCCGCATTATGGCCGAAAACCAAACCTTCCAATAAAGAATTGGATGCCAAACGATTCGCACCGTGAAGTCCGGAATTGGTACATTCTCCAACTGCAAAAAGATTTTTTATAGAAGATTGCCCATTTTTATCTGTGTCAATCCCACCCATTAGATAATGACAGGCAGGAACAACCGGAATCAATTCTTTGAACGGATCAATACCCTCATCAATGCATTTTTGATAAATATTAGGAAAATGATTGATGAATTTTTCTCTGTCCATCTCCCGGCAGTCCAAACCGACATAATCATCACCACTGATTTTCAATTCGTTATCAATAGCTCTTGCAACGATGTCACGGGAAGCCAATTCTTCACGCTCATCGTATTTTTGCATAAATGGCTTTCCATTTTTGGTACGAAGCTTTGCACCATCGCCACGGACAGCTTCGGAAATAAGGAACAGCATTCCGTCTCTTTTAGAGTACATTGCTGTTGGATGGAACTGATAATACTGCATATTCGAAACCTTTCCCTGCGCTCTGTGAACAAAGGCAATTCCGTCGCCTGTTGCAATAATCGGGTTGGTTGTATTTTTATAAACGTGACCAGCGCCACCAGTTGCAACCAAAGTAATTTTCGAAGTGATCTTCTTGATTTTTTTATTTTTCTCATCCAGAATATAAGCACCGTAACAATCGATATTTCCTTTATCAAATTCCTTTCCCGGAACGTGGTGCTGTGTTATCAGGTCGATGACATAATGATGTGGCAGGATTTCAATATTCGGAGAGTTATTAACTGTTTCCAGAAGCGCTCTTTCAATCTCGAAACCAGTGATATCTTTGTGATGTACAATTCGGTTTTCCGTGTGCCCTCCCTCTCTTCCGAGAGAATACTTTCCTTTTTCCTGGTCAAATTTTGCCCCCCATTCCACAATCTCATTGAAACGATGTGGAGCTTCTTCCACAACCATTTTTACAATATCCGGGTTATTGATGTAATCTCCGGCCCGTAATGTGTCATCAATATGTTTTTGAAAATTATCCTTGGAAAAATCCGTAACTACAGCCAATCCACCTTGTGCATATTTGGTATTGCTTTCGTCTTCGTTGGATTTGGTTACGATGATGATTTTTGTTTCTGGTAACTGTTCGGAGATTTTAATGGCATAAGACAAGCCCGAAATCCCGGAACCAATTACAAGAACGTCTGTTTTTATCATAGAATCTTTGGTTAAATAAATCCTTAATTAATAAAGGTATAATAAAGTTAAAAGAATTTGATGAACTTATCGTAAGGTTTCCTGACTTTTTTAAAATTCTGAAAAATATCATCTTCCGAGCGATAACCTACAGCTAAAACTACGGCCACTTTTTCATTCGCTTTATCGATTTTCAGGATATCTTCCAGGATTTCTGCTTTGAAACCTTCCATTGGACAAGTATCAACCTGTTCTTGAGCAGCAGCCATAATCATCGAACCGAGAACAATATAATTTTGTTTCTCGGACCAACTTTCCAATTCTTTGGCAGAATAACTTTCTATAAATGAATTGATGTTATTTCTAAAAGCGGATAACTGTTCCAAAGTCACACCTCTTTCATTAATAATGTGACCGAAATAGCCATCAACGTAACTCTTATTGATGTTGGTTTTTGAAACCAACACTACTAGATGTGAACAAGTCGAGATCTGTGAAGGATTATAAAACGCCGGAATCAATTTTTTGAGCATTTCATTATTTTCCACCACCAAAAGATGATACGGCTGAAGTCCTAAAGAACTGACAGACAACCTTCCGGCTTCCAGAATATTATTCAATTTTTCTGACGAGATCTTTCTTCCGTCAAATTTTTTTACAGAATATCGCCAGTTAAGTGCTTCTAAGTAGTTCATATAACAAATATACTCATTTATCATTTTAGGTTAGAATCATTTTAAATAACGAAACTTTACCCCCGAATTTTTTAAGTTATTCATTGCAAATGCTTTATGGTAAGGCTTTTCGCAACATTCTATTTTAATCGATTTTAAATCAAATCATTAGCCAAGAAAGTTGTAAGACAAAAAAGTTATAAACATTAAGTATAAAAGTGGGCAAAAGTGGTAAAATGTGGTAGATTTTTATATAAATTTGCTCCAAATGAAAAACTTCATTGGAACATACGAATGTAAAATCGATGACAAAGGGCGCATCAAACTGCCTGCTTCGCTTACGAAGCAGATGGAACATTTTGCAGATGAGCCATTTGTAATCAAGCGGTCGGTGTTTCAGAAGTGTCTTGAGGTTTATCCAATGAAGCCTTGGGAAAAACTGATGGCAAAAATAAACGGTCTTAACCGATTTGTGAAAAAAAATGCAGATTTCATCAGGATGTTTACGGCTGGAGTCAAAACGGCGGAGTTGGATAACGTTGGTCGTTTGCAAATCAGTAAGGATTTAACACAATTTGCAAATCTTGGGAAAGATATCGTGATTACAAGCGCCGGCGAATTGTTCGAGATTTGGGATAAAGATTCTTATGAACAGGTTATCTCAGTCAGCGAATCGGATTTTGCCAGTCTGGCGGAAGATGTGATGGGAAATCTTGATTCCGAAGAATCAAATTAGTAATTAAGAAAAAATAATTAATAGGTTTTTAAACCGAATTATTAAATCATTTATCAATCATCATTCATCAATTATAAAAACAATGTATCACAATCCTGTCTTGTTAAAACAAAGTGTAGACGCTCTGGTAACCAATCCGGACGGGATTTATGTGGACTGCACTTTTGGTGGAGGCGGACATTCTCGTGAGATTTTGAGCCGACTTTCGGACAAGGGAAAATTATTTTCTTTTGACCAGGATTTGGATGCATTGAAAAACGCCATTGATGACCCGAGATTTACTTTAGTTAATCAGAATTTCAGGTTTTTGGAAAATTCGATGTTGGCTTATGGAATTTCTCAAGTTGACGGGATTTTAGCGGATTTAGGAGTTTCTTCTCATCAGTTTGATGAAGCAGAGAGAGGATTTTCTACAAGAAGCAATGCTCCACTTGATATGAGAATGAATGTGATGCAAGGTCTTGATGCGAAGAAAATCATCAACGAGTACGAAGAGGAAGATCTGGCGGACATCTTTTACCATTATGGAGAGCTGAGAGAAGCAAGAAAATTGGCGAGAGAAATTGTTCATCATAGAAAATCAAAAAAAATTGAAACAACTGAGGATTTAAAAAATCTGTTCAGTTATATTCCTGCATTTAAGCAAAATAAATTCTTTGCTCAGGTTTTCCAGGCGGTAAGAATTGAGGTAAATCAGGAACTGGAAGTGTTGAAAGAAATGTTGGTTCAGTCTTATAAGATTTTGAAGCAGGAAGGAAGATTGGTCGTGATTTCTTATCATTCTCTGGAAGACAGATTGGTAAAACGTTTCCTGAAAAACGGAATGTTCGAAGGAGAACCTCAGCGTGATATCTACGGAAATTATGCAAAAGCATTCGAATTGTTGCAAACCAAAGCAATCATTCCGGATGATAAAGAAATTGAAGAAAACTCTAGAGCACGAAGCGCAAAAATGAGAATTGGAACAAAGTTATAAATCATAAATGCTAGGCGATAAATGATTATCAATTTTCATTCATCACTTATCAATTATAAAAACGTGGCAAAGCAGACAACCTATAATAAGCAGAAAAAGAAACTCACTTTTATGGACATCATAAAAGGAAATTTCCTTAACCGTGATGAGGTAAAAGCACATTACAAATATTTTCTGTTCATTTTCGGGTTATTGATGGTGATGATTTATAGTAATCACTTGGTTAACAAAAAAATAGAACACGTTAACAAGCTTAAAGAAGAAACGGAAGAATATAAATCCAGAAACGCTTACGCACAAAGTAGGCTAATCAAAATTAGAATGGAATCCGAACTGGGAAAAGAAATGGTTCAGGATTCTTTGGTGAGTTTGGAAAGCCACCCTATGAAATTATTGATAAAAGTTGACAGCACAGATGATAAAGCAGCCAAATAACAATTACGAAAAAAAGCGTTCCAATGCGTTGAAGTGGGGCTACCTTTTTGTTTTGGGAGCTTTCATTTTGTTTGTCATCTTTTTGGGTAGAATTATGATTCTTCAGAATACGAATGTTGAGGAATTCGAAAATAATTACATCAGCAAAAATTACCGAGAAGCAACCTTAAAAGCAGCTCGTGGAAATCTGTTTGCTTCAGACGGTTCTATCTTGGCAACAACGGTTATGCGCTACGATATCTATTTGGATTTCAAATCGATGAGAGACACAATCTATTCCAATAATATTGGTGCTTTAACGGACTCTCTCAGCAAAATGTTCGATAAGCCTAGAAGTTATTTCAGAGCAAAATTGGACGCACAAAACAAGAAAAATAATCAATACTATCTTTTAGCAAAAGGTTTGGACTTTGATGAATACGATAGAATCCGTGAGTTTCCGATTTTCAAAAAAGGTAAAAATAAAGGCGGCTTTATCGTAGAAAGAAATTTCCGAAGAGAATTGGCAACAACCCAAATCGGAGCCGGAACCATCGGAGCGGATAATGGCGAATCAAAATCCGGTTTGGAAGGTGCTTTCAGTAGATTTTTAACAGGGATCGACGGAAAAAGACTGGAGCAAAGAATCAATTCAGCACAATGGAAACCAATTGATTACTGGAAGGTTAAAGAACCTATTGACGGTCAGGATGTTTACACCACTTTGGATTTGAGAATTCAGGATATTGCTCATTCAGCGTTAGAAAATCAGTTAATAAAATTTGATGCAGATCACGGTTGTGTTGTCGTAATGGAAACCGAAACCGGAAAAATTCGTGCTATGGTTAACCTTAGAAGAACCGAGCCGGGAATTTATGTTGATGCTTATAACTATACTGTGAAAGATGCTCAGGAACCTGGCTCTACTTTCAAAACGGTTTCGCTTTTGGCAGCGATGGATGACGGATTTATAGACGAAAATACTAAAGTCAATATCGGAAACGGAATCTGGACCTATGCCGGACAAAGAATCACGGATGGTCATGGCGGCGGAACTTATGACGTGAGTGATGTTTTGGCAAAATCCAGCAACGTTGGTGCCGCTAAGATTATCACACAGCATTACGCAGATAAGCCGGAAGTTTTTATAGATCATCTTAAAAAATGGAAAATGTTCGACAAAATGCAAATCGAACTTCCGGGAATTGCTAAACCGTCTATTCAGACACCACAAAGCAAACGTTGGAACAAGGCAACATTGGCATCTTTGGCTTATGGATATTCGTCAAGATTTCCTCTTTTGCAACTGGTAACTTTTTATAATGGAATTGCAAATAAAGGTAAAATGGTGAAGCCTCTTTTCATTGACAAAATAATGAAAGACGGTAAAATCCTTTATGAAGCAAAACCGGAAGTCATGGTTAAAAAAATGGCGTCCGATAAAGCAATTGAAATGATGACAAGTGCATTGACAAAAGCTGTTGAAAAAGGGACTGCAAAGAGTATCTATACACCCAATCTCAAAATTGCAGGAAAAACAGGAACAGCCAGATTCGAATATTGGAAGAAAGACGGACCGATGAAATATCAGGCCTCTTTTGCAGGATTTTATCCGGCGGATAATCCGAAATATACCTGTATCGTAGTTGTCAATCAGCCTGATACATCAAAAGGTTTCTATGGAGGAACAGTTTCAGCACCGGTTTTTAAGGAAATTGCAGGAAAAACTTTTCTCAAAACCCCGTTGAATGTTGAAAAAGAACTTTTGGTTGAACGTAAAGTTAACCTTAATAAAATGACAACGCCAAACATAAAGGTAAATGTCACAAGAGATTCAATGCCAAATCTGGTGGGGATGATTGGCAAGAATGTAATTCCACAGCTTGAAAATCTGGGCTATAGAGTAGATTATAAAGGTGTGGGAAAAATCACGGGACAATTTCCAGCAGAAGGCGCAATCATTGGAAAAAACCAAAAGATTTATTTGAATCTTCAAAACTAAAAATTAAAGCGAAAGCTTATATATATGATTTTAAAAGACTTATTACAAAGAATCCAGACTCTGGAAACCATCGGAACTCTTGAAAGAGAAGTTTCGGAATTGGTTTTTGACAGCAGAAAAGTTGCTGAAAATTCTTTGTATGTTGCATTGAAAGGGACCATTTCAGACGGACATTCTTACATTAATCAAAGCATCGAGAAAGGAGCGAAAGTGATCGTTTGTGAAGAATTGCCTGCGGACATTAATGCTGTGGTAACTTATATTAAAGTTCAAGATTCTTCCAAAACTTTAGGGCATTTGGCTTCTAATTTTTATGGAAATCCTTCTCAAAAATTGAATCTTATTGGCGTTACAGGAACCAATGGAAAAACTTCGGTAACAACCTTATTATTTGATATCTTCAAAAATCTGGGTTATCAATCTGCTTTGATTTCTACCGTTGAATACAGAATCGGAGAAGAGATTATTCCTTCAACGCACACAACACCAGACGTGATTCGTCTGAATCAAATGTTAGCAAAAGCGGTTGAAATCGGTTGCGGATATGCTTTTATGGAAGTCAGTTCTCACGGGATTTCCCAAGATAGAATTGAAGGGTTGCATTTCAAAATTGCTGGTTTTACAAATATCACGCACGATCATTTGGATTATCATAAGACTTTCCAAAATTATATTTATGCAAAGAAGAGATTCTTTGACGAGCTGGAAGATTCGGCAGTTGCGATTACGAATGCTGATGACAAAAACGGATTGGTAATGCTGCAGAACACCAAAGCGAAAAAGAAATCCTTTGCTTTGAAAACAATGGCAGATTTCCACGGAAAAGTTTTGGAAGTGGACTTCAACGGCATGTTGCTGAATTTTAATAACAAAGAATTCTGGACAACATTGACAGGAAAATTCAACGCTTATAATTTGTTACTAGCTTACGGAATCGCTTTGGAACTAGGAATGGACGAAACAGAAGTTCTTCAGGCAATTTCAAAACTTCAAAGAGTGAACGGAAGATTCGAAACGATAAAATCCGACAGCGGAATTTTCTTTGTGGTCGATTATTCGCATACACCGGATGCATTGGAAAATGTGTTGGATAGCATCAACGAAATCAGAACCAAAAACGAAAGATTGATTTGTGTTTTCGGATGCGGAGGAGACAGAGACAAAACCAAACGTCCGGAAATGGGAGACATTGCTACAAAAAAATCGACTTTGGCAATCATCACTTCGGACAATCCAAGAACGGAAGATCCGATACAGATTATCAAAGAAATAGAAGCTGGTGTTCAGCCACAGAACTTCAGCAAATATACTTCGATTCCTGACAGAAGGGAAGCGATAAAAATGGCCATCAAATTTGCTGAGCCAAAAGATATTGTTCTGGTAGCCGGGAAAGGTCACGAGACATATCAGGAAATCAATGGTGTGAAATATCACTTTGATGACAAAGAAACGATTAGGGAATTATTACAATTAATGGGAAAATAGATCTATATGCTATATTATCTATATGAATATTTAACTGCCCATGGGATTCACATTCCAGGAATGAACTTGTTCAAATACATTTCGTTCCGCGCAGCGATGGCAGTTTTGTTTTCGCTCATCATTGCAATGGCTTACGGGAAAAGAATCATCAATTTCCTAAGAAGAAAGCAAATGGGAGAATTGGTGAGAGATCTTGGTCTGGAAGGACAAAAACAAAAGGAAGGAACACCGACAATGGGTGGTTTGATTATCATTTTGGCTACTATCATTCCGGTTTTGTTGTTTACCAGAATCACCAATGTTTACATCGTTCTTTTGATCATTTCGGTTTTGTGGATGGGAGCCATCGGTTTTCTGGACGATTATCTCAAAAAAGTTAAGAAAAATAAAGACGGATTGAGCGGGAAATTCAAAGTAATCGGACAGGTTGGTTTGGGTTTAATTGTCGGTGTTACAATGTATTTCCATCCTGATGTTGAGGTTAAGAGAAAGTATGCTGATGCAACTGTTATCAACAGAAATAATGTAGAACAGAACTTTATGCCGGACGAGAAAATTCCGGTTTCTACAGTCCCTTTTACAAAGAATAATGAGTTCGATTACAGTGGGATTTTGTTCTGGATGGACGATGCAAAAGCACACGAATGGGCTTGGATCGTTTTCATTCCTATTGTTATTTTCATTGTAACTGCAGTTTCCAACGGAGCGAATATTACCGATGGAATCGATGGTTTGGCTGCAGGAACAAGTGTTGTGATTTTGTTGACTTTAGCTTTTTTCGCCTATGTTTCCGGAAATATGATTTTCGCTGATTATTTGAACATTATGTTCCTTCCGCATATGGGAGAAACTACGATTTTCGCCCTCGCTTTGGTTGGTGCTGTTATCGGTTTTTTTTGGTACAACACTTATCCTGCACAGGTTTTTATGGGTGATACGGGAAGTCTGATGCTGGGCGGAGTAATTGCGGTTTTAGCAATTATCCTTAGAAAAGAATTATTGATTCCGGTTTTGTGCGGAGTCTTCTTGATAGAACTTTTATCTGTGATTCTGCAGGTTTGGGTTTTCAAGTACAGAAAAAGAAAATATGGGCTGGAATATGCTCAAAACAATAGATTATTCAAGATGTCTCCATTACATCACCATTATCAGAAAGAAGGATTTCACGAGAGCAAAATCGTAAACCGAATGATAATTTTAGGAGTAATGCTGGCAATTATTTGTCTAATCACTTTAAAAACTAGATAAAAACTAATAACCAAAGATGAGAGTAGTAATACTTGGAGGAGGCGAAAGCGGCGTTGGTGCGGCTTATCTGGCAAAAGCCAAAGGCTTTGATGTCTTTCTTTCGGATATGGGAATTATCCGTGAGAATTACAAAAAAGAATTGGATGAGCTTGGGATTGATTATGAAGACGGAACACATTCCGAAGAAAAAATCCTGAATGCCGATTGGGTCATCAAAAGTCCGGGAATTCCAAAAAAAGCAGAAATGGTTCAGAAGATTCAGGAAAGAGGAATCAGATTATCTTCTGAGATTGAATTTGCTTCGGAATTTACCAATGCAAAAATCATTGCGATTACAGGAAGTAACGGAAAAACGACGACAACGTCTTTAATCTATTACATCCTGAAAGAAGACGGTTTCAATGTTGGATTGGGTGGAAACATCGGAAAGAGTTTTGCGAAACAGGTGGCTGAGGAGAATTTTGATTATTATGTATTGGAAGTGAGTAGCTTTCAGTTGGATGATATTCAGAATTTCAGACCCTACATTTCATTGTTATTGAATTTGTCAAAAGACCATTTGGACCAGTACAATTACAATTATGAAGAATATGCTTTGGCAAAGTTCAGAATTGCTGAAAATCAGGAGGCTAATAATTTTTTCATCTACAATAAGGATGACAAAATGAGCAAATCGATTCTGGAAAAATTGGATTTGAAAGTAACTAAAGTTCCATTCTCATTAGATGAAAGACTGGAAAAAGGTGCTTTCTCAATTGATGAGAATTTTGTCGTGAATATCAATGAAGGTTTCACAATGAGTATTGACGAATTATCATTGGTAGGAAAACATAATGTGGCGAACAGCTTAGCAGCGAGTATTGCTGGAAAGTTATTGGAAATAAGTAATGAAAGTATCAGACATTCATTAATGACATTCCAGGCAGTTGAACACAGATTGGAACCTGTTGCGGAAATCAGAGGTGTAAAATTTATTAACGACAGTAAAGCTACAAACGTGAATGCCACTTACTTCGCTTTGGAAAGTATGAAAAAGCCGGTTGTTTGGATTGTTGGCGGAAAAGACAAAGGAAACGATTATACAGAAATCGAAGAATTAGTCAAGAAAAAAGTAAAAGCGATTGTTTGCTTAGGGGTTGATAATCATAAGATTATTGAGTTCTTCAAAGATAAGAAAACACAGATTTATGACACTTCCAGTATGCAAAAAGCAGTGGAAGTTTCTAAATCAATTGCAGAAAAAGGAGACGTGGTTTTATTGTCGCCTTGCTGCGCAAGTTTTGATTTGTTCAATGGTTATGAAGACCGTGGAAATCAATTTAAAAAGGAAGTTTTAGAAGAATTGACAATTAAGAATTAAGAATATTAATTCATTAAAAATAAATGGAAAACCAAACTACAGAAAACAAATTCGAATTACTGAAAGGAGACAAAGTCCTTTGGTCGGTTATCATTTTGATATCCTTCCTTTCTGTGTTTCCGGTTTATTCTGCAAGTTCGAATCTGGAATATATTGTGAACAACGGGACCACAACAGGTCACGTTTTCAAGCATATCATTTTTGTATTCATTGGTTTGGGAATTATGCGTTTTGTAGGAACGGTCAAGTACGAATACATCGGGAAATTGAGTTCCATTCTGCTTTTGTTCACGATTGGACTGTTGTTGATTACAATGTTCACAGGACAAAAGATCGAAGGTGCAAGTGCATCGCGTTGGTTGAAAATCCCAGGAACACCGATTTCTTTTCAGCCATCGTCATTTGCCTATTTGATGCTGATTATTTATCTGTGCCGATATCTCACTAAGAAAATCAAAAGGGAAAGAGTTCCGATTGAGAACATCATTTACATCTTCGGACCAATTCTGATTGTATTCGGATTAGTAGCAAAAGACAACGGTTCTACAGCATTGATGATTATGATGGTTTCGATTATTATATTAATTATCGGACAATTAGCCTGGCAATATGTAGCGGGATTTATCTCGGTTGCCGTAGTTTTCGTTGTGATGTTTTTAGTCATTGCTTTGAATACGAATTTAATCGGAGGAAACCGTGTTCATACCTGGATGAGCCGTATCGAAACCTTCACGAGTTCCAAGAAAACAGCTGATGTTGAAGACGAAAGTATCAAAGCAAAAAACTATCAGGTGATGCAGGCGAAAGCAGCGATTGTTCACGGCGGATTCAACGGAATCGGACCAGGAAAAAGTGCTTTGAAACAGACGTTACCCCAATCGGTTTCGGATTTTATTTTCGCAATCATTGTGGAAGAATACGGTTGGATTGGAGCCTTTGTTCTGATTAGCCTTTATATGATAATGATTATCCGGATTGTAATGATTGCCAGTAAAATGCCTGCTTTTTTCGGGTCGCTGCTGGTTCTTGCGATTGGACTGATGATTTTTGTTCAATTATCGGTGAATATCGCCGTGGCCGTAAATCTGATTCCCGTAACAGGTCAGCCTCTACCATTAATAAGTTACGGAGGAACATCGATGTTGGTAACCTATATTCAGCTAGGAATTATCCTGAATGTAAGTTCCAGAATTCAGGTTTTTGATGAAGAAGGTCTGGGTAAAAGACAAAGTATTGAAGAAATAAATGATATCGCATAAAAAATAAATGATGAACGATAATTTATAAATCATCAATTATCTCTTATCAATTATAAAAAATATGAGCAGAAAACTAAAAATATTAATGAGCGGCGGCGGAACAGGTGGACACATCTTTCCGGCGGTTGCGATTGCTCAGGAAATCCAGAAACGGTTTCCCGATGCAGAGTTTTTGTTCATTGGTGCGAATGGAAAAATGGAAATGGAAAAGGTTCCTCAAGCCGGATTCAAAATCGAAGGATTGAACATCGCCGGATTCGACAGAGGAAATCTTATGAAGAATATCGGGCTTCCATTTAAAATCATTTCCAGTTTGATTAAGGCTAAGAAAATCATTAAAAATTTCAAACCGGATTTTGCGGTTGGAACTGGTGGTTTTGCAAGCGGACCTGCTTTGTACATTGCTGCGAAAATGGGAATTCCGACTTTTATTCAGGAGCAGAATTCTTTGCCGGGAAAGACGAATGTTTTCAATGCTAAAAAAGCGAAAGCCGTTTTCACAGCCTATCCGGATATGGAAAAATTTTTCCCGGGAACGAAAACTTATTTCTTAGGAAATCCAATCCGTCAGAATATCACCACGGATTTGATTGATAAAGATTTAGCTAAAGAAAAATTAGGCCTAGATAAAAATAAATTAACGATTCTTTCGGTTGGCGGTTCTCTTGGTTCCAGAACCTTGAACAACGGCTGGAAAGATAATTTTGATAGACTGAAAGAGAAAGGTTATCAATTAATCTGGCAAACCGGAAAAACTGACTACCAGCAAATTATAAGCGATGTCACGATGAGCGGAATCGAAGCGTTTGGAATTCAAATTAAAGAATTCATCTCCGATATGGCTTTGGCTTATTCCGCAGCGGATGTGATTGTTTCCAGAGCTGGTGCAATTGCGATTTCAGAATTGGCAGTTGCCGAAAAGCCGGTTTTATTGGTCCCTTTTCCTTTTGCGGCGGAGGATCATCAAACTAAAAATGCTTTGACTCTGGTTGAGAAAAATGCGGCAAAAATGGTCAAAGATTCTGAAATGAAAGACAAATTCTGGAGCACACTTTCAGAAATCTGTGAGAATGAAAATCTTAGAAAAGAAATGTCTGATAATTTAGAATTCTTTGCCAAGCCAAAAGCGGCACAAGGAATTGTAGATGAGATTTTTAAAGTGATATAGTTTAATGAAATTATTGAAACACATATTATTATTTTTTTGTTTGATAGGTCTATCAAGCTGTATGAATCGGTATAATAATATGCCGGCAAAAAATAATACACAAGCAAGACAAACTTTAGCTAAAAGCTTTGCCGAGAATTTTATTTCTAAATGTGGGAAAAAAGACTATTCTGAAATAACCGGTTTTAATATGGATATTAATATGAAAAATTATTTTTCTCCAGAAAAAATTAAAACTGTGTGTGAAAACATCGATAAAAAATATGGAAAAATAGAAATTGGAAGCTTATATGCAGCTAAAACGAATGTTTACCCAAAAGATTTTTCAGACCTGTTTGTTTTCAATATTAAGACAGAAAAAAATGATAGTATCAAATATTTGAGAATGGGAATGACCAGGGACAAAGACTATTTTCAGATTTTTTACATATCAACAAAGCCATACAATAAATGGTATAAAAGAAAGAAAAAATGAGCATCTTAAACAAATATCAAAACTTCTATTTCATCGGCATCGGTGGGATTGGGATGAGTGCGCTGGCGAGATATTTTCACGCCAACGGCAAAAATGTTTTGGGTTATGATAAAACGCCAACAAAACTAACGGCTCAAATCGGTTTTGAAGGTATTGATATTACGTTTGAAGATGTCATTGATGAAAAAATTGTAGCGTTGGATAAAGAATCAACTTTGGTTATTTATACGCCTGCAATTAAGAAACTCGGAATTCTGGATTACTTCGCAAGTGAAAGTTTTGAGATTCTGAAACGTGCAAAAGTTTTGGGATTGATTACAGAAAATACAGATTGCATCGCCGTTGCTGGAACTCACGGAAAGACAACAACTTCTACATTGATTGCGCATTTGTGCAAAGAAGCGAATCTTCCGTCGTCCGCATTTTTAGGCGGGATCTCCGAAAATTTCAAATCCAATTTCGATTACAACGGCAACCAATTTTCCGTGGTCGAAGCGGATGAATATGACAGAAGCTTCCTGAACCTTTCTCCGGATTGGGCGGTTGTAACATCAATTGATGCAGACCATTTGGATATTTATGGTGATAGAGTTCAGATTGAAGATGGTTTCCGTCAATTCGCTGCTTTAGTTCCGAATGATAATCAGTTGTTTGTGAGAAAAGGAATTGCAATCGGAAGAGGACATAAAACTTATGCTGTGAATGAGGAGGCGGATTATTATTCCGATAACCTGAGAATGGAACATGATAAAATCTATTTCGATTTTCATACGCCAACGCAGGAGGTTGAAGATTTTGTCTGGGAAATTCCGGGAATTCACAATGTTGAAAATGCAACGGTTGCTTTGGCGATTCTGAGCAATTTAGGTGTTGGTTTCGAGACTTTAAAAAAAGCAATTGCCAATTTTAAAGGCATCAAAAGAAGATATACGAAACATATTTTTGATAACGGAAAGATTTATATCGATGATTATGCGCATCATCCAACAGAACTGAATGCAGTGATTGGTTCGATAAAAACATTTTATCCAACCAAGAAATTGCTGGTGGTTTTTCAACCGCATCTTTTTAGCAGAACAAGAGATTTTGCAGAAGATTTTGCGAGAAGTCTGGAAAACGGAGATGATTTGTTGTTATTAGATATTTATCCTGCGAGAGAACTTCAGGAAAATTTTGAAGGCATCACATCAAGTTGGTTAGCTGAAAAAATCGAAACAGACAACAAAGAAGTCTGCACATTACAGGAGACTTTTGAAAAGATAAAAGAGAAAGATTTTGATATTTTATTGACAGTCGGAGCGGGAAATATTGATACACTTTATGACCCGATTATGGAATGGATGCAAAGTTTGTAAAATGTAAAACGTATCAATGTATTTACGATTTTTAAAATCATTGGTACATTTTACATTAATACGTCAATACAAAAATTAATATGAAAAACAAGTGGAGAATATTGAAGATACTCGTAACAGTCGTCCTTTTTGGATTTCTGCTCAGTTTCTCGTTAAAGCGTTTCAACAACGCCAAGATGGAGAATGTATCGATTAATATGAACCAGACCAAAACGCCGGTTTATTTTGTGGATGAAAAGGACATCAAGGATTTGGTAAAGCAATTTAATCCTACAAAAAAGATTGGCGATGTTAAGATTCCGGAATTGGAGAAAAAGATTAATGAGATTCCGTTTGTTGACAGTGCCAATGTTTATATGAATCTGAACGGAAATCTGAATGTTGATATCAAACAACGCATTCCGATTTTCAGACTGAATAAAAACGGAAAGGATTTTTATGTGGACGAAAAAGGTGTTGAATTCCCGATTTCTAGAAACTTTTCTTATCCGTGTATGTTAGTAATGGGCGATGTCGAAGCTTCGGAATATCAGGAACTCGGAAAGCTGATTGAGAAAATTGACAAAGATGATTTCAGTAAAAAATATTTCATCGGAATCAAAAAAGAAAAAGACAATTATAATCTTCTGACAAGCGATGGAAATTACAAAGTTGAGATTGGAGATTTAGATAATATTGATTTCAAGGTTAGAGGATTTAAAACTTTTGTAGAGAAATATCTGGTTTATCAGAATCCTCAGAAGTACAAAAAGATTTCGGTTAAATACAATAATCAGATTGTAACCACACTGAATCCTTATTTCAAAGAAAACGACAGTATTCTGAGAAATGCACCAAAAATTGAAATTACAAAACCGGAAGAAAAACCGACGCAACTTTTAGCATCGGTTCCGGCAAAAACAGAAACTAAAAAAGCGGAGCCCAAACCGGAACCGAAAAAAGAAATTAAAAAAGCGGAACCTAAGAAATCAGAAGTCAAAAAAGAACCTTCGAAACCCAAAAAAGTAGAGAAGAAATCTGAACCGAAAAAAACTTCGGAAAAGAAAAAGGAAACAACATCCAAACCAACTTCTGACAAAAAGAAAAAAGCAAAAGTAGTAGTAGAATAAAAAATCAAATCGAGCATATAATGGAAAATCAAGAGTATTCAGTAGGTCTGGACATTGGGACAACTAAAATTGTCGCCATTGTCGGAAGACGTAACGCTCACGGGAAAATCGAAATCCTGGGCGTTGGGAAGGCTAAAAGTCTTGGTGTTCACAAAGGAATCGTGAACAACATTTCCCAAACTATCAATTCCATCAAAACTGCAGTTGCAGAAGCGCAATCCAGCGCTGGCGTTCCTATCCACAAGGTAACTGTCGGGATTGCAGGAAAACATATCCGTTCTCTCCAGCATTCGGATTACATCATGAGAGAGCATCCGGATAGATACATCACGGAAGATGATATCGAGAAACTAAAAGACCAGGTGAAGAAATTGGTGATGTTGCCTGGCGAAGAAATCATCCACGTTTTGCCTCAGGAATACAAAGTGGATTCTGAAGGCGAGATCCAGGAACCAATTGGAATGCACGGCAAAAGATTGGAAGCCAATTTCCATGTTGTTGTGGGACAAATGGGTTCTATCAGAAATATCGCAAGATGTGTTCGCGAAGCTGGTCTGGAAATGGAAGCATTGACTTTGGAACCTTTGGCATCGTCTGAAGCTGTTCTTACAAAAGAAGAAAAAGAAGCTGGTGTTGCAATTGTTGATATTGGTGGTGGAACTACGGATATCGCGATTTTCAAAGACAACATCATTCGTCATACTTGCGTGATTCCTTACGGCGGTGGAATTATCACCGATGATATCAAGGAAGGATGTTCAATCATTGAGAAACACGCAGAACAACTGAAAGTGAAATTCGGTTCGTCTGTTCCGGAATTGGAAAAAGACAGTACTTACGTGACAATCCCGGGATTGCACGGTCGTCCGGACAAAGAGATTTCGTTGAAGGTTTTGGCTCAGATTATCAATGCGAGAGTTGAAGAAATTCTGGAAATGGTAAACACCGAACTGAAAGGTTACGGCGCTTTTGAGCAAAAGAAAAAACTGATTGCAGGAATCGTATTAACCGGAGGTGGTTCCAACCTGAGAAACCTTCGTCAGTTAGCGAATTACACAACAGGTTTCGACAGCAGAATTGGTTTCGCTAACGAGTATGTGGCGAATGATAAAAACCAATATCTTAAAGGACCGGAATTCGCAACGTCCATCGGTTTATTGATGGAAAGTCTTAAAATCAGAGATAAAAAAATCCTTCCAACAGAAGAAGAAATTATCGAAGAAGCCGTAACTAAGGCACAACAAGTTGCTCAACCAACTGCTGAAGTCGAGAAGCCTCAACAAGTTCAGCAGATGGAAGAAGTTACAAAACCAAAAGAAGAAGCTAAAAGAAACAAACCGACTTTTGGTCAGTCGATTTTAGACAAAGTGAAAAAATTCTTCGAGGAAGTAGAAGAGTAAAACATAAATGATAAAAGATAATTGATAAATGATTAAAGCAATCATAAATAAATCGATTATCATTTATCAACTATAAACTATAAAAAATAACTACTATGGACAATATAAATAATACACAAGGATTCTCATTTGACCTACCAAAAGGCAATTCTTCAATTATTAAAGTAATCGGTGTTGGAGGCGGCGGAAACAACGCTTTGAAGCATATGTACGAGAAAGGGATTTATGGCGTGGATTTCGTGATTTGCAACACCGATGCACAGACACTTGATAACAATCCTGTTGCTAACAAAGTTCAGTTGGGTGTAACAATGACCGAAGGTCTTGGCGCAGGTGCTGACCCGGAAGTTGGCGAAAAAGCGGCTATCGAAAGCATTGATGATATCAAAGCATCAATGGGACAAAACACCAAAATGGTTTTCATCACTGCCGGAATGGGCGGTGGAACCGGAACCGGTGCTGCACCTGTGATTGCAAAAGTGGCCAAGGAAATGGGGATTCTTACTGTTGGAATCGTAACCGTACCTTTTAGTTTTGAAGGAAAAAGAAGATTGGATCAGGCTGAATTAGGTTTGGAAAAATTAAGGAATAATGTTGATTCTTTGATTGTCATTAATAATGATAAACTGAGACAACAATTTGGTAATCTTGGTTTCAAACAAGGATTCTCAAAAGCCGATGAAGTGTTGACAAACGCTGCAAAAGGAATGGCAGAAGTTATTACTGGCTATTTCGATGTTAATATTGACTTCCGCGATGCTAAATCTGTTTTAGCTAACTCTGGTACTGCATTGATGTCTACTGGAATTGCTAGCGGTGAAAATAAAGCGGAAGAAGCAGTTAAAAAAGCATTGGATTCTCCATTATTGAATGATAACAAAATCACAGGCGCGAAAAATGTTCTATTGCTAATCAGAAGCGGTGCGACTGAAGTAACAATGGACGAGATCGGTGTGATTATGGACCACATCCAGAAAGAAGCTGGAAACACGGCTGATATTATTTTTGGAGTTGGTTCTGATGAGGAATTGGGCGATGCAGTGAGCGTTTTGGTAATTGCAACCGGTTTCTCCAACGATAATAAAAAACATTCCGGCGTTACTGAAACCATCAAATATTCTTTGGAAGACAGACCAAGTCCTTCATCTCACAGAGAATCGCCGTTCAAAAGCAGATTCCAGGAAGAATCAAAACCTGAAGTGCAGTCCGGGAAAAATTTTTTTCGGTTAGAGGATGATGAAGATTTCGGAACTTCCGGCTTTCCAACCAATGCCGTTGCAGAAAGTCTTGTAGAAGAGCCAAAAGCAAAAATCGAAATCATCGAAAACGAGGAAATCCAGGATTTCTCAAACGATTATAATTTTAATAACGAAAAGCAGGAATACAACCTTTTCACTTTCGAGGAAGAGAGTTATGAAGAAGTAGATTTGGAAGCACAATCTTTTTCTTTCGAAGTTGAGGAAAAGCCAAAAGCGTCTTTCAAAGAAGAAGTAATTGAAAAGCTTGTTGAAGTGACTTTCACAATCAACGAACCTACGATTGAAGAAGAATTTCCGGTAATTGAAAAGCAAGTTATTTCTGAAGTTAAAGAAGAAGCCGTTAACGAAATCATCGAAGAAAAAGTTGAAGAACCAACTCAATTTTCTTTTGCTATTGAAACTAAAGAGGAAATCATAGAGGAGAAAAAGCCGGAACCGGTTCAGGAAACTGAAAGTGGATTCACTTTCTTCAACAAAACACCGGACTCTTCAAAAGCAATGGAAAGAAGAAATAAGCTAAGAGAATTCAATTCCCGTTACCAGCAATTGGATAATGAGAATGTTTTCGAAACCGTTCCTGCTTTCAAAAGAAAGAACATCAATATTGATGGTTCTAATGCATCAGACCAGAATATTAATACTTATTTGTCTGATAATAATGGAAGTATGCAACTGAGAGAAAACCGGTTTCTTAACAAAGATGTTGACTAGAATTGTACTAATGTATTTATGATAGAATGTATTAACGATATTGGATAAGCGTTTTACATTTTATCATAAATACATTAATACCTTTTACATTAATACAGAAAAAATGAGTTTAGAAAATACAATAAGCGAAGCCATCAAAACGGCGATGAGAGAAAAAGACCGTGTAGCTTTGGACTCTTTGAGAGCAGTAAAATCTCAGATTCTTTTACTACAAACCGAAGCCAGAGGAGCCGAAGTTTCAGCAGAACAGGAGATTGCGATTTTGCAAAGAATGATAAAGCAGAGAAAGGATTCTTATGAGCAGTTTATGGCTCAGGGAAGAACAGACCTTGCTGACGTGGAAGAAGCTCAGATGAAAGTCATTGAGAAGTTTCTACCGAAACAATTATCTGCTGAAGAACTGGAATCAGAAATCAAGAAAATCATTTCTGAAACCGGAGCAGAGACTATTAAAGATTTAGGAAAAGTAATGGGTGTTGCTTCCAAAGCATTAGCAGGAAAATCTGACGGAAAGAGCATTTCAGAAATGGTTAAAAAGTTACTTTCTTAAATCATCAATGATAGTTGATAAGCGATAATTGATATCATTCATCATTTATATTTTATCAATTATAAAAACTGGATATACTTAATTTGCATATCGATTTGATTAAAGCCTTGAATTTTCGGATTCAAGGTTTTTGTTTGGGAATTCAGTCAAAATGGCGCAATAGATATTTGGTATAATTTTAATAGAATGATTGATCAGATAATGCAAATATTATTTGATTAAATTTGCAATTCGAATTAACCTAAATAAATTTAATATGTACCCAGCAGATTTAGTATTGCCAATGAAGGCAGAACTTACAGATAAAGGTTTTGAAGACCTTACAACACCAGAACAAGTTGATGAAGCGCTTAAGCAAAGCGGGACAACACTTTTAGTAATCAATTCCGTTTGTGGTTGTGCAGCCGGTGCTGCAAGACCAGGCGTTTTATACTCTTTGACAGGTGAGAAAAAGCCAGACCATCTGGTAACAGCTTTCGCAGGATTTGACACAGAAGCGGTAGCAGAAGCCAGAAGATTATTAGCTCCATTCCCGCCTAGTTCACCAGCTGTGGCACTTTTCAAAGATGGCGAGTTGGTGCATATGCTGGAAAGACACCACATCGAAGGTAATCCTGCAGGCGCAATTGCTGCCAATCTTCAGGCCGCTTTCGAAGAGTATTGTTAATAAAAAACCTAAGACCAGAACAGAGATGTTCTGGTTTTTTTATGAAATATTAGCGAAAATTATTTTAACTGATGCCAATGTTAATGGGTATTACAACGCTTTCGGTTATGAACAGTCTGAAAAGAATCTATGAAAAGTTCACAAATAGACTTTGAGACTTTTCATTATTTTTTAAATTTGCAAAAAAGTAAAAATGTCAGATCAAGCAAGTTATTTGTTTTCTACGAGAACCAGCCACGAGTTGGCAGAAAAAATTGCTCAGTTCTATGGGCAGCCATTGGGAAAAATCAATATTCAGCATTTCAGCGACGGAGAATTTGAACCGGTTTTGGAACAATCCGTTAGAGGAAGCCGGGTTTTTCTTATCGCATCTACCTTTCCTCCGGCAGACAATCTTTTGGAATTGTTATTAATGATCGATGCGGCCAAAAGAGCTTCTGCAAAGAATATTACAGTTGTAATCCCATATTACGGATTAGCAAGACAAGACAGAAAAGATAAGCCGAGAGCACCAATCGGAGCAAAGCTAGTTGCCAATCTTTTGACGGCTGCAGGAGCGACGAGAATTATGACGATGGATCTTCATGCTGATCAGATCCAAGGTTTCTTTGAGATTCCTGTCGATCATCTTTATGCTTCTACTATTTTCGTGGACTATATTCAGTCACTTAATCTGGATAATCTTACCATTGCATCACCGGATATGGGGGGAGCAAAAAGAGCAAAAAACTACGCAGGTCATCTGGGTGCCGATGTCGTAATCTGCTATAAAGAAAGAAAAAAAGCCAATGTGGTTGAAGAGATGTTTCTGATTGGGGATGTTAAGGATAAAAATGTGATTCTTATTGATGATATGATTGACACTGCAGGAACACTTTGCAAAGCAGCGGATATCTTAATGGAAAAAGGAGCGAGATCTGTAAGAGCAATGGCAACACACGGTGTACTTTCGGGTAAAGCTTATGAAAATATCGAAAATTCTAAATTATTGGAAGTTATCGTAACAGATTCTATCCCGCAAAAAATGGATAAATCCTCCAAAATAAAGGTGCTTTCCTGCGCATCCTTATTTGCCGATGTGATGAATAGCGTGCACGAACACAAATCAATTAGTGATAAATTCATTATCTAAGAAAAAAATTATATATTTGCAACCTCAAATTTTAATCATTATATAATGAAATCTATTACAATTCAAGGTACAAAAAGAGAAAGCGTGGGCAAAAAGTCTACAAAAGCTTTACGTGATGCTGAATTAGTTCCTTGTGTTGTTTACGGAGGTAAAGAGCCATTGAATTTTTCTACTGAAGAAAAATCTTTCAAAGGTTTGGTATATACTCCTGAAGCACACACGGTATCTATTGAGGTTGACGGACAAACAATTCCTGCTGTTCTTCAGGATATCCAATTTCACCCAATCACAGACAGAATCCTACATGTGGATTTCTATCAATTATCAGACGATAAGCCGGTAATTATGGACGTTCCTGTAAGAATTACTGGTCGTGCAAGAGGTGTTGTTGCCGGTGGTGTTCTTAGACAAACTTTCAGAAAACTGAAAATAAAAGCGATTCCTGCAAACTTGCCGGACGAAATCGTTGTAGATGTAACACCATTGAGAATCGGTAACAAATTCTATGTTGAGGCTCTTAAAAATGACGCTTACACTTTTATGCATCCGGACAATGCTGTTATCGTAGCTGTTAAGATGTCTAGAAATGCTATGAAAGGAGGTGCTGCTGCAATGGATGATGAAGATGAAGAAATGGCAGAAGAAGTAAAAGATCAATCTCCACTTGTTCCGACAACTGAAGAAAAATCTGAGGAATAAAAAGTATTCCAGATAAAATATCATAGCCATAGAATATAATTCTATGGCTTTTTTCATATCTTTATATATAATAAAAATGATTTGATATGAAAAAACTTCTATTCTCTGCTCTATTTACATCAGTTATATGCCACGCGCAAACATCAGTTTATACAGAAGATTTTGAAAACGTAACAGACTTATATGGTGCAAACTGGACACTTTACAATGACACAAATACTCCTTACGGTACATATGCAGCATTATTTTCCAATGCTTGGGAAATTGTTAAGTGGAGTGCGGAAAGTGGAAATACGGTAGTTTCCTCGCCGTCCTGGTTTACTACAATAGCACCGGCAGACAGATGGCTTATCTCTCCGGCTATAACCTTACCTTCAAACTCTACAATCTCTCTTGAATTTTTTGCAAGATCTCATGATGTAAGCCCTTACGATGATGGTTTCAAACTAAAAATTTCTACAACTAATACTACAAAAGCAGCTTTCACTAATATTCAGACAGTAGATCATGCTCCCAATGTTCCTATTTCAAGTCAGCTAACACCATATACGGTTAATTTATCCGCTTATGCAGGGCAAACTGTCTATCTGGCTTGGGTAAACGACTATACCAATGGAAACCTGCTGAGTGTAGATGATATCAATGTAACAGCTACCCCATTAATGTCAGTCAGTGATTTTAGTAAAAAAAGCTTAACACTATATCCTAACCCTACAGACAACTACTTTCAGCTAAACTCAAATAACGAAAAACCAGAATCTGTAAAAGTTTTTGATCTTTCAGGAAAATTGATCAAAGAATTTTCAGATCTTAATTCTGAAAAATATGATATCGCGAATCTTAAACCGGGAATTTATAATGTTTCTGTTCAAAGTTCAAAATCTACACAAAACATCAAACTTATTAAAAAATAAATCGAGAATAGTCGCCCTTTATATGTTATAAAATAAAAAACCTCAGAAATACTTCTGAGGTTTTTTCTGAATATTTTTCAGTCTCTCTAATTATTTAATGCACTCAATGTGTTCTCTTTAACGATTCGCTTAGCGAATTTGAATTTTGGTCCCCAATAGCTGTCATCCAGAGAAGAAACCATTACACCTTTGGACGTTGCTGCGTGAATGAACTTCACCTCACCTTCCGGCGTTACCTCTTCCACAATTCCCACGTGAGAAATTCTGCTACCTCTGTGTGAGAAAAACACCAGATCTCCTTTCTGAAGTTCTGTTTTTTCTACAGAATCTCCTTCTTGAGATTGTTGAGCTGCAACTCTTGGTAAGTTCATACCTGCTGCTGCGCCAAATACTGATAACACGAATGCCGAGCAATCTATTCCGCTTCTGGAAGTTCCCCCGAATCTGTATGGAGTTCCTAGATAACTTTCAGCTTCAGATAAGATATTGTCAATGGTGTTGCTGTATTTGATCGCATTTTCTATAGCAGATCTTTTGATAACCTCATTGGTATTAGCAATAGATGCTAAAACTTGTTGTCCTTTGTTGTTTGATTTGTTTGTTACGGGTTTTACGTTTACATCCAATGATGCAAACTTGGCATCAGTTTTGTATGTTTGATTGTTAGAAACCACATAGTTAGAAACGCAAGACTGAAGCGAAAAAAACGTGGTCACAAATAAGATATAAACTAGAACTCTTTTCTTCATATATATTTAATTATTTGTGTTAAACTTGAGTTGGTTTTTTGTGATTGCATAGCAAAAATAGCCAATACTCATTAAAGGACATTTCAAATCAATTTGAGCGTTCTTGAGTTTAACATAATTTAACAGTCTTTTTAAGAATGTTAAAAAAAAACAAACCGCAAAGCCTTTATTTAGACTTTGCGGTTTTATTTTTAGTTAAGATTCTTTAACGTTTTTGTAGATATTTATCTAGTGAAGAGTAATTCTCTATATTTTGTCATCGGCCACAGCTCATCGTCTACCATCATTTCCAGAGCATCTGATGCCTCTCTGATGTTATCAAAAAGAGGCTTAACTTTGTTACAGTATTCCTCTGCTTGTTTTTGGCTTCCTGATGTATTTTTAGCCTTTTCTTTCGCTGCCAAAAGATTATCAACACCAACTTTGATCTGAGAAACATTACCGGAAATATCAGAAATCAAACTCAATTGTTCTTTTGCCAAAGTCTTGAATTCTTTCTCGCTGAAAATCTCTTTCAACCCTTTAACGTTCTCAATTAATCTGTTTTGATAATTAAGCGCTGCAGGAATGATGTGGTTTCTTGCGATATCTGCTAAAACTCTGGCTTCGATATCAATGACTGTTGAGTATTTTTCCAGCTTGATTTCGTTTCTGGCTTCGAACTCACGGTGTGAGTAAATTCCTAACTCTTCATAAAGCTCAACGAATTTTTTATCCAATTCCATTTTAAGAGCTTCCGGCGTTGTTTTCAAGTTGTTAAGACCTCTTTTCTTAGCTTCTTTTGCCCAATCGTCTGAATAACCGTCACCTTCGAACATAATGCTCTTAGATTGCTTGATGTATTCTCTTAATACATTGAAAATGGCTTCATCCTTCTTAAGACCTGTTTCAATCAAAGCATCCACTTCAGCCTTGAAAGTTTTCAATTGTTTAGCCGCAATTACGTTCATTACAGTCATTACTTCCGCACAGTTTGCAGAAGAACCAACCGCTCTGATTTCGAATTTGTTTCCTGTGAATGCAAATGGAGATGTTCTGTTTCTGTCAGTATTATCTAAAAGAATTTCAGGGATTTTTCCTACAACATTTAGTTTTAATTCTGTTTTCTCTTCCGGAGATAATTTTCCGTCCGTCACTTTTTCCAATTCTTCCAAAACACCGAACAACTGGCTTCCAATGAAAGCAGAAATGATTGCCGGCGGCGCTTCGTTAGCTCCCAATCTGTGGTCGTTGCTCGCAGATGCAATAGATGCTCTCAACAAATCCGCATAATCGTGGACCGCTTTCAAAGTATTCACAAAGAACGTCAGGAACTGAAGGTTTTTCTTCGGATTTTTACCCGGACTCAAAAGGTTTTCGCCTGTGTCAGTTCCCAAAGACCAGTTGTTATGTTTTCCACTTCCGTTGACACCGGCAAATGGTTTTTCGTGAAATAAAATATGGAAGTGATGCTTGTGAGCAATTCTCGCCATAATATCCATTAATAATGAATTGTGATCAACAGCAACATTTGCTTCTTCAAACATTGGCGCCAATTCAAATTGATTTGGAGCAACCTCATTGTGGCGCGTTGTTACAGGAATTCCCAACTTCATACATTCGATTTCCAATTCCTTCATATAGTTCATTACTCTTGTAGGAATCGAACCGAAATAATGATCATCAAGCTGTTGTCCTTTCGCCGGAGAATGTCCAAGTAAAGTTTTCCCTGTCAAAACCAAATCCGGTCTTGATTGATACAAAGCTGTATCTACCAGAAAATATTCCTGTTCCCAGCCCAGTGTCGGAGAAACTTTTGTTACGTTTTTATCGAAGTAAGATTTACAAACATCTGTCGCTGCTTCATCAACCGCGTTCAAAGCTCTTAATAATGGCGCCTTATAATCTAAAGTCTCACCAGTGTAAGAAATGAAAATCGAAGGAATACAAAGTGTAGTTCCCATAATAAAAGCCGGAGAAGTCGGATCCCAAGCGGTATACCCTCTCGCTTCGAATGTATTTCTGATTCCACCATTCGGGAAAGAAGAAGCATCCGGCTCCTGTTGAATCAACATTCCGCCACTGAATCTCTCGATAGCTCTTCCACCCTCTATAGGTGTAAAGAAAGAATCGTGCTTCTCAGCAGTTGCACCTGTTAACGGTTGAAACCAGTGCGTGTAGTGGGTAACGCCTTTTGACATAGCCCAATCCTTCATCGCAACAGCTACCTGGTCTGCAATGTGTCTCTGGATTTTTGTTCCTTTTTTAATGGCGTCCAAAATAGATTGGAACGCTTCTTTAGTCAGATATTCTCTCATTGTTTCTTCTGAGAATACATTTTGACAAAACAATTCAGACAGTTTTGCAGGAACTTCTATGAAATTATCTTTTCTGTAATTTCTGAATGGAAGCTCGGCTAAGGCTTTAAATCTTAATGTTGACATAAAAGTGTGTTATTTTAAACGAGGCAAATTTACAAAAAATATAATTCGAAATTAGTTTACCCCTTAAAATTTATAGACTCTTTCAAATAAAATAAATTTAAACCAACAACAACCCCTTAATTTCACAGCATCAACACAAGTTAAAGAGAAAAGAATGTTTAGTTTTTATTATCAAAACATGAATAAAAATTTATTTTAGAATATAGACAGGAAAGTTTAACTTTAAAAACTGTTGTCAAGAAAGCAATAACAATCAATAAAAGACAATAACAATCTCAAAATCAAATATTTAAACATTTTATTTTGATTTAAATAAATTTTCATAACTTTGCAGACTTTTACAAAAATTTTAATATATGGCAAATTCAAGAGCAAGAGAAACCACAGAAGCTATCGAAAGATTATATGTCTCTATGAGACACTTATTCTATAGAGGATTTTTCAAACCATCTGGAGTGTCGGGTGAATCATTAAGAAAATTATTAATGATTATCAATCCGGAGATCTACGGAAGTATGAGCGTTCCTAATAAGATAGAACTGGACGGTTTGCTTTATGTTCTTGATCGTCTTCCGGAAGGTATCGAAGAATGTTCTTTTATCCATTTAACTTCCGACGAAGGCTTCGATAAAGGAAGTTTTGAACCAATCGTTCCGAAGAAAAGACGTAGAAACTGCTACAGAATAGATGAACACCAGATGAACATCGAAGTTCTTTTGGGCCGCTCCGAGATTTATGACATCCTGACTCACTTAACGTTCCTTTATCTGGAAGCAGACAAAATCAGAAACATCGGTTTCGATCTGGATAACGAAGGTCGCCCGAAACGCATCTGGAAAATCATCGAAGAAGTTGCTAAAGGCGAGAAAAAATACAGCAGAAAAGAAAAAGAAGTTGCATTGATTCATCTTTCTTCCTTCTTAGGACGAACTTTTGATGAAACACTTAATGCTTATAACAACTTTGGAGATGATAAAAATCCCGACCGCTTGTTCAAGATTATTTACTGGCTCGGTCAGATTAGCCTGGAAGACTGGAAAGAATTAAGAGAGAGAGAAATCTATTTCTCAGCCATTCTTCAGGAAAGAGTCGGACATCACCTTTTCGGGGAAAAATGGGCAAATAAGATCAAACAGGTTTTGGTGGAAAACAATCTTCATATGAGACCGCTTCACATCATCAGTGCCAATATGCACTCTGTGAAAAATATGGTTTTTGCCAATGATGCTCTTAATAAAAAAGGAACAAAAGAGGTTGATTATAAATTATTTGCTGACATCAGTAACAAAAAAGAACTTCAGGAAAAAGTGCTGGATCACGCTCTGAAAGAAGGAATGATCTATATTGATGACAATAGCGGAAGCAACATTGATGTTCAAATCATCGATCTTGCCAAGACTGAACTTAAGAATACCGTTTTCGCCAATCAAAAATATAAAGGTGACGATGTGATCCTGGTTTTTGATTACGCTTTTGGAGAACAAGCTTTTGAGGTAATGGACGAATTACTAAGACCTTATGAAGTGAAAGGCGAAGTCTATATGATGAAAGTGAAATCGGTTTCGATCATGGGTAAAGCCGGCATCTTAACCGGAGGAAAAGGCGATATTATGATCCCGACTTCTCACATCTTTGAAGGTACTGCTGATAATTATGTCTTCGAAAATGCTCTAAAGGCAACTGATTTTGTAGATGATGAGATCAAATCTTTCGAAGGACCGATGATCACTGTTTTGGGAACATCGCTTCAGAACAAAGACATTTTATCTTACTTTATGACAACGTCCTGGAAAGCCATAGGTCTGGAAATGGAAGGCGCACATTATCAAAAAGCGATTCAGGTGGCGAGCAAGATCCGTCATCACATTTCTCCGGATCTGTTTGTAATGTATGCTTATTATGCATCGGATAATCCATTGGAAACAGGAAGTACATTATCTTCCGGCGGACTTGGACTCACAGGTGTAAAACCAACTTATATGATTACTCATAAAATCATCGAGAAAATTCTTGAGAAGAAATAAAAATTGAAGCCTCCGAAAATTGGAGGCTTTTTTGAACCACAAAAGTAACAAGAGTTTTTTTGATTTATATAACAAAGTTTATCATTAAGATTATTCTTTTGTGACTTTTGTGGTTTATTCATTAAATAAAATTCGCAATCGTGTAAATCAGCAAACCAACCAAGCCACCAACGATTGTTCCGTTGATTCTTATAAATTGCAAATCTTTTCCAACTTCTAATTCCAGTTTTCGACTGAGCTCTTTGCCTTCCCAATTTCCGACAGTTGTGCTGATGAGTTCGCCAAAATTCTGAGTGTTTTTCAGAATATATTTATAGGCTGTCAATCTAACCCAATTGTCAATTCGGTTTTGGAAATTTTCATCATTTTGAAGGTTAGAAACAAATTCATCAATATTTTTTTTGACATAAGATTTTAGTTTAGAATCTTCTTCAGACAATTCTTTCATCAATGATAATTTTAAGGATTGCCAAATATCGGATGAGTATTGTTTGATCTTATCACTTTGTAGAAAATCCGTTTTGATCGAATCAAACTCCGTTTTCCACTTAGATTCTTCTTTCAGTTCTTTTGAAAAATCCAGGATTTTGTTGGTAATTTCCGCTCGTAATGGATGATTAAGATTTTCTTCAACTTCAAGGAAATAATCGCTTAAACCTTTTGTAATTTTTTCGGCAATTTTATTATCCACAGATTTGGGAATCAAAAAGAAACTCTCCTTTCCTACTCTTTCAGAGATCATTTGTTGATTTTCGAGAATATACTTTTTGATTTGAGAACTTAGGTTGGTAATGATTTTTTGATGATCATTTTTATTGAGAAGATATTCGATTCCGTTTCCGATGACCGAATTTAATTGGATAGAATCTGTCATTTCCTCAGCTTTATTTGAAATAAATTTCACAACAGATTCATCATCGAGTTTATTAATAATATCTTTAAGAATTGATGACAGTTCATTAATCAAAAGATTCTGATTTTTATCCTTAGAAAGCCAATCGCCAACATAAACCGAAACTTTTAGTTTTTGAATGTAAGGACGGATATTTTGAGGAGAAAGAAAATTATCCACCACAAAGTTCCCAAGATTATCGCCAATTTTTTCTTTAGAATTTTCGATGAGGTTGGTGTGTGGAATTTTAAGTCCTAATGGATAATTGAAAAGCGCAGTCACAGCAAACCAATCCGCCAAAGCACCAACCATCGCCGCTTCGGAAAATGCTCTGATATAGCCAATCCAATGTGAATGATTTCCTTTTTGTAAAATCGTCATCGATACAAAAGTAACGGCCATCAGAATAAATAATCCTGTGGCGAGGGTTTTATATCGTTTGAGCTGCTGTTTTTTCAATTCATCATTCATAAATCAGGAAAATCGAAAATCATTCCAAACAAAATTATCAATATTTGATTAAAATAAATATTTTTACAAATAAATCTCTCTGAATGGCGAAGAAAATTCTGAATATAGTTCTATTGATGATTGCCGGAATTATTTTAACGGTATATATCACCGGCTACAATTATCTTTTCCGTGGAATAAGATTGACTTATCTAAGAGGTGAAACCGGACCAACGTTAAATGACGGAACAGACTTCCCATCGAAAACTATTTCAAGAGGAAACCCAAAACCCTGGCCACTCGATATTAATTATAACAAAACGGCATTATCTCCGGAACTGGAAAAGCATCTTAAGGAAACAAAATCAGTTTATTTTTTAATCATTCAGCACGGAAAAATCCTGCAGGAACATTATTGGGAGAATTATAATAAAGCGACTCCGAGTAATTCCTTTTCGATGGCCAACACTATAACAACGCTGCTATTAGGAAAGGCCATTGACGACGGAAGAATAGCAAGCATTAATCAACCATTTTCTACATTCTATCAGGAATTTTCTAATGACAAATTTGGGAAAAATCTAACCTTAGCGAATCTTGCATCAATGGAGACAGGATTGGACTGGAATAATGATTACAAAAATCCACTCTCTCAAAATGCAGAATTATACTATGGATTTTCCCTTTCCGATATTATTTTCAAAAGCAAATTCAAACAAAATCCTGGAGAACAATTCGAATATCAATCAATTGCTCCCCAACTTTTAGGTTTTGCTGTTGGTAGAGCTGTGCAAATGCCTTTGTCTTTTTATGCATCTGCAAAACTGTGGAAACCTCTCGGGATGGAACAAAATGCGAAATGGACAACGGATGATCTTGGGATAGAAAAATCGTTTTGCTGTATCCATTCCAATGCAAGAGATTTTGCAAAGATTGGATATTTACTACTGAATAAAGGGAAATTTGAAAATATCCCGTTAATCAACGAAAATTTTGTTGACCAAATGATAACGCCGACTGAACATTCCAATGGAACTTATGGTTTAGGCGTTCGTATTAATTATGATACAAAAATCCACCATTATTATATGCATGGACTCAATGGTCAATACGTTATTATAGTCCCGGAATATGATATGATTATTGTGAGATTAGGCAACAAAGAATCCCCGGAAAAAGACTTCAAAAACAGACCAAAAGAAATCGAATTTTATATTAACGAAGCCCTGAAGTTTGAGAAAAACTAATCCGCGTCATAATCCAACAAAGCGAATACACTTAGCAAAGTGCTGTTCTTCAGTTTCTGCTCAGCTTCTTTCATATATTGTGCATCGTTGTTTGCAGGAACATACATCTCATAGAAGTTTTTGTTCCTGATCACAAACAAAGTCGACCCGATAATCATTGTCAGGATATCTTCAGACTTTGGCGCATTATGAAAAACACCGGAAACAATTCCTCTTTTGATGATCTCGTCCAATCTGCCGACACAAGTCTGGTAAAACTCCAAAAGATCATCCTTCACATTATCCAGAGAACGCATCTCCTGCGTCACAAAACCGTGAAAATAGCTGTATTTGAAAAGCAAAGAGATCACATAATTCACAATCTCTTTCATCTGCATTTCGGGTTTTCCTTCCTTTATGGTCTGTGCAAACTCAGAAAAGCTTTCTTTTGTTCTCTGCACACGATACTGATAAAGGTAAGACATCATCTTTTCCTTAGAACCAAAGTAGTAAGAAATCATAGCCACATTGATATTCGCTTTCGAACAAATATCTCTCACAGACGTGCCTTCAAAGCCTTTTTTTGCAATCAGTTCTTCTGCTACATCCAGAATTTTTGTCTGTTTATCAGTAAATTTTTTTCTCATTCGCAACCAAAGATTTAATGTAAAATTAAACTATTTTTCATCATTTACAATAAGTTTCGACAACAGATTTTAACAAAATTTAACTTTTTATGATCAGCATAATAATTAGATCCGCTTTATCCGTCCACAGTTTATCCTGAGCAAAGTCAAAGGGGTCTGCTGCAAGCAATTCGGTGTTCAGAAAAAGACCTTAAATTCATATCTTTGACTATGGATTTTTTGGATTTTCATCATCACAAACAAAATAAGACCGGGATCTACAACTTAGAACTTAATGAAGAAATCCCGTTCGTAAATTTTTCTGCAGGTCTACATCCAAAAGACATTACGGAAAACTGGAAATCCGATTTTGAAAGAATCAAAAAAATTTCTCTTTCAAAAAACTGTCTTGCTCTAGGCGAATGTGGTTTGGATGGATTAATCGACATCGATGAAAAACTTCAAAACAAAGTGTTCCAAAATCATATTTCCTGGGCAGAAGAAATTAGAAAACCTATTATCATCCATTGTGTCCGCAGATTTTCGCAAATTCTCCATTTCAAAAAAGCAAAAGTGCCGCTAATCATTCATGGATTCAACAAGAAAGAAAACACGGCAAAAGAGCTTTTGGATGCCGGCTTTTATCTCAGTTTTGGAAAAGCAGCTTTAGATAACTTATCTTTGCAAAAATTGATTGAAGATTTTCCTGTTCGGAAGATGTTTTTGGAAACCGATGATGCCGATTTTGAAATTGCAAAATTGTACGAAAAGGTTTCGGAAATTAAATGTATTTCTCTGGAAGAGCTGAAAAACCAAATGTGGGAAAATCTTCAAAAAGTAATTAATTATGGATAAATTTTGGTTGGAACGCACCGAATTGCTTATTAAAGATGAAGGCATCGAAAAACTACAAAATGCTAAAGTTTTGGTCGTTGGATTAGGTGGTGTCGGATCTTTTGCTGCAGAATTCCTGGCAAGAGCCGGTGTTGGAAAAATGATCATCGCAGACGGTGATGTGGTTGATATAACCAATATCAACAGGCAATTGCCCGCACTCCATTCCACAATTGGCCAGCATAAAGTAGAATTGGTTGGTGACCGGTTAATGGATATCAATCCAAAATTAGAGCTTACAAAAATCAATGAATTTCTGGAGCCGGAAAGAATGGAAGAATTAATCAAATCAGAAAAATTCGATTATGTTCTTGACTGCATCGATTCTCTGACTCCTAAACTGACACTCATCAGAACTTGCCGACGACATAAAATAAAACTCGTTTCCTCGATGGGAGCCGGCGGAAAAACCGACCCAAGCAAAGTGATGGTTCGTGATATCAGTAAAACCAACAATTGCCTTTTGGCAAGACAAGTAAGAAAACGTCTGAAAAAAGAGAAAATCAACAAAGGTTTCCGATGTGTTTTCTCTACAGAATTACAGGACGAAAACAGCCTTAAAATGACAGATGGAACCAACTTCAAACGTTCATTTTATGGAACGATCAGCTTTATTCCTGCTATTTTTGGTTTGTATGCTGCAGCAGAAGTCATTAATCATTTAACCGGAAGAAAATAACAATTTGAAAATCAACGGTTATCCTTCCCGAGAAAAGCTGAAAAAAAAATCAGAGATCGACCTTCTGTTCAAGAAAGGCAAATGGCTGTCTGCAGAAAATATGAGAATCATCTACTTCAGTTCATCAGAAAAGTATCCGATCGAATCCTGTAAAATAGGTGTTTCTGTTTCTAAGAAATTTTTCAAAAAAGCTGTAGACAGAAACCGAATCAAACGTCTTTTGAGAGAGTCTTACAGACTTAATAAAGCTACTTATTTTGATGCTTTTGGGGAACAAACGCTAGCTATGTTATTCTGGGTTTCTAAAGATTTGCCGGAACATTTTTCTGATGTTGAAAAACAATTTATTAATCTTTGTAAAAAGAAAAAAGGATAGCATCAGCTTTTAATTTGTAATTTTATTCTCAAACAAATTACAAATGAGCGATATTTTACCTTACGTTTTGAGCACCTTTATTGGCATTGGCCTGGCTGCGGCTTCGGGATTCAGAGTTTTTTTACCGATGTTCGCCGTTAGTCTTGCATCTTATCTTGGGTGGATTCCAATGAACGATAACTTCGAATGGCTATCCGGATTGCCAACTCTTATCACAACAGGCATTGCTACAATTATTGAGATTCTGGCGTATTATATTCCTGTAGTTGACAATTTTCTTGATACGATCTCGATTCCGTTAGCAACCATTGCCGGATCTATTCTTTTTGCAAGCCAGTTTATGGAATTGGGAACTTTTCCTCAATGGGCTTTGGCATTGATTGCCGGTGGCGGAACTGCTGCAACTATTTCAGCTGGATTTGCCGGTACAAGAGCTGCTTCTACTGCAACTACTGCCGGAATTGGGAATAATGTAGTTGCTACTACGGAAACTGCCGGAGCCGGATTGATGTCAATTCTTTCAATTTTTTTGCCTGTACTTGCTTTTATTCTCGCCATTATTTTATTGATTCTTGTCTTATTTTTTGGAAGAAAACTTTGGCGAAAAATGAAAACGCAGAATTCCGGAATATTTTAAAATAGAAAATCCCGCTGTTGCGGGATTTTTTGTTTTGTCTTTCTTTTTATTATTCAATTGTTATATTGTCAATTTGAATATCATATACTCCAGAAGACCCGGTCTTAAGAGCAAAAACATTTTTGCCTGCAGTTATATTAATATCGGTTAAATCAGACAAAGTAAGTTGTACTAGTCTCCATTGTCCGTTTGTATCAATTGATCCTGTATACTGATTAGTCTGTGCAGCTGTAGAATTCAAGATTGCACCAGTTTTAAAAGTACCCAGATTAAATGCATAATACTTGGTGTCATCCGATGCTTTGTAAACATTAAACGATAAAGATTTTCCTGTCGCCGTACCTTTTATATAAAAAGTAATTCTTTTCGGTGCAGTTGGAAGTCCACTAGCAGCAATTGAAGTAAAGACGTAATCATTAGCTGTTGGCACCCCCTTAATTTGTAAAGAATTAGTATTATTCAATCCTAGTCCAACCCCTTGAGTAGCATAACTTTTAAGGCCAAAACTATTTACACTTGATAAAAATGTATTCCAATTTTCAAAATCTGCACCATTGAACAATTTAACAGCAGAAGCTGAAGGATTGTCCGGAGCACCTGGTAAAAATCTTGGGTTTTTAAAATTTACATCATTCAGACTTCTGATTATCATTTGCCAGTTAGCATTGTATTTACTTACAACAAAAGTCAAATCCCCACTCTCCTTTGGAAGCAATTGAGAACCAAATGTAGAAAATCCTGAACTTCTTAAAACTGTTGAATTATTTCCTTTATCTACTATTGCTCTATCTGTATCTTGTCCTACCCCAGCAATATATTCTATATAAGTTTTTTGAGTTGGAGCAACTAAAGTTTCATCAAACTGAACATTAGGAACTTGAACTAATGTATTAATATATTTAGTGTCTAAAGCTTTAAGTAAATTTGGAAGTACAGTTGGAACTAGGTTAACAACATCTAATCTATTATTTCCATTACAAACACCTGAAAGATATCTGTTTAATAAAACACTTGGAATTCTACCAATCGCATACGTCGGATCAACTGAACCTAATTTAAGAGTAGCTCTATCCCATCCTAATACAAGTCCGTTAGCCTTGATTCTGATATGTGCTCCTACAGGAAAATCTGCATAGTTAGAGGATTTGTCAATCTCAATCTGCATTCCTATTGTAGGATTTTCAATCTTGTCCTGAAAAGAGATTGTCTTATAGAAGTTACCATTTTCATCAGACGATACTACATAACCATCAAAAATCACAGCTGGTCCATCTGTAGGAATTTTATAAGTCGCAGCAGAGTAATTAGTTCCAGTAAGCGCTGGCGCTTTGGCAGCTAAATCAGCCATAGAAATAGTAGGTGCATCGAATCTGTTATTACAAAGAATCTCCGGCGTACTCCAGTCATCCTCTTTCACACAAGATGTAAATGTCCCCATAATCACGGCAGACATTAATACGGTTTTTAAAGTTTTATTTATTTTCATTGTGAATTATTTAAAATTTATTAGAATCTAACCTGTAAGTTAACAAAATATGAACGTCCTTGGGTGTACCAATATTTTGGACCAAAAAGCGTTTGAGCTCTATTGTAATCTTCTCCAAAAGAATCATATTTCACATATCTGGATTGTTCGAATCCTCCTGTAATATATTTTGTATTATCAAATATATTATTAACACTAGCAGAAATCAAAAGATAGTACTTACCGAAAATCCATGATTTTCCAACATTAGCATTAAAGAAATGAGCAGATGGAAGTTTATTTTGTCTCAAAATTTCTCTCAATCTGTCTTCATCAATATTATAATAAGGTGTTCCAGAATTACCGTTTTGAACAAAAGATTCCGATCTGATCAATGCTGACGGATCTAAGTAGTTGTTGTCTAGGAAATTCCAGTTGGCTCCTACCCACCAATATTTAGGAGAGCTATATCTTAGACCTGCTGACAAAGCCGTCTGAGGTGTTCCCCCTTGTCTATAATTTTTAATGTAAGCTTTACCAAATTCAGTGTAAGGTAATCCGTTGGAGAATATACCTATATTATCTGATGCGAAATATACATTAGGATTATTTCTATAAGTATATTGCCCATAACTTGCAGCCCCTTGGAAAGATAGTGTCGGCAAAATTTTGATATCCATTCCAATCTCTGCACCAAGATTCCTCTTTTCTACATTCGACATTACTTGAGTTACAAAAGCACTTTGTACATATTGTCCTCCTGTATTGCTATCTGTAGATCCACTTGTATCTCCAAGATCAGTAAGCTGTATACCATCTGCAAAAAATCTTTGTACACTTGTCTCATTTTGCGTATCAACTAAAAATACTGACGCGCGGATTTTATAAAAAGGTGTATTGACAACATAACTCAAATCATTTGCATTGATAATAGTATTTTTAAGGTTAGGTGCAACTGAACCATTTAGTCTAGGGTTAATAAAAATATCTTCTAGGAATGGTGCTTGAGAGAAGTATGCTCCGTTGTATATTAAGAAATTTCTTCCGTTCAACTTATATATAATTTGTCCTTTAAGACCATAGTTCCAGAAATTTTTATCTGAGCTTTTCCCAAGTGACTCTGCATAAAGATAATGTCTGAAAAGACCTTCTCTGTTAGATGTGGAATATCCAAACATCCCCGAAACAAAAACATCAAATGCCCCGTTAGAAAATTTAAATCCTGGATTAACTTTAACTTCTTGTCTGCGGAAAATAAAATTATAGCCTATTTTGTCTCCTACTTTTTTAGCGACATTTTCCTCTCCTTCATTAAACAATCCGGAAGTGCCAGGATTATTGGTTGCAGCAAACGGGTCTCTATTGTAAACAAAATCAGCCCCTAAAAGGTCTTTAACTTCTCTATAAAGTTCTGATCTATAATTCTGATAAGAAACATTCAATATAAACCTCGAAGTATCTGTAAAATTATAGGTATAGTGTGTGGCTGCATTCCAGATTTTATCATCACTCACATCATTTACCTGAAAATAGATAGCCCTTCTTCCTGTAACACCATAATTCGTAACAGGAGCTTGTTCCATATTTTTAGCATATAGTCTATCCCAGTTTATCTGTGTAACAGTAGGATCTCCGTTTTGCCACAAGCTGACTGCTGTTTGATATGCATCATATGCTCCAGATAATGATCCAAGATTATTGGGATCGGCAGTTAATACCCCTGGATTTAAAGAGGCAATATAGCTAGGAAGATTTCTATAATATGTTGGACTTGGATTTGGAGCATTCTGCCAATCCAATCTTGATCCCTTATCTTTTCCAAACTGGTAGGAAACAGACGTCCAAAGGTTAGATTTCTTATTAATTTTCCAAAAATCCTGTAACATTATTACGGGTTGGAAACCTTTTCTAACCCGTTCGTTTCTTTTTTCACCGTTTTGCCATCCCCAATATGAGTTGTAATGTACGCCTCTATAGTCATACACTTCCTGAGTATTTGGGCTGGAAGTAGATCTCCTGAAAGGAGACGCAAAAGCATTTAGTGTAATCGTATGATTATCATTCAACTTTTTCTCAATGCCTAAATAAGTGCCGTAAGCATCATAGAAAGTTCCTTCCTGAATCCCTTCTTCTGCCCATCTTTTAGCCCCCATTACAGTAAAAGCCCATCCACTTTTTGACATTCCGGAAGTATATCTCAAAGAAACCCTTTGTCTGTAATTTCTATTTGTAATTGAGTAAACAGCCTGGAATCCCTTTCTGTATTCACTGGCTTTGGTATTTTTATAAATAACACCACTAGCTCCACCAAAAGCATATTCAGAAGGTGAATGATTAGCCGCAATTTCCGGATATCTTACAATTTCATTAAGACCTCCCCAATTGGAGAAATCAACATTACCATTATCAGATTTTACCATAGAAAGTCCGTTCAACATATTCTCAGAAGTTCTACCATCTACACCTCTTGGTCTGAACCAATAAAAGCCTAAGTCAAAACTTGCGATTCTGTTGAAAACATCTTGAGATGATTGCAATAGACCGACTGTTGAGGTTTGTCCGCTGCCTTCATCATCGGCGTTATCAAGGATTGCCAAGCCCTGATCTGCTCCTGTCAATGCAGAATAAAGGGTAATAACCCCCAAATCTTTTCTTTTTTCTGTAGTAACGTCAAATTCCAAAGTTTTGGTTTCGAAATTAGGCTTGGATACCACAACTTGATAATGTCCGGATTTCAGATCTACGAACTGGAAATAACCAATTTTGTCTGCCGTAACATCATTACCTTCTCCTTTTAGACTAACTTGTGCTTTTTCCACCGGTTTCCCGTCAGCATCTTTCAGGTATGCAAAAACCGTAGTCTGTGCAAAGTAAAATGATGCCGGAAGCATTGTAAATAAGGAGATTAATGATAATTTTTTAATCATAAATCAATTAGGTTTTGTTTGCTCTTTTTTTCTAATATACAGTCCGTTATACACGGGAAGGCAAATGTAAATAAATTTTTGATAATTAAAACTTTTTAACATTTTATTTTTATTTTAACAAAATTTTAATTTTTCAGCAGTTATAACAACATTTTTTAAAAACATTAAATTTTTATTTTGCAGGTATATAAAAAAAATTACTTTTGTAGCCCTACATTTTTTATATTATGAAAAATTTATTTAGCGTAATCGCTATTTTTAGCATTTCCTTAGTGTTTGCACAAAAAAGACAAGTTCGTGCTGCAACTGTTGGATTTTTGAACGTAGAAAACCTTTGGGATACCGTTCGTTCAGCAGATTATATAGACGGAACAAAAGACAGAAGCAATCCTGCTTTTCACAGAAGCGTCCCTTTGGATTCTTTAAAATATCTGGAGGTTACCGAGAAAGATTATGCCGGTCCTTGGAATGACGAATCTCTTATTGGTAAAAAAGTAGTTAGAATACAAGGTGGTTCGGAAGAGTTTACCCCAAAAAGTGGTAAAAATTACACCTATAACGTGTATAAACAAAAACTGCAAAATGAAGCCAAAGTGATTTCCGAAATGGGAAGAGCCTACACAAATACCGCTCCGGTTGTTGTTGGTCTTATAGAAGTGGAAAACAGACAGGTTGTCGAAGATCTTGTTAAAGAACCAGCTATCGCAAAATACGATTACGGAGTTGTCCATTACAACTCTTATGATTATAGAGGTATTGATGTCGCTTTCATCTATCAGAAAAGAAGATTCTCCCCTTCCAAATCCTGGAAAAAAGAAGTGAAAATCTTCGGAGAAGGCGGTAAAAGAGAATACACAAGAGATATCGTAGTTTTGACCGGTTTTCTTGATAACGAAAAAGTTGCGTTCTTCTTAAATCACTGGCCATCCAGACGTGGCGGTGAAGCAGCATCTCTTCCAAAACGTAATGCTGCCGCCGCAATTCTTAAACAGCAGATGGACAGCGTAAAAGCTCTGGATCCTTCAACTAAGTTGTTTGCAATGGGAGACTTCAATGATGATCCTATCAGTCCAAGTTTGAAAAATTATCTGAAAGCCGTTGGCAACCCAAAAGACCTTAACGAAGACAATCATTACCTTAATCTGATGTATCCTTTGTACAAAAAAGGAGTTGCTTCTTTGGCTTATCAGGATGCCCCAAACTTATTTGACCAGATTATCGTTTCAGCCAATCTCTACTCACCAAATAACGAGTTAAGAAAAGATTATTCAGTTTTCAAAGCTGAGATCTATGCACCGGATTATCTCATTACAAAAGAAGGCAATTACAAAGGTTATCCATTCCGATCATGGAACGGCGACAAGTTTACCGGTGGTTATTCCGACCATTTCCCAGCTTTCGTTGTCCTGCAAAAAGAACCTTAAAAATAAATCAGCCGTTTCAAATTTTGGAACGGTTTTTTTATTAATTTTATTTGGGCAGCCTTTGACTCCGTCGAATAGCAATTTTGTTATTTTTATGGCAGCTATTTCCGCCTTCCGCTCCCGCTGTTTTTGTCATTGCGAAGAAAGTAAAGCTATCCTTTGAAATTTGGTACAATCGCAATAACAAAAACGAGCTCCGCTCAAGTCGGGCTGCGTGCGATTCAATGTTAAACCGATGTGAAGCATTTATTTTGATTAACTGTAAATGAACAATTAAAATGAAAAATCTTTTCGCCATCATTGTCATTACCGGACTGATTTGGTCTTGCACATCAAATCCAAAACATGTATCCGATAATGCCAAGCCCAATTTATCCACCCAGAAAAAGACCGATTCTGCTGACGAATGGGAAATTACGGTTTTTGATACCGAATATGAAACTTTCGTTGCTACCAGAGCACAACCTAAATCAATGTTTACGGAAAGCAGCCTGAAAGCCAGAAACCAATTGCTCGTAACCGAATGGAATAACCGCTTCTATTCCGGTGTCAATCCCAACTTCTACGAAGTGGCCATCGATTATGATCCCAAAGAAAATTACGGATTCGATTTTGAATACAGACTATATCAATTCTTCGCTTATTGCAACTGGAAATATGGCGTCCGTTTCAACGGTTTGAGAGGCATTGATAAAATCAAATAAAAAAGCTCAATGAGATTCCATTGAGCTTTATTTATGATATGGATTTAGAATAAATCTAACTTCTAACATCTTGCATCTAACCTCTATTATGCAATTCCTTCTTCCTCGCCTTTCAGCTTTTCAGCATTTTCCGCCATTATTACGGCATCCATCATTTCCTGGATATCACCATTCATATAAGCATCAAGATTGTAAATCGATTTGTTGATTCTGTGATCCGTCACCCTTCCTTGCGGATAATTGTACGTTTTGATTTTTGCAGAACGGTCACCAGTAGAAACCATTGTTTTTCTCTGCGCTGCAATATCACCAACCACTTCCTGAAGTTTGATGTCATATAATTTCGCTCTCAACATTTCCATTGCTAATTCTCTGTTAGCCAGCTGAGAACGCGCCTGCTGACAAACTACAACAATTCCGGAAGGTTTGTGTGTCAGTTGAACCTTAGTTTCAACCTTGTTAACGTTCTGTCCACCAGCACCTCCTGAACGGGAAGTCTGCATCTCGATATCAGCAGGATTGATTTCCACATCCACTTCCTCAGCTTCCGGCAAAACTGCAATCGTAATGGCTGATGTGTGAACACGGCCTTGAGATTCGGTTTCCGGAACACGTTGCACACGGTGAACACCGGACTCGAATTTCATAATGCCATAAACGCTTTCGCCTTCCACTTTCATTATCAATTCCTTATAACCTTTGGATGCTTCACTGGAGTCAGTGATTTCGTGCTTCCAGCCTTTAGTTTTGAAATACATGGAATACATTCTGTACATATCTTCCACAAAAATAGCCGCTTCGTCACCACCTGTTCCGGCACGCATTTCCAGGATGATGTTCTTGTCATCGGCAGGATCTTTCGGAATGAGGAGATATTTCAGTTCTTCTTCGAAACCCGGAAGCTTGTCCTGGGCTTCGTACTTTTCCTGTTTCGCCATTTCCACGAACTCTTTATCAGAACCATCTGCGATGATTTCGTCAGACTCTGCAATCGTATCAAGCGCCGCTTTATATGCATCGAATACTTTCACGATCTTTCCAAGATCGCTGTATTCTTTGTTAAGTGAAGAATATCGTTTTTGGTCTGTTATCACATCCGGTTGGATGATAAGGTCGGCCACTTCATTATATCGTTGTTTTATCGCTTCCAGTTTCGGAATTAATGACTTAGACATAGGTAAATTTTAGTTGGCAAAGATAATGATTTAAGTTTTAAGATGGAAGCGGAAGATAGATGTCGGAAGTTTTCAAATTATATTTACCATACAACTCTATCTATATGTTAGCAATTAATTGTGTTCCTTGTGAACCCCTTTGTGACTTTGTGTTTAAAACTAAAAATCCACTCTCGAAAGAATGGATTTCTTATATATTGTTTCGCTTTGAGTGCAATCTCTCACGAAAAGAAAATTGCCTAATTAATGGTGGTGACCGTGACTCGCTGGTCTTTCGCCTGCTGGTCTTTGGTAGATAACTTCTACACCTTCCTGCTCGTACAATTTCTTGTATCTTACTTTTTCCGGGTCAAAGTTTTTGTTGATTTTACCAAAGTATTCAGCAACACCTTCTGTTAGCCAAAGTGGTACGATGAATCCGAAGAACATCAAAATACACCAGAATCCGCACAACATCATTGTGAAGAAATAAACAGTCCAAAGGAATTGGTAAAACGGCCAAAAAGCTGATAACATCATAATGCTATAATTTTAAGCAAAAATAGAAGATTTAATTAAATCTGACAAAATTTATCGCTTGATTTTTTTCATTTTGCTGAATTTTCAGTTTTTAGTATTTTCGTAAGGTTGTAATTGTATCGCCTTTGCGAGATTATTTTAAATGCAAAGTCCGCAAAGAATTATAATTTAACAACCTGTTTTTAAGGTCGCAAAGCCCTAAAACTTAGCTAAGAAAACTTTTTCTAAGTTTATGAATATTTCTTTTGTGACTTTTATGGTAATTAAAAATTTAAATCAAATATAATGAGTTTCAGAATCGAAAAAGACACGATGGGCGAAGTGCAAGTGCCTGCTGATAAATTTTGGGGTGCGCAGACGGAGCGTTCCAGAAATAATTTCAAAATTGGTCCGGAAGGAAGTATGCCGCGCGAAATCATCGATGCATTTGCTTACCTGAAAAAAGCGGCGGCCTATACCAATGCGGAATTAGGCGTTCTTTCTAATGAAAAAAGAGATGCTATCGGGAAAGTTTGTGATGAGATTCTTGCTGGAGAATTGTATGACCAATTTCCATTGGTAATCTGGCAAACCGGCTCGGGAACACAATCTAATATGAATGTGAACGAGGTGGTTGCTAACAAATCTCACGTGAATAGTGGCGGACAATTGGGCGAAAAAACGGAAGTGCATCCGAATGATGACGTGAACAAATCCCAGTCTTCCAACGATACTTATCCAACAGCAATGCACATCGCAGCTTATACTAAAGTGGTAAAAGCGACTTTGCCAGCTCTGGATAAACTGAGAAATACGCTGGACGAAAAAGCAAAAAAATATCAGAACATTGTCAAAATCGGAAGAACACACCTGATGGATGCAACACCTTTGACTTTGGGACAAGAATTTTCGGGTTATGTGGCGCAGTTGGATTATGCTAAAAAAGCAATCAACAATACGCTTGATCATTTGAAAGAATTGGCTCTTGGCGGAACGGCTGTTGGAACTGGACTTAATACACCAAAAGGTTATGACGTTTTGGTAGCAAAATATATTGCTGATTTTACAGGTTTGCCATTTATAACAGCTCCGAATAAATTCGAGGCTTTGGCTGCGCATGACGGAATTGTGGAAACACACGGTGCGTTGAAACAATTGGCAGTTTCTCTTTATAAAATTGCTCAGGATATCAGACTATTAGCATCGGGCCCACGTTCGGGAATTGGAGAAATCTTCATTCCTGAAAATGAGCCTGGTTCTTCTATTATGCCAGGAAAAGTGAATCCAACTCAAAATGAAGCGATTACTATGGTTTGTGCACAGGTTCTTGGAAACGACACCACTATTTCTTTTGCTGGAACGCAAGGAAATTATGAACTGAATGTTTTCAAGCCAGTTATGGCTGCGAACTTCCTGCAGTCTGCACAATTGTTAGCAGATGCGATGATTTCTTTCAATGACCATTGTGCGGTTGGAATTGAGCCAAACGAACCGAGAATCAAAGAATTGGTTGACAAATCTCTGATGCTCGTAACAGCGTTGAACACACACATCGGTTACGAAAACGCAGCAAAAATTGCTAAAACTGCCCATAAAAACGGAACAACTCTAAAAGAAGAAGCTGTTAATCTTGGATTGTTGACAGCTGAACAATTTGATGAGTGGGTTAAGCCAGAAGATATGGTAGGAAGTCTTAAATAGATGATAGACTTTTTAGACAAAAGATAATAGACAAGCTCCGAGGTAATTCTCGGAGTTTTTATTTTTATTAAATTTCGCTTATGAATATTGATACAATTCTTAACCAAATTTTTACACTTCCCGAAAATTCGAAATCAGTTTTAAAGAATTTGATTTCAGAAGTTGAGTTTCCGAAAGACAGTATTATCATCAAAGCCGGAAAAGTAGAAAAGACGGTTTATTTTATTAAAAAAGGAATTGTAAGAGCTTTTGTTCCTCAAGAAAATCAAGACCTTACGTTTTGGTTTGGTAAAGAAGGCGACGTGGTTTTGCCAATGAAAAGCTATGTTGATAATTATCAGAATTATGAAAATATTCAGCTTTTGGAAGACTGTGTTTTGTATCAATTAAAAATCGATGCTTTGCAGCAATTATTTGAATCCGATATCAATATCGCAAATTGGGGAAGAAAATTAGCTGAAAAAGAACTGGTAAAAACTGAGGAATTATTCATTTCCAGACAGTTCAGAACAGCCAGTCAGCGTTATGAAGAACTTTTGACAAAACAACCTGAGATTATCCAGAGAGTTCAATTGGGTTACATTGCATCTTATTTGGGAATCACACAAGTTAGCCTGAGCAGAATCCGAAGCGAAATCTGATTAATTTTTTAACATTTGTAAAAAAATCCGTAGCATTCAATTTGGAAATTTGCATCATTAAAATTGATAAGTAATGAACTGGATTTTTTTAATTCTTGGAGGGCTTTTTGAAGTTGGATTTACATCTTGTTTAGGAAAAGCCAAAGAAACATCGGGCCCTGAATCTTACCTTTGGTATGCCGGATTCGGAATATCATTGATTGCAAGTATGCTTCTGCTCATCAAAGCAACGCAAACACTTCCGTTAGGAACGGCTTATGCTGTATGGACGGGAATCGGTGCCGTTGGAACTGTTCTGATTGGGATTTTCATCTTCAAAGAGCCGGCGACATTCTGGCGCTTGTTTTTTATTTTTACCTTGATTGCTTCCATCGTAGGATTGAAAGCAGTTTCTTCACATTAATAAATTATTGAACCACAAAAGTCACAAAAGATATTATTTTTCTTTTGTGACTTTTGTGGTTTTTAATCAATTCTTTATTTCGCAAATTGAGCAGATGAAATTTTAAATCTGCAACATCTGCACAATCCGTGAGACATTAAATAGCATTAACTGAAACTTGGTCTGCAAAATATTGCTCCAAATCTCTCAAAGTTTCCGGAGAAGTTTGGATATCTCTTACCAATTCGCCTTTGTTGATGACCACAATTCTTTCACAAACTTCTGTGGTGTGAGCCAAATCGTGGCTGGAAATCAGGAATGTGGAATCTGAGTTTTGTGACCAATCTCTGATGAGGTTTTTCAATTTGATTTGAGTTGAAGGGTCAAGGTTCGCAAAAGGTTCATCCAGAATAATAATAGCTGGCGTTCCTATCAATGCTCCGATGATTCCGACTTTTTTCATATTGCCTTTGGAAAGGTCACGGATATATTTTTTGGCATTCAGGATTTCTCCGTTGAAGAAATCGGTGAAGTTTTTCAGGAATTCGTCAACATTCGCCTTGCTTTGCCCTCTGAGTTCTCCTAAGAAATAAAAATATTCTTCCGGAGTCAAATAACCAATGAGAAAAGTCTCATCAATGAATGCACCGACTTTATTTTTCCAACTTTCAGATTCGTTGACTTTTTCGCCATCGATGGAAACAAATCCAGAGCTTGGTTCTATCAAATCCAGAATCAGGCTGAATAAGGTTGTTTTTCCAGCACCGTTGTTCCCGACTAAGCCAATGGTTTGACCTTTTGGAAATTCTAGGTTTTCTAAGGATAAGACTTTTTTGGTTTCGTAAACTTTGGAGAGGTTATTTATTGTTATCATTTTATTTATATTTTAGAAGTGAGAGTTTTTTTTGAACACAAAGTCCACAAAGATTTTTTATTAATATTGAAAACATTTTTAAGGTTCACAAAGGCGTAAAACTTAACGAAGACAAAATTTTAAGTCTAATTGCCTTTGAAGGCTTTGATGGTTGAGTATTTTTCTTTTTTATACAATTTGACAATGAAATCGAAGAATTTTTCTCTGAGGAAAAAGCCAATCAATCCCAAAATACCCAGACTTGCCACAGCTACCGTTGTTCCGAAAAAATATTTTGAAACTCCGAAAACCGCCATTGGCAAAACCATTTGTGGCAAAAGAAGCAGGATATTTTTGAAACTGAAATTGTTTTTCTTGCCTAATGTTTTTCCTCTCGCATTCAGGTCAATCGGATTTTTGTTAAACGCACCCGACAGCAGAACAACCTGAGAATTAACACCAATATTATAAAGTCCGCCCGCCAAAAACGTGAAATACAGATCCCAACTTACGAACGCATAACCAACTGCCAAAACCATACTCACAGCCACAGCACTCACAATCATCCACCATTTCGCTTTCAGATATTCTTTGTAAGGAACGTTCAGCGTCATCATCAGCGGATAATAGGAACTATCGAAAGAAGGAACTCTTTGGCCAAACAAAAACAAAAATCCGCCAGTGACGAAAAGCCCCATAAATAATTGCATATAAGCCGTTTTGTAGGCTGGGGAACTGAACAAAAGCAAACCGTAAAACAAGAACAGAAAACTTCCTAAAGCAATGGATTTTGCAGCCTTGCTTCGTTTTATCATTCGGATATCATTGTTGATGAAAGTGCCGAGAACGCCATATTTATTAAGAAACTGGATGTTTTCTGTTTTCCCGACTTCCTGTTTCATTTCCAGGCCTTTGTCAAGATAGAAATTGTCATAAATGAATTTTCTGCAAATGGTGTAGAGAATTGCAAACAGTGCAATCGGCAATACAATCGCGAACCAATGATTATAGAAAAGCATAAAAAACTTCTCAGAAGCCGATGATAAAGCAATAACATTATAATAGTCCAATCCGCCCGCAAGAACTAAAAGTCCACCGATAATCCAAATAGCTAAATCTTTCCCGTTGAGAAGGATATTAATCAGATTGATGGTGAAACTCAAAATAATCAGGGCAAATACCCAAGAAAAACTGCCCAAAACCGCATAGCCGTTATAAAGCAGAATCCCTAACAAAGGCAAATAAATAAAAAGTCCGCCCCAACTAAAAAATGAGAGAAACGTCTTGCTAATCATATAATTGACCAGCGTACTTTTCCTGATATTCATTGTCAGAAAAGGTTTGATATTCTGAGTCGGCATCTGTTGAAAAAAATATCTGAGGAACAGATCGACAATAAGCCAATAGATCAGAAACTTACTGATAAATGGCAATGGATCGATATGTAATTCTTTTTTCGGATAATAAAATGCACCGAAAGCAGCAAAAACAAATATGGCAAGAATGTATAAGACTCCCAGAAGCTGGAAAATCTTAACGACAATATTGGCTGCCAGGGAACTTGACCTGAAAAAACTTTTGAATTCTAATCTGATGAATCGTTGCAGCATAAAGTTTATTTTTTGTTAAATGTAATGAATTCTGTATATTATTAGATTTTCTATATATTAAGTTCGCATTTTGTACATTTTGTTACAGATTTCTTTGACTTTTAAAAATTACTAACATACGATTTCTTGCAGCAAAAGGTGTTTGCAGGAATTGTGAATAATTTTGTTAGGATTTTCATTGACCTCAACCTATCAAAAAAACTATCTTTGTACAATGGCAGAAAAGGAAACATTATCGAGTTTGATTCACGGTAATTTTGCAAAGGAATTATCTATTTCGGATGGCAAAATGCCGCCCAACGCATTAGATTTTGAGAAAATCGTCATCGGTACTTTTTTGATTGACAGAAAGGGTCTTGACCATTCTATTGATTTGTTAACGCCCGATGTTTTTTACGATCCGAGGCATCAAACGATTTTTTCATCAATCTTGAAATTGTATGAGAGCAATTCGCCAATCGATCTGATGACGGTGATTCAGGATCTGAAAAAAAATGAAAAACTGAACCTTGCCGGTGGCGATCATTATATCATCGATCTGACAATGGGTGTGAGTTCTTCTGCCCACATCGAATATCACGTGCGTGTGATCCTTGAAAAATTCATCCTTCGTTCTTTGATCAACGTTTCTGCTAACGTTATAGACAGTTCTTACAAAGAAACCACCGACGTTTTCGAATTGCTGGATAAAGCCGAGCAATCTTTCTTCGAAATCACGAACGGAACCATTAAAAAAGGATTCGACACAGCCAATTCATTAGTAAAAGAAGCGATTGACAAAATCAAATCCCTAAAAGATAAGGAAGGTCTGTCAGGAATCCCGTCCGGATTTACTGCTTTGGATAAAGAAACCGGAGGCTGGCAAAACTCTGACCTCATCATTATTGCTGCAAGACCGGCGATGGGAAAAACCGCTTTCATCCTTTCAATGGCAAGAAACATTTGTGTGGACCACAATATTCCGATGGCATTATTTTCCCTGGAGATGGCTTCAGTTCAGTTAATTACCAGGATGATTTCTTCCGAAACCGGAATTTCTTCCGAGAAACTGAGAAAAGGACAAATGTCTGATGATGAATGGCAAAGGTTATTTACGAACGTTTCGGCTTTGGAAAATGCACCGCTTTATATTGATGAAACGCCTTCGCTTTCTATCTTCGATTTCCGTGCAAAATGTCGAAGATTGGTAATGCAATACGGCGTGAAAATCATTATGGTCGATTATCTCCAGCTTATGACAGCCAGTTCCGGGAAAGGTGGTGGCAACCGTGAGCAAGAAATTGCAATGATTTCGCGTTCATTAAAAGCAATTGCAAAAGAACTGAATGTTCCCGTAATTGCACTTTCTCAGCTTTCCAGAACCGTGGAAACGAGACCCGGAAAAAGACCAATGCTTTCTGACCTGAGAGAATCCGGAGCTATTGAGCAGGATGCAGACATCGTATCCTTCATCTTCCGTCCCGAATATTACAAAATTGCGGTTTGGGATAATGATGAAGAAGGCGCAGAAACCAGCACGGAAAATCAGGCAGAAATCATTATCGCCAAGCACAGAAATGGTGCAACTGCGGATGTTCGATTAGCATTCCATAAGAACATTGGTAAGTTTGCTGATCTCGGAACCAATTACGAATATACACCTTCCAACTTTGGACAAAAAGATGAACCTTCCGGTTTCGACAGAATTACTATTACAAGTGATCCGCATTCAGCATTTGGAATTCCGAATAATAATCAGTTATCCGGCTCCGCAATGAATGATGATGACGATGATGATATGCCTTTCTAAAATTATTGCACCACTTTCTTAAATCTAAACAAGTGATATAATTAGTTGTTTTTTATTAAGCCAATTGTGTATTTTTATAGAAAATCCACAGATGATCATTCATAATATTTTCGAAAGAATAAGTATTGGTAAACAACTAATGGAGTCAGACAAAAAATTGATTTCAGAGAATTTTAACTTATTTAAAGTACGAAAAGACCAAATTATCATTTCGGACACTGAAGATTGTGACAAGCTATTTTTTATTATCAAGGGTTCTCTCAGAATTTTTTATTTTACCCCATTAAATGTTGAAGTAACAAGAACCTTTATTTTAGAAAATGAATTTTGTACCAATCTTATTTCGTTTTCCGGACAGGCAGTGAATAAAGAAAACATACAAGCCTTGGAAGACACTTTCGTATTTTATATCAGGCGGAAAAATTTTTATGAGATGCTTGCGCAGTCACATGTTCTGACCGAGCTTTATGCTAAAATACTCGAACAGTTTATCGCCCGGCATCTATCGCACTTCCAGTTTATGAATATGCTGACACCAAAAGAAAGGGTAGAAAAATTCCTTACCGATTCTATTGAAATCAATAGAAGAGTCAAGGATAAAATTATTGCGACTTATCTTGGCGTCACTCCAGAATATTTCTCCAAAACAAAAAATGCTTTCTATAAAAAATAAACCGTTTTCTGACCGAAACGGTTTTTATGTTTAACATAAAGTAGAAAATTTCTTAATTACGATTATTTTTTTGCTTGCGCTGTTAAAGTACCTTTAGAAAAAAAATAATCCTATATTATGAAAAATTTAATCTTTCTTCTATTATGTATCGTAATTTGTTGCAGTAGAGATAATGATACTGAAACAGATAATACTTCACAACTTCCTGCCGAAACACAAACAGGTGCCAATACTTTTGGCTGTCTGGTTAACGGAAAATTATTCTACCCCAGAGACGGAAGCTTCAGTACTGCCGGAAGCGCCAACGCTGTTACTTGGTGGGGAAGTTCTTCTAGCACATATCAATATGATGAGCTTGATGTCAATAATTTTAAAGATGGGAAGCCAATCAATAATTTTTGGATGCACCTACATGATATTCCTACCAAAGGTACAGGAGAGTATATCTGGATGGATTCTAATTTTAAACACGGTATAGATGGTCTAATGCAAAATTATGTGTATGTAAAAGCATTTGATTACAATACCAGTACATGGAAATGGTACACCTCGTATGAAAATTCCGGCAAAACTATCATTACCAAATATGGAGGGCAGCCCATAGTATCTGGTACATTCTCAGGAAAGTTAAGGTCAGCTGATGGTAAAGAAACCATCGAGATCATAGACGGGCGTTTCGATATTAATACCGCAACTATTGGCAACCAAAACTTTCCATAATCTTCAATTTACTTTTATGAAATATTTATTCCTAAGCTTTTGTTGCGCGTTAAGCTGCTACAATTATTGGGAAGAATATAAAATGTTGACATAAATACAAAAAATAGCATACGAACTGGAACTTCAGATTACGAGTCAGAAATTTAAAAATAGCTGATGGAAATACAAATATAAAGACATGAAAGCTAAGATCATAGGTTAGCTGTAGCAAACATCTGAATAAGAAAATAAACTATATAAAAACTGTCGGATTAACTTTAGGAATCATCAGTGCAATTATACTCTTAGGCTATCTGCTAATAATAGCTTCGACATCTCAAACTCCAATGTAAATAAAAGAGAGACAAACTGCAATTTGTCTCTCTGGTAAAAATCAATAATTAAATATTAATCTTTTAAACACTTCAAAATTATGAAAAAAATCATGATTCTCTGTATGTCTTTATGGTTAGGAAAGACATACGCACAAAAACTGGATCAACAGCTGTCAAATGTTGATCAATCTTCAGTAAGCAGTGGAATAATCTATGAACGATCAGGAATGTACACGCCTATTTTTGATTATAATATGACAACAGGACTTAACTCTGCGGATTCGAAAATCTTTGAACAGACATTAAATGACCTTTATTTTGCAAGTAACCAAACAAAGTTTGTTTCTAATACCGCTATTCATCAAATCATAGATGCAAATAGATACAAATCAAATATCATAGAAGTCGGGATCATAAACACGACATTCCATGTATTGAACTATAATCCGGATAATCCATCTGCCGGCGGACTAACTTATGATACTAACACTAAAAAATTTGCACAGATACCTGGACGGCCCCCATTCTTGCCAATAGATCTTACTATGGCATCCCCATTAAAAAAGGAAACTACCGGCAGCAGCATAACTTTTATGTTTAAGAACAATCTTATTTTCAGTAATAGTTCAAAGCCCATAAAATCTTTATACGTAGATTTTGGAGATGGAGTTTCAAGAATGATTACAGGGGATGGACTCTTCAAACCAACAAGTATTACTGTTAATTATAATTCCACAGGAATCAAAAACCTGAAATTTGATTTTACATTTATGGATGATACTGTTCTCACTACCTATGGTAGTTTCTTTCTGAAATATGTTGACGGTGCCACCAAAGCCGTAAAAGGAACAACATCTCTCTGCAACGGAGATACTTTGGCGGACGATTTTTCTATTGTTTCAGACACCGAATTTAAAGGCTATAATGAGCCTTTTGCTTTTAAAGGGAAAATTGATTACCGTATTTTTTATCATACTAATAATAACAATACTCAGAAAAAGCTATTGAAGCCTGTTATCATAGTTGATGGTTTCGATCCCGGGGACAAAAGAAAGATACTCGCCTGCGATTATGTTAATTATAACCCCGACAGAGATCATTCTATCCAAGATATGATGATGTATCCATATAAAGAAAATGGAGTTACAAAATATAGAGATCTAATACAAGAACTTCGTGATAAAGGTTATGATGTAACCATTGTAAATCAGCCCACCTATTGTGTAAGTACAGTAGCGCCCTACAATGTAGTTTCCTGTGGTTCTGTAAACTCCCGCGAGGTAAATGGTGGTGCAGATTTCATTGAAAGAAATGCTCTTGCTCTGGCAACGCTTATAAAAAATCTAAACTCACAACTAAAGCTCAATGGAAGCAGTGAAAAGCTTGCAATTGTGGGACCAAGCATGGGAGGGCAGATTTCCCGTTATGCCTTAGCAAATCTTGAAAAACAGGGAATTGATCACAACACCCGCCTTTGGATTAGTGTAGACAGTCCTCACCTAGGTGCAAACATACCATTAGGTGACCAAGCTTTGATTCATCTATTGAAAGTAGAAGGAAACAGTTTGGATGCAGGAGAGATGTATGACAATTTATTAGGAGCTCCTGCTGCGAGACAACAGTTAATAGAATTTCACAGAGATCCTATAACTATTGGTGATAATTATGATTACAATGCAAATACAAATAACCTAAACGGTAGAATAACTGCACAGGGATTTTCTACAAATTCAGGCAACCCTTTTTACCAGCAATACTATAATAATATGTTTACGAATGGCCTGCCAAATTCAAATGGCTATCCTGTAAACCTAAGAAAAATTGCTTTGACTAATGGTTCTTTAACCGGAAAAACCCAAGGAAATAACAATCAATTGGCTCTGAATATTAGAGCATTTACAAAAGTTACAATTCCATTGATTTTTGGAATGACATGGACTTTTACTATTCATATGGCGAGTCTTGAAAGCTATTTCATGCCATCGTATAACACAGATTTTCAAAAAATAGCTCACTTTAAAAAAGCATTCGATTATCACTATGCTTATGCGCCTAACATTAATTCCAGAGGTAATATGGACACTGTACCAGGAGGTTGGTACCCTGCTCAAAATGACATAGCTAATGCAATTTTAGGAAAGCCTGTTGTAGATGGTGTACGTGGAAGTTTCTGGCAATATACCACTGATAATATTGGATATTGGTTTGCTAATCACTACGGAAGTTCTTATTGGGAACTAAGAGATTTCCAATTCAATCACTCTTTCATTCCTACTTTTTCCTCATTAGGTATTAAAAACCCTGACAGAAACTGGGCAGAAAGTCTGCAAAGAAATCTTGTTTGTAGTGGTGAGACGCCATTTGACAGCTACTATGGCTCTTCAGAAAATACTCAGCATACTTCATTTACGGAAGATAGTGTTAATTGGCTTATGAAAGAACTGGATGGTCAGCCACAAGCTCCTTGGTTTCCAATTGCCCCTGATGCCTTACAGGGTACTGATAAAATCTGTGTTAATCAGACTGCATCTTATAGTTTTGCAGATCCCTGCAAGTTGCCAAGTAAAGTCATTTGGAACGTTTCTCCAAATTTACAGATTGTAAGCAGTACTGATTACACTGTAAATGTCAAATCATTATATCAAGGACAGGGTATTATTACAGCAACATTTCAGAACGGACAGACTGTTACAAAAAATCTACATATGGGCGGTCCAGTGTCCTATATGGGAACTTGTAATCCTTATGATACAACATGCACAGTTAGAAATTATGTTATGACCGCAGGAAAGAAAAACTGTATTACCTTTGATGCAATCGGGATGGATAAAAGTTGGTCGGATTCCAACAACACAGATTTTGAGTGGGAGAAAGTAGATGGGAACTTTACGTTTGTTTCTGATGGTTATCCAAGCTGTATGGAATACACCAACGTTTATAATAATGGAACAAAGGTAATTGGTAAAACAGCCGTTGTCTACCTTAATAGCTTCGGAGGGAGACCTGTAATTATTAAAGTGCGAACAAAAAACAGCTGTGAATGGGGGCCTTGGCAAAATTTATTTTTCTATGAGCCTAATACAATAAAAGGAGATTTGGAAAATGCAGATTTATTTACTATTTCACCAAATCCATCAAATGATTTTATAAAAATTTCCCCATTAAGTACCTCAAATAAACTTTCTTCCTCTGAAGTAAATGCAGAATTATACAATGCTATTGGTATAAAACAAAGAAGCATAAAATTCAAAGACATTACTGGAAGCATTTCGGTTAAGGGACTTCTTCCAGGAGTCTATACCTTGAAATTAATTTATGACAGTAAAATAGAAAGTCATCAAATCATTGTCAAACAGGATTAATAAAAAAAGCAGGGATCAAATACTTGGTTCCTGCTTTTTAGTAGAATATATTACCAATAAGGCTCAACTTTATTACAAGCTTATAAGAGATAACTTAAATTGCTTCATATCGTATTTACTGTTTAAATTGCGTAATAATAAATTCAATAACTTTGTCTCTAAAAATCGAAATCTTTACTGACGGTGCTTGTAGCGGAAATCCAGGACCAGGCGGTTATGGGATCCTGATGCGTGTGCCCGGAAAAAAATACCAGAAGACCTTCTCCAAAGGCTTCCGTAAAACCACCAATAACCGCATGGAATTAATGGCTGTTATTGTCGCTCTCAAACAATTGAAAACGAATGACAATGATGTTCACATTTTCACTGACAGCAAATATGTTGCAGATGCGATTAATCAGAAATGGATTTTAGGGTGGATCAAACGCAGCTGGAAAAATGTGAAAAACCCTGATCTCTGGAAAGAATTTTATCAATTATATCAACTTCATCAACCTAAATTCTATTGGATCAAAGGTCACGCCGGTCATCCTGAAAACGAGTTGTGTGATCAACTGGCTGTAGCCGCAGCAAAGTCTGCAAAGTTAGAAATCGATACTTTTTTTGAGAATCAGAATGAAGGCGGATTGTTCTAAGCATTCCAAAAATCCCGATCCAAGCTTCTGTACTGTATCGCTTCAGAAATATGATCACCTTGAATATTCTCAGAATTTTCAAGATCTGCAATTGTTCTTGCCACTTTTAGAATCCTGTCGTAGGCTCTTGCGGAGAGATTAAGTTTAAGCATTGCCACTTTGATCAATAATTGCGAATATTCGTCCAGCTCACAATATTTTTCAATTTCCTTTGGTCCCATTTGAGCATTGTAACTGATGTCAAGACTGTCGTATCTTTTGGTTTGTATATTCCTCGCATTCACTACTCTTTCACGGATCTTGACGCTGCTTTCTCCTTTTCGTTTTTCGGCCAACTGTTCATATTCTACTTTTGAAACTTCGATATGAATATCAATTCTATCCAAAAGCGGCCCTGACAACTTGTTCATATATCTCTGCATCTCAAAGGCAGAAGATGTATTATTGGGATCATCTGGAAAATAGCCACTAGGACTTGGATTCATACTTGCAACCAGCATAAAACTTGCAGGATATTCGATGGTAAACTTTGCTCTGGAAATTGTTACAACACGATCTTCCAGTGGTTGTCTCATCACTTCTAATACTGTTCTTTTGAATTCTGGCATTTCATCTAAAAACAAAACGCCATTATGAGCTAAAGAAATTTCACCAGGTTGAGGATAGCTACCGCCACCTACCAAAGCTACATCCGAAATTGTGTGGTGTGGTGATCTAAAAGGCCTGATGGTCATCAAGGATGTTTCTGCTCCCATTTTCCCGGCAACCGAATGTATTTTTGTTGTTTCCAAAGCCTCTTTAAGGCTTAAAGGCGGAAGAATACTCGGGAGACGTTTGGCGATCATTGTCTTTCCACTGCCGGGAGAACCGATGAGAATAATATTATGTCCACCCGCAGCTGCCACTTCCATTGCCCGCTTGGCCGCTTCCTGACCTTTCACTTCATCAAAATCGAATGGAAAATGGTCTATCTTATCCTGGAACTCTTTTCTGGTATCGATCTCAAACTTTTCTAACGGCAAATCTTCATTAAAGAAATCAATAACCTGTTTGATGTTTTCTACACCATAAACTTCAAGATTGTTAACAATAGCCGCTTCTCTTGCATTTTGTTTTGGCAGAATTATCCCTTTAAAACCGACTTCTCGCGCCTTGATCGCAATAGGTAAAACGCCTTTTATTGGCTGTAGTCCACCATCGAGAGACAATTCCCCCATGATAATATAATTTCCTAAGCTTTCCGCTTTGATCAAATCTGACGCTGCCAAAATCCCCAAAGCAATACTCATATCATAAGCAGAACCTTCTTTCCTCAGATCCGCTGGAGCCATATTGATTGTAATTTTCTTACCCGGAATTTTGAATCCGGAATTCTTAAGTGCTGCAGATATCCTATAGCTGCTTTCCTTAATGGCATTATCCGGCAGGCCAACCAGATGATACCCAACGCCTTGATCTACATTAACTTCAATGGTAATAATTTGTGCTGAAACGCCATGAATGGCAGCTCCTGAGACTTTAACAAGCATTTGTATTTGTGTTTTTATTGAGCCTTAAAAATAAAAAACTCTCCGGGAAAACCAAAGAGTTAATTTTATTTTAAAGTTTATTATCCGTTACATAAATCTTTCTCCCTTTTTGAGGTTTTTAAGATCAAGAACATAATCTTTTATTAACTGATCATTATCTCTAGGACAAATCAAAAGAGCCTTTTCCGTATCAACAATAATGTAATTCTTCAGGCCATCTATAACCGCAGCCTTATTCTGGTTTTTGATTCTAATGACATTCCCTTTTGAGTTGTATGTCAACACATTTTTAGAGCTTATGGCATTATTATCATCATTTTTATCTGCATTGGTATAAACAGACGTCCAAGTCCCGAGATCACTCCAGCCAAGATTGGCAGGAATGACATAAACATTATTAGCTTTCTCCAAAATACCATTATCAATGGAGATTTTACTTATAGTTGGATAGATCAGATCTATACATTCTTTCTCCGCCTCACAATTATATTCACAAGTATTAAACTGATTGGTCATCTCTGGCAAATACTTTTTAAAAGCAGCCAAAATACTTTTTGCACTCCAGATAAAGATTCCTGCGTTCCAAAGAAAGTCTCCGGATTCTATAAAGTTTTTGGCAATCTCCAGATCCGGCTTTTCCGTAAATGTTTTTACTTTGGAAAAGTTTTCATTTTTCTCCTGAATGAATTGTATATATCCATAACCCGTGTCTGGTCTTGTAGGGGTAATTCCCAATGTAATCAGATAATTATTTTTAGAAGCCAGATCAAAGGCTAATTCCACTTTATCCAAAAATGTCTTTTCTTTCAGAATCAAATGATCGGCAGGCATTACAATAATATTGGCATCAGGATTGACATCTTCTATTTTCTTTGCCATATAAAGATTACAAGCCGAAGTGTTCTTCATAGCCGGCTCTCCAACAATATTATTAGCAGGGATATCAGGCAGTTGTTGTTGTGTTAATTCTACATATTCCTGATTGGTAATAACATAAATGTTTTCTGTAGGAATAATTTGACTGATTCTGTCAAATGTCTGCTGAATCATTGTTCTTCCCGTTCCTAGTATATCGTGAAATTGCTTTGGAAATTTTTGGGTGCTCATCGGCCAAAAACGGCTTCCGATTCCTCCAGCCATTATGACGCAATAATTATTATTCTTCATCTAATGTTAGTTTTTCAACCTTCGCCAATGAACGGAAAAGGTATTTTTTCGAGTTGTTCAAATTAATGCAAAGATATAACTTTTTCTTTTTTTCAAGGATTTCATATTGATCTCCTTTATAATGAAAATTATCTTTAACTGACAAATCTTCAACAAAAACAAACTGATCTTCCGGATTTTCAATATGAAAATATCTCACCAGTTCCGGGCTTGCCATAAAGTTCGCTTTCGGATTACTTGAAAATCTCCTGATAATTGGTTTCAAATCGTCTGTGTAGATGTCAATACTTTCCAGTAACATTTCCCTAAACGTGTCTTTCCATTCCTTACCGTGAGCACTGATTCTGTTATTAAATTTCTCAAACGCAATAAGATGAGCCAGCTCATGGGTCAATACAAAAAAGAACAGCTGTTTATCTAATGTTGAATTGACTGTGATCTGATGGGATTTGTCCGGAAGTTTTCGGTAATCTCCAAGTTTGCTATTTCTGTTTTTCGTAATCTTTATGTGTATATAGTAATTCGCAAACCATTTTTTGAGAAAAGGAAGTGTATTTTCCGGGAGATATTGTTCAAGAACACTGATCGACATTGTTACAAATCAAATGAATAGCAAAAATAGGCAATATGATTGATTATTGATCATAATCTATTTCAATAATCTTCGAATTTTAGTAAATTTCGGGTAAAATGTAAAATTTGCAAAAATCGATTTTTGGTTTTCTGTTGTTGCTTTTGCTCGCTTGCTCCGAGAAAGAAAATAAACAAAAAACAACTTCCAAAGTACTTTCTAACCCTTTCTATGAGAAGGCTTTTGTCCTGATGGATAATGACAGGATGGACAGCGCTTTCTTTTATCTGAATAAGGGAAAAGATCTTTTTCTGAAAAGAAACGATAGTTTCGGTATCGGGAAGAGCTATGTCAATATGGCTTTTATCCAGGAAAACGTTGGCGATAATTTCGGATGTATCGAAACGAGTCTTATTGCGGCTCAATTCTTTAAAGAAAAAGACACCGCTCATCATGGTTTTATTTTTTCAAATTACAACAACCTGGGAATCTCTTCCAGCAATTTGAAAAACTATAATGATGCTGAACAATTCTACAAAAAAGCAAAACCTTTTGCCAAAGATCCGATTGATAAAATGATGCTGCAAAATAACATTGCCATCCTTTTTCATAATCAGAAAAAATATGAGCATGCTGTTGCTATATATGATAAATTGATTGACAGCGTTGGTCCAAAAAGCGAATATTACCCAAAACTTCTTCTTAACTACTCCAGATCGAAATGGTTTGGAAATCATAATTATAACCCCGTCAAGAATTATATTACCGCAGAAAAATTAAGTCAAAACATTGATGATGACTGGACAAAAGATGCAGCTTATGCTTATTTATCCGCTTATTATCTTAATAAAAAACCGGACTCTTCAAAATTCTATGCAAAGAAAATGTTGATTCTGGCAAAGAAACTAAAATATCCTGTTGATGAACTGGAAGCTTTGCAAAACCTAATTAAATTGTCTGATGGAACAGAAGCTCAGCAATATTTTGATGCCTACTCCAAAACCCAGGATAGTTTGATAAACAGTCAAAATAAAGCAAAAAATCAATTTGCTCTGATCCGCTATGAAAGTGAAAAGGCTAAAACAGAAAATCTGATCCTGCAAAAAGAACATACTAAACATGAATATAAAGTCAGGGTTCAGAATTTGGTGATCTGGCTGTTGATTTTTGTTTTTATTGTTATTGTCATCATTACTTATATCTGGATCAAGAAGAGACGGGAAAGATTGATACTGGAAGCCAATAACAAACTCCAGGAACAGCGGCTTGATTTTTCAAAAAGAGTACACGATGTTGTTGCCAACGGAATCTATGAGGTGATGGCAATCATCGAAAATCAAAAAGATTTGCCTAAAGAAAAAGTCCTGGATAAGCTGGAGATGATGTATGAAAAGTCGAGAGATTTGTCCTATGACAATCAATCCAGGCAAGAATTTAACGAGAAGATATTAGCCTTGGTCAGTTCTTTTGACAATGATGACACCAGAATCATTATCGTTGGCAATGATTATGATTTTTGGAAAAATCTGGTTCCAACTTTCCGAGAAGAATTGTTCCAGATTATCAGGGAACTGCTGGTGAATATGAAGAAGCACAGCCGTGCGACTCAGGTTGTCCTGAAATTCAGTAAAGAAAATGATACATACCAGGTTTTTTATTCTGATAATGGTATCGGATTATCTGAAGATGTTGTAGAAAAAAATGGTTTTAGAAATATGAAGACCCGATTGGGAGAAATTGGTGCAAAAATGAAAATTGAAGACAGCAATACTGGGCTGAAAGTATCTATTGGATGGAGAAATATTCCACTTCAGGAGCCAAATAAAAAGTAATTAATCGTAATAACATCTCAAATATGTTCAGTAAAATATTGATCGCAGAAGATCACGAAAGCAGTAATTTTTCTGTTCAAAAGGTTTTGGAAGAATTAAAAATCCCAAATGTTGATTATGTCTATTATTGTGATGATGCTTTGGCTTATATAAAAAAAGCTCTTGAAAATGAATTACCTTACGATTTGTTAATTACCGACTTATCTTTCGAAGAAGACCATAGAACACAGTTGATAAAAAACGGACGCGAACTTATAAAATGTTGCCGTGATATTTGTCCGGAACTTAATATCATTGTTTTCTCGGGCGAACACAGGGTTGGCGTAATCGATTTGTTATTCAAAGAACTTAATATTAATGCTTATGTAAAAAAAGCACGTTCTGATTCTAGTGAATTGAAAAAAGCAATCGAAACCGTTTACAATGGAAATTCTTATATATCACACAATATGAAGTTTCCAATAAAAAGCGCTAACACTCTAGAGTTTAGCAACTTTGACATAACCCTGCTTAAATTATTATCGGATGGTATTTTACAAAAAAACATACCTAAAAAGCTACAGGAACAGAATATTTATCCCAACAGCTTAAGCAGCGTAGAAAAAAGAATTAATATGATGAAATTATCTTTAGCGGCAGCAAATACTGAAGAACTCATTGCTTTCGGTAAAAATATTGGAATAATTTAGAATAATATTTTTTGAATTTTACGGTTTTCCCGTAAATAAATGTGATTTTATGTATCTACTTTTGCCGAGGATTAATAACCGTAAGAACACAAATCAAGAATACATTCATTTTTCAGAAATAGCCCTGAGTATATCTCCGGGCTATTTTTATTTTCTAAACATCTCAGTATGAGGAATATTATCTTCCAAATATTTTTTCCCTGTATCCAAAAATCCAAAGCCTGAATAAAATCTTAGCAAATAATCCTGCGCAGAGATCCTGATTTCCGATGTTCCCAAACGGTTCTCAATAATTTCTACAGCATACTGTATCAATTGCTTTCCCAAGCCTGTTCCTCTTCCTTTCTCCGTTGTTATGACTCTTCCAATTGATGTTTCCTGATATTTGATTCCTTTGTCGAAGATTCTGCAATAAGCTAAAACTTCACCTCCTTTTTCTGCCCAAAGATGAATCGCTTTTTGATCATACCCATCCAAATCGGGATATGGGCAATCTTGCTCAACAACAAATACATCAACTCTGGCTTTGATCACCGCATAAAGCTCATCAACTGTAAACTCCGGAAAAGTCTTGATTTTCCAAACAATATCATTCATCAAATTTCACTTTGTTTTTTTCCAAAAAGTCATTGGTTTTCTGGATATAATTCAGGATCAGATCGCCGCCTTCCTTTTTTTCTGCAGAAGTGATATACAAATCCGGTAGTTCTTCCCAGGACTGCAGCAATTCATTTTTATAAACCTCTACATTCTTTTCAGCAGCACCAGGTTTCAGTTTATCCGCTTTTGTAAAAACAATGGAAAATGGAACACCACTTTCTCCGCACCATTGCATGAATTCCAGATCTATTTTCTGTGGATTATGACGGATATCTACCAAAACAAAAAGATTAACCAGGTTTTTTCTGTTCAGGATATAATTTGTAATCAATTTTTCAAAATCCTTCCTCAGACTTTTGGAAACTTTGGCGTAACCATAACCCGGCAAATCCGTAAGGTACCAGCTTTCATTCACTAAAAAATGATTGATGAGCTGTGTTTTTCCCGGCGTCTGCGAAGTTTTAGCAAGATCTTTGTGATTCATCATCGCATTGATAAGAGAAGACTTTCCAACATTGGAACGTCCGATAAATGCGTATTCCGGGATTTTTGGTTCCGGGCATTCCTGCCATTTTTGGCTGCTTTTTACAAATTCTGCGGTTTTGATCTGCATATTTTTATAATTTAAAAACCATTAAGAATCAAATTTATTTAAAATTAAAAAATTCAAATTCTTAATGGTCTGAAAAGTTTTTATTGATTTTTGACTACATCACTTTTTGCAGCCATGCATATAGAATCTCATTGAACTCATCCGGCTTTTCCATCATTGCTGCGTGTCCGCATTTGTCGATCCAGTGCAGCTCAGAATTCGGGATGAACTTGTGCATATCTTCGGCTACTTCCGGCGGCGTTACATTATCCTGTTTTCCCCAGATGATGCAGGTTGGACAAGTGATCTTCGGAAGATCATTCAGCATATTATGTTTGATGGCGCTTCTCGCCAACATTACGGTTTTGATGCCTTTCATTCTGTCATTTACAACTGCAAAAACCTCATCTACCAATTCGTCAGTTGCAACAATCGGATCATAAAAAACATCCTGGGTTTTCTTTTTGATATAATCTTTGTCACTTTTTCTTGGAAAGCTGTCTCCAAAAGTCCTTTCATACAAACCAGAACTCCCTGTCAAAACAAGGTTTCTCACTAGTTCCGGGCGAGTTGTTGTTAGAATCAGCCCTATATGACCACCCATAGAATTCCCGACAATTGTCACAGGTTTCCCGATAACATCCTTAATGAATTTAGCTACAAACTTTGAAATTGATGTTAAATTGGTATTCAGAATTGGCAAATCATAAATAGGCAATTGCGGAACAAAGACCTGATAACCTTTGTCCGAAAAAAAATTAATCATTTTATCGAAGTTGCTCAAGCCCCCCATCAACCCGTGCAAAAGCACCATTGGATGACCCTCGCCTGCTTCTACATAGGTATATTTTGTGTCTTTTTTAGTTTTAAAAATCATAATGCTTACTCGATAACGCGCAAAAATACAAATAAAAGAATAATTTTTTTATTTAATCCTACTAAAATGGTCAAAATTAATTTATTTTAATATTGAATTCAACTCGTTGATTCTATTGATAATTGGCAAAGCGAAAATCCCGCTGGTTTGCAGATATAATTCATAGAATGTTTTGGCTTTGTCTGCAAAATCTTTTGTTCCTTCTAGTCGATAGTGAAACATAAAAATATTGCCCAGCATCTCATAATAATCTGCGTGGTCTTTGGATTCTCTTTCTTTTACAATCTCGATGACATCTTCTTTTGATTTCGAAGCTAATTCTTTGAAATTAATTTTAAAAATATCTTTCATCAGGGAATCGAAGTCTAGCTCTTTTTGCATCAGGCTTTCTTCCGGTTTTCCGAGAAGCAGTTTTTCTAAGGCTTGTGTTAATTGTCGAATTAATCTTAAAGTAAAATCTTTATCTTGAATCATAGTTTTTAGGTGCAAGGTGCGTGTTGCAGGTTTTTAGGTACGCCAATTATTCTTGACATATTCTACATAATTATAAATTTTTCCTCCCAGCAGCAAGTATTTATTTAGAATTTCCTGAAATTCAGACGCAATATCGGGGTATAACTTTATTACTTTTCTAAGGTGATTTGTAGTTTCATCACAACTTCCGTGAGACATTGTCAGAAACCTAAGATAGTCCGCTTTATAAATTCTTCTTCCATAACCTTCAACAATATTCGAATTGACAGAATCTGCAGAGCGTCTTATCTGGCTTCCCAATTCATAAAGTTCGTGTTTTGGAAGTTTAAATGTCAACTGATGTACAGCGATGAAAAGTTCGAACGATATCGTGTAAATATCTAATTTAAGATAACTCATTTGGTTTTTTTTATTCTTATTTAAAAATAAAAAAATCATTCCTTCTGACCAACATCTAGTCAGCGAATTTCAGAACCTGCAACCCGAAACTTGCATCTTGCATCTCAACTACCCAAAAAACAAATACGCTAAAACAATCGCAGTAATCACACCAACCAAATCTGCCAAAAGCATCGAACCAACTGTATATCTTGTATTTTTGATTCCAACCGACCCGAAATAAACGGCGATGACATAGAACGTTGTATCAGAACTTCCTTGCAAAATGGCGGATAATTTCCCCGGAAAACTGTCGGCTCCAAAAGTTTTCATCGTATCCACCATCATGCCGCGCGCTCCGGAACCGGATAATGGTTTTATCAAAGCGGTCGGTAATCCGTCAACGAATCTTGTATCGAGATGTGATGCGCTGGCAACCCATTTCATTCCGTCAATAATCACATCAAAAACGCCACTCGTTCTTAGCAATGAAATCGCGATTAACATTCCAACCAAATATGGGATAATCTTCACACAGACCGTAAAACCTTCTTTCGCACCATCGATAAATGCATCGAAAATGTTGATTTTTTTGTAAACTGCACCAAGAACAATCGCGAAGAAAATCAATAGGATAATTCCGTTGCTCATCACTTTGCTGAAAGAATCCAATTCTTCTTTATTCAGTTGAACCAGATAAATTACCAGTAATGCGATAATGGCAGAAATCCCGCCAACATAAGCTAAAACAATCGGTTGGAAAAGATTGATTTTTTGTCTGATAGAAACAATTATCATTGCGGCCATTGTTGCACAAAAAGTTGCAATCATACAAGGCAGAAAAATATCAGTCGGTGTTTCCGAACCCATGGATGAACGAATCGCAATAATGGAAACCGGGATCAATGTCAATCCGCTGGCGTGAAGACAGAGAAACATAATTTGGGCGTTGCTGGCTTTGTCTTTATCGGGATTCAAAGTTTGGAGACTTTCCATTGCTTTGAGTCCGAAAGGTGTAGCCGCATTATCAAGACCGAGAAGATTGGCACTGAAATTCAGCATCATATGCCCGAAAGACGGATGATTTTTCGGAATCTCCGGAAATAATTTTGAGAAGAATGGCTGAATCAATCGGCTTAGGAAATTAATTCCGCCTGCTTTCTCAGCAATGCTCATAAACCCCATAAACAAAGCCATAATTCCAATCAGTTTGAGACATATATTGACCGCTGTTTCGCTGGTTCCGATAACGCCATCGGTTTCGGCAACTCTGTAAGTTTTGACATTTTGAAGAGAATCCATCTTGTAATGAATGTGACTGTCTTCAAAATCAGGATTGGTTAATAATGATTTCTGAATTTCCGGAGAAATCTGAGCTAAAGGTTTTTGCGAAATCTGAATCGTGTCGCCACCTTTTCCTACAACCATATCATTAAAAATCTGGCTGTAATTCTCTGAACTGAAATACTTAATTGATGCAACCGCAATTGCTATAATAATGAAGGCGGACCAAATCCTGCTTAGAACCATTCGGAAAATTAATTTTTAGTAAATGTAAGAAAAGATATGAGATTTTAGAAGTTGGTTTTTAAAACTGTTTGCAGTCCATAAACACACTTTTGTCATTCCGTAGGAATCTCAACAATGAAAATCGTGAATGTTATATTTAGATTCCTACGGAATGACAAACTTCACGGTAAATGTTATGCTAAAATTTGAAGTCGAATTGTCGCGACCCGACTTGAGCGGAAATCCTTTTTACGCAACGCAGTGGAGTGAAAAGATTGACTTCGTCGAACCACTTCGTTAGGTTTGGGAGCCCTTCGACAAGCTCAGGATAAACTACAGGCGGATTAAGTCGCCCAAACGATTATTACAAAAAACTGACATTTATCATTTAATTCAAATTATACTTGTTTAGTATGAATTGAATTTTTAGTTTTGCAAAGGCTTTTTTTAAAACACTATTATGTCAGAAAAAATGTTTTGTTGCTACGATTTAACTTTTCGAATATATATGAAGAAGTAATAATAGTGTGTTTATTTTGAAAACCTTTCATACTTCTATGTGAAAGGTTTTTTATTTTTTAACTAATGAATAAAAATGATTGAATTGATAAACGTTTCCAAACGTTTTACTACTAAAAATAAGGTTGTCCAAGCCTTGTCGGATGTTTCCCTGACTGTTGAAAAGGGAGAAATCTTCGGTGTGATTGGAACTTCCGGTGCCGGGAAAAGCACGCTCATCAGATGCGTGAACCTTCTGGAAAAACCCAACGAAGGAAAAGTGATTGTCGATAATGTAGAATTGACAAAATTGTCCGAAGCTCAATTGACTTTGGAAAGAAGAAAAATTGCAATGATTTTCCAGCATTTTAATCTATTGTCATCTCGGACGGTTTTTGATAATGTGGCATTTCCGTTGAAATTAGAAGGAAAATCGAAGTCGGAAATCAAGGAGAAAGTGGATTCACTTTTGGAATTGGTCGGACTGAAAGAAAAGGCAAAAGATTATCCGGCGAATCTTTCCGGCGGACAAAAACAAAGAGTTGCGATTGCGAGAGCTTTAGCCAACGATCCGAAAGTTCTGTTGTGTGATGAAGCTACAAGCGCATTGGATCCTGCAACGACAAAATCGATTTTACAACTTCTTAAATCCATTAATCAAAAATTGAATCTCACGATTCTTCTTATCACACACGAGATGGAAGTGATTAAAAGTATTTGCGATAAAGTGGCCGTAATTGATAATGGCCAATTAGCGGAACAAGGAAAAGTAGAACAGATCTTCATTCATCCGGAAAAAGATATCACGAAAGGTTTTATACAAGCTTCTTTGAATGTAGAATTGCCTTCGATTTATCAGAATTCTATCAGCAATATTGACAGCGAGAATAACAATCCTTTGGTCAAAATTCTGATAAACGGAAACGAAGCTCAGAGTTCAGTTATCATTAATCTGTATGAGAAATTTAATGTTAAAGCTAAGATTATCAGTGCGCAACTGGAATATGTTGGTTACTTGAATTTTGGTGTTTTAATTCTGGAATTGCAGGGAAAAAATACCAATGAAGCTTTGACTTATTTGGAAAATGAATATACAAACACAGAAATTTTAGGTTATGTCGGATAGTATCATCAATTTGTTATTTCAAGGGACGATTGAGACAATTATAATGACCTTGGTTTCAGGATTTTTCGGATTTGTTTTAGGATTGCCGACGGGAATTTTTCTTTTCCTCACAAGAAAAGGCCAATTATTGGAAAATAAGATATCACACCAAATCGTATCTATTATAGTCAATATTTTCCGTTCGATTCCTTTTATCATTCTCATTGTCTGGATGATACCTTTCACAAGAACCATTGTAGGAACATCGATTGGCGTTTCCGCAGCACTAGTTCCGTTGAGTGTAGGTTCTGCTCCATTTATTGCAAGATTGGTAGAAAACAGCTTGTTGGAGATTCCTTCAGGATTGATAGAAGCAGCGAGATCAATGGGCGCAAAACCACTTCAAATTATCCGAAAAGTCCTTTTACCAGAAGCTTTGCCGTCGTTAATTAATAATGTGAGTATTACATTAATTACACTAGTTGGATATTCTGCAATGGGCGGCGCAGTTGGTGCCGGCGGTTTGGGACAAGTTGGTTATCAATACGGTTATATCGGATATGATTTTGCAGTAATGAATGCGGTTCTAATATTATTAATCGTACTGGTTTTCATTATTCAGGTTTCCGGAGACTTTCTTTCAAAAAAATTCAATCATAGATAAAATTTAAAAAATGAAGACGAAAATATTGACTTTAGCATTAGCTATTATTACATTATCAGCCTGCAGCAAAAAAGAATCGAATCCGAATGTTCTGAAAGTGGGAATCGCAACCGGGCCAGAACAAAACATTGCCGAAGCGGCTAAAAAAGTAGCGAAAGAAAAATACGGCTTGGATGTGGAATTGGTTACCTTTAATGACTATGTCGTTCCGAATGAAGCTCTGAACCAAGGTGATGTTGATGTGAACGCTTTTCAGCATTTACCTTATCTTGAAGAGCAATCCAGACAACGTGGTTATAAATTAGCAGTTGTGGGAAAAACTTTTGTTTACCCGATTGTAGCTTATTCAAAAAAAATAAAATCAGTTTCCGAATTGCAACCCGGACAAACTATTGTGATTCCTAATGACCCGACCAATGGCGGACGTTCATTATTGTTATTACAAAAGCAAGGTATTTTGAAGTTGAAAGATGACGTTGGATTGTTGCCTAAAGTAACTGACATTATCGCTAATCCGAAAAACCTGAAAATCCTGGAATTGGAAGCACCTCAGATTCCAAGGGTTTTGGAAGACAAAGAAGTAGCTTTGGCAATTATCAATAATAATTTTGCGGCTCAAGCTGGTCTTGACCCTGAAAAAGAAGGATTATTCAAAGAAGATAAGGATTCGCCTTACGCTAATCTTATCGTTGCAAGAGAAGATAATAAGAATGATGAAAAAGTGAAAAAATTTGTACAAGCATACCAATCTCCGGAAGTAGAATCTGCGGCGCAACAAACCTTCAAAGGTGGAGCGGTGAAAGCGTGGTAAAACTTCTATTATATATCTAATTTTTTAAGTTGACGATTCTTCTGAGTCGTCAATTTGATTATTCCAAATACACCAACGTTGTTTTATCAACGTCTTGATCCGTATCAGTTATCAGAACAGCATTTGCGGTTCTCTTCTGTAATTCCTGAATAAAAAAGCTGCTTTCAAAAAACTGACGATGGATTCCCGGAACGAGCGTCATAAAATAATCCATTCCAACTCTGTTATTATGAAGGTCCATTTTGGTTTCTAACGGTTCATTCGGGAAAAGTTCTTCGTGCATATCTGTAAGTTTTTTGCACCATTTCAGAGATTTATTTGGTGATGAGACTTTACAGAAATACATCATGATCAGGCAACACCAGTAAGCGTGTCGGAATGCATTTCCTTTTCCGCTGTTAGAATTGGTTTTCGGATAAAGCTCTTTGGCTTTGGTAAATGTCTTAAAACTGGCATAAGTATATAAGAACGCAAATAAAGGATGCATTAATCCAATAGAAAAGACCTTCAAGAGCTTTTTTAAGGTCAATGATTTTAAAGTCCTGAAAAATATGCTTACAAATCTCATAAAAAACTCTCCCAGATTTGAGAGAGTGAGTTTTTTTATAATTATTAACTGTTTGGATTAATGATATTCGTGCATCAAAAGCTTTACAGCTCTGGAAACTTGCTGTTTGATTTCCGTCCTTTTCACGATAAAATCAACAAATCCTTTTTCCTGCAGGAATTCCGATGTCTGGAAGCCCTCAGGCAAATCTCTTCCTATTGTTTCACGGATAACTCTTGGCCCCGCAAAACCAATCAAAGCACTTGGTTCAGCAATAATCAAATCAGCTGTCATTGCAAACGATGCTGTGATACCGCCAAAAGTAGGGTCAGTCAAATAGGCGATATAAGGTAAACCGGCATCGGAAAGCTGAACCAGCTTAGCCTGAACTTTCGCCAATTGCATAAGTGAATATGCTGCTTCCTGCATTCTCGCTCCACCGGATTGGCAGATAATCATATAAGGCAATTTGTGTTTGATACAATAATCAATAGCTCTTCTGATTTTTTCTCCCATTACAGAACCTAAAGAACCTCCGATAAAAGCAAAATCCATACAGGAAACTACCATTTCTACACCATTCACTTTTCCGGTTGCATTACGGATAGAATCTGTCAGTTTTGTTTTTGATTTCACTTCTTTCAGACGGTCTGTGTAAGTTTTTGTATCCTTGAATTTCAGGATATCAACACTTTCAACATCAGCATCCAATTCTTTGAATTTCTGATCATCAAAAAGCATATCGAAATATTCTCTGCTGCCGATTCTTACATGGAAACCGTCTTCCGGAGATACAAAATTATTCGCTTTAAGTTCTTCCGCTTCTATAATTTTTCCGGTTGGAGTTTTATGCCAAAGACCTTTTGGAACATCTTTTTTGTCTTCCGTGGAAGTTGTAATGTTTTGGGTTTTTCTTTTAAACCAATCAAATGCCATATTCTATAATTGATAAATGAAAAATGATAACTGATGAGAAAAACGACTGAACCATTTATCGCTCATCAATTATCATTTATAAATTATTAAAGTGTATTGATATTGTTCAGATCTTCAAAAGCCTGAGTCAATCTCTTGATATACGTTTCTTCTCCTTTTCTTACCCAGACTCTTGGATCGTAGAATTTCTTATTTGGAGCATCGGCACCAGTTGGATTTCCGATCTGATGGCGCAGATATTCAATCTGTTCTGTCATATAATCTCTGATTCCTTCTGTGTAACCGAATTGTAAATCTGTATCGATATTCATTTTTACAACACCGTAGCTGATTGCTTCTCTTATTTCTTCCAAAGTAGAGCCAGATCCACCATGGAACACAAAATTTACCGGTTTCTCCCCTGTACCAAATTTCTCCTGAACATATTTCTGAGAATTATCAAGGATTTTTGGAGTTAATTTTACGTTGCCCGGCTTATAAACACCATGTACATTACCGAAAGCGGCAGCAATTGTAAAATTATCAGACACTTTTTTCAAAACTTCATAAGCATGTGCAACCTCTTCGGGTTGTGTGTATAATTTTGAGCTGTCAACATCAGAGTTATCAACACCATCTTCTTCACCTCCGGTTACTCCAAGTTCAATTTCTAGAGTCATTCCCATTTTTGCCATTCTTTCGAAATATTTAGCAGAAACTTCGAGATTTTCTTCCAAAGGTTCTTCAGAAAGATCCAGCATGTGAGAAGAATATAATGGTTTTCCCGTCAGTCTGAAATGTTCTTCACTTGCATCTAAAAGACCATCAACCCAAGGCAATAATTTTTTTGCACAATGGTCTGTATGCAGGATTACTGTCGCTCCGTAAGCTTCTGCCAAAGTATGGATGTGCTTTGCACCAGCAATAGCTCCAAGTATAGAAGCCCTTTGACCATCATTGCTCAAGCCTTTTCCTGCATTGAAAGCCGCACCACCATTTGAAAACTGGATAATTACAGGAGCGTTTAGTTTTGCAGCAGTTTCCAAAGTTGCATTGATATTACTAGAGCCAATCACATTAGCAGCAGGAAGCGCAAATTGCTTTTCTTTTGCATAATCAAATATCTCTGTTACTAAAGAACCAGTGGCAACTCCTGCCGGAAATTTTCTGCTCATTTTTATTATATTTTTTAAGATTTTTTGGACTGTAAAGTTACGAAATTATTAATAATTCTAACTTCAATTAATATACTATGTTAAGAATAATTTTTCAATAATTAATTTCTCTTGTCATTTCCCCAAAGCAACTTCTGGCGGATTGTTTCGTAGAAACTGAAATTTTTCGGTTTGATAAGGAACAAAGAAAATTCTGCTTTTTCAATGATAATCTCACTCCCCACTTCCATATGATAAAGCCTTGAATCCAAAGCCAAAGTGTATTGCGGAACCCGGCTTTTAACTGTCAGTTTTATTTTCGAGTCATCTTTTACAATCAGTGGACGGACATTCAGGTTATGAGGCGCTATTGGCGATATCGCAAAATTATCGTTCGTCGGAGAAATAATCGGTCCGCCACAACTCAGCGAGTAGGCCGTGGAACCGGTTGGTGTTGATACGATCAATCCATCGCCCCAGAAAACATTCAGAAACTCATCATTAATGTAAGACTCGACCGTAATCATTGATGTCGTTTCTTTTCTGGAAAGACTGACATCATTCAAAGCGAATGGAAAATCGATTTCAGAATTATCATTTGTCGTGATTTTAATTACCGATCTTTCACTGATATTATAATTCTTTTCAAGGATAATCGAATCCAATTCGTCAAAAATCTGGTCTTTCCGGAAATTGGCCAAAAACCCCAATCGTCCTGTATTAACCCCAATAATCGGAATTTCAAGATCCTGTATAAAAGTCAACGCATTAAGAATAGTTCCATCGCCCCCGAAACTAAAAACGATATTGACATTCTTATTTTTAAGTCCCTCTTTGCCGGAAAATGTTTCGAATTCTTTGGAAAAATTCAGATTTTCCGCCATCTCGGCGTGAAGAACAACGGACACTTCTCTCAGCGCCAATTCTGAAATGAACCGATTGAGATACAAAAACGTATCAAGATCTTTCTTTTGAGAATAAATGGCTGCTTTCATAATTAAATCTCCAAAAATTTCTGAAAAAATCCGAACCGGTCTTTCAAGAGTTCTTCTTTCTCATCGTCATAATGTTTATGGACTACAACATAACCGTATCTCTCAAAAGTTTCATCTATAGAACTTAGATTTTCGTTACTGATCTTGAGTGTAATTTCTATACTATCCTCTTTGATTGCATTGATGAAAACGCCATAGATCTTAGCATTGTTACTTTCCACAATCTGCGAAATCTCTGTCATAGAATAGTGCAGGCCGTTGGTCTGGATGGTCAGTATTGCACCATTTTCCGAGAACAGCGGATATTTGGAAAACTCATTAAAAATATCATCACAGGAGATGTAACCCAGATACTTTTCTTCCTTCGAAATAACGGGAACCACATTGGAATTAAAAATATGGAAAAGCTTGATGCTGTCCAACAGACTGCTGTCTTCCATAATCGCAAAACGCTCAAAATGAATATTGAGAGAATCCAGTTTTCCTTCAGGACTGTCTTCTAAAAAAGACTGACTGAGCCCTCCTAGGAAAAGACCCTTGTTCACAATGAAAACGTGGGAATATCCGAATTCTTTAGCAACCTCAGAAGCCTCTTCTATAGAGTCTTTGACGCTGAAAGCTGGATAATCTTTGGAGATGTAGTCTTTGATAAACATTATGCTAATTTACAAAAATTACTCAGCCAGAAAAGATTTTAAAAATTTTTATACTTTTTTTACAAAACTGTTGCTTCGTATTAATTTAAAAATATATCTTTGTCGCCTTTCATTTTTACTTTTTATTAGATTTATTTCAAACTGCGGCACTTCTGGTGTTTGCAGTTTTTTATTATCTAAATGTAAGATTCTTCGCAAATTCCCAGATCACAATTCCGCCACAGACGCTTACATTCAGAGAATGTTTGGTTCCTAACTGAGGAATTTCCAGAAAATTATCAATATTCCCAAGCGCATCATCACTGATCCCATCGACTTCGTTCCCAAGAATCAAGGCATATTTTTTTTCCGGATCAATTTCAAAATCCGTTATTAACTGACTGGATGAAGTCTGTTCAATGCCAATAATCTCAAAGTTTTCTTTTTTAAGATTGTCTATAACCACATTAATATCCTGCTCATAAACCCAATCCACACTCTCTGTTGCACCCAATGCGGCTTTATGAATCTCGCGGTGAGGTGGTTGAGGCGTGATTCCGCAAAGCACCACTTTTTCTATTAGAAAAGCATCACCAGTCCGGAAGATCGCTCCTACATTATGCATACTTCTAACACTATCCAAAATCACAACCAAAGGAATTTTAGCTGTTCTTTTGAACGTTTCCACATCTATTCTTCCCAGTTCTTCTAGTTTCAGTTTCTTTGTCACAGTCAGACTTTATTTAAAATTAAATCGATACTTCTTTCGATATTTTGAGAAATGGCTTCCATAGGAATATCATTCTCATCATTATTGAACGGATCTTCTATCTCTTCCGCAATCAGTTCCAAACTCATCAGAACATAATATACAAACATCGTAATGGGAATCATAAAACAACCCAGATTAACAACATTAGCAATTGGTAAAGCCATTACATAAAAGATAATAAACTTCTTTATAAATGATGAGTACGAATATGGAATAGGCGTATTTTTAATTCTTTCACAACCGCCGCAAACATCTAAAAAGCCGGATAACTGCGTGTCCAAAAATAACATCTCGGTGTCAGAAATTTTTCCTTCTTTTTTAAGCTGGTACAGTTTTTTAGTCAACAGAAAAATCAATTCTGCCGGCGGATGATGTTTCAGCTCCTTAGCCAAATCTGCAAAACCTTCATCCAGAACCAATCTTGTTGATTCTTTGGAAAGGTGGCTATTCAGGAAGTGAGGGAAAAATTTCAGGTATTTTGCAATTTGAGTCCTGTTTTTAATATCAGATTCCGGAAGGATGCTGTTAATCTTAATGACAAAATTCCGGCTGTCATTAACCAGTTTACCCCAAAGCTTCCGCCCTTCCCACCAACGATCGTAAGCTGTGTTTGTCCTGAAAACCAACAGCAAAGACAAAACAAACCCCAGCAAAGAATGGATCATCCCGATATTGCTTACAGAAGATTTGGATGTCAGATGCAAAAATTCTACTTCAAAATAATAGACTGCATATGAGTAAATGCCGACTAAAACAATTGTTGGGAAAAGAACCTTCAGTGTATCACTTTTATGAAGACTGATAAGTATTTTCAGGAAATTTTTTGTGTTATAAGCACGCATGCTTTGTGATTTGGATACAAAGATAAAATATTATTGCCTCGCTTTTATATTTTCGAAAATCAGAAATTTGAGCATATTCTAATACAAGACAAATTAATGTAATTGCTAAAGTTTAAATTTCTGGAAAATATTTTTAAATTTAAACATTCAAAAACCAATCGATGTCAGATAAAGAGAAATTCATCACAGATCTTAACGCAAAATATAATCCGAAAGGAGAACATATCATTCTTGGAAAAGGAATGCTTGACGGCGAAGTTGTAACGGAAGTCAATGTTTCGATCCCACTTAAAACCGTAAACCGGCACGGATTAATTGCCGGCGCAACGGGAACCGGAAAAACCAAAACGCTTCAGGTTTTTGTGGAGCAATTGTCTCACGCAGGAATCCCAACTTTGGTAATGGATATCAAAGGAGACCTTTCCGGAATTGCAGAAGCAGGGACAGAAAATGACAACATCAAAGACCGTTATGCCAAAACGCAGTTGCCTTATTCCCCACAGAGCTTTCCGGTAGAACTGATGACTATTTCCGGAACAAAAGGTGTGAAACTGAGAGCCACTGTGTTGGAATTCGGACCAATCTTGTTAAGTAAAATTCTTGGACTCAATGATACCCAGCAAAGCATCATGTCTATTGTTTTCAAATACTGTGATGACAAAGCTTTGCCTTTGGTTGATTTGCAGGATTTGAAAAAAGTTTTGCAATACGTAACGGATAATCCGGTTGGTAAAAAAGAACTGGCTGACAATTACGGTTCTATTGCACCGGCATCTTTGGGCGCAATCTTACGCTCGATTGTCGCAATGGAACAACAAGGTGCATCGACTTTTTTCGGCGAACCAAGTTTTGAAGTTGAAGACCTGCTAAAAACCAGAGACGGAAAAGGTGTTGTGAATATTTTCCGTGTGGATGACATCCAAAACAAACCGAATCTTTTCTCAACGTTTATGTTATCGCTTTTTGCAGAAATCTATATGACCTTTCCTGAAGAAGGCGACAGTGGAAGACCAAAATTGGTTCTATTCATAGATGAAGCACATTTGATTTTCAATGAAGCTTCGAAGGCATTGCTTTCCCAGATTGAAACAATGGTAAAATTAATCCGTTCAAAAGGCATCGGTATTTATTTTATCACTCAGATTCCTGGCGATGTTCCGGAAAATATATTGAGTCAGCTTGGTTTGAAAATCCAGCATGCCTTGAGAGGATTCACAGCCAAAGACAGGAAAGAAATTGATAAAGCGGTAGAAAATTATCCAATTACAGAATTCTACAAAGCTAATGAACTCATTCAGAATCTTGGTATTGGAGAAGCTTTCGTAACAGCTCTTGACGAAAAAGGAATTCCGACGCCTTTGGTTCAGACTTATCTGATTTCTCCGGAAAGCCGAATGGATGTCTTAACCTCATCAGAAATTGATGAACTAACAAGAAATTCGGAACTCGTCAGAAAATATGAACAGACCATTGATAAGGAAAGTGCTTACGAAATACTCAATAGAAGATTAGAAGAACATTCTCAAACCGTAATTCCTACACCAACGAGAACCGTACAACCTAAAGAAGAACCGGGAATGTTTGAACAGGTAATGGAAAGCCGTGCCGGAAAAACCTTTATGACAACATTGGCGAGAGAAGGTGCGAAGTTTATTTTAGGAATGTTTAGCCTGAAGAAAAGGAGATAATAACTAATTCAATGGATTATAAACTGATCGAGAAACTACAGACATTTTTGCCATTAGGTTATTTGTATCTAATAATCCTGGGAATCCTGAGAGATGGTGTATTTTTCTATATGTTAGGAATTAATTTCCTGAAATATTCTTCAATAATGGATATTTTGATAAGTCCTATCTCAGAATTGACCTCTCAGCCAATTATCTTATTGACAGTCACTTTCATGATTACAGGCTTCTTTTTTTATTATAATTTTCTTGCCAATAATAGCCATAAGAAATGGGTTCGTGATTCCATGGTAGCCAAAAAATACCTTAAAAAAAATCCTGGTTCGAGTGATCTCGACCTGAAAGTGCATATTAAAAAGCAAGTTTATTTTGCAATTGCATTTATGATTTCTGCTTTCTTTCTTGGTGGCGGTGTTGGAACGGGACTCAATGTAAAAGACAGAATTACAAATAATAAGCTAAAAATAAAACACAGGATTACCGATGATTCTGGAAATCAAAAAGATATTTATCTCATTGACTCCAATAGCGCTTATTTCTTTTATGTTGAGAAGGGAAGTAAGACAATTACAATCGTTCCGGTAGGCTCAATTAAGAAAATAGAGCTCATCAACAACAAAATGTTTGAGAAAGGAAATCTCTCAAGTTTCTTAACTTTGTAGAACGAAAAATGTAGATGTATTCAGTAATAGACATAGAAAGTAACGGAGCGCCTTTTAGAAAAGAAAGCATTATAGAAATTGCCATCTATCGGTTTGATGGTCACGAGATTACAGACCAATTCATCTCACTCGTTAATCCAGAAGATGAGATTTCCAGCTTTGTTCAAAAACTGACAGGAATTACACAGAAAATGGTAATTACTGCGCCTAAATTCCATGAGATTGCGAAGCGTGTTGTGGAAATCACACAGGATTCTATATTGGTGGGACATAATATCGACTTCGATTACAGAATGCTTCGTCAATCATTCAAACGCCTTGGCTATGAATTCAAAATCAAAACTTTAGATACAATTCCGTTAGCTCAAAAACTGATTCCTGAGGAGAAAAGCTACTCTTTGAGCAAACTTTGCAAATCCATTGGGATTCCGTTGAGTGAAGCTCATCGTGCAAGTGGTGACGCAAGAGCAACTTTGGACTTATTTAAACTACTGATTATCAAAGACAAAAATAACGAAATCATCCAATCGCAACAAGAAGAAAGCCTAGAGAAAGATTACATCAGTAAAGTTCAGATTCTAACGGAAGATCTGCCAAACGAAAGAGGGATTCTATATTTCCAAAACAGCGACGGGAAAATCATCTGTTCTGATGTTGTTGAAGACCTTTATAAGTCTGCCAAGAAAATTTTCGATTCCGACAAAGCGAAATATAAAAAAATCCAGGAAGAGACCGAGAAAATCTCTTATGAACTTACCGGCACGGATTTGATTGCCAAACTGATGATGCAAAATAAAGGAATCCAAAAAAGGCAACCACTGACTTTTGGACTGTTTTACAGAAAAAACAAATACATTCTTGAGAAAATTAAACTCCAGGAAGATAAACCCTTACTGAGATTCAAGAGTTTTACACAAGGCTTGAAAGCCATTAATTATATCAAATCCAGAGAAGAACTGAAAGATTTGGCAGAACTTACTCAGAAAATCAATCTCAAAGGAAGGAATGAAATCTGGTCTTCATCCGGAAGAACTTTGGGCGAAAAATCATTTCTGGTTTTAGAGAAAGGCAAATTAACTGGTTTTGGTTTTTATGAATTATACCATCAGATTCAGTCATTGGAGAAAATCAAAAAGCTGATGTTGCCAGTTCCAAGATTTTCACAGGATTTGCAGAATGATTTGCAGTTGGCGCTTTTGAGGAATGAGTATGAGGTTTCTCCGCTTCCCGAGAAATAAAAATCAAACCAAAACATTGCAGGATTTACAGATAAACTCTAATTTTGCGAAAAATTTTAACAAAAGCAATGCAAATATTTAAGCAAAACAAAATCGGAAAAAAGGGAGCTGTAAGGTTCTCTAAGGTTTGGAATGTATAAAGAGTTGCATGCATAAGATATCTATTGCGGCAGACTCTTTTTATAAGAATCTGCCTTTTTATTTTTAAAAATCTACTTTATGACAAATCAGGACTTGCTGGCTATAGCAAAAGAATTCGGGACACCCGTTTATGTGTATGACGTTAATTCGATACGCGAACAATACGAAAAGTTGACTTCTTCTTTCTCGAAGAACACAAGATTTTTCTATGCAGCCAAAGCTTTAACCAATATCAACATCCTGAAATATGTCGAAAAGTTAGGTGCTTCTCTTGACTGTGTTTCTATCAACGAAGTTAAATTAGGATTGAAAGCAGGTTTTACCAATGACAGAATCCTTTTCACTCCAAACTGTGTTGACCTTGCAGAAATCGAGGAAGCAATGTCTCTGAATGTTCATATCAACATCGATAATATTTCGATTTTAGAACAATTTGGAAATAAATTCGGTGGTTCTTATCCGATTTTTGTGAGAATCAATCCTCATATCTTTGCCGGAGGAAATTATAAAATCTCAACCGGTCACATCGATTCCAAATTCGGAATTTCTATTCATCAACTTCGTCATATCGAGCGTGTGATGAAATCGACCAACATCAATGTGGAAGGACTTCATATGCACACGGGAAGCGAGATCAAGGACCCGGATGTTTTTCTCCAAGGTCTTGACATTATGTTCGAATTGGCAGAACATTTCCCGAATCTGAAATATCTTGATATGGGAAGCGGTTTCAAAGTTCCTTATCAAGACGGTGACTTGGAAACAGACGTAAAATCTCTTGGAAAAAAAGTCAACGCAGCAATCAAAAAACACGAAGAAACTTCTGGGAAAAAATTCCAGCTTTGGTTTGAACCTGGGAAATTCTTGGTTAGTAAAAGTGGACATTTTTTGGTAAAATCTAATGTCATCAAACAAACAACAGCAACGGTTTTTGTAGGTGTTAATTCCGGATTTAATCATTTGATTCGTCCGATGTTCTACGATTCTTATCACATTATCGAGAATCTTTCTAATCCAAAAGGTCCGGAAAGAATCTATACTGTGGTTGGAAACATATGTGAGACGGATACTTTTGCCTGGGACAGAAAAATCAATGAAGTAAGAGAAGGTGATGTGATTGTCTTCAGAAACGCTGGAGCTTATGGTTTTGAAATGAGTTCGAATTTCAATTCCAGATTGAAACCTGCCGAAGTAATGTTCCTTGATGGAAAAGCTCATCTTATCAGAAAAAGAGATGAATTCGAAGATTTATTAAAAAATCAGATTGAAGTTTTGTAATTTGTTGCTAATCAGAACAGTTTTGGCATAAAATTTCATTCTAAAATCATATAAATCAAATACTATGAAATCATTACTATTTTCATTGAGCTTGCTGATCAGTTCATTGGCATTCGCTCAGAATAATGACGTTGAAGAATCTATGAACATCGATATTCCTATGATGGATACTTCTTCCAGCTCGGTAACTTATAACATTCGCGGGATTTATCAGATAAAAGATACTAATTGTAATCCTTCTCAATTTAACAGCCTAAGATATCCCGGCGGTACTGATGCATATATCAAAGACCTTAAAGAAAAATTACAACAAAATGTAAACTGGAACACTTATTCTGTTAACGGATTGTTCTTTGTGAAACTGGATATTACCAAAGATGGTGTTCTTTCCAAAGTTGAAGCAGGGCCAAAAGTGCCAAACAGTGAGCCTTTCCTTAGAGATTTAAAAGACGCTGCAACCAAGGTTAATAAGACCTGGATTCCCGCAAAATGTAATGGCAAACCGGTAGATTCTAAAGCAATTCTTAAGATCGATTTTTCATCGATGACTTATGACAATGCCTTTAATTAATGTGAAAATAATAGGATTAATAAACCCATCTAAAAGCAAAATATATCAATAAAAAAAAGCGTTCGGAGTTATCTGAACGCTTCTTTTTCCTTCATTTGGATTTTCATGTGTTATTTTATGCAAATCTAGAGTTTATTTACATCAAATAAAATGAACCACGGTTAAGAAATTCGTCTTCTTATTCTGCTGAGAGCCTGTGGTGTTATACCCATATAAGAAGCGATATGTTTTAATGGGATTTTTTGGAATAGATCAGGCTGGTCTTTCATTAGCTTGAGATATCTCTCTTCTGCTGTATCACTTAGAAAAGAGAACTCTCTATTCAGTTTTTCTACATAAAGTGTTTCCACAGTCAGTCTTCCCACAAGATTACCTACAGCCTGAGATCTGTAGATCTCCTGTAAGTCATCGTAATGGATCTGCCAGACAACCATATCCGTTAGTGCTTCTATGTCACATCTGGATGGTGTGCGTTGGGTGAAAGAATCATAGGCGGTAAGAAACTGATGCTGAAATACAAACCTTATAGTCAGTTCTTTATTTTCTTTATTAAAAAAAAGTCTTGCTGCACCGGTTTCTACGAAAGAAAGGTAATTGTCAACTTCTCCTTTTTTGAGAATAATATCTTTTTTCTTGTATTCTTTTCTGACATTTTTTTCCACAAAAGGTTTCCAGTTTTCTTCTGTGAGCGGAATATTTTTAGAAAGCAGATATTGTCTTATAAACTCCATTCAGATTATTTATAGATTGACTCCAATTCCCGCATATACTCATAAGCCGTCAGATCAAATTTTACAGGAACAATACTTATATAGCCGTTTGCCAATGCCGTTTCGTCAGCATCTTCGGATTCATCCATATTATTGAAGTAGCCTGTCAGCCAGTAATATTTTCTTCCGTGGGGATTCACTCTTTCGTCAAAACTTTCCTCCCATTTGGCATTCGCCTGTTTGCAGACCTTGATACCCTTGATTTCTTCTTTGTTCAGTTTCGGAATATTAACATTCAGAACGATGCCTTTTGGCATTGGATTTTCAAGAGTTTTAAGAACGATATCTCTGATAAATTCTTCTGCCTGATCAAAGTCCGCTTCCCATTTCAAATCAGAAAGAGAAAATCCGATAGCCTGTAAACCTTCCACTCCGGCTTCAACAGCCGCACTCATCGTCCCGGAATAGATAACATTGATGGACGAATTCGCACCATGATTGATGCCTGAAACTACCAAATCCGGTCTTCTAGGAAGTATTTTATCCAGAGCCATTTTCACACAATCCACAGGTGTTCCGGAACAGGAAAAATCTTTTTGGGGACCATCAAGATTCAGCTCTTCGAAGCTTAAAGTAGAATTGATGGTGATTGCGTGGCCTTTTCCACTTTGCGGAGAATTGGGTGCAACAACTACTACTTCCCCAATTTTGTTCATTATGCTGATTAATTTTCTAATTCCTGGTGCTGTGATTCCGTCATCATTGGTTACCAATATCAATGGTCTGCTCATAAATTTTCGTTTTATATTTTTTCTTTTTTTGACGATTTTTCAAAAATCACTCAAAATTAACCAATTTATAATACTTTAATTAAAATAAGGTGTTAAATTTGGTTTCGTTTTTGAATATCTTCGTAACATTCAAAACGAACCAAATACTAATCCAAGTACAGATTTAAAATTATATGTTCAAAAAAATCAAGTTAAAGAAACTCTTGATGTTTGCGCCGCTGATGACGCTTATGTTCTGTTTCAACTCTCCACAAAATGATGATGAAAAAATGCAGACCATTATGGTCAGCGTGAAAAATACACTTTCATATCTTCATTACAGCCCAAAACCAATTAATGATGCCTATTCACAAGATGTTTATGATAAATATTTTGAAAGCGTAGATGCTTCAAAAAGATATTTTCTGCAGTCTGATATGGACGAATTTAAGAAGCATTATACCAAGCTGGATGATTACCTTAACCAAGGAAATCTTATTTTCTACAAATTAACGGTTGACCGTCTTTATCAGCGTGTTGACGATATTGATAAAATGACTCAGGATATTTTTTCTAAACCGATCAATTTGAACGAAGACGAAGAATTAATCATCGAACCAAAAAAAAGAACAAATCCTGCTGATGCAAAGCAACAGTACAATGAATGGAAAAAATATATCAAATATAATATCCTTCAGGAGATTGAAACACTGAACAGCAAAGAAGAGGCTCAAAAAAAGAAAAAAGATTCTGTGGTTAATAATAAGCTGAAAGACACTATAAAATACGAACCGCTTTCTGCTGAGAAAAAGCGTGAAAAGGCAACTGCTGAAGTAAAAGATTTGATTACCGATTCTTTCAGAAGATTCAAGAAAAGAAAGAAAATGGATTGGTTCTCAGTTTATATGAATGCTTATACCGAAGTTTTTGACCCGCATACCAATTACTTTTCGCCAAAAAACAAGGAAGAATTTGATATGCAATTTACCGGGAAGGTGATTGGCATCGGTGCTTTGATTCAGGAAAAAAGAGGTTATCTCTATCTGGGTGAGTTGACAATAGGCGCACCAGCCTGGAAATCAAAACAATTGACTTCCGGTGATAAAATCCTTAAAGTCAAATCCAAACCGAACGAAGAACCTGTGAATGTTGTCGGAATGTTGTCTGATGAGGCAGTTCGGCTAATCCGGGGTGAAAAAGGAACACCTGTAACCTTAACAGTTGAAAAAAAGGATAAAACCATCAAAGAGGTGACAATGATCCGAGAAGAAGTGACCATAGAAGATACTTTCGCAAGAAGTATTGTTGTTAATTCTAAAAACGGTAAAAAATACGGCTTCATCTACTTGCCAAGTTTTAATGTAGAATTTGAAAAAGAAAACGGCGGAAGGAATGCATCGGATGATATCAAAGCTGAATTAATCAAGCTAAAGAAAGAAAATGTAGAAGGTATTATCCTTGATTTGAGAAGCAATGGTGGCGGCTCTTTGACAGAAGTTGGTGACATCATGGGATTATTTATGAATTCCGGCCCTTATGTTCAGGTAAAAGACAGCCGTGGAAAAATCCAGGTTTTGACTGATAAATCCAATCAACCGATTTGGACAGGCCCACTTGTGATTATGCAGAACGAATTGTCTGCATCGGCTTCAGAAATCCTTGCAGGAGCCATGCAGGATTATGGCAGAGCTGCTGTCATCGGTTCGCCAAGCTCTTTCGGGAAAGGAACTGTTCAGACGTTTGTGGAACTTAACAGGTTCCTGAATACCAATGATGACTTTGGCGCTTTAAAATTGACAATTCAAAAATTCTATAGAGTTTCCGGGGAATCGACTCAGAGGAAAGGTGTGGAAGCTGACCTTAAAATGAAGGATTTCTTCTCATATGCAGAAGTGGGAGAACGTTTTGACCAGTTTGCTTTGCCTTGGGACAAAATCGAAGCCACGAACTATAAAAAATTAACGGGATTAAATGTTCCTCAACTGCAGGCAGAACTGGACAAACAGTTGGTAAACAACAACAATTACAAGTTGTTACAGGAATCCGCAGAATGGAAAGAAGCACTTGACAAGGAAGAGACTATTCCATTGAACCAGGCCAAATTCAATGAGCTGATGAAAACACGTAAAGCACAAATCGAAAAGTTTAAAGGTTTGGATAAATTCAATAACGGACTGAAATTTACCCTTCACACAGACGAAGCGGAAAGAATCAAAAAAGACGAAGCGTTTGCCAAGAAAACAGAAAACTGGAGAAAGAATCTTGAAAGAGATTTCTATTTGGAAGAAACAGTAGATGTACTTTCGAAGATCAAATAATAAAAAAGGAACTCAGATTTGAGTTCCTTTTTGTTTGAAAATTCTTTCTAAACTTTGTTTTGCAAGAAATTGACTATTTTACAATAAGCTTTTTTTCAACAATAACGGATAATCTTCCTGGGTCGACTAATTCATTGTGATTAGAGTTATTTTTGAGGGTCACAAAAACTTTATTTCCAGGATAATGAACCATTCCTGTTAGTGTAAATTCGTTAAATCTATATTCGTTAAGTGTTGTCAAAGTTACCGTAACAATATCTCCATGTTCTGCATCTAATATATCATCTACCAGGAGGGTGTGTCGATCTCCCGAATTAAGTGTACCAAAAGAATAATCGAGACTTTTTGCCAATATGTCATCGCTTATTACTTTATAATTTTTTCCATCCCACAGGTATCTTTCTGTTTGCGTATTTCTAATCACGGCTTGTTTAATATTTTGAAGTACACCTCTATTTCCCCGTGTCTCTGTTGTGTCTGTGTAAGTTTGCCTACAATTTCTGATAATTAGATTCCTTATTGACTTAGCTAGAATTCGACCTTTAATATCACAATTATCAAAAACAATATTATCAAAAAGATAAACACCATTTTCTAAGTTATACCTATAAACACCATTTTCTATATTATTTTGAAGGCCTGAAATCTTTAAAGCAAAGTACTCATTGGGAGTATTATCTAGACCAGCATCAAACTGACAGTGATCAAAAAAAATGTTACTTCTTTCTAAGACAATGACATTTCCTGGTTCATACAATAATAAACCTGCATTTTGGTTTTCAACAAATTTAGAATTAATAAAATGTATGTCTTGAAAGTTCGTTCCTATACCATATCCTTCTAAGTCAAATCCATTTCCATATAATTTTTCACTTTCGTCAGTGGAGCCTTTTTCACCCTCAAGAATTGCGTCATTAATATTTCTGCCATTTCTATAGAATCTTGAGTTTCTTATGTTCATCATTTTTATACTATCTCCACTTGCACCGTGTCTTCTGTTCCATTCGCAAATTAGTCCATCAATTTCTATATCATATGCTGCAAATAGTGAATCATCAGTATTTTGATTTTTCAGTCCGCTATATATTTGTAGACCATCTGTTGCACAAAACTGTAATGCACAATTCTTAATTTTAATTCTTGTTACCTTTCCTTTGATACAAATTCCCTGTCTTCCTCCATTTTTTTCAGTTGCCGAAAGATTTGTATGTGCAGCTCTGTTGCCATCTATATTTACATTTTCTATGACAATATTAGTTTCTTTTTGACCGTTGTCTGCACGATCATATACTTTTCTAGCATATTTGGACGCCATAATAAGGCTTTCGTCTAAAGTATCCGGATCGATATCATTACCAATACATAAAACACTAACATCTATCTGATCGGTTCCAATTGATTTTAAATAGAAATTCCTAAAAGTAATATTAGATTTGAGCCAGATGGAGTGAACATTATATTCTTGTTCGTCCCCTTCTATTATCGAATGAGAAGGCGCAAAATCAATAGCCATATTGATAACATCACTTGCATCCTCACCCACCATCAGATGTTTATACCAAGCAATTCGTATCGGTCCCTGGTATTCGCGTTTATAAAACGTACCACATTCGAATTCTTTGTACATCACACCATCACATTTCGTAGAATCCATAGATGTTCCATCGTGAAAAACATCTGTTTTTACATAATTTACGACCTCAAAAGTATTTGGGTCTGTAATCTGAATTTTTGTCATTTTAATAAAGTTTAAATTATTTACGACTCAAATCTATTCGGTCATAACGACAAAACTTGACGTAATAAATTCTATCTCAAAATAAAAAACCACCATAGTCATTCTATGATGGTTTCCAAAATATTTATTTCCTTAAGTTTTACTTCAAACTCTCAAAACTACGTTTGATAAAATCCGTCAGTTCTTTTCCTTTCAAAAGATTCTGAGATAATTTTGCCAAATCCAAAGCCTGATTGATCATCGCTTTTTTCTCATCAGCATTATCTTTTTTCAATAATTCTCCGGCAAAATCTGAGTTAGAATTCACAACCAGATTATACATCTCCGGGAAACCGCCCATTGCAAACATTCCGCTACCGCCAGTTGACTGCATATCCTTCATTCTGCGGAAAAATTCCGGCTGAGTCAAAGTAAACGGCGCATCCGTAGAATCCAAATCCTCTAACTGAACCGTAAACTTCTTGTCATTGATCGATTCTTCAATCTCTTTCTTCAAAGTCTCTTTATCCGAATCATTTAGTTTAGCAATTACCGGCTCATCTTTTTTGATGAGATTATTGATATGATCTGCATCCACTCTTGCAAAAGAAACGTTCTCTTTAGAAGCTTCCAGTTTCTGAATCAGGTGCGGAACAATCGGAGAATCTAATAATAGAACGTCATAGCCCTTTTCTTTCGCCGATTCTATATAACTGTGTTGCTCGTCAGCATTAGAAGCATAAAGAACAATTGTTTTTCCGTCTTTGTCTGTCTGGTTTGGTTTGATTTTGTCGATCAGATCATTCCAAAGATAATACGTTCCGTCAGTCGTTGGATAAAGCGCAAACTTGTCAGATTTTTCATAGAATTTATCTTCCGAAATCATTCCGTACTCAATCACAATCTTGATGTCATTCCATTTCTTTTCATAATCTTCGCGATTGTCATTAATCAAAGAAACCATTTTGTCCGCCACCTTTTTCGTGATATAAGAAGAGATTTTCTTCACCGCGCCATCAGCCTGCAAGTACGAACGAGAAACGTTCAGCGGAATATCCGGAGAATCAATCACGCCCCTCAACAACATCAAGAAATCAGGGACAATTCCCTTAACCTCATCCGTCACAAAAACCTGGTTTTGATACAGCTGAATTTTATCTTTCTCAATATTCAGGTTGTTTCCTAATTTCGGAAAGAACAAAACTCCGGTCAGATTGAAAGGATAATCCACATTCAGGTGGATATGGAACAAAGGCTCTTCAAACTGCATCGGATACAGTTCGTGATAGAATTTCACATAATCCTCATTGGTCAGGTCACTTGACGCAATTGTCCATGCAGGATGTGGATTATTAATGATGTTATCAATCTCCACTTCTTCCGGTTTCATTCCTTCCGGCGCGTTTTCCGGAAGAGGAAGTTGCTCTTTTTTAGTTCCGAATTTAATCGGAATTTGATTAAACTTATTATATTTTGTCAGCAATTCTCGGATTCTGAAATCTTCCAAAAATTCTGTCGAATCCTCTGCGATATGAAGCACGATTTCCGTTCCTCTGTCAGATTTATCAATTTCTTCCAATGTATATTCCGGACTTCCGTCACAAATCCAACGAACTGCTTTCGCATCTTCCTTGTAAGATTTCGTTAGGATTTCCACCTTTTCCGCCACCATGAACGCCGAATAAAATCCTAGACCAAAATGTCCGATTATTCCAGCATCTTTCGCAGAATCCTTATATTTCTCCAAGAATTCCTCCGCTCCGGAAAATGCCACCTGATTGATATACTTTTCAACTTCCTCGCCAGTCATCCCGATTCCCTGATCTTTGATCGTCAGCGTTTTCGCATCTTTATCAATCTTCACTTCAATCATAGGGTTTCCGTACTCCACTTTTGCTTCACCAATAGTTGTCAGATGTTTCAGCTTTGTTGTTGCATCTGTTGCGTTGGAAATCAATTCACGAAGAAAAATCTCGTGGTCGCTGTAAAGAAACTTTTTAATCAGCGGAAAAATATTCTCCACCGACACATTAATACTTCCTGTTGCCATATTTATTTTAAATTTTATTATTAGTATTCAACTCAAAATCCCGAATCAGAATCATTTATCAATCATAAATTATCAATAATGATTCGGGCGACTGCCAAAAGCCAAAGCTTTTCCCTGCGCTATTTTGTCACCGGGCTATCCGTTGCAATCTTTTGCTTTTAAGAACATTTGTCATTCTGAACGAAGTGAAGAATCTAAAAAGCAAAAGGATTTCCACTACTATCCCTGTCGCAGCTTCGCCTTCGATCAACTTTCTCAAAAAAAAGACCATCAAAAAAATAATGACAAATTGTCGCTTGGAAAAACCACAAAGGTCACAAGGCTTTCACAAGGACCACAATTTATAATAAGAGTAATGTCTGTTTTCAAAAACTTAAATAATCCTTTGAAAAAACTTTGCGTCTTTGTTATTAAAACAATTTTTAAAAATTCATACATTTACTTTCATCAAGAAAAAGCAAGATGCGCTACAAAATAAAAAATCAAAACCCTGATTTTCAAAACATTGAATTAAATTCCTATTCACAAAATTATTCGTTTGAAAAAGACGGTTTGGAACTAAAATCAAAATATGCTGCAGAAGATGTTAAAAATAAAGAATTAACACAGACTTCCCCGGGAATTGCGCCTTATCTAAGAGGTCCGTATTCTACGATGTATGTTCAGAAACCTTGGACGATTCGTCAGTATGCAGGGTTTTCCACAGCAGAAGAATCCAATGCATTTTACAGAAGAAACTTGGCTGCCGGACAAAAAGGACTTTCAGTAGCCTTTGATCTGGCGACACACAGAGGTTATGATTCAGACCATGCGAGAGTTGTAGGAGACGTTGGAAAAGCCGGTGTTGCGATTGATTCCGTGGAGGATATGAAAATTTTATTTAATGAAATTCCATTAGATCAGATTTCCGTTTCCATGACGATGAATGGTGCAGTTTTGCCAATTTTGTCTTTTTATATTGTGGCTGCAGAAGAGCAGGGCGTTTCCCAGGATTTACTTTCAGGAACGATTCAGAATGATATTTTGAAGGAATTTATGGTGAGAAATACCTACATTTATCCGCCTGCACCTTCTATGAAGATCATTGCAGATATTTTCGAATATACTTCTCAGAATATTCCGAAATTCAACTCCATCTCAATTTCAGGATATCACATGCAGGAAGCCGGAGCAACGCCGGTTCTGGAAATGGCGTACACTTTAGCAGACGGTTTGGAATATGTAAGAACAGGAATAAAAGCAGGAATGAATGTCGATGATTTTGCACCAAGATTATCTTTCTTTTGGGCAATCGGAATGAATCACTTCATGGAAATCGCAAAAATGCGTGCTGCAAGATATATTTGGGCTGAATTATTAAAGCAATTCAATCCTCAGAACCCCAAATCTTTAGCTTTAAGAACTCACTCGCAGACTTCGGGTTGGTCTTTAACGGAGCAGGAACCATTTAACAATATCACAAGAACGGCAATTGAAGCTTTATCTTCAGCATTGGGCGGAACCCAGTCTCTTCACACCAATGCATTGGATGAAGCGATTGCACTTCCAACAGATTATTCGGCGAAAATCGCGAGAAATACACAGATCATCCTTCAGCAGGAAAGTGGGATCTGCGATGTGGTAGATCCGATGGGCGGAAGCAATCTGGTGGAATCTCTTACACAGCAGATGATCGAAGAAGCCATGAAATACATCGATGAGGTTGAGCAGGAAGGCGGAATGACAAAAGCCATCGAAGCCGGAATTCCGAAGATGAGAATTGAGGAAGCGGCAGCGAGAAAACAGGCAAAAATCGACAGTGGCGAAGAATTTATCATCGGGGTAAATTCATTCAAATCAGATTTAAAACAGGACGAAATCGAGATCTTAGATATTGATAATACGGAAGTTCGAAGAAAACAGATCGAAAGATTAAATAAAATAAAAGAAGGGAGAAATTCTGAAGCGGTTGAACAGATCTTAAATGAAATCAGAGAATCTGCTAAAACAGGCAAAGGAAATCTTCTTGCATTGTGCATAGAAGCGGCTCGAAGAAGAGTTACGTTGGGTGAAATGAGCGATGCTATGGAAGAAAGTTTTGGAAGGTATAAAGCCAACATTAGAACAATTTCAGGAGTTTACGCTATGAATGCAGGAAAGAACGAATATTTTGAAAAAGCCCTGAATCTTACTCAGAAATTTGAAGAAGAAGAAGGTCGCCGTCCGAGATTAATGGTTGCTAAAATGGGGCAGGACGGTCATGACAGGGGAGCAAAAGTAGTAGCAACAGCCTTTGCGGATATGGGATTTGATGTAGATGTTGCGCCTTTGTTCCAGACTCCCGAAGAAGTGGCAAAACAGGCTGTTGAGAACGATATTCACATTTTGGGAGTTTCATCTTTGGCGGCAGGTCACAAAACGCTGGTTCCGCAGGTTGTTGAAGAATTGAAAAAACTCGGGGCGGATGATATCACAATTGTGGTGGGCGGAGTAATTCCGCAGCAGGATTATGAATTCCTCTACGCCAACGGAGCCGATTTTATTTTTGGTCCCGGAACGAATCTTCCGAAGTGTGCGGTCGATATTTTGGAGAAATTTTTAGGATTTTAATTTAATCTCTGTATTTTCTACCGTTCTATATATAAAAAAAGGAAACCAATCAATGGTTTCCTTTTAATTTAATTTTAAATATTATTTCTTCGCATTAACCGTTACGTAAGCCAGAACCCAGTTGGTTTCTTCCGGGTTCAGTTTCGCTTTCGGAGCCATTCTTGCGATGATTTTGTTCCATTGTTCCGGCGTGTGGTCAGAAGCTTCCGGAAGCCCGTGGCATTTGCCACAACGTTGGTCAAATACGGTTTTACCTTTAGTCACATATTCTGCGCTAGTGTTGATGGAAGCCGTTGAGGTCGTCACTGTTTTTGTTGTACAAGAGTAGATAATTGCGCCTACAAAACATAAGGCATATATCGTTTTTTTCATATTTTTGGATTTTATTCTTATCAAAAATAGAAAATATAAGATTCCGAAAATTACCTAACTCCTAATTTGTAATAATTCCAAATTCCCAATGAACAAATCAATCAGTTTACAAGATTACATCAACGGAATCAAATCTTCTGATAAAAGGATTTTGGGAAAAGCCATTACATTGATTGAAAGTAAAAAGCCTGAACATCGGGAAATTGCCGATCAGTTACTGAAGGAAATTTTGCCATTCACAGGAAAATCTGTCCGGGTTGGAATTACAGGTGTTCCCGGCGCTGGCAAATCAACCTTCATAGAAAGCTTTGGAAAATATGCCATCAAACAAGGAAAAAAAGTTGCTGTTCTGGCGATTGATCCAAGTTCCTCGATCAACAAAGGCAGTATTCTTGGCGACAAAACCAGAATGGAAGAGTTGGCAAAAGACCCAAACGCATTTATCCGGCCAAGTCCGAGTTCCGGATTTCTTGGTGGCATTGCGAATACGACTTTTGAAAGTCTTTTGATTTGCGAAGCCGCAGGTTTTGATTATATCCTGATAGAAACCGTTGGTGTTGGACAAAGTGAAACTTTGGTGAATGATATTACCGACGTTTTTCTTTTTCTAAAAGTCATCGGAACCGGTGATGAGTTACAGGGTATTAAACGCGGAATAATGGAAATGGCAGATTTGATTTTCATTAATAAAGTTAATTCCGAGAATCTATCTAAGGCTAAAATGACAAAAACTGAACTCACAAGAGCTTTACAATTCATTACTCCGAAAGAAAAAGACTGGAAAATTCCGGTGATTTTGGGTTCGGCTTTGGAGAAAACAGGATTGGATGAAATCTATAATAAAATCGAGAATTATATCACGTTAAAAACTAAAAACGGGACTTTTTTTGAAACCAGAAAAAACCAGGCTCAGAAGCGCTTCGAATTTTGGGTGAGAGAGTATATTCTTGAGAAAGCTAAAAATGATCTCCTTCTTGCCAATTCTTTCCAGGAACATAAAAAAAATGCTTCAGAACTTTTATCTAATCCAAGTTCCGAAGCCAGTGAATTTGTTAAAAAAATATTTGGAAACTAATTACTTTGGAGCCGAAATATTCCCGTCAAAGCTGATTGGCTGCCTGTTATTGGATTGAATCGACAGAAATGCACTCCCGTTTTTGAAAATTTCCAAATTGAAAACATAATTTTCTCTTTGATCATTGGGCGTAATTACCAATAGTGTATTTCCTTTTTTACTTGTGGATTGTTTCACCATGAATTCTTTAGATTCGAAAGTCAAACCACCTTTTGTAGCATCGCCAGGATTAACATTAAAAGCTCTTCCAAAATAAGGTAAAGCAACACTAAACAAATTTTTTTTCAGATTGAATCCATAGCCAGGATCAAGATTCAAAAGCCGGGTTCCCGTAGAACCAGGTATTGAGTTCATTACATTAATAACGTCATAATTGGTTGGAAATGCTCTTGTAGCATTGAAATCAAACTCTTTTTTTTCTACAACAGAACTCAGCGTCGTAGGGTCAAGATATATTTGTGAACTGCAGCTCAATAGAGAAAAAACAGCTACAACCATTATTACAAAAGATTTCATAATAGATATTTTATTGGATTGAATCAAAAACTGTACAACTTAGATTTTGAAATTACTACAAAGTTAATTATTGAAGAATTTCCTTGCTGGCATCTGCAAAGATTTTTAGAATCTTTTCTTCTTGATTTTCCCAGCAGAGCTCATCCGCAGCCACATTGAGATTGTATAAATAAGATGCTTTCCCTTTTTCCAAAACTGTGTTCAGTTTCTCCGCAAGATGTTCGGGAGAATGATTTTCTATGATTTCTCCAACACCGAAAGTATTCACAATATTCTTCATTTCCGGAAAATCTGATACGACAACGGGAACTCTGGATTGGATGTAATCTGAAATTTTGTTGGGTAAAGAATAGTAATAACTCAGTCCATTATTTTCTTCGATGCTGATCCCTACATCAGCCTTTGGCGTCAATTTGCGAAGATCTTCCGGATGAAGTTTTCCAAGAAATTTAACTTTATCCGAAACATTAGCATGATTAGCAATTTCTTTGAATTCTTTTTCCATTGGACCGCCGCCGGCAATCCAAAGTTCTGCATTGTTAATCGATTGCATTGCAAGAATGGCTTTATCAATACCCCGCGAATAATTGAGCCAGCCTTGGTAAAGAATAATTTTGGGAGAATTTTCATTCGCTCCATTAAATTCTAATTTCTTCGGAAAATTTTTCACAACAACAGGTTTATTAATCCTATATTCTTTTACAAACCAGTTGGCATAGGAATCACTTGCCGTTATCATCCTTTTAATTTTTGGAATAAAAGTGCTTTCGATTTTTTTCCACACACTTTTCACCCAGCGGCCCTGGATTGTCGGCATTTCTGTAAAAATCTCATGGCTGTCAAAAACCAAAGGAATTCCCAATTTTTTAGAAATGAGATAATTTGGCATTATTGTTTCCAGATCATTAGCTAGCAAAATGGTCTTATTGTCAGCATATTTTTTGATTTCCTGATAGAGTTTCCGTTGAAATTCTATATATGCAAATCTCAATTTTTTAGATTTTAAAGAAATCCTAACAAAAGGATACGGACGCTGCATTGCCGGATCACCTAACCAATTATTTCCGATCAGAATTGGTTGATAACCGTTATCGTAAAGCGTTTTACAAACCTTTTCAACACGTTGGTCTGTATACAGATTATTAAAAACGCTTACAATAACTCTCATCTTTTAATCGTTTTTTATTAGATGATAAATCTGAACCAATGCCAGGACAGCATTCGGTATAATAATCGGCCAAAGCATTCCGCTGTATATCCCATAGATTACAAAGCAGATACAGCCCAGAAGATTGATCATACGGATCATTTTAATTTGTTTTAATAAAAAGCTTCCAACCACAAATGCGGAAGCCAGGTAACCGACATATTCTGCCCAATTGTTCATGTATTGATTTTTGAGGACTACAAACCTAAACATTTTTTTGAAGCAACAAAAAAAATTAATGTCATAAAGTCCTGTTTTTTGAGTTGGCAATTAATTTGCAACCAAATATTTAAATTTTACAATTAATTATTGTAGGATTGTTTATAAAAAACATAACTTAGTGAATATTTTTAATTATGGATTATAAATTTTCAGATGGTTTGAACCGCGTGTTCAAGCAAAGCAAAAATGAAGCACGACGTTTGCAGAGTGAGTTTCTGAATACTGAACATTTCCTTTTAGGAATTATCAAGACTGAAAATTCTGCAAAAGAAATCCTGGAAAATCTTAGTGCAGATCTCACCCAGATAAAGAGAAAAATAGAAACCTTAAGTGCTGTGAACACTAATCCTTTCACAGCAAATATGGGAAGTATTTCTTTCACAAAAATGGCTGATCAGGCTGTAAAAAGATCAGAACTGGAATGCCGTCAATATCAATCTGCAGATATCAATACTGTACATCTTTTATTAGGAATTCTGTACAAGCAGGAAGATCCGACATCCAGCATTCTACAGGCTTATGACATCGATTATGATGCGGTGCAAAAAGCTTACAGAACGCTGTTGAAGAACACAGATCAATTGCCGCAAAACAGCGCTTATGACGACGATGATGAGAAAGAAGAACCATACAGCCAGATGAAAAAACCAACAGGAAATCTTGGTTCTCAAAAAAGTAAAACCCCGACTTTGGATAACTTCGGTCGTGATCTAACGGCATTAGCAAGAGACGGCAAACTTGATCCTGTGATTGGCCGTGAAAAAGAGATCGAACGTGTTTCTCAGATTCTATCAAGAAGAAAGAAAAACAATCCTCTACTGATTGGTGAACCTGGAGTTGGTAAATCTGCAATCGCAGAAGGATTAGCATTAAGAATCCAGCAGAAAAAAGTTTCCAGAGTTCTTTATGGTAAACGAGTAATTACGTTGGATCTTGCAAGTCTTGTTGCCGGAACCAAATATCGTGGTCAATTTGAAGAAAGAATGAAGGCGATCATGACGGAACTGGAAAAAAACAGAGATGTCATTCTTTTCATTGATGAACTGCATACAATTGTTGGCGCAGGAAGTTCAACAGGAAGTTTAGACGCTTCTAATATGTTCAAACCTGCCTTGGCAAGAGGAGAAATCCAATGCATCGGAGCAACAACCTTGGACGAATATCGCCAATACATCGAAAAAGATGGCGCTTTGGAGAGAAGATTCCAAAAAGTAATGGTTGAACCGACTTCTATTGAAGAAACGATTCAGATCCTTCATCAGATCAAAGATAAATATGAGGATCATCACAATGTTCATTATAGCGACGAGGCGATTAATGCTTGTGTTAATCTGACGGCAAGATATATCACAGACAGATTCTTACCGGACAAAGCAATTGATGCGATGGACGAAGCGGGATCAAGAGTCTATATCAAGAATATGAAAGTTCCAACCGAAATCATCGATCACGAAAAACGTATCGAAGAAGTGAAGGAACTGAAACAACAAGCGGTAAAAGCTCAGGATTATCTGGAAGCCAGAAAACTGAAAGACGAGGAAGAAAGACTTCAGATTGAACTTAACCTTGCTCAGGAACAATGGGACAAAGATGTTAAGGAGAAAAAAGAAGAAGTAACCGAAGAAAATGTTGCGGAAGTTGTTTCAATGATGAGTGGCGTTCCTGTAACCAAAGTTGGTAAAAACGAACTGGATAAACTGGCTCAAATGGACGAAAAGCTTAATGGAAAAGTGATTGGTCAGGAAGATGCTGTTAAGAAAGTTGTGAAAGCCATCCAAAGAAACAGAGCCGGATTGAAGGATCCGAACAGACCTATCGGAACATTCATTTTCCTTGGAACAACAGGTGTCGGTAAAACCGAATTGGCGAAAGTAATGGCACGTGAATTATTTGATTCTGATGAAGCATTGATCCGAATTGATATGAGTGAATACATGGAGAAATTTGCCGTATCAAGATTGGTTGGTGCGCCTCCGGGATACGTTGGATACGAAGAAGGTGGACAATTAACCGAAGCTGTTAGAAGAAAACCTTACGCGGTTGTTCTTTTGGACGAAATTGAAAAGGCGCATCCAGATGTTTTCAATATTTTATTGCAAATTTTGGATGAAGGTCACGTAACAGATTCTCTTGGACGAAAAATTGATTTTAGAAATACGATTATCATCCTGACTTCTAACATCGGAACCAGAGACTTGAAAGATTTCGGTGACGGTGTTGGTTTCGGAACTAATGCGAAAAAAACCAATTCGGATGCAAGAGCAAGATCAACGATCGAAAGTGCTTTGAAAAAAGCCTTTGCTCCTGAATTCCTGAACAGAATCGATGATATTATTATCTTCAATTCTCTTGAGCAAACAGATATCAGAAGAATCATCGACCTTGAGTTAGGAAAACTTTACAGCAGACTTGAAAAATTAGGCTATAAAGTTGAATTAACTGATGAGGCCAAAGATTTTATTGCTGAGAAAGGATGGGATAAAGATTTTGGAGCCAGACCTCTTAAACGAGCTATCCAGAAGTACATCGAAGACCTGTTAGCAGAGATGCTGGTTAATAAACAATTCAGTGAAGGACAAAAAGTTGTTCTTAAAGTTAATGAAGCTAAGGATGGACTGGAAGGCGAATCACAAAAAGTAAAAAGTACTAAAGAAAGTATTAAGGAATAAATTAAAATAAAGTTTGACCACCTAAACATTTAGGTGGTCTTTTTATATCAATATGACAACTGAATTAAAAGATTATTTATTAAGAAACATTCCAGGGCTTACTCCAGAAGATTTAGAATTACTATTGCCATCAATATCTTTTAAAAAGTACAAATCGGGCGAGATTTTTATTTCTCCCGGTGACAATAACACCAAGGTTTTTTATATTAAAAGTGGTATTATTCGGGTCTATCATCTTTTGGAAAACGGTACAGAAAAGACAATGCTTTTTCATAATAAGAAAAGCTTTGTCGGTAATTATGGAGGGATTATTTTTAAACGTCCTTCAAAATTTTATTATCAATCTGTGGGAGAAACAGAAGTTTTTGAACTGACTTATGATGCCATAGACAAAGGCGCACAGAAAAGCATTTCGCTTAATAATTTGCGTGGAAATATGTTTCTAATGATGATTGGAATTTTACTAAATAATATTGAAGATTTCGTGTTACTCAATCCCGAAGAGCGTTATCAGAAACACCTTGAAGAGAATGCGGAGGTTCTTAAAAAAGTGCCTTCTAAATATGTCGCATCCATTCTGGGAATCACTCCTGTCTCATTAAGCAGAATAAAAAAACGAATTTTACGAGGAAATTAACAAACGTTAATTTTTACCTCAAAATTTGGTTATACATTTGCTGCTCATAATAAGGCTCTCCTATTCTACCTTAAAACACACAATGATGAAAATGAAGGAGAGCTTTATTTTTTTATAACCCTACCACAAATCCGACACTAGGAATAAAACCTGAACTAAAAATACTGCTTCTCTCTTTCCAAAGCACATTATACATAATCCCGAATTGTACAAAAGCATTATTGCCCAGACTCTGCATATAGCCGCCGCCAAGATATAACGCAGTTTCATCTGTATCAAATTTGTACCCTGTGAATTTTTCTTTTGAATTGATGAAATATTGCTGAAGATTGGCGCCAATAAAAAACGATCTTGCAAAATAATAATTTACAAAAGGACCAACTCCGAACATTGTTGATTTGTAATAGTCTGAGCTTTGCCAGGAAACATTTCCAATGATTCCGCCTTCTAATTGATCTGTAATTTTATAACCAACTCTAGGGGAAACTTGCAGATTGAAATAAGAATTACTTCCGAATCCAACGCCTAAACCACCCCCAAAGGTCCAGCGATTAGACTGTGTTCCTGAATTCATGGCGATTTGAGAATACGCAAGAATATTAATTACTATTAAACCTAATGTGAAAATTTTCTTCATAATATTGTTTTTATCAATGCTTAAAATTATGGTTTTTTGACGAATATTTTAATCGTACTTTTGCGGCATCAAACTAAGAACTCCCGTCAAGAGTTTCGTAAAATTGAAATCAAATGAAAATAGTAGTGGGCCTTTCCGGAGGCGTAGATTCTAGCGTGACCGCTTATCTTTTGCAAAAGCAGGGTCACGAGGTTATCGGACTTTTTATGCGCAACTGGAATGATGCGTCGGTAACTTTGGAGGACGAGTGTCCTTGGATAGAAGACAGCAATGATGCGCTTCTCGTCGCACAAAAATTAGGAATTCCGTTTCAGGTAATTGATATGAGTGAACTCTACAAAGAAAGAATTGTAGATTATATGTTCGATGAGTATCAGAAAGGCAGAACACCGAATCCAGATGTGCTTTGCAACCGGGAAGTGAAATTCGATGTGTTTATGAAAACGGCTTTATCGCTTGGTGCTGAGAAGGTTGCAACAGGACATTATGCCAGAGTTCATTCTACAACAGATGAAAATGGGAAAGAAATTTTCCATCTTTTGGCCGGGAAAGATAATAACAAAGACCAAAGTTATTTCCTTTGCCAATTAAGCCAAGACCAATTGTCAAAAGCGTTGTTTCCGATTGGTGAACTAACAAAACCTGAAGTCCGTGAAATTGCGAAAGAACAAGGCTTGGTAACGGCTGACAAAAAGGATTCGCAAGGACTTTGTTTCATTGGAAAAGTAAGTTTACCGACTTTTCTTCAGCAGCAATTGGTCCCGAAAGAAGGCGAAATTGTAGAAATCTTCAATGATTTAGCTGAATATCATAAATCTCAACCAAACTTCAATTCAAAACAGGAAGAACTGGAATATCTGTCTGCGAACATCAATTATAAAAAAGAAGATGGAAAAATAATTGGAAAACATCAGGGTGCACAATTCTTTACCATCGGACAGAGCAAAGGCTTGGGGATTGGCGGCCATAAAGAAAGCTGTTTCATCATCCACAGAGATATGGAAAATAACATTCTTTTTGTTGGAGAAGGAAAAAGTTTCCCTGGACTATATAAAAAGGCACTTAAAATCGATAATTCTGAAGTTCATTGGGTTCGTGAAGATCTGAGATTGAAAAACGGAGAATTGATGGATGTGATGGCAAGAATCCGCTACCGTCAACCATTGGAAAAAGCAACGATTTATCAATTCGAAGAAGGATTTTTTATGGAGTTTGAAAATCCTCAATCTGCAATTGCTGAAGGACAATTTGCTGCTTGGTATATTGATGATGAACTGATTGGAAGTGGTGTGATCAGTTAATTACAAGAAAAATAAATAAGCCTATACAACCCTTTCAGAGTTTTGAACTCTGAAAGGGTTTCTCTTTATCCCGCAAGCCAATCCTTAAAATCTTTCACTCGTTCCCTGCTCACTGTGATTTCTTCATCCGGTTGGAATTCCAAATCGACTTTATAATTTGGGGAAGTATGGATATTCTTGATGTAATCAGAACTGATGATAAATTGCCTATTTACCCGGAAAAATTTGGTTTCGTCCAAAACATTTTCCAATTCGTCTAATGTAAAATCCGTTGGATAAGTTCGTTCTTTGGTTTGTAGGTAAACAATTTTGTTCTCGCTGAAGAAACAACTTATTTCATTAATGGAAACTACTTTCAGATTGTACCCGATTTTCACCAAAATTCTGGAAAGTGTCGATTTTTCTTTTCTAACGATTTGCCTGATTTCCTGTGAATTAACCGATCCTTCTTCCGGCAGAAATGATTTGAATTTTTCAATGGCTTTTGCCAAATCTTCTTCCTCAATCGGTTTCAGAAGATAATCGATACTGTTCAGTTTAAACGCTTTCAAAGTGTATTGATCAAAAGCCGTCGTATAGATGATAAAAGCTTTGGTAGAGACTTTATCAAAAATATCAAACGATAATCCATCACCAAGAACAATGTCCGAAAAAATCAATTGTGGATGTTCATTTTGCTGAAACCAACCAACGGCTTCTTCCACAGAATTAAGGCTCGTAACTAATTCTAAATCAGCAAATAAACCTAATAATTTTTCAAGCCTTCTGACGGCTGGTTTTTCGTCTTCGATGATTATCGTTCTTATCATTTTTATAGTTTTATTTTTATCATAAAAGCGCTATTTTCTGGCAATTAAAAAAATTAAGCCGCAAAAAAATATGCTGAAACTTGGTGACTTAACTGTGTAATTATTAAAGCGTCTTTGCGATAAACTATTTATACTTTTCCGTTAATTCTTTGATTTTTTTATCCTCCCAATCTTTCCCGAAGAAAAATCTGGGACAAAAAACACCCACAGCTTGTGCTACCAATCCGATTCCCCAAAAGAATGGAACCGCCCAAATCTGCCAGCTCCAAATACTATGTTCTTCCCGGATTTCGCTCCAATTAGCAAAAATAAGAAATAGATTCACAAGAACATAGATTGTCAGATGCGTGTAAAAGCTTTTCAGACGTTTTACTTTTCTTACAGCTTCACGATATTGGATATCGTTTTTATCATTAATAATTTCCATTGCTTTGCTTTTTAATTTCATTGTTAATCATATCATTTTCCCAATCGGAATTAAAGAAAAATAACTTAACTCCTTTGATCGCCAGAATCAATCCCCAGATGATAAAAATCCAGGAAACGTGCATATCGCCAAGGTTCTGCGAAAATCCGTGCTTGAAAAATCTGATACCGTAAACCACTCCGAATACAATTGCAAAAACGATTAACCCGGAATAGAATTTTTTGATTTTTTGTACCCTTTCCACAGCCATTGCGTAACGTGGATTGTCTTTATTAATATGTTCCATTGTTATTGATTTAAAAGATTATTTCTGATTGTTCATTATTTCACGAATCTTCTTTTCTTCCCAGTTTTTACCGATGGCGAAGACGGTCATTCCGTGTGCCACAAGTCCGATTCCCCATCCTAGCATTGGCCAGTAAAACCAAATTTGTTTGGAAGAAGTCAAAAGATTGATGATAACTAAAAATGGGATGACGATACAATAAGAGATTAAGTTTCCATAGAATCCTTTCAGTTCTTTTACTCTTTTTACCGCTCTTTCGTAAGCTACATTTTCTGTGGTTTCTGATGTATAAGTTGTCATTGTCTGAGAATTTTTTTCGATTAATATGGGGATTTTGACTTTAAAGGTCTGTTCTGATTTTTCTATGAATACATTTTCTTTAGTAAGCAATGCATAACGCTGAACGATGTTCGCCAAACCGATTCCTGCACTTTCTTTCAACTGTTCTCTTACCTGGAGATTATTCTCTATACAGAGGAATTTTCCTTCCGTAAAGATTCTGATGTTCAAAGGTTTTGATGAGGTCGCGAAATTATGTTTGATACAGTTTTCTAATAATAATTGCAGAGAAAGTGGAACCACGAATTTTTGTAAATCATCATTATTAACTTCAAAAATAAAATTCACACTGTCTTCAAATCTGGTTTTCAAAAGATTACAGTAGATTTTAGCAAATTCTATCTCATCCTCCACTTTGACCATTTCTTTATCTTTCTTTTCCAGAACGTAACGGTAAATCTTCGACATCGATGTGGTGAATTTCTGTGCCTGTTCAGGATTTTCATCAATCAAAGCGGTTAAGACATTAAGTGAATTGAAAAGAAAATGCGGATCCAATTGATTCTTCAAAGATTCGAATTGGGCGTTGGCAGATTTTGCAATCAGTTTCTGTTCTACAACTTCTTGTTTGGTGTTTTTTTTTAGTTCCTCCATAAAGCCTTTGGCGTGGAGAAAAGCTGAAATCATCAAGGCAAAATTGACAAAAAACCAATTGGTAAAATTATATTTTCCTGAGAAGAATTCTTCTTGAGTAGAAACCTTCTGAATAATCACAAAATTGATATAATTACAAAAATAAACGACTACAAAGTTGACAATGATGGTTGCTACGATTCCTAAAATGGTTCTAAGTCTGGTCTGTTCCGTCCATGAAAATTTTTTGTTGAGGAAATCATTTAAAAAACCATTACTTAAGCCTAATCCAAAAGCATACATTCCTGAAATAAGCAAGTTATAACCAAAGCTTTCTAAAGTTTTCTCATCAGAGAAAAAAGTGAAGAAAAAAATGGACGAGCCAAGTGTAATCCAGGTGAGCGTTATCAATGGTTTCTTATTCATATTCTAATTTCTTGATTCAAAATTATTTCAATACCAGAAGTTAAGCAATTAATATTGACCGAACTGTATAAAAATCCGACTGAATTGTAAAAATTGTCATTTTGGATAAAATAAAAAGGAACACTATTTGCTTTTGAGAATTGAAATTAATTATTAGTATGAAGAGAAATATCGAAATCATATTTGCGGGATTATTCGGAACAGCAGCTGTTCTGAGCGCCATTGCGGTAAGAAAATATTTAAAAAACAGACTTTATAACAGCGATTATTCTGACCATCATTTGCTATTCAGCTCTCCGAGAAAACCTTACGCAGGATCAGGTGATGGTATAGAATTAGAAGCTTTTTTATAATATAAGCTATTTAATTATACATAATTCCGGTTCCTATGAGCCGGATTTTTTTGTGGAAAACTTTCCGGAATTTTAAGATATTTTTCATTTTTCAAGTGATAATTTTGAAACAATAATTCCAATCAATTTTATCGCAAAGGCGGAAAGTTTATTTCCTTATTAACTTCTTTAAGACGCAAAGTTTTGCGACTTAAAACAGATTTTTAATCATTTTTCTTTGTGCCTTTGCATTAATTTTCTCAACTTATGTCAGATTTAATTCCAAAAGGTCAGGGTGCGCAACGCAACGTCATCAACCGGTTCGACAGATATACGTTCGAGCCGGAAGACTATGAATTGGAAAAAATCAAGACTCAGGTTACAGAAGTTTTTCCAAAGACGATTATCAATGTTGTCAAGAGTCCGGATTTGCCCATGGATTATTCGATGAATCCATATCAGGGTTGTGAACACGGTTGCTCGTATTGTTTTGCAAGACCTACTCACGAATTTTGGGGTTACAGCGCAGGAATTGATTTTGAAAGAAAATTAATGGTCAAGAAAAATGCGCCGGAACTTTTGGAAAAAACTTTTCAGAAGAAATCTTACATTCCGAAACCAATTATGCTTTCCGGGAATACCGATTGCTACCAACCCATTGAAAGACAGTTCGAAATTACCAGAAAACTGCTTCAGGTTTGTTTGGATTACAGACATCCGGTTTCCATCATCACCAAAAACGCTTTGATTTTGAGAGATCTGGATATTCTTGAAAAAATGGCAGAGAAAAATCTGATTTCGGTTAATATGAGCATTCCGACGCTTAATGAAGATTTGAGACGCATAATGGAACCAAGGACTTCGACAGCCAAAAACAAACTGAAAGCGATCGAAGTTTTATCCGGGAAAAATATTCCTGTGAATGTGATGATTGCGCCTGTGATTCCTGCTTTGACAAGTGACGAAAGCCTTTTTATAATGAAATCTGTTTCCGAAGCCGGCGCAAGAAGTTGCGGTTATACTCTGGTCAGACTGAATGATACTGTTGAACCCGTTTTTGTCCAGTGGCTGGAAGCACATTTCCCCGACAGAAAAGACAAAGTCCTGAATCTCATCCGCTCAATGCGAGGCGGAAATCTTGGTGAAAAGCGTTTTTTCCAACGTTATCAAGGCGAAGGCAATATTGCAGAAATGATTCATAAAACTTTTGAAATCGGGAAGAAGAAGTTTTTTAATAATCGTGAAAGAGTAATTCTCACAACCGAGCATTTTACAGGAAGCAGAACACAGCAATTGCGATTGTTTTAGTTTTTATCGCAAAATCACAAATTATTCTTAATTGTAATTCGTTAAAAGTCGCAAAATTAAAATCAGAATACAATCTTTGCGGCTTGAACAGCAAGTTGTTTACATTTTTCCGCCTTTGTGATAAAATAAAACAAGTCTTTTAATTAAATTTGCAAACTGATTTATTTCTCAGTAATTTTCCCAAATGAAGCAATATTCCGCAAAACGAAGCATCCAGATTCTAGCTCATATTCTTGAACAGTACGGCATCGATAAAATCATCATTTCTCCAGGCTCCAGAAACGCACCTTTGGCGATTCATTTTTCCGAGATTGATGCGTTCCAGTGTTACAGTATTGTGGACGAAAGAGCGGCGGCTTTTGTAGGTTTGGGAATTTCAAAATCAATTAAAAAACCCGTGGCTATCACCTGTACAAGCGGTTCTGCTGCAGCTAATTATTATCCTGCGGTGGTGGAAGCGTTTTATCAGAATGTACCGCTTTTGGTTTTGACAGCAGACCGGCCTGCGGATTTTGTTGATATTTTTGATGGACAGACGATTCGTCAGAAGAATATTTTCCAGCAGCATTCTTACGGCGATTTCGAATTGCTGGAAGATGAAAAAGACCGCGCTGATGATTATAATTTCGAAACAATCAAAAAAGCAGTTGAACTTTGCATCGAAAAAAGCGGGCCGGTTCACATCAATATTCCTTTGACAGAACCTCTCTACAATTTGTTGGAAGAATTGCCTGTAATGCCGGCTGTTGAGAAAACGATTCAGAAAAAGAATTACGAAGTTCCATCAAATCTGATAGCAGATTGGAATACTTCCAAGAGAATTATGATTTTGGCAGGAACATTATCTCCCAATCCGGAATTGGAAGCTCAACTTTCACAATTAGTTAAAAATCACACTGTTGTGGTTCTGACAGAAATGAATTCTAATCTTCATCACGATAAGTTTTTTGCTCATATCGATCGTTATATTACTGATTTTTCTGAAGAAGATTATCACACTTATGCGCCGGATTTGTTGATTACAATCGGGCAAAATGTTGTTTCTAAAAGAGTGAAGCAATTCCTAAGAAAAGCCAAACCAAAGCAACATTGGCATATTGATGAATACTGGCAGCCCGATACATATTTTGTTCTAAGTCAAAAAATTGAAACAAAACCAGAAGTCTTCTTTTCCAAATTACTGAAATCTATTAATCTGGAACCCAGAGCTTATTTCAATCTTTGGGACGTTCTGAAAGATAAAAAAGATGCGAAACACGAGGAATATCTCAACAAAGCACCATTTTCGGATTTTTATCTTTTCAATCAATTATCCAATCAAGTTCCTGAAAATTACCGGATTCACTTTTCCAATTCTTCGGCAATCCGATATGCACAATTATTTGAATATCAAAAATATGACGTGTATTGCAACCGAGGAACCAGCGGTATCGACGGCTGTACTTCTACCGCAATGGGATTTGCAATGATGGAAGATGAACCAACCATTTTAATTACCGGTGATTTGTCGTTTTTCTATGATATCAATGGACTTTGGAATCAGTACATTCCACCTTACACGAGGATTGTGATTTTCAATAATGGGGAAGGCAATATTTTCAAAATCATTCCCGGACCAAGCGGAACGAATGCTTTGGACGAGTTCATTGCAACACAGCATCACAGAAATGCAGAATTATTAGCAAAGAATTTCGGATTTGAATATACACGAGTTGAAGATGAAATCTCTCTTGACCGAGTTTTACCTAATTATTTCAAGCCGGATGCGAAACCGAAAATATTGGAAGTTATGACTTCTGAATGTGATAATGCGGGTATTTTGAAGCAGTATTTTGAAGCTTTGAAGTAAGCGAAACTCAGTATGAAAAATCTATTTCTTTGCTTTGCTCTTCTTTCAGTTGTTTGTTTTAAAAATGAACATGATTTAAAATGTAAAGATTTTCATATTGGTAAGTTTGAACTCGTTAATAAATTTGATAACAGAAAATATATTTTAGATAGAAAACAAAATTCTCAATCTGAGGAAACCTTCGATTTAAAAACAGGTAAAAAAATAGGAAATAAAAGGATTTACAATCTAAAATGGATAAATGATTGTGAATATATTTTATTTATAGATACTCTAAAGAGTAAATTTGATGAAGCTGATATTTATATTAATTCTAATGGTGGTTTGAAATGTAGAATTTTTAAAATCAAAAATAACTCTGCAACAATTACAACTACTTTTGAAGATAATTCCGTTGAATCTGTAATCTCTAAAATAAATTAAAACTCCAAATCCGATTCCTCTTTCGGCAGGTTAATGATTTTTTCAATCGGATAAACGAACATATCATCGAAGTCATTCAAAGCATTGATCAACTGAAAATGTGTGAATTCTTTGATATTATCTAAAGTGATTTCTATTTCTTGGATTTCTTTTAACTGTAAAAGATTTTGCCTCATTACGCCATTCAGCAGATAACTTTTCGGTGTGAACCAAGTTTTATCTTTAAGGAACAAAAGATTGGAATATGAAGTGTCTGTAATCTGATTATTTTTCACAATAATGATTTCAGCTGCGTGACTTTTATCTTTCATTTTTTGTAATTGAGTCCTGTCAGCAGACTTAAAGCTATAATCGATTTCATTATCAATAACTAATTCGAAATCACCTAATTCTGAAATCGCATAAGGAATGATTTGTGTTTTGAAATTGTTTTCCAGATCATATTCGATCCGGAATTTATAAAGTCCATCTTCATCATGTTCAAGATTTAGGAATAAATTATAAATATCGATTTTACATACTTTTCCGAAATTCGAAAAAGTGTCGTTCATCCTTTTCTGATGAAGTTCTTTCAGGAAAATGTTCTGGTCTTCAACTTTGATGCTTTCAATAAATCGGGACATAAATTTTGTTTTTCATTTCTTTGTATTCGCTGATAAGGTCACTTTGATGGGTAATTCCACCTCCGCTTTTGAAAAACAGTTGGTCGTTCTCTTTTTCAATAAAACGTATCATTACGCAGGAATCCAGATTTTTTCCGTCAAAATAACCCGCAATTCCTGTATAAAACCCTCTCTCATATTGCTCAGACTCCAAAATGATTTCCATGGTTTTGGGCTTTGGCGCGCCTAAAATAGAACCTGCCGGCAACAATTTTTGAAGAATGGTTCCGATTTTATTTTGATATTCCGGTTTGATTTCGCCTTCGATTTCCGAACTCATTGCCAAGAGATTTTTCTGCTTGGTTTTAATATAATCGATTCTTTGAAATTCTTTAACCTGAACATTGTTCGCAACCATACTCAAATCATTCCTCAATAAATCAACAACCGTATAATGTTCTGCTTTTTCTTTCGGATCGTTTTTCAAAATATTTTCTGCATCCTCGATTTCTGCATCAATGGTTCCCTTCATTGGATGGGTAAAAATCTTGTTATCAACAATTTCCACAAAAGTTTCCGGTGAGAAAAATACGAATTCATTTTTAAACAGAACTTTATATTTTGCCTTTGAAAATTTGAAAATATCTTCTAAACTTAAGTTTGTTTCTATTTCTGTTTTCGTTGTGTAATTTGTCAAATAAGAATTTCCTTTTCTGATATTTTCCTGAACCCGATCAAATCCTTTTTTATAATCCTCTAATGTTTCCGGAAATGATTTCCACTCAAAATCCGGAATTGTCGCGTGTTGATAATTGACATTTGTAATATTCGGAAAATCAATCAACAAAGCTTCATTCTCAATTTCGCTTTTTGTGAAGATTCTGACCTCACTCATCAAAAAATTAATCAGAAAAAAGAACGGTTCTTTTTTTTCCGATAATTCGTCCATCTTTTGAAACTGCGGATTCTCAAACATAAAAACAAAAATAGGAATTTGTATCGCAAAGGCGCAATTTAATAATCTAATACAATTGATAAGTCGCAAAGTTTCCAATATTGGATGTTTTTGTGCCTTAAAAAGATTAGATAAATAATTTTGTGCCTTTGCGATATATTTCCAAAACAATAATGGCTACTTTTGCAAAAAAGTTTGAGGAATGACGACGCAAAAACCGGAAATTGGAAAAATACTTACAGAAGCCTATCAATATTGGATGAGGACTTTGCCGTTTCAGCTGTTGTTTACGGTGATCTATTTTTCTGTGATTATGTTTGCCGGTGCTTATGCGTTCCGATACTACGGGCTTTTTGAGCAAGTGAATCAGTTCTCACAACTGATGTATTCTGATTTTCCAGCTTTTATAAAAAAGTACGAGGAACTGATGAAAACCGAAAACGCTATGTATTTTACAATGGCTATTCTCGTCATCAAATCTGTAATTTTCCCTTTGAATATAGGCTTTCTCAAAATCTACAGGAAACTGGATATCGGCGAGCCTGTTGCAATGTCGGATTTGTTTGCTGGATTCCAAGGCCACTATTTCTTTTTATTTTTGATTTACTCGCTTTTCTGGAATATTCTTAACAGCTATATTCTGATTATTCCGCCGTTGAGCCTATTTTGGATGGGAATGATGTTGTTTGTTCCGGCTTTGGTTCTTTATAAGAATTACAATTTTTTCCGGGCTTTCAGGATCAGTGTTCAGGTTTTTCAGAAAAATATTATTGTGGTTTTGCTGGCTTGTCTGGTTTCTATATTAGTTTCTTATTGTGGACTTGTCATTTTCTTTTTTGGAATCTTCGTGACATTTCCGTTTTGGAATGCCGTAATTTATGTTCTTTACAAACACTTGATTGCTGATTTTCAGGAATAATTTTTCCTGAGTTCATCCATTTCAAAAAATTTTTGTGTAGATTTGAGTATCAACTACAAAAATAAACTCAATGGAAAATTTTAATGAATTCGATTCGCAGGCTACATCTCCTAACAGAGAGGCAGGAGCTATAATTTCTCACGCTCTGGAAATTTTTAAAAATACTTTTTTATACTGCTTTTTGGCAGTTGTTATTTATTTTTTACTTAGCTATCTTATACAGTTGCTTACGGGTTTTAACTCTGCCCTTTTGGTGGAGCAGATCAAGGATTCCGGCGGAAATATTGATTATAAAGATGTTATCACTGCGCCTGGATTTGCAGCTTACAGTGGCGCTAACTTTTTAGTAACACTTCTTTTGACGCCTATTTTTGTAAGTCTCATTTATGTCGCTAACAAATCCAATTATAAACAGCCCATTACAGTTTCTGATATCTTTTTTGCTTATAAGCAGAATTTCATTAATATCGTTATATATGCTTTCATTACTCAAATTGCTTTAACCATTTTGTTTTTAATGTGCATTCTTCCTGCATTTTTTGCAATGCCTTTTTTCTTTTTAGGTTATCCGATTTTGATTTTTGAAAAAGCAAGCGCGTTTGACGCACTTAAGAAATCATTCAATATTGCTCAGGAAAACTATGGCACGATTTTATTTACTGCTTTTTTAGCTGCGCTCATCAGTATTGCCGGTTTTGTACTTTGTTGTGTTGGAGTTTATCTTACAATTCCATTCGCTTATATTGCAATGTATTCTACTTATTGTGCATACTTTGGCTCACCCAGACAATTAGGCTAATAAAATAAATTCAAAATAAACTATGTCAGATTCCGGTAAACCAATAGATTCTGTTGTTATCAAACAGGTCGCATTAATTCTTCTTATTTGTGTTTTTGTTGGATTAATTTGCTGGAATCTGGCATTATTCATTCCTTCATTCCTTGGAGCAATTACACTTTACATCATCTGCAGAAAGTATAATTTCTATCTGATCGAAGAGAAGAACTGGAAGCCTTGGTTATCCTCAACTGTTTTGATGCTCGCTTCCTTGATTATTCTGATTTTACCTGTCTATTTCACTGTTGATCAATTGGTTTCCAAACTAGGAAATGCACAGGTTTATATGCAGAAATTTAATATTTTTCTGGAGAAAATACATCAGTTTATTTTTCAGAAAGTTGGGTTTGACATTCTCAGCAAAGAAAACATTGCTAAGGTTACCAACTTTGCAGGAACCTTTTCTACAAAAGCTCTGAGTACAACTGTCAATACATTTACAGTTGTTATTTCGATGTACTTTGTGCTGTATTTTATGTTTGTAAAAGCCAGATTATTTGAAAGAATGGCAGCGAGAGCCATGCCTTTTAAAAGGGCTAACACGCAAATGCTGGGCGATAAGTTTGTAAAGCTTGTCATGGCAAATGCCATTGGTATTCCTGTTGTAGCGCTAGGACAAGGTATTGTTGCTTTGATTGGTTATTATATTTTCGGAGCGCCAAGCCCGATGCTTTTATTTGCATTAACCGCATTAGCATCAATGTTGCCAGTCGTGGGTGCGGCGATAGTTTATCTTCCTGTCGGAATTTTCATGATTGCAGAAGGACAAACCGGGACAGGTGTTGGAATATTGATTTACGGATTGGTGATTGTCGGCTTAACGGATAATCTATTGAGATTTACATTACTGAAACGACTGGAAGATATCCATCCTTTGATTACCGTTTTTGGAATTATTATGGGTATGAATATTTTCGGATTTATGGGATTGATTTTCGGTCCGATCCTGATGTCGATTACAGTATTGCTAATCCAGGTTTACCGCGATGAATTTTCTGAAGACGACACACCGCCGCCTCTCAAACTTCCTGCTGATGATGAGCTTGAGAATAAAACAGATCTTATTATTTAAAAAATGGAAGGAATTAATCCGCAAATACTGAAAGAAATTTGTGAAGTCAAAATGCCTTTCGGAAAATATAAAGAAACAATTTTGGCAGATCTGCCAATTTCTTATCTCGAATGGTTTATGAGAAATAGTGGCTTTCCACAAGGAAAATTGGGGATGCAACTCTCAACAATCTATGAGATCAAACTGAATGGTTTAATGGATTTACTCATTCCGATTCGTGGAAAAGTGGAATTTCAAAAATCTAAAACAAAGAATTATAAATTTTAAATTAAAAAAGTTGGAAAATAATTTCCAACTTTTTGTTTATCCTTTCAAAGCAGCAATCTCATCACGCAATTTGGCGGCTTTTATAAAATCAAGATTCTTAGCTGCGGTTTCCATTTCTTTTTGTTTTTGAGCCACGATTTTTTCAATATCTTCACTTCCGTAATTAGCTTTTGTTTCAGCAACTTCCAGGAGAATCTCTTTGTGTGTATATTTTTCGTCTGGAAAATCTTTGCTTCTGCCGACCAGATTTTCACTGATTTTTTTGTTCAATGCCTGTGGAACCTTGCCGTGTTCTTCATTATATCTCATCTGCTTTTCACGACGATAATTAGTCTCATCGATAGTCGCCTGCATAGATTTTGTGATTTTATCGGCATACATTATCGCACGTCCATTCAGATTCCTGGCTGCTCTACCAACTGTTTGGATCATTGATCTTCTGGAACGTAACATCCCTTCTTTATCAGCATCCAAAATGGCAACCAATGAAACTTCCGGCAAATCCAAACCTTCTCTTAAAAGATTAACCCCAACCAAAACATCAAATAATCCCAAACGCAAATCCTGCATGATCTGGATTCTTTCCAAAGTCTCCACATCAGAATGGATGTATCTTGTTCTGATTCCAACTTTAGTAAAATATTTCGTAAGCTCTTCCGCCATTTTTTTGGTCAAAGTCGTAACCAAAACTCTCTCGTCCAATTCTACTCTTTTGTGGATTTCTTCGATCAAATCATCAATTTGATTCATTGTCGGACGAACTTCGATGATCGGATCCAAAAGTCCTGTTGGACGAATGATTTGCTCGATATAAGTTCCGCCTGTTTTTTCGAGTTCATAATCCGCAGGTGTCGCCGAAACATAGATCACTTGATTCTGCATATCTTCAAATTCATTGAATTTCAAAGGTCTGTTGTCCATAGCCGCAGGTAATCGGAACCCGTGCTCCACCAGAACTTCTTTCCGGCTTCGGTCGCCGCCGTACATCGCATGAACCTGAGGAATGGTGACGTGGCTTTCATCAATCACCATTAAGAAGTCTTTCGGGAAATAGTCCAAAAGACAGAATGGCCTTGTTCCTGGCAAACGCCCGTCCATATAACGGGAATAATTCTCAATTCCTGAACAATAACCCAATTCCCGAATCATTTCCAAATCCAGTTCTGTTCTTTCTTCCAAACGTTTGGCTTCCAAAGGTTTTTCGATTTCTCTAAAGAAATCAACCTGTTTTACCAGGTCATCCTGAATCTGACGGATTGCACTTTGCATCGTTTCAGGCGTCGTTACAAAAAGATTGGCAGGATAAATATTAATTAAGTCAAAATTAGAAATCACATTTCCGGAAACAGGATCAAAGCTCTGAATCTTCTCTACATCATCTCCAAAAAACTGAATCCTAATTGCTGTATCTGCATAAGCCGGGTAAATATCAATCACATCACCTTTAACACGGAATGTTCCTCTCTGAAATTCATTCAAAGCTCTGGAATACAGGGCACTAACTAATTGATGAAGTAATCTTGTCCTGGATAACTTTTCATTTTTTTCGATTGTGATTAGTGATTTATGAAATTCGGTCGGATTTCCGATACCATAGATACAGGAAACCGATGCCACAATCAAAACATCCCGTCTTCCGGAGAGCAAACTTGCAGTAGCAGACAACCTCAGTTTTTCAACTTCTTCATTGATACTCAGATCTTTTTCGATGTAAGTGTTGGTTGAGGCAATGAAAGCTTCGGGCTGATAATAATCGTAGTAACTTACAAAATACTCAACTGCATTTTCAGGAAAAAATTCCTTGAACTCCATAAAAAGCTGAGCCGCTAAAGTCTTGTTGTGTGCCAGAACCAAAGTCGGCTTTTGAACCCGCTGCACAACGTTGGCAACCGTAAAGGTCTTTCCGGAACCAGTAACACCGAGAAGTGTCTGATATTTCTCACCAATGTTGATTCCTTCTACTAATTTTTCTATCGCTTGAGGCTGATCTCCAGTTGGTTGATATTCTGATTGAAGTTTGAATTGCATCTAACAAATTTACGAAATAATATGTGGTTTTCTACAAACCAAAAACCGTGTCAAAGTTTTAAACTTCAACACGGTTCGAATTAATTATTATTCAAATTTCATGGTTATCGGCAATTGAAAAACAGTTGCAGCGGATTTTCCGTCTTCTGTTGCTGGTTTCCACACTTTATCTTGAGTAACAGCTTTGAGAGCTTTAATCGCTTCATTATTAAAATTTGAATTGGGTCCGTCTGCTTTTATATTAGTCGTTTTTCCATTTTCATTGATGGAAATATACAAGTTGCTTTTCAGGGTTCCTTTTCCACTTAAAGATGATGAATCAAAGGCATTCATAAAATTCGTTCTCAATGCAGTCAATCCTTCGGGGAATTCCGCAGGAGCTAAATTTCTTGCTGGAGGTGGCGGTGGCGGAATCGGCAATTCATTTTCCTTCATCTCTGTTGGAGGTGGTGGAGGCGGAATATTTTTCTTTCCTTTGATTTTTATATTGGCTTGAGTCGCTTTTTTACTCGGAATTGTGTCAAGCTTTACAAAATTATTTGTAGTAATTTCAGGAATGTTAGATTTGACTTCAAGCTTAGCTTCCGAAGCATAAACTTTCTGTATAAACATAATACTTAATCCGGCAAAAGCAGAGACAGCAAACAGTTTTTTTGTTTTTTCGAATTTTGACTTTTTTGTGGTCATCATAACAAATCGTTTTTTGGTGTTATTGTAATTGAATTGGTGTGTCAGGTTCAGATTCTGGGTTTGGAGAATTTCTGAAAGAATCAATGTTTGATAATCTTTCACATTATTTTTTTGTTGAATAATACTTTCATCAGCCAAAAACTCGTGGTTATCTGTCATTGCTTTTTTATAAAAATATAAGGTTGGATTGAACCAGGAAATAATTTTCAACAGTTGTAAAAACAGAATATCCCAAGAATGTTTCTGAACAATATGTGTTTTCTCGTGTTGAAAAATTCGGTTATCGATTTGCCCTTTTTCGAAGTAACTTTTGTTCAGATAGATTTTGTTCCAGAAACTGAACGGAGGCAAATTTTTCTCAACTAATTTTACTTTTTGATTTTGATAATTAATCTCTTGTCCTTTCAGAGTAATAATTTTTCTAATTGAAATTACAGTTCTGATAATCAAACCAATTGATATCAAAATACAAATTGAAACAATCAAATTCATCCAATTAAAATCAGTTGCTTGAGTTGTAGTCTGAATCAATTGTTGTGTTTGGATTTCGTCAAAAATCAATTCTTTCTTCTGTTGAGAAACCGCAGGAAGATTGATTTTTACAAACGGAATTACATAAGAAAAAACCAAAGCCAACAAAAGATAAAACCTGTTGAACCGGAACATCTTTTCTTTTTGCAAAACCAAATAATAAATCCCGATCAATAATGATGAACAAAGGATTATTTTGAAAATAATGGTTAACATTTTAGTCTGTTATTTCTTTGTCAATAATGTCCCGAAGTTCTTTCAATTGCTTCTGAGACAATTTTGCATTCGAAGTGAAAAATGATGCAAACTGGCTCACAGAATTATTAAAAAAACGGTCAATCATAGAAGACATTTCTTCCTGGAAATAATCTTCTTTTTTCACTTTTGGAAAATATTCTCTTGAGTTTCCATAAGTTTTGTAGCCTATCAAATCTTTGTTCTGCATTCTTTTTAGAAGTGTTGCAATAGTAGTTGCAGCTGGTTTTGGTTCCGCATATTCTTCAAGAATATCTTTCATAAACATCCTTTCTTTCTTCCAAAGAATCTCCATTAAAACAATTTCTGCATCGGTTAATTTTTGTTCTTTCATTCTACAAATATAAAATTAATTCTACAAATGTAGAATTAAAATTCAAACTAACAAATTTTACTGGCATTATTTTTCCATTCGTTAGAGAAAATTTCTGTTATGTTAAGATCCATTATTCTGTCAGCATTTTGTTTTTCAACCGTTTTAGTTTCCTGTCAGGAAAAAGAATCAATCAAAAATCTTCCGCCTGTTGAAAAGGAAAAACCAAACTCGGATTACAAACCTGCATTTGTTGGTCAAACAAGAGTAATGGGTTACAAAACACAGACAGAGTATAACGTAGACGTGATTAACAAAAGCCTCGGAAAGCCTTGGGGAATTGTACAGTTGCCAAATCATAACTTCTTGGTTACAGAGAAAACAGGTTTCATTAATCTTGTTTCACCGGACGGTAAATCCGTGACAAAAATAACCGGACTTCCGAAAGTAGATAGTCGCGGACAAGGAGGACTACTTGATATTGTGATCGATCCTGATTTTGAAAATAATCAAACTATCTACTGGACATTTTCAGAACCTTATGAAAAAGGGAATCTAACGTCTGTCGGGAAAGGATTATTATCAGGAAATAAAATTGTAAATCCAATAGTAATATTCCGGGCAACGCCATCTTATGACGGACGGTTACACTACGGCAGCCGATTGGCATTTGACAAATCCGGGAATCTTTTTGTAAGCACTGGTGAAAGATCAGATCTGGAAACGCGTCCGTTGGCTCAGGATTTAAAAGCTTATTTAGGAAAAATTATTAAAATTGATAAAAATGGAAAACCGGCAGCAGGGAATCCTTTCATAGGCAATTCTAAAGCGCAGCCTGAGATCTATTCGTATGGCCATAGAAATCCGCAGGGAATTGCGATTCATCCGGAAACCGGAGAACTTTGGGAAACAGAAATGGGACCAAGAGGTGGCGACGAAATCAACCTCATCAAAGCCGGAAAAAACTACGGTTGGGCAACGATAACTTATGGAATCGAATATTCCGGGGAAAAAATCAATAATGGATTGACGAAAAAAGAAGGTCTGGAACAACCGGTCTATTATTGGGATCCAGTAATCTCACCAAGCGGAATCACTTTTTATACCGGAAATATCCAGGAATGGAAAAACAATCTTTTTATCGCTTGTCTAAGCGGAGAAAAAATCAACAGAATCATTCTCGAAAACAACAAAGTTGTTGGTGAAGAACGACTCCTAGAAGATCTGCACGAGAGATTCCGTGATGTTTTTGACGGAAAAGACGGAAATCTGTATGCAATTACCGACAGCGGTAAATTGTATCGGATTTCTAAGAAATAAATTATTACTTCTTAACTCTGTCAGCCTTTTTAACTCCCTGAAAATCTTTCAGGTAAAAAGGTTCAAAATAAGCGACATTTTCAAAGTCCTTTTGATCAAATTTCTCAACAGATTTTTTAATCAATCCTTTTGCTGATGGATAAATATCAAACTTAAATTTTGCATTCGGAAGATTGAAAATTTCTTGTGCTTTCTTGGCGCCATCACCAATGAAGAGAATTTTTTTGTTTGATAATTCTGAAAAAGAAGTTTCATCGAGAATCTTAGCTTCGGTTTCAGAAATCATTTCGCCGGATTTTCCATCAAAAATTGCGGTGTAAACCTCCATTCTTCTGGCATCAATCAAAGGAATAATCAATTCAAACCCTTGATTAACAAATTCTTCAACCATAGAATCCAAAGAATTAACGGCAATCAGCGGCAGTTTAAGTCCATAACAAAATCCTTTCGCAGAAGCCGCTCCAATTCTAAGACCTGTATAAGAACCAGGACCTTTTCCCAAAGAAATAGCATCCAAATCTTTCAAAGAAATTTCTGCGCCTTCCAAAGCCCACTCAACAAAGCTGTGAAGACTTTCGGATTGTTTATAATTATCGGAAACTTCCTCGCAAAGGCAAAGCAGATTTTCACCATCAGAAATGGCAACAGAACAGTTTTTGGACGAGGTTTCTATGTGAAGGATTTTCATATTGCAAATGTAAGGATTAAGGAAGAATTATTTCAGACTCACACTTTGCCGGCTCCACAATTTCCAAATCCCTTTTTGTCGAACCCAGAATTCGAGGACAGACAATTTCATTTCGAATATTTCATTTTTGTAAAGTCCTTTGACAGCAATGATTCTACGAATGTTTGCGAACTTATTTTTGATTTTGAATTCTTTCAAGTCGGTTTGTTTAACCGACTGATATTTTACTTTTCCGGATTCGAAATCTGTTTTGAAATCTTCTTTATTCTGAATCCAGCCGTTAGAATGTCCAAAGGAAACATCATCAGAAAATAAATCCAAAACCTTAGAATCATTATTCTGCATCATTGAATCCAATTTTGAAACCTGGCTTAATAATGTTTTCTCTTTTTTATTTTGAGAAATTCCAAAAACAAAAGTGAAACAAAAGAACAATAAAAGAATTCTAATTATCATAACAATTAATTTCTATAAATCGTTCTCGGCTCAGCTTGCGCTTTTGGATAAATCGCAATCTCTGCAATAGAAACTCTCTCCGGAACATTGATGCAATAAGCAATCGTATCTGCAATATCTTCCGGAAGCAACGGTTCATATCCTGCATAAACTGTCGCTGCTCTTTCATCATCTCCTTTGAATCTTACTTTCGAGAAATCAGTTTCCACAGCACCTGGCTGAATATTTGTCACGCGAATTCCGAATTCCGTCAACTCAATTCTCATTCCTTCAGAGATGACATCGACCGCTTTTTTGGAAGCACAATAAACAACGCCATTAGCATAAGTTTGTCTCGCCGCTACCGAACTGATATTAATAATTTGCCCATTTCCTCTATTTTTCATCAGTTTGATAATCGGCTGAGAAACATATAATAAACCTTTTATATTCCCGTCCAACATTGCATTCCAATCGTCTATGTTTCCATCGGAAATCGGGTCGAGTCCGTGAGCATTTCCTGCATTGTTGATTAAAACATCAATGTTTTTCCAATCTTCCGGAAGTGAATTAATGGCAGAAAAAACCTCATCCGAATTACGAACATCGAAGTTTAAACTAAAAATTTCGGTTTGTTGGGATAATTCAGTTTTAAGTTCTTCGAGAATGATTTGATTTCTGCCGCATATAATCAATCTGTTTTTATGTTGTGCTAATAAAACAGCTGTCGCTTTCCCAATTCCGGAAGTGGCTCCGGTAATGAATATTGTTTTCAACTTATAATTAGATTTAATCTTACAAATTTAAGTTATATCAAAGAAAAATCCCGAATTATTCGGGATTGATTTATTTCTTATCTCGCTGAAAATCCAGGCTAACGGAATTCATACAATATCTGGTTCCGGTCGGCGGCGGTCCGTCATTGAAAACGTGTCCCAAGTGAGAATCGCAGCGTTTGCAAAGCACTTCGATACGTTCCATTCCGTGGGATGAATCCCTTTTGTAAGTCACACCGTCTTTGTCTGCTTCAAAGAAGCTCGGCCAGCCACAAGTGCTCGCAAATTTGGAGCTTGAACGGAATAAATGGTTGCCGCAAACCGCACAATAATATTCGCCGACTTCATCAAAATCGTTATACTTTCCTGTGAACGGATATTCCGTATTAGCTTCACGAGCAATGGCATAAACTTCTGGTGAAAGGATTTTTTTCCACTCTTCGTTGGAAACATTTAATTTTGTTTTGTCTGTTCTTGAATAGTAAGGATTGTTGGCGTGTGTGTTATCTTCCATTGTTGTTGATTGTTGAGGTTTGGTTAAATCCACTTTTTTATGCGCACATTGCTGCAAAAATAAGCTGATAAATATTAAAAAAATTACATTTTTCATTTTATAAATTTACTAAATCCAATGTTGGATTCCATTATCATAAGATAGTTAAACAAAGGCACTCATTCCCGTAATCGAACGACCGACGATCAACGAGTTGATTTCTTTCGTTCCTTCGTAGGAATAAATCGCCTCCGCATCGGCAACGAATCTGGCAACATCGTGCTCCAATAAGATTCCGTTTCCGCCCATTACTTCTCTTGCCTGCGCCACCACATCACGAGTTCTCAAACTACAAAAAACTTTGGCCAAAGATGCGTGTTCGTCTTTCAAAATACCGGCATCCTGCATCTCTGACAATCTGAAAACCAAGGTTTGCATGGCAGTTAAATTGGATAACATTTCTACCAAATGTCCCTGAACTAATTGAAACGAAGCAATCGGTTTTCCGAATTGTTTCCGTTTTCTGGTGTAATCCAAAGCACTTTCGTAAGCGCCTCTAGCGCAGCCTGTCGCCATCCACGCTACACCGGCTCTTGTCATTTGAAGGACTTTTGCAGTGTCTTTGAAACTGTTGGCGTGTTCCATTTTCTGAGAATCGGCAACGAAACAATCTTTCATTGTGATGAGTCCGTTTTGCACAATTCTAAGTGCCATTTTTCCTTTGATTTTTTCAACTTCAAATCCTACAGTATCTTTTTCAACAATGAAACCTTTGACCTGATTATCATCTAAATTTCTTGCCCAAATGATAATCACATCTGCAAAAGTGGCATTTCCAATCCATTTTTTCTGCCCATTCAGAACCCAGCCGCCTTCAACTTTTTTGCATGTTGTCGTCAATCCGCCAGCAGCGCCGGAACCAACTTCCGGTTCTGTCAATCCAAATGCGCCGATCAAATCGAATTGCTGCATTCCCGGGAGATATTTTTGTTTTTGCTCCTCGGAACCGCACATATAAATCGAGCCCATTGACAATCCGGACTGAACGCCGAAAAATGTTGCCAACGACGCATCCACTCTGGCAATTTCCATCGCAATGACACCTTCCATCAGGAATGGTAAATTCGGGCAGCCGTAACCTTCGTAGGTGACACCGCAAAGATTCAGCTTTTTGAATTTGGGAATCAGTTCGTGTGGGAAATCGTCTGTCAGCCAATATCTGTTGACCAGAGGTTTTGCTTCTTTTTCCATAAACTCACGAACCTGTAACTGAATTGCTCTTTGTTCATCCGTAAGTTTCATATGCAGTTCATAAAAATCGCCATTGATTGGAGGTAATTCTTTTTTCTTTCCGGAAGAATCCAGCATTTTTGTCAAGCCTTTGATTTGATTCTCATCTAATTTTGAGAATTGGTCCATTAATTTTGGAAGGTCAACTTTTTGCGAGATTTTGGAAATCTGATCTATATCGATATGTTTCAGAAGATTGAAAATTCCTTTGATTTTGGAAATAGTGGTGTTCATTGATTCCTGTTTTCTTGTAGAATGCAATTAATATTCCTAAAAATCTTTTACAAATAGCTGATGATCTAACTTTTTTCTGAAAATTAGTTTTACAAAATACTAAAAATCAACAATTTAAAACTTAAGTTAGGTTTACAAAGTGTTTCGGATTGATTTGCAAAATAGCTTTTATCTTAATTATCAATTTTGAGTCAGACAGAAACAAAAGAAACTCTTAACCAATCTTTTGGAACGTCATACGATTGCAGCCCGAGCTGAGTGGAGCTCACTTTTTGCTTGGCAAAAGCTTGGACAAAAATAGCGGGAACGGAGCGCGGAAATAGCTGCCCGATATAAAAAATATTAACTCAAAATAATGTATTATGAAAACTAAAATCTTATCAATCTGTTTACTTGCTTTGACTTTGTTCGCCTGTAAAAAGTCAGAAAGAGTTGAATCTGCTTATGCATCGGCAGATTATGCAATTGACAGCGCATCAGTTTCCGACAGTATTTCTATGGCTGCCACGCAAAATGTAAAGGACCGGCAATTTGTGAGAACCGCAGAAGTGGATATGGAAGTGAAGGATGTTTATGATGCGACAATTTCGATTGAGAAGCAGTTGCAGATAATCGGAGGATTTGTAACCAAGAGCAGAATGGAGACGCAGACTTTGTCAGAAGATACTTACAATACATCGGATGAATCGGCGATACTTATTCGGAAATTCCAGAATCAGAACAGGATGCAAGTTAGAGTTCCTACTCAGAAATTAGGCGAATTTTTGGATTTCATTAATGACAAAAAAGTGTTTCTTAATTCCAGAATTATCTCTGCGGAAGATGTTTCTGCGGGAATCCGTTTAGCGAAATTGGAATCTGAAAGACAAGCTAAAACTCAATCCAATATTTCTCAATTGAAAGCCGGAAAAGACAAAGTCAAACTGGACGACAACAATATGTCCGAAGCCAATATGCAGAAATATTCTGACGAAATTCTTGCAGATAATCTAAAATTTTCCACTGTTGATATTTTCATCAAAGAACCAAAAACGAGTGTTGCGAAAATCCCTATCATCAATACCAAAAATATTGATAATGAATACAAATACAATTTCTTGTACGATGTGAAAAATGCTTTCGTGGAAGGATTTTATTTAATTCAGCAATTATTTGTTTTTGTGATTTCTATCTGGCCGATTGTTTTAATTGGCGGATTGGTATTTTACTTTTTGAGAAGAAAAAAAGCGCTTGTGAAAACTGAGAAATAGTTTTTTGAACCACAAAAGACACAAAAGATTTACTAATTTTTTAAGACAAAGGTCACAAGGTTTTTTTTGATATTCGAATATTTTTAAGGTCACAAAGATTTGACTTCGTCAAATGATAATTGTGTGCTTTGTGAAAATCTTTGTGCCTTTTGTGGTTCATTTATTTTACATTTCATAATTTTGCAAAACGATGTTGAGAAAGTTTCAATTGATATTAATGATTTTCTGTTTGGGAATTTTTGTATTTCCGAAGCAGAACTTTAATGCTCAAGTTGCTCAGATTTCTTGTTGCGAAGCTCAGAAAGACACTTCTGACTGTTGCAAAAAGGATGAGAAAAAATCAGATTCTTGTCATCACGATTCCAAAAAAGAAAAAGACTGCAAAGACAATTGCACCACTTGCAAAACCTGCAGTTCGGGATTTGTTTTTTCTGTTGTTTTGAATAATTTAGACAACAAACTGAAAACACCGTTTTTCACAATCAACAATCAATTTTCTTACAACTCACAATCGCCACTTGCGCGAACTTTCAATATTTGGCAACCGCCTAAACTTGGTTAATTTTTTTTATTTAAATGGCTTCGACAGGCTCAGCCTGACAAGTTTGAAGAATAAACAGTTAGTATTAGAAATGTCACTCTGATCGAAGTCGAAGAGTCTTTATTACAAAACAATTAAAATTAATCAAAATGAATACAATCATAAAATCAGGAATTTTATTCCTTTCCATATTTTTATTCTCCAATTTTTCTGCTCAAACCAAATCTTTCAAAGCCAAAGTAGAAGGCAACTGCGGAATGTGCAAAGAACGCATCGAAACGGCTGTTAAAGCTGATAACAATGTAAAATCAGCCGACTGGAGTATGAGCAAAAAAGTCTTGACAGTAAGTTATGACTCTTCCAAAACCAACAAAAAAGCAATCCTGAAAAGTGTTGCTGAAGTTGGTCACGACAACGAAATGTTCCGTGCTTCTGACAAAGTCTATGACGATTTAGACGCTTGCTGCCAATACGACCGTCCCGACAACAGCAAAAAAATGGCGAAAAATGCCGATACAAAACAAGTCTGCGAGCTTAAGTAATTAATTTAAATTTTTAACGATGAATTATTTAAGTAGAAAACTTATGTTTTCTGTGCTGCTCGTTTGTTCCGTATTGTCTTTTGCACAAACCGTTACAGAACAATTTTTGGTAAAAGGAAATTGCGGACAATGTAAAGCAAGAATAGAAAAAGCAGCCTTGAAAGCCGGCGCAACAACCGCCAACTGGACAGCCAGTAATCAGACATTGACAATGACACTTGACGAATCGAAAGTTAAATGTGATGATATCCTGAAACAAATCGCTGAAGTTGGTCACGATAATGAGAAATTCAAAGCACCTGAAGAAGCTTATAAAAATTTGCCTGCTTGTTGTCTCTACACGAGAGGTTCTGATTTTGAAAAACCGAATGACACACTTGAACATCACTCAGATTCTGATGCGAAAACGAACCAGATTGAAGGTGTAAAACTGACGAGGGAAAAAGAAGCGACTGCTATCAGCAAAAAAGAAGCGGGATTGATTTTCAATATCAGTTCCAAAGAATTGTTGAAAGCCGCTTGCTGCAACCTTTCCGAAAGTTTTGAAACCAATGCGACTGTGGATGTTTCATTCAGCAATGCGGTTACAGGAACTAAGCAATTGAAAATGCTTGGACTTGACCAGAAATATACGCTTCTGACCAAAGAACAATTGCCAGAAATCCGTGGATTGGCTTCGCCTTATGGACTGAATTTCATTCCTGGAAAATGGATTGGCGGAATCCAGTTAACAAAAGGCGGAAGTACGGTTGTAAATGGTTACGAAAGTATCACGGGACAAATCAATACGGAACTTTTGAAAACGAAAGATGATGCTAAAAAAGCTGAAACGGAAATCAATTTGTTTTCTGATAACAACGGTCGTGTGGAAGCCAATGTAACGAGTACCTCTCCAATTTCAGAAAAATGGACTCAGAGTGTTTTGTTGCATGGCAACGGAACGTTTGGCGATACGGATATGAATGATGACGGTTTTCTTGACAGACCAAAAGGCAGTCAGCTCAATGTAGCTTATTTACTGAATTACAATGATTTGGAAAACTCAGGTTTTGCGTCGCATTTCGGGATTAATTATCTGAAAGACGAAAGAACAGCAGGACAAATAGGATTTAATAAAAGGATTCCGCAGAAGGACCAATCGCTTTATGGTGTTGGGATTGATATTTCAAGATTTCAGGTTTGGAATAAAACTGGTTATGTTTTCAAAGGGAAACCTTACCAAAGCTTGGGTTGGATGAATCAATTGACTTATCATCAGCAAGATAGCTTTTTCGGATTGAGAAATTATTTCGGAAAAGAGACTTCTTATTACTCTAATTTGATTTTCGAAAGCATCATCGGAAATACGAACAACAAGTATAAAGTTGGTGCAAGTTTTCTTTATGACAAATACGATGAAGATTATCTTTTGGACAATTACAAAAGAACGGAAACCGTTCCCGGATTGTTTGCAGAATATACTTTGACAGGCGAAAAATTCACTTTGGTAACAGGTGCTCGTGTTGATTTTCATAATCTTGCGGGAACGCAGTTTACGCCTAGAATGAATTTCAAATATGATTTGACACCGAAAACGATTTTCAGAATTTCGGCGGGAAGAGGTTTCCGAACTGCGAATATCTTTGCAGAAAGCCAGTCTTATTTTGCATCGAATCGTCAAATTCAAATCATCAATAATGGTGGTGAAATCTACAGTTTAAAGCCAGAAATTGCTTGGAATTATGGTGTGAGTCTTCAACAGGAATTCAAATTGTTTGGAAGAAAGTTGACCGTTTTGGCTGATTTTTTCAGAACTGATTTCCAAAATCAGGTTGTGACAGATTTGGATGAATCTGCACAGAAAATTTTGTTTTATAATCTTGAGGGAAAATCTTTTGCCAACAGTTTCCAGACACAATGGGATTTTCAGCCTGTGAAAAATCTGGAGTTCAGAGTGGCTTACAAATATTACGATGTCGCTTTGGATTACTTGAGCGGACTGAAAAAAGTACCGTTTATGGCTAAACATCGTGGATTTGCGAACTTGGCTTATTCAACTAATAAAACTGAAAAAGGCAGATTTTGGAGTTTCGACACGACTTTAAATTTAGTTGGAAAACAAAGACTTCCGAACACCAGATCGAATCCGGCAGAATTCCAGATTGGAGATTATTCGCCAAGTTATTCTACTTTGAATGCTCAGATTTCCAGAAATTTTTCAGAGAAAATCCGAGTTTATTTGGGTGGAGAGAATCTGACCGGTTATCAGCAAAAAGTGGCGATTCTGGATGCAGCCAATCCGTTTGGAAATTACTTTGATGGCGGAATGGTTTATGCGCCGATTATGAAACAGAATTTCTATGTGGGTGTAGATTTTAAGTTTTAGATCAGACGATTTTTAATCACCCTTTCAGAGTTTTGAACTCTGAAAGGGTTTTAATTATCTGTATTATAAAATTCATTCATCAATTGATTAGCTTTTCCAAAGTCATTTTCCGAGACCTTTAATTGAACGCCACCACTTGTTGTATTAAAAAGATTATAAGTATTTGCCAGGACATTTCCGAAAACAAATGCTTCGATTTCATTCGTTTCTAAGAAAATTCTTAGCATTTCCGCTTCAATTTCTGTATTGATAATCTTGAGTGTAATTAATTCCATAATCTAAATTTTTTGTCGAAGAATTTCCCGATTGATTTGATTGATCAATTCCGGACCTTCGTAGATGAATCCTGTGTAAAGCTGAACAAGACTTGCGCCAGCTTTCAGTTTTTCCAAAGCATCATGCGCTGTATGAATTCCGCCAACACCGATAATCGGAAAAGCTTTTCCACTTTTTTCGGATAAAAATCTAATGACTTCTGTTGAACGTTTTGTCAAGGGTTTTCCGGATAATCCGCCCATTTCGGATTTATTTTCTGAAATTAAATTGTCTCGCGACAAAGTCGTATTGGTTGCAATTACACCAGCAATCTGTGTTTCTTTCACGATATCAATAATATCCAAAAGCTGTTCATCTGTCAAATCTGGCGCGATTTTCAAGAGAATTGGCTTTTGTTTTGGCTTTTCAAGATTGAGGCTTTGCAGCGTTGACAGCAATTCCATCAACGGTTTTTTATCCTGAAGTTCACGGAGATTTGGTGTGTTTGGCGAGCTGACATTCACGACGAAATAATCCACGTAAGGAAATAATTTCTCGAAACAGATCTTGTAATCATTCACGGCTTCTTCGTTCGGTGTGACTTTATTTTTTCCAATATTTCCGCCTATCAGAACATTTTTATTTTTCTTTAATCTTTCGATTGCTTCGTCAACACCACCATTATTGAAGCCCATTCTGTTGATAATTGCAGAATCCTCCCTTAACCTGAATAATCTTTTTTTATCATTTCCAGCCTGCGATTTTGGGGTCAAAGTTCCAATTTCTATGAACCCGAATCCTAAGTCAGACAATTCGTTAAACAATTTTGCATCTTTATCAAAACCCGCGGCTAATCCAACGGGATTTTTGAATTTCAATCCAAAAACTTCACGTTCAAGACGTCGATCTTCAATTGGTTTTGGTAGAAATAATTTGGCAAGGAATCCGAAATTCTTAAGAAAAGAAAATGTAAAATGATGAACTTCTTCGGGGTCGAATTTGAAAAGAAGCGGGCGAATGAGGCTTTTGTACATCGGAGAAAAGTTTTACAAATTTACGTTTTTGTGAGGAAAATGGCTTTATAAAAAATCAGTTAAATGAGAGTTAAACACAAAGGCACAAAGTTTAATCTTAAATATCTTGTGTTTATAAGGCACTATGCATTTAAAATCTTCAATTTTCTTCGTGCCCCAAAACAATTATAGTGAAATAGATTTTTTGCCTTTGTGTTTGATATTCTAAGAATTCAGAAAAAATGATCCAAAATCTATATCTTTACTTGGATTTTATCTCAAGCTTTAAATGATTTCAACTGCTTTTTACAGAAGTTTAATTTATATATTTTTCCTCTTTTTTCTGCCTTTCAGGACTTTTGCAATGACACCAAAAGATTGCGAAAAAATGATTATTAAAGGTGTAGAAGCAATGAATAAAAAGGATTTTACAAAATCTCTGCAAATCCTGACCAAAACTCGGAAAATTGCTCAGGACAACCATTGGTATCGCGAAGAATTCTTATCTACGAATAATATTGGTGCCAATTATTATATGATGCTGGATTATGGCGAAGCACTTAATAATTATCTGGATGCTTACAAAATTGCTGTCGCCCATCTGGATGAAAAATCGGAAATGACAGTTCTCAATAACATTGCGATTCTCTATTCCCGGGATAACAAAATCGATAAAGCCAAAGATTATTTTTCAAAAGCTTATGAACTCGCAGGAAAAGTTAACAATAACACTTCCAAGGGGTTATATGCAATAAACCTGACGATTGTTTACAACGAAAAAGGCGATCACAAAACAGCAAAAAAATACATTGATGAAGCGCTGAAGTTAACTGCGGATTCACCATATTATCTGCTGGCAAAGTCTACTGATATGGAAACGCTTGTTAACCTCAAACAATATGATGAAGCTGAAAAACTGGCTAATGAACTGCTTCCGAAGCTGAATGGCGTAGAATATGCTGAGCATAAAACACAGGTTTTCTATAATCTTTCAATGATTGCCGAACAAAGAAATGATCTCCAAAAGGCATTTCATTTTTTGCAACTGGCCGAGAAAAACAATCTGAATTATGATTTCAAAGAAAATCTTTTCGAGAGATTCAGCAAACTTTACAAAAAAGCCAATGATATAGATCGGGCTGTTTCTTACAAAGATTCGATAATGGTTGTAAAAGATTCGGTCAACAGGATCAAAAACGGACAACTTTTCGAAAACAGTAAAATCAAATTTGAGCTTTAGAATTCTCAGAAAGATTTGGCGGAAAGTCAAGGAAAACTGACATCTCAACGTTCTTTTTTTATCAAAGGTTTTTTGCTCGCCATTTTTGTAGTTTTAATTATTTTCTGGGCTTTGAGAAATAGCATTGTCAAAAACAAACAACAAAAGATAATCGAGCAGAATAATGCGGAAATCGCCAGACTGGAACTCGAGAAAGAGAAAAAGAATAAAGAAATTCTTGAAAATCAGTTAAAAGAAAAAGAAGTTCTTGCACTTTTGGAACAGGAGAAGTTCAAAAATGAACTGGAAGCCAAAAATAGAAAACTGACAACCAAAGCTTTACAACTCTCTACAAAAATAGAACTGATAGACGACCTTATCAGAACGCTATCCCGTGAATCTGATGATTTGCAGAATGTGGACATCAATAATATCATCAAGCAATTCAAAATTTTGCAAAAACAAACCCATGAAGAAGAGAGCTTTCTGGTTCATTTCGAAGAAGTCAACCAAGGTTTTCTTTCCAAATTGAAGCAACTTCATCCCGATCTCAATTCAAACGATATCCGATTTCTCTCTTATGTATTTATGAATCTTTCCATCAAAGAGATTTCTACCATTTTTAACATCACTCCGGAGGCTTGCCGTAAGAGAAAAGAGCGCATCATCAAGAAAATGGGACACGATGAAAACTTAGACCTATACAACTATATTACAAGTATTTAGCAAAAATGTCACTTTATTTCTGAGACAGCGTCCTACTATTTCTTTTTAATTTTTTTGCTTTACTAACATTTATCATAACATTTGTTAGATAAAATTGGATATATGAAAAAATTTACTCTTTTAGCGGGATTTTTATTGGCGCTTTTTACCAATAAAGTTGATGCTCAGATGCAGGTTTTGGGCAAAAATGAATTTGGGAGAATATTTGAAGTTACTTATAGCACGAAGGAACAAAATACCATCTATGCCACTACAATTACCAACCACATTTTGGTTTCACACAACAATGGTGTTTCTTGGGATGTGTTTTATTCAGTTCCAACGGAAATTGGAAATATCACCAAACTGAACATCAGCAAAGACGGATCGTTTTTATCTTTCTCAACTTTGAAGGGCGGAATCGGTGAGGTTCATATTTTCGATATTGCTACCAAAGCGATCACAAAAACCTTCTCTATGCCGAATTTTTCCGAAGGTGCGTATGTTTCAGCCTACAATTTCTTCGGCGATGATAAAGACAATCTGATTGTGAGCTCACAGTTTCCTGTTGGATTTGGAACAGCCAACCGTGTTTATACAACCAATGACGGCGGACAAAACTGGAAGGAAATCTACTATTCTATGGATCACAACAATATTATCACAAGCTATGTGGCTTTTGGTCCTGCAGACAAAAATAAAATCTACATTGCTAACGGAAATGGAAGTCAGGGTGTCTATGGTGGATTGATGATCTCCAGTGACGGCGGCGATTCTTTCACAACAAAGCTTGAAGGAAGCGTTCTCAGCACGCTGGAATTCAACCCGAATGATCCTAATGAAATCTATGCGGGAACAGACATTAGTTTTGGTGTATGCCCGGAAAATCTTCATCATTCTACTGATGGTGGAATAACATGGGAGAATAAAAATATCGCCTGGGGTAGCAACGGAATTCTGAACAATATTATCGACATCAAATATAACCCGCTGGACAACAACCACATCATTGTTTTGGAAGAAGACGAAATAGTCTCCTCAAAAGATGGTGGCGCAACCTGGCAAAGCGTAGAATATCCTTATGACAATCTGGACAGCTATTACTACGGAATTAAAGCAAGCTTCAACCCTTTCAAAGCCGGAGAATTATTCATTACTGCAAATTACAAACCTTTGTTTTCCACAGATAACGGAACAACTTTAACCCAGATTCAGACGCCATATTTCAGTTCTACAGGAAGAGTAAATCTTTACGAAACCGAGACTTCGAAACATCTTTTCTATAGTGTCCAGAATGGTTTTGTTCACAGGAATCTGGCAGACAATTCTGAAAATGCCTACCAAATCCAAGCTCTTAATATTTTTACTAATAATAATGGTCCGGTTTATATACCGGATTCTAAAAAAGAAGGCAGAGTTTATTCTTTCAAAGGAGGTTTCACGGGCTCTACCTTATCGATAAGCAATAATTTCGGCGCCGATTTTTCTTCTATATTTGAAACCTTCACTAGCGGACTTACAAATGTGATCCCTGATCCACAGGTTAATAACCAGATTTTTGCAACATTTAGTAATTGGAATCAGGGCGAATTGGACAAAATCAATTTCAACAATCCGAATGATATTGTAGTGACCAACATCCCACTTCCGGCACAAGGGCCGGTTTACAAAATCCTGCATCCGAACAATATTTCGGACGAGTTTTTCATTTTGGTAGGTTCAGAAATTTATAAAACAACGAATGGCGGAACAGATTGGACAGCAGTTACAATTGACGCTAATTTCCCTTTTGAAGCTGCAATTTTTGATATTGTTCAGAACCCTAAAAATCTCAACCAATTGGCTTTAGGGACTTCGGAAGGTGTCTTTATTTCAAATGATAAAGGTTTAACCTGGAAACAGGTATCTGATTTTATGGCATTCAAAGTGGCTTATTCTGATGTTAATGACGGTGTTCTGGTTGCTGCAACCTATTCTTCTATGTATACCCAATTTAATATTCATTATTCCGTAGATCATGGAAATAACTGGAAAACTGTAGACCGTTCAGATCTTTTATATACAGAAACAGGCTCTGTGACAATTGACTTCTCGGACAAGAATGCATTGATTTACATTGCTTCCTCGGATTTGGGATTATTAGGTTATAACTTGGATTTTGACATTTTGGCAACAGGAGAAGTTTCCGGAGAGAAAGCCAAAGTTTTGGTTTACCCGAATCCGGTCGTTGATGTTCTACAGATCGATGATAAAAACCTGAAATCTGTTGCACTTTACAGTATGGACGGCAAAAAACTCCTTGAAACGAAGAGCAGTGAAATGAATGTTTCCAAACTTCCAAATGGTGTCTATGTTCTTAGAATTGTAACTTCCGATAACAATATTGTCAGCAAAAAGATCATCAAAAAGTAATAGTTAGTAAAAATGATCACAAAAGCTTCTCTTTCCTGAGAAGCTTTTGTTTTTATGGTCTTCAAAAGCTAAATATACGCCTCAAGATTAAAACCTAAGATTTTTCCAATTTCTAAAAAGCCGGGATTCACATTCAAACTCGCATTGAGGAAAATATGCTGATTGGTAATGGGATGTTTAAAATTAAGCTGGTGCGAATGCAAAGGCATTGCAGTCACATTAAACGTATTCAACCACAATTTATTCTGCTTATTGCAACCGTGTTTTCTGCAGCCCAAAATCGGATGCAAAATATGCTTGAAATGCTTTCTCAATTGATGAAACCTGCCTGTTTCCGGAATCGCTTCTACCAAAGAATAACGAGACGTTGGATGTTTCAGAAATGGTAAATCAATTTCGGAAATCATTAGTCGTTTGTAGTAGGTTACAGCATTTTGAACGATTTCATTTTCATTCGTCAAATCATAATCAATCGTTTCTTCCTCTTTTGTCCAACCACGCAGAATCGCCAGATATTTTTTTTCAACTTCCCGATTCATAAATTGATCACTGATTAATTTAAGTATTTCTTTATCAAAAGCAAATAGCAAAACGCCCGATGTTTTCCGGTCCAAACGATGAACAAGATGAACCTTTTTTCCGATTTGGTTCGTCAATTTTTCTACCGCATACTCGTCTGCCGGCCCGGCATATTTTGACTTATGAACCAAAAGTCCGCTCGGTTTGTTGATAGCAATCAGGTAGTCGTCTTGATAAAGAATGTCTAACATTGGGCAAAAGTAGAGATTTTCACATCATCAATTCTTTAAGAACAATAAAAAGATTTTATCTTCACTTAGATTGTAACATTTTTGATTGAATGTTCTCTAAACTCTAAAATAAGCCAATGCAGATTTTAAACTTCGAAGACATTTATCACGATTACTGGAAACGGATTTTTCGGCTTTGTATGGGTTATGTGAATGATGATGAATTGGCAAAAGATCTCTGTCAGGAAACATTTGTCGCTGTGTTTCAGCAATTGCCAAAATTCCGTCAGGAAGCAGCGGTCGGAACCTGGATCTACAGAATTGCGACGAATATTTGTCTAAGGCAAATCAATCTGGAAAAACGAATGCCCAAAAGCGAATTGCCTTATCAAATCAAGGATAATTCTGAGAAAGACAACAAGCTGGAAAAAGATAAAATGACGGATTTTCTTTACCAATGCATCTCCGAATTACCCGAGCTGGAAAGAATCATTATTTCCCTGGAACTCGAGGAAATGAAACAGGCAGAAATTGCTGAAGTCGTCGGAATTTCTCCAACTAACGTTCGAGTCAAAATCCACAGAATCAAAGAAAAATTAACCGAAAAATTCAGAAAGCATGAAAACCAATTATAACTTTCAGGAACTATGGAAACAGAAAGAATCTAATAAGCCTGACACACAATCTATTATCAAAAAAGCTAATACTTATAAAAGAAAACAGCTTCTTGCTGATATTAGAATGCTGATTTGTATGCTGGCGACGGCAGCCGGAATTATTGCCATTTGGAACGTGATTGATTTCCGAATGTTCACAACAAGATTAGGAATCATTCTGATTCTCATCGCGATTGGAATGTATGCTTATTTGTTTACTCAAAACATCAATGTTATCAGAAAAATCAATCCTTCTACGAGCAATCAGGAATATCTGTCGGCGATTAAAAAACTGGAAAAGCAGCAAGTTTATATGCAGACGAGAGGAATCAGCATTTATTACATTTTGCTTGGATTAGGTTTAGCCTTTTATTTTTATGAATTTGCTTTACGGATGTCTATGCTGGGAGTTATTTTATCTTATGGATTAACTTTTTTTTGGATGGCGATCACTTGGTTTTTCATTCGTCCGAAACAAGTCAAAAGGCAGAAAGAAAAAATTGCGGCTGTTATCCAATCTCTCGAGACTTTGGAAAAAGGTTTTGAGGAATAAATAACCACAATGCTGGCTGCGCAAGTGCGGAGGGCATTGTTGGAGCTCTCCCAGAAAACTTTGCAAAGTTTTTTGGGAAGCGACTGCCCGTAGAACGACCCGCTTGTTTTGGTTTGGGAAAAGCGTTGGAGAAACAAAGGGTTGCGCCCAAATCCTATAAAAATGAATACGAAAAATTTGCTGTAAAATTCCTACTTTTGCACTTCAATTCAACATAAATTATGGCAAAGCAAGAAGATGTTTTCAAAAAAGTGGTTTCCCACGCTAAAGAATATGGTTTTATTTTTCCTTCCAGCGAAATCTATGACGGACTTTCGGCCATCTACGATTACGGACAGAACGGCGCAGAACTGAAAAATAACATCAAACAATACTGGTGGAAAGCGATGGTTCAGCTGAACGAAAATATCGTGGGGATTGATTCTGCCATTTTTATGCACCCAACCATTTGGAAAGCTTCCGGACACGTGGATGCGTTCAACGACCCGTTGATTGATAACAAAGATTCTAAAAAACGTTTCCGTGCGGATGTTTTGGTGGAAGATTACTGCGCCAAAATCGAAGACAAGGAAAATAAAGAAATAGAAAAAGCGGCAAAGCGTTTTGGTGACGCTTTCAACAAAGCTGAGTTTGTAGCGACCAATCCTAGAGTTTTGGAGTACAGAGCAAAAAGGGAAGCGATCCTTTCCAGATTGGCAAAATCTCTTGAAAAAGAAGACCTTGCGGATGTAAAAGCTTTGATCGAGGAATTGGAAATTGCTGACCCGGATACTGGTTCTAAAAACTGGACGGAAGTGAGACAATTTAACCTGATGTTCGGGACTAAATTGGGTGCTTCTGCGGATTCTGCAACAGACCTTTACTTGAGACCGGAAACGGCTCAGGGTATTTTTGTGAATTATCTTAACGTTCAGAAAACTTCTCGTCATAAATTACCTTTCGGGATTGCTCAGATTGGTAAAGCCTTTAGAAATGAGATTGTTGCGAGACAGTTTATTTTCAGAATGAGAGAATTTGAGCAGATGGAAATGCAGTATTTCGTTCCACCGGGAACAGAGCTGGAATTTTATGAACAATGGAAAAAAACGCGTCTTAACTGGCACTTGGCACTTGGTTTAGGCGAAGACAATTACCGTTTCCACGACCACGAGAAATTGGCACATTATGCTAATGCTGCTGCAGATATTGAGTTTAATTTCCCGTTTGGATTCAAAGAACTGGAAGGTATCCACAGTAGAACAGACTTTGACCTTTCGGCGCACGAGAAATTCTCCGGTCGAAAAATCCAGTATTTTGACCCGGAAAGAAATGAGAATTATGTGCCTTATGTTGTAGAAACTTCGGTTGGTCTGGACAGATTGTTCCTGGCGATTTTCTCCAACTCTCTGAAAGATGAGGTTTTGGAAGACGGTTCGGAAAGAACTGTTTTGAGTCTTCCGCCGGCTTTGGCACCTGTAAAAGCAGCAATTCTTCCATTAGTTAAGAAAGATGGTTTACCTGAATTTGCTGACAAGATTTTCAATGATCTGAAGTTTGATTTCAATGTGATTTTTGAAGAGAAAGACAGCATCGGAAAACGTTACAGAAGACAGGATGCGATTGGAACACCTTTCTGTATCACGGTTGACCACGATTCTTTGAACGACAATACCGTAACCTTAAGATACAGAGATACAATGGAGCAGGAAAGGGTTCCGGTTTCTGAACTGAGAAGGATTATTGATGAGAAGGTGAATTTCAGGACTTTGCTTTCCAAGATTTAATAAACAATACTTTTATATAATGAAAATCCCAACTTAACTGTTGGGATTTTTTATGTTCAATTTGTTTCAATTTTAATATCTTCTGACTGGATAGGTTTTATAATCTGCGTATTTTTGTCCACTTGTAGAACCATCTCCGTAAATCAAATAGGCTTCGTTAGAATTAATTTCGGAAGATGTCCAAGAAACCAATCCTGAGTTTAAATACATTCCTCCCTTTCTTATACTTGTAAAGATTGCTTCTGCTTCTGCTTTGGAAGGTAAAAACCAATCCGAATAACCATTGACTGAATATTGTTTACAAAATTTAGCCGCAGTATCTCCTGATATTTTGCTGATAATAAAATTAGTATTATTAGGACCTTCGCCCATTTTTTCTGACGTACCCGCTATGTAATTATTTGTTTCACTCCAAGCAGCTCCAAACCTACACAGTGGGGGCATTGTAGAACAATAATTTTTTCCAACATCTTTGTTGCTTATCTCAAGATATCTCCAACCATCGGTAGTAACACCTTTATCATAAGCTACAATTCCACCAGCCGGACCAAAATAGCCAGCCGTTTTTATTTTCTTCTCTTCTCCGTAATAATACCTATTATCAATCTTAGTATATGACCGAATGTAATATTCTGTATTTCTTGTAAGCCCCGTCAATTGTACTTTAAAGTTCATTGTTCCTAAAGTAGCAGCAGAAGCAGTACTACTATCAAAAATAGTTGGTTCTGAATGAGTTGCATATACGAAACCTGCGTAAGAAAGATTTCCTAAAGGCTGATAATATTTACCATTAAGAGTAGCACTTACTGTGGTAATTTCTGTTGGATCCAGGGTCTCTATTACATTCCTATACTTGTAAGAAACCACATTTCCTAAAGCTGTTCCTTTATTATTTTGGGCAAAAGCGCGGAAATAATAAGTTGTATTAGGCAAGAATATTTTTTTGGATCTGAATTCAAAATCCTCATTGGAAGAAAACAGTTCTTCTTTATCTTCAGTTGCATAATTTTCTAAGGAAACATTGGCGGAAGTACTCCAAATAACTCCGACTCTGGAAATTTGACTTCCTCCGGTATTGGTTATTTTACCACCAATTTTAAGAAGCCCGTCATCATCCAGACTGATATCTTTCGTTGTTAATTGTGGAACAGATTCCCGCACCTCATCATCAGAAGACGAACTACAGGAAAAAAGGAATAAGCTGAGAAATAAAATAAAATATGTTTTCATAAAAAAGTGTTTTTGCGAAAATAATATTTTTAATTTTGATTTAGCTTTTTTATTATATGAATCACACAATTATTTTTTCTGCAGAGATCCAGCAACACCAAGATATCAATGCTGCATTTATCAATTTTCCTTTTGATACGAATGAATTATTTGGAAAGAAAGGACAGGTCAAAGTCAAAGTTTTACTTGATGACAAAGTGGAATACAGAAGCAGCCTGGCGAATATGGGCGGCGGATGTCATAGGCTGGGATTGACTCAGGTTATCAGAAAGGAATTGGGGAAAACATTCGGAGAGATTGTGGATGTTAAGCTTTGGGAAGACAAAGAAGAACGAGTCGTTACTGTTCCCGACGATGTTCAGGAATTACTCAATCAAAATGAAAAAGCGAAAGAATTTTATAATAAAATGTCTTACACACATAGAAAAGAATACATCCGCTGGATAGAAGACGCTAAGAAAGAGGAAACGCGTGAACGCCGGAAAATCAAAATGATAGAAATGCTTCTGGAAGGTAAAAAGGGGGTTTAAAATTATTAAACCCCTTTTATTTTTTATTTAATTTTACCCAAATGAATAATATTATTCCCTTGAGAAATCAGAAGCGAATCTTCGGAAGATTCTGCAGAAATGCTATTTCTTTCATATAGCTCTCCTGTTGGTGTGGCCTTCACAAAATCAAGAACATATTTCATATTATTCGCTTCGATGGTAATAGTTTTGGATTTGCCATTATCGCTAAAAGTGGCTTTGGCCCGGCTTCCGTCACTGGTTTTATAAGGATAGGAAACAGATGTTATTTTTTTGCCATTAATTTCTTTTTCCATAGACGTTGTTGTAACGCTATCGACTTTACCATTTTCATCAGTAACGGTTGTTTTCGTGGAATAAGACTCGGAAGTCATTTTGGTGTCATTCTTCTTACAGGAAACTAATGCTAAAACAACTGCAAAGCTTGTAATTAAGATGGATTTTTTCATAGTTATAAAGATTTAAATGAGTGATTTGTTTTGTATCAAATTATTGTCCAAAAACAAAAAATCCCGAAACTAATTTCGGGATTTTTATCATAATAATTGCAATTTTACTTTTTCAGGGATTTGATTCCCATTTCGAATAATGCAAAACTCAAAAGATCAGCATTTTCACCAATCACTTGTTCCGTGGAACGACCAGCGCCGTGACCCGCATTTTTCTCAATTCTTAACAAAATTGGGTTGTTACAAGCTTGTTTCTCCTGCAACTCAGCACCAAATTTGAAAGAATGTGCCGGCACTACTCTATCATCGTGATCACTGGTAATGATCATTGTTGACGGGTAGCAGGTCCCTGCTTTTACATTGTGAACTGGCGAATAAGACCTAAGATAATCGAACATCTCTTTGCTGTCTTCTGCTGTGCCGTAATCATAAGACCAACCAGCACCAGCCGTGAATTTGTTATATCTCAACATATCCAGAACGCCAACACCAGGAAAAGCTACCTTTGCAAGATCCGGTCTCATCGTCATTGTCGCACCCACTAAAAGTCCACCGTTGGAACGGCCAGAAAGTGCCATATATTCCTTTGAAGTGTAACCTTTCGACTGCAAGTATTCGCCCGCCGCAATGAAGTCATCAAACACGTTTTTCTTTTGTTGTTTGGTTCCTGCATCGTGCCATTTTTTACCATACTCTCCACCTCCACGGATATTCGGAACGGCATAGATTCCACCGTTTTCCATCCAGATGGCATTGACTACAGAGAAACTTGGCTGAAGACTGATGTTGAAACCACCGTAAGAATAAAGGATCGTCGGATTCTTTCCGTCCAACTTAGTTCCTTTTTTGTAGTTGATCATCATCGGCACTTTAGTTCCGTCTTTTGAAGTGTAGAAAACCTGCTCAGAAACATAATCTTCCGGATTGAATTTCACTTTTGGTTTTTGATAAATTTCCGATTTTCCAGATGCTACATTGTATTTATAAATCGTTCCCGGCGTGATATAATTAGTGAAAGAATAGTAGATGTCTTTATCCTCTTTTTTTCCTCCAAATCCGGAAACTGTTCCTTTTCCAGGCAATGCAATTTCTCTGACCAATTTTCCTGTTTTATCGAATTGTTTTACAAGGCTAATCGCATCTTTCATATATTTTCCGAAAAAGTAACCGCCAGCTTCAGAGATGCTTAACACATTTTCAGTTTCAGGAATCACATCTTTCCAGTTTTCCGGGCTTGGGTTTTTGATGCCGACCTTTACCAAACGCTTATTCGGAGCGTCTTTGTCTGTGAATATAAAAAGGTCGTCACCTTGCGTATCCACAATATCTGCATTGATGTCAAAGCCTTTGTTGATCTGTACAAAGTCACCGCCGTTTTTCAGATCTTTGATATATAATTCGTTTCCGTTAGTAGCATTAGCCGCCGAAATAACAAGGAATCTTTGGTCTTCGGAAACATCTGCAGTCAGATATCTTCTTGGCGTTTTCTCACCACCGAAAATCAACTGGTCTTCGGATTGTTTTGTGCCTAATTTGTGGAAATAAACTTTGTGTTTATCCGTCATTCCGGAAAGAACGGTTCCTTCTTTCGGCTTGTCATAACTTGAATAATAGAAACCTTCGTCGCCTTTCCAGGCAATCCCACTGAATTTCACATCAATCAAAGTGTCATCAATTTGTTTTTTGGTAATCGCATCGATGATGATGATCTTGTTCCAGTCACTTCCACCTTCGGAAATAGAATAAGCGGCAAGGTTGCCTTTTTTGTTGAATGACAAATTGGAAAGCGAAGTCGTTCCTTTATCAGAAAAAGTATTGGGGTCAAGGAAAACCTCAACGTTTTTGATTTTATTATTAGTCCTGTAAAGTACCGATTGTGCCTGTAATCCATTGTTTTTGTAATAATAAGTATAATCACCTTCTTTGAACGGCGCTCCTATTTTCTCATAATTCCAGATATCTCTCAATTGGTTTTTAATTGTTTCTCTGAAGGGGATTTTGGAAAGATAATTCTGGCTGTACGCTACTTCTTCGTCTACCCATTTTTTAGTCGCCTCGGAATCGTTTTCCAGATCACGGTATGGGTCTGCAACTAATGTTCCGAAATATTGGTCAACTTGAGTTCCTTTTAAGGCTTTGGGATAGTTAGAATTGGTCATAGATTGAGCTTGGGCACCAACATAAAAAATAACGGCTGCTGTTGCAAAGATTGATTTTACTTTCATTTTTAACTTTTTGAATAGTTTCAAAAATACAAAAAAATAAAACTCCAGAAGTTTGCAGCAAGTTTGTTTGCGAGCAGAGGCCAAGTGGTTTATATTTCCAGTGCCTCAGTATGCTTCTTATTTGTATCAAGTTATAAAATCTATAAAAAATAAAAAAGCACGGATTATAAATCCGTGCTATTTGGGTAAATATTTGGTATTCTATTTTGGCGGAAGATTATTTTAGTTTAGCGGAAGGCTATTCTATTTCGGCGGTAGTTTGTTTCATTTCGACAGTAGCTTATTATAGTTTAGCGGTAGTTTATTTTACTTTGGCGGAAGCTTGTTTCATTCTGGCGGAAGCTTATTATACTTTAGCGGAAGGCTATTCTATTTTAGCAGAAGCTTATTCTACTTTGGCGGAAGCTTACTCTAATTCATCAGAAGTTAGTTTTTTTAGTATTCTTTTAGTAAAAAACCTACGGCGCGGATTTGTAATCCGTGACCAGTTATAATGCACCAACATATCTGGAACACTTGTTATGGTTCTCAATATTTTAGATAGCCTTTTTCTAATTTCTACTATTCTGGCTATCTGTAATACTATTTAAAAATCAATTTCTATATCTTATTTAAAAAAACAGTATTGAAATTCAACACTATTTTTATTTACCAACTTGTTTGGAACGTTACCATGTTGTGTTTTATTTCTGGCTTAGAAAATATTCTGCCTCTGCTTTTCCCCATTTTGGGTCAAGAGATGTTTTTGACTTATAGGTTCCAAACTGCTCAATAGTTTTTTTGAATAATTCTGTACCTTTTGCCTTGCTTCCACCAAATTGCTCCGGTGTGAAATAAGCATCCTCCGCAAGCAAAACAGTGATTCTAGGATTATTAGGATCCAGTTCCTGCGCCTTTGCCAATGCTTGCTGCGCAATAGGCGCTTCGCTCATATACCTGGACATTGGGTCTGCCATCATTCTTAGCCCACTTGTCATTTTTTTCAGGATATAAAGTTCTGCATTGTTGGGACTAAGTGCTTCTGCTTTAGCAATATATTTTTCTGCCTCAGCCGCAACAGGATCAAGTTCGTTGGTTTTACCGGATTGCATCAGGATTCTGCCTTTCTGAATCGTTGCAAATGCAGCATAATAATACGGTAACCATTCTTTGGCTTCTTTGGTTCCAATCCTGTCAAAATCATTAGCTAAAGCAGTGAATTCATCCGGCGTTTTGTGGTCTTCTACTTTGGCGATTTTCTCTGTCATTGCTTTTTCAAATGCAGTCTGAGCAAAGGCTGTAAATCCAATTAAAGAAAGGCTGATTGTTAAGATTAATTTTTTCATTTTGAATATTTTTTTGTTTGTTATTTTAAATTTCTGATTCAAAGATAGAATGACTTTTTATTTGTTGAAATTTTATTCTACCGAACTGTTATTTTTGATTACTGAACCGTTGTTTATTTAAAATCCTCGCTGATTTCACAGATTAGCTGATTTAATAAGTTAAGAAATCTGCTTGATTAGCTTAATCTGCGAGATAATATATCTTTAAAAAATTAAATAATATCCTTTTAAAAGATAGGCATTCGAATGTAAGTCTTTATCTTTTCTCTATTTTCTTTCTTCTAATTATTACAAATTATTATTAATCGCATCATTCGTTTTATCAACCCCGAAACTTACAAATACTCCTACAAAAACAAACGTATTAACAGGTGGTCTAACGGCCGTTCTACTGTTTCCATCCGCAGAATAATTATAGCCGTAAATATTTTTATTTCCAAGAATATTATTAATGCTCAAAACAAATACAGTAAATGACTTTGAATCTTTCTTCCCAACACTCGGAACATAATTGATACTGAAATTCAGTCCGCTGTAATCTTTCAGCTTTCCTTGGTGACGAACGATATTCTCTCCATTTTCTGAAACCAAATCATAATAAGGTCTTCCTTTCGAATAAGTGTAAGATAAATTAAATCCTATTTTCCAGTCCATCACAAATTTCTTAGCAACAGCATTGAATGTATGTTTCGAAGCAAAATTCGGTGCTAAACTAAAAGGATAGTTTAAGAAATCTCTCTTGGAGTCCAAATAAGAATAAGTCAGCCAATAATCGATGTCTTTGAAGGTTTTCTTATCTCTCCAGAACAATTCGATTCCTTTTGCAAAGCCTTTACCATTATTGCTATTGGCAATTTGATAATATTGATTTTGATTACTGGTCATTAAGCTATCTGAGATATAAGATTTTGTTTTAATAAGACTTTTATAATCTTTATAAAACGCTTCGAATCTCAAACTTCTTCCGTCAGAATTCTTTTGAACCTGAAATATATAATGGTCTGCTCTCTGGAAATCAAAATTCTTGCTGTAAAGATATTTGCTTTCCGGATTCTGATAGAAGATCCCATAAGCGAAAGAAGTTGTCCAGTCTTTGGATATTCTATAAGCTAAAGCTGCTCTTGGCGAAAAATTCCATTTTCCGAGATAAGAAGAATGTTCTGTTCTCGCTCCAATTTTTGCCGTCAGATTATTAGTAAATATCAAGTCGGTTTCCGCAAAAGCTGACGAAATCAAATCTTTATAATCTCTTTCAAAAGAGCCATATTTCATCGTTTCATCCGCATTATTTAATTCAAAACCTGCTCTCACAATGCTTGCTCTGTTGATCTTTCTTTCAACAACTGCTTTGGCGTTGATGTATTTTGATTGATTATTGATTGGCGTATTAGATTGTTGCACATCATTAAGAAAAGTCGCAAAATTCAGGTCATTGGAATTGTATGTGTAAGAAGTCCCGATATTCAAAAGATACTTTCCGAATTTTTCTTTGTAGGATAAATTGTGATACATATTCTGCCCTTTCAGACTGACCATGTTTCTGTCAGAATCTTGCTCCAGGCTCTCAGAACCAACGGCCATTTTGTTTTCATCAATGCTTCCATAATATTTGATAAAACCACCTTTTTTGGTTTTGATTCTGAAGTTTCCATCAAATCCATAACCTTGCGGATATTTGTCAAAATCAGTATTAAAGTTGAATAATTTTCCCATTAATCCAAGATTCGAATAACCACCTGCAACGCCCCAGGAAGCTGTTTTTTCCTGATTTAGTTTCTGATAATTCGCACTTAGAAAAATCGGAGAAACACCGAAATCAAACGACGTTGTATCCGGCAAATCCACACTTTCCAAAATCAGAACAGAAGACAACGCCTGTCCATAAACTGCTGAATATCCACCACTTGAAAACACATTACCTTTAAATAACGATGTATTGAAACGGTCTCTACCAGCAATTCCCGGAACTGAATTGGTAAAATAATTATTGACCAGATTGCCGTCTATAAAGATTTTGGTTTCGGTGCCTGTTCCACCTCTCACAAATAATCCTTCGCTCTCTCCTACTTTCTGAACACCCGGCAAATAGCCTAAAGCTGAGGAAATCTGTCCATTGGCACCGGCTGTTGTATAAACATCCAAAGGTGTCAGTAATGCCGTCGCACGTTTTTTATCGCTGGCTTCTATGCTTCCTGCAGTAATCACAACTGCATTGATTTCACTGATTTGCTCCTTCAGATTAGCATTCAACGCAATATCTTTTCCCTCAATTTTCACAGGTAGTTCAACCTCATCATAATCTTTTCCGGAAAAAACCAAAGTCTTATCTCCTGTTTCTGTGGTTGTGAAAGAATAATTTCCATTTGCGTCGGTAGTTGCGCCATCATACGTATCTTTAAGCGTTACGCTGATGTCTTTCAACGCTTTGTTCTTATAAGTGACTTTTCCGGAAATGGTAATTTGTGACCAGATGCTAATACCAACCAAAAGAAAAAAAAGTGTGAAAATTCTGCTTTGAGTTTTCATAATGTTAATTTTGGTTCAAAGATATTTCAGCCCATAATAATATAAAATTAATTATGACCGAACCGTTGATATTGCTAACCGAACCGTTAATGTTTCACGTAAAACAATTCTTTACCATATTGGCTTTAAATTTGTTATATCAGAAATCAATAATAAACTATCTTATGAAAAACTTATTACTAATTGGAATCGCTGGTTTGACACTAGCTTCCTGCAAAACCGTATCAAAACAATACACTATTCGTCCAAAATCTCACACAGAAACCCAGGGAACAGCAACTTTCATACAAAAAAAAGGTAAAGTTGAAATGGATCTTGGCGTTTTCAAATTAACACCTGGACTTCATGCTGTTCACATCCACGAGTTTGGAAATTGTAGTGCAACTGATGCTTCATCTGCCGGCGGGCACTGGAATCCTTCCAAAGATGATCATGGAAAATGGGACACAGAGCATTTTCATATGGGAGATATCGGCAATTTAGACGCTAAGAAAGATGGTCAGGCAAGATTGGTTTTCACCACTGATAAATGGTGTCTTGGTTGTGACGATCCTATGAAAAATATTATTGGAAAAGCGATTGTTATCCATGCCGGAGTTGATGATTTTCATACGCAACCGACCGGAAACGCAGGCGGAAGAGTTGGATGTGTGGAGATAAAATAGTAGATTAAAGGTTCAAGGTATTAGGATTTAAAAAAACTTCAACCTAAAAATCATATTTCAAAACTTTGGAAAGCATCAATAATATGATGGATTTCCAAAGTTTTTTTTTGGTTCGGAAGAACTGAGATAATATCAAATCTAACTTCTTTATTAATATTATTTTCTTCGATAAAATAATTGGCGGCAGAAACTAACAGTTTGATTTTCTTTTTATTAACCGCTTCCTGAGGTTCCAGAAAAATATCCGTATTCCTGGCTTTTACCTCAGCAATGATGATTTGATTTTCAAACTCGGCGATAATGTCAACTTCAGCTTTCAGATAACGGAAATTACGCGCTAAAATTTTATAGTGATTCTTAATTAAAAAATCAACAGCAAGGTCTTCCGCTATTTTTCCAAAATCATTGTGGTCAGCCATTTCCCAGTATCAAAAATTTGAAATTAAGAGATTTTGAAATTTACTAGAACATTTTTTTCAACTTTCAGATTGATTTCCGCACCGATTATCAAAGGCCTGTTATCAAAAATGTGACCGTTGGGAAAACCAAAAACTGTTGGAAAATCATATTTGGAAACCCTGTCTGCGATCAATTGATATGCGAATGAATCGAAGGATTCTTCGTATTCTTTGTTCTCATTTTCTTTTCCCATATTGGTCATTCCGCCAACAATTAATCCTTTGATTTTGTTGAAAGCTCCCACTAGTTCAAGACTCATAATCATTCGATCAAGCGCATAAAAATTTTCACCAATATCTTCGATAAACAAAATTTTATCTCTGAAATCAAATGTATAGGGCGTTCCTAAAAGTGCATAAATCAAAGCGAGATTACCACCAACCAAAATTCCGGAAGCCTCTCCTACTCTATTATTCGGATTTGAATCAATTTTATAATTAGGTTTTTTGCCTTTCAGAATATCAAAAATCAGTTCATAACTTTCTTCTGTAACGCCAAAGCTGGAAGTTTTTATGGTTTGACCGTGGATAGTAGCAAAACCTTTTTTCAACAGATAACTTTGAATCACCGTGTTGTCAGAATAACCAATATACCATTTAGGATTCTTCCTGAATTCTGTCAATTTCAACTCCTGCAAAAGATGCTGGCAGCCATAACCACCTCTTGAAGCCCAGACTGCAGAAATTTCCGGATCGTTTAAAGCCCAGTTGATATCATTGATTCGTTGTTTTTCTGTTCCGGCATAAGAATAGCCATTTTGGTATTTTGTGTAGAGATTTTCGCCTAAAACAGGTTCGTAACCTTTGATCCTGATTAATTCCAAAGTTTTGTCCAATTGCGGGATCTCAACAGAACCAGCCGGGGAAATGATTGCAATTTTATCTCCTTTTTTCAAAGATTTTGGGAAAGTTGTGTTTTGCATTTGTGTTGATTAATGGTGTTGATTTAACGCAAAGGTCGCAAAGATTTTTTGAATTTATTGAAAATTTTTTTTGTTAGCAAAGGCGCCTTAAGGACTGATGTAGATTAATGACACAATCTTCAACTTTGCGAAACGCAACCCCGATCTGAATGGCTTCTTTGAGAGCTTCAGAGTGATAAAGCGGAACTAAGGACGGATATAGGCACCCAAATTTTTACTTAATCTTCGGTTGTTGCTTTTCTGCTTTTTCTAATTTTTCTTCGAACTTATTGAACTTTTTAAAGCTTTGTAAGAAAATAAAAATACTGAAGAATATAAGAATAATTCCAACGCCTTTTCTGATCTGGTTCGCAACTCTCTGATTAAGTTTATAATGAAACTGTTTTGCCAAAAGGATTTTGAAAAGATCAATTAACAAATAGGTTCCGATAACAATAGCGATATAAAAAACAAAGTCCTGAACTTTTGGATAGGCATTCCTAACGGATATCACCGTAACCAGCCAAAAAAGTACGACGCCAATATTAAGAAGATTGAGTAAAAATCCATTGAAATAGGTTTTGAAATAATTCTGATTGATTAATCTTTCTTCGCCTTCGATATGCATTTTTGTCTTAGAAACGAGCATATAAAGAGCATAAATGAAAATCAGAAATGCCGATATCTTGTAAAACCCGGGATGTTTATCAATAAGATTGACTAAGTCCGCGCTGGCATAGTAACTGACTACAATACAGAGAATATCTGCAGAAATCACCCCTAAATCCAAGGCCAAAGCGTGCCTTGGACCACGGGAAAAACTTGTTTCTATCAACAGGAAAAATATGGGCCCGATAAAGACCAAGCTGAGCATTATTCCTAATCCGATAGCGTATAAAATGAGTTCGAGCATTCGATTTTAAATTTCAGAACCGGCTGTAAAAATAGAGATTTATAATTTAAAGCAATGTTTAAATTTCATCAAAATCGAATTTCCAAAAATCTGAATAAACAATTCTGACGAAATTTTTAATCATTAATAATCTTAAAATCCAGTTGCTTAGCGATCAAATTAGCCTTTACAACTTTAATTTTTATCTTGTCACCAAGCTGATAAGTGTTTCCGGTTCTGGAACCTACAATCGCATAATTCTTCGCATCTAGAGAGTAGGAATCATCAACCAAATCTCTCAATTTAATCATACCTTCTGCTCCATTTTCAGGAATCTCTACCCAAAAGCCATATTCTGCAACACCAGAAATTACGCCTGAGAAGACTTCACCAATGTGATTTTCCATAAACTTGACCTGCATAAACTTGATAGAATCTCTTTCCGCATCCGCAGCCAGACGCTCCATTGCTGAACAGTGTTTTGCTTTCTCCTCTACTTCCTCTTTGTTAGGCGACTTTCCGCCATCTAAATAATGTTGCAGTAATCTGTGGGCAATCAAATCCGGATAACGACGAATGGGCGATGTAAAGTGCGTATAATAATCGAAGCCAAGTCCGTAATGTCCAATCGGATCTGTAGAGTAAACGGCTTTGCTCATACTTCGCATCGCCAGAGTTTCTATCATATTTTCCTCTCCTTTTCCTTTGACATCACTAAGTAATTTATTCAAAGATTCAGCCACTTTTTTAGTATTTGCCAAATCCATTTTGTATCCGAAAGTGTAAACAAATTCCTGAAGTGATTTCAGTTTTGCCGGATCCGGATCGTCATGAATACGATAAATAAATGTATTCCCGGTTGGTTCCTTTCTTTTATTTAATGAAACAAATTCGGATACTTTTTTATTCGCCAATAACATAAATTCTTCAATCAAATGATTAGAATCTTTACTGACCTTGAAATATACCCCAATCGGATTGCTCTCCTCATCCAGATTGAATCTTACCTCACTTCTGTCAAAGGTAATCGCACCATTTCTGATACGTTCCTGGCGCATTATCTTGGCCAATTTATCCAATTGTAGAACTTCTTCAGTCAAATCACCTTGCTGGGTTTCAATTCTTTCCTGAGCTTCTTCATAAGTGAATCTTCTATCGGAATGAATGACCGTTCTGCCAAACCATTGTTTGTGGATTTTCGCTTCGTCATCCATTTCGAAAACAGCAGAAAAAGTAAATTTATCCTCATTAGGACGCAGTGAACAAACATCATTACTTAAAACTTCAGGCAACATAGGAACTACTCTATCCACCAGATAAACCGAAGTCGCTCTTGCATAAGCTTCGTCATCTAAAATGGTTCCGGGCTTTACATAATGCGAAACGTCCGCAATGTGAACGCCAATCTGCCAAAGGCCGTTTTCCATTTTCTGAATGGATAAGGCATCATCAAAATCTTTTGCGTCCTTCGGGTCTATCGTAAAGGTGCAGATATCACGCATATCCCAGCGTTTAGCCACTTCTTCATCATTAATGCTCCTATCAATTTTATCTGCATCGTGTTCTACTTCCGGTGGGAAATTATAAGGCAGTCCATATTCGGCTAGAATGGAATGGATCTCGGTCTCATGTTCTCCGGGAGCGCCAAGAACGGTAACGATCTCGCCTTCCGGATTCTTGCTGTTTGTATCCCATTTGAGCATTTTGACAACAACTTTATCACCATCTTCCGCATTATTGAAATGATTTCTGGAAATAAACATATCTGTATTGATGACCTTCTTATCAAAAACCACAAAACCGAAATCTTTTTCAGGAATTTTCTGGAAAGTTCCGACAAACGTCTCTTTTGCACGTTCCAGAACTTCTACCACAGAACCTTCCAATTTTTTCCCTTTATAATTGTAGGTGATTATAAGCACTTTGTCACCTTGCAATGCATCTTTTACATTTTTCTGATGAATAAAAATATCATCTTCCAAACCTTCAACTTTTACATATGCGTTTCCGGATTGATTAAAATCGATTGTCCCTGCCAAAGTTCCTTCAACATTAAGGTTGACAATATATTTTCCTTTTTCGGTTTCTTTAATTTTCTGAGTAGCCAGAAGCCTGTGAAGCGCCTGAATTACCAATTCTCTTTGTCTTGGATTTTTGTAATCTATACCTTCCGCTATCTGTTTGTAATTATAGATTTTGGAAGTTTTCTGATTCATAAAACGAAGGATTTTTCTTCCTAAATCGAGGAGTTTCTGTTCGTTTTTATGACTTGTATGTTTTTTGTTTTTCATTTGTTTATAATTATAATTCAACTTCATTTATCAACAACAATAATAATCCATAATCGGATTATTTTATTCAATAAATATATAATAAAAATAGGGGAGTTTTGGAAACCTTTGTATTAATTTATGGTTTCGTGAGAAAGAACATTCTCTGTGAAATGCATTGCAAAGATACAACTTATTAATAATATGAATTTCCATTTAATTACAATAAAAAAGACTTACAAAAATGTAAGCCCTATATTTAGCAAAATGCAATTTTATCAACCCTTTTCTGATGTCTCCCTCCTTCGAAATCAGTAGTGAGGAATTTATCTACAATTTCTATAGCCAATTCTTTTGAAATGAATCTCGCAGGAATAGAAATCATATTTGCATCGTTATGCTGTCTTGCAAGAGAAGCAATTTCCGGCATCCAACAAAGCGCACATCTTATTTTCTGATGTTTGTTTGCGGTAATTTGAACACCATTTCCGCTTCCGCAAATAAGGATACCTAATTCGTTTTCTCCGTTTTCAACAGATGATGCTGCAGGATGTACAAAGTCCGGATAATCTACAGAATCAGTAGAGTAGGTTCCAAAATCCTGAACTTCATATTTAGTTTCAAGATATTTTTTAATAATTTCTTTATATTCAAAACCGGCGTGATCCGCGGCTAATGCTATCTTTTTCATTTTTATTTATTTAATATTTATCAATTGTTGGTTCGAATAGGTTGGTGATTGAATTATTTATTTATAAAATTACTACATATTTTGCAATTGTTGGTATGATATTTTAATACCATTGATAAATATAACTTATAATGATTAATTATACATCAATATAATTTGTATTATGATATATAAAAAACAAACAATTTTTAAAATTATTAATTATTAGATAATACAATGTTAAAAATTGTTAGAAAACCTGTGGAAAACTTCTATTAAATATTTCTTTTAAAATTCATCAAATTTTGTAATGCAGATTTTATAAAAATGTTTGATCAAAAATTTTGGAAAACTTTTATTTCATATTTGCTTCTTTTATCCGCATTAGAGTTTTAAATATTCATAAAATATTGGAGTTATAAACAATTGTTAGTAATGTATTTAATTTACTGAAAATCAAAATAAATATTATGTTGAATTCTTATTGATTAAGAATTAATTCCTGTGATGAAATATTTACAATTTAGTTATCCGCAAACTCTCGTCTACAACAATATACTACAATCTTATTTTTTTAAAAAAAAGAAAAGAAGTTGTTTATGATTGTAAATTGACTTTGTGGAATTTTTTTGAGAATAAAATTTCCGAAAGGAGGGAATAAGTTTTAAATTTGTGAAACAAAGAGAGGAAATTTTTCAATCTCTATTAAAAACCTCAAATAAAAATTTAATGAAAACAATAAAGGATTTCGATTTTAAAAACAAGAAAGCTTTAGTAAGAGTTGATTTCAATGTTCCTCAGGATGAAAATCTTAATGTAACTGATAATACAAGGATTACAGCTGTAAAACCAACTGTAGATAAGATCCTTAATGATGGTGGTTCAGTAATATTAATGACTCACCTTGGTAGACCAAAAGGTGAAGTGAATGACAAATACTCTCTTAAGCATGTTTTAGAAGAAGTTTCTAAAGTTCTCGGTAAAGAAGTAAAATTTGTTGAAGAATCGGTAGGAGAGAGGGCAGAACAAGCAGCAGCTGAACTTCAGCCGGGAGAAATCTTGTTATTGGAAAATCTACGTTTTCACAATGAAGAAGAAAAGGGTGATGAAGCCTTTGCTGAAAAGCTTTCAAGATTAGGTGATGCTTATGTTAATGACGCTTTTGGAACAGCTCACAGAGCACATGCTTCTACAGCCGTAATTGCTCAATTCTTTCCTTCTACTAAATTTTTCGGTTTACTAATGGAAAAAGAATTGATTGCTATTGATAAAGTACTTAAATCTGGTGAAAAGCCTGTAACTGCGATACTTGGAGGTTCTAAAGTTTCAACAAAAATTACAATAATAGAAAATATTCTTCCGGCAATTGATAACCTGATCATAGGAGGTGGAATGTCTTTTACATTTATCAAAGCTCTTGGAGGGAAAATTGGAAAGTCCATTGTTGAAGATGATAAATTGAATCTTGCTCTAGAAATTTTAGCTAAAGCAAAACAACATAATGTAGAAGTTTATCTTCCGACAGATGTTATTATAGCTGATGATTTCAATAATGATTCTAACAGAAAAGAGTGCAGTATCAGAGAGATACCGGAAAATTGGCAAGGCTTGGATGCAGGTCCTAGATCTAGAGAAATTTTCAATGATGTTTTACTAAATTCTAAAACAATCCTGTGGAACGGTCCAATCGGTGTTTTCGAAATGTCTAATTTTGCTGCCGGAACTAAAGCTTTAGGAGATAGTATTGCTGAAGCTACAAAGTTGGGAGCTTTCTCATTAGTTGGTGGAGGTGACAGTGTTGCTTTCGTAAAACAGTTTGGTTATTCTGATAAAGTGAGTTATGTTTCAACAGGAGGTGGAGCAATGTTGGAAAGTTTAGAGGGGTTGGAACTTCCGGGAGTTGCTGCCATTAACAAATAGAAATTTACTTTTTCGCATAAATTTAAAAAACCGGCAAATTTTTGTCGGTTTTTATTTTGCTATACTTAATCAAGGTTCAAATAAATTTTTTTAAGCGATTCTCAGCGAATTTAATTTTAGATTAAAAATAACTTGATATTTTCTATTTTTTGTAATTATTAACAATTTTTGAACAAAATAGCTGAAAATTGACCTTCAGAAATATATCAAAAATCGATTTTCTATTTTTTTTCGATAATATATATCAAACTTGAAAATTCGTTGGAAAAAAGCGCCTTTACGTTAGAAATTGTTCCATGATAGACTGCTTTTAGCCAAAAAAGAGGTGATTTTTTATATTTTTCACTCAACATAGAGATATAAAATGAATCGAGTAGGAGCGGTTTGATTTTTCTTAATTTCCAATCCGGATTTTTAGAAATCAGATTTTCCATTCCATTTTTTGAAAAATGATAAATGTGTCTCGGTACATCATAAGCTGCCCAAAATTCTTTATAATGTTTCGCATCATACGAAGTTGGATTTGGAACAGCAATAATTAGTAATCCTTTTTCTTTCAATTTTTGATTAAATGTTTCCAACATCTCACTTTGATTTTCTATGTGTTCAAAAACATGCCAAAGTGTAATTGCTTCTAAAGATTCATTTTCTATTGAAGAAATATCATCAATAATTTTTGCTTTTTGAGTTTTATTGATTGCAGCATTTCTGGCATCTGAATTGGGTTCAAATCCAAAAGTTTTAAAATCATTTTCGATATATTTTACAAATTCTCCAGCACCACAACCATAATCCAAAACGCTAGAACCTTTTTTAATTCTGTCAACAAGAATATTTTTTTTGTATTGAAGATTAAAGGACTGCAGAAATTTATAAAGCTTTTCTTTCAAACTTCCAGAATCCTGATGATGTGAAATATAATCTTCACTCTCATAATATTTTGAAATATTAGAAGGAATAGGGGAGGTTTTGAAAACACCTTTTGTATCAGTTTCTACAATTTCAAATTCTTCTTGTGTAAGAAAATGGTCTTTAATTTTCATAAATTATTTCAAATTTTTTTAAACAAAAAGAACAATGAAAATAACATTGTTCTTTGAAATGTTTCACGTGGAACATTTATAATTTTATCTACCTAAATAAATCAGAAGAACATTAATATCTGCTGGAGAAACACCACTGATTCTTCCCGCCTGAGCAATAGTTTTAGGTTTTACTTTACCCATTTTTTGTTTAGCTTCAGCAGAAAGTGAGGTTATTTTTGAATAATCAAAATCTTCTGGAATCCTGATAGTTTCCAATCTATTAAGTTTTGCTACATTTTCTTTTTCTTTCTCTATGTAACCTTTGTATTTGATATTGATTTCAGCTTGTTCTCTTACTTCATCTGCATATGTAGAAGCGATTTCTTTTATAGTTTCAACAGCTTCTAATCTTTCCAAAGTCATATTTGGGCGAGTCAGGATTTGAGCAGCTCTGTAAGCTTGGTCAACAGGAGAGGATTCTATTGTTTCAAGGATAGGATTGATAATTCCCGGTTTAAGAGAAGTTTCTCTAAGGAAAGTCTCTAATTCATCGCTTTTAGAAATTTTTTCTTCAACTTTTCTTAGTCTATCTTCTTTTGCTAAACCAAGATTATATGCCTTTTCAGTTAATCTGATATCCGCATTATCTTGTCTAAGAAGTAATCTATATTCGGCTCTGGAAGTGAACATTCTATAAGGTTCTTCTGTTCCTTTTGTAATCAAATCATCAATTAATACACCGATATAAGCTTCATCACGATTAAGAATGAATTCTCCTTTATCGTGAACTTTATTATGCGCATTGATTCCGGCAATTAAACCTTGTCCGGCAGCTTCTTCATAACCAGTTGTGCCATTGATTTGACCAGCGAAATAAAGGTTTTCAACCAGTTTTGTTTCTAATGTATGGTTTAGTTGGGTAGGAGGGAAGTAGTCGTATTCTATCGCATAACCAGGACGGAAAACCTTTACATTTTCAAAACCTGGAATATGTTTCATAGCTTTGATTTGAACATCTTCCGGAAGAGAAGAACTGAATCCATTCACATAGATTTCTACAGTTTTCCAGCCTTCTGGTTCAACGAATAATTGATGTCTGTTCCGCTCTGCAAAACGATTGATTTTATCTTCAATACTTGGGCAATATCTTGGTCCTAAACTCTGAATTGTTCCGTTAAACATTGGGCTTCTGTCAAATCCTTCTCGTAAAATATCATGTACAGTTTCGTTAGTATATACAATATGACAGCTTAATTGTTTGGTTAACTTAGGCGTATCTAAATAACTGAATTTCTGAGGATTTTCATCGCCTTTCTGTTCTTCCATTTTGGAATAATCGAGGCTTCTTCCATCCACACGTGGTGGTGTTCCTGTTTTCATTCTTCCTGCTTCAAAACCTAAAGAAACCAATTGTTCTGTAATTCCAAAAGCTCTAGGTTCTCCCATTCTTCCACCGCCTAATTGTTTATCTCCAACGTGAATCAATCCATTAAGGAAAGTTCCATTCGTTAGAACAACAGATTTGGCTTTGATTTCTATTCCAAGAGATGTTACAACGCCAGCAACCTTATTATTTTCAATAATCAACTGCTTTACCATATCCTGGAAAAAATCTAGATTAGGTGTGTTTTCTAAAGCTAATCGCCATTCTTCTGCAAACAACATTCTGTCATTCTGTGTTCTTGGAGACCACATTGCAGGACCTTTGGAAAGATTCAACATCTTAAACTGAATGGCAGACTTATCCGCTACAATACCGGAATAGCCTCCCATTGCATCGATTTCTCTTACAATTTGTCCTTTTGCAATTCCTCCCATTGCAGGATTACAGCTCATTTGTCCAATGGTTTGCATATTCATTGTGACAAGGAGCGTTTTTGAACCAAGATTGGCAGCAGCAGCAGCAGCCTCGCAACCAGCGTGGCCTGCTCCAACTACAATTACGTCATATATTTCGCTTATCATATTCTATATTTTAAAGGTAATGTTTCACGTGGAACATTGACCATAATATTGAAACTAGCCCCGATTGACTCAATGTTTTTTAATTTATTTTTATTGAATCGTCGAAGTTCATTCTTCGCTTTGTAGCGGTTACCCCGCAACTAGCTTTGGGAAAAGCATTGGCGTGAGGGGTATGAGCGGAAAGCGGGAAATAGCTCCTAAAAATTTTTAAATTGATTGATATAAAAATCTTCTTTTGCTCGCATTTGGGTTTGTTCTTCCTCGGTTTTATCCTTGTATCCGCAAAGGTGAAGAATCCCGTGAGCCAAAACGCGATTGAATTCTGATTCAAAGTTTTGGGATAGAGTAGAAGCGTTGTCCAAAATGCGCGGCAAAGATACGAAAATATCTCCCGAAATGGTTTTTCCCTTCACATAGTCAAATGTGATGATGTCTGTATAATAATCGTGGTCGAGATAATCCTGATTGACCTTGAGAAGATACTCGTCATCGCAAAAGATATAATTGATTTCGCCTAGCTTTTTGTTTTCCGTAAGAATCAAATTTTCCAGCCATTCTGATGTGTGTGAATGGATTTCTACATTATCAATTTCTTCAAAAAAATAGTTTATCATATTTTTAAAACCAATGTCCTAAGATGACACTGAAAACGCCTTTATGTTTGTTAAGAGATTTGCTGAAGTTAACTTTTATCTGGCCAAAAGGAGATTTGTAACCAGCGCTGAGTCCGATAGAACTGTAATTGAGCTTGACAGCATCTTCAAATTTGATAGAGCTGAACATATTTGCAAAACTGAAATTCCCTATCAGGAAATAGTTTTTATTGAATCTCAATTGTAGATCATTGGAAGCAATGAATATATTATTATCTGTCAAAGATGCAAACGGATAACCAGCAAATTGTTTATAATTGACAATAGGCTGCTCAAAGATTCCACCGACTCTATATTGATAAAAAGAAGGTGAATTATCGCCAATCGTGATTCCGCCATACAGATTCAAACGGTAAGTAAACATTTTCGAGATATAGAAGTTCATCTTGATATCTGCTTTTATATTGATTGGCTTTTTCTCTAAATCCGAATTGAAAAGATCAATGATCTTCCCTTCAGCGTTAAGATAAAATCCTTTTGTCGGAAAATCGCGGTCGTTCTGTGTATCACTTTTTAAGAAAACATAAGGATTAAGATACTTTTCAATGATTTTATTCGTACCATTACTCTCACTTTCGAAATAATCATGACTCAAACCTCCGCCGATTGCAAATTTATCTTTCCAAACGGACTGAATAAAAACCTCATTTCTGAACCAGTCCCAAGTTTCGGTTGTATTATTGTCAAAATTTTTGAGGTTAAATGTCATTCCTGATGAATATAAACCAAAACCAGGAATATAGCCGTTATCTATAAAGTAGTTGAAATAATATCTCGGATTATCGCCAATTACTACATCTAAAGACAAATTGGAGTTTCTAAATAACAAACGCTTTGCTGAATAATTGAGCAACAATCCGGTCTTGAAAACTTCGTCGTAATGGAGACCGAATTTCAAAAAATGACGGGATTCATCCTCAGTGACATATAACTTGAGATAACTGCTGTTATTTTCCTGAACGATATCGTAATTGATGAACTTATAATTGTTGGTCGCGTACAATTTATCAATCATTTTATTCACGCTTCCATAAGTCTGCATAGAAGGCAATTTAAGCCCCATTTTTCCCCGAATATAGTTGGATTTATAGATCCTTCCATTTTCAACCACAAGACTGTCTATTTTGTAAACGCTGGAATAAATTGGATTGATTGATGATCTAATTCTGTCAAAATTCCGTTTTGGTAATTTGTTAAGAATATCAACATATTTTTGTGCTTCAACATAACCACTATCCAAGATTTTTCTCTTATCGTCATAACTTGTAGCAGTCATTCCGGTAAGGTCCGGTTTGATATTGATATCTGTGTACTTATACTGGTTGAGTGTTTCTTTTTTGATGTTGATATCAATAATTTGATTAAGAATAGAAATAATGCTATTCAGATTCTCACGTTTTGCCAAAGGCTGATTGAGGTCAACACCGATAACAATATCAATTCCTTTATCTTTCAGAGGTTTTGAAGGAAAATTGACCGTCATCGCACCGTCAACATAAATACTATCACCAACTTTCACAGGATCTAAAAGTGAAGGAAAGGCTGAACTCGCCATAATAGACGAAACCAAATCGCCATTCTCAAAAATCTTCATCTGACCGCTTTCTATATTGGTTCCGATGCACATAAAAGGAATCGGAAGTTTGGAGAAATCATCAATATTTGAAACGTTTCTCAGAAGTTCTTTCAGCAGGTAAACATTTCTCTGACCGGTACTAATAGAAGAGGGAAATGTAATCTTTCCATTTTTCAAGGGAACGGTAAACAGATATTTATCAACACTTTTGTTGAAAAAACTGGTTTCCTGTCGGGTTTTTGGGTCGGTTATTAATGAGTAGAAATCGGTATCCATTACGATTTTTTCGATGTCTTTACCTGTATAACCGGCCGCATAAAGTCCACCGACAATTGCACCCATACTGGTTCCGGAAATATAATCGATTTTAACACCAAGAGAATCCAAAACTTTCAAAACACCAACGTGTGTGAAACCTTTTGCGCCACCTCCGGAAAGAGACAATCCAATTTTAGGATTTTTCGGAATGACAAGATTTTCCTTTATCTGAGAATAACACATCAGATAAGCTAAAAATGGAATCAGATAGAAGAGCTTCTTGATCATTGTTAATTTTTTATATAGATTCTTTTGACTCTGGGAGAAATTGAAGTTAATACTTCATAAGTAATGGTGCCACAATATTTTGCAAATTCTTCTAATGACGGATTAGAATTAAAAATTGTTACGGAATCGCCTTCTTTTGCATTTACATTATCTACATCAATCATCATCATATCCATACAGATGCTTCCGACAATTGGGCAAAGTTGATTGTTGATACCAATATTCCCGACCTTGTTTCCAATCAATCTCGGAATTCCGTCCGCATAACCAACAGGTATGGTGGCAATCTTTGTATCTTCTTCCGCTTTGAATCTTCTGCTATAACCAACAGATTCTCCAGTTTTTATATCAGAAATTTGAGAAATAACGGTTTTAAAACTGACTGAATGTTGAAGCTGCTTTTTAATTTCCGGGTTTGAAGTTTCTCCAATCATTCCGATTCCGATTCTTACCATATTATATTGATAGTCAGTGTAATTGGTAATTCCAGAAGAATTAAGGATATGTCGGATTGGCTCATAACCCAATTTATCAATCAAATAACTAGAATTTTTTTCAAATGTTTTTAATTGATTCAATGTAAATTCTTTTTCTTCAGGCATATCAGAAGATGAGAGATGACTGAAAATACTTTGAACTTTGACATTCATAGCGTTTAATTTTTCAGTTAATTCATCTAATTCAAAATCCTTAAAACCAAGACGATGCATTCCTGTTTCCAATTTGATGTGAATCGGATATTTCAATTGATTTCCAGATTTTATTAATTGTTCATTGAATAATTCTAAAACTCGCAGACTATATATTTCCGGTTCCAGATTATATTCGATAACGCTGTCGTAACTGTGTTGTTCAGGATTCATAACAATAATCGGCGTTGTGATTCCTTTTTTCCTCAGTTCAACACCTTCGTCTGCAAATGCAACACCAAGATAATCAATATGATGGTGCTGCAGAAATTCGGAAATTTCATAACTTCCCAATCCATAAGCATTGGCTTTTACCATTGCCATCATTTTGGTTTCGGGTTTTAATAATGATTTATGAAAATTAATGTTATGAAGAATGGCATTCAGATTAATTTCCAAGACTGTATCGTGTTTTCTGAGCTCAAGAATTTCCTTAATTTTTTCAATCTCGAATTTTCTTGCACCTTTCAGAAGAATAACCTGATTTTCTAAATCGTTAATGACTTTACTATCAATGAATTGGTTGGTATTATTAAAAGTAAAAGTTTCGGAATTAAACAGTTTATAAAATGAGCTAATTTCCTCTCCAATCAAAAAAACTTTATCAAAATTTTGTTCATTCACCAGTTCAGAAACTTCGGAATATAACTCTTGAGAATTCTCATTTGTATCAAGAATATCTGTAAGAATCAGAGATTTTTTTGGTTTGTTATATTCGCCGATGAACTGAAACGCAATTTTCAAAGAATCTAAATCCAAATTATAAGAATCATTGATAATCAGATTATTTCTAATGCCTTCAATGCTTTCCAGACGCATTTCAATCGCTTTGAGCGCATCGATTTTTTCTTTAATCTGAAGATTTGATAGCTTCAATTCTTTCAAAATTCCTATCAAAGCCAATACATTGGTTAATGTTGCCTCATCTCTTTGATTGATTGGAAGTGAGAATTCTTCTTCGAAATATTTGATTTTAATATCCTGAATTCGGTCATTAACATCAGAAACTATCGTGATGTCATTATTATTCTTTAATCCGTAAGATATTAATTTTTTACTTGAATATAATTGATTAATTAATTTGTGTGTCAACTCGTTATCAGAATTGTAAAATATAATTTCTGAATGTTTGAACAGTTTTAATTTTTCTTGAATTAATTCTTCCTCGGAACTGAAATTAGCTGAGTGAGCAGTTCCAATATGCGTCAATAATCCAATCTTCGGGTGGAAAACATTTTCCTGTTTTTCCATTTCATCAGGTTTGGAAATTCCAACTTCGAAAATTCCTAATTCGTGCTTTTTATCAATTTGTAATAATGACAGAGGTAAACCAATTTGAGAATTAAAACTCTTTGGGCTTTTAACTGTAACATATTCATTAGAAAGACATTGATACAGCCATTCTTTCAGAATTGTTTTTCCATTACTTCCGGTTATTCCAATCGAATTGATGTCAGAATGTTCAAAATGATATTTGGCAAGAGCCTGTAAAAATTCAACCGAATTTTTTGTAATGATTTGATTGATAGAAGGATTGTCAATTTCTTGTTCAGCGATAATCGTATCAATTCCTTTTTCTATAACATTCTCTATATATTTCTGCCCGGAATTCTTTTTGGTATTGATAGCAAGAAATGCAGTATGCTTTGTAGAATAAATAGTCCTGCTGTCAAAAGCAATATTTTTGATTTTGATATCTTGATTTCCAATCACTTCAGAATTGGTAATTTCTGCAATTTCTTTTATCGTATAATTCATTGAATATCAAAAACTAAGCTAATTAATTTCATTATTTTTATTCAAAACTTCATCTACAAAAATTCTTCTGCTCACAGCATCGTAAGCTTCGGTTTCTCCAAGTTCCACCAACTCTTTTCCTGCAGAAGTCCGCATAGAATAGTTGGCAAGATTTCCTGTTCTTCGGCAAATCGCGTGAACTTTGGTCACATACTCGGCTGTTGCCATTAGATTCGGCATTGGCCCAAACGGACGACCGAGAAAATCCATATCCAAACCGGCAATCACAACCCGGATTCCATTATTTGCTAATTGATTGGCTACGTCAACAATGCTTTCATCAAAAAATTGTGCTTCATCTATCGCTACTACATCACAATTAGAACCCAACAAAAGAATCTCGGAAGGACTTTCCACAGCCGTACTTCGGATTTTGGTCTGGTTGTGGGAAACGACATCTTCCTCAGAATAACGTGTGTCGATTTTTGGTTTGAAAATCTCCACATTTTGGCCGGCCATCTCCGCACGACGAAGCCTTCTGATGAGTTCTTCCGTCTTTCCGGAGAACATAGAACCGCAGATCACTTCCATCCAGCCGCTTTGTTTGGAATGATTAATTGTATTTTCTAAAAACATTATTAATTTAGCAAAAAATTGTTTTAAAATTTTTGTTTCAACACAAAAGGCACAAAATCAGTTTCTCTAATCAAAATTTTAAGACGCAGAAAGACATTTGTCAATTAATTTTGCGACTTAAAAAATGTTTGCTTGTAAAAAAATAGCACTTTTGCGATTAAAATTTACCGCATTCATAGATTAAAATAATTACAACAAAAACCTTTTGGGAACAAAATTGTTCTTAAATTTATATTCATCAAATTTAAGTAAAAATTAATAAGATATATTATGCAAAATTGGAGGGAATCATACGAGAAAATTTTCGGAGAGATGAAGAATCTTTTGTCAGAATTATCAAAATCTGATAGTTATGAAGAGATTTTGGCGAAAGAAAATGAAATCAATCAGCTTTATCAAAAATTTTCTTTTCTTAAGGTTTCTCAGAATTTTGATATTTTGCCGACCGAATTCAAACTCTTGCAAACGATTGAAAATCAGAATTTAAACACTAATTCTGATTTGTTATTGGTTGAAGAATTTGAAGATGAAAATAAGGTTGCAGAAATTATTGTAGAAGAGACAGAAACGCAAGATATTTTCGCGAATGTTTCGGAAGTGGAAGAAGTTCATTCTTTTGCCGAGATTGATTCTCAGGAAGATTCGGTGGAAGAAATTATTTCTGAAGATAACATTGAGAAGATTCATCAACCGGAAGAAATTATTGAACAAGAGGGTGAGATCTCAAATGAAGAATTAATTGAATCAATTTCAGAACCCGAAATTGTTAATGAGATTGAAGCTCAAAATTATCACGAAGAAATAGTTGAAGCCGTCGAGGAAATCGAAGCTGAGGAAGAAAAACTGTTAGAAGAACCGTCTGAAAAACTTGAACCGATGCAGGATAGCCAGTTTTCTTTTGCAATGACAAAAGATGAATCAAATGCGGAAAATTCTCAGGATGATTATGATGCAAGATTGGCTGAGAAAGAAGCGAAACTAAAGGAACTGGAGGAAAACAGACGAAAAATTGTAGAATTTTCGAAGGAAAATACACAACCTAAAGAAAAATCTCAGGAAGTCTACGAATCACAGATTCAGGAAGAACATCATGATAAAAAATTCAAATTGGCTCACATCAAAGGTTTGAAAATTGCAAAATCTTTGTTTGATGATGACCATTTGGAAGAGGTTGAGAAACAAGCTCCTGTTCAAAATTCCGGAAGTCTTCTGAAAAATAATGTGCCGACAGATTATATGGAAGCGCCAAAACCAAAACCGGAATTCAAGCTTGATCTGAATGACAGAATTGCATTTTCTCAGTATCTTTTTGGTGGAAGCCAAAGTGACCTGAATCAGGTCGTTTCTGTTCTGAATTCTTTTAATTCTTTGGATAAAGCTCAGGAGTATTTAAGTGATATTTATTACGAAAGAGACTGGAAAAAAGTTGATAATTATGCGCAAAGACTTTGGACTTTGGTAGAAAACAGGTTTTTGTAGATGGGCGGCATTCTTTATTTTGTTCCGACACCTGTTGGAAATCTGGAAGATATGACTTTCCGGGCTGTGAAGATTCTGAAAGAAGTCGATTATATTTTGTGTGAGGATACTCGAACTTCCGGCGTCCTTCTTAAGCATTACGAGATATCCAAACCTCTGAAATCCTATCATTTACATAACGAACATCAGGCGACTGACAGAGTTGTTCAGGATTTGGAAAACGGGCAGAATATTGCTATTATTACAGATGCGGGAACACCGGGAATTTCTGATCCGGGTTATCTTTTAGCGAAAGCCTGTGCAGACAAAAGTCTGGAAATGATTTGTTTGCCAGGTGCAACGGCCTTGATTCCGGCTTTAGTTGTTTCGGGTTTACCAAATAACGAATTTCTTTTTGCCGGATTTCTTCCTCAGAAAAAGGGAAGGCAAACCAAACTGAAACAATTAGCTGAAGAAAAGAAAACAATTGTTCTTTACGAAAGTCCGCATAAAATCAATACAACACTTGAACAAATCAAAGAATTCTTCGGAGAGGAAACAAAAGTGAGCCTGAGCAGGGAAATTTCCAAAAAGTTCGAAGAAACTAAACGTGGAACAATTAATGAGTTAATTGAATTCTCGAAAAGCAAAACTTTGAAAGGTGAAATTGTTCTGATCGTAAATAATTCTTAAAGTATTATTTTTGCCATAACAAATTTAGAAAACATTATAAAAATATATGGGATTACTACAAGGTAAAGTTGCAATCATCACTGGTGCAACGCGTGGAATCGGAAGAGGAATTGCAGAAGTTTTTGCCAAAGAAGGTGCAAAGATCGCATTCACTTATGCTGGTTCCGTTGAGAAAGCTAAAGAATTAGAATCAGAATTAAGCAAAATAACAGAAATCAAAGGATATCAGTCAGATGCTTCGGATTATGATGCTGCTCAAAAATTGGTTGAGGATGTTTTGGCAGAATTCGGAACGATTGATATTTTGGTAAATAACGCAGGAATCACTAGAGATAACTTGATGTTGAGAATGTCAAAAGAAGATTGGGACACGATTATCAAAGTTAATTTGGACTCAGTTTTCAACTTGACAAAAGCCGTTATCAAGCCGATGATGAAAGCAAAATCCGGTTCAATCATCAATATGACCTCGGTTGTAGGTGTGAAAGGAAATGCAGGACAAGCGAATTATGCCGCTTCAAAAGCCGGAGCAATTGGATTTACTAAATCTATCGCTTTGGAATTAGGTTCCAGAAATATCCGTTGCAACGCCATCGCACCAGGTTTCATCGAAACTGAAATGACGGCTGCTTTGGACGAAAAAACAGTTCAAGGTTGGAGAGACGGAATCCCTATGAAAAGAGGAGGACAGCCGGCAGATGTTGCCAATGCTTGTGTTTTCTTCGCAAGTGAATTATCTTCTTACGTAACAGGTCAGGTTCTGAATGTTGACGGTGGAATGTTGACTTAATTATAACAATATCAATTATTTATAAAGCTTTTTGTGCATTACGCAAAAAGCTTTTTTTATAAATTATGGACATCGACTTTCCTTTGACATTTCAGATTTTTGGAAAAACAGTTTTAGCACATCCTGTGTTTGAAACTGTTGGGATTTTTCTGGCAATGCGTTATTACTTTTATCTGAAAAGAAAATCACCGGAGAAAATGCCGCTAAGCCAATCATTAGCTATATTAATCGGTGCGACAGCTGGTGCACTGATTGGTTCAAAAATAATAGGGAACTTAGAAAAGCCAAACATACTTTTCTGGCAAGAGTTTTCATTCGTAAGATTTTGGACCAGCAATACCATTACAGGTGGTTTAGCATTTGGATTAATTGGTGTAGAATTGGCAAAAAAGATTGTTGGCCATAAGCAGAGCACAGGAGACCTTATAGTTTTCCCTTTGTTGCTGGCTATGATTATTGGCAGAATAGGTTGTTTTTTTACGGGAATCTATGAAGAAACCTATGGACTTCCTACAAATTCTATTTTTGGGATGCATCTCGGAGACCGATATTTGCGGCATCCTGTGGCGTTATATGAGATTATCTTTTTATTATTGTTAGGATTTGTAATTTTCAAACTGAAGAATACCAAGAGATTGGTTTCCGGGTTTTTGTTCCAGTTTTTTATGCTGAATTACTTTTTATTTAGGTTTTTCTTAGATTTTATAAAGCCTCATGACAATTTATTTTTGAACCTAGGAACAATCCAGATTCTTAGTTTGTTAATGATTTTTTATTACATTTATGAAATTAAAAAATCAATTAGGATTATGAAAAGCACTACAGCAAATCATGGATAATGGGACTACAACGATTACATTCTTTGGAATAGCACTTTTGGTCATTATTTTGGTAATCAGTTTTTTAAGTTTGTTTAATGTATCTAAAAAAAAGGAAAAGACCTCTACACAATCTATTTTTTTTAAGCTGTTTATCATCTTTTCATTAGGTATAATCCTTTTTATTTTGCTTTGTACATTAGCATTAGGATTGCTATGCAAATGAGACTTTACATATGACAAAATTTGATATACCACAAAAACATTAAGCTATATGATAATGTTAACTATTTTGGAAGTTGGCAACCTCGGTGGTTTAGTAGCAATGATTATTGGTATTATATTGATAGTTGCTTTTATGATTTCCCTGTTTATAACAATATTTGTAAAGTTAATTTATGAATCCAAAGACGGACGTAAGTTTTCCAAATCACAGTTTTGGCAGACCATGCTGATATGCCTGGTAATTTGTGGGCTAATAAGCGGAATTATTTGTGGAGGAATGTAAAAAAAAATTATGCCGGTAAGAAATTATACCTATTACGATTATACGATCAGTCTTTGCCCGGAATGTCTCAAAAGAGTCGGAGCAAAGATCATTATTGAAGATGAGGCCGTTTTTATGACGAAAAGATGTCCTGATCATGGATTTTTTAAAACTAAAATTGCATCCGATGTTCATTATTACAAAAACATCAGAAATTACAACAAAGCTTCGGAAATGCCGCATCATTTTGGAACAGACGTGGAATATGGCTGTCCTTACGATTGTGGTTTATGTGTTGATCATGAGCAACATAGCTGCCTTTCTATTGTGGAAGTTACAGATCGTTGTAATTTAACTTGCCCTACCTGTTACGCCATGTCTTCACCGCATTACGGAAGCCACAGAAGTCTGGAAGAAATTGAGGCAATGTTTGATATCATTGTTAAAAATGAGGGTGAACCCGATGTTGTTCAAATTAGTGGAGGAGAGCCGACAATTCATCCTGAGTTTTTCAAAATAATGGATATTGCCAAGTCAAAACCGATCAAACATTTAATGCTGAACACTAATGGTGTGAGGATTGCGAATGATCCTGGTTTTGCAGAAAAATTAGCAACTTACGCTCCTGAATTTGAGATTTATCTTCAGTTTGATTCCTTTAAACCTGAAGTTCTGGAAGATTTTCGGGGAAAAGATCTTACGGATGTCAGAATGAAAGCTTTGGAGAAATTAAATGCTTTAAATCTTTCGACAACGCTCGTTATTGTCCTTCAAAAAGATAAAAATATTGATGAAATCGGAAAAATCATCGATTTTGCTTTAAAACAGAAATGTGTTCGCGGAATTACTTTTCAGCCTGTCGAAATTGCGGGAAGAAACCGTGAAGATTCTGCCTACGAAAAAATAACATTGACGGAAGTTCGGCAGGAAATTTTGAACCAGTTTCCGTTGCTGAATTCGGATGATATTATTCCGGTGCCATGTAATCCGGATGCTTTGGCGATGGGTTATATTTTAAAACTGGAAGGAGAAACGATTCCTTTGACGCGATATATTAATCCTGCCGATCTGCTGAATAATGAAACTAGAAATACGATTGTTTACGAACAGGATACAGGATTGCAGATGCAGCTTTTAGATATCTTTAGTACGGGAATTTCCGTAGATAAAGTTCAGCCAAAAGTCAATCAGTTATTATGTTGTCTGCCGGAAGTTTCTGCTCCGAATTTGGATTATGATAATTTGTTCAGAATTATTATTATGAATTTTATGGATGCTCATGATTTTGATGTTCGTGCCGTGAAGAAATCCTGTGTTCATATCGTCAATAAAGATTTAAAATTGATTCCTTTTGAGACGATGAATCTTTTTTACCGTGATGATAAGAGTAAATATTTGGAAGAATTGAGGAATGAGGATAAGGTTTTGTTTTAAATTATTTAATAATGACCATCAACGAAAAGAAGTATAACAATATTTTACTGGTCTTCGCTTTGGAATCTGAAGCTGGAAAAGAGTTTGAAAATTACAATAAAGTCTTTGTAGGCATAGGAAAAGTCAAGGCGACTTATAACCTTACAAAAGCCATTCACGAAAATAATCCGGATTTGATTATCAATCTCGGAACTGCCGGAAGTACAACTTTTGACAGAGGAAGTTTGGTCAATTGCCATCGTTTTATTCAGAGAGATATGGATGTAAGAGCTTTAGGTTTTCGGAAATTTGAAACACCATTTTCCAATGAACCAATTCTCCTGGAATATGGATTAATTATAGAAAATCTCCCCAATGGGATATGCGGTTCCGGGGACCAATTCGAAATGGAGCATATCAATCCTGAATATAATGTCATCGATATGGAAGCTTTTGCATTGGCGAAAGTTGCAGAGCAGGAAGGAATCGATTTTCTTTGTTTGAAATATATTTCTGACGGCGCAGACGGAAATGCTGCTGATGATTGGGCGCTGGAAGTCAAAAAAGCGTCGATCGCATTAAAAAAAGAATTAGATAATCTTTAAAAAAACCAGCCGAATTTGGCTGGTTTTCTTTATTTTTCATTTAAAACTTTCTCATAAAACTTCTTGACCTGCAAATCTCCAAAACCAAAAATCCCTAATTCTTCCTGAAACTTTTTAAAAACCGAATCAAAATCTCTTAAGCCGTTTTCAATTTGTTTTCTAATGAAGACTTCCGGTTTAATATTGATATAAGCATCAATAATTTCACTCAAATGATGAAAGCAACCAGTTTGATTTTTGGATAATTGTTGTAATGAACGGATGTCATTATTCTGATAAGCATTCAAAAGATTTAGAGCTAATTTGATATCATTTTCATTAAATAGAACTTTGGTTTTCAATGACTCGTCCAAATCCGAATTATCAGCTTCTGAAAAACCTTTCCAATGACTTTCTGCATTTGTTGTCGGGAAAACGCGATAGATCTTTAAATCATTAATTTTTGAAAGCAATGAAATACAAAACCACAAATTAACTTGGCAAAACAGATCATCTTCAAACCAAAGATTAACATCAGAACCTTCAGGAATATTCAGAATCTTTTCAAACTCAGAAACCGATTTTTGATAATAACTTTCCTTGGAAACTTTGTAATCTTCTGAAATAGATTTGGCTCTGATTTTCCAAAACGCTTCCAAAGAATCAGCTTTCAAATCGCCATAAACCAAGGCTTCCCGACAAACGATAATTTCGCCTTTGATTGAAGTTTTCCTCAAATCTTCAGCAAGAAAATCGCCATTAGCTATGTGAAAAATATTTTTCAAAATTTATCCATTAAAAATCTGATTCTCTTGCTCTTGCACACGTATAAAGGTGGTTCGCTTAGAAAGTTCTTTCAACTTCGCAGCCCCAACATAAGTACACGTTGAACGAACGCCGCCTAAGATATCTTTTACAGTTTCCGCAACCGGACCTTTATAAGGAACTTTCACGGTTTTACCTTCAGAAGCACGATATTCTGCAACACCACCAGAATGTTTATCCATAGCTGTTTGAGAACTCATTCCGTAAAAAAGCCTGAATTTTTTTCCATTTTCTTCTACGATTTCACCGCCACTTTCGTCGTGTCCGGCAAACATCCCGCCCAGCATTACGAAATCTGCACCGCCACCAAAAGCTTTCGCCACATCACCGGGAACTTTACAACCACCGTCGCCGATGATTTGGCCGCCCAAACCGTGTGCTGCATCCGCACATTCGATGATTGCGGAAAGTTGTGGATAGCCAACGCCGGTTTTTACACGAGTCGTGCAAACCGAACCTGGACCAATCCCTACTTTGATGATATCAGCACCAGCAAGAATCAGTTCTTCTACCATTTCGCCGGTTACAACGTTGCCTGCCATAATGATTTTATCCGGGAAATTCTGACGTGCTTTTTTCACAAATTCCACAAAATGTTCGGAATAACCATTGGCAACATCAATACACAAAAACTGAATTTTCGGATTGGCGTCCAAAATTGTTTTGATCTTCTCCTCGTCCGCTTTTCCGGTTCCGGTGCTCAGGGCAATGTATTGGTAGAAGTCATCGCTTTTATCTTTCAGGAAATCAGACCATTCCTGTACGGAATAATGTTTGTGAATAGCCGTAATGATTTTGTCTTTGGATAAAGCTTCCGCCATTTCGAAAGTTCCGACCGTGTCCATATTGGCCGCTATCAATGGAACGCCGCTCCATTTTTTCTGAGTATGTAGAAAAGTGAATTCTCTTTCTATAGTCACTTCTGAACGGGATTTGAGTGTAGAACGCTTCGGACGAAACATCACATCTTTGAACCCTAACTTGATTTCGTTTTCTATTCGCATAAATCAAAATTAGCATTTATTTTTTTGAATTGGGATGATATTGAAACTGATTTTTGCCTTAAATTATAAATCAATATTTGTCATTCCGTAGGAATCTCAACAGTCTAGATTCCTACGGAATGACAAACTTTGTGACTATAATCTATATTTTATGTTGAAACTTGCAGCCCGACTTGAGCGGAAATCCTTTTTACGCAACGAAGTGGAGTGAAAAGATTGACTACGTCGAACAACTTCGTTAGGTTTGGGAGCGGAAGACGGATACAGCTGCCAAAATAATCAATAAAGAATCTCTATTTTTGTGATTGTGAAACATCTTGTCATTATTGGTCTTGTTATTCCGGAGCCGGCTTCTACTGCAGCAGGTCACAGAATGATGCAGCTTATCCGATTGTTCTCGGAAGCAAATTATAAAATCACGTTTATGACTGCTTCCAACAACATCGAATTCTCAGAAAAAATCGAGATCCAAAAAATCGAAATCAATAACGAAAGTTTTGATGAAAAAATAAAAAAACTCAATCCGGATATTGTACTTTTTGACCGTTATGTAACCGAAGAACAATTTGGATGGCGTGTTACTGAGAATTGTCCTCAAGCAATCAAAATTATTGATACGGAAGATTTGCATTTCCTTAGAGAAGCGAGACGGAAAGCTTTTGTTGAGAAAAGGGAAGTTAGTAATGAAGATCTTGTTAATGATGTTTTCAAGAGAGAAATAGCATCGATTTTGCGTTGTGATTTGTCATTGATTATTTCGGAATTTGAGTTTCAGTTGTTGACGGAGAAATTTAAAATCAATTCTGATATTCTGTTTTATCTTCCTTTTTTGACTGAAAAGATTGAGAAAAACAAGACTGCTTTTCAAGAAAGACAACATTTTGTAAGTATCGGAAATTTCTTACACGAACCCAATTGGCAAACGGTTCTGAAACTGAAATCCATTTGGAAATCAATCCGGAAACAACTTCCGGAAGCTGAACTTCATATTTATGGTGCCTATGCTTCTGAGAAAGTTTATCAACTGCATAATGATAAAGAAAGTTTTTTGGTAAAAGGAAGAGCGGACGATGTTGAATCACTTTTTAATGAATACAAAGTTTTGTTGGCTCCGATTCCTTTTGGTGCCGGTTTGAAAGGAAAGCTTTGGGAAAGTATGCAATTTGGATTACCTAATGTAACTTCATCAATTGGTTCAGAAGCAATGCACAAAAATTTACCTTGGAATGGTTTTACCGAGGATTCTGACGAGAAATTTATAGAAAAAGCGATTGAGTTGTATCAAAATGAATCGGTTTGGAATCGAGCCAATGAAAATGCTTACGAAATTCTGAATCAAGTTTTTGATAAGCAATTATATGTCCATCAGTTTTTTGAAACAATCTCGAAAATTTATAGTAATCTGGAAAATCATCGGACGGAGAATTATCTCGGGAAAATCCTGCAGCATCATCAGTTGAATTCGACAAAATATATGAGCCGGTGGATTGAAGAGAAAAACAAGAAATAAACTAATCGATTATGAAAATTTGTAAGAACTGTGGTCATCGTTTTGAAGGGAAATTTTGTAACAATTGTGGTCAAACAGCTGATACAAAGCTAATTAATTATCATTATCTCAGGCATCAGTTGACGCACAGCCTTTTTCATATTGATGCAGGACTGTTATATACTTCCAAGCAATTGTTTCTGCGACCTGGACACACAATCCGCGAATATCTGGAAGGAAAAAGAGTGAGTCATATCAAACCATTTTCTTTTGTTCTGATATTGACAGGATTTTATATTTTGCTTTGCCATTGGTTTGGTATTAATCTGTTTTCAGCTTCGGAAGAGTCTTTAAAATCTGACATTGGTTATGGGAAATCTTTGAACCTTGATGAATGGTTTTTGTCACATTTCAGCTGGGTAACTTTGGTGACTATTCCTTTGTACACAATGGGAACCTGGATTTGCTTTCATAATAAAGGTTACAATTTTGTAGAATACCTTGTTCTGAATACTTACAAAGCCGGGCAAAGACTGATTGTTCAGATTGTCTTTTTACCGTTTATTTTCCTGGTCAAGCATTCTCTAAATATTGGAACTGTGATGCTGATTGTTTATCTGATTGATTTGGGATTGCACTTTTGGACGAATCTCCAGTTTTTCAAACCAATGAAACCGATAAATATTATTATGCGATCAATTTTCAGTCATTTGATTATGACTATTTTGGTTGGATTAGCGGTTTTAATCTTTATAGTTGTGATGTCATTATTAAATTAATCAAAATATGAAACAGAAACTGGCGTTATTTCTTGCGATTTTAGGATGGATGGCGGTGATTCTACAGTTTTATCTGATGATGAAAACAAGCACCATTACCAGGCTTGAATCTGTCATTCGATTTTTCAGTTATTTCACGATTTTGAGTAATTTGATTTTGGCGATTTCATTTTTGATTCAAGCTTTCCAAAAGAAGACAATCGGGATTTTAACGCCAATTACCGTTTACATCACAATTGTAGGATTGGTTTATCAAATTCTTTTAAGACATACTTGGAGCCCAACAGGACTTCAAATGATTGTTGATGAACTCTTACATTCCATCATTCCGGGATTGGTGATTATTTATTGGTTTGTGTACGAGGATGATGAGATTAGTTATAATCAAATTCCAAAATGGTTGATATTTCCACTGGTGTATTTGTTTTACATTCTTATTCGAGGACATTATTCGGACTTTTATCCTTATCCGTTTGTAGATGTATCAAAGCTCGGATTGAATCAGGTATTCATTAATTCCGGGCTTTTAATCGTAGTGTTTATTTTATTCTGCACTCTTTTTATTTGGATCAAAAAACTAAAATCCAAAGCGAGAAAATAAATATTAGAATTTTAAAGAAACAAGAAGTACACAAAAAACAAAAAACCACCACATTTCTGTGATGGTTTGCTCCTCCTGCTGGGCTCTCCATACAGATATATATGTCTGATTTTTATAAAGCTGCAAAGATACAATTTTTAGGTATGCCTAAAAGTGTGCCTTTTCATCAAGATTCCCATAAAGTAATTTTAGATTGAGTCCTAGTTCCTGAATTATTGTTATGTAAGATTTACTTGTAAGCTTAGCTTTAAATTCTAAAAGTTTCTCTAGAGATTCAAATGAGAATTTAATGAAGACTATCTCTAAAATATCAAAAAGAAATATTAATTCTACATAGTCAGCATTCCTTTCAAATAAAATTACTTTTTTCAAATAGAGGTAACTATCATATCCTTTTATCCTTTCAATATCTAAAACTTCTAAATCAAACTCCCAATTCTCATAATGTTTCCCTATAATAAATGGAAGATTTATAGTTTTCATATTGATAGTTATTAAAAAACCACCTGCTAGGTGGTCTTATATATAAATTTTTTGATTGTATTATTTGTCTTTAGATATAATGAAATATCCTAAAGCAGTTACAGCTATTGAGATAAGTAAATTAAATACATTAGCATTTTGTCCTCCTTGTATTATGTAAAGAATTCTCCCAATAAAAATAATGATTCCAAAAATGAGTAGAATCCATCCGAGTATTTTCATAATTATTTTTTTTAAATTTAAAAGTTTTTTAAAGTTCTTTGTATGATATTAGTGATGTAAAATAAATCAGGTTCCTCTTCTTTAACTAGGTTCTCTAGATTATAGTAAAGTTCTATGAAGAGGCAGTCTTTTTCTTTTATATGACAGCAACAAGGAAATGGAGTTTCTCCATTGTTAGCATACTTTTGCCATTTTCCACAAATTGAATTTTCAATTCCTTTTTTGAAGTATTCCTTATTATTAAATATCCAATTTTCAATTTTAGCTACAGTTAAAGTCTCAATATCATTTAAAAACTCAACAAGAAGATAATAGTTCATTAAAAAGAAATTTTTGATTGTTCTTTTACTCTACTATAAAAATCATTAACAATAAATTCCTGTTGCTCATCAGTTATATCTTTAATTCCTGAATAATTATAAGAAAAAGTTGTTTTAATTTCCATAAAGTATTCCTCATACTTTAGATATAATGTATTCTCCCTATTAATAAATTGAACAAATGATTGTCTAGAAAATGTATTTTTGACCAAATAGTGTTCTCTTGAATCCTTAAATTCATAATCTGCATCTCCTTGAAATATTTTTAGATTTAATCCTGTAATTATTATTGAATATTTGTCAGTAAAAGGAATTTTTTCAATTTGCTTAGTTTCTTTATTTGTCCTTGAAATAAATACTAAGGCTAATATCACAATAAGTATAATCCAAATCATATCATTATAATTTTTAAACTTGCCATATATGGCATTAAACTGAACAAATATATTCAACACTTTTGACTTATCATATATGTCAAGTTGGAAAGTTCTAAAATATTTAAACTTATTGGTTCTAGAATTAAAGAAATGAGATTACAGAAAGGTTTATCTCAAGTAGAACTTGTTGGTAAAATGGAAGGAAATATTGATGCTACCAACATTTCTAGAATAGAATCAGGTAGAACTAATCCAACATTATTGACTTTATACAGAATTTCTCTAGCATTAGAAATTAGCCTTGAAGAACTATTTAAATTAGATACTATTGAAAAACTATAATTTGGCTATTAGATAGTTATTGTTAAAAATTCTATAATTTTCTCTAGGACTATATAAATATCTATTAAACCTAATGTGTAATCTCATAATATCAAAATTTAGCTATATTAATAATATCTAGAGTTAAAGTGTTAAATGATAATTGAGTAATTAAATACCATATCTGTATACTTACAGTCACTCAATTCACACTTTATAGTTTCTAAAGTAAATATTTCAAATAAAGAAAATGTCCAATTTGGGAATTCATTGATATACAACTCCCATTTTGGACATTTTAAAATTTAGTCTGCTAGGATAGCATCATATTTTCCATTTTTAGAGAAAGCTTCTAAATCTGATTCAAATTCAATTAAAGGATTTGAAGCTTTGGTTTTTCTCAATGAATCAATATTATCTGGAACATAAACAAATCTATGTTGTAGAATAATAGATTCTCCAGTTTCCCTGACTACATACTCGTAAGGCTCACATTCCTGCTTTTGAATACTTCCTGGCATTTCTGTTCCAATAAGTGCCTGACAAGTCTGTTCATCAAATGTGGATGAAATGAATGTCTTTTTTGCTGTAGCATAATATTGATTGGTTTTTTGACTTAATACCATTTCAATACCTCCTTGAACTTCTAAAGCACAAAAAGAAGTTCCGTCCTCTCTTTGTCTTGATTTGTAACTGATAATTCTTACCATTGTTTTAAATTTTTGAGTTAGATTTTTTCCTTCCTATAACAACACAATTCTACAAATCAAATTTTGCTATCAACTAAAATTTAATCTGCCTGAAATTTTCAAATTCTTATAAAGATGACGGGGGAGTTTCCCTTGTCCAGAATGGGTGGGGGTGTTTGTGGGGGGTAGAGATTGTGAGAATAATTAAGAGAAAATTTTTATGGAAAATTTTATTATAACAATTAAATGTAATTTATATATTTGATAATCAAAAACTAATATTAAATTCACATGACTATTAATGATTTTTTTCTACACCATGTAGATGTGAATAACAATGCTGTTACTCCAATTAACCTTCAATTAAATCCACAAAATCTCAATGATTATGTTGAAGAATTATTAAGCGAAATTATTGCAAATCCTAACAGAAGAACATATATCTTCAAAGAAGGTAACACTGAAGTCAAAACATCTTTGAAAAAAATATTAGAGAATGATTCAGATGTTGAAAATATTACTGAGTTAAATGCAAAAAGACTGCTTGAAAAAGAGATTAATACTCAAGAATGGATGAGAAGCAGAAATATGTCTGTTGAAATTCAAAAAGGAAGTCTTCTTCATTTATATTTTAATATAAATGGAACTAAACAAATAATCATATGCAAGGTTGAACACGATGAGATTTTAAATGAACTTAATTTTGAAAAAGTTAGAGGATTAAATACCAAAAAAAAAGTTTTTAAAGCTATTCTAATAATTTTTGATAATCAAGGGGAAATAACAGAAAATTATGTTTTTGACAAGCATAATAGTAAATATTGGTGGGATGATTTTCTAGAGCTACAACAGCAATACACAGATGATGATAATACTGAAAAATCTTTAAATGCTATTGATGTAGCTTTATCTGCATCACTCAAAAACAAATATTATCCTGATTACTTAATACTTAAAAATTCTATTATAGGACATTATAGAAATAATGATAATTTAGATTATTTTAATGTTATTAATGATGTTGTTCAAAATTACGAACCAGTAAATCCATACTTCCCAAAGACTCAATTAATTGAAAAGCTAAATGGGCTTCCTACAAAAAATGGTTTTGACCCTCAGTTTACTATTGTGAAAAGGAAAATAAATAAAAGGATTAAAACACAAATTAAATTAGCAAATAATTTGTATTTAAGCATAAATGATTTTGTAGATAATTTAAAAAATATAATTGAACCAGTACTAGATGATCAGGGAAATAAGTATATCAAAATTCTATCATCTGAGGGCTATGAAAAAATTAAAGATTGGATAGTTGATAATGGTTAATAATTTAGTTCAGCTATTTGCTACAAATCAAATTTTAAATCAAATTGATAATTTTAAGCAATATGAATATATTGCCTATGTAGCCACGACAGATAATACAAAATTATTAAATAGATCTCTTTACGATGAAGTAAATAATTATTTTAAATCATTAGGATATGATTGGTCACTAGAGATTGAGGATAATTCATACACAATATCCCAAAATAGATTTTATGATCTAGAATTTGATGATTTTACTGACACATCAAATATTAAACTGATTCTCAGAATATATAAATTAGGGGATAGTGTTGTAATATTTAATCAAAATGTTTTCTTTGAAACTTTTAATAAAATGTCTTTAAAAGGTATTTTGTCAACCTTTCAAGAAATCAGAAAACCAATATTGATTACTAATATCTTTACAAATATTTCTCAAAAAACCAATATTGTTGGATATAACTCTGATATTGAGATTTCAGAAAGTAAAGAGATTAGCATTCAATGTCTTTTTTATAATTATTCGGAATTTAAGTTTACTCCTGAAAATTTTTCATTTAATAATTTTGGAAATCAAGATGATTTTTGCAATATTATCCAAAAATTGCACTTTGTTTTTTTATTAATTTTTTTATTTGACGTCTCGGAAATTAGGGAAGATAAGATTTTACTAAAACTCAAAGGACACAAAACCTATGAATATGATTTAGAATTTTCAACCCTACAGACTGGTAGTATAAATGAATACAAAAAAATATATGAATGGGTTTATTCAGATAAAGCAAAGATTGAGGATAAACTGGGGATAGCTAGAAACATAATTAGCTTTTATCTAAAGAAAGAAGGGATAAACCTAGACAATAGGGCATTTCCATCTATTTTATCAGCAAACCAATTATACATAAAGGGTAATCTTACAAAATATTTAGATTCTCGTAATAAGATATATGAACAAATAGAGCAGGTCACAAGTAAAATGAATGCATCGTTAGATACATTTTTAGGCAACTTTCAAAAATCAGTTTTTGTTTTTGTCAGCTTTTATCTTACAGCATTTATTATTAAAATTTTCAATAAATCAGATGTTACAACAGCAATTGGAAGAGAGGCAACTTTGTTTGGAATTGGACTATTGATTCTTTCTGTAATTTTTATGGTGTTCTCTCTTATTGTTTTAAACTCTGATTTGAATAGGGCAAATGAAAAGTACAAGTTGGTCAAAATAAGATTTGAAGATATACTCAACAAAGATGACGTTGATAAGATTTTAAATAATGATTATGAATTTAAAAAAGATATTGAATTTTACAGAAAAAGGAGGTATAAGTTTTTAATATTATGGGTAAGTACAATTGTTGTACTACTTTGCATATTATTTATTACTTCAGATTATATTAATTTCAGATATCTTTTTGAAAAATAACTGTATTATTAAAAATAAGATTTAAAAAGTACTTGAATTTATACTGAAAGATAATACCAATAAAGATTTTAGAATAAATCCCAAAGCCAGAAAATAAAATTCAAGGATTTTTTTATGACTACTTGCAAGAAGGGCTTATGTTATTCATTATAACTAATTGTTATTAGTGAATCTTTATCCTTTAAATAAGTTCTTTTTATAAAACCATATTGTTGTAAGATTTTCATAAAATCTACATTTTCAAAAGTATTAGGAATTTCAATTTTTTCCTTTTGAAGAATTAGAGAGTATGGAGGATCTAATAGGGACAGATAATCTTTAAGAAGAGCATATGTAATATTATCTTTATCAAAAATTAAAAGCTTAATTTTAATTGTAATATCAAGATTAGATCCAAGTACACTCTTAAGAAAATAATCAGAAAATGAATAAAACTTACTACTGAAAAAATTATTTATAATTGTCAGCAAAAAAATATCTTCATCTGAATCATAAATTTCTTCATTTGTTAAATAATCAAATATTTTCTTTTTCAAATCTCCATTAATATTGGACCTGAATATTGTTACCCATTTTATCAAGAGTAAATTTAAGTTTTCATACTCTTCTTCTAAATTTGACTCATTCTTTTCAGCAAATAATTCTAAATCTCCACCAACTAAATCTGTCAAATTCTTTTCATTGAAAACTATTAAATTTGATTCAATCAGGTTTTTAATTCTGTCTGTTTTACTTACTACAGCAATATCATCAAAATTTTTTGTCATTGAATGAACTAATGATTCAAATGATTCAATGGAAATTTCAGAATTAACTAGAGAAACATTAAACTTATCAATAATTTTGGAATATTCTTTCTCATCTGTTTCGCTTTCATTTTCTAAAAAATCATTGATACAGCTCTTACCAAGCTCCTCATAATTTATTTCATTATCTAAAAATTCAACAAAACTGGCATCAATTTTTTCAGAATTGTAAGAATAATATAGTAAAACATTTTTCCAATTAGGTTCAATCTTCTCCCAAATAATAAGTGAAGACCAAAACGCGTTATTCTCTATTTCTGACAGGTCAGAAATTTTAAAATTCATTTTTTCTATCAATGAGTCAATGTTTTCTTCTTTAACATCAGTATTATTAATTAAATCTTTAACCACATTACTTTCTTCCTCAGTATTACTATCAAGTTTCAATAAAACTTGCTCGACATATTCATTAATATTATTTTTAATATTTTCTTTCAGATATGTCACATCAGATTTGAGTAAATATGAATAATTAGAAGTTTTATAATCTATAATATCAATATCCTTGAAATTAAATTTCTGTAAAAATAAATTGACATTATTTATATTTATCTTATACAAGTTATTTTCAATTATTTCTAAAACAATCTCAAATATGGAGTCTTCATATTTTATTTTGTTGAATTTAATTCCTATAGCCTTTAGTTTTTTAATTAATTCATCTTTGGTTTCTCTTTCAAAATTATTTATTAAAAAATCATCATAGTTATTTAGAAAAGCGCTTATTTTTCTATCTTTATTAAGGATTTTTATCTGGTCAATATTTATGTACTTAAATATTTTATCAAGGATTTTCTTTTTCTTTTCAACATTAAATTCATCTCTAGTATGAATCAAATTCCAAAACCCTTCCCAGACAACAATTTTCTTTATAAACTCATTGGTTGTCCCAGTTAATTCTGAAAAATCAATATATTTTTCTATAAAATGAATAGATTTTTCTTTCCCATTAGTCAATGTATTAATGAACTCATCTAATTTGCTACTTAGCTTTTCATTGTTTTTGTAATTGAAAACTAAATAATCGAGAATATAAAAATTAAATATTGATTCTTTTTTGAAATTAGTGCTTCCTAGTTCAGTAACTAAATTTTTGATTTTGTCAATACTTTCATTAAAATCTGTTTCCCCGTCTTGAATAATTCTTAATTTAAGATTATTATCCTTTTCTGTAATTGATTCAGGGTAAAATAAAGAAACGTAATTTGAATAGTTTTCATCAATATAATTATTACTTATAAGAACTTTCAAAAGAGTATAGTTATATTTTATTTCTTTTATTTTAGTTTCTCTCACATAATCATCCTTTAATTCAATATTTGTATAGACATCACGAACAATTTTATCAAAATAATTTTCAAATTTGTTTCTTTCAGATTGTTGTAATAAATCATTTAATGATGAATTAGTCAAATTATTAATCTGTGATTTTAATTTAAGTATTTCAGAATCATTTATTGCTTTTATGTTGTTTATCTTGTTTAATACAATTCTTCTTCTTTCAGCATATTTTTGTTGAGGGTTAATCTCTTTTTCAACATCACTGAATTTTATAGATTTACTGATATAATTCTTATAATATGTTATGACGTCATTTTTTATAAAGTCTGAAAATTTTTGATCTTCTAATAGGCTTTCCAAGTCAATAGTTTCATTATCAATATAATAACTCGTAGCATCATATGATTTTATTAATATTCCAGAAATATATACCCTCCGTAATTCTAAAAGATTGTCTTGCTGTTCTTGAAGAATATCATCATTTTCTTGCTCTATTGTTTCAATTTTTTTGTAAAGACTTTCTTCTAAGTCTTTATATAGCTCATTTTTACTTTCAAATATTTTGTAAACAACACCCTCTTTATTCTGTAAAGATTTAAAATCAATAGGGTAAATGTTTTTTAATATAATGAGTCCAAATAGACTATCTCCATCTATATTGTTGCTTTCATTACTTTTAATTTTATAGTAAGTTTTGAATTCATTAATAATATTAATGAGGCTTCTCATATCATTGATATAAGGAGAAATATTATAAATTATGTCTTCAGAAATAATTTTTTTTTCAATAAAATCTTTTTTTAGTCTTTTAATAAATTGCGTGTTTGAGTTGCTATAATCTATAATTGGGATTATTGGTATAATCAAATCAAAAAACTTTGTTTTTTCATTGTTTTTACTAAATAATTCATCTTTAACTGCATATACAAAAGTTACTTTTTGATCAATATCTTTTGAGTTATTGATAATTATGTTCAACTCTCTTAGTTTAATAAAAATGTCAACTGCATCATCAAATCTGTCAATGTCTTCTATAAAAACAATTTGTGTCTTTGTCTTTTCAAAAAAATAGACTAATTCATCTACGTGTTTATTTATGATTGAAATATCATCAGCTTTAGGAACAAATTCCGCATCACTGAAACTAACCTTGTTGATTTTTAGCTTAAAAATCTGTCTAAATAGTTTTTTTAAGATAAAGAAAATACCTATCAAAAAAAACAGTTTAATTATATAATGATAATAAGGAAGTTCATCCTTGTTAATCAAAGTCAGCTTATTATATATTTTTTCAAAAAAAAGATACAGTATTGAATAAATCCAAAGAATAAAAAGTGAAGCTTTTAATAAGATAAATTTGTCATAAGTAATTCTTTCAAACCTAGAATCTCTTAAGTTCTTTTTCTTTTCAAAATATAAAATTTGTTGAACAATGCTTGTTTCAATATCAACTTCTTTTTGTTCATTTTTTTCTTCAAACTTCCCAAGATTTATATCTAATGTTTTGAATTCAGGATTATTTTTTTTGAATAAATTCAGAATTGTGCTTTTTCCTGTACCAAAAGAACCAGAAACAGCAACGTTTTTTACATTTTGATTTAGCACTCCCCATTTTAAAGATTGCAAGTATGTATGTAAATTGTAATTATTTTCATCTCTTTTTGTAATATATGGAGTTAGATCTTCTAAATCATTAGGATTTGGATTATTCTTTGTTAAAAGTTTAATTTTTTTCTCTCCAAGAAAAAAAATGAGCTTTGATAAAAAATCTAAATAGGAGTTATTTAAATTAGATTTAAGAGATAAATATCTTTCATTGATTTTGTTTAAAAATTTACTTTTCACTGACTTATAGTTTTTTGCAAATTACAAATTATTCAATAAAACCACCCCACATTTCTGCAGGGCAGTTCAGCTAACTCAAAAACCAATGATAATCAGAATTACCATTGAGAGTTTTCTGAATACCCTTTGAAAACTCAAAGGCATTCAAATTCCTATCTAGGAATGTATCTATGTAAGATGATTTATTAGCTTGGGTAAATAAGTTGTAAACATCCCACAAGTTTATACTGCCATCTTCTAATCTACAAAAGTTTTTATCCTCATAGTAATCCTTTACCATTGTATTAATGTGGCTATCATTAAAATTGAGGACAGGAATATTTTCTCTCTCTAGCTTAGGTAAATATTGGTACAATCTACATCTGCCAATTAGTTGAGCAAATTGATGTTCAGAAAGATAATGTTGAGTAAGTTCTTTCATTTCCATTAGATGAAGTTCAACTTTATAATTCTGAATAGTCTCCAGAACTTTTGAATATAAATCTTGTGTGTTGGAAACTTTCAACTCTGCTAAAAAACCATCTGTTGACACACATAAATTGCAACAAACCTTATTCTGAAACCCAATAAAGAATTTAAATTTTTCAAACGACTTTTTATTATATAAATTTTCCAAATTATAGCTCCTTACACCTCCAATACATAGAGATAAGTCATTACCATTTATTACATCTGTGATACTAGGAATTCTAATGATAAATGCCATTCTCTCATAATAAATAGTTTTCTGATGTTCTAACAAATCTTTTACATTCAGATATATTGCTTCAGGAGTTCTACCTTTAATCTGATGTGAAACCCTTATCTCAGGCTCTGAAATTGTTTGATATGGAAATGCTTTTTGTGTTGCACTAATTATACATTCTATGAACTCTTGATGTGCTATTGTCTTTTCATTATCTTTAGAAAATATAGGAATTATACAATCATTTTTTAAATGATGTAATGGAACTTCAAGTGTGTTAGCTAGAATAAATGGGTTAGATTGATAATTGGAAGATTTATCTACATTGGAATATATATTATTCTGTCTAGAATCATTAGAATTAGATATTAAAAAAGCCTGAACTAAATTTTTAGTGTCAGGTTCTTTAAACTCATTCATTTTACTAGGATAAAATATTTCAGCATTTTGAAAATCTTCATTGCTTATAGGCTTCCTTGTTTGTACATTCTGCAATGTTATATTGCTAGAATTATTGAAATTTTGATTGTCCATTTTTACTGAAGTTTTGATTAGGTAAATGAATTAGGATTGATTTTCTAGCTTCAAAATCTGGTTTCAAAGAAATATGATATTGAGGAAATTGTTTGTATAAAGAAAGAAGCTCTGCTATGGAATTACAATCCCTAATAGCATTATAAACCTCTTCCTCTGTAGCTTGAAATTGTTGTTCAGAATTCTCAACAATCCCATTAACTCTAGAGGTTGATGAGGTTTGGGATGTAGGTTTTATGTCAATTCCTGTATTACACCAATCTAATATTTCCTTTCCTGTCTTATCAGAAATTATAAATTCTGGTTTTCCCATAAATAGCCCTGTTCTGTCTTTAGAACTTACAGCAAAATGTTTTATATCAATATCAAGGACTAAAGTAAACTCATAATCTAAACCATCTCTCTGAACAGATTTAAGTCCCACTTTTTCTGGAATAAACTTGCCATCTTTCTGATTCAGTACATAGTCTTGTTTAGTTCTCATTGTAGCTATAATATGAGCATTGGCTTGTAGAATCTTATCTACAAAAGCTTTTTGCCTTGGAGTTACTTTTGCCCAATTAGCAAAGCTGTTTCCTGCTAGTTTTGAGTGAAAATCTAATAGTTCATCCCAACAATGGGAAATACTGTCTAAAATAATCACTTCCATTCCTGCCTGTTCACACACCTCAATAGCTTTAATATAATTTTCAGGGGTATATGGAGGGGCTAATGTAAGTACATTATAATCGCCCAAATGTGCATACAAATCTGCACTTCCATTTTCTGTGTCTATGATGGCAACTTTGGATAGGTTTCCATTAGTTAAACCTTTTGCTAACAAAAGAGCAGAAAATGTTTTCCCTGCTCCAGCGCATCCTTGCAAACCAATTTTTATCTTGGCTTGTTTTCTTTCAGATTGTCTTAATTGCATAAATTTTAGTATTTAAAAAAGTTAATAAAAATGTGAATTTTAAAATTTGGCTATTTGCTTTAATCTAGCTGTGAGAGGGCTAAAACACTTGATAATGTCAAAAAAAAATTGTAGCTTTGTGCATCAAATCACTTGATACAAAAACTACAACTGAGTTGTCCTCCTCTGAATTCGTGCGTTGTTAAATCTTAGATTTTTAAGATGGGGGAGATTTAAAAAGAACCCCCTATGAGTTCCCATTTTAGACTCTAGAAGTTATAAAGAGATTATTAAAAATGTCCATTTCCCGTAGAGATATAATAATATACTACGGGAAATGGACATTTTAAAACCTTAAAAACTCAAATAATTTTTAGACTCTATCCAGATTAATATAATCTTGTTCTTCTATTAGATTTAATGTATAGTCTCTAGGAGGTATTAATTTTATTGAGAGTACAGGCTTTACATATCTTCTTTTGCCTAGAATAATAAGTCTGGGGTCAGTTGTTCTATTTTCAACTTGTAAAAAATCCTCTCTCAACATTGAATAGAATGTGTTCAATTTTCCCTTCTCTGTACTGTTTTCAATAAATCTTCTTTTAAATTCAAAAATTCCATTATCTAATAAATTATCACTAGAAGCTAATTTTATCATCTCTTTAAATTTACTTTTGTCTTCTATTGTGAAAAAATCATCATAGTAGCTAGTTGGAATGTAGCAAAATGATTCACTCCCTCTAGGATATTCTGCAATAGAGTTAATCATTTTATCTCTGAAGTATTTTATTAGTTGATAAAACTTAATTCTATTTTTATATTTACTCTCTGCTAATGTACTAGAATCTATTCCTTCAGATTGAGCTATGCAATTATTAAAATAATCACTTCTACTATAATCTTCAACTTCCTCAGAATTTAATTTTAAAGATTTTAATCTGTGGGAAAAATGCAATAATTGTATTTCAAATTTCTTTGCTTGTAAGAAGCCAGAATCTATATTCTCAAATGAATCACTTCCTGTTTTTTTAAATTGCAATTGGTAATCCCTAAACAATGAAGTTCTAAAATCATTATAGAATAGAGTGAAATTTGAATATTGACCTAAAGAATATATGTAATCTTCTCCATAAAAATTGTTATAAATAAATTCAAGCATCATTTGAACTTTACCCTCTTCAAATTGAATTACAGGTTTGAAAACAATTCCTTTTAGTGTACAATTTACAAATTGATTAGCTAGAGCTGCATAAGTTGTATAAGCACTAATATCTTCTCCAAATATTGGATATCTATTTGCAAGATAATCTTCTCCTGATTCTAGTTTAAATTCCTGATAAGTAGGAAAACTTAACCTAGGAAGAGTATTATTTCTGCCACTTGCAGACACAGTAGTAATTTCATTAAGTACATTTCCTTTTAGTTTGTTATCATAGAATTCTCTTAGGAAATAATCTTGGCTATTAAGTTTAATATACTTAACCATTTTTTTTGGAGCTTTATGATATTTAACTAAATTGTAATATTTCTCAAATATTTCTTTTTGTTCTAGAGACATTCCTGAATGCACAAGGCTATCAAACTGAAAGTGATCAGGTTTTGGTAGAATTATGTGTATTTCTCCTTTTTTCCTCTGTCTTGCAAGAGCTTGAATTATGGAATTTATGCCACCAGAAAATATACCATATTTATTTTTAAAAGTTAATCTTGAACTTCTGGGAGGTAATATAATTACAAGAGCATGATTATCTTTTTTTATGCTTACACCCGTTTTGAAGTTAGTTCCAATGTTGCATTTGTCATTATCATATTGATTGGTAGGTTCTTCATTTTCTTCTCTTTGATTTGAAATTAATTCTGATGTACAATCTTTAACTTCTCCAAAGGTTTCAAAAATAAGTTTCCCTATATCATTGCTGGTATTTAATAAATTTTTAGCTAAGTTTCTAGAATAAGATAGTATATCTATATTTTTATCTCTAGCTATTAAATCTTCAATAACATTAGATATTTCTTTGGTTTTATGTGTAAAAGAATATGAGCTTGAAAAGTGCAGATACAAATCACTTTGCTTTTTGGGAAATCTTTTCCTTTCAGATTCTATGATTTTAATTCTGAAATCAGTTAATTCAGCCAAATACTCAATAACTATTTTAGATGCTTCATTATAGGTTGCACTTAGTACGAAGTTTTTATGAATAACACTTTTCCATTTCCAGAGATTAAAAATGTATTCCTGCTTAAAATTATGAAATGAGTCGTGAATTTCATCATAAATAAAAACAACTTTTATTGATTTTTCTTGACAATGTTTTACTAAGTCATTTATGTACTCCCTCTTGATATCAGAATTTTTAAAACCATCTTCCCCTGGGTTACCTAATAATGTGTTAACAGTTACTATTTGAACAGTTTTATTGATATAATCTTTGGTTGTATCCCTCCCCAATTTTTCATAACTATATATTTGACCAGAGTCAATTCCTGCCTTTATTACATCATTATGATATTGTTTAACTAAGCTAACAAAAGGAGATGCTATGAATATCAGATATTTCTCCTTAGCATCAAAATATCTTTTAACTGTCTGAATAATTGCATGGGATTTACCTTGTCCTACAGGAGCATTAATCACAACAGTATTTTTATGTTCTAAGTCAATTAAACCCTGTAAAGTATCATTTATATATCCATCATCATTAGGTTCAATTAAAATTTTATCTCCACCATTATCAATGGTAAAATCTGACCTAGATATTTTAGTACCACTAGTATCAAAGACATATTGAAAATCTTCAGGATTTATTTCTTTGAATTCTATAGGAAATGAATCAAAATGGGAAAGGTCTACATCTGTGTACATATTTCAAGTTTAACTGCCTTGTAAAAATAATACAAAGCAGTTAAAAAATTTAATCTATGTTATCCTACTTTCCAATTTTTTCAGATTCTCACTCAACTTCTCAGGCATCAACTCAGCATAATATTCTTGGGTAGTAGTAATCTTAGAATGACCTAAAAGTTTAGAGACTACTTCCATAGGAACATTATTGTTAAGTAGTACAGTAGAAGCAAAAGTTTTCCTCGCAGTATGATGAGTAAGATTCTTTGAAATTTCTAAGACATTAGCTATTTCCTTTAAAAGCCTGTTAAAAGATTGATTTGAAATTCTTGGTAATAGATATTCACTTTCAGATGAGTATTTCTCTATTATTTCTAAAGCTTTAGAGAGAATTAGAGGAACTGAAAAATTTCTTTCAGTCTTTTCTCTCTTCTTGTAAATCCATATAGTTCCATCAGGTTTAGTTATCAAATCTTCTTTTTTGAGTTCAAACATTTCCCTGTAAGCTAATCCTGTGTAGCAACAGAATAGATAACAATCTTTAACTCTTACCAGAGCTTCTGATTTGAAATGATGATTTTCAAGCTGATCTAATTCCTGTTGAGTAAGAAATATAATTTTAGGATAGACTTTCTTTGGCTTATGTTCCTCAAAAGGATTTTTATCCAAGTAACCATTAATTACAGATTGCTTCACAACTTTTTTTAATCTCTGTAAAGCTTTATTAATGGTAACCTGTTTATGCTTCAGTTCAGTTTTAGAATAATACTCTAATTCAGATATAAAGTTAAAATCCAAGTCCTTTAGCTTCACATCAGATTTCTTATAATGGTGTTTTATGAATTCTGAGACATCTTTTTTGATGTAGCTGAACTTATCCCAAGTCTGCTGTTTTATCTCAATTCCAATAAGCTTTTTAAGCCTGTCAAGATAGATTTGGTAGTATTCAATCAGTCCATATTCTTTAGACAGAGTTTTTCCTGCATATTGATTGTAAATATCATTCACATCAAAAGGCTCTTCTTTGACTTGAAGCAATAAAAAAGCCTGATTAATCTTATTCTTAATCAGGCTTAATTGGTTGTTGATATAATTGTTTTCTTCATTAGGTGGCTTGGAAATCTGTTTTGCATTATCCCAATATTTTGGATTGATAAAGATTCCTGTAGAGAAAGGTTTTCTTTGCTTATCTAATGTTATTCTACATTCAATAGGACAAAGACCTTTCACATTAATCTTGTTCCTTCTCAAAAGGAATAATATTGATAGTTTCATAAGATTTGTAGATTTAATAATGGTTTGAGTGGGTAACCTGAAAAATAAAATGGGTAACCTAAAAGGTAACCTGATTTCTCAGAAAATATGGGATATTTGAGAAAAGACAAAGAATTAGAATCTTCCTAAAATAGAACTCAAACCCAGTTCCCAAAGTACATAAAAACAAAAAAACCACCACATTACTGTGATGGTTTGCTCCTCCTGCTGGGCTCGAACCAGCGACCCTCTGATTAACAGTCAGATGCTCTAACCAACTGAGCTAAGGAGGAATGTCCTTTGTTTTAAGTGGTGCAAATATAATAGCATTTTACATTATCCACCAAATTTTTCAAGAACTTTTTTTAATTTTTTTGACTCAGAAATTGAGCGATGACTTTAACTATATCATTTCCAAATATTAACACCATGAGTCCTAATAAGAAAATGACACCAATCATTTGCGCATTTTCCAAAATTTTCTGTGGAACCGGCTTTCCGGTGATGATTTCCCACAATGTAAACAAGACGTGGCCACCATCTAATCCTGGAATTGGAATCAAGTTAAGGAATGCCAACCAAACAGAGAACATTGCTGTAAAGCTCCAGAAAAACTCCCAATCGATAGAGAGGCTTCCATCCTTGCTTTTTTCAACGTGCATATTGTTTACGATAGCAATAGGACCTCCAACCTTTTTATAACCTTGTGTTTTGGTATTAAAGATGATTTTAAACTGCTTCACTTGCATTGTTAAAACATCAATAGTTCTTGTAAAACCTCTTGGGATGGCTTCCAGGAAAGAATAATTCTTCGTTGTCTCGCTTTTGTTCAGATAACTTTGAGCCAATTGAAAGTTGGGACCAAATCCTAATTTCCCTTCCGGAGTTGCCTTGGCTTTGATTGTAATGGGCTGATCATTTCTGATAATATCCAAACTGATTTCTCCACCTTTATTTGCCTTTAAAGCATCTGTAACTTGATCGTAGAATTCCGTTTTCTGTCCGTTTACACCAACAATTTTGTCTCCTTTTTTCAACCCTGCTTTTATTGCCGGCATATTTGGGGTTAAACTATCAACCACAGCCGGGAAACGGTTCATAAAATAAAGCTTCGCTTCGTTAGCGTGCAAAACTTCAGCTACACCATCTTCATTGATTGGAAAAGTCACTTCTTTTCCATCTCTTAGAACAGTAACATTATCAGCAAAAAGCATATTAATGGTTGAGGTTTCCATTCTTTCTGCAGATTTTCCGTCTATTTTCAGGATTTTATCTCCTGTTTCCAATCCCATTTTTTTACCGGCATCAGAAACTGCGATTCCATTCTCGAATTTCGCATTATCGTGATAAGTTTCTCCGGTGAAGTAAGACAAGCAAGAGTAGATTAACCAGGCTAAAAAGAAATTAACCGTTACACCCCCCAACATAATAATGAGTCTCTGCCAAGCCGGTTTTGCGCGGAACTCCCAAGGTTCAGCCGGTTTTGAAAGCTGAGCCGTATCCATACTTTCGTCCACCATTCCGGCGATTTTCACATAACCGCCCATCGGGATCCAGCCAATTCCATATTTCACACCTTCGTGTTTTCTCCAATCGCTGTCCGGTAGTTTGGAAACGTCGATCGGCTGTGTTATTTTTTTGCCGTTGATTTCAACCTCTTCATCCGTAGGCTGATTTTTAGAAAAGAATTTATATTGCCATTTTCCATTGATTTTCTTCATTGCGAAGATGGAAAAATAAGGATCAAAGAATAAAAAGAATTTGTCTACTTTGGTTTTAAACCATTTCGCCGGCAAGAAATGCCCGATTTCGTGTAATGTTACAAGGATAGAAATGCTCAGGATAAACTGAAATATCTTTAATGCTAATTCCATTAATATATTTTAAAATTATAGTTGTCAAAGGTAATCATTTAGTCAGAAACTATACCAATGTAAAAATCAGCCTTTTCTCTGCCAAAATAACACTTAATGATAATGATGATTTGGGCAGCTATTTCCGCCTTCCGCTCCCAAACCTAACGAAGTGGTTCGACGAAGTCAATCTTTTTTGCACGAAGATTCCACATCAAAATAGATATTTGTACACGCAAAAAAGGATTTCCGCTCAAGTCGGGCTGCATGCGATTCAACGGTAAATCAAAAGTTTAAATAGTTAGATGAAAATCCTTAATTTTAAATCAAATTTAAAAATGAAATTATGTCAAATATCGAGATGATAATCGAAGAGCGTGCTGCGGATATTGGTAACTTTTTGGTTGGCAGATTGCTGCCGTTTTCTCAGAAGAGAAGTGTTGGACCATTTGTGTTTATTGATCATATGGGACCGGCTGCGCTCAAAGATTACGAAAATATGGATGTTCCGCCGCATCCACACATTGGGCTTTCCACTTTGACATTTTTGTTCGAGGGAAGCATTATGCACAGAGATTCCATTGGAACAGAAATCGAAATCAAAGAAGGTGCTGTGAACTGGATGACCGCCGGAAAAGGCGTTGCCCATTCCGAAAGAACACCAGAATACCTAAGAACCACCGACAAACATCTTCACGGATTGCAAATTTGGGTCGCACTTCCAAAAGAATTGGAAACAATGGAACCCGAGTTTTTCCACATTAACAAAGAAGATATCCCACATTGGATAGACAATGGGGTAAATTATAAACTGATAGCTGGCGAAATCCTTGGACGTAAATCTCCCGTTCCTGTTTATTCGCCATTGTATTTCCTTGAAGTCAAAAATACACTTCAGGAAGACCGCGAAATCATTCTTGGTGATTATCTTTTTGGAGAATCGTCGCTTTACATCCTGGAAGGTAACATCGAAAGCGAAGGCAATCTTTATAACCCGAAACACATCCTGATTGCGAAAGATGCGAAGCTTTGTCATTTTACCTTAAAACCGAATTCAACAGTTTATATATTTGGAGGCGAACCTTTTCCTGAACCCAGATATATCTATTGGAATTTCGTTGGAACTTCCAGAGAAATCATAGAAGACGCCAAAACTAGATGGCAAAACCATGAGTTTCCAAAAGTGATTAATGATGATGGCTACGTTCCGCTTCCGCCACAAAATAAGAATATTAAGTTAAAAGAATAGACAGTAACAAAGCATTTCGGAATATCGGAATGCTTTTCTTTTTTCCTGATTAAATGAAAAACTTTCATATCCAGATGTAATAAAAACTTTTATTTAGTTGTTATACCAATAACTAAAAAAATAGTTATAAAATGAAAAAACTACAATTAATCATTATTCTGCTTATATCAATAAGTACTTTTGCACAAACTGCGAATAACTTAAACAACAGAAACAAATCGAAAAAAGAATCGGTGTATTCCAACAAAATTGATTCTGTAATGGCGAAATCCTATGAAAGAGGTTTATTCAACGGAAATGTGCTGGTCGCTAAAAATAATAAAATCATTTTTCAAAAATCATTTGGTTTTACAGATGAAACGAAGCAAACGCTTTTAAATAAAAGATCGATATTTAACATTGGTTCTATTGCAAAGGAATTTAATGCGGTTTCTATAATGATTTTAGTAGAGCGTGGTCTTCTCAGTCTTGATGATAGAGTCTCCAAATTTAATTTAGGATTACCAAAATGGTCGGAAAAAGTAACCATCCGTCATTTGATTAATTATGCCAGCGGTATTCCACGAATCGATCCAATAGTACCCAAAAATGATGAAGAGGCGTGGAAGATTTTGCGAAGTAATGATAGTCTATTATTCGAACCGGGAACCAGTTACAGATATGATAATGGTAATGTTTTCTTGCAGAGAAGAATCATTGAAAAGGTTACCGGGATGTCATTTGAGGAATTCGTTTCTAAAAATATAATTAAGCCATTAAAAATGACCAACTCGGTATTTGATCCCAAATCGGGATATGAAAACCGAACGTCTTGTTATGATATGGACTATGTCAGATGCCCGGAAATGCAATTTATTAGCGGCTGGCTTTGGGTAGATATCAATGATCTCTATAAATGGATTGAAGCGCTTAATTCTAATCGATTAATATCCAAAGAATCCTTCCAAACTCTGTTGAATAATCCATACGCCAAAGACGAAGGCGGATCTCTTGGCAGATACTTTGAAAAAGAAGAACTACAAAGACACAATGGCGTTTCGTATAAATTCGAATCGATCTTTTTAAATGATCTTAAAAATAATATTACGATAATTCTGGTTTCCAATAACCTCAATAGAGTTTGGGATTTGGGACATATTATTCATAATCTGATGTTGGGAAAAGAGTACAAAATTCCTAAAAAATCTATTTATCAAGCCATAAGAAAAGAAGCTGTCAATGACGTCAATAAAGCGATAGAAACCTATTATTTACTTAAGAAAAATTCTAAAAATGAATACAGTTTTGAGAATCCTGGAGAACTTAATAAATTGGGATATGAATTATTAAGACTCGGCAAAAACAATGAATCCATAACCATATTCAAATTGGCTACCAATGAGTTTCCTAAAGATGCTAATATTTTTGATAGTTTGGGAGAAGCTTATTTTACCAATAAACAATATGATTTAGCATTAGAAAGTTATAAAAAGGCGATCGATTTTGGAGGAACCAATGGAAATGCCGAGAAAATGATTGAGAAAATAGAGCAAGAAATGAGCAAGTAGAATTTTCCAAATGTATAAAACAAAAAAGCTTCTGAATTCTCAGAAGCTTTTATATTTTAGTCAAAATTTAGAAAGAATAAGAAACCCCAAAACTTCCATTGTTTCCAGCTTCTATAAAAGCGCCCCAGTTCTCTGTGAAAAAATATCTTGCGCCAAGATAAACGCCCAAACCGAAGTTTCTGCCCGCTACACCAATATTTAAACCAGGATAAACATCGATTTCTGATGGTAATGCCAAAGCTTCCTGCAAATGGAATCCGATACGTCCAAAAATAAAAGGATTGTCTTCGTCTTCATTAAAATAAACATTAGCACCACCACCAACAGAGATGAGGTTAGAAAGTCCATAATCATAACTTGCAGTAGGTCCGGTTCCAAATCCCCAAACATTAATTCCCGCTTGTGCTTTTTGGTCACCTGCACCTTTCCAGGCTTGAGCATAAGACAAAACGCCAGCCAACAAACCCATTGTCAATAGCAATTTCTTCATAAACTTATTTGATTAAATTTTCAATGGCTTCCTGATATCAAAAATAAAACCACTATTTAAAAAACGACCGTAGTATTATTTTATTATTCCGGATCTTTTCTGCTTTGATTCCCGAAAGACATCAACAAATAAAACAAAAACGGCAGAATGAAAATACTTCCCAGAAGAAGTGCCCAACCCAAAGCTTCAATAGTTTTTGGCGCTGCACTTTCATCAAACAAAGAAAGATGACCACCGTTGGCAAAAAGAATGATATTAGGATTGTGCTGATAAGTGGCAGCAACAAGAATCATAATGATCTGAAATCCACCATAAATTCTGACCAACAGAAAATGACCTTTCTTGATGGCCTCGTTGGTAAACAATAAACTGATTGTTGCCAGTGTTATGGCGATAATTCCCAAAGCTTTTGAGAAAATCCATTTTAATAAAGGGATGTCAGAATAATGAGCGCTTACAAAAACTAAAACGCCTGTTACGACTACATAAATAGCTGTTTCTCTTGCCTTTTTTTTCATAATTGGCAGCGCATCACTGAATCTCGCTTCGTGGAGGGAAAACAATGAAGCCAAGTAAGCACAAAGCGAAACTGTGAAAAATCCTACACAAACTCCGAAAGGATTCAGCCAACTAAAAATGTAAAGACTCAGAAAATCTTTTGCTTCAGTATCAATTGAGCCAGAAATTGTTGCTGCTGCAATAATCCCTAAAAAAAATGGCGTCAACAAGCTTGAATAAAAGAAAATCTGTGCATATAATTTTTGCCAGTTATCCTCAACAGCATCATAATTTCTGAATGTAAAAGCGGTTCCTCTTGCGATAATTCCAATCAGCATCAGAACTAGAGGAATATGAAGATAAGTCGAAACAGTTGTATAGATCGTAGGAAAACCGACAAATAAAATTACAACAGCAATAATCAGCCACATATGATTCGCTTCCCAAATTGGTGCGATAGATTTGGACATTATCTTTTTCGTTTGGTTACGATAAGATTTTTTGGAAAATAATTCGATAATCCCAGCTCCGAAATCTGCGCCACCTGTAATCACATACAAACAAATTGAAACCCAGAGAAATGCAATAACTACGTAAATCATTATTTCTTATTTTTAGGATTATAATTAGGGTCAGTAGGGTCGTATAATTTCGGAACCATCTTAAGTTGTCTTAGTAACAAGAAGATGATAATTAATGATAACGAAATGAAAATCAATGTGAAAAAGTAAAACGAATATTGGATTCCCGGCATCGGTGTCACCGCATCAATGGTTTTCATAATGCCGTAAATAATCCAGGGTTGTCTTCCGACTTCTGTCACTGTCCAACCCGCTTCCAAAGCTATATAACCAAATGGAATTGCTACAACGAACATTTTCAGATACCAGTTTTTGGTCAACCATTCTTTCTTCCAAAATGTAGCGATGAGGTAGAGCAAACCAATTAACATCATCACGCTCCCGAAAAATATCATAATCTGAAAAGCATAATGAACAACCGCAACCGGAGGCCAATGGTCTTTTGGAAAATCTTTCAGCCCTTTCACTTCGGCGTCAAAATCGCCCCAAGCCAGAAAACTCAAGACTTTTGGAACTTTTATAGCGTATTTGATTTGTTCATTTTCCTCATCCGGAATTCCGCCAATCACAAAACTTGCGCCTTTTTCAGTCTCAAAATGTGCTTCCATTGCGGCTAATTTTATTGGTTGTCTCACAGCAACTGATTTGGCTGCAACATCACCACTGATAGGTGCGAGCAAAGCTCCGATAATCGCAAAACCTGCAGAAATCCTAAAGGCTTTTGTATGGAAATTGACATTTCTTTTCTTCAAAATCATCAATGCATGAATCCCAGCTACAGCAAACCCTGTTGCTGCAAAAGCTGCCACGGTCATATGAAACGCCTGTGGAAACCAAGCCTCGTTGAACATTGCTTTTATCGGGTCGATGTTCAGATATTTTCCATCAATATAATCGAAGCCTGCCGGGCTATTCATCCAGGCATTGGCAGCTACAACCAAAATTCCGGAAGCCAGTCCGCTTACGCCGACTACAACGCCGCAAAACCAATGAAACCATTTGTTGAATTTTTCCCAGCCGTAAAGAAAGAAACCAATAGCAATGGCTTCAATGAAAAAGGCTGTCCCTTCGAGAGAAAACGGCATTCCGAAAATCGGACCGGCATGTTCCATAAATTTGGGCCACAACAACCCCAATTCAAAAGACAGCATTGTTCCGGAAACGGCTCCAGTTGCGAAAAGAATTGCCACTCCTTTGCTCCAGGCTTTAGTTAGTCCTTTATAGACTTCGTCTTTGGTTGTTAAATATCTGTAATGTGAGAAAGCCATTAGAAAAGGCATTACCATCCCGACACAGGAAAATATGATGTGAAAGCCCAGGGACATTGCCATTTGAGATCTGGCGGCTAGAAAATCATCCATAATCTACATTTTGCTTGTGTAAAGTTAGGTTTAATTTCAAATCATTAATTGTATTTTCTCAAGACAATTGTCATACTTCTGAATATTATTTTTGCAAAAAGCATTATGGGTTCCAATAATTTTATACAGCATGCAAAAGTCATATTTATTTTCAAAATATAATAACTTAGTGCCGCTTGCTTTGACCAAATTCTTATTTTTGCAAAAAATTTGACCGTTGATTAGGATAACAGAAAATAATGATTGGGTGGTATATTGTATTCTTGGAAGTATATTCATATACATTATTCTGTTGTCTGTTTTCCAGAGAGACGCAAACATCAAGGATTTTCTGACACAGAAAATCGAAGATTCTAACAATCTCACACCATCCTGGTTGATTATTTCCATTGTAAGATGCGTGATGCTTTCACTGCTTTTGTCTCAATTTGTTCCAGTAATCCCAAAGATTTTTTCAGAGATACAATTTTTCGGATATCAGATTAACAAATTCGGATTTACATTAATGTCTGTCATAATATTTGACATTATTCGGAATATGCTGACATTCTTTTTCTACTCCAGTATTGGAAGCGGCAAAAACCTTAAAGGGTTAACGCTGGTTTCCAGCAAGTTTTATTTTTTAGAATCTATCGCATTAATTATTGCCGGATTTACACTTTATTTTTACCCTATTGATCCTGTAAAATATTTTTATTTCATTATTGGTCTGGTTGTTGGATCATTTGTTTTGAAAAATTTAATATACTTTTTTCATAATCAGACCATACTGCCGGAAAAATGGTATTATAAATTTTTGTATATTTGCACGCTTCAAATAGTGCCGACATTGGTGCTTTGGAAGTTCTTGTTTTATTAAATGTAACATGCACATTTTAAGATGAAAATCAAATCTATTTTAGTTTCACAGCCCGCTCCGAATGAATCATCGCCTTATTTGGAAATAGCAAAAAAAGAGAAAATCAAAATCGATTTTCGTCCTTTTATACATGTAGAAGGTGTAGATGCGAAAGAACTCAGGGCTCAGAAAATAGACCTGGCACAATACACAGGTGTTATTTTTACGAGCAAGAATGCGATTGACCATTATTTTCGTCTTGCTGAGGAAATGAGATTCACTGTTCCGGATTCCATGCGTTACATCTGTCAGTCGGAGGCGATTGCCAACTATCTGCAGAAACATATCGTTTACAGAAAAAGAAAAATCAGTTTTGGAGAAAAGAACTTCTCAGATTTGGCAGCTTTGTTCAAAAAACACCCAAGCGAGAAATATCTTTTGCCATCCTCCGATGTTTTGACACCCGAGATCCCGAAAGTTTTAGATGCTGCCAATCTGGACTGGACAAGGGCAATAATGTACAAAACTGTTGCAAGTGACTTGACTGATATTAATATTAAGGATTATGACATGTTGGTATTTTTCAGTCATCAGGGAATCAAATCTTTAGGAATCAATTTCCCGGATTTTAAACAGGAAGAAACAAAAATTGCAGTTTTTGGAACAACAACACAGGCCGCTGCAGAAGAAGCAGGTTTGACAGTGAATGTAATGGCACCAACCAAAGAAACGCCATCTATGACAATGGCCATAGAAAAATATATCAGAAGTATCAATAAATAAGTAATTATTAACATAAAACAAAACCGTCTTCTATCCAGAAGATGGTTTTTTGTTTACATTTGTTTAATCTGATTTTTTTCAGAATAATATTTGACTATAAAAAATGAACGCCCCACAAGCTAAAAAAATAGATAAATTTTTAGAAATCCATAACGATAAAAGAAATGACCCTTATTTCTGGATGAACGAACGCGAAAATCCCGAGGTCATAAAATATCTGGAAGAAGAAAACGCTTATACAGATTTTATAATGAAGGATACGGAAGATCTTCAGAATGATTTGTATGAGGAAATGAAATCCCGGTATAAAAAAGACGATGAATCATTACCTTATTTCTTCAACAGCTATTGGTACATTGTGCGTTATGAAGCAGGGAAAGAATATCCGATCTTCTCAAGAAAGTTCCAATCCTTAGACAATGAAGAAGAAATTCTTTTGGATGTCAATATATTGGCTGAGGGTGAAGCATTTTTCGAAACAGGAAGCATCTCTGTAAGCATAAATAATGATATTCTTGCCTATTCTACCGACAATGTCGGGAGAAGAATTTATAAAATCTTTTTCAAGAACATCAAAACTGGTGAAATCTATTCTGACGTTATTGAAAACACAACGGGAAAAGCGGTTTGGGCGAATGATAATCAACACGTTTTCTATATCAGAAAAGATGAAAGCCTGAGAGCTTTTCAAATCTACCGTCATAAATTAGGAACTGATCCTGATAAAGACATTTTAATTTTCCACGAGGAAGATGAGACATTTGATGTTAGTGTATTTAAAACCAAATCATTAGAATATATTTTCATCGCCGCGTCATCTACTAATGAAGATGAAATGAGATTTATTCCGGCTAATAATGTTTTTGCAGACTGGACAATTGTCCAACCAAGAACAGATGATTTGGAATATTCGGTGGAGCATTACGAAGATGATTTTTATATCATTACGAACGCGGATGATTCTACCAATTTCAAAATAGTAAAAACTAAAGTTGATAAGCCGTCAATGGAACATTGGCAGGATTTCATTCCGCACAGAGAAAATGTCTTACTGGAAGGCTTTGAGATTTTTAAGAATTATTTCGTACTCGAAGAACGAGAAAAAGGCCTTTTACAAATTAACATTATTGATAATCAAAACAATAGCTCATATTACCTGCCTTTCTCTGATCCGACTTATACCGCTTATATCGGCATCAATATGGAGTTTGATACAGATATTTTGCGTTTTGGTTATACATCATTGACTAAACCGTCTTCCACTTTCGAGTATAATATGAAAGAAAAGACTACCGTACTTCTAAAACAGCAGGAAGTTTTGGGCGGTAAATTCTTTGCAGAGAATTATATCTCAGAAAGAATCTGGGCAACTGCAAGAGACGGAAAAGAAGTTGCGATTTCTTTGGTTTATCACAAGGACACTAAGAAATCCGCAAATACCCCATTATTACTTTACGGTTACGGAAGTTATGGACATACAGTTGACGCTACTTTTTCCAGCGTGAGATTGTCGCTTTTGGACAGAGGATTTATTTATGCTATTGCCCACATCAGAGGCGGCGAATATCTCGGTCGCGAATGGTACGAGGACGGAAAAATGCTTCAGAAGAAAAACACATTTTTTGATTTTATCGATGCAGCAAAATACTTAATATCAGAAAATTATACATCTCCAAAACATCTTTACGCAATGGGCGGAAGTGCAGGCGGTCTTTTGATGGGAGCAGTAATCAATTATAATCCGGAATTATTCAATGGGATTGTGGCTCAGGTTCCTTTTGTGGATGTTGTGACAACAATGCTGGACGAAACGATTCCTTTGACAACCGGAGAATACGACGAATGGGGAAATCCTAATGACAAGGAATATTATGATTATATGAAGTCCTATTCGCCTTACGACAACATCGAAGCCAAAGATTACCCAAATATTTTAATTACAACCGGATTCCACGATTCCCAGGTACAATATTGGGAGCCTGCAAAATGGACGGCGAAGTTGAGAGATTTGAAAACAGACAACAATATTCTGATTTTCAAAACCGATATGAGTTCCGGACACGGCGGTGCAAGCGGAAGATTCGAAAGTTTGAAAGAAATCGCCTTAGAATATGCGTTCTTACTAAAAATCGACCAGTAACTTCTCTTTCACCTCATCTTTATATTTTCTCCCAACAGGAATTGTCAGATTATTGATTTCAATTCTGCTGGGAGAAACCGAGGTCATATGATCTTTATTAATCAAAAATGAGCGATGAATTCTCACAAATTTGGATTCTGGTAATAATTCCTGAACCGATGTCAATGTTTTAAGAACCGTGATTTCGGAATCGTTCAGTTTTATCTTGCAGTAATTTCTGAGACTTTCCACAAAAACAATATCATTGATTTTGATTTTCCTTACACTTTTATCGACTTTCAGATTGATGTAAAAATCATCGATATTATCCTGAATTACAGCATCTTCTTTTAATAATTTATTCTCTTCATTCAGCTCCGAATTATTTTTCTGAAGATTTTCAATTGTGGTCAGATAAGTGTAGGCAATCGGAATCATCGCAGCAATATTGATGTCCAGAGCGGTATTCATAATCTCTGACATGACAAAAAAGCCATTATTTTTAAACTCCGGAAGAAAATTAGGTTGAATAAAATAAAGAAACAAAGGACGTTGGATAAAAACACTTATCAGTCCGACCAATATCACATAAGAGATAAAGAAACTGAAATATTTTTTCTGATTGAAAAACTTTGGCAACAGATAAAAAAGTGTGACATAAACCAACAGCATCCGCGAAGGAAGACAGCAAATCTGAATCATAATATTCCGCAGATAATTGTCATCAGAAATACCCCAAACCAATCCAAAAAATAGGACAAACGCAATCCAGTAGAAAGCGTGTTTCATCCAAAATTTGGATTTGAAATGTTCAAGAATGGATTGATTCATATTTTTAAGGTTGCTCAAATTTAATTATTTATCTGAAATCATTTCCAGTGATTTGCTTTTTGTACAGAATAACCTGTCGTTTGTCCAAAAGGCTTGTAACAAAAGGAAAGTAGAAATAGTTTTGTTCAAAATTCAAACTAAAAAATGAAACTTTCAATTTCTTTTTCACTTCTGTTTTTAGCATTTCTCTTTCCGATTTTAGGATTCAGTCAGGAAAACAAAGCCACTCTTGAAGCTGTAGAATATCTGAAGCAACATCCAAAAAGTCCGAAAGATTATCTCGTTTCAAAATTCAAGAATTATCCTATTGTACTTTTGGGTGAAGACCACGCTGTGAAAGAAAATCTAGATTTTGTCAAAAGCCTTATTCCTGAACTATATCAGGCCGGCGTTTACAATCTCTGTATGGAATTCGGTGCTTTCGAAAAGCAGAAAGAGCTGGATGAATTGCTGAATTCTGATAAATTCGATGAGAGAAAAGCAAAAGATATGTTCTTTTATTACAATGTCGGCTGGGCTTACAAAGAATATTTTGACATCTATAAAGCGGTTTGGGAATTCAATAAAACCTTAAAATCTGATGCTAAAAAATTCCGGATTGTCAATCTGAGTTATCAATACCGTTGGGAAAACTTCAAAGGTGGTGCAAGAACGCCCGAGAATATGAAAGCCGTTTTCAATCTGGGAACGCCAGACCAATTCCGAACGGAAATCATCAAAAAGGAAATCATTGATAAAAATGAAAAAGCCTTGATTTATATGGGACATGTTCACGTTTTCACAAAATACAAAATGCCAATCCTGAAAGTGAACAACGATGATTTTTGTGATTATGATGAAGGAATGGTCGGAAATCGTCTTTACAAATTGATGCCTGATAAGATTTTCAACATTATGTTTCATACGCCGATGTTTTCCAAAACTCAATACAATCCGGCTTATGTTTCGCCTGCAAATGGAGAATTGGAAAATGCACTTCAGAAGCTTGATTATCCGCAAATTGGATTCGATTTGATTAATACGCCAGTCGGGAAATTAAAGGACAATAGCTTTTTCAGTTTTTGTCATTCTGATTTCAAAATGGAGCATTTTTTTGACGGTTATATTTTCCTTAAACCTTTCAAAGATTTGACAGGTTGCACGTACGATGATGATTTTTTCGCTGGAAAGGATTGGAATTATATTGAGAATAATTTTCCGGACCCGGATTGGAGAAAACCAAAAAATCTTGATGAATATAAAACAGCCATCAAGAAATATGTCGATATCAAAGACCGATACAAAGAGGTGATTCAGACTTCGGTTCCTGATGTGAGTTCCGGTAAAATCATCAGAATTAATCAATTCCCTTCGAAATATGTGGCGTCCAGAAATGTTGATATCTGGTTGCCGGAAAACTTCAATCCCAATAAAAAATATGCGGTTCTCTATATGCACGACGGACAAATGCTTTTTGACCCAAAAATCAACTGGAATAATTCCGAATGGAAAGTGGATGAAAATTATACAGAACTCAGCAAAAAAACTAAACTGAAAGATTGCATCATTGTCGGACTTTGGAATACTGGCGCAACCCGGCATTCGGAGTATTTTCCACAAAAAGCTTTTGAAAGTTTATCTAAAGAGCTACAAAATCAAACACTTGAAAAATACTTTCTAGGAAAAGTGCAGTCGGATAACTATTTGAAATTCATAGTAGAAGAGGTTAAGCCTTTCATTGACAACAATTATCCAACGCTAAAAGACAGGGAAAATACTTTCATCGCCGGTTCCAGTATGGGCGGATTGATATCGATGTATGCGATTTGTGAATATCCCGAAGTTTTTGGAGGAGCAGCTTGCCTTTCCACACATTGGGTTGGAATCACAGACCTTTCTGATGACGAAATCCCTTCTGCGTTTGAAAATTATCTCAAACAAAAACTCCCGAATCCGAAAACCCATAAAATCTATTTCGATTTTGGAACAGAAGGATTGGACAGTCGCTATGAAAAACATCAGAACAAAGTCGATTTGATAATGACGGAAAAAGGATTCAACAAAAATAATTGGACAACCAAAAAATTCGAATCGGCTGACCACAGCGAAAATTCCTGGAGCAAACGGTTATCAATTCCATTAGAATTTCTTCTGAAAAAATAACTAATCTAAATCTATTAATCAATGAAAAAATCACTTGCAATACTTTTACTTTTCATCAGTTTTAACTTAGTGCTTTCTCAGAAAATTGAACGCATAGAGCCTGCCAATTGGTGGGTTGGGATGAAAAATAATTCTGTCACTTTATTAATTTATGGTAAAGACATTTCAGATTTAAAACCGACAATTTCTTATCCTGGCGTTACCATTACCGAAAACAAAAAAGTGGAGAATAAAAACTATCTGTTTCTGACCTTGCAAATCAATCCTGATGCAAAAGCAGGAACTGTAAAAATTAAATTCCAAAAAGATAAAAAAGTTGTTCTGACCCAAGATTTTCCAATCTATGCCCGGGAAGCGAACAGTGCGAATAGGAATAGTTATGGCTCGAAAGATGCGATTCTACTGATTGTTCCTGATAGATTTTCGAATGGTAATGAAAAAAATGATATTGTCAAAACAACTCTGGAACAAAAGCTTGACAGAAATAATGAAGACGCCAGACACGGCGGTGATATCCAGGGAATTATTAATCATTTGGATTACATCAAGTCTTTGGGCTACACTCAGATTTGGAACACGCCTTTGATTGAAAATGATGAGCCTACCTATTCTTATCACGGTTATGCAGCGACAGATTTTTACAAGATTGACCCGAGATTCGGGACGAATGAAGATTTGAAAAAATTATCAGCAGAAGCCAGGAAAAGAAACATTGGTTTGATTTGGGATGTTGTGCTTAATCATTGTGGCTCAGAGTATTATTTCATCAAAGACTTGCCAGAGAAAAGCTGGATTAATTATCCTGATTCGGAAAACAGAGTCAGAACTAATCACCTTAAAACCACCATCACAGATATCTACGCCACTGAAATTGATAAAGAAGAATATCTCAACGGCTGGTTTGATGGTCATATGGCAGACCTTAATCAGAAAAATCCTCTATTGGCAAAATATCTGACTCAGAATATCATCTGGTGGATTGAGTATGCCGGGCTTTCCGGATTGCGTGTTGACACCTATTCTTACTCCGACAAAAATTTTCTAGCTGATTGGACTAAAACCATTCTTGAAGAATATCCGAAAATGAACATCGTTGCCGAAGAAATGACAAGAAATATTGCCCAGACTTCCTATTGGCAAATCGACAAAGAAAATAGTGATGGCTACAAAAGTTATATGCCGATGATGATGGATTTTTCCATTAATGACAATATCGTCACTGCACTCAATGAGAAAAGCGGTTGGTTTTCAAGTTGGCGAAAAGTCTATGAAAGTGTTGCAAACGATTTTCTTTTTCCACATCCTGAAAATCAATTGATTTTTCCGGACAATCACGATTTGGATAGGTTTTATTCTCGTCTCAACAAAAACTTTGAGAACTGGAAACTCGGGATTGCGATGTATATTACGATGCGAGGAACACCACAATTTTTCTATGGAACCGAAGTTCTGATGACCAATGACAAAGCAGGAAGCGACGGACAAAGAAGAAGCGATTTCTATGGCGGTTGGAAAGGCGATTCCAAAAATGCTGTAACAGAAGCAGGATTAACTGATGAAGAAAAGGAAGCCAAGAAGTATTTTTCGACTTTACTTAACTGGAGAAAAACGAGTGATGCGATTGCTAATGGAAAATTCAAACATTATGCGCCAACCAATAATGATGTTTATGTTTACTTCCGCTATACTGACAATCAAAAAGTGATGATTTTACTCAACAAAAATACTAATAAAGTAACGCTTGACCTTAGTCGATATAAAGAAATGATTCCTAATCACTTCAATGCTAAAGAAATTATTTCTGGCAAAGATTTCAGTTTTGAGAACACAATAGATATTCCGGCAAAAACAGCAATGATTTTGGAAATCCGGAATTAAAATTCATTTTTGTAAATTCGCATCAAGATCAATAAAACTCTGGTTTAAAATTTTAGCCAGAGTTTTGGTTTTTTATCGTTCTTCGTTTATTCAGATCAATATTAAATTATTAAAATGAAAAACACCCGAGTTTACAAGATGTCTTTTGCGAGCGTTTATCCACATTATATTGCAAAAGCGGAAAAGAAAGGCAGAACCAAAGCTGAGGTTGATGAAATTATCATTTGGCTGACAGGATATAATGCAGAGAAACTTCAGGAAATCATTGATAATAAAATTGATTTCGAGACTTTTTTTGCAGAAGCAAGTTTGAATCCCAATGTTTCAAAAATAACTGGTGTGATTTGTGGTTATCGTGTTGAAGAAATTGAAGACAGGCTGATACAACAAATTCGTTATCTGGATAAATTGATAGACGAATTGGCGAAAGGGAAAACAATGGATAAAATTTTAAGAAAGTAAAAAAGCAATATGACAGAATCCGAAATCTGGAAAAAAATAGAACACTTCTTTGAAGTCAACTTTCAAACGGAGAAAAATCCGCCAATAGAAACAATATTATTTTTAATTGGTATTCAGGAACTTGGAAGTGGCCAACAAAAATTCACTAAAGATGACAAGGTCAATCTTATTCATATTGCGGTTTGCAGATTGTTGGAACCTTTTGGTTATTACAAATTCAGTCATTATAACGAAGGCTGGCCCGAGTTCAAAAAGCTGGAAGATTTGCCCGATCTGAAACCCAACGAACAATCGCTTCTGATGAAAAAAGCGATTATCCAATATTTTGAAGATGAGGAAATTAATTTGAATTAATTAATCTTTTGCTACAATATCTTCAAGTTGGTTCAATCCCATTTTAAAACCCTCTTCAAAACCCATTTCAATGAGCTGATTCATTTCTACTTTGGAGTTAAAATGCAGATTGAAAGTCATTCTTGTGCCTTCATCGATACCTGTGAAACCAATCAGCCAGGATGTTTGTGGCAAGTCTGTTCTTGCCTTTCCTTTGTCATCTGCAAAAGCATCTGTCCAGGAAATACTTCTATGATGCATTATTTCGCCGTAATTGGCTAAGGCCATTTCTTTTTCTCCGTCCGGACCTTTCATTGCGTACAGCCAAACACCGTTTTCACGAAAATCCATTTTTTCGGTTTCGCATTGCCAAGGTTTTGGCGCCCACCATTGGTCTATCAATTCTGATTTTGTGAAATAATCCCAAAGCGTAGAGACGTCGGCTTTATAAACCTTCATCACATAAACTCCGGTATCAGAATCCTTATTAAAAACAATTTCTGAGTTCATACAATTTCTTTTTATAAAATTAATTATAAAAAATCACACCAAAGTTTTCCTATGGCAACATTTTTGATTATTCACAATAAAATGTTAAAAAACTCGTTTTTAAGAAATATTTAATAATTGTATCGCGTTTTTTTTATTGAGATATTCTTAAAAAGAGTAATTTTAACTTTTCAAAATCAATAATTGCAATGAATAACAAATTTATTCCTATTATTTCTGTATTTATGACGATTTCCTTGGTGGTTTTCGTCTCCTTGCAGCTGTATTGGATTAAAGAATTATATACTTCTCTGGAGCAGGATTTTTCTAACAAAGTTTACTCTGCTTTAGAGACATCGACTCAAAAGGTTAACCAAATCGAAGTAAACAAATACTGGAATGAGACTTATAACAATGTTGGAAAAGAAGTTCTGGCATCTAATAATCAACCTGTTAAAACTTACATCCAGCAAAGTTCCGATTCTGCAAATCGCTCTAACATTCTTTTTCAAACCAGCATTGTTGAAAAGCAAAATATCCCGGTTTCCGCAAAAGGCGACACACTTTATACAACCAAACTTTATAAAGATGAGGGGCAATTAAAGGTCAAAAGAAATTCACCGGAACCCTTAACAACCAATATCAGCAGAGATCTTGACAATAACTCTTTCCAAATGAAGGAATTTGCAAGATTAAGCGCAACCAGTCTTCCCATTGAAAAAAGAGTTAACAACAAAACAATAGATTCGGTTTTATCCAAAGAATTGAGACTGAAAGGAATTGACACCAAATTCGGTTTCGGAGTGATCGATAAAAACAACAAACTGACAACGATTGCCAACAATATTTATCTTGATCAAAAAGACAAAACCAACTACACTTATCCGATTTTTACCGATACCAAAGACCGGACGCTTTATACTTTAGCCCTGGTTTTTCCAAGAAAAGACTACTCTTTGGTAAAGCACAATCTGCCGATGTTGTTGGGAACTTTCATTTCGTTATTGACGATTTTAGGGATTTATATTATCTCAATCAATTATATGATGAGACAGAAAAAAATTGCAGAGATCAAGACAGATTTCATCAACAACATGTCTCATGAGTTCAAAACGCCTTTGGCAACCATTTCCGTTGCAACGGACTCATTAGCCAACGATAAAATTGCGACCGACCCTGATAAGGTCAAATATTATTCGGGATTGATAAAGCAGGAGAATCTGAGGATGAAAAAACAGGTAGAAACCGTTCTGAACATGTCTAAACTGGAACGAAACGAAATGCCGCTTCATCTGAAGGAAACCAACGTAAGAGAATTAATAAAAAGTATTGCAGAATCTTTCCGACTGATTGTTAATGAAAGAAACGGAATTCTGACAACGGAATTCAATGCGACAAAATATAATTTCAGGATTGATGAATTCCATTTCTCCAATGCATTGATCAATCTTCTGGATAATGCCAACAAGTATTCGCCAGAAACACCTGATATAAAACTGACCACCAGAAACGAAGGTAACTGGTATGTTGTGGAAATTTCGGACAAAGGAATGGGAATGGAGTCGACCAACAAAACCAAAATCTTTGAAAAATTCTTCCGGGAAGAAACCGGAAACATCCATAATGTAAAAGGACAAGGTCTTGGATTGTCTTATGTAAAAAAGATCGTTGAAATCCACAAAGGTCAGATCCATGTGGATTCTCATAAAGGAAAAGGAAGCACATTTACGATTAAACTTCCAATGGTATAAGCATAAACAATATTTGATAAATGATGATTGATTAATTAATATGGATAATAATTATAATCAGATTTTTGCAAAAAGAATAAAAGATTTGTCAGTAGATATTATCAATCAATTGTCAGAATTAGCTTACTCCGAAAAAGTTTCTGTTTTAAGAAAACAAATTTTCAGAAGTTCATCTTCCTCAGCTGCAAATTATAGAGCAATGTGTAGAGCGAGGTCAACAAAAGAAAGATATTCTAAAATTTGCAGAAGAGGCTGATGAAACTCTATTTTGGATAGAATTTATGCAAGATTTGAAAATGGTTTCAGAAACTAATTTGTATAAATGGTTTAATGAGGCAGAAGAAATTGTAAAAGCTACATCTAGCTATAAAAGATATTTAAAAGAAAAATTAACACAAAATCAATAAATTAGAGTATAATCTTTGTGATTTATCTGAATTTATATAAAATCAATTATCATTAATATAACATCAATCATAAATTATGAGCAACAGAATATTATTAGTAGAAGACGACCAAAGTTTTGGTGCAGTTCTTAAGGATTATTTGACCATCAATAACTTTGAGGTCACATTGGCCACAGACGGAGAAATGGGTCTGAAAGAGTTTACAGAAAAGGAGTTTGACATCTGCATTTTTGATGTGATGATGCCTAAAAAAGACGGATTTTCCTTAGCAGAAGATGTGAAGAAAATCGATAAAAACACACCTATCATTTTCCTTACAGCAAGAAATATGCGTGAGGATATCCTGAAAGGTTATCAATTGGGCGCAGACGATTATATCACAAAACCATTTGATACGGAATTACTTCTTTACAAGATCAAAGCCATTTTACAGAGAAGCGCGGTTTTGGAAAATGAAGATCAGGAGCAATTCAAGATCAGTAATATTTTCTTCGATTCTATGCTGAGACAATTGAGAGTTGGGGAAAACGAATACAAGCTTTCTCCAAAAGAAAACGAGTTATTGAAATTACTTTGCATCCACAGAAACGATTTTATGCCAAGAGATCTGGCTTTGAGAAAAATCTGGAAAAAAGAGAATTATTTCACCGCCAGAAGTATGGATGTTTATATTGCAAAACTGAGAAAACTTCTGAAAGACGACGAAGGTTTGGAAATCATCAACGTTCATGGAGAAGGTTTCAGATTATTAGTCAAGAATCCTTAATAAAAATCAAACAAGGTTTAACAAAATAAACCCTTTCAGAGTTCGGAACTCTGAAAAGGTTTATACTTTTACATTGTACATTTTACAAAATACAAAGATTTAATTCGTTGCCATATTTTGTTTTGGAGAATCAAGAATTGAGTCTGTCTTTTCAACATTTTTCAACCACTGAGAACTCGCCAGGTAACTCTGATCAGGAAAATAAATAAACAGACAAGTTCTGTTTTTGATGGTATCAATAATTGGTTTTGCAAGACTGGCCGGAACAGCCGGGCAACCCCAGCTTCTTCCTAATCTCTTTTCAGATTTGATAAACTCCTCGCTTACATATTTGGCACCGTGCATTACTATACAGCGCTCCAGAGCCGCATCGTTATAACCTCGATCCATCCCGAATAATCTCATAGAATAGCCATTATCTCCCATGTAAGCTTGTTCGGTAATGTAAAAGCCCATACTCGACTGATGCGAGTCCTCTATATTAGAAAAGCTCGTGGCAAACTCTTCGCCCGTTCCTTTTCCGTGCGCAACTAATGTGTTGAACAACACTTTTTTCTCACCCAGATCTATGACCCAAAGTCGTTTCCTGTTAGAAGACAAACTAAAATCACAAACCGAAAGCAACTTAGCTGACGGCTCCAGTTTTCCGGACTTTTTCAAATTTTGGAATCCTAAAAAAGCTTTTTCAAAGACTTCAAAATTCAATGTTTCATCCGCAAACCGAAGCTCCTTGTAGATCTCTTCTGCTGGATTCTGTGGTGAGAAATTCTTTTTAGCACTTAGTTTGATTTCTCTTATCATCAGCCTGGGATAAGAAACTCTGTCCTCAGAACTTGCCGGATAAAAAGAAGTCGTTATCAAATAAACTAAGCACAACAATAATGGGAATTTCTTCATTAAATTATAATATTAAGATTTTGTTTTAGTGGTGCAAAATTATATATAAATCATTATCAGACGGTTACAATCAAATTTTTTAACGATTTTTTAGGAGACTTTAACTTGATTTCGGGGGTATGTTTAGATTTTTATTAAGAACTTCTTATGAAAACGAATTTTAAAGTGATAAATTGCATTAAACTTTCTGAATATGTCAATACTTACAATTACGGGACTGAATTTGGATATCGCATGGAAAAATAAGGAAGAAAATTTCAAAAAAATTGAAAATAAATTGGCTTCAGCGGAAGCAGATCTATTCCTTTTACCAGAGATGTTTTCTACCGGATTTTGCATGGAAGCCGAAGAGGTGGCAGATAGAAATGAGGAGTCTTTAACCTGGATGAAATCTTTTGCTAAAAATAGAAATTCTGCCGTTGCAGGAAGTGTTTCCGTCGAAGACAATGGAAAATTCTATAACCGGTTCTATTTTGTTTTTCCTGACAGCAGTTTTGAATACTACGACAAAAGACATTTGTTTTCTTATTCTGGAGAAGATAAAATTTACACTGCCGGAACAGAGCGAAAAATTATTGATTACAAAGGATTTAAAATTCTTTTACAGGTTTGTTTTGATCTGCGTTTTCCGGTTTTCTCAAGAAATCAGAATGATTATGATGCCGCTTTATATGTCGCTAATTGGCCAAAATCCAGAATTGATGCCTGGAAATCACTTATAAAAGCTCGTTCGATTGAAAATCAGGCTTTTCTTTTCGGATTGAATCGTATCGGAACAGACGGTTATAACCTTGAATATGAGGAAAGTTCAATGGTTTATTTTCCAGACGGAAGAGAAATATCGGAAAGAAAAAGCGACCTCATCATAACTGAATGGAATCTGGATGAATTAAAAGCATTTAGAAACAGGTTTCCTTTTTTAAAAGAGCGAGATGGGTTTGAATTGAAATGAATTTCTAATTAGAATACTGCTCCAGCAAACCAACCAAAGAGTTCACATCATGAACACCGCTTTCTTTCCAAAGCAACTCTCCGTTTTTAAAAATCGCTAAAGTCGGAACACCACGAACTCCGTTATCCGCAGCTATTGACGGAAACTGATCAATATCAATTTTTACGATTCTTGCTTTCTCTCCAACTTTTTCTTTTACAGAATTCAAAACGGAAGACTGAACTTTGCAAGGCTGACACCAGGTTGCGAAAAAATCAACGAGAACAGGACGTTCGGATTGTATGAGTTCTTGAAATTTCTGTGACATAACTAAGATTTTAGAAGTTAGATTTAGGTATTAGATTCTTCGGCAGGCTCAGAATGACATGTTAAAATTTATTGTCATGCTGAGGCTCTCGAAGCCGTTCCAGTTTTACAAAGTTTTACTTTGACAAACAAAATTACTCAAGGGAAATTTCCCTGTTTTCTTAATCGCATTGAACCCGCCATCAATCTCGGTGAAGTTTCTATAACCTCTTGACTGCAAAATACTTGCCGCGATCATACTTCTGTAACCACCGGCACAATGGATATAAAAATGTTCAGAATTGTCCAAAGAATTCACCCAGTCATTGATATAAGCCAAAGGTTTGCTGTACGCTTCATCAATATGTTCGGCTTCGTATTCCGTTTCCTTTCGGACATCGATAACTTTTACACCTTCAGAAAACTCATCAGCAAATTCTTCTACAGAAATTCTTTTGATCTCGTCAGTTTCTTTACCGGAGTTTTTCCAGGCTTCGAAACTTCCCTTCAAATAGCCTAAAACATTATCAAATCCTACTCTGCTTAGTCGCGTGATCACTTCTTCCTCTGTACCTTCGTCAGAAACCAAAAGAATCGGCTGTTGAACATCAACAATCATCGCTCCAACCCAGGGTGCAAAATCGCCTTTGATTCCAATGTTGATAGAATTCGGAACAAAACCTTTATGGAAATTGGCTGCACTTCTTGTGTCCAGGATCAAAGCCCCGGTTTCTTCCGCCGCCGTTTCAAATTCCTCAACAGACAATGGATTATTACCTTTTTTCAGAACCTGGTCAAAACTTTCATAACCGCCTTTGTTCATTGCGACATTCATCCCGAAATATTTTGGAGGCGCAGTTAATCCTTCAAGAACTTCATTAATAAATGATTCTTTATCAGGTTGATTCAGTGCGTAATTCGTTCTTTTTTGATTCCCCAAAGTATCCACAGTTTCCTTCTGCATATTCTTTCCGCAAGCAGAACCGGCGCCGTGGGCAGGATAAACCGTGATCGAATCATCCAAAGGTAAGATCTTGCTGTGAAGACTTTCATATAACATTCCGGCCAAATCTTTTTCAGTAATCTCACCCGCTTTCTGTGCAAGATCCGGTCTGCCGACATCACCCAAAAACAAAGTGTCACCGGAAAAAATTGCCGTTTCCTTCCCATTTTCATCAATCAGAAGATAAGTCGAGCTTTCCATCGTATGTCCAGGTGTATGAAGAACTTTGATTTTGATTTTTCCTATCTCAAACATCTGATTGTCTTCTGCTATAATGGCATCAAATTCCGGCTGAGCTGTCGGACCGTAAACAATGGGAGCATCGGTTTTCCTGGATAAATCCAGATGTCCCGAAACAAAATCAGCGTGAAAATGGGTTTCAAAAATATATTTGAGCCGAACCTGATCTTTATCCAAACGGTCGAGGTAAGGCTTAACCTCTCGCAACGGGTCAATAATTGCTGCTTCGTTTTCAGAAACAATGTAATACGCTCCTTGCGCAAGACAACCTGTGTATATTTGCTCAACCTTCATTTTACCAATAGAATTAATTCAAACTTTTATTTTAGAAATTGTTTTTGTTATTAGCTTTAATAATACAAATATGAGATTATTTGGAATAACTATAAATAAATCCTGAAAGATATTATTAATAACCCTGATTTGATTTCAAACATTTGTTCAATTTCCGCAGGTGGATAAGCAAAAAATGAGCCGAAGATTACCGATAACCTATGACTTATAGCAGGCTTTGAAGTTTACAAGTTACATTAAATTCAAAATTTCCATTTTGCTTAAAATCATTTTTACTAATTTTATTTGATCAAAATAATTAATATGATTCTGAATCCTGTTGACGTTGTAGAACACATTGATAAAGAAGATTTTCAAAAGAAATATTTCAAACCGCACAGACCGCTTTTGATAAAAGGTTTTGCAAAACAATGGGGCGCTTACGAAAAATGGAATCTGGATTACATCCGTGAAAAAGCAGGTGACCAGGTTGTTCCCATCTATGACAATAAACCCGCTGATGCCAATAAAAGCTCTGACACACCGGCAACCAAAATGAAGATGAAGGATTATATTGATATTATCAAAAGTAAACCTTCTGACCTCAGGATCTTTTTTTATATCATCACCGACAGGTTACCGGAATTGCTGAAAGATTTCACATATCCGGATCTGGGAATGAAATTCTTCAAACGACTTCCTACGCTGTTTTTCGGAGGAAGTGAAGCACATGTTTTGATGCATTATGATGTGGATTTGGGAGACTTTTTCCACGTGCATTTTGGTGGCAAAAAAAGAATTTTACTCTTTGACCAGAAGCAAAATGAACTACTTTATAAAGTTCCATTGTCTGTCCATACGATAGAAGAAATTGATTACGACAATCCTGATTACGAAAAATATCCTGCTTTGAAATACGCAACCGGAACCGAAATCATGATGGAACACGGCGACGCTTTGTTCATCCCTGGCGCTTTCTGGCATTACAACCGTTATCTTGAGCCAGGCTTTTCTCTATCTATCAGAGCATTACCTAATCGGCCTTCAAAGTTTCTGAGTATGCTTTATCACGTTTTCATTATGCGATATACGGATAAGCTGATGCGAAAAATCTTCAAGGCAAAATGGGTGAAATATAAAGAAGATTGGGCTTACCGGAAAAGCTCCAAAGCTCTGGAAAAGTTTAAGAAAAAATAATTTTCAGCGAAACATCCTTCTTTTTTCTGGCTATTAATTTCGTATTTTAGCGCTTCTAAAATTCAGACAATTGGCAAAGAAAGAAACTCCATTAATGACGCAATACAATACGATTAAGGCGAAATATCCTGATGCATTATTGTTATTCCGTGTTGGGGATTTCTACGAAACTTTTGGGCAAGATGCGATAAAAACGTCGCAGATTCTTGGAATCGTTCTTACCAAAAGAGCCAACGGTGAAGGTCATATTGAACTGGCTGGATTTCCGCATCATTCTGTGGATTCTTATTTGCCCAAACTGGTAAGAGCTGGAATGCGTGTTGCTATTTGCGACCAATTGGAAGATCCAAAAACTGTAAAAGGAATCGTAAAACGTGGCGTGACAGAATTGGTGACGCCTGGAGTTACGTTCAACGACCAGGTTCTGACTTCTAAAAAAAATAATTTCCTGCTTTCTCTTCATAAAGAAAGGGAAAAATATGGAATGGCACTTGTGGATGTTTCAACAGGTGAATTTCTCGTGAGTGAAGGAAATCTTGAAAAATTACTTCACATCGTTCATACTTTTGACCCGAGCGAGATTATCTATCAGAGAACTTCTGAGATTCCAAGTCAGCTGAAAAATAAAAATGTTTTCAAGCTGGAAGACTGGGCGTTCAAATATCCTTACGCATACGAAAAACTGACTTCGCATTTCAAAACACAATCTCTGAAAGGTTTTGGGATTGAGGATTCTAAATTAGGAATTACAGCTGCCGGAGCAATCTTTGCTTATTTGGTAGAAGATACACATCACGCATTGTTGCAGCACATTACCAAGATTCAGCTTATTCCGCAGGATGATTATCTGATGATGGATAATTTCACTTTGAGAAATCTTGAAATTGTTTATTCTGCCAATCACAATGGAAAATCACTTTTAGACATTATCGACAAAACCTGTACGCCGATGGGCGGAAGATTGTTGAGGCGACGGCTGATTTTACCTTTAAAGAACATCAGCGATATCAACAGAAGATTAAGTCTGATTGAATTTCTGAATAAAGAAGATTCTTTGAAATACGAGATCAAAGATCTGTTGAAAGGCATCTCGGATTTGGATAGATTAATTGGAAAATTAGCCGCTGAAAAGATTTCACCGAAAGAATTAGGTTACCTTCGGCAAAGCATCATCAATATTAATGAAATCAGAAAAAAACTTCTGAATTTCCCTGACGTTTTGGCTTGGATTGACCCTTTTATCAATCTTGAAGAATTAATTACTTTGATTAATGAGCATCTGAACGACGAGCTTCCTGTGAACATCAACAAAGGGAATGTTATTAGAGAAGGAATTTCGGAAGAATTGGACCATTTAAGAAATCTTCAAAGCAAAGGTCGTGGTTTCCTGGACGAAATGTGTCAGCGTGAAATCGAAAGAACCGGAATCACAAGTTTGAAAATCGATTTCAATGGTGTTTTCGGCTATTATATCGAGGTTAGAAATACGCATAAAGACAAAGTTCCGGAAGATTGGATCAGAAAGCAGACTTTGGTTAACGCCGAACGTTATATTACCGAAGAGCTGAAAGATTATGAAAACCAGATTCTTGGTGCAGAAGAGAAAATTGGAAAATTAGAATTGGAACTTTACAGAAATATCTGTGAAAATGTTCTGATTTATATTGACCAGTTGCAGGAAAATTCAAAGCTGGTTGGTGAACTGGATTGCGCCGTTGGTTTGTCAGAGCTATCTGTCGAAGATAATTATACAAAACCGATTCTGAACGAGTCTTTCTCAATTGATATTCAGGAAGGGCGACATCCGATCATCGAAAAGTCATTACCTCTTGGCGAATCTTATATCCCTAATGATGTTTTTCTGGACAGAGATTCTCAGCAGATCATAATGGTAACCGGACCGAATATGGCGGGTAAATCAGCAATTCTGAGACAAACTGCGATTATTTCTTTGTTGGCTCAAATTGGAAGCTTTGTTCCTGCAAAACACGCTGAAATTGGAACTCTGGACAAGATTTTTACAAGAGTTGGCGCTACGGATAACTTATCTGCCGGCGAATCGACTTTTATGGTAGAAATGAATGAAGCGGCGAATATCCTTAATAACATCTCCGATAGAAGTTTGATTTTGCTAGACGAAATCGGACGTGGAACTTCCACTTATGATGGTGTTTCCATTGCCTGGGCCATTGCGGAATATCTTCATCAACATCCAACGCAGCCAAAAACATTGTTTGCAACACATTACCACGAACTGAATGAAATGTCTGTTAACTTCGAAAGAATCAGGAATTTCCACGTGTCAATTCAGGAAGCGAAAGGCAATATTATTTTTCTTAGAAAACTGATTTCCGGAGGAAGTGAACATAGTTTTGGTATTCACGTTGCGAAGTTAGCAGGAATGCCTTCTAAAGTTGTGAATCGTGCGAATGAGATTCTTAAAACTTTGGAATCCAGCCGAACAACGCAAGATTCCGGAGAGAAAATAAAACGTGTAACGGAAGAAAATCTTCAGCTTTCATTTTTCCAATTAGACGATCCAGTTCTAGAAAGTATCCGTGAAGAATTGACAAAAATCAACATCAATACTTTGACACCAATTGAAGCTCTGATGAAACTGAATGCTATTAAGAAGATGATTGGAAAGTAACTACTTCACGCCAACCGTATCCGCTTTTTTTCCTGGTGAAAGTGCTGCAGAATCAACGCCTTTGTTTCTCATATGTTCTGCGCTGTGGTCGGTTTTTCTTTTGTCCCGTTTGTCTTTATCAGGAACGCAACTGATGATTAATGATGATAGTATGCCGATAAATAATAGCTTTTTCATAACAATAAGATTTTGGTTAATATTTATTTTCAAAAATTGAACCGAAAAATTATTTGTTAAAGGTCATTGTTAGTGGAATTTTAAATCGGCTTCTTACAATATTCCCATCAACACGCGCAGGCTTCCATTTTGTTTTTATTTTTGAAATAGCTCTTTCCGCTTCTTTATTAAACTCCAAATTATCACCTTTCGACATAATGTGTGATAAACTTCCATCTTTTTCTACAACGAAAATAATCTCAGTCTTAATAACTCCCGTGCCATTTATTTTTCTAGTTCTGATATTATTTGCCAATATTTTTCTAAACTTGACATTTCCTTCTAAGAAAACCGCAGGTTCCTTTACCCATTCAAAAATACTTTTAGTAGATAAAATCGAAGAGTCTTCTTTTTTCTGCGCAAAATTTGAAATACTCAATAAAACTCCAAATAATAAAATTAGTTTTTTCATAGTTATTTTTTCCAAAGATATTCATTAACTGAAATTGTCAAAAACATTTTTAAAATTTGAATATGAAGCCATTAGTAAAAGTTTGTTGAGATGTAAACATGGTGCTGAGAACCGGCTTTAGAAAATGAACCTATCCAAACCAAAAAATCTTCGCAATTGAATCCACAATCAAAATGAAAAAAATAAAAAAATCGAGGCAATTATTACCTCGATTTTTTGTTTTAGTTAAAAACAATTCCGTGAAAATTAATTTCAAATTCGATTACAAAAACTTACTGATTGCCATTGTAATATTCTTCATTGAAGTTCTCATCGCTACAAAGCTTAAAGAATGGTTCTTTGTAAGAGCTTATTTAGGAGATGTTTTTGTTGTGATGCTGATATATTATTTCATCAAAGCTTTTTTCGATATCAACTCCGCAAAACTTATTGTCGGAATTTTCTTTTTTTCTTGTCTGATTGAGTTTGCACAGTATTTTCACTTTGGAGAAATATTGGGTTTCAAGAACAATCGGATCATGATGATTGTTCTTGGCAACTCTTTCAGTTGGCTGGATATCCTTTGTTATTTTGCCGGATGTGTAATTTTATTTTTAATCACAAAGATTAAATCGGAACAAAAATAACTGCAGCAACTGCAGCAGCAACGATTAGAATAGACGCAAGAACATCCGGTTTTTTGATTTCGCGGACTTCACTTTTGTCGATTTCCACCATTTCTCCGGCCTTATTTTTTCCATAAATTTTGGTAGCATCTATTTTTAGAACTTCTAATTTCTGAGTTTTAGCATCCTTGGTTTGGATAGAATATTTTTTATAAAGTTCTAATGAATTGTCGTACAAAGGTTTGTTTGGAGACACAACAGTTGTCTTGCACGAAACCAACAGAAAAAACACTGATAAGGCCAATAATCTGATAAAACTTTTAGGATATTTCATTATGATAAAAAATTATTTTCAAATTTAGGTTAAATATTTAATTATTGAGAATTAAGATTTTGTGAAATCAACCAAGCTTCGCTCCAGCAAGCCTGAAAATTAAATCCTCCTGTAACTGCATCTATATCAAGAACTTCGCCAGAAATATAAAAATCAGGCAAAATTTTGGACGACATATTCTTAAAATTAATTTCTTTAAGATCAACACCTCCAGCCGTTACAAATTCGTCCTTAAAAGTTGATTTTCCCGAAACTAGTAATTTTTTCTGACAAAGTGTTTCTAAAATTAAAAACATTTCTTTTCCGGAAAGATTAGCAATCTGTTTCTCGGGATTAATCTGACTGATTTCCAGAATCTTGTTCCAAAAACGATTCGTTACATCAAATATTTTCGACTGACCGATTGATCTTTTAGGATTTTGATTTTTGAATTCTTTCAGCTCTTCTTCCGCATCAGAAATTGGCTTGGAAATAAAATTAACCTCTATTTCAAACTGATACTTCAACTTTGCAAGAGTTCTAGCTTCCCAAGCAGAGATTTTCAAAACAGCCGGTCCGGAAAGTCCCCAATGTGTAATCAACAACGGTCCGGATTCTTCCGTTTTCAAACCGGGAATTCTTATTTCTGCATTTTCAAAACTGGTTCCCGGCAAATCTTTAAGCAAATCACTTTTGATATTGAACGTGAATAACGACGGAACTGGTTCCACAATTTTGTGTCCAAGATTCTCAATAATTTTCAAAGACTTGGGCGAACTTCCTGTTGTATAAATCACAATATCTGCTGCAAAATCGCCTTGTTTTGTTTTGATGATATAATTCTCGTTTTCCTTGACAATTTCGGTAACAGAAACTTGATTTTTAACTACAAAGTTTTTATTTCGGACTTCATTGATCAAAGCATTCATAATACTTTGTGAAGAATCGGACTCAGGGAAAACTCTGTTATCTTTTTCGATTTTCAACGGAACATTTCTGGACTCGAACCAATCCATCGTATCGCCGGGTTGGAACTTGGTAAAAACACTCAGTAATTCACGATTGCCTCTGGGATAAAATTGAGTCAATTCTCTTGGCTCAAAACATGCGTGCGTTACGTTGCATCTTCCGCCGCCAGAGACTTTCACTTTTTGCAAAACATCAGAATTTTGCTCCAGAATGATAACGTCATATTTGTTTTCATCTAGATTTGCAGCAGTAAAAAAACCGGCAGCACCTCCACCTACAATTATTATTTTCTTTTTTTCCGACATAATTTAAAACTTATTCGAACCCGATTATGTCGCTCCTCCGGAGCTCTCATAAGAGTGGTGTTACTATCGCTACAAACATATCGCATCTCCGATACTTTATATTCGATGCACAAAATTACATTTTTAATATCCACGTCAAATAGTTAATTTTGAAGAATATTAAAATCGAAAAAAATGTCTGTTTATTACCATAAATTTGAAGTGAGGTGGAGTGATATTGATGCGAATCGTCATCTGGGAAACTCAACCTATGTTGATTATTGTTCCCAAACTAGAATGGCTTTCCTTAATAAAAACAAAATCGGATTGACTCAGCTCAATCGTTGGGGTGTTGGTCCGGTAATGTTGCACGAGCGCTATTCTTTCTTCAAAGAAATCTATGCGGATCAGACGGTTTTTGTAGCTTTGGAAGTTGCTGCTTTGTCAGAAGACGGATCAATTTATCAGTTCGTTCACAAATTCTATCTTCCAGACGGAACGCATTGTGCGACAGCTGAGGCAACGGGCGTTTGGATCGATATGATGTTGAGAAAAACGACAACGCCGCCAGATGATATTATGGAAGTGATGAACGAGTACAAATCTGAAAATGTGCAGACGATCTCAAAGGAATATTTGAAAACACTACCTTTCCGACCGGAGAACATAGACGTTTCTCGTTTAGAAAACTTTAAATAAATTTTTACATTAATGATATTAAGCTTGTATCATTAATCATTTATAATTCATCATTAATTAAAATTATGCTCGAAGATAAATCTCAAGAATTAACGCCTATTTCCAAGTTGGGAGAATTTGGTCTGATAAAACATTTGACCGAGAATTTCCCAGTTGTTCAAACCTCAACCAAAGTTTCTATTGGTGATGACGCTGCTGTTATTGATTCTGAAAATCAAAAAATGGTGATTTCAACCGATATGCTGGCGGAAGGTGTTCATTTCAATTTAGGCTATGTTCCTTTGAAACATTTGGGCTATAAAGCAGTTGTTGTCAACCTCAGCGATATTGCTGCGATGAATGCTACACCAACTCAAATTTTGGTTTCCGTTGCTGTTTCCAACCGTTTCCCGGTTGAAGCTTTGGAAGAAATCTATGCCGGAATTGCTTTAGCTTGCAACAAATACAAAGTGGACTTAATTGGCGGAGATACAACAAGTTCCAACGCTGGTCTTGTGATTAGTGTTACAGCAATTGGCCTTGAAAATGAAGAAAAAATTGTTAAAAGAAATGGTGCAAAACCGAATGATCTTTTAGTTGTAACCGGAGATCTGGGTGGTGCTTATCTTGGACTTCAAATTTTGGAAAGAGAACATTCGGTTTATTTGGCAAACCCCAATATGCAACCTGAAATGGAAGGTTATGATTATATCCTTGAAAGACAACTAAAACCCGAAGCAAGAACTGACATCAAGAAAAAATTGGAGGAATTGGATATTTTGCCAACTTCTATGATTGATGTTTCTGACGGATTAGCCTCGGAGGTTTTGCATTTGTCGGATCAGTCCAAGGTGGGATTCCATTTGTACGAAGAAAAAATCCCGATGGATGAATCAACCATTCACACCTCAGAAGAATTCAACCTGAATCCGGCAATGGCTGCTTTGAATGGTGGAGAAGATTATGAATTATTATTCACTATTGCTCCTTCGGATTTTGACAAGATCAAAAATCATCCGGACTTTACAATTATTGGTCATGCAACCGGAGATGAAAAAGGTAATTTCCTGGTTGCAAGAGGTTCGAACCAACTGATTCCGTTAACAGCACAGGGCTGGGATGCATTCCTGAACAAAGAATAGTTTTTGGAATAAAACTTGTAAAACACATTTATATTTAAAAAATAAACGATGAAAATTTTTAAAATTTCAGCAATTCTGGTTACTGCTTTAGGAGTAACTGGTTGTGTAACCAATCCTATTACAGGAAGATCTTCAATCCAGATCGCTAATAATTCTGAAATTGCAACTGCTGCTGCATCAGAATATAAGACAACGCTTTCCAAAGCAAAAGTTATAACCGGAACGGCAGATGCCAACCGGATAAAAAATGTTGGTGCGCGAATCAAAAATGCGGCTTACGCTTATTATAAGAGTATCGGGCGAGAGTCTGCTTTGGCAGGTTATAGCTGGGAATTCAACCTTATACAGGACAATCAGTTGAATGCCTGGTGTATGCCTGGTGGAAAGGTTGCGTTTTATACAGGAATTATGCCTGTCTGCAAAGATGATAATGGTGTTGCTGTTGTAATGGGACACGAAGTTTCTCATGCTTTAGCTGGTCATGGCAACGAAAGAATCTCACAGGCAATGCTGGCGCAATATGGAGGCAGCCTTTTAGGTGGAACAATGTCCAATAGCCAATGGGCAGGTGTTTTTGAGAAAGTATATCCAATCGGCGCTCAGGTCGGTCTGTTAGCTTATGGTAGAAAACAAGAGTCTGAAGCGGATGAAATGGGGCTTTACCTGATGGCTATGGCTGGCTATGATCCGAGAACGGCAACTTCTTTCTGGCAAAGAATGGAATCATCTTCTACAGGCAGCAGAACTCCGGAATTTTTATCAACACACCCTAATCCGCAAAACAGAATCGCAGACCTGAATGCCGATATGCCAAAAGCTTTACAATATTATAAAGCCGCTGGTGGCAAACTGTAAACTTTTTTAGTTAATTTAGAATCAAATTTAAAACTATGAAAAGTTTAATAGTAATTGGATTGGTATTATTTGGTCTCGGTGCGCTATTATTTTATCTTAATGATATGGCCATTGATCTCAGAGTCGTTTACGGTTCTCTTTCAGGAATTGGAATTGGGCTGATTATTGGTGGATTAGTTGGCTATGTCAGCAAAGGTAATGCTGTGAAAGAAGCAAAAATCCGGCAAGAATTCAAGCAGCTTCAGAAAGAAAAAGCTGAGTTGGAAAAACAGAAATTAGAAAATAACTTCAACAATAACCTTTAAAGGTTTCTTATAAACTGGCCTGGTGTTGTATTAGTATATTTCTTAAATATCTTATTGAAATAAGTGATATTATTAAAACCTGTAGCATAGCAGCTTTCTGCTATGCTTTTTTCTTGCGACAGCAAGATGCAGGCCTTATCAATTCTGTATCGGTTTACAAATTCTACAAAAGTTAACGAGGTTGCCTTTTTGAAGAAATTACAAAAGGCAGGCTTTGTAAGATTGGCTAAATGCGCCGCCTGCATTATATCAATTTCATTCTGGTAACCATTTTCAACATAAGTGAAAACAGCCTCCAATCTTGTCCTGTTTCTTGAGACGATAGTATAAGGCATCACTTCTGTATTCATCAATTCAAAATCTTCTGTTTTTGAAAGATCAAAAAGAATCTCCAGAAGCAGGAGGTAGCGTTTATAGCCTTCTGCTCTTGCTACTTCCTCTAATTTAGGAAACAATTCATTCTTTATCTTTGACGAAAAAAGAACACCATATCTGGAGATTTCCAATAGTTTTTTTATTGAATTGGTATCCGGTTCTCCTTCCGGCAAAGACAAAATATCTTCCTTGAACTGGATAACTATTTCTTCGTGCGGGTCTGTAGCATTAAGCCCAAAGCCGGAATGAGGAATATTAGAGCCGATCAAAGCCAAAGCCCCGTCTTCAAAATGACTTTTGTGATACCCAACGTGTCTTGTTCCTTTACCATTTTTAACACAAACAATCTCAATCTCAGAATGATAGTGATATTGCCAGTTAAGTTCCGAGATCGGAACATCTTTAATATGCAACACACGGAAAGAGCTGTTTTCGTCCGGAGAAATATGTTCAAGTGTAACCTTCATTCAAGTTAATGTTCTTTTAAAGCAAAAATAAGCAAAACATATTAATATTGTTCAATCTTTCATTTATTATGTTAAACATTTGTTGAATAAAAGCTTATATTTTCGTACTACAAAATCTTTCTCATGCATGAGGATTTTTTTGTGAATTTTTAAGGTCTATATATGAAGAAGGCTGGAAACATGTTTCCAGCCTTCTCATATTTTGTAAACTCCGGCTATTTGAAGTTATAACCGATACCCAGAATAAACATGCTTGGGCGGTTATCGTATCTGATTTCTTCTCCCGATACATTACTGATAAACTTTCTTGTATCTTTAGAAAAAGCACCTTCAAACCTTGCATTAATTACAAATTTTGATAATGTAGCCTGTGCACCAAACTGATAACCTACAGTAAATTCTTTTGTAGCATTTTCCTTAAAATTTGCGAATGTGTTATCTGTTGTAAGATTATAAGAGGCAACCGGACCTGCAAAAGCAGCCAGTTTTCCTAACAGGAAATTGTGTCCTATCATTACCGGAACATCAATTCTATTGCTTTTTGCTTCAATATTAACATTTCCTTCTGTTACTGTTGCAGCGGTAGCTTCATTCTTGATAGAGGTGTAATAGATCTCAGGCATCACAAACCATCCTCCTACCGGAGAACCGATCTTAAATGCAAGACCAGCGTTGAAACCAGTATTTTCTTTCTCTCCATTTATAGTTCCTTTAAAATTATCCCAGCTAGCTGAAGATGTATTAAAAAGCGCATTGGCTCTCAACCCCACAGTTACTTGCGAATAAGCCATTATTCCTAAAAACACAGCCAGTGTACTAATTAGTTTTTTACTCATTTTTCTTTTTGTTTTATTGTTATGTTCGTGAATCTTAAATTTCATTGTCTCCCGGTTTATTATTATTGTGAGTTAAGCTTGTCTGATCATTTTCCAGCATGAATTCTCTCAGTTGTTTAAATAGCTCTGATGAATAAACGAAGTCTAAAAGATTTTTATTTTTCGCTGTTGCCAGGATGTCTTTATTTCCTTCCCATTCTTTGATTCCTAACCTCAGGTAAAGGATTTTCTCACCAATCGTCATCACCGAGTTCATGTCGTGTGTATTGATGATCGTTGTTGTATTATATTCTTTTGTAATTTCTAAAAGCAGGTCGTCTATAACATTGGACGTGTAGGGATCCAGCCCCGAATTGGGTTCATCGCAGAAGAGGTATTTCGGATTGTTGACAATAGCTCTGGCAATAGCCACTCTTTTCTGCATCCCTCCAGAAATCTCGGACGGATATTTTTTGTTGGCTTTATCAAGATTAACCCTACCTATTACCTCCAGCACTTTTCTTTTCTTTTCTCGATAAGTCAGATTGGTAAACATATCCAACGGGAAGCTGATGTTTTCTTCCACAGTCATAGAATCGAATAAGGCACTCCCCTGGAACACTGTTCCTATCTCTGAACGTAGTGCCAATTTTTCTTCTCTTGACATGGTCACGATGTCTCTTCCGTCAAACAAGATGCCTCCACTTGAAGGCTCATATACATTCAGAAGGCATTTCAGAAAAACCGTTTTTCCGGATCCGCTTTGCCCTATAACCAGATTAACCTTACCTGTATCGAATGTTGTCGAAATCCCTTTAAGAACCTCAACTTCATCAAAGCTTTTTCTTAATTCTTTTACTTCTATCATTAGCTTAGGAGCATCTGGGTTAATAACAAGTTCATAATAATCACTGCAATCATGGTCCAAACTACTGCTTGTGTGCTGGCACGTCCCACTTCCAGGGATCCTCCTTTTACATTATATCCGAAATAAGCAGGAATCGTTGCAATTAAAAAAGCAAATACTGCCGTTTTCAGAAAAGCATACCAGATGAAATAAGTCGGCATATACATCTGTACTCCTGTTATATAATCTGCTTTTGTCCAGTTTCCTGTTGCAACACCAGCAATATAACCACCCCAAATCCCCACAACGATACTAATTGCGATCAAAATAGGATTGAAAATAACACTGGCTACAATTTTGGGAAGGATTAAAAAGTTAGGGGAATTGACACCCATGATGTCTAATGCATCAATCTGCTCTGTAACGCGCATAGTTCCAATACTGGAAGCGATATAAGACCCGACCTTTCCTGCCAGAATTACAGAAATAATTGTAGGAGAAAACTCCAGTATCAGTACAACTTTGGTAGCGTAGCCTACAAAACTGTTAGGAATCGGAAATGATGATGCATCAAAATTATTATACATCTGGATGGCTACAACCGCACCTACAAAGAAAGAAGTGAACAATACCAATCCGAAGGAGTTAACTCCAAGATCGTAAAATTCTCTTACCAGAAGCTTCATATAGACATTCCTTTTCTGCGGTCGGCTTAGCGCTTTTCCCAACAACAAAAAATATTCTCCAATTGATTCAAAAAATCGTTTTAACATACGGCTAAATTAGTTCTTTTCTGATAAATATCAGCGTGCATTTTTATCGCCGACAATAACTAAGAAAATTGTTTTCAGAATGATAACAATATCCATACTAAAACTCCAGTTTCTTACATAAAATGAATCTGCAAGGATTCTTTTTTTCATTCCGAGATTCATATCGCCTTCATCCCCTCTTAACCCGCTAACCTGCGCAAGGCCGGTGATTCCTGGTTTTACCATACTTCGGAGACTGTATCTGCTGATTTTCGGCTTGTAAAAATCGTCAACCAAAAGCATATGAGGCCTGGGTCCTACAACAGACATATTGCCTTTCAGCACATTAATGAATTGCGGCATCTCGTCCAGACTTGTTTTTCTCAATAATTTTCCAATCCTGGTAATTCTCACATCATCGCAGTCCGTTGTTTTTTCAGCAGACTCATTGTTGACCTTCATCGTTCTGAACTTCAGGCAATCAAAAACTTCATCATGATACCCATATCTTTTCTGAACAAAAAACACAGGACCTTTTGATCCGTCCATTTTGATTAACAATGAGATAATTGGAAACAGCCACGAACAAATCCCAATCAAAACAATCAATGAAAATAAAATATCGAAAAGCCTTTTTATAGTAACATTTGTGAAAAAATCTAGCGGATATTTGGCCTGGGACAAAACAGGAACGGTTTCTATATAGTTGAATTCATATTCAAAAAACTGATTCTGAATAATATTCGGAACCAATGAGATTTTCACTTTGTTAAGTTCTGCCTGGCGGAAAAGGTCGTCCTCAAAAATTTTATCCAAGCTATGTTCCGAAGGAATAAAAATCGTATGAATACCATTATCTTTCCAGAACTCTATAATTTTTGGCAGATCGTAATTATCTTTCGGATAATCATAAATTCTAAATCCATAATCTTTACGTTGATTGATGATATCACTTAAAACTGTAGAAGAAGCACTTTCGCCAATGAACATAACGTTTCTGTGGTTTTTTCCGATACTTCTTATATATTTTAAAAGGAAATAGATAAACGTTTTAATCGGGATTACAATTAATAACAGAATGCCTGCAAGATAGAAGCGCTCTGTTTTCAGAAAATCATTATTACTCACTTTCCCCAGCATAATGACACCTATGAAAAAGAAGAAAACGTGGATAAGAATTCTTTCCAGGTATATCGTATAAGTAACGTTTCTCGGAATGTGATACAACCTTGTTCTTCCGCTCAGCAATATCCAAAAAAAACAGAGTAAAAGAATGGATAAGATATTTTGTTCCAGCGATTCCGAATCATACTTAACCTCGAAATTTCTCCAATAATAAATTATAAATACCGATGATACCAGAATCATATCCAGTAAAATCACAAATACTTTGAAATATCGGGAGTAACGTAACCGCTGCATGAATCAAATTTAAGGAATATTTAGATATTTATGCGTTTGGATAGAAGATCGCCATTCCGGGTGTTCCAGAATGAAATCTGTAATTTTCGGATACATCGCATCACGCTTGCTCCACTCGCTCTGGAGATAAAGCACACATTGATCATTGGTTTTGGCCTGTTGTTCCTGAGCAAATTTAAAATCGTTATTGTTGAAAATAATCATTTTCAATTCGCTGGCTTTCTGATAAATGTCTTCCAGAGGCAATCCTGTTTTCTTTGGAGACAGGGTAATCCAGTCCAGATGACCGCTCATTGGATAAGCGCCAGACGTTTCGATATGAATCGTGCAACCTAACTCTTTCAATTTAGAGGTCAGAATCTCCAGATTCCACATTAGTGGTTCTCCCCCTGTCAAAACAATGGTTTTACAATATTTCGCAGCCGTTTCCGCAATGGTTTCTGCCTCCATCAATGGATGCAGTGTCGGATCCCAGCTTTCCTTCACGTCACACCAATGGCAACCCACATCGCATCCGCCCAAACGGATGAAATAAGCTGCTTTCCCTGCATGAAATCCCTCTCCCTGAATAGTGTAAAAATGCTCCATCACCGGGAGCATTTTACCTTCTTTTAATAATAGATCTTCTTGTTCCTTAGTCATTATAAACCGAAGTTTTATAGGCAATGATGGTATTTTTCATCAGCATGGCACGCGTCATTGGACCTACTCCACCGGGAACCGGCGTAATCCAACTCGCTTTTCCTGCACAGCTGTCAAAATCCACGTCACCTGCGAGATGATAACCTTTTTCAGAATCATCATCTACCCTGGTAATCCCGACATCTACGATGACAGCACCTTCCTTGATCATTTCTCCTTTCAGGAAATTCGGATCGCCCAAAGCTGTTATCACGATATCGGCTTGTTTTGTATATTCTTCTATATGTTCTGTGTAAGAGTGTGTCAGCGTTACGGTAGAATTTCCAGGGAAATCTTTTCTTCCCATCAGGATGCTCATTGGCTTCCCAACAATCCTGCTTCTACCGATGATAACACAGTTCTTACCTTTGGTTTCGATGTTATATCGTTCCAATAATGTTAATATTCCAAATGGCGTTGCCGGCAGAAAGGTATCCATTTCCAGGGCCATCTTTCCAAAATTCTCCGGGTGAAAGCCATCCACATCCTTTCTCGGGTCAATTGCCATAATGATCTTTTCCTGATCAATCTGTTTTGGCAAAGGTAGCTGAACGATGAAGCCGTCCACATCTTTGGATTTGTTCAGTTCATCAATCTTTTCCAATAGTTCCGCTTCCGAGACCGTACTTGGAAACTTCAGTAATGAAGAACTGAATCCCACTTCTTCACAATCTTTCACTTTGCTGTTCACATAGGCTTTGCTGGCGCCGTTATTCCCTACCAGAATTGCTACCAGATGTGGTGCTCTTCTTTTGTTGGCAAGGATTTTTTCCACCTCTTCCTTGATTTCAGCCTTTACTTCTTTTGAGACCTTCAGTCCATCTAGAATTTGTGCCATTTTTCTTTCTTTTTACTTTTTAGATTTATTTGAAAAAATGAAATGTTCCTTTCCCAACATTCCATCTTTATAATTTTATCGGTTTGATTTGTAGTAATTAATCAATCCGTTTGTAGAACTGTCGTGTGTTTTGATTTCTCCTTCTGATTCTAATTCCGGAAGAATCTTGTTTGCCAAAACTTTCCCCAGCTCAACTCCAAATTGGTCAAAGCTGAAAATATTCCAGATGACACCCTGAACGAAGATCTTGTGCTCATATAAAGCAATTAATTGCCCTAACGTAAATGGTGTTAATTCTTTGAACAGGAAAGAATTGGTTGGTGTATTACCCGCAAATATTTTATAGTTCAGAAGTTTTTCAATCTCCTCTTCTGTTTTTCCTGACGACATCAGTTCCGCAAAAACTTCTTCCTTTGTTTTTCCGAATGCCAAAGCTTCGGTCTGGGCAAAGAAATTCGCTAATAAAATATCCTGATGAACACCTACTTCATTAGGTGATGTTGCGTAAGCAATGAAATCTGCCGGAATCAATTCGGTTCCCTGATGGATCAGTTGATAGAATGCGTGCTGACCGTTGGTTCCAGGTTCTCCCCAGATAATGGGGCCTGTTTCGTATTCTACAAACTCGCCATTCCTGTCCACGGATTTCCCATTACTTTCCATATCGCCCTGCTGCAGATAAGCAGAAAAACGGTCAAGATACTGGGAGTAAGGTAAAATCGCATAAGTGCCTGCTGCATAGAAATTACGATACCAAACACCCAAAAGTCCCATCAAAACAGGAACATTTACTTTAAAATCTTTGGTTTGAAAATGAACATCCGTATCATAGGCACCTTTCAATAATTGTTCAAAATTATTGTAACCCACTGATAAGATGATGCTTAATCCGATCGCGCTCCAAAGCGAGTAGCGGCCGCCAACCCAATCCCAGAATTCGAAAATGTTCTCTTCTGCAATCCCGAATTTTTTAACCGCTTCTATATTGGTCGATAATGCTACGAAATGCTTGGCAACATCTTCATTCTTAGCACCTGATTTCAGGAACCATTCTTTGGCGGAATTCGCATTGGTCATTGTTTCCTGGGTTGTAAATGTCTTGGAAGCTACAATGAACAAAGTTGTTTCCGGATCAAGATCTTTAACAACCTCAGCCATATGATTTCCGTCTACATTGGAAACGAAATGAACATTCAGTCTTGTTTTGAAATGCTTCAATGCAGAACATACCATCACCGGACCAAGGTCCGATCCCCCGATTCCGATATTAACCACATCCGTGATTTCTTTACCTGTAAAACCTTTGTGAGAACCGGAAATCACCGATTCTGAAAAAGCTTTCATATGCGCTAAGACCTTTTTGATGCCTGGCTTGATGTTTTTGCCATCCACCAAAATTTCTTTATCGGAAAAGTCTCTCAAAGCGGTGTGAAGAACGGCTCTATCTTCGGTCTCATTGATTTTGTCACCGGAAAACATTTTACCAATTGCTTCCTTGAGCTGCGTTTCTTCTGCTAATTGCAGCAATAATTTGAGCGTTTTGCCATCCACCAGATTTTTAGAATAATCGAAAAGATAATTTTCTGTCTCTAAGGAAAACTCCTGAAAACGATTCGGGTTATACTGGAACAAAGTTCTCAATTCGAAATCGTTGTTGGCAAATTGCTGGTCAAGGGCTTTCCATGCAGAAGTCTGAATAGGATTTATTTTTGGTAACATTCTTTCAAGGTTTTAATTAAAATAATCTTACAAGAAATTCTAATAAGACCTGCAAATTTAAGAAAAATAAGCCAGTTGGTTTTATTTCTTTTTTAACATAATATGACAACTTTGGCATTCTTCGTATAGCACGCATGCTCTGCCAATGGCTTGCTCCGGTATATACAACTAAACCATGGTCATCATCTGATAGAATATACTCTTATCGGACGATAAGAGCATGACTTATTGCTCGATAAGAGTAAGACTTATCGTCCGATAAGAGTGAGACCTGCCGTTCGACAGGACTTGAATGAATGTTCGAATACTATAATAAAAGAGTACCGGTCCCGATACTCTTTATTTATGAACTTGTTTGGAACATTACCAAAACCTTTGATGAGCGAAGTTCTCAAAACGAATTCAAAATTAAAAAATTGCTAAACCCAGACTCTCGAAGACCTTTAAATAAAAAAATAATCTTTGATGTGCTATAACTTTTATATTATATTAAAAAAAGTTAATTTATAATTCACTAAAAAACATTAGCGAGTAAAAGATTATCTTTGCGAATTATTTCCCGGATGAAGAAGCTTGTCATTATTCCAACATACAACGAAAAAGAAAACATCGAAAAAATCATTTCGGCTGTTTTTGATTTGCAGCAGGATTTCCACGTGTTGGTAGTTGACGATTCTTCTCCCGATGGAACAGCGGAAATTGTAAAAAGATTACGTGAAAAATACCCGGTCCAGCTTCATCTGACTGTGAGAAAAGTTAAGGATGGTCTGGGTAAAGCTTACATCCATGGGTTTCAATGGGCGATCTATAATGACTATGATTTCATTTTCGAGATGGATGCCGATTTTTCTCATAACCCCAAAGATTTGATCAAGCTTTACGAGGCTTGTAAAAATGCGGATATGTCAGTCGGTTCAAGATATTCTCAGGGTGTGAATGTGGTGAACTGGCCAATGGGAAGAGTATTGTTGTCGTATTTTGCTTCGAAATATGTACGTTTCGTTCTTGGACTGCCAATTCATGATACAACTGCGGGATTTGTTTGTTTCAGAAAAGAAACGCTGGTCGCTATTGGGTTGGATAAAATCAAATTGAAAGGTTATGGTTTCCAGGTTGAAATGAAATACCGCGTTTTCAAAAAGAATCTTAAAATTGTTGAGGTTCCGATTATTTTTACCGACAGGACAGAAGGCGAAAGCAAAATGAATGGAGGCATTATACAGGAAGCAGTCTTTGGTGTATTGAATCTGAAGTGGAAAAGTACAATCGGAAAGTTATAAAATGAAGGCTATTATACTTTACATAATGATGATTCTCTGTGTTTTGTCCTGTACAGAAGCGATAGAAAAACCGAAGGATCTGATATCAGAAGACAAAATGTCTGAAATTATTGCGGATTTTGCTGTCAATGAACAGAGTTAT